>NZ_KB849556.1:0-143575 GCF_000368585.1 Acinetobacter venetianus RAG-1 = CIP 110063
AAACACCCCCATTCGTATGAGTGGGGGTGTTTTTTATTGCATGATGGAAAGTAGTTGAATTAAATACAATATCGTTGGAAAAATTGCGAAATGGCACTATCACCTCTTCGGTCATCTCTCTTTAGAGATGACCGAAGAGGTGATATACCAAAAGGTGTTGGAAAAAGCAGCTCATTGGGATGTTATTCCTTTAGCAATCGTAGTCCACCATGAAAAAGAGTTGATTGGTGTCTTAGAGCTTAAGCGACATGAGAATAAAAATTACCCAGAATATGAATATTGGATTGGAGGTGTATTTGTTGATCCTGTATGGAGAGGACAAGGGATCGCAGGCAAAATGATTGCAATGGCAAAAGAAAAAGCCAAGCAATTAGGTATCACTACGCTCTATTTACAATGTGAAAGTCACAATATCGATTTATATCAAAGACATGGTTTTAAAATAATTCATCAAGCTTCCTACCATAACATTGAAACGACTATTATGCAGTTTGACGTTTTATTGAATCATAAAACAACATAAATAAAATAGAAGTAGTTCTATGAAAACATGTAAGTTTGAATTTTAAATTCATAAATATTTTAGAAAATATAAGGAAAACTTAGTGCTGAGTGTGATTGTTCAATTGATGGGCGGCATTGGATTATTTCTTTTAGGTATGTCTTTGATGACTGATAGCTTAAAAGCGATTGCAGGTGAAGCATTAAGACAATGGCTGGTTCGATTTACCAACTCCCCAATAAAAGCTGTTCTATCAGGTATTGGCTTAACCGTAGTTGTACAATCTTCAACAGCAACAACTTTAGCAACAATTGGTTTTGTGAGTGCAGGCGTATTAAGTTTCAGTCATGCAATCGGTGTGATTATCGGAGCAAATATTGGAACAACGAGTACTGGCTGGATGGTAGCATTGTTAGGCCTGAAATTTTCTATAGCAAGTTTTGCCTTACCATTGATGGGGGTGGGCGCTTTATTAAAACTATTAGGTAAAGAGAAAATCGCATTTATTGGCTTAACTTTAGCAGGCTTCGGTTTACTGTTTTTTGGCATTCAAATATTACAAGATGCCATGAGTGGTGTTGCTGAATTGATTGATTTGTCTCGTTGGGCTGAACCAACATTCATGATGAAATTGATTTTAGTTGCTATCGGTATTCTCATGACGATTTTGCTTCAATCATCAAGTGCAGCGATTACAACCACATTAGCAGCATTATCGACTCAAACAATTAATTTAGAACAAACTTTAGCATTGGTGATTGGTCAAAATGTAGGAACGGTTGCCACAGCAATTTTAGCTGCGATTGGCGCGACTACAAGTGCTAAGCGTACAGCCGCAGTACATGTTATCTTTAATGTAGTAACAGCCGTTTTTGCATTTTTACTATTGTCTCCTGCATTTATGTGGGCTTATCAGCATTTTCAATTGATTCACCAGCTTGATTCTGTGTTATTAGTTGCTGCATTTCATACGGCATTTAGTTTATTAGGTGCATGTATTTTTATGCCACTTTTACCTAAGTTTGAACAACTTATTATTAGACTGCTTCCAGAGCAAGAACCAACGACAACACGTTATTTGGATGAGTCACTTTATAGTGTTCCTGCATTGGCGATTGCAGCAGCAGAGCGTGCGTTGTTGAAGTCGATTGCTGATATGTATAAGGTTTTGACTCGAAGTATTCGAGGAGAGATTATTGCTTCATTGGTTAATACAGATGAATATGATCGGACTCTTGCAAAAGTTGAACATTATTTAGAAGAAATGTCTGTTCCTCAATCAAGCAGCGACCAGCATCGATTTATTATCTTATTGAGGTTAGTAGTATATGTCCGAGTTCTCAAAAATGATCTAGCTGAGGTTGCAAATATTGAATCAATTCAGAAGCAAGATTCCATCTATGACTTAGCACAGCGTTTTGCCACGATTCTTGAGCAAAATATTCATTATTTATTGCAAGAACCTTTTGTAAATTTACCGAAAGGGCTAGTGAATGATCTCACCGCCATCGCTGAAGAAATGAAAGATAAACAGGAATTCGTGAGGCAGAAGCTTATAGAGGATTCTTCTCAAAAAAATGTATCTGCAACATATACACTAGAGCTTTTGGCTGCACAACGATGGTTAGAGCATTTGGTGGTTCACTGTAGCCGTGTTGCAATCTTATTGGGTGATACAGAGCAAGAGTTGGTGGATGAAGAGCTAAGTTTAGTGGAATAAATTTTAGTTTGAGATACGATTAATGATGATATTATGATTCTAAATATCTACTTTAAAATCATAATAATATGAGAAGAAAACTCTACTTGGATTATGTGCTCTATGCATTAATAAGCTGTTGCTTCGTGGTTGGATATACCTATATTCGTGGCGAATCTTTCCAATGGTTGTACTTAGTAATATCTTTCATTTTTGGTATTCTTTTCATGACTTTTGTGATTGTAAGATTGCCAATTTTTAATCAGCATTATGCGCAAAGTGCTTATCCACGCAATCTGATTATTCCTACAAAACCTATGAATAGGGCAAATCAGCGAGCAGCACCAGTGATGTCAAGTTTATTAACAGGTATCGTCTTAGGTGTGACCTTTTATAGCTTTGGGGTTGAACAGTTTAAAGTTGAATGCTTTGTCGGAGCTATTGCTTCTGGTGTAATGAGTTTTTATTTTGAACCCAAAGTATAATTCGCCTAAACATCTAGTTTTTTCATAAAAGATAAAGTTTTCTACTTTTCTCCTCAGCTGACACGCCTATAATGATTGAGAATCATTCCAAATCTAATAAGGAAATAACATGTCTACCGATCAACAATTTCCAACACCTGCCAACTTAGGGATCGCAGTTTATTCAAATAATGCGGAAGCGATTGGTAATACACCTTTAGTTCGCATCAATCGTCTCATTAAAACTGGCGCAACTGTATTGGCAAAAGTTGAAAGCCGTAACCCTGCATTCTCAGTGAAATGCCGTATTGGTGCAGCGTTGATTGCGGATGCTGAAAAACGTGGCGTACTGAAAGCAGGGATGCATATTGTTGAGCCAACTAGTGGTAATACAGGGATTGCCTTGGCATTCGTTGCTGCTGCAAAAGGTTATCCAATTACCTTAACTATGCCTGCAAGTATGAGTCTAGAGCGTAGAAAAGTATTAAAAGCTCTAGGTGCAAATCTTGTACTGACTGAGCCTGCTAAAGGCATGAAAGGTGCAGTAGATGAAGCAGTTCGTTTAGCGACTGAGAACCCAGAACTTTATTTCCTACCACAACAATTTGAAAACCCAGCCAACCCTCAAATTCATGTCGATACGACTGGTCCTGAAATCTGGCAAGCAACCAATGGACAAGTTGATATTCTTGTCGCTGGTGTTGGTACTGGTGGTACGATTACAGGTATTTCACGCTATTTTGAGCAAGTTCAGAATAAGCCAATTTATTCTGTTGCCGTTGAACCTGCTGAGTCTCCAATCATTACACAAACAAAAAATGGTGAAAGCATTACACCTGCACCGCACAAGATTCAAGGGATCGGAGCAAACTTCATTCCTAAGAACTTAGATTTAGATTTGGTCGATGAAGTTGTACCTGTAAACAGTGCTGATGCGATTGAATGGGCACGAAAATGTGCTACTCAAGAAGGCATCTTGGTCGGTATTTCTAGTGGTGCAGCTTTGGCCGCAGCCGCTCAGATTGCAGAGCATCCTGAAAATGCAGGCAAAACTATTGTTGTGATCCTCCCAGATAGTGGCGAGCGTTATCTATCCTCAGTACTTTTTGAAGGTTTATTTGACGAAGCTTAATTCATTGAATTACTGGAAAAACCATGCTTTCAAGCATGGTTTTTTATTGAAGTTAGAGTGCTTTCTTTAAGGTTTTTTCATGTCGTTTGACTGAGCGTGCGTATTTTTTTGCTTTGTGGCGTGTCCAAAAACTACGTTTATAACCTGTTGGTCCAACATTGTAATAAGCAACGGCTTTTGACCAACTTCCAGCAGACTTATAGTAACTTGCCAATACATATGCACCACAATTAACATTGACTGTTTCATCGTACAGATTGCCTGGGCAAGATTGACGCCAATGGCTTGGAATAATTTGAGTTAAACCTACAGCACCCGTTGGTGAGCGTGCGGAACTGTTATAGTTTGACTCTTGGCGAATTAGTGCTGCGAGTAGCGTGGGTGATACATCATAACGATCGGCACTTTGCACAATAATCGGCGAGATACGATTTGCAGTATTGGGTGATACAGAATAAGCAGTTTGTAATCCTGAAGATAATTGAGTAGAGCGATGGGTAAATGATCCACTAAGACTGCTACATGCACTCATGCTGATGGCAATCACAACAAGACTGATTTTTAAAAACACTGAGCTTAGATTTTTAAAGGTGATATGTTGATCAGACGTAGATGTAATTTGCAAAATATTGAACCGTCAAATGAAGCTCTATGGATGGTATTAATTCAATTTGAATGAGTCAAGGCTGTTATTTTATCATGTTGATAAACTTAAAATTCAGTTTGTAAAAAAGCCCCGACATCCTGTCGAGGCTTTTTCATATTTGGTTTCTTGCCGTTAACTCCTGTCAACGACCACGTCCTGTGCTTCTTGTTGTTCTGAATGAGACTTCCTATCTCTTTATGACTCTCATCATAGAACTATATACTTTAGTCGTATATTCGCCAATCACTGCAACCTGTGTACGTTTAAACTTACAGGGCTTCTTTTAAAGCTTGTTCATGGCGTTTTACTGAGCTGGCATATTTATGTGCCTGTTGCCGCATATAGAGGCTTCTTTTATAGCCTGTTGGTCCTACATTGTAGTAACCCAGTGCTTTGCTCCAATCACCTGTAGATTCATAGTAACGAGAGAGAATATATGCACCGCAATTAATATTGATTTGCTCATCATAAAGATTACCCGGGCAGGTCTGTTGCCAAAACTTAGGGCGAACTTGAGTTAAACCAACCGCATCTGCGGATGATTTTGCGTTGCTTATATAGCTTGACTCTTGGCGGATGAGGGCTGCGAGTAAATGTGGTGAGATGTTATAGCGATCAGCAGTTTGTAAAATAATGGGTGCAACACGATTTGCAGTGGTGGGATGAACCGAATAAGCGTTTTGAATGCCCGTAGAAAACTGCTGAGAATGGTTGACTGTTGGTGCTTTAGTGGTGCTACAGGCAACGGTTAAATATGAGCTTAGGAAAAGGATACACAACTTAAGAAACGTATTTTGGAATCGAGAAAAAGAGAACTTGTTGTAAGTTATCATCGTTGAAAAAGTTTAACCATCATATAAAAAACAAGCGGATAGTATGGAGGTCAACTTATTGAGTCAATGGTAGCTGTTTAGCTAAATCGTTTGTTTTTATATCTTCAGCTTGATCTAGTACACATAAAAAAGCCCCGACATCCTGTCGAGGCTTTTTCATATTTGTTTCTTGCCGTCGACTCCTGTCAACGACCACACCCTGTGCATCTTGTTATTCTGAATGAGACATCCTATCTCTTTATGGTTTTATAGTAAGCGAAAAATATTTGGGAGCATATTCGTCAATTGCCACAGCTGACTATACGTTAAAACCTACAAAAGATCTTAAAAAGATTCTAACGATCTTTAAGAATAAAATTCACGATTCTTTGAGCAATAGGTGCACAGATCAATACACTTGGAAAAGCAAACATCCAAGCAATAATCCATGCTGACATCCACATTGAAAAGAAATGCTCAATAAAACCAACTGCTTTAAGCGTGGTAATTCCTGAAATCAAAAAAGACATCATACAAGACAAAATGAATGGAAATAAAAGCCTTGAAGCCTTCATCAGTTAACCCCTTGATATGCACTTAAGGTCAATGCAATGTTTTGCCCAAATAATTGAGCCGTTTTAATATCACCAACATCGAATGCATGAGCTGCACTGGCATGTTCGGCTTGAGCCATTAATCCAGACCATGAACCTAATCGATTGACTGCCTCAGTATAGGCAACGCCATGATGTTGGCTCGGTCGTATTGGATTACCGACCCATATCATACCGTGTTGCATACAAAAGGTGAAAAGTGAAATAAGCGTTGACTGTTTATCTCCTGCAGGAAGAGATGAGACCGTAAATCCTGCCGATAATTTTCCTCTAAAGCTTTGCTTTTTCCATAAAGGGCCAGTGCGATCCATCAGCTGTTTGAGAGGACTAGATACACCTCCAAGATAGGTAGGTGAACCCCAAATTAAAGCGTCATATTGGATAAGTTGCTCAGGCTGATGTATTAATTGTTCGGTTGTAAATAAATCAATTTGAATATGATCGACCAGCGCAGCCCCGAGCTGAATTTGCTCGGCGATAAATCGGGTATGACCTTGGTGACTATGATAAATAATTGCGATTGATTTCATGATTGAGGCCCTTAATTGAATAATTGTAAAAATTTGGCTGCGAGATATAAACCACATCCGAAGATACCGTGGTTGATGAGACTTTTAAGACGGTTGAGCCAAGGCTCTGGAGTATTTGCAGCTGCTATGCCAGCACCCATAGCAGGTTGCATAATCAAAAAGGGAACTAGCACCGTGATCAGGCCGAAAGCGAAAGCGCTATAAAACTCTGGCTGAATGAGCCAAGTTCCCCCTGCGAGAAGAATAAAAATAAAAGCAAATAAGACACCGACACTGTAATGCGTACACCAACCCAATAGAGATTCATGTTGAATCTGAGGGCTTTGGTTAATCGGGTGATGTCGAGTTTTCCCTTTAAATATCCAACCGATCCAACGGCCCAATAAGGCGAAATTTAAAGTCGGAATATTCAGTTGCATTAGGATGAATAACCAAATATCCATGACAATCGTTGCACCAATACCTAAGACGAGTATCTGAAATAATTGCTCGAAAAAGTTCATGAATTCACCTCAATTCCATCTCTACAAATGTGATAAATTCATTGTGCAAGTTCAAGTCAACTTGAAGTCAAGAGGTATTTATGGATATTGGTGAAGTCGCAAAAAAAGCGAATGTTGCACCTTCAACTTTACGTTTTTACGAAGAGAAAGGATTAATCAAATCTATTGGGCGACAAGGTTTGCGTCGTCAATATGCCAAACAAGTTTTAGATCAGTTGGCATTGATTGCATTGGGGCGGGCAGCTGGTTTTTCTTTAGATGAAATTGCAACAATGTTTGGACAGGATGGTCAGCCAGAGCTAGATAGAGGCTTGTTGAATGAAAAAGCCGAACAGCTCGAGAAGATGACACGACGGCTACATTTCATTAGTGAAGGTTTAAGGCATGCGGCAGTTTGCCCAGCTGAGAATCACATGCAATGCCCAACGTTTCAAAATTTATTAAAAGCCGCAATTTCAGGAGAATATCAGCCGACCAAGCTGTAGCAAAAGTATCTGAGTAAATAGGCATGTCATTGTATCGCCATAAAGATTTCATTTTATTGAAGTCAAAGTTTCATAAAAACTTGTTCTAATTTTCTTAATTTTTTTACCAAACGTATAAAATGATGAACAAGAAAACCGTATTGGCTTTGATCTGTGCGACAACTTTTGGATTAAGCGCCTGTAATGATGATAACCAAGATCAAAATACATCAATAGAAAAAGTCACTGAGCCAACTTTGGTTTCTTTTGCCAAACTTCCTGTTGAAACTTACGCAGCTGGCCCTGATTCTGGCCAAGCAGTTCAAGGTGCCAATGGCATTTATCCACCCTTTAAAGGACAGCCTGTACAAGGTTTTTCTGCTGCACTGAAAAACGATGATGGTAGCTACATGGCGATGTCTGATAATGGTTTTGGTACACAAGATAATTCAGCGGATTATTTACTTAGAATTTATAAGCTAAAAGCTGATTTTAAAACTAAGTCGAAAGGAACTGGACAAGTCGAAGTACAAAGCTTTATTCAGTTACGTGATCCGAATAAGCGTATTCCATTTGATATTGTGAATGGCAATACCGCCGAGCGCTTATTGACAGGTGCAGATTTTGACCCTGAGTCAATGCAACGCACAGCAGATGGAACATATTGGATTGGCGACGAATTTGGCCCATATTTACTTCATTTCTCTGCTGAAGGTGTCTTGCTGGATGCGCCTATTCCTTTACCAAATCCCTTGAACCCAGCGCAAGAATTACGTTCACCACAAAATCAATTCAACAAAGCCAATATCAATTATGTTGAACCATTGGTTCCACAGAGTGGTGGTTTTGAGGGAATGGCAATTTCTCCAAATGGGAAATATTTATATCCACTGCTTGAGAAGCCATTGAAGTCGATTCGAGAAGGTGAGCGTTTATTATTAATTTCTCAGTTTGATGTGCAGAAAAAAGCTTATACAGGACAATACTATTGGTTCGCTTTAGATAGTAAAGCCACGAATATCGGTGATTTCCAATTGTTCAATGACAAAGACGGCATCATCATTGAGCGTGATGCCAGCCAAAATAATTTAGGTGGCTATAAGAAATTAATTAAGATCAAGTTTAATGATGCTGCTCAAACGGTAGTGCGTGAAGACTTGGTTGATTTAATGAAGATTGCCAATCCAAATGCTTTATATGGTGCTGCACGAGAAGGTGATATTGGTACAGACCGTGTTTTTGCATTTCCATTTGAAACGATCGAAGATGTGATTATTGAAAATGGTACAACGCTGACTGTGCTAAATGATAATAATTTTCCGGGTTCAACGGGACGTAACGCCAAACTGGCGGATGATAATGAAATTATCCAAATCCGTTTGCCAAAAGCACTATTTTAAACTTTAGGTCAAAAATGGCCGAAATGATCATTTCTCATTTTGGTTGAAAGCGTATACTGATCAGGCATAAGGAGTCGTAATGTCTGAGTCAGTTATACGCCCAACTCATATCGAATATGGTTCGAAATCGTTTACAGCGATTTTATGGTCATTGTTCTTTGCTGGTTTTGCTTCATTTTCATCGTTGTACTGTGTGCAGCCAATGATGCCAATTTTTGCAAAATTCTTTGACGTGACTCCGACACAAAGTAGTTTGCCCCTTTCTTTTTCCACAATTGCGCTCGCAATCGGCTTGTTATTTACAGGCTTTATTTCTGATCGGTTTGGACGTAAACCGATCATGGTGTTTGCTTTATTCCTCGTCTCTGTGCTGTTACTGGTCAGTGCATCTTTTCCTGTTTGGGAAATCTTTCTCACGACTCGTATTTTTATTGGCTTGGCAGTCAGTGGTGTTGCCGCAGTCGCAATGACCTATATTGGTGAGGAAATAGCTCAGAACGATATTGGCTTTGCCATGGGATTATATATTTCGGGCACGGCGATAGGTGGTATGGGCGGACGTTTGATAGCTGGGGTCTTGGTTGACTTTATTTCTTGGCAATCGGCAACGTATATTATTGGTTTTTTGAATTTTATTATTGCGTGTTTGTTTTATTTATTGCTGCCGAAATCACAGCATTTTAAACCTTATCCTTTTCGTTTTTCGCGTTTTAAAGCGGCATTTGAACAGAACCTAAAAGATCCTAAATTGCGTATTCTATTTGCACAAGGCTTTATTTTAATGGGCTGTTTGGTGACGGTATTTAACTACATCAGTTATCACCTGTTAGAAGCGCCATTTTATTTGTCACAAACATGGATTGGTCTGATTTCGATTGCTTATTTAGCGGGTATTTATAGCTCTCCTAAAGCAGCGAAATGGGGCTTTCAGTATGGGCGCGATAAAGTGCTTCCTATTTTACTGTTGACCATGATCGTAGGTTTGCTGATCACCTTGATTCCCACACTTTGGGCGATCTTACTTGGCTTAACGATTTTTACTTTTTCTTTCTTTGCCGCACATTCAACAGCCAGTAGTTGGGTTTCAGTACAAGCCGTACAATATCGTGCAGTCGCATCTTCTTTATATCTGTTCTGTTATTACATTGGTTCAAGTTTGCTTGGTAGTAGTGGCGGCTTGATTTGGGAAAATTTTGGTTGGGTTGGGATCAATTTCAGTGTCGGGATGGTATTGGTGCTTGGGCTAATTTTAGCGGTTCATCTTAAACGCTTATAAGATATTCTATTTGCTAGAATTTGTACTAATTAACTAAATTTTAACAAGGATAATAAATTTGAATCATTTAGAAAGTTTGATTGCGGAATATTATGATTGGAAGGGATATTTGGTTAAGAATAATCTGAAAGTCGGGAAGTTGAGTCATGGTGGCTGGGAAATGGAACTGGATATTATTGCTTTTAATCCAATTACTCAGCATTTAATCCATATTGAGCCATCTATAGATGCATATTCGTGGGAAATTAGAGAAAGTAGATTTAAGAAGAAGTTTGAGTCGGGTGAAAAATATATGTTTAGTAATGTTTTTCCATGGTTGGATGAAAACACACCCGTTGAGAGAATTATTGTTTTACCTGCACATTCGGCTGGTCGGGATTATTTATGTGGAGCTAAAATCTTTTCGCTAGATGAGTTTATGCTCAAGATAAAGAATGACATTATGAAATGCGGAAAGATGGCAAGAAATGCAATTCCTGAGCAATATCCATTATTAAGAACGATTCAGTTGGTAACGAATGGTTATTACAGGCCTCATTGATAGCTGCGCTTGAAAATTTATAGATTGTGATTAAACTTTATACAAATAATTTGTTATCTCCTTGTTCTTGAATGTTTTATAAACAAGGAAAATGAATGAAATTCATGTTAAAATGATCGGCTTTCATTTTAGGGGCTAAAATACCACCAGCCCCGATAGATGTCTCTCCTCCATCTGCTAGCCGAGATTCGCAAGCCATGTCTACTGCCTACACCATGCAGACCGCGCCAAAAGCGCTGTTTGATTACGACAAATATTGGGCGTCGTGTTTTGAACCTGCACCATTTTTGCCGATGTCACGAGAAGAAATGGATCTGCTCGGTTGGGATGCATGTGACTTCATTTTGGTGTGTGGTGATGCTTATATCGACCATCCTTCATTCGTATCAGGTGTGATTGGACGTGTACTTGAAGCACAAGGTTTCCGAGTTGGGATTATTGCGCAACCCGATTGGACCAATGTTGAAAGTTTCCGAGTATTAGGTAAACCAACAATCGCATGGGGTGTCACAGCGGGGAACATGGATTCGATGATTAACCGTTATACGGCTGATCGTAAGATCCGTTCTGATGATGCATATTCTCCAAACAATGAAGCGAACAAGCGACCAGACCGTGCGGCAACGGTTTACTGTCAGCGTTGTCGTGAAGCATTTCCTGACGTTCCAGTGTTATTGGGTGGTATTGAAGGCAGCTTGCGTCGTATTGCGCATTATGATTATTGGTCAGACAAGGTTCGCCGTTCGATTTTAATGGACTCGAAAGCAGATCTGCTGATGTATGGTAATGGTGAGCGTGCCATTATCGACGTCATGCATCGTTTAGCCAAAGGTGAGAAAATCCACGAGATTACGGATGTTCGTGGTACAGCATTTATTATTAATAAACATAACAAAGCATCTAAAGCAAAATTCGTTGAAATTGCTAGTAATGACATCGATACCATTGGACGTGTTGATCCAATTATCAATCCCTATGTGATGACTGAAGATATTGACGGTTGTGAAGTTGAAAAAGAAAAAGGCAACTCACTGGCACAATATCAAAATTTCCAAAAAGAAATCGTTGCCAATCCAATCGTACGCGAAGGCGATAATTTAGACCCTGATATTCAGATCGTACAATTAAAGCCTGCACCATCAAAAGCAATTAAACATAAGCTGCCGCCGCGTGAATTGGCAGTGATTCGTTTGCCTTCGTTTGAAGAAGTTGCTGATGATCAAGTACTTTATGCACATGCGAACCGTATTTTGCATTTGGAAACCAATCCAGGGAATGCGCGTGCCTTGGTGCAACGTCACGGTGAGCGTGATGTTTGGATTAATCCACCACCAATTCCGCTAACGACTGAGGAAATGGACTACGTATTTGATTTACCCTATGCACGATTACCACATCCTGCGTATGGCAATGCACGATTCCCTGCATTTGATATGATCAAATTCTCGGTCAATATTATGCGTGGTTGTTTTGGCGGTTGTACGTTCTGTTCGATCACTGAACATGAAGGTCGTATTATCCAAAACCGTTCGGAAGATTCGATTTTACGTGAAATTGAAAAAATCCGTGACACTGCACCTAACTTCACTGGGATTATCTCGGATTTAGGTGGGCCTACGGCAAACATGTATCGTTTGCACTGTAACGATCCTGAAATTGAGAAAAACTGTCGTAAACCATCTTGTGTTTATCCGGGTGTGTGTCAGAACTTACATACCGATCATGCACCATTGGTTCAACTGTATCGTAAAGCACGTGAAATCAAAGGCGTGAAGAAGATTCTGATTGGTTCTGGTCTGCGTTATGACCTCGCGGTACTCAACCCTGAATATGTGAAAGAATTGGTTCAGCACCATGTCGGCGGTTATCTGAAAATTGCGCCTGAGCATACCGAAAATGGCCCATTATCGAAGATGATGAAACCGGGGATTGGGACATATGATCGCTTCAAGCAAATGTTTGAGCGTTTCAGTAAGGAAGCAGGTAAGGAACAATATTTAATTCCTTACTTTATTGCTGCACATCCGGGGACCACGGATTACGATATGATGAATTTGGCGATTTGGTTGAAGAAGAATGGCTTCCGTGCTGATCAGGTACAAACCTTCTATCCATCACCAATGGCAACCGCGACCACAATGTATTATTCAGGCAAAAACCCATTGTCTAAGGTGGCACGTTATACCGAGAATGTCGATATTGTGAAGGGTGAAAAACGTCGCCGTCTGCACAAAGCATTCTTACGTTACCATGATCCAAATAACTGGCCATTATTACGTGAAGCTTTGAAAGAAATGGGTCGTTCAGATCTCATTGGTAACTCAAAGCAGCATTTGATTCCGACGTATCAACCACAAGGTACAGCTGAAGGTGAATATAAGTCAGCGCGTAAGAAGAATTCGAGTGTTGCGGGGGATTCTGCAAAACGTAATGGTCAACAAAATCAGTCACGTTCGCAGTCAGGTCAAAAACGTCCACAAAAAGGACAGGTTTTAACTCAACATAATGGTTTACCGCCTCGCGAAACAGGTGAGAAAAGACCATTTTCAGGAAAGCCTAAACAAAAAGCCAAAGCACAGCGCTAACTGAACAAAAGAAGGCATTCAATAGAATGCCTTCTTTTTAAGTAATATTGTGGGTTGTGTCACATCGGCTTTAATTTTTCATAACGCAATAGAAACATATACTGACAATATCAACTTGAATATTTACTGCTTGATGATTATAAATAAAGGGGCAGCAAACTTTTACGACTTTGGTCGGCTTGTAAAAAAGGATGAATAATTTTAAGTTTGTATTGCTAAAATGACTTTGCTATCGCTTGCTTTTGACTAAAAAAGTATTGATTAAAAAAATTGGCATCATAGCCAAAATGATTATAAAAAATCTAAAGGATTGGTTAGAAATGTATTATTTCATAACAATAGTAGGATTGCTGCTAATTGCAGCACTTGTGCTTCGGCGTTTACATCGAAATCAACGTCAAGACAGCCCCTTAAAGAGACGTGGTATTCTCACCATTTCAGAACAGATCACCTTGATGCGTCTTCAGGCTGTGTTACCAAGACATACGATTTTAGCGCATGTGTCTTTTGATGCATTATTGACGACTAAATACGCTCATACACGCCGTAAATATCAAGGTTTAGTTGCTGATTTCGTTGTATTGGATCAACAACATCAGGTTTTGGTTGTGATTGAGATTGTTGATGAGTCTTATGTGAACCGCCTTCATCAAAAACATTACCAAGATAGTTTGCTTGAGCTGGCTGGTTATCGAGTCTTGCGTTATAGCAGTATTCCAACCGAGCAAGAGTTACGTGATGATTTGGTATCTGATCCATTAGAACCAAATACCACAATTTCGACAGTATCAACAGGTATGGTACAAGCAGAACATATCATGAAATATAATATGTTCGCTGCAAAGTCTTAATCTGGCTTCACGGCTGTGACCGTCATTTCAACTAAAACATCAGGTGCATACAGTTTAGATTCTACGCAGGTACGTGCTGGGGGGTGTCCCTCAGCAATCCATGCATCCCATACTGCATTCATGGCTGCATAATCCTTCTCAATGTCTTTTAAAAAAATCAGCACGGATAAAATATGTGTTTTATCTGTTCCTGCTTCTGCAAGTAAACGATCAATATTGTCTAAGGTCTGCTGTGTCTGTGCAGCAGCATCTACACTGGTATCATCTGCAAGCTGACCTGCCAAATGAACTAAATTTCCTGAGATTGCGACTTCACAAAAACGAGAGGTGACATGTAGTCGTTGCACAGACATTTTATGTTCCTAATAAGAATAGATTTTGTTTGATTGTAATAGATGAGATAAACCTAGAGTGTAAATTTGTTTTAAGTCAAATCCTAAAAGCTTGTATTTCCATCAAGTGACGTTGATAGAAAAATAAAGCACAGCGTTGTTGTGGACAGACAATCAAGCTGCCCAAATTTAAAAATTGAATATTGGCATGTCGTAGTTGATTTAAACAGGTTGCGATTGAGCTATGCAGAGGGCACAGTTGTTTCAGTTGACTAATCGTTGCATAAGCGCTGTGATACATATCATTATTCCTTTTCAATTTTGAAAAAATGGGCGAAATCGCTTCGCCCAATGATGATTTATGTGCTTTGTTGTTCAGATTGATACCAGTTGACATGACGTGTAATGAACATGACGCAGGCGATGAGAATAAAGGAGAGGATGGAGCCAAATAAGAAGGTCTTACCGCTAGATTGTAGTAATAGATACATCATGCTGTACAAAATGCTTAGCAGAACTCCAAATAAAAATGCAGCTTTAAATCCTTTAACGACGAAATACAAATACCATGTGATTAAGCCAATACAAGCGATTGCCGCGATCAGATATGCCCAAGCGAATGCATAGTATTCACTGATTGAAAGCAATAAAACAAAGAATACGCCTTGTGCCATCGCAACAAGTGCATATTGGATGGGATGGATTTTTAGTTGTTTTAAAACTTCGAATAAAAAGAAGCATCCAAAGGTAATAATGATCACCATAACACCATATTTAATGGCACGATCTGTTTGTGTATAGATGTTTACAGGGTCTAGAAATTGAGTAGAAATACCAGAAATATTGGCTCTGGATGCATTACTTTCATATTGATTGTCTGGATTTTCTCTAGAATTGAGCGCTTGATAGAAACATTGGCTATTTTCACATAGGGCGATACGATCCAAATTTCGCTTACCTAAAGCGATATTTTTCCAGTCAGCCTGAAAGTGGTTTTTCTGATTGAGTTTTTTGAATGGCAAACTTTGTCCATCATATTTTACATCGCTCCAATTCCCTTGAGCTTGATAGGTCATTTCATAGCTGGTTGGAATAAAACTAAATTCACTGAGTCCTTCAAGTTCAAACTTTAGATTAAACTTAAAACCTTGTTGAAATTTTTGAATCAGTTCAGGATATTGTTGAGTGGTAATATGCATTAAATCAAAGCTATTTTTTCCTTGGCTTTGTTCATAAAAATCAAATTTATAGGTCTTATTTTCAATGTTTAGAATAGGTTTGGCATTGAGTCCACGAGCATCTTGAATCGGGAAGATGATTTCGGCTTGGTCCCATAGATAATGACGTTGAGATTTATTATCGATTGCTTTAAAAGAACCTTTGCCTGACATTGAATTTTGATAGCTAATCGCTTTGTAAATTGTGCGCTTATATGTGTTATCGGATACTTTGAATTGCGCACGCCAGTCCGCAGATTCTGCACCTAGAACAATAAAAAGAGTTTGGTTGCAGCTATAGGTTTTCTTATCCTCATCTGTGCATGTTGTTTGGACTTGATAGGGCAATTTTAAGTAAGGTGCGATGATTTGTTGTGGTCGAATTTGTTCATTTGCAATATCATTAATCACTTGTTGTTGATAGCTTTGGCGTTCAGAAACGAGATTGGAAATAAATAGAAGTCCAATATAAAAAATGAAAATCAAGAACAGAATTGCTCCGATTTTAAGATGAATAAAGTTACGGCGCATGTTGGAATCCATTGTCATAGTGATATGACAAGTATTCCAAGGTGATATGCATTTTGAATGCGCTCGATTTGAAGTTTATGTGAAGTTTGTATGAAGTGTTAGTGTGACCAGTACGCCCGAGTGGTGATTCTCTAAGAAATCGAGAGCATTTGCAGAGATATTTTGAATCGTAATTTTACCTCGATGTTGCTGAATAATGTGTTGAACAATGCTTAAACCAATCCCAGTACTACGTTGCTGATTATGTGGTCGAGGCAGTGAAAAATAAGTCTCAAAAATACGATTTATCGCGTATGAAGGGATAGATTCTCCCTCATTAAAAAATAAAATTTCGATCTGATGATTCGCATGATCTTGTTTAAGATGAACTGCTATTTTTCCATCAGGAGGGCAAAAGTCCCTTGCATTATCAAGTAGATTATTTAGCGCCTGTTTCAGCCAAAAGGGATCGGCATATATGCTGTAATGTTCAGGTAGTTCCAGTTGAATATGGATATTTTTGAGTTGCAGAGCACTACTTTGCTGTAAAAAGCATTGTTTTAATAAAAGACTGAGATCTAATGTTTGGAACTCAAGCGCATGATCATTTTTTTCTAAACGCGTTAACAAAAGCATTCTTTCGATCAAAGACTGCAAGCGCTGACTTTGCTGCATGATATGTTGTACAAATTGCTGTTGATCCGCTGGTGGTAGATCATCTTGCAATAGCTCTGCACTGGCTTGAATGGCGGTCAGTGGGCTTTTTAGCTCGTGCGTTAATGTATTGACGTAATTTTCAACATAGGCTTTATCTTCTAGTTTCTCACGCATTTCACTGAGTGCTTGAGTCACTTGATTGAGTTCTTTGGCTGAATAAAAGAATGGGGCTTGATTCACGGGTGCAAGCGCTTGTGCATAACGACGAACTCGATCAATACTATGTTTAAGCCAATATGCCACTATACTGGCAAGCAAAAGACTGAGCGCTGCTATCCAAAGTGCTTGATAAATCAATTGTTGTTCTGCGCGAGCAATATAGGGCTGTACTGACTGGTTGGGCTTACCAATACTGACCACACCAAGCAACTGTTGTCTATAAATGATCGGTGCGGCGATATGCATCACACTGCTATTGCGGTCATTAGGGTTCGTTGCTGTAGAGCGCGCGCCGTATTTACCTTGCAGCGTCAAATAAACATCATTCCATTTTGAATAATCTTGTCCAACCGCTTTTCCTTCTGAATCATAAATCACAACGCCATGCTGATCAGTAATATAAAGCTGTTGATTAATTTCTTCTTTTTTATGCTGCCAAATGGTTGCATCAAGTTGACGAGATAATGCAGCTTGAATTTTTTGATTAAATTCAGGCGTATTGACTTGATGTTGATACACATCTTCAGCAATAAGTTGGGCAATAATATTGGCATTTTCGGCAAGCGTGTCTTCAACCACTTGTCGTACATTGGGTTTAACTTGTTGAGTGAGGGTATAGGCAATAAAGCTTAGGCTCAGTACCACTACCAAGCTAAAGAAAAACCAAATGCGAATAAAGATGGACATGTTTTAATCCAACTTCATTAAACTATACCCAAACCCTCGATGTGTCCGAATCGGATCATCAGGGGTAATCTGTTTAAGCTTTTGCCTTAAACTTTTGATATGTGTATCGACAGTTCGTTCCAAACTATGCTCTGGGTGTTCCCAAATATGATCCATCAATTGTTGGCGACTAAAGACCTGCTCAGGATGCTGAATTAGCAAAAATAACAAGCGGTATTCATATCGCGTAAGTTGCAACATTTGCCCATGATATTGGATTTGTAAGGATTGTGGATTACATGACCATGTTGCTGATTGCAAAGTAACGTCAGTTTCAGGAATTTCAATTGATGTGGTTACAGGCTGTGCATGACTCTCCATTCTACGCCAAATCGCTTTGATTCTCGCCACGATTTCTCGCGCGCTAAATGGCTTGCTACAATAATCATCAGCGCCAATTTCCAGCCCTACAACACGATCAATTTCATCATCTCGAGCGGTTAAGAACAGTAAAGGCGTATGATCTTTTTTGCGAAGTTGTTTGCACACTTCAAAACCATTTATATCAGGTAAGCCGACATCAAGAATAATAAAATCAAAAGTTTGTAATGCACTCATTGCTAAAGCTTGAGTGCCTGTATTTGCCCAATGAACAGTCCATCCTTCACGCTCAAGCGCATAACGGAGTGGTAGAATAATCGCAGCTTCGTCTTCAACACAAAGAATTTGTTTAGGGTTCATGATCTCGTTGTAATCAATCGTTTTCTGATTTTATTGAATGAGTTTATCTGAACTTATTGAGCAATGCAGAAGATTCTAAGAATTTTTATCGCTAGTGGAAATATGTATGAAGGACACCAAAAGTGCCCTGTAATATTCGGATTTGATCGTCACGCCAACCACAGGAGCAGATGCTAAAAGCGAGGATTTCTTTAGCATGGGCAGGTAACAAGGATAAAGTTACTGCGTTGCTTAGAGTACTGAAAACTGGATAAAAAGCAAACATAAATTTAGGTGAGCACTGTGCTTTTGTGTAAAAAATCAGCACTACCACAATGAAAGTTGGGATTCTTCCTGAGCTTGTTGAAGTTGATATACACCAACACCGACTAAGCGGAATTGAAAATCAGGATCTATATGCATTTCTTCGAGCAGTTGAATCACAACTTGTTGCAAATCATGTTGTGATTGCAAAGGACTTTTAAAGCTCTTGCTGTGTTGTAGTACCTGAAAATTCTTGAGTTTTAATTTGACGTTTACACCACGCGCTGTAAGTTGTTTTTTATTCAGGCTGCGCCAAACTTGTTCACTGAGCGGTTGCCAAGCATGTTGGCATTGAGCAAGGGTATAGTCATCATCAAAGGTAATTTCTTTTGATATCTGTTGGCGTTCACGCTCTGCTTTTACAGGGCGATGATCAATGCCTTGCGCATATAAATACAGTTGCTTTCCATATTTACCGAAATGATGAATCAGCACATTTTCTTTAATTAGTTGCAGATCACCAAGTGTATGTAGATTGAGCTGATTGAGTTTTTCTTGAGTAACCTTACCGACTCCAGGAATTTTATTCAGCGCTAAATCTTGGATAAATTTTAGGACTTGATGAGGCTTAATCACAAATAAACCATTGGGTTTATTCCAGTCCGATGCAATTTTTGCCAAAAACTTATTTGGAGCAACACCCGCAGAGGCGGTCAGCCCCGTAACGGCAAAAATATCAGCCCGAATTTGTGTCGCAACTTCCGTTGCACTCGGAATATCTTTTAAATTTTCCGTGACATCTAAATAAGCTTCATCTAAAGATAGTGGTTCAATGAGCGCTGTATATTGTTGGAAAATCTGATGAATTTGAGCTGAAACTTCACGATATTTTTCAAAATGTGGTTCGATCACCACAACTTGAGGGCAGAGCTTTTTTGCCTGTCCCATCGACATTGCTGAGCGTAAGCCAAATACACGGGCAGGATAGGACGCTGCTGCGATGACGGCACGAGGATGGTGAGAGGAAATGACCACAGGCAAGTCTTTAAGCTCAGGGCGATCTCTGAGTTCGACTGATGCATAAAAGGCATCCATATCGATATGAATGATTTTGCGCAGTTCATTTGCCATCTTGAATGCCTTGTTCTTTTAAAAACAGAAACCATTCTTTCGGTGATTCTGCATAGACATTTAAGTCCACTGCTTTAGGTACGCCTTGAATTTTACCTTGACTGGTATGCTGCCAAAACATCCATTTTCGACCATCTTTCAGTTCAGGTTTTGATTCATAATCTCTCACCCATAAAGGTGTTTGATTAAAATTGCCCATCAATACGATGTGGTAAAAGCTTTTAGAAATATAAAAAATGGGCTGTTTACCGTAATGCTTTTGCAGTTGGTCATGCATCACTTGGATTTCTTTAAGCAACTGCTCTTTGGTATAGGTATTAATACAATTACTGTCATATTCGAGATCGATGACAGGCGGTAATGCATCCGTTTTATTGGGTACAGTCGCTATAAAATTTTCTGCTTGAACTTGCCCATCGCGACATAAACGATAGAAGTGATAGGCACCGACATGTAAACCCTGTTCACGCGCTTTTAGCCAGTTTTCTTGAAATTTTCGATCTTTAAAGTCACCACCTTCAGTCGCCTTGAGGTAAACAAACTGATAATGCTGCGGTGAAATTTTTTTCCAATCAATATCACCTTGATGATGAGATACATCAAAACCACGAATTGAATAATCTTTTGCAGATGCTTTCTGTTGGTAGAACAAACCGAAATAGCTCACTAATCCAAGCATGAGTGCTAAACCAACACTGGTGAGCGTTGGATAATACTGGGAAAGTCGTTGTTTCGGTTTTGTCTTGGTCATGGTTGTTCAGTTATGCGATTTCGAGTTGAGTATCAGATTTACAATATTGATCATGCAGTAATTGTACGCGTTTCGCTTTGGGATGGCTGAGTTGGTGACCAAATTGTTCCACAAATCTACAGGATGCATAATTTTGAGCATGCTGTTGATAGTTTTGAACCCAATCTGCTCGTTGTGTGATACGTTCTTGCTGAACGGGCCATATCCCTTGTCGCAAGCGTTCAACTCCGATGCGCCAAGGTTTGGGACTAATGCGAGCACGAAAACAATTTTGATTTTTGCACATCAGGACATAACAACTGTCCGTTGAAATGGCTTGGAATAAGTTTTGTGCTTGTTCGCCTCGAGGATCAAAAGTTTGATGCATAACTAAAATGCGATAACCATTCGGCGTACGATAGACGCGTAAATGCCAATCAGGATGTTGTTGTGAGAAGTGACGGATTTTTCCTAAGGCACGTTGTGCTGGTGTACCTGTAAATTTGGATTGAATGTGGAATAACCATTTACTGATTAAGCCAGTGACAAACAATGCGATGACACATCCAAAGCCGAAGATCCACCAAGAACTCAAGTAAATCGCACAAAGGCCGCTCAAGCTGAGCAATGTAAAAAATACAATTGTAGCAAGCTTCGAGCTAGGATGATGGATCAGATCAACATCAGCAAATAACACATCAGGTGTATTGAGGCATAACGCTCCGTAACTATTTCGGGTAATGATGACATCATCCTGTTGGGCAATAATTTCCTCCCGAATCGGTAAACCTTCAGCGCCGTTATAAGCGACTTTATGATCGAGTCGGCGAATTTCTTTGTCTTTTTTAAGTTGTTCTATCGCTTCAGCAACACGTTGTTCAGCATGCTGTTGAGCAGATTCTACGTTTTGATCCGACCAACCAAAGCGTTTAATCGTATATTGTCGGCCTTCAAATTTCATTTTAGTTTTCGCTTCAGCCCAATATCGCGGGATGATCATGTGGTTTTCCTTATTGTCATTGTGAGTGTAGGGTTGATCGTTCTTTTTAGTCTGTTGTGTCTTTGGGAATCTGCCAAAACACAATTGCTGTAATGATGTTGATACAGCCAAGTGTGATCAAGGTGGCATGAAATGCGGGGTCGATGGTCGCTGTTGTAAAATGTTGCTCAAATGTATTGATCAGTGTACCTGCTAACGCCACGCCCATACTCATGGACAGCATCATGATCATTGATAAGAAACTATTGCCACTACTGGCGTCTTGTTGTGGCAAATCTTTTAAGGTAAATGTATTCATTCCGACAAATTGCAGTGAATTTAAAGTCCCAAAAATAAATAGATGGAGTACTTTCAGCCAAAGGGGGGTTGCTGCTGTCATCAGCGAAAAACTAATAATACATAATCCGACTAGCACCGTATTGGTCAGTAAGAAACGACGATAGCCGACATGCTGAATTAAGGGGCGAACAATTGGCTTCGAGAATAAAGAACCCAAAACAGCAGGGATCATCATTAAACCCGTGATAAATGGTTCAAAACCAAAAGCAACTTGTAGCATCAATGGCAAAAGAAACGGAATCGCATTGCTACCTAAGCGTGCGAAGAAGTTGCCAAGCACGCCGATCGAATAGAGTTTGTAGCGGAATAAACGTCCATGGAATAGTGCATTTTGATGGCTATGTGCATGATAGGCATAGCTACAGGTTGCAATCACCCCAACGATTAACAGACTTAGACTGACCCAGTGTGAATACTGCGGTGAGGCAATGTTTTCGATCCCGAGAGATAGTCCAACCATGGCAACCATCAATAAAATAAAACCGCTCAAATCGAAAGGTTTTACTGTAGGCTCTTTCTGATTCGGCATGACTTTCAGAGTCATGATCATCCCGAGAATACCCATCGGAATGTTAATCAGGAATATCCAATGCCATGTGCTGACCTCGACCAACCAACCGCCTAAGGAGGGGCCCATTAATGGCCCAAGCAAACCTGCTAAGCTCATTAAGCTCATCGCTGACAAGAATTGCGAACGGGGAATCAATTTGAGTAGCGCCAAACGCCCGACAGGCATCAATAATGCACCGCCAATGCCTTGAATCACACGGAAAAATAGCAGTTGTTCTAAGTTTTGAGATAAACCACAGCCCAGAGAAGCCAAGCTGAAAATGACCATTGCGCTGAGATAAATATTACGAATACCAAAGCGATCCGCCAACCAGCCACTTAACGGAATACAAGCTGCAACAGATAAGACATAGGCCACAATGACACCATGCATTTGCAAAGGATTTTCATTGAGTTGTACTGCCATCGCAGGAATAGCAGTATTAACGATCGTGGTATCCAAGGCTTGCATAAAAAAGCCAATCGACACCAAAAATACCAACAGTCGAAATTCAGGTTGTACAGCTTGATGCGTGGTCGTTGTCATAAGTTGTGACGAATGAAAAGTCAGCTTTAGTTTAAAGCAACTCTGCTTGAAATAAAGCCAAAAATTGTCAAAGAGTCGTCATCGAACTGACATGAAAGTGTCATCGAACTTGCACCTCACAACACTAGATTAGTCATATAAAAGAATTGTATGGAAATTGAGCATGAAATTTAAGATTTCAGTTTTATTGGCAGCAATGCTGTCTGTGGGGTTGGTTGCTTGTAATGATGATAATGACAACCACAACAATACGCCTGAAGTAGTTGAGCCTACACCTGAGACGATTAAACTCAGTTTATTGGGTCGATATGAAACCAATATATTTGCTCAAAGCGCTGCGGAAATTCCTGCCTATGACGCAGCAACCAAACGTCTATTTGTCGTAAATGCCCAAAAAGGTTTGGTTGATGTATTAGATGTTTCCGCACCTGAAAAGCCTGTGCATATCGCAGAGCTTTCTGCACGTGCTTATTTGACAGATTCAGAAGTAAATAGTGTCGCAGTGAAAAATGGAATTGTTGCGATTGCAGTTCAAGCAGCCAATAAAACAGATGCAGGAATTGTTGCATTCTTCAATGCGAAGGATTTGAGTTTTATCAGCAAAGTTGCAGTCGGTGCATTGCCTGATATGGTGACTTTTAGCCCTGATGGCAATACGGTACTGGTCGCAAATGAGGCTGAACCGAATGATGATTATTCTATTGATCCTGAAGGTTCGGTCAGCATTATTGATGTGCGCAATATTCAACAACCGAAAGCCAGTGTTGCTGATTTTAAAGCATGGAATAACCAAAAAGCCGATTTGATTGCAAAAGGTGTGCGTATTTTTGGGCCAAATGCAACCGTTGCTCAAGACTTAGAGCCTGAATACATCACGGTCTCTGCTGACAGCAAAACTGCATGGGTGACTTTGCAGGAAAATAACGCAATCGCACGCATTGATCTTGCACAGCAAAAAGTAACGGACATTTACCCATTGGGTTACAAAGATCATGGTCAAGTGGGCAATGAGTTAGATGTCAGTGATAAAGATGGATTGATCAATATTAAAACGTGGGCAGGTCTTGTAGGTATGTACCAACCTGATTCGATTGCCAATTATCAAGCCAATGGACAAACTTATTTAGTTACTGCAAATGAAGGTGATAGCCGTGAATGGTTGGCTGATGAAGATGCTTATTTTGCAGGGGACATGACCAAAGGTTATGTTGAAAATATTCGAATGAAACATTTGTTTAATAGCAAAGGTTTCAATGCAGACGGTGATTATCCTGCCCATTTACAGAAGTTTGCGAATGGGGTGAAAGGTGCAAAACTTAATCCAGTCACTTTTGCTTACTGTGGTGCAACAGCGACTGAAGCGGGTGATTGCCGTAAAGACCCGAATCTCGGGCGTTTGAATATCGCATGGAATATGGGTTATCAAACCAATGCCGATGGTTCGCCAAAGTTAGATGCCAACGGTTTATTAACCTATGACAAGCTTTATGCATATGGTGCACGTTCATTTAGCATTTGGAATACACAAGGTCAGCTCGTTTGGGATTCAGGCAGTGAGTTTGAGAAGAAAACAGCAGAATTGTTCCCAGCGTATTTTAACAGTGATCACGAAGAAGCTGCATTTGATGACCGTAGTGATAATAAAGGTCCTGAACCTGAAGGAATTGCTGTGGGTGCTATTGGCAAAAAGACCTTCGCATTTATTGGTTTAGAGCGTATGAGTGGCATTATGGTGTATGACATCAGCACGCCAAATCAGCCGAAGTTTATTGAATATTTCAGCACACGTAACTTTGCTGAGGCAGATACAGAGAAACAAGGTGATTTAGGGCCAGAAGGATTAATTTTTATTGCAGCTAAAGATGCACCAAACGGTAAGCCGCTTTTGGTGGTGGGCAATGAAGTGAGTGGTTCAACTGCAATTTACCAAATCAACGTGCAGTAGATTAAACCCAAAAAAGCGGATCATTTGATCCGCTTTTTTATCTATTTTTGCTTAAACTTCGATATGAGTTGGTGTGCTGAGATTTTTGATGACACTTGAAATTTGTTCAAGCGTATCGCAGATGATTACTTTCGCGCGATGTTGTGGAGGTAAAAAACCTTCTTCGACAGCATGATCCAGCTGTGCGATCAGCGGATCATAGAAACGATTCACGTTATAAATGATCATAGGTTTTTGATGTTGGTTGAGCTGTCCCCATGT
Source organism: Acinetobacter venetianus RAG-1 = CIP 110063 (assembly GCF_000368585.1). Taxonomy (GTDB): domain Bacteria; phylum Pseudomonadota; class Gammaproteobacteria; order Pseudomonadales; family Moraxellaceae; genus Acinetobacter; species Acinetobacter venetianus. Next base: position 25,107 of record NZ_KB849556.1, read on the forward strand.
CGCGATTTCAAGAATTTCTTCGAAGGTTCCAAGACCACCTGGCAATGCGATAAATGCATTTGCACGCTCAGCCATAAGCGCTTTACGTTCATGCATGGTTTTTACAATATGCAGTTCAGTGAGTTTACCGTGAGCGATTTCATAATCCAGCATAAATTCAGGAATTACACCAACCACTTCACCGCTATGTTCCAGTACGGTATTGGCGACTTGTCCCATTAAGCCGATACTTGCACCGCCATAAACGATACCAAAACCTTGATTGGCAATGTGTTGAGCGAGTTCGATGGCTTTATCACGATAAATGGGTTTATTGCCTGTACGTGAACCGCAATATAAAGCAATAAGAGGTTGAGTTGTTTTTGGGAGAGTAATCGTTTTATTTTCAGTCATTCTTAATACACTATTCATTTCGTTTATTTTCACCTTATCATTTTCATTGTGCTTGTCTAGGCTAAATCACTTTTATGACAGTTTTATGCACATTTTACATACAATGCCTATTTGTCATTGTGAGAAAGAATTTGCAAAAAACATCCACATAAAATAGATGAATTTCACTGGAATCTTGCCTATACTGAAAATCCTTTTATTAATTCATGTCCCTCTATGAGTAGTGGTTGTTGTTGCTCCGCTTTATTCTTATTTCCTAAAAAAAATGTTTTGGCGACGCCTGCCGATCTTTTAAACTTTCCACTTGATAAAAATATTGCTGATTTAGCCGAGGAGTCACATCAATGATTCTGGAATGGATGTCTGACCCCGCTGCATGGGTAGGTTTAGCAACTTTGGTGGTGCTCGAAATTGTATTGGGTATTGATAACCTTGTTTTTATTGCAATTTTAGCTGAAAAGCTGCCACCTGAACAACGTAATACTGCGCGTCGCGTTGGTTTGATTCTCGCTTTATTCATGCGCTTGGGACTACTTGCTGCCATCGCATGGGTGGTGACACTTACTGAACCATTGTTCCATATTTTTGATCATGCTTTTTCTGGTCGTGACTTGATCCTATTATTTGGTGGTGTGTTCTTATTATTTAAGGGCACAATGGAGTTACATGAACGAATCGAAGGACACCAAACACTAAAAGAAGAAAACCCCGTACATGCGACGTTCTGGATGGTTATTGTTCAGATTGTAGTTTTGGATGCTGTCTTTTCTTTAGATAGTGTCATTACTGCTGTGGGAATGGTTAAAGATAAAAGTGTAATGATGCTGGCAATGATTATTGCTGTTTGTATTATGCTTTGGGCATCAAAACCGCTGATGGACTTTGTCAATAAGCATCCAACAGTGGTGATTCTGTGTCTTGGCTTCTTAATGATGATTGGTTTCTCATTGGTGGTTGAAGGTTTTGGCTTCCATATTCCTAAAGGTTACTTATACGCAGCGATTGGTTTCTCTGTATTGGTCGAGATGGTTAACCAAACTATGCGCCGTAACCAAGAGAAACTCGTGACGACAACGGACTTGCGTTATCGTACCGCGTCAGCCGTTTTGCGGATGCTCGGTGGTAAAGGCAGTGAAGGGCAGAACAACGAAGCTGAAGATGTTCTGGCAACACAAGCTTATGCCAAAGAAGTTTTTGACGAAGATAATGGCGTTTATCACAGTGTCATGGTGCAAGGTGTTTTAGGTCTATCTGAACGTCCAGTGAAGTCGGTGATGACACCGCGTCCTGAGCTTGAGTGGTTAGATTTAGAGGCTGAACCTGACGAGTTAAAAGCACGTTTAATGGCAATGACCCATTCGCGTTTGATCGTGGCACGCGGTGAGTTAGACAATATTGAAGGTATTGTCCTGACGCATAAAGTACTGAATGAATACATCGAAACAGGCGCAATTGATTTTGCTAAGCATTTACGTGAACCGTTGATTGTTCATGAAAATGCGCAAGTGTTGATGGTGATGGAGCAATTACGTCAAGCACCATTACAAATGGCAATTGTGTTGAATGAATATGGCTCGATTGAAGGGATTGCCACGCCGATTGATGTATTAGAGGCGATTGCAGGTGAATTTCCCGATGAGGATGAACTGGAAGCCGCGGCTGAAAGCCTAGAAGATGGTTCAACCCTATTAGAAGGTTCAACCGATATTCGTCACGTTTCTTTGTTATTGGGCAAAGACTTGGTTGATGAAAGTGAAGAATATTCAACCTTATCAGGTTATATCTTGTTCCATTTAGGTCGTTTACCAGAAAATGGTGAGACGGTTGAAGCGGATGGTTACTTATTTGAAGTGGTGACGATGGATGGGCATAAAATTGAAAAAGTGCGCATCATCGCTAAAGAAAAACCAGAGCGAGATTAAATACAGCCACGCTTTGTCCGCACAGTTTTGCTGTACGTGAAAAAGTAATTCGTAATAGCAATAGCCTTGGATTTTCATAGACGAAACTTAAATAGTTTATGATTGATCCCAAGGCTATTTTTATTTGAGAAAGAACCATGACACTGCTAAAAAATTGTCCATGTGGGCGAGGCTTATATGTTGAATGTTGTCAGCCTTTGCATTTAGAGCAGCAATATGCACAAAATGCAGAGCAGTTAATGCGTTCTCGTTATAGTGCCTTTGCTTTGCAACAAGTGGATTATATTTTGTCGACCACTGCGACTGGGCAGCAGGCTTATTTAGATCGTGCAGCGATTGCAGATTGGAGCAAATCGAATCAATGGCTCAAACTCGAAGTAGTACAACATCAGCCAAAGCTCGATAAAACGCACGCCTTGGTCGAGTTCAAAGCGCATTACTGTGATCAAAATCAAGATGGTAAACAGCAGCATATTCATCATGAAATTTCACATTTTGTTTTGCATCAACAGCGCTGGTATTTTCTTGATCCAACCTTGGATATATCAATCACGATGAAACAGCCTTGTGTTTGTGGTTCGGGGAAAAAATTTAAGCAATGTTGTGCACAATTCATCTAAGTTTGTCTTAAAATAGCGCACACTTTTACGCCTGATTTAGGATGTAGGCAGATGTTACTCACCGTTATTTATATTATTGCCATTACTGCGGAAGCGATGACAGGAGCACTGTCAGCGGGTCGACGTAGTATGGATTGGTTTGGTGTGGTACTGATTGCCTGCGTGACGGCTCTAGGTGGTGGCTCAGTCCGAGATGTGTTGTTGGGGCACTATCCGTTGACATGGGTGAAGCATCCTGAGTATTTGGTACTTACTTGTGCGGCTGCATTTGTAACGATCATTATTGCTAAATGGATGCGTCATTTACGTAATATCTTCCTCGTACTGGATGCTCTCGGTTTAATTGGCTTTACCATCATTGGTTGCCAGATTGCCTTATCGATGGGGCATGGTTTTGTGGTATCTGCGGTGGCAGGCGTATTAACAGGGGTGTCGGGTGGTATTCTGCGTGATATCTTGTGTAATGATGTACCGTTGGTGTTCCGCCGTGAACTTTATGCGAGTATTTCTTTCGTAGCGGTCATTTGCTATTGGGTATGTTTAGAGCTTGGCCTGCCACATGATTTGACTGTAATTTTCACTTTAGTTTTTGGTTTTACTTTACGTTTAATCGCAATTTATTTTGGTTTGGAAATGCCGAAATTTATTTATCAAGAAGATGATGCCGAGTCCGCATCTTCGACAGATGAGCATTGATTGATTTGCTGTATATACGATGCTTTGAGATAAATTAAAATGAATGATATCGAATTTGATAAGAAAGATTTTTATAAAAGTAACAAGCTTTTTCTTATCTTGGTGATTGTATATTTGCTGGCTCAGTACGAGTTTCAGTTAGATGTTTTAAACATTCTGCATGATCTCCTTTTATTTGGAGTGACTGTTGGATTGTTCAAATTGCTAAGAAATACTCAACAAGATCAACAGAATTATCTTATTCCGAATATTATGTTTATTTGTCTCATAATTTTTCAGATTGTATTTAAGAAATAACCTCTCTTGTATGACATCATTTGACGTTTAAACAACAACAAGGGCTTGTCACAACGCTTTCATCCACATAGCATACAAAACATTGACGATAATAAATGATTTTGGATGACTCGCTGAAATGACCAGCCTTGCACATCATGCAACCGAAAACCGTTCCGTAGCTGAATTCACAGAACAAGCTTATTTGAACTATGCCATGTACGTGATTATGGATCGTGCATTGCCGCATATCAGTGATGGTTTAAAACCTGTACAGCGTCGTATTGTTTATGCGATGAGCGAGCTAGGCTTAAAATCGACAGGTAAGCCCAAAAAATCTGCACGTACCGTCGGTGATGTACTGGGTAAATATCATCCGCATGGTGATTCAGCCTGTTATGAAGCCATGGTGTTGATGGCACAACCATTTAGTTATCGTTATCCATTGGTTGAAGGTCAGGGCAACTGGGGTTCGCCTGATGATCCAAAATCATTTGCAGCAATGCGTTATACCGAAGCCAAACTTTCTGCTTATAGTGAATTATTGCTGAGTGAACTCGGGCAAGGTACAAGTGAGTGGCAAGATAACTTTGATGGTTCGATGAAAGAACCGATTACTTTGCCTGCTCGTATTCCAAATATTTTGTTGAATGGGACCACAGGTATTGCTGTCGGGATGGCAACTGATATTCCACCGCATAATCTACGTGAAGTGGTGAAAGGTACGATTGCGTTGATTCGTAATCCAGAAACGACTGATGAAAAGTTAGCAGAATATATTCCTGCTCCAGATTTACCAACGAAAGCTGAAATTATTACCCCACCTGATGAATTATTAAAAATTCAAACCACAGGTCGTGGTAGTTACCGTATGCGTGCGGTATACGCTGTTGATAAAAATGAAATAGTCATTACTGAACTGCCGTATCAAGTTTCAGGTTCTAAAGTGATTACCCAAATCGCAGACCAGATGATTGCCAAGAAATTGCCGCTGGTGAGTGATGTACGTGATGAATCTGATCATAAGAATCCAACCCGTTTGGTGATCGTACTACGTTCTAATCGTGTCGATGCAGAAACAGTGATGAGTCATTTATTTGCAACGACAGATTTAGAGTCGAGCTATCGCGTCAATCTAAACATGATTGGTGCTGATGGGCGTCCGCAAGTTAAATCGATTCGTCGTATTTTGTTGGAATGGATTGAGATTCGTAAGCAAACGGTGACGCGTCGTTTGCAATACCATTTAAATAAAATCGAAAAACGCTTACATATCTTGGCAGGTCTTTTAATTGCTTACCTCGATATTGATACTGTGATTCGAATTATTCGTGAAGAAGATCAACCGAAACCAGTATTGATGCAGCATTTTGGCATTGACGATATTCAAGCCGAAGCGATTTTAGAACTCAAACTTCGTCATTTGGCGAAACTTGAAGAGATGGAAATTCGCCGTGAGCAGGAAGAGTTAGAAGCTAAAGCGGCCATTATTCGTGAGCAATTGGCAAATCCAGAATCATTAAAAAATCTGATCATCAATGAATTAAAAGAAGATGCGAAGAAATTTGGTGATGATCGTCGTTCTCCAATTGTTGCGCGTGCAGAGGCGGTACAAATTAAAGAGCAAGATTTATTGCCAGCAGAAACGGTCACAGTTGTCCTCTCAGAGGCAGGTTGGGTACGTGCTGCGAAAGGTGGTGAAGTCGATGCAGCGAATTTAAATTATCGTGCAGGTGACCAATATCTCAGTCATGCAGTGGGTAAAACCAACCAGCGAGTCTACTTCTTAGATGAGACGGGGCGTAGTTATGCGTTACCAATCAGCAGCTTGCCTTCTGCTCGAGGACTTGGTGAACCGCTTAGTTCTAAATTAGCGCCAGCCAGTGGTGTGTCATTTATCCAAGTGTTAACAGGTGATAACAGCCATGACATTCTTGCAGCGAGCACCAAAGGTTATGGTTTTAAAACGCAAATTGCACAGCTTGATACTAATGCAAAAGCGGGTAAGGCTTTCTTAACAGTAACGGACAAAGCAACAGCTTTACCATTGTTGCCAATTCATCAAGCAACGCATGTTGCAATCCTGAGTTCATCAGGTCGTTTGCTTATTGTTGATTTAGCAGAGTTACCTGTACTGAATAAGGGTAAAGGTAATAAGTTGATACAACTTGATGAAAAAGAGCAAATTTTATCCATGACAACCCTGAATTTAGATGAAATAATCCAAGTCGCTGCAGGACAACAGCATCTAAAACTGAAAGGGGATGATCTCCAAAAATATATAGGAAAAAGAGCAACAAAGGGGCAACTTTTACCACGGGGATATCAAAAAGCAAATAGACTCTTCATTCAGAGATAAGGCTAGTATTCTGTGTCACAAATACGTTATATATGAAATGTATTCATATTGTTTGAATAGATTGACAGGGCAATGCAAAAAGTTAAAAAAAATGTTTTGTCATGGAAAGTAACGTTGTTACATTTTTAAGGATTACCACTCGGAGATAATGGCATTATGGAAAAGATTTGGTTTGCTGAATACCAAAAGACAGGAATTCCAGAAACAGTTGCGCTGCCTGCTGAAAACACCTCACTTGTTGATATTTTTGAACGCAATTTCCAAAAATTTGGTTCACGTGATGCCTTTATCTTCATGGATAAAGTTTTAACGTACAATGAATTAGAAGTCGCTAGCCGTAAATTCGCGACATATTTACAAAGCCTTGGCTTGGCAAAAGGAACACGTGTTGCGGTGATGATGCCGAACGTATTCCAGTATCCTGTGGTTGCTCTTGGTGTATTCCGTGCTGGTTTAGTACTTGTCAATGTAAACCCACTTTATACAGCGCGTGAGCTTGAACATCAGTTAAATGACTCTGGTGCTGAAGCATTAGTGATCATTGAAAACTTTGCTAGCGTTTACCAAAGCATTATTGGTAAAACACCTGTGAAGCATGTTGTGGTTGCTTCTGTTGGTGATATGCTTGGTACACTGAAAGGAACAATTGTAAACTTCGTTTTACGCAAAGTACGCAAACAAATCCCTGCTTGGAATATTCCAGGTCATGTGAAATTCAACACGGCTTTAAACAAAGCTAACCCTAGCAACTATAAACGCCCAAGCTTGACGTTAAGTGATACGGCTGTATTGCAATATACAGGCGGTACAACAGGTGTTTCTAAAGGTGCTGAGTTAACTCACCGTAACCTTGTATCGAACCTATTGCAATGTGATGGTATTTTCTCAAGCAAATTTGGTACAGGCGATGGCGCTAAAGATGATCGTATCGTGTGTGCATTACCGCTCTATCACATCTTTGCATTCATGGTGTGCGCACTTTATGGTATGTACAAGGGCCAAGCAAATATCTTGATTCCTAACCCACGTGATTTACCTGCTGTAGTTGGTGAATTACGTAAATACCAACCATCATTCTTCCCAGCTGTAAACACTTTGTTTAATGCTTTAGTGAACAACGAAGAGTTTAAACAACTTGATCACAGCAAATTGAAGATGGCTATGGGCGGTGGTATGGCTGTGTTGCCATCAACTGCTGAAGCATGGAAAAAAGTTACAGGCACAATCATTATCGAAGGTTATGGTTTATCTGAAACTTCGCCAGTTGCGACTGCGAACCCACCTGCAACAACTGAATTCAGTGGCACGATTGGTATTCCATTGCCATTAACTGAAGTTGTATTGCTTGATGATGATGGTAATGAGGTGGCACAAGGTGAACAAGGTGAGATTTCAATCCGTGGTCCTCAAGTCATGAAAGGCTATTGGAACCGTCCTGATGAAACTGAAAAGGTAATGACCAAAGATGGTTTCTTCCGTACAGGTGACGTCGGTGTTATGGATACGCGTGGTTACTTCAAGATTGTAGATCGTAAGAAAGACATGATCTTAGTTTCTGGCTTCAACGTTTATCCAAGTGAAATTGAAGAAGTTATCGCGAAACATCCAAAAGTATTGGAAGTTGCTGCGATTGGCGTGCCAGATGAAAAATCAGGTGAAGTACCTAAATTATTCATCGTGAAGAAAGATCCATCTTTAACGACTGAAGAAATTCTTGCTTATGCGAAACAAAACTTAACAGGCTATAAATGCCCACGTTATGTTGAATTTATGGAAGAATTGCCAAAATCGAATGTTGGTAAAATCTTACGTAAAGACTTACGTAAACCAGCTTAACTTCCCGTTAACGTAGGGAAGCTGAAAAAACGCCGCAATTGCGGCGTTTTTTTTATTTGATTTTTATTTTGGGTTATTCGATTTCATAAGCCATCGGTCAATATAAGGACGACCAATCCCTACAATGCCGACAAAAACCAGCATAGTGGCCAATTGAAAGCGTAATCGAGTTGGATCAATGCCATTAAAACTAAAATAATTATCTACAACAGCATAGATGGCAATCACAGTTAACCAATGCCAAAGCGTCAAACGATAAATGCCAACTGCATAGAAAGCGATGGTGAGGATCACAAAAGTGCCGAGTGTCGATTGCCAATTCAGATTTGCACAAATCACACTCAGCAGAAAGGCGACAATAGGCAAAACGACTTTGAGTACACGATCAACCAAAAGCTGATGTTGGCGTTGTTGTGCAAGCACATCAAACATTTCTTTATGATCTTGCTGTTGCATAGAATGACCTTAAAACAGTATGAAAAGACACAACTTTTGCACAAACTTGCTGTGTAAAAGAAACGCTTGTTGAACAAGCGCAAATGAAAGTTCAATAAATTGTAAGTTATGATAGCATGATCAGAAGAACTTCAAATGATGGATGTCAGCATGCAAGGTATTAGCGGCATTATTTTGATTATTATCGTCGCATGTTTGTTGCCGTATGTTTTTACCTTGATTGCAAAATCAAAAGGTGGTTTCCAAGCGCAAGACAATCAAAATCCTCGAGATTTTTTGGCCAAAACGACAGGTTTAGCGGCAAGAGCGAATGCTGTACAGCAAAATAGCTTTGAAAGCTTACCGCTATTTATTGCTGCAATTTTAATGGCAGAATATATGGTCATACCAGAGTGGTTCATTCTGACTCTAGGTTGGGCATATATCGTATTTCGAGTGATCTACGGGATTTGTTATTTAGCAAATCTAGCGACTTTGCGTTCCATTATTTGGTTTTTTTCGCTGCTTTGTCCAATTTTCCTATTTGTGATTACCATCAAAATGATATGAGACATGCTAGGGATAAAAAACGCTAGCTCTCAGTTTATCTAGCATCATTTTTATTGTATTCACGTTATAATCTGTCCGATTTACATCTGACTTCACAATATATACGAGTGTTGATATGAGTTATAGCAATATTCCTGCGGGTAAAGACGCACCAAACGACATCTATGTCATCATTGAAATCCCTGCAAACGCAGCGCCGATTAAATACGAAATCGACAAAGATTCAGATGCATTATTTGTAGACCGTTTCATGGGTACAGCAATGTTCTACCCAGCAAACTATGGTTATGTACCAAATACATTGTCTGAAGATGGTGACCCATTAGACGTGCTTGTTGTAACTCCACATCCTGTTGCTGCTGGCTCTGTAATCCGTTGCCGCCCAGTGGGTAAATTAAAAATGGAAGATGATGGTGGTATCGATGCGAAATTAATCGCTGTTCCACACGAAAAATTATCTCCACTTTACAAAGATGTTCAAGAATATACTGATCTTCCACAATTATTGATCAGCCAAGTTGAACATTTCTTTGCTCATTACAAAGACTTAGAACCTGGTAAGTGGGTAAAAATCAGTGGTTGGGAAGGTGCTGATGTTGCTAAAGCAGAAGTACTTAAAGCAATCGAAGCTGCGAAGAAGTAATAAAACTATTTAATGAGGTTTTATAGATTATAAAATCTAATCTGGTCGATAAAAAAACCTCCATTCAATGAATGGAGGTTTTTTTATAACTCGATGAAATCGACTGCGAATTAGAATAATTTCACAGGAATATCGAGCCAGATACGCCATTCATTCGTATCGCCGATGTAACCAGATTGGTATTCATCGCTTGCACGGTAATAAGAGTGACGTAAACGTAAGCTTGCATCTTTAGCAAAACCAGATTGAACTGTGTACTTCACTTGGTTGAAGAATTCACGCTCAGTTGCATTGTCTGCTGTACGTACACGACCAATTACATCGCCACCAGCATTTTTAACTGCTGCGTTTGTGTCGATATCCCAGCCGTAGACAAATGCTGTTGTCCAGCTTAAGCCTGGTACGCCGAAGCTACCAAAATCAAGGCTGTATTGAAGCTGAGCTGATTTTTCATCGTTACCGATAAAGTCAGAAAGGTATGAGTTTGGCATGTAAATCGTTTGGTGACCGTCACCTACGCCTTTACCAAGACCATAGTCGTAACCAGCATTACCACTGTTTTGTTGGTATGCAACCATCACTGTATGTGGGCCAGTATTATATGTTGTAGAGATTGCCCAAATAGAGTTTTGGAATTTATCGTCTACAGAACCGATATACGAATATAAGCTATCATTTGCTTTACGATCCCAATCAGTATGGTAACCACTGAAATCATAAGTTAATGAGCTGTTGTTCGCTAAAGCTTGTTTATAGTTTACGTTTGCGTAATGACGCTCTAAACGATCTTTGATATCAGTACCATAATAAGAGGTATTAATCTGATCATTTACTTTGTATTTCGCACCCCAAACAACAGCGCTATCTAATTCGTTACCGTCAGATTTAATTTGGTCAGAATATTGATTCTTCGTAAATTTACCAGCAGTAAGTTCTAGACCATCGATTTCGCGGCTGTTCACAAGAACACCTTCGAAATATTCAGGAACTAAACGTGCAGTGTTACTTGCAAGTACAGGAAGATCTAAGATCTGAGTACCGTAAGTTGCAGTTGTGTTAGAAACGCGTGCTTTAACAAAACCACCACCACGAGCCCAATGGTCATAAGCTGAACCATCTGGGTGTTTAGGGATCATACCGTTACCAGCATTATTATTTGAGCCTAACTTGAAAGAAGCATCGCCAATAATACCAGCACCAAAGCCGACAAAACCTTGAGTAAAACCTGATTCAAGTTTTACCATCGCCGTCTGAGCATATGAGCTAGTGTCTTCGACACCATTTTTCTTGTCACGACTTAAATAACCAGTACGGAATAAAATATTCCCTTTGGCATCTTCAACAAATCCTTTTGCTTCGCTTTGTTCGCTTGCATATGTTGAGGAGATCAATGCGGCATTAATCAAAACCGCCAATGTAAGTTTTTTTGCCTTTGGCATAGGTAGCCTCATAAATAAAAAAATAAATTTCGATCAAAACCGAAATTTTGACCAATTGTATAAGTTATACATAAAAAAGATAGATTTTTATTAAAAAATTTTAATTATTTTTAAATAAAATACATATATGATTTTATGATTTATTTCTTGTTTAAAAAGCAAGATAATTAAAATTAAGATATTGAATATTATCTATATTTAACATTATGTTGAATGTAATTTATGCTGGTTATTTTTTGATTTATTTCTACAAAAATACGTGATTTGTTCAAGTTTTTCTTCTTTATATTTAAGTATTTATTTTTTCTTTGATTGAAAATTATTCTGCTGATTTGCAAAAAATGACATCCCGATGAATGGCAAATTGTTGAGGATGAAAAACAAACAGTTTGTTCAGTTTTGTTTAAGTTTTTTAAGATGCACTTTTTTTGATCACTTTGGTCTTAATCGCTAGAACAGTTGTATTTTAAATACTCTGAGTGAAGCTAAATTTTTATTTTGCATTGTTTTTGTGCAAAAAATGGTCTGTTTTTTTGTGGTGCGTCGAAATTGATCAAAAATAATCATGATATTGAGTTAAGGGAGCATTAAAAGCGCACTGCTTCTATAAGTTTGGCACTTTTATAGCACAAGACTTAGATTTGATCAGGGTTTTTAAAAGTTGGCACAGCATTTGCTAATTACAAACGTGATGCAATTTAAAACATAAATCAGTCGAATATCCATCATGGGGGAGATCAATATGATGAAATTTGCATGTAAAGCAATCGCGATGAGTATCATTGCTGTAACTTCATCTTTTGCTATGGCTGAAGAAACAACGACATTATCTCAGTACGGACTTAGCTTTTCAGGAAATGCTGCATTAACCACAGATTATCGCTATCGTGGTATGACTCAAACTCAAAGTGATCCAGCCATTCAAGGTGGTTTTGCGTTATCTCATTCTTCTGGTTTATATGCTGGTGTATGGGGTTCAAATGTAAACTTTGGTTCAGCTGACCCGCACTTAGAATTAGATCCATATATTGGTTATACAACTGAATTGCCTTTTGCTGGCAAGCCAACTTTAGATGTTGGTTTATGGTACTACGGCTATCCAAGTGCGTCAGATTTCAACTGGCTTGAGCTATACGCTAAATTAGGTTTCAGTGATGTTATTGCTTCTGGCGATAGCTTATTAGCAAGTGTTAATTATACAAATGATTTCTTTGGTTTGGATGAAGATGCTTGGTATTTAAACGCAACGTATACAGTACCTTTTGCTGACACAGGTTTTGGTGGTGTCGCAAGTATTGGTTATACAACAGCGGATAACTATGACTTCAGTGATAATGGCAGTAAAGATGACAACTACGTTGATTGGAAAGTTGGCATAACTTATAGCTTCAAATCTATTCCTGATTTCTCAGCTGAACTTGCTGCTGTAGGTACAAATATTGATGCTGATATGCAACCTTACAAACGCGGTGTAGAAACGGGTGCAGTATTTACATTAAATAAAACATTCTAATTATTTAGAAAACTGAAAAGCCAGCTGAAATGCTGGCTTTTTTGTGCGGTGCATAATTAAAAAAATATTAGTTTCATTTTCTTTATAACTATCTTGGAATGTCTTGATTGCAGGCGTGAATATTTCATTTTCTGCCTTAATATTTAAGGTCGTGACTTTATGCGCTAAAAAGAGCAGGTTCGCCCTAGTTTGGTTGCATGGATAAAAACCGCATCATGATAAAAGACTGGAGAATAGCTATTTAGTCTCTTTGTTTTATTCAAGCTTCTGTTAAATATAGGATATTATTTATTTTTAATCTTTTTTTAATGTTGGCACAGCAATTGCTAATTACATATTGATGCAATTTTAAACAGAAATCTGTTGAATATCTAAATCTAGGGGGAGATCAATATGATGAAATTTGCAGTCAAAGCAGTGGCTTTAAGTGTTGCAACATTAACATCAACTTTAGCAATGGCTGAAGAGAGTAAGCTACCATTTCCGGGAACAGTTTCTGGAAATATCAGTGTGGTATCGAGCTATAACTTGCGTGGTATTACCAACTCTCCAGAAAATAGCGGTGCAGCTGTACAAGGTGGATTGGATTATAGCCACAAGGGTTTTTATGCAGGTTATTGGTTTTCAACGCTAGATTATTCTTATGCTTGTCTAAATCCTGACTGTAAAGATGTCGATGCGAGAGATTCTTTTGAAAGTGACTTTTATGCTGGTTATAAGGGCAATATCACTGAAGATCTAGGCTATCAAGTGGGTGGGACGATTTATTATTACTATCCAGGATGGGAGTCTACAGGTTACGAAACCATTGTTGGTCTAAGTTATAAAGACTTTGGTGTGACGGCACAAACTTTATTAAACAACGTTACTTTTGGTAATAAAGGAGATACTTATTTCCTCGCGACGTATGCGCCTGCATTGCCTGCTGGTTTTACGGGTAAAGCACAACTGGGTGCCTATTATTATGGCGATGATGATGAGTTTACTGCAAAAACAGAGCATAGTTTTGCTTTCCGTCATGCGACATTAGGTCTATCTCATGCTTTAGGTGATACAGGTGCTAACTGGAGTCTCGATTATATTTTAGGAGGCTATGATCGTTCTGATATCAAACAAAAAAATAAAGTGGTTTTAGGATTAGCTTACGCTTTTTAATAATAACAATAATGAAAAGCGACCAATATGGTCGCTTTTTTTATGCCTGATGACCTCGGTAGGACAATGCTTCTGTTAAATGTGAGCTAGAAATCATTTCACTCTCAGATAAATCAGCAATGGTTCGTGCGACACGTAAAACCCGATGATAAGCACGAGCTGAGAGATTCAGACGTTGTTGAGCCATTGCCATGATTTTTGTTGAGCTGTCATCAAGTAGCGCATATTGCTCTAATAAGTTCGGTGATAACGCTTGATTTAAACACTGCTGTCTTTGCAGTTGTTGTTGATAGGCTTTAATCACACGTTGTCGTACTGTTTCAGAGTTTTCAGTTACTGCTCGATCTTGTAATTCAGTGGCTTGCAAAGGTGGAACATCAATATGTAAATCAATTCGATCCAGCAAAGGGCCAGAAATCCGATTTTGATAACGCTGAATACTTTCTGGTGAGCATTGACAGCGACTATCTTGGTTGAATGCGTAACCACAAGGGCAAGGGTTCATTGCAGCAATGAACTGGAAATTTGCAGGAAAAGTCATTTGTCTTGCTGCGCGTGAAATCACAATTTCTTTGGACTCTAAAGGCTGACGCAGCACTTCCAGCACTTTTCGATCAAACTCAGGTAACTCATCTAGAAATAAGACACCTAAATGTGCAAGGGTAATTTCACCCGGTTTTGGCTGTGAACCGCCACCCACCAATGCGATGGCTGATGCTGTGTGGTGCGGGGCGCGAAATGGACGTTGTCCAAAGGTATGCTGGGCATTTGCAACCGAATAGATACTTGCGACTTCTAAATTTTCATGTGCAGCTAAGGGTGGCAAAATTGAGGGTAATCTTGATGCGAGTAAGGTTTTCCCTGTGCCTGGAGGCCCTTTAAATAATAGTGAATGTCCTCCCGCAGCCGCAATTTCTAGCGCTCGACGAGGACGCAATTGTCCTTTTACATCGGCAAGATCAAGTTGATAGCCAGCAGAAGTGATTTCTGTTCTTTGTGGTGCGGCTTCTATCTTGGAATTGCCCAAAAAATGTGCACAAACATCTTGCAGATGTTGTGCAGCATAAACCTCAAAGTTTGGTAACTGATTGGCTTCTTCTACATTTGATATTGGTAGTAATAGGCGATGTTGAGCTTGTTGGCATGCCATGGCAATCGTTAAAGTACCTGACACTGGTCTTAAGTGCCCATCTAGTGCAAGTTCACCAATAAACTCAAATCCTTCAGTGCAGTTTTCAGGTAGTTGACCTGAGGCAACGAGGATGCCAAGTGCGATAGGTAAATCGAGTCGAGAGCCATCTTTGGGTAAGTCTGCGGGTGCTAAATTGATTGTTAAGCGCTTGGTTGGAAACTGAAAACCACTATTGATGGTTGCTGAACGGACTCGATCTTTACTTTCTCTGACTGCTGCTTCTGGAAGTCCGACAATTGTTAAAGATGGGAGTCCTGAACTGATATGAACTTCAACCTCGATTTGAGGAGCATTCAGCCCCAATAATCCCCGCGTATAGATTTTTGCAAAAGACATTTTATTATTGTTCCATCATGGTGCTTTATTTTTAGTCACTTTAGGGTTTAATTTGCACTGTGTTGGTGCTTATTTTTTGTTCTGCACCATTTCTTCAAGTGACTTCATTTGTTGTTGTAATTCATTTAAGCGTTGATTGGCTGAATTAAGGGCAGTTCTTTGACGTTCTAGCTCTTGCTTTGATACGAGATCTAATTTTTCGATGCTTTCATTTAAAAGGGCACGTAGGTTTTTTTCTAAATCTTTTTTTGGTTGATCAACTTGCTGCAAAATTGCTTGTAAAAGAGTTTCAATCATAAAGAGCTCAATAGGTTATGTATATTTGCTGCTCAGTGTATCACTGCTTGTATTAATCCTCTAGCGCTGTTGAATCAAGCGCGATAGATAACTTAGAAATATCGCTAAACTTTGGCAAATGAAACTTATTTTCGATTGTATGTCTACATCTTGAAGCCTAAATAGGTTATAAAGAAAGCTTGTGCTAAGTATTTAAAAATCCCCAACCTTTAAATATTGGCATGAAAATTGAACATAAAACCTTACTGGTGAAAATAAGCCGAAGGAAAACAAACATGAAGCTTGTAACTGCAATTGTAAAACCATTCAAATTAGATGATGTGCGTGAAGCACTCTCTGATATTGGTGTTCAAGGGATTACCGTAACTGAAGTCAAAGGTTTCGGACGTCAAAAAGGTCATACTGAACTGTATCGTGGTGCAGAGTATGTTGTTGATTTCTTACCGAAAGTAAAAATTGAAATTGCAATTAGCGATGAAATGGTTGATGCAGTCATTGAATCGATTACTCGTGTCGCAAGCACAGGCAAAATTGGTGATGGGAAAATCTTTATCACGAATTTAGAGCAGGTTATCCGTATTCGTACTGGTGAAACTGGGCCAGATGCTGTCTAAATTGGCATAAAGTTTGCTGAGTTAGAAATTAAGAGAAATAGCTCACAAAATAAGGTTGGGGGACACGAATGAAAAAAATGCTTATGGCGCTCAGTCTATCTGGCGCACTCTTAGGTGGTTCAGCTGTTGTTTGGGCAGAAGATGCTGCATCAACTCCAGTGACTGAACAAACTGTAGCAGTTGCTGATACTGGCGCTGCAACTACAGAAGTCGTTGCAGTAGAAGCACCAGCTCCTGAAGAAGCTGCTCCAGCGGCTGAGGCGACAGTAGACACAGGCGATACAGCTTGGATTCTCGTTTCAACAGCACTCGTTCTGTTGATGACTATTCCTGGTTTGGCTCTCTTCTACGGTGGTATGGTTCGTAAGAAAAACGTTCTAAGTACTATGATGTTCAGCCTTTCTGCGGCAATTTTAGTTAGTTTAATTTGGGTAATCGTAGGTTATTCACTCGCATTCTCTGGTTCAGGCGCATATGTTGGCGACCTTGCCAAGGCAATGTTGAATGGGGTCGCATTTGATGCCTTGAGTGGAACGATTCCTGAAAGCTTATTTGTTATTTTCCAAATGACATTTGCGATCATCACTGTAGCGATTATCAGTGGTTCGATTGCAGATCGTATGAAGTATTCAGCGTTCATGGTTTTCATCGCAGTATGGGTGATATTGGTATACGCACCAATTACTCACTGGGTATGGGCAGCTGATGGTTGGTTATTCCAAGCAGGTGCATTAGATTTCGCTGGTGGTACAGTTGTACATATCAACGCGGGTGTTGCTGGTTTAGTTGCAGCATACATGTTGGGTAAACGTACTGGTTTAGGCCGTGAATCAATGGCGCCACACAATCTTACTCTTACTGTTATCGGTGCAAGCTTGATCTGGGTAGGTTGGTTCGGCTTTAACGGTGGCAGTGCGTTAGGTGCTGGTGCTCGTGCAAGTATGGCGATTTTAGTAACACAAGTTGCTGCTGCCGCTGCTGCATTCTCTTGGTTAATCGTAGAACGTGTAATTCGTGGTAAAGCATCTGTTTTAGGTGGTGCTTCTGGTGCGGTTGCTGGTTTGGTTGTGATTACACCTGCTGCTGGTTTTGTCGGTGTAGGCGGTGCTTTAATCATGGGCTTAATCGGTGGTGTAGTTTGCTTCTGGGGTATTACAGCATTGAAACGCTTCCTTAAAGCAGATGACGCTTTGGATGCATTCGGTTTACATGCTGTCGGTGGTATCGTTGGTGCGGTTCTTACAGGTGTGTTCTACAGCGATGAAATCATCAAAGCTGCTGAAGTTGCACTTGCTCCAACATTTGCTGGTCAATTATGGGTTCAAGTTGAAGGTGTATTGGCGACAATCGTATATAGCGGTGTTGTAACCTTCATTATCCTTAAAGTGATTGATTTAGTGATGGGTATCCGTGTAAGCGCTGATGATGAACGTATGGGTCTTGACCTTAGCCAACATGGCGAACGTATCGAATAATCGATTATAGAGCATCTAAAAAAACAGCCCTCATGGGCTGTTTTTTTATGCATGGGGTGAGCTAGTTCAGCATTTGCATAAACTTTGCTACACTTAAGCAAAGTGAGTAAATAATCGCAAAATTATGCATTGTCCTTTTTGTAACGCTGCTGATAGTAAAGTCATTGACTCTCGTCTGGCTGCCGAAGGGTGCCAGATTCGTCGTCGCCGTGAATGTACAGTTTGTGGTGAACGTTTCACGACCTTTGAAAGTTATGAAATGGTAATGCCTCGTGTGATCAAATCCGATGGTAAAAATGAACCATTTGATGAGGCAAAGCTACGTCGATCATTGATGCACGCATTACAAAAACGCCCAGTTACACAAGAGCAGATTGAAACAGTGCTTAGTGATATCCAGTCACAGATTCGACGTTTGGGTGAGCGAGATGTGAAATCCAGAACGATCGGTGAAATCGTCATGCAAGCTTTATTTGCACTGGATCACGTTGCTTATGTCCGATTTGCTTCTGTCTATCAAGATTTCCAAGATGTCGAAGCATTCCGTCATCAAATTGAACAAATGCAACAACGCGAAAACGAAGCTTAAGTTAGAGAACCCATGTCTGAGTTAAATCAAGATTCCTTGTCTCAAGATCAGTATTGGATGCAACGAGCAATACAACTCGCTCGACTTGGACAATATTCGACAAAACCTAATCCAAATGTTGGCTGTGTCATTGTTAAAGATGGTCAACTGATTGGTGAAGGCTTTCATCCTCAAGCAGGGCAACCACATGCTGAGGTGTTTGCATTACGCCAAGCAGGTGAGAATGCTAAAGATGCGACAGCCTATGTAACGTTAGAACCATGTGCGCATTATGGAAGAACACCGCCATGTGCTGAAGCTTTAGTCAAAGCACAAGTCAAAAAAGTTGTGGTTGCATGTGCTGATCCAAATCCTTTAGTGGCTGGTAAAGGTGTAAAAATCCTACAGGATGCTGGTATAGCGGTTGAAACGGGCATTTGTGAAGACATTGCAAAAACATTGAATTTTGGTTTTTTGAAGGCAATGGCGACAGGTCTGCCTTATGTACGTTTGAAGATTGCTTCAAGTCTCGATGGTAGGACGGCAATGGCGTCCGGTGAATCAAAGTGGATTACGGGGACAACTGCCCGTCAGGATGTTCAGCATTGGCGTGCGATCTCTGGTGCTGTGATTACAGGTATTCAAACGGTTCTCGCTGATGACTGTGAATTGAATGTGCGATCTTTAGAAAATATTGACCTTAAAAGTGTCGTTCAGCCTAAGCGGATTATCTTAGATCGTCAGGGGCAACTACCGCTTTCTGCAAAAATTTTACAGAATCCTGCAACTGTTATGGTGATGACACCATTTCGCCAAGAACTAGATGAATTAGGCGTGATACAATTAACGCCGCAACCTTTAAATCAGTTATTACAAACCTTATCTCAACAATATCAAATTTATGATGTGTTGGTTGAGGCAGGTGCAACATTGTCGACAGCCTTTTTACAGCAAGGTTTAGTTGATGAAATGATAAGTTATGTTGCGCCGACTTTGCTTGGTCAAACAGCTCGCGCCATGTTTAATGCTGAGTTTAGCCAAATGGCTGAGCAGCTTCGCTTTGAGTTAATCGATGTAACCCAACTTGGGCAAGATATTCGCCTAAGATTGCTCCCTATCCAAGAGATGATATGAATCCAGAACCATCGGTTTATCACAAACGTCGTCATGCGGCACGCACGACAGACGAGTATCTTTTTCATCAGTTAGTTCCTTATCTTGGTAATAAGCGTCGTCTGCTACATTTGATTCTTGAAGCACTTGAAATTACTGGAACACTGAATAGTAAGAAAAAGAACCCACCGATTTTTGCGGATTTCTTTGCAGGAAGTGGCGTAGTATCTCGTTTGGCCCGTCAAAATGGTTATCGTGTGATTGCCAATGACTGGGAACCGTATAGTCACGCACTGAACCATGCTATTTTGGCTTCAGTGGATGCGCCAGCGTTTAAAGAATTAGGTGGTTATCAAAAAGCGATTGATTATTTAAATCGGTTGCCTGAAGTTAAAGGCTGGGTTACGCACAACTTATGTCCTCGAAATGACGACGTATATGATCCTGCCCGTGACCGTTTGTTCTTCAAACGTCGTAATGGCATGCGTATTGATGCGATTCGTCAGCAAATCGCAACGTGGCAAGCTCAAGGTGCAATTAACGATGTTGAAATGAGTGCGTTACTAGCACCATTACTTTATTCGGCAAGTTTTGTTAGTAATACCAGTGGCGTATTTAAAAGTTTTCACCAAGGCTGGGGCGGGCGTACACAAACTGCTTTAGAGCGTATCGAGTCTTTATTGTGGTTAACGCCAAGTCGTTTCTGTGAAATGGGCGATACGAAGCGTCCTGCCGCAGAAGTGTGGTGTGTAGATGCACAGCATTTAGCAAATCAAATGAGTAGTTTTGAGGTTGATGTTGCTTATCTTGATCCGCCGTATAATCAACATGCCTATAGTAGTAATTACCATGTATTGAATGCCTTAACGCTATGGGATCAGGTGGATTTACCTCCTCCAGATACCAAAGGCTTTAAGAGTGGTATTGATCGTGCGTGGCGTAAAGAACGTCCAAGCCCATATAATTCATCAAAGCATGCTAAAGATGCTTATGAGAAATTATTAAATACGATTAACGCACGCTATATATTGACCAGTTATTCGACTGATGGAAACATTGAGCCGAAGGATTTGCTGACAGCCAATTTGAAGCGTGGCAAAGTCACGTTATTGACCCAAGATGTCCCTCGTTATCGCGTGAGTAAGCAACGTCAATCTGAGCGTGCACGTGTATTGGAATTTATCGTGATTACGGATACGCATGCGAAGTCAGGCCCACCGTTAAGACAATTACTGGGGCAGCTTTATCACTTTGCCGAATTAGGCGGAGTTGATACTTCTGGTAATAGTACTCAGCTTGCACTTTGGTAGTTTGAAAAACACCACTTCGAGCAATCAAAGTGGTGTTTTTGTATCAACTATTTCTAGCAAATCGGTTAATTAGATTAACTAAATCGGTTTATGAGATAAATATCTGTTTTTATAATAAAAATCTCTCATTTTTCCGCGTAAAATTCGTGTAGAAAATATTTTGGTATTTTCTTTTAACTCTCATTTTATTTTAAGTTTTTAATTTAAAAACAGTAATTTGTGGTGATTTTAATATTTGGTTTAAAGAGAATTACATCTTATTTTTTATAGAGAATAATTTTACTAATCGTTCAAAAAATTACCAAATGATATTGACCATAATAGAGAATAAATATAATTTGCCGTCCTTAATTTAGGGTCTTGCCTATTTGCAGCGATGACCAAGAGAGGTTGTTATGAGTCGCTCGGAACCCACCTTATTGGGGCAATGTGTAGCAGAGTTTTTCGCTACCGCAGTTTTTCTATCATTTGGTATTGGTGTGGTTGCTGCACTTAAACTTGCAGGGGCAAGTTTGGGGTTGTGGGAAATTAGCTTAGTGTGGGGCCTTGCTGTTGCATTGGCTGTCTACCTCTCGGCAGGTATTTCTGGTGCGCATCTGAACCCAGCTGTGACGATTGCATTGGCTTTATTTGCAGGTTTTGATAAACGCAAAGTGCCTTTCTATATCATTTCCCAAGTGGCTGGCGCTGCTTTAGGTGCTCTTCTGGTTTATAGCTTATATAGCAATCTATTTATCGATTATGAGCAAAGTCATAATATGGTTCGTGGTAGTGTTGAAAGTCTAGAGTTGGCAGGAATTTTTTCAACCTATCCTCATCATTTGCTTTCTATTGGGCAAGCGTTCATGGTTGAAATGTTTATTACCATGTTGCTGCTTTGGTTGATTATGGCGATTGGCGATGATGGTAATGGTTTGCCGCGTGGGCCGTTAGCTCCGCTGTTAGTGGGTCTGTTGGTGGCGGTTATTGGTGCATCATTTGGTCCATTGACAGGCTTTGCAATGAATCCTGCGCGTGACTTTGGCCCGAAAATAGTGGCTTATTTTTCAGGATGGGGTCCTATTGCTTTTACGGGTGGGCGGGATATTCCTTATTTTATCGTTCCGATTATTGCTCCGATTGTTGGTGCTTGCTTGGGGGTATTGGGATATAAATTATTTTTTAGTCATTTCTTGGTTAACCATCAAGTCGAAGTTAAATCGAACACTGAAAAGCAAATTTCAGAAATGCAGTCTTGATAAGCGAAGATGAATGAGATGTATAAGGGCGATCAAAGGATTGCCCTTTTTTTGTGGAGGGGGATTTGAGCGAAGGGTGGCTTGTTATCTCTAGTCCTTTGTTTTAAGGTATCTGATTCACGCTGGCACGTACTTGAATAAAGGTAGGTTATAAGTCTCATGTTTACAGGTATTATTGAAAGTTTAGGTAAGGTTGAGAGCCTGCAAAGTGTGGGCGGTGATGTACGCTTGCGTATTCAAACTGATTTAGATATGTCTGATGTGCATTTGGGTGATTCAATTGCAACCAATGGAATCTGTTTAACAGTGATTGAATGGGGCAGTAACTGGTATGCAGCAGATGTTTCTCGTGAAAGTTTGAATCGAACCACTTTAGGTCAATGGAAAGTGGGCCAAGCTGTGAATGTGGAAAAGGCAATGTTGCCAACCACGCGTTTTGGCGGACATATTGTCAGTGGTCATGTTGATGGTTTGGGTGAAATTACTTTGGTTCGTGAAGATGCACGTTCATTATATTTTGAAGTGACGGCACCTGTTGAGTTAGCTAAATATTTAGCAGAAAAAGGCTCAGTGACTGTGGATGGTATTAGCCTGACGATTAATCATTTACGTGGCAATATTTTGAGTTTAAATCTGATTCCACATACAGCAGAACGTACCAATATCGGTACTTGGCAAGTGGGTACGAAAGTGAATTTAGAAGTTGATGTGCTAGCACGTTATATCGAGCGCTTATTGTTAGGTGATAAAGCGGCAGAGCAGAAATCAGAATCCAATATCAGCATGGCTTTCTTAGCTGAAAATGGTTTTTTAAAATAATAGACCTGAATAAAAAGCCCAGTTCAAACTGGGCTTTTTATTACTTTTCATCTGAGAATTCATTGTTCTTTAGAATATATTCGATTTCATCTTGAGCTAGAGCATGCAACTTGGCGCGGAAAACAGTGACGGCCTGTTCAATGAGGCTTTCTGCTTCCAGTTCCAAGCGTACACGTACACTTTCTAACTCAGATAAAATCTGTTGATCGTCAATAACCAAACGTTGCGGTTGCGCAAAGTCGATACTCGGTTGCTCAGGATTTGTTTGATAACGTTCAGTCTGTTGAGCAATTTCTTGATCAATATGATTGCGTAAAGCCACTAAGTTTTCAGTTTGTTGCTCAAATTGCTTTGCTTCATCGGCATGGAGCTGGGCAGCGTACGCTGCTTCAGCGGCACGTTTCTCTTCTAAGGCTTTCTCAAGTGCAAGTTGCTTGCGAATGCGCGCTTGTTCAATTAATTCTGCTTTGAGATCAGCATAGGCTTGTTCAATACGCTGTTGCGAAATTTGTTGAGCCTTTTCCTCATCAAATTTCCACGTTTGAATTGATGTTTGTGGTTGCAGCAGGTCACAGATGCGCGCTAGATCTTCCTGATAGGTTTGACGAACAGCTTCAGGGGTGTTGAGCCAACGTTTCTTAAAGTCCTGACCTACATTTAATGCCACACGATACTCCTCAAATGATCTGATCTCATACAGATTTATAATTTAAATGTCCGAGGCTCAATGCCTAAACGACGATACAATTTAAATTTTTCTCGCCCGATCTGCTTAGCAGTCTCATTATTTTCAATAATCTCGATAATGTGGCGAAAATCTTGAGTTAGTTCAAGTGCATGATTGTTAAAATTAAACACGATCCAATCTTTCGATGGTGGAAGTTCTGCGGAAATACAAACTGCACTGTTTGGCGTATCAATACCATGCGGGATAAAACTAAGTTGGTCGAAAGTCCAAAGTTTCTCCTCGAGTTCAGTTTGTAATTCTGAATCAGTACAATGCCACCAGATTTGAGGATGCTTATTCAGAATTTTGCGACATAGGCGGCAAGCACTTTCGACTTGCCGTTCTGTACTATTTTCAAAGAGATAAAAACTAATCTGCGGGTTCACTAACATCAAACCTTAATGATTAGTCTGAGCACGATTTGCTAAAAATTGCATGAGCAATGGAACTGGACGACCTGTTGCACCTTTGGCTGCACCGGATAACCATGCTGTACCTGCAACGTCTAAGTGTGCCCAACGGTATTCACGGGTAAAGCGTTCAAGGAAGCAAGCCGCTGTAATCGCGCCACCATGTGGCCCACCGATATTGGCTATATCAGCAAAAGGCGTATCGAGTAGTTCTTGGTATTCTTCCATTACTGGCATACGCCATACACGGTCAAGTGATTGTTCGCCAGCTTGGAGTAGATCTTGAGCGAGTTCATCATCAGGCGTAAATAAGCCGCTCACTACTTTGCCAAGTGCAACAACACATGCACCTGTGAGAGTTGCGATATCAATCACAAGGGCAGGGTTGAAGCGTTTGATATAGGTCAATGTATCACACAGTACTAAGCGGCCTTCAGCATCGGTATTTAGGATTTCAACCGTTTGACCGCTCATCGTTGTGACAATATCACCCGGACGTGTAGCATGGCCTGATGGCATATTTTCAGCAGCAGCAATTGCACCTACGACATGAATTGGAAGTTTTGCTTCACAAAGTGCTTGCATCGTACCGAGAACGGAAGCAGCGCCGCACATATCGAATTTCATCTCGTCCATGCCAGCACCAGGTTTAAGCGAAATACCACCTGTATCGAAAGTTACGCCTTTACCCACAAAGACAATAGGTGCTTGATCAGTATTGGCATTATATTCTAGTGTAACGATACGACCTGGACGATCTGAACCTTTGCTGACGGCAAGAAATGCGTACATGCCAAGGTCAGCCATTTGCTGCTCATCTAATACGGTGACTTTAAGTAAATCAGGGTATTGTTTTGCCAATGCGAGTGCTTGATCTGCAAGATATTCTGGGAAGCAAATATTGCCTGGACGGTTACCCAAATCACGCGCGTAGCTCTGGCCAGACTGTACTGCATGGATCAAGTTCAATTGCGCTTCATTTAAAGATGTTTGGCTTGCGATGAGATCAATCGTTTCTAAAACAAATTCGTTCTTTTTCGACTTAAATTCATCATAACCATAAGCAGCTTGAGTGAGGCTAAGTGCAAACAAATGATGTAAATCAGTTGGTAATGCAGATAAATCGACACTAATTTGTTTAAATTTATTTTGTGATGATTTGATAATGGTTTGTGCGAGTTTTGCTAATTTAATCGCTTTTAACTCATTACTTTTACCCAATCCAAGGATTTGAGCATTTGGTTGTGCAGCAATTTTTGCAATCAGTGCTAAGTTTTCATTAAAACCTGCTTTGAATTGAGTTGCGATAATAGATTCTTCTAGGTCTTTGATTTGGTATGAATTTAAATTTTGTTGTAGTTGTTCTGAATCAACCAAAATCCATAAAGATTCACTAGATGATTGCGCAGGAAGGGTGGTGTGCAGGGTAAATTTCATTGTTTATATAAAACCTAATGCATAAAAAACAGAGATCATTCCATTAAACACTTTCAGATATGAGGTTGCAATCCGCAACAAGCGATAGGTTTTATATTTTTAACATTCGGGTAAACTAGCACTACCCCTCGATTGGTCTATTTTTGGAAGCATTACTTTGATTATTCGGCGTTACCTCGTCAAACAAGTGGTGTCCACCTCTCTGGTTGTGACTGCCTTACTCACGTTAATTATCATGGGTGGTCAGTTAATCAAGATATTTGGACGAGCTGCACAAGGTCGTTTGGATGCTGGCGTGCTGCTCAGTATTATTGCTTATCGTCTGCCAGAATTCTTAACTTTGATTCTGCCATTAGGTTTCTTTATTGGTCTAATGTTGGTATTTGGTCGTCTGTATGTCGATCATGAAATGGCAGTTTTGAATGGCAGTGGGGTCAGTCGAAATCAATTAGCAAGATTATTGCTGCCGATGACTTTGGTTTATTTGTTTGTTCAGTCATTTTTAATGTTCTGGGGTTCGTCATCAGGCATACGTGCTTATGAAAATTTGATGCAAACCCAAGCCGTTCGTGCGGGTTTTGATTTAGTTCGACCGAGAGAGTTTATTTCCTCAGGCCCTTATACAATTTATGCGGGTTCTCTTTCAGAAGATCGAAAGAACTTAAAAGACATTTTCTATTATCAAAAAGCAGATCGTGAAGATAAGCCAGACGTCATGATTCTGGCAAAAGAAGCGACACGCGTTGAAATGGCGAACGACACGGCAAACGTAGTTGACTTGGTACAAGGTCGCCGTTATGAAATTTATCCAAATCAGCCAAGATATACGCAAGCCGAATTTCAGTCTTATCGTTTACGTTTAGAAAATGATAAGGATGTTAAATTTGAAAGTGATGATGTTGAAGCATTATCAATGAGTAAGTTGTGGCAAAAACGTGACGACTCAGTTGTTAGAAGTGAATTGGGTTGGCGAATTTTCGGTCCTTTTGTCATTGTCGTTGCATTAATGTTAGCTGTGGCGTTGTCTGAAGTGAGTCCTCGACAAGGTCGTTATTATCGTCTTATTCCTTCAATTTTTATTTTTGCCAGCTTAATTGTATTGATGATCGCGATTAAGACTCGTATTAGTAAAGGTGAGTTGGATGTTTGGGCATATCCAGCAGCATTGCTAATTTATGCAACTGCTGCGGCAATTTTTGCACGTAAACAAAAGTTAGCACCAAAAATTAAGAAAAGTATTCAGCGAGTGGGGTTGTGATGTTAGCACGTCGAATAGTTGCCAAACATGTCGTGAAAACCACGGTTTTAGCGATGCTCGGAACCACGCTGGTCTTGTCATTTTTACAGATTTTATTTACCTATTTAGGTGAATTGGGTTCACTCAAAGATAACTATAACGCATGGCAGGCTTTCCTCTATGTGTTGTGGGGTGCTCCAAGCTATTTATATGAGATTCTCCCTGTTGCTGCTTTGATTGGTTCAGTTTTAGGGTTGGGTGCTTTAGCATCTAACAGTGAATTGATTGTTATGCGCTCGATTGGTATTAGTCTGTGGCGTATCGTTGGCTGGGTTATGCGTTCAGCACTTTTATTGATTGTTTTATCTTTTGTCTTAAGTGAGTGGGTGATCCCTTATACCAATGAAAAAGCACAAAGTATTAAGAAACAACGTAGTGTTGCCACTTTAGGTGAGGTCAAGGGGTATTGGTCACGCGAAGGTCAGCGCTTTACCTATATTGATTATGCGAACTCGCAAGGGCAATTGCGTAATATTCAGTCCATTGATTTTGATGAAAATTACCGCCTACAGTCTTTTATCACTGCTGATAAAGGTCAATTTGTTAAAGATGGTCAGTGGAATTTAGAGCAATCACATCAGGTTGATTTACTGGCTCAAGGGAACGCTATTAAAACGGATCATGAGCAACAAGCTCTTGGTTTGGCTTTACAACCCAAATATGTACATATGGTGACTTTAGATCCAGATGATTTATCACCAAGTCAGCTGATTAGCTTCATGCAATATTTAAAAGAATATAGCCAAGTGCCGAAAACTTATGAGTTGGCTTTTTGGCAGAAAGTTTCATCTCCATTTGCCATGATTGCATTGGTATTAATCGCCTGTTCGTTTATTTTCGGTCCTTTACGTCAACAATCGATGGGCTTCCGTTTGGTTATTGCCTTGTTCACGGGTCTTGGGTTTTTCTATCTACAAGATTTCTTGGGATATGCAAGTTTAGTGTATGCACCTTCGCCTGCGTGGTTTGTGTTATTGCCGATTCTCATGATGTTTGGGGTAGGCAGTTATTTGCTTTATCGAGCAAGATAAACTGATTTGACAATTCTATCCTCAGCATTGAGGAAAGCCATGAGTTAGGTCGTAGAGAATTCGCTTAAATTTCGGTAAAATATGCCGATCAAATGATAGACAAACAGAGAGTCCATTATGACGGATGCAAATGCTGGCAAAATTCCTCACGTTCTTGTAATTATGGATGGTGTGGGACATCGTGAAGCAGTTGAAGATAATGCGTATCTAGCAGCGAAAACACCAAACTTGACTGCGATGAAAGCAAAGCATCCAAATAGTTTAATCTCTGGTTCCGGCGAAGATGTTGGTTTACCTGATGGGCAAATGGGCAACTCCGAGGTTGGACACATGAACCTTGGTGCAGGTCGAGTGCTTTATCAGGACTTTACTCGTATTACTAAAGATATTCGTACAGGCGATTTCTTTGAGCATGAAGTGTTAGTGGATGCTGTAGAGAAAGCTAAAACAGCTAATGGCGTTGTTCATGTAATGGGCTTGCTTTCTGAAGGTGGCGTTCACTCACATGAAGATCATATTGTGGCAATGTGTGAGCTTGCATTAAAGCGTGGCGCAACGGTTTATTTACATGCTTTCTTAGATGGTCGTGATACACCACCTCGTAGTGCCAAGCCGTCATTAGAAAAACTAGATGCACTTTTTGCACAATATCCAAATCAAGGTCGTATCGTTTCGATGATTGGTCGTTACTTTGCAATGGATCGTGATAATCGTTGGGATCGCGTAGAACAAGCCTACCGTTTGATGACAGAGGGTGAAGCGACTCGTGTAGCCAACAGTGCTGTAGAAGGCTTAGAGCTTGCTTATGCAGCAGAAGAGAATGATGAGTTTGTCAAAGCAACCCGTATTGGCGAAACTGTAAAAGTACAAGATGGTGATAGCATTGTTTTCATGAATTTCCGTGCTGACCGTGCACGCGAAATTACCCGAGCTTTTGTCGAAAAAGACTTTGCCGGTTTTGAGCGTAAAGTTGTACCGAATTTATCTAAATTTGTCATGTTGACACGTTATCAAGCGAGCATTGATGCACCAGTTGCTTATATGCCTGAAGCATTAAAGAACTCCATTGGTGAATATCTATCTAGTTTAGGTAAAACCCAATTGCGTATTGCTGAAACTGAGAAATATGCGCATGTGACGTTCTTCTTTAGTGGTGGCCGTGAAGATGAATATGCTGGTGAAAAGCGTATCTTAATTCCATCACCAAACGTTGCAACTTATGATCTACAACCAGAAATGAGTGCAATCGAAGTGACTGATGAACTGGTGAACGCGATTAATTCTGGTGAGTTTGATTTGCTCGTTGTGAACTATGCAAACGGTGATATGGTCGGGCATACAGGTGTCTTTGATGCAGCTGTAAAAGCGGTCGAAACGGTCGATACATGTTTAGGTCGTGTTTATGATGCGGTGATGGCAAACAAAGGTCATATGTTAATTACGGCAGATCATGGTAACGTAGAGCAAATGCAAGACTATGATAGTGGTCAGGTTCATACTCAACATACCACTGAGTTAGTCCCCTTTATTTATGTCGGGCCAACACAGGCAACGATTGCAGAAGGTGGTGTATTGGCGGATGTTGCTCCAACACTTTTGAATTTGATGCAAATTCCTGTACCAAGTGAAATGCAAGGTAAAAACTTAATTACATTACAATCAACCTAGTTCTTATTTGTAAGATAAGAAAGTCCCTCTTATCCAATAGGGATTTAGGAAGATTTTATAAAATAAATAAGGTGAAAGAATGACTCAACACAACAACATTTACCGTGCACTATTTGCAAGTGTGTTGATGTGTTGGTCACATATCACTTTTGCTGCACCGATTACACATGCATCGGGATGGGACGATGAGGCTGCTCCACGTAGTGCTGAAGTCCCGATTGAATCAATCCAGCAATTTGTGCAGATTTATGGCATTGTTAAAGACAATTATGTTGATAAAAAATCTGATGAAGCGCTTTTCCAACAAGCCGTTCAAGGGCTAGTCGGTGGCTTAGATCGTTATTCTCGGTATTTATCTGCTGAGGAATACCGTCAGTTGATTCAATATACAGAGGGTGATCTCGCTTCTGTTGATTTCAATCTCAATTATGATAACCATACTCGTTCATGGCAGATTCAGGATCTTAAAAGTGGCTCTGATTCAAATAAGCTCGGTTTGAAAAATGGTCAAACCATCATCAAAATTGATAATCAAGAATTAAAGAATTTGAACCAAGACCAAGTACAAGGGCTGTTATATGGTTCGATTGGTAGCACCATTCAAATACAACCTGAAAATAGTAATAGCACGGTAATTTTAGTCCGAAATAAAAAGGTCGAAACGGATATTGAACCTGATTTGCTGCATAATCAAGTGTTGGTCTTAAAAATTCGCGTTTTTCAACAAGATACGGCAAATGAAATTAAACGGATTATTGAAGAATACAATCCAAATAAATTAAAGGCGGTTGTTTTGGATTTGCGAAATAACCCTGGCGGCTTGCTTTCAGCAGCAGTTGAATCCGCAGATTTGTTTTTGAATGACGGGCTTATTGTTACGACGAAGAGTCGCTCAGAAGGCGACCAGCAATTTCAGGCATTACCAGCAAATAAGTTTCAGAAAATTAAACTTGGCATTCTGATTAATCGTCGTTCCGCTTCAGCCGCAGAAGTTTTTACAGCAGCATTAAAAGAACATAAACGTGCTTGGGTTATCGGTGAGAATAGTTATGGTAAAGGCGTTGTTCAGAAGCTTTTCCCATTACCGAATGGTGCAGCTTTGCAAATGACAGTGTCTCACTACTACACACCCAATGGAAATATGATTGAAGGGCAAGGGATCCAGCCGAATCAAATCTATCCTTTATCTCCAGAGATAAAAGAAGATAACTATTTGGATCATGTCGCAGAGTTCACGCTGAAAAGCAAGTTATAAAATAAAACCCCTAATCAAAGGGGCTTTATTTTAATGATTATTCGTCATCTTCAGTATCTAAACCAAATTTTTTCAAGCGGTAGCGTAATGATCTAAATGTCATTCCAAGTTTCTTCGCCGCTAAAGTTCGATTCCAATGCGTTAAATTCAATGCATTGAGTAAAACTTCTTTTTCAATATTTTCTAAATAGCGCTCCAACCCTTCTGGAGGAAGCTTTTTAGAACTCATGGTTGGGCTTGGACTCTGTTGTACATATTCAACGTCTTCTGGCGCGGAAAGTGATGCGGCAGGAGCGAGAATTGGACTACGTAATGGTGCAGTTTGCAAATGAGCAAGATCAATCGTTTCATCATCACTTAAGGTAATGGCACGTTCGATGATATTACGTAATTCACGCACATTTCCTGGGAAATACTGTTGTAGTAAAAACTGTTCTGCTCTCGAAGAAATTGATTTTGCAGGGAGCTCCCACTCTTGGCTAATTTTTTGAATGAAGTGATTTGCCAATAACAAGATATCTTGGCCGCGTTCACGTAACGGAGGCAGAACAATATCCATGACATGGATACGGAAGAATAAGTCCTGTCTAAAACGCCCTTGCTGCACAAGTAATTCTAAGTCTTGATGGCTGGCACTAATCACGCGGAAATCAACATCAATCTCTTGATCAGATCCAACAGGGCGAATTTTTTTCTCCTGCACGGCACGTAAGAGTTTTACTTGCATACTTAATGGCAGTTCAGCAATTTCATCTAGAAATAAACTACCACCATGTGCTGATAAAATTAACCCTTGTTTATCTTGGGTTGCACCAGTAAAGCTACCTTTTTTATGCCCAAATAACTCACTTTCCATGAGCTCTGTTGGAATAGCACCACAGTTAATTGCGATAAAAGGACCTTCACTGCGGTTGCTTAAACGATGCACAAGGTTTGCAACGACTTCTTTCCCTGTTCCCGATTCACCTGTAATGAAAACAGGCGCTTGTGAACGGGCGATTTTCTTTAATGCAATACGCAATTGTTGAATAGGAGCAGAACGTCCAATCAAGAGCTTATTTTCTAAGGCTGTTTCAGCAGCTTCTTGCTCAGGTTGCGGTCGATTTAAAGCTTTTTGAATGAGCTGATCTAAATGGGTTTGATTGACCGGTTTACTGACAAAGTCAAAAGCACCTGCTTTCAGTGCCGCAATCGCCGTATCCATATTGCCGTAAGCCGTAAGGACTGCAATTGGCGTATTCGGATAATTTTGTGTGACGTGTTTAACTAAATCGAGACCATTACCGTCTGGGAGGTTTAAATCAGTTAAACAAGCATCGTATTGAAACTCGGTAAAGAATTTTTTTGCTTGCTCTACACGATATGCTAAATGAGTTTTGATCCCCATTCGAGATAGCGTCATTTGCATTAAAAGACATAAGTCTTCTTCATCGTCTACGAGTAGAACGAGTGGTTGTTTAGTTGCCATTTCCCCGAAAAACCTAATCTAATCAATGAATTTTTGAGCATTCAATCCTGAAACATGCTCCTTGTTGTTGCTCTACATAAGTGAGCTTTGCATGATTTGCCTCACAAAAAGTATGAGACAGATATAATCCTAAACCAGTTCCTTTAATTTCGGTACTAAAAAATGGCTTGAACAGTTGAGAAATATCTCGTTTTGCGACTCCTGTCCCAAAATCGACAACATCTATGCGAGTACGCCCATTATTTAAGTCGACATTAATCTGAATGAACTCTGCATTCTCTGCATTGTGTCTTAGAGCATTCCGAATCAGATTGATCATCACCTGACGAAGTTGTTTTTCGTCAAATAAGATATTTACTGGTTCAAGTAGATTTAATTGAATTTGATCTTTTGCATCAGCCAAATCTTCATTTAATAGACTGGCAAGGAATTCTTCGAGATGAATAATTTGTGGTTCAGTAGGCTTATTGCGAGCCATACCCAAAGTATCTTGAATAATACTATCGATTCGTTTCGCTTGTTTGCGAATCATTTTAGAAAGCATTTCTTGTTGATGAGCATCACTGTCTTTAAATAAATCATTTGCTTGAACGATCGCAGCTAAAGGGTTTCGAATTTCATGGGCAATACTGGCTGAAAGCTGTCCTAACGCAGCAAGTTTTAATTGTTGTACTTGTTGATTGAGCTTCTGCGCATCTTTCAAAATCAATAAAAAAAGAGGCTGTTCTGGAACAACCAGATGCTTCACGCGAACATTGACGGTATATGGGCTTTGCTGTGATTCAAAGGTAAATTCTTCCCCATCTTCTAACTCACTGAATTTGATCAGCTCAAATAAGTCAGGTTGCCATTTAATTAATGGCGTTTTTTCTTGAGAAACAGGGACATTAATGCCTAATAGCGTATTGGCAGCAGGGTTGGTCAACACAATATGATTGCTTTCGTCTAAGACCAAGTAACCATCTTCAATCTGTTCGAGAATATAACGATTGATATTTTGTAGTTGATGAATCTCAATGGATTGATGAAAGGTTAGGGTTTCTAAAATCTTAAAACGTTGAACTGCAATTCGCCCAATTGAATGAACAACAAAGAACAGAAAGGCAAGGAAAATGCTATTGCCTAAATGATTTAAGTTGTTGTAATCAAAAAAGTTACCAAGGAAGCGTTGATAAACCACCATAATCACTGCGAATAGCGTGATAATTAGGGAAAGTTGGGCATTTAATAAAATAGCGGAGGAGAAAATAATAATGACATACAACAGGCTAAGTTGGAGATTAGGACCACCTGATGAGAACGTAATTAAGCTTAAGCAAATCACATCTACAAGGAAGATAAAAATCAGTTGTTTAGACGTTTGTATTGGAAGAACTTGGAGTAAAAAAAGCTGGAAAATATTCAGCGCGATATAGCAAACGAGCGTGTAAAAATATAAAAAAGGATAGTCATAGTTGGTGGCTAGTTGCTCAGCCGTGAGCATATAAATAAGCAAAAGACTGACTGAAATAATCAGTCTATAGCCGCTATACCAAATTCCCAGCCGATAGACTGTTTGTGATACAGAAGAAGCGATTTTTCCCAACATAGGCGATCACTTTATTAAGGTTTAATCAGTCCATATCGAATCGCAAGATGGGTCAATTTGACATCGCTATCAATTGCCAATTTTTCAAAAATACGATAACGATAGGTATTTACGGTTTTTACACTTACAAATAATTTATCAGCGATCTCTTGGGCACTAATACAGTTAACCACCATCATGGCCACTTGCATTTCGCGTTCTGAAAGTGCATCAAAAGGTGATTGTTGAGTATCAGAGAGATATGAGCTAGCAAGTTGCTCTGCAATATCTGCACTAAAATATTTTCCACCCTGCATCACTTTATTAATTGCACGAACCATTTCTGCAATAGGCGCACCTTTGGTGATATAGCCTTTGGCACCTGCCTTCAATAATAATGAAGGATAAGGTTCTTCTGCTAAGCCACTAACGGCAATGACCTTAGTTTCGGGTGCAGTTTGTAACAAGCGGCGCGTCGTTTCTACTCCCCCAATCCCAGGCATATTTACATCAAGTAGTACGACTTGTGGATGAAGTTGACGTACTAACGCAATTGCTTCTTCTCCAGACTCTGCTTGTCCGACAACATCAACATCTGGATGGTCTTCTAGCATACGGCAAATACCTGTGCGTACGAGTTCATGATCATCAACAACAAGAACAGTGATCAAGAAGACCTCCTTTTTTTCCAAAAAACTGGTTTTTTGTTACATAAAGCAAAATTAGCTTGCAATGAAACGACAAAATTAGCAATCCTATTCTTCATCATTAGAGAATAGTTGTACACAATTGTGTCTATAAATGCTTTACCCGATTTGTTCAAATGTAAGGCATAATGATAGTAAGCGCAAATGTGCAGCGTCCTGAGTTGAGTATTGTGTCGTGAAAAATTCTAAAAAATCTGTCATGCATGTTCTAGGCATGTCTATCTTGTTGGCTTGGAGTTCAACAAGTTTTGCTGATTTAGTTGTTAACAACAATTCGGCAGCTTCGAGTGTGAGCGCTTCGTCCGCGTCGATTAGTTGGTCAGCAAGTGATGCTAGCCAGTTAATGGATGATGATGAAACAGAAATTAGCCCTCAAGGTTCAACGTCGGTTACTACAACTTTACGTAATGGCGGTTCTGCGACAATTACCTCTTCTGCTACGCCGCAGAAAAGCGTCCAGATTCGCGATACCTTTGGATCAACTAGTCAACCATCAGTTAATGCACGTTCTGCATTGGTGATGGACGCGCAGACAGGTGAGGTGTTATTTAGCAAGAATAGCAATATGTCTGTGCCGATCGCTTCGATTACTAAGCTCATGACGGCTGTGGTTACTGCTGATGCACGTTTGAATATGTCTGAAGAGATCACACTTGATTCAATCGACTTTGCGGGTGCAGGCGGTAAGAACTCAAGCTCGACATTACGAGTGGGTGACACGATGAATCGTGCAGAGCTGTTATTGTTTGCTTTAATGAAGTCTGAAAATCCTGCTGCTGCTGCCTTGGCTCGCACATATCCAGGTGGTCGTTCTGCATTTGTTGCAGCTATGAATGCGAAAGCAAAACAATTAGGTATGAATTCGACTCGTTATGCTGAGTCAACGGGTTTGGATCCACATAATGTATCTTCAGCACGTGATTTGGGTATTCTTGTAAGTACTGCTTCACAATATGGTTTAATTCGCCAGTTCTCTACAACACCAACTTATGATTTTAATTTGGGTTATCGTGTTCTTAAATCGAATAACACGAATGCCTTGGTTCGTAATGGTGGTTGGAATATTAACTTGTCAAAAACAGGTTTTATCAATGAAGCGGGACGTTGTGTAGTGATGCATACAACTGTGAATTCTCGTCCAGCTGTTGTCGTGCT
This sequence comes from Acinetobacter venetianus RAG-1 = CIP 110063, assembly GCF_000368585.1. Classification (GTDB taxonomy): domain Bacteria; phylum Pseudomonadota; class Gammaproteobacteria; order Pseudomonadales; family Moraxellaceae; genus Acinetobacter; species Acinetobacter venetianus. The sequence goes on from NZ_KB849556.1 coordinate 60,648, forward strand.
ACTTGGTGCGTCGAGTTCTCAAGCACGTACCAACGATGCAACGAATTTATTGAACTGGGTTGCGACATTGCCAAAACGTATTTAATACGCTTAATTCGATTCAAAAACTCTTCGTTACGAAGAGTTTTTTTATGCTTAAATAAAACGACATAACTTGTCATATATCAATAAATTATATTCGTTTTAATAATTAAAATCGGTTAGTGTTAAGACACAAGCAGAAGTGGTGGCTTCTCATATGATGTTGTGAATCAACAACGCTGATCTTTCAGTGCTTAAGTTTACATCAAAAAAATAAACAAGTCAGTGATAAATAAATTAGGGGAACAACATGAGCACCTATGTGATTCGTGAAAAATACTTTGGCTATAATGATGAAGTTTTTTATGTATCAGGTAACCGTATTAACAAAGTTTTTCAAGACAAAGAGCAAGCTGAAGTAGCCTATAAGCAACTAGAAATCAATGGGGCGCGTGATTTTGCACTTTATGAGGTTGAATCATTGTTTGATGCAGATGAGGCACTATTAAAACAATTGGATGATTTTGTCTTTTTACGTTGTGGTGAACATATTTATCAGGAAGGTGAAGTTTCTCGAGATACGCTGCCTGAAAGCCTAAGTGATGAGGATACTTTTGAATTTATTCAACTTGCAGATATGCATAAATTTCAACTGATTCAGTTTGAACATGAAGCAAAGTTTTATGCACTTTGGTCAGTCAAAAAACAGCAATGGGTGGAAGAGCATGATGAGTTTTTTGCAGGTTTAGCTTATGCAGATCAGCCCGAGCAATTAAAAACTAATGTTAGAACCATTTTTGCAGATTATGATTATGAGGATATCCAGCTTAAGGGTTCACTTGAAGATTTGTCGGAACAACCTGTATTATTACAAGCCATAATAAAAAATAGTAAAGCATTAAAATATAATAATAAAAGTCAAACTTTAACTATTCTGCAGGGTTGGGAGGAGGAGGGGTTATATGCTGTTAATCCTTTGCTTAAACAGCCTTTATTTGAAATAAAAGAAATTAGTTTAGAGGAAATACAAACGATTGAAAACGAACTAGCCAAGCAGTATAGCTATGATGAAGGTGACTGGGGCGAAGAAGAGGATGAAGACTTTGATGCTGAAGCTCTTGTTGAAGAATTGATTCAGGAGTTGGCCGAAGAATTGGATTTAAGCGATGAACAGCGGGCTGAACTGTTTGAGGAAATGAAAAAAGAATCTTAGGGGTTGAAGATAAAAAAACCTGCCGTAGCAGGTTTTTTTTGATGTATCAAAGATAGCTTACATATTAGAAAGAATAGAGTCTTTCACTTGATCCATCGTTGCATCAATAGATAACATCACAGCATCAGCACATTGCTTGATAGCAGTATCAGGATCTTTTAAGCCATTACCTGTAACCGTACATACTATGACTGAACCTTCAGCAATTTTACCTGCTTTGATATCACGGATAGCACCACCGATAGAAGCAGCTGAAGCTGGTTCTACAAATACGCCTTCGTACATAGAAAGTAAGCGTTGTGCTTCTAAAATTTCGCTGTCTTGAAGTTCATCAAACCAACCTTTAGAGTCACGTACAACTGCTTTTGCATGATTCCAGCTTTGGGGATTACCAATACGAATCGCTGTTGCAACTGTTTCTGGGTTTTCAACAGGTGCGCCACGTAAGAAAGGCGCAGCGCCAGATGCTTGATAACCAACCATTGTTGGTAAGCCTTCTGGTTTTGGGCCTGTAAATTGATCTGTCGCTGCATCATAGATCACTTGCTCAAACTGATCCGCAGGCTGATTTGCTACAGCTTCTGTATAACCCATCCAGTGCGCAGTGATGTTACCCGCGTTACCGACAGGCAAGCAGTGATAATCAGGTGCACGACCCAATGCTTCTACAATTTCATAAGCAATGGTTTTTTGACCCTGCAAACGGTAAGGGTTGATTGAGTTAACGATGGTTACTGGCGCTTGGTCAGCAACTTCTTTTACTAGACGCATACCATCATCGAAGTTACCACGAATTTGCATCGTGATCGCACCATACATCATTGCTTGTGCCATTTTACCCATGGCAATTTTGCCTTCTGGGATTAATACGAACGCTTTGATGCCTGCACGAGCTGCATAAGCAGCTGCGGCAGCTGAAGTGTTGCCTGTAGACGCACAGATAATCGCTTTAGAACCTTCCTCAACTGCTTTGGTCACAGCCATTGTCATACCACGGTCTTTAAATGAACCTGTTGGGTTTAGACCTTCGTATTTCACATAGATTTCAACGTTTTTGCCAATAAGACGTGGAATGTTCTCTAGTTTAATCAGTGGAGTATTACCCTCACCTAAAGAAATTGCACGTGTAGTTGCAGACACAGGTAAACGGTCACGATAACGATCTACAAGACCAGTATAACGATTGGCATTCGACATGATGGTGTTCCAATATGAGGTAGAGCGGGGTGAGGGAAGTCATTTTCCCTCAACCTGATTAACTATCGAGCGATTCTAAACGAATTCTTACGATTTCGCCACGAATTGCAGGTAATGCTTGAATTTGTGCTAATGCTTCATCCATTTTTGATTCCACAATTGGATCCGTTAAGATCACGATAGGAATCAAATCTTTGAGACGAGATTGTTGCATGATGGCATCAATGCTAATGCCTGCGCGACTGAGAATCGTCGTTACATCAGCTAATACACCTGTTTGATCTTCAGCATTTAAGCGGATGTAGTATCCAGTCGTCATTTCTTCACGACTGAGAATTGGCATATTGGTCAGTGCTTCAAAGGCAAGCTGTGGAATTGTACCAGCACCGTCTTCGGTATATGAAATATCACGCACAATATCAATAACATCAGCAACAACAGCAGATGCTGTTGGGCCAGCACCAGCACCAGCACCGTAATACAATGTTGGGCCTACGGCATTGGCTTGAACAAGGACCGCATTCTTAACGCCATTTACATTTGCAATGAGTTGTTCATCAGGAATGAGTGTAGGGTGTACACGAAGTTCAATCCCTTTTTCAGCGCGACGCGCAATACCGAGATGCTTGATTCTGAAACCTAATTCTTCAGCATACTTCACATCTTGTGCTGTAATTTTGCTGATGCCTTCAGTGTAGACCTTGTCGAATTGAAGAGGAATACCGAAAGCACATGAAGCCAAAATCGTTAATTTGTGAGCAGCATCAATGCCTTCAACATCAAAGGTTGGATCAGCTTCTGCATAGCCAAGTTCTTGTGCTTCTTTTAGGACATCGTCAAATGCACGCCCTTTTTCACGCATTTCAGTCAGGATAAAGTTACCTGTCCCGTTGATGATGCCTGCAAGCCATTCGATATGGTTTGCTGCAAGACCTTCACGGATGACTTTAATAATTGGGATCCCGCCTGCAACCGCTGCTTCATAGGCGATTTGTACATCATTGTCTTCGGCTGCTTTGAAAAGTTCGTTACCGTGCTCAGCAAGCAAAGCCTTATTGGCAGTCACGACTTGTTTGCCGTGCTTGATCGCTTCCATGATGATTTCATAAGCTGGGTGAATGCCACCCATAACTTCAACCACTACATCAACATCAGGTTGACGGACGATGTCCATCATATCAGCGCTTTGTTTAATTCCATCGAGTTGTAGATCTGGACGTGGACGGCGAGTGCCTACGTGTGTAATTTGAATTTCTCGACCGGTACGGCGTTTAATTTCAGCAGCATTTTCTTGTAGTAATTTAAGGGCTCCACCACCTACAGTACCAAGACCGAGTATCGCCAGACGAACTGGTTTCACGTCACACTCCATTTTATTCAATCGTTTTAATGAAGCTTGATCATAGCTAAAAAAGTGCGCAGACACTAGGGCTAAGATGATCTTTAATCTGTCGCCCTAGTCGTTATTTTGAAAGAAGAAGAGAGGGATTATTTGTTTAAGCGTTGAACGATTTCATCAGGTGTCATATAACCACCTAAATATTCACCATCGACATTGTAAATTGCTGGCGTACCATTCACACCCATGTTTAAACCAAGCTGATATTGTTCACGTACAGGGTTTTTACATTCATTCGCTAACACTGGTAAGCCTTGAGCGGCTTGATCGAATGCAGCTTTGCGATCTTCACTACACCAAATTGCTTGCATGGTTGGCATGAATTGTTCACCACGTGGCCAAGCGATATAACGAACTTCAATCCCTTTAGCGGTAATTTCACCTAAATGTTCATGGAGTTTATGGCAATAAGGGCAGCTTGAATCGGTAAATACATAAATGACATGTTTTGCTTTGCCATCCTTAGCAGGATAAACAATTAAATCTTCATTTTTCAGTGCAGCTAAGTGCTTTTTATTTTCAGTGGCTTGTAGTGCTTCACTGACATTATGTAGTTGTTTGTCACCTAAACGGATGACATCACCTTGGATAATATATTTGCCATCAGCAGTAGCGTAGACTGAACCCATACCTTCTAAGCTGATCCAAAATAGGTTTGGAACCTCAGTTTTTTTGATTGTAATAATTTTGGCATTGATATTTGCTGTTTTAAAATTCTTTTCTAAAGTTGAAACTAAACGTTGTTGTGCATTGCGTTCGCTTAATGTTGATGCTTCACCTGTTGCGGGTGCTGTTGCTGTAAGAGCATCTTGTTTTTGTGCGGCATCTTCTTTAGAGCAGGCACTTAGGAGTAATGTCGATGCTAATGTGCAAGCAATTACAAGCTGAGATCGAGTAAACAACATAAAGAACCTTTTTGTACGTATTCATGTGTGTAAGGGGCTAAGCATAGCAAAAAAATGAAATGACTTCGTTAAATCTTGCATAGTGACTGTGAACGAAATCATGTTTTATCTTTTTCTAAGATAAAAGGTCATTTTAGCCACGTGGATGGTATTTGGTGTGTAATTCTTGCATACGATGTTGAGCAACATGGGTATAAATTTGTGTGGTAGATAAGTCGCTGTGACCAAGTAGCATTTGTACAACACGTAAATCAGCACCATGATTAAGTAAATGAGTTGCAAATGCATGACGCAAGGTATGTGGAGACAATTCTGCTTGGATATTTGCTTGTAAAGCATAACGCTTAATCGCATACCAAAAATTTTGTCGACTCATAATCCCGCCATGTTGAGTCAAAAACAGATAATCAGTACTACTTTTATAAAGTTGTGGTCGTGAGTCTGCTAAATATTTTTCAATCCAATCACAGGCATATTGACCTAAAGGAACAAGGCGCTCTTTGTTGCCTTTACCTGTAATACGAAGAAAACCTTGTTTTAAATTGATCAGTTCTAAACGTAGATTAAGTAATTCAGAGACACGTAGTCCACAAGCATATAAAACCTCTAGCATGGCACGATCTCGTAGCCCCAACACTGTATTAATATCTGGTGCGTTGATCAGTGCTTCTATATCTTGCTCAGATAAATCTTTAGGAAGCGCACGACCAATTTTAGGTGATCGATGAGTGGCAACGGGATTGTCATCCCGAATACCTTGTTCTCTTAGAAACTTATAAAATTGGCGAAGGGCAGATAAACAACGTGCAATAGAACGAGGGCTTTTTCCTGCTTTAGTGAGCGCAATCAGAACATCAGCAATATCTTCATTTGACCATTCTGGCAAGGTTTGACTTCTATGTAACTCGCTACATTGAATCAGATCAGATAAATAGGCATTACGAGTATGTGGACTCACGGTCTGGGCCACGAGATAATCGCGAAAACCTTGCAAAAAACTAAGATCATTGGGAATAGAAACCGCAGAAGGGATTCGAGGTTTTTTATTTAACATAAATGATGCCCTATATTCATGAGCACTGTAAAAGAAAAATGAATTGTTGTCGATGTGTGACAAAAGCAAATGCCACTGATATTGTTTTTGGTAATTATTCTCATTTGTATGTATACTAAGATAAAAGATTTTAGGGTTAGTAGCGGTGCGATTGTCAGCATTAAAAGTCAAGCAAACGGCGATGATTACTAAGGTAAATCGCTTGGTTGATGACTCTGAACAGCCAGATTTAGTGGCGATTCGTTTAGAAAGTTTAGGCTTTGTTCCTGGTACACAAGTACAAGTCATTACCAAAGGCGTTTTTGGTGGCGATCCGATCCTAATCCAAATTGGTTTTACGCGTTTTGCATTGCGTAAAACTGAGGCTGAAAAAATTGAAATTCAAGTTGAAGGAGCACCTACATGAGTGATGCGTTACGTGTTGCCCTTGTGGGAAATCCAAACTGCGGTAAAACCTCTCTATTTAACCATCTCACTGGAACACGCCAAAAAGTTGCCAACTATGCAGGCGTAACCGTTGAGCGTAAAGTCGGTCATTTCCAGCTTCCTTCAGGCAAAGGCGTACGTGTTCTTGATTTACCCGGTACTTATAGTCTACTTGCGACGAGTCCTGATGAAGAGATCACGCGTGATGTCTGCCAAGGTAAAATTGCTGAGGAAGGGCAACAAGACGCCTTTTTGTGTGTGGTTGATGCGACAAACTTAAAGTTGCACTTGGGTTTAGTGCTTGAAATGATTGAATTGGGTCGACCAATTCTTGTGGTGTTGAACATGATGGATGAAGCGCGTCGTCGTGGCATCCAGATCAATACGCAAAAACTGTCTGAGCGCCTTGGTGTCCCTGTTGTGGAAACAGTGGCTGTGCGTAATACAGGGATCGAAAACTTACTGCATGCCTTGGATCAAGAAAAATATACCGCTCCGCAAACTGAACTCAGTGGTTTAACGGGTGAACACCATCAGAAAATCGAAACGATTTTTAAAGATGTGGTGAACTTCGTTGATCAGGAAGATAAGCGTACAGATTTCCTAGATCGCATTTTCTTGCATCCTGTGCTGGGTTTGCTCAGCTTAGCGGTGATGATGTTTATCGTGTTCCAAGCGGTATTTGCTTGGGCTGCACCCTTCATGGATGGTATTGAAGGCTTCTTTGGTTGGTTAGGTGAAACTTTAGGTGAACACATTACCCAACCATTGCTTCAAAGTCTTGTGGTTGACGGTATTATTGCGGGCGCAGGCGGTGTGGTGGTGTTCCTGCCACAGATTTTGATCTTATTCTTCTTTATCTTAGTGTTGGAAGAATCTGGTTATTTACCACGCGCAGCTTTCTTACTCGATAAATTGATGTTTAAAGCAGGCTTAAGTGGGCGAGCATTTATTCCTTTGCTTTCAAGCTTTGCTTGTGCAGTGCCGGGAATTATGGCAACACGTAGTATTAGTGATCCGCGTGATCGTTTTACCACGATTATGGTTGCACCACTCATGACCTGTTCGGCACGCTTACCTGTTTATGCTTTATTAATTGCCGCATTTATCCCAAGTCAAACCGTGTGGGGAATCTTTAACCTGCAAGGTTTGGTGTTGTTCGGTTTGTATATGGCAGGCATCGTGAGCGCATTGTGTGTTTCATTTGTGATGAAATTTTTGCAGAAAGATAAATCACAGCATGCATTACTGCTTGAGCTGCCAAGTTATCGTATTCCAGATTTAAAGAGTGTGGGTATTGGTTTACTTGATCGCGGTAAGATCTTCTTGAAGCGTGTCGGTGGAATTATCTTTGCACTTTCAATCTTGCTTTGGTTCCTATGTACCTTTCCTCAAGCACCTGATGGTGCGACACAGCCAGCGATTGATTATAGTTTTGCAGGGATGTTAGGGCATGTGATGCAACCAATTTTTGCTCCGCTCGGTTTCAATTGGCAGATCTGTATTGCCTTGATTCCTGCAATGGCGGCGCGTGAAGTTGTGGTTGCTGCATTAGGAACGGTTTATGCCTTATCTGGTGCTGATGATGATGCCGTTGCTCAAGGCTTAGCACATTTAATCAGTGCTGATGGCTCAGGTTGGTCTTTAGCTACGGGCTTATCGTTGCTGGTTTGGTTTGTTTATGCGCCACATTGCTTAGCAACACTGGCAACTGTTCGTCGTGAAACAGGTTCTTGGAAGCATGTCGCGGTGATGACTGCTTATTTGTTCGGTTTAGCTTATTTAATGTCTTTCTTTACCTATCAAATCGCATCACGCATTTGGGGGTAATGAAATCCCATTACACCTCCCTTTAAAAGAGGGAGGGAATCATTGGAGAGACGCTTATGTTTGAATACTTAATTGTTGCTGTATTGGTGCTGTGGAGTGCTATCGTTGTCTTTAAAAAAGTGTTCCCTCAGACTGCGAACTCTGCATTTTTAGGACTATCGAATATCTGCCAGCAACTCGGCTGGAATAGTTTGGCAAAATGGCTTAAACCTAAAGTGGCAGTAGGCTGTAGTGGTGGTTGTGGATGTGCTGTCGATGAAAAAAATGACAGCAAAACAACTGAAGCTGTGCAAACAGTGAAATGGCGATAACAACCAAAATGATAAATACCCATATTTGATATGGGTATTTTTTTATGCTGAAAAAATAAAATAGATCTAAATAAAAGAAGTTTTAAAAAGAAGATAGTTTTTAATTTAATTAAGCTAAAACTTCATTTATGAAGCTTCATAAACCATGAAGAAATCGAAGTGGCTAAGGATCGCTTCTGTTTTACTCACTGACACAAAAAAGACGGAATAAAACTAAAACTGAAAAAGCATTTAAAACAGTAAAGTGCTAACATTTTTGCCATTCTGTGATCTGCAATCAAATGGGGCAAAAATGTTAATACAACGTGGTGGATTAAAAGTTGTGGCTGGCTTGGGAATCTCTGGCGTATCAGCTGTAAACTTTCTACATGGACAGGGCTACCAAGTTGCAGTAACAGACTCTCGAGAGACTCCACCGGGTCATGATCAAATTCCTGCTGGCGTTCGAACGAGCTTTGGGAAATTAGATATAGAGCTTTTGCTACAAGCGGAAGAAATTATTTTAAGTCCAGGGCTTGCACCACAGCTCCCAGAAATTCAACAGGCAATTGAGGCGGGTATTCCTGTTGTAGGTGACATCCAACTTTTACGCCGTGCAACAGATGCGCCAATTATTGCGATTACAGGTTCCAATGCAAAAAGTACTGTAACGACTTTGGTTGGCTTAATGGCAGAAGATGCAGGTAAAAAAGTTGCTGTAGGTGGAAATCTTGGTCGCCCTGCGCTTGATCTTTTGCAAGATAAGCCTGAGCTGATTGTTTTGGAGCTTTCAAGTTTTCAGCTTGAAACGACTTCGCATTTAAATGCAGAAGTTGCAGTTGTGCTTAATATGAGTGAGGATCACTTGGATCGTCATGGTGACATGTTGGGTTATCACAAAGCTAAACATCGTATTTTCCAAGGTGTGAAAAAAGTGGTGTTTAACCGTGATGATAATCTCAGTCGTCCGTTGGTTCCTGATGTTACGCCAATGCAAAGTTTTGGTCTTAATGCACCTGATCTGAATCAATATGGTGTACTTCGTGATGCAGACGGTACAATGTGGTTGGCACGAGGCCGTGAACGTTTATTGAAAACTTCTGAAATGTATATTCAGGGCATGCATAATGTCGCGAATGCTTTAGCATGTTTGGCATTAGGCGAAGCAGTTGGTTTAGATACTCAATCGATGCTTAACACATTAAAAACCTTTAAAGGTTTGGAGCATCGCTGTGAGTTTGTGAAAACAGTCGATAACGTCCGATATTACAACGATTCTAAAGGTACCAATGTTGGTGCAACGCTCGCTGCGATTGATGGTTTGGGCGCTGCGATTGAAGTAAAAAAAGGTAAACTTGCATTGATTCTAGGTGGGCAGGGTAAGGGTCAAGACTTCCGTCCATTGCGTGATGCGATACAAAAATATGTCAAAAATGTCATTCTGATCGGTGAAGATGCCGCGATAATTGAGCAAGCCATCCAAGGCACAACAATCATTCAGCATGCTGATACGCTCAAAGCTGCTGTTGAGCTTGCTCAAACAGTCACACAAGCTGAGGATGTCGTTTTACTCTCGCCAGCTTGTGCTAGCTTTGACATGTTCAAAAGCTATAATGATCGTGGACATCAATTCGTGGCATTTGTAAATGCCTTGAATGAAAATAAAAACTAGGAACTGAAGTATGGCTGATTTAGCCCAAAATACAGTGCAGAAGATTTCAAGATTATTTAATCGGTTGCCTAAACTTCCTGCTGAAATGACACCACGCAATATTTTGATTTTTTGTGTGATTTCTTTACTTTGTTTTGGTTCTGTCATGGTGGCATCGGCATCTATGCCCTATGCGGAGTATATCCATGAGAATCCATTCTACTTCTTGATCCGTCATGGTATTTCGATTGTTGTCGCAGCCGTTGTCGCCTTTTTGACGTATCGTGTTTCTTTAAATATCTGGTTTAAAAATGCCTTCCCTTTATGGCTAGTTACCATGGTGCTGTTATTGGCGGTATTGGTTGTAGGCACAGAGGTCAATGGTTCGCATCGTTGGATTAAGGTTGGTGGCTTTACTTTACAGCCGACAGAAATCGCCAAAATCGTTATGGCTATTTTCACGGCGGATTATGTTGTTCGTCGTGCTAAAGAAGTTAGAACGCATTGGAAAGGCTTGCTGCGTTTGAGTGGTGTGATGGCGCTTACGGTTGGTTTTATCGTGGCAGAGCCAGATTTAGGGGCAACCGTTGTAATTGTTTTAATGATGGTGGGTGTGTTCTTCTTGGCTGGCGCACCTGCAACCCAGTTCTTAATTATGCTTGGTGCAATTCTCGCAGGGATTAGTGCACTGATTATCTTTGAGCCTTTCCGTTTCCAGCGTCTTATTTCATTTACCAACCCTTGGGCTGACCCATTAGGTGTTGGATATCAGTTATCCAATGCATTGATGGCATTTGGTCGTGGTGAATGGTTTGGTACGGGACTCGGGCACAGTGTGCAAAAGCTTTCTTATCTTCCTGAAGCACATACTGACTTTATGTTGGCTGTTTTAGGGGAGGAGTTTGGCTTCTTTGGTGTAACGACGGTAATGGTTTTGTCATTTACTATGTTGGCATGCTGTATTCGTATTGGACATCGTGCCTTGCAGCATAATTATCTGCGGGCAGGTTATTTGGCTTATGGAATCAGCATTATTTTCTTACTGCAAATTCTAGTGAATGCGGGCATGAATATGGGTTTAATGCCGACTAAGGGTTTAACGCTACCATTCATTAGTTATGGTGGTACATCTCTGATGATGTGTGCTGCGATGATTAGTCTGATTTTAAAAATTGATGCGTCAACGCAAGAGTTGAATCCAGTGAAAGAAGAATCAAACTTCTAATCGCATTAAATTCAAAAAGCCCTGAATTCAGGGCTTTTTTATTGCTTATTGATAGATGTCATTTAAATAAATGCCTTTGGGAATACGTTCTACATCCCATTGTTGAATAGCTTGTTGTAGCATTATTCGAGGTTGATCGAGCTCAACCATAGACTGACCTAAGGCAAGAATTGCTGCACTAAGTAATTCAGGTGCTTTATTGATGTCTAAGGCTTGAGCGAGATTCTGCTTTGATAATTTTTGGCCTTGACCATTCATTGCCAATGGGAGATGCATATAGCTTAACTTGGGATAGTCAAGTAATGACCCAAGCCAAATTTGTCGAACAGTATTGTCGAGTAAATCTGCGCCACGAACGACATGCGTGATCTTTTGTAGATAATCATCTACAACGACGGCAAGTTGATAACTGATAATGCCATCTCGTCGTTTTAAGACAAAATCACCGAGATCATATTTTAAATTTGAGCATTGTTGACCTTGTAAGCGATCATCAAAACAAATCTGTTGATCTGATACTTTTAGGCGAATGGCTTGTTGCTCAAAATCGAGATTCAAATCACGGCAAGTACCGACATAGATATGATTTGAGCCCAACATTTTCCGTGTGCATTGGCAAGCATAAATCAATTGTGCTTGCTTGAGTTGTTCAAGCACTTGCTCATAAATATCTAAACGGTCTTTTTGAAAAATAATTTCGGAATCTGGTTCGAATTGAAATGCATCAATACAAGATAGAATATGCATTTCACTATTTGGATAAATACGAGGGATGTCTGTATCTTCGATACGAACCAACCATTTACCATGGTTGGCTTTAGCATCACAATAACTCGCGACGGCTGTTAGCAGCGAGCCAAAATGCAAAGGGCCAGTTGGCGAGGGTGCAAATCGTCCGATATAAGACATAAAGATTGAATGGTCGTGTTTTTTAATCCTCCCCCAGACCCCTCCTTTATAAAGGAGGGGAGTACTCAAACATTATAAATTTTCAGTACTCCTCCCTTTTTAAAGGGAGGCTGGGTGGGATTATTAACCGTTATTTTGCTTTTCTTTGATTTCAGCCAAAGTTTTGCAATCGATACATTGAGTTGCTGTTGGTCGAGCTTCTAAGCGACGCAAACCAATTTCGATACCACAGGTTTCGCAGAAACCATAATCACCGCTTTGAATTGTTTCAAGAGATTGTTCGATTTTACGAATAAGTTTGCGCTCACGATCACGTGTACGTAGCTCAATCGCGAACTCTTCTTCTTGAGTTGCTCGGTCATTGACATCAGGTAGTGCACTTGATTCATCTTGCATTGTATTCAATGTGCGATCAACTTCAGACATTAACTCAGCTTTCCATGCATTTAGGATTTGGCGGAAATGCTCAAGTTGTCCATCAGACATGTATTCTTCATTTTTTTTCGGCTGATAAGGTTCGATTCCAAACAAGCTAGCAGTTGTACCGCCTTCAGAAGCTTTTGGTTTGGTTTTGCGTACACGTTTTACAGTCGATTTTTGATCGTCGATCACTGCTGTCTGTTCGTCCAAGACTTGATTTTGGTTGTCATTCGCCATATAGGGCATTCCTCATCATACACGTACTATCTATACGCAAAAAATATGGTGATATGCAAGTGTTTTTATAGAAACCGAAGATGGTTTTTCCCATCAAGGGTCGACATCATATAGAGTTTTTGAGCAAGATGGTAGTCATTCCTGTCTAGATTTCGTGAGAAATCTAGGATGTGATTTGTAATCAAAAGTTTAGTCATAGCCTAAAACTTCAGAACTACTCATCCGCTGCGAATTTGATAGTCTATAGACTTGAGTTTCTATTTCACCATTGGATTTAAGTCGGATATAGCGATAACCAGGGTGTTCTTCGTCTAAAGCAAATTTGTCACTTTTTGGCTTAAACTGGATGCATGTCGAAGGTGTAGATAAGAATTCTACGCCTTGCCAAGTATTGATCGAATCCTGATGCACATGCCCACATACAATTGCTTTAACATTATTAAATGGCTCGATCGTCTCTAATAAATCAGAAGAATTTTTGAGTTTATGTTGATCAATCCAAGCAGACTGCATTGCAAACGGATGATGGTGACATGCAATAATCACATAACAATCTTTTAACTCAGTTAGTAATTGAGTGAGTTGCTGTAATTGAATGTCTGCAATTTTCCCATCGATACGTTCTGGTTGCGCGCTGTTTAATAAAATGATGCGCCAGTTACCTACTTCAACAACGGTCGGTTTGGTCGGTTCTGTTTCATGAAATGGAAAATAGGCTACATCGTCATGATTTCCCGGCGTATGAAAAAATGGAATTCCCAAGGTATTCATATGTTCGAGATAACGATGGTACGTCACAGGTGTTGGATTTTGTGCTAAATCACCAGTATGGACGATTAGATCAATTTCAGAGTGCTGTTGGCGCATCAAGTCGATTACTGCACGGAAACTTTGCTCAGGTTGCATCCCGACAAATTCCAAATGCGGATACTCTAATAAGTGTGTATCGGTAATCTGTACCATCACAAAATCTTTTTGTGATAATGTTGAGACTTGAAAAGTCACAGTCTTACCCCCTTCAGATTTTTATCGTTGTTGTAAATGTTGAGCAAGCCACTGTAATGCCATGATCACAGGTGCATTTCTCAAACGCCCGTTTTTTAATAAGAGTGTTAACTCAGAATAATCAAATAAATGAAGTTGAATATTTTCGCCTTCATCTGGCATACCAAAGATTCCACCTGTTAAAGGTAGATCTACTTCTGCCACATAGAGATGAAAGAATTCTGAACATGCACCAGCAGAAGGGTAGAAGCTGAATAAATGTTGTAATTCTTTTATTTCACAACCTGATTCTTCTAAACTTTCACGGCGAATACATGTTTCAGGAGATTCATCTCCATCAAGTACACCAGCAATCACTTCAAGTTGCCATGCTGATTCAACGTCATTTAACGCGCCAATACGAAATTGTTCGATCAATGCAAAGCGCTGTTGTTGATCATCATATAATAAAACGCCAGCGGCTTCTGGACGATGTACGAGTTCACGTTGAATCAAAGGTGAATAATCCGAGCGATTAAATAATCGATGTCGAATATTCACTTTCTCAACTTGAATGAATCCTCGAAATAAAAACTCTCGAGATTCTATCGTAACGTCGGATGCTGAATAGCTGGCGTGGTCAAGAATGGTCATCTTCAATCAGGATGAGATTGTACATATCTCATCCTAACCGAGAATGATTCGCGGGAAAATCTTTTTTTAGTCGATTTACACTTTATGGTACAGTTTTTGACCATGTTCCTGATAAGCGGTTTTCATGGCATTGAGACCTGCTTCAACATCTGTTTCTGCATCATTTGACTGCTTGGCATTGTGTTGATTTTGAGCATAATCTCGCACATTTTGTGTGATTTTCATCGAGCAGAATTTAGGTCCGCACATTGAACAGAAATGCGCTGATTTATGTGCTTCTTTCGGAAGTGTTTCATCATGCATACTGCGTGCTGTATCAGGGTCTAAGCTCAGATTGAATTGGTCATCCCAGCGGAATTCAAAACGTGCTTTAGATAAAGCATTGTCACGAACTTGAGCACCCGGATGACCTTTGGCTAAGTCGGCTGCATGAGCTGCAATTTTATAAGTAATGATGCCATCTTTAACATCTTTCTTATTTGGCAAACCTAAATGCTCTTTCGGCGTGACATAGCAAAGCATCGCTGTGCCATACCAACCAATCATCGCAGCACCGATCGCAGAGGTAATATGGTCATAACCCGGAGCGATATCCGTAGTGAGTGGTCCAAGCGTATAGAACGGCGCTTCTTTACAGACTTCAAGTTGTAGATCCATATTTTCTTTGATCATGTGCATTGGCACATGTCCCGGACCTTCGATCATCACTTGGACATCATGTTCCCAAGCACGATGTGTCAATTCACCCAGCGTTTTAAGTTCACTAAATTGTGCTTCATCATTGGCATCTTGCACACAACCTGGGCGTAACCCATCTCCTAAGCTAAATGACACATCATAAGCTTTCATGATTTCACAAATTTCGTCGAAATGCGTGTAGAGGAAGTTTTCTTCATGATGCGCTAAGCACCATTGTGCCATGATTGAACCACCGCGAGACACGATGCCAGTGAGGCGATTCGCGGTCATTGGTACATAACGAAGCAACACACCCGCATGGATCGTAAAATAGTCTACGCCTTGCTCGGCTTGCTCAATCAACGTGTCTTTAAAGATTTCCCATGTGAGATCTTCAGCAACGCCATCGACTTTTTCTAAAGCTTGATAAATCGGAACCGTCCCAATTGGAACTGGAGAGTTGCGGATAATCCATTCACGTGTTTCGTGAATATTCTTGCCAGTCGATAAGTCCATAATGGTGTCAGCACCCCAACGGGTTGCCCATGTCATTTTAGAAACCTCTTCATCAATCGAAGAGCCAAGTGCTGAGTTACCAATATTGGCATTAATTTTAACCAAGAAATTGCGACCAATAATCATTGGTTCACATTCTGGATGGTTAATATTGGCAGGAATAATGGCACGACCCGCAGCAATTTCTTGACGGACAAATTCAGGCGTAATCTCTTTTAGATTCTGTGCACCAAAGTTTTGACCTTCATGTTGACGCATATCAACACCTTCAGATTGGCGCTGATTTTCACGAATCGCAATATATTCCATTTCAGGCGTGATGATACCTTGTTTGGCATAGTGCATTTGTGTGACATTCTTGCCAGCTTTGGCGCGGCGAGGGTTTTGAATATGTGCAAAGCGAATGTCTGCGGTACGAATATCTTTTAAACGTGCTTGGCCAAACTCAGAGCTTAAGCCTGTCAGTACATCGGTATCTTGACGTTCTTCGATCCACCTTTGGCGTACAGAAGGTAAGCCTTTATTGAGATCGATTTCGATGCTTGGGTCAGTATAGACACCAGACGTGTCATAGACCATCACCGGTGGATTATGTTCACCGCCTAAACCTGTGGGTGTTTCAGTCAAACTAATTTCACGAAACGGAACTTGGATGTCAGGGCGAGAACCTTCAACATACACTTTGCGCGAAGCAGGTAATATACGGGTTAAATCTTTAGCGTCTTGCTCATGTTGAGCAGAAATATCAGCAGGGGAAAGATTCGTTAATTGGTTCATGGCATGATCCTTATGTATGGCATTAACGAATCAAGCACGACCAAAAACAATGGCGGATTTATCTCTATGATAAATAAAGGCTAAGTTTTTTGTTGGGCTTGATTCCTACGCAGGTGTTAACCTGATCAGGTTCAACGGTACTCATCTTTAAATCCAGAGGTGTGACCTCAGTATTAAGACAATCTCAGCAGTTTGTTAACTGCGCTCCGTCAAGCAATGTCCAAAGCTTAGCAGATTTAAAAAAAAATGCTTGTTTAATTCTCGTCAAATTTGAATGCAAATCGCATCAACGTGACAGTCTTTTTGGCGCTCCTTTTCCCAAGGCGAGGAAAGCTGCAATAACGATTTTAATTGCTCATATGGATTCGGTGTTTCATGGCTCTCACTTGTTGCTGAAGCCTCATGAATGTCTGAGTCACTGACAATTTGAAACTTCTCAGATCGCTGCTCTATTGGTGTCGCGATAAAATCCAAGAATTTTTGTGCAGTAGAAGCAAGGTCAGTGTCTGTGCGTTTTGCTAGGGCTTTAATTGTGGCTAAGGCATCTGGATCAATCCATGTATTTGGAGCAAACTCATCCGAAACAGGGCTATTGTCTACTCCTAGAAAGATCAGGTAACGATACTCGTCCAGTAGACTTTGAGCATCTGTTTTGAATTTAGCGTTTGGATATTGTTTTAAGTAGTTTTCCCAAAACAATGCTCGATTCACTAACTCATTCCAAGAAATAGTTAATGCAGCATCGTTGTAGAGAATATCTTGGTTATCCTTTGCCATTTGTTTGACAAAGCGCTGTTGGTCTTTAGGCAAAGCGGGAGCGAAAATATCAAGGATATATTGAGGCTGTCTTTGATATTCAAAAACACCTTCACCAATATATTGAAACTCAATATAGGCTTGACCTTGATGTTTGAGTAGATATTGATCTCTCTTTGCTAATTTTTTAAATAGCTCCTGACTGCCCACTTGGATTGTTGATGTGCGACGGTCTGAATGATTATTTTCGTTATCTAAAATGCTATATGAGTACTCTGAAAGCGCATCTAAACTTTTCTCATCTGTATCTGCATCCAAGAAACGTTTGTACATTTTTGTTGAATCATCTAACCATTTTAATTGTCGTGTATTGTCAGCTTGAGTCATACATTTCTTTAATTGAGTATTGACCTGAGTGAGTGATTCAACGGTGCTGCTACGGCCAATCTTTTCAAGATTTTGGCTCAAAGTTTTACATTCATGATTTGCTGACTTGGTTTTAACTGAAGGTTGCTTTTGTTGCTGCTCGTTTTCAATAGCATTTTGGGGTGTTTTCTGACATCCTGTGATGAAGACGGTGCATAACAAACATATGTTGAAAATACGCATCATAAAGTTCTTTATCTATTTCTATATTGTTGTGTTGACGTGATTATAATGACAAGTTTATAAACATGAAATCTAGCGATTGATTGTCATAAAACTTTCATCATTATTATGTTTTAATCACCAATCATTTTTCCATGTGTCTAGTGGAGGCATACTGTGAGTCCAAGTAATCCTGTGTTAAGTCACCATATTTCTTCACAATTTAATGAAGACTTACAAGCTGTGCACACTAAATTTATGACAATGGGGGGATTGGTTGAACAGCAGGTTGCCAATGCAATTCATTCTTTGCTCGATACAGATGCAAATTTAGCAATCGACGTACAATTTAAAGATAATACGGTCAATCAATATGAACGTGATATTGATGAAGGTTTAACTCTGATTTTGGCACGTCGTCATCCAGCAGCAATCGATTTGCGTATGGTGATTGCGATGAGCAAAGCCAATACTGATTTAGAGCGTATTGGCGATGAAGCTGCAAAAATTGCACGTATTGCACAAAACCTTTGTGAGGAAGGTGAGTCTCCTCGTGGTTATATGGAAACGCGTCATATTGGTAACCAAGTCCGTGTCATGATCCATGATGCACTAGATGCTTTTGCTCGTTTAGATGTGGATCAAGCGCTCAAAGTTGTTATGGCAGATGCTGATATTGACCGTGAATATCAATCTGCAACACGTACCTTGATGACCTATATGATTGAAGATCCTCGCCATATTTCGCGTGTGATGAATGTGATGTGGGTGTTGCGTGCGCTTGAGCGTGTTGGTGATCATGCTCGTAATATTTCTGAACAAGTCATTTATATGGCGAAAGGGATGGATGTTCGTCATACCAGCATTGAAGAAATTGAACAGAAAGTAAATCAAAAATAATTTGAAAAAGAAAATAACATCGAGCCGTAGATTATTCTGCGGTTTTTTTTATTGGTCAATTTAAAATAAAAAAATCCCAGACTTCGGGGGAAAAGTCTGGGAGAGAAATATCATGTATTACGTGAGATATCGGTGTATCTCTTTGTCTTTCTGAATACAAATATAGATCGAGTTGATTTAGGTGTCATGTAGACAAGTGTGTATACTCTGTAATGCTTTATTACTAGTGTAAATATCACGTAAAAAGAGAGCTGAAAAACAGCTCTCTTTTTACCAGTAAAATTAGACTAAGTGCTTATTTTTGCTCAGTCCAACCTTCTGCTTTCTCAACGCTTTCATCATTGTTGAAGAATTTCTCACGTTGCTCTTCAAGGAATTTTTTTGCATCAGGTTCAAACACATTTAAGCGTTTTTCATTGATGAGCGTGGTTTGGTGTTTTAGCCATTCCTGCCAAGCCTGTTTCGATACAGTCTCAAAAAGCTCTTGACCCTTTGCTCCTGGAAAAGGTGCAAAGTCTAAGCCCTCTAATTCTTTTTGATACTTACGGCAAAATACTTGTCTAGTCATCATAAATCCTTAAGCGTATAGCTGTTCTAGGCGAGTGTGTGCACGAGCGATTGCAGCTTCAACTTGTTTAGGTGCAGTGCCACCAATATGATCACGCGCATTCACAGAAGCTTCTAAGGTGAGTGCTTTATCGAACACATCCGCAGTAATGAGATCAGAGAATTGTTGAAGCTGTACAAGTGTTAATTCAGATAAATCTTTCTCTTCGGCAACACCGAGCGCAACTGCCTTACCTACGATTTCATGTGCATCACGGAAAGCAACACCTTTCTTCACAAGATAGTCAGCAAGGTCTGTTGCTGTTGAGAAACCACGTAATGCAGCTTCACGCATAATTTCAATATTTGGTACTAATGCTGGCACCATGTCAGCAAACGCCATCAATGAACCACGGACAGTATCAATCGCATCGAATAGTGGCTCTTTGTCTTCTTGGTTATCTTTGTTATACGCCAAAGGCTGACCTTTCATGAGTGTCAGTAAGCTAATTAAATCACCAAAAACACGACCAGATTTACCACGTACTAACTCAGGAACATCTGGATTTTTCTTCTGTGGCATGATTGATGAGCCAGTACAGAAACGATCAGGAATGTTGATGAATTTGAACTGTGCTGAAGTCCATAAAATGAGCTCTTCAGACATACGTGATAAATGCATCATGATTAACGACGCTGCTGCATTAAATTCAATTGCAAAGTCGCGGTCAGAAACTGCATCTAATGAGTTTTCTGAAACAGCTTCAAAGCCTAAAAGTTCTGCGGTATAGGCACGATCAATCGGGTAGGTTGTACCTGCCAAAGCTGCTGAGCCGAGAGGCATACGATTGACACGTTTGCGACAGTCTTGTAAGCGCTCAGTATCACGTACCAACATTTCAAACCAAGCTAATAAGTGATGACCAAAAGTTACAGGCTGAGCTGTTTGTAAATGCGTAAAACCAGGCATGATGGTATTGGTGTTTTGGCTTGCTAAGCTGAGAAGGCCTTTTTGTAAACGTAGAAGCAGACCTAAAATGTCATCAATTTCATCACGTAGATATAAGCGAATATCTGTTGCAACTTGGTCATTGCGACTGCGACCTGTATGAAGTTTCTTACCTGTAATACCAATGCGTTGAGTCAAACGAGACTCAATGTTCATGTGCACGTCTTCTAGATCAATGCGCCATTCAAAGTTACCCGCTTCAATTTCTGCTTTAATCGTCGTTAAACCTTGAATGATGTCATCACGTTCAGCTTCAGTAAGTACACCGACTTTAGCGAGCATTGTTGCATGTGCAATTGAACCAGCAATATCTTGTTTATAAAAACGTTGGTCAAATTGCACAGATGCTGTAAATTCTGCAACAAAAGCATCTGTTGCTTCAGAGAAGCGACCGCCCCACATACCAGAGGTTTGATTAGGGCTTGCTGAAGATGAGGATTGAGAAGATGTGGTCATGGCGGCTCAGTAAAATAAAAAAGAGTATAGCAAATCCAAACGCAGTTGCCGAAACTCGACGTAAGAAGTTATCGCAATCTCGTCAGATGAATTTATCAGGGTCTTATTTTTTTACGAAAATTGGCCAATGGCAACACTTATTAGAATTAATTGTGGCAAGTAACGTTTTAGCGATGGTTTTAGCGCTTGCAGAAGCACGCTCGTGGGAAGCATTAGAATGGCTTCGATTTTTACAATTCATGTTTTTTATTAATTGGGTGATTTTATCTTTTTCTGCACTTGTGGATTATTTCCAAGAATTTTTTGCCAAATTTAGCCAGAAAGTTGCATTAACACTTGGTTTTCTGTTACTTCAGATGATTGTGTTATTTACCACTTGTGCGGTGAATATTATTCAATTTTGGGCGACACGTTCGAGTCAGTTCTCTGAAGAAATTCTGTTTCATGGTGCGAGCTTGCATTTGGGCTATGGAGTCTTGCTAGGTGCATTCTGTTTGCGCTATTTATATATGCGTGAACAATGGCTTAACCAGCAGTACAGTGAGCTGAATGCGCGTATTCAGGCCATGCAGGCTAGAATCCATCCACATTTTTTATTTAATAGTTTAAATAGTGTGGTGAGTTTGATCGCGATTGATCCTGATAAAGCCGAAAATATGCTAATCAATTTATCGCGGTTATTTAGAGCGAGTTTTCAAGAGCTGAAATTGGTGAGTTTGAATGAGGAAATTGATCTCTGTCAGCAGTATTTAAGTATAGAAAAAATGCGTTTGGGTGAGCGTTTAAATGTAGAATGGAACATACAAGCGACACCAATTGAATTAAAACGTGTGACGATTCCATTATTAACGTTGCAACCTTTGCTAGAGAATAGTATTTTTCATGGGGTGGAATCGGTTTTGCAGCCATCTACAATCAGCGTATTGGTTGAAATATTGCAAAATCAAGTCAGTATAGTCATTACTAACCCTTATTCTCACGATAAAATAAAATCGAGAAAAGGGAATGGTATTGCGATAGAAAATGTGGAACAACGCTTGAAAGCTTATTATGGGCGGTCGGTGAAGTTTCAGGTCTATGGGGGAGCGTCCTTATATACGACTGTGGTGAGTTACCACTATCGAGTAAAATAATAAGTCGAGTTAACCATAAAAAATATGGATGAAGTTAACGGTGACAAGGAGGAGAGGATGAAAGTTCTGATTGCTGATGATGAACCTCTCGCAGTAGAGCGTTTGTCACGTTTGGTGACCCAAATGGGGCATGAAGTGATTGCGACGGCGCATCATGGGCAGGATGTGTTAAATCATATTGAAAACGACTCGCCCGATGTCGTTTTATTAGATATTCAAATGCCAGGGATGAATGGTTTGGAATGTGCTGAACAACTCAGCCGTTTAAATCCGCGTCCAGCAATTATTTTTTGCACGGCATATGATCAACATGCATTGGAAGCATTTAAATTTCAAGCACAAGGATATTTGCTTAAACCTGTTGCACAACAAGACTTACAGCAGGTTTTTAATAATTTAACTCAATTAACACAAGCACAAATGACTGGTTTACAACAACAAGACAATATGTACGATACCAAAGCCCAACGCCATCAAATTGCTGCGAAAACTTATCGCGGGGTCGAACTCATTCCACTGGAAAATGTTTATTATTTTCTTGCTGATCAAAAATACGTTACGGTTCGCCATAAAAATGGCAGCGTATTAATTGATGAGACGTTAAAAGACTTAGAGCTTGAATTTTCGGATCGTTTTATTCGCATTCACCGTAATGCACTCGTTTCTTTAGATTATTTGGAAGGACTGGAGTTGGTTGCCGCGGGGCAATATCAAGTACGGTTGCGAGAACTTGATGAGCGCTTGTCGGTGAGTCGTCGCCATTTGCCGAGTCTACGAGAGTGTATGCATCAGTTGTAATCAGGCAGTTTTCTGTAGGATAGCGCACACTTTGTGATTTTTTGCTTGCAATTTTAGATGAGCAAGTTAAGTTTGGAACAATTGCTTTGATCAATACTTAACTTAGATTTATGAAAACCCTAAAAATTGCAACTCGACAAAGCCCACTTGCTCTTTGGCAGGCCGAGCATATTCGTTCTCGTTTAAATGCGCTTTATCCAGATTTAACGGTTGAATTGGTTAAGTTTGTGACGCAGGGTGACAAGATTCTTGATACGCCCTTGGCTAAAATTGGCGGCAAGGGCTTATTTGTAAAAGAGCTAGAGGCTGCTTTACTCGATGGGCGTGCTGACTTGGCTGTACATTCGATGAAAGATGTCCCGATGCACTTGCCTGAGGGTTTGAGTTTAGCGGTGATCTGCGAGCGTGAAGATCCTTTAGATGCTTTTGTATCAAACCAATATCCGCATTTTGATGAGTTACCGCAAGGTGCCAAAGTTGGGACTTCAAGTTTGCGCCGTAAATGTCAGATTTTACAGCAACGTCCTGATTTGGAAATTATTGATCTGCGTGGGAATGTTGGCACACGTTTATCGAAACTAGATGATGGTCTGTATGATGCGATTATTTTAGCAAGTGCAGGTTTAAAGCGTCTAGGATTAGAAGATCGTATTCGTCACTGTTTAACACCAGTAGTAAGTTTACCTGCGGTGGGACAAGGTGCATTGGGTCTAGAATGCCGTACAAATGATGATGAATTATTAAAGCTTATCCAACCTTTACAACACGAAGAAACCTCGATTTGTGTGCGTGCTGAACGCGCATTCAATGCCTATTTAGAAGGTGGATGCCAAGTTCCAATCGCGGGTTATGCGACTTTGCAAAATAATCAGTTGAAAATCGAAGGGCGTGTGGGCAGTGTTGATGGTAAAACGCTACTGAAAGAACAGTTAGATGGCACAGCGGAAAATGCTGAACAATTGGGTGTGCAGCTCGCACAACGATTATTAGAGCAAGGCGCCGGTGAACTGCTCAAAGCGCTTTATTAATGTTATTTATCAATACTCGCCCACAAGATAGAGCCTCTACATTAACAGAGGCTCTTGTTGATGCGGGGTATCAGGTTGAAACATTACCATTGCTTGAACTGACAGCTGTGCCATTTTCTATCGAGTTGCAGCAGCTCTATCAGCAGCTTGAACAAACTCAAGTGATTGTTGTGGTGAGTCCTACAGCCGTTGAGGTTGGAATGCGATATCTGCAACAAGCAAACATTGATTTGGTGCAGTTAACACATATTCAGTGGATTGCTGTGGGGCAAGCAACCGCACAGGCATTGGCAAAATTTAAAATAGAAAGCCTCGTTCCTGAGGTAGAAAGTTCTGAAGGCATGCTGGATTTACCAATTTTAAAGCAACAAGATCACCTTAAACAGATTGCTTTTTGGCGTGGTTTAGGTGGACGACAATTCATGATGCAGCAATTACAGCAACAAGGAATTTCAGTTCTCAATTTTGTGCTTTATCGCCGTCAGTGTCCTGAATTAAGTGTCATAAAAACTCCTACAATTTTAAAAAATATTGAATCTCATCAGCAGGTTGCGGTGTTGATTAGTAGTGAAGCCAGTTGGAACAATTGGCAGCAATTAACCTCGCAAAATCAAGTAGAAGCAGAGTGGATCTATTTGACGCTTGGTGAGCGACTGACACAGTTATTAACACATTCACAAGCATTGTTAAATCAAGCAAGTAACATTATTCAGCTTGAAAAGTTATCTGCATCAGAGATTATTCACCGTATGCGTTGCTGGCAAGGAAAGGTATGAGAAAAATTGTTTATTTGATTCTATTGCTAAGTTTATTGTGGTTAGCAAAACTTAGTTATAATGTCGCGCAATATTCTCAAACAACACCTGAATTACAACAGCAACTTGCCCAAACTGAGCAACGTTATTCCTTACTCAATGATCAATTTGTAGCTTTACAGCGCCAAGTGCAGAGTGGACGCGCTGCAGAACCTGTTGAAAATAGTATTCCACCTCCGATGATGATGGTGGGTGTTGCACCTGTTATTTTAATTAAGCAACATTTAGAGTTGGTTCAGTTTGCTATTGATCAACAACAGTTTATTTATGCGTTAGAGCACCTCAACCAACTACAACAACAAATCGTTCAATACAATGTGGCTCCTGCTTTACAACAAAGTTTAATGAAAGCGATAGAGCAAGATCGTCTTGCCATTCAGCAGTATGTTTTAGCTCAAACTCAGCAACAGCAGCAGCTAGATAACTTATTGCAGCAACTGGATCAGCGTTTACAAGCCGAGATTGATAATCCAACCGTACAAAAGGTAAAAAGTGAAAATCGGGCTTGGTGGAAATGGTTTAGTTTTGAAAAAGTGCAACGTGCCGCACCAGATTTAATTAACCGTTCAATTATCTTAAAAGAAGCTCAGCTACGTTTATTGCTAGCATCTCAAGCTTTACATCACAATCAGATGTCTGAATATCGAAAATCAATTTTAGAGGTGATGCAGATATTGGCAAATCTGCCTGATCGAGATAGCCAGCAAATGAAAATGAAATTGGAAAAAATTTCAAATTTACCTACTGTACCTGCACCAAAACTTACAACACTTGGTTTGCTTGGATAATTAACGATGAAACATTTATTGCTGATCTATTTATTTGCAACATTGTTGATATTTGCAGCTTTTGCGGTACTGAGTTTTGGTTACGGAAATGGTTATGTTTATATCTATTGGCGAGATTGGCAATTTCAAAGTAGTGCTTTGGGGCTGATTGCGCTCTTTATCGTGATTAGTTTGTTGGTGCAATTGGGATGGTTGTTTGGTAAACGTTACTTTGTAAGAGAGCAGCGCAAAAAAGAGACTGTTTTAAATTTCAAAGAACTTCACCCTTATGAGCAATTGGGTATTGTTTGGCTATTAGATGCGGCTAAAGATCAACAAGTCTTTATTGAGCGCGTTTTTGCTCAGTCAGGCTTGCTGAGTAATATTATTGATGCACAGTTCGATTATAGAAATGGCGATTTTGATACTGCCTTACAAAGTTTAGATAAATCAGCACCGATGGCATTTGAATTGGCTGAATTGTTACGAATAGATATTTTTTTAGAACGGCTAGAAACTGAAAAAGCGCTGACACATCTCGAATTTTTATCTCAGCACCAACTTTCGCCTTGGTTGACCGAGATTGAAAATGCATATCAACAGCGGATGACTGCATTATGGGGGAAATTAGCCTTACAAAAACCTTGGATATTTTTGCAGACAACACAGCATGGTTTATTAGATGCAGAGCATCGTGACTTGTGGTTGCAGCAACTCTTAATTCAGTTTGAACAGGCTTCAGTGGATGACTTAGCACTGCTACAACAGCGTTATTTGGCATTGCAATCAGAGATTCAGCTTCGTCCATACAGCAGTAAAGTATTATGGCTAAAACTGTTGGCACGTATGCCAGAAATGGGGCTTCAGCATGCTGATCTGGCTTTACATTTATTGCAAGAGCATTTTGACCCAGAAGTCTTTTATCTTTGGTTCCAGCAGCAGTTATTAAAGCAAATTCCAGATTATCCCTATGTTGAGCAGCGTATTATTCAGCTTGAACAAAAATATACCAGTGTCCCGATGCTAACATTTGCGAAATGGCATGTTTATATGGCAACTGAGCGTAAATCTGAGGCAGAACAGCTATTGGCTTTATATCCAGATAATATTCTAATGAGTTATCTACGGATTAAATCAACTCTGGATGACAACCCTGATTTAATCAGACAGTTGAATTTAATCTTTGAAAATGATGTTAATTTTCTTAATTTTAAGATATGAGTGTAAATATGAAAGAGTTGTCTGTCTATCCTATCGTTCATGAACAAACCGTTGCTTGGGGTGATATGGATGCTTTTGGACATGTAAATAATGTACAGTATTATCGTTATATTGAGAGTGCCCGAATTGCTTATTTAATGGCTTTAAATATATTCGATCAAGATATATTGACGGTTGTTGCATCTAGTCAGTGTAAATACTTAAGTCCTGTATTTTATCCAGATGTGCTGCATATTGGTGCGAGAATTGAGGAATTAAGGAATAGTGCTTTTCGTATGCATTATGTCTTATGGAGCAAAGCACAAAACCAAGTAGTTGCTACAGGAGAAGCTGTACTTGTCTGTGTGACGAAGCATGACTCAAAGAAAGTTAATATTCCTGATTCAATCCGAAATAAGATTATTCAACTCGAATCTAATGCTGGGCATAATCTAGTATCCCATTAATAATTATAAAGACTATTATGTCTATTTTGGTATTTTATTGCGAAGATTTATACAGTTGTTATTGATGGTCAATAGAAATTATAGTAACTGTATAAATCATCCAATAGGTAAAATATTTCATAAAAATTAAGATTCAATTAATATTTATAATAACCAAGTGTTAAATTTTTTTATTATAGTTCTTAAGTTTGATTAAATATTTTGACTTAAATTTAGGATTTTTCTTAGCTTTATTGTAAATATAAGCTGATTTATTGAGGTCTTGTGATTAAGTCGACTATTTTAATATTGATTATTTAATTGTATATAAATTAATATTGAATTGAATTTTTAATTCATTTTTTATTTTTGAGTGATATATCCCCTTTTTGAGTTGGAGTGGTTCTAATGAAACCAGATATTAGTGATTTGTCTGTTGAAGATCTAAAGCGTTTACAAGCAGAAGCAGAAGCTTTAATTGCGAGTAAAAAAGATCAGGCAATCGAAGATGCTTATAATCAAATTATCGCGATTGCTGAAAAAGTTGGCTTTAGCGTAGAAGAGTTATTGGAAGTTGGCGAGCAAAAGCGTAAAAAAACAACACGTAAAGCTGTAGAGCCACGTTATCGCAATAAAAATAATACTGAAGAAACTTGGACTGGTCGTGGTAAGCAACCACGCTGGTTAGTTGCAGAATTAGAAAAAGGTGCAAAACTTGAAGATTTCTTAATCTAATCAAGTTTGAAAGTCATCGTTTTGTCATACGATGATTTTATCCTTCATTAAAAGCCAGGCTTAAAAAGCTTGGTTTTTTTATATGAGAGAATTGGCGATGTTGAAAAAGTATGCATAATGTCATTTATAGAGCGAGTGTCTCAACACGGATGATATTTTGCATGTTGGTAAGGGTTGAATGAAAAAAAAGACCAAGCAATGGAGATGGTGGATTTTCGCCATTTTTGCATTTTTAATTTTTATTATTTTACAGATTCCAGCGACATGGTTAATTGCGAAATTTTCAAAAAATAATCAAATATTACATAATGTCAGCGGTAACATTTGGCAAGGGCAGGCAGATTGGCAACGTGGTCAATTGCGTGGTTCTGTTCATTGGAAAACACGCCCTTTAGATTTGCTGTTATTGCGCCTCGGTGCTCATCTTGATATTCATAGTGGCAATACTCAATTCAATGGGGTTTTTGGCTATGGTCTAGGCCAAAAAATCATGATTAAGGATTTACAAGGTGAAATTTCACCGGAAACCTTAAAATACTTCGCTAACTGGCAATGGCCAGAAAATGCGATTCAGTTAAAAGATGCGCAGTTGAATTATCAAAAAGAAAAAGGATTCAGTGCAACTGAAGGGCAGCTAAATTGGGGCGGTGGTGCATTGACTTATACATTCGGTCAGCGCCAAGATCGTATGAATATGCCTTCTTTAGTTGCTGAAATGAAAGATGAAAACGGACAATTACAAATAGATGTTCGTGATCAACGTAGCCAAAAAATGGCAAATCTCAGTTTAGATGCTGGCTTAATGTTGGACGTACAACTTACCCAGCGAATGCTTCTTAATATTCCATCCTATCAAGGTAAAGCGGGTTTAGACACTTATGTGGTCAGCTCACGCCAACCGTTATTGCAGGGTGGTTTCTAATGAAAGTCATCACTCAAAAAATGCAACAGATACGTTTGCAGAAATTAGATAAGTTAAGTGGTTTGGTTCTCGCATTATTAATTTTATGGTTATGTTGGAAACTCGCATCATTATTTTGGTGGGTGATCGCACCACCACAACCGATGCAGTTTGATCGAGTGCAATTAGGTTCGCAGCAAGCTCAAGTCCCAAATATTAGTTCTTTTGCTTTATTTAACGAACCTGCAACAACCTCAGCGGATGATAATGCCAATTTGGAGTTACAAGGTGTGTTACTTGGTTATCCAAGTTATTTGTCTTCGGCGGTAATTAAGTTAAATGATATTGCAGAGCGCTATCGTGTAGGCGAAACAGTTGGTTCGACGTCTTATCAGTTGGCTGAGGTCTACTGGGATCATGTAATCTTGAGACAAGGTAATGGCGCAACGCGTGAAGTGAAATTTAAAGGCTTGGATAAAGGATTGTATCAACCTATTGCGCCAGTATTAGGTGGTACGAATAATGCAGCACCGCCTTCTTCTGCACCTCAGCAAGCTACGCAAAATACACCGCAATCTGCTTTAGGTCAGGCCATCCAACAAATGCAGGAAAACCGTGAACAATACCTAAAAAATATGGGTGTGAGCGGTGGTGGTGCAGATGGCTATGAAATATCAGATCGTACACCAATCAGTTTAAAAAACACTTTGGGTTTACGTTCAGGTGATCGTATTCTATCGATCAACGGTCAAACATTAGGGCAAGGACTCAGTGACGTACAATTACTAGAGCAAGTGCGTCGTGAAGGACATGCCAAAATAGAAATAAAACGTGGTGATCAAGTGATGACCATACAACAAAGTTTTTAGTGATGGAACGTCACCACATAAGTTAGGAATAAGTGCAGGTTATGGCTTTATTGAATCATCAACGTCCACTTTGGGCATTACTTGCTGCAGCGCCTTTAGTTGCGACAATCAGTACCAATGTGCAAGCACAGACATGGAAGATTAATCTACGTGATGCGGATTTGACGGCATTTATTAATGAAGTGGCTGACATTACGGGTAAAAACTTTGCGGTTGATCCACGCGTACGCGGAAATGTCACGGTTATTTCAAACAAACCTTTAAATAAAGATGAAGTTTATGATCTTTTCTTAGGTGTGTTGAATGTCAATGGTGTTGTGGCACTCCCTTCTGGAAATACGGTTAAGCTTGTCCCTGACAGCAATGCAAAAAATTCGGGGATTCCATACGATGCGCGCAGTCGAGCGGGTGGTGATCAAATCGTTACGCGTGTCATTTGGTTAGAGAATACCAATCCGAATGATTTGATTCCTGCATTACGTCCTTTGATGCCACAATTTGCACATTTAGCTGCTGTGGCTGGAACTAATGCATTAATTGTTTCAGATCGTGCAACCAATATCTATCAGCTTGAAAGTATTGTGCGTAATCTAGACGGCACTGGTCAAAATGATATTGAAGCGATTACTTTGCAATCGAGTCAGGCTGAGGAAATTATTGGCTTATTGGAAACAATGAGTGCAACAGGTGCTTCAAAAGATTTTATTGGTTCCCGTGTACGTGTGATCGCGGATAACCGTACCAACCGTATTTTGATTAAAGGTGACCCAAACTCACGTAAACGTTTACGCCACATGATTGAAATGTTGGATGTTCCTTCGGCTGATCGTTTAGGTGGACTCAAGGTCTTCCGTTTAAAATATGCGAGTGCGAAAAATTTAGCTGAAATTTTACAAGGCCTAGTAACAGGACAGTCAGTTTCATCGTCATCATCAAATAGTGGCAATTCCTCTTCTAGTAACTCAATTAACAATCTGATTTCGAATAATCAAAACTCTAGTTCTTCAACAGGTTCATCATCTTCTATTTCAACACCGTCGATTAATCTAAATGGTGGTTCAAACAACAATCAAAATGGTGGTGTCACAAGCTTTAATGGTGGTGGAGTAAGTATTATTGCGGATAGCACTCAAAATGCTTTGGTAGTTAAGGCCGATCCTCAGTTAATGCGAGAAATAGAAGCGGCTATTCAACAGTTGGATATTCGTCGTCAACAAGTTTTGATTGAGGCTGCAATTATTGAAGTGGCTGGTGATGATGCGGATCAATTAGGGGTTCAATGGGCATTAGGTGATATTAGTAGTGGTGTAGGCCTTATTAATTTTACCAATGTCGGGTCAAGTTTATCTAAGTTAGCTGCGGGTTATCTAACTGGTGGTGCAGCCGGTTTAGGTTCAGCTGTTGGTGCAGGGTCATCCATTGCGTTAGGTGATTATAAAGAAGGCGCAGATGGTTCGCGTAAATTGTACGGTGCGCTCATCCAAGCGTTAAAAAGCAATACCAAGTCTAATCTG
Source organism: Acinetobacter venetianus RAG-1 = CIP 110063 (assembly GCF_000368585.1). Lineage (GTDB taxonomy): Bacteria > Pseudomonadota > Gammaproteobacteria > Pseudomonadales > Moraxellaceae > Acinetobacter > Acinetobacter venetianus. The sequence goes on from NZ_KB849556.1 coordinate 91,495, forward strand.
CTTTCTACACCATCGATTGTAACGATGGATAATGAAGAAGCGTACATTGTTGTTGGTCAAAACGTTCCTTTTGTTACAGGCTCTGTGACTACGAATAGTACTGGTGTTAACCCTTATACGACTGTTGAGCGTAAAGATGTGGGGGTAACGTTAAAAGTTGTTCCTCATATTGGTGAAGGTGGATCGGTTCGTTTAGAGGTAGAGCAAGAGGTTTCTGCGGTTCAAGAAAGTCGTGGACAAGCAACTGATTTGGTCACCAGTAAGCGAGCAATTAAAACAGCAGTTCTAGCAGATCATGGGCAGACCGTTGTGCTTGGCGGTTTGATTTCCGATAATACGGTTCAATCTCGACAAGGTGTTCCAGTTCTTAGTGATATTCCTTACTTGGGTCGATTATTTAGAGCGGATAGCAAGACGAATGAGAAGCGCAATTTACTTGTCTTTATCCATCCCACCATCGTAGGCGATGCGGATGATGTTCGACGTATTTCTCAACAACGTTATAATCAACTTTATAGCTTGCAGTTGGCAATGGATAAAAATGGTAACTTTGCAAAATTACCAGAAAATGTGAATGATATTTATCGCCAACAACCTGTGGCAGCGAATAGCTCTCCTTATCAGAAAGTTCCAACAGCAACTCAGCAAAATCAATCTGGCGCTGTTTCAACACCTGTAGCGGAAGATAGACCTGTTGTACAGCAAAAATCAGTTGCGCTTCCTGTAAAGGAAACTGAACGCAGTAAAAATACGGTGACAACAACAACGATTCGCCCAGCATCTTCACAGTAGATGCACAGAAGACCTTATGCGACAATGTTACAATTGCAAGAAATTATATAAGGATATGCATCTATGACTTGGAAATTACAAGCCATTACAGGTGAATTTACGGGGCAAGAAATTAGTGTTGAACGTGATATGTTGGTTGGGCGCCATCAAGATGCTGATTTGCTGCTGCAATCGGCAGATATATCACGTCGACATGCTGCATTGTTGCTGAAAGATCAGCAGCTTTGGGTGCAAGATCTGAATTCTTCTAATGGAACATTTATCAATGATCTAAAAATTGAGCAAGAAACCGAGTTGAATGATGGTGATATTGTTCAATTCGCAAGTTTTATGTTTTCTGTTCTTGCACCAGTAAGTGTTGCTGATTTACCTGAAATTGAAGCTGAGCCTGTGTCATCTTCGGCACACGATCAAGGAATGCCAAGCATTGCAGAACGTGCTGCAGAAACCTCGATTACTCGCGATGGTATGCCACAACAAGTGACAATACCAAAACCAGCACCAATTCCAGAGGGTGTGGATGTCAAAGTCACTGCGCCTGAGCAACAACCAGTAGTGATTGAAGAGCCTGTTTCTCGTGTTGAACAAGAAAAAGAACAGCAAAAAAATGCTTCTGTAGGCTTAATTTCAATTATTGTGTTGGTGATTTTAGCTGTGATTGCATGGTTGTTCTTTAAATAATCGATCTAAGCTTTTACAATCAAAGGCATGCTATTTGAGCGTGCCTTTTGTTTTTGAGTGAAAATATGTCTGTTGCACAGTTACAACATCGCGATCTAATTTTATTTGATTTGGATGGAACTCTAGTTGATTCAGCTGCTGATTTATATCGATCAATGAATCTCAGCTTGGAACAACTAGGATGGCCTTTGGTGACTGAATTACAAGTTCGAGAGTGGGTTGGTAAAGGCGCAGCGAAATTATGCGAAACAGTGCTTGAGCATTTATTTGGTCAAGTTGATGCACAAAAGCAAAAAAAATTACTCGATACTTTCTTGGATGTTTATGCACGTGAACTATGTGTAAATACCACAATTTATGATGGTGTCTTAACTTTCTTGGAGTACTGTCAAAGCCATCGTATTTTAATGGCATGTGTAACTAATAAACCTGAACATTTGGCTGTGGGAATCTTAGAAAGCTTAAAGCTCTCTTGTTTTTTTGAAATGGTGGTTGGTGGTGATACTTTGCCAGAGCGCAAACCACATCCGTTGCCTTTATTACATTGTATGCAGCAGCAAAATGTTGATAAGGCAGGCACATTAATGGTGGGTGATTCCAGTAATGACGTGGAAGCGGCTAGACGTGCAGGTATTGATTGTATTGTGGTTAGCTATGGCTATAATCATGGTGAAAACATCTATGATTGTCAGCCACAACAAGTTGTTGATAGTTTATTTGAATTGGTTGAAGAAGATCAAATAAGGAGAAAGGCATGAGCTTGGTTATGGTTTTTCGATGGCGAAATTAAAGCAAGATCGAACGAAAACGCAAAGAAACTTAACCATAGAGAATATTCATGACTTCACAAACACAATTCGAACAGCTGAAATCGGCTGGCTTCAATACGATTCCTGTTTATCGCCAGCGTTTGGCTGATACAGAAACACCACTTTCAGTATTTGCTCGTTTTAAAGAACAGAAACAAGCCTATTTATTTGAATCTGTAGAGGGTGGTGAAAACTGGGCGCGTTATTCCATGATTGGTTTGGGTGAATCGACCGTTTTTTCATGTAATGCTGGAGTTTTAACGATTCAGCAGGCAGATGGCTCGGTAACAGAAGAGCACTGTGCTGACCCGTTTCAGTATATCCGTGAATTTCAAAGCCAGTTTAAAGTACCGACTCAAAAGGAAATTCCAGATTTACCGAGTTTTACTGGTGGTTTGGTAGGGTATTTGGGCTATGACGCTGTTCGTTATATTGAGCCAAAACTCAAAAATGTTCCAACTGCGGATCCTGTGACACTACCTGATTTATGGTTAATGTTGTCTCAAACAGTTATCGTATTTGATAATTTAAAAGATACCTTGTTTTTAATTCATCATGCGGATGCTAAACAGCCAAACGCGTATGATCAAGCTCAGACTAAATTAGATCAACTTGAGCAATTGCTTGCAACCCCAGTGAGTTTACAAGCTAAGCCACATACCAAGCCGAACTTTGAGTCAATTACGGGGCGCGAGAAGTTTCTTCAGACTGTTGAAAAGGTAAAAGAATACATTCGTGCTGGTGATGTTATGCAAGTTGTGCCAGGTCAACGAATGGTTTCAGACTTTGATGGAGAGGCTTTGCAGGTTTATCGTGCTTTGCGTCATTTAAATCCATCACCTTATTTATTCCTTGTACAGGGGCAGACCATTACTGATCAAAAGCCTTTTCATATTGTAGGTTCATCGCCTGAGATTTTATCTCGTTTAGAGAATGGTATTGCAACAGTTCGTCCATTGGCTGGAACACGACCTCGTGGTAAGACCAAAGAAGAAGATCTTGCTTTAGAGCAAGATTTACTGGCAGACGAAAAAGAAATTGCTGAGCATCTCATGTTGATTGATCTTGGTCGTAATGATGTTGGGCGTGTTTCAAAGATTGGTAAGGTTCAAGTAACGGACCGAATGGTGATTGAGCGTTATTCGCATGTCATGCATATTGTGTCAAATGTGCAAGGTGAAGTTCGAGATGATGTTGATGCTTTAGATGTATTTAAAGCAACGTTCCCAGCAGGAACACTTTCAGGCGCGCCAAAAATTCGTGCCATGGAAATTATTGACGAAGTTGAACCAGTAAAACGTGGCGTATTTGGTGGTGCCGTTGGATATTTGGGCTGGCATGGTGAAATGGATATGTCGATTGCGATTCGAACCTGTGTTATTCGTGAAAATAAAGTCTATGTGCAAGCTGGTGCGGGACTGGTTGCTGACTCAAATCCTGAATCAGAGTGGAATGAGACCCAAATAAAAGCTCGTGCAGTGATCAAAGCGGTTGAATTATCGTCAAACGGGTTGATTTTATGAGTTTTTAAGGTTTTTTTTGAAAAAACCACTTGCATCGATTCAGAGTTTTGCTAAACTGCACACCGTTCCGATACGAAACGTACGAAACGCTAAGAAAGAGCCGGCATAGCTCAGTTGGTAGAGCAACTGACTTGTAATCAGTAGGTCCACAGTTCGAATCCGTGTGCCGGCACCATCTTAAAGTGTAGTGTGTGAGTAGTAAAGGAAAGCGCTGAAATAAGTGCGACGTGGTGGGATTCCCGAGCGGCCAAAGGGGGCAGACTGTAACTCTGTTGCGAAAGCTTCGAAGGTTCGAATCCTTCTCCCACCACCATTAACTTCGAATGAAGTGGTTAATACCAATGTCGTGCGGGAGTAACTCAGTTGGTAGAGTGGCAGCCTTCCAAGCTGCATGTCGCGAGTTCGATCCTCGTCTCCCGCTCCATCGAAGGATAATCGCTCTTATAGCTCAGTGGTAGAGCACTCCCTTGGTAAGGGAGAGGTCTCGAGTTCAAATCTCGATAAGAGCTCCAGATATACAGCTTAGTAGAGTTTTCTACAAAATTTTAAAGAAGCAGGCTTTTATAGTCTGCTTTTCAAGTATTAGGTGTCTAGTTTTTTAGGCAAATGTCGATAAAGAAGGTTTTTCAGGGTTGTTTTTCTCTAAACTGGTGTCGACGTAAACGAGGAAAATCAAATGGCTAAGGCTAAGTTTGAACGTAATAAACCACACGTAAACGTGGGTACAATTGGTCACGTTGACCATGGTAAAACAACTTTAACTGCTGCAATTGCAACTATCTGTGCAAAAACTTACGGCGGTGAAGCTAAAGATTACGCAGCTATCGACTCTGCACCAGAAGAAAAAGCACGTGGTATTACAATTAATACTTCACACGTAGAATACGATTCTCCAACTCGTCACTACGCTCACGTAGACTGCCCGGGTCACGCCGATTATGTTAAAAACATGATTACTGGTGCTGCTCAGATGGACGGCGCGATCCTTGTATGTGCTGCGACTGATGGTCCAATGCCACAAACTCGTGAACACATCCTTCTTTCTCGTCAGGTTGGTGTACCTTACATTCTTGTATTCCTTAACAAGTGTGACCTTGTTGATGATGAAGAATTACTTGAATTAGTAGAAATGGAAGTTCGTGAACTTCTTTCTACTTACGACTTCCCAGGTGATGACACTCCAGTTATCCGTGGTTCTGCTCTTGCTGCGCTTAATGGTGATGCTGGTCAGTATGGTGAGTCTTCAGTTCTTGCTCTTGTTGAAGCGCTTGACTCTTACATCCCAGAACCAGAACGTGCTATCGACAAAGCATTCTTAATGCCAATCGAAGACGTATTCTCAATCTCTGGTCGTGGTACTGTAGTAACAGGCCGTGTAGAGTCTGGTATCGTTAAAGTAGGCGAAGAAGTTGAAATCGTTGGTATCAAAGATACAGTTAAAACAACTGTAACTGGCGTAGAAATGTTCCGTAAACTTCTTGACGAAGGTCGTGCGGGCGAGAACTGTGGTGTTCTTCTACGTGGTACTAAGCGTGAAGACGTACAACGTGGTCAAGTACTTGCTAAACCAGGTTCAATCAAGCCACACACTAAATTCGACGCAGAAGTATATGTACTTTCTAAAGAAGAAGGTGGTCGTCATACTCCATTCCTTAACGGTTACCGTCCACAGTTCTACTTCCGTACAACTGACGTAACTGGCGCAATCAAGTTACAAGACGGCGTTGAAATGGTAATGCCAGGTGACAACGTTGAAATGTCAGTAGAATTAATCCACCCAATCGCAATGGACCCAGGTCTACGTTTTGCGATCCGTGAAGGTGGTCGTACTGTAGGTGCTGGTGTTGTTGCTAAAGTAACTGCATAAGCCCGATACTGTGTTACACTCAAATCGGAAGCTTCGGCTTTCGATTTGCATAATAGGCTAGTAGTTCAATTGGTAGAGCGTCGGTCTCCAAAACCGAATGTTGGGGGTTCGAGTCCCTCCTGGCCTGCCACTTTTTTTTTATAAAAAAGCTTAATTCTGGCTGAGTTGTCATATAATAAGTCGCGAATTCTACGACGAGTAAAAAAATGTCGAATGATAAATCGCGTGACGCATTAAGCGACGCGCCAATCCCTCAAAGAAATAATGCTGCGGAAGTTGTAAGTTCAGGTTCTCCACTTGATGCTGTTTTGTGGTTGATTGCTATAGCTTTATTCATCGGTTCAGCATTGGTAAATCAGCATTTACCAGCCTATTGGGCGCCTGCAAATGATATTTGGGTGCGCATTGGGGTAATTTTGGCTTGTATCGTCGTCGCTTTAGGTTTATTATACGCCACCCATCAAGGTAAAGGCTTTGTGCGCTTGTTGCAAGATGCACGAATTGAACTGCGTCGAGTGACTTGGCCTACAAAACAAGAGACGATCACGACATCGTGGCAGGTTCTTTTGGTTGTGGTTGTAGCATCATTAGTGTTGTGGTGCTTCGATTACGGGTTAGGTTGGTTTATTAAGTTAATTATCGGGTAAGAGCGCCATGAAACGTTGGTATATTATTCATGCCTATTCAGGTTTTGAAAAACAAGTGATGCGTTCACTTAATGAACGAATTCAACGTAGCACGGTAGCTGATAGCTTTGGTGAAGTCCTTGTTCCTACTGAAGAAGTAGTAGAAATGAAGGATGGGAAGAAGCGCAAATCTGAACGTAAATTCTTTCCAGGCTATGTATTAGTCGAAATGGAAATGAATGATGATACTTGGCACATTGTAAAAGAATGTCCAAAGGTTCTAGGTTTTATTGGTGGAACACCAGAGAAACCAGCACCAATTTCACAGCGTGAAGCAGATGCGATTCTTGCTCGTGTACGTAATACTGGTGAAGCACCTCGTCCTAAGACGATGTTTGAGCCAGGTGAAGAATTGCTCGTTATTGATGGTCCGTTCACAGACTTTAAAGGGGTCGTGGAGGAAGTGCAATACGATAAGTCACGTTTAACGTTGACGATTAATGTATTTAATCGACCAACTCAAGTTGAACTCGAATTTCGTCAAGTCGAAAAAACGATTTAATTTGAATTGGTTGAAAAGCGCCCGATTTGATCGGGCATTGTTGTTCTAACACTTCGGTGTTGTTTAATTTTTTGGGGAGCCTAGCGGCGTCTGTACCCAGAGGAAATTTCAATGGCTAAGAAGATTGACGGCTATATCAAGCTGCAAGTTCCAGCTGGTAAAGCAAATCCATCTCCACCAATTGGTCCTGCTTTAGGTCAACGTGGTGTAAACATCATGGCTTTCTGTAAAGAATTCAATGCTGCTACACAAAAACTTGAAGTTGGTTTGCCAATTCCTGTCGTGATCACTGTGTACAACGATAAGTCGTTCACTTTCATCATGAAAACTCCACCTGCATCTATTCTTCTTAAGAAAGCTGCTGGTATTCAAAAGGGTTCTTCTGTACCTAACAAAACTAAAGTTGGTAAGTTGACTCGTGCTCAATTAGAAGAAATTGCGACTACTAAAGAACCAGACTTAACTGGTGCTGATTTAGACGCTCGTGTTCGTACCATCGCTGGTTCTGCACGTTCTATGGGCTTGGAAGTGGAGCTATAAGACATGGCAAAGTTAACTAAACGTCAAAAAGCCATCGCTGCTGCTGTAGAAGCAAACAAAGTTTACACTTTGGAAGAAGCAGTACAAGTTCTTAACAGCCTTCCAGCTGCGAAGTTCAAAGAATCTTTAGACATCTCTGTAAATCTTGGTGTAGATCCACGTAAATCTGACCAAGTTGTTCGTGGTGCGACTACTTTACCTGCTGGTACTGGTAAAACTGTACGTGTTGCAGTATTTGCTCAAGGTGCTGCTGCTGAAGCTGCGAAAGAAGCTGGTGCTGACATCGTTGGTTTTGATGACCTTGCTGAAAGCATTCAAGGTGGAAATCTTGATTTCGACGTAGTGATTGCTGCTCCTGATGCAATGCGCGTTGTTGGTAAGTTAGGTACGATTCTTGGTCCACGTGGCTTAATGCCAAACCCTAAAGTGGGTACAGTAACTCCTGATGTTGCTGGTGCGGTTAAGAATGCTAAATCTGGTCAAGCACGTTACCGTGTAGACAAAGCGGGTATCATCCACGCTGCGATTGGCCAATTAGGCTTCAGCGAAGATGCTGTTCGTCAAAACGTTGAAACTTTAATTGCAGATTTAAAACGTTTAAAACCTGCAACTTCTAAAGGTGTATACGTTAAAAAGATCACTTTGAGCTCAACTATGGGTCCTGGTCTTGCAATTGACGTAAACAACGTTTCTAAGTAATTAGAAAGAATTTTAAAGCCTCAGATTCTTTTATAAGAATCTGAGCAAACTTTGAATTGATAAATGAATATTTATCAGCGTCAAAGACCTCAGGCGAGAGATATTTTCGAATATTTTTCTTAATAAACCAGTCTGAGTAGACGTGGTGGTGTGATTTGTTCCTCCTCCACGTGTAGGTCGAAAGGCTTACGAATTGGGAGTGTACTCATATTTGAGTGCATAAATCACCGTTAGGAGGTTTTACAATGGCTCTTCTTATCGAAGACAAAAAACAGATCGTTGCAGAAGTAAACGAAGTTGCTTCTAAAGCGTTCTCTGCCGTTGTTGCTGACTACCAAGGCTTAACTGTAGAGCAATTAACAACACTTCGTGTTGAAGCTCGTAAGTTAGGTGTTACTACACGTATTGTGCGTAACACTTTGGCTAAGCGTTCATTCGAAGGTACTCAATTCGATATCTTGAATGACGACCTTGTTGGTCCAACAATTCTCGGTTTCTCTACTTCTGAAGACGACATGGGTGCAGCTGCACGCTTGTTCGAAGAATTTGCGAAAACTAACAAAGCATTTGAACTTAAAGCTGCTGCATTTGATGGCAAGCTTTATAAAGGTGCAGAAGTTAGCGTTATTGCAAACCTTCCGAACCAAGAGAAAGCGCTTACTATGCTTGCCTCTGTTCTTCAAGCTCCTATTTCGAAATTGGGTCGCCTTATTACAGCACTCAAAGAGAAAAACGAGTCAGAAGCGGCTTAATCCTATTTTCACACCATTCAATATCCATTTGGAGTTATTCTCATGGCTTTAACTAACGAAGAAATCTTAAACGCAGTTGCTGAAAAAACAGTTCTTGAACTTGTTGAATTAATTTCTGCTTTCGAAGAAAAATTTAACGTATCTGCTGCTGCTGTAGCTGTTGCTGCTGCTCCAGGTGCTGGCGCTGCTGCTGCTGAAGAACAAACTGAATTCAACGTTGAGTTGACTTCTTTCGGTGCTAACAAAGTTGCTGTAATTAAAGCAGTTCGTGAAGCTACTGGTCTTGGTCTTAAAGAAGCTAAAGATATGGTTGAAGGCGCTCCTGCTGTTCTTAAAGAAGGCGTTTCTAAAGAAGAAGGCGAAGAACTTAAGAAGAAGCTTGAAGAAGCTGGTGCTACAGTTACACTTAAGTAATTCTGTAGGGAGTCGGTTTTTTGATAATCGGCTCCAAAAAATGGCTGATGGCTCTTGGGTCATCAGCCTTTTTGCGTTACAATAATCGGCTCGTTTTTTGTTAGTTTTGCTTGTAATACGTGCGTAATTAGAATAAACGACTGAATATCAAACGCTTACCAATATTTTTTTGCTTATAAAAATATTGTTAAGCGTTTTAATACCACTAAAAATTGCAGCATTTGTAAACAGTGGTGGCCATATCGGCCTGCGTAATTCCTTCCAAACCCGTTCTGCAGGCGGGTTTGGTTTACTTTCCGAGGACTCCAGATGGCATACTCATATACCGAAAAGAAACGGATCCGTAAGAATTTTGGTAAATTGCCCCAAGTAATGGATGCACCGTACTTGCTTTCGATTCAAGTCGATTCGTATCGTACATTCTTGCAAGACGGTAAAACTCCAAAAAATCGCGAAGATATCGGTCTCCAAGCCGCATTTCGTTCAGTTTTTCCTATTGAAAGTTATTCTGGCAATGCTGCTTTAGAATTTGTTGAGTATAGTCTTGGTAAGCCTGAGTTTGACGTACGTGAATGTATTTTACGTGGTTCAACTTATGCAGCACCAATGCGCGTAAAAATTCGTTTGATCATCAAAGATCGTGAAACGAAATCAATTAAAGACGTTCGTGAACAAGAAGTTTACATGGGTGAAATGCCGCTCATGACCGATAACGGTACATTTGTTATCAACGGTACAGAGCGTGTAATCGTATCTCAATTACACCGTTCACCAGGCGTATTCTTTGACCATGACAAAGGTAAAACCCACTCTAGCGGTAAAGTGTTGTATTCAGCACGTATTATTCCTTACCGTGGTTCATGGTTAGATTTTGAATTTGATGCTAAAGATTTAGTATTCGTACGTATTGACCGTCGTCGTAAATTGTTGGCGACTGTGATTTTACGTGCTTTGAATTATACAAATGAACAAATCTTGAATTTGTTCTACGAAAAAGTACCTGTATATTTAGATATGGGTAGCTATCAAATTGACCTCGTTCCAGATCGTTTACGTGGTGAAATGGCGCAATTTGATATCTTGGATAACGATGGTAAAACAATCGTTGAACAAGGCAAACGTATTAATGCACGTCACGTACGTCAAATGGAAGCTGCAAACTTAGCGAAGCTTTCTGTACCTGATGAATATTTATATGAGCGTATTACTGCTGAAGACATCACACTGAAAAGTGGTGATGTGATTCCTGCAAATACGGTGCTTAGCCATGAAATCATGGTGAAGATCGCTGAAGGTGGCGTTAAACAGTTTAACATTCTGTTTACAAATGACATCGACCGTGGTCCTTTCGTTGCGGATACATTACGTGCAGATACAACAACAGGTCGTGAAGAAGCACTTGTTGAAATCTATAAAGTAATGCGTCCAGGTGAACCACCGACGAAAGAAGCTGCTGAGAACTTATTCAATAACTTATTCTTCTCTTCTGAGCGCTATGACCTTTCTCCAGTAGGTCGTATGAAGTTTAACCGTCGTTTGGGTCGTCCTTACGAAGTGGGTACTGATCAGAAGTCACGTGAAGTTGAAGGTATTTTATCGCACGAAGATATCATTGATGTACTGCGTACATTGGTTGAAATTCGTAACGGTAAAGGTGAAGTCGACGATATCGATCACTTAGGTAACCGTCGTGTGCGTTCTGTTGGTGAAATGACAGAAAACCAATTCCGTGTTGGTTTAGTTCGTGTCGAACGTGCTGTTAAAGAGCGTTTAAGCCAAGCAGAAACAGATAACTTGTCTCCGCAAGATTTAATCAATGCAAAACCAGTTGCTGCTGCAATCAAAGAATTCTTTGGTTCAAGCCAATTATCTCAGTTCATGGACCAAAACAACCCATTGTCTGAGATTACACACAAACGTCGTGTATCTGCGCTTGGTCCTGGTGGTTTGACTCGTGAACGTGCGGGCTTCGAAGTACGTGACGTACATCAAACTCACTATGGTCGTGTTTGTCCTATTGAAACGCCTGAAGGTCCAAACATTGGTTTGATCAACTCGCTTTCTGTATATGCTAAAGCAAACGACTTTGGCTTCTTGGAAACACCGTATCGTAAAGTTGTAGATGGTCGCGTAACTGACGATGTTGAATATTTATCTGCAATTGAAGAAGTGGGTACTGTCATTGCACAGGCCGATTCTGCTGTTGATAAAGATGGCAACTTGACTGAAGAAATGGTTTCTGTACGTCATCAAGGTGAATTCGTACGTATGTCGCCTGAGCGTGTAACTCATATGGACGTTTCTGCACAGCAGGTTGTTTCTGTTGCAGCATCATTGATTCCATTCCTTGAACACGATGATGCGAACCGTGCATTAATGGGTTCAAACATGCAACGTCAGGCTGTTCCAACTTTACGTGCTGACAAGCCGCTTGTTGGTACGGGTATGGAAGCAAACGTAGCACGTGATTCTGGTGTGTGTGTGATCGCCGATCGTGGTGGTGCAATTGAATATGTTGATGCATCTCGTATCGTTATTCGTGTAAACGAAGATGAAATGATCGCAGGTGAGGCGGGTGTAGATATCTATAACCTCATCAAATATACACGTTCAAACCAAAATACATGTATTAACCAAAATGTTATCGTGAAATTAGGCGACAAAGTTGCTCGTGGTGACATCTTGGCTGACGGTCCATCGACTGACATGGGTGAACTTGCGCTTGGTCAAAACATGCGTGTCGCGTTCATGACATGGAATGGTTATAACTACGAAGACTCGATCTTATTATCTGAGCGTGTACTTCAAGAAGACCGTTTAACGTCGATTCACATTCAAGAATTGTCATGTGTGGCACGTGATACTAAGTTAGGTGCAGAGGAAATTACTGCCGATATTCCTAACGTAGGTGAAGCTGCACTGTCTAAATTGGATGAGTCAGGTATCGTGTATATCGGTGCTGAAGTGACTGCGGGTGATATCCTTGTTGGTAAGGTAACGCCTAAAGGCGAAACTCAATTAACACCTGAAGAAAAATTACTTCGTGCAATCTTTGGTGAAAAAGCGGCTGACGTAAAAGACTCTTCTTTACGTGTTCCGTCTGGTACTAAAGGTACGGTTATCGATGTTCAAGTCTTCACTCGTGATGGTTTGGAAAAAGATGAGCGTGCACAGGCAATTGAAAAAGCTCAGCTTGATGCATACCGTAAAGACTTGAAAGAAGAATACAAAATCTTCGAAGAAGCAGCACGTGAACGTATTGTTCGTTTGTTGAAAGGTCAAGAATCTAACGGTGGTGGTTCGACTAAACGTGGCGATAAACTTTCTGAAGACGTATTGTCTGGTTTAGAGCTTGTTGATTTACTTGAAATCCAGCCAAATGATGAAGCAATTGCTGAGCGTTTAACTCAAATTCAAGTGTTCTTGAAAGAGAAGAGCTACGAGATTGATGAGAAGTTTGCTGAGAAGAAACGTAAACTTTCTACAGGTGATGAATTAACAACTGGCGTATTGAAAGTTGTTAAGGTTTACCTTGCTGTTAAACGTCGTATCCAGCCTGGTGATAAGATGGCGGGTCGTCACGGTAACAAAGGTGTTGTATCAAACATCTTGCCAGTTGAAGACATGCCGCATGATGCAAATGGTGTACCAGTTGATATCGTGTTAAACCCACTGGGTGTACCATCACGTATGAACGTGGGTCAGATTCTTGAGACTCACTTAGGTATGGCGGCGAAAGGTCTTGGTGATAAAATCGAGAAAATGTTGAAAGAACAGCGTACAGTTTTAGAACTACGTGATTTCTTAGACAAGATTTATAACAAGGTTGGTGGCGAACAAGAAGAGCTGAATAGCTTAACTGACGCAGAAATTTTAGCACTTTCAGGTAACTTGCGTGCTGGTGTTCCATTGGCAACACCTGTATTCGATGGTGCTGAAGAAAGTCAAATTAAAGACTTACTTGAATTGGCAGACATTTCGCGTACTGGTCAAACGGTATTGTTTGATGGACGCACAGGTGAGCAGTTTGATCGTCCTGTAACTGTAGGTTACATGTACATGCTCAAATTGAACCACTTGGTTGATGACAAAATGCATGCGCGTTCAACAGGTTCTTACTCGCTTGTTACACAGCAGCCGCTTGGTGGTAAAGCACAATTCGGTGGTCAGCGTTTCGGTGAGATGGAAGTATGGGCACTTGAAGCATACGGTGCAGCATATACACTCCAAGAAATGCTTACTGTTAAGTCGGATGACGTCGAAGGTCGTACACGCATCTATAAGAACATTGTAGATGGTAACCATTATATGGATCCGGGTATGCCTGAATCGTTCAACGTATTGACCAAAGAGATCCGTTCTTTAGGTATCAACATTGAACTGAAAAATGGTGACTAAATCCCCCTCTATCCCCCTTTGTTAAGGGGGAAGTTCCCCTCTTTCTTAAAGAGGGGCTAGGGGAGATTCCAAATTTCAGTAAAAACAATATTTGTGACCCAGTCGGGAGAGCGTAGCTCCTCGACACACGGAGAAAAAAATTGAAAGACTTGCTCGATATCATGCGTAAGAAAACGGATTCAGAAGGTCATGCACCTATTGAATTTGACCGTATCCGTATTGGTCTTGCGTCACCAGAGATGATTAAGTCATGGTCTCACGGTGAAGTTAAAAAACCTGAAACCATTAACTACCGTACTTTTAAACCTGAACGTGACGGTTTGTTCTGTGCCAAAATTTTTGGTCCAGTAAAAGATTACGAATGCTTGTGTGGTAAATACAAGCGTATGAAATATAAAGGCGTCATTTGTGAAAAATGTGGCGTTGAAGTAACAACTGCAAAAGTTCGTCGTGAACGTATGGGTCACATCGAGCTTGCTTCTCCAGTTGCACACATCTGGTTCTTGAAATCATTACCGAGCCGTATCGGTTTACTTCTTGATATGACTTTACGTGATATCGAGCGCGTATTGTATTTCGAATCTTATGTTGTAACAGATCCTGGTATGACTCCGTTTGAAAAGTATCAACTTTTAACAGACGAAGAATACTACAATGCACTTGAAGAACACGGTGATGAATTCACTGCGAAAATGGGTGCAGAAGCAGTTCAGGATTTGTTAAAAGATATTGATCTTGAAGCAGAAATTTCACGTTTACGTGAAGAAATTCCACAAACAACGTCTGAAACGAAGCTTAAGAAAGCTTCTAAGCGTTTGAAATTGATGGAAGCTTTCAAAGATTCAAACAACAAGCCTGAATGGATGGTAATGAATGTACTTCCAGTGCTTCCACCAGACTTACGTCCGCTTGTACCACTTGAAGGTGGTCGTTTCGCGACTTCAGACTTGAACGATTTATATCGTCGTGTGATCAACCGTAACAACCGTTTAAAGCGTCTTCTTGACCTTGCTGCACCAGACATCATCGTACGTAACGAAAAACGTATGTTACAAGAGTCTGTTGATGCATTACTTGATAACGGTCGTCGTGGTCGTGCGATTACAGGTTCGAACAAACGTCCATTGAAATCTTTGGCAGATATGATCAAAGGTAAACAAGGTCGTTTCCGTCAAAACTTGCTCGGTAAGCGTGTTGACTATTCAGGTCGTTCGGTAATTACCGTTGGTCCTACTTTACGCCTTCACCAGTGTGGTCTTCCGAAGAAAATGGCACTTGAATTATTCAAGCCATTCATTTTCGCAAAACTACAAGCTTCTGGCCAAGCAACAACCATTAAAGCTGCGAAGAAAATGGTTGAGCGTGAAACACCTGAAGTTTGGGACGTTTTAGCACACGTTATTCGTCAACATCCAGTCATGTTGAACCGTGCGCCAACACTTCACCGTCTAGGTCTTCAAGCATTTGAACCTATCTTGATCGAAGGTAAGGCAATCCGTCTTCACCCACTCGTATGTGCTGCGTTCAACGCCGACTTCGATGGTGACCAAATGGCGGTACACGTTCCATTGACATTGGAAGCACAGTTAGAAGCTCGTGCGTTGATGATGTCAACGAATAACATCTTGTCGCCTGCAAACGGTGAGCCAATTATCGTTCCTTCTCAAGACGTTGTCTTGGGCCTTTACTACATCACGCGTGATGCGGTAAATGCCAAAGGTGAAGGCATGGTATTTGCGGATACTCACGAAGTTAACCGTGCGTTAGCGACTGGTAAAGTTGCAATCCATGCACGCGTAAAAGTACGTGTACACCAAACTGTGATTGACGAAAACGGTAACCGTGAAAAGCAAACCATTATTGTTGATACAACACCTGGCCGTTGCTTGTTATGGGAAGTTGTTCCACAAGGTCTAAGCTTTGAATCGATCAACCTTGAGATGACCAAGAAAAACATCTCTAAGTTAATCAACTCTTGCTACCGTAAACTTGGTTTGAAAGATACTGTTATCTTCGCTGACCAATTGATGTATTTGGGCTTCCGTCAAGCGACTCGCTCAGGTGTTTCTGTTGGTATGGAAGACATGCTTATTCCGCCAACTAAACATGCAATTATCGATAAAGCTGAAACAGAAGTTCGTGAAATCGAACAACAGTTTGAACAAGGTTTCGTAACTGCGGGCGAGCGTTATAACAAAGTTGTCGATATTTGGGCACGTACAAACGACCAAGTAGCGAAAGCGATGATGGATAACTTGTCTTATACACTTGTGAAAAACAAACAAGGTGAAGACGAGAAGCAAAAATCATTCAACTCGATTTATATGATGTCTGACTCGGGTGCCCGTGGTAGTGCGGCGCAGATTCGTCAGCTTGCTGGTATGCGTGGCTTGATGGCGAAGCCGGATGGCTCGATCATTGAGACACCAATTAAAGCAAACTTCCGTGAAGGTTTGACCGTACTTCAGTACTTCATCTCGACACACGGTGCACGTAAAGGTTTGGCCGATACTGCATTGAAAACTGCGAACTCTGGTTACTTGACACGTCGTCTTGTAGATGTAGCACAAGATTTGGTAATTACTGAATCTGACTGTGGTACAGCTGGTGGTCTAGTAATGACACCATTCATTCAAGGTGGTGACGTTATTGAACCATTACGTGACCGTGTATTAGGTCGTGTAACAGCTGAAGATGTACGTCGTGCATCTGATGATGAAGTGGTTCTTCCACGTGGTACGCTCATTGACGAGAAAATCGCTGCTCAGCTTGAAGAAGCAGGTGTCGATGAAGTTAAAGTCCGTTCTGTAATCGCATGTGAATCTACATTCGGTGTATGTGCACGTTGTTATGGTCGTGACCTTGCACGTGGTCATTTGGTGAATCCAGGTGAATCAGTAGGTGTAATGGCTGCACAATCAATTGGTGAACCAGGTACACAGTTAACGATGCGTACGTTCCACGTTGGTGGTGCTGCGAGCCGAACTTCTGCTGCAAACAGTGTTCAAGTACGTAATAAAGGTACTGTACGTTTCCACAACGTGAAAACTGTACAACATGCCAAAGGTCACCAAGTATCTGTTTCACGTTCAGGTGAAATTGGTATTGCGGATGATTTAGGTCGTGAGCGCGAGCGTTATAAGCTTCCTTACGGTGCAAGCATCTTGTTGAAAGATGGTGAAGCTGTAGAAGCTGGCGGTATTGTAGCGACTTGGGATCCACATACACATCCACTTGTTACCGAAGTTGCTGGTAAAGCACGTTTCAGCCAGATTGCTGATGGTGTAACTGCAACATCTAAGACAGATGATGCAACTGGTATGACAACAGTTGAAATCTTGCCTGTAACAGCACGTCCTGCTTCTGGTAAAGATTTACGTCCAGCAATCGTGTTGGATACAACAGATGGTGGTGAACAGTTCTACTTCTTGCCACAGAACACAATCGTAACTGTCCGTGATGGCGAAACGATTGGCGTGGGTGACGTCATTGGTCGTGTACCACAAGAAACTTCACGTACTCGTGATATTACTGGTGGTCTTCCGCGTGTAGCTGACTTGTTCGAAGCACGTAAGCCGAAAGAGCATGCGATCCTTGCAGAAGTATCAGGTGTTGTAAGCTTCGGTAAAGAGACCAAAGGTAAGAACCGTTTAGTGATTACGCCAGATGATGGTTCTGAGATCTACGAAGAATTGATTCCAAAATGGCGTCAAATCAACGTGTTCGAAGGTGAGCATGTAAACCGTGGTGAGACAATCTCTGATGGTCCACAAAACCCACATGACATCTTACGTTTGAAAGGCGAAGTAGCATTAACTAACTACATCGTGAACGAAGTTCAAGACGTTTACCGTCTCCAAGGTGTAAAAATCAACGATAAGCACATTGAAGTTGTTGTACGTCAAATGTTGCGTAAAGTTGATATCACTGATGGCGGAGATACAAGCTTCATCAAAGGTGAGCAAGTGGATTACATCCGTGTTGTTCAAGAGAACCAAGCTGTCTTGGCTCAGAACAAGTTCCCTGCGAAGTTTGAACGTCAATTGATGGGTATCACGAAAGCATCGCTTTCTACTGACTCGTTCATTTCTGCTGCATCGTTCCAAGAAACAACTCGTGTGTTAACTGAAGCGGCTGTAACAGGTAAAGAAGATGATTTACGTGGCTTGAAAGAAAACGTTGTTGTGGGTCGCTTGATCCCAGCGGGTACAGGTCTTGCGTATCACTTAGAGCGTCGTCGCCAAGAAGCAGAAGCTGCTGAATTTGAACTTCACAATGACTTTAGTGAAGTAGACCAAGCATTTAGTCAAGCATTGAACTCAGACCAGTTCTAAGTTCTCGCTGATCAAAAAAGGCACCTTTGGGTGCCTTTTTTTATTGAAAGCTTAAAAAGAGTACGTCTTTTACAAAACACTAAACGATTCAGTAAATGTAATAACAGAATGTGATCAAACTCCACATAAAAGAAGATTATGATTTTTAATAGAACGTATAGGAGTGAATAGACTCATGAAAAAAACAATTGGTTTAGTTTCAACTTTGATGCTATCTGCGGTATTTTTTACAGGTTGCCAAAATATGAGCGCATCTGATCAACGAATTGGTGCAGCGGCTTTAGGTGGTGCTGTAGGCGGTGGTGTAGGTAACCATGTTGGTGGTGGTATTGGCGCGGGTGTAGGTGCAGCAGCAGGTGCGGGCGTTGGTTCAAACACACAAGGTGGCAGCCGTAATACTACGACAAGCAGTGCAATTGGTGCAGGTATCGGTTCAGTTGTCGGTAAGGCACTTTTAGGTGGTGATTCTGGGGCTGCGATCGGTGGTGCGATTGGTGGTGGTGCTGGTGCAGCAATCCAAGAGAAGAAATAATCTTTTCACTTTATAAAATACCCACATTCATAATGTGGGTGTTTTATTATGAGCTGGCTCTAGGTTTTTTACGGCGGATATATAGTATTTTTTCAACCTCAGCAATCCGAGTTCCAGACTCATCCACAATATTTAAGGTATAAGTGCGAAATACAGGTTCATGATTCTCTGCGAGTTGCTTAATTTCATTAATCTCAGCAGCACTCAGTTGAATATCTGCATAGACTGTATTTCGGCCTGGAGAAAGGAAGTTAATCGAGGCACTCTTGTCCCAGACAATATATTTATGACCCAAATGATGCATTAAAATCAGCATATAAAAGGGATCAACCATGGAGTAAAGGCTTCCTCCAAAATGAGTTCCAACAATATTACGATTCTTTCTTGTGAGTGGCATTTGGACGCGAATGTGGTAATGATCCAAATCAATTGTTTCAATCGAAATACCTGCTCCACGATAGGGCGAGTAGTGATTGAGGATAAATTTTGAAACAATAGGAATGGTTCGAATCTTTCTGAAAAAATCTTTCATGGTCAATTTTTTTTCTTGCAACTCTATTCATACTCCATAAGTATCACTTTTATTGCACCGCTGGCAATGGTTGTTTCATGAACAGCCGATAGAAAACAAAATGGGAAAAATTATGCAAGCACAAGTCAAAACAGTCACAACGTCAGATCAGCAAACACTGTGTGTAAAAACATGGGGAGATGAGAAAAAAACGCCTTTAGTTTTAGTGCATGGCTATCCAGATAATCAGGAAGTTTGGGAACCAATCATTGAAAAACTAATCAATGATTATTACGTGGTGACTTATGACGTGCGTGGTGCAGGCTTATCTTCAATTCCTAAGCGTATTAAAGACTATCGTTTGCCACGCTTATCTTTAGACTTACAGGAAGTGGTTGATCAAGTGCTTCCGAATCGTAATTTCCATATGGCAGCCCATGATTGGGGTTCTTTGCAGTCATGGGAATCTGCAACTGAGCCTAAGTTAAAAGGTCGTCTATTGTCTTATACAACGATTTCAGGACCGTGTTTAGATCATGCATCATTGTATTTGCGTGAGAAATTTAAATCAGCTCCAAGCAATGTGCTGAAAATGCTGACCAAATCATGGTATATCGGTGCTTTCCATTTACCTTTGGTTGCTCCAACTGTATGGACATTTTTTAGTCCAGAAAAATGGGGCAAGATTTTAAGTGGTTTAGAGAAGAAACAAAACTTACCTTTAAATGCAAATATTGTTGCCGATGGTAAATATGGAATTAACTTATATCGAGCGAACTTTATTCCATCGCTGACTCAACCACGTCAGCGTTATGCGCAGTGTCCGGTTCAGGCGATTGTATTACGTCGTGATGCCTTTGTAAGCCCAGAATACATCACTGAATCCATGCCAAAATGGGTTGAAAAATTTGAATATGTTGAGCTAGATGCAAATCACTGGGCAGTACTCAGTCAGCCTGAAAAAATTGCCGATTATATTCGCCAATTTATCGTGAAAAATGCATAAATAAAAATCAACTGACAGCAATCGCAGAATTTAAACTCTGTTAGAATGACGCCCTCGTTTCATTTAGTTCAAAGTTATGTTCGCGATTATTGCAGCGGTTGCTGTCATGTTCGGCCTTTCATTGGGGCGAGTTCCAGTTGTTTTTGCACTTGTAATTGGAGCTTTAACGGGAGGTTTGTTAGCAGGCCTAGGGGTACAAGGTACGTTAGACGCATTTAATAATGGTCTGGGCGGCGGTGCGCAAATTGCACTTGCTTATGGCGTGCTTGGTGCTTTTGCTTTGGCACTTGCTCGTTCTGGTTTACCTGATTTACTTGCTTATAAATTAGTTAAAAGTCTTAAAAATGATGCAGATATTCGTGCTCAGAAGAAGGTGAAATTTCTCATTTTTCTTACAGTTGGCGCGGCTGCGGTGGCATCGCAAAATGTCATTCCAGTACACATTGCATTTATTCCAGTTTTGATTCCACCGTTATTGATTGTTTTCAACCATCTACGTTTAGACCGTAGAGCGATTGCGTGTGTGCTAACTTTTGGCTTAGTTGCAACGTATATGTTCTTGCCTATGGGATTTGGTGCGATCTTCTTAAATGATATTTTAGCGCACAATATTAACCATTTTGGTCAAAGCTACGGTTTCCATATCAGCAACGATCAAATTCCTCGAGCAATGTTGATTCCTGTCTCTGGAATGTTCTTGGGGATGTTAACAGCGGTTTTTATTAGCTATCGTAAGCCGCGAGATTATCAAGACAAAGCATTGCATAACGTTGCTCGTAGCATCGTGGGTGAAATGACACAAGAACAACAAGCACCACAGATTGCAAAGTTCACGTTATTCATGGCTGCATTTGCGATTCTCGCTACGATTGTTGTACAGCTTTATTCAGACTCAATGATCGTCGCGGGCTTAGTTGGTGTGGCGATCTTGAGTTGTGCTGGAATCTTTAAATGGAAAGAAGCTGATGATGTGATCGTGACAGGTATGCGCATGATGGCACTGGTTGGTTTTACTATGATTGCTGCCCAAGGTTTTGCCGCAGTTATTGAAGCAACCAATCAGGTTCCTGAGCTTGTGAAAGCTACAGCTGGCTGGATTGGGGATAGTAAAGCCTTAGCTGCTTTTGTCATGCTTTTGGTCGGTCTGTTGATCACACTCGGTATTGGTTCTTCATTTTCTACTGTACCGATCTTAGCCATTATGTATGTGCCATTATGTTTGCAGTTTGGTTTTAGCCCGATGGCAACGATTGCAATCATCGGAACTGCTGCTGCATTGGGTGATGCAGGCTCTCCAGCTTCAGATTCAACTCTTGGACCAACATCGGGTTTGAATATGGATGGTCAACATGATCATATGAGGGATAGCGTTGTACCTACCTTTTTGCATTTCAACATACCATTGATCATTTTTGGTTGGATTGCTGCAATGGTTTTATAAAAATTAAAACTGTATTTAGGCTCTATTTATAGAGCCTTTTTTATTGATTGAGAAATACATCACAGAAAAGTGTTTTTTAATAATCTTGATATCAAAATAAAAATATAGGCATGACATTTTTTGTCTGTTTATTAATCTATTTGTATAATGCTGTCATTTTATTATTTTAAGATTAAATTATATTTTTAAGTATTTTAAAATGTATTATTTAAAATAACTTTACTATTTTGGTTGGATATTTAAAGTATACAAAAAAGCTAGGTTTTATAGTGATTTAACTTTACTTAATTTGTCAGAATTATTAATTATTACATAATTTTACAAATATAAATTTATATTATTCAATATTTTATAAAAATAAATAAAATGGTCGGAATTTATGTGTATTGCATAATGTAAAAATACATGTCTATTATTATGCACAAGATCAATAATTTGTTAATGAGGTTGTTTAAATGTTAAAGAAAGCGCTCGTTATTGCTTTGCTGGGATTATCTTCAACTGCTTTTGCAGGTGGTTTTCAAGTTAAGGTCGGTGCAAGTTTAATTGATCCAACAGCGGATACTACACTTGCTCCAGGTGCAACTGTGAAAGGGGATCACGAGTTTGCATTTACGCCATCTGTTGAATATTTCTTCGGAGATACTCCTTTTTCTGCTGAGCTATTATTAGCTAATCCAATCAACCATGATGTACTTTTAAATGGTGATAAAGTTGCTAGTGTTCGTCAGTTACCACCAACAATTACAGCAAAATATAACTTCAAAAACTCAACTCGTTTTACACCTTATATTGGTGTAGGTGGTACGGCTTTTATTGCATGGCATGAGAAAGGCGTAGCCGATGATGTGAAAAATACCTACGGTTTTGCTGGTCAGCTTGGTTTCAACTTCCAGCCAGCAGATGCGAAAAATTGGGGCGTATATATGGATGTTCGTTATGCGGATATCAGTCCTGAAGTGAAGCTTGTAGATGGGACTAAATTTGATTTAGATCTTAATCCAGTCGTTTACACACTAGGTTATAGCTACAAATTCTAAGCTCAACCTAACCTTAAAGAAACCTCACGAAACGTGAGGTTTTTTTCAATTTAAATATAAAAAGAAACAAGGAATCTTCATTTCGTTTTGTATGCTGAAAAGAATGAAAAGTCATTCAGGGAAAAGTGATGCGACAAAAAGTCATTTATTCAGCCACACTCTTGGTTTCTAGTTTATTGATGTCAAATACGCATGCTGCCAGCTTTTCGTGTAAGGCTGCAAAATTAAAAGCCGAACAGAAAATCTGCTATACGCTCGTTTTAAATGATGCAGATGTTCGACTTGCGACGACCTATCAGATTGTTTTACATGCTTTACCAATGGGCGGACGTGATGCAGAAAAAGATCAGCAATTTAAATGGTTAAAGCAAAGAAATGCTTGTGGTTCGAATACTCAATGTATTCAAAGAGCTTATCAACAGCGTCAGCAACAATTAGATCTGTTGTTACAGGAACGCGTACTAAGTCATGGTCCTTTTTGATTGATTCGATTGTTAAATGTTAAAAAATAAGCAAACAAGGATTGAAAAATCGTAGAGATACACCATTCATAAATCATTCTAATTTGATAAGTCTCAAAATAAGGAGTGATTTATGAGTGAACAAGCATCACAAAATTATAGTTTCCAAGCTGAAGTTGCTCAGTTATTGCATTTAGTGACGCATTCTCTCTATTCAAACCCTGAAATTTTCTTACGTGAATTAATCTCAAATGCCTCTGATGCATGTGACAAATTACGTTTTGAAGGAATTAATCATCCTGAATATTATGAAAATGATCCTGATTTGCATGTACGGGTAACGCTAGATAAAGACAATAAAACACTCACCATTTCAGATAATGGGATTGGTTTAAGCCAGCAAGAAGCGATTGATAACCTTGGAACAATTGCAAAATCAGGCACCAAAGACTTTATGTCGAAATTAACAGGTGATCAAAAAGCAGATGCACAATTGATTGGTCAGTTTGGTGTAGGTTTTTATTCTGGTTTTATTGTTGCTGACAAAATCACTGTTGAATCTCGTCGTGCGGGTGCAGATGCGGCTGAAGGTGTACGTTGGATTAGTGGTGGAACTGGTGAGTTTGAAGTCCAAACGATTGATAAAACCACACGTGGAACAGATATCATCCTCCATTTACGCGATGATGCGCTTGAGTATCTAGAATCGTGGAAAGTGAAGCAGATCATTAATAAATATTCTGACCATATTAGCTTGCCAATTGAAATGCAAAAAGAAGTTTGGCAAGAGGAAGAGGTTGCTGAGGGTGAAGAACCTAAAGGCGGCCAAATGGTCAAGACTGACGAATGGGAAGCGATTAACTCTGCGAGTGCGTTGTGGACACGCAGTAAAAATGAAATCACTGATGAGCAATATATCGAGTTCTACAAGAATTTAAGCCATGATTTTGCTGAGCCTTTGGCGTGGGCGCATAATCGTGTTGAAGGTAGTACTGAATATACTCAATTGCTTTATATTCCAAGCCAAGCGAAACAAGATTTGTTTACTCGTGAGGCGAAAGCAGGCATTAAGCTCTATGTGAAGCGTGTCTTCATCATGGATGAAGCAGATAACCTCATTCCAAACTATTTACGCTTTGTACAGGGTGTCGTGGATAGCGCTGACTTACCGCTGAACGTGAGCCGTGAATTGCTACAAGAGAGCCGTGATGTTAAAACGATTCGTGAAGGAAATGCACGCCGTGTTTTAACCTTGATTGATGGTTTAGCTAAATCGGAAGATGAAAAAGACCAAGAGAAATTCAAAACGTTCTATAGTGAATTTGGTTCAGTGTTGAAAGAAGGCCTAGGTGAAGACTTTGGTAATCGTGAACGTATTTTAAAATTATTACGTTATGCAACATCTACCAATGATGAGATCACCACATCTTTTGCTGAATATAAAGCGCGCATGAAAGAAGGGCAAAAAGCAATCTATTATGTGACTGCTGATAGTCTAACTGCTGCGAAGAACTCACCACAACTTGAACTATTCAAGAAAAAAGGTATTGAAGTGCTTTTAATGGCAGACCGAGTTGATGAATGGGCAATGAATTTTGTCAATGAATTTGACGGTACGCCATTACAAAACGTGTCAAAAGGTGCGGTTGATTTGGGAGACTTACAAGATGCTGATGAGAAAAAAGCACTTGAAGAAGCTGCTGAGCAATTCAAACCTGTTGTTGATCGTTTAACCACTTCATTGAAAGATAAAACCAAAGAAGTACGTGTAACCACGCGATTAGTTGATTCACCAGCGTGTTTGGTTACGAGTGAAGGTGAGTTATCGCCACAACTAATCCGTATGCTGAAGCAAGCTGGTCAGGCGGTACCAGAAATTAAACCGACTTTGGAAATCAACCCAGAGCATCCACTGGTGAAAAAATTGGAAAGCTCTGCGCAGTTTGATGATCTTGCAAATGTGATTTTTGATCAAGCTGTGATTGCAGAAGGTGGTTTGCCCGAAGATCCTGCAGCTTATGTGAAGCGCATTAATAGTTTATTGATGAAATAAATGATTAAAAAAACCTCTGATTCGTCAGAGGTTTTTCTTATGGATAAATGTAAAGTTATCCACAGTTTCGTTGCTTATTTCATCAGAACAATGTTTCTAAGCGGACAAATGTACTCACATAATGATTCCGATCTTCTCGGTGATCATTGAAATAATTTAAATCGCCTTGAACAAAAAACCATTCACGCCAAAGCGGTTGTCTCCAAGAAACAAAAGGCCCCCAACTGTTTAAGCGCAGGTCATTATTGTTGTAATAACCACCTGTATAGATACCATAGTTAAATTTGTTGTTGGCAAAGAATTGGTGCTGACGAAATATTCGGTTATCCCATCGTAAGTCATCATCTTGATCATCTGCATAGGTGAGGCTGAGTTGATCTGATAAAAAGGGTTCATTCGGACGAGCATGGATGAGTTCTAAATTGGTTCTAAGATAGTTTTCGCTTTGGCTGCCATAGCGATAGATTTGCTCAGCATTAAAACGGAAATCATTTTCTAAATCCCAATATTTTTTCGCGCGTAAGCGTAAGTAAATGTCATCCCCTGAACGTATACCGATATCTGCATCTGTTTCAAACGGAAGTTTTTTCGAAAAGTTCGACCAGCGTAATGCAATGGATCCATTGTTATCACGTGTTTGTTTTGAATCAAATTTTTTGTCTGGGTCCTGATTTGGTTGGGTGTTAGTATTGGCAATATTATTATCAAATTCATCATCTAGTGAATCATCACCGAAGACTAAGCTAAATCTTTTCTCTAATGTGGGAAGCTTAATTTTTCCTCGAATACGAGGTTTGACTTCATATCCATCATATTCGTTCCAATAGTTATCCAACATAAAACGAATCGTTGCAGAAGCAGGTTTGTCAGGATCAACATCGCCAAACCAATCATCAATTTTCACAGAAGTGCGATCTGCCCAATTGCGAATATCTCGCTGTTTTCGATCTACCCAAGTTTTCTCCTCAGTCTCAGACATTGGCGGTACATTAGGTTGATTAGATTGTTCAGGGAGTATCGTTGGGGTTGCATCAACCCATTTGGGAATATAGTTCAGAACGCTTTCAGAGCTTTTATTCTGCGTCTCTTGAGTATCATTTTGCGAATCAGGAGTGGTTTCATCAGCAGCGTAAGTCACATTAATTGACCCAAGCGAAAGTGCCAAAATGCTGTAAAAAAGATGAGCAGGTACCGTTTTTTGGAAAATATTCATAATGAAAACTTTTATATTGTTCTTAGTATCAATTTTGATTATTTCATCAATAAAATCAATACCAAGACACAAAAAGCAGCAATTCATTCATTTGGGTTTACAAGAAAAATGTATTCGCCAAAAAAGAAAAGTCATCAGCAAAATTTTGATGATGACTTACGTATTATATTAAGTAGATCATGATAGATCTGAATTTTCTAAAGCTTGATATAAATCATTGACGGAAATAGGTTGAGCAAGGCTGCTAATCACTTGACGAATTAATTGCCATGTATAGCCATCAGTACGATCAAGCAATAGGTAAGGATAAGCTTGATCTTCGGCAGATAACTTAATCCGTTCTGCACCATGGATGACACGAATCTTTTGATGCTCTTTGAGTAAAATAACAGGAGTTAAAAAGTTCGCTGCTGTTTCCTCAAAAGGAATAAACTTTTTCGTGTTAATAAATGATACTGGAATATATGGGTACGCTTCTTCATTTCGTTGCCAAACTTGTGCACCGTTCATAATGCATTCATTAAAAAGTGTTTCATGCTGGTGATAAAACTTTTTAAATGTCGTCCAAGTGGTTTGATGAATTGAGCTTGTTCTAGTATGACGTTGGTCTGTATATGCTTGTAGCACTGTAATCGCATAGTCGACACTATGCGTACCAATTAGAACCACATAATGTGAAAACTGACCTTGTTCGTAAAGTTGTTCCGCAATGAAAATTTGAGCGGTTCCCCAGTGCGGTTGCTCATCATTTTCTGCTTTTAAATAGAGCCAATCAATTTTGATATTTTGATTAATTTCATCATGTAGCTCTACACGATACAAGGATGGGTATAATTTAGGATCTACGCGCTCTAGGCGGCATAATAAGCCATCTAAATTAAAATCTTTGAGTGCAACAGGCTTCGCTTTATTAATATTTGCAACAGAAGGTGAGTTTTGTCTAAAGCTTGGTCTAGGACGTGTTGCCGTGACTGTACTTGAATTACTCGAAGGCGTTACAGGTTGAATTTTTTCTTGAATAATCGCTTCGAGTTGTGACTCAAAGTTTGCAGTTTCTTTACGTAATAATGAGAGTTGTTCTTGAGCAGAAAGCGTTGTCGGCATTTCGTTGTGAGCTTCTAAAACTGGAATGATGGTTTTTAATTCCTCATCAGTTCGAATAAATTCACGACTATGCTTTTTTAACCATTCAAGCGCTTCTTGAGTTGAGGTCATCCATGGACTTTTTAAGAATGATAATGATGGACGAATGACCCATATTTGCCAATGCTGTGATTGACGTAGAGCAGCCCAACCCATATCTGCTGAAGCAAATAAGGCACTTTCAACTTTTCCCATAAAATTATAGGTTCCTCGATAGGTCATTGAGAAACCATAATCTTCCAAATCTTGTTTTGAAAATTCTTCTTGTTGCATAAATTCTTTAAAAGCCGTTAGTTCATCCTGAAACAGTGGGTCATTGCATGACGCACAGATATCTTTGATTCGTTGTTTCGATTTTGCAATTTCAAAAAGTGAAGCTTTATTATCATTGAGGCCAACGATCAAATGTTTGAGCTCGTCAACCAATAGTGCTTTCTCTAATACGTCCATTGCCTGTTTCCTTAGAGATAGGCTTGAGCCTGTTTTAAATAATGAATCAGTACTACATTTACAGCATTTTCGAGCAATTTATATTCAGTTGTAGTCGTCAGAGTATGCTGATGCGCTAATGCTACAAGCTGTTTTATACAAATATGTTCAGGCTGAACTTGACCACTCAATAAGGCTTGTAACTCTTGCATTTCCATAACAAAAGATTGTCACTTTATGACGATTATAGAAGAAATATAGGCAAAATCTAGAGAACGTCAATTGGTAGAGAATCTCATTTGAGGATTCTAAATCGAGATGTTGATCATGTTTTATTGGTAAAATAAAAACACTTTAAAAGAATGAATCGGATAATTAGATGGTACTGTAAAAATACATCTATAAATTTATAAGCAGCTTGTGATTTCGTTCACAAATCAACTAGCTAAAAGTTGAGCAATAAGCTCATGAACTTTGTTACAGGATTTTTTGGCTGAGATAGGCGGTATTTTTTTAAAGATAATTGGTTTAAATCAACAAATTAAGTTCTATAAAGAATGAGCTCTATCTAACGATAAAACTCATCTGTAGGTTTAATTATTTAAGGTTTGATTTCGCAAGAGTCATCATTACATTGTGCAGCATCGGTCTGTTCAATATTTTGATCATCTGACTCTGCTTGCTGCAAAGCTTGTAAGAAAACTTCACGAGGTTGCGCCCCCGAAAGTGCGAGCTTTTGATCAAACACAAAAAATGGCACGCCAGTAACTTTAAGTTGCTCATGTGCAATTTTTTCATCATGACGAACAAAATCAGCGAGTTCATCTGAATCTAATACATATTCAACTTCAGCATTGTCTAAACCGATACGTGATGCAATTTCCTCAACAACTTCACGTTCTCCAATCGCAAGACCTTCGGTCATATACGCGTGGAAGAAAGCTTCTTTTGCTTCGTTTCCTAGTCCCTTACTTTGTGCAAGATGAATAATACGATGTGCATTAAAGCTATTACCTGAATTGGCTTTCTGCCATTGGAAGTCGATGCCTTCTGATGCTGCCATTGCTGCAACATTACGCTCCATCTCTTCCATTTCAGCGTAGCTTCGACCGTACTTTTTAGCTAAACGCTCTGTATTTGATGTGTCATGTTTTGCGGGTGCATTTGGATCAAGTTCAAAACTATGCCAATGGATTTCCAGCTCAATACCTGCTTCCTCAGCAACATGTTCTAAGCGTTTTTTACCGATATAACAAAAAGGGCAGACCACATCTGACCAAATATCTACACGCATGATTGATCTCTTTAATTAACATTAAACAGATAATAGGGACTGTGTACACGAATTTAAAGCGGTGTGAATGTAATGCAGCGTTACGTACACTGCAATAAAAACGATATACTATCTAAGTATTGTCTTGATTAAACTTAGATAAAACATAAAAAATATAATGAAATGAGGAGGCTTTATGCGCCGTGTATTAGTTTTGATCGGTGTGGTCGTGCTGTGTATCGGTTCATTTTTTTTCTACCAACATTACCAACAGCAGCGTGTTTTAAACAATCAAAAAATGTTCGATGTGGTCATGTCTGAAAAAATGCGTGCTCTTTATATGCAAGCACAGGATTGGTCGACACCTGTACAGCTGGATATTCATGATGATCGTCTGTCAGGTGATTATAAGAAAATGTCAGAGTTTTTGCTGACTTATTGGATGCAAAATATTGAAGCGCGAAATCAATATTTACGTGAGTTAAAAGCTGCAAATTGGGATACATTTTTGGATGTTGAACGTTTGGATCGTGATCGTAAACAGGACTATGCAGAAACTGAAAAAATGCTTGCTGATGTAACAAAGATTTCCGCTGAATATGAAAAACAACGTCTACAACTTCAATTGAGTTCATTGCAACAGGCAAAACAGTTGTCAATTGACGATGAAATGAAAACGTCATTATTGGCAAAAATTGAAAGCAATATCAATGCAGAAAATGCTGATGATATATTCGTTATAGAACAACAAATTATTGAAAAAGCACAGGCGATGTTTGATTTATTGAAAAAGGATCAGTGGCAGAAAAAAGGTAAGATGATTCTTTTCCCAGAAACAGCGCAAGTAAAAAAGTTTAATGCTTTATATCAAGATGTTTTAAAGCTAAATGCCAAAATGAATAACATCAAGAAAAACAATACTGAAGTTTTGGATGAGGAACTTTAAATTTTTAAAAAGACAATGATTTGATATTTAAGTCATTGTCTTTTTTTAATGATCATCAATCGAAAATTTTATCTGCCGCTTGGAAAGGTAGGCTAACGACATCAATTGCAACTGCAAAAGGTAGCAGCACCAGCTTCTCAAAAGGATTTAAGCTAGATTTTGATTGGTAACTTTCTTGCTTATTTGTGTAGATTGTAACTTGATAGGACTTGCTGAGTGCTTTGAGTGAAGTGAGGTTGTTAGCAACAGGATACACCACACCAGCCAATTTAAGATCAAAACAGAATCGCTGTGCTTGCATACGTTCATCACTAGAACTTGAGCATTCTCTCGCACCATTTTCAATGAAAAACGCTAAGTCTTTTTTGCTTAAATCTTCTTTGAGCTTTACATAAGAAAGCGGCAGTGTGCCTGAGAAATGCCCGTCATTTTTTTCAGAATAAAAACTGAGGTCTCGCGTGATTTGGATATTTTTAGGATCAAGCTTGCTGATAAGAGTGAAGAACTGTGCACCTCCCTGAGTGAGGACATAGCTATTCTTTTGACCCGCAATCACAATGCTATCTTTAGGTAAATTTGCAGATAGTTGGGCAGGGCGACCAAAGGCAACAACATTATCTTCAACTAAAGTAACTTTGGTGGTTCGATTATAAGTTTTATGATCTTTTGTGATGAGCGTTTTGGTTGCACAGCCTGATAATAGTATCCCTGTCAGTGCGATCACACTTGTTATTTTCATTGAAGTGAACAACATCTAAGACTCCTAATGATTTGAATTTTAAAATCAAAAAAATGAATATTTATAAAACAATCAAAAGACCATAATAAAAAAAATGAGTTGAAGCTAGACGTTTTATGACTAATATGCTGATTTTTACAAAGATTACACATATTTTATAAGGGCGAATAATTTGCTATTTAGTACAAAATTTTAATGATATTTACCGTTTATCAGACCCATACTGAATCTATAACGACTTTGTTGTAACCTAATTTTATAGATTTTATTTATTCATCTTGAGCTGGTTGAAGTTTGCATATGGTGAATGATTTTTGGAGTAAGCGATGAACGTTTTAAAACGATCAGCCCTCATTTTTATTTTTTCTTCTATGATGGGCGTACCTGCTGTTTATGCTGAGGATGAAGTGGCTTCACTGCCTACGATCCGTCTCATGGCTGAATCTGAGTTACGTGAAGAAGTTGGGATTGTTCCATATCAAGAAGATAAAAATGTACGACAAGCCCTTCAACATCATCTCTATAAAGTCAATTTAGATATGCAAAATCAAGAAGTGAGTGAAAGTGTTGGAGGTCTTAATTACCAGCCTCAAGCTGCTCAACCTGATTTGTCATACGTTCCAGCGATATTACAACAATATATTTTGGCGGTGGCAAACGGTTTTCAGTCATCAGATCCAACGAATGGTGTTTTTAAAATGCTAGAACCATTGAATATCAATCGGGATAATGCAATTGATTTTCAGAATGGAACAATGAAAGTTGATCTTAGCGATCTTTTGAAATTACAACAGCAAATCCGAGATGGATTAAATCCTCCACCGAGTCCATTGTTTCCGCGTTAAAAATTTTATCCTAGCTATAAAAAATCCCCGCATATAGCGGGGATTTTTTATCTCAGTGTTGATTAAACACGTTCGATAATGGTCGCGATACCTTGACCAAGACCAATACACATAGTCGCAAGACCGATTTGTGTATCTTGTTGTTCCATCACGTTCAACAATGTTGTTGTGATACGAGCACCTGAACAACCCAATGGGTGACCCAATGCAATCGCACCACCATTCAAGTTGATGATGTCTTGTTTGTCATAAACGCCTAAGCCTTTCATTACTGATAAGCCTTGAGCAGCAAATGCTTCGTTTAACTCAATCGTTTGGATGTCAGCCATCGTCAAACCAGCACGTTTAAGTGCTTTTTGAGTTGCTGGAACTGGACCGTAACCCATGATCGCAGCATCACAACCTGCAATTGCCATTGAACGAATCACAGCACGTGGTTTTAAACCCAATGCTTGAGCACGCTCAGCAGACATCAGCAACATTGCAGATGCACCGTCAGAAAGCGCAGATGAAGTTGCAGCTGTTACTGAACCACCTTTAGGATCGAAAACTGGTTTCAATGCTTGGAACGCTTCAAGGTTTGCATCTGGACGAATTACTTCGTCGATGTCGCAAAGGATTTTGAAGCCATTGGCATCATGACCTTCTACGCCAACGATTTCGTTTTTGAAACGACCTTCTTGAGTTGCAGCCCAAGCACGACGGTGAGATTCAACACCGAAAGCATCTTGCTCTTCACGAGAGATACCGTTCATGCGACCTAACATTTCAGCCGTTAAGCCCATCATGTTAGATGCTTTTGCATAGTGTTTAGATGCTTCAGGGTTCAGGTCGATGCCGTGCATCATACCGACGTGACCCATATGCTCAACACCACCAATGATGAA
The DNA here is from genome assembly GCF_000368585.1 of Acinetobacter venetianus RAG-1 = CIP 110063. Taxonomy (GTDB): domain Bacteria; phylum Pseudomonadota; class Gammaproteobacteria; order Pseudomonadales; family Moraxellaceae; genus Acinetobacter; species Acinetobacter venetianus. Next base: position 124,011 of record NZ_KB849556.1, read on the forward strand.
TACATCACCTTGATTCGTCGCGATTTGAGCAGCAGCCGTATGGATTGCTTGCATAGAAGAACCACAAAGACGGTTAACTGTTTGACCACCAGCAGTCTTTGGAATATCAGCCAATAAACCAATGTTACGAGCAATGTTCATACCTTGCTCTAAAGTTTGGTTTACACAGCCCCAGATTACGTCTTCAACTTCATTGGTATCAAACTGGTTACGAGCAACAAGTGCACGTACTAATTCAGCAGATAAACTGTCGGCACGTACATTGCGGAACATACCGTTACGTGATTTGCCCATGGCAGAACGAACGCCATCAACAATCACAACGTCACGTGGATTTAAAGTAGCCATTCACGTCGCTCCTTAACCGTAGAATTTTGTGTTGTTAGCAGCCATGTCACGCAACATTTGTGGCGCTTCATAAGCCTTACCTAAGTGTGCATATTTGTCGCAAAGCGCAACGTATTCAGCAACACCAGTTTGGTCGATGTAACGGCATGGACCACCACGGAATGGAGGGAAACCTACACCCATGATCATCGCCATATCTGCTTCAGAAGCAGTTGCAACAATGTTGTCTTCTAAGCAACGAACGGTTTCGTTACAGAAAGCAAGCATCATACGATCAATGATTTCTTGGTTATCAAACTCGCGTTTTTCACCAGTAACGTAAGGAGCGATGATTTCGTATGCTGTTGGATCAACAGTTTTCGCTTTCTTACCTTTCTTATCTAACACGTATTTGTAGAAACCAACGTCATTCTTTTGACCAAGACGTTTTGCTTCATACATTGCTTCGATAGAACCTTTGTAGTCAGGCTTCATACGGTCAGGGAAACCTTCTGCCATCACTTCTGCACCATGAACACCCGTGTCGATACCAACAACGTCGATCAGGTATGCAGGACCCATCGGCCAGCCAAATTTCGCCATTACATTATCAACTTGCTGGAAGTCAGCACCGTCTTTAACAAGTAGGTCGAATGCACCGAAGTAAGGGAACAATACACGGTTTACTAAGAAGCCTGGGCAGTCGTTTACAACGATTGGTGTTTTACCCATTTTCTGAGCAAGAACAACAGTTGTTGCGATTGCTTCTTCAGAAGTTTTCTCACCACGAATGACTTCAACCAATGGCATCATGTGTACTGGGTTGAAGAAGTGCATACCAACGAAGTTTTCAGGACGTTGTAATGCTTTCGCCAAACGAGTAATCGAGATTGTAGATGTGTTAGAGGCAATGATCGTGTTTTCACGAACATGTTTTTCAGTATCAGCAAGTACGATTTCTTTAACTTTTGGATTTTCAGTTACCGCTTCGATCACGATATCCACTTCTTTAAACTCATCGTAGCTCAAAGTAGGACGGATGCGAGCAAGTGTTTCACCCATTTGCGCTGGTTTCATTTTCTTGCGTTCAACTTGCTTAGTGAGCAAGCCATTCGCTTCTTTCATACCGAGTGCAAGTTGTGGGTTACCAATGTCTTTCATGATGATTGGAGTGCCTTTGCTTGCCGCTTGGTAAGCAATACCACCACCCATGATACCCGCACCTAAAACAGCTGCTTGGTTTACAGGATGAGCACCTTTCTCATATTTTTTCGCAGTTTTCTTCACAACTTGATCGTTGATGAATAAACCGATTAATGCACCAGCTTGTGGTGTGATTGCTGCTTTAGCAAAACCTTGAGCTTCTGCTTTTAATGCATCATCACGTGTTGAGCTTGCGCCTGCTTGTAAAGAATCAAGTAATAATTTTGGAGCAGGGTACTGCGCAGGATTTGCTTTAGCAAGAACTGCACCTTTCGCAGTATTGAACGCCATCATTTGTTCAAGTGGGTTCAATTTGATTGCGTCTAATTTTTCTTGACGCTTTGCTTTCCAGTTCAAACGACCAGCAAGTGCTTGTTTAACTAAGTCAACAGCAGCTTCTTGGAGTTTGTCAGCAGCAACAACTGCATCTACAGCACCATCTTTAAGTGCAGCAGCTGGCTTCTTAGGATTCGCCATTGCCATCCATTCAACGGCATTGTCGATACCGATGACACGGCTTAAACGTACGCTACCACCAAAACCAGGATAGATACCCAATTTGATTTCTGGTAAGCCAACTTGAGCTTGCTCAGACATGACACGGTAGTCACACACTAAGCACATTTCAAAGCCACCGCCAAGTGCCATGCCATTGATCGCAGCTACTTTAGGGATATCTAAATCTTCAAAACTGTTGAAGATTTCGTGTACAGGCATAAGCCAATCAATGATTGCTTGTTCACCAGCAGCGAAATTGTCGCCAAATTCAGTAATGTCAGCACCAACGATAAATGTTGATTTGCCAGAAGTAACAACTAAGCCTTTAATATCGTTATTGGCTTTAACTGCAGCAATCGCTGCTTGGAAGTCTTCAATGGTCGCACGGTTAAATTTATTAACCGACTCACCTTGTAAGTCAAAGCGGAATTCTGCAATTCCGTCCGCAAGCATTTGGACGGTAATGGCATTGCCAGCGTGGATCATGCCTGATCTCCCTTGTTGTGGAGGATTCTGAGTTGATGTCATAAAGCCTGAGTGCAATTAAGTGCACAAAATGCTTCGCTAATCTTACGATAACTATATCCAAAAAGGACATAACAAGTTGTATCAAGCCGTGACGCTAGGGTCATCTATTCTTTTTAGACTAAGATTTATCAGAACTACTTGATTATTATTTTTTAGAATTTTTATAAAAAACAATAATTAATGTTTTATTGTCGGTGGTCATTTATGGTGTGTTTAGGCCTTGTAAATGAAAATATAGCTCAAAACGAGCCTGAGATTGTCTTGTCAGTCATTAAACTTTTAGAAACTCTGTTTATTTCATCACTTTACGATATGTTTTTTGATGTAGTTGGCTTATTTGTTGCTTATTAATGATGTGTAGCGCTCAATTTTTATTTTAAGTTTTTGATTTGTATTTTTAAGTTGTTTTTTGAGTTGGAAAATGGATTTTTAGACTGACAAAAATTGTTAGTTATATCCATTTTTAAAGGGATTGTGAAAATGCTTGTGGCCTTGGTGTGGTAACTACAAATGTTTTGAAGGCTCAATCACTTTTTAATGTCGTCTGACTTGATTTATAGATGAAGTCGAAGACACATTCAATCAGTTTGAGCAAGGGTGGATACGGATGAAACCAACAGATCAAACATTGATGAAACAAATGCATATTTCCAGTGAGGAAATAGAGTATCGAAAATCATTACTTTCATTGACCAATAAAGAGTTAATTAGTCTCGTACAGCTTGGAATTATGTTGGAACCTTTGCTCGATCAAGTGGTCATCGAGTTTTATCAGCAACAAACGTCAGTGGTTGAAATCGCGACATTAATTGGTGATGTTGATACCTTGTCCCGATTGCAGCGAGCACAACGACAATATGTCACTGAATTATTTTCAGGAAGTTACGATGCAAATTATGTCAATAATCGTTTAAGGATCGGTTTGGTTCATAAGCGAATTGGTGTTGAACCTAAATTATATTTATCAGCGATTTATCATTTAAAAACGCGTTTGATGTCTTTGGTCTATGAGCAATTGGGTGATACTGAACAATTTCATGAGGTGAGTTGTACGCTGGAAAAACTATTTATGTTTGATATTTCACTGGTGGTCGAAACTTATGTATGGAGTCTCGTCAGTGAATTAAAAACATCAAAAGAAAAAATTGAACAATATGCCAATGTTTTAGAAGATCGCGCGCAACAAATGGAGGCATTGTCTCAAACGGATGCATTGACGGGTTTATTAAATGTAAGACACCTCAATAGCATTTTGAATGCAACGATTTGTGCAGCAGAACATGCGCTTGAACCTGTTACAGTTGTTTTTATTGATATCAATGATTTTAAAGTGATAAATGATAGTTTTGGGCATCCACGCGGAGATCAAATTCTAAAAATTGTTGCCGATGGAATACGCTTTGTTGCGCGGTTGGATGATCATTGCTTTCGGTGTGGAGGAGATGAGTTTTGTATTATTTTTCCTCGTTGTACCGAATTACAAGCGACAGAAAGTTTTGTTCCGCGATTATTGCAATATATTCAGCAAATTGAACCCACCATTACCCTGAGTATTGGCATAAAACAAACAGATCATGTTGAGGGCTATCTTGAAGCAGCAGCTTTGCTTCATGAAGCAGATGCTCGTATGTACCAAGCTAAGAAACAATTAAAGGTGAAAAGTTAAAAAGCAGATAAGTTTTTATATCATAAGATTTTGATATTTAATGCTTAATATTTTGATGTGTTTGCGGTAAGAGGGAATTTATCAAAAGCGTATAGAAATTATAGGCGATGGTGTTAAAATTTGGCGATTAATTTTTTTGTGCCGATTTCAATGATTAAATGGATCATATTAGCGATCTTTATCATATCAGCGCTTTATATTCAGCGTCGTGGTAAAGTGAAGCACTCGTTTTATCGTCAATTCTTTGACCATTCAACGATTTTAGCGCCGATCAATTTCTTGATGTACATGTTCTCAAAAGTGCCGAATCAGCCTTATATTGATACTCAACATTTTAAGGACTTAAAAGTTCTAGATGAAAATTGGGAAATGATTCGAGACGAAGCAAAAGCATTGTATGAAAAAGGAGGAATTAAAGCCTCAAGTACTTACGATGACTTAGGTTTCAACTCGTTCTTTAAAACAGGTTGGAAGCGTTTCTATTTGAAATGGTATGACTCGGCTCATCCATCTGCGGCTGAACTCTGCCCTAAAACAACGGCTTTATTGAAAACACTCCCAACAATTAAAGCAGCTATGTTTACTGAGCTTGCACCTGATAGCCGTTTGGTTCGTCATCGTGACCCTTATGCAGGCTCATTACGTTATCACTTGGGTTTGATTACACCCAATGATGATCGTTGCTTTATTGATGTGGATGGTGAGCGTTATTCATGGCGTGATGGTGAAAGTGTGGTCTTTGATGAGACTTATATTCATTATGCTGAAAATAAGACTGATCAAAATCGTATTATCTTTTTCGCTGATGTGGAACGTCCTTTAAAAACACGTTTGATGGAAAAATTTAATCACTGGTTTGGCAAAAGCGTGATGACCGCTGCGAGTTCTCCGAATGAAGCAGGTGATCAAACAGGTGGTCTAAACAAAGTCTTTGGTTATGTTTATCAGATTCGTATTAAAGCGAAAGCATTAAAGAAATCGAACCGTCAGCTTTATTACTTTTTGAAGTGGTTCATTATGCTGGGATTATTTTTCCTTATTTTTATAAGACCTTATGTGTTTAAATAAGTGAAAATATAAGGCGCCCTTGAAGGGCGTTTTTTATACTTTGTTTATAAAATATTTTTAATTTCTAAAATTAAGCATAGGAAAAAATATGCAAACCTTTCGTTCAAAAATAGATTGGTGGTTCTGGGGCGTGGTGATCGCAACAACAGGCCTATTATTGCAATTTTTATGGACGATGTATGTGAAAGGAACAATGCAAGAATATCCTGAACATGCTGCTGTTTACTTATTCACGATAGTTTTGCTTTGGTGGCCGATCTTCAATACACGTTATATCGTGACAGAGAATGATTTAATCATTCATTCAATGCTATTTAAATGGAAAATAAATAAGGCTGATATTATAAAAATAAGTGCATCGAATCATTTAATTTCTTCGCCTGCTTTGTCTTTAGATCGTTTACGCATTGATTATGCAAAAAATGGCAATGTGACACATATTTTGGTTTCACCTAAAGATCAAAAAGCTTTCTGTCTTGCATTAGAACACGATTTGACTAAGTAATTATCAGGCTGTTCATTTTGCTGTATCTCTAATAATTTTTATATTTTTAATTATATCAAGTGGTATAATTTTGATGGTATTTAATTCATTTTAACCACGAGAAAACATAATGAAAAAACAATTATTGATTAGTTTAAGTCTTTTAAGCTTAGTTGCTTGTAGCGATGAAAATGATGATATCTATGGAACTGTTGATCCAAAGAATAAAGCCTTTTATAGTTATGATATTGCGACGGCAAACACCTCAAATAAACTCACTAAAAAATCATATCAAGTTGATAAAAATAATGATCTTTTAATTAGTTATACAGAAACACCGAAGTTACAGACTGAAGCACTGCGTAATTTTATAACCAACAATGGAATATCAACGATATTTCCACCACAGAATACAAATGCTGCTTATATTGTGGGTCGTAAAGCAATATTTAGTGATACTGTGTTGGAATATGAACCTAGTAATTTAGAGCAAAGAACAAGTTTTAAATTGACCTATCAACTAAAGAAAATTGATTTATCTGGTTTAGATGTTTCTAACTATGTGAGTTACTTTTTAACTCAAGCATCAGCTTCATCTTTGATTAGTGATGCAACCTTACAAATTATTCAGGCCTTGTTATTATCGACTCAAGATAAGTTCCCATCAGGTGCAACGTGTTGGCAAAAACAAGTTCAGTTGAGTACTCAAGATTATATTGAATCTTATCCAACTCAAAATCTGTCGCATGTCAGTACCAATAGTAATATTCAAAATCAAGGAATTTGGCAAAATGCCGCGTGGACAGCATTTCAACCGAATACTGAGATGAATTTAGCTGATACCCGAATTCGCCATCAATCTCGGGAGTATTGGGGTTTTTATCACAATACAAGAGAAGTGAATGCTGTATCACCAGCAAATGAACTGGCATGTGATTTCTTTAATGAATCGGCCTTCAAGAGTGTTGATAGAGTGTTAAGTAAAGTTCTTTGATTTGACCATGTCTTGAGTGATTCAATCGATGGATTTCAACTCAATTGACTTGAAATTCATCTATTCAGGCTACATCATCAAAAGCATTACTGATAATGAAAGTCTGCTGTGAACTCAAACGCTCGTGAACACATTGAAAAAATACTTGCTCATATGACCCAATTGCCCGGCGTTTATAAAATGCTAGGCAAGGATGGCGAGCTATTGTATGTTGGCAAGGCAAAAAATTTAAAAAATCGTGTTTCGAGCTATTTTGTAAAAACCATTGAGCACCCTAAAACACAAGCATTGGTTGCTCGAATTTATGATATTGAATCGCTGGTGGTTCGTTCTGAAACCGAAGCCTTATTACTTGAACAAAACCTAATTAAACTACATCGCCCGCCGTATAACATTATGTTGCGGGATGATAAGTCCTATGTATATATCTTTGTCTCAGCCGATAAACCTTTTCCACGAATTGCCAGTGGACGTGGTAAGGGCAAACATCAAATTGGTAAGTTCTTTGGTCCTTATCCAAGTGCATATAGTGCAAGAGATACCTTGCTGGTTTTACAAAAGCTATTTAATGTCAGACAGTGTGAAAATAGCTATTTCTCACAACGAAAACGACCATGTCTTCAGTATCAAATCAAACGTTGTACTGCCCCTTGTGTTGGGTTGATTAGTCCTGAAGAGTACAAAGAGGATGTCGATAACTCAATCCGCTTTCTGCAAGGTGATACAAAAGAGTTGAATCAAGAATTGATTGGGAAAATGGAGCAGGCTGCCGCAGAGCTAGAATTTGAGAAAGCCGTTTTTTATCGTGATCGTCTCGCATTGTTACGCGAGGTACAGGCACAGCAAGCTGTATTTAAAATTAAAGGTGAAGCCGATATTTTAGCAATCGCTTATCAGGCTGGCGTGACTTGCGTGCAAATTATGTATGTCCGTAATGGGCGGATGTTAGGCGGTAAGAGCTATTTTCCAGATATGTTGGGTGATGATTTAGGACAGATGTTAAGCGACTTTATTGCAAATTTTTATTTTCAGGTTGCAGATGAAGTTCCGACTGAGTTGATTGTGAATGTTGAAGTGCCTGATCGAGTCCAATTAGAAGAAGCACTACAACAAACCTTTAATAAAAAAGTCCAAATTAAGCATAAAGTGCGTGAGACTCGAGCTGAGTGGCAAGAGCTAGCGCAAATGAATGTTCAGCATGCAATCAAAGGCAAACTTAGTAATCACTTAGAGTTAAATGAGCGTTTTCATCAGCTTGAGCAAGTGGTTGGAAGACCGATTGATCGAATCGAGTGTTTTGATATTAGCCATACTATGGGTGAAGCACCAATAGCTTCCTGTGTTGTATTCGATCAGGGTGGAGCACGAAAACGCGATTATCGCCAATTTGCCATTCAAGATATTACAGGTGGTGATGACTATGCCGCGATGCGTCAAGCATTGATCCGTCGATATAAGAAGAATATGTTGCCTGACTTGCTTCTGATTGATGGCGGTAAAGGGCAATTGCATATGGCAATGGATGTGATGCAAGAGCTTGAGTTAGATGCATTTATGATTGGCGTGTCAAAAGGTGAAGGGCGAAAACCCGGCTTAGAGACGCTTCATTTTACCGATGGCACTAAAATTCAATTGTCTGAAGATCACAAAGCATTGCATTTGATTCAGCAGGTTCGAGATGAGGCGCACCGTTTTGCAATCACGAAACACCGCGCGAAGCGCGATAAACGTCGCAGTAGTTCCGTATTAGAGGCGATTCCTGGACTGGGTCCAAAACGCCGCCGAGATTTACTGACACATTTTGGTGGCATTCAAGGTGTATTAAAAGCATCTGAAAAAGAACTGATGTTGGTGCCGGGTTTAGGTGAAGTCATGGCTAGGACAATTTATAAAATTTTGCATGAATAATTTGACCGATTGACCAAATTATTCACTGACTGATAAGTTAATGACCATTCACAAATCAACCAAAACATTCAAAGATAGGATGTTTTGACGGTTAAGGAAAAACAATGTCATTGCTTTCTCTCTATCAACAAATTGAACAACAAGAATGGATTGATATCCCCGCGGGATGGCTACAGGGGCGTACTATTTTTGGTGGCTTAGTTGCAGGGCTATTGGTCCAAAAAGCAATTTGTGCAGTGAACGATCCTAAAAAGCAGTTATTGAGCTGTAATGTCACTTTTGTTGGGCCTGTACAGCATGGGCAAGCGAAATTGACAGCCGAAATTCTTCGAGAAGGTAAATCTGTTACCAGCTTAGAAGTTCGATTATGGCAAGACGATGAGGTGCAAAGTATTTTAGTTGCGAGCTTTGGTCTCCGTCGAGAATCTCGCATTATTGTCAATCATCAGCCACAAGTTCCAGATTATCCATTGCCAGATCAGCTCGAAAAAATGGTCTATCTAGAAGGATTAATGCCTGAATGCTTACAACAGTTTGAATTGTGTTGGGCGGAAGGAAGCTATCCGATGGCAGGGAGTAAAGTTCCAGACTTCGGTGGTTGGAGCCGTTTTTCACCTCTGCAACATTCAAACCGTGAAATGTATTTGGCTGATTTATTTGGATTGATGGACGTATGGCCACCGGGCGTCTTGCCGATGTTTAAAACGCCTGCACCTGCAAGTTCTTTAACATGGCATATTACTTATCTTGATCCGATTGCGAATCAAATCCAAGATTGGTTCAAATACAAAGTCGTGACACAAGTTGCTGAGCATGGTTATTCAACTGAGTATGCCTATGTCTGGGATAGTCAAAACCGTTTAATTGCGGTGCTCCGACAGACAGTTGCTGTCTTTGCCTAGTCGACACTGCGCAGCATTTCGTATAAAGTTGCTTACAGTTGGATACAATCTCGGCACATCCTTTGTGCGACATGCATATTTGATGCGAACAACATGGCGGTGTTTATGAGCACAGGGCGAATCCTGAACATTCCGAATATTTTGACTTTGGCGCGCATTGCCCTTATTCCTGTTTTTTTGGTGATTGCCTATTGGCCACCAGCGATTGGAATTGCTGAGCATCATGGGGGAATGATGCGGCATATGGTGCTGACAGCCATTTTTGTGCTTGCAGCAGTGACAGATTGGTTTGATGGTTATCTCGCAAGAACCCTTAATCAGACATCTGCTTTTGGGCGTTTTCTAGATCCAGTTGCTGATAAGTTAATGGTCGCAGCGGCGTTAATTGTACTGGTGCAATGGCAACCTACCATTTCGATGGCATTTGCTGCAATCGTGATTATTTCTCGTGAAATTACTGTATCGGCTTTACGTGAGTGGATGGCAGAGCTTGGTGCGCGTACCAGTGTTGCGGTATCAACCGTGGGGAAATACAAAACAGCATTTCAAATGATTGCAATTAGTGTGTTTTTACTTAATTGGAAGCCATTGGAAATGTGGGCTTATGCTTTATTGTACGCCGCAGTAATTTTGACTCTGTGGTCGATGTTCATTTATATGAAAGCAGCATGGCCGTATTTGAAACAACCGTAAATGTTGTACTCGATATACTTTAATTAGAAACTTAAAATATTAATAAAATCATAGCATTCACTTGGTCTGATTTGATCATGTGAATGCTAAAAATGATGAATCAGGAAAATAAATTAATGTCATCTCTACTTTATTTATCTAATCAAGCATTATATCAACTGCAAAATCAGCAATCACAAAGTATTGATTGTCATGCGGTGAGCCAATATAAGAAAAATTTGCAAGAAATTAAGCAACGTAAACAATGGAAAACCACAGGTACAGGTGCGCAATTCATGGGCTTGCGCAATTATGATGATCCTGATGAGCTAGCGCATATTTTTCCTGTAGATGCGGTGTTAACGAATGAACAGCAGATAATTTACGCAGCTCGATTGCAGGATGGCTGTGCGATTTATATCAAGTCATTAGCAGCCCTAGAACAACCTGAATCTTTGGTACTGCGTAATAATGAGTTTATTGTTCATCATCTTGATTATGATACGCAGAATCAACGCTTAATTTTATCTGCGAGCAAGGGTTATGCTTTTGAGCGTCATTTATGCGTTCTGGGTTTAGATTCAAGCCGTATTCAATATATTACCGAGGGGGATTGTCAGGATGAGCATCCATGTTTTGATCCTGAAAATCCCAATGTTGTTTATTACGATAGCTGTGGTTTTGCCTATGATCATCAGGGTAATGTAAGTATTGGCCCTAAAGAAATTTGTCGTTTGGATTTGAAAACAGGGGAACTTGAAACAATCGCAAGTGACCCACGTTATGATTTTTATAAACCAAAGGTGGGCAAAAATGGGCAGTTATATTATTTGAAACGACCATATCAAGGTCAAAATTATAGTGGTAGCTCTATAAAAGATATTTTGATGGCGCCGTTTAAAATTTTACGTGCTATTTTTGGCTGGTTAGATTTTTTCACACAACGCTATACTGGTGAGTCTTTAAAATCGACCTCAGGTGCCAACCCTGCTAAAGCAAGACAAAAATCTGAAGAAGAATTATTTGTCGAAGGTAATCTAATCAAAGCACAGAAGACACTACAGCAAAATCAAAATGCAGGGGAAAAGTTTGCAGGAGTGATTCCACGTAATTGGGAATTAGTTCAGCAATCTGCATCAGGTGAGCAAAAGGTTTTGAAGAAAGGGGTACTCAGTTATGCGCTTGGTGCTGATGATTCAGTGTATTACTCCAATGGAAAGTACCTAGTGTCAATCAATGCTGATCAAACTGAACAGATGTTAGTTGAAGCTAAATTGATTCATAAAATCATGTGCTAAATATTAACTATGATCTTGAGGCCTTCTTTTTAGAAGGCTTTTTTATTTTTAGATGGCAAGAAAAAAGCCCATAACAACGATGAGCTTAGTTCTCTGAGGAAAGTCATGCTCTTTTGGGAGAGTATGCTGAAGAACATAATCATAATATGAGAATATGTTGATATTTACAACGGTGAAAAATGTAAATATTTTTTAATATTCTCAATTCTAATTAATTTGGTTCTCAGAAAGTGTTGCAAACTTATGTTCAATTTGCGCTGCATTGCTTTGTAAAATTTCAATTAACTTTTGAATATTTAGAAAATCGAAACGGTTCTTAGAAGCGACCAAAGTGAGTGCAATCGGTGCTTCTTTGTTTGAGAAGCGAATTGGTACGGAGAGACCACAAACAAGAGGGTCAATCTCACCTTGTGATAAATAGAAGCCTTGTTTTTTTATCTTCCGCATTTGTTGAGTGAACTCATCTAAATTATTGGCAAAGCCAACTTGAGCCAACTCTTGAGTGAACTGTTGGTAATAAGCCTGTATCCGTTGTTTGGTGAGGTGTGCGATCACAATCTTAGGCGAAGCGCCCACATATACAGGACGTGGACAACCACGACCATAAGAGATCAGCTCAGCCTCTTTGAACGTCTCATGATGTAGGTCAATGCAGTAATCATGATTTAAATAAGTGAGTAAGCAACATAATTCTGTGCGCTCAACGATATCACGCATAAAAGGGATGCTGATTTGTACCAGCGGATCAGTACTATGCGAAATATAGTCTAAAACTGCAATCTTAGACCCTAAAGTGTAATCACCAGAAGTTCCACTAATACGCTTCAACATATCACTAGAAACAAGTTCTTTGAGATAACGATAGGCCGTTGGTTTGGATAGACCAAGCTCATCACAAATGATATCGACATTGATAATCGGACGTGACACTGAAAAGAGATCCAGTACAGTGAGAATTTTACCAAAACTCGAAATTGCCATGATGGGTTGTCTACTCCTAAAAAAACGTGAAACTCGAACTTTTATTGCTTTATAACAGAAAAGCAGAACAGCGTGTGTGGACTTTTAAAACTGATCATTTTTAATCAATAGATTTCGGTTGAAATTGAGAAAAAAGATAAATTTTATAAGGTTTATTCTAGATTAAATTTAAGAATTATCAAATGGTGATAATTTATCTTGACTATTCTGCTTTGTTTTGAAAAAATCAACAACACAATGTCTTATTTGGATAATTATTTTTAAGCAAATTGTCCAAACATTGTGTATCACTCCAAATAATTAGTTCTCTATCACGTTGATTTGAAGTCTTTCGAATCAACAAGCGTGTTTGCATTTCATTATTTTGATAAGGAAATGTGCAAGAGGCTAATTCAGCATTGAGAATAGTTCATGATCCTTAAGCAGTTGTTGGCTTTTAGACCGAGCCAGCTCGACATCATTTTTGCGTGCAAAATTTTTGTGGCAGGTATGCTGGCGCTGTTTATTTCATTTGAACTTGATTTGATTAATCCAATGTGGTCGATTGGAACAGTCATGATTATCGCAAGTCCATACTCAGGTATGGTGTCTTCAAAATGTGTTTATCGCTTAGTAGGCACAGTTGCGGGCGCGATCATTGCTTTATTATTGACACCTCATTTTATTAATACGCCGTGGTTATTCACGATCATTTTATCTTTATGGGTAGGATTTGCCTTATACGTGTCCCTATTAGACCGTACCCCTCGCAGTTATGTGTTCATGCTGGCGGGCTATTCAACGGCAATGATTGTCTATAACGCGATTACTTATATTGATACCTATAACATTTTTGATATTGCGCTTGCTCGCGTACTCGAAATTTCAGTTGGTGTCATTTCCACAGCGGTTGTTTCTGCAACACTTTTCCCAGTGCATATTGGCACGATGATTAAACAGCGTGTTAATAAAACACTGAATGATTTAGAAAGTACTTTTGAAAAGTTGATCACTGCGCAAGCGTCTTCAGAAAATTACACGCAAATTTTGTCTGTAATTACTCGAGATGCATCAGATATTCATGCACTAGCAGTACATTTGAATTATGAAAAAGGTGAGCTTAAAGGCATGACCAAGCCGTTGCAGGAAATGCTGCATCAGGTTTCGTTAGTGGTTGCAAATCTGGTGGCTTTGTCTCAACGAGTCAAACAGCTTGAGCAAATGCAGTTGATGAATTTAATGCCGCATCTCAATCTGATTCGACAACATACCTTGGCCTTCCTCAAGCAGGATAGAACATTAACACCAAATGACTTACTGACACTGCCAGTAGATTTTGAACATGATTTTTCTGAACTTATGAATTTAGCAACACCTGAGCAACAAATCGTGTTGGGTGCGTTAAAAATGGATGTGCGTCATTTCATTAGCAACACTTTAGCTGTGAAATTGTTATGGCAACAGATTCAACAAGGTAAAAAAGAAATTCCTGCTGAAATCACCGCAATTACCACTAAATATCCAAGTTTGCATCGTGATCATGGTATTGCGATTCGTGGTGGGATTAGTGCGGTATTGATTACTTTTATTGTGACTGGGGCGTGGATTTTATCTGGCTGGAAGGCTGGTTTTATGATGGCGCAAATGGGCGCGATCACGGCTTGTATTTTGACAGCATTGGATAATCCTGTACCTGTACTGCGTATTTTTATTTGGGGCAGTATTGTTTCTGTTGGTCTGGTGTTTTTATACGCTTTTGGAATATTTCCGCATATTACCCACTTTTGGCAATTGGCGTTGGTTTTATTTCCAGTGTTTCTTGTTGCAGTCAGTATGATGGCAAATCAGATGTTAATGCCTGTTGGGATGGTGCTTGGAATTAACACCATGATGGGGTTGAATCTCCACAATAAATACACGATGGATGCGGTGTCCTATTTAGATAGTTCATTCGCCATGATCCTAGGTGTGTTGGTTTCGTTAATTGTGATTGATTTGGTTCGTGCGGTTTCTCCAGATGCCAGCGCAACACGCATTTTGGCTCTGCATTATCAAGCGATGCGACAAGCGCTGCACATGCCTTATGGTAGTGACTTTAAAATTCATCTACGCAGTATGTTAGATCGGGTTGGTGTACTGAATACCAAGATGGTACAGGATTCTGAAATTAAGGCTGCAATTCAAAATGCATTGATCGAAAGTAGCTCAATCGTTGATTTGGTTCGCTTACAAGAGATTAGTCAAAAGTTACCGCAACTTGTGGAGTTGCAGCATGAAGTGACCGTTTTACAAAACCAGCTTGCTGCGTATTTCCACTCACAAGAAAAGCAAATATCAAGTTGGCATTTTCCTGTGCAAATTGTAAAGCAAGTGAATCAATTACAGCAGGTCGCTCAGCAGATCGAAGATGATGAGCTCCGTCAAAGATTACTGATTTCTTTAAATAATATTTGTAAAAGTATTGGGCATGTTTCTGCTGAAGATATGCACGCAGAAACGTCTGGTTTAGGTGTGTCTCATGGGTGAAATTAACGTTTATGGGATCTACTTCCCGATTCTGCTGGTACAGGCTGTGATTGCTTATGTACTGTTTAAACTTCTGACACCAGCAACAGATCGCCTAATTCAAAAAGGTTGGATCGCATTACCAAGTATTTTTAACTTATGTTTTTACTTGGGTCTCATGCTGTTGGTGCATTGGTTGTTTGTTTGGTTGTGGGTTTAAGGTCTGTTTAGACGCTGTTCCTGAAATTAATGATTTAAAAATAAGTGGTAAAGGTGATGAACATGAATGCATTTGATGTGCGAAAGATCATACGTCCAATCGTATTGCTTGTTGCGGTTCTAATCGCAGTTTATACCATCGTGCATTTATGGAATTACTACAATGCCGCGCCTTGGACACGTGATGGTCGTGTCCGTGGTGATGTGATTCAAGTCGCTTCAGATGTGAATGGTTTAATCACAGAGGTGCTTGTTCAAGATAACCAGACGGTAAAAAAAGGTCAGGTTCTTTTCAAAATTGATGTTGCACGTCAAGCTTTGGATGTTGAGCAAGCAAAGTCTGATTTGGCCAAAGCTAAAGCAGGTTTGGCACAAGCACATGCAAATCTAGCAGGAGCTAAAGCCAGTTTGGTTAAAACTGAAGCCAATATGAAATTGGCTGAAAAGAATGCGGCTCGTTACGCTAGCTTAATGGATGGAGCAATTTCTAAACAAGAGCAAGATCAGGTGTTTGCAACGCGTGATCAAGCACTCGCTGAACGCGAGCAATTAACGGCAAGTATTGAACAGGCGAATGCGGCGATTCAACAGCAGCAAGCATTGATTGAGGTTGCCAATAGTAATTTACATTTGGCGCAGTTGAATTTACATCGTTCTGAAGTGGTTGCACCTGCTGATGGTACGTTATCGAATTTTGATTTACGTGTTGGTAATTATGTGAAAGTTGGACAAGCAGTTGCTGCTTTGCTTGATCGCCATCAGCTCTATGTTGTGGGATATTTTGAAGAAACTAAACTCGATCGTATTCATGTTGGTGATGCCGCAACGATTCAACTGATGGGTGATCGTCAAAAAATCCGTGGGCATGTGCAAGGTGTTGCGACAGGGATTGAAGACCGAGAACGTTCAGGTAGTTCCAATTTATTGGCCAACGTAAATCCGACATTTAGTTGGGTACGTTTGGCGCAACGTGTACCTGTAAAGATTGTGTTAGATGAGCAGCCGAAGAATCCATTGGCTTTTGTTTCGGGTCGTACTGCGACAGTTAGAATTATTGAGAAATAATCAATGCGTTTTTTGGATAGGCTTATTTATTCAGAAATGACACAGTAAATAGCGGCATCGAGTGCCGCTAAATGATAGAACGTAAATTGATTCTTTTAAGGTGTAATCCCCGCGGGATCACGATACCAACTTTGAATCAGCAGGGCAGCAGCAAAACTATCTGCGGATAAACGTCTTGCCTGTCCTTTGTTTTGATAATACTCAAGCTCTTCTCGTGCTTCACGAGTGGTTAGACGTTCATCTACCATCCACGTTTCAATATTGGTTTGATGACGTAAACGACGTGCAAATTTTCGAGCACGCGCAGAAAGTTCTGATTCACTGTCATCCATATTTAAGGGCAGACCTACCAAAAACACATTAGGTTGCCATTCTTTGACTAACTTTAGCAATTGATTCCAGTCAGGAATGCCATCTTTCATTACAAATAATGGAAGTGGATTGGCACTTTCAATGCTTGCTTGACCAATCGCAATCCCCATTTTTTGTGTGCCGAAATCAAACGCCATAATGGATTGAGATGATTGCATATCAGGCATGCCCAATCTCTGAAGCAAACCAAGTACGATCTACCCCGATTTTCTTATAGGCAGCGTCCCAACGATCGCCATAAGGTAAGTTGAAGATCAAATCCATATCAGAATCACATATCAACCAATCGCCACGCGCAATCTCTTCTTCAAGCTGGTTTTTACTCCAGCTCGCATAGCCTAACGCAATTTGATAGCGTCCAACACCTTCATTATGTGCAATTGCATCTAAAATATCTTTACTAGTGGTGATACAGACATTTTCACCGACTGCAATAGAGGAATGCCAAGTCGGTTGACCTGTATGTAAGACAAAACCCGCTTCAGGGCGTAAAGGGCCGCCTTGTAAAACAGCATGAGGCTGTACGTTATCTGCATCGATCTCTAAATCATTGAGCAACTCTTTGATTTGCAGTTCAGAAGGGCGATTGATAATAATGCCTTGAGCACCTTCTTCATCATGGCGAGCAACATAAATCACAGTGTTTGCAAAAAAGTCATCTGCCATGTCTGGTGGAGCGATGAGACAACGGTGAGTTAAATATTGTTTCGTCACCTAGGCGGTTCTCCATCAAAGTATTGTGCTGATCTATCTATATAGGTTCTTTTTATCAACATACAAGAGTTAATCGGATTTCGCCAATTATTTTCTAATATTTTGTGCCGTTACTTAGGCCGACTGAAATTTAAGCTGACGTAACTGCCTTGCATGCTGCAAAGTGGTCTCACTAATTTCGACCCCGCCAGACATACGTGCCAGTTCTAAAATACGTTGCTCTTCACCCAATTCGATAATGGTACTGCTGGCCGGATCTGTCTGCTGTTTCTTCACCAGCAGATGCTGGTCAGACTGTGCAGCAACCTGTGCCTGATGGGTGATACAAAGTAATTGTACATGTTGAGCAAGATCAGCCAGTAAACGTCCGACGACTTCAGCTGTGCCACCACTAATACCTACGTCAATTTCATCAAAGACCAATACTTCTGCATCTGTTTTTTCAGCATTCATTACTTGCATCACTAAGGCAATACGCGACAATTCACCGCCTGATGCAACCCGTGCCAGTGGTTGTGGCGGGATGCCTTTGTTGGCTGTAAATAGCAGTTGAATGAAACTAAGACCCTCAGCATTTGCTGGTTCTAATGGCTCAAATTTAAACTCAAAATGTGCTTCAGGTAAGGCCAATGGTTTCACTTGCTCAGTGAGTTGTTTGGCAAGTGGAATGGCCGCAGCACGACGGATTTCATCTAAATGTTGAGCTTTTTGCATAAAGTCTTGATATGAAACTTCAACTTGTTCCGCTAAAGTTTCTGGATCTTCGAGTTGATGCAGTAGCTCTAGCTCTTGCTGCCAAACTTCATATTCTTGTTTAAGCAGTTCAGGCTGTGTACGATGTTTACGTGCCAAACGATGGAAGACCTCAAGCGTAGCATTTAACTGTTCCATCCGTTCAGGGTCAAAACTTTGACGGTCTATAAACTGACGCAAGCTTGCGGTCGCATCCTCTATTTCACTTTGTGCATTTAATAAGGAATTATAAATATTACTCAGTTGTTCGCTACGACCTGCATGAGATTCCAGTCGGCGGATGATTGAGGCTACTTCTTGCGTGATATTTTGTTCAGCTTCATCCAAAACATTCAAGCCGTAACCACAGTCTTGCATAATATGTTCATGATGGCTGAGACGATCAAATTCTTGCTCAATTTCACGATAATCAGTTTGCACAACATCTTCTAATTCTTCGATTTGTGATTCTAAGCTTTGTATTTTTTGAATACGTGTTGCTTGAGCATTTAAAGCGGCTTGGTGTTGGCGAATATTATTTTGCCATGTGCTATAAGCATCGCGAACGGCATGAGCAGGCTCAGCAAAGTTGTGATAACGGTCTAACCAATGTTTTGGGTAAGGGGGTTCTAAAAGTTGTTGTTGACTATGTTGACTATAGAGTTGAACGAGTAAACGTCCAATTTCTTTAAGTTCAGCTAGACTACTTGGTCGACCATTAATCCATGCCTTGCTACGACCCGTTGCGAAAATAACCCGTCTTAGGTGAATTTCACCTGAATCATCATCCAGTTCATGCTCTGTGAGCCAGTGAGCTTCAGCACTTTGAGGTTGATAACTAAATACCGCCGTGACATCGGCTTTATCTGCGCCATAACGAACGTAGTTGGTATCCGTGCGTTCGCCTAAGCATGCGGAAAGAGCATCTAACAATAATGATTTTCCTGCGCCTGTTTCACCCGTGAGAACATTAAACCCTTGTTCAATATCCAAAGCGAGATGGTCAGCAAGTGCAAAATTAATTAAAGTTAAATGGGTGAGCATAAACGCATCCAATGCACAGAATCTTTTGCTTAAAGATAGAGAAGTTTTAAATGGGCTACAAGAGTTGAATGTAGGATTTTCCTTATTTACTTGATAGATAGCTGAGTAGTGATCAGCATAATTTAAAGTTCTGGATGATTTTCTTGATTGATTTGTAGCGTAGCAACTTTTTTCTAAGTTTTAGTTGTTACGAAGGATTAAGTTTTATTTTTCCAATTTGCCCACAGTAAATGAGCCATATATGGCACAAGGTCTAGTGCTGGGACAATATTTCACTTTATTTTTCCTCTTAACTCACAGCATAGCTGTTCGTCTTGTGCCCAGACAAAGCTTTGCTTTGTTAATTTTCGCCACTCGTAGCATAGCTACTCGTCTTGCGCTCGGACAAAGCTTTGCTTTGTTAATT
>NZ_KB849556.1:143585-313597 GCF_000368585.1 Acinetobacter venetianus RAG-1 = CIP 110063
TCGCCACTCGTAGCATAGCTACTCGTCTTGCGCTCGGACAAAGCTTTGCTTTGTTAATTCTCGCCACTCGTAGCATAGCTACTCGTCTTGCGCTCAGGCAAAGTTTCACTTTGCTTATCTTCGCTCAGGTATGAAAATTGCTATGTTTAGCCCAGAAAATGGATTGATTAGTTGTCACGGCACAATTAAACTACGTCCAGCATAACTTAATATAAATGCGGCATTATTTGGAGAGTACGCATGAGTTCAGTACAGTTTGATCATGTAACGGTCATCAAGAAATCGAATGTGTATTTTGGTGGGGCATGCATCAGCCATACAGTACAATTTGAAGATGGTACAAAAAAGACTTTAGGTGTGATTTTACCTACTGAGCAACCTTTAACGTTTGAAACACATGTCCCAGAGCGTATGGAAATTATTTCTGGCGAATGTCGTGTAAAGATTGCAGATAGTACTGAGAGTGAACTATTTCGTGCTGGACAATCATTCTATGTTCCAGGCAATAGTACTTTCCTAATCGAAGCTGATGAAGTGCTCGATTATGTTTGCCATTTAGAAGGTTAACCTATTTCCTGCTAAATCTAGTACACTAGAGTCGATAGAAATCCTGTAAAGTCATTTTGCAGGATTTTTTTATTAAATACTTTTGCGGAGCTATAATCGCTCCTCGCCTGTAAAGTCACTTTGCAGGACTTTTATTTTTTGTTGAGATGAAATTGTTAGAGGTCGTTCATGGCAAAACCTGAATATTATTATGGCGTTCATTCGGTTGAGTCATTGTTGGAATTAGAGCCTGAACGTGTTTTAACTTTATTCACTTTAAAAGGTCGTGACGATCAACGTTTACAAAAAATATTACAACTCGCAGAGCCATTTGGAATTAGTGTTCAAAAGGCGAGTCGCGATAGTTTAGAAAAACTCGCTGGTTTACCTTTTCATCAGGGGGTGGTAGCTGCAGTAAGACCGCATCCAACTTTAAATGAAAAAGACTTAGATCAGTTAATGCAACAACATACTAATCCATTGTTATTGGCATTGGATCAAGTCACAGATCCACATAATTTAGGTGCATGTATCCGTACAGCTGCGGCAATGGGTGTTCAAGCAGTCATTGTGCCTCGTGATCGATCAGCAAGTTTAACGCCAACTGCGCGTAAAGTTGCAGCTGGTGGTGCTGAGAAAGTTAAATTCATTCAGGTCACCAATCTTGCCCGTACGCTAGCGCATTTAAAAGATACAACTCATACTCGTGTCATTGGCACAATGTTGGACGAAAAGGCTTTACCAATTCAACAGTGCGATTTTAATGGCTCAATCGTGATTGTCATGGGTGCTGAAGATACGGGCTTAAGACCAATTACTCAGTCACAATGTGATCAGACGGTTTATATTCCAATGATGGGTGATTTGCAAAGCTTGAATGTCAGTGTGGCAACTGGTATGGCACTTTATGAAGCTTGTCGTCAACGCAATAGTGTATAATTCACCTAATCTTCGTTTCACCTAATTTAAAATGACTGCTCGCTCACAAGGCTATTTATTTATTCTGATTACAATGTGTATTTGGGGCGGGTTTACAATTTTTTCTCGGTTGAATGCGCATTGGCATGTGAGTGTTTGGGATCTGGTTGCAATGCGCTTTGCGATTGCCTCGATTATTTTACTTCCAGTTCTCATTTATAAAAAAGACTTTGCTTTTCTATGGGATCCAAAGCCTATTATATTGGCTTGTATCGGTGGCTTAGCATACTGCTTCACGGTCTATACCGCTTTTCTACATGCGCCCGCTGCACATGCTGCAATTTTCCTAAATGGCTGTATTCCATTATGTACCGCCGTCGCAGCTTATTTTTTATTTAAACAGCCCTTTGATAAGCATACTTGGCTAAGTCTTGTGATTATGATCAGCGCATTAGTACTGATGAGCTATCTAATGTTACATGATCAAGCTTCAGCATTAGGATGGGGGGATCTACTGCTATTCATAAGTGCAGTGTGGTGGGGCATTTTTACAGTTTTATTGAAACAGTGGAAATTGTCTGCTTGGCATTCGACAGTCGGTGTTGTGATCTGGTCGGCTATCATTTACCTACCGATCTATCTTTTGTTTATTCCTAAACATTTTCATGATGCAGCACCAGTACATTTATTAATTCAAGGGCTTTTTCACGGGGTGTTGGTTGTGATTGTTGCGACACTTACTTATGTGGCTGCTATTGAGCGCTTAGGTGCATTTAAAACAGGTAGTATCGTGACGCTAGCACCTTTTATTGCTGCATTGATTGCTGTGCCACTACTCAATGAACCATTAAATGCAGCAATTGCTTGTGGACTAGTAGGTATGGCAATAGGAGCATTGCAGCCTTGGCGATGGTTTAGAAAAGACACCTTGGCTACCCAATTAGCTCAGCAAAAGCAAGACTAAAAACAATGTTCTGCTTTCTGTAAATATTCTAAATGTAAGGGCTTTAGTTGAGCATGTAGATGCTCTAGTAGACCATCATTGAGAATAATGTCATTCGCTCGTTTTTGTTTCTCTGAGCGAGACATTTGTGCTGCAATAATTTTACGAATTTGCTCTTCACTTTGACCATCCCTCTGACTTGCACGATCTAGTTGAGTTTGTTCATCTGCATCAATAAGTAAAGTGTGCTGAACGAGTTCGTGCTGGTTCGTTTCAAAGAGTAGCGGAGAAACTAAAATGACATAAGGGCTTTGTGCTTGTTGAAGTTGTTTAACAATTGATTGGCGAATAGCAGGGTGGGTGATTTGCTCTAAGGTGTGACGTGCTTCTGGGAATTGAAAGATGTGCTCACGTAATGCACGTCTATTAAGCGAGCCATCATTAGAAATTACCCAATCTCCAAATGCCTTTTGAATGGCATTCAATGCAGGCTGCCCAAGTTCAACTACTTCACGAGCAACGATATCGGCATCAACCACGGTTATACCTTGGGACTCAAACCATTGTGTTGCAGCTGATTTACCACTACCAATGCCACCAGTGACGCCCAAAATAAAACCCATATTATCCACCTAAATATACTTTCATAATTTGATCACCCCATAAGAAGGCAATCCAACCCGCAATTGCAATATAGGGACCAAATGCAAAAGGCTGATTTTCACCGCGCATTTTCATTAAAATAATACCGATAATGACACCAACTGCTGAGGAAAGTAGGATGATGAGCGGTAACATCATTGGCCCCATCCAAGCTCCTAAGGCTGCAAGTAACTTAAAGTCACCGTAACCCATGCCTTCTTTGCCTGTGATAAGTTTAAACAGATAGTAAACAATCCATAAGCACAAGAAGCCAACTAAATAGCCCCAAATTGCAGCACTTGGTGATGTGTAAATTGCAAAAGTATTAATCCCTAAACCTATTGCTGCGAGTGGCAGCGTAAATCTGTCGGGTAGCAGTTGAGTATCAAAATCTATAAACGTTAAGGTGATCAATACCCACGTCAATAATAGACCCAACAGCATTTGAATCGTTGCACCAAATACAAGGACAACGATTAATGAGCAGACCATTGTCAGTAATTCAATAAAAGGGTATCGAATACTAATCGGATTCTGGCAAGTACCGCATTTGCCACGCAATATAAGCCAACTGATGACTGGAATATTTTGATACCAACGAATTTGGCTGTGGCATTTTGGGCAAGTTGACGCAGGTTTACTCAGCGTTAGTTTGTCTTCATCAATGATAGGTTGCTCAGGATGTAAAAGCATTTGACATTCTTGATGCCATTCCTGTTCCATCATTTTTGGTGTTCGAAAAATAACGACGTTGAGAAAACTGCCGATACATAAACTAAGAAGCCCAACTGCAATATAGAGCGCAGTTGGGTCTTGTACTAGATAAGAAATAAGCTGTTGCATCTAATAACCTTATTAACCGACAACTGAACCCATTTGGAAAATTGGTAAATACATAGCAACGACTAAACCACCTACAAGAATACCTAAAATTGCCATAATTAATGGTTCCATCATGGAAGTCAAACCATCAACTGCATTATCGACTTCATTTTCATAATGAGTTGCGACTTTATCGAGCATGCTATCTAAAGCACCAGATTCTTCTCCAATTGCGACCATTTGAATAGCCATAGATGGAAAACGATTTGATACACGCATTGCGAATTGCAGTTGCTGACCAGTCGCAACATCTTCACGTATTTTCATTACAGCTTCTTCAAAGATTACATTATTCGTTGCACCAGCTGTGGATTCAAGCGCATCAATTAGTGGTACACCTGCTGCGAAAGTAGTTGCGAGTGTCCGGCTATATCGTGCGATGATTGCTTTATAGACTAGATCACCAAAGATAGGGGCTTTAAGGGCCATTTTATCTAAAAAATCTCGAAATTTTTTGCTACGTTTTTTTGCTTCTAAGAAAGCAGCAATTATTATGCCGATTACTATTATGAGAATAAACCAATATTCTTGCATCCAGTTCGACATATTAACAACCATTTTTGTAAAAGCTGGGAGATCGGCACCGAAAGAACTAAATAAGTCTTGGAAAACGGGTACAACTTTGACCATTAAGATAATGGTTACGATGACTGCAACTACAATTACAGTCGCGGGGTATTTCATTGCTTTTTTGATTTTTTGCTTTAATAATTCACTTTTTTCTTTATAAACAGCTACACGATCTAACATCGTTTCTAACGCGCCAGATTGCTCACCAGATTCAACTAAAGAACAAAACAAATTATCGAAATATTGTGGGTATTTTTTCAGCGCTCCAGCAAAGGTATTGCCACCTTCAACTTCATTTTTAATACCAAGTACAACTTCTCGCATTGCTGGGTTTTCTAAGCCTTCTGCAACAATTTCAAAACCTTGGACTAGAGGGACACCTGCTTTCATCATAGTCGCTAACTGACGAGTGAAAATTGTAATGTCTAGTGTCGTAACTTTCTTTTTCATGAATCCATCAAGAATATTCTTGCGTTTCTCTCGAATATTCTTGATGGTAACGCCTTGCTTACGTAAAGTGACTTTAGCTAAAGCCATATTGCGAGCAGGTAATTCCCCTTTGATCTTTACCCCTTTGCGATCAACCCCTTCATAAGCAAAAGTAGGCATCATTTGCGCTTTTTTAGCTGCCATGACCATTAATCCTTGTTATTAATTTTATTCACTAGTTACTCGATTTACTTCCTGTAAGGAAGTAATTCCTTGCATCACTTTTTTTAACCCAGAACGACGTAAGTTGTTAAAGCCTGCTTTTTCCGAAGCTGCTGCAATTTGTAGGGCGTTGCCATCTTCCATAATAATTTTAGAAATTTCAGGCGTCACTTTCATAACCTCATAAATACCAACACGACCCTTATAGCCTTCTCTACACTCTGAACAACCTACTGGTTGAAATAGTTTTAATTCTGGATCAGCAAGGTCGTGTTCGGTAAACCCTAATTCTAAAAGGCTCTGTTTAGGGATATCGACAGGTATTTTACATTGTCGGCATAGGCGGCGCGCTAGTCGCTGTGCAATAACTAGATTGACTGATGTCGCAATATTGAAAGATGGAACTCCCATATTACGTAAACGAGTCAATGTTTCTGGCGCACTGTTTGTATGTAAAGTAGACATTACCATATGACCAGTTTGCGCTGCTTTAATAGCAATTTCAGCAGTCTCAAGGTCACGAATCTCACCCACCATAATGACATCAGGGTCTTGACGTAAGAACGCTTTTAGTGCAGCAGAAAAGGTTAAACCTGTTTTTGGGTTGACGTTAACCTGATTAATACCTTCTAAGTTAATCTCTACGGGATCTTCCGCGGTAGAAATATTGGTATCTTCGGTATTGAGAATATTGAGGCCTGTATATAATGAGACTGTTTTACCAGACCCTGTAGGACCAGTAATGAGGAGCATCCCTTGCGGTTTTTCTAATGCTTCTAAGAATAACGCTTTCTGTTCATCTTCATAGCCCAGTGCTTCAATACCTAGCATCGCGCTCGATGGGTCAAGGATACGCAGAACGAGTTTTTCACCGAATAAGGTTGGAAGAGAGTTGACACGGAAGTCAATCGCCTTAGTTTTGGATAGTTTGAGTTTAATCCGGCCATCTTGTGGCATTCGTTTCTCAGAAATATCCATTTGTGACATTACTTTCAAACGTGAAGCTAATCGATTCGCCATTTGTAATGGTGGGTTCGCAATTTGCCTAAGGACTCCATCAACACGATAACGAACACGATACATTTTTTCATAAGGTTCAAAGTGTAAATCAGATGCACCCATGCGAATTGCATCAATTAATAATTTATTGATGTATTTAACAATTGGTGATTCATCACTTTGGGCGACGTCATCTTCATCTTGAGATGTATCACTCTCAACATCAATACCTTCTAAGTCAAACTCTTCACCATCACCAAAATCAAAGCTACCAGTATCACCAAACTGTTGTTCAATCAGTTTTTCTAATTTGTTGTGTTCAACAATAATCGGTTCAATGTTAAGCTTAGTATTGAAGCGAATTGCATCTAAGGCATCAATATTGGTGGGATTACTGGTTGCTACATATAAGATTTGACCACGCTGTACCAAAGGTACAATTCGATGTCTCTGGATTAATTTTTGATCTGTAATTTCGCGAGGAAGAATAGCTGTATCGTAAACAGCTAAATCAAATAGTGGTTCACCAAACTCGAGTGAAATGCTTTCCGCAATTATTAGAGGTGATATTCGTTGTTGCTCAATCAGATGAGCAACAATATCTTGTTTAGCCTTTTTTGCAGCATCAATTGCGGTTTGCATATTTGCTGCTGTCAAATGACCATCATCGACTAAACGTCGAATAAACCCCGAAAATTTTGGAGACGTATGTAATCCTGACATCTGTCCGCCTTATGACAATATGGTTATAATAGCTATAGAACAAAATTATACTTTTGTTATGCAAAAATACTACTAGTGAAAGTGTTGTTTTTGACTTGGTTCATGCTGAAAACTTTGAACTAATCGAGTCTTTTGGGAATTAATTTTTATAATAAAAGCAATCATAAAAAAATTTAAAAAAGTTATGGTTAGGAAATTTATTTTTTTTCATATAGCTATCTTATTTTTTTTGTCATTTCGTAGCTTATAAATATTTTTTACGAGGCTTTAACTTTATGCATTATAAAAAAACTGAATTTTCTAAAAATACGTGTAAAATATGCAGCATTTTTTAGAAATTAACAGTAGGTGGGCGAAGTATGTCGAGTTCGACGATTACCCCTTGGGTCGTTGGTAATTGGAAATTAAATCCAATGCGTGCTGACGCTCTCCAATTAATAGAAGAATTTAAAGCTTTGTTACAACAGCAGTCGATTTCTCCTGAGCACTGTCATATTGGCGTGGCACCAACTGCAATCGCATTGACAGAGGTAAAAGCTCAGTTAGATGATGCGAACCGAAAAATTTATACCGTTGCTCAAGACGTCTCTAGAATAGCTGGAACAGGTGCTTATACTGGTGAGGTGAGTGCTGAGCTGTTAAAAGATAGCCAAATTGAATTCGTTTTAATTGGTCATTCAGAGCGCCGTGAATTATTCGGTGACAATGTCGAAATATTAAAAGCAAAGCTGCAAAATGCCTTAAGCGCTGGTTTAACCGTGATTTATTGCATCGGTGAAAGTTTGGAGCAACGTGAGCAGGGGGCAGCAGAGCAAGTCGTATTACAACAAATTTGTGATATTGCAGCGGTGGTAAAAGCTGAACAATGGCAAAATATTGTGGTAGCGTATGAACCGATTTGGGCTATCGGGACGGGTAAAACCGCGTCACCCGCAGATGTTCAGGCGATGCATGCAAAAATTCGTGAAGGCCTAAAACAAATTACGGCATTCGGAGCGGATATGGCGATCCTTTATGGGGGGAGCGTAAAAGCTGAAAATGCAGTTGAATTAGCAGCCTGCCCAGATATTAATGGTGCTTTGGTTGGTGGTGCATCATTGAATGCAGAATCTTTTTACCAAATCGCAAAAGCATTTGCTCAAAGCAAATAACGAGGAATAGAGATGTATAGTTTTATACTCGTTGTACATATCATTTTAGCAATCTTGATCATTGCTTTGGTTCTAGTACAACAAGGTAAAGGTGCAGAAGCAGGTGCATCATTTGGCGGCGGCGGTGCGGCAACAGTTTTTGGTGCTTCGGGCGCTGGAAACTTTTTAACGCGTTTAACTGCAATTTTTACCGCTTTATTTTTTGCAACAAGTTTAACTTTAGCTGTTTTTGCAAAAAAGCAAACGACAGATGCGTATAGTCTAAAATCTGTACAAACCACAACGGAAGCACCAGCTACATCGTCTGAAACTTCATCAAACGCACCTAAAACGACTGAATAAGTTGAATTAAGACTTTCCTTTTTAGTTTTAAAGGAATAGAATGCGTCCCACAAAGCTGCGGTGGTGGTGGAATTGGTAGACACGCTACCTTGAGGTGGTAGTGCTTTCGGGCGTGGGGGTTCAAGTCCCCCCTTCCGCACCAAACTTAATAACCAGTAAGTTTGGTGTATGCAGTGATTGTTGATGCGGGATGGAGCAGTCTGGTAGCTCGTCGGGCTCATAACCCGAAGGTCGTTGGTTCAAATCCAGCTCCCGCTACCATTTGATTAAGGTGCAACTTAATCAAGCGAATATGAAAACTTAGATTGACTTTTTTTCATATTTGTATATAATTTTTGCACGTTGATGCGGGATGGAGCAGTCTGGTAGCTCGTCGGGCTCATAACCCGAAGGTCGTTGGTTCAAATCCAGCTCCCGCTACCAAGTTTCTAAAAAGAGGCTCACAATAAGGTGGGCCTTTTTGCACAGTGGGCTATGCTTTTCTGTGCAGTATAGGGGCGATTATCGCCCTTTTTTATTGGTTGTTTAACTATCGTGTAGTGTTCGACATCAATTGGTCAAATAGTCGTGCTTCACTATACGGTTAAGATTGATTGGCTCGTAGAAGAGCGACGAGAGTAAATGAAATTATCAAATAAATCTCAAGCATTGCATGATCTTATCGCACCCGCTGTTGCGGCTTGTGGTGTAGATCTGTGGGGGATCGAATTCCTGCCACAAGGTAAACGTTCTTTACTGCGCATTTATATTGATAAAGCCGTTGATGAGAGCGCTGAACCTGTTATTAATGAAGATGGTGAAGTTGAACAAGGGCGTGGTATTGGCGTTCAAGATTGTGTTCTAGTAACGCAACAAGTCGGTGCAATGTTGGATGTTCATGATCCTATTTCTGGTGAATATGCATTAGAAGTATCATCGCCAGGCTGGGATCGTCCATTTTTCCAATTAGATCAATTGCCTGCATACATTGGGCAACAAGTAGCTTTACGATTAATTGCTGCTGTCGAAAATCGTCGAAAATTCCAAGCAAAATTACTTTCTGTAGACTTAGAAAATGAAATCATCCAAGTTGAAGTGGAAGGTAAGCATGTGCTTGAAATTGATAGTAATAATATTGATAAAGCAAATTTAATCTATCAAGACTAATATTAACTTAATTTTATAAGAAATCGGTAGGTGACTTATGGGCCGCGAAATTCTTACCGTTGCAGAAACGGTTAGTAATGAAAAAGGTGTTAGTCGTGAAGCGATCTTCGAAGCGTTAGAACAAGCCCTTGTTGCCGCGACGAAGAAAAAGTTTTACGAAGGTACACACTCTGAAGAAGCTCAACTGCGTGTTGAGATTGATCGTAAAACAGGTGATTACCGTACTTTCCGTCAATGGACTGTCGTTGCTGACGAAGATCACGAAATGCCAGCATGCCAAGATGCGATCTCTGATGTAGATCCATCACAATGGTCAATCGGCGATGTGCGTGAGTTAGAGGTTGAGTCGATTGAGTTCGGTCGTATCGCTGCTCAGATCGCAAAACAAGTGATCGTACAAAAGATTCGTGAAGCAGAGCGTGCATTGGTTGCCGATGCTTATGAGTCTAAAGTCGGTGAGCTGATTTACGGTGAAGTGAAAAAGCAAACTAAAGATGGTTTCATCATTGATCTTGGTGATAATGCTGAAGCTTATTTGGCGCGTGAAGAAACGATTCACAAAGAAATGTTACGTCCGAAACAGCGTATCAATGCAATTTTATATAACGTAAACCGTGAAGGTCGTGGTGCACAGTTATTATTGTCTCGTGCTCGTCCTGAAATGTTAATCGCTTTAATGAAGAAAGAAATTCCAGAAATTTCTGAAGAAATCATTGAAATTAAAGCGGCAGCTCGTCAACCGGGTGTTCGTGCTAAAATTGCAGTGAAAACGAATGATCATCGCATTGACCCTGTTGGTGCTTGTATTGGTATGCGTGGTACACGTATTCAAGCAGTGCAACAAGAGTTAAATGGTGAGCGTATTGATGTTGTGGTGTGGTCTGATGACCCAGCACAGTATATCGCAAGTGCATTAGAGCCAGCTGATGTATCTGGAATTGTACTTGATGAAGATGCACGTAGTGCGGATATCATCTTTGCGACCAATGATCAGTTAGCGCGTGCAATTGGTTCGCAAGGTCAAAATGTTCGTTTAGCATCAGAATTAACGGGTTATAAACTCGACATGATGTTAGAAGAAGAGTATCGTGCTCGTCAGCAAAACGAAGCACAGCAATATTTAGATATGTTTATTACACGTCTTGATATTGAAGAAGATTTAGCAATGGCTTTGGTTGAAATGGGCTTCACTTCATTGGAAGAGATTGCTTACGTACCAGCTGAAACATTTGACGAAATTGAGCTTGAAGCAGATTTGGTTGAATTGCTACAAAGCCGTGCAAAAGAAGCTGCTTTAACAGATGCGTTGAAACAGCAAGAAAATATTCAAGAGCCAAGTGCAGAACTTCTCGGTATGGAAGGTATGACAACTGAGATTGCGTATGCATTGGCGGCGCGTGGTGTAATTACTGTTGATGATTTGGCTGATCAAGCAACTGATGATATCTCTGATATCGAAGGCTTGGATAATGACAAAGCTGGACAATTAATTATGAAAGCACGTGAATCATGGTTTAACTAGGAGATAATAGATGACGGACAAGTCGATTCAAGAGTTAGCACTCAGTGTAGAACGTCCTGTAGAGAAACTCCTAGAGCAGGTTCGTGATGCAGGTCTACCACAGCGTAAAGCAGATGACATTATTACCACTGAACAGCAAGATACTTTGATCAATCACTTGAAAAAAGTTCATGGTCAAGAAAGTGGTAACACAGGAAAAATTGCGTTGAAACGTAAAACAACGAGTACTGCAAAAGTAACAAGTACATCGGGTAAAGCAAAAAATATCAACGTAGAAGTACGTAAGAAACAAGTTTTTGCGAAACCGAATCCAGAGTTACTTGCTGCAGAAGCAAAAGCGCGTGCAGAAGCGGATGTGAAAGCACGTGTTGAGCAAAAAGTACGTGAAGAAGCTGAGCAAAAAGCGCGTAACAGTGCGGAACAAAAAGCCAATGCAACGTTAGAAGCAATGCGTGCAGCGCATACTTCTGATAGTTCAGGTCAAACGACTGCGAAAGCAGCTGTTGTGGTGAAAAAGCGTAATAGCGATAAAGTAATCAAAGCACCTGTTATTCGTCCAACAGAAACACCTGAACAAAAGAAAGCGCGTGAAGCTGAAGCTGCGAAGTTAAAAGCAACTGAAGAAGCAGTACGTCGTAAAGCGGCTGAAGAAGCTCAACAACGTACACTTGAGCAGATGCGTAAAATGGCATCTAAATACTCAAGTGATGATGCGACGACAACAATTCGTGTGATTGATGATTCTCCATTAGCTGCGGGTCTTGTTGGCCAAGCATATGAAGACTCATTTAATCAAGAAGACCGTGAAATTAAACGTGGTGGTGCAACTAACCCACGCGGTCAGAAGAAAGGTGGTCGTCATAATCAAGAAGAGCAAAACTTCAGCCGTCAACATCACAAACGTGGTTTGAAGACCAGCCAATCAAATAAGCATGGTTTTGAAAAACCTGTTAAGAAACAGATTTATGATGTAGAAATTGGTTCAACCATTGTTGTTGCTGATCTAGCGCAAAAAATGGCTGTAAAAGTTCGTGAAGTTATCAAGATGCTTATGAAAATGGGCGAGCTTGTTACTCAGAACCAATCAATTGATCAAGATACAGCGGTATTAGTAGTTGAAGAATTAGGTCATAACCCAATTCTTGTTTCTGATACACAAGCAGAAGATAACTTACTTGAAGCGGCTGAAGAAGCTCGTGGTGAGCAAACAACTCGTCCACCAGTTGTAACAATCATGGGTCACGTTGACCATGGTAAAACATCATTATTAGACCGTATCCGTCGTGCTAAAGTAGCGGCAGGTGAAGCGGGTGGTATTACCCAGCATATCGGTGCTTACCATGTTGAAACTGAGAAAGGTATTATTACTTTCTTAGATACACCTGGACATGCTGCGTTTACGTCTATGCGTGCTCGTGGTGCGAAGGCGACTGATATTGTTGTTCTTGTTGTTGCGGCTGATGATGGTGTGATGCCGCAAACAGCTGAAGCGATTGATCATGCGCGAGCTGCAGGTACGCCAATCATCGTTGCGATTAACAAGATGGATAAAGAGTCAGCTGATCCAGATCGCGTGTTAAATGAATTAACAACCAAAGAAATCGTTCCTGAAGAGTGGGGCGGTGATGTTCCTGTGGCTAAAGTATCGGCACATACAGGTGCTGGTATTGATGAGTTGCTTGATCTGATCTTGATCCAATCAGAAATGTTGGAACTTAAAGCATCTGCTGAAGGTGCAGCACAAGGTGTTGTCATCGAAGCGCGTGTTGATAAAGGTCGCGGTGCAGTAACTTCTATTCTTGTACAAAATGGTACGTTGAATATTGGTGACTTAGTATTGGCTGGTTCATCTTATGGTCGTGTTCGTGCGATGTCTGATGAAAATGGTCAACGTATCACTTCAGCTGGCCCATCAATTCCAGTGGAAATTCTTGGTTTACCTGAAGCGCCAATGGCGGGTGATGAAGTTCTTGTTGTCAATGACGAGAAAAAAGCACGTGAAGTTGCTGATGCTCGTGCAGATCGCGAGCGTCAAAAACGTCTTGAGCGTGCAAGCTCGATGCGTCTTGAAAACATCATGGCTTCAATGGGCAAGAAAGACATTCCAACAGTTAACGTTGTGCTTAAAACAGACGTACGTGGCACGCTTGAAGCATTACATGTTGCGCTTGATGAGCTTTCAACTGATGAAGTTAAAGTACGCGTAATTGGTTCTGGTGTTGGTGCAATCACAGAATCTGATGTAACTTTGGCAGAGTCTTCTGAAGCTGTATTATTGGGCTTTAACGTACGTGCGGATAACACAGCGCGTCAGAAATCTGATCAAGATGGCATTGATATTCGTTACTACAGCGTTATCTATCAATTAATTGATGACGTAAAAGCAGCAATGAGCGGTAAGCTTGCACCAGAACACCGTGAAACGATCTTAGGTGTTGCTGAAGTGCGTGAAGTGTTCCATTCAAGTAAGTTTGGTGCTGCAGCGGGCTGTATGGTTCTTGAAGGTGTATTACACCGTAACAAGCCTATTCGCGTTCTACGTGATGACGTGGTTGTGTTCCAGGGTGAGCTTGAATCTCTTCGTCGCTATAAAGAAGTGGTTGAAGAAGTTCGTGCTGGTATGGAATGTGGTCTTGCAGTCAAAGGTTATAAAGACATCAAAGCACAAGATAAGATCGAAGTGTATGATGTTCAGTTAATTAAACGGAGTCTTTAATGGCGGGTAGCCAACGCTTAAAGCGCATGGCGGATTCTGTACAACGTGAGTTGTCTGAGCTAATCCGTCAAGAGCTTAAAGATCCTCGCTTAGGTGGTCTAGTGACCATCTCAGCAGTGAAAGTCAGTGCTGACATGGGATATGCTGAAGTTTATGTCACAGTAATGGGGCGTGAGCTTGGTGATGAGCAAAGTGAAGCAGCGAATAAAGAAACTTTAGATGTATTGAATAAAGCTTCTGGTTTCTTGCGTCATGAATTGAGTCGTCGTATCAAGACACGTATTACGCCGAGATTGCGTTTTCATTACGATAAAACCAATGCATATGGTAACTACATGTTTGGTCTGATTGCTGAAGCCGTAAAGGATCTGCCTGAACAAGGGCAAGATGAGAAAGAATAAAGAAAAAAGCCACCTAAGGGTGGTTTTTTTTATGTAATAAATAAAAAATATTACGACAGATTAAGTCGCTAATATATTGTAAAAAAACATGATTTTTTGTTATTGTGAATCCATGTTCTAAAATTTAAGAATATAAAAATTATTTAAAAATATTGCATAGGGGAACTTAGGTGGAACTACATAGCCGTCTTTACTATA
This sequence comes from Acinetobacter venetianus RAG-1 = CIP 110063, assembly GCF_000368585.1. GTDB lineage: Bacteria > Pseudomonadota > Gammaproteobacteria > Pseudomonadales > Moraxellaceae > Acinetobacter > Acinetobacter venetianus. Next base: position 157,936 of record NZ_KB849556.1, read on the forward strand.
AGCATTCAGATGATCTGGTCATGAAACAACTAGAGGCCTTATTTACTACACATCATGGTGATGAAGAAAAGTTTATTCAGTCAAGTCTAGTGATTAATCCAGAAGCAGGTGATAAAACGCAAGAGTTGCTTGATCAGATTGATTCTGTTGAGTATGACCTTGCGCCAGAAAGTTTGGTTTATGTTGCAGGTTTTGCTGTGCTTGATTTTACTCACGGCTCAAACGGTGACGAAAATATTGAGAATATTTTATTATTTTTAAAAGAATTATTACCTGATATTCATGTGCAAGCACGAGGTCAGGGCGATGATGATCCTTGGGAATTTTGGTTTAAATTTGATGGTGATGAATTGGTTCGTGAAGATGATGAACCATTCAATGATCCAGAAGATGATGAGGAAATTAAAGCCTCAATTTATCAATGGTGGCATGAAGGAATGCCAGAACAAATCAAAGAAGGCTTTTTGAATGAAGACTAAGGAGAGAGTTTTGGCGAAGCGTAAAGCACTGCCATAGACAGAAGAAGACCAACTATTGTTGGTCTTCTTTATTTGTGACACGACGATAACGCTGCCACGGTAATGGACGATTTAAAGCTTCGGGAACTTCGCCACTATTTGAACGTAGGCGTAAATGAATCGCAGCTTGTGCCATTAAATTTGCTGATACTGGTGCAGTAATAAAGACAAATAAAGTAATTAATAATTCAGCAAAACCAAACCGACCCTGTGTTGCGCCAAAGATCATTGCTGCAATTAGAAAACTTCCTAACCCTAACGTACTCGACTTCGTTGGGGCATGCAGACGCATAAATAAGTCTGGTAGTCGAACCATACCGATCGATCCGACCAGCATGAAGAAAGCACCGAATATAAGGAAGAAAGAAATAATGATTTCAATGATTAACTGCATAGCTCATCTCCTTAGTCAATGACATGACCCGTTGTGAAATAACGAGCAAGCGCAGCTGTCGAAACGAAGCCTAGCATTGCAACCAATAATGCTCCTTCAAAGACATTGGTACTTACCCAATACACACCTAAAACAACAATAAGACATGTCGCATTTAGAAATAGTGTGTCTAAAGCAAGTAGGCGATCAATCACAGATGGGCCGATAATCAATCGGATCAGGCATAGAAACATTGAGATAGTAATGGCAATTAAGCTAATGCCAAGCGCATAAGGTAAAATTGTCATTTGCTTGCTCCTTCTTCAATCTTTACATCAAAGATCTCGAGTAAAGGTGTTTCGTAGCGTTTTTTGATTTCTTGAATATCGAGTTCAGTGTCATCTGAGCTAAGTGCGTGGACGAGAATATCGCCACGCTCTTGATCAATCCCTGCTGAAACCGTACCTGGTGTCGTAGTAATGATCATCGCGAGAAGAGTATTCACTTCTTCATGCTCAGTTTCTAGTGGAACGCGATACCATCTCGGATGGAGTTGATCCATTGGACCCAACACCATTTTTGCCACGCGGAAGTTTGAAACGATAATATCCCAAAACACAACAAAAAATAATTTTACTGCTGGTGTCCAGTGAATGTGTGGCGTTCTAGAAATAAATGGCCCAACTAAACGTGGAATAATAATCGCCAATAGGATGGCCACTAATATATCCGTTAAGTCCAGACTATGCGACAGCATTAACCAACTCAGAAAAACCAAAAAAGACACGAAAGGGTGGGGGAACCAACGGTCAAGCAAAGCTACTTTTTGCATGTTAGTGTTCCTCCATTGGTTTTAACTGAGTGGTATTTGGAATCGTTGGTGCTTCTAACGTTTGTTCTGCAATTTGGCGTTGCTTATATTCAGAGATGTGCTCACCTTGCAGTGTTGGTTTGGAAATCACATCAGGAATAAGTAAAGCATTATGATCTTCTACTTCACCACCATATTTTGTTTCTGGCAAATAGCTTGGATCATAAGGTTGAACGCTGATCGCACGGCCTTGGTTATCCGTCTTTAAAATGGCTTGCTGATAAAGGGCGTGATTTTGGATTTGCTGTGCAGTCAAAGCCATATAGTTTTGAATTGGAGCAGCAAATACTACATAAGCCATTAAAGTACCCAATAGAATATAAATCGCTTTATCATTTCGTTTTGGAGCTACTTCTGGTAAAGCTTGATAAACAGCATAAGCTTCTTCGTTTGGATTTTCCTCTGGTGGTGTAGCTCGCCAGAACAAAATGAAACCAACGCGGGTAAGTGCGATGATACTCAGCAAGCTGACAATTAAAATAACAGCAATAATCCAACCTTGATAAGCCGTTTCAGCGGTGGCTTGTAAAATAAACACCTTGCCAAGGAACCCACTAAATGGAGGTAGACCAGCAAGCATCAAGGCAATGGTAAAGTAGGTAAATGCCGCAGCCTTTTCCTGTTTCATTTTAGGAGAGACTTTGAGGTGATCTTTGAATGCACCACGTTGTGATGTAATCCAACCACAGAATAAATAGAATGCTGCTGCAATCAATGTGCTGTGAACTAGATAGTAAAGACCTGCTGCCCATGCTGCTGTATTGAACATCGATATTGCAATTAGCAATGTTCCGATAGATGACAGCACCATGAAACCTACAAAGCGACGTAAACGATCTACACCGAGTGCGCCAATAACACCGTAAATGGAAGTGACTAGACCGATGACTAATAGACAGTTTTTAAGAATGTCTTGTGCCATTGCATCATCAAACACAGTGCCATTTACACGTAAAATGGCGTAGATGCCAACTTTGGTCATGATGGTAAAAATTGCAGCAACAGGTGTACTCGCAACGGCATAGGTTTTAGGTAACCAAAAGCCTACAGGCAGCATCGCCGCTTTAATGCCAAACACGACAAATAATAGTAAGCCACCTGCAATCGCAAGTTTATGCTGGTCATTGTCTAATGTTGGAATAAGGCGACCGACATCAGCCATATTTAAGCTACCGACACTGCCGTAAATCATGCCTAAGCCGATTAGAAAGAGTGCTGATGCAAGTAAATTGATGGTGACGTAATGCACACCCAGCTGAAAACGTGGGCGACCTTGTCCATGCAACAAAAGCACATAAGATGCCATCAATAGAATTTCAAAGAAGACAAATAAGTTAAATAAATCGCCTGTTAAGAATGCACCAGATAACCCCATTAATAGGAAATGGAACATGGCATGGAAATAGCGACCACGCGTATCCCAGTTTTCACTGGCATACCACATGACGGGTACAGCGACGGCATAGGTCAATAGCAGCATGAAGGCTGAAAGACGATCAAGCACTAATACAATACCAAAAGGAGCAGACCATTCACTGAGTTGATAAACCGTGATTTGTCCTGTACTCGCAATTGAGAAGTAACTTATTGCCAGCCCTAAACCGATTAACGCTGAAACGAAACTAATGCCTCGACGCCAAGGTTGACGCCAGTCTTGCTTTAAAGAACCTGAACCTGGATTTCCAAGTATCAATAGGATAAAGCTGGTAAAAGCTGGAACTAAGATACTGAGAATAGGAGTATGAGTAAGCCAAAAATTGTAAAAATCGAACATTATGGCTCATCCTCACGTGGGTCATAAGTCAAGGTGGGTTCTTCTTTAGAGTCGACATGATCTGTACCAGACTCATATCGGCTACGGAGAGCAAGTTGTACGATAAACGCAGTCGTTGCAAAACCAATTACAATTGCAGTTAACACAAGTGCTTGAGGGAGGGGATCTGTGACTTTGGTTGCTTCAGTCAAGATAGCTGGAGCATTCACTTGTAACCGACCCATTGCGAATAGGAATAGGTTGACAGCGTAGCCAATCATGGCTAAACCCAAAACGACAGGAAAAGTTCTCGCACGCAGAATCAAATAAATTCCTGTCGCGGTCAGCAAGCCAATCCCAGATGCAAGTAAAAATTCAATACTAACCATTATTTATCTCCACTTGGGATTGGGCCAGACATGCTTGAATGGCGTGAGTCACCTAAGACTGAAATCAATAACATGGTTGCACCTACAACGGTGATATAGACACCTAGGTCAAAAGCTGCTGCTGAAGCTAAATGCATTTTTCCGAGTAGGGGTGGCTCGACATAGATATGTGCACTGGTTAAGAATGGGCGTGCCCAATACCATGCTGCAATACCTGTTAAACCAGCAATCGTTAAACCAGAACCAATCCAAATCTCATATAAACGACCTGATTTGGCTTTTAGCATCTGCTCAGTTTTATCTTGTCCTAGAACAATATACTGAATGATCAGTGCCATCGAGGTAATCAAACCTGCAATAAATCCACCACCTGGGTAGTTATGACCACGTAAGAAGATATAAACACTTACTACCAGCGTCAGTGGCAAGATCCAAGAAGCTGTCATACGTAACATCAGTGGCGATGGATTAAAGCGATAGGTAAGACCTTGGGTCATGGTTGTGCCATGCGCACGCATACCATCCATCAAGCAAAGCGCACCAATACCTGCAATACCCAATACCGCGATTTCGCCAAAGGTATCGAATCCACGGAAATCGACGAGGATCACGTTCACTGCATTTGAACCACCACCAAGTGGAATCGCTTGCTGCATGAAGAACCAAGAAATTGAATTGTGATCTCGAGTTAATAATAACCATGCAATCCAACCAATACCTAAGCCACCTGCGATGGCTAAGCTTGCATCTCTCCAACGCCGTGAACGACTTGATTCATATGGTGTAAGTTGTGGTAATAACGACAGACTCATTAATAATAAGACAGTGGTTACAATATCAACGGTGATTTGCGTTAGGGCTAGATCGGGTGCAGATAGAGTCACAAAAGTCATAGTGACAACCAAACCAACTGCACCACTAATCAACACTGCCTTAATACGTTCGTGGTGAAACCACAACATCATCCAGCAGCCAGAGAATAGTGTTAGCCAAAGGACAATCGCAACCCACGGTGCATGTGTCAGTTCACGAGTTCCCATAGTGAGACCTTGATTGAACAGCGGTAAGCCGACCATCAAAATACTGAACAAAACGATCCATAGCAGATAGCTTTGTAGTGAACCATTTTCTGTTGCTTGTTTAATCTTTCGGCTATTTAACAGTAAATGTTTTAAGAACAGCTCAAATATGATCTTGCCTTGAAATTTACCAAGATAAGGATCAAGGTCAATTTTGCGGATGCGCCCATCTTTTGCTAAAGCGAAATAGAAGATAGCCCCGCCAATCAAAGCAATCACACTCATGAGTAGTGGTGCATTGATACCATGCCAGATTGCAAGGTGCACACCTTCAAATTCAGGTTGTGCCAAACTTGAGCGAGTCACGCTATTGACCATCGTGCCTGCAAGAAGGGCTGGAAGGATCCCCACTAAAATACACAAAGTTGCCAAAATGATTGCTGGGAGACGCATTCCTAATGCTGGTTCATGCGCATCTTTATTTGGCACTTGCTTACCAACTTCACCGTCAAAGAACACGCCGTGAACTAGGCGAATTGAGTAGCTAACCGCAAAGATCCCTGCCAAAGTTGCAACAATTGCCGAAATGATCATCACTGGGCCTGACAAATTTGCAAGCAGTTCAGTAAAGAACATTTCTTTGGAAATAAAACCGTTGGTTAATGGAACACCCGCCATTGAGGCAGCAGTGATCATGGTTAATGTGCCTGTAAAAGGCAGTAATTGCCAAATGCCACTTAACTTACGTAAATCACGCGTACCCGTTTCATGGTCAATGATCCCAGCAATCATGAACAGTGCAGCTTTAAATGTCGCATGGTTGATGATGTGGAAAATCGCAGCAGCAACGGCAAGGGGAGAACCGATCCCCAATAAACATACAATAAGACCTAAATGGCTGATTGTTGAATATGCCAACAGACCTTTAAGATCTTCTTTGAAAATTGCAAAACCTGCCGCCATACACAGTGTGAATAGACCGACAAAGGTGACGATATTGTGATACAGCGCAGCACCAATAAAAATAGGTGCTAAACGTGCGAGCAGGAAAATACCTGCTTTAACCATGGTTGCTGAATGCAGATAAGCGGAAACAGGCGTTGGTGCAGCCATCGCATTGGGTAACCAAAAGTGAAATGGGAACTGTGCACTTTTAGTGAATGCACCCAATAAAATTAATAATAAGGTTGGTACAAAAAGGTAATGCTGTTGAATCGTATCTTTCATCAGCACAAGCTGATCGATTTGATAGGTTCCTGTGATTTGCCCGAGTAAGACAAAGCCACCGAGCATTGCAAGACCGCCCATTCCTGTAATGGTGAGTGCCATACGAGCACCGCGTTGTGCAGCATCATATTGACTCCAATAACCCACTAAAAGGAATGATGAAATACTGGTTAATTCCCAAAATACCAATAAGATAATGAGGTTATTGGAAAGTGAAATACCAAGCATTGCCGCCATGAACAGCATTAATAATTGATAAAGTTTACTAAGAGAGTTTTTCGGACTCAGATAATAATAGGCGTAAATATAAATGAGTGTACCGATACCGCTAATCAGCAGACCAAACAATAAACCTAATGCATCTAGGCGAAAACTTAGATTGATTCCAAGTTGAGGAAGCCAATCCCAGCTTTGTTGCAGAGTATTTCCCTGAAGAACAGTTTCTGCCTGAGTAAGAAGTAAAATGAAACAACTAAGGCTGATGCCAATTGCCCCTAGTGCCGTCATGCCCCGCGAAATACGTTGCAATTGTGCGACAAGGGTGGTGCCGAGTATGAGCGGTAATAAGATAATAATCGGTAGCACACTGGTATCCATGTCGATGATTTAGGTCGGGAGCGACCTAAGGGTGAATTTTCTTTTCGAGACTCACAGGCATTCAAAGAGAGCGCCAAAGTTTCAAATCTCGAAACCCAATCAAGTTAACGGAGGCAGCAAGTTGTATTGCACAACTTGAAAATAAATGAGCTTTATCTTACTATAAAATATGAACAAAAACCCGATGTTATTACATGAAAATAACAACATCAGGCTGAGTTTGGTCGGGAAAATTCAGTCGATGAAACAAATGATTAAAGCGGTGTTTCTTCGGGGGTATCATCAATTTTTAATAAGCTTAATAAATCATTTTTTTCTTGAGGGTTAAGCTCCTGTATTTGATGAAATAATTCATCAACTCGGCTAATCAGTGTTTCTGTTTCCAGTAAGTTGTGTGTTTGCGCGATGTTATTTCCTTCAGTCCAAACCAATTCGTTATACAGTTGAGAGAGTTGTTGTTGTGACTTCTCTACATTGATTTCGTAGATTTCTTTGGCATCTAAACGTAAACATTGATAATCCACGGCATGTTCAAGCAATTCATCTCGATTGCCTGAAGCGATAATTTGAAGTCTTGGAAATGCTTGATGAAGTCGTTGCAGAATCTCAGCACAATTATTTTGATCAAGCTGATGATCGATCTGATCAATTAATAAAATGCCTTCGCCCTCTAAACAAGGATCAAAACAATGCGGATTGAGTAAGCACATGCGACGAGTAATATCACCGACAAGTGCAATCCATGTTTTGAGTGAGGCTGAGAGCTGTTGAAATGGAATTAACTGATCACGATAACGTACGATCAATTGTAATTTTGGAACATATTGAATGTAGAGGTCTGTCAGGTCAGGAAAAATGGTATGTAAGCTTTTTTTCAATGCATACAGATTTGGGGCAGATAGTTGCTTTGGATGATTAGCCAATTCTTGCTGTAATTGATTTAATATTTCCAATTGATTTTGTTGGCTAAAATCATTCCCCATTAAGCGTCGAACAATATGAGCTGAGTGGGCATTTTCTACATCACTTATTTCACGTAACCATTCAAAAAAACGCGCAAAAGTGGTGTAGGGAATCGCCGTAAGATCATAAGCAGAGATTTCTTGTAAAATTCCCGGAACATTTTTGCTTTGTAAATTGATTTCATGGACAAAGCGTTCAGCAGGATAATAAGCAATCAGTGGTAAGCCAAATAAAGGATCTTGTAAGCTGGTTTTTTGATAAAGCGTAACCATTTGATCAAGCTGCTGTGTCTCGACTTGACTGATACCGACACCTTGACTATTAAATGTCTTAAATAATTTCCAAACACAGCTTTGAGTGTCCGTTTCAGCGGCTGAACTGCTCTCCGCCAAACTACCAGTCAGTTCAGTACTCATACGAACTTGCATTTGAATTTTTGCTTGGAGTCGGGTCAGCATAATGTCTTGATCAGAAATGACCACGCCCGCTGTTCGTATATCTTTATAACGTGCCGAGAACCACGTTAATGTTTGGTAAATATTTTTTAATAGCGTGGTTTTGCCTGTAGCTTGATCACCCAAAATAAGTGTGACAGGACGCTCAGCCTGAAATTCGACAGTTAAGTCTCGAAACATTCCAACATGCTTGAAGAGAACAGATTCAAGTTGCATAGGCTCTCACCTCAATCTAAGCGCTTTAACCTGCTGACTGACGAAGACTTGAGGGAGCGCACCGTTTTAATTGTTGTATTAAGTCAAAAAGATGGTGAATATTTAAACTTACTTTAGCACGAGTACAGGCAACGTAAAGTAATCTTAATTCTTCATCTGTAATTTTATGTTCCAGTCCATTCACTTTGAATTGGTAATCATCTTCGATATGGACACGATTCCATTCCAGTCCTTTGGCTTTATGTGCCGTTGAGATCACATAATCAGCTTGTTCAATCGGTGTGATTTTGGCAAGGGCTTTTTTAAGTGGTTCTGTGCCGTGATCATCGACCAATTTAACCAATGGTTTAATGTCGCTGCCGTCATTGGTCTCACAATATTCATGTACATCATGCCATGAGTTAAACCAAGCCAGCTCAGGGACATCGGTAATGCGTTTGCCTTGTTTCAATAGGCTTGCCGCATCAACGAAACGACTGAGTTTTTGATGATCGGCTTGTAAGCTGACTTTGTCGCCATGTACCAAACCTGAAAGCAATAACTCCATCGCGCGGGCATTGGTGCGGCACAGGATGGCATCACGCATTTTGGTGTGCGGTTTATTCACCACACTCGATTTTACATTTGGATTGCCGAGTAGAGGGACGGTTTCATTGAGTGCACCAAGTAAACTATTTGCCACATCTGCGATTGCATCACCGAAACGGAACGAGGTGGTCAAACGGCTTTCAGGTAGTGGCATTTGTTGCATCGCATTGATTGCACCACGCCAAGCATAGATTTGCTGATGTGCATCACCGACATAAATCACTTGGGTGCTTTTCTGACGCAACAAAATTCCTAACATCAAGGGATCGGCATCTTGTGCTTCGTCAAATAGCACATAATCCGCAGGAATATTCGGTTCAGACAATGCCCATAATTTCAGATAAATGTCATGCCCAATGCCTGCTTGATGATTTGGATCAATCGATTCTAACCAGCGACGTTCAACCGCAGGATAAAGATGCTGTTGTAAAGATTCGATATCATCCTGATGCAACCAACTCGGTGCTTGAATATGACGAGGCGCTGGATATTGTGAACTGGTCGAACAAAAATAGCTCACCGCATTGGCAACTAGGCTTGCCAAACGGCTTGTCATCAAAACGTATTTTTCATAACGTCCACCCATGAGTCGACGCAAAGTAATCGGTTCTAGGCGATATTCTTTGGCCATAAAACTTGGACTAAGACGTGGTAAACGTAATTTATCCGTTACCCCGCGTGGCACACTGCGAAAAGCGAGCGAGTGGAATGTTCGACAATTTACATTGCCATGAAATTTACTCTGCGCTTCTGTTGCGATGGCTTTGTTAAATGCCAAATACATACCACGCCGTTCAGGCATGGCATCACTGATCATTTGTAAGGTTGTCGTTTTACCTGTGCCAGCATAGGCAATCACTTTAAAGGATTGTCCTAAACGAGCATTGTCTATGGCAACAGCTTGCTCATAAGTCGCTTTGGGTTTCTCGATACTCGACACAGGCGATGCTTACGCTTCTTTGCTACGATTGGCTTTTTCGACTAAACCTGATAAGCCTTGGCGACGTGCAAGTTCATCCAATACGACTTGAGGGTCGAGATCAAAGTAGCCAAGCATCACAATGCTGTGGAACCAAAGATCAGCAACTTCATAGATCAGGTCATGTTTATTTTCAAGTGAAGCATGCACCGCATAATCTTTTGCTGCGATGATGCTTTCGACACTTTCTTCGCCGACTTTTTCTAAGATTTTATTGATACCTTTTTTATATAGACTAGCAACATAAGAGCTATCAGCTTCAGCATTCTTACGTTCTTGCATTAAGCGACCTAAATAGCTCAACACATCAATTTGTTCATTGTGGCTATGGTCATGCGCTTCTGTTTTTGCGGATGCACCATAAATTGCAGTTGGATCTTTCAGTTGGGCATCAACGATTTCCCAGCCTTGAGGTGTGAGTTTTCGATAAAAACAAGACTCTCGACCTGTATGACAAGCAATACCGCCGTGTTGCTCTATTTGAAGAATAATAACATCAGCATCACAATCGAGACGAATTTCATGCACTGTTTGAAAGTGTCCTGATTCTTCGCCTTTGTGCCACAATTTTTGACGTGAACGCGAGTAATACACCGCCTGATTTTTTTCAGCTGTCAGTTGTAAAGCCTCACGATTCATCCACGCAACCATTAACACTCGACCAGTTTGATGATGTTGTGCAATGGCAGGAACAAGACCATTGGAATCAAATTTAACTTCATCTAACCAGTTTGACATGAGTGGAAATCCATTTGGTGGAAAGCCGTTAGTGTAGCGTTTGTGGCTAGGGTTGGCTATGCTTGTCGTATAAAAAATCGGTCATATGATTTGTCTATAAGATAGGTATTAGTAAATTGTAATTTAAGAGTTGTTTAAATTAATTTTGATTTGTAAAGCCATCACTATTATAAAATTATCTCAGCATATTGTTATAACTTAGGAAAATAAATCTTGGACAAAATAGAAAATTTTGCTTGTCGAGTATGTGGGCTTATACAAGGTGAAGAGCCGTGGGGGGAATGTGGCGAAGACCCAAACTTTAATATTTGTGATTGTTGTGGTGTTGAATTTGGATATGAGGATTATACTAAAGAATCTATAAAAGCGTACCGCAAGAAATGGTTGGAGGCTGGTACTAATTGGTGGACATTAAAAGAGAAACCCAAAGATTGGGATATTGAAAAACAATTACAAAATATCCCAATAGATTATCAATAGCCTAAAATTGTTGATAGTTTGAGATTTCAATCAAGTTTTGATCGGGATCACGAATATAAACAGAAATAATTTTTCCTACAGCACCCGTTCTTTCAATAGGTCCTTCAATAATTTCGACATTCCGTAGTCGTAAATGCTCAATGACTTCATTTAAAGGAGTTTCTGCAATAAAGCATAAATCAGCTGAGCCAGCAGAGGGTTGATGAGCTTTAGGCTCAAACTCTTTCCCTGCTTGATGCAGATTAATTTTTTGAGTGCCGAATTTTAAGGCCTTACGATTATCGCCAAAGGTGATAACTTCAAAATTCAAGGCTGATTGGTAAAACTGACAAGTTGTCTCAATATCGGCAACGGTCAGAACTAAATGATCTAAATGACTAATTTTCATATTTAATTCAAATCCTATTTTGCACTTAGTCATATTCAGGTAATGATTGATTATTTTCAATCAAGACATTTTGATTGTGTTGGTATGCCGCAATCTGTTGATAGCTCATTTGTTGGAACATACCTGTTTTTAAACCTGAAATGGTGATTGCCATTTCTTTACGGAAATACGGGATTTGATACAGCCAAGGGAAAACAAGGTCGCGTAATCCACCTACCCACCAATGATCTGATTGATAAAGAGGGGTGAGGAGTCGACTGAGAAATTGGTAGAATTGGGTCGAAGAACGACGGTGTTGGTGATACTGCTGCCATAATATCGTCCAGTCGATCTGCTGGTTTTTCTGAGCAGTTTGCAAGGACTGAGAAAATGCCCATGCATCCAAAAGTGCCATGTTAGCACCTTGGCCAAGCTGCGGACTCATCGCATGTGCCGCATCACCAATGACCCCAATGCGACCTTGTCCATATTGAGACATCACCACATCACGATATTGGGCAGAAAGCCATTGCGGTTGATGTTGTTCACTCCATAAAAGCTGCTCTAGCCAATCAGCAACATTTGGCCAACGAAGAGAAACCTGTTTCAACCAATGTTGTTTTGCCTGTTCATCTTGTAGGAACGTACTTAACTGCGAAGTCGGCAAACTCCAAAACACACTCGATAGCCGTTGTTGTGGTGCGGATGGAATTGCACCTGTAGGCAAGACGCCCATCATAATTTTGGATCGATCATAAAATTGATGCAGAATCTTAGGGTCTAATACGGTGCACTCAGGCACGATACTCCATGCCGCGCCCCAAGGATAAGCTTGATCTACTTTGACCCATGCTTTAGGGCGTAATTGACTCCGTGCACCATTCGCAATCAGTACAGCATCAAAACAAGTATCGAAATTTTGCTGTTGGTATGAACCCGTCAAACGGACTTCATTATGACGTTCTTCGACCTGATCAATGCTATGCCCCATACACCATGTGATTTGATTTGCATACTCAGCCAATTTTTCAGTTAATACGTGACATAAGGTCGCACGATGAATCCCGATGCCGTAGAAATTTGAGCCAGCTTGATGGTAGTGGCTGTTCACTAACAGTCTTTTATCAGCAAGTTGCCCCTCTAAGCCTGTGACTTTTGCGCCAAGTTTCAGGGTATGGTCGAGAACACCAAGATGTTCAAAAACCGCTAAGCCTGCTGGTTGTAACAGTAAACCAGCACCTACAGGACAAAGCTCATTAACTTGCTCAAAAATCGTAATTTGATGACCTTGTCTGGCAAGTAAAATGGCTGTTGCCAATCCAGCGGTACCTGCACCAATGATTGCAAAATGGACTCTTTTCATTATTTATTCTTTTAAGGGCGTTATAAATTGGTTGAATTGTGATTTTAATTGATCGTAATTAATTTTTGAAAATTGATATAAAAAATCCTCTGCGAAAACAGAGGATTTTTGCTTTATTTCGCCATACGCCATAGCGCTAAAAGACTACTTAACACGATAAGAATAATCGATACAAACCAAGGTGTAATAATCGCAATGGTAAGTAAAATCAACATGATGCTGCCAAAAATCCAACTGCGGCGTTGTTGATGTTGCATTTGCAGGCGCATTTGTTGAATTTCTCGCAATTGTTTGTCATGCCATGCAGACTGATTTTTTAATCCATTTAAACTGTCGATGATCAGGCTTGGTAAGTCTTGAGCACCGAGTAATAAATCAGGAATCTGTTGTCCGATTTCTTTGACATTTTTAACGGGGTTCATATTGGCTTTGACCCATTCTGTCAGAATCGGTTTTGCCAGTTTCCAAATATCAAGCTGAGGATAAAGGTCTGTGCCTAAACCTTCAACATGCACCAATGTCTTGAGGAGTAACATCAATTGCGGTGGAATTTCCAAGTGGAAACGACGCGCAATATCCATGACTTGAATCAAGATGCCTGCAAAATCCAGTTGATCCATCGGTTTTGAAACCATAGGACCGACTGTACGACGCATTTCACGAGCCAGAGTATCTTGATCTGTACCCGGTGGAATCCAACCTGCTTGATGCACGATTTGAATCAATTGCATGAAGTTGCTATTCATCACAGCAAGCAACATGCGTGCAACGGTCATTTGATCATGTTTAGACAATTCACCCATGATGGCACAATCCAGCGCAATAAAGCGTGGATTACTTGGGTTAATCGTTTCAACGAAAACATTCCCTGGATGCATATCTGCATGGAAAAAGTTGTCACGGAATACTTGGGTAAAGAAAATCGTCAGACCTTTTTCTGCGAGATCAGCACGATCCATACCTAAACGATCAAATGTTGCCGTATCAGAGATAGGAACACCCGTGATCCGTTCCGCTACCATCACATCTTTACTGTCCATATAAACTTCAGGCACATACATCATGCTTGAACCTGTAAAGTAATGGCGCATACGGCGGGTATTGTCTGCTTCTAAGCTCAGATCAAGTTCATTTAAAATGATTTGACGATAATCTTGGATGATCTCTGATAAATGTAAGGCGCGTGCAGCTTCTACACGATTTTCTAACCAATCACCCAGCCATGCCAAGATTTCAAAATCTTGCAGAATCTGCCCCCGAATATCAGGGCGTGTGACTTTTACAACCACTTCACGGCCATCATGCAAAGCCGCAGTATGTACTTGTGCAATAGATGCGGCAGCTAATGGTTGCTCATCGAAGCGTGAAAATAAGGTGCTGACATCTGCCTTAAGTGATTCTTGGATGCGTTGTTTAGCAAGTTGTGTATCGTAAGGTTTGACACGATCTTGTAATAATACCAACTGAGATAAGACTTCAGGTGGAATCAAATCTCGGCGTGTTGATAATAATTGACCCAGCTTAATTGCAAGTGGGCCCATTTCTTCCAAAGCTTCCTTGAGCTTCAGTGGATTTTTCTTTTCTCGACTCGACCAAGCAGCGGGGTGCATTTTAATAACATTTAATGCATGACGCGCTTTAACAGGAAGTTCTTCCGCAGGGAACAAGGTGTCAAGGCGATAATGTGCAGCAATACGCCAGAGTTCGTGTAACCGTTTAACATGCGGAATCATATAAAATCTTACCTAGTCTTGAGTGGTTTGCTTTTGTTGGTTGAATTGAGTTTGTAACTGTTGCAATTGAGCTTCGAGTCGATCTAATGATTGATTAAGTTGTCGCGTCTCTCGATTGAGATCATCCATTTGCCAACGAGGAGCAAATAGACCGCTATCTTCTTTTAAGGCGTCTTCAACAAAAAAAAGCTGACTTTGCAAAGAACGTTTTAGCTGCTGTGGTGCAAGCTGAATTTTACCTAGCTCATGTGCGAGTTGAGGGCCAATCCAAGGAGAGAGATGCGCAGCGAGATCAGGTTCAGCCTGCTGCATAATTCGCTGAATATCTTGTAGTAAGTGATAATCGCCTTGCAGCGGAATATTACCAATTTGATCCATATCACTGAGTAATAATTTGACCAGTTCCACTACATTTTTAACATGTAATGTTGCGGTTGCATCTGTGATTTTCTGTTGAGGATCAAATGGACGCTGTTCAAAAATAGAGGGGCTTTGGCTTTGCCCTGTGACGGTTGGTTCTAAACGAACTTTATTTTCATCAAAAAACACATCAACTGAAAGTTGTGGACTGTCAATAACCACGCGTAACAGTTGACCTTGTAATTGATTGAGTTGAATGCGAGTAATCGCATCCAAGTCAATCACATGATGAATGAGTCGTTCAACCGCACCGAGTGCTAAAATCGACCACATTGCAAATTCCTTAACGTCAAAACTTTAAAGTTTGAATCCGCGGTGAACCGCAACGATACCACCTGTTAAGTTGTGATAGTCACAGCTTTGGAAGCCCGCATTTTCCATCATGCCTTTTAAAGTACGCTGATCTGGGTGCATACGAATCGATTCAGCAAGGTATTTATAGCTTTCAGAGTCATTTGCAACGAGTTTACCCATGATCGGAAGTGCCGTGAATGAGTAAAGGTCATACAATTTAGAAAATGGTTCAAACACTGGTTTTGAAAATTCAAGTACCAATAAACGGCCACCTGGCTTCAGCACGCGATACATCGCTTGTAGTGCCGCATCTTTATCCGTCACGTTACGAAGACCAAAACTAATAGTCACTAAATCAAAACTATTGTCTGCAAATGGTTCTAATGTTTCTGCGTTGGCAAGAACGAAATCAACGTTGGTGCAGCCCGCATCAATCAGGCGATCACGACCAACATTTAACATTGATTCATTAATGTCAGAAAGAACAACGTGTCCTTGTGGACCGACTTCACGGCTAAATACTTTGGCAAGGTCACCTGTACCGCCTGCAATATCAAGGACATGTTGCCCACGACGAACGCCAGACATGTTGATCGCAAAACGTTTCCAAAGGCGATGAATACCAAATGACATCAAATCATTCATGATGTCGTATTTGCTTGCAACTGAGTGGAAAACTTCTGCAACTTTTTGGGCTTTATCATCACTGCTTACAGTTTGATAGCCGAAGTGTGTAGTTTCTCCAACATTACCTGTATTCGCACCGCGAGGTAGATTGTATTTTGGAATCGCACCTGTTGGTGTAGACGCAATATTTTGTTGTAAAGATTGTTGCTGACCTTGAGGTGTGCCTTGAGGAAGCGGTGCGCTTAGGAATGGGCTAACTTTGTCTGAACTTTGAGTTTGCTCAACTTCTTGGGTAGGCTGTTGGTTTTCGTTAGACATTGTGTTCTCCTAAACTTTTTGCTCTAGCGGCACGAATCAGCATGCATGATGACAGATTTTGTAATTTTTTACAGGGCTTAGCATATCATTGTTGTGAATAATATACAGAAAGTCACGATCTCAAAAGTATTTTCATTTTGGTTTTTTGAGTTCTTAAATAAAAATCCCTCTTAAGCGAAGAGGGATTTGAGTAACGAGTTTATGCACGAAATGGATCAGGGTGGCCTGCATGTACTTTGTCGATTATCTCACGCTCTTTTTCGGTAAATGATTTGATAAATACCGCGGCTGATTTCATCGGTTTCATTGCGGCAAAGCCTTCTTGGATGAATTCATACATTTGATCGAATTGATATTTATGTGCAATACCTTTACACATTTTAAAGGCGGCAAACATCATGGTTGAACGCATGTATTTATCAAGTGTTTGACCCAGTTCATCCAGTAAGTGAAGCTGTTCATAACGAGCCTCACCTTGATCAAGTTTCACAAGGGTCTGACGCATGATGTCATCAGTCAATGCCGTTTCTAATGGATAATCTTCCAAAAGTTGCATTGCAACTTGCTCATCCAGTTGAGTTGCGAGGACTGCAAGGCTGACAGACTTGGTACCCGTTTTAATTGCATTTTCAGGGAGTAAGCTTTCTGCTTTATGAGCATACTTTAATAGGCGTTCGATTTGCTGAGCCATAGCATCAAAATCAGGGCCGCCGTATAAACGATTGAGAAAATATTGCGCCATAAGTTGATTTTCTGGACGGGCAAAAAATTCTTCATGCGTTTGAGCAATACGCTCTTTCATCCATGCTTGTACTTCGTGCAGACGTTGGGCAATCGCTGGGTTTTGGTGATAGTTCAAAGATTGGTATTGTAATAAAAGTTGATCAAATGCAGCGAGTTTTGACATGTTTGAACTCAAAGAAAATAAAACCATAAAATCATAGGCTGCATAATAACGAAGAACCATGACAGCATAAACCGAAAATGTTTAACAATTGGTCACTGTTGTCATTCACTGATTTAACTCTACATAAACTGTACAAGGGTTCTGTAAAGCTCTAAATCGATTTCATTATACTTATTCTTAATAATTAGCCATTTAGAATTAAAGATGAGCGCACAACAACCAAAATTTGAAATACGAGATGAAGATGAACTGTCTTTAGATCTGATTGAAGCACAATACGCTTTAAAAGATAGTCGAGATAAGAAGAATGCCAAAAGTGTTCTGATTTTGGTCAGTGGCATTGAAATGGCGGGCAAGGGCGAGTCAGTCAAGCAATTGCGAGAATGGCTCGATCCGCGATATTTAAAAGTGAAGGCGGATGCTCCAACGCTGCTTTCATCGAACCAAGTATTTTGGCAGCCGTATACCCGATTTATTCCTGCCGAAGGGCAGATCGTGGTGATGTTTGGTAATTGGTACAGCGACCTACTTTCAACTGCGATGCATGTATCAAAACCTTTAAATGAAGAGTTGTTTGATGCCTATGTTGAGCAGATGAGAGCTTTTGAGCATGACTTACAACACAACAATGTGCATGTAATTAAAGTTTGGTTTGACTTGTCATGGAAATCATTACAGAAACGGTTAGATCAAATTGATGCTTCAGAACAGCACTGGCATAAATTACATGGTTTAGATTGGCGCAATAAAAAACAATACGATACCTTGGCGAGTTTAAGTCAAAAATTTACAGATGATTGGTTTGTGATTGATGGTGAGGATGAAAAAGTAAGAGATCAATGCTTTGCACAATATGTGTTGCAAACGTTGCGTGAGCTACCTGATCACCAAACCAAAATTACAGAAAAGTGGCAACAAGCTAAAGTTCCGAAAGCCTTACTTGAACCTTCCAAAGACAGTTTAGATAAAGATGAATATAAGGAAGAGCTAAACAAACTGACCAAAAAAGTGGCTGATGCGTTGCGTTATGACGAACGTAAAGTGGTGGTGGCTTTTGAGGGAATGGATGCGGCTGGAAAGGGTGGTGCGATTAAGCGCATCGTAAAAAAACTCGATCCTCGTGAATATGAAATTCATAGTATTGCTGCACCTGAGCGTTATGAGTTACGTCGTCCTTATTTATGGCGCTTTTGGAGTAAGTTAAATGATAGTGGCAAGATCACAATTTTCGATCGTACATGGTATGGACGTGTTTTAGTTGAAAGAATCGAGGGCTTTGCCAGTGCTGTCGAATGGCAACGTGCTTATGACGAAATTAATCGTTTTGAACAAAGTGTTGTCGATAGCCAAACCGTACTTGTGAAAATTTGGCTCGCCATTAGTAAAGATGAGCAAGCAGCGCGTTTTAAAGCGCGTGAACAAACGCCACATAAACGCTTTAAAATTACTGAAGAAGATTGGCGCAACCGTGAAAAATGGGATGATTATTTAAATGCGGCTGCGGATATGTTTGAACGAACGAATACTGATTACGCGCCGTGGTATGTGATTGCGACTGATGATAAAAATACTGCAAGGATCGAAGTGCTGAAGGCAATTTTAAAACAGTTGAAAGCGGATTAAGCTTTCAACTGAAAGATATAAAAGCATTACGTTTAAAAGTGATTAAGCCACAATGGTATTACGGCTTTTCTGCTGAATACGTTTTGCCAAGTTATAGCAATCTTGAATATGTGCTTCGGTAATTTTACGCATCATGAAATAACCAAGGCTTGCTGCCACAAGTTGACCACCGAGAGGAATAAACTTGGTCACTTGTTTGGTCGCAATCTTGGTAAAAAAACCATTAAACGATTTTTTCATCGCAGTACGTGCTACTACAAAACCTGAAAACTCAAAGCCACGTTTACGTAATTCATCCCAATGTACTTTCTTGGTTTCTGGGTCATAGACACTGATATGTTCAGGTGCTAAGCCAAAGCGAGCATTCACATAAGGAATGATCTGGGTCAACATACCTAAATCGACCACAACATCAAAAAATGGAATAGGAACAATCGCTGCACCTGCTGACCAATACGCACGCTTTTTTGTAAGCTCTAAACACTCTTCGCGGATTTGATCCAAGTTCAAGCTCGGATCAATTGAGTCAGGAATTTTTTCAATTTTCATAAAGTTATACCTAAAGTCTATCCCTCGATAGTACATTCAATCGTACTGAGTGGTGAATTTCAAAACAATTTTTTTATTTCCTTGTGTGTTTAACGTGACATAGTTCGATGAAGTTGTATAGTGATGATTGTGTACGGTTTCGTGCAACACAATGCTGATTTATTGACGAGGTTGTATTTACGCATGGGGATTCATGTTATTCAAAGTCAACGCCTTGATGTGTTATTGCAAGGTGTGATGGCGTCAATTACTCAGCCGAGCAACTCGCCATTTCAAGTCTTTAAAACACAGCATTTTATTGTACCGAGTCCCGCGCAGGAGCAATGGCTCACGCAGAAAATTGCTGAACAACAAGGCATGACTGCCAATTATCAATTTCATCAACGTATTCGCGGTTTTCAGTGGTACGCTTATCAACAAGTCTTAGAAAATAAAGAAAAAGTACGTAAAGCCAATATTCCTCGATTGATTTTAAAATGGCGCATTCATCAAGCCTTACAACCCTTTATTCAAGCAGATCAAATCAGTCTAGCTGAAGATCATCCTTTATATTCAATCGTACAGCGTATTTACGATAGTGCTGATCAACTACAACATGGCAAAGAGAAACAGCTAAAAAAACAAAGTATGTTGTATTGGGTAGCTGAGCAAGTCTCTCAACTGTTTAACAACTACATGATTTATCGTGGGACTTGCCAACGTGCATGTGAGGGCGAGTGTACCTGTTCAGGTAATTGGTTATCGGCTTGGGGCAGAAACCAAGCCTTGAATATCGAACAACTCATCTCAATCACAGATCAACAAACCTCGGCATTTAGCTTAGAGCAAACAGAAAAGCTCGAGGCATGGCAACGTTGGCTATGGCAGAACTATTTCCATGATGACTTTGTCGAGATGCAGAGTATTGATGCTGACTTTTGGCATATTCTTGATCAACCGCACAAACGTGATCAAGCGTTAGCGCAACTGCCCAATCAGGTGATTGTATTTACCATTTTGGATTTACCACCGAGCCAATTGCAGTTTTTACGCCGCTTAGGACAATATTTAGATGTGGTTATTTTGCACTATAACCCGTCTCAAGAGTATTGGGCGGATAGTGTCGATCCTTTGTGGAAGCAACGCTACGATTTAGGGGTGAAAGAGCGCTTTATTGCCAAAAATCCCAAAGCAACGGATGAGGAAATCACGGCGTTTTTTGAACAATTTACGCTGTTCTTTAATGCGCAAGCACGCGAGTCACGTCATCCTTTGCTGACTCGCTTAGGGAAGCAGGCGCGTGACCATTTCTCTTTATTGTCCCAGCTTGCAACAGGTGAGGAAGGCAAGTGGGTGGATGCTTTTGTTGAGCAATTTCCTGAAACTTTATTAGGGAAAATCCAGTCTGATATTTTCTATCTCGCTGAACCTCAAGCTGCGCAATATGAACTTGCCATTGATGATCAATCGATTCAATTGCATGTTTGCCATTCCAGCTTACGTCAACTTGAGGTACTTAAAGAGCAATTGGTCAATTGGCTATCTCAGTCTGATGTCATGCCGCGTCGTCCAAGTGATGTGTTGGTTTTAACGCCAAATCTCGCTGAGCTAGAACCATTGATTCGTAGTGTATTTCCTGCGGTTGCCAATGATCAGGAAGTTTTTTTACCTGTCAAAATTGCAGGTGTCGCCCAGCTTGATGCTTTGAATGCTTGGCGTGCGGTGCTAGGTCGTTTGCAATTGACACAAGGTCGCTTTACCCAAGATGATTTCGCAGACTGGTTAAATTTATCTGCAACGCAACAGCGCTATGGTTTGGATTATAGCCAAGCTCAACGAATGTTGGATTTACTCAATGATGCGGGCTTTAAGCGTGGTTTGGATGCAGAGCACCTGCAACAAAGTTTGAGTGAAACTGACCAAGACTATCGTTATAGTTTTAAATTCGCCTTAGATCGTTTGGCGCTAGGTATTGCAGTACCTGCGCATGTGATGGTGCAACAGACGCTTAGTTATGCAATGGTTCAGTCTAGTGATTTTGAGCTGATTGGAATTTTGATTCAGATTTATCAAGATTTGTCCGCGCGACGACATTGGCTGATGGCACATGAACACGGTCAGCGTTTGCCTGTTGAGGCATGGTTAAAACGACTGAAAGGTGATGTGCAGGAGTTTGAGCAAGCGGAGATTGTCGCGTTAAAAGCTGTACGTGAAATCATCCAAAAGCAAGAGCGTATGCTGACTTTGGCCAGTTATTATGAAGATGCTGAAACTGAGCTGCGCCAAATTTCATTGCCATTGCCTTATATTATTGAAGAAATCCAACGAACTTTAGAAAGTCAGTCTGCACAGGTTGAGCCGACAGGACAAATCACCTTTAGTCAGATTGGGCAAATCCGTCCAATTCCTTATCGCTTGATTGTGCTGTTGAATTTAGATACAGGTAAGTTCCCAAATCGAGACAGCCATATTCCTTTTGACTTAATGGATGAATTGCGTCAGCAATTGGGTGATCGCTCTCGTTTAGAGGATGATCAAGGCGCATTTTTAGATGCAGTATTGTTAGCGCAGGAGCAATTGTGGCTGTTCTATAATGGTTTTGATATCAATGATGGTGAAGTGAGAGAGCCTTCAAGTGTGTTGCAAGGATTTCGAGATCATTTGGCGTTGATTGTTAAATCCCCCTCAGCACCCATGTATGAAAGGGAGGAGAGTGGGGAAGTTCCTCTCTTTATCAAAGAGGGGGTAGGGGAGATTTGTCCACCTCAACTTTATTCTCTCTATCATGTACACCGTTTGCAACCTTTTGATCCGCTCGGCTTTACCACGGATCGACCTGTACGTTTCCAAGATCAATGGTTTAAGGTTGCTTCACAGATTCAGAAAGCGAAAGGTGAACGACAGGCATGGGTGAATGCAGCCTATCCAGTTGAACAGAGTGAAATGACCATTTTGGAGAGTCAGCAATGGATTCAAGATGTGACCTTTCCAGCACGGCTATATTTAAAAACGCTAGGGGTGGAAAATTTAAGTGCTACTGAATTGGTCGATCTAGCCGAGCCTTTGTTATTAGATGGTCTAGGCAAATATGCGATTCGACATTTTTTACAGCAGCACGATGAAAAAGTTTCACCCAGCATCTTGCAAGATCAGTTGCCTGTCGGCAAGGTACTGCACAGTGCATGGCAGCAAAGCCGTTTAGAACAACAACGTTTAATGGAACGTTTACAGCAATATGCAGCCGCGCCGACGGAAACTACGCAACGTATTTGGCGAGTTTCTAAGCATTTGCAAATGAGTTGTATCACCCCCAAGCAAGATGTGCAGGATTGGGTCAGCTTAGATGCTTCTAGTGCGCGTGCCAAACGTTTGGCTAAAGTGTGGTTGGAATATTTGCTCTGGCTGGTTGTCTCAAATCAGGGTGAAGCCACTGAGAAACGCCGTATCGTGGTGTTCAGTAATCAAACGGTGATTTGTGAAGGCGTAAGTTCAACCCAAGCAAAAGATTATTTACAAGCATGGTTAGAGCTTTGGCAAAATGGGCAACAACAACCCGTGGTTTTGCCAGCAGCACTATTATTAAAACCTTTGGAAAAAGCCAAATCCTATGAATGGATTGAGCAAGATACTCGACAGATTTTGGATGAAAATAGTCAAAAACAAGTATTAAAAGATTGGAATGATACAGGTGATTTTTCAGGTTTTGACATGGTACAAAATGAAGCGTGTAAATTACATCGAGATTGGCAGTTTATTTTACAAGAACAAGATGCGACTGCTTTATTGAACTATGCTTGTGATCAGTATTCATTTGCCTTGTATCAACCTATGTTTGAATTTTTGCGTGTGGAGTAAGACATGAGTTCTCAACATCCAGTGTCTTATCAACCGATTCGTGATATTCAGTTTCAAGGGTTACATTTGATTGAGGCATCGGCAGGAACAGGTAAAACCTATACCTTGTCCAGTTTGATGGTACGCATTTTTTTAGAAAAATATTTACCGAATCAGGTGATTGCAACCACATTTACTCGTGCTGCTGCTGCTGAGTTAAAAACGCGTATTCGCTTGCGTCTCGTTGAAACTTTAGATTATTTAGAACCTTTCCGAGATGTACTCGAGCGAGATATTCAAGTTCAGGCAGCACAAGAATCTGATCCATTGAAACAGCATGTGCTACAGCATTTTGCGCCACGGATTGCCTATGCCTCTGAACGGCTCAAGTTGGTGATTGATCAACTCGATGAGTTATTTGTTGGGACACTGGATAGTTTTAGTCAAAAGTTATTGCGAGAGTTTGCTTTTGAAAGTGGCAAAATTGAAAGAGCACAAATCACAGAAGATGCGAAAACCTACACACGACAATTGATTCATGATGTATTGCGTGAATGGATTCAAATGCAACCGCAGCAAGTGATTGATGCACTTTATAGTGTCGGCAGTTTAAAAAGTGTTGATCATTTTGTGGGGATGGTGGAAAGCTCGCTAAACTTTAGTTCGGCGCAATTTAAATTACCTGATCTACCTGAAATTGAGCTAACTCAATTGCAAGCTTGGCAGCAGCAGGCACAGCACATTGATTTGAGTACCTTGTCTGATTATTTCTCATTGGATGGCGCATATTATTCACATATTAATGGGACCTCTTTCCGTAATCATGCCTTTCACAAACTCTTTGTAGAATCTCTACCATTACTATTAGATGCATTATCAAGTGCTGAAAATGTGCAGGTATTTGATGCGTATTTTGCCAACGCGCGAGATTCGGTATTTAAGTTTTTAGATAAGCTTGAACAGCAAAAAATCTTTAAAAAATGCCCAGCAGACATTAGCGATACTTTTTATCAACATGCAACGGTATTGCAGATTCAGTCGTTATTTCAATCTGTGCTGCAAACACAACAACAGTTTGAACAGTTGGATGTGTATTTAAAAGCTTATTTGTGTATTGAAGTGAAAACGCGCTTGCCGCAAGTGTTACAGCACAAAGGCGAAACCACCTTTGCCCAACAAATCAAAACCTTATCTGATGCTTTAAAAGGGGAGCAAGGGCAACGTTTTGCAGTGTTTGTGCAAGCACGTTATCCCTTAATTTTGGTCGATGAGTTTCAAGATACCAACCAAGATCAGGATGATATGCTCGCGAGTATTTGGCGACATCCGCAGCGTTTCCAGAAAGGCTGCATGATTATGGTCGGTGATCGTAAACAGGCGATTTATGGCTTCCGTGGTGGCGATATGCTGACCTTCCTGAATGCCTACCAAGATATTATGGCGAAGCAAGGGCATGAATATAAACTGATTCATAATCATCGTTCGGTCAAAGAACTGGTGGAAGTGGTCGATGTGTTATTTCAGCGTCAGATGGATTTTGGTGAGCAGGTCATGTATGACCCGATTCAAGCAGGTTCACGACTCCATCCTGCTTTGATTGAACAGCAGCAATCCAATCTAAAGCCTTTACGTTGGTTGCAGTTGCAAGAGGGGAATGAACAAGCCACGCAAGTCGCTTGGCAAATTCAGCATCTATTGAATCAAGCGCATTTAAAACAACTGTATTTACACAATGATCAGCCGATAGCAATCGCTGAAGATGATATTGCGGTGTTGTCGCGCAGTCATCGCCAACTGGATGAAGTGCAATATGTGTTGCAACGTATGGGTATTCGCGTCAATCGACCTGCCAAACGCAGTGTATTTGATTCCGCTATTGCGCAGGATGTGGGCGCATTACTCACGGCCTTGCTGCATCCGTATGATGAGGCGAAGTTGAAACGTGCTTTACTGAGTCGTCTACTTGGCTTCGATCTAAAACGATTGATGGAGTTAGAACACAGTGCAGAGGGTTTAAGCCATTATATTCAGCAGTTCGATGAGATTCGTGAAATTTGGCTCAATCAGGGATTTTTATCTGCATGGCAACGCTGTCTCAATCAGTTTGGTATTTGGCAGCAATTAGTTGCGACACAAAGCCGAGACAATGAGCGAGCCGTAGTGAATCTACGTCATCTCACCGATATTTTGAGTCAACATAGTGAGCACGTACAAGGCATTCAAAACCTTTATCATTGGTATTTAAAACAACTGCACTCACCGAGTGATCGTGATTGGGAACTTGAACATAAGCTCTCTAGTGATGCTGGTGTTCAGCTCATGACGATACATCAGTCCAAAGGTTTAGAGTTTAAAATTGTGTTTTTATTAGGCGCAAATAAACCCTATTCAGAAATACAAAAGACTTTAAATTTTTCGATGACAGAGGTTCAATTGCCTGAAACGGGGCAAATTCGAACTCAACGTGTTGTTGCGATTGCGGATAAAAATTTCCTACAGCAAACTGAGATTGATCAGCATCAACAACGTGCTTTAGCAGAACAAAATCGCTTGTGGTATGTGGCATTGACCCGTGCCAGTCATCGTGTTTATGCAGTATTTGAGCCTGAAAAAGGGGAGAAAAATAAGTTCTCAGGTCTCGCTTTTTGGAAAAACCAAGGTGAGCATTTTCAACATGCCTATAGTGCTGATGAAGCTTTAATTTTAGAGCGACCTCTCGCAGTTCGAACACAGCAAGCGCAACAGCAAATCATATTGAATGCTCAACCCTTACCAGAACAACGTTTTTATGCACGTGGCAAAACCAGTTTTAGTTATTTGGCACAGCACTTAAAGCATAAGGTCAATCGTACTGATGTATTGGCAAATATGGATGCAGCGGTTGAGCAGGCTGAGGATGAGCTGGATATTTCCGCTGTAGAACAACAGATAACCCAAACTGAATCAATCGCATGGATTAAGCAGCATTTCCCGAAAGGGACTTTAGCTGGTAATTTTCTACATGAAATCTTTGAACAGATTGATTTTCAACAACCTCAAACTTGGGGTGAGGAAATTCGTCGTCGTTTTAAAAATGCCTATCAAAGTTTATGGACAGCTTTGTTGGAAACCTATCAGCAACATTTTCCAGATCAGCAAAATAGTGAACCACTCTATCAGTGGATTGCAGACTGGATCGCTGAGGTTGTACAAACGCCATTGAATCAAGATTTTCAGTTGCAGCAACTCCGTGTAGGGCAATACCTATCCGAGTGTCCATTCTATTTGGCGTTATCCGATCGTGTCCTCGCGATGCAACGGGTGCAAAAGCTATTTGAGGAATATGGAATCGAAATGCCTGAGTTACTTGAGGCAAAGTCTGCGCGTTATCTCAATGGTTCTATCGACTTAGTTTATTTTGACGGGCAGCGTTATCACATTGCCGATTATAAAAGTAATTATCTAGGTGCATCGCAACTTGATTATCAATCAACACAGATTGCAGAAAGCATGTCGCTTTCGAGTTATTGGTTGCAGGCCGCTTTATATTTAGTTGCGTTGCATCGTTATCTCAGCATTAAGTTGCAAGATTATAAGATTGAGCAACATTTGGGTGGCGCATCTTATCTCTATTTACGTGGTATGAATGGTCAAGCCCAGCAAGGCTATTTTTACTGGAAACCTGAGGATGAGTTTATCCTGCGTTTGGACGCAATTCTTGGATATTTCTCTGAAGATAAATCAGGAAAAGTGGTGTAGATAAAGTGGATGTTTTTAAATTAAACAAAAGCTTATCTTGTGAATAAGTGTGTTTATAACCTTGTGGACAAGCGTGTGGGTAAGTTTGAGGATAACTCTGTGGACAATAAAAGTAATGCTCAAGTGGAGCAAATGACTTGGTTAAATATGTGGAGTCACTACCTCACACAAGCACCATTTACTCAGTCTGCTCAACCAGAAACCGCTGCACAGGTGTTGCAACAATTGGTTGAAGCGAGCCTGCAAGGCAATAGTTGTATTGATGTTGATTCAACACAGCTCGAAGCGCTGGGTGATTTGGCGATTTCTAGTGATATCGCAACAACCCAAGTTGCTCCATGCGTCTATGATCAGCAGGGCTTGGCATTATACCGATATTGGCAGCTAGAGCAACGCCTCGCTCATCAGATTTGTCGATTAAAGCGACAAATGGTGCCTCATATTGATGTTTCTATTTTTCAAACCTTACTCAATGATCAACATCAACAAGCCGCTTTAACTATGGTCATGCAGCAGTGGCTTAGTATTATTACGGGCGGGCCTGGGACTGGAAAGACCTATACACTGGCAAGGATTATTGCTGCGCTCAACCAAACGATTCCAGATATCCGAATTGCAATGGCAGCACCGACAGGTAAAGCTGCACAACGAATGCAAGAAGCGCTGCAAAACTCATTCAATGATCCAAAGCTTTTGGAATCAGGTCTGATCACGGATGAACTTCGTCATCAAAATACGCAGACTTTGCATCGTTTATTGGGAATCGGGAATCGGCCAACACCACGTTTTAATCAAAAACAACCGTTGCCTTATGATGTGATCGTGGTGGATGAAGCTTCAATGCTCGATTTGAATCTAGCGACATTATTATTTGAAGCGGTTCCAGAACATTGTCGAATTATTTTATTGGGGGATGCTAATCAGTTAGCCTCTGTGGATGTGGGTTCTGTATTGGCAGATTTACAACACGTTGAGACTTTGGCTGAAAACCGTGTCCAACTGATGAGCAGCCGTCGATTTTCAGGGGATGCCAAGATTGGACAATTTGCAAGATTTATCCAAGATCAGGAAGATTCGACTGAGCAGCATGCGGTGTTGGAAAAACTCGAACGCGACATCGTCACACCAACTGTACTCCAAGCCATCACATTAACGCTGGGGATGCCTGATCAGATTCAATTGGAATATTTACCTGAACAGCTAGAGAGCGATGCTGAACAATATCAACAAAAGTTGATGTATGGTTTTCAGGGCTATGTAGATGCCTTAAAGGCGTATCTAAAAGCCGATGATACTGAACAAGACATGATGATGGTGATACAGGCATTTGATGATTATCGAATCCTCACGGCTGTTCGACATGGGCCGTTAGGGCTAGAGCAACTGAATCGTTATGCTGAACAGTGGCTGAATCAGCAACTCAAACAAATCCCAGTTGGGGATTGGTATATTGGTCGTCCTGTGATGATGACGTATAACGACTATCAGTTAGGAATTTCAAATGGTGACGTTGGGATTTGTTTTAAGCACAGAACGCAAGCTCAACAATTTGAAGTTTTCTTTCCTAGTCTAAATAAATGGATTGCAGCACATCGTTTGCCTCGTCATATGCAAACGGCTTTTGCACTAACGATTCATAAATCACAAGGTTCAGAATTTACCCATACCGCAATTGTGTTAGATGCACATGCGGAGAAATTATTGAGCCAAGAATTAATTTACACCGCCATTACGCGTGCGAAAAAAGTGGTTACACTTTTGGCTGATCAAAAGGCGCTACAACAAGCGCTGACAATCCGCACTGTTCGACGCAGTGGTTTAGTGCAAAAGATCAATTTGGACAGATTGTAAACTTATTCTTTAAAATTCACTGTTTTGTAAGTAAAAGCTTACATGGATTCGAGATATTGTCGCTAGAGTGAGACAGGTGTTTTTGAGATTATGTACACACAAAGAGCCTAGCAAGGAAAGTTAGGTAAATCGCAAAAATATAATAATAAAGTCAGTAGACAGCGAACTTACAGTGAAGTAAGTGATAAAAGAGGAAACTTACAGCCGCTAAGCCTTGTAGTTTTGGGAGAGACTACAGGGCTTTTTTATTTGTTATAAAATTTAATCACAACATGCTGATATTCATCATATTAATTTTAACCATTTTAATCTGATTTCACTTTAAAAAATTGATCCATATTTCGACAAAGATTTACTGGTATTGATCTGCTATTCAGTGGAAATGTATCAGAACCTTCAAAAGTTATAAGGCTATTGTTAGACAGTTTTTTTTCATTATTAAGTTAAATGTTATACAGACCTGTACGTTTTTGCTTACACAGAGATAAGAAAAATGCTATTTTTCTCCACAATTGATTCTGACAGAATAGCAACTATAGAGAGGGGAACAAGCTCTACAACAACATAAAGTAAAAAGATAATGATGTGTGAGAAGCATCCAGAGGGTTCGAGTGTTGTTAAATAAAAAGACAAAAAATAAAAATAAACTAAAATTATAACGATAAAAACTAAGCGCAAAAGCCCAAGCGAAAACTTGGGCTTTTTTGTGCGTGTTTGCAAATATGATTAAACTAAATCGGCTTCGGTACGGTCTGTTGCAAACAATGAACGACGTTGATTTTTTGGGATTTTTGGACAGTTGGTTGAGATCTGATATAGCGTTTTGGCTAAGGCAGGTAAATGCGTACCGACGACTGATTTTCCTGTCGTCAGCAGTGATACGCTGATATCACGCTCTGGATCTGCCCAACATAAAATATTCGAGAAACCAATATGACCAAATGCTTGCCCTGTCATTGGTCCGAATAAACCAACAGGATTACTACCTAACATTGGGCCAAGTGCGTAGCGCATCGGTGCAAGGAGTGTGCGATCTAAACTAATACCAGAGGTTGGCAGCGTAGAGCGGAACACAGTTTTGGCACTCATGATTTGTTTACCTTGATATTCACCACCACTGAGCAGCATTTCAAAGAAACGACCAACCTGATCAGCACTAGTATAAATGTTCCCTGCTGGGCAAATAGTATCCATAAAACGGTTGTCATTGGTCACATCAACTGCCAGTTGTAAACCACCACCGAGTACATGATTGAGATATTGATCTGTACCTAAACTTGGATGTACACCAGTTGCATAATTCATTGCAACATCTGCACGATATTCAGGTTTTAAACCATAGTTGAAATAATCCAATCCCATTGGTTTTTCAATTTGTTCTGCTAAAAATTCACGAACGCTTTGCCCTGTAACACGATGAACGATCTCACCTAAGATATATCCTGCTGTAACAGCATGGTAGGCAAGGTGAGTACCTGAGGGAGAAACGGGTTTAGCTGCACAAAGACGTTTTAAAATTTCATTTTGATCGAATAAAAGTTCAGGCGTGACTTCGCCTTCTATACGTGGAATTCCACCACGATGAGAGAGTAAATGGAAAATAGTGGCGCGACGTTTACCATTTACACCGTATTCAGGAATGTAATAGCTAATCGGATCAAGTAAATTCAGATCACCGCGTTCATCTAGCATATGAATCAACATCGCTGTAACCATTTTTGATGCTGAAAATAGGCATACAGGCGTGTCAGGCGTTGCAATTTTGGCATCAGATGCTAAGCCATCAGGAGAGTTTCCTTGTGCATAGCCAATACTGCGATTTAAAACGACTTGCCCCTGACGACGTAAACATAGTGTGATGAGTGGATAGTTTCCTGTTTTATATAAACATTCCACACTATTCCAAATTTTTTGAACTTGTCTTTCAGTCATCCCACCTAATGCTGCCGCAACTTCATCTTTTGAGCGAATCACTTGATTGAGGTCATGTGGTACATAACAGGTATTTGTTGATAAAATTTTCACGATTCCCTCGCAATATTTTTCGTTTTCTTTCGTCTCTGTCATAAATTGAAAACAGAATCGTGATAGTGTGCCTATTTTGTTCAATGCTGTCAGCTGCCGAATTGCCAGCAAACACAAAACATTTTTGCAATATAACGATAGATCACTTAAAATAGGCGACTTGCTGTAGTGATGCACGGCAGTCAGTTGGCTTCAACTGATTATTATCATTTTTATTTTTTAAGCATCTCGGAGAAATCGAATGGCTTTAACTAACGCAGATCGCGCAGAGATCATCGCTAAATTTGCTCGTGCTGAAAACGACACTGGTTCACCAGAAGTACAAGTTGCTTTATTGACTGCTCAAATCAATGATTTACAAGGTCACTTTAAAGCACACAAACACGACCACCACAGCCGTCGTGGTTTGATTCGTATGGTTAACCAACGTCGTAAATTACTTGACTACTTAAACGGTAAAGATCACGGTCGTTATGTTGCTTTGATCGGCGCATTAGGTTTACGTCGTTAATTCGATTTTACTTTGTTTTCGGTATTTCGCATGTTGCTATGCTTTATTGCTGAAAAGAGAGTCTCATCTAATTTACTTTAGATGACTTTAGAAGGGGCGCTTGTTCGCTCCTTCTTTGCGTTTAATATTTTTAAAATATTTGGTCTAGTGTGATGGCTTCTAAGCTTTGTCATTTATCTATATTGTTGTAGTCTGAATGCCAAACCTTAGGGGTCTCACTAGAATAACGTTTTAAAAGAAACTAGGAAAATACAATACATGTCAATGTTTAATATCGTTCGTAAAGAATTCCAATTTGGTCAACATCAAGTTGTTTTAGAAACGGGTCGCGTTGCACGTCAAGCAAATACAGTTTTAATCACAATGGGTGGTGTAACTGTTCTGGTTGCTGTTGTTGCACAACCAAAAGCAAAAGCGGGTCAAGACTTCTTCCCATTAACTGTTAACTATCAAGAAAAACAATATGCAGCTGGTCGTATCCCTGGTGGTTATGGCAAGCGTGAAGGTCGTGCATCTGAAGCTGAGACTTTAATTTCACGTTTGATCGACCGTCCGATCCGTCCATTATTCCCAGAAGGTTATTTCAACGAAATCCAAGTAACAGCAACTGTTGTTTCTTCTGACAAAACCATGGATGCTGACATTGCTGCAATGCTAGGTACATCTGCTGCATTGTCTATTGCAGGTACGCCTTTCCGTGGTCCAATTGGTGGCGCACGTGTTGGTTTGATCAATGGTGAATATGTTCTTAACCCAACACTTGAACAACTTGCACAATCTGACCTTGACCTTGTCGTTGCTGGTACAGAATCAGCAGTACTTATGGTTGAGTCTGAAGCGAAAGAACTTTCAGAAGACCAAATGTTAGGTGCTGTACTTTTCGGTCATGACGAAATGCAAATTGCTGTACAAGCAATCAAAGAATTTGCTGCAGCTGTTGGTGCGAAAGAATCTGAGTGGGTTGCTCCAACACACAACGAAGAATTACGTGCAAAATTAAAAGAAGCTTTTGAAGCAAAAATTTCTGAAGCGTATACGATTGCAGTAAAACAAGATCGTTATGCAGCTTTAGATGCACTTTATACAGAAGCAAAAACTCAATTCGTTCCTGAAGAAGATGTTGATGGCATCGCAGACGAAGTTGATTTCTTATTCGAAGATCTTAAATACCGTACCGTGCGTGACAACATCTTGTCTGGTAAGCCACGTATCGATGGTCGTGATACTAAAACCGTTCGTGGTATTGACGTTCAAGTGGGTGTATTAGGTCGTGCGCACGGTTCAGCATTATTTACACGTGGCGAAACACAAGCACTTGTAACTGCAACTTTAGGTAACACACGTGATGCATTGATGGTTGATACCTTAGCGGGTACGAAAACTGACAACTTCATGTTGCACTATAACTTCCCTGCATACTCAGTAGGCGAAACTGGTCGTGAATCAGGTCCTAAGCGTCGTGAAATCGGTCATGGTCGTTTAGCACGTCGTGGTGTTCAAGCGGTTCTTCCACCAGTTGATCGTTTCCCTTACGTACTTCGTATCGTATCTGATATTACTGAATCAAATGGTTCATCTTCTATGGCGTCTGTTTGTGGTGCATCTCTTGCGCTTATGGATGCAGGTGTTCCACTTAAAGCACCAGTTGCTGGTATTGCGATGGGCCTTGTAAAAGAAGGCGAGCGTTTCGCAGTTCTTTCTGACATCTTAGGTGACGAAGACCATCTTGGTGATATGGACTTTAAAGTAGCAGGTTCTGCAAACGGTATTACTGCACTTCAAATGGACATCAAGATCGAAGGTATTACTGAAGAGATCATGGAAGTTGCATTAAACCAAGCATTTGCTGGTCGTATGCACATCTTAAATGAAATGAACAAAGTCATTTCACGTGCTCGTGCTGAAATTAGTGCTCACGCGCCAACATTCGAAGTAATCAACATCAATCCAGACAAGATCCGCGATGTAATTGGTAAAGGCGGTGCAACAATCCGTCAAATTACCGAAGAGACTAAAGCTGCGATTGACATCGAAGACAACGGTACAGTTCGCGTATTTGGTGAAACTAAAGCAGCGGCTAAAGCTGCAATTGCAAAAATCCAAGCGATTACTGCTGAAGTTGAGCCAGGAACGATTTATGCAGGTAAAGTAATTCGTATCGTCGAGTTCGGTGCATTTGTAAATATCCTACCGGGTACTGATGGCTTACTTCACATTTCGCAAATCTCAAATGAGCGTATTGCCAACGTGACTGACGTATTAAAAGAAGGTCAAGAAGTAAAAGTACAAGTTGCGGATGTCGACAACCGTGGTCGTATCAAGTTAACAATGAAAGATATCGAACAAGCTTAATCGTTTCGATATAAAAAAAGCCCGCCTTGTGCATCGCCAAAGCAATTGCTTTGGCTTGCTCAGGGCTTTTTTTATGGCATTATTATTTTAATTAAGACATTGAATATTATCGTTATGCAGCTTTATTATTTTTATCGTCATAACAGTGAAAACACAATTTTTATTAGTGCAGAACAACAAACAGAGCATAGCCTTGAGTTTCTTTGGGTTGATAGTTTAAGGCAAGATCTTGTCAATCATAATGAGACTTGGCAGCAGAATATTTATCAACATACAGGTTTGACGTTAAACGAATTCCATATGCGGGATCTACTCAATATTGAGCACCCATGTGCATTCGATACGGTAGAAGAATATGATCTATTGGTTTTTAGGAAACTGATCAGTCCTGATGACCAAATCTATGAAAATGATAATTCAGTAGAGTCACATGAAAGTGTTTTTGGTTTAGCGACGACGCCGATGAGTTTTGTACTCAGTCAAAATATTTTAATTAGTCTCAGAGAACAAGGTAATAAAGCGGTCGAAAATTATATTCAACGAATCCAAACGATTATGGAGCGTCCGACAGCTGAACAAAACAAACCAAGAAAGTTACCGAATACACCCGCTGATTTGTGTCTACGGTTACTAAATAGCATGATTGATGGTTATTTGAATTTACGCACGCCATTGACGCGACGTGTTGAACATTGGCAACAACAATTATTGCAAGGAAATCGTCGTTTTAAACAATGGCATCAATTATTCCATGAGGATATGGCATTCCAACAAATTGAAAATTTATGCGAAGAGCAAATTGAAACCTTACAAGAGTTTCGGGATGAGTTGGTTGATAATTATCATCATGTCGTGGGTGAGCATAAGCACAAATCCCAAGACATTTTATTGGTACGTTTAAATGATTTAATGAGTCATGTGGAGCGTGTGCAAAAACATACTTTACGGCTGAGAAATGCGATTCAGTCTGCTATAGATTTACACTTTTCTGCCATCGCCAATCAAACCAATGAGAATATGCGTATCTTGGCGATTATTACGGCTGTGTTTGCACCGCTAACTTTACTCACGGGTATTTATGGAATGAACTTTGAGTTTATTCCCGGATTAAAATCACCTGTTGGGTTTTGGATTATGTTGGCTGTGATGCTTCTGAGTACGGTGTTATTGCTTTACTATTTTTATCAGCAACATCTGGTTGGACGAGGAGAGCGTAGTGTGATTGATCTGCTAGCGCAACAACATAAGCAGCGTAATTTAAACCTACTTTGGTTTTTAGATTATGAACCGATTAAGCAAACCCTAAAAGAAGTGGAGAAAATGACTAAGTTGAAGTAGATATCACTTAGCCATTTATATGAGTTTAATGAAAATGCTTCAGTTGTTTACGGAGCTGCTGTACTTCATCAATTAAATCCAACATCACCGCCACAGCAGATAAACTCGCATCAAAGTCACGTTGTAAACGATAGGCACGTCTTGCGCGACTGACATCTTCACCAATGAATTGATAATTTTGTGGATCAACTTTGATCTGCAAAATATCATAATCAATTAACTTCAACACCCAGTCAGTACTTTGACCGCAAGCTTCTGCGAAGTGCTCAAGATCAAGTGCCAATTGTTCATCAATGATTTCAACTTGGCAGTGACCGTCATATTGAATTTCTTTGTATTGAATGGTTGTCATGATCTTACTCCTTATGAGGCACGTGGTCTAAATGAAACAAATGCATCGGCAAATTGTTGATAAGCTTGCTGCTCTTGCTCACTGTGCGCTGGCGGTAAAACAATATTAATAATTAGATAGAGATGACCAGCAGTTTTATTCGGAATCCCTTTATCTTTTAAACGTAGTTGTTGTCCATTTTTGGCATTTTTCGGTAAATTCAATTTTAAATGCCCAGCAGGTGTATTTACTTCAATACTTTGTCCTAGCCCTGCTTCCCATGGACTTACATCAATGGTTTGATAAACATCAGCGCCTTCTACACGGATGCGATCGGTATCCTTATATTGGATTTCAATATAGAGATCACCATTTTCACCGCCGTTGATTCCACTTTGACCTTGTCCATTTAAGCGGATTTGCTGACCTTCTTTCATTCCTTTTGGAATTTTAACTTCTAAAGTTTTACGCTGGACTTCAGGTTCACCATATACGTTATAGGTTGGGATTTGTAAGGTGATTTGTTGAGTTGAACCATGATAGGCGATGTCTAAATCAACCTGAATACTGGCATGTTGGTCTTCACCCTTGTAACTACGTTGCTGGCGTTGAGAACGTTGTTGACCGCCACCAAAGCCAGAACCAAAACGGCCAAATAAATCTTCAAATCCACTGAAATCAGCACCATCACCAGAACTTTGGCGATAGAACTGAGAACCATCAAATCCGCCTCCTCCTTGGTTGAATCCTCCTGCGCCTTGTCCAAAGCCACTAAAACCTTGTGGATGATCCAGCATTTGATCATATTCAGCCTTTTTAGTGGCATCGCTTAGCGTGTCATAGGCAACATTAATCGCTTGCATTTTTGCTTCAGCATCGGCTTCTTTACTCACGTCTGGATGATATTTACGGGCCAGTTTCCGATATGATTTTTTAATTTCATCTGCTGAGGCATCTCTGGAAACACCTAGCTCTTCATAATAATTTTTTGCCATGATATTTAATTAAGATAATTATGTGTTTCGTTCATTATGAAACGAATCCGAGCAATTTCAATAGTTACGATTGTATAAGACTTGTTGTTTAGCGATGCTGATTGTTGGCGTATTGGCTAAACCAAATACTCACTAAAACCAGTATGATTCCGATGATCTGTAATGTTGTAAGGGACTGGTCTAAGAACCACCAACCTAGTAAAACTGCTGTGAATGGACTAAGCAGTGAGAGTGAGGAAATCACATTAGCATTTAAAAATTGAAGACCTCTAAACCATAGACTATAACTAAATGCAGCTCCCATGAGACTAAGCCATGTTAATCCTAGGAGATTAAGGGAAGAAGGCATAGGAATGGGCTGATCAAACAACCAAATCAGTGGTAATAGCAGTAAACCACCTGCGGTAAGCTGCCATGCACTGAGGGTTAAGGCTGAAACAGGCGCTTGCCATTTCTGAGTTAAAATCATACCGAGAGCCATAGAGGTCGCCCCCGCAAGACCTGCAACAATACCGATTGGGTCAAGTGTGGTATCTGCTGTAAGAACGAGCAGTGAAACGCCACCCATTCCGATTAGTGCAGCAAAAATGGCTAAAGGTCGAATTTTGCTTGAGAGCAAAACAGCCGAGAGCATAATAATGATCAAGGGTTGTGATGAGAGCACTGTACCTGCGACACCACCAGGCAAACGATAGGTAGCAACAAATAACAAGCTAAGAAAAAGTGTGATATTTAAAGCACCGAGAATAAATGCATATAACCACCAACGACCTGTTGGAAGCTGCCGAGTCAGTAGTAGGAGCAACAATCCAGCAGGCAAAGCACGCAACATAGCAACGACCATCGGTGAGAAGTTAGCTAAAGTCGCTGTCGTAACAATATAGGTACTGCCCCATATCAATGGGGCAATTGCTGTGATTAAAAGATTGGCATGATGCGTTTTCATAGGATATCTAACACCTCACTGAGTGGGCGGCGTGGTTTTTGTGGCCAATTACCGTCTGCTGAGCGCCCGACTGGGAGCATCAGTACTGGAATTTCATCTGCTCCAAGTGAAAATAGGTTGCTGACTGCTTGGTGATCAAATCCAATCATAGGGCCTGAACTCCAGCCCATTGCTTCTGCCGCATACATCAGCGTTGCTGTTCCTAAAGTTGCTGAACGTATTGCTTCATCTCTTGCAGTTTCAGGATGACTGTAAAGTGCTTGGGCATTCTCTTGCCAATCATTCGCCATGGTTTTAGGCATGAGGCCCGTTTCTAGAAATGGCTCTAGGCGTTGAGATAGATGTTCCGCATTTGGAAGCTGACCACAAATGATAAAAGTGACAGCTGCATCCATGACTTTTCTTTGCCCATAACTCAAGGTAAATAGTTGTTGTTTGAGCGTTGTACTTTGAACTGCGATGAAACGCCAATTTTGTAGGTTAAATGCGGTCGGTGCTCGAGTCGCCAATCGAGCAAGTTGTTCAATTTCTTGCTGCGATAAGGTGTGGTCTGGGTCAAAACGGTTCACAGAAACACGTTGTTCAATGAGTTGGAGAGCTTGTTGCATAGTGATTTACTCAATTCAAAAGAATAAAAAAAGTATAGGTACTTGCTCATTAGTGAACAATTGGGTAGTTTTAAAATTCACTATTTACTCATTGGAAATAATAGGGTGGATCGATATACATTATTTCAAGTGTTTCGGCAGGTTGCAGAACAGGGGAGTTTTGCAGCAGCAGGACGTCAGTTAGGCCTATCCGCTCCAACAATTAGTAAAAGCGTGGCCGAGTTAGAAGCGCATTTAGGTGTTCGTTTAATTCATCGAACGACGCGTCGCATGTCTTTAACGGAGGAAGGTAAAATCTATCTAGAACACTTAGTTCGTGGGCTTGATGCTTTGATTGAAGCTGAAGAGATGATTTTTAATGCCAAAGCATCACCGCATGGCGTGCTTAAAGTCAGCGCTCCCATGACTACAACCTTAATTTATCTTTCTGAAGCCATTCCTGATTTTTTATCTGCTTATCCTGACTTAAAGCTTGAGATGCATTTGGATGATCGGCGAGTTGATCTCGTACAGGAGGGTTTTGATCTTGCAATTCGAGGTTATGGTCAGTTGGATGACTCTCGTTTGGTTGCAAGAAAGCTGACGGTTATGCCATTGGTGTTATGTGCGACCCCCAATTTTTTTGAAATACACGGTACACCGCAAACGCCTATGGAGTTACGGGATTTGGAACACATCCGTTTTCCCTATGGACACCAAGCCGATGTATGGACATTTCGTAAAAATGAGCAAATTGAAGAGGTTGTAGTGAAAGCGCGTTATTCTGTGACCTCCAGTTTAGCGGTTCGAGATGCGTTAAGGGCGGGTTTTGGAGTCAGTTTAATCCCTCGGCCGTATGTACAACAGGATTTACAAACTGGCATTTTGCAGGAGGTATTACAGGACTGGTCAACAACGGAGGTCACACAATATGCAATTTATCCATCAAGACAGCACTTAGCACCCAAGATTCGTGTTTTTATAGATTTTTTAGTTGAACAATTTAAAAAGATGGATAATTTATAATGCCATTGCGCACATTATTTTTAATATTGATAAAGGATTGAAGCGATGGAGAAAGCAAAATGTACTTTCTCCACCATAATTGATTAACTCAGATGTTCACCAAATAAACCCAATGCTTCTTCAGCAGTGAATTCATAACGGGTATTACAGAACTGACAGTCCATTTGAATTGGATTTTGTGCTTCTAAAGTTTCATGTACGGCATCGACACCAATTTGGATCAAGGCATTGGCACAACGCTCTTTAGAACAAGTACAGCCAAACTTTAATTGTTCAATCTCTGGAAGACGGACTTCTTCTTCATTGTAGAGACGGTACAAGATTTCATTCGCCGAAAGATCAGTTAGTTCTTCTGGTTTTAGCGTTTCAGTCAGCATGGTCAAACGCGGCCATAGATCTTCATCAACAAGTTTTTGCTCTTCTTCATCATTACGAGGCAATAGCTGAATCAGTAAACCACCTGAACGTTGAGCATTAGTTGCCAATACAATCCGAGTCGGGATTTGTGCAGACAAATCATAATATTGCATCAAACAACCCGCCAATGTGGGTTGGTCAAGCGGTACGATCCCTTGGTAGCGTTCGCCGTGTTCAGGTTCAATATTGATGAACAGCACAGGATTTGAAAGTGCAGCAAGTACAGTTCTGCTATCGCTACCCTCTAAAAACCGTGGATCTTCTTCATAATCAGCAAGTGCACGAACTTCACCGAGATGATTACACTCAGCCATTGCCCACTTGAATGTGCCATTTGCTTGAATTTGTAAGCTAATTCGGCCACGAATTTTAAGCGTACTTGCGAGTAATGCGGTTGCACTGAGCATTTCACCTAACAGGCTTTGTACCGCAGGCATATAATCTCGTTGTGCAAGAATAGTTTGTAGTGTTTCTTCTAAATGAACCACTTCACCGCGAACAGGGCAGTCTTCGATATAAAAGCGTTGGCGTAAATCAGACATATTTTTCTCCAATACCCCGTATAGGGAAAACAAAGCAACGCTTTGCTTTGAAAAGCTCTTTCAGCTTTATAAGAAGGTGAATGGTTATGCAGTCAATAATGGTGTCTGTTTAGCAAAACTCAAGTTGTTTCATTGGATGAATTTGCATCACTTTGTTCGTTTTGGTTACTGTTCAAACGATCCTGAGACAAAGTTTTTGTATTTTCAAATAAATACTCAAGTTCAGCGATTGCATTTGGATAAGTCTCAACCGAATCATCATCTTGATGTGATCCATGTTGCTGCTCCAGTAACCTTTGATCTTCTGTGCGAAAACGTTCAATTTGTGCGTGTGCATCAGTTGCAGATAAGCCTGTTTCAATTAAAGCTTGTGCTGCCATTTCAAGTGATGATGCATAAGTTTCTCGCCATACATGTTGAATACCTAAGCTATCTAATAGATGAGCATGATGGCGATCACGTGCTCGTACAAAAAGATTCAGATCAGGGTAGTTAAGACGTAAATGTCTTGCCAGATTCATGCAATCTTCGACATCGTCGATTGCTAAAATCAAAAGCTTACAATATTCAATTCCAGCTGCGCGTAAGTTCTCAACTTGAGTGACATCAGCATCTAAAAAATAATGCCCATATTGCTCAATAAATTCGGCATCAGGTTGGTTACTGTCAATGACGCTAAATTTTAGACCTTGAGCATGCAGCGCCCGCCCAATCACTTGCCCAAATCGACCAAAGCCAACAATGACTATAGGATGCTGAGGAACTTCTGCTGCTGTGATAGGTGCTTTTTTCTGAATGGTGGGTAATATTTTGCTATGCATGAGCCAGTAAAGGAGTGGCGTTAGCAACATAGAACCTACCACGATTAAGAACATAGGTTGTAGCAGATCTTTGGAGAGAAGCTGCTCATCTTCTGCAAGTTTGAACAAAATGAGTGAAAGTTCACCACACTGCGCCAAAGCGATGGCAACAAGCAGACTGTTTTCCATTCGGCGATGTTGGAAATAATAAATCGTACCAATCACGAGTGCTTTGACCAAAACCAGCACAAGGATTGCAATGAAGATAAAAATAGGCGATTGATACAATGGAACTAATGAAATACTTAAACCAATCGCAAGAAAAAATAAGCCAATTGCAATGTCTTTAAAGGGTTCAATAACCCTTGCAACTTCGGTTTTAAACTCAGTTTCAGCCAAAAGTAATCCCGCAAGAAATGCACTAATCAACACATGGATATTTAAAACCTCCATGAGCAGAATCACCGACAAAACCACAAATAAGCCGAGTGCAGGAATTAATTCAATGCTTTTACGATGAACTAAATAACGAAATGCAGGACGAACAATGTAGCGACTGGCGAGAAATAAGCCTGAAATCGTGGCAATAATTGCTGCAAAATACGCGATTCCATGACGTGTCGAGGCTGTGTCTTCAAGCAGAGGAAACAGAGCGATCAAAACCACGGTCACAAATATTTGAAATTGTAGCGAAGCTAAAGATGCCTGCCCAAAGGATGTATTGAGTTGTTGTTTTTGCTGTAATAATTGTTGGACGATATTGGTGGAGGCAAATGCCAACATACATCCAATCAGAATACTGCTGAATAAATCATGGATGAGCGCAAAACTTAAACTACTGAATAGGAGGGATAAAACAGCAAGTGCTAAACCGCTATTTTTAATGATACTACGACGCTCTATCCATAGTTTTTGTGGACGAAAAGCAAAGCCAGCAAAAAACATCAGCATGATCATTCCAAGATACATGATTGGCTGAATAAGCTGTTGGTCGTCGATGACCCCTAATCCTTGAGAACCAAGCAACAGCCCTGCGATTAGATAACCTAAAACGGTAGTTGAGCTATAGCGTTTTGCGAGCGGAACAAGAATTAAAGTCGCAATCAGTAAAAAAATGATTTGTAGCAGTAAAGACATTTATTGCCTCAAATTTTTATGTTTTTAAATAGAGAATTTAACTAAACTCTTGTGGATCAACGTCAATCGATAGCCTGAGCTGATGCTGACGAGGTAAATGTACCACTTGTTGCCACCATTGACGCAAATAAAAATGCAGTTTTGCTCGATCGGCAGATAAAATCACCATATGCGCACGATAACGTCCTGCTTTACGCTCCATTGGTGCAGGGATAGGGCCCCAAATATCGACAATTTCAGCGGCCATTGTTCTCAGCTGCTGTGCTGCTTCACTCAAGAATTGTTGGCTATATTCTCGATTTTTTGATTCGACTCGCACCAATGCTGCATATCGATAAGGCGGCAGCATGGCAATTTTACGTTCAGCCAGCATTTGCTTTGCTACAGTTCGATAATCATGCTCAATCAATGTAGTCAGCATCGGGTGATCTGGACGTAAGCTTTGTAGATAAACATTACCTTTATGTTCTCCACGACCTGCACGCCCCGCGACCTGGACAATTAACTGTGCTGTACGTTCAGGTGCGCGAGGGTCAACACTCAGTAAACCTGCATCAATATCTAAAATCGCAACTAAAGTGACATGTGGAAAATGATGCCCTTTCGCTAGCATTTGTGTGCCCAATAAAATACTCGGCTTATTTTGTTGGATACGATCGTAAATCTTCTGCCAACTGCCGACCCGACTGGTGCTGTCTCGATCCACACGAATCACATCATGATGCGGAAACAGTTCCTGCAAATGTTCTTCCAGTTTTGCTGTGCCTGCACCGATACTTTTTAAGGTTTGTTTTTGGCATTCAGGGCAATGATCAGGTAGGCGATGAATTGTACCGCAATGATGGCAATGCAAATAATGATAAGGCTGAGAATGCAATGTAAAATGTGCATCACAATGTGGACAGTTTGCTTGCCAACCACAACTTTCACACATCAAGATCGGCGCATAGCCACGTCGATTTAAAAAAATCAGCACTTGTTCTTTTTTTTCTAACGTCAGTTTGATTTGATCAATCAAGTTTTGGCTGATGCCGTGCTGCTTCTTTGCGATTTTTAAATCAATCACATGCATTTTGGGTAATACCGCAATACCTGCACGCTGATTCAGCTCAAGCAAATGTAATTTGCCTGATTCTACGAGATGGTAGCTATCTAAGCTTGGGGTTGCTGAACCTAAAATCACAGGGCAACCTTGTAAATGTCCTCGATATAATGCGACATCTCGCGTGTGATAGCGGAAGCCCTCTTGCTGTTTAAAGGAGAGGTCATGTTCCTCATCCAAAATAATCAAGCCAAGATTTGGCATCGGTGTATAAATTGCGGAACGTGTACCGATCACAATCGATGCTTTGCCGGTCTGTGCATGTTGCCATGCTTGTAATCGTTTCGAGTCATTTAACCCTGAATGGAGTAAGGCCACATCACAATGAAATCGTGATTTAAATCGAGCAACAGTTTGTGGCGTCAAGCCGATTTCAGGAACGAGTACGAGAACTTGCTTGCCTTGTTTTAGTACCTCATGCATAACTTGTAAGTAGACTTCAGTTTTTCCACTTCCCGTCAAACCATCGAGTAAAAAGGCTTGGTAATGATGCTGTGCTTTCACGATCTGTTGGATCGCTTTTTTCTGATCTTCATTTGGTGTCAACGGCATTTGCGCGAGTTGCACAGGCATCGGTGTAAAATCATGTGGTTCTAAACGACATTCAATCAGTTGCTTCTTTTCTAATGCTTTGAGTGTGGCAGTTTCAACACCACTCAGGTTGAGTACATTTTCGGTTGTACCATGTGGGTGTAATTTTAAGACTTGATAAGCATCATATTGTTTTTGAGAGCGTTTCAATAAAGCATTCGGGTCATCGTGGGGCAGAATTTGCCATTGATGAAATAAAATATCCAGTGCGCGACCTTGCCTCAGTAAACTGGGTAATGCACTTTGCATGACTTCGCCAATTGGAAATTGATAATACTGTGCAGACCATGTCAATAAAGTTAAAACTTGTTGGTCTAAGATGGCTTCCTTATCGAGTAATTCAGTGATTGCTTTTAACTTGAACTGTCCTGTAAAAGCTTCGTCGGGATCGACCTTTTCGGTAATGATGCCAACTAGATTTTGTCTTCCGAAAGAGATAGCTACACGTGCGCCGATTTGCGCTTGGGCATATTGCTCCGCGTTGACTGTATAGTCAAAGGTGTCATAGACATATACGGGTATTGCAACTCGAATACGGTAGAGCGTCGCGTTAGAATTTTCGGTAGGCATATAGGCTTCATTCATGTTTAAAATCGCATGACTTCATGTCATAGAATTATGCTAAAGTGCTGCTGGTTATGTCGATGAATTTCTTGTGGAACTCTCGTTCCTCATCCGCAATGCGGATACAACGGTAACAACAACTATTTTGGGACAATTAGAACAGAACCATGCCTGCTTATCAATTTACTGCATTAGATGCTTCTGGAAAGCAACATAAAGGCGTACTCGAAGGGGATTCTGCACGCCAGATTCGTCAACAGTTGCGTGATAAAGAATGGACACCCATTTCAGTTGACGCCGTTGAGCAAAAAGATAAGCAACAACAACGTGCTTGGTTTAGAAAGAGTTTTAGTGCCTATGATCTTGCTTTGATGACTCGTCAGCTTTCAGTGCTTGTCGCAGCAGGTATTCCACTGGAAGAAGCACTCAGAGCAGTGAGCAAGCAAAGTGAAAAATCCCATGTTCAAAATCTTCTCATTGCTGTGCGTTCGAAGGTACTGGAAGGTCATTCACTGGCACAAAGTATGCAACAGTCAGGTCGCTTCCCTGAGCTGTATATTGCAACGGTGGCAGCAGGCGAACGTTCGGGGCATTTGGATCTAATTCTAGACCAACTTTCTGACTATACTGAAAACCGTTTTGCCATGCAGAAGAAGATCCAAGGTGCAATGATCTATCCGATTATCTTAATGCTCATGTCATTTGGAA
This sequence comes from Acinetobacter venetianus RAG-1 = CIP 110063, assembly GCF_000368585.1. Taxonomy (GTDB): domain Bacteria; phylum Pseudomonadota; class Gammaproteobacteria; order Pseudomonadales; family Moraxellaceae; genus Acinetobacter; species Acinetobacter venetianus. Next base: position 202,677 of record NZ_KB849556.1, read on the forward strand.
TTGTGATGGGATTGATGACTTATGTTGTCCCTGAGATCGTCAAAACTTTTGAGCAAAGCAAGGAAGCATTGCCGTGGATCACTGTGGTTTTAATGAAAGCAAGTGCATTTATTCGACAGACATGGATTGCGATGCTGATTCTTGCTGTGATTGCGATGATTGTATTTACGCGATTTTTGAGAACAACAGCAGGACATTACGCATTTGACCGATTAACACTCAAATTGCCACTATTTGGTAAACTTTCGCGTGGTATAAACGCTGCACGTTTTGCTAGTACGCTCTCTATTTTGACGCGTTCAGGTGTTCCTTTAGTTGAAGCATTACGAATCGGTGCAGAGGTAAGTAATAACTGGGTAATTCGGGATTCCATCGAAGTTGCCATGGAGCGTGTAACAGAAGGTGGTAATTTGGCAACACAGTTAGAACGTTGCGGTTATTTCCCCCCAATGATGGTACAAATGATTCGAAGCGGTGAGGCATCGGGTGAGCTAGATCGGATGCTAGACCGAGCATCGACGATGCAAGATCGCGAAGTCACAGCTTTTATTTCGACATTGTTGGCGTTGCTAGAACCTTTGATGCTGATTTTTATGGCTGCGATTGTGTTGGTGATTGTGATTGCGGTAATGTTGCCAATTATTAATATGAACAATATGATCTAGGAAATTTGATGTTTGAGATGAAAATGAAGAATTCAATCCATGAACAGCATGCTGAGAATAATTTTAATCCTGCCACTCGAAGCATAGCTTCTCGCCTGGCGGTATCTTGCCACTCGAAGCATAGCTTCTCATCTTGCGTTGATGATCCTCGCACTCACAACACAGTTGCTCGTCTTGCGACCCGATCGAGTAATACTCGGTTTTCTCGGGTCTCAGGATTCACCCTAATCGAGGTGATGGTGGTGATTGTGATTTTAGGCGTTTTAGCTGCACTGATCGTACCGAATGTAATGGGACGTGGTGAAAAAGCAAAAGTAGATACCACAAGCATTACTTTAAAAGGTGTTGCTGGCGCATTAGATCAATATAAATTAGATAATGGGCGTTACCCATCGATGCAAGATGGTGGTTTGGATGCATTGGTCAATCAACCTGCTTCTGCAAAGAATTGGTTGCCGGGTGGTTATGTTAAAGGTGGTTATCCTAAAGATAGTTGGGAAAATGATTTACAGTATGTTATCCCAGGTCGAGATGGGCGCTCATTTGATTTATATTCTTTTGGCGCTGATGGTAAAGAAGGTGGCGAAGGGAATGACGCTGATATTTATTATCAACCCTAATATTTGATTAAAACAATCACTTCATTTTTAATTAAATAAATTGAGAGTGAAGTGATAATGTTTCTTGATTCGATAAATGTATTTAAGACCTTAAAAAATATATATTTATCATAATAGTTGATATGTGAGATTTATAATAAGAATTATTCCCATATTTAATAGTTACAAGAAACAGAAAATAAGAAGAAAAATAGACTTTCTCTTTATATCAAAGCTTTGCATAATAAATTCAGACCATTTAAATCAGGTATGGGGGAGTCGGATGAAAGCATTTTTTGTGTTGAATGAACTGAATCAGTTTCATTGGGCAATGCTCAAATCTGTCGCCCTTATTCTCAGTTTATTACCAATGAGTCAAGCTGCATTAAGTTTATGGCAAGCGGCTGAAGGCAGTAGTCAGATTATGATAGGGTTCTTCGCGTTGACGATGTTAAGTGCATGGTTTGTACTTTGTTTCTTGAGTGCTTTAAAAACAAGTGTTTGGCATAACGAGGAAATGATCTCAAAATATGAGCAAATATTATTTAAAGCTTATGGTTATGTGCCAATGCTGTTTTTATCAAGTTTAGTGGCTTATTTATCAGTTCAATTATCACTTGCTTTATAGTCTAAACAACAAAAAATTTTTATTCATCAAAAAAGAGCGTTTTATTTAAAAACGCTCTTTTTATTTTATCGACGAGATTTGAAAGAAATATCTACTTTCTTCGGGCGATAAATCCAACCCATCATCAGTAATAACAGTGAGAAGATTAAAATCGGATAATCACTGAGTCGGTTGTAAAGTGTTTGCCCTTGCATTGCAGGTAAATCACCACGTAATACAAACTCTTCATCCATCGGTGCTTGTTTGACGATATGACCACTCTGATCAATAAATGCAGTCACACCTGTGTTGGTGGCACGAATAAACCAGCGACCATTCTCTTTCGCACGCATTTGTACCATCTGTAGATGCTGCCAAGGTCCAGCTGTTCCTGTAAACCAAGCATCATTGGATACAGTGATCAAGAAATCACTGTCTGATGCATTACGACGAGTTAAATTAGGATAAGCAACTTCATAGCAAATCGCGGCTGCCAAGGCGTGTCCTTTAACCATTAACGGTTTTTGATTGGCTTCACCGCGTGAAAAACCACTCATACTCACGTCATTTTGCATTGCTGGAAGCACCCATTTCAGTAAACCTGACAATGGAATGTACTCACCAAATGGAACTAAGCGTTGCTTTTTATATAAACCATAGGAATCACTGCCTGATGCCATGATACTGTTGTAATACAGTGGTTCGCCAACTTGTTGCGATTTTGCCATATCCCAATAGGGAATACCTGTCACCCAAGCCGTATCTGATTTTTTCGCTTGAACATCCATTGCTTTTAAAAACTCTGGAATATCAGTTTGGAAGAGTGGAATAGACGATTCTGGCCATACAATCAGATCACGTCCCCATTCAGCTCGACTCAATCCGGCATAAATCTCTAAAGTCTTAACTTGATATTCCGTTAACCATTTAAGGTCTTGAGGAATATTGCCCTGAATTAACGAAACACTCAGTGGTTTTGCTGCTTTGGGCTGCACGAATTGAATAAATCCAGATCCCCAAGCACCTAAAACTAGTAGAGCAGAGGGAATAGCCCAGAAGAAACGTTTATTTAAGATTTCAACTAAAGCACATGCAAGTACGATCACAACGAAGGAAACTGCATACACCCCAAATAAAGGTGCATAGCCATCGAGTAATCGCTCAGTAAATGCATAACCTGCAAATAACCAAGGGAAACCAGTAAATACCCATGTCTTCGCCCATTCAAAGAGTACCCAAAGTGGCGCAAAGGTCAAAGGTGTTTCTGGAAAGAACCGACGATAGAGCCATGTTTGAAACGCTGTAAATAAGCCCATTGCTGTTGCCATAAAGACAATCATCAAAATGCTTAAGAACGCATTGGTATCACCGTAGGTATGAATGGAGGTATAGAGCCAAAACGCGCCGACAAACCATAAACCAAAGCCATAAGCCCAACCTAAAACAAAGGCTTGTCTAGGTCCTCGCTGGCGTAAAACCGTATACAATAATGCTGGTGATAAAATCGCAAGCCACCAAAAATAATAAGGTGCGAGCGCCAAGCTAAAGATTGCACCCGAAATGAGTGCAATCAAAAGTGGAAAAATAAAAGGGAGCTGTTTTTGTGATTGGGATGGATTTAACAGCTTTTCAAAATAGCTTCTCATTGACGTACAGCTCGAATCAGATGAATAGTGCGTGCATCTGCTTCGATAATGGTGAATTGCCAATCGCCAAGTTCAATCGTTTGTCCTTGTAGATCGCTGACGAGACCAATTTCTTGTAGAAGCAGACCGCCCATAGTTTCAACTTCATCGTCAGAAAAATCTGCATCTAAAATAGTGTTGAAATGTTCGATTGGTGTAAGTGCTTGAACAATCCACGTATTTGCAGTTGTTGGGTCATTGTCTGGAACAATATAGAGCGCTTCTTCATCTGCAATATCATGTTCATCCTCGATTTCACCGACGATTTCTTCAAGAATATCTTCAAGTGTGACTAAACCAGAGGTTGACCCATATTCATCAATGACGATTGCGATATGTGTTTGCGTATTTTTAAGCATACGCAGTACTTGATCCGAACGCGCGCTCTCGGGTACGAAAACAGGTTGGCGCATCAATGCACGAATATCAACATTGACAGTACGTTCAGTGAGAAATGGTAAAAGGTCTTTTGCTAGTAGAATACCAACCACATTGTCACTTTGATCAGCCGAAAACACAGGGAAGCGTGAATGTGCTGATTCAATTAAGACATCTAAAATATCAAAGAGTTGATCATCCTCTTGTAAGCTAATAATTGCTGTACGCGGGGTCATCACTTCTCGAATTTTTGTTGCTGGTAGATCTAGAACACCCTCAAGCATAGCAACAGTATCTGGCTCTAAAAAGCGACGCGAATTTTGAACTAACTTGAGTAATTCATCGCGGGTTTCAGGTGCGGTACCTAACCATTTTCTTAAGCCACGCATACCCCACGACGGACTGGATTCCTCGACCATGATCTTTCCTAAAGACTCTCTATATCAATTAGATGATTTTCATCATACCGAAGATAAAGCGGATATGCATCAATAAAACGATGCAAAAAACGTACAGTTTTTCAAAATATTGTTGGTGATTTTTATATAGTCACTTTATGTTAAAATATGAAAATTAGAATATTTGAGTTTAATGATGTCTGAAGCAGCAAAAGTTCCTAGTGTTCAGCTAAATACCAGAGGTTTACGTTGTCCTGAGCCTGTTATGATGTTGCATCAAGCAATCCGAAAAGCCAAAGCGGGTGACATTGTTGAAGTATTGGCAACTGACCCTTCTACATCTTGGGATATTCCAAAATTTTGTATGCATTTAGGGCATGAGCTTTTGCTCAAAGAAGAGAGCCTTGATGAAAATAGCAATACTGAATATCGTTATTTGGTGCAAAAAGGCTAATTCTTTTTTTTAATATTACTTACCTCCCGTATTGGGAGGTATATGCAAAATCATATTATAAACAGCGGTTATTTTTCACTATGAAACTTTTCAATCCAGTGATTTAACCAATAATCCACACTCACATAACGACCGCCACCCAGCACAATTAACGCAAGTAACATCACAAAATAAGTTGCTGCAAACTCGATACCATTATTTAAAATAACAAATGAGCCGCTCGATGTGAGCCAGTCATAATTGCCATAAGTCATTAAAATCTCTCTTGCTTTCTCTAATTTTTCAGCGGACTCCATCACTTGCATATTGGCAAAAGGTGCTTGTGGGTCGGCAATCGCTTGCCAACCATTCGGTAGATGCACAGTAAATATCGCGACGAGCATTGTGATCATCAACGGAATACTGATCCATCGAGTTGCTAAACCCAGTGCAAGTAAAATAGCACCACCTAGCTCAGCAGAAGTTGCTAGTGTTGCCATCAGTGTTGGAAAGGGTAAGCCTAAGCCCCAATCGGGGTTACCAAACCATTCAACGGTATCTGCAAAATGAGCAAGCTTATTCGAACCTGCCATCCAAAACACTGGGACAAGAAACAACCTTAACGAAAGTGCTGCAATTCCGTCGAAATGTTTTAAATGCGAACAAAAATTCTGATAGCGTAACAATAAAGGATAAATAAATTTATTCATGAGGATTTCACACTGACTCGTATTGAATAGTTATTAGTCGGTTGAGGATTTAGTTTCTTACAAGAAAAAAATTATTTTTTAACTGTAATAAATTGAGTGGTCGCTCGTCTAATAACATGTACCTAAGTACAAAACCCCAAATTGATTTAAAAGGAACTTCAAAATGAATAAGTTAAATTCGATGACATCAGTCGCTGCTTTAGTTGCACTGTCTATGGTTGGTGCAACAACACATGTCTCTGCGGCTTCAACGACAACTGAAACTCATGTGACCAAAGCTGCTGATGGTAAATGTGGTGAAGCAAAATGTGGTGCAAATAAAGCCAAACAACAGCATAAAACAACTGAAGCAAAATGTGGCGCTGACAAAAAAGCGGCTGATGCGAAATGTGGTGCTGACAAAAAAATGGCTGATGCGAAATGCGGCGCAGATAAAAAAATGGCTGATGCAAAATGCGGCGCACACTAATCAATTAAATTATCGGTGATGACAACAACTTTATAAGGTTGTTGTCATCATTGAAAAGGAATGCAAATGGTTGCTTTCAATGGTGCTGGACTGGGTTTAAGACGTGATTTTATTGATACGTTTTTACAAGCAGACCAACATCCTGATTTTATAGAAGTTGCACCTGAGAACTGGATGGGTTTTGGTGGGCGACATGCAAAGTTATTGGCGCAATGTTTGGAAAAGTCGTCATTAGTTTGTCATGGGCTTTCCTTATCTATCGGTGGGCCGCATCCACTTAATCTTGAGTTTGTGCACCAAGTACGAGATTTTTTAAAACAACATCAGGTACTGACTTATTCGGAACATTTGAGTTATACCAATGATGGTGGTTATTTATATGATCTATTGCCGATTCCCATGACAGAGGAAGCAGTGGACTACGTCGTAGAGCGGATTTTGCGTGTACAAGATGTTTTAGGGCAACGTTTAGTTCTGGAGAATGTTTCAACGTATCTCATGCCGAATGCAGAAATGAGCGAAAATGATTTTGTTCATGAGGTGATTACACGCGCAGACTGTGAACTCTTGCTCGATGTAAATAATGTCTATGTGAATAGTAAGAACCATCAAACAGATGCATATGCTTTTATTGATGCGATGCCGAAAGATCGGATTCGATATCTACATATTGCTGGTCATGAACAAGTGAGCGATGATTTGTTGATTGATACGCATGGGGAAAATGTCTGTGATCCTGTGTGGGAATTGTTGACATATACCTACCAAACCTGTGGTGTAAAGCCGACGTTGTTAGAACGTGATTTCAATATTCCGACGTGGCAACAACTTCAGCATGAGCTAAATATAATCAAAGATCTACAAAACCAATTTAGCTATCCTCAATCACTTCATACCAATACCTTAAATATTATAAATGAGGTAAAAGTATGAAGATGAATGAACGTCCTTTGCAGCAAACTCAGCAGGCATTTTGTGCGTGGATTCGTGACCCTCGATCAGATCTTCCAGCAGAATTTGTAACAGAGCGAATGCAGGTTTATCGAACCTTATTGTTCAATAATGTCAGTTCATTTATTAACTTGGTGTATCCGATTGCCCGAACGCTATTATCTGAGACGAAATGGCAGTCTTTGCTGCAAGATTTCTTTCAAAATGCTCAAAATCAATCACCATTTTATAATGATATTTCGTTGCAATTCAGAGAATATCTGGATGAGCAACAACATCCAATCTTACAAGAATATCCGTGGTTAGCAGAGTTATTACAATTTGAATGGCTGGAACTCTATTTAGATACGGTTGAAATCGAAGAAAAGACATTTTCACAGACTTCCGCTTGGCAATTGAATACACACATTTGGATTTTGGTGTATCAATATCCTGTTTATCTTTGGACGATGGAACATCAGGACTTTGAGTATTCACCGAGCGCAGTGATGGTTTGGCGAAATCATCATGATCAGGTTTGTGTTGAAACATTATTTCCATTATTCGCTTGTTTGATTGAACAACTCAATCAGAAAGCCTTGACTAAACTAGAGCTTAAGCAGTTGATAGACACGACGTTGCCAGACTTATCTGCACCAGAAGTAGAGCAACAACTGAAGCTATTATCTGAACGATTAACTGAGTTAGATTTATTGTATATCCCAGAACAATAGGATGAGGTCAGGAGATGGCTCAGGCTGCTACCAACAATGACGAGTTCATTCAACAACTACAAAATCCTGTTTTTTTGCATGATTTAAGGCAGCAAATGATGAAGTTTGCAGTATTGCAACTCTCCTCATTTCATCAAGCCGAAGATGTGGTGCAAGAGGCTTTAGTGAGTGCTTTGCAGCATGTCGAATCATTTTCAGGGCGTGCAGCATTTAAAACGTGGGTGTTTGCGATTTTGAAAAATAAGATCGTTGATTCGATTCGACAAAAAACACGTCTGGTTAGCATGAGTGAGCTATTTCATGATGATGACAGCGAGTTAAGCGTGGATGCGCTGTTTGATGCTGCTGGACATTGGCAAAAATCAGAGATGCCAAAAGCATGGCGAAATCCTGAAGAAATGATGGAGCAACAGGATTTTTGGATGATTTTCGATGCATGTTTGAATCATTTACCTGCAAAGTATGCACAAGTTTTTATGTTGCGGGAAATGATAGAACTCAGCTCTGATGAAATATGTGAAAAGCTGGAACTTACGGTTTCTAATCTCAATGTTTTAATGTATCGCAGCCGAGCACGATTACGTGAGTGTTTGGAAAATAAATGGTTACTTCAGGAGGATTGCTCATGTTGACCTGTCGACAAGCAACGCAGTTACTTTCTGAACAACAAGATCGACAACTGTTGTTGAAAGAACAGAGTGGTTTACAATTTCATTTGATGATGTGTCGTTCATGTCGACGTTTTGGTAAGCAAATGAAAACGCTGAGTGTATTGTCTAAAGCATATAAGCGATTTGATGAAGAGCAGAAAGACTAAAATAAAAAGCCTCAATGAATTGAGGCTTTTTATTTAATTATATGGTAGGCATTCGGCGTGACCACATTATCTAAAAATTACATGTTCGGGTATGAGAAGCGACTAAAGCTTCGCAAGAACTATCCGAATATTACATATTCGGATAGTTAGGACCACCACCGCCTTCAGGCGTTACCCAAGTGATATTTTGTGACGGATCTTTAATGTCACATGTCTTACAGTGAACACAGTTTGCAGCATTGATTTGGAAACGTTTAGAACCGTCATCATTTTCCATGATTTCATAAACACCAGCAGGGCAGTAGCGTTGAGCAGGCTCATCCCATTTTGGTAAGTTCACATCTACTGGAATAGATGGATCAGTCAACTTTAAGTGTGCTGGCTGATTTTCTTCATGTACGGTATTCGATACGAATACAGAAGATAAACGGTCAAAAGTCAACTTGCCATCTGGTTTTGGATAGTTTGGCTTAAACGTTGACGCATCCACAGTTTTCAGTGCAGCAAAATCTTGTTTAAGGTCATGCAAAGTAAATGGCACTTTAAGGATGTTTTGATCGATAAAGTTAAACGCACCACCAATCCACTGACCAAACTTGTGCATTGCAGGGCCAAAGTTGCGTGAGTTATATAACTCTTTTTTTAACCAAGAGTTGTTATATTTGTCAGTATAAGCCGTTAATTCTTTGTCGAAGTGGTCGTCGCCTTCAAGAACACGAGCAATCGCAAGATCACCACCTTTTGCAACACCCGCAGCAATCGCTTCGAATACTGCCTCACCACACAACATACCTGACTTCATTGCAGTGTGTGAGCCTTTGATTTTTGAGAAGTTCAAGAAGCCAGCATCATCACCAATCAAGCAACCGCCTGGGAAAGTCAGTTTAGGCAAAGCATTAAAGCCACCTTTCACAACAGCACGTGCGCCGTAAGAAATACGTTTACCACCTTCTAGGAATTGCTTGATGGTTGGGTGCGTTTTCCAGCGTTGCATTTCCATGAATGGATACATGTGCGGATTTTCATATGATAAATCCACGATCATACCCAAAGTCACCTGATTGTTTTCAGCGTGATATAACCACCAGCCACCAGATGAACCTGTTTCAGATAATGGCCAGCCAGCACCATGCATCACTAAACCTGGTTTATGTTTAGCAGGATCGATTTCCCAAAGTTCTTTAATCCCGATACCGTAGTGCTGTGGATCAGCATCTTTATCAAGATTGTATTTTGCAATCAGGCGTTTACCGAGGTGACCACGGCAGCCTTCAGCGAACAATGTATATTTCGCGTGAAGTTCATAACCCGGCGTGAAGTTGTGTGTCGGCTCACCATTTTTGCCAATACCCATGTCACCTGTTTGAATGCCTTTAACGGTACCATCTTCATGATAAAGCACTTCAGCAGCAGCAAAGCCCGGGAAGATAGAAACTTCTAATTCTTCAGCTTTTTGACCTAACCAACGCACGACATTACCAAGAGAAATGACATAGTTCCCTTCGTTGTGCATTGATTTAGGAACCATCCAATACGGCATCTTTTGTGCTTTAGTATCAGACAATAAGAAATAAGTTTCGTCGCCCGTAACAGGAACATTCAGCGGAGCGCCTTCTTCTTTCCAGTTCGGGAACAATTCATTCATGGCACGCGGTTCAAGTACAGCACCAGAAAGGATATGCGCACCAACTTCAGAGCCTTTTTCAACCACACAAACAGAAAGATCTGGTAGGTTGTTTTCAATCGCTAATTGACGAATTTTAATCGCAGCAGATAAACCCGCAGGTCCAGCGCCTACGATCACTACGTCAAACTCCATCGCTTCGCGTTCGATGTGTTCCATGTAGGACTCCTCATATTTTAAGGGTGGCAACCGTAATCATTGCTATTCGGTGCTGCCATGAGTGTTCTTAATTGCCAAGCACAAAAACTAGCTATTGCGCTTGCAAACGTTTGGGATAGTATAGTTTTAAACCTTGATCTCGCCAATTGGCTGAGCGGTCATATTTTCTCGTCAGCAAGGCATAAACTATGATAAATGAAAATGATTCTCCACAAAACTCTTTAGAAAATCAGGGAAAAACCGTGTTGTCTGATGATAAAAACTTAATGAACATTACACAATACTTAAAAGATGTACAGCAAAGTCACAAAAGGTCAATTCCACCTTTAGAGCAATGGCATCCAAAGCATTGTGGCAAAATGGATCTACGCGTAAAAGCCAACGGAGAATGGTGGCACGAAGGTCAATTGGTCAAACGCCAAGCACTGTTAGATCTGTTTAGCAAAGTGCTTTGGAAAGAAGATGGAAAATTCTACTTAAAAACTCCTGTTGAGCAGATCGAAATTGAGGTAGAGGATGAACCTTTATTGATCAATCAGGCTGATCAAGTTGAGATTGAGGGTAAGCTTTATTTACAGTTGACCACAACCAATCAAGATGTCGTGATCGTAGATGAGGAACATCCGATTTTTATGCGGGAATATCAGGGAGAATTGCGTCCATATGTGCATGTACGCTTTGGTATAAATGCATTAATTCAACGACAAAGTTTTTATCATCTCGTGAATTATGGCTGTCTGTCAGAAACTGAAAATGGTGAAGCTGTTTTAACATTAAAAAGTGGTGATTTGGTATTGCATTTGAGCACCTGAGGTTTAAGCTAAAAAGAGTGAATTAATCATTGTGTCAATATATCTGTATGGCTGCCGTTCAACCTATTACTGAAGTACTTCATCCTATGCCACATGCATCATCAGATGCACCAATTGGGGTTTTTGATTCAGGAATAGGAGGGCTTTCGATAGCACAGGAAATTGCACGACATCTGCCAAATGAGCGCATCATTTATTATGCAGATACGGCGCACGTTCCTTATGGTGCACGTTCTGACCAAGAAATTCGTGAATTAACGGCACATGCAATTGAATGGTTATATCGGCAAGGCTGTAAGATTGCTGTAGTTGCTTGTAATACTGCATCTGCGTTTAGTTTGGATTATTTGCGCGAACATTATGGGGAAAATTTTCCTATTGTTGGATTAGTACCAGCGCTAAAGCCAGCTGTGCTGCAAACACAATCTAAGGTTGTCGCTGTGTTAGCAACCCCTGCAACGTTTCGTGGTCGATTGATCAAAGATGTGATGATGAAGTTTGCTGAACCTGCGGGAGTAAAGGTGTTAACCGTGACCAGTTTGGAGCTTGTTCCGTTTGTAGAAGCTGGGCAGCAGATGAGTGATGCTTGTCTAAGCGTATTACGACAGATATTACAACCTGTTGTAGATCAAGGCGCAGATTTTCTCGTACTTGGTTGTACGCACTATCCATTCTTGAAAGATGCTATTCATCAAATTTTTGCTGAAAAGCTTAAATTAATTGATTCGGGGCAGGCAGTTGCGCGACAAACAGCATATATTTTGATAAAAAATAGGTTATTATGTGACAAAATAAGTCATAATATTACACGTATTGAATGTTTTGTTAGCGGTCAAAATGCGGTTGAGTTGGAGCCAGTACTCCAACACTTGATACCAGAACAACTGACATGGACGATTCAAGATCTGGTTGAAGTTTAGTTTTTGGATTCTGAATTTCTAACCATAATTAAGATTTTATGGGGTTATCTGTTCATAAATTACAGGCTCAAGGGCTTGGGTTTATAGATAAGTAAAATGAGGCTCAGCCTATGCAAGATACTCGTTATCAAGTTTTTATTTCTACGTCTGGCAATGAAATGCAACCAGAGCGGGCAGTATTAACTCAAACTTTGGTTGGAATGGGGTTCTTTTCGTGGGGCTTGGAACAGCGCACACCTTTAAGTACCTCGATTGCACGTCGTCAGATTGATGACTGTGATTATGTCGTGATCCTGCTGGGTAGTCAGTACGGTGAGCAGTCAGTATCAGGTGTTGGCTATATGCATCTAGAATATATCTACGCAATGACCAAACAAAAACCAGTGATTGTTTTCATGCATGAAGATCCTGATTCACGTGAAACTAGTTTGCATGATAATAAACCTGAACTGAAAGAAAAATTTAAAGAGTTTAGAAAACAACTTCAGCATGAGGTTGATCAAGTTTTCTGTTATCGGACATTGAGAGATTTAGAGCTTGCTGTGCGTTCGAGCATGCCACAAATGTTGGAGCGCTATCCGGTTGTGGGTTGGGTTCGTCCTCAAAATACTCAAGTCTTACAAGACGAAATTGATGCATTACGTGCCAAAGTCAAACAACTCGAAGCAGAAGTTGGTGGGCGTGAAGCTGATCCAATTGCTTCCGTACCAAAAGTTTCTATGCATGAACTGTATTCATTTGAATATCGTATGCATGCTTACCAAGATGGCAATTTCAAAGAAATAAAAACCTTTCGTAAAATAACTTGGGCACAATTACTTAATGTCTTAGGTGCATCATTTATTATTCCAACACCAGAAGAATATTTTTCAAAGCGTATGAATGAATATTTAAATGAAACTGGTCTAGAGGATGCACGTAAAGAGATGCCACGAGCGCATGCTGTATCTCGTGCACAGATTAATATCCGTGCTTTGCATGAAATCAAATTGCAGATGCGACAAAATGAGTGGATTCTTCCTGCTGGGCGTGATGATCGTCAACGGATGTTATGGCAGTTGACGCATAAAGGTCAGAAGCTATTGGAAAGTAATATGTTGGATAGTAATCGGGTTTTTCAGTTTAAGACCATGCATTAAACCAATTTAAAAAAAAATCCTAAAACTGCTAAAGTAATGAAAGAAATTTACTTATAGCGGAAGCGGTTAATGTCAGCGATACAAAAACCAAAAGTCACTGTGGTTTTGGCTAATTTAGGTACGCCAGATGAAGCCACTGTGCCAGCAGTGCGTCGTTTCTTAAAACAATTCTTATCTGATACGCGAGTGATCGAAATTCCCAAACCAATTTGGTGGGTGATCTTACATTTATTCGTTCTGACGTTTCGCCCAAAGCGAGTGGCTGAAGCCTATGCCTCAGTATGGTCAAAAGATTCACCGATGCGGGAAATTGTGCTTGAGCAAGCGCAGTTAGTCAAACAACGCTTACAAGATGAAAATCATCAGTTTGATTTAACGGTTGTACCTGCCATGACTTATGGTCAACCGAGTATTTATGACGTACTGGATCAATTAGAAAAAGACCCACAAGAACATGTCATTTTATTACCATTATTTCCGCAATATTCAGCAACGTCGACAGCACCACTTTATGATGCTTTTGCAAAATGGATTCCTAATCAACGCCATTTACCTGGTTTGACGTTGATTAAAGATTATTATCAGCATCCACTATTTATTCAGGCACTTGCTGAAAGTGTTCTTGAATATCAAACGCATCATGGCAAAGCACAGAAACTACTCATGTCTTTTCATGGTATTCCTCAGCCTTATGCTGATAAAGGCGACCCGTATGCGGATCGTTGTCGAACTACAGCACGTTTAGTCGCTGAAGCGTTGCATTTAAATGATGATGAGTGGGCGATTAGCTTTCAATCGCGATTTGGTAAGCAAGAGTGGGTAAAACCTTATACTGATCAATTGCTGCAACAATGGGGTGAGCAAAAAGTAAAATCTGTACAGGTACTTAGTCCAGCATTCTCAGCAGATTGTTTGGAAACACTTGAAGAACTAGCTATGCAGAATAAAGAAACTTTTCAACATGCAGGCGGTGGAGAATATGCCTACATTCCTGCATTGAATGCGCAACAGTCGCATATAGATTTGCTTGCGAGTCTAGTTCAAGCTAATCTTGATGCTCTTACTCATACCTTAGCCCATCGTTAAATCGACGCTTATTCCGCCAGAGGTTTTTATGCTGCAAGTCAAAATTGTGCCCGTAACTGCATTTGCTCAAAACTGTTCCATTGTTTGGGATAGCGAGAGTAAAGAAGCTGTTTTGATTGATGCGGGTGGTGATGCAGCGGTACTCAAAAAAGAGGTGGAAGCATTAGGTTTAAAGGTCAAGGCACTTTGGCTAACACATGGGCATCTTGATCATGCAGGTGCGGTGGGTGAGCTGGCTGAGACATGGAAAATCCCTGTGATTGGGCCGCATAAAGAAGATCAGTTTTGGTTAGACATGATCCAAGAAGTGTCGGCACGTTATGGTTTTCCGATTCCTCAACCTGTCAAAGTTGATCAGTGGTTGGAGGGTGGAGAAGTCCTTAAACTGGGTGATGATGAATTTGAGGTTCGCTTTGCACCAGGGCATACTCCTGGTCATGTGATGTTCTATAACGCTCAACATGGTTTGCTTTGGACAGGAGATGTACTGTTTAAGGGTTCGATTGGACGTACAGACTTTCCGAAAGGCAATCATCAACAGTTACTTGATTCGATTCAACGTGAGTGCTTTAGCTTGCCTGATGAAACGCAGTTTATTTCAGGTCATGGCCCAATCAGTACCATCGGTTATGAAAAGCAATTTAACCCGTTTGTTGCGAGCAAAGCGGGCTAATCCTCATAGTCATCTTCGTGACGCTGTAAGCCTGCTTGAGGTGCATCTTGAGTAGGCAATTTATATTCTTCACTTGCCCAAGCACCTAGATCGATTAATTTGCAGCGCTCAGAACAAAATGGGCGATATTCATTGCCTTCCCAAGTGCTAGCTTCACCACAACGTGGACATGGAAATGTACGAGGCATAGAAAATTCCTACAGCAAAACTAAATACATTAGGCAAAAGCAAAGTGACTTGTTAGACTTATGCCCGATTTATAGATAGTTTGATGTGATTATGTCGATTCGTCAATTTCAAGCGCATAGAATGCAAGCTCCACGAGATTTTCAGCAAATTCCAAATACACCAATTTGCGTTGAAATTGGTGCTGGTAAAGGTAAGCATGCCTTACTTTTTACAGGACAAAATCCTCAAACCACGTTATATGCAATTGAGCGTACTAAAGAAAAATTTTTGGCGATGCAAAAACAGCATCAACTTGAAGTGCGTGAATATTTAAACCCGATTCATGCGGATGCATTACCGTGGATCGTCCATGCTTTATTTCCAGCACAAGTTGAACATTTCTTTATTCTCTATCCCAACCCAGAACCTCATAATCCAGCACAACGCTGGTTAAATATGCCTTTTTTTGAGTTTCTAATTTCGCGCTTAAAGCCGAATGGCACGATTACACTTGCCAGTAACATTCCCGAATATATTGATGAAGCGGAACAGCAACTGATTGAATTGTGGAAGCTGCCATATGAAAAACAAAAAATTGCTAGTGATTCGGCACGTACACATTTTGAAATTAAGTACTTAGAACGCGGTGAATTATGCCAGCAATTGCTGATCACTAAGCCTCAGGAATATGTCACGCGTTTTGATGATTTCATGCCATTACAAGGGCAGATCATGTCTGAGAGCAGTGATGCCGAATAAGCGCATTGCCATTATTGGCGCTGGCCCAGCAGGTTTGATGGCAGCCGAAGTACTCAGTCAATATGACTATACGATTGATGTGTTTGAACAAAAACCTTCTGCTGCACGTAAGTTTTTGATGGCAGGTAAAACAGGACTGAATATTTCCCATAATGAGCCTGTCACGGATTTTATTCAACGCTATGATCAAGCGGAATGGCTTGCGCCTTGGATCAAACAGTGGGATGCGGCGTGGATTCAAAATTGGATGCATGGTTTAGGCATCGAATCCTATATTGGCAGCTCTGGACGAGTTTTCCCCGTTGAAATGAAAGCAGCGCCTTTACTTCGCGCTTGGCTAAAACGTTTGATGACAGCGAAGGTAAAATTTCACTATCGCCATCGCTGTGTAGAATTATCTAAAAATGAACTCACGATTGAAAATCAGACTCAGCGTTTTACGGCAAGTTATGATGCGATAGTTTTGGCATGTGGTGCGGTGTCTTGGGCACAGTTGGGCAGTGATGGCTTATGGCAAGATTGGTTAGCACAGGACGAAATTGAAACTTTTCAACCCAGCAATGTTGGAGTACTGAAAACATGGTCGCCATTCATACAAGATTGTTTTGGGCAACCTCTGAAACGCGTTGATGCATGGGTGAATGCAGAAAACAAAACGCATGGTGATATTGTGATTACACACTATGGTTTGGAAAGTGGTGTGATCTATAAGTTAGGGCGTGATTTAAGAGCCTTAAATGCGAACCATCAAGTCTTACAACTTTATTTGGATTTGCTGCCTGATGTCAGTCTGGCGCAGTTAGAAAATAAGTTACAAGGCAATAAAAAGCAGTCTTTAACCAATATTTGGCGTAAAGCGGGCTTAGATCAAGTCAAAATCAATTTAATTCGTGAAGTCGTTGCTAAAGCGCAATGGTCTGATGCCAAGCAAATAGCACGACATATTAAACAACTCTGCATTGCTTTGGATGGTTTTCGTCCTATTCAAGAAGCCATTAGTTGTGCAGGTGGTGTGAAGCAAATGGCATTGTCTTCACAGTTACAATTGCAATCTAATCCTTATGTCTTTTGTTGTGGTGAAATGTTGGATTGGGATGCACCCACAGGTGGCTATTTGCTGACAGCTTGTTTTGCAACGGGGCGAGCAGTAGGACAAGGTGTTCATCAACTTTTGAGTGACTGAAACAGCTCACTTTTTTACGCTATATCCGATATTATTTTGATTAAAAATATTCTAATTTATGACGAGCCGATATGAATACTGAACACACTTTAGAAGAGCAAAACATAGAAATTATTCAACCATTTCATCCAAAAAATTTATTCAATTTATTTTTTAAACCGAAGACATTTTTTTCTCAGTCGAATCACTATCACCATAAAAGTATTATGCTGATGGCTTATTTGATTGGTGTTGTCGCTGTAATGGATCGCATTGATCAGAAGCTGTTAAGTTCTGAGCTTGGTCAATCTTCATCTTTTACAGATTCCCTGACAGAGACATGGTTCGCCTACTGGCTTTGGGTGCTGGGAATGGGCATTTTGTCGGCTGCATTGGCTTGGGTCATACAAGGCTGGTGGTATAAAAAGCGTCTGCAATTTTCTGGTGTTCAGAATGCTGACCCACAACTTGCTCGACATGTGTTTGTTCTGCAGGCATTAGTTTATGTATTGCCGATCATTGTTGTGACTTTGATTCAAACATTTCTCTATAAAAATTATGTCGATGCCTATAATAATTCGACGTTTTTAGCTGTGATAACAATTCCATTTTTATTGCTTTCATGTTGGGTAAGTTATCGTGGAGCGACACAGGTTTTTAACACCAATGCTTGGGCTAAGTTTTGGTTCTTGGGCATGCCTGTCGTTTTCTACATTACGATTGGTGGTTTATTTGCAGCATTAGTAAATTAATTTAAAACGTAATGCTTTTCAAAGTTCTAAGCATAGCATTCAAATTTTCAATACTTTTGTTTTTACCATTTGCTTGTTATTTCTATTTTATTAATGCTAATTTTTAGAAAACTTTGATTGGGATAATAACTATGTCTTTAGCTGCGCCGATTTTTCAAGGAAGCTGTTTGTGTGGTGGTATTCATTATGAAATCCACGGGGAGATCGGTGATGTTATACAGTGCCATTGTCAGCGCTGTCGTAAAGCTAATGGCACAGCTTTTGCGACCAATGCACCGATCAGCAGCACAGCATTTAAAATTACTCAAGGCGAAAATTTAGTTAAAAAATTTGCAACATCAGGTGTATATCGTTGGTTCTGTAGTGAGTGTGGTTCACCCTTGATTAGTTCTCGAGATGCACAACCTGAGTTATATCGTTTAAGAATAGGGACCTTGGATACACCTTTGCAGCAAAAGCCTCAGATGCATATTTTTGTTGGCTCTAAAGCAGAATGGGACTGTATTGCAGATGATTTACCTCAGTTTGAGGAGCGCCCATAAAGCAAGCATTGCTTTTTGATGATTTGGCAATGTATTTGATTTCTTGGTCCTTGTTTTGGGTATAAATATGATTTTTGATACGGCATCACTTTCGCCAACAGAAGTTTATCGGTTATTGGTTGGAGGCATCACACCAAGACCCATTGCGTGGATTAGTACCTTATCTACTGAGGGTGTAGCCAATATTGCCCCTTATTCTTTTTTCAATGTTGCAAGCTGTAATCCTCCGATTCTGTGGTATTCACAAGTTAATCCACAAAGTGGTCAAGATAAAGATACATTGAGAAATTTAATCGCAACGAAGCAATGTGTGATTCATATTGCCAATACTGAATTATTGGAAAAGATGAATTTATCCTGTGCACTGTTGCCACCAGAGCAGAGTGAATTTGAATTTGCTAAGATTGAATCTTGTGAGAGTCATTCTGTTCAGCCATTGGCTGTAAAAGATGCACCGATTCGATATGAATGCCAATTACGAGAAGTTTTACAACTGAGTAGTTTAGCTTCTGGTGGTACAGTTGCATTGTTAGATGTAAAGGCAATTTATGTGGCTGATCATCTTTGGGATGGCACAATGATCGATCAACAGAATTTACACAGTGTTGGGAAAATGGGTGGGGATTTTTATAGCTTAACCAATGAATTGCGTAAGTTATCTAGACCGTAAAACTCAATTTCAGAGTTAATAAAGTAGGAAAAAATCCCTGCTTAATGATTATTTTGCAGTTAAAGCATCACCTTTAAAGCTTATTTCTTCCCAGCCAATTTTCAGAAATTGACGAACTACACTGGATAATGCTGGCGGGCTAATCTGCGTGATTTCAATAGATTGGCACTGATTAAACTGAGCAAAGCGTTGTAAGGTATCAAAAAATGACGGCAACCAAGATGACATGTCAATCTGTGTATTTTCGATATGCAAATGAATAAGTTCAAATCGACCATTTTTACGATGTGCTTTGCAATCTACTCGACCAATAAAAATATCGCCAAATAAGATCGGCAAACAAAAATATCCATACTTACGTTTGGCTTGTGGTACGTAGCACTCAAGACGAAAATCAAAGTCAAAATGGGTTTTGATTCGTTCACGATGAATAATGGCATTGTCAAAAGGCGAGAGCAGTGACAGATTGTTATGTGGTGTATTTTCGATTTGATCTTGCAAACCAGTCACGACGTAGATTGTAGGAAATTCAGCAATATTTAATTTTTGGATTACACCTTCTTCAAGCATGTGTTGTAAAACCAATACAATATTTTTCCGCAGGGTCGGCTCGGTTTTTAAATGGGTGATTTGTTTGATCGTCGTAAAGCCATAAGCGCGTAAATAGGTCTTAACCAAGTATTCAGCATATTCAAGCGGGTCTGGACATGTAGTATTAATATGATTGGGCAACACTCTTTCGCTCAAATCATAGACTTTCTCGATGCCGTTTCGAGCACTAATCATCAAATCACCTTGCATAAAAAGCTGCTCAAGCGCCATTTTGGTTGGTTTCCAATTCCACCAGCTGCCTTGCTTTTTGCTTAAGCTTTCAAAGTCTCTCGCTTTTTGAGCGCCTTCAATGCGGATTCGATCATAAACATGACGCATGACTTGTGCGTCCGCTTGATAATAACGTGATTCTCGATTTTTGATGCTGTGCATTTTGGGCAGCGCGTATCTAAAATCTTGTATCGGCAAATAAGATGCTGCATGAAACCAATATTCAAAAATCTGACCCTCTGCAACCAATTGGTCGAGCCATTGCGGTTGATAGTCAGGAATACGTGTCCAAAAAGTGTGATGATGTGCTCTTGCCACCATGGATAAGGTATCAATTTGCACATAACCCAATTGTGTCAGTGTTTGAATGACGGCTGCCTTACCTGTTCCAAAGGCTGATTTTTGATGAAGGCCTTGTGCTGCTAAAGTGATGTTCCTGAGTTGTTGTAATATATGATTTTGATTGATTAGCATTATTTTTCTCAGATTATTTTTAAAATTATGCAGTCGACAATATAAATGCTCAAGGGAGCATCAAAGCAGAGCAGGCGAACAGCGTTCGCCCCCTAGCGTCATGGCTATCTTGAGCCAATAAGATCATTATTTTGCAGTTAAAGCTTCGCCTTCAAACTTTACACCTTCCCAGCCATTTTGCATAAACTGACGAATGTTTTGATGGTCTGTTGCTTCTGGCGTCGCGAGAACAGATGCATAATGTTCTGCAAATAAGCTCAGCGTATCTTGTTGATTTAAACCTTCTAGCTTTGCAAAAGTGAGTACTTTAGCACTGCCTTGATTCTCGGTTGCTGCATTGAATTGTGCACCATTCTGAAAAGCCGTAGGGGTATGTTGGTAACGTGCTTCAATAAATGCCAATACATCTGCAAACTTTGCAGAACCATCTTTAAGTTGTGCCAATAAGCTTTGAGCCATTTTAAATTCCATGTTCACTTCACTGAATGCAAGAATCATAGCATTGAATGGCTGAAATTGATGAGTCGATGTGACCAAACTGGACGTATTGATTGAAGATGATTATGCTCATCGCAATGATGAGTGATATGACAACAATGAATAGACATCGTTTTAAGCCACCTAAACAAAATACACTTTTTCAATTGCTTGCCAAATTTTTGAGTTGTCGTTTGATTTTGCAGTTTCGCCGACTGTTGATGCGTTGTATTCCATTTATGCGTTTAGAGAGTCAAGTCAAAGATATTGTCTATTTATCTTGGTTGGTAGATGTGGAGCAGGTACGTCAGCATTATCCTTCTGATGTACCACTTTGGGAGAAGCAAGGTAAAACAATTTTTACGATTTTAACCTATCAACATCAGCATTTCGGTTTTCGTTTTTTAGGTGGGTTACGTCAATGGATGCCGTCGCCACAGCAAAGTAATTGGCGATTTTATCTAGATCATACTTATCCGAAGACTGTGGTTTTTGAGCAAGTGCTTTTAGATCAGTATCTGTATGTGGTTGGTGGACGCTTAGCCAGTGATGTGATGCCTGCACAGTATGCGCCTGTATTTCAGCATCAGTTTAATCCACAGCAGCAAAGTATTCAGACAGATGTTTTTGTTGATACAGACTATTCATTTAACAGTGATGTAAAAATGACACAGGAAAAAATACTTCCCCCAACATGGCAACAGATGTTTGATTCATGGGATGAGGCGGTACAATTTTTGGTGGATCAAGATCACGCTTGGGCAGAATGGGTTGATCGACCTGAATGCATTTCGCAGGGTGATATTGAGATGCCTGTTCAGTATGAAGATATACGAGCTGCTCAAATCTTGTCCCTTAACGCGCCTGCATTATTAAAGAAATTTGGCGTGGAAAGTGACACAGATGCTTTTGCATTTGTTGTCCCTGCTTTAGATTTTCATGTACTCGGTGAGCGGTTCTTAGAAAAAACGAACTAAATTGTGGATAACTTTATGTTTATACACAGTGTTGAGTTGTCTAAAAATTATGTTATTTTAGAGCAAAGGAGATGGCATTCCTCCTATCACAAACCGCTCCATTTTTTACTAGATGAGAGCTAATGATGCCTACGTTTCCCTGAACAGGGGCGTAGGTTTGTGCGTGCTCTGTTCTTTAATTTGGAGTTCGCAGATGATCAGTCCTCAGAAAAATAAACCCATGCTGAATGTTTATTTAGCTCCAAATCTGTGTTTGGAGTGAATCATGTATTATCCTTTAATTTCAATCGCATTAGGTTCAATATTCGGTGCTTGGTTGCGCTGGTTTATTGGACTCAAACTCAATCCAATTTTTCCTAATATTCCACTGGGAACAGTCGCCGTAAATTTTGTTGGTGGTTTTATCATTGGATTTGCAATTTCATATTTTTCTCAAAGTTCACTCAGTCCCAATTATAAACTTTTTGTGATTACAGGCTTTTGTGGTGCGCTTACAACATTTTCAACCTTTTCAGCTGAGATCGTGACCTTATTACAAAGTGGTAAATTGGGTTATGCATGTGCCGCAATTGCGATTCATGTTTTAGGCTCATTGTTATTTACGATTTTAGGAATGAGTTTACATCAGTGGTTAAGCGCGGCTTAGTTGGGGGAATAGTCAAAATGAATGGATTTTTAATTACTTTTTATACTGCCCAAAATCGAACTTATCAGGGGCAGTCCATGAATGAGTGGTTGTTTAGTGTCGCGAAGCAAATGAATCTAAGAGGTGCAACAATGTTAAGTGCTGTCGAAGGTTTAGACCATCACGGTCAATTGCATTCTGGACATTTCTTTGAACTTGCGGATCGCCCAGTACAAGTTCAGTTTGCTGTGACAGAGGATCAAGCAAAGGAATTGTTAGATTATTTGAATAGCAAAGAAATCTCTTTGTTTTATGTCAAAGCACCTATTGAGTTTGGTTTCGTTGGACAATCTGAAAACGAGATTTGAATTTTAGGCATAAAAAAAGAAGTCTAAGCGGAGGAGATTGCCTTAGACTTCGAATAATTACAGCCTAATGGGTGAAACTTAAAATAAGATTAACCCTTGCGGTTAAAACGACCAAAGCGTTTATTAAAGCTTGCAACACGACCTTCATTGCTCGCCTGACGTTGCTCACCTGTATAAAACGGGTGTGATGCACTTGAAATATCCAGCGTAACGTATGGATAAACTTTACCTTGATATTCTTTCGTTTGCTTGGTTTGAAGCGTACTCCCAATTAAGAAATAAGCATCCGCATTGGTGTCATGAAATAGAACTTGTTGGTATGTAGGGTGGATATTTTTACGCATTTTCAAATACTCCTAATTTATATAGAAATGTTATAACATAACAATACATGGAGTCAATTCATGAAACTTCAAGCTGTATTATTTACACATTTAAATAATACAGCTTCTTTTAAATTCGCCGATGAAAAGTAGGATGGGTTTAATAATTCGGTACCAGTTCTTCAAAAAGATCATTCAAATTGTCATGCACCTTCAGATGAATGAGATTCCAGTAATGTCCTGAAATCGTTCGATTCACCATCAGCGTATCAGGTGATGGTTTAAAGACATCCCAATATTTTAATGATTTCTTCACCAGTCTCATGCCATCGTGATGAGATGAATTTTCAGCAAAATCGTAATGTGTACTTAATGGACGCAGTAGGATTTCGATCCACTGGACATAAAGCTCGCTTGGAAATTTTTGCTTTTCAGCGATCGAATGTAGCTCAACCAGTAGATTTTCAACCTGATTAATATCTTCTTGACGAGCTGCATTCACCAATGCTTTAAAATGCTGAATGATTTCAGGTGAAAGGGTTTTTACACTGCCGTAGTCATAAATGATGATACTGCCATCTTCTCGGAATGCAAAATTCCCTGGATGGGGGTCACAGTGAAAACGTTTTAAGAAAAACATTTCTTGACCCAAAGCACGAATTAAACGTCGACCAATTTGATTGCGTGTTTCGACTGACCATGTACTCGCCGTTTCAATAGATTCGCCTTGCTCTAAGCTGAGTGTAAGAACGCGACGAGAAGAATATTCTTTATAGACCGTCGGTATAATGACTTGGTCATCGAGTTTTTCATGAAATGTTTTAAAGACTTCGAGGTTTTGTGCCTCAATTTCATAATTAAGTTCAGCAGATAAACTATCTTGAATTTCTTTAAAAAGTTGGTCTTGTAATTTTTTATCAATTTTTAAAACACCCATGAGACGAAGTGCAAGACGGACTTGTTTTAAATCACTTTCACATGCATCGTCGACCCCTGGATATTGCACTTTGACCACAACTGATTGACCATTCGGTAGCACTGCACGATGTACTTGTCCAATCGATGCAGCAGCAAAAGGCTCTGCTTCAAAAGAGCTAAATACTTCATTTAATGGTTTACCTAGCTCTTTTTCAACTTGCTGTTTAATTGCAGCGAAAGGCATTGCTGGTGCTTGGCGTTGTAGTTTGGCAATTGCTTTAGCGACTTCGGGTGGGAAAATATCTTTGTACTGTGAGGCGATTTGACCGACTTTCATTACCGCGCCTTTCATTTCACCTAAGGTATCAGCAATTTGTAATCCGATATCTTGAAAGAGTTGGCTTCGTGCTGCATTTTTTTGTTCTTCGTCTGCATTGAGATTGCGAATGGAGTTGGCGACGCTTTTGGTCGCAATACTTGCGGTCATACCAGCGAGTTTTAGAAAACGTTTACTGGGTGAACTTGCATGCTTCGCCATTTCGCTTGACCTCATACGATCCAGTTTTAAATTGATACTTTGATCATAGGCGACAAAACTTAAATTGCCTATAACAAAATGTTAAGTGATGTAATTTAAAAATCTCCCCTAAATTATCTTTAAAAGAGGGGAGTGCTTGAGCATCTAAGGTGATTTTAGGTTGTTGAGTACATTTTATTTTTATTCTTCTTGATATTTTAATTCTCTTGAGAGCTGTGGTGAGACTCACAGCTTCACTAGAAAAAATATCTAAAGGAGGTTGGCTAAGCGTTTATTGTTTAAATACAATCGCCCAATAAGTAATACACATGCGATGGTTAAACCAATAATCAATCCTAACCAAACACCTGCGACACCCCAAACGGTATAGCGTGCTAAATACAGCCCGATTGGAAAGGCGATCACCCAATACGCCATCAACGTAATCCACATCGGTGCTTGTGTATCTTGCATACCACGTAAGCACCCTGCGGCACTGACTTGCCAAGCATCCATGAGTTGATATGCCATGGCAAACCAAAGTAAATACATAGCAACAGGAATCACTTGAAGGTCATCTGTGTAAATTGCCACGATGTATGGGCGTGCAACCGCGATCAATGTCATCGTACAGGCTGCAAAGAATGTTGCACTTAATAGCCCGACTTTTTGTACTTGTCGCATGGCAAGCCAGTTCTTTTCACCATAATACATTCCCACACGAATGGTGAGTGCAATGGCTAGAGACAATGGAATCATGAACAATTGAGAAGTCACGGAAATGGCAATTTGATGTGCAGCAATTGCATTTTCGCCTAATGGGCTGAGGACCAATGCGCCTGTACTGAAAATACTAACTTCGAAGAAAACTGCGAGTCCAATTGGAAAACCAAGCTTGAGAATTCTTTTGACCCAATACGGATCAATTTTTTCCCATTGAGTGAAAATAGGTGCTTGTTTATATGCTTTTGCTTTAGAGATGTAGATCGCCAAAGTGATGAACATTAACCATTGTAGAATTGCTGTAGCAAAACCGCATCCAGCACTCCCCAATGCAGGAATTGGCCCAAATCCATACATAAAGATAAAGTTCAGCGGGATGAGGACAAGTAACGCGATTAGGCTAATTGCCGTAACAGGACGTGGATGGCCTAAGGCCTCGGAGTAACTGCGTAATGCTGCATACATCATTACCGCGGGCATACCAAAGCCAATCGCATGCAAGAATAAGCTCGCTTTAGGTAATAAGGCTTCTGGTACGCCGAAAAGTGGCAGTAGCATTGGCATTGCTTGCAAGATCAGCATTGCCAAAATACCGAGGATGAAAGCGACCCACAAAGATTGGCGAGCAATCGTTGGAATTTTTTCAGGTGTCTTGGCACCACGCGCTTCCGCAACGAGCGGCGTAGCAGCAATCATAATTCCTGCAAACAACAACATAACAGGAATCCATAAGCCGACACCAACAGCAATCGCTGCAAGGTCAGCAGCGGAAAGATGCCCTGCCATAATGGTATCAATCAGGCCTAAACCAGCTTGAGCAAATTGAGTAATCAGAATAGGAAGCATCAAATGGAATAATTGCTTCAATTCATAGCGCGTCGTGGAAGTGTGAGACACAAAAAATACTCTTATAAAAATAAAGGAGAGTTAGGGGCTACGGCCCTAACGCTGTAAGGTGAGTAACACACCGATAAAAATGATAATACCGCCAAGCAAACGTTGCCAATTTATAGGCGTTTTGTCCGTACCTATCCAGCCAAAATGATCAAGTAACATTGAAATCACCAATTGCCCAAAAATGACTAAACCAGAAAAAGTCAAAAAACCGAGCTTAGGCGCAGTATAAATGCTCATACTAATGGCATAAACCCCAAGGCAACCGCCGATCCATAAATACCACGGAATATTTGAAAGTTCACTTAAATTTGGTTTAGATACATCCTGAAAATAGACTAAAAAAGCCAAAATAACTGTGCCAACAAGAAATGAAAGAAATGCGGCCTGAAGCGGAGAATGTAAATGTTCTCGGAATTGAGCATTGATTGCTGTTTGAAATGCCATTGCAATTCCAACACCTAACGCAAGGGGGAGAATAAATAGCAATTGGCTAGAGATTTTCATCATATTATCAATCTAATTGTTCTTTGTAATCACAGTCTAACTGAATCGTGAAGTGATGATAATAAGCTGATTGAGAGAGTCATGTTAAAATAGAAAAGTTCTGTTATTGAGCTTTTACTTTGAGTCATTTAAATCCAGCAAATATTCCACTTTCTCTGTATATCCATATGCCTTGGTGTGTGCGTAAATGTCCTTATTGTGATTTCAATTCGCATGCTGTTCCTGATGGGCAGTTATCTATGGATTTGGAGCAACAATATCTTGCGGCTTTGGTGGCTGATTTTGAAACACAGATAGAAATGGCTCAAGGTCGTGCAATTCATAGTGTGTTTATTGGTGGTGGAACGCCGTCTTTAATCTCAGCACAAGGCTATCAGTGGTTATTCGATCAACTTAAAACTCGATTGGATTTTGAAGCCGATTGTGAGATTACACTGGAAGCTAATCCGGGAACAGTTGAGCATGATCCTTTTGCAGATTATCTTGCGACTGGAATTAATCGTTTATCGCTCGGTGTACAAAGTTTTGATGCTGATCATTTACAGCGCTTAGGGCGGATTCATTCAGCAGATAATGCTTTGGATGCAATTCAGCAGGCGCGTCAGGCAGGCTTCGAGCGTGTCAATGTCGATTTAATGCATGGTTTACCAGAGCAGACAGAAGAACAAGCGCTCACAGATCTAAAGTTAGCTGTAACGCATGGAGCGACGCATATTAGCTGGTATCAGTTAACCATTGAGCCAAATACTGTTTTCTTTAGAACTCAGCCTATATTGCCACAAGATGAAGTTTTAGAGCATATTCAGGAGAAAGGTGAGGCCTATCTTATTGCAAATGGCTACGTAAATTATGAAGTCTCTGCATGGCGAAAGGAAAAGCCATCTACACACAATCTAAATTATTGGCAGTTTGGAGACTATTTGGCGATTGGGGCTGGGGCACATGGTAAAGTGACGCGTCCTGATGGGATTTACCGCTTTCAGAAGACACGCTTGCCCAAAGATTACTTAGCAAAAGTTCCTGCTGATCATGTGCAAATGAAACGAATTGAAGCAGACGAATTACCCTTTGAGTTTATGATGAATGCACTACGCTTAAATGACGGTGTGTCAGCTGAACTTTATGAACAACGTACAGGCTTAGCGTTGAGTGATTTGGATGATGTTTTAACGCAATTACGTGACAAAAAATTATTGCTTGAAGACTCTGCTATCTTAGCTTGCACAGCTCAAGGGCATATATTCTTAAACTCGGTCTTAGAAGCATTTTTATAATGTAATGATATGAATGCTTTGAGCAAGGATGCTTAAAGCAATTTAAATTTATTTGTCATCATTTGGAAAAATAGTTTAGACAAAATAAAAAGCCTCATCATTTATGATGAGGCTTTTTAGAATATGGTGGGTCGTCCGCGACTCGAACGCGGGACCAACGGATTAAAAGTCCGCTGCTCTACCAACTGAGCTAACGACCCTGAACGAGGATAAGTAAAATATTTTTTACTTTGTCATAAAGGAAAATCTATGATTTTCTATGACGTTAAACCTCTTACAGGCATTTGTAAAATACATTTTACAAACTAACAAAACATTAAATGGTGGGTCGTCCGCGACTCGAACGCGGGACCAACGGATTAAAAGTCCGCTGCTCTACCAACTGAGCTAACGACCCATCTCGTTTTGATGTTGCGTATTCTAGCAACTTATTCAACTAACACAAGAGGAAATTTAAAAACATGTGCATGATTGTTTATAAAAAGCACGATTTCCTCTTGTTTAGCTAAAAAATAAACTAGAAACGGTATTGATAACTTTGAATATTGTCAAAAATCTCAGTACTTACATCACAATAACTTGTTGCACTCGGTAATAAAACCAATAAACGTTCAGAAGTTTTGCTTGGATTAAATGCTTCTTCTTTGAGTTTATTCTTTTGGTATTTGAATGTACCTGTCGTTTCAACTTTTGCTTGTATGCGTAAGAAAACAGGAATTGCGTATGACGGTAAGCATTTTTTAAATACGTTCACCATCTCTGCTAAATCTGTTTCATTGAGCTCTACGCCGTCAACAAGCGTGATTGCTGCCATACCAGCACGACCATTGGTATTTGGGATTTCTACACCGTATACGACAGCCTCAGCGATCTTGTCATATTCGCAAACCATGTTTTCAACTTCGGTTGTAGAAACGTTTTCACCTTTCCAACGGAAAGTGTCGCCAAGACGGTCTACAAATTGTGCATGACGGAAACCGATATCGCGAACTAAATCACCTGTATTGAAATATGAGTCACCTTTGGTGAATACATCTTTCAAAATCACAGATTTGTTTTTCTCAGGGTCTGTATAGCCATCAAAAGGAGAACGGCTAGTGATCTTACCGATAAGTAAACCAACTTCGCCTGTTTTTACTTTCTTGCAGTAACCTTTTTTGTCACGTACAAGTTCATTTTTCTCTTTATCAAATTCAACGATTGCATAAGGGGTTGGAGAAAAACCTACAGTATTATCAAAGTTGAAAATATTACTGAAGCCAACGTTACCTTCGCTTGATGCATAAAGTTCGAGGACTTCTTGAACACCAAAACGATCTTTGAATTTGCCCCAGATATTTGGACGCATACCGTTACCAATCATTTTGGTTACACGGTGAGCACGATCTAATTCTGTTTCTGGTGCATCAATCAAGTAACGGCAAAGTTCGCCTACATAACCAATTGCAGAAGCATTGAATTTTTGAACATCTTTCCAGAATGCGCTAGTCGAGTATTTACGACGTACAGCAAGTGTTGCACTGCCCGCAATTACACCACACCAGCACACAACAACACCTGTTGCATGATAAAGCGGTAGCGTTACATACATTACATCATCTTTACCAAGGTTCAAGATATGGCCATAAGTTCCATATGCCAATGTCCAACGGCTGTGCGTAAAGATCACTGCTTTTGGTAAGCCTGTCGTACCAGAGGTGTAAATATAGAATAAGCCATCTTTACCCGTAACCGTACGCGTGGTTGATGGATTGAACTTTGGAAATTGATCAATTTGTTGAGCAAGGTTGATATAGCCCTGAGGTGCTGTACCCGCATTTTTACGGGTTTCTTGATCTGCAAACCAATGAAAACGATCCTGAGCAACATTTAAGTCTGCACGAGTTTCATCAATTGCTGCCCGAACTTCTTCACCTGCAATAACTGCAATTGGATTAACCAAGTTAATGCTGTGAGCGAGTACTTTGCCAACTTGTGATGTGTTGACTAATGCGATGGTCACACCGATTTTGGCTAAAGCCACGATTGATGCAATTAGCTCAGGACGGTTTTCAACCATCACTGCAACGACATCACCTTTTTTAGCACCAAGAGATAAATAATAATGTGCAATTTGGTTTGCCCATTCATTTAATGCTTGATAGCTGTAGCTTTGATCTTCAAATAACAGTGCGATACCTTGTGGATTACGTTTTACAGCTTTTTCAAAGGCAATCCCCAAACCCGCTGGAGAAGTTGGTGTTCGCAAGTATGCTTGTTTAAGACCATTCAGGATATGAGGTACTTTAGTGATGAAGTTTGGAAGTCGAGTTGCGACATCACCAAGAGTAATAATATCGGTCTGCGTAGTTTGGCTCATATCAATCCTATTTATTTTTCGATCAATCCAAAAATGGCTATCTGTATAGAACACAACCATTTAACATCATTGTTGTTGATGCTGTTTTTAATGGTAAGTCCCTAGAGCAATCAACCTAATTTGACAAAATAACAAAAAAGCCTAGTCATCGAAATGACTAGGCTTTTGCTTATTGAGTGCAATTTAGCAAATTATTCATTGCTAGCAGTACTCTTTTTCGGTGGACGACCACGCGGGCGGCGAGGGCGGCTCGATTTTTCTTTCTCGATTTGAGCGGCTTCGTCTTCAGCATCCACCTTTTCAGTAACGGCTTCAGATTTCTCTTCAGCTTTTACTTTTTTGGGTGCTGCTTCTACAACCACAGTTTCTTCGACGACAACCTCTTCTTTAGCTGTCTCTTCTTTCGTTGCTGCAACTTCAGTTTCTGGTGCTTTTTCTACATCAGTTGTTGCTAACTCTAGAGGTTGTTGCTCTGGTGCTGCTGGCTCTGCAACTACTTCAGTTTCAGCTACTACAGGCGCAGGTGCTTCTTCCTTAGCCTCAGTGCTTTCGACTGTTGCAGGTGTAGCATTTGAAGCTATATGAGCTTCTTTGGCTTGTTCCGCAGCGAGTTTTGCCAAACGACGACGTTCGCGTGGATCATTCGCAACACGAGCAGCTGGAGCTTCAGGTGGTGTTAATGCAAGCACTGGTGCAGGTTCAACGTCCTCAGTCGGTTTTTGACTAGGAAGCTCAGCATCACGAGTTACAGGACGTTTTTCTTCAGCTACTGTTGTTTCAGCAACTAGCGTACTTGCATATTGTTCAGAGAACTTTTGTAAAGCACGGTTGAAGGTTGTAACAAGACCAAATTGCTCAATCAAAATTGTGCAATCTTCACCATAGACATGACGAATCAAGCTACCAAGTGTGTATTGACCCAGCGTAGGAATTTGCGACGGTGCAACTTTCACAGCGGCTTTTTGCTCAGTTTGAGCGCCACGTTGACGGCGACGAGAGCGAGGATCATTACTTGCACGTTTTGCAGGCGCTTGTGCTTCTTCTATAGCAGGCGTTGTTTCAACGACAACTTGTTCTTCTTGAACAGGTGCAGTCTCAACGGTCTCGACTACGGCAGGAGCAACGGACTCAGCTTTTGGTGCAGCTTTTTCAACAGCTGGTTGTTGTGGGTTAATTGCCACAATTTCACTTTGACCTTGGTCAATATTGACGATCAAGGCAGTGTTCATTGACTCTGCGCGTGGCGCATCAACAACATCAACTTTTACTTGTTGAGGATTGTTTGTTGATTCTGCTTGAGTAGGCGTTTCATTTAAGACACTTTGATCGCGATGACGGTTTGGACGATTTGGTCGTTGCTGATTATTGCGATCACGACGTGGCACTGGCGCAGCATCATTACCGTTTGCAGCATCATGATGCTGTTGCTGGTTTTGCGGTTCGTGCTGCTGTTGGCGTTTTTGCTGACGTTTTAATTCACGTTGCTCTTGACGCTGTTCTTGGCGTGAAAGCTGAACAACTTCTTCATGAACTTGATTTTGTTGTTCATGTGCTTGTGAATGCTGTTCACGTTGCTCTTTGTGCTTACGTTTTTTCTGGTTTTGATTTGGACGATGCGGTTTTTCATCCTTTTCAAATTGCTCACGTGTTTCTTGTTTCGCTGGTGCTTGAGACATGTAAGCATTGTTGTTACCTGCTTGAGCAGTAGTTTCTACTGTTGCAGGTGTGTTGACTTGACCAAATTGACCACGGCTTACTGCGCCGTTGTTGATCATTTGCTCAATCGCTGCTGCTGCATTTTGCGCAGAACGTGATTGGTCAGTCGTTTGAGCTTGTTTTTGAACAAACAAATTCTCTAACCATGCACAAGGGCTAGCTGATTTTTGAGCTGCCGCTTGGTTTTGTTTAGGCTGAGCTGTTTGCTGTTGCTGAGCAGCTTTCTTTTGTGGTGCTGCATTGTTTTGAGCAGGTGCAGGGTGGTTATGCTCAGCATCTTCTAAATGCCATTCAGAAGATTCATACCCCAATTCTTTTTCGCTTGAACGAGTCGCTTCAGTACGTTCATAGCTAGATGGTGCAAAGCCTGCTGGGTTGTATTGAATTTCGTAGTGTGGCGTTTCTAAATGCGGATGAGGGAGTACCGTTACTCGAACATTAGAAGTTTGTTCTAAGTAAACAAGGCTGTGACGCTTTTCATTCAATAAGAATGCAGCAATCTCTACAGGCACTTCAACTTGCACTTCACCTTGACGCTCACGTAATGCGATTTCTTCCACTTTACGCATAATTGAAAGTGACAACGAACGTAAGTCACGAACCATGCCTGTGCCATGGCAGCGTGGACATACATAACCTGTTGCTTCCTCCAAAGATGGACGCAAACGTTGACGACTCATTTCCATGAGACCAAAACGTGAAAGTTGACCAAACTGGATACGTGCACGATCACTTTGTGTTGCTTCACGAAGTTTCGCTTCAACCATACGCTGGTTACGATCTTTGGTCATATCGATGAAATCGATTACGACTAAACCGCCAATATCACGTAAACGAAGTTGACGTGCGATTTCTTCGGCTGCTTCTAAGTTGGTATTTAATGCAGTCTCTTCAACATCGTGTCCGCGTGTTGATTTTGCAGAGTTAATGTCGATAGATACCAATGCTTCGGTTTGGTCAATCACGATTGAACCACCAGAAGGCAGTTTTACTTCACGTTCATAAGCCGTCTGAATTTGACTTTCGATGCCAAAATGAGCAAATAAAGGCTCATTCAAGGTATAAGTTTTTAATTTGTCGAGCTGACGAGGCATCACTGCTTTTACAAAGTTATAAGCTTCGTTATAGGCTTGCTCGCTGTCAATTAAAATTTCTGCAACGTCATCACGTAAGTAATCACGAATAGCACGTGTCACTACACCTGCTTCTTGATGAACCAACATCGGAGAAGGGCCAGAACTTGCAGAACTTTGAATTTGAGCCCAAAGGTCTAACAAATGTTGTAAGTCGAGTTGTAACTCTTCTTGTGTACGACCGATACCAGCAGTACGAACGATCACACTCATGCCACGAGGAACATTGAGTGATGCTAAAATTTCTTTTAACTCTTCGCGTACTGAACCTGAAATTTGACGGCTGATACCGCCACCTTTCGGATTGTTTGGCATCAAAACGAGATAACGACCAGCAAGTGAAATGAACGTCGAAAGCGCAGCACCTTTGTTGCCACGTTCTTCTTTTTCAACTTGAACCAGTAGCTCAGTCCCTTCAGTGATCAATTCACGAATGTTTGATGTTTGACGAGGATCAGCTTTGAAATATGAGTTTGCGATTTCTCGCATTGATAAAAAGCCTTGACGCTGTGCGCCGTACTCAACGAAAACCGCTTCTAAAGATGGTTCAACGCGAGTGACATGGCCTTTATAGATATTTGATTTTTTTTGTTCACGAGTACGATTCTCTAAATCGAAATCGTAAAGACGATTACCAGTGATAAGTGCAACGCGAACTTCTTCGGCGTGAGTTGCATTAATCAACATACGTTTCATGGGTGTGACACCTAATAGTGATGCACACAAACAACGGGCTCATTACGTTTGAACAAACATCAAATTGGCGCGATCAAGACTCAGAAGCAACTTTATGTACGATGCTCTGAAACCACTGACTGTTAGTATCCAGTTTGGGCTTTGATACCGTTATTTCGATGTTAGTAATATTGCTTCAATCTTAGGGTAATTGATATTTCATCCATGTTTTGCATCTGTGAAATATCACTCAACCCGACATAACCAAAGTTTCCTGTACGCTTCACTGGCGGGTGAGCGGTGCATTGGATGGTGACTTTCACTGTCATTAAGCATTGAAGTCGATCCATCTGGAAGTCTCGATACGGAATGATCATCGTATCTCTGCCTGGCAGTTCCAATGCATCAACGCTTTAGCCTGAATGCGACATCAGGGAGCAAATTGTCTGATGTGGATCAGTTTACGTTTAATAACCAGCAAATTGCTGGCGACATATTTTTTCTGAACAAACTGTATGTGCAGATGCACAATTAAACGCAACAGTTTGCCATTTTGCCGATATAATAAGCCTTCGGCGTCGGCATAATTCTTTAGGACCTATCCGAGTTGTTGGTGAATATCTCTTCGATTTAAAATTTTATCTAAAATAAAATTTCCGATTTGATGCTCACTTACGGTGGTATCCGTGCGCTGAATATACCAAACCTTGCAGCATCTGCCTATGGGCTAAGTTTAGGTTTCTTGTGAAATAACTTAGCTAAATGATCATTTTTTAATCATATTTAGCAAATCTTGGATTAATCGAGCGTATGAATTCTACACAACAATGGCAAAGTGTCACTTGGTTTGACGTGGATGAGCATCAAGACGGGCAGCGAATAGATAACTTTTTATTTACCCGATTAAAAGGTGTTCCAAAAAGTCGAATCTATCGTTTGATTCGTGAAGGACAAGTACGCGTTAATAAAAAAAGAATAAAAGCAGAGACTCGTTTAAGTATTGGTGACCAGATCCGTGTCGCACCGATCCGTTATGAACAAAAAGACGAAACAGCTGCACCAGTGAGTGATAGTGTGGCACAAAGCCTACTCAGCCGAGTCGTGTATGAGGATGAAGGTCTTTTAGTCGTGAACAAGCCTTCAGGCATTGCTGTGCATGGTGGTAGTGGTGTGGCTTACGGTTTGATTGAAGCTTTACGCGCTGCGACAGGGAAAAAGTATTTAGAACTGATCCATCGTATTGACCGTGATACTTCTGGTTTGGTGATGATCAGTAAAAAGCGTAGTACGCTGAAATTACTGCAAGATTTACTTCGTGAACATAAAATTAAGAAAATCTATGCTGCAATTGTTAAAGGTCAGGTCAGCTTAGATCAGCAGTTGATTGATGCACCTCTGTTGCGTTATGAGCTGGCCAATGGCGAACGTCGTGTGCGTGTCAGCAAAGACGGTAAGCCAAGTAAAACGGAATGGAAGGTCATTGAACGTTATAAGGCAGCAACCTTAGTACATGCTTCACCATTATCAGGACGTACACATCAAATTCGTGTGCATGGTTTAAGTATTGGTCATCCACTGGTGGGTGACGATAAATATGGACATAACAGTGCCTATACAGGGCTAGAAGCAAGACGTTTATGCTTACATGCATTGCGTTTAGAAATCCCTAATTATCCTGTGATTGAAGCACCAATGCCTGATGATATGCAGCAAGTGGTCGATGAGTTGAGAAAGCAGAAATGAGTCAAAAAATCGAACTGGTGATTTTCGATTGGGACGGAACCTTATTCGATTCGGTTGGGCAAATTGTGGCAAGTCTGCAATATGCAGCACAACAATTTCAACAACCACTTACGGATGAAGCAGCTAAAAGTATTATTGGTCTAGGTTTACCTGAAGTAATGCAAACATTATTTCCGCAAGTACCACATTTGCAGCAAGAGATTTTGCAATGCTATGCCGATCATTATGTTGCCAATTCTAAAGGCGATGCTTGGTTTGCAGGTGTGGCTGAATTACTGACTGAGCTTAAGCAGCAGGGTTTAAAGCTTGCGGTTGCTACTGGAAAAAGTCGTAAAGGTTTAGATCGAGTGTTAAGTCAAACGGAGAGCCATGACATTTTTGACATTACTCGTGCTGCGAGTGAAACCAAGTCGAAACCTGATCCATTGATGTTAGAGCAAATCTTAACTGAATTAGATGTGGTTGTTGATCGTGCGATTATGGTGGGGGATACCAGTTATGACCTCGAAATGGCACAAAATCTAAATATGCCACGTATTGGCGTGAGCTATGGTGTGCATAGCATTGCAACCTTAGAGCAGTATCAGCCATTAACGATTGCAAACTCTGTCTCTGAGTTACATCGTTATTTACAAATGACTATACAAGCTACAGTATTAACTGAAGCCTAATATATTCGATATGAGGCTTGTTTCATCATTTTTATAAGTCATTCATGATGGAACAAGCCTAAAAATAATAACGATGGAGAGGAACTTCCATTTTCAGCTTTTGAATAATAACAATAGGAATTTCATGTCACGCTCAATTCGCTTGCTCAATCTACTGCAACTTTTAAGAGAATATCGTTATCCAGTCACAGCACAGGTGTTAGCAGAGCGATTGCAGATCAGTCAGCGTAGTGTGTATCGAGATATTGAGACCTTACGTGATCAAGGTGTGAATATTGATGCGGCGGCGGGTTTAGGCTTTCAGCTTAAAGAGGATTTTCTGTTGCCGCCAATGACCTTGAATGAAACTGAGATTGAGGCCATTTTTCTAGCGTTAAATTGGCTAAATGATATTCCTGATCAAGCTTTCAAATCTGCTTCCAAAGCTGTTCTTGCGAAGTTAAATGCAGTTCTGCCTGAACACTGCCAGCATTTATTAGAGCAAACCACATTGAGATCAATTACAGCATGGCTACCTGTCAATGAAATGCTGGTGGAACAAGTTCGCTTAGCGATTCGACAACAAGTTAAAATCACCGTGGATTACGCTGATGAACAGCAAAGAATCAGCTCTAGAGTTTTGTGGCCTTTTGCTCTAGGTTATTTTAATGATCGCATCGTCCTTGCAGCATGGTGTGAACTGCGTGATGGTTTTAGGCACTTTCGAATTGATCGCATCCAGCAATTGAGCCTCAGCCAAGAACTTTACCCACAATTTAAACAACAATTATTTCAACAATGGTGGACACAAGAAGTTTGTCGTGCGACTACTGACAAAAACTGACAATCACAGCCATTAAATTTAGATAAAACCAACAAACAAGGAAATATCAAAATGGCACTTAAACTTTATACCAATAATATGTCTCGCGGTGTAGTTGTAGACTGGTTACTCATTGAATTAGGTGTTGAGTGTGAACGCATTGAGGTGGCTTATCAGACAGAAATGAAATCACCTGAATATCTAAAAATCAATCCATTTGGCAAAGTCCCTGTTTTGGTCGATGGCGATGTGGTGGTGTATGAGCTTGATGCAATTTGCGCTTATTTAGCAGATAAATTTGCAGAAAAAAGCTTAGCTCCAGCATTAAATGATCCAAAACGTGGGCTGTATTATCGTTGGTTATTCTTTATCTCTGGTCCTTGGGAGGCCGCATCTACCAATAAAATGCTGGGCATTGATGTGAAAGCAGAGCAAAAAATGTCTGTCGGTTATGGTGACTATGAAGATGCCTATAATGCTTTTGTACAGGGACTGGGTGAGGCGAGTCCTTATTTATGCGGTGAGCAATTTACCGCAGCAGATGTTTCGGTAGCGGCAATGCTATTTTGGCAATTAAAAATGAATGAAGTGCAATCACATCCAGCGATTGAACGTTATTTAGAAAACATTTCCAAACGACCAGGTTTCCAAAAGTTTGCTGCGGTTTTTAGCAATGTTTAAGTGATCATCAGTCAAAAGCCGACTAAGTCGGCTTTTTTTAACTTGCATAAAGTGGAAATTGATCCAAATCAAAAACCAGCCGAATTTCTTCTAAGAATTGTTCAGTCGTTTCGTTCGATGAGATCTTATTGAAGCTCATAAATACATCTAAGCAAGGCAATGCATGATTTAAGGCTTTCACTACGACCTTCTCGGTTGCCAATGCTTGCATATATGATGGCAAAATAGCACAACTTTGCCCTGAATCCACGGCTTCGATGCTTTCCGCAATACCGTTGGCTTCATGGATAGTTTTGAACTTAATTTGATGCTGATCGATAAACTGCAAAATCGTTTTTGCGAGTGGCTGAGATAGTTTGTGTGAAAGAATCGTAAGGTCTAAGCCGTTGAGTTGATCCGTTGTGATTTCATCTACATTCGCTAGAGGATGTCGTTTGGGGAGCATAAAAATCAAAGGCTCTTTCAGGACAAGCTGACTTGCAAAGGTATCATTTTGAAAGTCTTGATTTATAAAAATAATGTCTAAATCGCCTTTCTTTAATTCATTAATTTGATCGCTTTCTTTTAAGTTAAGTGTTCGGATTTGAAGCTTAGGAATTTTGACTCTCAAGCGTGGGATAATATAAGGAAAAATCCGTATTTCAGCCGATGGCACAAAACCGATGCGAAGAAACTGTACTTTTGCCGCTGCGACTTGGCGAGCCATTGTTACCGCTTTATCTGCTTGATTTAAGGTTAAGCGAGCTTGTTCCAAAAATACATGACCCTCTTCGGTCAGCTCTACTTTGCGTTTGGTACGATGAAACAACTGCACACCAACATCATCTTCCAGATCTTTGATTTGCTGGCTCAAAGATGGTTGAGCGGTGTGAAGTTTGATTGCAGCTTTGCTAAAACTAAGTTCTTCTGCAACGGTGATGAAATAGCGTAAATGTCGTAATTCCATAAGACTGATCCAAGTATGTCTTACTGTTATTTTTAAAAGTATGGGTATTCGAAAGTCGTTCTGTGTGGCGGATTATATAGTAGCTGCTTTTTTATACAATATGCTTCATTTTAAAATATAAAAAATGTATTAAAAAATTAAGCATTCGATAGGAGTAATCTAGATGATGAAGCTTAGCAATAACTTAAATTTGTATTGACTCAAGTAAAGAAAATCAGCATAACTAAAAACGTTATGTTAGGATCAAATTTGATCGTTTGACTGTAATCAAACCCTCTCAAAACTCATACAATAGATTGATTTGAAAAAAGTTAGAGTGATAGTCCGTTATCATTTTAAGCTTATTCATTGATGCTAAAGATGATCAGATTTCATTATAGAAGAAGTACATGAAAGATAAGCCGACATTAACCTATCAATTGCCGACCCAATCTTGCTTGAGCCATACTTTTGGGAAACCTCCATTTCCACATGAAACATCTGATCATTGTGGGGTTGATCGCTTTTATAATTTGGAAAAGCGTCTAACGCCTTTTGATCGAAAAGGATTACTGACTTGGCTTGCGACACGTAAATCTTATACGTGGAATGTTGACCGTTCGCATGAATGGAACATGCGTAACCATATGTTGGAGCTTCCGCAAAATCGACCCGAAGCAGACCTCAATAACTGGCAAATCTGGTTTGTTGGTCATGCCACAGTCTTGATTCAAATTGGACCATATAACTTTTTGACTGATCCAGTTTGGTGTGAATATGTGAGTCCTAAACAAGGGCAAGGGCCGCAGCGTGCTTGTCCTGCTGGAATCGCACTTGAGCATTTACCTACGATTCATGGCGTACTATTGAGCCACAATCACTACGATCATATGGATCTTGCGACTTTAGAATGGTTGCATGAAAAATTCGAGATGCCAATCTACACAGGCTTAGGCAATAGTCACTATATGCCCAAACATTTGCATGTGATTGAAATGGATTGGTGGCAAGAAATTCCGTTCCATGATGAGTTGAAGATTGCATACACACCAGCGCAACATGCCTCAGGACGTGGAATCCGAGATCAAAATAGAGCACTTTGGGGGGGATTTTCGTTATTGGCAAAAACTGGACACTGTTTCTTTGCAGGTGATACAGGTTATGCAGGCCACTTTAAACAGATCCATGAGCGTTATGGAGATGCACGAGTTGCGCTACTACCAATCGGGGCGTATGAGCCACGAAAATTGATGCGTTATGTACATATGAACCCGCAAGATGCGTTCCATGCACATTTGGATTTACACGCACATCGTTCCTTGGCGATTCATTATCGAACTTTTCAGCTTACGGATGAAAAGCGCGATGCGCCAGAGCATGAACTACAGCAAGCGATGAAGTCTTCTTCAAAATTGGTTAATCCTTTTTATTGTATTCGTGAAGGTCATTTTATTCGGGCTTAATTTTTTGAGCATCAATGCACCAAAGTGCGATGACTGAGAGACTACCTAACCCCAAATTCATAACGACAGGATTGAATGCTTGATAAATCCTGTCTGGATAAATCAATAGAACGCAGAGCAATAAGAGGGTCAAACCCAATAAATTCAGATAATGTAAATACTGATGTTTGATAAATAAGAATAGACTTCCAAAAATAATTTCTGCAATCCCTGATAAAACAATCATATCGGTGATATAGGATGTCGGGATATGTATGAACTGCCATAATACCTTTTCATCAGCGACTTGAAAGATGAATTTGGGAAATAACCCTTGATAAATCCAAAGTAGCGCAATCATCAACTGACAAAATTTTAAGATACGATGAAGCGCCATTTCAGCATTCTTCATTTTAATTTCTCATCTAATAAAAAGTGCGATTCCACATCTGAACCAACAACATAGCAGTGCTCAGTTTTGCCAAATAGCCGATAACGATTTAATGCGATGCGACGATAGGCAAAGTCGCGTAACTTTTTTGGAAGCAGTTTGCCGTATTTTAAACTGGAATAAGGGAAATCGAGACGCTGCATGATCCGCAAAAAAGCAGTTGATTCGGTATAAAGCTGACCTTTTTCTAGCAAAATCATGGTTTCAAAATGGTCAGTTGGAAATTGATATTTTCTAAGAATTTGTTGTCCTAGTTGAGACTGAACAGAGACTAATTTGAATTGAGTTTGATGGTCATGTTTGATCATGAAGTCAGCCCAAGCGGAGCAGAGCACACACTGCGCATCGAATAGGATCATGTTGTGTTCTTGAATCAATTGTTGGATTTGATTTGGCATGATTATTTTTCTACTAATATTTTGCGTTTTATATAAAAATAAAGAACCACGAGGGTTCTTTATTTTCTTTCATTTAAAATATCACATGGATTAGGCGAGATCAAAACGATCTGCATTCATCACTTTGACCCAAGCTTTAACAAAGTCTTTTACGAATTTCTCTTTGTTGTCATCTTGTGCATAGACTTCAGCATAAGCACGTAGAATGGAGTTTGAACCAAATACTAAGTCCACACGACTTGCTGTCCATTTTACTGTACCGCTGTCACGCTCAACGATGTTGTAGTTGTTACGGCCTGTTGGTTTCCAGTTGTACTGCATGTCCGTCAAGTTTACGAAGAAATCGTTGCTGAGCACACCAATACGATCTGTGAGTACACCTTGAGGGTTGTCGCCATAGTTCGCACCAAGTACACGTAAGCCACCAACTAAAACAGTCATTTCAGGTGCAGTGAGTCCCAAAAGTTGAGCTTGGTCTAGCAATAACTCTTCTGGTGTCGTTGTATAGTGTTGTTTCTGCCAGTTGCGGAAACCATCATGTAACGGTTCTAATGGTTCAAATGAATAAACATCTGTTTGTTCGGCAGTTGCATCGCCACGACCTGCTGCAAATGGCACGGTAATTTGAACACCAGCTTTATGTGCTGCTTGTTCAACAGCCGCTGTACCACCAAGTACGATGAGATCAGCAATACTTACTTTCTTGCTTAGGCTTGCTTGGATTGACTCCAACACTGCCAAGACTTTTTGTAAGCGTTCAGGTTCGTTACCAACCCAGTCTTTCTGTGGTGCTAAGCGGATACGTGCACCATTTGCACCACCACGGAAATCCGAACCACGGTAAGTGCGTGCACTATCCCAAGCGGTTGTGATGAGGTCAGCAGCAGATAGACCACTTGCAAGTAACTTCGCTTTGAGTTCTGCGACTTCACCATCAGTTAAGGTGTAATCCACGGTTGGAATAGGATCTTGCCAAATTAAATCTTCTGCTGGTACATCCGCACCTAAATAACGACTTTTTGGCCCCATATCACGATGCGTCAGTTTGAACCAAGCGCGAGAGAAAACTTCTGCAAGATAGGCTGGGTCACGATAGAAGCGTTCAGAAATCTTACGGTATTCTGGATCAATCTTAAGTGCCATATCGGCATCAGTCATGATTGGATTGCGGCGAACATTCGGATTGTGGGCATCAACTGGTTTATCTTCTTCTTTGATATTGATCGGTTCCCATTGATGCGCACCCGCAGGGCTTTTACGCAATTCCCAATCATAAGTGAAAAGTAAGTAGAAGAATTCATTATCCCATTTGGTTGGATGAGTCGTCCAAGCACCTTCGATACCACTGACCATGGTATTACCAGCATTGCCTGTGCCTTCTGAGTTATGCCAACCTAAGCCTTGGAATTCAACATCAGCACCTTCCACATCAGCGCCTAAGTTTTCTGCTTTACCATTACCATGTGCCTTACCAACAGTATGACCACCCGCAGTTAAAGCAACCGTTTCTTCGTCATCCATCCCCATACGGTCAAATGTGGTCCGCATATCTTGTGCAGTACGCAATGGATCAGGTACACCATCTACACCTTCTGGGTTGACATAAATTAGACCCATTTGTACTGCTGCGAGTGGATTTTCAAGGGATGCACGATCTTGATCGTTGTCATAACGGTTTTTAGTTGCATCTAACCATTTTTTCTCACTGCCCCAGTACACATCTTTTTCAGGTGCCCAAATATCGACACGGCCGCCTGCGAAACCAAAGGTTTTTAATCCAGCAACGTCATATGCCACTGTACCTGCGAGTACGATTAAATCGCCCCATGAGATTTTGTTGCCGTATTTTCTCTTGATTGGCCATAACAAACGGCGGCCTTTATCTGTATTGACGTTATCAGGCCAGCTGTTTAATGGCGCGAAACGTTGATTACCTGTATTTGCACCACCGCGACCATCTTGTTTACGATAGCTTCCTGCAAGGTGCCATGCGGTACGAACCATCATCCCGACATAACTGCCCCAATCCGCTGGCCACCAATCTTGGCTAGTATTGATCAATTCACGTAGGTCTTGTTTAACCGCTTCTAAGTCAAGCTCAGCAAATGCTTTGGCATAGTCAAAATCTGGATCCATTGGATCAGTTTTTTTATCGTGTTGATGTAAAATGTCGAGGTTTAAAGCATTCGGCCACCATGCCATTGGGCCACCGCTCATTTCCGTATTGCCGCCGTGGAGAACAGGGCATTGTCCTGAGGACGTTGTATTTGCTTGTACTTTATCGTCTTGGCTCATGATCTTTCTCCATCAAAATGACTTGTGAGCGAAGTCACTTCAACTATTTACCGTTCAAAATTATGAATGTTTTAGTGATTCATCCTGCAAATTGGGTATCGAGTTAAGAGATGCCTAAGTTTGGTTTCACATGAATCAGTTCACATTCTTTGTACTTTTACTCTAGGTTTATGAAACCTTTTTTTCCAATGGATTAAAGTTGATGTCTTAAATGCTTTATTCGATTGAAGTTGCATAAATCTTAAACATGAACTGTGTTGTTGTGGATGTATAAATTGTTAAAAAAAGATAAAACATAATGAAAAATAAAGAATTATTGAATTATTTTACTTTCGTCGAGTATCCGTCGAAGCTAAGCCGAGAATGCTTTAAAAATATTTGTTTTTTTAAAATAATAATGGCTCCCATCTGTTGCAGTTATGTAAAAGTCAGCTATTTTCATCGGGCAAGGAACTTAATTCCATTATTTCAAGTGATTCGTTACAAATAGTCTGCTGAGTTGATATTTTAATTGTTGATGATGCTTTGAGTTGAAGATGTGTAAGTGGAGCAGTTTTTGGAGTTGGTTATGGTATTTTTGTTTGATTAATTAAGAGATTTCAAAAATGAAAAAAATAGCACTGAGTCTTGGTCTATCTTTGACAGCTTTAACGGGTTGTAGCTCTATGCCACAAACAGATCATATCAAAGCAAATCACTCTAGCGCCGTAACGGTAGAATTTGTTGGGCAAGGAAATTACAGCGTTCAACCACAACAGGGCACAGTAAGTCTATATGCTGTCGAAAGCCGTATGGCGGATGTCCCAGCAACCCTGATTCAACAAAAGAAAGTTCAAGTATCACAAGTCCCTTTTCGTGTTGAATTGAGCTTACCTACGGATCATCTGAAGTTGATTCGACCACCAGTAAGAAGTGATGCGGAAGTTACTTATTACGTGACATGGGAGTCTGATATGAAGAATCTCTCAGGTAAAGATGCAATTGTGATTGATTATGATCGTAAGTTTCCACGAGTGACATTGAATGGGAATACGCAGCAAATTTACTTACGTGAAACTAAGTAAAATTTAAATACTTATATAAAAAAGAGCGATATTCTAAGAATAATCGCTCTTTTTCTTTATTTTTAAAAATGCGTTAGGCACCGACTAAACGATTGGATTTAACCATATCGCCAAGCCCATGTGTCTTAAAGTAATGCTCTAACCAACTTTTCACGACCAGAGGGTTATTCATTTGTAGAACATCATCTAATAATCTTTGAGCATCTGTCATAGGCACATGACAAATTGCTTTGCGCACACGCAGAATATTACTCGAACTCATAGAGAGTGTATTAAAGCCCATCGCCATTAATAAAATTGCTGATAATGGATCACCAGCCATTTCACCGCAGACGCTTACAGGCTTTTCATGAATATGACATTCTTCAACTAAACGTTTTAAGGCACGTAATACCGAAGGGTGGAAGTGCGAATATACGTTAGCAACATGCGGATTATTACGATCTACGGCAAGTAAATATTGTGTCAAATCATTTGAACCCACCGAGAAGAAATCAACCAGTTCGGCAAACTCACCAACTTGTAATAGTACGCTTGGTACTTCAACCATAATCCCGATTTTAGGACGTGTGATTTTGACTTGCTCTTCTTCTTGGACCGCAATCCAGTCACGCTCAAGTAAATACAACACTTCTTCTACTTCGCTGACACTAGTCACCATCGGAAGAAGAATATGTAAATTATTTAAT
The DNA here is from genome assembly GCF_000368585.1 of Acinetobacter venetianus RAG-1 = CIP 110063. Lineage (GTDB taxonomy): Bacteria > Pseudomonadota > Gammaproteobacteria > Pseudomonadales > Moraxellaceae > Acinetobacter > Acinetobacter venetianus. The sequence continues at coordinate 247,571 of NZ_KB849556.1, forward strand.
CCAATACTGGCTTTGAGCATCGCGCGAATCTGTGCAGAAAAAATCTCAGGGTGATCTAAAGTAAAACGCAAACCACGCCAACCTAAAGCAGAGTTTTCCTCTTCAATGCTGAAATAAGGAAGGTCTTTGTCCGCACCAATATCCAGTGTACGCATAATCACAGGTTTATTGGCAAAATGGCTGAGCTGTTGGCGGTAAATGGCGCGTTGTTCTTCTTCACCAGGGAAGCGTTCACGTAGCATAAATGGAATTTCACTACGATATAAACCAACACCTTTTGCACCACGTTGTACGCCGCGCACAACATCGATCATTAAACCCGTATTGACGAATAACGGAATAGCAACACCATCAGGCGTTACAGCATCTTTAGTTTCGTACTGCTTTAAATCTTTTGCAATTTGTTCTTCTTCTTTTTGAACTTCTTTATAACGTTGACGTAAACGACGTGGTGGATTGACAAAGACACGTCCTTGATACGCATCCACAATCATTTCAATATCATCAAGCGTCGTGATTGGGAGCTCAGTCACACCAACAACCGTTGGAATACCGAGAGCGCGCGCCACGATCACCATATGTGAATTGGCAGCACCTTCAGAAGTTACAATTGCAGCAATATTATCGACAGGAAGCTCGACCAACGCAGCAGTACTGATTTCTTCGCCGATCAGGATACTATCTGGACTCAGTTCTCGGTGACTAGAATCGGCTTCTTGCAAACATGCGAGAATGCGACGACCAAGGTCTTTTAAGTCGGAAACACGCTCACGTAAATAGTCATCTTCCATTTGCGCAAATAGCGCAATATGTTTATCGATGACTTTACGTACAGCACCTTGCGCCCAGCTTCCTGCTCGAATATGTTCCTTGATTTCACTCGGCAAGACATTTTCATCTAACATTCGTAAGAACACGCTAAACAATGCACGTTCTTCTGACATGAGAGAGTCTTGCATTTTTTCATCTAAAGATTGAATTTCAAGACGAACAGAAGCGATCGCTTGATCCAAAAGTTCTAATTCATCGCTGATATCTTCAGCTTCACGATCAGGAATTGCAGTTAGATCGGCTGGGGGATATAGCACAATTGCTCGACCTAGCGCGATACCGCCAGCACCCGAAACCCCTTGGAATGTTTTATAGGTTGATCCATTACTCGGTTTACGAAATACATCAATATTCCCGACTGCATGAGCATGTGCGATCACACCAGATAGTTGTGCGCAAAGGGTAACAAGAAATGATTCCGCGGCTTCGCTAAAGTCTTGTGACTCTTTATTTTGAACGACTAAAACGCCCATTACTTTACGGCGATACATCACAGGAACGCCAAGGAATGAGTTATATAGTTCTTCACCTGTCTCGGGTAAATAAGCAAAGCGTTCATGCTTTGGCGCATTGTCTAAGTTGACAATTTCTTCTCGTTGACCGACTAAACCAACCAGACCTTCACCAACATTTAAGGAGACATTGCCGACCGCTTCTGGTTTTAAACCTTTCGAAGCCATAAGCACATAGCGGCGATTTCGTTCATCCAATAAATAAATAGAGCAGACATCAACATGCATTGCTTCAGCCACATGATTGACCATAATGTCCAAAGATTCATGCAAACTGACGGACGCATTAATTTCTTGTACGATGCGTCTAAGCGTGTCGAGTTGCATGTTTGACATGGATGTTTACTCCAATTTATTGAATCGTTATAGGCCTAGTTATAACAGCTCTAATGTCAAAAATCATTGCTTAAAATGATGATTCTACGACAATTAACGCTGAGGTAATTGTAAACACAACTCCATCATGGCTTTGCGGTAAACATCTCGTTTGAAGTTGACCACTTGACCCAATGGGTACCAATAACTCACCCATTGCCATTCATCGAATTCGGGTGGGTCTGATAAGTTTAACTGAATATGATGAGGCGATGCCGTTAACTTCAGTAAAAACCACTTTTGCTTTTGTCCAATACATACCGGATCTGAATCTGACCGAATGTACCGATGTGGCAAACGATAACGCAGCCAACCTTTTGTTTGCGCTATAATTTGGACGTGTTCGGGCAATAAGCCGACTTCTTCTCTCAGTTCACGATAAAGTGCCTGTTCAGGGGTTTCTCCAAACTGGATACCTCCTTGTGGAAATTGCCAAGCATTGTGACCAATGCGCTTTGCCCATAAGACTTGTCCGTCATCGTTTGCCAAAATGATCCCGACGTTGGGTCGGAAACCTTCTGAGTCGATCATTTGGCTACCTAAATTTTGTCTATATCGTTGACTTTGATCTCGGGGACAGTCACTCTTCACGTCCAACTCGAAAAAGGTCAAAGTAAAATGTTTAAAATTGCTATGATCTTAACGAATTTCTATCGACTAGCGGAGATAGATTTACATTTTTTTTCTTAATTTTCAGTTTAAACGAGAAATTCTATGCAATTGGCTTTGTTTGATTTAGATCATACGCTGTTAAATACTGACTCTGACCATTCATGGGGTGAATTTTTGGTCAATGAGGGTTTGGTTGATCCAGTTCATCATCGTCAAATGAATGACAAGTTTTATGAAGATTATAAAGCGGGTCAGCTTGACCCGATTGCGTATAATGAATTTGTTTTTGAGTTTTTAACTAAACACGATAATCAGTATTTAACTGAGTTACATCAATTGTTTATGCAGAAAGTCATCCGCCCGAAAATGAGACCTAAAGGTTTTGATGCAATTAAAAAACATCAAGACTTAGGCCATGCGATTGTCGGGATTACTGCGACGAGTGATTTTATTACCGCACCTATTTTCCGTGAGTTTGGGATTACTGAAATTATTGCGACCAGTGCAGAAGTCATTGATGGACAATACACGGGGAAAGTCACAGGTGTTCCTTGCTATCAACAAGGTAAATTGACGCGCTTAGATCAATGGCTAGCTGGTCGTACCGTTGAGGAGTCTTGGGCTTATTCAGATTCAATCAATGATCGCTTTTTACTTGAATACGCGACCCATGCGATTGCGGTGAACCCAGATGACCGTTTGGAAAAACTCGCGCAAGAACAGGGCTGGGAAATTCAAGATTGGTCAATCTAACTGAGTCAGCATAATTTGAATGAATTATTAAAACCTCCCTTTCGTCAGGGAGGTTTTTTTGTCATATAAATGTCACTTTTAAATTTTAAGATGTCAGTATGAAAATAAAAATAAATCAAGAAGCACAAACTTCCAATCAACTCAGCGAATTGCTGAGATTAAAAAGACAACAGCCGATTATAAAAACACGTTGGATCATTTTACCTTTTATCATATTCGGATTGATGTATGCGTGGCAGCAGCAATTTTGGACAGCTTGGGTGATTATTCCAATACTTTGGTGTGTGCTTGTTATCAATATTTCATTGCTTACCCGATCTCAACGCGCTCGATTACAGACGATTGAACAACTAAAAATAGAGCCGATTTTTTGGAATAAACTTCGCCAGTCTCATCCTGAGCTGACTTTGAAACAACGACAATTAATAGAAGTGGGTTTTAAGGATTATTTGGCGCTGCATGTTATGCAAAAGCAAGCTTATGCAATGCCATCAAATGCGGTTGATGCACTTTGGCATGTGATGTTGGAGTTTCCTCAGCAGTATCAGCAATTATGTCGCGTAACACTTGGCCGAGTCCTCAATCACAAACCATATCATTCCATCACTGAATCTGAACAACAAAAACAGTTATTCGAATCATGGAAAATAAGCTGTAAATTACATGGATTCGAACCCAAGCATAGTGCTGTCATACCTCGTTTGTTCGTGATAGATCAAGCCTTAGGTTGGGTTGATGGTCAATACTTTGACTTGGATGAAATGAGCAAAGACTATTCTAAATACCAGCAAGCTCAGTCTTCTTCAAGTTGTGGAAGTAGTTGCAGCAGTTGCGGAGGCGATTAATCTTTTTGCATCATTTGAATGAGTTCTTCTGCTGCTTTAGATTGAATACGTGCAGGATGCCAAACCATACCCAGTTGGCGATTCATATTTAATTGTAAATCGAGCTGTTTCAAATCCTGATTGAGTAACGTCTTTGGTAGAACTGACCATCCCAGACCAATCGAAACCAACATGCGAATTGATTCTAAGGGATTGTTACTCATCGTGATTTTAGGCTTTAGCCCTTTTTTTTCAAACTCAGCTAAGGTGATTTGACTGGTATAGGTGTGCGCTGATGGCAATAAACTCGGATAAGCAATTAAGTCTTCTAATGTAAGGTTGCTTTGTTGCGAGAGTGGATGAAATGGTGATGCAACAAAAACTAAAGGATCATTCCAAATAGTTAAATAATTAAGTCGATCATCTCCCGTCGGTGGAAGCGTCAGGAAAGCGAGTTCTAATTCACCTGCAAGTACCTGTTCATGTGCTTGTTCTGAATCAACAAAATGTACATCTAAAGTGACTTGAGGAAAGAGCTGTACGAAAGCTTTTAGTGGCTCTGCGAGATGGTGCAAACCGATATGATGACTTGTACCAATCTTTAAACGACCTTGTACCTGTGCTTGTTCATGACTTAGTGTGTGGTGGATTTCACCGAGCTCATTGAGCCAAGTTTTTACTTTTGGAAGTAAAGAATGCGCTGCATGAGTTGGTTGAATACCGCGGCCTGCGGATTCAAATAATTTCACACCAAAATAATCTTCTAGGCTATGAATCCGTTTCGTTACCGCTGGCTGAGTAATGAATAGTTGTTCGGCAGCAATCGAAATTGAACCCGTTTCCATCACTTTAACAAATGCTTCAAAAGCGGCAAGATTCATAGTTTAGACTCGAAAATCATTAAAATTTAGATGTTTGTTCTGAGACATATATAGCTGACTATTTTAGGTAAAAGCGCTGAACAAATATAGTTTAAGCTGTATATGTATAATTAAAAGTTAGACTTTTTGCTCAGTTCTATTCCAAATTTTTTCATGGAAGAAGAATGCAAAGGCTTGTACTGTGGGCTCAAGCAAGCTCAAAGTCACTGCCATGATCAGATTTCCTGTTACAACATAGGCAACCAGCATTGCTACTGTGATATGCATGAAGTAGTAACTTAACGTTTTTTTTAAAGTTCGTTGATTGTTAATCACGAATTGCTGAATATTTGCCATTGCTGTCACCATCTTAAATCTTATTTATATAAATAATAATCATTATCATTTAAGAAGTAAAAAAGAAATTTCAATTGATGATGATTGGATTTGCAGATTTTAGTATTTGTCGGTATCTAATTTCATCTGTTTGGTTATTCATGAATTTTGGTGGATGTTTTTATATCTATAATTTTATTTAAAAAATTATGATGTTTGCTGTATCATTTTGATAGATTATAAAAGTTTATAAAAAGAAATTCGTATGTCAAAGCAGCTAGAACTTATATCTGGAAAAATAAATTCAATTAGAAAAACGGAAGAGGGGACAATTAATTGGTTTGATAACAAACTAAGAATTATTAAACGTATTCAGGTCATAGATTATCAAGCAAATTTGGATAATAAGCCAATTCGATTTGTGATCAGCCAAGCATTGTTAAATTCTGTTGGAAATGTGGATGTCATTGCTTTTAAAGAGCTTGATTGCGGAAAACACTTGGTTGTAGCAGTTAAACAAAATCAACTTATATATTTAAATCCATACTTACATGACCGTGCAGCGAATCCTAACCATGCTTTCACCATCGAATTTTGGCACATTTTACTAACTTTATTTTTTGTTTTGTCTCACTCTATGCGTGAGGATAGCACTTTTGTTGGAGTTTCTATTCTTGGTTTTACAGTATTGACTTTTAGCTGTTGTTTCTCTGGATATCAAAAGTTGAATAAGGAGATTAAATGGAGAAAAGAGATGCGTCGAAAAATTTTAAAGTTTTACGACTTGCCTGAAAACCTAGAATCTAAGATTTTTAATAAAAAATGGCGGTACAGAAATGCTATTGGGGTTGTAGACTTATTTAAACTTGAACTTCGAGGCAAGTAATAATTTAAGTTTTAGAGCATCATCAGATATTAAGATAGTGATGGAATTAAATCATTCCTAAAAGTTTTTTAATTAATAAAAATGATAAATTAGATTTATGTGAAACAGTTGTTATAATCAAGCTAAGATTACAAATACCTAGTCCTATGGCAAGCACTACGGAGAGCGAAGACATGGCAGGCAAAACATTATATGACAAATTATGGGATGATCATTTAGTCACTGAGCGTGATGATGGATCGTGTTTAATTTACATTGATCGTCATTTATTACATGAAGTGACTAGTCCACAAGCATTTGAAGGTTTACAGCTTGCAGGACGTAAACCATGGCGTTTAAGTGCCAATGTCGCAACACCTGACCACAATGTACCGACCTCTAAAAAGGAACGTGAACAAGGTATTGCAGGGATTGAAGATGATACCTCACGTATCCAAGTTCAAACCTTAGATGATAACTGTAAAACTTTTAATATCACTGAGTTTGGTATCAACGATATTCGTCAAGGGATTGCGCATGTAGTTGGGCCAGAGCAAGGTTTGACCTTACCTGGTATGACCGTTGTTTGTGGTGATTCACATACAGCAACACATGGCGCTTTTGGTTGTTTAGCACATGGTATCGGTACATCTGAAGTTGAGCATGTATTGGCAACACAATGCTTAGTACAAAAGAAATCTAAGAACATGTTAGTGCGTGTTGATGGTGTATTGGGTACAGGCGTCACGTCAAAAGATGTTGTTTTGGCAATCATTGGCAAGATTGGTACAGCGGGGGGTACTGGTTATGCGATTGAGTTCGGTGGTCAAGTTTTCCGTGATATGTCGATTGAAGGGCGTATGACAGTATGTAACATGGCAATCGAAGCGGGTGCACGTGTGGGCATGGTAGCTGTAGATGATAAAACGATTGCTTATGTCAAAGACCGCAACTATGCGCCACAAGGCGAAGAGTGGAATCAAGCAGTCGAGTATTGGAACACGTTGCATTCAGACGAAGATGCCGTATTTGATGCAGTTGTTGTGTTGAATGGTGCAGAGATCGAACCTCAAGTGTCTTGGGGAACGTCTCCAGAAATGGTGATTCCTGTTTCTCAAGCTGTTCCGACCTTAGAACAAGCAAAAGATGATGTGCAGCGTAATGATTGGACGCGTGCTTACCAATACATGGGCTTAACTGCAGGTCAGGCATTGGCAGATATCCAATTAGACCGCGTGTTTATTGGTTCATGTACCAATTCTCGTATTGAAGACATTCGTGCTGCGGCTGAAGTTGTGAAAGGTCGTAAAGTCGCGTCAAGTATTAAACAAGCGATGATCGTGCCGGGTTCAGGTTTAGTGAAACAACAAGCTGAGAATGAAGGTTTAGACCAAATCTTCTTAGAGGCAGGTTTTGAATGGCGTGAACCAGGTTGTTCAATGTGTTTGGCGATGAATGCAGATAAATTACAACCAGGTGAGCATTGTGCATCGACTTCAAATCGTAACTTTGAAGGTCGTCAGGGTAATGGTGGGCGTACACATTTAGTAAGTCCAGCGATGGCGGCAGCGGCGGCGATTGCAGGTCATTTTGTTGATGTTCGTTCATTCTAAGGGAGCAAAGTCATGGAAAAATATACTGTAGAACAAGGTATTGTTGCGCCTTTAGACCGTGCCAATGTAGATACGGATTTAATTATTCCGAAGCAGTTTTTGAAATCGATCAAACGTACGGGATTTGGCGATAACTTATTTGATGAGTTACGTTATTTAGATGAGGGTTATTTAGGACAAGATATTAGTAAGCGTCCAAAGAATCCTGACTTTGTTTTGAATAAACCGCGTTTTCAAGGCTCAACTATTTTATTGGCTCGTACCAATTTCGGTTGTGGCTCAAGTCGTGAACATGCACCTTGGGCACTCAATGAATACGGTTTCCGTACCGTGATCGCACCTAGCTTTGCTGATATTTTCTTTAATAACTGCTTTAAGAATGGCATGTTACCTGTGATCTTGTCAGAGGAGATCGTTGATCAGTTATTTAAAGAGTGTGAACAAGAAGGTTATCAGCTTACGATTGATTTAGATGCACAAGAAGTACGTACACCGAAAGGCGAAGCATTTAAATTTGAAATTGATCCATTCCGTAAACATTGTTTACTCAATGGTTTGGATGATATTGGTTTGACATTGCAAGCTGCGGATGACATCCGTGCTTTTGAGGAAAAAGCAAAACAAGCACGTCCTTGGGTATTTAAGGATATCAAAGCTTAAGTCTCACTTACATTTTTTAAATGTAAACATGACTAAATGTCGAGGGACATTTTAAACATAGCCGTAGCGCAGAGATTGAACTCTTGTTAACATGCTAGCGAAGAAGATTTGCTTGCATGTTTGCATGATATGAGGACTGGGCTTGAATAATGAAAACAAAATTCGCTCGCAGTATTTTGCTGTGTTTAAGTGTGGGTACAACGTTAACTGCGTGTCAAAACACAACGACTGTGGTTGACCAAGTTCGTATTGCACAAAATACATTAGAAGACAAAGCGAACAATGCGACTTTATATTGTTCAGGCGTGGATAATTGTGAATTCGAAAGAATTAATGATATTGGTGTGATTGATGCTAAATCGCATCGTGTAAGCCAACAGGCCATAGAAAAAGGCATTGTTCGGTTACATGGTTCGATTTTAAGCCGAAATCAACAGGTTTACTTGAGTGTACCTGCTAAGCAATATGAAGTGGTTATTCGCTATTATCCAATTTCCCCAGATCGTGCTGAAACTTTTCATATCATCCATGCGTTTAAACCGCATACGCGCTATACCTTTAAAATGTACCGAGATAGAGCAAATCGTGTAGAAAACTTGCTTAATGCATCAGCTCCAGATCCTTTGTGTGTTGATCTATTGCAAGAAGAGCGCATGATTCGTCGATTCTGCCGTCCGTATGATGTAAAGACAGGTTTGGGCGAATTTGTTGAAAAAAAGATTTAATCAAATAGCAGCTTGAATGCTGTGTGGATGAAATTGGAAAAGTAGATGTCAAAACATATTTTAATTTTAGCGGGTGATGGGATTGGTCCTGAAATTGTTGGTGCTGCTGAGAAAGTACTGACAAAGGTCAATGATAAATTTAATTTAGGTTTGACATGGGAACATGGTTTACTGGGTGGCTCAGCAATTGATGCCCATGGTGAACCATATCCAGCAGTGACAAGTGCACAAGCTCAAAAAGCAGATGCGATTTTATTGGGTGCTGTAGGCGGACCTAAATGGGACACGATTGAACGTTCAATTCGTCCAGAACGTGGATTGTTGAAAATCCGTAGTGAATTAAATTTATTCGCAAATTTACGTCCAGCAATTCTTTATCCTCAATTGGCAGATGCTTCGAGCTTAAAACCAGAAGTTGTTGCTGGTTTAGATATTCTGATTGTTCGTGAATTAACAGGTGGTATTTACTTTGGTCAACCACGTGGTATCCGAGAATTAGAAAACGGTGAAAAACAAGGTTATAACACTGACGTTTATTCAGAAAGTGAAATTAAACGTATCGCCAAAGTTGCTTTTGAATTAGCTGGCTTGCGTGGTGGAAAAGTTTGTTCTGTTGATAAAGCAAATGTATTGGAGGTTACTGAGCTTTGGAAGCAAACAGTGACTGACTTACAACAAGCACAGTATTCAAATATTCAGCTTTCACATATGTATGTCGATAATGCAGCAATGCAACTTGTTCGTGCACCAAAACAATTTGATGTCATCGTAACAGGTAACTTATTTGGTGATATCTTGTCTGACGAAGCAGCAATGTTGACGGGTTCAATTGGCATGTTGCCTTCAGCATCTTTAGATGAAAATGGTAAAGGTATGTATGAACCTTGCCATGGGTCAGCACCAGATATCGCTGGAAAAAATGTTGCAAACCCACTTGCAACGATTTTATCTGTTGCGATGATGTTGCGTTATACCTTCCGTGAAGAAGCTGCGGCAAAAGCGATTGAAGATGCAGTAGGTCAAGTTTTAGACCAAGGTTTGCGTACAGCAGATATTATGTCAGAAGGAATGAGCAAAGTCGGTACAGATGCAATGGGCGATGCTGTTGTTGCTGTGTTAGGCTAAAAATCTGATCTATAAAAAATGCAGCGTGTGCTGCATTTTTTATTTGTTGTTAGCAGGCTTTTCCTTCATAACGAATAGAACGTGCAATTTTTTGCTGATCAAGCTCAAAAATAATATGGCAGTAAAAATTGACATCGTAAGATTGGCTATATGTCGTAACTGTTGAAAGGCGAGAACCATCTGAAGTTCCCATATTCATTGGAATAGGAATATTAATTGGGCGAAGTACGGTAAAAACTAACTGCTGGTCAGTTTGGGTTGGTTGTTTTAGAGTTTGGAAGCCTAGGCTCTTGAGATTAAGATTTTGCTGAATGTTATCTGCTGATTGACCGATATAAGGTTGTAAGTAGTCTTGTAGTTGAACCGAGCGCCAGCCAGGGGTTGCACAGCCTTGTAAAATGAGCGCTATAGATAATATATAAAACTTATAATTCCGCATGAATATTCCTTTATTTCTAAAATAAATCTTTGAATTTATTATAATCGATCACTATTCTAATCGGGAAACAAAAATATACAAACTTGTCTATTTCTGAGTAATGTTCAAGCATAACAAAATGTGATTAGATATGTCGCATAATTAAGTTATCGAGAAAATTTGATGCATAAGATAGTGCTTGGTCTTTTGTGTTATGTCGTTGCGACATTAAGCTATGCAGATAATTGTGATAAAGCGCGTAATACTTATGATGATATTTACTGCACTAATAAGATTTATGCCAGTGCTGATGCTGACTTAAATAAGAATTATCAGCAGTTACGCAAACATCTCAATGAAACGCAACAAAAGATTCTAAAAAAGTCGCAGCTGGCTTGGATACGTCATCGGGATGCAAGTTGTACCGATTCGCAGCAAAACAGCGTTGATGTGGAATGTCGGTTGAGCACTACTCAGGAACGCAACCATTGGCTATTAGAGCGCCTACGCGAGTGCCAAACTGTAGGGTGTAAAACCACACGTCTGAGCGAATAATTTAAGAATAAGCGTAAAAAAAGCCACAATCATGTGGCTTTTTTGCATTCACTAATCTGACTTAGCGCGCACGATAAGTGATACGACCCTTAGTTAAGTCATAAGGTGTCATTTCAACTTTAACACTGTCACCTGTCAAAATACGGATGTAGTGTTTACGCATTTTACCAGAAATGTGTGCAATAACTTCGTGACCGTTTTCTAAACGTACACGGAACATCGTATTAGGAAGCGTTTCGGTGACAACGCCTTCGAACTCAATGAGTTCCTCTTTATTGGCCATAGCCTACCTGATGATCAAATTGGAAAGGCGCAAATTATAGTCAATTTATTTGAAATTTACAAGACGCTCTCTTAGCAAAGCTTGTACAGATGAATTGGAAAAAACTGTCAGACAATCCTCATTTTTTTTTAACAAAAGAAGCAGAATAGTGTTGTCAGTTTGGTCAATCAACGTTAATCTAAAATTATTGTTTATTGTCACAATAACGTATCTACAGGGAAGGGCACTGCGTGGGTCAGTTAACAGATGCATCGGTTGTATTGCGCTTTGGTTATCAGGCAATTCGTAAAGCAGGATTACCAACTGAAGAGATTCTAACAAAAGCAGGTGTAGCACTAAATCAAGTTGATACAAATGCAAGAACCCCACTGAGTGCACAAAATGCATTCTGGATTGCGGCACAGGAAGTGAGCAATGACCCAGATATCGGTTTGCATTTAGGTGAGCATTTACCACTGTATCGTGGTCAAGTGATCGAGCATTTGTTTATCAGTAGTGAGACTTTTGGTGAGGGGCTCAAGCGAGCTTTGGCTTATCAGCGTTTAATTAGTGATGCTTTTGACGCTAAGTTGGTGATTGAAGATGGGCGTTGTTACTTAAGTAACGGCGAACAGTATTGGTCTGATAATTTAGTGAATCGCCATTTTTCTGAATGTGCGATGTCAGGAATCTTACGTTTTTTTAAATTTATTACGGAAGGTCAGTTTCAACCGATTTTCATTGATTTTAATTTCAATGAGGGTGCGGATGATGACGAGTATTTCCGTGTTTATGGATGCTCAGTTAGTTTAGGTCAGAGAGAAACGCGCTTATATTTTGATATGGCAGTTTTGGACTATCCTTTATGGCAGGCTGAACCTGAATTACTACAATTACATGAGCAGCTTGCAATTGAAAAGCTGCAAGAACTTGCTCGTTATGATTTAGTCGGTGAAGTACGCCGTGCAATCGGCTCAACACTTGAAAGTGGTGAGACAACGTTAGAAACAGTGGCTGCACAACTTAGTATTACGCCACGCCGTTTAAGAACACAGTTAAGCGAAGCGAATACTAGTTTTCAGCAAATTTTATCGGACTATCGTTGTCGTTTAGCGAAAAAGTTATTGGCAAATACCAATGAAAGCGTAGAGCGTATTGTGTATTTAACGGGTTTCTCTGAACCAAGTACGTTCTATCGAGCATTTAAACGTTGGACGAATGAAACACCAGTTGAGTATCGGAAGCGTAAACAACGTTAATGGTGTGAGGAATTTTAAAGCCTTATCGTTATTGATAAGGCTTTTTTTATTCTGGTAAATTTAACCATTGTGGCCCAAGGGGTGGCTGAGGCAATTCAAATTGATCAGGGTAATAGCACTGGATGAAGTATAAGCCATCAGGTGGTGCAGTAACGCCAGCAGCTTTACGATCTTGCGCTGCAAACATGGTATCAATGTGTTCAATTTCATACATGCCTTGGCCAATTTCAAGCAAACATCCCATGATATTGCGAACCATGTGATGTAAGAAGCCATCTGCTTGTATGTCTAAGACCAAATAACGACCATGTTGGAATAAGCGGCAGTGCTTAACATGGCGAACGGGCTGATTTGATTGACATGCAGCAGCTCTGAATGACTCGAAGTTATGTGTACCTTCAAACTTAGATGCGGCTGCAATCATTTTATCAATATCAAGTTCAGAATAGATGTGTGTAACCTGTTTATGTAGCAGAGCAGGGCGATGAGGTGCGTTATAAACAATATATCGATAACGTCGAGCAGTCGCTTTAAATCGTGCATGGAAATTTTCATCCATACATTTGATCCATTGGATTGAAATATCTTTCGGTAACTGACTGTTTGCGCCCATCATCCAGCCGCGCTCTGGTCGAATTGCCTCTGTATCAAAATGAGCAACCATGTTGGTCGCATGAACCCCAGCATCGGTACGTCCAGCAGCATGAACAATAATCGGTTCATTGGCAATTTTACTGAGGACTTTCTCAATGGTTTCTTGGACACTTACAACGCCAGCTTGTTGAGTTTGCCAACCACGGTATTGAGTACCGCAAAATTCAATACCGATTGCATAACGTTGCATATTTAAACCTCAAGATAAATGCTGATTCCATTGATCAAAACGTTGATCAGGGGATGGGTATTTTAAATACATTTGCAGCGCTTTTGCATATAAATCAGCATGGCTTAGACAATCATTGACCAAAACTTTCGCTGTATTTACCCAAGAACTAATCGCATAACGTTGATCTAATTGTCCAAAAGTCACTTGAGAACTAATGATACAAATACATCCTTTGCTAAATAGAGCTTCAAATAATGTAATGAGTTGATCATTGATTGCGATATTGCCTGTACCAAATCCTTGTAAGATTAAAAAGTGAGGAGGATTGGATAAGATATTTTCAAGTTGTTGTTGTAATTGGAGTTGTCCAATCGGTTGAAGCATTAGATTGAATACACTTAAATGAGCGACTTTTTCAATATGTTCATTCTGTACAACGAGCATTTTGGTCGCGGTCTTACAATCTAGGTTTGCATCAACTCCAGCAAATGCATTTAAATCGGTAGTATGAACTTTAAGAGTGGTTTGAGCATGGAAAACTTGGTTATTGAATCCAAGATATACTCCTGCTGGAAGTACTTGCACCTGTTCTAACGCTAAATATAGGTTGCTAGTTGCATCAGTGAATTCTCTGGTATCGTTACCATCGATATTAAGTAGAGGATATTGGCTACCTGTGATGATGGCATGGCAAGATTGACCTAAGAAGCGCGCAAGGGTCGCTGCTGCATAACTGAGCGTATCTGTACCGTGAATAATCACAAAATGTTGATAATCCTGCAATTGCAGTTGTTGTATTTGTTGTATGAGAGGAAGCCAATCTACAGCTGTACAAGCACTACTGTCTTTGATACTTGGTGCTGCAAAGCAGTCTACATTTAAATGTGGCGGAATAACCTTTTCGAGTAAAGGTAAAAAATGCTGTTCAGGCATTGGCATGAGTGGTTCGCCAACACAGCCAAAAGTTCCACCCATGTAGATTAAAGCGATTTTTTTCATCATAAAAAAAGCAGTCTTAGAGACTGCTTATATTAGACTGATCAAATTCAGGAAGCTATTTTATTCAGTAACTTTTCTGAGCTTTGTTGTTGATCAGCATCAAAAATAGACTGACTGTTTTGTAATAAAGTTCGAGCAGATTCGTAAGCGCCTAATTCGATATATTGCTCAGCTAAATCCAAATTCAGTTGAGCTTCATTCAGTTGTTGCAAGTCAGGGAATGATTGAACAAGCGGATCGTTGCTAACAACAGACGAGACTTGTGTTGCGGGTTCTGATGTTGTGAGCTCTGTAGTCTGTTCCGCAGCAACTGGCGTTGGTTCAGCAAGGTCAAACGAAAATTCTGTTTTCTCTGCAAGAGTTTCTGGTTGATCTACTGGTGTTTGAGTCGTTGGTTCAAAACTAAAGTCTAGACTAGGTGCTTCTGCTGGCTCAGGCGAGGTTTCTAAAGAAAAGTTGAAATCTGGTTCAGTCTTAGCTTCTTCTTCAACTTTGGTTTCTTCTGGAGTCGCTGTATTTGGCTCTAGACTGAAAGAAAATTCAAGAGGGGTTTGTTCTTTAACTTCTGTAGTTTCAGATTCTACAGGGGTAGGAGATGCCTCAGGAACTTGCGTCTCTTTCTGTTCAAAAGAGAAATTAAAGTCTAAAGGTTGAACCTCTGGTGTAGGTTCAGCAGGTTTTTCTTCTTCGACTGGCGCGACGTATTCAGTTTGTAAGTCATCAAAAGATTGATTTGATGGTGCTTGAACTAAGGCATCAAAGTCTGCTGTATTATTTTGCGGTGCAGCTGCTTCCGTCGTTGTTGGACGTTGATTAAAGTTGTTGGTATTTGAATGAAAATCAATTGAGTCTGGTTGTTTATTTTTTTCGTATTCACTTTTTTTAGCTTCAGCTGCATGAGCAATATCTTCAAGCTTTAAAGCATGAACATGCTTGATTAATTGATCAATCGCAAAATCATCTTTTTGGGCTAGATGGATATCTAAAAGAAATAAATATAATTCATGTTGAGAGTTATCTTGCTTTAACGCTTGATTAATTTGAGCCTCTGCAGCTTGAAAGTTTCGTTCTTGAATCTGTTGTTCAATTTTTTCACGTAAACTGTCAGATATTGCAGTTGTTACGAGTGGAGCGGCTTCTTGCTCTTCACGTGCTAAGGTTGTGCGTGATGTCTTTTTGGCAGTTGCTTTTTTCGTTGCTTTTCCAGCAGCAGTCCCTTTCTTAGGTGCTGCTGTATTTTGATTGTCACCACGTTTCTTTAAAACGATTGCGACTACCAATACGATGACGAGTAGTACAATTATTATAGTTGACATGATCTATACCCCTTAAAGATAGAGCCGCTTTTGCAAATTTATGAGAATCTTCTCGTAATTCAGTGTGTTGGCTTTTTAGTTTCCTGCTGCGCTTTCAACCGTTCTTGTAGCTCGGCAAGTCGAGCATTTAGGAGTTGAATTCGCTGTTCCTTCTGACGTAGTGCCAACTCTAACTGTGTTACGTTTCGTTGTAATGTAACGGTTTTTTCCCGAGCTGTCATAACTTTTAATGATAAGTCAGTACTGGTTTTTTGCTGTAATGTGTCTTTTTTCGCACTTCCTGTACTTGAATCTTGATTGCTTTCAGCAACAAGCGACATCTCAGCTTGTTGTAGGCGATATTTTGTTTTTCCAGATGCTGGTTGAGGTGTTTGCGCTGCAATCTGATTCACATTTTGATTTTGACGACTCGGGATATTACCTAGATTGAAATTTAATTGAGAACCTTGTCTAAGTCGGTTTGCATTTCCACCAATAAATGCATGTTCATTCTGTGCCTTAATTTGGTTCATCACTTGCGACACAGGTTTATGTGTTTGACTCGCAATACGATGAGCGATACTCCACAAAGATTCATTACGTGCTACGACATGCTGTTGTTGAGTATTTTCACCTGAAACTGAGGGTATAGTGTTTTGAGGTGCTTTTTGCTTAACAGGTTGCTCTTTATTTTTAGCACGATATGCAGCGATAGTATCTTCTTTATTCTCAATAAGTTTTTCTGGGTTATCTTGATCTTGGTTTTTACCAAGAAGACTTTCATTTACTGGTTCGTTTTTTGCGGTCTGTGTAACAGCAGTTTCTTTAAGTTCTGTTTTGGTTGTTGGGATTGTAGAATTTTGTCCAGCTGTTGCTGTTTTAGCCGTTATTGGCTGTGTATCGTTGTTTGCAACTGGAGCGCTGACACTTTGTTCTACTTGAGATGGTACAACTGAGATAGCTGCAGAAACAGATACTTTATCAGTTGCAATATCTAAAGCTGGCGGGAGTTCATACGGAGCATTTAAAAGTTTCTCTTGTTTTAGAGTTGGCTCTTTGGGTATAGATGCTGTATTAAAGCGAGTACTTTCAGGTAAATCGAGAGCAATATCTTTTTCACTCACAATAAACTTAGGCGTTAACGCTTTTTCATTACTTACTGCCGCTGCTTGAACTTTTTGTATGTTTGATCGAATTGGTTGTCTAATGTGCTTTAAATGTGATGCACCATCTTCTTGTATTTTAATAATAATATTGAGTTCAGCATCTGTCATAGGACGAGAAGAGGTAATGACGATGACACCTTCGCCTCGGTTATTTCGACGGGTAAAGAAATTCAGTGCTGATGGTGGCTGGTGAGCTGCCCCAATCATAACGAGGTCTTCTGGTGTTGCAAGGCTGACTTCTAATTTTGCATTTGGATCTGCCTGATGAAAACTCATTTCAGCATAAAGTAATTCGCCAGGTGCAGACTGGATTTGTAAAGGATCGAGCGTAATTGCATAAAGATGTTGCGAAGATAAGATGGTTAAAATGGCAATTTTTAATTTGTTATAAACAGTCATCTCGATCCATGAAAAAGTGATGTTATAGTCAGTTCAAAAGTATACATTACCGCGATGTAAATGAATTGTAAATTCTTCATGTTTGATTACATAAAAAAAGCCGATCAAATGTGATCGGCTTTTGATTTCTATCGTTTTTTGCTTACGCGTTCTTGTATTCAACCAAAATGCGTAACATACGGCGTAAAGGTTCTGCAGCGCCCCAAAGCAGTTGGTCACCCACTGTGAATGCACCTAAATATTCTTTACCCATATTTAACTTGCGTAAACGGCCTACAGGTACAGTTAAAGTACCAGTAACGGCAACAGGAGTAAGATCGGTCATCGATGCTTCACGTGTATTCGGTACAACTTTAGCCCATTGGCTAGAGCTACGAATCATGTCTTCGATTTCATCAAGTGCTACATCTTTTTTCAATTTTAATGTAATTGCTTGAGAGTGACAGCGCATCGCACCAATTCGAACACAGTGACCATCGATAGGAACGATCTGTTGATTGCCCAAAATTTTATTGGTTTCAACTTGACCTTTCCATTCTTCCTTAGACTGACCGCTTTCGAGTTGCTTGTCGATATAAGGAATCAACGAGCCTGCCAATGGCACGCCAAAGTTCGCTTTAGGGAAGCCTTCACCGCGTTGCAAATCTGCGATTTGACGGTCAATATCAAGAATTGCAGACTTTGGATCATCTAGTAATTCTTTAGTATTGTTGTACAAGTAGCCCATACCTGTGATGAGTTCACGCATGTTTTGCGCGCCTGCACCTGAAGCTGCTTGATATGTCATCGAAGTTGCCCATTCCACTAAATTGTTTTGGAATAGAGAACCTAAGCCCATCAGCATCAATGAAACTGTGCAGTTACCACCAACAAAAGTTTTAGTGCCATTCACTAAACCATCTTTGATGACATTTAGGTTGACAGGGTCAAGAACGATAATTGCTTCATCATCCATACGTAATGTAGATGCAGCATCAATCCAGTAACCATCCCAACCTTCTGCTTTAAGTTTTGGAAAAACTTCAGATGTGTAGTCGCCACCTTGACAGGTTAAAATGACATCCATTTGCTTCAGACTTTTAATATCTGTTGCATCCATAAGTGCTGGGGCAGTCTTACCACCAAATGAAGGTGCTTCGCCACCTGCATTACTGGTAGAAAAATAGAATGGCTCAATATGAGCAAAATCATTCTCTTCAACCATACGTTGCATAAGGACAGAACCAACCATCCCACGCCAACCGACCAGACCTACTTTCATGTCATTGTGCCTCGGTATGTAAAAAACTTTAAAGGGGTTTGAGTGTATCAAAAGCGACCACAACTGCAAGCTTTACGTAAATAAAACGATAATTTAATTGAGTGGAATAACTTGTTTGTATTAGATACAAAATTGATAAAGCCATAACTTTATTAATAAATTCCCTCTATCCTCAAGAGTAAAATTAACATGATATGGATTGAGATTTGTGCAGTAGTAGTTATTTGGCTGAGTTTATGGTCACTGATTCCTAGAGATGAATGGTGGTTTCGAGGAGCTGATTTTCCAAGATTACAAATATTAGCAGTGGGTTTAGTCACATTACTTGGCTTGTTGTTGATTAAGTCCGAGTGGACATTATTCAGAGAGCTATTATTAGTTGGGTTAATTGCGGCTGTTGCTTACCAATTAAAAATGGTCTTGCCTTATACGCCGATCTGGAGGAAACAAGTTAAACACGTTGCTAGACAGCAGTTAAATGAATCACAGCAGATTTCATTGTTGGTTGCGAATGTGCTTACACCAAATGACAAGTATGAATTGCTGCTCCAGCATATTTACCAGTTACAACCAGATATTGTATTAACGCTTGAATCAGATGAATTGTGGCAGAAAGCATTGCAGCCTATAGAACAAGAGTATCGCTATAAAGTTGCAGTCCCATTAAATAATTTATATGGAATGCATTTATATAGTCGGCTTCCTTTGTTGGAATCAGAAATTAAATTTATTTTAAGCGATGAAATTCCGTCAATACATGCCTGCTTAGAGTTGCGTTCAGGTGTACAAGTTCAACTTTATTGTTTACATCCTAAACCACCGAGTCCCACTGAAGCGAAAGATTCAACTTTGCGAGATGCTGAATTATTAATCGTTGGGGATCAAATTAAAGATTTAGATGAAAGTTGTATCGTGATGGGGGATTTGAATGACGTGGCTTGGTCTAGGACAACGCGATTATTTCAACGCATCAGCGGCTTACTTGACCCACGTGTTGGTCGGTATTTTATGAATACCTTTCATGCTGATTATCCTTTACTAAGATGGTCTTTAGATCATATTTTTCATAGTACCGATTTTGGTTTAGTTGAAATGAAACGTTTGTCTCATATTGGTTCAGATCACTTTCCGATTTATGTGGTACTGCAAACAGGTCGGGTTTTTGAACAACAACAGCAATCACTAGACGAAACACCATCTGATGCTGAAGAAGCTGAAGATGCTATTCAGGAAGGGATTGAAAAGGCCGAAAAGGAAGAAAAAATGGTTGTTGATGAGCTAGCGCAACCTTATAAATAAGCTGGTTGATTAAACGGCCTTGATGTAAGCAATATCGTACATGGATTTAGTCCTACAGCGAATAGTCCAGTAAGACCAAAAGGTTTATTCTAAATACATCAGCACAGGGAAGCAGGAATGGAATTCCGATCTAAGGATAGCTAGCGCTGAGATGGAAAAGCATTATGGATATGATGCATGCGATGGACGCAAGATAATAAAAAATGTGAAAGCACAACCTCATTTGCCCGAGTTTCGTAGGATGCGAAACTCGGGTTTTAATTTTTTAATAGATCTTTTCATAACCCGCAGGTCGTGTTTTAAAACGACGGTGAAACCACATCCATTGTGTTGGTGCGATACGTAACTGCGCTTCAATGATTTTATTGACGCGAATGGCATCTTCAACCTCATCTTCGCTTGGCATGTTCTCAACCATAGGCTCAATCAGTACTTTGTATTTTGGATTGCGAATATCACCATATCGATAAAAATACAGTGGGATCGCAACGGCTTTTGAGATTTTTAATAAACGGCGATGTGCGGTAACGGTTGCCGCAGGAACACCAAAAAATGGAGCCATCACTCCTTGTTTCAAACCAAAGTCTTGATCTGGACTATACCAAATCGCGCCTCCATCTTTTAAACGACGGACTAAGCCACGCATATCATCGTGATCAATTTGTTGTTGGTATATCGTGGCACGACAACGATAAATCAGCATATCCAACATCGGATTATTTTGCGGACGATAAACCACATCAGGGTCAAAATATTGTGCGCATATATAACCTCCTGCATCGAGCAGCGTACTGTGTGTCCCTAACAGTAATATGCCTTTGCCTTGTGCTTTGGCTTGAGTGATATGTTCCAAACCTTCAATGCTATGCCGTCCTTTAAACCATTTTGGACAATACCAAGCATTTAATGTTTCAAATACACCTAACATCATATCGACAAAGACTTGCTTTGCTTGTGCTTCAACTTCAGCAGTTGACCATTCAGGAAAGCAAAGCTCTAAATTTCGTAGTGTCGTTTTGCGGCGCGATTTAAGTAAATGCCAGCATAATGTTGCCAAACCATGTGCCAATCGCCATTGAATAGCCCATGGCAAAATTGCCAATAACATAAGAAAAGTAATGGCGATCCAAATTTTCCAATACTTAGGAAGTAAAAACTCCCATTGAAATTCGCCAGGAATATAAGGCTGTTTTTGACTCATAAACTTAGATGCGTGGATGATGTTAAATTTTGCAGCAGTGTAGCATGAAGTGAGCCTGAGAATATGCCAACAAGTTTTTGTTCGGCTGCTACTCGGCGGAAATTGAATGATAAGTTCTTTGCCTTTATTTTAGCTGTAATACAATGCAGATCACACCAGACTCAATCCAGATTGAGTTGAGGATCAATAAAACAAAAAAGGGAAGGGATGATGAATATTCAGGAAATATCACAAGGAAAGAAAGTCGATGTTCAGAAAATGATCGAGTTTTATGATCAATTAGATGGGGTTGACTGTTCATTTATGTATGGTCGCTGGAAAGGATTTGAGGTAGAAACAGGTCATCCGATGAATGGACTATTGGAGCTGGCAAGCTGGTATGGGAAGCTATTTATTGATCAGGAAACGGTATATCCGCTAGTGATACTCAATACGAAGAAAACAGCATTATTTTTCCTTGATCCGAAATGGTTGCCTCTAAATATTGATTTTAGCCTTCTGAAAAATAACAGTAAGTATCTAGCTGGTGCTTTGAAACTATTAAAAACCAAAGACAGTAAAGCACGTTTAAGGATGACTGAGTTTCGAGGGACAATATCGGCGACAATGATTTATGATGAAAAGCCCATTCACGATGTGTTTCGAAAAATAGATGAGAATACCGTATTAGGCTGGATGGATCTAAAACAGCAAGCTCAGCCCTATTTTTTTATTCTGCAACGCGATAATCAAAGTTCGCTTTGCTTTGAATAATCTCACTCTCTGTGAGGATTTATCTTTTGCAAATTGAATCTGAGATCAAGTTGTACTTACACTTTTTAAATCTAAAAAGATAAAGCGCATGCTTTTTGTCGATAGATCAATGACTACAAAACGGGAGCAAATCTTGAAAACGATAAAAATAATCAAATGTGATATTACTCAAATTGCTGTGGAGGCGATTGTGAATGCAGCCAATACTTCTCTCTTAGGCGGTGGCGGTGTGGATGGTGCCATTCATCGTAAAGGTGGCGCAGCGATTTTGGCAGATTGTCAAAAAATAAGAGCAAAGCAGGGAGGTTGTGCTGTTGGTGAAGCGGTGATGACGACAGCGGGAAATTTGCCTGCGAAATATGTCATTCATACCGCTGGACCGACTTGGGTCGATGGACAGCACGATGAGGCTTTATTATTGGAAAATGCTTATTTGAATAGTTTTAGATTGGCTGAAAGCTTGGAACTTAAATCTATCGCTTTTCCAAATATTTCAACAGGTATATATCGTTTTCCTAAACAGCTTGCCGCACAGATTGCATTTACAAGCATTGCTGATGAGCTTAGAAATGGACGAAGTGTAGAAGAGGTTATATTTGTTTGTTTTGATGATGAGAATTTTAATATGTATCAAGTAATCAAAAATGCACTGAAATTAGATGACATTGCAGTAATTTAAATCGAGCACCTATCTCAATGATAGGTGCCTGATGATTTAATTATCCTTTAGATGCGTTTTCTAACTCATCCCAACGCTCTAATTTTTCTAGCAATAATTCTTCGATTTCTGCTAAACGTTGACTTGCTGAAGTTGCGGCATTCGCATCCGAAACAAACCATGAACCATCTGCTAATTTTTCTGATAGTTCAGTTTGTTCAGTTTCTAGTTTTTCAATCTCAGCTGGAAGTTGTTCTAACTCACGCTGATCCTTATAACTGAGTTTTACTTTTTTCGGTGCAGCTGTTGCTGCCGCAGCTTCAGCTTTGGCTTGTGCTTTTTTTACATCACTTTTTTGATCTACGACTTTCTGATCTGGGCGTTGCTCCAAGTAATCTTGGTAACCACCGATGTACTCGTCAATGTTGCCTTTACCATCGAATACCCATGTTGAAGTCACGACATTATCCATAAATGCACGGTCATGCGAGATCAGTAATAGCGTACCTTTGTATTCTGAAAGTAATTCTTCAAGCAGCTCTAAAGTCACCATGTCGAGATCATTGGTTGGCTCATCCATCACGATTAAGTTTGATGGTTTAAGTAACAGTTTCGCCAATAAAATACGATTTCGTTCGCCACCTGAAAGTGCTTTAACAGGTGTACGCGCACGCTCAGGTGAGAATAGAAAGTCTTGCAAATAACTGTAAATATGGCGGCGGTTTCCATTCACATCAACGTAATCAGAACCTTCCGAAACGTTTGCCATGACACTTTTTTCAAGGTCAAGTGCATTACGTAATTGATCGAAATAGGCGACTTCAAGTTGTGTGCCTGTTTTTACTGATCCACCGTGCTCAATTTCACCTAAGATCGCTTTGATCAAGGTGGTTTTACCGACACCGTTATCACCAACTAAGCCAATACGATCGCCACGAAGTACAATTGCAGAGAAGTCTTTAATCAATGGTTTATGATCATAGCTGACACTTAAGTGTTCTATTTCAAAAACGAGTTTTCCTGAACGATTGGCTTCTTGTGCCGCCATCGTTACTTTGCCTTGCTGCGAACGACGAGCTTTAGATTGTTCACGTAGGTCTTTTAATGCGCGAACACGTCCCTCATTACGAGTACGGCGCGCTTTAATGCCTTGACGAATCCATGCTTCTTCTTCTGCTAGCTTTTTATCAAATAAAGCATTTTGTTTTTCTTCTGCTTCCATTTGTTGTGCTTTAAGTTCGAGATAGCGTGAATAGTTACCTTCGTAACCACGCAAAATACCTCGGTCAAGCTCCACAATACGTGTTGCGATGCTGTCAACAAATGAACGGTCATGCGAAATGAATAGTAATGTGAGATTGTTTTGATCGAGTAAGAATTTTTCTAACCATTCGATACTTTCAACGTCTAAATGGTTGGTTGGCTCATCGAGTAGTAATACATCTGGTTGAGTCAACAGGGCGCGTGCAAGTAGTACACGGCGCTTACGACCACCTGAAAGGTCTGCTAAATCGGCATTTGGGTCAAGTCCCATTTTACCTAAGATGGTATTCACTTTGTTTTCAAGCGCCCAACCATCAAGCTGATCGAGTTTATGTTGCAACATACCCATACGATCGCAGGCTTCCATATCGCCGAGTACGCAGGCATCACTTGCTTCATGGTATTCTTTGAGTACTGTTGCAGCTTCGCCTGCGCCGTCAGCAACAATATCAGCTACTTTGCCTGAATCCATTGGCACATCTTGGGCTAACATTGAAACAGTTAAGCCATTTTGAATCGAAACTTCACCCGTATCGGGCAATAAACTTCCCTCAATCAGTTTTAATAAAGTAGACTTACCTTCACCATTACGGCCAATCAAACAGACTCGCTCGCCACGTTCTAGATTAAAGTGCGCGCCGTCGAGTAGGGCAGGTCCGCCAAATGCGAGATGGACATCCCTTAAAGTAATATAGGCCATAATGTTTCCTAAAAGTTCAGATGAGGTCTGAAATGACTAAACAACATAATTTTGATGATCACGCGTCATTTTCCGCACCCATTGAAGATTTGCAAGTCCGAATTGCATTTTTAGATGATTTAGTTGAACAGTTAAATCAACAATTGGCAATTCAGACCAAAGAAATAGCTGATTTAAAAAAACAAATGCAAATTTTGTATCAACGTGTTGAAGCATCCGATTTATCTGAAGGAATTGTACCTTTTGATCCGATGAGTAATAAACCACCGCATTATTAATATATGGCAAGCGTGAAACTTGCCATATTTTGTCTTTTATTTGACAGTTTAATATTAAAAACCATGCAGTACGATTTTACCTTTCGTTGAGCCACTTTCGATTTGTAGATGTGCTTGTTTGAGGTTCTCTGCATTAATTGGAGATAAAACTTGGGTTACTGTGGTTTTAATTTTACCAGCATCTACAAGTGTTGAAATTTGATTAAGCAGCTCACTTTGTTTGATCATATCTTCAGTTTGATACATTGAGCGTGTGAACATAAATTCCCAATGAATCGACACTGACTTTGATTTAAAGGGCTTAATGTCTAATTGCTCAGGGTCATCAATCAAGCCGAAATGCCCTTGAGGGGCGATCAGTTGTGCAATATCAGGTAAATGTTGATCGGTTTGAGTGGTTGAAAATACATACGTTGGTGCATTTAGACCGAGCTTGGTTATTTGCTCTGCTAAGGGTTGACGGTGGTCTAAAACAAAATCTGCACCGAGCTGTTTGACCCATTCGGCTGTTTCAGGACGAGAGGCAGTACTTATAATTGTTAAATTAGTTAATTGCTTGAGCAGTTGGATAGCCATTGAACCTACACCACCAGCACCACCAATCACCAAGATAGTAGTATTTAAAGGTGATGAAGTCGGTACTTTTAAACGATCAAACAACATTTCCCATGCAGTGATTGCCGTCAAAGGTAAGGCCGCTGCTTCAATAGTATCGATCGACTTTGGTTTATGACCAACAATACGTTCATCCACTAAATGCAATTCGCTGTTGCTACCTTGACGATTCAGTGCGCCTGCATACCAAACAATATCTCCAACTTTAAATAATGTTACTTCCTCGCCGATAGCTTTGACGACACCGACAGCATCCCACCCTAAAACTTTCCATTGATTGTGTTCAGGATTTACGTTGTGACGAATTTTGGTATCAACTGGATTTACAGAAACTGCTTGAACGCGAATGAGTAAGTCATGACCTTGTGCGGTTGGTGCATCAATTTCAATATCAATGAGCGCACTTGTAGATGAGATAGGACTTGCTTTTTGATATGCCACAGCTTTCATGATGGTGATTCCTCTTGTTCGGAATTTGAGCTTAGCGTAAGCTTAGATTATGTGACTACACACAAATAACGCTCATAGTGTCAAAAAGGATACTGTTGTATGGCAAAAGCACGACATTCGAGTTTTGATTGCTCACCTGGTTGTTCTGTTGAAGCCGCCATTAGCTTGATTGATGGAAAGTGGAAATGCGTTATTCTCTGGCATTTATTAAATGAAGGTACATTACGGTTTAACGAAATTCGAAAACGTATTCCTTCTATTACACAGAGAATGTTGACCAATCAACTTCGTGAGTTAGAACAAGATGGCATTATTCACCGTGAGGTCTATCCTCAGGTTCCCCCTAAAGTTGAATATTGTTTAACTGATTTTGGCCATAGTTTAGAGCATATTTTATTGGCTCTAAAAAGTTGGGGAGATGCTCATATTGATCAGTTCGGTAAAATAACTTCAGTTGAATAAAATAAATCGAAGTAGTTATAGATGATGAAGTATCATTTTATATAAATAGATCGATTTCTAGTTTATAAATGAATTGAGTAATATTTTTAGGTTGTAACTTGCCTTTTTTATTCAACTTATGTAACGCTAATAAAAGGATGTTTTGGGCGACATTATGAGTAATATTGGAATTTGGATAACGGTTGCGATTGTACTTTTTGTACTGGGTTCAATTTTTGGCTTGCGTGTAAGTCCGAGAGAAAAGGCACTAGGATTAATGCGTGATCAAGCACGAAAAATGGGACTACATCCGCGTTTAATTGTTGCTCCAGAATGGACAAAAGTTCCAATGGCTTCAGAAAAACGTGCCAGCATGGTGGCTTATTATAGTGTGCTAATTCCAGATGCACGCTTAGCGCTGATGCGAGCAAGAGTGGTTGATGGCAAGCTACAAGTGGTGCAAGGTGATCAGAAATTTAATGATTTACCCATTGCATTAACAGGAGTTTATGCTATTGATATGCAGGCTAACTGTGTCGGGCTTTATTGGGATGAAGAAACAGACCTGAGAGCGACACAGCTTGACGATATGAAAGCTTATTTACATGAATTGGCGAAGCGCTAATTCTTTGATTGATCATAGGAATTTTTTTTAATTATGGCGAATACCCCACGCTCTGCTTCAAAAAGCACAGCAGCTTCAACATCTGCTGCAAATAAACGTGCCTTAGTGATTGTGGAGTCGCCTGCAAAAGCGAAAACCATTAATAAATATTTAGGCTCACAATTTGTTGTGAAGTCATCGGTCGGTCACGTACGTGATTTACCTACAGGTGGCGGTGCAAAATCAACAGAAAAGAAGCCAGCTACACGAACCAAGCTCACAGAAGAACAAAAAGCTGAGAAAGCTCAAAGTGCATTGATCAACCGTATGGGGGTTGATCCTGAACATGATTGGATTGCACATTATGAAGTGCTTCCAGGTAAAGAAAATGTTGTTGCTGAATTAAAAAAGCTCGCTAAAGATGCCGATGCCATCTATCTCGCAACGGATTTGGATAGAGAAGGGGAAGCAATCGCTTGGCATTTGCGTGAAGTGATTGGCGGTGATGACAGTCGTTACCATCGTGTTGTATTTAACGAAATTACCAAAAATGCGATTCAAGAAGCGTTTAAACAGCCAACACGTCTTGATTTAAACCGTGTAAACGCACAACAAGCACGTCGATTCCTTGACCGTGTTGTTGGTTTCATGGTGTCACCACTATTGTGGGAAAAAATTGCGCGTGGACTTTCAGCAGGACGTGTTCAGTCTGTTGCGGTGAAACTGGTCGTTGAGCGTGAACGTGAAATTCGTGCATTTATTCCAGAAGAATATTGGCAAGTCTTTGCAGACACCTTGTCTAAGAAAGATGACATTCGTTTAGAAGCCGTTCGACAAGCAGGTAAAACGCTTAAGCTTAAAAATAAAGCTGAAACTGATGCATTACTCAATGTATTAAAAGACGCAGAATATAAAGTTGCGTTACGCGAAGATAAACCGACTAAGGTAAACCCAAGCGCACCTTATATCACTTCAACCTTACAACAAGCAGCCAGTACACGCTTAGGTTTCTCTGTAAAGAAAACCATGATGCTTGCGCAACGCTTGTATGAAGGCGGTTTTATTACTTATATGCGTACTGACTCAACCTTTTTGAGTGATGACGCTGTGAATATGGTACGTAATCATATTCAACAAAGCTTTGGTGACAAATACCTACCGGCGAAACCAAATCGTTATGGCAATAAAGCAGGCGCACAAGAAGCCCACGAAGCAATCCGTCCATCAGATGTAGTTTTGACGGGTGACAAGCTTGCAGGCGTAGAACGTGATGCTCAGCGTTTATATGATTTAATTTGGCGTCAATTCGTTGCGTGTCAAATGACACCAGCTGAATATTTATCATCAACTTTAACAGTTGAAGCGGCAAATGTTGAATTGAAAGCCAAAGGTCGTACTTTAGTGTTTGATGGCTTTACCCGCGTTCGTGGTGCCAATAAATCTGATGATGATATTTTATTGCCTGCGGTAAAAGTGGGTGAAGTGCTTAAGCTAGAGAAGCTTGATCCGAGTCAACATTTTACTAAACCACCTGCACGCTTTACTGAAGCATCTTTGGTGAAAGAGTTAGAGAAAAAAGGCATTGGTCGTCCATCGACTTACGCTGCGATTATCTCGACGATTCAAGAACGGGGTTATGTAAAGCTTGAAAACCGTCGTCTGTTTGCAGAAAAGATGGGTGAGATCGTTACTGATCGTTTGGATGAAAGTTTTAACAACCTGATGAATTATGCTTTTACAGCAGATTTAGAAGGACAGTTAGACCGCGTTGCGACAGGTGAACGTAATTGGAAAGAGTTACTCGATACATTCTACGGTGATTTTAAAAAGCGTTTGACCAATGCACAGGGGGAAAACGGTATGCGCCGTAATCAGCCTGTTGAAGTTGCAGATGTGCCATGTCCTGAATGTTCGCGTCCAATGCAAGTCCGTACAGGAACGACAGGTGTGTTTTTAGGATGTTCTGGTTATAACTTGCCACCAAAAGAACGTTGTAAAGGTACGCTCAATTTAACCCCTGTAGAATCTTTAGCAGCATTATCAGATGATGATGGTGCAGAAACTGCAGACTTAATGTCCAAACATCGTTGTCCTAAGTGTGGGACGGCAATGGATAGCTATGTGGTTGATGGTGGTCGTAAACTTCATGTCTGTGGTAATAACCCTGATTGTGATGGCTACGAGCTTGAAGAAGGCGAATTCAAAATCAAGGGTTATGATGGCCCAACCATTCCATGTGATAAATGTGATGGTGAGATGCAGTTGAAAACAGGTCGTTTTGGTCCATACTTCGCTTGTTCTAGCTGTGATAACACGCGTAAGGTATTGAAAAATGGTCAGCCTGCGCCGCCGCGTGTTGACCCAATCAAAATGGAACACCTGCGCTCAACCAAGCATGATGATTTCTTCGTTTTACGTGATGGCGCAGCGGGTCTATTCTTGGCGGCAAGTAAATTCCCGAAAATTCGAGAGACGCGTGCACCAAAAGTTGCGGAGCTGCGCAGTGTTGCAGATCAGCTCGATCCTAAATATCAATTCTTATTGCAAGCGCCTGATGTTGACCCAGAAGGAAATGCAACTGTAGTGAAATTTAGTCGTAAGAACCAAGCACAATATGTAGGTTCTGAAACAGCAGAAGGTAAGCAAACCAAGTGGAGCTTAGTTTTCCAAGATGGAAAATGGGTGGAAGGCTAAAGTAGAAATATTCAAAAAATGCTAGCAACTTGCTAGCATTTTTTATAGAACAAAATTAAAAAATCAAGTGTTGGGTGGGGAATTTAAAAATGTGGAAAAATATCCGAGTAGCATGTCTATTGGTCGTGCTTTTGATCGTTGCAGTAAATGCATATCGCGATCAAAATCAAAACTGGAATCAACCCATTAATATTCTTTTACACCCGATCAATGCAGATGGTTTGGCTTCAACACAACAATATATTCAACAATTACAGTCAGCTGACTTTGCTGATGTAAAACAATATTTAGAAGAAAATAGTCGACAGTATCGTGGGCAAAGTAGTTATTTCATGATTCAAATTGGGCGAGAGCTACACACAGTGCCCCCACGAATGTCCGAACAACCAAGCATTTTGAAAAATATCTTATGGAGTCTCAAGTTTCGCTATTATGCTTGGAAGCAACATCAATCTATTGATGGATCGCCGAGTTTAACCTTATATCTCAATTATTATGATCCGAAGCAAACAAGAGAATTAAAACACTCTACGGCATTAGAAAGAGGACGAATTGGATCAGTCAATTTATTCGCATCACAAAAACAAGTCGAGCAGAACAATGTCGTTTTGGTACATGAGCTGCTCCATGGTTTTGGCGCAACGGATAAATATAATTTAAATACGGGTGAACCTATTTTTCCAATTGGCTATGCTCAAGCGGATAAACAGCCTTTGTATCCGCAGACTGAAGCTGAAATCATGGGTGGACGTATCCCATTATCAGCGCAAAAAAGCAAAATGCCGCAGAACTTAGAGCAGACCGTGATCAGCGTAATAACTGCACAAGAAGTAGGCTGGATTAAATGAACTGTGGATAAATCTGGACTTATCCATATTATTTAAAATGATTGCTACAAAATAAAAAAACTGAAATAAAACACAGATTTTTCTGACATTCCGTCATTAATTCTCAACATGCCTTATACAGAATTCACCGTAAAAGGCGCTCAATATATAAATATAACATTGATGATAAAAGAGTAAATAATGATGAAAACTGTGGGTAATGACCTCATTCGTAATCAGCTACATGCTGATCGTAAGTGGTATCTGTTATTAGGTGTCTTATTGGTCGTTTTTGGTTTGGTTCTTTTAGCGGCGCTGCCATTTGCAACATTATCTGCCGTACTTTTATTCGGTGTACTGATGATGTTGGGTGGTATTTTACATTTTGTCGCTGCATTTATGGTGTTTAAAGGCGGTACACGTTGGTTATGGGCCTTGTTTGGTGTTTTATACATCGTGGCGGGTTATTTTGCGTTTACTACGCCTGTGATTACCGCGGTCGTACTTACCAGCTTTTTGGCCGTTGCTTTGATTATCGCGGGTATCATTCGTACGGTGAATGCTTTTATTCTCAGACCGATTTCTGGATGGGGTTGGGTGTTATTTTCAGGTATCTTGACGCTACTAACAGGTATTTTAATTCTGTCATCGCCAGATTCACCTTTCTGGGTATTGGGTATGTTTCTTGCGATTGATATTTTATTCCAAGGGATTAATTATTTGACCTTTGCTAGTGCCATTAAGCAGCTTCCTCATAGTTCTACTACTATTTAAATATTTTAAATATTCAGATCGCCTCAGAGTATGTGTTTACATGCTCTTTTTGTTTTTAGGTACTCCGAAACATATCGAGTGTCTGAGTCTGTTAAAATAACGTTTCGTTTATAACTGATCGATTTTATGACGCTTGCCAAGCTAATTGATGAACTGAATCCACAACAGAAACAGGCTGCAACAACCACTGTGCAAAACTGCTTGGTCTTAGCAGGAGCAGGTTGTGGTAAAACCAAAACGATTGTGGCAAGAGCAGCGTATTTAATTGATCAGGGACTACCTGCGCAACAGATTCAAATTCTGACATTTACCCGCCGTGCAGCGAGTGAAATCATTACGCGTGTTGAGCAACATATGGGTGAGCAGGCTAAGGGCTTGCGTGCATCCACTTTTCATACTTTTTGTATGTATCTGCTACGTCGTAATCCACGCGCTTTTGGTCTTACACAATTTAGTATCATTGATCGTGATGATCAATTGCTGATGTTCCGATTATTACGTGGTAAAGATAAAGGTAATGTGCTGCCTAAAGCAGCAGAGCTATGTGATTTGTATTCGTATGCACGTAACACTAAAACCAAACTCTCGGATGCTTTAGTTGAACAACTGCCACAGGCAGTAGAGTATAAAGCACAAATTACTGAACTGATGAAAGCTTATGAGCAGCGTAAGCAAGAGCGTAATTTTCTAGATTATGATGATATCTTAGCGATCGTTGCCGTACACCTACAAAATTCATCTGAGTTAGTGAAATGGGTCACTGGTTTTTGTTCAGCACTTTTAGTCGATGAAATGCAGGATACCAATCCATTGCAATGGGCGTTGTTACAGCCTTTAGTCGGGAAGGTTAAATTGTTTTGTGTAGGTGATGATGCACAGTCAATCTATGGGTTTCGTGGTGCTGACTTTGAAAATATTCATCATTTCAAAGCGCGTGTTCCTGATGCCGAAGTGCTTACATTGGAAATGAACTATCGCTCAACTCAAGGTATTTTAGACTTATCCAATTGGTTGCTTGATCAAAGCCAAATTGGTTATGACAAACATTTACAAGCCTATCGTGGTAAAGGCTTAAAACCTCAACTGCATATCTTGAGTAATGAGTTTGAAGAGGCAAATTGGATTATTCAAGATCTAAATCGTCGTCATCTACAAGGGGCAGCTTGGGCTGAACACATGGTGTTATTGCGTTCGGGCTTTAGTGGGCGATATTTGGAAGGTGCGCTGATTGCAGCAAATATTCCCTATCGCTTCATTGGTGGTGTGAAACTACTTGAGTCGGCGCATGTTAAAGATGTTTTGAGTCTGTTGCGTGTCAGCGTCAATCCACAGGATGATTTGGCTTGGATGCGTTTTCTCACGCTTTGGGATGGGGTGGGGGATGTCGGTGCAAGTAAGTTAGCACAAGAATTGATTCAGCTACCTGATATAGAGGCGCGTTGTCAGCGTTTAGAACGACATGGCAAAGTACCACAACAAGCCATTTTGATCTTGATGCAATTGGATGTGTTACAACAGCATGTCGAAGCTTGTATTGGCTTGGCCTTAGATGCATTGGCTGAGCAATTGGAAAATAATTATAAAACCAAAGATTGGTCTCGTCGTGTTAAAGACTTCGATTTGGTCAAACAATTGGCGCGTAAACATAGTGCTTTAGGTGAATTTTTAGAAGAGTATGTACTTGATCCAATTTCTATTTCGGAAATTGATAAAACACCTGATCAAGACCTTGTCACACTGATTACCATTCATTCAGCCAAAGGTGCGGAGCAGAAAGTTTGCTATGTTCCTCATGTCTCTCCAAATCAGTACCCACATGCCAGAGCACAAGGTGATTTTGATGACGTAGAGGAGGAGCGACGCGTCCTGTATGTTGCATTAACTCGCGCTGAAAATGAATTAATTTTGACCAAGCAGAATCTGAATGTATGGTCACAGGATCAATACGATGAGTTAGGGCGAAAAATAGAAAGTTATTTTTTAAATGATTTGCCTCAGCATTTGGTTGATGTTCAGATTCATCGAGATATTCCTCGTGCTTATGGACAAGCTAATCGTTCTCGTTCGACGACAATCAATTTAGGTTTTGGGATAGATTTCGATTAAACTAGTTCAATTCAATCGTTGTTGATTCACAGACAAGTTCGTGAATCCTTTTTAGGTTTTAGTATGAAAATTTTAGTTCGTAATTTAGATCGTAGCGTGACCGAAGCAGAAGTGCTCGACTTATTTAAGACCTATGGGAAAGTTGATTCTTGCGTTGTCGTAAAAGATGCTGATACGGGTAAGTCTAAAGGTTTTGGCTTTGTTGAAATGTC
Organism: Acinetobacter venetianus RAG-1 = CIP 110063; assembly: GCF_000368585.1. Classification (GTDB taxonomy): domain Bacteria; phylum Pseudomonadota; class Gammaproteobacteria; order Pseudomonadales; family Moraxellaceae; genus Acinetobacter; species Acinetobacter venetianus. The sequence continues at coordinate 280,977 of NZ_KB849556.1, forward strand.
GAATCCGCGTGAGGCGGTTAAGGCTGTAAAAGGTTTAAATACTTTGAAAGTTAAAGGCGCTGGTATCCGTGTAAAAATTGCGGAAGATAAAGCCTAATTTTTTATGTTAAAGCAATATCAAGCTTTATCAATTGTTGCGCCAAATGGTGGGCGAATTGCACAAGGTTTAAAGACGCTTGAAATTCGCTCATGGCAACCTGAATATCTACCACTTAAAAATCTTGTAATTGTAGAAAATCAGAGTTTCTTGTTAGCAGATGGTGAAGAGGAAATCGGTCGAGCTGTTGCTTTGGTGGATATTGAGTCCGTACATCTTTGGACAGAAGATGAAGTGAATGCAGCATGTGCTTCATCTTGGGCAGTGGGATATTTTGCTTGGGTAATCAGCAATGTACGACCATTTTCACAGCCAATCGAAACCATAGCGAAAAGAAAACTTTATCGTCTTGAATTGAAGCTCTAAGTGCTATTTGTTTCATCGCTAATTCGCTTTACAATCAATCAAGATTTAAATGAAATGAAAAAAGGGATTTATTATGTCTCGTGTTGCTCGCTACCATGCCGATCGTACCAATCAAAAACTCTATTTTGCTCGACTCGCATGTCAACAAGCGGAGCAGACTGAGCATATTCAACAGGCTCAAGCATACCGTGAAGCAGCTGTATTTCATTTGCATGGCGCAATCTTAGCGTTCTTGCAGGAGTTAGTCCGTTATTACCGCTTAAATGACTTACAACCGACATTTAAATCGGTTGAAGAGCATATGGCAGATAAAGGACAGGTTTCGCCTGAAATCGTTGTTTTACAGCAGTTAGCGAAAGATGGTTTTGTGGCAGAGTTGAAACGTGCTTATCGTATGTGTCAATATGCACCTGAGCCGACTGCACCTGAACCAGAAAGTGAAACGTCTTCAAATCTCATTATTAAGGTTACTCAGAGTCCACAAGCGTGGTTGCCAGATGCCAAAATTCTACGTGAATGGCATCGTGAATTGAGCCATCTGATTGATGGTTTCCGTAATGAAATGGTCGAGTTCTAAGTTGAACAATTCAACCACTTGAAATTTAAGCAAGCAGTACACATATAAATAAGACGTGAGATCGCAAAGTACAAACGTGCTTTGCCACCATGTTGAAACATGGAGAGAATATATGTCAATGCAACAGTTAAAAGAATTGTTTGGTAATCAAGAAGCCGTTTTAGAGCTTGTTCAACTCGAAGGTGGTGAGCTTGCTTTGCGTAATGCTGACTCTGAAAAAGAGCCATTGGTGAAAATTCAGTTTAGCGATGAAGTTAAAGAAATCTTAGGAGATCAAACTCCATCAGTTGCTCAGCATATGATTCAAGCTGCTTTATTTGGTTTGTTGGAAAAACAAATGAATCAATGGCAAGCAGAAGTGCTGGATGAGCAGCCAGCTCACTTAAGTTAATTGCATAAAAAAAGCGTACTACAGTACGCTTTTTTATTATATCGAAAAGGCTTAATGTGCTGGCGACTGGTGCGCAAGTTCGATCTGATTCAAAATATGATGACTCATATTCTTCGCCATTTCTTCTTTTGCATAGAACACTTCACCAATATTTTCTTCTCTGATGACAGCTGCTTCTTCCTTACTTTCAGCGCAAATCAGTACTTGGATTTCAGGATTTAACTGTTTAGAAATATCGACAATACGATGAATATCCAAAATATCCATAGGTGAGATCACCAGTAAGCGGGCATGTTGAATATGTGCCTGAATCAAAACATTCGGTTCAGTCGCTTCACCGCTGACCGCAGCAATGCCTTGCGTACGTAATTTTTCAACAATCTCACGGTTTTCCTCAGCAATAACCACTTTGATGTTTTGTTCCATGAGGTTCTCGCTGATTCGTCGGCCAACACCGCCGTAACCAATAATGACCACTTGATCGCGTAGATATTCTTGATCAACTTCATCTGGAAGCATGGCAAGTGGGTCACCACTACGTTCCAGTAGGCGCGCCAAATGAGAGCGTTCGCGAATCCAGCGTTGAACAGGTTCGATTGCTGAGAAAATAAAAGAGTTAAGCGTAATAGAAAATAATGCGCCTGCGAGAATCAGATTTTGCGCTTCAGGTGTGAGTAATCCAAGAGCTAAACCTAGTGTCGCTAAAATGAAAGAGAATTCTCCGATTTGTGCCAAACTTGCACCAACAGTCAAGGCTGTATTGATTGGATAACGGAAGAATAAAACTAACGCCATGGCAGCTAATGTTTTACCAACCATGATGATTGCCACGACAGCTAAGATATGGAGTGGCTCTTCGACCAATATTCTTGGATCAAACAGCATACCGACTGAAACGAAGAATAAGATTGCAAAGATTTCACGTAACGGTAGGGTCTCCTCTTCGGCACGATGGCTAAAGTCAGACTCTTTTACCACCATTCCAGCAAAGAACGCGCCAAGCGCCATAGAAACGCCAAATACAGCGTATGAGCCATAGGCAATCGATACGGCGGCAGCAACGACTGTGAGTGTGAAAAGTTCGCGAGAACCTAAACGAGCGACAAATTGCATGATCATTGGCACAAGTCGTTTACCAATAATGAGCATAAAGGCGATAAATCCTGTTACTTTAAGTAGTGTTAGTCCAATGGTGATCCAGATACTTTGTGAGGTATCTGTGCCAGGGAGGGCATGACCACCGAGCAACACTGCGGTGGCAGGAAGTAAAACTAGCGCTAAGACCATGACAAGATCTTCAACCAGTAGCCAACCGACGGCAATTTTACCATTCACGGAATCAAGTAAACCGCGATCACCGAGTGCTTTAAGTAATACAACGGTACTGGCACATGACAGACTTAAACCAAAGATTAAGGCTGAACCAAAACTCCATCCCCAGAACATAGAAACGACCATACCCAGTAGTGTCGCAACAGCAATTTGTAGAATCGCACCCGGTAAAGCAATACGGCGAACTTGGAGTAGGTCGCTCAGGGAGAAATGCATACCTACGCCAAACATCAAAAACATAACACCCAGTTCAGCAAGCTGATTGGCAAGTTGAATATCACCGACGACTCCCGGTGTATTTGGGCTAATAATAATGCCCGCAATTAAATAGCCGATTAAAGGGGGTAAACGTAGACGTGCTGCGATATAGCCAAAAATGAGGGCCATACCAAAACCAACAGCAAGTAATATAATTAAATTAACATCATGTGGCATTGAAGCTCCTTAATCGTTGCGGTTAAGGTCAAAGTAAATAAGCATAAAAAATGCCAAAGTGGATAGATTAAAATTTTAACAACTAAAATCGGATTTGTTGATGATATTTTTTTTAATCATCAAAAAAAATTATGTAAATCTTTTATAGTGGGTTTGAGCTTTCTATCGGGCAAAAAAAAACGACCTCAAAAGAAGTCGTTTTTTTAAAGAACTAAAATTATTTAATTTTAGCTTCTTTGAAAATTACGTGTTGACGGATTTTTGGATCAAATTTTTTGATTTCCATTTTTTCCGGCATAGTACGTTTGTTCTTAGTAGTGGTATAGAAGTAACCAGTACCAGCTGTAGAAACGAGGCGAATCTTATCACGCATTGTTCAGACTCCTTAGATCTTTTGACCTTGAGCACGGAGATCAGCAACAACTTTCTCGATACCCAATTTATCAATAATACGCATACCTTTAGTGGTTAAACGAAGACGTACAAAACGCTTTTCGCTTTCTAACCAAAAACGGTGGTGGTGCAGGTTCGGCTCGAACCGGCGTTTGGTTTTGTTGTTTGCGTGCGATACGTTGTTACCAACGATAGGACGCTTGCCGGTAACTTGGCAAACCTTAGACATGGTGAACTCCATTGCTAGTTCATATAGCACTGATTCGTGCAACTAGCCATTCAAGTAAACGGATGAAATCATTCAAGGGGCGTTTTATACCAAAAATACGATTAAAAGACAAGCGAATTTGGTAAAAACAGGGCATGATCTAGTGTGATAGATCATGCCTTGATCAGCTTAGCGGAATAGTGTTTTTAAAAGCACTTTATGCATCGCTTTATTATACGGCGGAAGGATGAATTTTAAACTGTAAAGTTTAGGACTTACAGGATTTGACATCATTGAGCGTTCGTGTGAGAAGCTAAAGAAACCTTCTTTACCGTGATATTTACCCATTCCAGATGCACCGATACCGCCAAATGGAAGATCGTCTTGCGCGACGTGGGTCAATGTTTGGTTAATCCCGAAGTGACCTGAATGAGTGCGGCTTGCAACATATTCTGCACGCGCGCTGTCGATATCAAAATAATAGAATGCTAACGGACGAGGACGACTATTGATGAATTGAATTGCATCTTCGATATGTTCGTATTCTAAAATTGGCAGAATAGGACCGAAGATTTCATTCTTCATGATTTCCATGTCAGTCGTTACATCTGTTAATAAGGTTGGGGCAATCTTACGAACGTCAGTCAATGACTCTTTTTTGTTATTTAGCTCAACAATATTTGCACCTTGAGCTTGAGCATCCTCTAAATAACCTTGTAAGCGATTGTACTGCTTGTCATTAACAATAGAGGTATAGTCTTTATTGTCACGTAGCGTTGGGTACATCGTATTCACAAAGTCATTATAGTGCTTAGTGAACTCAGCAGTTTTACCTTTAGGTAGGAACATATAGTCAGGTGCAACACATGTTTGACCTGCATTCCAAAGTTTACCCACAGCGATACGTTGTGCAACATCACGAATGTTCATTGCAGAATGAACGAGAGCAGGTGATTTTCCACCTAGTTCTAAAATGACAGGAACAAGATTTTGAGCAGCAGCGGCCATCACTGTTTTACCAACAGAGGTAGAGCCTGTAAAAATCATTTTATCGAAAGCAAGATGGCTAAATGCGTCTGAAATTGCACCACCACCATTTACAACGGCAACGAGTTCTTGAGGAAATGCTTCAGAAAGTGCATTTTCAAGTACATAACCAAAGTTCGATGATGCGCTTGAGATTTTAATCATGGCATGGTTACCCGCAGCCAATGCACAAATCAATGGCCCAACAGAAAGCAACAATGGATAATTCCAAGGTGCAATCACACCAATAACACCGAGTGGTTGATATTCTACCCAGCCTTTTGCTGGTTGGTGTAACATGCTGATATGGCGTTTAGATGGTTTCATCCATTCGGTTAAGTTCTTGCTATAGTATTTGATATGCTCTAAACAAGTAAGAACTTCACCAATTTTGGTTTCCATCACTGCACGATTGCCATAATCTTGACTAATTGCGTTAGCAAATTGATCTTGATACTTTACCAAGATATTTTTAAGTCGAGCTAAGCGTTCAATACGTTCTTTTGCGCTCGGTACAGGATGGCGTTGGTAAGCCGCTTTTTGCTGCTCAAGCAAATCATGTAGCCGTTTCACATCAACATGAGGTGTCATAGCGGTTGTTTTTGTTTGACTGTTCATAGGAGTGGACCAAAAGAAAGCTTATTATTTTTTAATTTTTAGAGTAAATACTCTAAAGTGTCAAGTCGCTTTATAGGTTTGTTTTATAACCTATTGATAATGTTATAGATGGTTAATTCAATGTCACAAGCTAAGCCAAACAAAACAAAAGATAGAATTTTGCAGATCAGTTTGCAGTTGTTTAATGAGCGAGGTGAACGCTCAGTCACGACAAATCATATTGCTGCTGAGTTAGGTATTAGCCCTGGCAATTTGTATTATCACTTTCGTAACAAGCAAGAAATTATTAAAGAGTTGGCGCAGCAGTATCAGGCGGAAACACTGGAAATGCTGGCATTACCTACTGATCGCCCATTGAATGCCAACGATAAAATTAGTTATTTCCAAGTATTGAGTAATCAATTATGGGCTTATCGCTTCATTCATCGTGATGTTTATCATCTAGTTGAAAATAATGAAGACTTTAGAAAAATTTACCCACGTTTTGCTGGGCAAGTGATGCAACAAGGTCAACGTATTTATCGTGCTTTCGTTGATGCGGGTTTGATGAAAATGACAGATTCTGAAATCGAAGCATTGATCATCAACTTGTGGATCGTCTTAACCAACTGGACTAACTTTTTGTATATGTCAGGTCATATTAGCGATAATAATCGCTTAGAGGAAAAGTGGGTTTGGCAGGCGTTGCGTCAAATGGTGTTCTTAGAGGGCCCATATTTGATGGGTGAAAGCCGTCAAACTTATGAACAATTATTGAAGTCGCTTGGCCCATCAGAGTTATTTGCAAGCTTATCTAATCTTAAAAATGACGACGAGTAGCCCTTAGCTATTTAGTCTGAGGCAAAAAAGGGCTAGAATGCTCGGCTTGATTTTAATTTGATTTGAATAAGTGATATTAACCACATGAACACGACTACTGCCAATACAGCACGATTACTGATTACTTGTGAAGACAAGCCGGGGATCGTGCAAGCTGTATCGAGCTTTTTGTATCATCAGGGAGCAAACATTACCGCACTTGATCAATACGCGACAGAAGCTCAAGGCGGACGTTACTTCATGCGTGTTGAATTTGAACTTGATCATTTGCAGTCTCGTAAAGAAGCGTTGATGCAAACATTTGCCGCAAATGTTGCTGAACGTTATGAGATGCAATGGAAATTGACTTTCGTTAATGAACTGAAAAAAGTCGGTATTTTAGTTTCTAAAGTCGATCATGCACTTTTAGAGTTGTTATGGCGTCATGCGCGTGGTTCATTGCCATGTGAGATTACACAGGTTGTTTCTAACCATCCTGATTTACGTGAAGCGGTTGAGAACTTTGGTATACCGTTCCATGTTGTACCTGTGAATAAAGACAACAAAGTCGAAGCTTATGCACAAATCAATGACATGATGCAAGGTAATGATTTGTTGATCCTTGCGCGTTATATGCAGATTCTAAGTGAAGATTTCGTTTCGCAATGGGAAATGAAGATTATTAATATTCACCATTCATTCTTGCCTGCTTTTGTTGGTGCAAATCCTTATAAGCAAGCTTATGAAAAAGGTGTGAAGCTGATTGGTGCAACTGCGCATTATGTCACTGCTGATCTAGATCAAGGCCCAATTATTGAGCAGGACGTTGAGCGTGTAAGCCATGATTATAACGTCGAGCAATTACGTGAGCTTGGTGAAGATGTTGAGCGTAATGTGTTAGCACGCGCTGTGAAATGGCATTTAGAAGACCGTATTATTGTTGATGGCAATAAAACAGTAGTTTTCTAACAAATAAATACTCGATGAAAAAGCATGCTAAATCAGCATGCTTTTTTTATGCTATTATTGTTATGTTATAACATTTGCTTATGCTGAGTGTGGTTTGAGCAATAAATTTAGTCACCATCACAAAAAATAGTTGCAAATGAAAACACTTCTCATTTATTATTACGGCACTTTCATTGTTCTATCCGATGAGTGAAATCGTTTTTTACTTTATAGGAACGTCACCATCTATATAGGTACTTAGATTCTTATGAGTCAATCTCCTGCGACATTCAACACACCACACTCGATGAAAAAGAAAATCATCACTGCCCTAGTTGCGGTTGTGATTGGACATGTAGGAGTTTTGTGGGCTGTTAGCCACATGAAGCCGATTGAGCTAAAACCAATCGAGAAAGAGCCGTTAAAGGTTAAATTCGTCAAGATTAAACCAGAAGAGGCACCGCCTCCGCCGCCACCTGCGAAAATAGAGCCAATTAAGCCAAAAGTTGAACCTAAACCTATTGAAAAGAAGGTTGAGCCAACTCCTGTAGAAAAACCAAAAGTTATTTCTCAGAAAGTGCAAAAAATTGAGCCGAAAGTGGTACAGCAGGATGATACTCAAGAGAAGTTAAAGAAACAGCAAGATTTAGAAAAGCAAAGACTTGAGCAACTGCAGCGTGAACAGGCTTTAAAAGATCAGCAAGCTCGCGAACAGGCATTGAGAGAACAGCAAGCGCGTGAGCAAGCTTTAAGAGATCAGGCAAATCGCAATAAACCTAGAAAGGTGAGCTCTGGGGATGTTTCTTGGAGCAGATCACCAAAAATTTCTGACGATAAAGTTGCGTATTACTTTAAGCCAGAAGATGGGCTGAAAGTAATTGTGCTCGAAATTACATCAGATGGTACTGGAAAGATAACTGATGTGAAGATCATAAACTCAACTGGTAATGAGAAGTTTGATGCTTATGTGGTTAAGCAGACTTATGCTGCTAGGTTTAAACCATATAAGCTAGATGGCATTATTACTCCATTTGTGATCCGACAAGGATTTGACGCAAGCGTTGTCAAAAAGTAAAGGCATCAGCAGATTGAATTTTATTATTAAGTAGGAGTTCGTATATGAACTTTTCAGTTTATTGGCAACACGCAGATGCAGTAAGTAAAACGCTGTATTTCATCCTTCTAGCAATGTCGATTGCGACATGGACGATTTTTGTTCTGCGCTTATTAGGAACTCGCCAATTAAAACAACAGGCTTATGCTCAACTTGCTCAAGCTTTGGCTGGATTAAAAGCTAAGTTGCAGCCGTTGACTTTTGAGCAGCGTAAAGCAGTTGCTGAACAAGCACTTCTTCGTCAAATCTCTGCTGAAAAATCTCAAGCAGAAAAAGGTGTTTCGGTTCTTGGAACAATTGCCTCGCTTGCACCATTTGTCGGGTTGTTTGGTACAGTTTGGGGTATTTTCCATGCCCTTGTCGCTGTAGGTACGAGTGGTCAGGCAGGTTTAGCTCAAGTTGCAACACCTGTTGGTGAAGCATTGATCATGACGGGTTTAGGTTTGTCAGTTGCGATTCCAGCAGTATTGGCTTACAACATTTGTGTACGTTTCAATCGTGGTTTAGCGCATGACTTGCAAGACCAAGCACATAGCTTGTTAATTGATACTATGTTGCAGCAAGAAACAACGGCAAAGACAGAAACTAAAGCAACTCAACAAAGTTTAGTTGGAGGTCAAGCTTAAAATGGGCTTTCAATTGGGTGAAGACCACGACAGTGGCATGAATGAGATGAATCTCATTCCTCTGATCGACATTATGTTGGTATTGATGATTATCTTTTTAGTCACAGCAACGGTTGCTAACCCATCAATTCCATTAAGTTTGCCAAAAACCACTGCTGAAATTGTTGATCCACCACCAAAAGCGATTACGATTAGTATTAATCAAAATGGTGAGGTTGCTTGGGATGCGAAGATTATTAGCTTAGAAGAGCTAGAAAAGCGTTTTCAAGAAGCGGGTCAAGCAGAGAATAAGCCGACTGTGCAATTACGTGCAGATAAAGAATCAAAATATGATACGGTTGCACAAGTGATGTCTCGCGCCAGTGAAGCTGGTTTAAGTGATATTGCTTTTGTTAGTGAAAACTAACATTAAGAAATACAAAGGAAAAGCAACTCGATGCGAGTTGCTTTTTTTATGCTTAATCTGCTTTGAGTAGATCAAGGTATTTAGAGCGCAATTTTGAAAGCTTTGGTGGAATGCTGAAGTTACAGTAACCTTGTGAAGGATTCCGCGCATAAAAGTTTTGGTGATATTCTTCAGCAGGGTAGAAGGTTGGTACAGGGCTAAGTTCCGTTACGATATTGAGCCCTTCATCTTCTAAGCTGTGAATGATTTGCTCAGCTTGTTGCTTTTGTTCTTCATTGAAGTAATAAACAACTGATCGATATTGGGTACCAATATCATTGCCTTGGCGGTTTAGTGTTGTTGGATCATGTGTTGTAAAAAATACATTCAACAGTTGAGTGTAACTAATCTGCTGCTCATCAAAATCAATTAAGACAACCTCAGCATGTTGAGTGGTACCTTGGCAAACTTGTTCATAGGTCGGGTTTTGATTAATGCCACCAGCATAACCGCTTACGACTTTTTCAACGCCTTTAAGTTGTAGAAATACAGCCTCTACACACCAAAAACAACCACCACCAAATAATGCTTGTTGCATAAAACTCCCCAATTTTTAATTTTAAGAATACTAATAAAGTAAACGAAGTCCTAACAAAGTAAAAGCCCGTGTTTGAAACGAGCTTTTACTTTGGTTAAGAAATTAAGGCAAAGGTTGAATGACTGTCACAAAAGTGACTAAAACACGACCTGAAGCATCAAGGAATTTCAGTTCATGACCTTTAAGCTCATAATTTGTCGTACTTGCTAAAGCATTTGCATACTGGCGAGAAAGCGTACTGTTATCATTACCGATACATGCCATCATGGTTGATGCAATTGGCCCTAGACGTAAGATAGAGCCTTGGCTTTCAAAGCTACCACGGATTTGGTTACAACCATCTGCACCAAAGAAACGTTTTTCTTTTGCATCAAATTGAATAGCAGGTCGTTTACCTGAAAGATCATTACTTTTTACTTCAACGCCATTAATCTGTGTTGCAATCCAAGTACGATTGTACAGATCAATACTTTCTTTTTGAGACGCTTGTGGTGAGGTCTGAAGGGAATCGGTTGTCGCACAACCTGTCATGACAACTGCAACCGCTAAAGTACAAGATGTTAATAATGTTTTTAACATAAGATCTAAAATCCAAATTGTTGTGTTTCTATGATTATTATTTAAATAAAAAAGCATGAACTCGAGTAGAACTTTCAGTATCCTTTTGTAAAATTTAAGATGATTTTAATTAAATTAGTGGAAATTTCACTCAGTTTTTAGCAATCCAACACGAATCGTTTTTGAAAAATATTCACTACTTTGATTGGACTGCTGATCATATTTTTCTGCACGGGGATTGATATGCGCTAAGCGATACCATTCTTTCATACTCACACTTTGATTAAGTGCCTGAAGGTCGTATAGATAATTAGGTAAATAACCCGAAGCAAGGAGGCGATAGTCTTTTGGTAGACGTTGAGGGTTGATGGCTTGTACCATGTCGAAAACAAGCGTTGTACAGTTACTGGTCAGAGTGTTGTACCATTTCGCTTCTGCTCGTAACTCATCGGCTTGGTGTAAATACTCAATAAATAATGCTTTGCGTTCTGTTGCAGGCATTTTTATTGGAAATAAATAGACTTGTTCATGTCGAATATTGCTACGTGTATAGACGATATCTTTTTCGTCCGATGCAACTAAGCTCAGTTCATACTTTCGAAAAAAGCCACCGATTGCCGAAAACGCTTCACCTTTTTCTTTACGTATCTCAATAGAAAATACTAATGGTTTTTGATCCGAAAAATCAAAACTGACCAACGTGTGTGCAATTTGTGGTCCCATCCAGTAGGAGGTAATGACATTCACCCCTGTGATTTTATTTAAATCAACAGTACGATCTTCCCAGCGGATGTCATAGCTGCCATCGGCATGCCAGTTAAAATTGCGGACATTGTGAAGTGTTACTGTATCGCCATGCTTTTCATAACTGAGCTGTTCTGCAACTTCTGGATCCCAGTCTCGATCTTGTCTTGCATCTAAAGAAAAATACCAAATCAATGCAAGAGCAAAAGCACAGCAATAAATAATGATGTCTGTACGCCGACTAATCAGGTGTCCACTGACGTAAACACCAATTAGGCTGAGTGCAAATAAGCCCCAAAGAATAATTGTAATACGGCTGAGAAGAGAACCAAGTGGTTGTTGAATCCATAGAGCAAGACATAACCAAAAGCTTGAAAGGACCACGAACAAGGTAAATAGACTATGTAAAAGCCCGATACCTAAAGCAATAAAAAACTCTCGTGATCCAATGTTATGCATGATGATGCGCGATCCATTTTTATTTTTGGTAGGTCGCAAACTCAAAGCTTACATTCGATTTTTCATCAATCTGCTGTTCTGAGTTTACTTTCTTGAAATCCTCAGAGATTTGTGGGTAATGCGCATCGCCTTGTACATCTAGGTCAACATGCGTTAATTCAAGTCGATCTGCAATCGCAAGGGTTTGTGTGAAAATCTCTCCACCACCAATAATAAATAATGACGCTTTCTCTGCGTGTTGTGCGTCTGTAAGTGCACCATTCATTGCATCTTCGATTGTATGTGCAACTTTAACACCATCAAACTGCCATTCTGTGTCACGAGTAATTATCCAATTCACGCGATTCGGCAGAGCACGTCCCATTGATTCGAGAGTTTTACGACCCATGATTACTACGCCACCTTGGGTAATGGCTTTGAAGTGTTTTAAGTCAGCAGAGATATGCCACGGCAATGCATTTCCCTTGCCGATACAGCGATTTTTATCCATCGCAACTACGTGAACAACTTCAGTGCCTTGCCATGTCATATGTTTTCTCTCTAATCTACTTAAACTGCAACAGGTGCTTTGATCGCTGGGTGTGATTCATATCCTACGATTTCAATATCTTCAAATTTAAAGTCGAAAATATCAGTGATCTCAGGATTTAATTTTAATTGACACAACGGTAGCGGCTCACGGCTAAGTTGTAATTGTGCCTGTTCAAAATGGTTGGCATATAAATGTGTATCACCACCTGTCCAGACAAAGTCACCAACACCCAAACCACATACTTGCGCAATCATATGTGTAAGTAGGGCATAACTCGCAATATTAAATGGAACACCTAGGAATACATCAGCACTTCGTTGATACAGTTGGCATGAAAGTTTATTGTCTTGTACGAAGAATTGGAACAACGTATGGCAAGGCGGTAATGCCACTTTACCTGCTTCATTTGGGTTCCAACCAGAAACGATTAGACGACGTGAATTGGGATTGGTCTTGATTTCATTGACGAGCCATTTGATTTGATCGAAGCCATTTTGTTGATAGCTGCCGTCTTCATTTTGTGTCGCGCCAAAATTACGCCATTGATGGCCATACACAGGTCCAAGTTCGCCTTCAGGGCGACCAAAGCGAGCAGTTTGTTCTGCTGTAGACCATTCATCCCAAATCGTCACTTTATTGTCTTTTAAGTATTGAACATTGGTATCACCTTTAAGAAACCAAAGTAGCTCAATGACGATTGAGCGGAAATGTACTTTTTTTGTGGTGAGTAGTGGGAAGCCGTTAGATAAATCAAAACGCATTTGATGACCAAATACTGAACGTGTTCCTGTACCAGTACGGTCGCCTTTGTCGCCGCCGTTGTCTAGGATATGTTGTAAAAGGTCTAAGTAAGTGCGCATCGTGATTCCTAATCGCAAATTTTTATCGGGCTAATCTTATCAGAATTTATGTGATAAATAATGTGGCAATTGAGCGACACTAACTGTCGTAGCACAGACTTTGTTCTCTATTTTAGTTTAGCTAGTTGTTTTATATTAAGTTCTATAAATAAGTACATGGACAACCAACAAAATGAATCTTCAACCTGAGAATTTACCGACTACTTTACATCCATATCTAGAAAAAATTACAGCCACAATTTTGCCAACGGTATCCCTACAGCTCAGTCCAAACGATGCTTTGACTGTATGGCAAAGTAAGATTGGGGGAAAACCGTATTTACCTTTGGATACTACTTATCCTATCGACTCGAATGGCAATCCACTGGCGTTATTGGCACAGTTTAATTTTGCTGAAATTCCGAACTTACCTAATTTCCCAAGTCAGGGCATTTTGCAGTTTTATATTGCGACTGATGATTTGTATGGGATGAACTTTGATGATCAGCAACAGCAGTCTGGTTTTAAGGTTTTATATTTTGATCAGGTGATTAAAGATGTGAAACAATTAAAGCAAGATTTTTCTGATATCAAGTTGAGCGAAGCTGATTATTTGCCTTTTGCAGGACAATACTCGATTGAATTCCAGCGTACTGAGCAATTAATTAGTCTTGAGGATTTTGCTTTTGGAAAGAAAGTCTTGGGTGTTGATGAGCTTTACGATTTTGAAGAGCAATTTGAAGGTGGCGATTTCGAAGATGATTTTATTGAACCCTATAATGAGTTTGTTTCCGCAACTGGCCATCGTTTAGGTGGGTATCCTTATTTTACCCAGACAGATCCTCGTCACTATAATGAAAAGGTGCAAGATTATATTTTACTTTTCCAATTGGATACGGATGATGCTAAGAATGAGATTATGTGGGGCGATTCGGGAGTAGGAAATTTCTTTATTCATCCAGAGGATTTAAAGAAGCGAGACTTTTCTAAGGTTTTATATAATTGGGATTGTTGTTAATTTTCAATAAAAAAGCGGATGAAATGATCATCCGCTTTTTGAGACTAAACTCAGATTTTTATTCAGTCACAAATGTTACTTTGCCATCAGTTAAAGATTTAACACGTGCTAAAGATTCAACGCGGTAACCTTTTTCAAGTAATACATCGCGACCTGGTTGGAACGATTTTTCAATCACAATACCAACACCAACCACTTCAGCCTGAGCTTGATGAATCAAGTCAATTAAGCCTAAAGCAGCTTGACCATTTGCTAAGAAGTCATCAATCACAAGTGCTTTGTCGCTTGAGTTGATATGCTTGTTAGAAATTGCAATCGTACTTTCAGTTTGTTTAGTAAACGAGAACACTTTAGAACGGTAAAGATCATCTTTCAGTGTCAATGACTGATATTTACGAGCAAAAATTACAGGAACACCAAGCTCTAAACCAGCCATAATTGCTGGAGCGATGCCTGAAGCTTCGATTGTAATAATTTTAGTGATCCCTGCGTCCTTAAAGCGAGCAGCAAACTCTTTGCCGATCTGTTGCATTAATACAGGGTCAATTTGGTGGTTTAGGAAAGCATCAACTTTCAAAACCTGATCTGATAGAACGATACCTTCATTTAAGATTTTCTGTTCTAAAGCGTACACGGGAGAATCCTCTAATCGGATGCTTGTTTAAGCAAAGGCATATTTTAAAAAGCATCCGAAAAATTGCAAGCCAAAATTGACCAGATGCTTAGTTTGTTTTGCCTGAATAGCCAGTCAACAATAAACCATATGAAGATTTACCATCATTATGTGTCACTTTGACAGGTAAATAATCAAGTTTTGGCGCTAACCAGAAAATTGTATTGCGTTCAGGTTTGTCGTGTAAAAGAACAACTTTAATGGTACTAAATGTCCCATAACTAGTTTTAACGTTCTCAGTGCCTTGTTTGACGAAACGACGCTCGTCTACTGCTTTCGCATCCGCAATAAAATAGCGGGTTTGCAGCGTATTTCCATTTTTCAAATCTTCACGAACTTGTAGCTCTGCATTAAGCTCATCCAAAACACCAGCTTGCCAAGCAAATGAACGTTTCTGATCATCTTTTTGCGTACTAATCGTTTTATTGCTTGGATTGAAGTTGATATTCATCGTGTTGTTGTGAATTAAGATTTTGCTACTACGTGTAAATTTCTGCGACGTAATTTTGTTATTGGCAAAATTAAATTGGCTGGTTTCTGTTGCCGAGGCAATACCACCTGCTTTTGCAGCAAACTTGTATGTCCAATTATTTCCTTGCTGAGAAAGCGTACGTGTCGCTGAACCTAGGTTTTTATTATTATAGCTAAATTGGTAGCTCGCTTGGAACGGCGCCATTGCAAATGCATGACTAGATAAACTTGCACATAAAATTACAGCAGAAGTCGCTGTAGTAATACCTAGAGCTTTTGATAAATTCTTTGTCATAACACTATATCCTTTGAACGACCATTCAAATAAATCATTCATTTATCATTACGATTATTGGTTATTATGCCTGTAGATTATGAAGAAAAGATCAGGTTTTTTACTAAGCGCTTGTTAATTTTTCGTATAAATCATGAAGATGATGAGTTGAGTGGCATGAATTGGAAACTTAAAAGCCACTCAAAACTTGGAAAATTATTTTTTGGGGTCTTTTTGCTGAATTGGGGTGACAACGGTGTCATCTAATTCATCATCGTCATACTCGTGATTTGAGGGGGATAAAATAGCCGCAAGGTTGACATTCCCCCAAACGATTAATTCAGCAGGGCGTACTCGGGCACGATTAACATGAACTTTGCTTAAAGTCTCAATAATGCTTGGTTTCTTGCTAAACCAGCGATTGAGATCAAGATAGAGCAATTCATCTTTTACTGTGACAACTTCAAAATGTTCTAGAATTTTGCCTAAAGGATCTTCATCTTTAAACTTTTGAAAATACCAAATCGCAATATAAAAGCCCCATTTTTGAAAAATGTTTTTGAATTCAGCTTCGATGACTTGGGTGTTGCTGATTTGTTCAAAGACCATCAATTGCACATCTTTGTTCATTTCCATCTGAAGAAGTTTTAAATCAACAGATAAAGTGGTGTGTAAACCTTTTACATCAATTGTAGCGTAAAGGCGTAACCAGCCATCATAAAGGTCAGCATGTAGATCTTTGATGATCTCAACTTTCTCAACGACATAGCGTTCCATCGTTGCGTTCACAAAAACTTGTGAAAGCGAAAATTCTCTTTCTTCTTCGATGAATTCTTCTGCTTTTAGGTAAACTTTTCGTAGACGTTTAACAACAGATGAAATTAGCGTTTGCATAAAAGTTGTTCCAGAAAGTGAAGTGTTTTAGATAACGGCGTCACGATCTTTGTATTCACTAAAAAATAAAAATAAATTTCTGACTTGCAGTGTAGCAAAATTAATTGCTACATTTTCATAAAATGATGGTATGGACACACTGTAAATATAAGTGGATCACATTTTTGTAATTTTTTGAATATTGGTTTGGTTTTTATACGGTTGCCACCGTTGGGGAAGGGACATTTTTGTCGCTTAAATCGCATGTGGAATAAAATAAATTTTCGTTCTGAACTATCTCCTCATTGGTGGCAAGATCCAATCTTTGTCGGAGCTGTTACGGTTGCAATGCTGCTGCATGGAGCTGTGCTGGCGATTCAGTTTGGTATGCCATCGCCGTCTGATACCTCGACTAAAGAAATTGCAGTCACCGTCCGTACAAGTCAAGACAAAGTGAAAGATGCTGATTTTCTTGCACAAGCCGATCAAAAAGGTTCGGGTGATTTCCGTGAAGCACATCGGATGTCGAGTGATATGCCTTCACCAATGCAAGCAGATGCGACTACAGGTGAGACTGAGCTAGAAAGTTTGGAAAAGATACAGCAGAAACGTGAATTAAAATTTGAAGAAAAAGTTTTAATGACTGTGCTCAGCTGGCAAAAGCAGTCCGAAGAAACTGAACGTAAAAAAGCTTTGGATGATTTACAAAGCCAGTTTCAAGCAAAAGCTTCGATGGTCGCAAGTTTAGAAGCGCAGTATTTACAACGTCAGCAAAATTTTAGCCGTAAGCAACGCATTAAAACAGTGGATGGCATTCAGGCTAAACAAGATGCTTCAGCCGCTTATCTTGATAAATTCCGCCAAAAAGTAGAACTATATGGTAACCGTTATTATCCAGATGAGGCGAAACAGCAACGACTCGCTGGTGAAGTTCGCTTAATGGTGATTCTAAATGCGCAAGGTGGAATTCGAGCGATTCGCTTAATTGAAAGTTCGGGTCATTCTATTTTAGATGAAGCAGCTAAAGCTTCTGTTCGTCGTGGTGCACCGTTTGGACATTTTGATGCCAATATGAAAGACATTTCTGAATTGCGAATTATTCGTACATGGCGTTTTGATCCTGTTGATGCTGAATTTGAAGTACATTAATTTGCTTATTGGAATTTGCTATTGTGAATTTTATAAATAAAAAACATTAAAAATCATAAATATAATTTTTAATATTAGTGAGATTAAATTTTAATAATTAAAAAACAATGAATTATTTTTAATCTTATTAACTTGAATTGATAATAAAAATAATTATCATTTGCAATGTATTTTTTGTTCAATCTCCTTTGGAATCTGTACATCCTGCTTTTTAGAGTTTTTCTTGTGGGGGAGCGAGGTGTGGTGGCTTTCAAATCTTTTGACCTTGCGATAAGGATCTATCTACATGCATAAACATCCATCGAGACAAGTATTTAAAACACATCCACTGGTATTGGCTATGGCTGTACTTTTACCATCATTTGCTTACGCTGAGTCAAGTACAGAAAGCACTGCTCAGTTGCCAACCATTAAAATACAAGCGGAAAGTGAAAATTTAAAACAAGCATATACAGTAGAAAAATCGTCGACTGCATTACCTTTAAATTTGACTTTAAAAGAAATTCCTCAATCTGTTTCGGTTGTAACCCAACAACGTATGCAAGATCAAGGGTTAACAACTTTAGTTGAGGTCGCTGAAAATGTAACGGGTATTACGGTAAACCGTTATGAAACAAATCGTGGTGGTTTGTATTCGCGTGGTTTTGTTGTTGATAACTATATTATTGATGGAATCCCTACAACATATTCCTTACCTTGGTCTTCTGGAGAGATTTTTTCTAGTACGGCAATTTATGATCATATTGAGGTAGTACGTGGAGCAACAGGATTAACGACTGGTGCTGGGAATCCTTCTGCTGCGATAAATATGGCTCGTAAGCGTGCTGCGAGTAAAGAGCCTGCTGCAAATATCGAAGTAAGTGGAGGAAGTTGGAATAATTATCGTGTCATGGGGGATATTGCGAATAGTTTGAATGATTCGGGATCACTACGTGGGCGTGCGGTTGCACAATATGAGCAAGGTGACAGTTTTACCGATTTATTAAGTAAAGAGCGTTTAACGCTGTTACTGACAGGAGAGGCTGACTTAACTGAGTCAACTTTACTTTCAGCAGGAGTCAGTTATCAAGAGGATGACCCTCGTGGTCCAATGTGGGGAGGCTTACCTGTTTTCTTTAGTGATGGTTCGCGAACTCATTTATCGAAAAGTGCAACAACAACGCAGGATTGGACACGTTGGAATGTGAAGTACACCAATTGGTTTGCAGATTTAACTCAAAAAATTAATGATGATTGGAATGTGAAGCTTTCTTATGCTCATGGCAAAAGAGAGGCTGAGTCAAAATTATTTTATGTTTCTGGCAATCCTGACAAAACCACAGGCTTAGGTTTATCTGGCTTTGCTGGTTCGTATAAGGTGAATGTCGATCAAGACAATATCACCTTGCAAACGGATGGGGTATTTAACTTATTTGGTCGAGATCATAAAGCTGTAGTTGGTTATCAATATTCAAATCAAGAGTTTGATGCATTAGGTCGATCTGGTACAACTGAAGCTGTGGGCAGTATTTATGATTGGAATGCTTCGCTCCCAGAGCCTATTTGGAGTGCATGGACACCTTCAGAAAGTTATACCGTAAAGCAAAATGCGATTTTTGCAGCAACTCAACTATCTTTACTCGATCCGTTAAAGTTAATTATTGGTGGTCGTGTTACAGATTATGAGAAAGATTTAGGTTCAACTGCGAGTAAGATTAAATATGAACATGAATTTATTCCTTATGCTGGATTGATTTATGACATTAATCAGAATTACTCAGCTTATGCTAGCTATACGAGTATTTTCCAGCCGCAAGATCAAAGAGATTTCAATAATAATTATCTTGATCCGATTAAGGGGAATAGTACCGAAATCGGTTTAAAGTCATCTTGGTTTGATAATCGTTTGAATGGCTCTTTAGCTTTATTCGATATTAAACAAGATAACCTCGCACAAGCTGTAGGGCAAATACAAAGACCAAATGGGACTTTAGAAACATATTATAAGGCTGCGAAAGGTGCTGAAAGTAAAGGCTTTGAGCTAGAAGTTAGTGGGCAAGTGACACCAAACTGGAATGTAACCGCTGGTTATAGTCAATATAAAGCAACAGATGTTAATGATGCTGATATTAATACTCAACTTCCTCGTAAATTGATTCAAACTTATACTTCCTATCAACTTCCAGGAAAGTGGAGTGATCTAAGTGTTGGTGGAGGGGTAAATTGGCAAAGTGATACTTATGTGATCGCTAGTAATGCACCAGCAGGAGCAAATCCTAGAATTGAGCAAGGTTCATATGCTTTAGTTAATTTGATGGCAAAATATAAAATTAATAAAGATTTTTCCGCGCAATTGAATGTCAATAATGTATTTGATAAAGGATATTATGGTGTTTTCCCTGCGTATGGACAGATCACCCAAGGTTCACCACGTAATGCAACACTCACTTTACGTTATCAATTTTAAGATCGTGTGAAATAAAAAAACGGCTTAATACAAGCCGTTTTTTTATTAAATTGTGGATAAGTTTGATCTTATTCACAATTAGATTAACTATGATAAGCACGCTCTAATTTACAGATTTCAACGCTAAAGTTTTGGTACCATTTTTCTTTTCCCAAGCGCTGTGCGATTTGATGTTCAGTATCGAGATGCCAACGTTGTATATCATTAAGTTCTTTCCAATAAGAAAGCGCGATTTCAAAACCATTTTCACTACACGCTTCAAACTTTATACAATTGTATTCATTTAAAGCTTTATCTCTTAATTTCTGAGCCATCTCTATGTAATCAGAATCTAATTTTTTGATTTCAGCTTTGAAAATAACGATATACATAGTATTCCCACTAGATCTCATCCGCTTGGTATGGATTTGCAACACCAAGTTTCTTTAAGATTTCGATTTCTAAAGCTTCCATTTCTTCTGCATCAGCTTCACCAGTCTCATGGTCATAACCTAAGAGATGCAAAATACCGTGAACCAATAAATGGGTAAAATGATCAGTTGCTGTTTTTTGCTGTTCAATTGCTTCTTGTAAGACAACAGGAATACAAATCACTAAATCACCCAGTGGTTCAGCATCAAGCAGCGATAACATTTCCTCGGGAATATCACTTGGAAAGGATAATACATTTGTTGGTTTATCTTTTTCACGATACTGCAAGTTGAGTTCATGACTTTCAGCAAGATCAACACAAGCAATGCCGATTTCACAATCCACATCGAAACCAACATGGCGTAATGCAGTTTCAATATTTTTTTTGATTTGACCACGTTTGAGTGGCAGTTCAGATGCTTGAAAGTCCTGTTGTAGACTTAAATTGATTTTCAAAATAGATCCTTAAAATCTTCCCCCTAAAATGCGACTAAAGCATCACCATAAAAGGGGGGTGAGGAGGTTTTCTAAGAGTGTTGGGCATCAGCAGCAGAATCATTTTCTGCAACCAATGCTTCTTGTTTTGCTTTACGTTCAGCTCGAGCTTCAGCAGACATACGTTGCTGCTCGCTATCCCAGCCTTCATAAGCTTCAACAATTTTTTGAACCAGTTGATGACGTACAACATCTCGGGAATGGAAACGTGTGATGTGAATTTCATGTACGTTTTCAAGTACACGTAGCGCATGGGCTAAACCCGATTGTTGTCCGCGAGGTAAATCGACTTGTGTTACATCTCCAGTAATGACCGCACGTGAGCCAAAGCCCAATCGAGTGAGGAACATTTTCATTTGTTCTGGTGTAGTATTTTGTGCTTCATCCAGAATAACGAAAGAATGATTCAACGTACGACCACGCATATAGGCAAGAGGTGCAACCTCGATCACTTGGCGTTCAATCAGTTTTGCAACTTTTTCAAAACCAAGCATTTCGTAGAGTGCATCGTAGAGAGGACGTAAATAAGGGTCAATTTTTTGAGTTAAGTCACCTGGTAAAAAGCCAAGCTTTTCACCCGCTTCAACTGCAGGGCGTACCAGTAGAATACGTTGGATTTCATTGCGTTCTAACATATCGACAGCTGCAGCAACAGCTAGATAAGTTTTACCTGTCCCAGCAGGGCCGACGCCAAAGGAAATATCACTTTGCAAAATACGCTGGACATAGCGCTTTTGATTTGCGCCGCGTGGATTGATGCGCCCTTTGCGCGTCTGAAAGTAGACATCAATTGGCGCATCATATTCATCCATTTCTTCGCCAACCAATTCGAAGTTACGTTCAGTTTGCGAAGACTGAATCATTAGGTGCAGTAAGTCCGCACTGATTTGTGATGAAATTTCTGATTCTTGATAGAGCCGCTGCAGCAAAGCTTCGGCTCTTTCGACCGCTTCCATATCACCGTCTAGATAAAAAGCATCGCCTCGGTGAGTAATTTTGACATCTAAACGTTGTTCGATTTGTTTTAAATGCCCGTTATACGCACCGAGCATGCTTTTTAAACGTTCCATTGAAATCTCAGGGAACGTTACTGTACGTCGAATCGCTGCAGTCAAGAGAAACCCTTTTTGTTGACTTGTAAGAATACCCTTACATTACGCCACGTCAGGTTCAAGATTCAAGAGTTCTCCATAAACTAAATTTAAAGTTTTGATTTCAGTAATCTCAATCTCTGCGAAACGTCCGACCCACGCTGCATCACCGATAAACGTAACTAAACGTGTATTGTCAGCTGTACCCATTAAAACGTTCGGATCTTTATCCGATACTTTCTCAATCAGCACACGTTCAATCTTACCAAGCATCGCATCAGTTTTATCAATACTTGACTGTTTAATGACTTGTTGTACTTGAGCTAAGCGGTCTTTTTTCACTTGCTCAGGCGTGTCATCTGGAAGTTCAGAAGCAGGTGTACCCGGACGCTTTGAATAAACAAAACTATAAGAATGATCGAAATCTAAATCTTTGATGAACTGTAATGTTTCAGCAAAATGTGCATCAGTTTCACCTGGGAATCCAATAATAAAGTCACTCGATAAATGCATATCTGGGCGTACTTTGCGTAACTTGGCAATTTTATCAATATAAACATCAATAGTATGGTTGCGTTTCATTGCCTGTAACACATCGTTTGAACCACTTTGTACAGGTAAATGCAAGTGAGAAACCATTTGTGGCAAATCACGGTAGCATTGAATCAGGTCATCAGAAAATTCGAGCGGGTGAGATGTGGTGTAACGTAAGCGACCAATCCCCGGAATTTCCGAAACTAAACGTAATAATTCAGGGAATGTACAGATACCACCTTCAAAAGTTTCGCCACGATAACCATTTACGTTTTGACCAAGTAAGCTGATTTCACGAACACCTTTTTCAGCAAGACCCGCGATTTCTGCCAATACATCATCTAATGGGCGAGAAACCTCTTCACCACGAGTGTAAGGAACAACACAGAATGAACAGTATTTAGAGCAACCTTCCATAATCGAAACGAATGCTTTAAAACCTTCAACACGAGGTTCAGGTAAGAAGTCAAACTTCTCAATATCAGGGAATGAAATATCAACTAATTTGATTTTTTCTTTCTTGGGCTTCTCAACCTGTGAATGATGTTGATCTAACATTTGCGGCAAGCGGTGCAAAGTCTGTGGGCCAAAAACCATATCCACGTAAGGCGCACGTTTTTGAATGTTGTCACCTTCTTGTGATGCAACACAGCCACCGACACCGATGACTAATTCTGGATTTTGTTCTTTTAATTTACGCCAGCGACCGAGTTCACTAAACACTTTCTCTTGTGCTTTCTCACGGATCGAGCAAGTGTTCATCAATAAAATGTCGGCCTCATTAGGATTCGTGGTAAGTACGTAACCATGAGAATCGCCTAATAAATCTGCCATACGATGACTGTCATACTCATTCATCTGACACCCTTGCGTTTCAATATATAGCTTTTTCATTGAAACATCAGTGGTGTGCGTTGGCTGGGTGACAGTGTTTTCTGAGGCAGCTTGTGTAGCACTTGGAATGAATGTTTGAACCGTCATGCAGGCTCCTAAACAAGGTGGGTTGAGACAAACCGCGGATTATAGCAGTATTTTTTGATGTGCGCAGAGAATAAAAAACTGACAAAAATGGACACTTTGTGGATGAAATTACGTGAATTTTAATGAATATGAATCAGCAAGTTACATAACACAACAATTGTAAGAAGCTAGACTTATTAAACTATAATCGCAGGGCGAAATTAGGCAAATGTATTGATGAAGATGAACAAGCAACATAATTTTATAAGTAGCGTTACCCGTAAATTGAATAATAAGAAAAGCTTCCGTCGTATGTTGGCGGCGAGTGGTGTGATTGCATGTTCATCTGTTTATGCCTTGGACGAACAATTCAATGATGCTCTGCGTGCAGCAAATTCAAGCAATATGGCATTGCTCGATCAATATCAATATGAAATGCAAAATGACGTGTTGGGATATTATCCAGAATATTGGAAACTGAATAGTAATCTTGGATTTCAACCTGCTGCTTCAATTATTAGTTTTGCACAACGTTACCCTCAATCAGCAATGGCAGAAAAATTATCGGCTGATTATGTTGAGGAAAAAGTAAAACAAGCAAATTTCAGTGAAGCAAAGCCCGTATTATCTTATGTCACTAATCCTGATCAGGCGGAAAGTTGTGCCGTTGCTCAAGTCCGCGCTCAAACAGGTGATGCTTTAGTTTATGCTGAATATAAAGATGTATGGTTAGCGACTGACTCACAGCCAGAATCTTGTACAGGTTTAGGTCGAATGATGTTGTCGAGTCCGTTGATGACAGCGCAAGATCGTCAACAGCGCTTGTGGGTTTTATTGCGTGCTGGGCAGTCTGGACAAGCAATTGCAACCGCACAAACTATGGGGTTGAGTTTATCTTTAGCTCAACTCAATCAGATCCAATCCAATCCATTGGAATATATTTGGAATGCACCTAAGTCTAATGATGCTGATTATGCGTATTTGATTTTTGCATTAGGTCGTATAGCTGATAACGACTTAACCAATGCGCTTGGCAATGTGCAGCGAGCAGCACAAGATACGCCACAAGCTGTTCAAAAATATTTATATCGTACCGTTGGTTATGTTGGTGGTACGACGGTAATGAAGAATAATTTTAATCGTGAAGTGCTGAATGCATTTGATCAAAGTTATGGTTATCCATTTAGCCCTGAAGAAGCTGAGATTTATGCTCGTCAATCCATTCGTTTTGGTGCATGGGAAAGTCTGATTCGAGCGATTGATGCGATGTCGGTAACGCAAAAGCAAGAAGATCGTTGGCAATATTGGCTAGCACGTGCATCTGAGCAACGTTCTGACGCAGCTTCTAAGCAAGCCGCGCAACAGATTTATCGCAAACTAGCGCAAAGTGGCGATGATTATCATAACTTACTTGCCAAAGATCGTATTGGTGAGCGTTATAACCATCAGCCTTACAATGAGCAGCCTTCTGCTCAGGATGCTCAGCGCTTAAATCAAAATATCCATTTTAGACGTGCGTTTGCATTAAGGGATATTAATGCGCCTGCAAGTTATACCAATCGTGAATGGAACTGGGCTGTTCGTCAGGCGTATTTGCAACATGACGATGGTCTACTATTAGCAGCAGCCAAACGCGCGCATGATATGGGATGGTATGATCGTGCTATTTATGCTGCGGATCGTACGACATCAAAGCATAACGATACTTATCGCTACGCGATGCCTCACCGTAGTAATGTGACGAGTCATAGTTACAATGCGGGTATTGATCCCGCTTGGGCTTATGGTTTAATGCGCCAAGAAAGTCGATTTGTTACTTCTGCACGTTCGCATGTAGGTGCAGGTGGCTTGATGCAAATCATGCCAAATACGGCAAAACTTGTTGCGCGTCAGATGGGTGAAACTTATAACCCTGCGGCATTAAGTGAAATGAACACCAATATCCGTTATGGAACATATTATCTTTCAATGATTCAAAGTCAGCTAAGTGGCAATGCGGTACTTGCAACAGCAGGCTATAACGCTGGCCCAAACCGAGCACGCCGTTGGCAGCCTGATTTTCAAACGATGGCTGCTGATCAGTACACAGAGTCTATTCCTTTGCTTGAAACGCGTGATTACGTTAAACATGTCATGACCAATGCAACACATTATGGAGTGCTACTTGGGCAGGGGCCGCAATCCCTTGAAAAACGTATGAGCACAATTCCTGTGCGTAATACACCTTAAGGCACAAAGATGTTGAATTTAAAACAATGAAGTTTTTGTATTTGATGAAAGCGATAAACACATTCAAGTTTCAAATGCGTAGCATGTTACAGACATTGATCTGTTATCTCGTTCTCTCATTTGGTGCGCCATTATATGCAGCCGACAATGCCGATATAGCAGGTTATGTCATGCATATTCAAATGACGCCTGCGGTTTGTTCGTTTGATTCAACAAGACAAAAACAACGTAAGTGTTTAGAAGGTTACTCGCTTACCATTTCTAGTTTGCTACCTGAAGTTCCAGTAGGGCGTGAGTGTGAAACAAAAAGTTCTGCGAAACTTTCACCGCTACAAGCTAAAGTCGTGGCGCGTGTGATGCCTGATGAAAATGCTCGCGTACAGCTTTGGCAGGGGGTTGGCGGATGTGTCCCCATGAATGCAAGTCAATATTTTAGAAAAATAATTAATTTTGCTGAGCGTTTAAAAGTTCCATCAGATTTAACAAGTCCCAATACGATTGATGTTCAAAAAGAAAATCTTAGACAACAGTTCACAAAATTAAATCCTTCGTTACCACCAAATGGCATTCGTTTTACTTGCCAGTCTTCACGGTTTGAATCAGTTTTAACCGAAATTCGAGTGTGTTATCAGAAGAATGGTCAGTACAAGCAATGTTCAAGTCATATTGTGACGGGTTGCCCAAATGACTTTACAATTAAAGGTAGTTACTAGGCTTTTTTAGCCCTTTATTTGTATTTTCTATCAGACTTTTGTTGAAATCCATTCTCTTTTACATGCATCTGCGTTCGCTTTAGAGTACAATCTTTGCCGTTTATGATAATTCGATTGAATAACAATATGTTTCAATCGTGCTAACGCATCTCATTGGAGAATATCACATGAAGCAACCCGTTCGTGTTGCCGTTACAGGCGCTGCTGGTCAAATTGGTTATAGCTTATTATTCCGTATCGCAAGCGGTGAAATGTTAGGTAAAGATCAACCTGTAATTTTACAATTGCTTGAAGTTCCATTTGAGAAAGCTCAACAAGCGCTTAAAGGCGTGATGATGGAACTTGATGACTGTGCTTTCCCTTTATTGGCTGGCATGATCGGGACTGATGATCCTAAAGTTGCATTTAAAGATGCTGACTATGCTTTATTGGTAGGTTCTCGTCCACGTGGTCCAGGTATGGAACGTGCTGACTTATTAAAAGTAAATGGCGAAATCTTCATTGGTCAAGGTCAAGCATTAAACGAAGTTGCTAGCCGTGACGTTAAAGTATTGGTTGTAGGTAACCCTGCAAATACAAATGCTTACATCGCGATGAAATCTGCTCCAGATCTTCCATCGAAGAACTTTACAGCAATGTTACGTCTTGACCACAACCGTGCGTTAACTCAACTTGCTCAAAAAGCGGGTGTAGCTGTTTCTGATATCGAAAACATGACTGTTTGGGGCAACCACTCTCCAACAATGTATGCTGATTATCGCTTTGCAAATGTAAATGGCGAAAGCTTGAAAGACAAAATCAACGATGCTGCTTGGAACAAAGATGTATTCCTTCCAACAGTTGGTAAGCGTGGTGCTGCGATTATCGAAGCGCGTGGTCTTTCTTCTGCTGCTTCTGCTGCAAATGCTGCAATCGACCATATGCGTGACTGGGCGCTTGGTACAAACGGCAAATGGGTAACGATGGGTATTCCTTCAGACGGTTCTTATGGTATTCCTGAAGGCGTAATGTTCGGTTTCCCTGTAACAACTGAAAACGGTGAATACAAAATCGTTCAAGGTTTAGAAATTGACGAATTTAGCCGTGAGCGTATCAACTTCACTCTTAACGAGTTAGAAGAAGAGCGTGCAGCAGTTGCTGACATGGTGAACTAATTTATCTTTTTTGATAAATTGAAAAAGCGCCTGAATTCGGGCGCTTTTTTTATGTATGTGCACATAAAAACTACAAGAAAATATAGGCATACAGATGTATTGAATAAGTGTTTATGTTTAGATTAATTTAATTAAAGCATGAGTTTGGAGAATAAAAAATGTTTGAGCAACAACCTACACTAGAACTTTTATTTGAACAGTTAGGCCTTGATTCTGATGAGGCGAGTATTGAAAATTTTGTCAAAGCACATCAACTTAGTGCAGATCAAAAATTACATGAAGCAGCGTTTTGGAGTGCGGGACAACGTGATTTTCTTAAAAGTCATTTAGATAAAGATGATGAATGGGCGATTGTAGTTGATGAGCTAAATCAACAACTACATTTAGATAGCACCAAATAATAATTTATAAAAAATAAAGCTCACATTAGTGAGCTTTATTTTGAATTAAGGCTTTAAACCAGTCTTCCATTCGTACTGATTTGAAAGCAGGGTGAACTTGTAATAACTCTAGATCATATTCAAAACATGACACATATTTCTGTAACCAGTGGCGTGTCATTGCTTGTTCTTGCTTAGCTGCTGACGCATACGCAAGGAAAAAATAAATGTCTAAATGGTTATAGTGTGCCAAAGGTTTTAAGATTTGTTGTGTAATTAAAGCAAAGCGCTGTTCTTTAGTTAGTTCAAAATAGATCATATATGCTTTGGCTAGATACAACGATAAGTTTAAATATAAACTTAGCGGCATCTCGTCATATTCAATACGCGCTTGTTCTAGCAATACAATTGCTTCTTGCAAGAAATGGAGCTGTTCCTGACGAACATGACTCAACATGACCAATTGCAAGCGCAAGTCAGCTCGCTCTAAAGCAAGTTCAGGCGTATTATTTTCTAAATACAGTTGGTCAGTTTCACCAATCCGAGCAATCACTTGTTTAGTTTCATTCGACATGTATTGATCCAAAATCATCAGTTATGCCTAACTATATAAGGCTATTTTTAGTGATTTAAAGGGTTTAAGGGTTCCAAATCGAGTTGCCACTGCGTAACCAAGCCGTAATCGATAAGCGCTGTTGTTTTGAAAGCAAGACTTCATGTAATACATCGCTTTGAAAAATCGCAAGACGATTTGGCAAAGGTTGAATGATGTGCCAGTTTCCCTTTTTATCTTGTAGGCGAAGTTCACCACCCAAATTGTCTTCCCAACTTTCATGTAAATAAAATACAGTTGAAATCATACGATCATTTTTTTGCTGCGGATTATCGCGGTGTAAAGCATAAAACTCGCCAGCGTTATAACAAGCAAAATGTGCTTCAACCTCTTTAATGCCAAGATAAAATGCTTGATTTAATGCTTGAGATAGATTGTGTAGCGTTTGGATGTGCTGCTGAGCGATAGGAAGCTGTCCATCAATCCATAAAATATGATCGCTACGAATATGACTTACAACGCCATTTTGTATACCTGCTGCTCTAAACTCGGCAAGATGCGATATGCATTCATCAGCTAAGGCTGTGACATATTCGGGTGAATAGACATGATCAATAAAAGCAAAGCCAAACTCATTTAAATCATCTAGGACGCGATCTAAATTCCATGAGGTTGCATTTAAGGCCAGGGAGAAAGAAGTTTGTTGCATATAGCTCCTATCAAACAGCTGTTTGATTCACATTACTATTTTAGACGATCACATCAACGCTAAAGAATACTTTTTTCTTTCATGTTAAACTATCTTCTGAATTGAGGAATAATTGTCAACATGAATTACCGTCACCATTTCCATGCGGGTAACTTTGCCGATGTTATGAAGCATGTACTTTTGCTTCAACTGCTCGCTCGTTTAAATGCCAAAGATAAACCTTATCGATATATCGATACCCATGGTGGTGCAGGTAAATATGATTTATCTACATCTCAAGCACAAAAATCAGGTGAATTCTTAACGGGTATCCATCGTTTGGTTAAGCTTGATGATTCGATTAAGCGTAATGCGCCTGAAGGCGTAAAACAATATCTTAAAATAGTTGAAGATATGCGTGCAGTTTCAGGTAAAGGTGCTTATCCAGGTTCACCTTGGTTTGCACTCGAAGGCATGCGTGATATTGACAAAGCGACTATTTTTGAAATGCAGCGTGATGTGTTTCAGCAATTGTATTTTAACATTCGTGATAAACGTGCGGGTTTACACGAACGTGATGCATATGAAGGATTACTTGGTGTAATTCCTCCGAAAGAAAAACGTGGCTTAGTCATGATTGACCCGCCATATGAAATTGAACGTAAAGATTTTCCTCAGCTCGTTGAGTTGTTGCAAGCTGCTTATAAAAAATGGCCGACTGGCGTTTTTGCAGTTTGGTATCCAATTAAAGACCGTGCCATGATTGAACGTTTTGAAAAGAAAATGTTTAAAACGGGTATTCGCCGTCAGCTTATTTGTGAAATTTGCGTATGGCCAGATGATACTCCAGTTGGTTTAAATGGTTGTGGTTTACTCGTGATTAACCCACCTTGGAAATTTTCAGAAGATGCAGATCAAGCCTTACAATGGCTTTTCCCTCATTTACGCATGAGTGAAAATGGTGGTCATGCTGCTGTGCGTTGGTTGGTGGGTGAGTAACCCATCTACCTCAAGATATTCTCGAGGAATTGAAAATAATGACAAATTCTCCAAAAACAGATTCTGATTTGAATACAAAGGATCATTCTTTTGATGGAATCACATTTGAAGTAGAAGAAGAAGAGCACACGCACGAAGGGCAAAAAGTTAAACGCCGTGGTATTTATCTATGGCCGAACCTGATTACAACAGCTGCGCTTTTATCTGGTTTTTACTCAATTATTGCCAGTATGAATGGTAATTTTAATCAGGCAATTTATGCGATTTTCTTGGCTGCATTATTGGATGGTTTAGATGGTCGTGTAGCTCGTGCAATTGGTGCTCAAAGTGCATTTGGTGAGCAATATGATTCATTGTCTGATTTATTGGCATTTGGTGTTGCGCCAGCAATATTGATGTACAGCTGGAGCTTGCACGATTTAGGTCGTATCGGACTAGCTTGTAGCTTCATTTACACGGCTTGTGCTGCATTCCGTTTGGCTCGCTTTAATGTCCAAATTGGTGTTGTTGATAAACGCTACTTTATTGGTATTGCAAGTCCACTTGCTGCAGTCACTGTGATTTCAATTGTTTGGGTTGGACGTGATTTTCCATTCATTTTTGATTTGCAAGATATTACGATTCAGATAATCAATGCTGCGATTATGGTAGGTGTTGGTTTATTAATGATTTCCAATATCAAATACTATTCATTTAAACAGATGGACCGCAAACGTGTACCTTTTGTTGTGATGTTACCAGTGGTCTTGATTTTTGCTGCAATCACGTACAACATTCCAGTAGGAATACTGACAGTTTGTATTCTCTATGTGCTTTCAGGTTTCGTAACAACACTGCTTGCCCACAAAAATGATTCTAAAATAATAAGTTAAAAAATCGGAGGTTCAGTATGCCAATATTGATGAGTAACAATCAATTAAAGCAACTGAACCTCGATAAATCAGATGCTTTAACCTTTTATCCACCTAAAGGCTTATTTAAAATCGTTTATCAGGCACTGATTCTGCCAAACCTACCTGAACCCTTTCATTATCTTAATTTCATCAGCCTTATCGGGCAGCCTCGTATTCCAATTTGTTATAACGCGAGTGCAATAACGACGACAGCAATTGATACTGCGACAGTGCTTGTTACAACTAGTCCGTCTACGGTTGGACATCTCAAAAGTTATAGTGCCAAAGAACAATGTCAATTAGAGATTGATCATTACCAGTTTTTAGATGTGGATCATATTCAAGTTGATTTTCCGAATTATTATTTTAATCGTAAAGATGATGAACTCAGTTGTCAGCTTAAAGTCACAACTTCTACCGAAATTGAAAGTCATTCTGCTTTACAGTGGGGAGTAGCGGATTATTGGTATGTGAATTGTCATTGTGAGGGTGAGGTTACTTATAAAAAACAAAAGTATGAAATAAATGCTTCAGGTATTTTGAAGCATGCGAGAGCAATCTACTTGCCTTTTATTGCATTTCATTTTTTTACTTATCAAATCATTCAAATTAATAATGATTTGCAAATCATTCTTTCTGAATTAAGAAACCAATGGAACAATATTGTTTTTTCAAGAATTGAAATTCAGTCAAAAGAAAAAGAAACACGACTTTATCAAGATAATGTGATTTTTGATGTAACTCGAGTTTATCCAAAAATACAAACACCTAATGGACGTGAAATGTATTTACCTCGCGTATTTGTCTGGCAATATCACGAAGATGATCAAATCATTTTCCAACTTCAAGCACAGAGTAGAGGGGATTATAAATTTGGATTGGCAGCAGGGTATGTAGGAAGTTTTACTTATGAGTTGCTTTGGGATAATGAAACATATCAAGGCACGGGGTACTGTGAATATGTCGATTGTCGTCCTTTGCATTGGCAAGAAAAAGATAAAACAGATCAAATTATAGACCAAACTCCACATTTACAGCCTTTTTTGTGTAAAAAATAGACGCTCGTCACATTGTTTTTGGAAAAGGTATTGCAAGCGTTGAGGAATGCTGTAGAATGCACATCCATCGGCGGTGATGCAGATAAAAACTTGTTGATAAACAAGGATTTGGCTAGATTGGTTAGATTCTTGGGTTGGTTGATAAGTTTATAAAATATCTAAATTACCTGTTGACTTTGAAGAAATTTAGAGTAATATAGCCGACCTAGCTTGATGGTGATGAACCATTGAGAAGATCATTAAGAGAATAGAAGAACAACTTGTGTGGATTTTTACTAGTTGATCAATCGATATATATTATCATTGATAATTGGTAGAAATTTCTCGAAGTTTATTTGAGCAAATTTTTTGTCAGTAATTGATGAGCCAGAATTAGCACCTTGTCTTAACTAAGGTGCAAAATGATTTTAACTGAAGAGTTTGATCATGGCTCAGATTGAACGCTGGCGGCAGGCTTAACACATGCAAGTCGAGCGGGGAAAGGTAGCTTGCTACTGGACCTAGCGGCGGACGGG
>NZ_KB849557.1:0-101762 GCF_000368585.1 Acinetobacter venetianus RAG-1 = CIP 110063
GTTGGGTCATTCACCGTACCTGTTAATGCAGGCGTATTGTCATTGGTAATAATATCATCAATGGTAATAGCTGGAGCTAAACCATCTACTGTTGCTGTTGCAGGATCTGATGTATTCCCTGCTGGGTCTGTCGCTGTTGCTGTAACCTGATCACCATCATTTAACCCAGGATTATCTACTGTCCAGCTACCATCTGGTCCAGCGACAACTTGCACTGTACCCCCATCAGGGAAGGTCACTGTAACAGTCGAACCAGGTTCTGCTGTACCTGTAATTGGATCATTTTCATTAATTGGGTTAATGACTGGAGCATTCGGAGCATCGACATCAACAGAGTAGCTTTGCGTGTCAGTAACTGTACTGCTATTGCCAGCAGCGTCAGTAAACTTAACATTCGCTTCAATTATTTTATCGCTATCAGCTAATAATCCACTACCTGGAACCACAACGCTCCATGTGCCATTGGCAGCATTAACAGTTGCTAAATAACTCACACCATTCACAATTACAGTGACAACAGTAGTAGCAGCATCTGAAGGAATGTTCGTTAAAGTACCAGTAATGGTTACATCACCTGCTGATTCAGCAGCATTCAAAGTATTATCATCAGTAACAGAATCAACTGTAAAACCAACATTGTCTGTATTTGGTGGTGTCGTATCACCGTTATTATTATTGTTATTATCACTTCCGCCACCACTAGCAGCAGCAATAATACCGCCAGCAACCAAAGGAATAGCCCACAACCATGGGCTCATTGATGCATCATTGTATAAAAGTGGTTCTATGGATTGAATAGGTTGAAAAATTACATCTGATACTGGTGCTTCAACAACTTCAGGAAGAGCCGCTGGTGTTTCTTCTAAGTAAACAGCACCTTCATTGTCGGAATCCGCATCTGCATCTGCATCCGCGTCTGCATCCGCGTCACTTTCACCCTCTTTGAATTTAGCCCAAACTAACTGACCGTTTTCATCTTGTATAACAAGACTATTATCAATGTTACTATTTTCATTAAAGAAATTTTGAACAACGATTGTTTCTCCATTTTTTAAAAAAACAATTGCATTCAAACCGTCCTTTTTAATTACGACAATATCCTTTAACGGAACCTTAATTAATACTACAGCAGGCTCAGAAGGTAGAGTTGTAGTATTTTCCATTGTATTAGAAAGGGTTTTATGACTTTCCTTAGAAATTATTTGGATTTCAGACATGGTCGTTATTCCTCTGATTATTTAATAATTCTTGTGTATGTATATTTGGTTGGTTTATTAATCATTTCCTATACCTATTAAAATCTAAATTAAAATTCACTTTTGTTAAACACATCACAAAAAAACTTTACAAAAATGACAACATCATCATAGAAAAAAGGTCAATAAAGTTTTATAACCTAACGTTTTATAAATAAAACTATTTAAATAATTTATTTTTTTTAAACAATAAAGACATTAATAAAATGACCAAAAAAATCACAATTACCCTATACTTTAAAAATCCATATATTATAAAGATATATAAAAAATAATTTATCAGCCAGTAAAAAAATTGATTTTAAAATCACAAAAATAAAACTAAAAAATTGTATTTATTGATTTTTTTAAAAAATATTATTCATTTGCAGCATAACTAAATCTAAAAATTCCCATGTTTTTATTAAATTGTATTTAATATACAATTATCATTTTGTTACACCAAATATCAGATTTATTGATTTATAACAAATAAACTATAAGGAATAAAGATAAAACACAGACTAAAGACTTAAATTAAAAATATCAGTTATACTTATTTTTAATTAATTTAGATTAAGTAAAACCAATAATTAATTATACTAGAAATAAACAAGTTCAATTAAGGAACCAAAATAACTATTTTACTGTTTAGTAAGTTTTAAAACAGAAATAAATTTATTAAAAATTCCAAATAAGAACCTGTTAATTTTAATTAAAAATTTTGTGGATTCTGAAGTCGTTCAACCTCTTTAACTTTTTCCGGATGGTAAATTTCTGTCAATTCATCATCAGACTTAATTGTTGTTATTCGTTCTGGATTATAGATTTTAATAGACTCTTTTCCACTTTCATCTTCACTCACAATATATTTAAAGCCGCGTCTGTTCATTTTATTGCAGAGACGTTGATAGAAGCCTTTTACCCCTTCTGTTTCTTCGTTGGGATTAAAATAAAATGCATTCATTACTGCAGGTAAGCCAAGCCCACAGACCACACCAGACAGTAATACGCTGATAAATGTATATCCAATTAAAATACTGCTGTATGGACTAAGTGCAGGCACATTCGCAACCGCGAGAATCAAAGCAAGCGAAATTCCTCCGCGTACACCACCCCATGAAAGAATCGTTAAACTACCGTTATAGCTTTTATTTCTGAATGACGGAAACAGTGCAAATGCTGCAAAATTTGCAGCAAAGCGTGACAAGTGCAAAATAAGAAAGGCAATAATTCCACCAATAATTAAATTGGCACTTAGATCAAGGATAAAGAGCTCTAAACCTATTAAGGTGAATAAAAAAGAATTTATGATCCCTTCTACAGCATGCCAAAAATGATTGACTTCTCTAATTTCGCGCTGTTCTCTAAACTCTTGCCATTTGTTTCCAACAATCAATCCACCGATTACACAAGCAATTGGTGCAGATGCATGTGCAAATAATGCGACCAAGTAAGATCCACTCGCTAGTAATGCAGTCGTTAGAATCAGAGACTCCATTTCGTGCTTTCCGCGTAAGAGACGCAAAATACCGAAACCAAACGCAAAGCCAATGATGACAGCGACAAAAATCTCGTATAGCAAAGTTTCAATCGTTGCCAATAGAGAGAAATGCTCACCTTGTAAAACTTTAAGCAAAGTCATGAATAAAGCAATACACATTGCATCATTAAATAATGATTCACCTTCAAGCTTAACAATTAAATGATGTGGCGCTCGAATAGAACTCAAAACTCCTTTGATTCCAATCGGATCAGTTGCACCTAAAGCAGCACCGAGTAATAAAAGCACTGACATTGGCACTGAATAACCTACCGCCCATTGGAACAAATAAAGTAGACCAGCATAAATAACTGCACACAAAACTAGTGCAATAGTCGCCAAGATGCTGATTGGTTTCCAATAATTTTTAAGATCAGAAATTTTAAACTTCAATGCAGAAGAAGTAAGAATGAAACAGATAACGCCATTGATGAGGAAGTCATAGAAATCAATTTCACGTACAGCCGATTCAATATTGTGAATATTAATCGTAATAAATTGATTACCATTCAGTAAACTTGCACCCCATTGTAAAATGAAGACAAAAATTGCTGAGACAATGGGTACACCAATTGCTTGAGGAAATCCAAGTACGCGCTTATTGAAGATGGTAGTGGCAATTGAAAGCGTAAAAACAGCGGTCAAAGCTTGTAAAAGAAAGAAATTACCCATGCTACCCCTTGTTATTACTTATCGCGCACAACGATTTTTCCAAATCAAACTGTTTGGATTTCGCGGTGGAATTCGTAACTCATCAATTTATTTACCGTCAATTACTGAAGTAGAGTTTTTATCTAAGACATCTTAGTTCTTATTGAAATAACAAATATGAGTCTATAGATAGACACATCATCTAAGTTCAGTATTTATGACAATTATTTTACTGAACTTTTATTTTTTTATTCGTATAACTTCGGTATGGAAATCAAAAGCAGAACACCTTTGGCTCTGCTTATTTGAATGTATTACACTGATTAATATCACCCGATTTAAGTCCTAGCTCAAACCAATGCATACGTTGTTCACTTGTACCATGAGTAAAACTATCTGGTACGACTTGCCCAGTAGCGCGACGCTGTAAATAATCATCACCAATTTTTTCAGCTGCATCCATGGCTTCCTCAATATCACCTTGCTCCAAGAATTGAGTCCGTTGCTGATTTTGATGTGCCCAAATTCCAGCAAAACAATCAGCTTGCAACTCTAAGCGAACTGAGAGTTGATTGCCCTCGGATTGACTTGCTTGAGAACGAGCTTGTTGTACTTGCCCTGAAATGCCTAATAAATTTTGAATATGATGACCAACCTCATGTGCAATCACATAAGCTTGGGCAAAATCTCCAGCCTGATCTTGTCTAGAAAGTTCAGTTTGATTTTGCTCTCCAGAAATTCCCATCTGCTGACGCATATCTTTAAAAAATGAAGTATCGATATAAACTTTTTGATCTGCTGGACAATAAAATGGCCCCATTGCTGCTTGAGCAGTACCGCAACCTGAACGAACAACGCCACTAAATAAAACCAGTTTTGGTGGTTTATAAGTCATACCAAGCTGTTGAAATACAGGCGTCCAAGTATCCTCTGTATCCGCAAGCACAGTACCGACAAAGTCTCGTGCTTCTCTCTGATCGGCAGTCATATTTTGCGGCTCACTTCCCTGTTGAGCTGATTGTGCATTTGTAACTGCTTGTGTGGCTTGATAAGCCTGTTGAGGATCAACTCCGAAGAATTTCCACGCCACAAATGCCACAACTAAACCAATAATACTAATACCACCCGCTTTTGCTCCGCCACCACCACGACGATCTTCGACATTGGTACTCACTCTACGACCTTTCCAACGCATATCTATTCTCCAATTTATGATGATGACGGTTTTATTTTATGCTTTAGCTTTTGGCCATGCTTTTTTTATTAAACTAACAATAAGCAGCACAATGATACCTGCCGCAAAACCAACACCTAAGTTGATTAATGTAGGGGTTAATGCGCCAATAATCGAACCAAAACTTGGTATCAGTTCTAAATGATCAACAGTTTCTTCAGTGAAATGATGTAACAACGGAATGGTATGGCTAATAATGCCTCCCCCCACTAAAAACATCGCAACCGTACCAACAACAGATAATATTTTCATTAAAACTGGTGCAAAAGCCAGTAAACCACGTCCTATTTTATTCTTAAATTCAGATGCTTGTTGTGTTAAATATAAACCTAAATCATCAATCTTAACGATCATTGCGACAAAGCCATAAACACCAATGGTCATGGCAATTGCAATGACACTTAATACTGACACTTTAGTCATAAATGCTGCTGATGCAACTGTACCTAACGAAATCACCACAATTTCAGCAGATAAAATAAAGTCTGTACGAATCGCACCTTTTACTTTTTCTTTCTCAAATTTTGCTAGATCAACCTCTATTGCTTCTAGATCGGCACTTGCTTCTTCGGCAGTTTTTGCTTTTTTGTGATGTAGCATGTGTACAACTTTTTCTACGCCTTCATAACATAGAAACAAACCACCTATCATTAACAATGGATTAATTAGCCAAGGTGCAACTACGCTAATTAACAATGCTAATGGAACAAGAATGAGTTTATTAACAAATGAACCTTTTGCGACATTCCACACCACAGGAAGTTCACGATCAGCACGAACACCACTGACTTGTTGGGCATTGAGGGCTAAATCATCGCCTAACACACCAGCCGTTTTTTTTGCTGCCATTTTACTCATTACTGCAACGTCATCTAAAATCGTTGCAATATCATCAAGTAATAGTAATAAACCACTCGCCATTTTTATTTCCTAGTTTGTATTTATCTCGCTATTGTAGAATTACTCAATAATTTCACAACATTATTTTAATAAAAGTTGAAGCAATCGCTGACGAAAAAAAATTATTTCCCGTACAATAATGCCAATCTATATATTTATGAAATAACTGAATCTTGGAACATATCATGAGTAATGCTGATCAACGTCCAATCATTTTGACAGGCGACCGCCCTACTGGACAACTTCACCTTGGCCACTTTGTTGGTTCATTACGTTCTCGTGTAGGTTTACAAGACAGTCATCATCAACATCTTTTATTAGCCGATGCCCAAGCACTGACTGATAATGCGGACAATCCAGATAAAGTTCGTAATAACATTCTTCAAGTTGCTTTAGATTATTTAGCGGTTGGTATTGATCCAACTAAAACAACAATTTGCGTTCAGTCATGCTTGCCTGCACTGAATGAGCTCACAATGCTTTATCTTAACTTTGTGACTGTTGCACGTTTAGAACGTAATCCAACCATTAAATCTGAAATTCAAATGCGTGGATTTGAGCGCGATATTCCAGCAGGTTTCTTATGCTATCCAGTCGCTCAAGCTGCTGACATTACTGCATTTAAAGCAACTGTTGTTCCTGTTGGTGAAGATCAAATTCCAATGATTGAACAAACCAATGAAGTAGTCCGTCGTGTAAACCGCCAAATCGGACATGACCTGTTACCTGAATGTAAGGCTTTACTCTCAAATATGGGGCGTTTACCTGGTTTCGATGGTAAAGCAAAAATGTCTAAATCTTTAGGCAATACGATTGTGTTAAATGCTTCTGATAAAGATATCAAGAAAGCAGTCAATGCTATGTACACCGACCCAAACCATTTACGTATTGAAGATCCAGGTCAAGTTGAAGGCAATATCGTATTTACTTACCTTGATGCCTTTGATCCAAATAAAGAAGAAGTTGAAGAATTAAAAGCACATTATCGCCGCGGTGGTTTAGGTGATGGCACAGTGAAAAAGCGTCTTGAAGGTGTGTTAAAAGAATTAATTACACCTATTCGCGAACGTCGTGCTGAATTAGAAAAAGATCCTGATTACATTATGGATGTACTTAAACAAGGTACAGAAAAATGTCGTAATATCACGCAGCAAACTTTAGATGAAGTAAAAGATGGATTAGGCTTATTTAAATTCTAATTTACGTTACTTTTACTCTAAAAAAGCCCACTTGTTGGGCTTTTTTATTTAAACCATTGATTTAAGTTTAATTAAGGAACTTTATAAAAAATCCAGTTACTAACAATTTTTGTCACTTATTAACATCTATTAACAGTAGTTAACATGAATACCTATGAACTTAGTCAGGTTTTTTTATAATATAGCGATGTAGGTTAGGTAACACTAATCTCATGACATTTCTCCTTTCAACCGAAACTGTTTTAAACAGATTCGTTGTTCAACGCAATGACAACCCCAATCATTGCGTTTTTTTTTCGCCTAAAGAATATGTCTGTAATAGGTTGAATTTTACACTTGATACAATTACTCTTATAAATAATTTATTTTTATAAATATTTTTAGAAAAACATAAGAGAACGATTCATGATTTGGGATTTATTAATACACCCGTCAAACATAGTTTTCAGCATTGCATTATTGCTGTGTTTGTTTATTGGCATGCTTGAAGTGATCTTATTGTTATTTGGTGGAAGTAGCAGTTTTATAGATCAATTTTTACCAGATAGTCTAACTGATGTTGATCATGCAGATGTTTCGATTGATCAACCTGAAAACTTATTCACTCAATTATTAGAGTGGCTATATCTAGGAAAAGTCCCTCTTCTCGTTTGGTTAATCATTTTTCTCACTGTCTATGCGCTAACAGGCTTAATTATTCAAGATATTTTCTTTAATATTACTGAACACTATCTTTCTGGATGGATTATTGCGCCTGCATGCTTATTTCTATCAATGCCTATTGTACGTTTCAGTGCAGCGCTTATTTCTAAAATTATTCCTAAAGATGAAACGACAGCCATACATACTGATGATCTGATTGGTCGAACTGCTCAAATCGTTTTAGGTGAAGCTCGACCAAACTCCCCTGCTCAAGCCAAAGTTAAAGATCAATTTGGTCAAACACACTATGTATTAGTTGAACCTGAGCAGGATATTATTTTCCAACAAGGACAAGATGTTATTTTGACACAAAGAACCAAAATTGGTTTTCAAGCTATTGCTAGTTAATTTTATATTTATTACACGAGGGTCTTTAAATGTTTAACTCAGCGCTCACTGAGATTTTAATAATCACAGGTGTTATTTTTGCTGCATTAATTTTTATTGGGGTCATTGTTGCCCGCTTATATACACGTTCTAGTAAAGAGGTTTCTTTTGTTCGTACTGGCTTTGGCGGTGAAAAAGTGATTCTGAATGGTGGTGCAATTGTACTGCCAGTTTTACATGAAATTATTCCTGTAAATATGAATACCTTACGCTTAGAAGTTAAACGTGCGGCAGATCAAGCACTTATTACCCGTGACCGTATGCGTGTCGATGTGATGGCTGAGTTCTATGTCCGTGTTAAGCCTACAGGTGAATCTATTGCGACTGCTGCTCAAACATTGGGTAGAAAAACGATGTCTCCTCAAGAACTAAAAGACTTAGTTGAAGGTAAATTTGTCGACTCACTTCGTGCTGTAGCAGCTGAGATGGCTATGGAAGAGTTACATGAGAAGCGCGTTGACTTCGTACAAAAAGTTCAACAAGTTGTCTCTGAAGATTTATCAAAGAATGGTTTAGAACTAGAAACAGTTTCTCTTACAGGTTTAGACCAAACAAGCTTTAAATTCTTCAATCCACAAAATGCTTTTGATGCTGAAGGTTTGACTAAACTTACAGAAACTATCGAAGACCGTCGTAAGAAGCGTAATGACATCGAACAAGATACTGATCTTGCGATTCGTGCGAAAGATTTAGAAGCAGAACGTAGAAGATTAGAAATTTCTCGTGAAGAAGAATACGCCAAACTGCAACAAGAACGTGAAATTTCGATTCGTAGAGCCGAGCAACTTGCTGAGATCGCATCCCAAGAGGCTGAAAAAAAACGTGAAGCAGAAGAAGCACGTATTGCCGCAGAACGTGAAGTCGATTTGAAAAGAATTGCTGCTGCACGTGATGTCGAGAATGAAAATATTCAAAAATCACAGCTCATTGAAAAAGCTCAAGTTGAGCAGAAGAAAACTATTGAACTTGCTGAACAAGATCGTGCGATTGCAATTGCAGAAAAATCTCGTGCTGAATCAGAAGCCAAAGCACAAGCTGACAGAGCTCGTGCAGAAGCAGTAAAAGCAGAAGAAGAAGTTGTGACTGTACGTGAAACTCAACGTGCAGAACGTCAAAAAGCAGTTGAGTTGGTTGCTGCCAAACAAACAGCGGAAAAAGATGCGATTGCGATTACCGTTGCAGCTGATGCTGGTAAGAAAGCGGCTGCCGATGAAGCTGAAGCAATCCGTATTGCTGCTGAAGCTGAAGCGGAGAAAGTTCGCTTAAAGGCAAAAGGTGAAGCAGATGCGAAAGTATTGCTTGCACAAGCTTTAGAGAAACAATACCAAGTTGATGCTGAAGGTGCGCGTGCAGTCAATGAAGCAGCGAATACACTTTCTGCTGAACAGGTTGAAATGCAAGTTCGTTTAGCAATGCTCAAACACTTGCCTGAAATCATCCGTGAAAGCGTTAAACCAATGGAAAATATCGACGATATTAAAATTCTCCAAGTGAATGGTTTAAATGGTTTTGCAGGTGGAAGCAGTGCATCTGGAGAAGTTACAGAAAATGGTCAAGCATCTTTATCTGACCAAGTGGTGAATAGTGCCCTACGCTACCGCTCGCAAGCTCCACTTATTGATAGCTTAATGAATGAACTTGGCCTACAAGGTGGTGATATTAATGGTCTAACCCAAGGGTTGAAACCAAAGACTGAGTAAGCATTTTGATCTAAAAAGAGCCTTTATTATGAGGCTCTTTTTTATATAAAAAGAAGGAATAAAATGAGAACATATAGTTTTTCAAAGAAGCTTAAAAATATAAAATAATAAATAAATTCAATACTTTATATTTAAAACAAAAGTTAATTTCTTTAAATATGATGATTATGAGTTATGATAAATTCTTTAAAAAGCATTTCAAATGGTTTCAATAGATCTGTGCTACTTCTAATCAATTTATTTCTTATTTTGGATGCCTAATAACAATGAGGGTAAGTTAAAATGGGGAATTTTGTATATCTTGGATTTTATTTATTGGCTTTATTTATCAGTACTTTTTTTGCTTATTTATCATATCGTAAGGCTATGATTAAGTACGAATATAAAATATCTATATTCGCAATTTTGCTTCCAACCGTACTTCTTAACATCTTCTTGATAATTATTGGAACTTTAAGAGGAGAAAGTATTTTTTTCTACTCTCTTATTTTGTTATTAAACATAATAGGCCCATATCTTGCTATAAGGAAAGTAAGTAATTATAAGAATCAAATGTAACCTTTCCCTTTTACATAAGCTATTTTTAATCAATTGGTTCACAATCTCACAAATAGTACTATTTTAAACTGAATTTTTTCTCTATTCCTATGATAATTAATTTGAAGAAAATACTTAGATCTAGAGTTAATAGATTAGATATCAATTTTTATTGATAAAATAAGTCTCTGCATACATCAACAATCTTACCAATAAAAAAAACCCCAATGTCTCCATTGGGGTTTCTTAAAGATTAAAATCTAACGAATTACGCTAAACCTTTCTCTTTTAAAACTTGCAACATAGTTGAACCAAGCTCAGCTGGGCTACGTGTGTAAGCCATTCCCGCACGTTCAAATGCAGCGAATTTCTCTTCAGCAGTACCTTGACCACCAGAAATGATCGCACCAGCGTGACCCATACGCTTACCTTTAGGCGCAGTTACACCAGCAATGTAACCTACTACAGGCTTAGTCACGTTAGATTTGATGAATTCAGCAGCTTCTTCTTCCGCTGTACCACCGATCTCACCGATCATGATGATTGCATCAGTATCTGGATCGTCTTGGAACAATTGAAGCGCTTCGATCTGGTTCATACCTGGGATTGGGTCACCACCAATACCGATACAAGTAGACTGACCTAAACCAAGCTTAGTTGTTTGAGCAACAGCTTCATAAGTCAATGTACCTGAACGTGAGATGATACCAATACGGCCTGGTTGATGGATGTGACCAGGCATAATTCCGATTTTACATTCACCCGGAGTGATCACGCCTGGGCAGTTAGGACCAACTAAACGAGTACCGTTACCGTTAGTTTCTAAGTAGCGTTTTGCTTTAAGCATGTCGATCGTTGGAACACCTTCAGTGATCACAACGATTAGGCCAACACCTGAATCAACCGCTTCAACGATTGAGTCTAAAACGAATGGAGCTGGTACATAGATTACAGATGCATCAGCATTTGTTTCACGTACAGCTTCTTTCATTGTGTTGAATACTGGTAAGTCAAGGTGAGTTGTGCCACCTTTACCTGGAGTAACACCACCAACAACTTTTGTACCGTAGTCTAAAGCTTGTGCAGAGTGGAAAGTACCGTTTTT
Organism: Acinetobacter venetianus RAG-1 = CIP 110063; assembly: GCF_000368585.1. GTDB lineage: Bacteria > Pseudomonadota > Gammaproteobacteria > Pseudomonadales > Moraxellaceae > Acinetobacter > Acinetobacter venetianus. Next base: position 11,194 of record NZ_KB849557.1, read on the forward strand.
ACCAGTAAAACCTTGTACCAATACTTTAGTGTCTTTATTAATTAATACGCTCATGATTGATACTCCTTACGCTTTAACTGCAGCTACAACTTTTTCTGCGGCATCAGATAAACCGTTCGCAGAAATTAATTTCAAACCTGATTCATCAAGTAATTTAGCACCTAACTCAGCGTTGTTACCTTCTAAACGAACAACAACTGGTACAGTTACATTTACTTCTTGAACTGCTGCAATAATTGCTTCAGCAATCATGTCACAACGTACGATACCACCAAAGATGTTGATTAAAACACCTTGTACAGAAGTATCAGCAAGGATGATTTTGAACGCTTCGATTACGCGTTCTTTAGTTGCACCGCCACCAACGTCAAGGAAGTTTGCAGGCTGACCACCATAAAGTTTAATGATGTCCATTGTTGCCATTGCAAGACCAGCACCGTTAACCATACAACCAATGTTACCTTCTAAAGCAACATAGTTAAGGTCAAATTCAGATGCTTTTAATTCACGCTCATTCTCTTGAGATTTGTCACGTAAAGCAGCAACTTTAGGCAAACGGTAAAGCGCATTAGAGTCGATACCTACTTTCGCATCAACACATAAAATATCGCCATTTTCACGAACTGAAAGTGGGTTAATTTCAAATAATGCAAAGTCATTTTCTACAAATGCTTGGTAAGCAGCGCCCATAATTTTTACAAATTGGCCCACTTGCTTGTCTTTCAAACCTAAAGCAAACGCAACTTCACGTGCTTGGAATGGTTGTAAGCCAACTAATGGATCAACTTCAACTTTGATAATTTTTTCTGGAGTTTCTTCCGCAACTTTCTCGATTTCTACACCACCTTCTGTAGAAGCCATGAAAGTAATACGACGGCTAGAGCGGTCTACAACTGCGCCTAAGTAAAGCTCACGCTCAACTGGGTAAACGTCTTCAGCAACGATGATGCTGTTAACTGGTTGACCATTTGCATCTGTTTGATACGTTACTAAACGAGTACCAATGATGTTGTTAGCGAATTCGATTACGTCTTCTTTTGATTTTGCAACTTTAACACCGCCAGCCTTACCACGACCACCAGCATGAACTTGCGCCTTCATTACTGCGAATTTACCACCAAGCTGTTCAAATGCAGCAACGGCTTCGTCTGCATTTGTTGCCAAGATACCTTCTTGTACTGGCATGCCATATTCTTTCAATAATGCTTTAGCTTGATACTCATGTAAGTTCATTTAGTTACCTACTATGTTGTTTGTAGTGATACAGCCTAGATTTTCTTAAAACCAGACTGCTACATATTGAATAAATGATTGCCTAATATAAGACAATCATCTTCATTCAAAAAAGTGTGGCGAACCACACTTTATGTTTTATTTACGCTTACGTTGAATCGCGTGGATTGCACGACCATCTACAGAAAGCGCCGCTTCATGTACAACTTCAGAGAATGTTGGATGACCAAAAGTCATCAACTGTAAGTCTTCAACAGAAGAAACAAACTCAAGCGCGATCATACCTTGGTGTACGATATCAGATGCATTAGGACCTACAACGTGCATACCTAAAAGACGATCTGTTTTCGCATCAGCAACGAATTTAACAAAACCAGCAGTATCACCCGCAGCTAATGCACGACCATTCACCGCAAATGGGAATTGACCAGCTTTAACTTCGTGACCTTTTTCAGCTGCTTGTTCTTCAGTTAAACCAACCCAAGCTGCCTCTGGATGTGTATAGATAACGCTGATGATTGTGTCGTAGTTTACTTGAGCAGCATGACCGTGAATACGTTCAACTGCCATTACGCCCTCTTCCATTGCTTTGTGTGCAAGCATTGGACCGCGTACCAAGTCACCAATCGCATAAACACCTTCAACAGATGTTTGGCACTGATCATTTACATCAACTAAACCACGTTCAGTGAGTTTAATGCCAGAATCTTCTGCCAATAAACCTTCTGCATATGCTTTACGACCTACACATACGATTAACTTGTCAAAAACTTGTTCTTTGTCTTCGCCAGCTTGGTTATATTTAACTGTTACTTCACGACCATTCGTTTCAGCACCAGAAACTTTCGCACCGATACGAATATCTAAACCTTGTTTTTTCAAGATTTTTTGATATTCCTTTGCCAATGCTTTGTCTGCCATTGGTAAGAATGCATCTAATGCTTCAAATACAACAACTTCTGAACCAAGACGACGCCATACTGAACCAAGCTCTAGACCGATAACACCCGCACCGATCACACCAAGACGCTTAGGAACTTCTGAGAATTTCAATGCGCCAGTAGAATCAACAATTAAGTCTTCATCAACTGGAGCTACTGGAATATTTACCGGTACAGAGCCCGTCGCAAGGATGACGTACTTTGGTTCTAAAACCTGTACATCACCTTCAAACGGTGTAAATTCTACTTTTTTACCTGCAAGTAATTTACCAGTACCTTGTAACCACTCGATACCATTACCTTTAAGTAATTGAGCCACGCCACCAGTCAATTGATCTACAACTTTGTCTTTACGTGCCAACAAAGTATCTAAATCAAATTTAACTTCACCAGTGGTGATACCGTGTTCAGCAAGTTCGTGAACTGTTGCTTCGTAACGGTGAGAAGAGTCAAGCAATGCTTTAGAAGGGATACAACCAACGTTTAAACACGTACCACCTAGAGATGGTTTACCGTTGTGAATACGTTTTTCGATACAAGCAACTTTGAAACCAAGTTGTGCAGCACGGATTGCTGCTTCATAACCACCAGGTCCGCCACCAATAACAACAAGATCAAATTGTTGAGACATTTTTATCTCCAAACTCCCATATAAAGGAACTACTTTATACGGGAGCTAATATTTGTAGTATTAAAGATCAAGAATGAGTTTAGCTGGTTCTTCTAACAATTCTTTAATTGTTACTAAGAAACCTACAGCTTCTTTACCATCGATTAAACGGTGGTCATAAGAAAGCGCTAAGTACATCATTGGCAATATTTCAACTTGACCATTTACTGCCATAGGACGCTCTTGGATTTTATGCATACCCAAGATTGCTGTTTGTGGCTGGTTTAAAATAGGTGTTGAAAGCAATGAACCGAAAGTACCACCGTTGGTGATTGTGAACGTGCCGCCAGTCATATCTTCGATACCCAATTTACCGTCACGTGCTTTGAAAGCATAGTCACGGATACCGTTTTCAACTTCTGCATAGTTCATACGATCGGTATCACGAAGTACAGGAACAACTAGACCACGATCAGAAGAAACTGCTACACCGATGTCATAGAAACCGTGATAAACGATATCGTCGCCATCAATAGATGCATTTACAGCTGGGTAACGTTTTAACGCTTCAGTTGCAGCTTTAACAAAGAAAGACATAAAGCCTAAACGAGCACCATGACGTTTTTCAAAAGCATCTTTATATTGCTTACGCATTTCCATGATTGGCTTCATGTTAACTTCATTGAACGTTGTTAACATTGCAGTTTGTTGTGTAGCTGCCAATAAACGCTCAGCAACACGCTTACGTAAACGTGTCATCGGAACACGTTTTTCGATACGCTCACCAACAGCAACGCTTAATGGTTGTACTGAAGCAGCTGGTTTATGGTTAGCAACATCTTCTTTAGTGATGCGACCACCGCGGCCTGTACCTTGTACATCAGCTGCATTAATACCAGTTTCAGATAATGCTTTACGAACCGCAGGCGCTTGGTTTTGATCAACAGGTTGAGTTGATGCAGCAGCCGCAGGTGCAGACGCAACTGGAGCCGCTTCTGCTGGTGCAGCAGCTTCAGGAGCAGCTGCAGAAACAGCACCAGCTTCGAATTGTGCAATTACTTCATCAGAAAGAACGGTATCGCCTTCATCTTTGATGATTGCTACTAAGCTACCATCAGCTGGAGCAACCACTTCTAAAACAACTTTATCGGTTTCAATGTCACAGATCACTTCATCACGTGATACAGGTTCACCTACTTTCTTGTGCCAAGTAGCGATCGTGCCGTCAGCAACTGACTCTGGGAATACCGGTGCTTTAATTTCGGTTGCCATTATTTAGAATCTCCTGATTGTTCAACTTCAATCGCGAGTGCGTCATTGATAAGCTGAGCTTGTTGTTTTGCATGCAAGTACGGTGAGCCACAAGCAGGTGCGGCAGATGCTTCACGACCAGCATAGCTAATACTAATTTGTTTACCAGATTTAAGAACGTCTTCGTACAAGCGAGGAACAATGAATAACCAAGCACCTTGGTTCTTCGGCTCTTCTTGTGCCCAAACAAGTTCTTTAATGTTCGGATACTCAGCCATAACTTCAGCTAAGCGTTGTTGCGGATACGGATATAATTGCTCTACACGAACGATCGCAGTATTGCTTAAACCAAGCTCACGACGTTTTTCGAGTAAATCGTAATAAACCTTACCACCACAAAGCACTAAGCGAGTTACGTCAGCTTTGTTTATTGGATCAATTTCATCAATCACAGTTTGGAATGTACCGTTTGCTAACTCATCCAGAGTAGAAGTCGCAAGTTTATGACGTAACAATGATTTTGGTGACATTACGATCATTGGCTTACGAATTGGACGAACTGCTTGACGACGTAACGCGTGGAAGATTTGCGCTGGAGTCGTTGGAGTCATCACCTGCATATTGTCTTCAGCACATAACTGTAAGAAACGCTCTAAACGTGCAGATGAATGCTCTGGACCTTGACCTTCATAACCATGTGGTAACAACATTGTTAAACCACAAACACGCTCCCACTTGGTTTCACCCGAAGCGATGAACTGGTCAATTACAACTTGCGCACAGTTCGCGAAGTCACCAAATTGAGCTTCCCAAACGATCAAACTCTTTGGCAGTGTAGTGGAGTAGCCATATTCAAATGCAAGAACAGCTTCTTCAGACAACAAAGAGTCATAAACAGCAATACGTGGTTGGTTTTCTTTAATATGGCAAAGCGGAATATAAACAGAACCATCGACTTGGTTATGTAATTTCGCATGACGATGTGAGAATGTACCACGACCAACGTCTTCACCTGTAATACGAACAAGGAAGCCATCATCTAACAAAGTTGCATACGCTAAAGTTTCAGCTGCACCCCAGTTCAATGGCATTTCACCAGTTTGCATTTTGATACGATCATCAATCACTTTTTGTACTTGACGTTGTAATACAAAACCTTCTGGTAATGTATTCATCGTTTTACCAAGTTCTTTTAAGCGATCAAGCTTGAATGTTGTATCCCAAACGTCAGTATAGTCATGACCTAAGTACGGAGACCAATCAACAAACATTTTCTTGTTTGGTTCGCGAACTAATGCATTTGCAACATGATTACCTGCTTCTAAGTCAGATCGATAACCTTCAATCATTGCATCAGCACTTGCACGATCAAGTACTTTTTCTTGTACCAATTGATCAGCATATAAAGTACGTGTAGTCGCTTTCTTGTTGATGACTTGATACATCAATGGTTGAGTCGCAGATGGTTCATCTGCTTCGTTATGACCGCGACGACGATAACAGAACAAGTCTAAGATGACATCTTTACGGAACTCATGACGGAAGTCATGTGCAATTTGAGTCGCAAAAATTACAGCTTCAGGATCATCACCATTCACATGGAAGATCGGAGCCTGAATCATTTTCGCTACATCAGTACAATATTCTGTAGAACGTGTATCGCGTGGATCAGACGTTGTGAAACCAACTTGGTTGTTAATCACAATATGAACCGTACCGCCCACCGTATAACCACGTGTTTGCGACATTTGGAACGTTTCTTGGTTTACGCCTTGACCAGCAAAAGCAGCATCACCATGAACAATTACAGGAAGAACGTCGTCACCACCAATGTCTTTACGACGAACTTGACGTGCACGAACAGAACCTTCTACAACTGGACCAACAATTTCTAAATGAGATGGGTTAAACGCCAATGCTAAGTGAACTTCGCCACCTGGAGTCATTACGTTTGAAGAGAAACCTTGGTGGTACTTAACGTCACCAGAACCTTTCTTATGTAGGCTCTTCCCTTCGAACTCACCGAAAAGGTCAGCTGGGTTTTTACCCATGATATTCACAAGAAGGTTGAGACGACCACGGTGTGGCATACCAATCACAACTTCTTTACAACCAACAGCACCAGCACGTTGAATGATTTCATTCATCATTGGAATGAAAGATTCTCCACCTTCCACACCAAAACGTTTCGCACCAACGAATTTGTTACCAAGATATTTTTCTAGGCCTTCCGCAGCTGTTAAACGCTCTAAGAAACCTTTTTTCTGATCATTGGTATAGCCAAATTTACCGCGAACACCTTCTAAACGCTGTTGAATCCAACGCTTTTCTTTGGTGTCAACGATGTGCATATATTCCGCACCGATAGAACCGCAGTAAGTTGCTTCCATTGCCTCAACCATTTCAGACAATGTTGCTTCTGCTTTACCAATTGCAAGGTTACCCGTATTGAATACGGTATCCAAATCAGATTTAGTCAAGTTATGAGCAGACAAATCTAAATCAGGAACGTCTTCACGTTTAGCGAGACCTAATGGATCTAATTTAGCTTTTTGATGACCACGATTACGATAAGCAGCGATTAATTGTAATACACCAATTTGGCGACGCTCATGTTCTGTACTAACAGTGCTTTGTACAACAGGTTGAACTCTGTTTGCATTACGACCCAATAAGAGGAATTGCTCACGCACACTACCGTGTGGTTGGTCACCCTTAGGGTATTTATCGAAATATTCTCGCCAATCCTCTGACACTAAGGTTGGTGATGCTAGGTACTGTTCGTAAAGCTCTTCAATATACGCTGCACTATCAGCGGAAAGTTCAGTGTCAAGACGCAATGCGTCAGCAACTTCTTGCATTTTTGGACCCATTTCCTATTGCAAAAAATAATACAGGTTGCCTTTTAAGCAGACCCATGATTCATAGTGCCAAATTGGTAACAAGACACTACTACCCAAGGTTATCCAACCCTGGGACATTATCACTACACATCAGGAGTATTCCCTTTGATGTAACAAATGAGCTATACACCCAGCAATTTAAGGTACATAACTCATCTTTTATACTCGACGACATCGAGCAATTTTTTGCAAATCATTTTAGAAAAATTAAATAAATTTTTAACTTTTCTAAATTGACTTTTACCGAATAATCTGCATAAATCAGTCACAGATATTCCCAATCTAAACTCAAGAATATACTGATTTTTTGCTTTCAGTTACTGGCACAAATGCTAACATGTAATCAAGCTTGGATTGATTTTTTTGACACATACCATCCATAAATCAGCGAAATACACACATCAAATTATATTCTAATATAACGCCCTTTTTATAAAAGTTGCACTCTTATCGACCAAAGTTAAAGATTCTCTACAAATCTCGCACAAATGCTAAGCACACCGATCAAAAAACAAACTCCATAAATTTTTCAATCAGTTTTAACAATCAACAGCAATGATTAAAACAATAATCAAGCACGTCAATTCATAAAAATCATCAAATAAAAAAACGGGAGTTTCTTACGAAACTCCCGTTTCTAGAAACAAACTGAATTAACCAGCTTGATCCAACAACATGTTACGAATGTGACCAATTGCCTTCGTTGGGTTTAACCCTTTTGGACATACTGATACACAGTTCATGATGCCTTTACAACGGAATAGAGAGAATGGGTCATCTAAACGAGCCAAACGCTCTTGAGTCGCTGTATCACGAGAATCGATGATGAAACGATATGCATTCAATAATGCAGATGGACCTAAGAATTTATCAGGGTTCCACCAGAATGATGGGCATGAAGTTGAACAACATGCACAAAGAATACATTCATATAAACCATCTAAGTGTTCACGTTCTGCTTGAGACTGTAAACGCTCTTTCGCCGGTGCAGGCTGATTATTAATCAAGAACGGTTGAATCTTGTCATATTGATCATAGAACTGGTTCATGTCCACAACCAAGTCTTTTACAACTGGTAAACCAGGTAAAGGACGGATCACAATCTTCTCTGGTAAATCGTTCAAGTTCCACAAGCACGCTAAACCATTTTTACCATTGATGTTCACACCATCCGAACCACAAATACCTTCACGGCAAGAGCGACGGAATGTTAATGATTCATCTTGCACTTTCAACGCAAGTAACGCGTCAAGCAACATACGATGCTTGTCTGTTAACTCAAGTTTGAAAGTTTGCATGTACGGCGCTTTATCCTTATCAGGATCGTAGCGGTAGATTTCGAATGTACGAGTGCCTCTACTCATCTTTGTTCTCCCGATTAGAATGTACGTGGTTTAGGTTCAATTGCTTCAACCGTTAATGGACTGAAACGTACTGGCTTATATTCAAGACGGTTGTCTGATGAATACCATAATGTATGTTTCATCCACTCATCATCACGGCGACCGTAAGAATAAGTTGGGTGATCAGGTGCTAACTCATAGTCAACAACTGTATGCGCACCACGACATTCTTTACGAGCAGCAGCCGAAATCAAAGTCGCCTTCGCAACTTCATATAAGTTTTCAACTTCTAATGCTTCAACACGCGCTGTGTTAAATACTTTAGATTTGTCTTTCAAATGAATGTTACGAACACGCGATTCAATCGCAAGGATTTCTTTCACACCTTTGTCAAGCAATGCTTGAGTACGGAATACACCAGCGTGATCCTGAACGATATCACGGATTGCATCAGCAACTTCTTGTGCGTTTTCACCCGTCGTTGAATCATCAAGCTTACGGATACGCGCTAAAGTATTAACTAAGACATCAGTTGGAAGCGGCGCATAATCATCGCCATGATGCTTAGTTACATAGTCGATAATGTGCTCACCAGCTGCTTTACCAAATACAACAAGGTCAAGTAATGAGTTAGTACCTAAACGGTTTGCACCATGTACAGATACGCAAGAACACTCACCAATCGCGTAGAAACCTTTTACAGGTTTCACATAATCACGCGTACCTTTATAAGAATACTCTTTAGTATCTTTATCATAGTGAGCAGAGAATTCACCCTCTTCAACACCATGTGGTACAACAACTTGACCATGAATATTCGTCGGAATACCACCCATTTGATAATGGATTGTTGGTACTACTGGAATTGGTTCTTTAGTACAGTCAACGTTTGCGAACTTCTTACCAATCTCAAATACAGATGGAAGACGTTTCATAATCGTCTCAGCACCTAAGTGAGTCATATCAAGCAAGATATAATCCGCTTTAGGACCACAGCCACGACCTTCTTTAATCTCTTGGTCCATTGAACGTGATACGAAGTCACGTGGTGCCAAGTCTTTTAAAGTTGGAGCATAACGTTCCATGAATGGTTCGCCGTCTTTGTTACGAAGGATACCACCTTCACCACGACAACCTTCAGTCAACAATACACCTGCGCCCGCAACACCCGTTGGGTGGAACTGCCAGAACTCCATATCTTGTAATGGAATACCAGCACGAGCAGCCATACCAAGACCGTCACCAGTGTTGATATAAGCGTTGGTTGATGCACGATAAACACGACCAGCACCACCAGTAGCAAACAATGTCGCTTTCGCTTGGAATACGGCAATGTTACCAGTCTCTTGGTCAATTGCAGTCACACCAAGAACATCACCCGCTTCGTTACGGATCAAGTCTAGTGCAATCCATTCAACGTAGAACTGAGTACCCATTTTTACGTTGCTTTGATACAAAGTATGGAGCAATGCATGACCAGTACGGTCAGCAGCAGCACAAGCACGTGGAACAGCTTTTTCACCGTAGTTTGCAGAGTGACCACCGAACGGACGCTGATAGATCGTACCGTCTTCATTACGGTCAAAAGGCATACCTAAGTGTTCAAGCTCGTAAACAACTTTTGGTGCTTCACGAGTCATGAACTCGATTGCATCCTGATCGCCTAACCAGTCAGAACCCTTAACGGTGTCATAAAAGTGATAGTGCCAGTTATCTTCTTGCATGTTTCCTAACGACGCACCAATACCACCTTGAGCAGCAACTGTATGCGAACGTGTTGGGAATACTTTGGTCAATACCGCAACTTTTAAACCAGCTTGAGCAAGTTGGTAAGCAGCGCGCATACCAGAACCACCACCACCAACAATAACTGCGTCGAAAGTGAGGTTTTGAATATTTGAATAATCTTCTTTAGGGTTAATTGCGCCCATGATCTCTTCCTATCAATTTGCCCAGAAAATCTGGATACCCCAGATTGCGTACACGATCACTGAAATAATGACAGCAGAAGTAAGTACAAGGCGTAAACCTGAAGCTGAAGGACCCATTTGACGAGTCGTTACATAATCAGTAAAGACTTGCCACATACCAATCCAAGCATGTGCAACGAGCGATAATACTGCTAATAAAGAAAAGATCTTCATTGGCAATGTCAGCATAAAGCCTGCCCATTGTTCGTAACCAAATCCACTGTTACAAAGGATCCAACCGAACATAACAACAGTGTATGCAGCTAACACTACAGCACTGACACGCTGGATGTACCAATCGCGAGAACCTGAACCTGTTAAACCTGTAGCACTTTTCATCAGAACATAATCCATACGAATGCTGCGACAATACCAACCGCAGACAAGATCAATGAAATTGTAGCTGCGATACGACCGCTTTGTAATTCTTCAGCAAAACCGATGTCAGCAAGCAAGTGCTTGATCCCTGCGATAAAGTGGAAAATTAAACCTGCTACAAATACCCATACGATGAAACGTACAAGGATATTTCCGAAAACGACATTTTTAACGTAGTCAAATCCTTCTGGTGAAGATAAAGATTTATCCAAAATCCATAAAAGAACTGCGACTAATAAGAAAACGATTACACCTGATAGACGGTGTAGAATTGATGCAATAGCCACGGGTGAGCGTAAATTTACCGCTAACACCTGACCCATGGACAAATTGACAGGTCTGTTGCTTTTCACAGCGGGCATCCTGTAGGTAGAAACTCCAACTGGAGTTTGTTTGAATTAATTCAAAGGAAAGCTGGCATTGTTAGGCAAGCACAGCACATGCCTAACCTATATAACGACACCGAATTATAAAACGTGAAATATCAAAATACAAACAATCAGCTTTCGCTTTAGTCTAAAAAATCAATAAATAAGAATCATTCACAAAAACTTTCAAAATCAACATTATGAATTCAACCCACCAAAAAAAATATACCACTGTTTTTTATAGTAAAAATTATTTATGTATTTCCTCGATAAGCAATTAAGTAGCAAAAAAAATCTTTATAAAAAACCTAAAAAAGTCGACTGACATGACCATATAAAGGTTAAATTTGAATGTTTAATGACATAGCCAAAAAGAATACCCCACATTTATATATTAAATATAAATACCTGATAAATTATTTAAAAAAGTTAAACTTCCAAAAAACCACCTGTTATTTTTTAACCAGTTGATCGCACCACAATGAGTCAAATAACAACCAAGACTTCTCTACTCTTGATTAAATTTTAATATTTAATTAAATCTAAGCCGTGAGATATATAGGGTTTCAGGCCTTTTATATAAATTAGTCAGTCATTGGCAAAAAATACCGAGATAAAAAATTTACTTACAATTGTACTGGCGCTTCACTTTTTTTATGCACCTAAAACCTGATTTGACATATTATACTCGACCGGTGCTGTGATTTTACTCAATTTTTTCGTTGATACTGAATGACTCATTGACTTTAAGAACGTCATTTTTTATCCCTAAGTATAATTGACAAAATTCTAGTAGCCACTAATCTTATAGCAAATTTTGACACCGTCTGATTCGCACATGACAAGATTAGGATTTCGAGTCAGATAATCATTCACCAGGACAGGAGATCTATTGAATGTCTGCAGCAACTGGCAAAAAAGCCGTATTACAGCTTGATGGCAAAGAAATTGAATTACCAATTTACAGCGGCACATTGGGCCCAGATGTAATTGACGTTAAAGATGTATTGGCATCTGGTCACTTTACTTTCGATCCTGGTTTTATGGCGACAGCTGCTTGCGAATCTAAGATCACATTCATTGATGGTGACAAAGGTGTGTTATTGCACCGTGGCTATCCAATTGATCAATTAGCGACTCAAGCAGACTATTTAGAAACTTGCTACTTATTATTAAATGGCGAGCTTCCAAATGCTGAACAAAAAGCAGAATTTGACGCTAAAGTACGTAACCATACAATGGTTCACGATCAAGTAAGCCGTTTCTTTAATGGTTTCCGTCGTGATGCTCACCCAATGGCAATAATGGTTGGTGTTGTTGGTGCTTTATCTGCGTTTTATCACAACGGTTTAGATATCGAAGATATCAACCATCGTGAAATTACTGCAATTCGCCTAATTGCTAAAATTCCTACGCTTGCAGCGTGGAGCTACAAATATACAGTAGGTCAACCGTTCATTTACCCACGTAATGACTTAGGTTACGCAGAAAACTTCTTACACATGATGTTTGCTACACCTGCTGATCGTGATTACAAAGTAAATCCTATCCTTGCTAAAGCAATGGATCGTATCTTCACACTTCATGCTGACCATGAACAAAATGCATCGACTTCTACAGTTCGTCTTGCAGGTTCAACTGGCGCAAACCCTTACGCTTGTATCTCTTCAGGTATTTCAGCACTTTGGGGACCTGCGCATGGTGGTGCGAACGAAGCCGTTCTTAAAATGCTTGATGAAATTGGTAGCGTTGAAAACGTTGCTGAATTCATGGAAAAAGTGAAGCGTAAAGAAGTTAAACTCATGGGCTTCGGTCACCGTGTTTACAAAAACTTCGACCCACGCGCTAAAGTAATGAAGCAAACTTGTGACGAAGTTCTTGAAGCTCTAGGTATCAATGATCCACAGCTTGCTCTTGCGATGGAACTTGAGAAAATTGCATTGAACGACCCGTACTTCGTAGAACGTAAACTTTATCCAAACGTTGACTTCTACTCAGGTATCATACTAAAAGCGATTGGTATCCCAGTCGAAATGTTCACTGTAATCTTCGCACTTGCACGTACTGTTGGTTGGATCAGCCACTGGTTAGAAATGCACGCGTCACCATACAAGATTGGCCGTCCACGCCAACTTTATACTGGTGAAACACAACGCGATATCAAACGTTAATTTTCTAAGTAAAGTTAATGTTAAAAAAGCTGCCATTTGGCAGCTTTTTTTATTTCAACTATAACGATTTATGGAAAACTTAACGTCCCCAATCTGTCATTTGCGCATAAGGCTCTACCAGTTTAATGCGCTTCACGTTTTCTCTTTCAATTTTAGACAATCTTCCTTCTACATTTGTATAACAAGGCATATACCAATCATACAATGCAAATGTATTTGCCCATTCCTTGGTTTTAAACGCGTAACCATGACGTGCATAGATCTCATTACGCATATATTCCAACTCACCTCTCGCGACCTGCAAATCCCCATCTTTTAATAGTCGAGTGGATGTTTCAGGGAAATCTCCCTGCCCTTTTGCATACTTGCACTGTTGAGCATCCAAGCTAAAAAATTTCGGCTTTACAGATTTACTTGTAGGCAACCATTGCGCCTCAATAGGTGCAGCATTACTTTTGAACTCTAAAATAAACTTACCAATGTCAGCACCTTGACCGACTTCATTCAAGATTAGTTTATAACTCGTATCCGTGGCTTGCATATTGCCTTTAAAATTTGTTTGCTTACCATTTAACAAACTATAACCAGAGACATCTGTACCATTTTGCTGGAAAAACAATGAAATTTTTTGTTCATCGTTATACAAACCAGTCCATGAAGGTGCAATCTGCATCGTTTGAGCGAAGGAAAAAGTACTCGTTGCCAAACCAACAGTTAAGATCAATAATTGTTTAAAATTTTGCATGTAGATATTCTCGTTCAACTAAAATTATTTCGTTTTTTGAATACCATACCATAATAGTGATCACTTTTTATGTGGAAAAGCCTAAATCAATTTTTACAAATTTTGAGCATTTTAATATTCAGCTATTTATGCTGGCTTATGATTGAAATTTGCCTGAATTATTTTCCTTGGTCTGATCACACCAATTTTTTGGTATTAAAACAAGATGTCGTCAACACCCAACCTTGGCGAATTGGCTTTCAGATGCATGTCATCACAAGTAGCTTTGTTTTATTAGCAGGTTTTACACAGTTTTCTCGAACCATTCGTCGAAATCTACCCCGTTTACATCGTTATGCAGGCTGGCTCTATATCATCGCCACACTTGGATTTGCCTTACCGAGTGGATTTATTCTTGCATTTTCAGCCAATGGTGGTCTTAGCACTCAAATCTGCTTTGTTGTTTTGGGATTACTTTGGGGGTGCAGTACCGCCTTAGCGCTATATTTCGCTATGCATAAACAATGGCTAAAACATCGTAACTGGATGATTCGAAGCTTTGCGCTTGCTCTATCAGCATTGAGCCTAAGAACATGGAAGCTCATTTTATATGAGTTACAACCGTATTTTGATTGGCTCACACCACTGCATATTTACCAACTTGAAGCTTGGCTTGGATGGACAATTAATCTATTAATTGCGGAACTCATCATCTATCGATTAGCAAAAAAGACAAAATCCAATTAAATTTCATCTTCCTCTAAAGCACGCAATAAATTGGAACTAATTCCATCTGCCCGCAACCAAGCCAACTCATAACTCGCTTTAGCAAGTGCAAGAACACGGCGCTCAAACTCATCCCAAACAGGTTTCACTTGCTTATCGTGAATACCTAAACCGCTTTCATGCGCTAAGTGTTTATTCTTTTCACAAATTTTTAGAGCATGATACAACTTACGACCTTTACTGGCATTTTCCAAAATACGGATATGCTTACCATGAATAAAGCCTTCGACATGTTGAAGATTTGCATTTGGCAATAACGGGACTAAGATCTGATCCAATTGCGCATCTAAACGCTTCCAAACCATTAAGCGTTGGTCAGGTGTGTAAGTATTCCATTGAATCACTTCATGATTGAAACGACGACACCCTCGACAAACTAGATCACCAAATACCGTTGAACAACGCCCTGCACATGGGGTTAATGATGGAATTCGACGATCATTACTCAAAACCAACTCCTTTAAAACCATATTCATTTTATGGTTTTCTCGCTTATTTCTAAATTTCACGCTAAAATACGCGCCTTATTTTTCCTATCTTAATACATTTGGAGTTATCCATGAACGCTACTGTAGAACAGCTTGCACCTGTAGAACAGCAAGCGACCAATAATTGGGTTGTTGCGGCACTATATCAATTTAAAGAAGTTTCAGATGCAGCGGATCTGCAACATCGTCTTTTAGACTTAGTGAATAACATCAATTTATGTGGAACTCTAATTGTTGCTTCAGAAGGAATTAACGGTACTGTTGCAGGTGATCGTGCAGCAATTGATCGCATTCATCAATTTCTTTTAAACGAAGGCTTTAACGCAATGGAATATAAAGAGTCAGAAAGCTCTGAAAAACCATTCCGTAAAATGAAAATCAAGCTTAAAAAAGAAATTGTAACTTTAGGCGTAGAAGTTAAACCTCGTGATTTGGTAGGTCACTATCTTGATCCTAAAGAATGGAATGAGCTAATCAGCCGTGATGATGTCATTTTAATCGACACACGTAATGATTACGAATACAAAGCAGGTACGTTCAAGGGTGCAATTGATCCTAAAACTGAAACTTTCCGTGAATTCCCAGAATATGTAAAACAAAACCTTGAACAGCATAAAGATAAGAAAATTGCGATGTTCTGTACAGGTGGTATCCGTTGTGAAAAATCAACCTCTCTCCTCCTCCAAGAAGGTTTTAATGAGGTGTATCACCTGAAGGGTGGTATTTTAAAATATCTTGAAGAAACACCAGCAGAAGAAAGCATGTGGGAAGGAGAATGCTTCGTATTTGATGGTCGTACTGCGGTCACACATGGTGTTGAAGAAGGCGAAAATATAAAATGTCACGCATGTGGCTGGCCTTTAACTCAAGAAGAAGCAGCTCTTCCAAGTTATGAACATGGTGTGTCTTGTGTTTTCTGTATCGACAAAACCACAGAGAAACAAAAAGAAGGTTTCCGTATGCGCCAATCACAAATTGCTGCCGCAAAACGTAAACGCCTATAAGCACTAAAGCATAGTTAAGCCATAGTTTTTACTATGGCTTTTTTATTATCTGAAAAATTTAAAACATGTAACGATTTGCTCATTGAGCATTAGATCAAGCACTACTATTCTAAAAACAATAATCAAATGAAACATATAAGGGTGTTATGGGTCTTGAAGAGTGGGTCTTATCCATCATGGAAAAGCTTGGGTATCTAGGTATCGCATTTTTAATGTTTCTGGATAACGTTTTTCCACCAATTCCATCTGAAATCATTATGCCTTCCGCAGGCTACACAGCCTCAAAAGGCGAGCTTACCCTGATTGGTGTAATCATTGCTGGCAGCATTGGTTCTATCGTTGCCGCAATGTTGTTATATTGGGTAGGAAGGAAAGTCCCTCAGTCTCAATTATTTAAATTCATCGAGTGCTATGGAAAATATTTACGTATCCAAGTTACTGACCTAGAGAAAGCGCTGAATTGGTTTAATAAACATGGTCATCGTATTGTTTTCTTTGGACGTATGATCCCTGCTGTTCGCTCATTAATTAGTATACCAGCTGGTATGAGTAGAATGCCTTTTGCAAAATTCATGATTTATAGTAGTGCAGGAACTGTTATTTGGACTAGCTTTCTTGCCTATCTCGGTTATCACTTTAGCGAAAATCAAGCACTCATGACCGCAATTATGCAACGTATGAGCTATTTCATTTTAACGATTGTCACTATCTATATCGCTTGGTGGTGCTTCAAAAGATTTTATCTTAATAAGTCTAAAAATAGCTAAAAATGAAGCAACAACGTATATTTCAAGTCATTCAGTAAAAAATTAAGGATAGATAATGAAACACGAATTTTGGCATGACAAATGGCAAAGCAATAATATTGGATTTCATTTATCTAGCCCCAATCCTCTATTAATCAAGCACATTCAATCATTAAATTTACAACCTCAAGCGCGTATATTCATTCCATTATGCGGAAAAAGCCTAGATATCCACTGGTTACTTCAGCAAGGATTTCATATCACAGGGATTGATCTTAGCCCAATTGCAATTGAAGAACTTATATCTGAACTCAAGCTTGAGTTCACAGTGTCTCAAGTTGGAGATTTAACCCATTACCTTCATCAAAGTATTGATCTATATGTTGGTGACTTTTTTGAACTGAATATTGATCATATCTCAAAAATTGATGCAACTTATGACCGAGCTGCGTTGGTTGCATTACCTGAACATATGCGTGAGACATATACCCAACATCTAGTACAACTGACTCAGAACGCCCCTCAACTCTTAATTAGCTTTGAATATGATCAAGACCTTTTAGCAGGCCCTCCTTTCTCAGTTCCAGAACAAGAACTCAGAAAATATTACGCAAGCCATTATCAAATCAAGCAATTAGCCTCAGAGTATGAAAAGCTCAAAGGAAAAGTGGATGCAAAAGAAAATGTTTGGTTATTAGAGAAAATTTAGACAAATCATTGAATATTGAGTGCAGAAAATTCAGCTTGGCTCGCTTGCATTTCCTCGATCAACCAAGTTTTAAAAATCACTTTGCGTACATCATCTTCAAATGGTGAAGCTGACAGTAAAAAATAAGCTGAGTCATCTTTATATACAGGACTCAACTTTTCTAACATCTGATACTTGATCTCCCTTTCAACCATATAGGCTGAAACCACAGAAGCACCTAGCCCAGCGATTGAAGCTTCAATACATAAATAAAAATGCTCCAACACAGACTTATTTAGCTCATTAAATCGACCATTTTGAATTTCTAAAAATTTCTGCCAAAGTTTCGGTCTTGAAGATGAAATGAATATCTGATCAACCGACTGAGTATTTTGTTTTCCAACACACAGCATGTATTCATCTGCAATTTTTTCGCTATAAATAGCTTTACCCCAATCAAAATCATTGCGTCTCAAGGCTAAATCAATATTCTGAATATCAAAATCAACTGCTCCACCACTGGTCAATAAACCTACTTCGATATTTGGATAAAGCTGCTTAAACTTGCCTAGACGAGGAATAAGCCATTTCATGGCAATAGTTGGTTCACATGAAACGATCAAGGTATTTTGCGATTTTATCTCACCTTGTAACTGTATTAGGCACTGGTCAATTTGTTGGAAAACCTGCTGGCAACATTCAAACAAGATCCGTCCTCGATCAGTTAAAATCAGATGTCTACCCTCTCGATCAAACAAAGCATAACCCAACGTATCATCTAGGTTTTTTAATTGTTTACTTACCGCACCTTGGGTGAGAAATAGCTTTTCCGCAGCAACGGTAACGCTTTCATAGCGTGCCACATAATAGAAAAACTTAAGAGAATTCAAAGACAACCTTTCAATCATTCCAAAATCTCATATATCAATCAAAATTAACTTCGATTTTAAATATAGCAAATATATGAAAAATATATAAATCATTAGTATATTTTTACAAGGTCAATTGAGTGAATGAAATAATTACTATCGTATTGGTTACCGTATTGGCTGTGATTAGTCCTGGTGCTGACTTTGCACTAGTCACCAGAAATAGTTATTTATTTGGTCGTAAGCTCGGTATCTTAACCGCATGTGGTATTGCCAGTGGAGTTTGGGTTCACATCAGCTATAGCTTAATTGCACTAAGTTTTTTACAAAACAATATTCCGAGTCTTCTACAAATTATTCAATACATTGGCGCTGCTTATTTAATTTTTCTCGGTTATAAAACATTTACTCAGGAAAAAGTTTCTTTCAATGCTGAAAATATTTCCATTAGTGCTTTTCAAGCATTTAAACAAGGCATATTAACCAATAGTTTAAATCCCAAAACGACATTATTCGTGATCAGTTTATTTTCACAAATTATGAGTTCAGAAAATAACTTTGTTCATCTTTTGAGTTACGGTGCGTTTATCTCTTTCAGTCACTTAGTCTGGTTTTTATTGATTGCATATTTTTGCTCCACACCAACTATTCGAAATAAAATTTTAGCAAAACAAGTTGTTATTAATCGAATTATTGGCTCTGTGCTAAGTGGCTTAGGTCTAAGTTTATTATTTTCTAGTTTGTAATTTAATCACAATACCCTCAAGAATATATACGACCTCTGTAAATCAAAATACTCTATATATAAAAAACGTCCTCTAGGGGACGTTTTTAATTCACTTAGTTTTATAATTGCACTGAGATGACATCACTGCAAAATGTATCATTACGCAGGTGTATGATACATCAAATAAATTTCATTCAAGTTTTCTGGAATTTCTTCTGCCAGCTCATCCATCAACTGACCATTGCGGCGGAATGATTCCATTTGCGGATCTTCTTCATCAATTCCGCTAAACACCATGATTGGTAGAGTTAAATCAACCAATTGCTCTTCAAATTCTGGGGCAAACCATGCCTCTTCGTTTAAGAACATTGCATCGACGAAACCAACGCTCCAATCACCTAAGCTAGAATCTACATCAGCTTCTTCGATTTCAAATGGAAACTCGATTCCATTTTCATTCGCTAAATCTTGGCGAATCGATTCTAACCAAGCTTTGATTTGTTCAACAATTTCACTTGGAACTTTCTTTTGGTTGCTCTCGAAAAGCTCATCTAACCAACGATCAAATTTTGGACCAACGGCAATAGCACACAAAAAGCCATGAGTCGCAGCGAAATCTAGACCGTATTCGTTTTGATCACCGTCGAGATAATTACTCAATAAGTCTAAATCTAACGTGCTCATTCTTTAATCCAACTTTAAAAATACATCGGCAACAGCATAACATTTTCGATCATAAAGTCTTAGCAATTTTGCTTAGTCTTCATCATCGAGGTCATCGTCGTCGAAATCATAATCAAAATCTTTTAACTCTCGCTCGAGACGACGTTGAGCTAATAGGTCATCGATCAAACGGCGCTTTTCTAATGATTCTTTGGCAGTAAGTTTTCCTGATGACTCATCAAAACTTACATCATCATCGCCATAGTTATCATCATCTAATTCAAAATCTGTAGAAGACACTAAGTACCTCTAATATGAAAAATTTAAATGGGTCTAGCCGCTATTTATCTTTCTTCAAAATTCTTGTCAAGTTTTATTTTATTTTTTTGCTATAAATCGCCAATTTGTACTTTTTTCGGCGGTTTTTTTGTGTATTTATAGATTAAGGGCAACAAGAATGAAAATTTCCTTCATTTCGAAAGGACTTGATGCTTGAAAAAATAATAGTTAACCCCATATTCAACAAACTACCGTGAAATCAAACGTATTTTTTTATTTAAAGCAAACGGATCAAATCCAAAACATTCCCAGTGAATTGTGCTATCATGCACGGTTTTTCACCGCCACAGATTCAACAAAGAGTAAGCAAAGATGAGCGATATGAATTCCCCTACTTCGCAAGTAGCGGCTCTGATTAGCCGAGGCAAAGAACAAGGTTACTTAACTTACGCTGAGGTTAACGATCATCTCCCAGACTCGATTACAGAAAGCGAACAGATTGAAGACATCATTCAGATGCTTCAAGACGTCGGTATTCCTGTGCATGAGCGTGCACCTGAAACTGACGATGCAATGTTTGGCGAATCTACTGAAGCTGCGGATGAGGTTGCAGAGGAAGAAGCTGCTGCTGTTTTAGCATCGGTTGAAAGTGAGCCTGGTCGTACCACTGACCCTGTGCGTATGTATATGCGTGAAATGGGAACAGTTGAACTCCTTACCCGTGAAGGCGAGATCAGCATTGCAAAACGTATCGAAGAAGGTATTCGTGACGTTTTACATTCAATCGCTTACTGGCCAAACGCTGTTGAAGTAGTTTTACAAGAATATAATGACTTTTTGACTGGTGAGCGTCGTCTTGCCGATATTCTATCTGGTTATTTAGACCCAGAAACTGACGAAGAGATTCCTGAAGTTTTAGAAGAGGAATCTGAAGAAATAGAGGAAGATGAAAAAGCTTCATCTAAAACCAAAGACGTTAAACTTGATGATGATGACGAAGAAGAAGAATCAGAAAGTGATGATGATTCTGAAGGCGACTCAGGCCCAGACCCTGAAGTTGCGAAAGTTCGTTTCTCTGAGTTAGAAGCTGCTTGGAATGAAACTAAAACAGTTATTGCAAAACATGGTCGTAACAGTGATGAAGCAAAAGCTGCTCTTGAAGCTTTAGCTGCTGTATTCATGATGTTCAAATTCACTCCTCGTTTATTTGAAATCATCTCTGAAATGATTCGTGGTACACATGATCAAATCCGTTCAAATGAACGTGAAATCATGCGTTATGCAGTTCGTCGTGGTCGTATGGATCGTACTCAGTTCCGTACAACCTTCCCTGAACAAGAGTCAAATCTAGCTTGGTTAGATGAGCAAATTGCGAAAGCTCCTGCTGAAACTAAAGCACATTTAGAAAAAGTACGTCCTGACGTATTAGCGTTCCAACAAAAGATTGCTGATATCGAAAAAGACCTTGGTCTCAACGTTAAAGATATTAAAGATATCTCTAAACGTATGGCTGTTGGTGAAGCAAAAGCTCGCCGCGCGAAGAAAGAAATGGTTGAGGCAAACTTACGTTTGGTTATTTCGATCGCGAAGAAATACACTAACCGTGGCTTACAGTTCCTTGATTTGATTCAGGAAGGTAACATCGGTCTGATGAAAGCCGTAGATAAGTTTGAATACCGTCGTGGTTATAAATTCTCGACTTATGCAACATGGTGGATTCGTCAGGCGATTACACGTTCGATCGCGGATCAGGCGCGTACAATTCGTATCCCTGTGCATATGATCGAGACGATTAATAAAATCAACCGTGTGTCTCGCCAACTTCTTCAAGAAATGGGCCGTGAACCTACACCTGAAGAGTTAGGCGAACGTCTAGAAATGGACGAAGTTAAAGTTCGTAAAGTACTTAAAATTGCAAAAGAACCGATTTCGATGGAAACACCAATCGGTGATGATGAAGATTCGCATCTTGGTGACTTCATTGAGGACTCAAACATCACTTCTCCAGTTGATGCTGCGACCTCAGAAGGCTTAAAAGAAGCAACGCGTGAAGTACTTGAAAACTTAACTGAACGTGAAGCTAAAGTATTGAAGATGCGTTTTGGTATTGATATGCCAACGGATCATACTTTAGAAGAAGTAGGTAAGCAGTTTGATGTAACACGTGAACGTATTCGTCAGATTGAAGCAAAAGCATTGCGTAAGCTTCGCCATCCTTCTCGTTCAGAACACTTACGTTCATTCTTAGAAAATGACTAATATTTGGGCCACCTTATACGGAATCAAGACTCTGTTTTGAATCCGTATAAGACTTGAAGTTCAACACTTCATCCCCATCTATGTTATAGATCATAAGCGCCTGCACTGATGCAGGCGTTTCAAGTTAAGAGGTTGCTCATGTTAGACCGCACTCCTTCTCGTGAATTACAAGAACATCTTTGGGTTTTCCCAATGGACTATCCAATCAAACTGATTGGTAATGCTGGGGATGAACTTCGAGTAGCTGTTGTTGATATTCTACAGAAGCACTTTCCTGAATTTGATGGCGACACAGTAAAAGTTCAGCCGTCACGTACAGGTAAATACCACTCTTTAACTGCACAATTACGCTTTGAAGAGCTGGAACAAGTTCATGCCTTATACGCTGATCTTGCAGCCTGTCCTTTAATTAAGACAGCGCTTTAATAGATAAATCCAAAATACGAAAGTGTTTTGGATTTTTTTATACCGATTTCAACATAATATCTAATCAACTGAATTACTGATAAAAATCAGTTAATATCTTAAAATATCGTTCTATAACTCTTTGATGTATGGTTGCGAATCTACAGATGAAAAAGCATGTGCTTCTAATCGCAGCAATTACAGTTTCATTCGCCAATTTATGCTATGCAAAAACTAAGACTTTTACATGGCAAAATGATCTGTGTGAGTTTGAAGGACAGTATAATCCTCAGCAATATTCAGAAAAGCAATTACAAGACACCGTGCAAATGATGCAATTGAGTCATACAAGCCTATTAAATAGCAGATCTTATGCATTCAAACCTGAAGATATTGCGAAAATCAAACCAAAAGAAATTGATCAAGAATATAAAAACACTCGAACCCAATTAAACAATCTTCATCCGATACCGCTCAAGGTATTTCAAACATTTAAACAAAATTTACTCAATGCTCTTGATCAAGAATATCGACATAATTACTTAACTGCTGCTGCATTTTCGCAGCCTGAAAAATTATTGATCAGCGACTATGGTCAACAATGTTATGCTATTGCCAAATCGCTGAATACACGAAATAGCAACACCCTACTCCAGAATGCCAAAAACTCTTTGGATAAAGAAAACAAACATCAGTTAAAGCTTGGAAATGATCCTGATTTCCTCGCGAAACGAGCACAAGATTTTGATGCAAAGCTAAAAAGCAAAAATGCCGTGCAATATGCACAAATTCAATTAATTCGTGACTGGTCAAATTGCGCCAACCCACATCAAGCTCAAGATGAGCAATTGGAACAGATTTTCCGCAACACTGTATTTATTCAGACAAAGGAAGTTTATTGTGACGAACCTTGATAAACCATCCTTAATCATTCGCTGCTTCAATGATCTTCAAGATTACACAGCACGCTTTGAAGAAATGAAAGCCTTTACTGCCAATCGTGATGAAAATACACCAGATGAAGTCTGGTTATTACAGCATCAAGATGTTTTGACGCAAGGTCAGGCAGGCAAAGCAGAACATATCCTCATGCAAAGTAACCTTCCTGTTGTTCATACTGACCGTGGTGGACAAGTGACATGGCATGGTCAAGGACAACTGGTCGCCTATTTCATGTTTGATTTGAATCGTCTGAAATGGCATGTACGCACACTGGTTAGCTTTGCAGAGAAAGCAATGATCGACCTACTACAGCAATATGATATTCAGGCGTATGCGAAACCAGACGCACCTGGTGTCTATGTGGATGGACGTAAAATTGGTTCTTTAGGTTTTAAAATTCGTCGTGGTCGTAGTTATCACGGCTTAGCTTTAAATATTGACTGTGATCTAAGCGGTTTCCAAACCATTAATCCATGTGGATACGCTGGTTTAGAAATGGTACGCTTGCAAGACTTGCTTAAAGATTACCCAAGCTTTGAGCAACTTTGTCATGATTTTGTTGATTATTTAAAAAATACAAATTTCTTTCATGACCTTGAAGTCAAATCTGAATAAATTACTTTTCAATTCTAAAGAAATAAATTAGAGTAATTACTCTAAATTTGCTTTTGCATAATTTTAACAAGGGATACACAAGTGATTTCGACCAAAGCAGTGAAGCCCACTTTGCAATTTGCCTACGTAAAACTCATGATGGATGTTGTTGGTCGTGGTTTAGTAATGGCAAGCCAAGTGGACAGTGAAGTACAACAGGAAGTTTCAAAATTTCCTATTGGCTTCATACTTTCAATGAATGTATTTCCAAATGGACCTGCATTTATTGCTCGTGTAACAGAAGAAAAACAATTAGAGCTTTTACCGAATTTCAAAGGAAAGCCTGATTTAACCATTACCTTCAAACATCTAACTCATGCATTTCTGGTATTTTCTTTCCAAGAAAGTACTGCACAAGCATTTGCCAATGACCGCATGATCGCTGATGGCGATGTTTCAAGCGCAATTCGTCTTGTACGTTGCTTGAATAAAATGGAAGCCCTGATCTTACCTAAATTGATCGCTTCACTTGCCGTAAAACGCTACCCAGCCGAATTGACATTAAAAGAAAAATTCACGGGTGCGAAAAATATTTATCTTAAAGTAGCGAAATCATATCTCAAACGGAGCGCATAACATGGCTAAGCCTTATTACGAGTTTTTTTGTCCTGTAAAAGTAATTGCTGGTAACGCTGCGTTAGAGCATATCCCTTTTGAACTTGCCACTTTAGGCGCAAAACGCCCAATGATCATTACAGATAAAGGCGTCCGTGCAAATGGTTTGCTCAATCCAATTGAAGCTGCTTTCAGTACAACTGATGCAGTCATTGGTGCAATCTTTGATGATGTTCCACCAGATTCAAGTTTAGAAGTCGTTCGTCAAGCAGCTGAGCTTTATCGTAAACAAAAATGTGATGCGATCATTGCGATTGGTGGTGGTTCAGTGATTGATACTTCTAAAGCGACTAATATTCTAGTTTCTGAAGGTGGTGACGATTTACTACAGTATTCTGGTGCACACAATTTACCAAAACCATTAAAACCATTTTTCGTTATTCCAACGACATCTGGTACTGGTTCTGAAGCAACAATGGTTGCTGTTGTTTCTGATACACAAAAGAATGTAAAACTAGCTTTCGCTTCATATTATTTGATGCCACATGCTGCGATCCTTGATCCACGCATGACGCAAACTTTGCCACCGCACCTTACAGCCATGACAGGTATGGACGCACTGACTCATTGCGTTGAAGCTTATACATGTTTGGCTGCAAATCCATTAAGTGATGCTTATGCAAGTGCTGGGATCAAAAAAATCAGTGAAAATCTATTCAAAGTATTGGACAATCCAAGTGATGCTCAAGGTCGTTTAGAACTTGCTCAGGCTTCAACGATGGCCGGTATCGCATTCTCGAACTCAATGGTTGGCTTAGTACATTCTTTAGGTCATGCTTTAGGTGCAGTTGCGCATCTACCCCACGGTTTATGCATGAACTTATTCTTGCCATATGTGCTGGAATACAACAAAGAGATCAATGGCGACAAGATCGGTGAATTATTATTACCGCTTGCAGGCGCAGACATTTATGCACAGACTCCAGCCAATCTTCGTGCAGAAAAAGCAATTGCCACAATTTTGACCATGCGTGATCGATTATTTAGCTTAACTAAGCTTCCTCGCACCTTAAGAGAGACAGGAAAGGTCACTGAAGCTCAGTTAGATGAAGTTGCCGAGAAGGCATTAAATGATGGATCTATCATTTATAATCCAAAAGAAGCAAATATAGATGACCTAAAAGCTATTCTTAAAAAAGCTTGGTAAATCAATACTTAAAATACCAAAAGGTTCGATTTTTTCTTAAATCGAACCTTTTTTATTGGTTTCGTGAATTTTCATTCATCTTTTTTCTTGGCAAATTGGCTAAAAAATTGCTAAAAAATCTCCAAAGCTACTGACAAACTGCCTTAAATTAGGATAGATTTGCGCACTTTAGATTTTTATCGGGGGGATCGTTCGTCTCAAACGATCCTTGACACTAAAGCTGATCCTTGATCAACGATTATGAGGACAACGCCGTTGACAAATACTTCTGGGACTCAATCGGCAGCTAAACTGCAAAAAACGCTAGGACTCTGGCACATTATCATCATTGGTTTGGCTTATATCCAACCAATGACTTTGTTCGATACTTTCGGTCTAGTATCTGAAGAAAGTCATTACCATGTGCCAACCTCTTACATTGTTGCATTGATTGCAATTTTGTTTACCTCGATTAGCTATGGTCATATGATTCGTCGCTACCCTTCCTCTGGGTCGGCATATACCTATGCCCAAAAATCCATTCACCCGAACGTTGGTTTCATGGTGGGTTGGTCTTCATGGTTAGACTACCTACTCTCGCCAATGGTCAATATCATTCTTGCTGTAATTTATTTAGAAGCACTTTTCCCATCAGTGAACCACTGGATATGGGTAATTGTTCTCACAGCATTTATGACAGGTGTTAACCTACGTGGTGCACGATTTGTGGCGAACTTTAACAGTTGGATCGTTTTAGTACAGCTCATCGTAATTGGCACATTCACTTATTTGGTTTATCAAAAACTTCAAATGGGTGTGAATGCCGACGGTCCTATCACGGCTGAAACACGTTATCAGCTTTGGAGCTTAGAGCCTTTCTGGAATGAACTAACTTCAGTCGGTGCACTCATCACTGGTGCAACGTTACTTTGCTTCTCGTTCACTGGCTTTGACTCACTAAGTTCACTTGCTGAAGAAACCAAAGATACTGAGAAAACACTCCCTAAAGCGATTTTCTTAACTGCATTATTCGCGGGTGTGATTTTCATTATCAGTACTTACTTTATGCAGATCTATTTCCCGAATGATCCTACAACATACTTTAAAGATGTTGCTGCCACACAGCCTGACATTTTACTATTAGTCGGTGGTTCATTATTCCAGTCATATGTTCTAGCATTTGCAATCGTCACTGTAATGGCATCGGGTATTTCAGCACATGCGGGTGTATCTCGTTTGATGTACGTGATGGGTCGTGATGGTGTAATTAATAAGAAAATCTTTGGTCATATCAGCCCAAAAAACTTCACCCCTTCATATAATATTTTGATTGTGGGTGCCGTTGCGTTAACTGCTGGTTTCATGAATCTTGATATTGTCATTTCAATGATCAGTTTCGGTGCTTTAACTGCGTTTACCTTTGTAAACTTATCAGTAATTTCTCGTTATGCATTACGAGATGGGCGCACGAAGAACTTTAAAGATATTCTGAGCTTTGTGATTATTCCACTACTCGGCTTCCTCAGTGTCTTTGCAATGTGGTTAGAAATTGAAGAGACAGCACTCAAATACGGCTTGTGGTGGGCAATGTTTGGTATTTTATATCTTGGTTATAAAACTAAAGGTTTTAAATACTCTGCCCCTCAACACAATGAATTTGATGACAGACTATAAACTGTCGACAAATAAAAAGGCGCTTGATGCGCCTTTTTATTTATGTTCAATTAGCCATGTAACTTTTCAACAATCGTTTGGACACGTTGCGCATAAAGTTTTGCTGTTTCTAAATCGCCTGTCGGGATTTCGTCCACGCTTGCATCAGATGGTGTTTGCACTAATAAACCTACTGAACCACCCAAATTATTCACATCTTCACGTTTTGCTTCTTTAGTATTTGCTGGTAACAGCCCCAAACTTACCCAAATTCCGCCATGCTGTGACGCCAGTGTTTGTAACTGAATTAATGTCACTTGCTTATCACCGTTCAGACTTGCACTATTGGTAAAGCCTGCAAACACTTTATCTTGCCAACCCCGTGTAAACCAAACTTTAGAAGTAGCATCAGCAAATTTTTTGAATTGCCACGGCGCAGAACCCATATAAGTTGGTGCTCCAAATACAATACCTTGTGCTTCGCTAAGTGCTTGCCAAGCTTGCTCAGAAATTTCTCCGTTTTGATCAATTTCAATCAGTGAAGCTTGGATTGTTTGCGCAAAAGTTTCAGCAACTACTTTTGTATGACCATAACCAGAATAGTAAACAACTGCTATGTTTGACATGAGTTTTATCCAAATTTTTAAAAAGTTCGATTTAATGATATATTTTAGAAACTAGGTGTCAATTAGTTACCAATTGGTAACTAGCTCAATTTAACTGAAGTTTTAAGGATGTTTTAAATGAATCAAGCATTAAAATATAATATTTATCAACAACATTGCCCTGCTCGGTTATTTTTTGAAAAAATTGCAGATAAATGGGTATTATTGATTATCAATGTGCTAGCAAGAGAAACTCAGCACTTCAATTTGCTCAAGAAAAGTATTCAAGGGATTTCACCCAAAGTCTTATCGCAAAAGTTAAAAATGCTGGAGCGAGATGGATTCATTGAACGCCAAGTGCAAAACACCTCACCTATACGTGTCGATTATTCTTTAACGTCACTAGGATTAGAGGTAGCTAAAATGGCTTATCAATTGAAAGATTGGGCTGAAACCAATATTGAACAAGTGATCACTGCACAACAGCGCTTTGATGCAACCCAAACAGAAGAATCAAAATAAATGGTGAATATATGCACCCACAACCCTTAATTGCCGTAGAAGATGTCGAGAAAACCAGTTCATGGTATCAAACCATGTTGGGACTTAGTAGCGGACATGGTGGCAAAGAATATGAACAGTTAATGTTTAACCAGCACATGGTTCTACAACTACATCAATGGCAAGCACATGAACACCCTAATATCGGTAGTCCAAATACGGCGATTGGTAATGGTGTGTTATTGTGGTTTGAGAGTTCTCAATTTGATGAGATTGTACAAAAGCTACAAAATCATCAAGTCGAAATTTTAGAAGGACCTAAATACAACGCGAATGCACATCATCGAGAAGTTTGGTTTAAAGACCCAAATGGCTATACTCTCGTTGTTGCGACTCCTTATGGCGATGTATAGCCATGCATTAATTAGAGTTGTTTGAAGCCTTGTTGACGCCATGCTTCGTAAACAATCACCGCTGTTGCATTCGACAGATTTAAACTTCTTGAGTTTTCCGCCATTGGCAAACGAATCCACTGTTCTTGTGGAAACATTAAACGTACATGCTCTGGCAGACCGCGTGTTTCTGGCCCCATCAATAAAGCCACAGGACGATTTAGATCAACCGTGTGCGGTGTTGCCGTTCCTTTAGTTGTTAATGGGAAAACATGCTCAACACTTTTTGCTTTTAAATCAGCAAGGCAAAGCTCGATATTGTCCCAAATTTGCATTCTTGCCCATTCGTGATAATCCAATCCCGCACGTTTAAGCTTTTTATCATCGAGTTCAAAACCTAAGGGTTTAACCAAATGAAGCTGTGCGCCAGTATTAGCACATAAACGGATGATATTACCTGTATTCGCTGGAATTTCAGGCTCGAATAGAACAACATGAATCACAAATTTTCTCTACTTTTCATAATCCCTCCTAGCCTCCATTTTTCAAAGGGAGGAACTCCCCTCTTTTTTTTAAAGAGGGGTTGGGGGGAGATTTATTGCCATTTTAACTGTTCACGTAAGCTCACGACTTCACCAATAATGGTTAAAGTCGGCGCTACAATATGATGCTCTGACACTTTAGTTGCAATATCAGCCAAAGTTCCAACCACCACTTTTTGTTCAGGTGTTGTCCCTTTAGAAATGAGAGCAACAGGCATATTCGGTCGCTGACCATGTGCAATCAATTGCTCACAAATCCGCTCTAAACCAACCAAGCCCATATACAACACAAGGGTTTGATTTTCATAAACCAATTCATTCCAAGGAAGTTCTGGCGAACCCTCTTTTAAATGCCCTGTAAGAAAACGAACACTTTGTGCATAATCACGATGCGTCAATGGAATACCAGCATAGGCTGAACAACCCGAAGCAGCTGTAATACCCGGAACGACTTGGAAAGTCACATTGGCTTCTACCAACTCTTGAATTTCCTCACCACCACGCCCAAATATAAATGGATCACCGCCCTTTAAACGGCAAACACGTTTACCTTGCTGCGCGTAATCAACCAATAAAGCATTAATACCATCTTGCGGAACGGAATGATTAGAACGTGCTTTACCCACATAGATTTTTTCAGCATCGCGACGACATAAATCTAAGATAGGTGCAGACACTAAACGATCATAAATCACCACATCAGCTTGTTGCATCAATCGCAAGGCTTTTAGCGTCAAAAGCTCAGGATCACCCGGCCCCGCACCGACTAGATACACCTCACCTTTCGGTGCGTTCCATTCAGTTAAAGCCTGCTCAATTAGATCATTGGCGACATCTAAATTATCATTGAACACTTGCTCTTTCAGCGGACTTGCATACAAATTTTCCCAAAAGATACGACGTTCATCTGGATTAGAAATTTTTGCTTTAACTTGCTTGCGCCACTGTCCAGAAAACTCGGCAAGTTTGCCCATACCATGTGGCACAACCGTTTCGATCTGAGTACGTAACTGTCGAGATAAAACAGGCGATGCGCCATTCGATGCAACTGAAATCACTAAAGGTGAACGATCGATAATTGCTGGCACCATAAAGCGACAATGCGGAATATCATCCACACTATTCACCAGTAGATTACGCTGTTCGCATTGTTCAAAAACGGCTTTATTAACTTCAGCTTGATCAGTTGCAGCAATCACTAAACGATAAGGCGTTGCGAGAATACTTTCAGAAAAAGCAGCTTGAATGTATTGTCCTACTGACTTCACTACAAGCTGAAGTAGCTCAGGTTCAATCTCAGGTGCAATCACATCGACAATTGCACCTGCTTTGACCAACAAATTTGCTTTACGGTAGGCGATATGCCCACCTCCAACAATCAGACAACGTTGCTGTTGCAACTTTAAAGAGATTGGGAAAATTTCCACATCACGCCTCTATATTTTCAATCTGACTGAGATAAAGCAAAAACTGTGCACAAATTAGATGCACAGTTTAGTCAATATACGTTGTACCGCCCATATATGGACGTAGCACTTCAGGAATCTCAATAGAACCATCTGCACGTTGATAGTTTTCCATCACTGCAAGCAAAGTACGACCTACAGCCAAACCTGAACCATTCAACGTATGCACCAATTCGATCTTCTTCTGATCTACGCGGTAGCGTGCTTTCATACGACGTGCTTGGAAATCACCCATATTTGAGCAGCTAGAAATTTCACGATACGTATCTTGGCTTGGTACCCATACTTCTAAATCATAGGTTTTAACTGCACCAAAGCCCATATCACCACCACAGAGCAAAATCTTACGGTAAGGTAAGCCAAGCGCTTGTAAAATGCCCTCTGCGTGTGCAGTTAGCTCTTCAAGTGCTTCCATAGAGTGCTCAGGCTTAACAATTTGCACCATTTCAACTTTATCGAACTGATGCTGACGGATCAAACCACGTGTATCACGTCCATAAGAACCTGCTTCACTGCGGAAACATGGCGTATGTGCTGAGTATTTAAGCGGTAGACGGTCAGCATCAATGATTTCATCGCGCACAAAGTTCGTGATTGGCACTTCAGCTGTCGGAATCAAATAATATTCTTTTTCACCTTGCAGCTTGAATAAATCTTCTTCAAATTTAGGCAATTGACCTGTACCACGTAAAGTATCGGCATTAACCAAATATGGTACATAAGCTTCTGTGTAGCCATTCTTAAGTGTATGTGTGTCTAGCATGAATTGCGTTAAAGCACGTTGTAAACGCGCTAATGGTCCTTTCAACACACTGAAACGAGAACCCGTTAGCTTCGTCGCAGTTTCAAATTCAAGCCCACCCATCCACTCACCAAGATCAGTATGATCTTTGATGTCAAAATCAAACTGGCGCGGCGTACCCCATTTTAAAATTTCTAAATTATCGCTTTCATCTTTACCTTCTGGAACAGACTCATCTGGTAAGTTGGGGATCGCAAGCGACTTTTGCTCTAGTTCTGTTTGCAACTCAGCCAAGGCAACTTCTGCCGCTTTGATTTCATCACCAATCGCAGCCATACGTGCCATGATTTCAGATGCATCTCCACCCGACTTTTTGATTTGACCAACTTGTTTTGCACCAGCGTTACGTTCAGCTTGTAAATTTTCAGCTTTCGACTGTAAATCTTTACGGCGAGCTTCTAAATCAGCCCACTCTTGTACATTCAGCTGAATTCCACGTTTTGCTAAAGCAGTATTCACTGCTTCAATATTATTTCTGAGTAATTTTGGGTCGATCATAATCAATCATGAATAGAGAAAAAACTGGCTATAGTGTAAGGCTTTAACCTAAAAAAATACAGCGATAGAAAACAAAGACTCAGCATCTACAACGGATTGTAGGTGCTGAAAAACTGATTAATTTGGTTCTTTAGGTAAACTTGGTAAATATTCAGCTTTGATAAATTGCTTCGCAGCATAATATGGTAGGGTTAGCTCACTCATCCCTTCAGCATAAGATGCTAATTCATAAAGTGGATATACAAAGACAATACCATTCACGCCATAATAATAATTATCGCTGACCTCTAACTGATCTTTCTTAACATTATGCTCTTCTAACCAGTTTTGATTGGCTGCATATAATTCATCACGAAGTTTCTGACTCATATCAGGTTTAAGGAGTTCACTGACCGTAATATGTTTTTTATTGGCCAAATCAAAATTCACAAACTCTTGATGTGACATACCATGCGCCGCACCCGCTGAATAAGAATAAGTTTGAATTGCAAAAGTCGCTAAATTATAGTTTTGTCCAACGAAGCGAACATAGGTACTACTTTCACTTTGCAAAGCTTGATTGGCTGGCTCTTTAACTTGTTGATCAGGTAAATCAGCAAACGCATTTGGTTCTGCTTTTTTCATGCGGTTTACAAAATAATCATCAATCCATTTTTGATTGGTTTCCACAGTTTGCAAATCATAATTGGTGCAACCATCTTCCAAACATACTTTCTGCTTTGGAATTTTGACAGTAACAACTTTTGCCAGAATAAGTGGAATATCTGTTTTTTCAACTTTTGTTGTTTGATCTTGTTTCGGTTGACAGCCGACTAGTGCAACAACTGTCATGATTGAAATCAATGGGAGTAATTTTACCGTCTTCATCGTTATACAAGTCTCTGATGTTTTTCATCACTATACAAAGCCTTGTTGTCAGAAGAAATTACGAAATGTATCTATATTTTCAACTCTACCCTCTTAATATGTTTACTTATACTTTTTCCTCCAAATCAACCCAATTACAATGAAAACCTAACGGTATACGGACCCCCAATTCTATTTCGGCCTGAACGCTCATCTCTACACCATTCACTTTAAGTATCACCGCTTTTGAAGTCAGACCATCTATGTGGTGTACATATGTCATTAAATAACCTTGCCCCTCAACACTTTGAGAATTCTCAGGTACAAATGTCACTTCCCCAATAATCCATTGTTGACCCAAATCATAAATGAGACTGGTTTGTAAAACCAAATCATGAATTTTCAAAACATTGAATGAACTATTTTTTGGAAAGCCCAAAGTATACAAGTAACGGTAAGGCATCCCGATATAGCGCTCGTCAATTTTTGGAAACTCTTGAATATCAGCATCAATAACCATCCTTTGGATGCTTGTTAAGTTTGAGTCAACCGTCCAACGCTCCAATATGGCGTGTTGATCTTCATAAGCCGCATGTTGAGAATGTTCAAAATCATTTTGATGTACCAAAACATCCAATACAATTTGGTTTTTATTGTCCCGATAAGCATTCGCGGCGTGGAAAACAAAACAAGGATCAACATTGATCCAGCGGATTTTTTCAGCATGCCCATACTGCGCTAAAATACCAATACGCGCCTGATGTTGTTCATTCCATTGATAAGGCACACTATTGCCTGTAAATAATCGAGTAATGGAAAATGTGAGTGGAAAATCAAAAACAATCACATCCTGCTCTGTAATGAGACAATCATGAATCATCGGACCATGCTGCAAAGGAATTTGACTCACATGGACCAATTCGCCCTGCTCATCAATCACTTGGTAATACGCATTTTTACGATCAAGGGCATCGTAACAAATCGCATGTAAATGTCCCGTTTTCTGATCCTTACGAGGATGTGCAGTAAAAGGTAAATCAGCATCACTGTTAAAAAGCTGATAACGTTCCGTATTTAACTCAAAGTCCAAACAAATTGGGAAAGCACCCGCCTCAATAACAGCCCACAGCTTTCCAAAATGCTTAAAGATATTTGTGTTAACAACATCATGATCCCCCCTCCTATATCCGTGTACATATTGCTTTTTTTTATTTTTCTGCACAGTATCTGTTGCAATCATTTTGCTTTTAAACCAGATCGCCTTTCCATTTCGCAGTTTAAGCCCATGAACCATACCATCACCCATATACCATTCAAACAATGTTAGTTTTTTGGCATAGATAGGATTCGAACCAATCCGCAGTAATAAACCATGTAGATGCTTTGGAATTTCTCCAATCACTTTAAAATTAGAAATCTCAGTTTCATGTACAGGTCGGTATACGATTTTTTGATAAATACCATTCTCATTCCATGAGGAGTTTCGTCTTAGAAACAAACCGATAATCCTAATCAACTTTTGTTTTAAAACATTTTTCAGCGATTTCAAAGCTGTCATTTTAGGATAACTATTAATTACTTTTTGATCAGCCAAATCTTTCATTTTTATTAGGAAATTCTTAAATTATTATTTATATGATAAAATAAACCACCTTTTAAATCTAATAAACTATCAAAATAAATAGATAGTATAAATATCAAGGCTTTTGAATTTTAACCTATCCTAAAAAAAGCAACCCGTAGGTTGCTTTCTATTCATCTGCAATCATTTACTGATCAATAATATCTGTGCCTTTTGGTGGCTCAAAATTAAAGACTGACGCAGGAATCGTTGGATTCACTTTAATATTACTAAAGCGAACATACGTGGTTTGTCCTAATGAATCTTGTAATACCATTAAGTTAGGTGCTTTGTTTGCGCCAAAACTAATCGTCATACTTTGGAAAGCACTATCTTCTTGCTTTGGATATAAAGTGTAATACAACTTCGTACGGTCAGGCTGCGTTACACGATATGACTGCATAATTTGATTGGTATTACCCGACAATAATAATGCAGGCGTATTAGCAATTTGATCATCTAGGCTTTGACGGACTGCTTGTTGTAAATCAGGATCATAAATCCACACGACCTTACCTGTTGTCACAATCGTTTGTTTCGCAGGGCTCGTTGTTTCCCAGTAGAATTTCCCAGGACGTTCAACTTTCATTACACCTTTGAAAGTTTGATTCATATGCTGTGCAGTTAAGCCTTTTTTCTGCACATTTTTGTTATTGGTTACTTTCGTTGTTTGCTCAAAATCTGCTGTTAGACGCTGCAAACCAGACAACTGTTGAACCAAACTTGTTGTTGCTTGCTGGGTCGAAGCTGCGACAGGAGCTGCAAACACTTGTGTGCTCATCACTGGAGCTAAGGTCATTGCACTTAAAGTTGCCGCGTAAGCCATTTTTTTTACGAAATTCATAAAATGAACCTTCTATCAGATTTCTACTGTTATGACGACATCTTACTGTTTTTGATCACTAAAAAAATGAAGAAAAGCACAGGTTTTGTTTATTTCATGTCGCAAAGTCCTGCATTATGTATGAAGTTGCAGCCTTTATGTAGGAATTGTAATGATAAAAATTACGATCAAAACCTGAATTAGACTACGCTAAATGATCCATATAAAGCCTTCAAATAAAATAATATCTAAAGAATCAACTAGACGAAACACTACATTTTGTTAGTCTAAATACCATCAAATACAACAACAGCCATAAATTATGAAAAGTCTTGCCTTTATTCAGCGGAATGACACGTATTTTGCAATTGGGGATTTTTACCCTGCTCTCTCGGTGTTTTCATATCATGAATTAGGCAATACAACTTCACCCTTTTTATTATTGGATCATCTAGGGCCTGGACGCTTAGCACCGAAAAGTACTAAAAAAGGCGTCAATGAGCATCCACATCGTGGTTTTGAAACGGTGACTTTTGTTTTTGCTGGTGAACTAGAACATCAAGACTCAACAGGTCAAGGCGGCATCATCGCTCAAGGTGATGTTCAATGGATGACAGCAGCTTCTGGCATTCAGCATATAGAGCATTTTAGTCCTGCATTCCGTGAGCAAGGTGGATACTTTGAAATGGTGCAATTATGGGTTAATTTGCCTGCGAAAGATAAAATGTCGTCACCCCGCTATCAAAGCTTGTTAAGCAATACCATCCCTAAAGTACAACTGGATCAAGATGCAGGTTATGTTCGTATTGTGGCTGGACAATTTCAGAATACATTGGGAATTGCAAAAACATTCAGTCCGATGAATGTCTTAGATGTTCATCTCAATAAAGACCAACACCTCACCTTGCCAGCATCACATGGAGACACCATCCTTATTTATTTGCGTAAAGGCAAGCTCCAATTCGCAAAAGATGAAGAAATTCTAGAAGAACAAGCTTTGGCAGTCATGTCGAGCTTCGATAACGATGTTGCCATCAAGGCCTTAGAACATTGTGATTTATTATTTTTATCCGCACCACCATTACAAGAACCAATCAATGGACATGGCTTTTTCGTAATGAATAGCTATGAAGAAATTCTACAAGCCTATGAAGACTTAAAAAATGGTACTTTTGGGAAAGCTTCTAACTAAACAAATGGCTCAAAATTTGAGATATAAAAAAACCCGCTAAAAGCGGGTTTTCTTGAACTATTAAAACTTAAGCTTCAACAGTTACATAGCGACGGCCAAATTGACCTTTCACTTCAAATTTTACTACGCCGTCAGCAGTAGCAAATAAAGTATGGTCACGACCCATACCAACATTTGCACCAGCGTGGAATTCTGTACCACGTTGACGAACGATGATGTTACCAGCAGTTACAGTTTGACCACCGTAAACTTTAACACCTAACATCTTAGGATTCGAATCACGACCGTTCTTAGTCGATCCACCGGCTTTTTTAGTTGCCATGTCTATTTACTCCTCGTGTTAGCCTGCGATACCAGTAATTTTCAACTCGGTAAACCATTGACGGTGACCTTGTTGCTTACGGTAGTGTTTACGACGACGCATTTTGATGATGCGGATTTTGTCGTGACGACCATGGCCAACTACTTCTGCAGTTACTTTTGCGCCAGCTACAACTGGAGCACCGATTTGAATGTTGTCACCGTTAACAACCATTAATACGTCATCAAACGTAATAGTCGCGCCAGTTTCAGCTTTCAATAATTCTACTTTAAGGGTTTCACCCTCAACAACACGGTGCTGTTTACCACCGCTTTGGATTACTGCGTACATAATGTACTCCAACTTGCCCGTGTCGTCGTGCCGATAAAGGGACATATCGATCTTAAGACGAACGCCACTGGGGTTATACAAGGGGACAAATTTTAAGTGAAATTTGATCAAACAACAAGTCATTTTGCACAAATGCTCAAATATCTGAATATTGTTTAGATTTTTTAATAAAATCAATTAGATTGCAGATACGTTGTTTTGATTGATTCTTTCCGTGATTTACAATACATTTTTAAAAACAAATTGCGACAAGAACAAACTGTGTTTGAACTAAGTCAAAAGTAGAGTATTGAGGTTATGTGCGAAAACCATTTTTCTGCCTAAATTAACACCAAAAAACTCATCATCATGTTTTAAATGATGGATTACACAGCCTGTATAACTGTTTAGCAAAAGATTAATTGATACACTTAGCGCCATTACTCACCTGTACGAGGTTTTCCTTCATATGGTTATCGATTTTAAGCAAGACATTCTCTCCCCTGTTGCGACAGATTTTGCTGCGATGGATTACCTGATCAATGAAGGGATTAGCTCTAAAGTCGGTTTGGTGATGTCTGTCAGCAAACATGTTGTTGAAGCTGGCGGAAAACGGATGCGCCCAATTATGTGCTTACTTGCAGCACGAGCTTGTGGTTTAGCGAATATGCAGCACGCGCAACATTTGGCTGCAATTATTGAAATGCTGCATACTGCAACCTTGGTACATGATGATGTTGTAGACGAATCCAACCTCCGTCGTGGCCGTCCTACTGCCAATGCAACGTGGAATAATCAAACAGCGGTTTTAGTCGGAGATTTCCTGATTGCGCGCTCTTTTGATTTATTGGTCGACTTAAACAACATTACCTTATTAAAAGATTTCTCAACAGGTACTTGTGAAATTGCAGAAGGTGAAGTTTTACAGTTGCAGTCTCAGCATCAACCCGAAACAACCGAAGAGACGTATTTAAGAATTATTCACGGGAAAACTTCACGTCTTTTTGAACTTGCGACTGAAGGCGCAGCAATTTTGGCAGGTACAGAAGAATATCGTGAACCATTGCGCCGTTTTGCTGGTCACTTTGGTAATGCCTTTCAAATCATTGATGATATTTTAGACTACACCTCTGATGCAGAAACATTAGGTAAAAATATCGGTGATGATTTAATGGAAGGAAAACCAACTTTACCATTAATTTCAGCATTAGCTCATTCAACTGGCGATGATCATGCAATTATTCGTCGCAGTATCGCAACAGGCGGAATCGAGCATTTAGATAAAGTCATTGAAATTGTGCATAACTCGGGCGCTTTGGATTATTGTCAAAAACGTGCCCAGCAAGAAACGGATGCCGCTTTAGAAGCTTTAAAAGCTTTACCAGATAATGATTATCGCCAAGCACTCATCAATCTGACCTTAATGGCCTTACACCGTTTACAATAATTTTTTATGAGTGCCTATGCATTTTAATTTAACTGATCTCTTTTTAAAAATGCAGGAACAGCTTGACCAACCTCAAGCTGTTCTTGATGAAAACCTAATGATTGAATTGGTCAATCGTTTACGACCAAAAAATCCTAATGATGCAGAAGAAGTTAAACAACGTATTCATTCGTTGATTAAAACATTGTTACTCACACCAACATCTGCAATCTTGCTGCAAAACTTTTTACTCAAGTTGATCAGTCAATATAAGCAAATTAGTTTATATGCCGACAGCGGTATTTTATCTTTAGATGGTTTTTGGAATCAGTTAAGCCAGCGTTTGGGTGCGCACTTCCTTCCATTAGTTGAAGATGGCCAACAACTCAAAACATTGGTTGGAAAAGTTTTCCACCAGGAAACCGATAGTGATTGGCTGATCTTGATCGAGAAACAAGATTGGATTAGTTTATTTAGCTTAATTAGTGAAAGCCAAAGCAACACCAAAGAAAAGCAAATCTCAAAGAATGAACTGATTAAAGCGATTACCGTTCTATCCTATCGTATTAGCGGTATTGGTTTATATCCTGAATTTATTAATGCACAACCAGACATTATTGAATATGAATCCCCGTTCTTGGTTCAAAACCGAGAAATTGTTGAGTTTATAGAAAAGTATAAAAAAATTGTTGATGATCAAGATGCTGTCGTTGTACTCCCCCCACCAGACGCATCTCAAGCTTTTGTTATGCTTGATCAATGCCGTGATGTAGTACTAAAAATTCGTCGTGCGACTAAACGTATCGGTGTCAGTATCAGTTTGACATATTTGCTATCTTTGCTTGAACAAGCATTAGATCGCATTGAGTTATTAATTAGCTTGCTAGCCAGTAAAAATGAGATACGTTATACCTCTCTTGGCGAATTGATCACAGATTTAACACAAGCACATTATGATGAAAAAAGTGTTCGATACCTATTAAGTTCAACCAGTGAACTGATTGCTTTACAGGTAACTGAAAATGCAAGTAAAACTGGTGAACACTATGTAAGTACGGACAAATCTGGTTTCTGGGGAATGTACAAAGCTGCCGCTGGAGCTGGTGCGATTATTGCGCTGATGGCAACGCTGAAAATTCTCACTGCACGTTTTGTTCTTGCGCCTTTTATGCAAGCTTTCTTATATAGTATGAACTATGGCTTAGGCTTCATGCTGATCCATGTACTTCATTTTACTGTTGCGACTAAACAACCTGCGATGACCGCAGCCGCTCTTGCTGCTACGGTACAACAGCAGAAAGGCAGTAAAAATGCCCAGATCGCAGAACTTGCGGCACTGATTATTAATATTATTCGTACCCAGTTCGTAGCGATTTTAGGCAATATTTCGATTGCAATCCCTGTGGCGGCGCTGATCACATTTCTCTGGCAATACAATTTACACGAACCACTGCTCTCCACCACTAAAGCAGCGAAAACCCTACATTCATTAAATCCATTCACCTCTTTGGCTGTACCTCACGCCGCTATCGCTGGGGTGTGTTTATTCTTATCGGGTTTAATCGCAGGTTATTTTGATAACCTCGCCGTATATCGCAAAGTTGGCCCTCGTTTAAAACAACATCGTCGCTTAAAACGCTGGATGGGAGAACAACGCCTAGACAAGTTTGCAAACTATATTGAAACGAACTTAGGTGCGCTTGCTGGTAACTTTCTATTCGGCATCATGCTCGGCAGTATTGGCACCATCGGATTTATTTTAGGTCTACCCTTAGATATCCGTCATATCGCCTTTGCTTCAGCAAACTTTATTCAAGGTCTAATGACGATTAGCGGCTCACCAGATATTGGTTTAATCCTTGTGTCATTTTTAGGCGTTATGCTGATTGGCTTAACTAACTTGTTTGTCAGTTTTACACTCACGATTATTGTTGCTCTACGTGCACGTCGTGTTCGTTTTGCGCAATGGAAACCATTAGCGAAATTAGTACTTACACACTTCCTGACTCGACCAAGTGATTTTTTCTGGCCACCGAAACAACCAATTGAAGTTGATGATGAAAATTCAGCGGAACAGAAAGTGAGACACTAATCAAATTTTGTTATGTTTTTTTACTGAACCTTAAAAAAATCTGAAAATGAAATTATCATAAAATTTCAAGACTTGACCAAAAGTGTACTCGCAAGTACACTTTCAAACACTATACAACCCTGAACAATGGTTAAGCAAAAAAATGAGGTTCGCATGCCGCACCTACTACTTTGTATTGGTTGCATTTTTTTAGGATTCGGTGTGTTTGGACTGCTTTATTCCAACGCATCAGCTTTTGATCTATTGAGTGTTCAAACTTTATTTGAACATCGCTCATTTGCGCTTAACAATGTAGCAGTTCTGCTTTCTAGACTAGGCGGAATGCCTTTTTTACTATTTTTAACTGTGTTTTTTTGTGTCTACCACATTCGGATTAAAGATTATAAAAAAGTGACTTTTCTTGCTTTGAGTGTAAGTGGAAGTATTGTGATTGGTTGGCTTCTGAAATGGGGCATTGATCGGCCAAGACCTTTGGAATTTTATCATTTGGTTCAAAGTTATGGAGCATCCTTCCCAAGTGCCCATAGCCTATATGCTGCAACCCTTGCGAGTTTATCTATGTTGCTATTTAGAGAGCATAAGTACCGCAAAAGCGTCATTTTAGTATCTACTTTATGGTTTATTTTCATGGGGTTATCTAGAGTTTATGCAGGGGTTCACTATCCAACCGATGTACTTGCAGGTTGGGGAATTGGGTTAATTTGGACTTCGTTGCTTTGGTTTTGGCTGTATCAAAGCAATTTCAGCAACAATTTGTTTTTAGATAAAAAATCTAAATTGAGGTGGAATAATGATGTCGGCTAAGCTTTGGGCACCTGCCCTCACTGCTTGCGCATTAGCAACAAGCATCGCGCTTGTTGGTTGTAGCAAAGATCCTAAAGATGCACAGCAAGCAGCTGCTGCTCAAAAAATGCCGCCTCCAGAAGTTGGTGTCATTGTTGCTCAACCACAAAGCGTAGAACAAAGTGTAGAACTTTCAGGACGAACGGCTGCATATCAAATCTCTGAAGTTCGTCCACAGACTGGTGGTGTGATTTTAAAACGTTTATTTGCTGAAGGTAGTTACGTTCAAGCAGGTCAAGCGCTTTATCAAATCGACGCAAATACCAATCGTGCAACGGCTGATAATGCTCGAGCGGCTCTGTTACGCCAACAAGCAAACTTAAATGCTTTACGTGTAAAAGAAGGTCGTTATAGTCAACTTGTTGGAACAAATGCTGTTTCTAAACAAGAATATGATGACATTAATGCTCAAGTGAAATTAGCGGAAGCAGATGTTGCAGCGGCTCAAGCAGCACTAAAAAATGCTGAAATTAATTTGGGTTACTCTACTGTACGTGCACCAATTTCAGGTCAGTCTAGCCGTTCTTCCGTAACCTCTGGTGCGTTAGTGACAGCGAATCAGGCTGATCCATTGGTGACGATTCAACAACTTGATCCAATCTATGTTGATATCAACCAATCAAGCGCTGAGTTACTACGCCTTCGTCAGCAAATGAGCAAAGGTAGCTTGGATAGCAGTGGTAATACACGCGTAAAAATCACACTTGAAGATGGTTCTGACTATCCGATTGAAGGTCAGTTAGCATTCTCTGGCGCAAGTGTAAATCCCGATACTGGAACAGTGACATTACGTGCTGTGTTCTCAAACCCGAACCATTTGCTATTACCAGGTATGTATGCAACTGCCAAAATTTCTCAGGGA
The DNA here is from genome assembly GCF_000368585.1 of Acinetobacter venetianus RAG-1 = CIP 110063. Taxonomy (GTDB): domain Bacteria; phylum Pseudomonadota; class Gammaproteobacteria; order Pseudomonadales; family Moraxellaceae; genus Acinetobacter; species Acinetobacter venetianus. The sequence goes on from NZ_KB849557.1 coordinate 54,132, forward strand.
ATTTTGCCAAATGCTTATTTGGTTCCTCAAGCAGCGGTTACTCGTTTGCCTACAGGTCAAGCGATTGCAATGGTTGTAAATGCTAAAGGGGTTATTGAGACTCGTCCAATTACAACTGTTGGTGTTAAAGGTCAAGATTGGATCGTGACTGAAGGTCTAAAAGCTGGCGATAAAGTCGTCGTAGATGGTGTTGCTAAGGTGAAAGAAGGTCAAGAGGTTTCAACTAAGCCTTACCAACCACAAGCAAATGCGCCTCAAGCTCAAGGTGCTGCACCACAAGCAGCCGAACAGAAAAAACAGGCCGACGCACCAAAAGCTGAACAAAAAGCAACTGCACAAGCTTAAGGGGTAGATTGCATGGCTCAATTTTTTATTCATCGCCCAATTTTTGCATGGGTGATTGCACTGGTGATTATGCTGGCGGGGATTCTCACGCTAACAAAAATGCCAGTTGCTCAATATCCGACGATTGCTCCCCCCACGGTAACCATTTCTGCGACTTATCCTGGGGCATCTGCTAAAACTGTTGAAAACACAGTAACTCAAATCATCGAACAACAAATGAATGGTTTAGATGGTTTACGTTACATTTCTTCTAACAGTGCGGGTAATGGTCAAGCATCGATTAACTTGAACTTCGAACAAGGTATCGATCCAGATATCGCACAGGTTCAGGTTCAAAATAAATTACAATCTGCGACAGCACTTTTACCCGAAGACGTACAACGCCAAGGCGTCCGAGTAACTAAATCTGGTGCAAGCTTTATGCAGGTTGTTGCCTTTTACTCACCAGATGGAAGCTTATCAGCATCAGATATTAAAGACTATGTGAACTCAAATATTTCTGAGCCACTCAGTCGTGTTGCGGGTGTTGGTGAGATCCAAGTCTTTGGTGGCTCTTATGCGATGCGTATTTGGTTAGATCCAGCGAAATTAACAAGTTTCAACCTCACTCCAAGTGATGTTGCAGCTGCAATTCGCGCGCAGAACTCTCAAGTTGCTGTAGGTCAGTTAGGCGGTGCGCCTTCAACTAAAGGACAAGTACTGAACGCAACTGTAAATGCACAAAGTATGCTGCAAACACCTGAACAGTTTAGAAAAATCTTCCTCAAGAATACTTCGACTGGTGCGCAGGTTCTTTTGGGTGATGTTGCTCGTGTTGAGTTAGGTTCTGATAACTATCAGTTCGATTCTAAATTCAATGGTAGTCCTGCTGGTGGTGTAGCAATTAAACTTGCAACTGGTGCCAATGCATTGGATACAGCTGCAGCTGTAGAAAAACGTTTATCAGAATTGCGCCATAACTATCCAAGTGGCTTAAAAGACAAACTTGCGTATGACACAACACCGTTTATTCGTTTATCGATTGAAAGTGTTGTACATACATTAATTGAAGCAGTTGTTTTAGTATTTATCGTCATGTTCCTATTCTTACAGAACTGGCGTGCGACGATTATTCCTACACTTGCCGTTCCAGTAGTAGTGTTAGGTACATTTGCCGTTATTAACATGTTCGGCTTCTCGATCAACACATTAACCATGTTCGCGATGGTATTAGCAATCGGTCTCCTCGTCGATGATGCGATTGTCGTTGTAGAGAACGTAGAGCGGGTTATGCAAGAAGAACATCTTGAACCTGTACCTGCAACTGAAAAATCAATGAGCCAGATCTCGGGTGCCTTGGTTGGTATTACCAGCGTATTAACCGCTGTATTCGTACCAATGGCGTTCTTCAGTGGAACAACTGGGGTAATTTACCGTCAGTTCTCGATCACTTTGGTTACAGCGATGATTCTTTCTTTGATCGTTGCATTAACCTTTACCCCTGCCCTATGCGCTACATTGTTAAAACAACACGATCCAAACAAGCAAGAAAGCAACAATATCTTTGCACGTTTCTTCCGTTGGTTTAACCGCAGCTTTGATAAACTTTCTGTGAAATACCAAGGTGGTGTCAATCGTATGACACACCATAAGCTTTTCTCTGGGGTTATTTATATTGCTGTGATTGCTGCGTTAGTTGGTCTTTACAAAATGCTGCCGTCTTCGTTCTTACCAGAAGAAGACCAAGGCGTAGTCATGACACTGGTGCAATTACCACCAAGTGCCAGCCTTGAACGTACAGATAAAGTGATCACGACAATGACTGATTACTTCATGAATAAAGAAAAAGATAACGTAGATTCTATCTTTACGGTATCTGGTTTCTCATTCACTGGGGTCGGTCAAAATGCGGGTCTAGCCTTCATTAAATTGAAAGACTGGGGTGAGCGTACGACACCTGAATCACAAATTGGTGCCATCATTCAACGTGGTATGGCGTTGAATATGATCGTGAAGGATGCATCGTACATTATGCCGTTGCAGTTACCTGCGATGCCTGAACTCGGTGTTTCGTCTGGTTTCGATATTCAGTTAAAAGATGTCAGTGGTCAAGGTCACGATAAACTTGTTGCTGCACGTAATGCGATCTTAGGTATGGCAGCTCAAGACAAACGTCTTGCTGGTGTGCGTCCTAACGGTCAGGAAGATACGCCTCAGTATCAAATTACGATTGATCAAGCGCAAGCAGGTGCTATGGGTATCAGTATCGCTGATATTAACAGTACGATGAGCATGGCTTGGGGTGGTTCATACATCAATGACTTCGTTGATCGTGGTCGTGTGAAGAAAGTTTACGTCCAAGGTGAAGCGGATACTCGCATGATGCCTGAAGACTTGAACAAGTGGTATGTGCGTAATAACAAAGGTGAAATGGTTCCATTCTCTGCCTTTGCAAAAGGTGAATGGACTTATGGTTCACCTCGTTTAGAGCGTTATAACGGTGTATCATCTGTTAACATCCAAGGTACTCCAGCTCCAGGCGTCAGTTCGGGTGATGCAATGCTTGCGATGGAAGAAATTATTGGCAAGTTACCGTCAATGGGCTTACAAGGTTTTGACTACGAATGGACAGGTTTATCTTTAGAAGAACGTGATTCTGGTAACCAGACAGTTCCTTTATTGATTCTTTCATTATTGATTGTATTCCTATGTCTTTCTGCGTTATATGAAAGCTGGTCTATCCCTGTATCAGTATTGCTTGTTGTTCCATTGGGTATCATCGGTGCGTTTACGTTGACATGGTTAGGCATGGTGATTAAAGGCGATCCAAACTTATCCTTTAACATCTACTTCCAAGTCGCGATTGTTGCGGTAATTGGTTTGTCTGCGAAAAATGCGATTTTGATCGTAGAATTTGCAAAAGAGTTGCAAGAAAAAGGTGAAGACCTGTTTGAAGCAACGTTACATGCTGCAAAAATGCGTTTACGTCCAATTATCATGACAACACTTGCATTTGGTTTCGGTGTATTACCATTAGCTCTTGCAAGCGGTGCTGGTGCTGGTAGCCAACACTCAGTTGGTTATGGTGTACTTGGTGGTGTAATTTCTTCAACACTTTTAGGTATCTTCTTCATCCCTGTGTTCTTCGTGTGGATTCGTAGTATCTTTAAGTACAAACCTAAAACTTTAAATACTCAGGAGCATTAATCGTGATGCAAACTGTATGGTCTATTTCTAGTCGTGGCATCGCAATTTCTGCACTCGCGCTTTCTTTGGCTGCCTGCCAAAGCATGCGCGGGCCAGAGCCTGTTGTGAACACAGATATTCCTGAAGGCTATGCGTCGTATAGTAATGCTTCTGGAACATCAATCGCAGAACAAGGTTACAAAGATTTCTTTGCTGACCCTCGCCTGCTACAAGTGATTGATATGGCGCTTGCCAACAACCGTGATTTGCGTACTGCAGCGTTGAATATTCAAAAAGCGCAACAACAATACCAAATCTCGGAAAACAATCAGTTGCCGACGATTGGTGCAAGTGGTAGCGCGGTTCGTCAAGTATCGCCGAGCAGCAACCCAAATAATCCTTACTCAACTTACCAAGTGGGCTTAGGCTTAACTTCTTATGAGTTAGATTTTTGGGGTCGTGTTCGCAGCTTAAAAGATGCAGCATTAGACAACTACTTAGCTACTCAAAGTTCGCGTGATGCAACGCAAATCAGTCTAATTGGTCAAGTTACTCAAGCTTGGTTAAATTATTCATTTGCCAGTGCACAACTTAAACTGGCAGATCAAACTTTAAAAGCTCAATTAGACTCGTTTAACTTAAACAAAAAACGTTTCGATGTGGGTATTGATAGTGAAATCCCTGTTCGTCAGGCACAGATTTCAGTTGAAACTGCACGTAATGATGTTGCAAATTACAAAACACAAATCGCTCAAGCTCAAAACTTGTTGAATTTATTGGTTGGTCAATCAGTTCCAAACAACTTATTGCCGAGCCAACAAGTTGCTCGTATCACACAAAAAGGTGTGTTAACGGCGGGCTTACCAAGTGATTTGTTAAACAACCGTCCTGATGTCAAAGTTGCTGAATATCAGTTAAGTGCGGCTGGTGCGAATATCGGTGCTGCTAAAGCTCAGTTATTCCCAACTATTAGCCTTACTGGTTCAGCAGGCTATGCATCAACTGACCTGAGTGATTTGTTTAAATCAGCAAATGGTTTATGGTCTATTGGACCAAGCATCAATATGCCAATCTTTGATTGGGGCACTCGCCGCGCGAATGTAAAAATCTCTGAGACAGATCAGAAGATTGCATTAGCGAATTATGAGAAGTCAGTTCAATCAGCGTTCCGCGAAGTGAACGATGCTTTAGCTACACGCGCAAACATCGGTGATCGTTTGACCGCCCAACGCCGTTTAGTTGATGCAACCAATACAACCTATAAATTATCAAATGCGCGTTTCCGTGCAGGTATTGATAGTTATTTAACCGTATTGGATGCTCAACGTTCTGCTTACTCAGCTGAACAAGGTCTATTGTTATTACAACAAGCAGACTTGAACAACCAAGTTGAACTATACAAAACACTTGGTGGCGGTGTGAAAGCGACAAGCAGTGAAACTGTAGCGCACCAACCATCTAGTTCAGAAAAGCATTACGCAAAATAACTATCAACTTTTGCGCACAAAAAAGCTCACTTCGGTGAGCTTTTTTTATTGCAACAATTGCGAATATTTCTTATCTTCAATACGACGTTTTAATGATTAGAAAATACAATGTTATTAAGTAGTTTAGAGTCCGTTCCTGGACATGAAATTTTGCGTCAATTTGATGTGGTTTACGGCAGTACCGTTCGTAGTAAACACGTTGGTCGTGATCTCATGGCAGGCCTTAAAAATATTGTTGGTGGTGAACTCACTGGCTATACCGAACTACTGGAAGAGTCTCGCCAAGAAGCAACCCAACGAATGATTGATAAAGCACGTGCTTTAGGTGCAAATGCGATCGTAGGGATTCGTTTCTCTACCTCAAATATTGCGCAGGGCGCATCTGAACTTTTTGTTTATGGAACAGCAGTTGTCGTTCAGCCTGTTACACCTAAACTCCCCGATCCATTTGGTGCGTAGGTAAACATATGGATGGATTAATTTTTCAGATTGCCCTGTTTCTAATTCTTTTTTCGGTGGGTTGGGGTTTTGGTCGTCATATCGAACAAAAACATCTCCGTGAATTGGATGAAAAAGAAAAGCAGTTTGCACATATTCGAGTTGATACCAATCGCTTTGAGCAAACCATAGCGCATGGGCAAATGGTTAGTAGCAACGTCGTTATTTCTCACGATTACTTTAAATATATTCTTGCCAATATTCAAAACTTTTTCGGTGGTCGCCTGACCAGTTATGAGAGTGTGGTTGAACGCGCACGTCGTGAAACGATGCTTCGCCTCAAGCAGGAAGCAGATCGAATAGGTGCAAATCATATTATGGGTGTTCGGATGAGTACCACAGAGTTAGGCATGCAAGGCGGTATGGTCGAAGTATTTGCTTATGGAACAGCGATCGTCAATCATCATTAAAAATTTGTCCTGTCATCTCGAAAATAACAGGACAAAACGCTAGTCGCCAAAAATTGCTTGCCAATAGTAGTAGGTTTTCTCTTCCCCATTATCAAGTTTAAAATCATAAGACATTTTTCGCGTCTCAATAATTTCAAACTCGACAGGCTTTTTAAATAAAGCACCTGAATAAGCAAAAGTGTGGTATTCACCATTTTCACCACAGACATCGACGTCACTCGGCATTCTTGCAATGAGTGCAGCATTAATATCTTGTCCAATAAAAGACGCATCTAATTTACTAGCATCCGTTACGATGATCTTGGTTTTAATTCCCGAATCCAAAAAGCTTTGCATCACTTCTGCCGAATTTAAATTCCAGATTGGTTCAACGACTTCAATGCCTAGAGGATGTAGACGATCTTCTCGATATTTGCGTACATCGCTCAGGTAAATATCACCAAATATAAAGTGCTCAACGCCTAGGGCTTTAAAATGATTAGCCGCGTCTAACATGTGTTGTTCATAAGCAGGAAGATTTTTTGGAAGAAATACAGGATAAAGTGGGATACCAATACTTTCGGCTTGCTTCTCAAGCAATGCATGCGGGATCGCATGCATTGATGATAATTCTGTTTCTTCATTCACTGTTGTTAGTAAAGCAACAACTTCAAACTCATTTTGCTCTAATACAGTATGTAGTGCTAAAGCAGAATCTTTACCACCGCTCCAATTAAAAACGGCTTTCTTACGGATGTTCACTATCATTTAACTCGTGTTTTACGAATCATTTTATACAACAAGCTTGGCGATAAGCGAGAGACTAAAACACCGAGTTGTTCCTTTTTCCCACCAACAACAATATATTCCTCGCCTGCCATCAACGATTCAACTACACGTTCAGCAAATACACCTGCATCTAAACCATTTTCAATTGCTTCATCTTGATGACCTTGCGGCTTCCCCTCACCATTTAAGGCATTAAAAGAAACATTGGTTTTCACAAAACCAGGGAAAACCACAGAAACCTCAACACCGTCTTTGGCAACCTCAGCGCGTAAACTATTCGCCCACATATGAATCGCTGCCTTTGCAGCAGAATAACTTGCACGATATTGAGTACCCAATAGTCCTGCTACACTTGAAACAAAGACTACTCGACCAATTTTTTGTTTAAGAAAAGTTGGCAAAACTGTTTTAGTAAAGAAAACTTGTGAGAAATAATCAACTTCCATGATGGCACGTTCAGTTTGCATGGTCGTGTCTTGAATCAATGCACGCTGACTCAAACCAGCATTATTAATCAACCAATCCACACGGCCTTTACATGCTAAAACTTGCTCATGTGCATGGCGGACTTGAGCTTCATCGGTAATGTCGGCAGCAATCGAAAGATGCTGTTCTGGCTTGAGTAATCCAACCCGTACCGCTTCTAACTCATCATAACGGCGAGATGTCAGTACAACTTGTGCACCTTGCAAGGCACATTCACGCGCCAAGGCTTTACCCAAACCTGAAGATGCTCCTGTGATCCATACCACTTTGTTTTCAAGACTTTTTAGCTTTGCCATAACCTGTTCCCTCTATGCTTGATGACGCATAAACTTAAGGAAATAATCAATATAAGTTGATGCAACTTGATGATCGAGTTGAGTGCCTAATTTCTCTAAACGCTTATATCCTAAATGGGTCGTCATCGTAATCACGCCATTTAAAGTTTTATCTACCACAAAATTGAACTTTAAACATTTTTTAGGTTCACGAATTAAGTGTGTCACACCCACATCAATCACTTCTGTTAACAGTCGTAATGCATTTGAGATTTCTTGTTGATCACCAGCAGCTAGCTTTTGACTTGATGTTTCTACCCTTTGAGCCAATTTCTGATCAATCGGATAAGTCATGTAAATAGTTTCATCTTCAATTTGCAGTGTCTTAGACAGATATTCCACCAATGGCACTAAACGATCATTACTGAAAAATGAGACTGACCACGGCATATATTTACGCACTGCTTCTAAGATTTGCTGAATCACTTTTTCAGATTCACCCGTTTGTGAATAGTGCTGATTTTCTTGTAATAGCACGATAAAAACTTGTTCGATGACCTCACAAGCCATTTCAGACAATACACTCCCCAAAGCATTGGCCTGACTATCTTTACTTCCTTGCATTAACTGCGTTCGAATATGCGCAAATCTTGCGTATGTATTCGCATGAATATTCAAAAAAACGGCGGTGTTCATTTTCTTAACCCTAATTTTTAGATCCATAAAAAAGAGGCTTTTTTATCAGCCCCTTTTTATCCATCAATCTGTTTTTGTATCATTTTTGGCTTTCTGCACCCCGAATTTAACATATTCTATTCAGTATCAACATGCATAAATGCCAAAAAATGATTCACACAATCAGTCGCTGCATTTGAATCCACCTGATTGCCCATTTTCTCTAAACGCTTATAGCTCAAATGCGCGGTCATATTAATCACACCATTTAAAGTCTTATCGACCACTTTATTGAAATTCAAACATTTTTTAGGCTCACGGATAAGACTTGTCACTCCAAGATCAACAATTTCAATCAACGTTTGGAACACATCCACCATATCTTGAATCTCATTGTTTTTTAACTTATTGACCAATGCATGAGCCTGTTGAACTAAGTTTCGATCAATTGGATATGACACATACACTTGTTCATCGTGATATTTGATCATATCTGAAAAATAATTCACAAAAGGACATAACCGTTCATTGCCAAATAATGCAATCGACCACGGCATATATTTTCGAACCGCGCCAATAATCTGCTGAATCACTTTTTCGGATTCAGCGGCACTCTTTTGTGTGAGGTAGGTTGGTTGGCGATTTTGAATCAACAGCACTGAAAATACTTGCTCCACGATATCACAGGCAATTTCTGATAGTACTTCACCCAAAATGCGTGACTGGCTTTCTTGAGTCCCTGAATTCAACTGTTGGCGAATCGTCTCAAACTGTCCATGTGTCACTTCATTAATTTTCAATAGAATTGAATAACTCATAAGAAGCATCCTTTTTTTAATTTTCGCATTTTTATTTTGTTGTTTTATGCATCTACATTTATTAAATATGTGATCCAATAGACATAAATTTAGCTTTTTTCACATAAAAAACCAACGCATTTCGTCGGGTTTTTTAGATGAAAAAATTGATAGAATTTTTGCTACAATAGATCCAATTTTTTATTCATTTTTAATCTTCTATATTATGACCGACGCTCAATCTGCTCAAAATATTGCAACAACCTACGATCCAACTGAGATCGAAAAAAAGTGGTATCAAATCTGGGAAGACAAAGGCTACTTTAAGCCATCAGGTCAAGGTGATTCATTTTGTATTATGATTCCACCGCCAAACGTCACGGGTAGTTTGCACATGGGGCATGGTTTTAACAATGCCATCATGGATGCCCTCACCCGCTATAATCGTATGTCTGGCAAAAATACCTTATGGCAACCAGGGACTGACCACGCAGGTATTGCAACGCAGATGGTTGTAGAACGTCAGCTTGGTGCACAAAACATTAGCCGTCATGACATGGGTCGTGAAAAGTTCATTGAAAAAATTTGGGAATGGAAAGAACAATCTGGCGGTACGATTACTCGTCAAATCCGTCGCTTAGGTTCTTCTGTGGACTGGTCTCGTGAACGCTTTACTATGGATGAAGGTTTATCCAATGCGGTAAAAGAAGTTTTCGTTAAGCTACACGAAGATGGTTTGATTTACCGTGGTAAACGCCTCGTAAACTGGGACCCGAAACTGCAAACTGCGCTTTCTGACCTTGAAGTTGAGTCAGATAAAGAAGAAGCAGGTTCATTGTGGCACTTCAAATATTTCTTTGAAGATAAATCACTCCGCACACACGATGGTAAAGATCACATCGTGGTGGCAACCACACGTCCTGAAACATTACTGGGCGATACAGCCGTTGCAGTGGCGCTCGATGATGAACGTTATACGCACCTTGTCGGTCAGAACATTATTTTACCAATTACAGGCCGTGCTGTTCCAATTGTTAAAGACGAATATGTCGATAAAGAGTTTGGTACGGGCTGTGTAAAAATCACCCCTGCGCACGACTTCAATGACTATGAAGTGGGTAAGCGTTGTGAATTGCCAATCATCAATATCTTCAATAAAAATGCGGAAGTATTGGCTGAGTTTGAATACATCGCCAAAGCTGGCGAACAAATTTCTAAAACCATCGCTGCACCATCAGACTATATTGGTTTAGAGCGTTTTGCTGCACGTAAAAAATTAGTTGAACAAGCAGAAGCGGAAGGCTGGTTAGATCAAATTCAACCATACACCTTGAAGCCACCACGCGGTGACCGTTCTGGTGTGATTGTTGAGCCATTATTGACAGATCAATGGTATGTGAAAATTGCACCACTTGCTGAGCCAGCTATTAAAGCGGTAAAAGATGGTGACATCAAATTCGTTCCTGAGCAGTACAGCAACATGTACATGGCATGGATGAACAATATTCAAGACTGGTGTATTTCACGTCAGCTTTGGTGGGGTCACCGTATTCCAGCTTGGTACGATGCCGAAGGTAATGTCTTCGTTGGTCGTGACGAAGCTGAAGTCCGTGCTAACAACAACATCCCTGCTGATGTTGCATTGAGTCAAGATGAAGACGTACTCGATACATGGTTCTCATCTGCACTGTGGACCTTCTCTACTTTAGGTTGGACGGGCGACAAAGCTAAAGATGCGGAAAACTATTTCCTGAATACCTTCCACCCAACAGATGTGTTGGTAACAGGTTTTGACATTATCTTCTTCTGGGTAGCGCGCATGATCATGATGACCATGCACTTCATGAAGAATGAAGATGGCACGCCACAAGTTCCGTTCAAAACTGTGTATGTACATGGTTTAGTGCGTGATGGTGAAGGTCAGAAGATGTCTAAATCTAAGGGTAACGTACTTGACCCATTAGACCTGATTGACGGTGTAGACCTTGAAACCTTAGTACAAAAGCGTACTACAGGTTTGATGAACCCGAAACAAGCCGCGAAGATTGAAAAATCGACCCGTAAAGAATTCCCTGAGGGTATTCAAGCTTACGGTACAGATGCTGTGCGTTTCACTTTCTGTGCGCTTGCCAACACGGGTCGTGACATCAAGTTCGACATGAAGCGTGTTGAAGGTTACCGTAACTTCTGTAACAAGATTTGGAACGCAACCCGTTTCGTATTGATGAATGTTGAAGGTCAAACTGTCGGTCAAACTGCGCGTCCTGATCTTTGGGAATTGCCTGAACAGTGGATTATCAGCCGTTTACAAAAAGCGGAAGCTGCGGTTCAACAAGCGTTTGCAACTTACCGTTTAGACTTGGCTGCACAAGCGATTTATGACTTCATCTGGAATGAATACTGCGACTGGTATGTCGAATTGACCAAGCCAGTATTAAACGATGCTGAAGTGTCTGAAGAGCGTAAAGCAGAAGTTCGTCGTGTGTTATTGGCAGTAATGGAAGCGTCTTTACGTTTAGCTCACCCAATTATGCCGTACTTGACTGAAGAAATTTGGCAAACACTTGCGCCAATGCTCGGTATTCAAGGTGAAACCATTATGACTGCGGCATACCCTGTGCCTGCTCAAGAGAAAATTAATGAGCAAGCTGAAGCAGACATGCAATGGTTACAAGGTTTGATTGGTGCAGTACGTAACATCCGTGGTGAAATGGGCTTAGGGAATGCACGTTTATTACCTGTATTGCTTCAAAACACCACTGAAGCTGAAAAAGCACAGATCACGCGTATTGAAGCGTTGTTTAAAGCATTAGCAAAAGTGGAAAGCATTACGTTCTTAGCTGATGCTGAACAACCGCCATTGTCTTCATCTTCTGTGGTTGGACATGTGTCTGTATTCGTTCCGATGAAAGGCTTGATTGATCCTAAAGCAGAATTGGGTCGCCTGCAAAAAGACTTAGACAAAGTGCAAAAGCAGCATGACCAAATTGCAACTAAACTTGGCAATGAAGGTTTTGTGGCAAAAGCACCTGCGGCTGTGGTTGAAGGTGAAAAAGTGAAATTGGCTGAGTTTGCTGATCAGTTAGTGAAGATTAAAGCGAATATGGAGCAGATTGCTGCGCTTTAAGGTGTTGCATATTTAATCTGATCTGTTGTATAAAGGGCTGAATAATCAGCCCTTTTTATCTTCAATTTATTTTAAGAGTTCCATATTACTCTTAGGCTAATATTATCTCTTTCATCATATTTACTGTCTTCTTTTTCCCACCCCAATAATTTTAAATACTTATTAGAAATATGATTTTTTGCCCATTCTTCACCAGCTAATACATCTAAAATGTATAAAACATTAGTTACTATTGGAAAGTATTGTTCTATATCAGTTTTCGTAAGTTTTTCGCCATCTTTCAATTTTCCCTTATGTGCAATTTCATTTCTGACCTCTATTAATTTTTGAACTTTTTTAAATAAGTCTGCCAAACTTTTCCATTGTTCAACTTCTAACTGCGAATTATGTAAGATAACAATATAATCTTTTAATATCTTATGGATGGGTGGACTAGGAAGATTATGTAGTATCCAATCAGTTTGAGGAGCTATCTTTCCTATATGTTGCTTTACTGCTACTTCCAATCCAGACGTTAATAACATCAAAGCACTCTTGGGACTTGTTTCTAATGTATTCTTAGCTTCTCGTAATAATTCATGACCAAGAGGAACATGAAAAGAGCTATTAAAAAATGCCTTATACTTTAGAGCATATTCGCTGTTCCAATAGAGCCCCTTCTTCATCCCCAAGTCAAATTGGTGGCTACTCAAAGGCATTAAGTGGAATTCTTTAGCTTCTTTTCTTGTTTTCCAATAAAAGGAAATCTGATCTAAAAAAGAAATTTGATTTTCGATTCCCTGAAACCAAACTATACCACTTACAAAACGGTGAATTGTATTTCTTAATAATTCTTCGATATCCATATATAAGTTTTCTATTTTTTTAGGTAGATGATTTCTATAGACGGAAAATCCATCTTTCAAAAATCCATTTGAGTCAATAATTTCTACTTTGGCAAAATTCTTAAAAGGAACAGTTATTGGTGCATCTTCAAGGGTTATATATTTATTATTATAAATTAATGTATCTATAAAATTATAGGATTCATCATCAACTTCTGCTTCATAATATGCTTTGCATACTACCCCTTCTCCCTCATCACTTTTTAATAAGACTAGTCGTACATTTAAATCTGATAAAAATTCAACACCATCTTCGTGTATATGAAAAAACCAATCTAATAAATGTAATTTTGCAACAAAAAAGATCTTCAATTTTTACTCCAAATAAATTCTATTTTAAATTTTAAATATATCTACTTTATATTCTTACATCTTCTATATTTTTAATGAGAGATGATTATCAGGAGGAGCTTTTGTTCTTCAGCTCCAAGCATAGTATCCTCAAATCCTCTAAAACCAATTCAGTATTAGTAAACACATCATTATTCCAATACCTCACCACTTTCAAACCCAAAGCTTCTAAAAACTTCGTTCGCTCAAAATCATAAGCTCGACCATCATCTGTATTATGTTGACTACCATCCAACTCAATCACTAAACCCAATTCATGGCAATAAAAATCCACAATATACGGCGCAATCACATGCTGTCTGCGAAATTTGAGATTCATAAATCGTTTAGCACGGAGTAATTGCCATATCAGGTGTTCTGCATCGGTGGCATTAGTCCGCATGGTTTTGGCGAATTCTAATAATTGTGGGTCTAGTTTCATTTTTTATTATTACCTCTCCCTAGCCCTCTCCTAAAAGGAGAGGGAACGTTCATTATAAATTTTATGCAAGTATATAATCACTTGTGACTCCCTCTCCCTATGGGATGAGAAGTATTGCTTCGCAAGGGGGTGAGGGAAACCTATAAAACTCCATGCCCCAACAACATCTCTATCCCACTCACCTTTTTCATATACTTTAAACGTTCCTTTTCCCACTTCAACTGCTGCTTTAACTCATCACAATCCACATCTATGGCTTTATACACATCCCCAATATGTACATGCTCGGCTTTAACTTTTTTCGCCAACTGAAAAGAATCTAAAATCTCATCTATTTGGCTTTCCAACTGCTGACTTTGAGCATCCAAAGCCAGTCGATAAAACTTTACTTGCTCCGCAGATAACGCTTTCGCCCCTACACATTTATTCTGTTCAAGCTGTAATTGGAGTTTGAGTAAATAAAACAAATCCTGCTGCTCATAAGCCTGACTTGCCTGCTGGAACAACTCGGTTTTTTCTGCTTTCTTGCTCTCGTCTTGCTCACGGTCAGGATGAATCATCGCGGCAATTTTTAAATACACCGTTTTCAGTGACTGGGCTGCCATCTGCTCCGCTTGTTCCCGTTTCTGCTGCTGTCTTTGCTGTTTAGCGTGTTCTCGTGCTAGTTGCTGCTCGGCTGCATGTTGTTCAAAGTCATCTTCATACGATGTTATTTGCTCATCACGTTCAAGCTGATCGACTTTTACTTGCTGCACTTTTTTGCTTTTCTTGGCGGACTGCTGTGCATGTTGCTGATAAAAAGTATCAATCTGATCGACTTGTTGCTGCTGTTCGTTGGAGAGCATTTTGGAATGTTTCAACATGCGCGCACGTTGGGCAATGCTTTCATCCAACTGCTGCATATCTGCTTTGGAAAATTCATGACTGTGTAACATATCCCAAAGCTGTTGCAACTGCTGAAATAGAACAGCATGGAGTTCACTATAAATAGGTAGAAGTTTTTGCCGTGTATGTTGCTGAATTTCGTCTTGGGCATTTTGCCATATAGCAAGGCTGATTTTTTGCTGTTCAATTTTATCAATCAGGCGATTCAGTTTTTTCTGCTGTGGAGACTGTTCTGCCCCTTGCTGCATGCTGACTTTAAGATCAAAGGACATCACACATCTACCTGAAAAAGAAAAAGTGTAGCAATAATCAAAGGCCAAAAGTAGCACTCAGGCCTTTGAACAGCTAGGCAAATCGATCTGAAAAAGCAAAGGAACAACTAAGCAAGACAATCCGTAGCATCAGTAATTAAAGAAATTACCCGATTACGCCCCTGCTGTTTCGCCCGATATAAGCACTGGTCGGCACGGCGAATAGCATCGTTCATATCCGCATCATCCACCTGAGCCAGACTGACCCCAATACTAAGACTGACGGGATGATTGTCGATAATGGATTCTTGTTCAATCGCGCTACGGATTTTCTCCGCCAAGTGCATCGCCCCCTCAAGCGTTGTTGCAGGCAATAATGCAATAAATTCCTCACCCCCCAAACGCGCCACAAAGTCAGTAATACGTAGCGTCGTCGGTAAAATCTCAGCTACACGTTGCAACACTTGATCGCCCACCTCATGCCCAAAGCTATCATTCACCTTTTTGAAAAAGTCGATATCCATCAACAGTACTGCATAGGTCTGTTCAGTACGTGACATTTGGGTAAATAAATAGCTCAAATAATCATTAAAAGCACGACGATTATGCAAGCCAGTCAAAGCATCGTAACGAGCAATGTGCGCCAATTCGACATTGGCTACTTGTAACTCATGTGTGCGTTCAGCCACTTTCTGTTCCAGTGTGGCATTGGCATCCAGCAGTTGATGCTTTTGAGTGAGCAAGGTATCAGTCATACTTTGTAAAGAATGTGACAAACCTTTTATTTCGCGAATACTGGTCTGGGTTGCAAAGCGAATATCTTCTTGCCCCTTTTCGACTGCATGGGCTGACTGCGCCAAAGTTTCAATTGGACGACTAAAACGATTCGCTAATTTATAGGTCATCA
The DNA here is from genome assembly GCF_000368585.1 of Acinetobacter venetianus RAG-1 = CIP 110063. GTDB lineage: Bacteria > Pseudomonadota > Gammaproteobacteria > Pseudomonadales > Moraxellaceae > Acinetobacter > Acinetobacter venetianus. The sequence goes on from NZ_KB849557.1 coordinate 69,864, forward strand.
ATAACAATAACAGCGACAAGATAAAGCCGATCGCCAAGATTTTATGTTGCAGTGATTTCACTTCAGCTAAGGCAATCGACATCGGCTGACGAATAATGACATGCCAACCTAAATTCATCTGGGTCTGTGAAAGCACAGGCACGTCAGTGGTTAAATATTGTTGATCTTCGCTCCAATTATCTACAAAATAATTGGCTTTATGTTTTTTAGAAACAGGAGGTTGTACTTGTCCGATACTCTTAAACGGATACAGAATTTCACCCTGCTGATTCACAATAAAGACTTCAATGCCACGTTGTGCAGCATTTTCAGACAGTGAACTGCTCAATACATGACTTGCCCAACTCCAGTCGGCATGCGCCGCCAATACCCCTTTGAGTTTCTTGGTATACGGATCATAAATGGGAGTGGCAAAATCAATGAAACGCATTGGTTCATTGGGGTTAATAGCTTTAATTTTCTTCGCCAGTAAAACCGCTTTATGCACATCGCCCAAATAGACTTGCTTGGAACCATGAATGAACCACGGGCGTTCCGATACATCCGCGCCTTGTAAGAGATGATCAGCAGCAACGGCAACTTGTCCGTCAGGATCAGCAATCCCAATCCAAGCATAATATTTATAAGATGTTTTAACTTGATCGAGTTGTTGTTGCACTCTTGGATTTTGAAAATCGGCTTCAGCAAAAAACGGCGACTGACTTAATAGCACCATCTCCCGTTCACGTTCTGTGAGGGAGTTTGCCAAGGTATTGCTGATACTTTTTGCCGCAATATATAAGGTTTGCCCACTACTTTTGCTCATTTGAACCGAGGCAGTCTTACCTATGTATAAGGTAATACAGAGTCCTAAGATAAAAGACATCCCTGCAAATAAAATCAGGAGTCGATTACGAAAGGAATCTATACGAAACATATCATTTTCACCTTAAAGCAAACTGCTTTTTAAGGTTCGCAATATATCAGATATCCTTTATTAATTATTAAGCTTAAATACCTAATAGCCTTGAAAATTCAATCATTCCGATAGAAATAGACTTTGGTTCTAGTACTATCCTTGCCACAAAAAAATGGCATTCTTATCAAGGTTCAGACAAGGATAACGACCGTTTTCTTTTTTAGCTCTACAATATCCATAAAGCTGTGCTATTTTTAAGCAAAATGCACCACTTTTCACCAAAACTCACAATTAAATTCTAAATTGGTGCGTTTTTTGCATAATAATTCCCATTAAATTGAGTTGTACTCGTATAACTTGAGTTTTTAGATTTACTAAATCTATTTTGGTGCAAAAAACGAATCAAACATTTACACCAAGACTAGATTTAGCACTTTTTTTGAGCACCACTATGCAAAACGTAGATTTATTTTTCTTACTGCTCGGTGCAGTACTGGTATTGGCAATGCATGCTGGATTTGCATTCTTGGAACTTGGCACAGTACGCCATAAAAACCAAGTCAATGCTCTAAGTAAAATCCTCACAGACTTTGCGATTTCAGCAATCGCATACTTCTTTGTGGGTTATTGGATTGCATACGGACAAAACTTTTTCCATATGGGGGCTGTCCTTGCAGAAGATCATGGCTATAACTTGATGCGCTGCTTCTTCTTACTGACATTTGCTGCTGCGATCCCTGCTATTGTTTCGGGAGGTATTGCTGAACGCGCGAAAATGCGCCCACAAGCTATCGCAACCTTGCTGTTAGTTGCACTGATTTATCCATTCTATGAAGGCATGATCTGGAACGGTAACTATGGTGTACAAACATGGTTAGAAAGTACATTCGGCGCAAGTTTCCATGACTTTGCTGGTTCTGTCGTTGTACATGCAATGGGTGGATGGATTGCTTTAGCAGCCGTGATTTTACTCGGTGCTCGTCATGGTCGTTATAAGAAAGATGGTCGCGTCAGCGCGCATCCACCCTCATCAATTCCATTTCTCGCTTTAGGTTCATGGATTCTGATTGTAGGTTGGTTTGGCTTTAATGTGATGAGTGCGCAACGTGTAGAAGCGATTTCGGGATTGGTGGCAATCAACTCTTTAATGGCAATGGTCGGCGGTACTTTAGCAGCGAACTTTATGGGCAAAAATGACCCTGGTTTCTTACACAATGGTCCATTGGCTGGCTTAGTTGCAATCTGCGCAGGCTCAGATATTGTGCATCCAATTGGTGCATTATTGATTGGTGGCGTTGCGGGTGCACTATTTGTTTACCTATTCACTTATACACAAAATAAATTAAAAGTGGATGATGTACTAGGTGTATGGCCATTACATGGCGTATGTGGTGCATTTGGTGGTATCGCTGCGGGTATTTTTGGTCAAGAAATGCTTGGAGGTTTAGGTGGGGTTTCGCTTATGTCTCAAATCATAGGTACAGGTTTAGGAATTGCGATCGCACTTGTCGGTGGCTTTGTGGTGTATGGCATCTTGAAAGCAACTTTAGGTATCCGTCTTTCTCAAGAGGATGAATATCGTGGTGCTGACCTTTCTATTCATAAAATTTCAGCCAACTCCGAAGAGTCGATGTTCTAATTTTTCAGTAAGTTAAAGCGGCTAAAAAGCCGCTTTTTTTATGCTTATTTAAGAGATGCTTAAGATTAGAACAGTTTAATAAAAAATATATTGTCTTCATTTGAATTGTGCCGCCTATGCACCTGAAAACACCTTTTTTTATACAGATGAGTTTTCTTCTGCTACTCAGTTTTTTCATTTTACTCTGGGTTTTTCCTGTGGGTGGATCAATTGACTTATATCTCATCCAACCGTGGGTCGGTACATTTGGAGACTTTGCACTCAAAGGTGATTGGTATTTGGCAAAGCTAAATCATAGCTATGTAAAACAGATCATTACCGTTGTGTATGTGACCTTTTTTATTTTATGGGCACTGTCTTTTAAAGTCGAAAAATTCAAAGCGAAACGTTGGCAATATGGCTATATGTTTTGGGTCAGCATGCTATGTACTTGTATCGTTGGCTTTATGAAAGCGCATTCGGCTCACGCCTGCCCTTGGGCAATGACACATGAAACTGCGACAGGATTTGTATGGGATTTTTCAGCTACCGCAGGCCATTGTTTCCCAGGTGGGCATGCAAGTACTGGCTTTGCACTCATTACAGGCTATTTTGTTTATCGACTTGATCAAAAAGGTCGTGCATGGTTTTACTTATTTGCAAGTGTCATTTTAGGCTTTGCAATGGGATGGGCACAAATGATGCGTGGTGCGCATTTCTTAAGTCATAATCTTTGGACGGGATGGATCTGCCTTGCAATTAACTTTGTTGTTTATGCAATCACCTACAAACGCCATCTTGCAAATAGTACGACCATTTCCATACCTCAATCTAAGCTTGATGTGGTAAAGTGACCTCCTAATGGAACGGTTATAATCACTTAGGTATAGTTTGTTGCGAATGGATGACTTTCAAGAATTTCTAGAAACCGCTTTAGTTACTCAGCAAGAATCAATTAAAGCGTACACCTTAGACTCTGGGAAAGTGTGGTTAAAGAAAGCGTCTGAACGTCATGGTTTGTGGTTATACACGCCTCTAAAATGGTTGGCCAAAATTTTTAACTTGGGTGCAATCATGCCTGTTCCGAATCAAGGTGGTTCGGCAGCGATTCAATGTGAATACAATCGTATCCAACAGCTCAAAGCATTGGGAGTGTCAACCCCAAATGTTCTAGCGCTTTCCAAAAAAGGCATACTCTTAGAAGATCTTGGTTCGCAACGTCAAAGCAAGGTAAAGCAATTAGACCAATCCTTGGCACGTTGCAAAGATGATATTGCAGGCAAATTAAACTTGTTTACTCAAGCGATTCAAGCCATCCAGCATGTACATTTGCAAGGTGGATATTTAAGTGAAGCTTTTGCTCGCAACATTCTGGTAGACAAAGATACTCATTTTAGTTTTATTGATTTTGAAACAGATCCAGCATCTGTGCTAAGCCTACATGATTGCTATGTTCGAGATTGGTTGTTGTATATTTTCTCTACTGCTTATCACTTCGAGTTTGAACAGCTTTCTGAAGCCAGTCAAATTCTATATCGAGCATTACTCGCAGAGCCGCAAGTCTATAAAGACATTTGCAAAGTGGGTAAGCGCTTAAATTGGGTTTTACGTTTAAATGTCAGTCGTGTTGGCAATGATGGCAAACGCATCCAAAAATGCGTGCTGTTTTTACGCTATTTAAGAGAACATGGCGAAGTTAAATGATGATCACATATTAACTTGCTAGCAACTTATCCGTGACGCTCAAGCTTTTTAGGCAAGCGAACTGTCACTAACAATCCGCCCAAATCAATACTGCGCCCCAATTGCAACGTTCCACCGAGTCGCTGAGTCGCTTTGTCAACAATAGAAAGTCCTAAACCACTACCCACTTCAAGATGATGATGAACACGGTAAAAGCGCTTTAAAACTTTGTCATAGTTTTCAGGGGCAATTCCTGAACCACTGTCTTCGATTTGAATACAAGCATAATCCTCATTCTCGTTATAAACTGAAATGTTAATGATGCCCTGACTTGGCGTATATTTGATTGCATTATCAATCAGATTGAAAATGATTGAATGCACCGTCGACTCAAGACTTTGCATCTCAATCACATCATTTCGTTCAAAACCAAGATCAATTTCTTTCTGCATAGCGAGATTGACCAGTTGCTCAACACAGTTCAAAGCAACATCATTCAAACGGAATAGCGTATTCGGCTCGATCAACATCAGACCGACATCTTGTTTTGCCAAAGCCAAGAGTTGAGTGACCAAATGCTGAATACGTGCCAGTCCCTTACTTAGATTTTTTAAGGATTCATGTTCTGGGAACTGACTCATCAAAATCTTAGTCTGTAGATTCAATGCAGTTACTGGCGTACGAAGCTCATGCGCAGCATCTGCAATAAACTGCTTTTGTTCCGCCTGAGCATGTTGAATTCGCTCGAACAGATGGTTCATTTCCTCAATGGTTGGGATGAGTTCTTGAGGATATTCTTTACTATCAATCGGTGCTAAGCCATCCGAATCACGTTGCTGTAATTCTGCTTTAAAATCATCTAGCGGTTTGAGACTCAGGCTAATAATAAAAGCCAAGATAATAATCGCAAATGGTAGTAGCAACACATAAGGAATAAACATACTCCCAGCAAGTTCCCATGCGAAGCTTTTACGGACTTGCTCCTGTTGACTGACTTGAATTTGATAATCTTTTAGCGGAATAACATAAACGCGCCATTTGCCTTGTGGTGTTTCTTGGGTATAGAAACCCGCCTGTTGCACTGGTGGAATCAACAAATGGGTTTGATGCCATAAATGGCTTTGATCCTTATACGCCCAGATATCGACAAGTAGGTCTTCTTCATGATAGGTGCGATGCAACTCAACCTTACTTGCAACGGGCGTTAGAGGCTGAGTTGTTGAACGTTCTGCCATATATTGCATTTGCGTATCAAGAATTTCATCTACTTCATGCAAGGCAATTTTATAAGCAGTAAAAATCAATAAGCATCCAAGCAATAAACTAAAGATTGATGTGCCCCAAATGAGCCGTTTTTTTAGCGAATATTGCTTGGGTGTTTTCATAAGTCTTAGGGTTGTCCCAGTCGATAGCCTAATCCACGAATCGTACGAATGAAGTCTTTACCTAGTTTTGCACGCAAATGGTGGACATACACTTCAATTGTATTACTCGTGACTTCACTATCAAAATCATACAACTTATCTTCAAGGTTTGCTTTGGAAAAAATCTTATTGGGATGCGTTACCATTGGAATAAGAATCGCCCACTCACGATTTGACAACTCGATTTGCTGACCTTTGAACGTCGCTAAATGCTGTTCGACATCCAAGACTAAATCGCCACTTTTCAACAGTTGCGAATTATTTTTCAATTGCGTCATTGCTGTATTGCCACGGCGTAACAATGCATTGATACGGGCAAGCAATTCATCAAATTCATAAGGTTTAATCAAATAGTCATCTGCTCCCTGATTTAAACCTTCAACACGATTTTGCAGTTGGTCTCGCGCCGAAATAATCAACACAGGCAATGCGCTTCGTTGACGAATTTGACGCAAAATCTGCATACCATCCATTAATGGCAAACCAAGATCGAGTAACACCAAATCAAAATCTTGCTTTGATAAAAGCGTTAACCCATCTACACCGTTATTGACCCATTCCACGTCAAATTGATGATATCGCAATAACGTCAATGTCGACTCTGCAATCATAAAATCATCTTCGATCATCAAGATTTTGGTCATGATTTCATCTCACTTATGGATTTGAGCATGTAGCTAACATGTCATTTTTAGGGTCAATTACTTTGGTTTTTACGTCTAACAAACTCAACATCGTTGGGAATAAGTTATCTTGGCTTAATTCCTTTTGACGTTGTTGCGACAAACAACTCATTTGTTTCTGTGCCTGTTGTTTCCACGCATCAGAGAACCACATTAGCATCGGCACATGTGTTTGCTGAGATGGTGCAATTGCATAAGGCGCGCCATGTAAATACATGCCACTTTCACCCGTCGACTCACCGTGATCAGACAAATACCACAAACCTGTTTCGTATTGGGTTGCTGTCTTTAGGGTTTCAATCAAAGAATCTAAAACATAATCCGTGTAGAGCAAAGTATTGTCGTAACTATTTAATAATTCATCACGAGAACAACCTTGAATCGCATTGGTATCACACGTTGGTTTAAAGACTTTATATTGCGGTGGAACGCGTTTGTAATATGCAGGCCCATGACTTCCCATTTGATGTAATACAACTAAATGCGGACGTGTGTCATCCTTCGGAATCGTCGCTAAGTATGCTTTTAAACTATCAATTAAAATATCATCAAAACATTCTTCATCTTTACACCATTTCTTTTGAATGGGTTCTGGAATTTTGAACTCTTCAACACGGTCACACGTTCCTTTACAACCAGAATTGTTATCAATCCATGTCACTTGATAACCAGCTCGCTTCGCAATATCTAGCAATCCTTCACGATGATTCGCTAGACTTTCATCATAATCTTCGCGTGGCATACCTGAGAACATACACGGCACTGAAACTGCCGTTGCCGTTCCACATGAACTCACTTGAGAAAAATTGATAATGTCTTGTTTCGATAATTTAGGGTTGGTGTTCTTGCTATAGCCATTTAAAGAGAAATTTTCTGCACGCGCAGTTTCACCGACGACTAGAACCATTAATTTAGGCAACTTGGATGCATCAGTTTTTTGCATCGTTGCATCTTCACCATAGGTTACGAGCGGAAGATTTTCTTTAGGTGCTTTCTTTTTATAATAAGACGCAAAAGATGCAATCATATTTTGTGGTGAGATCATACCTTTCAAATCACGGTTTTCACGGAAGATTGCTGCAAAATCAACATAGAAAACAAAAAGCAGACCACCTACCATTGCTAAAGAAACAACAGTAGCAATTACTTTCTTGAGCAACTGACCAACGATAGGTTCAGATTTTAGTTTTACCAGTAAAATCGCAATGATTGGTAAAACCGTCATCCCTAAAGTCCAAACAACCAAATGCCAAGACCAAGTATCACGCGCCTCTGCCATATCTGTTTGCATCAGATTTTGCACTTGATCAGAAGTAATCAAGACACCTAAAGTGCTCACTGCATATGAAGCAAATCCACCGATAAAAACCAGTGCAATTGCAATTGGCTTAGCCGTCCACTTCCAGTTGAATAACTGAAAAATAAAGTTATACAGTGCAACAACAACCAAAACCGAAGCCGCAACAAATAGACCTGCTTTGATGCCTGTATAAGGAGTAAGGGATTGAAGCTTTTCATAAAAAGCGATATTCAGGAAAACCCCTAACCAAATTGCAAGCAATAAGTTAAAAGTAAGCAGTGAAATCGGCCTGATCTTGAGTTTTTGTAGCAGCATAATCATCACAATCTAAAAAGAAAATTCTTAGCTTCACTAAGATAAAAATTGAAACTTAAAAATGACTTAAACTAAATACTTGATGTTTCACAATACTGCTGATTGAACGCTAAAACTCGTATCATGACGCTAAAAATTATTTATATGAAAACAATAATTTCCTTATACCCGATCATTCCAAACATCGTATTATTTTATTGTTAACAAGCCATCCAGTGGATAAGGCGATTATAGTGTAATGAAGAAAAATTGAAATAAAAAAACACCCTATAAGCAGTACTTAAGGGTGTTGTTTTAAGCTAAAGTATTAGAACTTGAACTCTAAACCTAAACCTGCAACAGGTTGCTTGTCTTTCTTACTTGCTTGTTCAAGAGTCAAATACCCCGCATAACCATAAGTTTTAACTTGTTTGTTAAAAGCATAGTCTGCACCAGCGATAATTTGCTTCGCTTTAAAATCAGATGAGTTATCTTTAAAACTCGTATCATTTTGGCTGTACTGACCTTTTACCGTCCAGTTTTTCGCTTGAGGAATATTATATTCAGCGCCGATTAACCAACCTTGCGCATCATCAATATTTTCAGAACCTGCATCATTGCCAGCAACAGCTTCTACTTCGGAGGTTTGGTACATTGCTTTTAACGCCAAACCATCAATTGGATTCACACGACCAATGGCACGAACAGTATTCGCTGCTGCAAATAAAGATCCACCACCAATTTCAGGTTCAGCAGCATTTAACATACCTCGTCCTAAAAAATTACTTGGAATTGCTTTGTCATAAGCTAAAGCTGCCACAACCATTGGGTTTTCATATACAACAGAAGCAGACCATGCATCACCTAAACCACGACCAGAAACTTTAGCTCCACCGCTAGTTTTCTTAATCCCAGAAGATTCACCTGTTGCCAGTAATGCGTTGAATTTGAAACCACCATCTAAAAGTTTCACTGCTGGTGATTCATATACAACCACATTATCAATACGGTTTTCGCCTGTGAAGATCCCTGTTACATCCGCTTTATTTGCGACATAGTTATTGAAGGTATCTACGACGCTTGATAATTGTTTCAATGGCGTATCATGCTTACCGATTTTAACAGTACCCAATTGACTGTCTTTTAAACCTACATAACGGTTACGTTGAGTCCAGTCACTACTATCACCATCAGCACTAAAACCCCATTCTGCAGCGTATACAGCGCTTAAACGGTCAGTCAGTTTTTCATCACCCTTTACGCCGATAAACGAACTATTTGAACTAATTTCCCAAACATCTTTATTCGATTTAGTTGCATTTTTTTCTGGTAAATAGTCAACGCTAGCATCAATCTCACCGTAGATTGTTGGCGCTGCAAAAGTTGATGTTGCAAGTAAACTGAGCACTGCTGCTGTTACAATTTTGATTTTCATTGTTGACATCCTAGTTAATTTGTAACAAATCCTACACATTAACTTTATATGACAAAACAATTAAAATCTTATTTATTTATTCTATTTTCGACTAAAGTTTAATTTTTATACACGATAATCATTTACTGTAAAAAATAAAAAATATTCAATAATATTATTTATTATCAATATCTTATAAAAACAACCATTTCTTTAATTTAAGGTGATTCAAATCTTGGTAGGCAATTTTTTGATTTTATTGAAATAGGATCTTCATCTCTTTTTATCCATGTATACATCTGTTCAATATTTCAACTTATAACAACAAAAAAATTAATTTTGTAATAAATATCTAATGTGGTCTTGCCTTTTTCAACCAGTAATAAATCGGCCATAAGCAAATCACCGCGATCATACAAATCACAGTTAAATAACGAGTGTACCCTAGCCAATCCCCTATTACCCCACTCATTAAATAAAGCAAACCACTGATCGTTGCCATCACAGAAACCTGAAAAGTAAAGTCTGTGCCTGCAAAGTTTTTACGGCTGTATTGCATCACTAAAGTCAGCATCACGACCAAAAGCATTGCCGAACATGCATCTTCAAATGCATTGACAGCATACAACCACATCGGCGCGATCGGAGATTGATGCTCAAATGCATAAGCAAGATAACCGTAAGCGATAAGACTAAGTATTTTTAATATTGAAAATAAAATCAAAGCCGATGATCTAGAAAAATATCTGAGTAATAATCCTGCTATACCTGCACCAATCAATGCTGCGATTGCACCAAGCATGGTAATGTAAATTCCGATTTGCGAAAAACTCAGCCCCATATCAACCATTAACGGTTTTAAAAGTGGTCCTGCAAGCCCATCAGCAATTTTGAAGCTGATTAATACCATTAACCAAGCTTTTAACTCTACAGATGAACTAAAGTAAGCAAGATATTGTCGAATTGCCTGAAGTAGTGATGTCTGTATTTTTGCAATATCAGTAGAAGCTTTAGGATGAACAGGTTCTTTATAAAATAAGATCGCTAATGTATTTAAAAAGACAATCCCAGCCAGTAATAGAAAAGTTGCTTGCCATTGCAGCCAGTCCAGACTCCACAATACAGCACCACCACCGACAATAAAGCCAAGCCTTGAACCAATTACTTGGAAGGTATTGCCCCAATGTTGTTGATCAGTTTTAAGCAAATTAACAGCCAAACCATCTGTTGCAATATCTTGCGTTGCGCCTGTTAGATTGCTCAATAACAATAGAACAAAGAAGATCAACAAGTAACTTGGTTGATCCAAAGCTTGAATGGGGAAAAATGAAAGTAAAATTAAAATCAAAACACTACAAAGCTGTGTAGGAATAATCCAGCTTCGATAATGCCCAATATTAACACTCCCATTTCTTTCCCTGCCGAAAACGGATGGATAAGGTATGGCATAACGATCAACATAGGCAGCCCAAAATATTTTGATTGACCACGGCAGCATCAACAAACCAAAACCGCCGATATGTGCCAGTGAAACACCTTGCGCTCTCAAAATGACCGGCAAAGCATGTGTCATAAAGCCGACAGGTAGACCTTGAGCCCAATACAGTGAAAATAATAAGACATAAACTTGCCGTAAATTAGGCATGTATCAATTTCCTCGACAAGTGCTTAGTAAGTTCAAAAGTATCTAATCCTCTCAAAATCTTGACGATATTTTCTCATTTTTTGCCAATGCAGAGTATCTCATCAGCGTTTAAGATAATTATAGTTGTCATTATTTAGCTTTACTTATGCCACAACATTTTCCAGATTTACCCCCATTAGTTCCTCAACGTGGAACTCATTATAGTCGGGCTTTGTGTAAAAAAATCTTTTTAAGCCAAGGCTGGAAAGTTGTAGGCGATATTCCAAACCTACCTAAAGCAGTCGCAATTATTTCACCACACACCTCAAATATCGATGGATGGTATGGTTTTCTAGCGATTGGTGGCTTAGGGTTGAAAATCACAGTTTTAGGCAAAGATACGTTATTTAAACCACCTTTCAAACCACTTTTAGACTGGGCTGGACTGATTCCTGTTCACCGTGACAGTACCAATGGGCTAACGGAGCAAGTTGTCGCAACCATTCAAAAATATGACCGAATTTGGGTGGGTATGGCACCTGAAGGAACACGTAAAAAAGCAGAGAAAATGAAAAGTGGTTTCTACCATATTGCTCATGCAGCGGGTATTCCAATCGTGATGTTCTCTTTCGATTACGACCATAAAACCATTTATAGCTTAGGGGCTTTTACCCCAACAGGTCACTATCAACAAGATTTAGAAAAAATTATGAGTTTTTATGAAGGTCATTTCTCGCCGAAAAATCCACATTGGCTGGCTGAACCATTACAAAAACTTGTGAAAAAAAACTAGAAAGTTAAGGGCAAATCTGATCTGATGTGCCCATCTCCTCTGTCTATTTTATCTTCAACTGTTATGAAAATTGCTCGACTTTCTTGTTTGGCACTGCTTAGCCTTGCTTTATTCGGCTGTGATCAAGCAACGAAAAAAATACCGCCCACAACGACATTAAAAGCACGTGAACCAGTGATTGCACTGGCTTTAGGTGGTGGCGGTGCGAAAGGATTCTCCCACATTGGTGTGATCAAAGTATTAGAGTCTCATGGCATTAAAGCAAAAATCGTAACAGGCACGAGTGCAGGTAGCTTTGTCGGGAGCATTTATGCAAGTGGTCAAACACCATATCAAATGCAAAATCTAGCGCTCAAACTCCAAGAGTCGGATATCCGCGATCTTACTTTGAATAGCCAAGGCTTCATCCTCGGACAAAAACTACAAAACTATGTCAATGCTCAGGTTGGTAATAAGCCGATTGAAAAATTTCCAATTCGTTTTGCAGCAGTAGCAACCCGATTAGATAATGGTAGAAAGGCTGAATTCATCAAAGGTAATGCAGGACAAGCAGTTAGAGCATCATGCAGTATCCCAAATGTGTTTGTTCCAACCGTGATTGGCAGCACTAAATACGTGGATGGCGGCTTAGTAAGTCCAATTCCTGTAAAAACGGCAAAAGATATGGGCGCGGATATTGTGATTGCTGTCGATATTTCAGCACGTCCAACGGGTGACAAACCACTGAGTATGTGGGGATTACTCGATCAAACCATTAATATTATGGGACAACAAAGTATTAATGAAGAACTCAACCAAGCGACGATTGTGATTCAACCTAAAGTCGGACATTTAGGTGTGCTCGACCTTAAATCAAGTAATGAAGCCATTCTAGAAGGTGAGAAAGCTGCGCAAGCAAAAATCACGGCAATTCAAAGCGCAATTACTAATTTTAAGAAATCTCCAGCAGCATTTAAGCCTGCCCCAAGAGCAAAATTCTAAAAAAACAATCTTTGTATATTCATAAAGATAATGATCTGATAGAGTGCAAGAGGTGAATATTTATTCACCTCTACTCACTTTAATCACACGAGCAAATCTATGGAATTTGTAGTTGAGCCTTGGCACTGGTTTGTATTAGGGATTTTACTCATTCTTTCAGAGTTAATTTTGCCAGCTTTTGCCGCTTTATGGTTTGGCATTGCAGCCGTTATGGTCTGCATTTTGTTGTGGCTTTTCCCGATGATGGGATTTACAACCCAAGTAATTACTTGGGGAATTTTATCTATTTTATGCACGATTCTTTGGTTTAAGTTTATAAAACCACTTTCAATCGATAAAACCAAAGCTGGTTTGTCTCGTGAATCAACCATTGGACAAGTTGGCATGGTCATCCATACTGGACTCGATCATGGTCAAATTATTGTACGCTTTCCAATGCCTGTCTTAGGCTCTGATGAATGGAACTGCCGTTCAACAGCCGAAGTAAAGGTTGGGGATCGCGTTCAAGTTATTGATATTTTGGGTAATGATTTAGTCGTTCAACCACATAGCTCCGCATAAACACAAAGAGGGTTTTCAATGTCTGTCGGTACTATTGTTGTATTAGCGCTTTTCGCTTTTATTGGTACAACTATTTTTAAAGGGGTGCGTATTGTTCCCCAAGGTTATAAATGGATTGTACAACGCTTAGGTAAATACCATACTACCTTACGTCCAGGTCTTAACTTTGTCATTCCGTATATTGATGAAGTTGCTTATAAAATCACAACCAAAGATATTGTTTTAGATATCCCTTCTCAAGAAGTGATTACTCGTGACAATGCCGTCATTATTGCCAATGCTGTAGCATATATTAATATCACGACACCAGAAAAAGCAGTGTACGGGATCGAGAACTATACTTGGGCAATTCAAAACCTTGTTCAAACTTCATTGCGTTCTATCGTAGGTGAAATGGACTTGGATGATGCACTTTCATCTCGTGATCACATCAAAGCTAAACTTAAAGCTGCCATTTCTGATGATATTTCAGACTGGGGAATTACCCTTAAAACAGTTGAAATTCAGGATATTCAACCATCACACACCATGCAGGCTGCGATGGAAGCACAAGCTGCTGCTGAACGTCAGCGTCGTGCGACTGTGACCAAAGCCGATGGTGAAAAACAAGCTGCGATTCTGGAAGCAGATGGTCGTCTTGAAGCGTCTCGTCGTGATGCAGAAGCACAGGTTGTACTTGCCGAGTCTTCACAACGTGCCATTGAAATGGTTACAAGTGCAGTAGGTGATAAAGAAATTCCAGTTGCTTACCTACTCGGTGAACAATACGTTAAAGCGATGCAAGATATGGCAAAATCAAACAATGCCAAGACTGTCGTACTCCCTGCCGATGTACTGAACACGATTCGCGGAATTATGGGACGTTAATTTTAATTATCGTTCTGTATGCAAAAAGCCATGGTTCTCCATGGCTTTTTTATTCTCTAGATTTTTAAATAAGTCGCTTTAATTTAATTCTGATCAGCAAGCTGCTTAATCTTACGATCAAATACAAATGGGCCAAATGGTAATACTGCCGCAATCAACCCCATATTAAAGACTGATAAAGACCATTTCATGCGATGACATACCACAAACAACATCACGAGGAATAACAGAAATAAGACACCGTGCCCCATACCAATATATTTTACGAAAATTGGATTTCCCCAAATATATTTAATTGGCATTGCGATGCCGAGTAAAAGTAAAAATGAAATACCTTCAAGTGTGCCAACAATACGTAAAGATTGAATATTCATAACATGCCTTAAATTAACTTTGACGTGCCAATAAGAATTGAGAGATTGCAGTGAGATCTTTTGCGTCTTCACCAAAGAATGCCAAAGCTTCAAAGGCTTGATCATGTAATGTTTGCGCATAAGCTTGTGCTTGCGCTAATCCCATTAACGCAGGATAGGTGGATTTTTGCACCTGTTCATCTTTACCCGCAGTTTTTCCGAGTGTTTCGGTGCTTGCCGTAATATCTAAAATGTCATCTTGAACTTGGAACGCTAAGCCAATACTTTGCCCAAACTGGCGTAGCTTTGGAATTGCTTGATCAGTTCCAGCGAAAACCGTGACTGCACCCATCATAATTGCCGCTTGGATTAATGCACCTGTTTTATTGCGATGGATATTTTCAAGTTCGGCTTGATCGACCTGTTTGCCTTCAGCTTGTAAATCCAAAACCTGTCCACAAACCATTTTTGAACTGGCTGTCGCTAAAATTTGCATCTGCTTTAGTACAATTGCAGGATCAGTGCCCTGCCCTTGTTCATCGAATAAACGGCTACCTAGAATCTCAAACGCCATGGATTGCAGAATATCACCTGCCAATAAAGCAGTATCTTCGCCAAAAGCAACATGACAAGTTGGCTGACCACGACGCAGCAAGTCATTATCCATACAAGGCAAATCATCATGTGCCAGTGAATAACAATGAATTAATTCAACTGCAACCGCAGCACGTCGAGCAGCAGCAAAATGAGGATTTGGTTTTAATGCAGCTGCGGCATAACACAATGCTGGACGAATTCGCTTTCCACCTAACATGACCGCGTGGTGTACTGCGGCTTTTAAGGGTTCTGGAATCGAAAATGCAGCCAATGCTGTCAATAAATCTTGTTGAATACGTTGTTGAGCTTGTTTTAAAACATCCGCATTAACTTGAGAAATAGATGACACAATTGCCTCTGGAATTTAAATGGAAGAATAAATGACAGAACTTGTCAAAGTGGCGACATCATAACACTATTTATCTCACTAGATTGTGTTTGTATTTTTAATCCATTCAAAATAATAAAACCTCCTAAAAAGGAGGTTTTATCGACTATAAATCTTGATTAGAACGTATCACCCGGTACGCGTACCCAACCTTCCATCAATACCCGCGCACTACGGCTCATAATGGCTTTTTTCACTGACCATTTGCCATCAATCAAGTCAGCCTGAGCGCCTACACGTAACGTTCCAGATGGATGACCAAAACGAACAGCTTCACGTTCGCCACCGCCAGCAGCCAAATTAACGAGAGTTCCGGGAATCGCTGCTGCCGTTCCAATTGCAACCGCAGCTGTGCCCATCATGGCATGGTGTAATTTACCCATTGAAAGCGCACGAACCAGTAAATCAACATCTGTAGCTTCAACAGCTTTTCCACTTGAAGATGTATATGATTTTGGTTTTGAAACAAATGCAATTTTAGGTGTATGTTGACGTGCTGCTGCTTCAGAAATATCTTTAATTAAGCCCATTTGCACTGCGCCATAAGCACGAATTTTTTCAAACCGCGCTAATGCCACTGAATCACCATTGATATGATCTTGTAATTCTGTACCTTGATAACCAATATCTTCAGCATTCAAGAAAATCGTTGGAATGCCTGCATTAATAAAGGTGGCTTGGAATGAACCAACTTCAGGCACTTCAAGCTGATCGACGACATTACCGGTAGGGAACATATCGCCACCCTCTTCGCCATCATCTGCTGGATCTAAAAACTCAATTTGAACTTCTGCTGCTGGGAATGTCACACCGTCAAGCTCAAAATCACCTGTTTCTTGTACTTGCCCATTGGTTATTGGTACATGCGCGATAATGGTTTTTTGAATATTCTTCTGCCAAATACGCACCGTACAAATGCCATTTTCAGGAATACGATCAGCATCAACTAAACCATTAGAAATCGCAAATGAACCCACTGCAGCAGTTAAATTACCGCAGTTTCCACTCCAATCGACAAATGGCTGATCAATTGAAACTTGTCCAAAAAGATAGTCAACATCGTGTTCTGGTTGCGTGCTTTTTGCCAAAATCACCGTCTTACTGGTACTAGAGGTTGCACCTCCCATTCCATCAATTTGTTTACCATAAGGATCAGGACTGCCAATTACACGAAGTAAAAGTTGATCACGAGCTTTGCCTGCTACTTGTGCCGCTTCAGGTAAATCATCTAATTTGAAAAATACACCTTTACTTGTGCCACCACGCATATAGGTTGCAGGGACTTTAATTTGCGGTACTGAGCTCATGTCAATTTCATCCTTCTATCATGTACTTGGTGCAAGTAAATTTTGAGTCTAAATTACTGCACAGCAATCGAAAATGCCATACGACCAATTGATTTTAGATCATCGATCGCGAACAAAATATGTCTTTGATATTGAGTCTATTCTGTAAATTTAACAATGGCGTTTAAACCAATAAACAAGGTTAATTAAACAAAGCCCTCATTTAAGTGTATAAATAAAATACAAATCTTAGTTTACTATTCACTCAAATATAAGATTTTAAATGAATTTTAAAAACAACTTTCCAGTCATAGCTCATCTGTACTTTTACTAGGCGAAAATCTTTCAATCTATTAGAATAATCCACTTATTCCTCGTCGAGCTCAGTCCTTTGAACAACGATTCTTCTAAACTTCAGCGTGGACTAAAAAACCGCCATATCCAACTCATCGCGATGGGTGGGGCTATTGGTACGGGCTTATTTTTAGGTTCTGCGCAAGTCATCCAGTCTGCTGGACCATCTATTATTTTGGGTTATGCGATTGGAGGCTTGATTGCTTTTCTAATCATGCGTCAACTTGGTGAAATGATCGTTGAAGAACCTGTAGCAGGTTCATTTAGCCATTTCGCTTATCAATATTGGGGTAAATTTCCTGGTTTCTTATCAGGTTGGAATTATTGGGTTTTATATATTCTCGTTGCCATGAGTGAGCTCACGGCGGTAGCGAAATATATCAACTACTGGTGGCCTCATATTGCGGCTTGGCAGTCAGTATTATTCTTCTTTGTCATCATTACTGCGATCAACCTCACCAATGTGAAATTCTACGGTGAGTCTGAGTTCTGGTTAGCAATCATTAAAGTCACTGCTGTTGTTGCTATGATTCTTTTTGGTTTGTATCTATTGTTTACCGCAGATGCAAACTCAACAGCGTCATTTAGCAACTTATGGTCACACGGCGGTTTCTTCCCGAATGGCTTTGATGGGCTATTCTATATGCTTGCCTTCCTCATGTTCGCCTTTGGTGGTATTGAGCTAATTGGTATGGCAGCAGCTGAAGCGAATGATCCAAAGAAAACAATTCCAAAAGCGATTAACCAAGTTGTTGTTCGTATTTTAATTTTCTATGTCGGTTCACTCGCAATTTTATTATCGCTTGTGCCTTGGAATCAGCTTGATTTAGGTGGTTTAGACAAGAGCCCATTCGTGATGATCTTCAGTCAAATGGGGATTGGTTGGGCTGCGCATTTACTTAACTTTATTATTCTAACAGCTGCACTCTCGGTTTATAACAGTGGTATGTATGCTAATAGCCGTATGCTGTTTGGTTTGGCTGAACAAGGCAATGCACCGAAAGTTTTTGCGAAAGTAAATAAGCAAGGTGTTCCTGTACCAGCTGTCTTGCTTTCTGCATTATTGATCTTTGGTTGTGTATTATTGAACTACTTTGTTCCAGAAGATGCTCTTGGTCATTTGATGTATATCGTGGTGGGTGCTCTAGTTCTGAACTGGGCGATGATCAGCTTAACGCACTTAAAATTCAAAGCAATGACGAAAGAGAAAGGTTTAAAAACCAGTTTCCCTGCATTATGGTCTCCGTTGAGCAACTATTTAGTTTTAGCATTTATTGCAGTTGTTCTATACATCATGTGGCAGCAAGGTTTTAAAGAATCTGTACTGATGATTCCGATCTGGATTGTACTCATGTTTATTTTATTTAATGTTTTAAATAAAAAGAAAGCAGACTAAATAATTGATCGATTTATTAAAAAAGTGATTGCTAAGGTAGTCACTTTTTTGTTTATAATCATTAAATTATGCGCTCATAGCTTAACTGGATAGAGCAGTTGCCTCCTAAGCGACCGACGTGGGTTCGAGTCCCGCTGAGCGCACCATGATTTAGGCTTTAGAAATACCAAAGCCATAGTCATAATACCAAGTTGGTGGATTTTCGCTGTTATATAGTGTCAAAGAAACTCGACAACCTTGCTCCTCAGAAATTTTATATTCATGGCAATAATCCAGCATTTGTTGTGGTGTCAGCGCCAACCATGCTTGTGCTGTCGCAGCTCGCTCATCAAATTTGATTCGGTCCCACACTAACCCATACTTACTGTAGTTGGCATATTGACTTGCTTTGACATCAAGACCATACACCTGTTTTTCTACAACCAAACCATCATCCCATTTAAACTTATAAATTTCTTGGTAATTCCGTTCTCGTAAAGATGTTTGATTATAGATGTGTTCCGTCATAACACAGGCATCAACATCAGGACGAGAAAACATTTGCTCCCCCTGATCATAAAAATAATTTTGACAAAACTTCTGAATCTCTTGATCGTCTAATTGCGCAAACAAGCAGTTCTGTTGATCAAACCGCAATCGAGCGTTAATCACCAGTTGCTGATTTTGATCCCATGGCAGTAATTCCGACAAGTTTTGTGTTTTATAGGTATTTATAATATTTGGTGATGAACTATAGCCTTCATATCCTGGATAGATAAAAGCACTCGTTCTTCGAATCCCCTGTTTTTTGTGGCGTTCCCTATCTCTATCTTGGCAATAACGATAATTCCATTGTGGAATCATCACATTAGGCTGCTTAATTTTATCTAAACGATGTCGATTGACCCGCCCTGCGGTTTGCACAATAGATTGTACGCTCGAAGCATCAATCACCGCCCAATCAAAATCATGGTCTCGTCCCACCTCTTCGACTGGCGTTGCTATAACGATAAAAGGTACGGAACTCGCAGAACTGTGTTTAGCAAGCTCTACCACCTCAGTATCTTTTAAAATCTGTTCATTACCCGTTTTTCTTTTTTTGCCATCTTTATGTCGAGTTAAAAGCTGATCCAAACGCTGCTCTTTATAAAAACGAGAAATCAACCAATCATTGGCATGGTAGCAAGCCACTTTTGCCTCCGACCAATACTCAGATAGAAACTGGGCCAGTCCAATCGCATGCTTGATATTAGCAACCCGAATCAAGCCAAATGAAATTTGTTTTCCTGTTTGACTAAAATCCCAAGCATGATCATGATGCAATGTTTGGGCTGCTGCCAATACCGCCTGTTTCCAACCCAATACCGAAGTATCCGTGAAGGAAATAAGCTGTGCCAAACGATAAGTTGGCTTTTCCATTAAATGGGTTTGCAAGGCATCAAGATGCTGCTGATATTTGGTATTGAAATCAGATGGCTGATCTGAACAATCTAACCAAATTTGCGGTTTAAGTTCATTATCAATCACAGCAATGATTGATTTTTGTTGTTTTCCATATAAAGCAGAGCGCATTTGTATACCTGACTCAAATGCTCGATGAATCGTTTTAGCGACTGTCATTGATAAAGTTGCAGATGAACAAATCACATTACGCCCGTACATCGCAGCCAATTGCACCAAACGCAGCACGGCTATCAGGGCTTTGGGTTCATAGCCATCAATTTCATCTAATATCAAATCACTACTGATCACACGGAGTAAGGCTTTGACATGATGACCTTGCCGATGTGGCTCACCAGCAGCAATTAAATAATCAACGGTTGAGACCAATAAGGGTGATGCCAGTACAGTCATGCTCTTTTGGTCTGGAACTTTTCGACCTTTTTGTTCAATGCTAAATAAGGGATTGAGCCAATCAGGTAAACCACACTCATCCCCAAAGGCATCAAAAATAGGCTCAATCCGATTTTCATCTTCATCTATATAGGCAGTTAATTTAGCAGCATTAAATAAATTTTGTGTGACAGTATCACCAATAACAACAGCGATTTCCTCATCAGAAAGACTCATCGAAGATTGCAAGGCATGGCCTGTTTGCAAGGTTAAAGAGCGTAAATTTAATGCAATACTAATACGCGGATCATCAGGTCTTAAGGTACAAGCCGCTCGTAAATTCATACGGGTTTTCCCGCTGCCAGTACCTGCAATATTCAAAATTAAAGCGGGTGTGTCTGGCATTTTCTGAATCTGTTTTTGTAATGCATTCGCCGCAATGTTCTGCCACTGGAAACGTGGGTGAGTTGTTGGCTGGCAGATATAATCGACCGTTTGCTCAGATAGTCCTGATAAATTCAAATCAGTCATCATCTGAACAGCGATACGAGAGGCTCGATCACCGACTTGGTGTAAATGCCATTCTAAAGGTTGATCTTGTATTTTTTCCTTTTTGTCTTTCTCTATCTCTTTAAATTTTGTATTGGCAAACAATGTGAAATTTTCAGGTTTTACTGCTGAAAACTGCTGAGCAGAAACAATATGATCGGCATGGATCAAGGCAGCTCGTGAATGTAGTACCAATGCTTTCCAATAAAGTCGTTGATCCTCTGGCTTGGAAACAGGCTGCTCAGGCAGCAGTGCCATTAAACGCTGCATGCGTTTTTGATGACTACTAAAGATAGAATTTGGCAAATCCCCTGCACATTTTAATTGATTGACGTGAGGATTTAGCGCTCGAACATGATTTTCATAATGCGGTAATGCATTGAAAGGAGGATGATCCCCATCAGGTTCAATACCCAATAAGCCATGATGGGTAACTACAAGGTAATCAACCGCTTCAAACTGGTTGGAGATACCATATTCTGAGTCATGATTAATTTCACGATCGCCCAAAGTAAATTTCTCAATTCCCCTATTTAAATTGTTCCAAGCAAATTGCCAATTCCAATTATTTTTTCTGAGTTGTTGTAACAGCTTCATAGAGAGCCATTCGTGGCGGACATCATCTTTGATGCGTTGTCCTGCCATTTCGGGGCTGAGTTTTTGTTGAAAATGCACTGATGCCTTGCCAATATCATGCATATCCCCTGCTGCACCTGCCAATAAGCTACTAGCTTTGACCCAGTTTTCTAGCATCAATCGCTTTTGATGTTTCTTGGTCGAAGCAATTGGATAGGCGCCATCTAAAGCAAACTTTTGTTTAGCTCCTACCACCCAAGCCAGTTTCATCCGTCGCATACCAAAATTTCGATAGGCAGCTACTGCGGTTTGCCGAGTTGCGACTTTATTTAATGCACTTTTGATTTCTTTTAAAGCTGCTTCTGTCATTGGCGCATGCCAAGAAGTATGTCCTGTACGGATAGCATAGCTATCTAAAATCGCTCTAGTCTTTTTTAAAGCTCTTTTTTCGCAAGCGGAAATGAAAATAACGTGCATAGTTTATAGTTGTTAAATTTTTAAGTATTAACAATATAGTGGGTTGTTTTAGACAGGGAAAGATAAGAAATTACTTAATAGTTATCAAAACGACATTTTGCGTCGTATTTTTTATCTCAACAAAGTTGAATCTGTAACTTTATTATATTTCAGACAGTTCATATAAGAAATCAGAAACAATTTTAGCTAAATCTTCATGTTGCTCCTGACTCTCAACAATATCAACCATTAGATCATCTAAGCCTGTACTCTCATGAATAGACACTCCTTGAATCTCTAAAAAAGTCAGCATTACAGCTAGTCCTGTACGCTTGTTACCATCCACAAAAGCATGACCTTTGGCTAAAGCAATACCATACCATGCTGCTATTTCAAACAAGTCATTCACATCATTATAATAAATTTGCTGATCAATACGTCCCAACACGCTCTCTAATTTTTCAATATGGCACCCTTCTCGCCCCACACCTGTCTGACGAAGAATCTCGTTATGAACAGCAATTACAAAGGTTGAATTAATCATACTCATTTATAAGCAAGCTCTTGTATTTCTTCTTTATGTTGACGAATAACACGTTTAGCACTGTGCATAACCATACGCTTAGTTGCTTCATTATTTTCAAACTGAATCGATACGACTTGCCCAGCCCGAGCTGAACGTGTTTTATGATTTTCAACATTAAAATCTTTTAATCGTTTGATCATTCTTATTCCTCTTGGGACAATCTATTCCAAACATCTCTAAGCCATCTAAGCGATGGTAAAAGTCACATATCAACCAATACTAAGTATTAATTTCTCAACCACCTATGCGGCAGTGAACTATAAACGCTACATGATTAGAATAATCGGTATTTTCTGAGTTATCCTATAGTAGCAAAGAACATAATACTACTATTAGAACCCTTCCGATTCTTTTCTAAACCTCCTATATGCGCTGAGATGCTGCCTCCTATCCATGATATCAAATTTAGACAGAAATATTTTCCAAAAAAACAGCAACTCAAAAAATAACCCTTAATACTTAGGATATTTTGATAGAAAAATTTATATTAAATATTGACAAGGTTTTATTACATCTATAGTTTTATTATCGAATGGACACAAAAAAAGCAGGTATTCTGTGACCAAACTTCATACCTGCCTTAGGTCCATTTCCACAGCGTCTAATTACTCCGGAGGACTATCTCAATGATAGCACAGCCTATATATCTATTTCTACGCAACTTCATGTTGCGAGTTTTGTTAGCTTCTCAACAATTCATCAAGTGTGAGGGGGTAATATATGTCTAAATTTATTATTAATAAGAATCAACAAACAAATGGTGATCATGAGGTTCACAACCTCACCACTGGTTGTTCATTTATGCCTCAAACTCAAAATAGAATTGATTTAGGTGAACACACACATTGCTCTGGAGCTATTTCATTAGCGAAAAGAAATTGGCCTAAAGCAAGAATCAACGGTTGCTACTACTGTTGTAATTCCTGTCATACAAGTTAATCTTCTTGAATTAACGATGCAAATCCATAAGTTTAGAAAAAATATTTATGCGACATTTCATGTCGCAATAATGATCATTATTACTTTATTTTTCTAAACAACCTGTTAAAAATAGACCAGACAATAAAAACGGAGAATAGAATGTCCGAACCAAAAAATGATGTTTATATAAATGCGTTAGAAGAATCGGTACATTTCTCATTTAAGACGATTAATTCTAATATTGAAAAAGGCGGAATTCGTTTAAATAAACAGCAAGCACTTGATTTACCTTATCTCAGCGCCAGAACTTTACTCAATGAAAATTTTTTGATTCCAACCGACTATCAAGCTAACGCAGGCAAGACTGCTTCGTATTTTAAAGTAGTGAAAGCCGCGATGCTCAATGATGACATCAGTTTAGAAGAGGCTGAGTTTCGACAACAAGTTGAACAACTGAAACCATATATTCAGCCTATTTTTAACGCACCTTATCAAGCAGGCATAGAAGATATTGATATTCGTATGCGCCAACTTTTAATTCCTAAAAATGGTGAATATATTTCAATCAGCCCACTCACTGCTGCAGGTGTGAATTATCTGATAAATCAGGAAATTGATACCATTAATATTGCGCGTAAAGAAAAAGACAGTGAATTTAATGGGATTCAGACTGCAGTTTTTGGTATAGGTGGTGCAAACCCACAAAATGTCGGAAGTCTAGTTCGAGCCATGCAACGTCCGATTACCCTCAGCTCACCACAAGCCAGTGAAAAAATCCGTCAAGCTTTAGCCATTTTCTATAACGGTTTTACTTACCGTATTCTACGTAAAGTGAAATTTGTGAGTGCAAGAAAAAATGCAGGAGCGGCATTAACAGAATGGGCAAGTATTTTAAATCGACAGCTTTTAATTACGGCTAATAATGTCATTCAGAACTGGCATGAATTAGAAATTTTTTCCCCTTCTACCAACATGGAAATCCGCGAGCAAGAGCTTAAGTTTCTGAAAATTATTGCTCAAGATGTATTAAAACAAGGCTTTTTTCAAAAGAATATTTTGCAAGAAGCAGAAGCCATATTGCCAAGTATGGATGAAATAGAGCGTCCATCCTTTTGGGTGCATCCAAGCCAGCCACTTATAATTCAAGGGCTCATTGATCCTGAGCTGCGCGATGATCTTTGGAAAACCAAGTTTGCCGATCATCTTGCTAAAAGAATTACCCATGAAACCATTATGATCGAAACAGAAAGTGAAGAGGTCGCCATTAGTTTAGATCACAATGCAGAGGGATATATTGCCCGACGTTTACGGGAGATCATTCGATGAGTCGTTATGCGGTTATTCCTCGTATTCGGGTGCAAAATGCCAATATGCAAAGTAATGGCTTTTTACTGGGTGGTGTGCCACTCATGGCTGCCAATATGTTTGCTCATCATTTGGCCAGACAGTTAGGCACACAAGACCAAGGCATCATATATATTCACCATGACCAACAACGTTTAGGCGGTCAGGCATATGGAAAGTTCACACCTGCCCAACGACGTGGTGCGGTATTTATTGGTAAAAAGGATTATTCCTCTAAAAATAAATATGCATTGTCTTTACAGCCAACTGCTTCCTGTCATTTAGAATTTAGTCTAATCATTAAGTTTGCCAGTTCTCGATTGAGTCCTGAGAAACTGACCCATCTTTTAAAACGTAGTCGTTTTGCAGGTGGACAAATTATCGAGTTTTCCGAAATCAGTACACACAATGAAAATGAACTGGAAACAGCTTTAAAAGAGATAAAAACAGGCTTTGTGATTTTGGATCGACAAGACTTGTTGATTGAGTATCAACAACGTAATCAGATCAATCGAATTCAGGCATTTACCCAACTTTTAGCATTGAAGTCTGATCCACTGAGAACATTTTTTAACGATCAAAGTTTAAGTTGGATTTCTGCAACCAATTTAGGTTATGCCTTGCTTGAAACAGCAACCGATCAGCGTGCAGGGATTCGCCAAGCTCAAGATCAGCACAGTACAGCACACGCCTATGCCGAGCCATTAACAGGAATTGTGCAATATTTTTCTCTAGGAGAAATTTTACGAAAATCTGCTGAAGCTGACGATTCATCATGGCATGAATTAGAACAACTTTTGTGGACTTATCAATGGCCACAAGATGACATTTTCCTTTTACAACAAAACTGTACCAATGCAAATTAAACTTTAAATATAAGGATTTTTCACATGACAATTTTTAAAAAATTACCGGGCAGTCTTTCCCTACAACGTGGCACAGTCGTGAGTGATGGGGCATTTTTCAACTTATTTGACGATGGTAGACAAGAAGCTTTGCACGTAATGTATCACGGGATTCGAGGTACTCAGAATGTCGCTGGTAATAAAGAAAAAGGCGCAGCAACAGGTAACTCCCTTGCTCGTGAAGTCACCAATATTCAACTGACTGAATCTGCAAAATTACAACCGAATGCTAAGCTTCTAGTGAAATGGGATTTTCGTTTTATTGATTTAAGCTACGTGCTCTTTGCCAGTGCATCAAAGGCAGGTGCCGATAAAAGTGAAGAATATAATTTCCGCCAAGCATTTTTAAGTTTTGTAGATCGTGCCAAACAAAGTGATGGTTTGAAAGAAGTAATCCGCCGTTATATCCGCAATATTGTGAATGGTCGTTGGTTATGGCGTAATCGCATCGTCGCTGAAAGTATTGATATTCAAGTGACTGCTCAAGACCACCCTGAGAATTTTAGTTTTGATGCGCTCTCTTATCACCTAAAGAGTTTTGAAAATCCATCGGAACAAGAACAAAAATTGGCGGATATTTTACTGAAAGGCATTACTGGCGAATCAACCAATGCAGCTTTACACATTGAAGCGATTGTTGATTTTGGTATGGGCGGTGTTGAAGTTTTCCCATCTCAAAATTATTTAGAAGATAAACCCAAAGGATTTTCTCGCTCTCTCTACCAGCTCACGCCTAAAAAGCCTGATCACAAAGCCAATGATAATCAATATTTAGGGCAAGCTGCGTTGCGCGACCAAAAAATTGGTAATGCTCTACGCACCATTGATACTTGGTATCCACAATTTGAGGAAAACGATAAAAAACCAATTGCAGTTGAACCAAACGGCGCGAATTTAGAGGGACAGATTTTCTATCGCGTTGGTAAAGATAAAGTATCTGCATTTGATATTTTAAAAGAAGTAGATGAGCTTGATCCAAACAGTGAAAAAGGTATGTTCCTGATTGCTTGTCTCATTCGTGGTGGCGTTTACTCTGAAGGTGAATAATCATGGATGCTCATTTCTACCTTGATGTCCGTGTACTGGAATCTTCAGATGATACGGATTTAAAACTGGGTCATATTCGTAATCAGATTTATACCGTGATTCATGGTGCATTTCGCAAACTGCCAGCGCATTATGCGTTGGCGGTGGAAATGTCGGATAAGTTAAAAGCAAAACAAGAACAATTTGAAAAAAAGCATGGTCGTACCGCTAAACCTAATTTTGATATTTTGCGTATTTTTGCAGAACAACAAGATGAGTTAGAACAACTGATTGAAGCCATTAAAGGACACTGGAAAATTCGAGATTACACTGTTCTCGGGACAGCGATTGCAGTGCCTATAGCCAAAATATCAGGTTGGAAAAGTTATCGACGTTTTCGTATACCGACTCAAAAAGCAGAACGTACCCAACTTTCTGATCAAAATGAGCCTTTGCGCGATAGACGTTTAAAAACAGCAAAAGACAAACCATTTTTTCAAGTCATGAGTCAAAGTACAGGGCAAGGATTTACCGTCATTATTGATATTCAAGATAGTGAAAATGCAGGACATGGTTTACCTGATAGTTATGGGCTGGCTCGTAAAGAAAGTCCTTTTGCATTGCCAGTATTTTAGGGAAATAAAATGAGCCAACTTCGTCAGGAACGCAGCAAACCGTTAATGCTTTCAAAGCGAGCTTGTGTATTCTATTTAGAGAAAGTACAAGTCGTTTTAAAAGATGATAGAGTTGTATATTTAACCAATAGCTTACAGCCTGTTGAGTATTTTTATAATATTCCTGAGAAAAACACGGCTTTTCTTTTATTGGGTAAAGGCAGTTCGATCACGGATGCAGCCGCTCGACGTTTAGCAGAATCCAATGTTATGGTTGGATTCTGTGGCTCAGGTGGCTCTCCCCTATTTTCTGCTTTAGATTTAACCTTTCTGGCACCTCAAAGTGAATATCGTCCAACTGAGTATATGCAAATTTGGATGAAAGCATGGCTAGAAGATGATGCCCGTTTACTCATGGCAAAAATATTATTATTGGAGCGTATCGCCTTAGTCTCTGATACTTGGAAAAAGAATATTGATCTGATTCAGCATGGTATTTATATCAATGAAAATGCGTTAAATACCTTTAAACAGGATATTGATCAAGCAACCAATCAACAAGAATTATTAGCCGCTGAGGGTCGATGGGCAAAAGCGTTATATAAAGAGTTGGCAAAAGGTTTTAAGTTTAATTTCACTCGCGATGAGGGTAAAAATTCCCACGATACCATTACAGATATAGCCAATAATTATCTGGATCATGGTAATTATATTGCTTATGGATATTCAGCCGTTGCCCTAAATGGTATGGGAATTAGTTTTGCCTTACCTATCTTACACGGTAAAACTCGCCGTGGTGGCTTGGTATTTGATATTGCTGATTTGGTTAAAGATGCTTTTGTCATGCCACTTGCTTTTTCTTGTGCTGCGAAAGGACAAAATCAAAAAGACTTTCGTATGCAATTGATTGAAACTTGCCAAGATAGTGATCTGTTAGATTATATGTTTGGCTTTATTTCTGAGCTATGCTCTAAAATCAAATAAAATCATAATATTACAAACACAACTTCTTTTTGAAGTATTTTCATTCATTAAAAGCTTATATAATTGATTTTAGGGGTTTTGTGCTTACTTAACTCTAGTTCGTCATCGCTTAGATGATTTAGAAACTACTATCAATTCGACACCACGATCATGAATAGTTCGTCATCGCTTAGATGATTTAGAAATACATACCCCGAATCGTCGGACGGACAATGGTGTTCGTCATCGCTTAGATGATTTAGAAAATCGAAGCCAATGCAGCAGGATTGAATGACTCGTTCGTCATCGCTTAGATGATTTAGAAATTTGAACGATGATTTTAATGATGGGTGGTTAAGTTCGTCATCGCTTAGATGATTTAGAAATCGATAGATCACTTGGGCAGGTTGAACAAACAGTTCGTCATCGCTTAGATGATTTAGAAAAAAGCCCCTCGACCTGCTGTAGCTAATACAGAGTTCGTCATCGCTTAGATGATTTAGAAAGCAAGAGTGGGCAGTAGGGCTAATTTGTACGGGTTCGTCATCGCTTAGATGATTTAGAAAATGAGCGAGTTGTTGGAAGTGCATCTAGAACAGTTCGTCATCGCTTAGATGATTTAGAAATTAATCATCAAGTTGCCCGTACGGATGACACTGTTCGTCATCGCTTAGATGATTTAGAAATCAATCCCTAACCACTTCCACGCCTTTAATTCGTTCGTCATCGCTTAGATGATTTAGAAATTGATCAGTCAGCAGGCGCTGTTGGATTACTCGTTCGTCATCGCTTAGATGATTTAGAAAGACATGATCAGCGAATTGTGTGAGCCACTTCCGTTCGTCATCGCTTAGATGATTTAGAAATTTACTTGAGCATCAGAAAGCATGTTGTTATAGTTCGTCATCGCTTAGATGATTTAGAAAAGCAGGGTTTACAGCTGTTGAGAATAGAGATGGTTCGTCATCGCTTAGATGATTTAGAAAAACGACAATGATGATCATGCAGATTTAGTAGAGTTCGTCATCGCTTAGATGATTTAGAAATTAAACATGCTCACCTCCAATGCTTTCGTAGTGTTCGTCATCGCTTAGATGATTTAGAAAATCATGAGCCATACCAGTTAAGTTCATAGACTGTTCGTCATCGCTTAGATGATTTAGAAATCAACGGAATCGGTGGCTGCACCATCGAAGAAGTTCGTCATCGCTTAGATGATTTAGAAATTATGAAGAAGTGAAAAAGGCTGCAAATAAACGTTCGTCATCGCTTAGATGATTTAGAAAGAAATCTGCCAAGGGTGATCCTGATCCAAAATGTTCGTCATCGCTTAGATGATTTAGAAAATCATGAGCCATACCAGTTAAGTTCATAGACTGTTCGTCATCGCTTAGATGATTTAGAAAGACATAAGGAATTGCTGCAACTGAGTTATATAGTTCGTCATCGCTTAGATGATTTAGAAAGCTACATCTGCAACTTGCTGAAATAATGGCTCGTTCGTCATCGCTTAGATGATTTAGAAAAAAGCAATCACTGGGCAATTGAACTCTTTAGCGTTCGTCATCGCTTAGATGATTTAGAAATCAGTTTTTCTGAATTCTTCTGCAATCGCTTGGTTCGTCATCGCTTAGATGATTTAGAAAAGGCATTTCGAAAGCTTGGTTTGGATGCAACGGTTCGTCATCGCTTAGATGATTTAGAAAGCTGATATATATCTTTGCTCCCACGTTAAAAAGTTCGTCATCGCTTAGATGATTTAGAAAATCAACAACAGATGCAAATATTGCTTTATCAGGTTCGTCATCGCTTAGATGATTTAGAAACTACTGGGGCATTACTAATAGATGGGGTTTAAGTTCGTCATCGCTTAGATGATTTAGAAAAATGCCCAAGTTCAGGAACTTTACTTGTTGTTGTTCGTC
Organism: Acinetobacter venetianus RAG-1 = CIP 110063; assembly: GCF_000368585.1. Taxonomy (GTDB): domain Bacteria; phylum Pseudomonadota; class Gammaproteobacteria; order Pseudomonadales; family Moraxellaceae; genus Acinetobacter; species Acinetobacter venetianus. Next base: position 100,055 of record NZ_KB849557.1, read on the forward strand.
ATCGCTTAGATGATTTAGAAAATTAAATCTGGATTAGTCAAAGGCCTTTCAATGTTCGTCATCGCTTAGATGATTTAGAAAAAGAGTTGAGAAGAAATTAGATAAGATCAATCGTTCGTCATCGCTTAGATGATTTAGAAAAATGCACAGATACCACCCAATACAGCCATCCAGTTCGTCATCGCTTAGATGATTTAGAAATGAATTACAGAAATTCGCTAAAGGCTTATTACGTTCGTCATCGCTTAGATGATTTAGAAATGCATTCTCTAAAGATGACTTACTAAAAACTTGTTCGTCATCGCTTAGATGATTTAGAAATATTGCAAGCACAGCCAAAATTATTGAAATTAGTTCGTCATCGCTTAGATGATTTAGAAATTGTAATGGCAGGAAGTACTGGTACAGGTAAAGTTCGTCATCGCTTAGATGATTTAGAAAACTACCTGAGCTTCTTCTAAAAACTTACCTCTGTTCGTCATCGCTTAGATGATTTAGAAACTTATGACGATGTTCATCGAGTTCAGCTATGAGTTCGTCATCGCTTAGATGATTTAGAAATCGCTAAACACGCCACCCATGGCGTTTAGTTTGTTCGTCATCGCTTAGATGATTTAGAAAATTGAAAGAACCCGATACATAACCCTCACCACGTTCGTCATCGCTTAGATGATTTAGAAAGTCATCAGTTGGGGGAGCATTTTTTATACGATGTTCGTCATCGCTTAGATGATTTAGAAATTGAAGAAGTTTTGCAGGCGAAGCCTTAATCTGTTCGTCATCGCTTAGATGATTTAGAAACAACGATGCCAATGGTGATACCACACCTAATAGTTCGTCATCGCTTAGATGATTTAGAAAGTTATGACTGACTTTCTGAATCAAGAGTTTTAGTTCGTCATCGCTTAGATGATTTAGAAAATCACTGTACCAGTCCATAAAAACAAACATGGGTTCGTCATCGCTTAGATGATTTAGAAATTTTTCTCTTATTAAGCAGTACATTGCGAACAGTTCGTCATCGCTTAGATGATTTAGAAAAGAGTATGAAGGCAAGAATATGGTTTATGTATGTTCGTCATCGCTTAGATGATTTAGAAAACTCGATTGAGTGATTTATCATATAAAAATGTGTTCGTCATCGCTTAGATGATTTAGAAAGCGATCCAAGACCTACGCGGACAATTCGGTCTGTTCGTCATCGCTTAGATGATTTAGAAATAAGCAAGAGCATGATCATGATGAAAACTACAGTTCGTCATCGCTTAGATGATTTAGAAATGATGCAAAACATCATAAACGTAGTTACTTTAGTTCGTCATCGCTTAGATGATTTAGAAATATATCATTTTTTGTTATAAACATCGAATTTAGTTCGTCATCGCTTAGATGATTTAGAAATATCCGATTGAATTAGCGTAACAATTATTTATGTTCGTCATCGCTTAGATGATTTAGAAATTCCCCAGCTCAGGACTATATCGATAAGAAGAGTTCGTCATCGCTTAGATGATTTAGAAAATCAAGCGAATGATCAAGATTATCCACTACAGGTTCGTCATCGCTTAGATGATTTAGAAAACGGTCGAACTTCTGTGATTTAAAAATGAGACGTTCGTCATCGCTTAGATGATTTAGAAAATATGCTAAAACACAGTAGAAACCGAGCTATGGTTCGTCATCGCTTAGATGATTTAGAAATGAAAGG
>NZ_KB849557.1:101772-150209 GCF_000368585.1 Acinetobacter venetianus RAG-1 = CIP 110063
GCTATGGTTCGTCATCGCTTAGATGATTTAGAAATGAAAGGTGAGTGTGATGTCAAACAAAACTAAGTTCGTCATCGCTTAGATGATTTAGAAAAATTGCATCTTGATAAATTCCTGAAGCATATCGTTCGTCATCGCTTAGATGATTTAGAAATAAAATAACGATTCTTAATTCGTCGTTTATGTGTTCGTCATCGCTTAGATGATTTAGAAATACGCTACGAGGCGTGTTTGAAGTGAATCTGTGTTCGTCATCGCTTAGATGATTTAGAAAGCACTTGTTGCACTGATATAGAAATTGTGTCAGTTCATCATCGCTTAGATGATTTAGAAATGATCCTGAAACGGGTGCTAAATCATTCTCTTGTTCGTCATCGCTTAGATGATTTAGAAAGACTTCGGGGTTGTGAACTTCTTCTTGAATAAGTTCGTCATCGCTTAGATGATTTAGAAATTTACCATCAAATCTAAATCTGATTTGAAATGGTTCGTCATCGCTTAGATGATTTAGAAAATGAATAAACTCAGTTTTGAATGTAGTTTTAGTAAATTAATTCACCAACAATTCTCTCGCTTTACTCAACAAGTCCTGTTGATCAATCTCTGAGGGATGGAAACTAGCTTTATAAAATGCCAAATAATCAGGTAATAAACGCCACATCATTTGTGTTAGGCCGACTAGCGTTTTCGCATTTTTTATAAACTGTCTAGGTTGATACAAAGTACTTTTACGGTCTTGCCATACTAGGTGACTTGTCATGATTACAGTACTGCTAATAAACCCTAAGGTAATAGTTCTCATGCTTCGACGGCGCTGAGCTAGATTATCAAAAACCTGTTGATATACATCAAATGCCACATGTTTATGTTCAATTTCTTCAACTGCATGCCAAAGCCAAAGATTTTTCATATTTTCAGATAAACCTTTGAACATAACATCAGGATACTTAAGCATGTACCCCGCCATCATCGCAGTAAAATGTTCTAATGCAACAGTTGCAGCCAATTGGCGACGCTGGCTCAACCCTCGTAAACGAATCATTTCCTGCTCATACGCTTTTTCAAATTTTTTTAGATGATATTCGCTATTTTGTACCAGTTGATTGAATTGCTCATGGGCACGTGCATGATGCGCCTCTTGACCAATAAAGCCTGAAATGTCTTTTTGAAGTTGTTCATCACTCACTTGATCACGTACATTTCGAACAGTTTCTACAAAAAATCGCTCACCTTGTGGAAAGCTCATCGATAATGCTGTGAGAAAATGAGACATTAAAGTTGATTCAGTATAATGCGCATTAATGTTTTCAGGTTTGAATTGCGTTTGACGCACAGTAATCGTATTCACTTGTTTTGACATCATGGCTTTCCTTACTGATAAGACTTTGGCAAGCAAATATGATCTCAATCGTAGCGTACTGGCGAATAAAATCTCATATTTCGTATTATTAGCAATCACATAAACCATAAAAATTGCTAAAGAGAATCAGACTTAGTTCCAAATTAGAACTAAAAATAATTTATAGTCTAAACACGCATACTGTCAATATATTTTAGAGTATTAACTCAAAACAATCTAATCCAGACAATTCTGGACTATAGGATTTCCCCTAAAAAATAGTAGTACTAGATTTCAAAAGATTTCATTGATCACTCTCCGAATCATAAAACCTTATTCAACCGCCAAATTAATTCTACGTCGTCTAAGTAATAAGCCTTTGATGACATAATTGGTAGATACAACCAGTAAGAAACCGATCACAAAAGATCCAATCACATCAAAAGGAAAATGTACGCCAACATAAACTCTCGCCAAGCCAACAATCACACCAACAAATAGCCCCACAATACCAATCGCTCTATAACCAGCTATCAGATAAGTAAATGCAATCACGGCAATTGTGAGGGTATGCTGACTAGGAAAAGAAGAGCTTGACCCGTGACCAATCAGCTTATGCCCCAAATCCAACTGAAACGGACGTGGATGGTGATAGAACATCTCAATCAGATCACTAAAAGCAATTGATAACAAAACGATAAATAAGGTTTTAGCAAACACTAAGCGATACGTTTTCCATTGAATAACCAATAGAAACACCAGAAAACTAATAAAAACAGTATTCAGGTCATTTGCGAGGAATATCATTACGTTATCAAAAGCTAATGAGTGTGTTGCAAAGGAGTTAACGCTATGGAATAAATAAATATTTAAATCTTCAAAGCTCATCAGCTTTATCCCTTTTCCCTAGGACGAGTTCATTGCTAACAATCTAGGTAAGAAAGATTAAAACTGTATGAATTTATAATATATTAATTTTCCTATTATTTTCTTACACCAAAATTTGTATTAAACATTGAAAAAATTACAAAATCTTTCCGTAAATAGAGCATATTTCCTCTATTTACGGAGATAATCAACTGTGCGCTTAAAACTTAAATTCTAACCCACTACCAACAACAGGCTGCTTATCTTTAGCATTTGCTTGTTCAAAGGTTGAATAACCAGCATATCCATACAGCTTCACTTGTTTGTTAAATGCGTAATCCGTACCAACCATTAACTGCTTCGCATCATAATCGGCATCGTTATTTTTAAAGCTCGTCGAGTTCTGACTATATTGGGCTTTAACAGTCCATTTCGCATGCTGAGCAAGTTTATACTCTGCACCAATTAACCAACCTTGTGAATCATCAATATTTGCTGCGCCTTGATCATTCCCCTGCTTGTCCGCAACTTTTGAATTTTGAAATAATGCTTTTAAAGTTAAGCCTTGCATCGGCTTCAAACGACCAATCAATCGAACCGTATTTGCCGCAGCAAAAACCTCATCCACCTGTGTTTCTCGATCTTTAGAATTCAGTAAACCATCTCCCAAGAAATCACTTGGAATCGCTTTGTCATAACCCAAACCAATCAAAAATAACGGATGCGTATAACTTAAAGCAGCCGACCAAGCATCACCTAAACCACGGCCAGCAACATTAACACCACCATGCCCATCATCCTTTATACCTTGGCTCTCACCAGATGCGAGCAATACTGTTGCTTCTAAGTTTCCACCATTCAAGTGAAACTCTGGTGAATCATATACCACAACATTATTGACCCGATTTTCACCCGGCATGATGCTGGTAATATCGGCTTTATTACTGATGTAATTATTAAAGCCATCTACAGGACTTGATAATTCTTTTAACGGTGTATTGTGCTTACCAAGCTTTATCGTACCGAATCGCTCATCTTTCAAACCAACAAAACGATTTCGTTGCGACCAATCTGTTTTGTCTCCATCCGCGTAAAATGCCCACTCTGCTAAATAGACTGCACTTAAATGTTCGGTTAATTTTTCTTCCCCCTTAATTCCAAGATAAGAGCTATTACTATTTACCTTCCAAACATCATGATTGGCTGAATTTGCATTTATTTCAGGTAAATAATCCAAGCTTGCATCAATTTCTCCATAAAACTTTGGTGCCGCAAAGGTAGAAGCTGTCGCAATACTTAACATAGTTGCCAATGCAATTTTCATTTTCATCTTCATTTTAGTCATCCTAACCATCTAAAAATTAAAAAAAGAAACTCCCTGCTGGTTAAAGCAGAAATTAAATATGTGTATTAAATTGAACAAAGATACGGGTACTTTTACATTCTTAAATTATGCAAAAGCACCGTAATAATTTGATTTACATGCTATAAAATGGAAAAACACCGAACACTAATGCACTACCCATGAGTACACAGCATGTGATAAATGCCCACTTCAATGTAAATTTCTGATGATCGCCCATATCTACTGCAGCAAGACCGCAGAGCAAGTAGGTTGAAGGTACTAAAGGAGATAGCAAATGAACTGGCTGTCCAATAATTGATGCACGCGCAATCTCAACCGCAGGAATACCATAATGAGAAGCGGCTTCTGCTAAAATTGGCAACACACCGAAATAGAATGCATCATTAGACATAAAGAACGTCAAAGGCATACTCAATAGACCAGTGATGGGTGCTAAATAAGGTCCCATACTTGGTGGGATCACAGCCACGAAGCCTTTAGACATGGCTTCAACCATACCTGTGCCAGACAGGATACCTGTGAATACACCTGCCGCGAAAATTACACCCACAACAGCTAATACGCTATCCGCATGCATTGCGATACGCTTTTTCTGCATATTCACACATGGATAGTTCACCACTAAAGCAATACAGAAACCCAGCATGAATAAGATTGACATCGGTAAAATCCCTTTTACCAAAGATGCCATTAATACCAGCGTAAGAATACCGTTAAACCAGCGTAAATGAGGACGTTGCGCTTCTGGATCTTTCGAAATAGAAATATCGTCAGCATGGCTAATATCGACCAGTTCAATCACGCCTAGACGTTTACGCTCATATTTCCCGTATAGATAAGCAAGGAAGAATAACCATGCAGCAGCAATCACCATCGAAGGAATCATTGGAATAAAGACTTCACTGGCGTCGACCTGAAGAGCACTCGCGGCACGCGCTGTTGGGCCTCCCCACGGCGTAAGGTTCATCACACCACTACAGAGCAACATTAAACAGGTCATGATCAGTGGATTCATCCCGACACGTTTGTATAAAGGCATCATCGCCGCTACACAAATCATGTAAGTTGTAGAACCATCACCATCCAAAGAGACAAGCAAAGTAAGGAAGACTGTTCCTAGAGTAATTTTAAGTGGATCACCTTTTACTTTCTTTAAGATCCATCTTACAGACGGGTCAAACAACCCTGTATCAATCATTAATGCAAAATATAAAATTGCAAACAGCAGCATGACGCCAGTCGGAGCAAGTTTTTTAATACCATCAAGCATGGTATTTCCGAGTTCAGCTAATTGAATATGGCTCAAACTATCGAAATAAAAACCTAATCCCCAAGCAATGATTGCAAATAAAAATGGGATTAAAATTAATGCAACTAATGCACTAAGACGTTTCGACATAATCAAGTACATAAAGCACATGATCATGCTAATACCTAAAAAAGTAAGCATTTTAAGCAATCCTTAGCATAATATTTTGAGACTGGTTAATTCCTAACCCAGCCGAGATTCTATGCGATTTAAAATTAATTAATTCATTTAATTTAATTATAATAATCACAAAAACCATTCACATGAAAAATGAAACAATTTTAAGAAATCACAACAACACTGACAACCAAATGATTTATATGAATATAGTACCTATAAACTTAGACCAAAAGATAAAATACAAGCTAAAATCACGTAAAAAAATGCCATATATTTATAAAAACAATGCAATATCATGGTGCAAAAATCGCTTATTTTTGTAGCAAAAACTAAAATTAAATACTTAAACCAATATATATAATTAGCAAAATAAATATAAAAATATAATGATTATTATTTAGTAAACTTTAAAATCTTCCTAAAATTTGAAAATATTATTCATTAGAAAATAGCTATCAAGATAATTAAAATAAATCACCTCAAGATAAAGACTAAAAAACAAACATAATATGAAATCCATATATTTTTATAATCCAGGATTCCCATATTTAAATAAACACTCAAAAAGCACCTGAATTATTTACATTTTTTCAATATCATTAAGAAAATTGTTCGACATACTCTGCTTAGATTAGACCTTATGTCATAATTGATTGTGATCTCATCCTTAACTCAAGAAAAATCAAGTTACAGAAAGCATGGAAGGAATGAAAAATGAATTATCCACACTCCACAGAATTTGAAAAAGTAGAAAGTGAATCTTTACAGACTATCTTCGATCAGCAACGTGCCGCCTTCAATGCACTGCCTTACCCTGATTTGGACTCAAGAAGAAGCAAACTTTTTAATCTAAAAAAACAAATTATTCGCTATCAAGATGTCATCGCAGCAGCAATCAATACCGATTTTAGCTCACGGTCAATTGATGAATCAAAACTTCTCGATTTACTTGGATCTGTTTTGGAGGCTGAACATGCTATTCGCCATTTGCGCAAATGGATGCGTCCAAGCAAACGCAGCACTGAATTATTATTTTTATCTAACCGCCTTCGCGTTCAATATCAACCAAAAGGTGTAGTAGGCGTTGTCGTGCCTTGGAATTTTCCTGTTTATCTCGCTTTAGGGCCATTGGTAGCTGCACTTGCGGCAGGCAATAGAGTGATGATTAAACTTCCAGAAATCACACCTGCAACCAATGCCGTAATCAAAAGAATGCTTGCTGAAGTCTTTAAAGAAGATGAAGTTGCCGTCTTTGGAGAAGAAATTACTGATCCATCATTGTTTACCACTTTACCCTTTAACCATATTGTATTTACAGGATCACCCGCAGTCGGTCGCGTGGTAATGCGTGCTGCCGCTGAAAATCTTACACCTGTTACACTAGAACTAGGCGGTAAATCGCCTGCTCTTGTAAGTCGAAACTACCCACTTGCAGATGCGGCTAAGCGAATCTTGCATGGCAAAGCGACCAACTGTGGTCAAATTTGCGTAGCACCTGATTATGCACTTGTTCCAAAAGAAAAAGTGAGTGAATTTGCAGAAGCATGTAAAACCAATTTCACTGCGATGTATGGTCAAAATATCCATTCAAATAATAACTACACTTCTATTGTGAATGATCGACATTTTAAGCGTCTGCTTGAAATACTTGAGGATGCAGAACAAAAAGGTGCTGTAATTATCCCTTGTGGCGAATACAATCCTGAACAAGATGCACGTCGCATGCCTGTGCATATCGTTCTCAACTGCACCCCAGAAATGCGTATTTTAAAAGAAGAACTATTCGGGCCTATCCTTCCGGTGGTTGCATATGACAGCCTAGATGATGCAATTGCTTATATTCAGAATGGTGAACGACCATTGGCACTTTATTGCTTTACCCATGACAGCAGTGAACGTGATTACATTTTAAGACAAACACATTCAGGTGGCGTCACAATCAATGACTGGGGATGGCATGTTGTTAATCACGATGCGCCATTTGGCGGAATTGGCAACTCAGGTATGGGCACTTACCACGGAGAAGAAGGCTTTAAAGAGCTATCTCATGCAAAAACAGTATTTATTCGCCACCGTTTCTTCCCAACACAATTATTTTACCCTCCGTACGGCACATGGGTACAAAAACTCGCATTGAGTTTCTTCTTGAAAAAAGGTGATCCAAATCTAAAATAAGATAGGTACATCAGGATAGAGACAAAAAGTCTCTATCCTTCATTAAATCAACCATCTGTAAGAATAAAATTTAAAGCTGTTTAAATCCGTTGATATTTCTTCTAAAAATATGCATTAATAAAACATACTCAATAGAGTAAAAGATAGACGGCATAAATGCCTATTTATTACTTTAGGCAAACAATGGAGAAAAAAATCTCATTTTTTACAAAAAATCTTTGACCCTAAAAAATTTATTTTCTACAAAAAAGCCAAAAAAATTGAATCATTTATTAAATTAATATTTTATATTTTTCATCATTTTACCAATAAAAACACATATGTATATAAATATTTATAGCATTTTTTTTAATCATTTTCATGTAATCAATCGTACTGAATAGTTCATTTAGAACATTTACTCTTATTTTAATTATGGTATTTTTGTTACATGAAGTTATAGCCAAATACATTTAATAATTAGTTTGGCAAGCCAATCATAGCTTCTTCACTTAAAAAATCTTGAAGTTCAAGGAAAGATTTAAAATGAAATTAAAACATCTTAGCACTGCCATGATCTTAGCAACGCTACCTGCAACTGGAGTTTTTGCAGCAGCGTTAGACCGCTCAGGTCAATCTATGTCGGCTTTTTTTCAGCCAGGTAACTATTTTGAAGCTGGTCTTTCGGTTCTAGATCCTACAGTTGAAGGTCAAGAGGCTGGTGATACAGCGACTCAACGCAAAATCGGCGATATGGGCGATGACTATATGTTCCCAAGCGCCGCTTTAAAACTGCAACTTACTGATAAAATTTCTTTCGGTTTACTATACGATCAACCTTTTGGTGCTGATGCAAAATATTCAGGAGACAATGTTTTTGTTGCAAACTCAAATGATGGTGTTTTGTCAGCAAAATCTATTGATGGCATCGTAACACAACGCGCAATTCAAGCATTAGAAGCTAATAATATTCCAGTAACTGAACAATCACTTGCTGCAGCAAAAGCTCAAGTTCAAGGAAGTGCTCAATTCCAACAATTAGCTGGCGCTTTAAATGCAGCTAAGAGCTACTTAGGTTCAAGCACTGGTTCAAACAACACTCAAGTAGAAGTAGATACTCAAAATCTATCTTTAGTTTTTGGTTACCAACCAACTAAAAACTTTAACTTTTACGCTGGTCCAGCAATTCAGACCATTAAAGGTAATGTAAGTCTTCGCGGTGAGGCCTATAGCGTTTATAACGGTTATGATGCAAAAATCAAAGAAACGACTGGTGTAGGCTGGTTAGCAGGTGCTGCATATCAAATTCCAGAGATTGCACTGAAAGCATCGTTGACGTACCGTTCTGAAATTGATCACGACGTTAAAGCTCAAGAAGATCTTTCATTATTAGCATTCCCTGCGCTACCAGCAGTACTAGCTGGTTTAGGTTTAGATCCAAATCAACTTGCAGCAGGTCTTGCACAAGATAAGAAAACAAAAATCACTACACCACAATCTGTAAACCTTGATTTCCAAACTGGCATCATGGCAAACACAGTTGCTTTCGCAAACGTACGTTGGGTAAATTGGAAAGATTTCTCAATTCAACCGTACAAATTCGGTGTGTTGTCAAAACAAGTTGGTGGCTTGATTGGTCGTCCAAATGGTTTCAACTTGGTTGAATATTCTGATGACCAATGGTCTGTAAATGCTGGTGTAGGCCGCAAGTTGAATGAGCAATGGGCTGGTAATGTGTCAGTCGGTTGGGACTCAGGTGCCGGTAACCCAGTGACAACACTCGGCCCTACAGAAGGTTATTGGAACGTTGGTGTAGGTGTTCAATACAGCCCAACTCCAGCAACATTCATCGCTGGTGGCGTGAAGTACTTTTGGTTAGGTGATGCCAAAGCTCAAACTGGTGCTCAAGCAGGCAGCAATCAATATGTAGCTAATTTTGAAGACAACAATGCAATTGCATACGGTCTGAAACTTGGTTATCGCTTCTAAGTAAAGCTTTCTAAAAAAGACCATCATTTGATGGTCTTTTTTTATGTTCAAAGTACCTAATTACCTTTAGGTTTTTTGAATAGTATTAGAATCTGAATATTTATATCCGTTCATCCTTAATTTTCCGTACGTTCAATATAAACACCTATCACTCAAGCATTTTTCGTGACTTCATCAGTTCATTTATTGACATTTGTAAAATATTTAAGCGAATAAAAATTATGTTACTTTTCGCGCCATTCTTGTTACAAAGTGATTTGAGAGAACATATTAATGAAGCTGAATGCTATTCAAACGGCTCTTCTACTTAGCTTAGTTCCAACAACGACAACGTTTGCCGCAGCACTGGATCGCTCAGGACAATCAATTGCAGCATTCTTGCAGCCAAATAACTATTTTGAAGCAGGTATTACCGTACTTGACCCAAATGTTTCTGGTAAAGACATCTCTCAAAACAACACTGGTGATATGGCAAATCACTACTATTCACCCAATGCAGCCTTAAAAATTCAAGCCACGGAACATTTTTCCATTGGCCTTATTTACGACCAACCATACGGTGCAGATGCTCAATACAGGGGTCAAAGTAACTTTATTGAAAGCAGACCGTTGCCCTTTCGAGGTGGAACTTCTGTAACTGTTGATACTGAAAACCTAAACTTACTTTTTGGTTATCAACCAAATCAAAACTGGAACCTATATGCAGGTGCAGTTTATCAAACACTTGATGCAACAGTATTATTACGTGGTGAAAGCTATAGTGCTTATAGTGGTTACGATTTTAAAACAGGTCGGGACGAAGCAGTTGGCTGGTTAGCAGGCATTGCTTATCAAATTCCTGAAATTGCACTAAAAACCTCTTTAACTTACCGTGCCAAAATCAAGCATGAAATGAATGCATATGAAAATCATGGAATTGCAGGTTTTACAGGCAGTCCCGTTTTTGATGCGATGTTAAATCAAATTAACAATGCTCAAGGCACAACTGAAATCACCACACCTCAATCGGTTAACCTCGATTTTCAAACGGGAATCATGGAAAATACTGTTGCGTTCGCAAACGTTCGATGGGTGAACTGGAAAGACTTTGCAATTCGTCCTTATAAGTTTGGCGCCGCTTCTGTTCTACCTCCTATCGTTAATAAAACAGGGAAAAAAGACGGTTTTGACCTTGTAGCATATACTGATGATCAATATTCAATCACTGCTGGTGTCGGTCGTAAGGTCAATGATCATTGGGCTGGTAATGTATCTGTAGGTTGGGATTCTGGTGCTGGCAACCCTGTTACAACACTTGGTCCAACAGAAGGTTATTGGAATGTTGGTGTTGGCGTACAATATAGCCCAGCGCCAAACTACTTTATTGCAGGTGGTGTAAAGTACTTCTGGCTAGGAGATGCAAAAGCACAGTCTGGATCTCAATTTAATACACCAGAGCATGTTGCCGAGTTCAAAAATAATGATGCGATCGCTTATGGTTTGAAAATTGGATATAAATTCTAATTTTCATCTAAAAATAAAAGGCGCTTTACGCGCCTTTTATTTTTAATTTCCCATTTATGCTCTTACGAGAAAGCTAGGGAAAATTCATTATTCTGGAATATTACGCTGAGAAACAGAGCGGATCGCTTGTTTTAATGCTTCATAGCCATGCAGTGCTGGAAACTGCGGGAATTCTGCAATCACATTATCCGGTGCATCAAACAGGAAACCATGATCCGCTTCACCAAGCATCGTTGTATCATTATAAGAATCACCTGCTGCAATCACACGGAAATTTAAACCATGTAATGCTTTTACTGCCTGACGCTTTTGATCTGGTTGACGTAGTTTATAAGCCGTAATCATGCCATTTTCATCTGTCTCAAGCTTATGACAGAAAATCGTTGGCTGACCTAATTGCGGCATCAATGGGTGAGCAAACTCATAAAACGTATCAGAAAGAATAATCAACTGGAAATAAGTGCGAACCCAATTCACAAACTCTTTAGCACCTTCAAATGGCCCCATATCAGCGATCACCGCTTGAATATCGTTTAACCCTAAACCATGCTCTTTCAAGATATTTAAGCGCTGTGTCATTAGCACATCGTAATCAGGAATATCACGTGTAGTCGCTTCGAGTTCTTTAATCCCTGTTTTTTTAGCAAAATTAATCCAGATTTCTGGAACTAACACCCCTTCAAGATCTAGGCATACGATTTCCATGAATGCTTCCAATGTTGGTTAAAAATTGCTGTATCATAGCACTAAGACTATTCAATTTTTGCGCTATTGTTGAATAAAATCATTTTATTCTGCAAGATTAAAATCAAGAACAAGCAAACTGATTTGCTTAGAATGATTTAAAATTGTGCCCAAGCCTATCGCCAGGAACATCCATGACTGTTATTCCGACTATTGACCATGTAGATGCACTCGCTGCTGAATATGCAGACAAATCACCACGAGAAATTTTAGAACTCGCACTCCATCAAGAAGGTGAAATTGCAATTTCATTTTCTGGTGCAGAAGATGTTGTACTCATTGATATTGCATCGCGTATCGGTAAACCTTTTCGTGTATTTAGTTTAGATACGGGGCGATTACATGCTGAAACTTATCAATTTATCGAGACAGTCCGTAAGCACTACAACATTACTATCGAAATTTGCTTTCCTGAGTCTGCCGCTGTTCAGCAATTTGTAAATGAAAAAGGTTTGTTCAGTTTCTTTGAAGATGGTCATCAAGAGTGTTGCGGTATTCGAAAAGTACAACCTTTACGCAAAAAACTTGCAACACTGGATGGCTGGATTACAGGTCAACGTAAAGACCAAAGCCCAACGCGTAGCGATGTGCCAGTCGTACAAGCTGATGTAGGATTTTCAGGTGAAGGTAAGCAACTAATCAAATACAATCCGCTAGCAAACTGGAGTAGCGCAGATGTATGGAGCTATATCCGCATGATGGAAATTCCATATAACCCTTTGCATGAGCGTGGTTTTATTTCAATTGGCTGTGAGCCTTGCACACGTCCAGTCCTACCAAACCAGCATGAGCGTGAAGGTCGCTGGTGGTGGGAAGAAGCGACGCACAAGGAATGCGGATTGCACGCTGGAAACCTAAAAAAATAATAGATTATTACTTTAATATTTAAAAACCACTGAAACATCAGTGGTTTTATTTTTCCTGACTGCTGTGTACAAAGCCATATTTTAACCAGACTAAACCGTATATACTTCACACAACGGTTCAATAATTCTAATAAGAGCTCCAAGAGTATCTTATAAAAAATGCAATGAGAGGCTATATCTGCTATGCGCCCTTTACACCCTATTGATTTTATTTTTCTGTCTTTAGAGAAAAGGCAACAACCTATGCATGTAGGTGGCTTGTTTTTATTCGAGATTCCAGAAAATGCATCATCAACGTTCGTACATGATCTCGTTCAGGATATTCGCCAATCTAAAAGTATTCCTGTTCCTCCATTTAATAATCAACTCAACGGCCTATTTTGGGGAGAAGACGAAGAGTTTGATATCGATCATCATTTTCGTCATATTGCATTACCGAATCCAGGGCGTATTCGTGAATTATTAGTCTATATTTCTCAACAACATAGCTCTCTAATTGACCGTGCAAAACCATTGTGGACTTGCGATATCATTGAAGGTATCGAAGGCAATCGTTTTGCGATGTATTTTAAAATCCATCATGCGATGGTAGATGGCGTTGCAGGTATGCGCCTGATTGAAAAGTCTCTCTCAAAAGATCCAAATGAAAAACACGTTGTACCGTTGTGGTGTGTAGAAGGAAAACGTGGCAAACGTTTAAAAGCACCAAAGCCGCCAACAGTAAGCAAAATTAAAGGCATTATGGATGGTATTAAGTCTCAGCTTGAAGTTGCGCCTAAAGTCATGCAAGAGCTATCTCAGACCATCTTCAAAGAAATTGGTAAAAACCCTGATTATGTTTCTACCTTCCAAGCACCACCTTCAATTTTAAATCAACGTGTTAGTTCATCTCGCCGTTTTGCAGCACAATCTTTTGAGTTAGAACGTTTTCGTCTAATCGCTAAAACGCTTGGCGTAACACTTAATGACGTTGTATTAGCAGTTTGTTCTGGTGCATTACGTGAATATCTTATCAATCAAGATAGTCTGCCGAAAAAACCGTTAATCGCGATGGTACCTGCTTCATTACGTACTGATGATTCTGATGTCAGCAACCGTATTACTATGATTCTGGCAAATCTAGCAACTCACATTGAAGATCCTATTGAACGTTTAGAGATTATTCGTCGTAGCGTGCAAAACTCGAAGCAACGTTTTAGCCGAATGACTGCAAATGAAATTCTCAACTACAGTGCAGTTGTTTATGGACCAGCGGGATTGAATATTGCGTCAGGTATGTTACCTAAGCGTCAAGCATTTAACCTTGTCATTTCAAATGTTCCCGGCCCGCGTGAACCGCTGTACTGGAATGGTGCGAAGCTAGATGCACTCTATCCTGCCTCTATTGTAATGGATGGTCAGGCATTGAATATCACGATGACTAGTTATTTGGACAAGTTAGAAGTCGGTTTGATCGCATGTCGTAATGCTTTACCAAAGATGCAAAACTTACTGACACACTTGGAAGAAGAGATTCAACGTTTTGAACTTGCTATCTCTGAATTGCCACGAGAAAAAGTAGCAAATTGATAGAGAAAAAATTAAGGGGCTTTCGTTAGCCCCTTACTTCTTAATTGTACGACAACGCTGTAAGAGCTGATGACATGCTGAGCGAATCATTGCAGTGGTAATTTGAACTTCTTTACCTTGGCTATCAACCATATAACATGTATTCACAGGATTGCTGTCCAACACATGTTTAAAACCGTGATTCACTAATCTTTCACTAACATTCATAATTATATACCTCATTATATTTTCGCTAAGACACTCAAAGATGTCTGTGGCTAATTCTATAGATCTAGTATTTAAAATTCGTGATAGAAAGTAAAATTTCAGTTGTAACAAGGCTTAAGCGAAATCTTGTTACAACTTTAACTTAAAATGATATCGTATTGCTCTTGCGTATAAAGATTTTCCACTTGGAATTTAATCACACGATTGATGAAATGTTCTAAATCCGCGACAGCTGGGGCTTCTGCTGTTAATAGGCGATCAATCACTGCTGGATGAGCAACGACAGTAAAGCCACCCTTGGAATCAAATGCGCGCGCATATCGTAAGATTTCTCGAAATATCTCGTAACATACTGTCTCTGCTGTTTTGACATAACCACGTCCTTGACAGGTTGGACATGATTCACAAAGCAAATGTTCCAATGATTCACGCGTTCTTTTACGTGTCATTTCCACTAAACCAAGCTCAGAAACCTGAGTGATTTTAGTTTTCGCATGATCTCGTTCAAGCATTTTTTCAAACTGACGCATCACCTCTTCACGATGCTCAGCTTCCTGCATGTCAATAAAATCAATAATAATGATTCCACCCAAGTTACGTAGACGTAGTTGTCTCGCAATCACTTGAGTTGCTTCCATATTGGTTTTAAATACAGTGTCTTCTAAGCTACGCCCGCCGACGTAAGAGCCAGTATTGACATCAATCGTCGTCATCGCCTCAGTTTGGTCGATCATCAGATAGCCACCAGACTTGAGCGCAACTCGTGTTTGTAAAGCTTTTTGAATATCTTCTTCGACGTTATATAAATCGAAAAGTGGTTTTTCACCCGGATAATGGATTAAACGATTTTGTATTGTTGGGACAAACTCATCCACAAATTCGCTTAATTTTCCGTGAATTTCACGTGAATCGACATAAATTTTCGCAGTTTCATTACTCGCAAGATCACGAACTATACGCTGAGGTAAAGGCAATTCTTCAAAAATTAATTCAGGTGTTGCAACTTCTTTTTGCTTACGCTGAATAAACTCCCAAAGCTTACTGAGATAGCACATATCTTGTTCAATAGATGCTTCATCCACACCTTCAGCAGCAGTACGAACAATGACACTGCCCGGTAAATTATGTTCAGACTGAATACGCTCAATGATGCCACGGAGACGATCACGTTCTTCTTCTTGTTCAATACGCTGAGAAACACCAATATGATTACCATAAGGCATCAATACAAGATAACGAGAAGGAATTGAAAGATCTGTACTAAGCCGAGCCCCTTTCGTTCCTAGCATGTCTTTCATGACTTGAACAGTGAGCGTCTGCCCCGGATGCAGGAGTTCAAAAACATTCGGCGTGGGCTGCGAACGTGGCCACACCATATCATTAATATGCAGAAAAGCTGTCCGAGATAAACCAATATCAACAAAAGCAGCTTGCATACCCGGCAGTACGCGTACAACTTTACCTTTGTAAATATTTCCCACTAAACCACGTTTTACAGTGCGCTCAACAAATAGTTCATTGACCGTACCATTTTCAATCAAAGCCACACGACATTCCATCGGCGTGACGTTAATCAGCAACTCTTCTGCCATAACAAACTCAAAACTTTATAAAAATTCTTATACCCGAAAGTGTCAGCTTGATGCTTTAACGCTTTCTAATAACTGTGCTGTCTCATACAAAGGCAAGCCAACAACATTGCTGTAGCTCCCCCGAATTTGAGGAATAAATTGCCCCGCTATTCCTTGTATCGCATATGCACCAGCCTTTCCGACTGGCTCACCTGTTGCCCAATACTTTTCCATTTCTATTGGGCTTAATTGCATCATCTGTACTTGTGTTTGAACGACAATGCTTCGTCTTTCCGTCGTTGTTGCAACACAAACACCTGAAAAAACATCGTGCCATTGTCCTGACAATTGTCTCCAAATATCAAAAGCATGTTGTTTTGATTCAGGCTTCCCAATAATCTGGCCATCAAAGCTTAAACTTGTATCTGCTGCAATCACAATAGCATCAGGATAACTTTGTAGCACAGTTTCAGCTTTAAGGCGCGCTAAACGCTCAACATAAATTTCAACTGATTCACCCACTAAAACAGACTCATCTACATCAGGACTAAAGGTTTCGAATACTAGCCCTAATTGTTTAAGGAGTTCTTTGCGACGAGGCGAACTCGAAGCTAAAATTATATGCGCCATTTATGTAAACAATAATAAACCAATGGCCATGCTAACACACTGCTCATCACGGGTTGCCAATGTCGCGCAATCGAAAAATGAGTACCGGCAATGGTTTGACTCACCCATAAAAATAAAATGTGTGCAATGACAGCCAATGCAGCAATCACCCAAGAATTACCAAAAGTCAAAATCCGTCGTTCACGAATAAAATAACGTGTTGCAAAGGTAATGAGTACAAAACTCAGCGCATTTAACCCTAATGGTGCATCCAAAAGTAGATCAACAAAGATACCCATACCAAATGCAAACCAGACACCACACCAAATAGGCTGGTAAAGTATCCAGAACAATAAGATCATTAACATGAAAGAAGGCCGCCAACCCGCTGTCTCATATGACACTGGGTACACCATCAGCACAGACCCTGCTATGATCGATATAATGATCATCAATAATGGATCTTTACGTTTCTCGTAGTTTAATTTAGCGATCGGCATAAGGTTGCTCCTGCGCTAAAGACTCTGAGAATAACACGACGACGTGATGACCACTGGCAAGCTGTGCTGCAGGTTTAACATCAATTTCAGCAAACTCACCTGAAGTATGGCGACTCACTTTAGACACTGTACCCACTAAATAACCAGCTGGAAAATGTTCACCTAGACCTGAGCTATAAACTTTATCGCCCACTTTGACGTTGGCGCTGGTTGCAACATAATCCATCTTCAGCTGACCTAGATCACCTGTTCCAGAAACAATAGCGCGCATTCCAGTTCGTTCTAACCGTACAGATAGAGAGTGTTCTTTGTCCGAAAGGAGCATGACACGAGAACTATGCGGGTAAACATCAACCAGTTGCCCCATAATCCCTTTATCGTCCAGTACAGTTTGCCCCACTTTTAAGTGATCAACTGCACCGCGGTTAATAATAATGATATGGCGTAATGGATCAGCATCCGTTCCAATCACTTCGGCAATTTGCATACGACCATCGATAATTAATGGCGTATCTAATAAACCTCTTAAGCGATTGTTCTCAGCTGAAAGCTCAGAAAGCTTTTGTAAACGGACTTGTGCTTGTAATAGCTCAGCTTGCATTGCTGTGTTTTCGCGGCGCAATTGAGCTTCTGATTTGGTTTGTTGGTTGAGCCATTCTCGCGACAGTACAGGATAGCTCGCAAGCGCATAAATTGGATTATACGCTGCATAAAGCACATCCCTTGCTGGTTTGACTACATAAGGCATGCGCCAATCAAAGAAAAGCACAACCAAGCATGTAATGACCGCAATGACAAATGAGCGAAAAGATGGCGGTTGTCTTGAAAAAAGATTCGGTTGCACCGCCTAGTCCTTATGATTTAACCAACAAAAAGCATGTCGTGATTTGGGTTGTCAAAGAATTCTAAAACTTTACCGCCACCACGAGTGACACAAGTTAAAGGATCATCAGCAACAATCACTGGTAAACCAGTTTCTTGTGCGAGCAACTTATCCAAGTTACGAAGTAATGCACCACCACCCGTCAACACGATACCACGCTCAGCGATATCTGAAGAAAGTTCAGGAGGTGTTTGTTCAAGTGCTGATTTAACAGCGCTTACGATGCTTTGTAATGGGTCAGCAATCGCTTGGGTAATTTCGTCAGAAGTTACCGTAATTGCGCGAGGTACACCTTCTGCCAAGTTACGACCACGCACTTCGATTTCAAGTGTTTTACCGTCGTTAACAGCCATACCTACTTCTTTTTTGATCACTTCAGCTGTGGTTTCCCCAATAACACAACCGTGTGCTTTACGAACGTAGTTAATGATTTGTTCATCAAATACATCACCACCGATACGTAAAGAATCAGCGTATACACAACCTTGTAATGAAATGATTGCAATTTCAGTGGTACCACCACCAACATCAACAACCATCGAACCACACGCTTGTTCAACTGGCATACCAGCACCAATCGCAGCAGCCATAGGTTCTTCGATTAAGCGGACATCGCGTGCACCAGCATTAAATACGGCTTCACGAATAGCACGACGCTCAACCAAAGTTGATTTACATGGTACACAAACTACAACACGCGGCGCTGGCGGGAACAAACGCTTTTCATGTACTTTACCGATGAACTGATTCAACATGGTCTCAGTTACTTCGAAATCAGCAATCACTCCGTCTTTCATCGGACGAATTGCAGAGATATTCGCTGGTGTACGACCTAACATTTGTTTAGCATCAAGACCTACAGCAGCAACAATTTTTTGCGAACCACTATGACGAATCGCCACAACAGTAGGTTCATTTAATATAATGCCACGGCCTGGTGCATAAATAAGCGTATTTGCAGTACCTAAATCAATGGCTAAATCCGGCGAAAACAGGCCAATTAGTCGTTTTAGAATCACGGGGACGTTCCCAATTAAACTTTGTATGGATGCAAGGTGGCAACTTTAACGAAATGTGATGCTTTGAACAAGTCAATCGCTTATTATAACGCACGATATTTTGCAATTTTTTGATACTGAATTAGGTAAAGTTATGTCTACATCATCAGATGCTCAGCAGACAACGGACTTAAATGCACAGACCGTTTCAGCGATTGCACACCTTGCTCGTTTATCTTTAAACGAGGCGCAATCAGCTGAATATGCTGAAAGTTTAAATAAAATCCTTGGCATGATGGAAAGCTTAAAAGGCATTAATACCGATGATGTTGAGCCTTTAAAGAGCCCATTTGACAACCCTCAGCCTTTACGCGCAGACGTGGTGACTGAAAGCAATCACCGTGATGAATATCAGGCGGTAGCCCCTGCTACAGAAGCAGGTTTATACCTCGTACCTCGCGTAATTGAATAATTTTTATTCAATTAAATCATATTTTATATTTAGAATGTAAAGAAATTTTTCATATGACAGATTTACATCGTTTATCCATCCGTGAGCTCTCTGAAGGCTTAAAACAAGCCCAATTTTCATCACGCGAATTGACTGAACATTATTTAAAACGTATTGCCAAAATTGACACAAAAGTAAAGAGTTATGTGACGGTTACAGCAGAACAAGCATTAGCTGAAGCCGATGCTGCTGATGCTGCACTCAAAGCAGGCAATGCACATGCACTTGCAGGTATTCCACTTGCGCATAAAGATATTTTTTGTACCAAAGGGATTAAAACCACTGCTGGTTCAAAAATGCTCGACAACTTTATTTCACCTTACGATGCAACTGTTGTGGCAAAAGCCAAAGCAGCTGGTCTTGTAACGCTGGGTAAAGTGAACATGGATGAATTCGCAATGGGTTCAACCTCTGAGAGCTCTTATGTTGGCGCAACGGGCAACCCTTGGGCACTTGATCATGTACCGGGTGGTTCATCTGGGGGTTCGGCTGCGGCTGTCGCTGCTGATTTAGCACCGATTGCGACGGGTACAGACACAGGTGGTTCAATTCGCCAACCTGCTTCATTCTGTGGCTTAACTGGCTTAAAACCGACTTATGGTCGCGTTTCTCGCTTCGGTATGATTGCGTATGCATCATCACTGGATCAAGGCGGTCCAATGGCACGTTCTGCAGAAGACTGTGCATATTTAATGAATGTGATCGCAGGTCATGATGCCAAAGACTCAACTTCAGTCAATAAAGAAGTTGATGACTACGTGGCTAACCTAAACAACACAGCTGTGAAAGGCTTACGTATTGGTATTCCAAAGCAATACTTCAATGTCGCTGGTTTAGACGCTGATGTAAAAGCACGCGTTGAAGAGTCATTGAAAAAGTTGGAAGACATGGGTGCAACCTTGGTTGAGATTGATCTCAACATGACTGAAGCCTATGTACCAACTTACTACTTGATCGCACCTGCGGAAGCTTCTTCTAACTTATCGCGATTTGATGGCGTGCGTTACGGCTACCGTTGTGAAAATCCTGTGGATTTGATGGACTTGTATAAACGTTCACGTTCAGAAGGTTTTGGTGCCGAAGTACAACGTCGTATCCTGATCGGGACTTATGCCCTTTCTGCGGGTTATTACGATGCTTACTACGTCAAAGCACAAAAAGTACGTCGTTTGATCCAACAAGATTTCTTGAAAGCATTTGAAAATGTCGATGTGATTGCTGCACCATCTGCGCCAACCACTGCCTACAAAATCGGTGCAAACCTCAGCCCGACTGAAATGTATTTAGGTGATATCTATACCCTTGCTGTGAACTTGGCAGGTCTACCAGCCATCAACGCACCTGTTGGTTTTGATAAAGACAGCTTGCCAGTGGGCTTACAGTTGATTGGTAACTACTGGTCAGAATCACAATTGTTGTCGATTGTGCATCAATATCAACAAAACACAGACTGGCATACCAAACGTGCGGCAATTGCTGAGGAGAATGCATAATGGCTGAAGCTCAAAAGTTAAAGTTAATTGACGGTTGGGAAGTCGTTATCGGGATTGAAATCCACACGCAGTTGGCGACCAAGTCTAAAATTTTCTCAGGCTCATCGACTGAATTTGGTCAAGACCCGAATACTCAAGCCAGCCTTGTTGATTTGGCAATGCCGGGTGTATTACCTGTATTGAATGCCGAAGTGGTTGATCTTGCGATTCGCTTTGGTCTGGGTATCGATGCCTATATCGACCAAGCATCTGTATTTGCTCGTAAGAACTACTTCTACCCAGATTCTCCAAAAGGCTACCAAATCAGCCAGATGGACAATCCGATTGTTGGCTTGGGTCATATCGATATCCAACTTGAAGATGGCACTGTGAAGCGCATTGGCGTAACCCGTGCTCATCTTGAAGAAGATGCTGGTAAATCCATCCATGATCAGTTTGAAGGGATGTCAGGTATCGATTTAAACCGTGCAGGTACGCCATTACTTGAAATCGTGTCTGAGCCTGATATGCGTTCGGTTGAAGAAGCCGTTGCCTACATTAAAGCAATTCACACGCTCGTACGCTGGTTAGGTATTTCTGACGGTAACATGGCAGAAGGTTCATTCCGTGCCGACTGTAACGTGTCGTTACGCCGTCCGGGTCAACCTTTTGGTACGCGTTGCGAGTTGAAAAACCTCAACTCATTCCGTTTCATTGAGCAAGCGATCAATGTTGAAATTGAACGCCAAATGGAAATTTTGGAATACGGCGGTGAGATTGATCAGGAAACCCGATTGTTCGATCCGAACAAGATGGAAACCCGTTCAATGCGTTCGAAAGAAGAAGCGAACGACTATCGCTACTTCCCAGACCCAGACTTGTTACCTGTAATTATTGCAGATGAGCAAATCGAAGCGGCACGCGCTACCCTGCCAGAATTGCCTAAAGCACGCCGTGCACGCTTTATTGCTGACTTTGCTGTGACTGAATACGATGCACACGTCTTGACGCTGTCACGCGAAATGGCGGACTTCTACGAGGCTGTTGTGGCTGCTGCTGGCGGTGCGAAGCAAGGTAAAGTGTCTGCAAACTGGGTGATGGGTGAATTCTCAGGTGCTTTAAACAAAGCAGGCCTAGATTTAGCAGACTCTCCTGTTTCTGCTGAGCAATTGGGTGGCATGATCGCACGTATCGTGGATAACACCATTAACGGTAAAATCGCGAAGCAAGTATTTGGCTTTATGTGGGAAGCAGAAGGAAAATCTGCAGATGACATTATTGCTGAAAAAGGCTTAAAGCAAGAAACCGATACAGGTGCAATTGAAGCGATTATTAAAGACGTACTTGCAGCCAATGAAAAAATGGTCGAAGAGTACAAATCTGGTAAGGAAAAAGCCTTTAATGGTCTCGTTGGTCAAGTCATGAAAGCAGCAAAAGGTAAAGCTAACCCTGCTCAAGTGAATGAATTAATGAAGAAATTGATTGGGTAATTTCACTCTTTAATACACGTAACTCACACAGGTGGGTTACGTTGTTCCTTAATCTTAAATAAATATTTAAACCTGTTATTGATACAACCTGTTTAGTAAGTGGTAGTCTTCGTAATGAACGCAAAAAAATCTGTACAATCCATTGAACCCAATATTGCAGATTTAGCAAATGGATGGCTTAAAACATATAAATTAAATTATAAACTTGAGCAAGAGCCTCTAAATAGCGAAATTGACAAAGCACTCAATGATTACCATTCTAAAAATGGTGGTGTTGGTGGCAACCGCCCTGATGCCAAAATTCTATTACAGGATAAAAATTTAGCTTACTTCCCTATTCTTATTGAATACAAAGGTTATAAAGATAAACTGGTAAAACTGGATACTGATGGACAAGTAGAAAACAGAACCGCCAAAAACGAACCAAACTTTAAAAACATCAATAGTTTTGCTGTCAATGGCGCAGTACATTATGCAAATGCTTTGCTACATCATACTAGCTATACCGATATTATCGCCATTGGTATGACTGGGCATAAAGATGAATCAGGAAAAATTCATCATCAAATCGGAGTTTATTATGTTTCTAAAAACAACCTCGGTGCTGGTCAAAAAATAGATGAATATACCGATTTTTCATTTTTAGCTCCTGAAAATTTTGATGCTTTTATTGAAAAAGTCAAAGCACTTCAACTGTCACAAAAAGAAATTGATAAATTAAAAGAACAGCGTGAAAAAGAAATTGACCAAAGTTTACAAAGGCTCAATAACGATATTTATCAGAATGAAAAAGGCTTAGGTGAAAATGACCGTGTTTATTTGGTTGCGGCTGCCATTATTGCGACTTTAGGTATTCCAGGAAAAGTGCCTGTACTTGAAAAAAGTGATTTAAAATCACAATCTTTTACCAATGGAAGAGATGGTGATATTTTAATCAATAGAATTACTGCTTTTCTGGATGAAAAAAATCTACCAAAAGAGAAAAAAGACCTGATTATTCGTACTTTATCAAATACGTTGCTCACTGAAAACATCAATAAAGTGGTCAATGGTGAAAGCCAGCTTAAACGTGTTTTTGGAAAAATTGTCGATGACTTAGGCATTTATTACAAAATTGGCTTAACCACCGATTTTACAGGAAAACTCTTTAATGAAATGTATGGCTGGCTTGGGTTTACACAAGATAAGCTCAATGATGTCGTATTAACTCCTTCTTATGTTGCGACGCTTTTAGTCAAACTGGCTCGTGTAAACCAAAATTCTTTTGTATGGGACTTTGCCACAGGTTCAGCAGGTTTATTGGTTGCGGCAATGAATGAAATGCTCATTGATGCAAAAAATAATAGCACATCTCCGCAGGAATTGGCTCAGAAAGAAATCAAGATAAAATCCGAACAATTATTAGGGCTAGAATTACTTTCCAGCGTATATATGTTGGCAATCCTCAATATGATTTTGATGGGTGATGGCAGCTCCAATATTTTAAACCTTGATTCTTTAAAAGACTTTGACGGTAAATATGGCTTTGGTAAAACCGATAGTCCATTCCCTGCCGATGCCTTTATCTTAAATCCGCCTTATTCTGCTTTGGGCAATGGCATGAACTTTGTCGAAAAAGCATTGGGGATGATGAACAAAGGTTATGCTGCAATCATTATTCAAAACTCAGCAGGTTCAGGAAAAGCTGTAGATTATTGCAAACGTATTTTAAAAAAACATACGCTATTGGCAAGCATCAAAATGCCAATAGATTTATTTATTGGCAAAGCCAGTGTACAAACCAATATTTATGTTTTTAAAGTAAATGAAGAACATCACAAAGACGAAGTGGTCAAGTTTATTGATTTCTCTAACGATGGTTATACTCGTACCAATCGTAAAAAAGCCAGTAATAATTTAAAAGATACCGACCAAGCACGTGAACGCTATGAGGAGGTGGTAAATCTTGTACGCTTTGGGAAAGGCAAACTCAAGATTTTTACCGAAAAAGAATATTACGAAGGACATATCGACCCAACAAATGGTGCTGACTGGAATCAGTCCGCTCCTATTGATACCAAACCAACCTTGCAGGACTTCAAAAAAACGGTGAGCGATTATCTAGCTTGGGAAATTAGCACACTGATTAAACAGGAAAATTTAGTAGAGGAAGATTTGGGAAAGTAATCTACCCACTCAATGAAAAACTAAACAATGTTGAGTGGGGAGAGTTTAAATTAGGTGATTTGTTTTTGATAAAAGGAAACCCTCAATTAAACAAAGATAATTTTACATTTAGTGAAAATTACCAAAATGGTAAATATCCATATTTTACAAGAACCGCTTTCAATAATGGTATTTTAGGCTATGTTAATTATTTAGATGATGAGCATAAAATTAAAGGTAATTGTTTAGCTATTGGTATGATTGCTATGCAATTTTTCTATATGGAGAAAGACTTTTATGCTGGGCAATTCACAAAAAGAGTAATTCCTAAAGGCTTTTCACTAACGTCAAGAATCGCAACTTATTTCATAATCCTATTGAATAAAAATCAACAAAAATTTCAAAACTTGCTTGTTAGAAATTTTGAAGATAGTTTTAATAAAACCAAAGTCCAATTACCTATCAAAAATGGTAAGCCCGATTTTGATTTTATGGAGAGTTATATTGCCGAATTAGAAAATGAACGATTGTACAAATTAGATACTTACCTCACGCAATCATATATTTTGACAGAAGAAGAGGAGAAAATCTTAGCTAAATCTCAAAATATTCAATGGGGTGAATTTAAAATGGGCGATTTATTTGAAAGAGTAACGAGTAAAAAGTTAGCTTTCAAAGCAGAAGAACTACCAAAAGAAATGACTGGTGATTATATACTTCCCTGCCTCACATCCAGTTTTAAAAATCAAGGACTAAACTATTTTGTGCCTAAAGATGAAGCCACTATTTTACAGAATGTGATTTCTATTCCATCCAACAGTGATATTTATCGTTCTTACTTTCAATCCAATGAATTTACGATTTTATCTGATGCGTATGCAGTTCGCTGGATTCTTGATGACGTTGAATTATTGCCAGACCAATATTTGTTTGCAGTTCAATGTATTAATAAAGTAACTGATTTACCTATCTATTCTTATAAAAACAAATTAGGAGGATGGAATGTTGTCAAAGATAAATATATTCAACTCCCCATAAAAGACAATAAACCCGATTATGAACTCATGGCAACCCTAATTTCTGCCATAAAAAAACCAATCCTTAAAAAAGTAGCTTTGTATGTAGAAGGCAAACGGGAAACAACTAAAGCTGTGTAAAAATAAGCTCTAAGCCTAATAATACAGGGCTTAGAGCTTATCGTTATTTTTTAGCAGATTATTCCCATGAATAAGACAAACTGAATAAATTACATTCCTCTCACCACACCCAACTTATTCCAAATATCAGGTGTTAAAAAAGTCGTGACTAATTTATTTAAATCAATATAACGCAACGTGCCTTGCAACTGCTGTCTAACCGCTGGATCTTTGACAATATCCTCACCTGCACTCTGACCTAACTGTTGAAAAGCCTCACCAACCGCTTGAATCCCCTCAGCCTGAATCACCGCCTTAGTCTGTGTCGAACACTGCTCCACAATCACACGCTGTAACACCTGTGCCAATTTCTGATCTAACTGATTCTTTTGCTCAGGTGTAACACTACTAAAACCTTTCAAATCAGGATGTGCAGCTAAAGCAGTAAACGTCCATTGCAATACTGTAGTTTTATCTGCTGCTGTCGTAGCTTTTACCAAACAATCACTCAGTTGATCCACTGTTGGCCCTGCTATAGCTACTTGCGTTGTTCCCAACACAGCTGCAGCCATGAATACAGAACGACTTAATTGAAATAATTTACGGTGAGATGAAAAATAAACAGGAGACATAAGCGCAGTTCCAAAAAGCAATCTGTCTCTTTGTAGCATGTACTCGATAGATCATCTGTTATGACGCTGTAAATTGCGTAAGCCCAAACCTTTAAAACTTAGGCAAAATGTAAAACTCGAACTTAACCTTGTCCTTGATAATCCCAATTTGCAGGAATATTTGGCTGCTGTGGTGCTTTGTTTAGATCAATATTCAGATTACGACTGCCTTTAAATGACTTCTCCCCCGAATCCGATACAGGTGATACATCCAAACTGTAACGATAGCGGAATTGCCACAACATTGGTTTAATCGGGCGAATATCTAAACTGAGACGATCTTCATCATGGCATTTGCCTTGAGAACTTTTATATTCCTGCTCAGAAAAACATGCCCGAATCATGCGATTAAAACTAAAAGGATAATTTTCAATAAAGCGATGTGTCTGCCTTGAATCCTTTAATTCATAAAAACTCGCACGCTCCATCCCTGCTCCACCACCTGAATACATTTCAGAAGAACGTTCAATGATAGCAATGGCATAACGGCTTTCAGTCATTGGAAAAAGTTTGGGGAAAATAAAAGGCCCATCTGAAGTATCATCTTCATCAGTTTCTAAATCTACATGCCACTTATTTTTCAATTTCAAGCCAGTTGCAGATGGATAAAACTGAGCGATCTGATCACCTAACAATAACCATAACTTTTGATCAGCCGTTTTCAGACTGCGAAGCGGCGTTTGTTGTTGGCAAACATCACTAAGTTGCTCACAGATCTGTTTTTGTGCAGCTTGATTGAGTTGACCTTTTTTAAATTCTAAAATCTGCAACGGCGCAGCAATAATTGAAGTGCTAAAACAACTCAATGAAACAGCTAAAATCAGTCCACTTAAATAAATTTTATTGTTCAGCATCATCATTCCTTAGGCTATTTTTAGGTGATTTAAAGCTCTATTTTACAATCGCCTCAATTTGATCAAGCTGCCAAACCCCACCAGCAGCAAGCCCTTTACACATGCCTGTCCACATATCTCTGGTATTCACAAACTTCTGCCCATCCCACACCCATTCAGCGGTACTCCAACAATCCCCAATACCTCGTCCTTTTTGAGCGCTACTGATAATACCTTGGTAAAATTCTGACGCATGTTCAGTCACGAAAGCTGCTTTACCAGTAAGTGACTCGTTGAGTACCCAAGCGCCATATCCTTCGTTATATGCTCCACGCCAACAAATCGTCATTGCCAATATTTTTTTATTTCCCAGTTTATATAACTCAATCGGTTGTGGCTCATATTCATCACCATTATAGAGTCCTTCACAAAACCCATCTTCCTTGGGTGTAGGCTGAGCAGCCATTAACATTTGATGAATAGATGCATAGCGTTTATTGTTCGACTGCAAAGTGAGATAAGGCTTATTACTGGTCTTCACTTGTTTTACAATAATTTTGGGTTGTGCTGATAGGACTTTTGACTCATCCATTTTGCCTTTTTTAACCAAAGCTCCAACTGTTCCAACTCGCTTTTGAAAATCATCCATTTTTAATAATACAGCGGTCATACCTTTATCTGATATTTGCCATTGGACATTTGGGTTCTTAAACACAATTTCCGTTTTTTGTTTGGATTGTTGTAGTAATGCATTGACCTGAGCGACGGTAAGTTTCCCCATAATCGGAAAATCAGCGCCATCCACTGAGACGGCTCCAAGATCTTTACCATTGACATAGAAATGAATATTTTTTAGTTTTCCTGCAAGCTGTGCTTGCTCGTCAATACTTCCCAGTGCAAATTCAGCTTTGACGGCTTGCTTAGCACCCGCGAGTCGGGTTAATAATAGTGATGCAGGTTCATTCGGATCATGACTATATTCATCAGAATAGCCTGCTGCTTGGCATGTTCCCGTGTTACTACAATAAATTTCCCAATCTTCATGCGTAAATGAAATCCCTTTGATCTCCTGTGCAAAAGCTGTGGCACTAATGGACATCAAACAGCATATTGAAATGATATTTTTCATAAGACTTATTTCTCGGCCTAATCTATTTTATTTTTCAGTCAAAATATTTTAAGACGTTTAAATTATTCACGTTGTAGGTTCTTGTATTCAAGAATATGCTAATTTTAATTCAAACCAAAATTACCGTATAAAAAAATGAAATTATTCTGCTCTATTTCCACGATTTTATTACTGCTGTCTACCGCAATAACTCACGCTGAAGTCAGTCACTTTGAACCAATTTTTCCTCAATTTTCAAATACGATAAAACAACGCCAAGCAATGAATCAAATATATGCATTGGGAGAAGTCTCCTTTAGCAATGATGTTCGCGTTCCCTTTTATCGTGTTACCGCGGCTAATCCCGTCGATGATGGACTGTTAAAAGACTTTAAATCGTGTACAGCAAAAAGCTGTCATTTTGATTTTAAGCTAGATGCTAATCTAGCAAAGCAACTTAAATTGGTCGGACTACCTGAAATTGGCGTGGTACTTGTTCCAAAAGACTGGCCAGATATTGAAGCAAATGCAGGGGCAAATGGTACAGGTTCAGCATTGCTGATGAGCACAAATCAAAAACAAGCGATTGAACTATATGATTCTTCAGTTTGTGTTGGTTGCGGTATGCCCTACGCAACTCTTTATTTTCCAAACCTTTTAAAAGAAAGCATTGAGAATGAGTTTGGCGGCTATAAAGACACACAAAAGTTAATTCATGTGGTACATCCATCCAAACACATCGCTTTCTTTAGTTATCAGATTCCGAAGCTGAATAACAAAACTCATGGCGTAGCGAAATATCGTGATGATGGTGATTTTAACTTTCGAGAAATCAAAGTCACCTTAGACAAATCTCAACAACATTTGGTTGGACCAATTTTAAACTTCTATCACTTTACGCATTAATATTAAAATTATTTTCTAATACTTGGCTCGCTTTAAGTAAATCCAAAAAATGTGCCACTCGAACATTATTATCTTTGGCTCTGTAAATTGCATAAATTGGAGCAATACAAGGTTTCTTGGCTTCCAAAGGACGGTAAATAATTTGTTTATTCCAAAAGTCTTGGATAGATGCTGGCACGATTGAAAGCCCAATCCCTGCTGCAATTAAATTTAGACTGGATGTTAATCGTGGTGCTTCTTGGACAATGTTAGGACTAAAGCCCGCTTGATAGCAATTTGCCAAAATATTATCAAACAAGTCTTGCCCCGCTAAACGGCGATAAAGTACAAACTCATAAGGTTCTAAATCAGGTAAGCGAATCACGCCCTCTTGCATTGCTAAAGGGTGATTACTTGGCAGTGCAACGATTAATGGCTCATCAAGCACATGCATCGTTTGCACGGCAGCATGTTTAGGTGCTGGTTTACGCAGAAATACGATATCAAGTTTTTCATTAATCACTGCATCAGTTAAAGCACTACTACTCTCTTCCTCCAAATGAATCGCGACGTTAGGAAATTTTTCACGGAATTGCCGCAACACTGCGGGTAAAAATGGATGTAATCCTGCTGAATTGGTAAAGCCAATATTGATCTGACCTTCGAGACCTTGTGCAATATTTTTAACTCGTTTCGGAATTGACTGAGCATGTGCCAAAATCGTAATGGCTTCTTGATATAAGACTTTGCCTGCTTCTGTAACCTCAACGCCTCTAGGTAGTCGTTTTAGCAGTGCCGTCTCAAGTTCTTCTTCTAAACTTTTAATTAATCGTGTTAATGGCGGTTGTTGCATATGCAGCCGAACAGCAGCTTTAGAAATATTACTTTCTTCGACTACTGCAACAAATGCATGGAGCTTATGAATATCCATTAAACATACCTTTTAAGTATAGATTCAAGCAAAAATAGCATTTGTAAATATACCACTATTCCACCATCCTATTCTCATTAATCGATGAAGAGGAATAAGTCCCAATGAAAGCCCAAGCAATATCAATAGAGCGTGAAACAGTTTCAACAGCGCCTGATTGCAAGGCTCTTTTCACGGGATTTATGCAATTGGGGCTGATGGGGTTTGGTGGGGTACTGCCCTTGGCGCACCGTATCATTGTTGAAGAGAAAAAGTGGATTGATGAAAGTAAATTCACGGATTTACTTGGTGTCTGCCAGCTCTTACCCGGCGGTAATATTATCAATATGTCAGTTGCAATTGGCATGCAGTTCCAAGGTGTTAAAGGCGCGATCTGTTCTGTTCTAGGATTGATTTCTGCACCAACAGCGATCGTACTGATTATTTATCAAGTCTATGAACGATTTGCTTACTTAGCCGCGGTACAACACATGATTCAAGGCTTAGCTGCGGCCGCCGCAGGTTTATTATTTGCAACAGGGCTGAAAATGTTGCGACCAATTTTAAAAAGCTATCTCACCATTTTCACGATTGTACTGACCTTTGTTTTTATGCTGCTGATCAAACTGCCTTTAGCGCTGACCTTATTCATCTTACTTACGATTAATGTCTTGGTACTCGGAGTAAAGAAATCATGATCTTATTAACGCTAGTGATCGTTTTTACACAGCTCTCAGTTTTGGCTTTCGGTGGAGGGAATGCCATCCTTCCAGAAATGCAACATCAAGTGGTGACGGTACACCAATGGATGACAGCAGAGCAATTTAGCTCGCTGTTTGCGATGGCTCAAGCCGCACCCGGCCCGAATATGATGATCGTTCCTCTTATCGGTTGGCACGTCGCTGGGCCAGCAGGTTTATTAGTGACATCATTGGCGAAGTTCGGCCCATCTTCTATTATCACAATCTATGCACTAAAATTTTGGGAAAGATTTAAATCCAATCCATTACGGGCACGCTTTGAAAAAGCCTTAAAACCCATTACGGTCGGATTGGTTCTCGTGAGTGCATGGTTAATTGCGGATGCTTCAGCACAAAATCTATTGTTAGTTGTGATCGTCATTTTAACTGCATTTCTTGGTGTATTTAAGAGAATTCATCCTTTATGGGTCATGGCTGCAGGCGCTGGACTTGGAATTTGTTTACTTTAAACCATAAAAAAACCTGCTTGATGCAGGTTTTTTTATTTGATGGATTTATTCATCCAAAATAGATTCAAAAGCTTTTAAGCGTTTATGAATCGAAAGTAGCTCGATAATGGTTTTCCATGAACTAATGAGATACTGAAAAGACTCACGAACTTTATCAAAAATATTACTGATCTGGTTAATCAAACCCAAAGTCATTTTACCTGCTGCAATTGCTGGGAATAGCACGACTAAGCTATATAAAATATCAAGTTGTTTATACCAGATAGCGACAAGGTTAAAATAAGCATAGTGAAAGTATAGTCTAAAATAATTCACACGCACTCGAGCAAATAACTCTTTTAATGTGAGTGGATCAGCACGATTTTCATGATCTTCGCCATAAACCAACTCTTTACGGTAAGCAGCTTCAACTTTCTGATTATTGAATTGTAGCCCAGGTAATTTTTGCCCCACAAACATCAAAACAACAGTTCCTACAATCGCCCAAACGACCGCTGCCCATACCAATGAATGTTCGATTTCACCAACAATTGGCAATACAGGAACTTTCTGAGAGATTTGAAATAACAACGGTAAAAAGGCAATCAATACCATCACTGATTTAATTAACTCAACACCTAAGTCTTCAACGATCGTGGCAAAACGCATGGTATCTTCCTGAATACGTTGCGAAGCCCCCTCGACATGGCGTAACTTTTCCCAATTCGCGGTGTAATATTCATTCATTGCAGTACGCCAACGGAATACATAATGACTGGTGAAGAATGCATTAACGACAGCAAACGTGACAGCAACCATTGCGATATAAAGGAAAGTTAAAGTTCCATTATAGAGATCAGCTATATTACCGCCACCATCACTTAACATCTTTTGAATCATATCCCAGAATGGGCCATACCAAGCATTGATCGCAACACTGACTTGGACACCAAACCAGATATTAAACAAAATAAATGCTGAACCCCATATCGACCATTTCTGCCATTTATTATCTGAAAAGAAACGCCAAAAACCTGCAAACAAAGCCGTAGAAACTAAGAACCATAAATAGAACCAAATGAATGAAGCCGACCAAAAACGACTTACACCAATTGGTAATTCTGCTTCGGCATAGCCTTTTGGAAAACCAAGATATTCACCCCATCCATGCCCACCTGTGTACCAAAGCAGCATGTTGAGTGACAGCCACACAATCACTGAAATAAAGAACAGGCGTGGGCTAGGAAAAAAAGATTTAAACATTGAACTTAACAATCCTTGTTGCGTAGCAATTGACGTCAGGCGTCATCCTATTACCTCAAACTTAAATATGTCTGATAAAAACTTTAGTAATTTGTAGTTATTTACATGTTTTCCCAATATTTTCATAGCATTTTGTACAGCTTTTACAATTTGTTTTGAGAAAACAATCTGTTTAGGTTAACAAACTCATGGTATTGGTTGATTTACCTAAACAGTTAAAGCTTTATTGAGCGCTTGCAGGATTCACTTTTAAAGCAACTTCAGGTTGATCACCATTAGCCACATTTTTCTTGTTTTGAATCACCCATTGAATATCAGAAAGCTTTTGGATTGCGGCATCTACACCTGCTTGCATGGTGTTCTCTCGGTCTTTGACATCAAAGATATGCGCCTTTTCACGCAGGTCAGGTTGAATCACTACATCTGCATCTTTTAGTTCTTCTTCTGCAAGTCGTCCTTGCATAATATTAATATTTTGGTTGAATAAGCCCCAAACATTGGTAGTTTCTGTATGAATAGGTTGCGCCAAAATATCCACTGCAATCACCACATCAGCGCCTAACTCACGTGCCACTTCAACAGGAACTGGACTAACCAGTCCACCATCAACATACTCAGTATTGTGAATTTTGGTCGGAACAAACATGCTGGGAATTGAAGTCGAGGCACGCACAGCCTGACCCGTATTACCATAATTAAATACCGTCTTGGTTCCGTCTTTAAGCTCAGTTGCAACGACATACATTGGAATTTTTAATTTTTGTAGTGGAATATTATGAACTTGATCATTCACATAATCTTCGACTTTCTTGCCATCAAAAAAACCTTTTAAGCTGACATTCACATCACGTACATCATTGGCTTTTAATTTAAGTGCAATGTCACGTAATTCGGCAGCACTTTTACCACTGGCATAGATTGAGCCAACAATACTTCCTGCACTCGTTCCAACAATAAAATCAGGACGAATGCCTTGTTGTTCCAAAACTTCAATTACACCAATATGTGCGTAGCCACGCGCACCACCGCTACCTAATACCAAAGCGATAACAGGGCGTTTTTCTTGTTTTTTAATTGAGGCAAAAGGCATAACAGCAGTTTGTGCCTGGGCATCTTCAACAACAGGTCGTAAATGTGAAGTGGTCTGACAACCTGTTGCCAAAACGACGGAAAGCCCTAGCACAAAAAGTTTAAGCTGTTTCATATACAATCTTTGCCAAATTTAATCTATTTCTCTTTTAATTTTAGCTCGACTAAACAAAGAAAGTTGTATCACTTTTTTATTAATGTTTTCTTCATTATAAAAAAGCCCCTGTTTAGGGGCTTTCAATTATTACCAAATGTCTGAATCGACTTTTTGCTTTAATTTAGGATGATTATCAATTTTAAACTCAGGTTCTTTGATCCCTTGTTTTAATTGAGAGGTGTAATCTTTCAACAAAATTAATGCAATCGGCGTTAATAATAAGATCGCAATTAAGTTGATGGTCGCCATCAAGCCCATCGAAAGATCTGCCATTGACCAAACTAACGGTACACTTGTGATCGCACCGAAGTAAACCATTGCCAAAACCAAGACACGGAAAATGAACATGATTTTTGGATTGTTATTAATAAACTGTACATTACTTTCAGCGTAAGCATAGTTACCAATAATTGAAGTAAAGGCAAATAAGAACAGAATAATCGCAAGAAAACCACCGCCCCAGCTACCAATTTGGCTCTCTAATGCTTTCTGCGTCAATGTTACGCCTTCAAAACCTGCTTCGTGATATAGACCAGACACCATGATGATAATCGCAGTACATGAACACACCACAAAAGTATCGACAAATACACCAAGCATTTGTACTAAACCTTGATTTACAGGATGTTTCACATCCGACGCAGCAGCAGCATTGGGCGCAGAACCCATACCAGCTTCGTTAGAGAACAAACCACGTTTGATCCCCATCATCATTGCCATAGAAATCATTGCGCCGAAGAAACCACCAGCTGCAGCTTCAAACTCAAATGCTTTGGTAAAGATTAATTTAAAGATCTCAGGCAACATTGGTAAGTTAGTCATCGCAATGTATAAAGCGACCATGATATAAAGCAATGCCATGAAAGGAACGATGCCTTCAGCAACTTTAGCGATACGCTTGATCCCACCAAAGATAATCAATGCTGTCATCACGACTAATACAATACCAACCCATGACACTTCGAGATCAAGTCCGCCGAGACCCAATACAAAATTGGCTTTATCCCAACCCCATGCATGTGAGGTCGCGCCAATAATTGCATTTGCTTGTACCGCATTAAATACAAAGCCATACGCTAAAATGAGTGATAGCGCAAAAACGATCCCTAACCACTTTTGTTTTAAGCCTTTGGTAATGTAGTACGCAGGTCCACCACGAAATTGCTTGTTTTGATGATCTCTCACTTTAAATAATTGAGCGAGTGATGATTCAACAAATGCAGAACTCATCCCAAGGAAAGCAGTCACCCACATCCAAAACACAGCACCAGGACCACCAATCGCGATTGCAATCGCGACACCAGCAACGTTACCAACACCCACACGGCTTGCCAAACCCGTTACGAAAGCCTGAAATGGAGTAATCCCATGTTCATCTTGCGCTTCTTTACGGCTCCCTTTCATCACACGGATACTGTGTAAGAATAAACGAAGCTGTACTGCACCCGTCGCTAATGTGTAAAACACCCCAACCGCAACCAACAATACGACCAAGAAATTCCAAAGCGGATCATTCAAGAATTGTACCCACGACATCAGCGTGGCATTTAATTGTTCATTCATCACTTATTCGCTTAAAAAATTACATGCACATCAAGTACATATACGATAACAATGGATGAATCAAAAAAGCCCCGCATGGGGCTTTTGATCCGACTTAGATAAAGAATTTCAAAATTAATTGAATCACTGTCGCATTGATTAGATCGACGAAGAATGCACCACATAATGGAACAATCAAGAACGCTTTATGCGATGGGCCATACATGTTTGTGATCGCCTGCATGTTTGCAACAGCTGTTGGTGTTGCACCCATACCAAAACCACAGTGACCCGCTGCCAAGACAGCTGCATCGTAGTTTTTACCCATTACACGGAACGTCACAAACGCAGCATAAAGTGCCATCGTCAATGTTTGCGCACCAAGAATCACAACAAGTGGGCCAGCCAAATCAGCCAATTGCCATAATTTCAATGAAAGCAAAGCCATTGCCAAATAAAGTGATAACGACGCATTACCAAATACATCAATTGCACGATCGAAAATATCTACTTTCAATAGGCTTTCTAAGATGTTACGTAAAACAACACCGCCGCCAAGCGCCCAAACGAAAGTCGGTAACTCGAACCATGTTCCTTTACTATAACCTGTCATAAATTCAGCAAATGCTAAACATGCAGCAAACATACCGAGCGTTGTAATCGCATTATCAGCAGTAATTAAACGGACTTGATGTGGATTTTCAAATGGCGCAAGCTCTTCAGGATGCTTATCAAGATGCGTATCACGATCTTTGATTTGCGCTGGTGTTTGCTCACGAGCAAGTCCATAACGATTGATCAATAACTTCGCTAAAGGACCACCGATCACACCACCGATAATCAAACCAAATGTCGCACTCGCCATACCCAATGCCAAAGCGCCTTGGATACCATGCTGAGTCTCAAGAATTTCGCCCCAAGCACCCGCAGTACCGTGACCACCTGTCAACGTGATTGAACCTGCAATCAAACCAATCAGAGGATCAATACCTAACAACGATGCAAGACTCATCCCGACAACATCTTGTACGATGATGAATGTAGCGACACAGATCAAGAATAAAACTAAACCGATCCCGCCCTCTTTTAGCTTCATGAAATTGGCACTGAGACCAATTGAAGCGAAGAAAACTAGCATGAAACTCGTTTGTAATTGACTGCTGAAAACAATACTGTAGCCCCACATCGAGTGCACGAGTAATGAAATTACCGCTGCAACCAAACCACCAGCTACTGGCTCAGGGATGTTGTAACGTCTTAAGAAGTC
Source organism: Acinetobacter venetianus RAG-1 = CIP 110063 (assembly GCF_000368585.1). Lineage (GTDB taxonomy): Bacteria > Pseudomonadota > Gammaproteobacteria > Pseudomonadales > Moraxellaceae > Acinetobacter > Acinetobacter venetianus. The sequence continues at coordinate 138,035 of NZ_KB849557.1, forward strand.
AATTTTATTAACGAGAAAACGCCCTAATAATAAGACGATCACCGCCGATATTAGGGTATAAAAACCATTGAAAGTAAATTCCATATCTTCTTCCGTTTATTTCATTCGTTTTTCAGATGTTTTTTCCATCCTACAGCCAATGAAATAGTAACTCTCAAAATGAGTGAAAACTCAATCAGCTTAATAAAAAACATACAGTTCTTTGTAAGAACTCAGCTTTATTTAACCTGATTTGTTTTCACGGATGATTACACCTACAGGATAGGTTAGAAGTTATAGCGAGCCATTGCTCCTACACGGTTATCCTTACCTTTTTGACCATTAAAGGTTTTACGTTCGCCATAGACATATTCCAGACCGAACGTAATAGGTGAAACAGGTGAATACATCACATTCCACCAACCTTGTTGTAGTGTCTTGTTTTGCGCTGTATCTGCAAAAGCTTGTTGAGCAAAGTCATTACTATCATTTGCAAACATTGCGCCATACGCCAAAGTACTACGAACTTTTGGCGTAATCTGATACGTCGTACCAACGGTAACTGCATCAAATTCATTCAAATTTAAATCAAAATTATTTGGATTTACATTGAAAGCATTGTTGGTATAAAGCAAGAATTTGCTGTCACCTTTAACATGCGAATAATCAATCATCGCCTGTAATGAATCAGTGAATTTATATTTTGCACCAATTGCAACGCCCCAACCGAGTGCAGATTCATTCGCACTTAGTTGTTTATCATCGTTAGCAAAACTTGCTTTACTGCGAGCTTCTGTCAATAACGCACGCGCTGATGTTGTCCCCTTACCTTCGGCAAAATCATATTTCAATTTCGTCGTCAAAGCAGGCGCTCGATTGTCATCATTACCTTTTTCTAAGGCAACAGCATAAGTTGTTGTAGGGTTTAATTGAGTACTATAACGAACCATAGGCGTACGGTAAGTACCAATCCCTAAAGGTGAGTTAAAATCAAGCATTTCTGGCTGTACGTCTGTTGCCAAGAAAGTTGATGTTGTTTGACCAAATAACCAGTCGTTATATGTGAGATACGCATGACGAATACGAATCGTGTCATTGCTACTACCGCCACGGAAATCAACTTCTAATTTACCACCAACGTCTGCACCTTGGACAGGTGCTTTGAAATCTAGGCCAAAACGAGTCACTGTCGCAGTGCTGTAGAATCGGTCGCTATTTTTCTCATTATTTTCAAGATCAACCTTGTTGATACGGTTGAAAATGCCATCACCACCTTTGGCTTGATAAGAAGCATCGCCACGTAAGAATCCATAGAGCTGAACTTGTGCGCCCGAAGCAGTTCTAAAGCCTAATTGTGATTTCTGAGATGATTCAGTAACAGCAACCGCTTGAGAATTTGGTGCGTTTACAACAGTCGTCGCTGGTGTTGCAGCAACTTGAGGAAGATCATTTTTTTGTTTTGATTGCGGAACATATTGTTCAAGTAAAGCGCGTAGTTCTTTTACTTCATCACGAAGTTGTTGAATCTGTTCTTGCTCACTAGCGGCCTGAGCATTGTTCATCATTAAGGCAGCAACGGTAAACGCCAATCCCTGAATTACGAACGGCTTACGGATGAGAGATAAACTCATGAGAAGCTCCTGTATTGGTGTATATTTCAACATTTTCCACAAGCATAAAATTGGGTAAATTTTGTATGCTTGTCATAGAAAATTCCCCTCACCCTAACAGTAAGGAAAGCCTAATCAATTTTTTAAAAAGGGCGTATTATGCATAAATTTGGAATATTGTGTGTATTTTTTTATTTGAGTCGCAAGTACTACGTCTCGCACTTCCAAGTAAATATCATTTCTATTTCATTGTGTTATAAATATATTTCTTTTTCACATAACAAAAACACCCTCTAAAAAATTATTTTCATGCTGTATGAATCGCGTACAAATGCTTACTTTTCACCCAAACCCAAGTCTACGACTAAAAAATCATCCGCAAAAAATATGAATTCCTTTATAGTCTCAAGCAGTGAGAAAGATCAGAAAAGATGAGGAGCTTTTATGAACACGGAACAAGTCCGCCACGTTGATGATGCCATTACTTCACGTCACTCTGTACGCGCATTTTTAGATACGCCTGTTGACGTTCAAACGATTAAAGATATTTTGGCAGTTTCAAGCCGAGCACCTTCTGGAACGAACACGCAACCTTGGAAAGTTTATGTCGTTACAGGTCAAAAACGTGCTGAGATGATTGATCGTGTATGTGCAGCACAAATTGAACTACATCAAAAGCCCGAACTTGCTGATCAGTATAAAGAAACTTTTGCCTACTACCCTGAGACTTGGATTTCGCCATTTATTGATCGTCGCCGTGAAAATGGCTGGGGCCTTTATGGCTTACTGAACATCCAAAAAGGTGAAAAAGAGAAAATGGCGGCACAGCAATTACGTAATTTCCAATTATTTGATGCGCCTGTTGCACTTTATTTCACAGTCAATAAAGCCATGGGGATTGGTTCAAAAATGGATATTTCCATGATGATTCAAAATGTCATGGTTGCAGCAAAAGCTCGTGGATTAGATACTTGCCCACAAGCGGCGTGGAACCATTTTCATCCAATCGTTTTAGATGTGCTGAATGCACCTAATGATGAAGAATTAGTATGTGCTGTTGCTTTAGGTTATGCAGATCCCGACCATATTGTAAACACCTTCATTACACCTCGATTACCTGTCGAAGATTTCACTGTATTTATGGATTAAATCTCTTTTAACAGTATCTCTAAGCAGAGATACTGTTTTGCTGTTTTCCAACCTTAAAGATTGCAAATAAACCAGTACTAGTGAAAAGCAACATCATGATGCCCATATTCAGCGATGCTTTCCAAATAAGAAAATTCAAAATCACCCCACCAAGCAAACCACAGGCAAATTGCATACTGCCCATGATCGCACTCGCAGTTCCAGCTCGAGCACCTTGTTTCGACATTGCCAAAGCCATCGCATTTGGGCCAGTCAAACCAATTCCTGAAACCACTAAAAACAAACCAGACATCAAAAACCATAACGGTGCGTCATGCATTAATCCTGCACTGACCACTACTAAAGCACCAAAACATTGAATCGATCCGCCTAAGCGTAAGCGTGGAAAAATCCCCATCCGCGTATTTAAATGTTTATTTAATGAAGACATCAACATAATCCCAGCAGCATTGAGTGCAAATGCATAAGAGAAATGTTGTTGAGATAAGTGATATTGCCCCATGAAAACAGCTGATGCTGAACTGATATAGCAAAATAATGCAGCTCCCGTTAAGCAACCAGCAAACATTGGCACTCTAAAGCTTTCATCTTTCAGAATTGCTGCATATAAAGTTGTGACCTGATAAGCAGACAATTTTAAACGTCGCTCAGCGGGCAGCGACTCTTTAAAAAAGAAATGCACGCAGAACCAGCAGATCACACCGATAATCGCTAAGGCAGCAAAAATCACCTGCCATGGGAAAAAGCTTAAAATCCATGCACCAAACATCGGTGCAAGAATAGGTGCAAGCCCCATCACAATCATCATGCTAGAAAAGGCCTGAGCTGATCCTTGTACATCCAAACGATCACGAATAGCTGCACGAGCAATCACCACACCGACACAACCACCCAGTGCCTGAAAAATACGTGCTGCAATTAACGCCCATTCATTGGTCACAAAAACGCAAGCTAAACTTGCAACGACATAAAGGGCTAAACCAAAATATAAAGGTGTTTTGCGTCCAATACGGTCACTGACTGGCCCATAAATTAACTGTCCAATCGCAAGCCCTAAGAAATATGCAGGTAAAGTATTGGCAATCATTTGTGTACTTACCCCAAACTCATCTGCCATTTGTGGCAATGCGGGTAAATACATATCAATTGATAAAGGGCCTAAAGCGGTTAAAAGTGCAAGCAACATAATCCAAGCTGTTGAATACTGTCGTGAATTAGATTGCTCAACCTTCATAATGCTGCACTTTTCAAGTTTATTGATCGTCTTAGCTTAACATTCTCGTCCTAATTTGTGCATAATATTAAAAGCCTGCTAACACTTTAAAAACGTTACCAGTCCTCCTATATATCAATTGCAAATACAAAAAGGACAGCACTTGAATCCTTGGTTCGGACGATTTAAACAGCTTACCTATAACACCACGTTTATGTATAACGTGCGGATGTTAATCGCCTTTATAGGTACTGCCTTTGTACCCTATTTGCTTGATTTTCAATTGGCGACCATTCCTCTTACACTTGGTGTCGTCGCAGCAGGTATTAGCGATATCGATGATCGCTTTTCAGTACGGATCATGAACCTGATTTATACTTATATTGGGTTCTTCATCACAGCTGCCTCTGTTCAACTGCTATTCCCTTATCCCGTTGCTTTTGCAATTGGATTGATTGCCTCTTGTCTTGGATGGATTTTATTAGGTTCTCTCGGCAGACGTTATGCAACCATTGCTTATGGGTGTTTAGTCGTTTCCGTGTATACCATGCTAGGTGTTCATCTATTTGAAGATTGGTATCTTCAACCTGCCTTATTGGTGATTGGTGCGGCATGGTATGGATTGATCTCAACCATTAGTTTTTTACTGTTTCCTGTACGACAATTACAGGATCAACTTGCATCTTCATACAATGCCTTGGGTAGCTTTTTATTTGCAAAATCCAATTTGTTTGATGTCGATATGACACCTGCAAGTTACCAGCAAAGCATGATTGATTTGGCCTTGGAAAATGGAAAATTAATTTCCCTTTTTAATAATCTGCGTGTCGCATTAGTTACTCGGCTCAAGGGTGACAGAGGACAGAAAGATACGCGTCGTAGTCTGCAATATTATTTTGTTGCCCAAGATATTCATGAACGTGCTGACTCTGCCCACATTGACTATCAAAAGCTTGCCAAAGTCTTTCAGCACAGTGATATTTTGTTCCGCTTCCAGCGTATTTTAACTATTCAAGGAAAAGCATGTCAGGACTTGGCTCAATGCATTCGACATCGAACACGATATACCCATAACAAGCGCTTTAAGCACAGCTTTGAAAACTTACGACTGTCACTTGAAAAACTCCGCAAAGATAATCTTTATGATCAGGTCAGGATTAATGCATTATTTGCACTTTATCAAAACCTCAAATCAATTGATGCTCAACTACAAAACCTTGAGACCGAACGTAACTTACAGTTAATCAATGCACAACAAGCTGAAAACCAACTCAAAGATGATGATCTCAAAGGTGTAAATGACATCATTATTCGGATTAAACAACACTTATCGCCAGAGTCGGTATTATTCCGTCATGCGGTTCGTTTATCGATCGTGTTATTTATCGGCTATGTCTTTATTCAACTGACAAATATTTCGTATGGTTACTGGATTCTATTAACGGCACTATTTGTCTGCCAACCAAACTTCAACGCCACCAAACGTCGTCTCTATCTTCGTATTATTGGTACTTTGATCGGCATCATCGTTGGTTTAGCTGTAATTTATTTTATCCCTTCCCTCGAAGGTCAATTAGTCATGCTGGTATTGAGTGGTGTGTTATTTTTCGAGCTACGCAGTAAACAGTATGCTCAGGCCACTGCTTTTATTACCATTCTGGCACTGATCAATTTTAATCTTGATGGTTCTGCTTTTGCTGCGGGTTTACCTCGATTCGTCGATACTGTTATTGGCTGTGCATTGGCATGGTTTGGTGTCAGCTTTATCTGGCCCGATTGGAAATTCCGTCGTCTCCCACGTACTATCCAAAGATCGTTACAAGCCCAATGCCAATATTTAGCCGAAGTCGTAATGCAGTATCACCAAGGTCGTAATAATGCCTTGAATTATCGTGTCGTCAGGCGAGCTGCGCATAATAATGATGCCGAAGTTGCCTCTTTAATTTCCACACTTGCCACTGAACCCAATATTGACCCAACACAAAAGACTTTGGCTTTTGAGTTTCTATGTCTGAGCCATACATTCCTGAGTTATGTTGCAGCACTCGGAGCACATCGTGAACAAATTCAAGATCAGGAAGTTCTTTCCTTACTAGATCAAGCACTCGATGATATTCAAGGTGCTCTCTTAAGAGATGAAGTGCCTGATTTATCAGCACAAAATATGCTGAGTACAATCAGACAGCGCCTAAGCCGTAATGACGAAAATGATCAAAAATCATTGATTATCTTGCAGCAACTTTCTTTAATGCTCAGTATTCTGCCTCGTTTAAGTATGCTTAAACAAAGTCTACATCATGAGCCAAATGAGGATGGCACTGAGTTTGCTTCTCTCTAACTTATCAGCCATTTGCATAATATCTTTGCATGCTAATTGGTGTTAAACTTAACCTAGTTCTAAACTCATTTTTTATACTATGACCGCCAAAACGCTATACGCTTATACGCTACAACCTGTTCCTTACGAAGTTTCTGAAGTTGAACAACGTCAAGCTCAACTTATGATTTGGCGTAGTACTAACAAATTTAGTCGCAAAACATGGATGATCATGATTGCACTTGTTGCTCTCTCTTTAATCGGTGCTGGACTCATTAAATATTATTCGACTTATTCAACAGTTATTTGTTGGGTCGTAATCATCTCTGTAGCCCTTTTCTATCTTGTAAAAAGATTTGGTCTCGAGTGGTATGTAAAACGCAAAATGAATGAATTTCCGGTTCAGGAAATTAAAGGTATTCGTTTAGGCGTACAACCACACGGCATCGTAATGCGTCAAAAAGTTGGACTACAAGAAGGTACAGCAACGATTGGCTGGAAAGATATTTACGAGTGGTATAGCTCTCCAGATTTCATCTTGGTGAACTTTAAAGTAAAAACTCCTAAAGGCGAAGAACAACAAGGCGCTTATATCTTGCCAAAGCGCATGGATTCTAAGAACTTCTCTTTCAATACTGTACGTAAACATTTAAATGAAGTTGTAGGCGCACCGAAGTCAATTTAACTTCTAATTAAAAAAACCTCTCAAAATGAGAGGTTTTTTTTATGTCATTAAAATTAATCTCTAGGTACTTTTAATTATTTTATAAATCATGCATTCTTCCAATCAGTATTTAAAGCTTTAATATTCATAACATAACTATGCAACAGAATTTTCTTGAAAATAAAAAAATTGCTGAAACTCTAACTCATGTATTCAATGGTACACCAAGTATTTTTAGATACTGGGATGAACCTAAAGAAAACTTTATCGATATCTTTATTAGTACAGGTTGTTTGAGTCCAGAACTTACAGCTTACGCAACAATAGGATTATCTGATTTTCCAAATTTGGTTGGCTCGAATAAGCTTGATATACGCGTGGAAATCATTGGAATTTGTTTAAGTGATTCAGAGAGTTTTGCGAATGTTTTAAGCACGGCTGCTTTTTGTATCATAAATTCACAGTGGCCCTGCTACCCTACTTCAATTTTTCCTAATATTCTAAGTATGTATGACTGCTCTCGGACAATGCAACATCTATTCTTTACTGATCCATTTCTTTGGGAAGATCAGTTAAAAACGTTGAATTTAGAAACCAAAACTGTAGCTTGGCTTTTAGCAGTGCCTATTTCTGAAGCAGAATATCGATATGCAGCAGAACATGGAGCAGAGCAATTAGAAAAACTTTTGGCAAAATATCAAATTGATGTTGCTGACATAAATAGAGCCTCTATCTTTTAAAAGTGCCTCCTTAAAACACATAGATGATATACGTATAAGCATTTGTGTCTGATAATTATTAAAAAGTTAAAATAAATGAGAATCAAAATCAATATTACCTACAAAATCCATATTATATTCTTAATCTTGAGTTATAATTTTTTACATGAACTTAACCATCTTTTCATTCTTCAACCATGATTAAAAAAGTCTTCTTCCAAATCCATTGGTTTTTAGGGGTTACCGCAGGTTTGATTCTCTCTCTTATGGGAGTCACTGGCGCAATTTACTCATACGATCAACAAATTCTAAACTGGCTCAATCAAGACAGCTATGTTGTTGAAGTTGCAACTACACCTAAATTAACCCCTGCTCAGCTTTATCAACATTTCAATCAACAGCAACCAGAGATTGAAATTAATAGCATTACCATCGCCTCTGATCCGACAGCCTCCTCCATCGTCAACATTAAAAAAGAAGGTGCGCGTCGTGGCTATAATATGATAGTCAATCCATACACAGCAGAAGTTCTGCCTGAAATCAGAGGTCGAGATACTTTACAATTTATTCAACGACTCCATCGCAATTTAACTGCTGGTGAATTTGGTGCACAGATTACAGGTGCATCTACACTGATGCTGATTTTCTTTGTACTCAGTGGAATTTACTTAAGATTCCCTAAAAAGCATTCTTTTAAACAATGGTTTTTTATCAAACCTAAATTAAAAGGACGAAACTTTATATGGGATTTACATGCAGTCGTTGGAACATGGGTCATTATTTTTTACCTGTTATTTGCATGTACAGGCTTATATTGGTCTTATGACTGGTGGCGAGCTGGTATGTTTAAAGTCATGGGGGTTGAGCAGCCACAGCGCAATCAACAACACAATGAACCTAAGAATAGAAAAAATAAACAACCTGAATTGGCTCAACAACAGGTGAATAGCATCCTGACCCAAACTTGGACAGGCGTAAATGCACAAATCGGGCGTGAATATTCAAGCCTTACATTGAACATTCCAAAACATGATAATGCAAAAATCGAATTATCATTTGTCGATGCAATTCCACAGCACGAACGCGCACGTAACCAAGCTGTATACAATTACCAAGACAATAAGTTCGAGAAATTTGAACTATATGAAGATAAAAAGCTTAATGAAAAAATTATGAGCAGTATGCTACCTGTACATCGTGGTAGTTTCTTCGGTTCAACTTATCAATTTATTGCGATGCTCGCATCATTGGCAATGCCACTGTTCTTTGTAACAGGTTGGATGCTTTATCTTAAACGTCGCAAGCAGAAAAAATTAACCCAAGCCGCTCGCCAATCGATGAATAAACAGCAAATTGACCCAAATGCAAAGCCTTGGCTGATTACTTATGCATCACAAACAGGTGTAGCTGAACAACTCGCATGGCGCACAGCAACTAGCCTGCAAGAAGCTCAACAACCAACAACAGTAAAACCGATTCAACAGCTCACAGAACAAGACTTGCTCCAAGCTGAACAAATGCTATTTGTGATCAGTACTTATGGAACAGGTGAAGCTCCAGATCTTGCAACTAGCTTTAGTAAAAAATTGATGCAACAAAAATTAGATCTGAACAACATGCAATACGCTGTTTTAGCACTTGGATCTAAAGAATATTCAGATAGCTATTGCAGTTTTGGTCATGCAGTGGATCAATGGTTAAAACAATCCAATGCACAATCACTATTTGAATTAATTGAAGTCGATAATGCTAACGCTGCAGACATCCAGCGCTGGAATCAAGCTCTCTCAGACGTGACTCAGCATGAACTTCATGCGATGAACATCGAAAAAGTATTTGATCAATGGACACTCACCGAACGTTCTGTTTTAAATCCAAATAGTTTAGGACAACCCGCATGTAACATTGAATTAACAGCACCTTACGATATCACTTGGCACGCTGGTGATATTGCAGAAATTCAACCTGCTAATGCTAGAACGGAAATCCAGACTTTCTTAGAAAAACATCAGATTCCCGCTCAAACACTTGTAAAATCATCGAATCAAACGATTGAAGAAACACTTTGGGATAAGAATCTACGCGTTGAAATAAAACCATTTACCAATCTTGAAACTTTGGTTGAACAACTTCCTCGCCTTCCTACGCGTGAATACTCGATTGCAAGTATTCCTTCTCAGCAAGTTCTTCGTCTTGTCGTACGCCAAAAAAGCGATACTCAGGGTCACTTAGGCTTAGGTTCTGGATGGCTTACAGAATTCGCTCAGCTTAAAGAGAAAGTGGCTTTACGTATTCGGACCAATGAATCATTCCATTTAATTGACGACAACCGACCAATTATTTGTATTGGTAATGGAACAGGCATTGCTGGTCTGATGAGCCTATTACAGCAGCGTAATCGTCAAAACTACGTTGAAAACTGGCTTATCTTTGGTGAACGCCAACGTGAATGTGATTTCTTCTATAAAGAAACCATTGATGCTTGGAAAAATATGGGTACATTAAAACGTGTTGATTTAGCGTTCTCAAGAGACCAAGAACAACGAATTTATGTACAAGATCTTTTACGTACAAATGCGGATGAACTCAGTAAATGGATCAATCAAGGTGCTGTTATCTACGTATGCGGCAGCATTGAAGGAATGGCATCAGGTGTCGAACAAGCACTGATTGACATTTTAGGTGACGAAACAGTTGATCAACTTCGCCAGTCAGGTCGCTATCGCCGAGATGTCTATTAATTCACTATAAGCCCTATAAAAACGAGTGAACTTTCACTCGTTTTTTTACTCTACGATTTGCCTTTCTCATAATTTTGCATAAACTTAGCAGCGTTCAAATCGACAACGATTAAGATTATGCAAATAAGTACTTGGGTTCGTATTTTTTTAGCCCTCATTGGTTCAGTATTATTTTTGGATGGGGCAATTCTGATTGCATTGAAGAAAATTCATATTGGAACGGTTCTCCCCTTCCTACTCGGACTGTTTTTTTGTATTTATGCTGCATTTTACTATCATATTGAACGCTTCTTTTTTTACCATTTCCGCTGGCATTCAGTTTGGCGTTTTGGGTGGTTATGTTTTTGGATTTGGTTAATTAGCTTAGGCTATTTTTTTAATTATCTGTCTAAAAACAATATGCAAGCTCAGAATATTGCACCAGTCAAAGCCATTATTGTTTTAGGTAGCGGAATTGAAAATGGTCAACCTTCAGCTACACTAGCAAAACGCTTAGATCGAGCAGCTCCAATCGCCCTTGCCCAGCCAAACGCGAAAGTCGTCGTTTCAGGTGGAGTCGATTTTGGCGAGACAATCAGTGAAGCGAAAGCGATGTCTCAATATCTTCAACAACACTATCGCATCCCAGCATCACAAATCATTTTAGAAAAACAAAGCACTAGTACCGAACTGAACTTAAAAAATAGCCAACCGCTTCTAAACGCACGAAATATCACGATTCAACAACCTATCGCGATCGTCACCAGTGACTTCCACACATTACGTGCAGCTGCAATTGCAAAGAAACAAGGTTATACAAATATCACAATGCTTGGGGCAACAACACCTTTGGAAACTCGCTACAACGCTTGGCTCAGAGAGTATTTTGCTTATGTCAGTGGTTGGGCACTCAATGAATATTGATGCGCACCTATCACCTAAAATTGATTGCATTTAATTATGCAATCTAATTTCTCGTGGTAAAGGTAATTTTAGCTCAGCGAACACTTCTGGGCGTTGTAAATAAACTTGATATAAAAAATTTTTGATATCTAATAAAAATGCATCAGGGGCAACAAGGAGGTTATTGCCTTCTGGTGTTAAGTCTAGAGATAAAATCGTATTGTTCTCTTTTAAAAAGGGAATCATCTTCTGTATTAGACTCATTAATGATATTTCTTGGATTGAATAATTCGCCCAACTGTCTTTCATCAATAATTTAGCTAATCCCTTACTCTGCCAAATAGATAAGGCATGCTGACCTGAAGGTGTCGCACACAAAGCCCAACCATCGTGATACAAAGCAATCACTTGGCGTTGCATAACAATATTTTCTATAAACTGACGATAAGCATCTTTTGGAGATGTATTTGTGATTGTAGTTTGAGATTTCGACGCAGCCTTGCGTTGATATGGATTTCTCATAAATTACTTCAATATTAGAATCATTATTGACGCAAATAATAGAATAATTTCGATATGATTACAATGAATTGGGATTTTGAAGATAAGATATGGTGGGCGCTGACGGGATCGAACCGCCGACATTCTGCTTGTAAGGCAGACGCTCTACCAACTGAGCTAAGCGCCCTGAGCGAGTATAAACAAAGCGAAACTTTATTTAAGCACAAAAGGAAAAATTATTAACATCCCTAATGGCATCTCGTATCAGAAATCAAGATACTTGTTAAAACTAATATTTTCCTGAAAAGGCATCAAGAAAATGGCGCAGCGGACGGGGCTCGAACCCGCGACCCCCGGCGTGACAGGCCGGTATTCTAACCAACTGAACTACCGCTGCACT
>NZ_KB849557.1:150499-341966 GCF_000368585.1 Acinetobacter venetianus RAG-1 = CIP 110063
TTAAGTGGCGCAGCGGACGGGGCTCGAACCCGCGACCCCCGGCGTGACAGGCCGGTATTCTAACCAACTGAACTACCGCTGCACTTGAGTCTTAACGTAAAGGCTTGGTGGGCGCTGACGGGATCGAACCGCCGACATTCTGCTTGTAAGGCAGACGCTCTACCAACTGAGCTAAGCGCCCTTAACGTCTTCATCGTTTGTGAGGTGCATTATAGAGAATCTTTACAGCCTGTCAAACGCTTTTCCCAATCTTTTCCTAAAAAAGCGTACGAATGATTAAAAAATAAGTAATTCTTTGAAAAAACCGATATTTCCGTATTTTATTTAAGCACTTATTTCCATTTTAGAACTTCCTTTTCTAACGAATGTTCAGAAATATAGACCAAGGCATCTTCAGAAATGAGATCAAACAACTCGATAATTTCGTCATTCTTCATTCTGATACAACCATGCGACATTGGAATTCCCATTGGTTCAGTATCAGGAGTACCATGAATATAGATATATCGTTTAAATGTATCGCATCCCTCTCCGTGATTGAAACCCTGCTCTAAACCATCTAGCCATAAAATACGAGATAAAATCCAATCTCTTTGAGGGAATTGTTGAGCAAGTTGCTGGTCATAAACTTCGCCTGTCGGCTGACGTGCAATGAATACTGAGTTTTGTGGAGCATTTTCACCAACTTTCTGAGCAACTCGATGCCATCCGCGTGGGGTTTTCCCACTATTTTCTTGTTCTCCAATACCATTTTTGCCAGATGAGATCACATAAAACTTATTATGTTTAGGTAAACTTAAAGTTTGTTGTGCTAAATCAATAACAACATCTGCTTGCTCAAGTGTATACGCCATTTTTATCTCGGTATTAGATGAATCCTATTATTTGATCATAGCGTATTCTCTATTTCTTGTATTTTTCAGTAGTTTTTGTTTTCTACTTAAAATATTCAAATAGACAGCGTTTACTATATGCCTAAATAATCAGTAAATGTCCTTTTCCTGACGTGGTTCAGGACGCATCCATAGCCAGACAGCAACTATAAACATAGTGACATCAGTAAAGATTTTGACAAGAAATGGAGCATTGGTAAACAGCATTAAAATGCCGCTCAACAGCATCATAATACTTGCAATCCACTTAGCTTTACGTGGAACAGTCCCATTTTCACGCCAGTTACGCAATGTCGGTCCGTATTTAGGATGATTCAATAACCAAGCATCCATTTGAGGCCATCCCTTAGATGCGGCCCATGCGGCTAAAATAAGAAAGACTGTTGTTGGCATTCCTGGCAATATCGCGCCAATAATTCCTAGCGTAATAAAAATTACAACTAGACTCCGCCAAAACAAAGTTTTCATTTAGCAATTAACCAATACGTCAACACAAGCATGCTAGTATAAAGTGTTTTTTATCTGCTTTCTTAAACTTAGCTTGCTTATTTCTGTGATTGGGTTAAATGATGACTAAAGCTGTTGCTTATTTTGAACCTTGGTTACAGTTTAAAACCCCTATCGTTAGACAACTCGCTTTTAGTATCGCCAGTCCGAGCATTTTGGCAAAGCTCCCACAAGAATTAATAATAAAAAATGCTTTTGAGCTGCATAATTCTACGCACTGGCAATCACTTTATCAAAAGTATGAACCTCGCTTATTCGAACTTGATCTTTCCCCCCAGCCTTTGATTGACTTTCTCGCTAGACTTAAAAGTACTCGTTTGGGCTTACGTTTTGAAAATTTATTATGGTTTTGGTTGCTTGATAGTGATTACCACCATTATCAATTACTTGGACATAGTATTCAGATCATTTCTGGCGCGATAACACTAGGAGAGCTGGATTTTTTGGTATTAAATCAAAAGACTCAACAAATTGAGCATTGGGAAGTTGCTTTAAAATATTATTTGGGGGAATGTAAATTAAATTTAGCAGAATGGTATGGCCTCAACCGTGAAGACACTCTCAACAGAAAGCTAAAACATTTCACTGAACGTCAGTTTCAATTTTCAGAAGCAAATAACCACATCATTCAACGAAAATTTGCTGTGATGAAAGGTCAACTTTATTTACCTACTAGATATAACATTGCAAGAGCGCACCTTCCGGAATGGATAAATTCAGAACGACGCTTAGGTCGTTGGGGAACTCACCTCCCTCAAACAGATTATCATCGTTTGCAACGCCCTGAATGGTTATGTCCGAATCAAAATTTGAGTTCTGAATCAGCAAAATGGTGGACTGATGGTCTGTACTACGCCCCTATGAATGAGTCTCAATATTATATGTTTCGAACCTCAAGACTTACGTCATTAAATTCAGCTTAAATGAAGATTTGTTTGTGAAGTAACAATTCATAACACATCTACCAATAAACCATCATGTTCATTTTCTAGTACTTTTTTTAGTCTCTAAGAACATCATAATTACATTTAAACGGAGAAGATGATGAAAAAAATCTTAGTTGCTTCGATCATGACCGCTTTTGTATTGACTGGTTGTAATACCTTTAAGGGTTTTGGGCAGGATGTGTCTAAAGCAGGTGATAAAGTTACTCAAACTGCTGAAAAAACTCAGGATAAAATGTAATTTTTTAGAACAACCTCCACAAAACCTTATCTAGACATAGATAAGGTTTAATTTGACATACCTTTCTCAGTGATATTCCCCTATTATATCGGTTCAGATTTCACCAGATTTAGCCACATCTCGCATGAACCATTCCGATACTTTAGAACTTAGCCTACAACTCCTTCGTCAACCCTCTGTCACTCCAGTCGATCATGATTGCCAAAAAATCATGGCTGAGCGTTTAGAAAAGGTTGGTTTTAAAATCGAAAATATGCGCTTTGACGACGTTGACAACTTATGGGCGCGTCGTGGAACTGAACACCCAGTGTTTTGTTTTGCTGGTCATACGGATGTGGTCCCTACTGGTCACTTAGATGCTTGGAATTCAGATCCATTTTTACCAAGTATCCGTGATGGTAAGTTATATGGTCGCGGTTCAGCGGATATGAAAACAGCATTAGCCGCAATGGTTGTAGCATCAGAACGTTTTGTTGCTAAACATCCAGATCACAAGGGTTCTATTGCTTTCCTAATTACTTCTGATGAAGAAGGTCCATCAATCAATGGTACGGTTAAAGTTGTAGAAACTTTAGAAGCGCGCAATGAGAAAATGACGTGGTGTTTAGTTGGCGAGCCATCTAGTACCAATACACTTGGTGACATTATTAAGAATGGTCGTCGTGGTTCACTCAATGCAGTACTCACGGTACATGGCAAACAAGGGCATGTTGCTTATCCTCACCTTGCTCAGAACCCAATCCATTTAGCATCTAAAGCAATCAATGATTTATGTGAAACTGTATGGGATCATGGAAATGAATATTTCCCTGCAACATCATTCCAGATTTCAAACATTCAAGCTGGAACAGGTGCAACAAATGTTGTTCCAGGTACACTTAAAGTGACGTTCAACTTCCGTTACTCAACAGAAGTCACCGCAGATGAATTAAAACAACGCGTTTTAGCGATACTGGACAAATACAATCTATCGTATGACATCAACTGGACGTTGTCAGGATTACCATTCCTAACCCCAGTCGGTGAACTTGTAAATGCCGCAACCACGGCAATCAAAAATGTCGTTAATGTTGATGCAGAACTCTCAACCAGTGGCGGTACTTCAGATGGTCGCTTTATCGCGCCAACAGGTGCTCAAGTGCTAGAGTTAGGTGTTTTAAACGCAACAATTCACCAAATTAATGAGCATGTGAATGTAGACGATCTAGATCCGTTAGCTGAAATCTACGAACAAATCCTTATTGAATTGCTCGCATTAAAATAAAATTAAGTAAAAAAGGAACTCAAATGAGTTCCTTTTTTACTATAAACCAAGCTTTTTTTGTATATTTTGCAAATCTGGGACATAAAACTGTTTATCCCCCATTTTCACATATTTAAAGACATTCTGATCAGCAATATCCCGCTCTTCATCTACAATCTCAGAAATACGCAATCGAATCGATTCAGGCATTTCATTACAAACTAAAGCAAAGCGTTCTGAAACGTCATCGCCCTCAATAACTAATGCAACCCCTTGCTGCTCACTCGGATCATTCACAGAAAAAACAGGAAGCTTTAAATCATGCCACTCGATATAGTCCGCATCGGTTTGAGTATCCATTGCGGACAAAACAATATTCTGTGGCAGTAACATTGGCACATTTTGATGACACTCAATAATATAAGCATCAATAAATCCAGTAGAAACTGTAATTAAATGCTGCAACTCTTGCTGGTCAATTTGACCTAATGTTGAGTTAGCGCTCTTTTTAGCCATTATTATTCACCTCTTAGCGCACTGCCAGTAAACTTTCAATATTTTCCAAGAGAGCTTCTTCTTGGAATGGTTTACCCATGTACTGACTTACACCTAATGACAATGCTCGCTCACGATGTTTCTCACCTGTACGTGAGGTAATCATGATAATTGGCAAGTCTCGATGTAACTCATGATGTCGAACAAGGTTTGTAACCTCGAAACCATCCATTCGTGGCATTTCAATATCAAGCAACATCAAATCTGGTTTAATGGTTTCGAGTTGCTCCATCGCATCCACACCATCTTTAGCAGTAACCACATCATAACCTTGTCGTTCCAACAAGCGAGATGTAACTTTACGTACCGTTACTGAGTCATCGACGATCATAATCAAGCGACGCTCATCATAACGATGTTTAGTATAGGTCTCATCAGCTTGTTTGCTACGATGAGTTGACTGCGCTTGACGTGCAATATTTTGACCATCCAAGATCAAACATACTTGACCATCACCAAGAATCGTTGCACCTGCAATTACACCAATGCTTGAGAATTGTTGGCCGATTGGTTTCACTACAATTTGTCCACGTGAACCAATTAATTGATCAACCAACAGCGCGGTCGTTTGCCCTTGAGCACCTTTAACCAACAGAACTGGCAATGAATGCACGATACCACTCAAACGAGGAATTGGCTGTCCCGCAACGAATTCAGACAAGTAACGTAAACGGTAATTTTCCTGATCGATTTTGAAATAGTCTTCTTTACTCTCAAAATATTGCTCTAGTGCAGCAGGTGAAATACGGACAATACGGTCAATTTGCGCCAATGGGAATGCAAATTGTTGATCGCCAGCTTTTACCATCAAGGCATCACTTACTGCTACCGTAGTTGGAACTCGAATAGTAAATGTTGTACCTTTACCTAATTTTGAGTCAACACTGACGTGACCACCTAGCGCCTTAATATCACTTTGAACCACATCAAGACCAACACCACGCCCTGAAATTTGGGTTACTTGAGCCGCGGTACTAAAGCCTGGATGGAAAATAAATTGTAGAATTTCTTCTTGATCAAGCTTTTGATCTTTAGTCATAAGACCAGTTTGAATTGCTTTCTGCTTGATTCGGCTAACATCAATCCCTTTACCATCATCACTGAATGTCACAACAACATCAGTACCTTGACGACCAATATTTAAAACAATACTACCCGTTTCTGGCTTATTGGCTTTCAAACGATTTTCACGATCTTCAATACCATGGTCAATCGCATTACGCAGCATGTGTTCGAATGGTGCAACCAATTTTTCAAGAATACTACGATCCAACTCGCCTTCAGTATTATTAACAATTAAGTCCGTTGGTCGATTCAACGTTGATGCCGTTTGGCGTACGATACGCTGTAAACGAGGTAACAATCTAGAGAATGGGACCAAGCGAGTACGCATTAAACTTTCTTGAATTTCAGCCTGAATACGCGACTGTTGTAATAACAAGCCTTCGGTATCACGAATCTTTTCAGATAAGGTTGTTTTAAAGTCGACCAAATCCGATGCTGATTCAGCTAACGATTTCGACAACTGATTTAAAGAAGAATATTGATCCATTTCTAATGGGTCAAAGTCTTCATAGCGCGAGTTTTCACCGCCATGACGTGCAATAATCTGACTTTCCAATTCGCCTTCCATACGGCGCAACTGATCAGCCAAACGTTTAATCGCAAGCTCCATTTCCGTTAACGTGCCGCCCAGCTGACCTAAGTCCATTTCGATACGTGAACGGTTAATTGCATTCTCACCTGATAAGTCAATCATCTTTTCAATGACATCAGCTGAGACACGAATCATCTCATTGTTTTGCTCAACCCGCTCAGAGCTTTCCCACTCACCCAACATTGAAGGTGGCTCTGTACCATCTCCCTGAACAAACTCCATAGTATATTCAGGCGTAAAGATATCTTTGGCTGATAGTTTTTGTGGTAATTGCGCAGAAACATCCACAAACTCCATCTTCTCCAAACTTTGTTTTAATCCATCAAAGTTTGCATATTGGCGTTTAAAGATTGCATCGCTTAACCAAGCAAAGGCTGTGTTTAATAAATTATCGTAAACATTCGAATTGAAATGGTGCACACCAAACTGCTCGAATGCATTTTCTAAATGATATGCAATGATCGCAATTGCATCCAACTCAGCCATTCGTGCGCCACCTTTTAAACTGTGGGCATTACGCTGAAGTTGTAATAACAAACTACGATTACTACGTTGATCAAACCATTGTTTTAATAAGCTCTGAGCTTGTTCAAGTAACTCAGCAGCTTCTTCTAAGAAAGTCTCTTCAACTAGAGAGCGAACTTCATCATCAGCATGTAGAGATTCCGTTTCTTGAGTCGTATCTACCGATATAGAACTTTCTTCTATTTCAGGCTGTTCGATTGGTTCTACGACTTCAAACGTAGTTTGCTCTGATGGCGGCTCAATTATCTCCGCCTGCGGCTCAACAAGTTCAATTTCCTCTGCCTCACCCTCTACCACATCAGCATGAGTAACAGGTCTGCTCGGTTGTTGGATCAATTCCAAGACATGTGTTGACGGATAGTCAACCTGCTGGTCTCGAATGATTTGAATACGATCAGCGATATCATCCTGAACTAAACGAATTAAACCAATTAACTGCGGTGAAGGCTGCAACTGTTGGTTAATCAACTTCTCGTAAATCGTTTCAAGTTCATGCGCGATTAAGCCAATATGACGTGCCTGAATCATATTTGCACCACCCTTTAAGGTATGCAAATAACGCATCAAATTCTTTAATGCATCCGTATTTTGATAATTCGCGGTCCATAAATTGAGGTCTGAATCAATACCAGCCAACAATTCATCTGCTTCATCAAGGAAAATATCCAGTAAATCAGGATCAAACTCACGATTAGATTCGCTTGAATTTAATAATTGCTTATCTAAAGCCAATTGAGATGCTTGATCTGCTGTATCAAAAGCAGAGGTTTGGGATAATGATAACTCTAAAGTCGGCAGCTCATCACCCACCGTAGTATTCAGATTAGAAGCAGTAAATTCTAGCTCGTTTCCAATACTGAGTTCATCAATAGCTGTTTCTTCTTCAACGAATGCTTCAGAAGTAGTTTGTACATCAACAGGAGTTTCCGAAGCAACGCCTGTAGATTTACCTAAACCTGTTAAGACAGTCAGAATATGTGTTGATGGATAATCAACTTTTTGATCTCGTATGGTTTGAATCCGATCAGCAATATCATCTTGTACTGCACGAATCACACGAATTAAATCAGGAGAAGCTTGTATTTGTTGATTGATTAACTTCTCATAAATGGTCTCTAACTCATGCGCGATTAAACCGATGTGACGTGCCTGAATCATATTTGAACCACCTTTTAAGGTGTGCAAATAACGCATCAAGTTCTTAAGTGCATTAAGATTTTGATGATCGGCTGTCCAACTATTCAAATCATCATCAATACCAGACAACAATTCATCGGCTTCTTCAAGGAAAATATCTAATAAGTCAGGATCAAAATCTTTGTTAGATTCAGCAGAATCAAGTAACTGTTTATCTCGTCTTAATTGAGCAGAGATATCATTTGATTCAACTGTATTCACATTTTGAGAAACAGCGTCCTCAACTACATCTGCACTCTGAGCTAGATGCAATGGTTCTGTAATTTTTTCAGCTTCTAAGGTTTCAACATTTTGCTGGGTAAATGAACTTAACTCATTTAACAAAAGTTCATGAGCTTTAGTTAAAGTGACACGTTGGCCAGCAGCTAGCGTATCAAACAACTGAATAAAGTACTGATGTACTTGATGATATAAATCAAATGCATAATCAAGATTCAACAAGTTTGGCTTGAACAATAAATCTTGATAGCTTGATCGCATTAAACTCGTGTATTGATACATCCCAATCGTCGCATGATGATGGGTATGCTGTAGCAAAAGCTCTGTTTGCTGACTTAAAGACTGAATGTATTGAGGAAATTCATTACGAGCACGTTTTTCAAAATCAAACTCAACATCTAATAAATCATTGATATTCAATTCTAATAACTGAGAGACAAGTCCCTGCGGACGAACAGCATCTCCAAGTTTTTCTTCCAATTGGAAGTCGTAACTATCCCATGCAGCATTAAAAGTATTATAAATTTGATCAAGCTGCTCTTGGACACCTTCTTGCTTCAAGGTATGTAAATAGTCACGAACAAACTGAGCATAATTTGTAAGAAGCGCTGTTTCGTCAGAACTAGAATCCAGATCATCTTGCAACAAGGTTTTAAATAAGTTTTCTACTTTGGAACTTGCTTCAAATACTTGATCAACATGCGCCATAGCTGAACTACCACGCAATGTATGTAACGCACGAATCAAAGTATTATAGTTGTCGTTGGTTGGACGCTCATTTATCAAGAACTGATCAATTGTAGCTAAATGGTCCTCTGCTTCCTCCAAGAAAATAGCAAGAGTTTCTTTAATGAGAACATCATCCACCTGATCTTCGCTATCAAAGTCAGCAGCCTCTACGTGCTCAACTTCGGCAGTAATATCTTCTGCAAAAACATCTTCAAGATCTGTTGAGACTGTTTCACTATTCAGTGTATTTGCTAATTGTAATAATTCAGCTAACGCTGGTTCAGGGCTATGCTGTTGTTGTAATTGTTGTCCTAAAAGAACCAATGGCTTTAGATTAATTTGATGCTTTTGAACCGATTTAAAATCTTGGAAAAGTTTAAAATGATACACATTGAAAATCGCTTGGACATATTGCTGAATTTCGCTGTTTAATGGAAGTGTGCCAGCAAGTACTCTATTAAGAGTATCTTCAACCGTCCAAGCCAATTCACCAGAAGACTTCGCACCCACCATGCGACCAGAGCCTTTTAGCGTATGGAAGTGACGACGGACATCTGTCAACACATCTGGCTGATTCGGTTGCTCGATCCATTGAGCCAATAAAGGTTCTAACTCAACAAAAATCTCTTCTAACTCTTCGATAAAAATTTCGAGAATTTCTGAGTCTTGTTCAAGATAACTATCTTCAGGAAGCGTCATCGTTTCAACTAACGTTTTTAATATTTCTTTCATAGCGGCTTCTTTCGTTTTTATCCACGAATTGTGGCTAAAAAATACGTTTATCTAACGCACAAGATGTCTTTCCGTCGAATCCTCATCTTGCCGAGATAGTCTATATCTATACAAAAGGAAGGCAGATACCCCATCTACCCTCCTTTCTTGACTTATTCAGGTAACTTAAAGTCCGTTACCGATTCACGTAATGATTCAGCCATATTTGCCAATTCAGAAACTGAGCGAGCTGTATCAAAAGTTGCAGTCGTAGTTTGAGATGTAATTTCCTGTACGACATTCATCGTTGTAGCAATATGACCTGCTGATGCAGACTGAAGTTTTGCAGCATCAGAAATGCTTGCAATTAACTTCGCCAAATCGCCCGATACCGTTTGAATTTCGTCTAGTGCAATACCCGCATCTTTTGCTAAGTTCGCACCACGAACAACTTCTGAAGTCGTTTGTTCCATGGAAATAACAGCTTCGTTAGTATCTGTTTGAATCGTTTTTACCAGACTCTCAATCTGCTTTGTTGCAGAAGCAGAACGTTCTGCTAGACGCTGTACCTCATCCGCAACAACGGCGAAACCACGACCCGCTTCACCTGCCATAGACGCCTGAATAGCAGCGTTTAATGCCAAGATGTTCGTTTGGTCGGCAATATCGTTAATCAGAGAGACGATGTTACCAATCTCTTGTGAAGATTCACCCAAACGCTTAATACGTTTTGATGTTTCTTGAATCTGTTCACGAATATGATCCATACCTTCGATCGAACGGTTTACAACTTGCGCACCATTCGATGCAATTTGTACCGAACGTTGTGCTACATCTGCTGATTCAGAAGCATTTGCAGATACTTGGTCAATAGACAATGCCATTTCGTTCATCGCCGCTGATGCACCTGCAATTTCTTGCGCCTGATGCTCAGATGCCTCTGCTAACTGATTGGTAATGTTCTGCGTATCTTGTGTATATCGAGCAACCTCTTGCGAAGTATCCGTAATACGAGATACAAGATCACGTAATTGATCAATCGCAAAGTTAATCGAGTCAGCAATTGCCCCTGTAAAGTCTTCAGATACTGTTGCATATGAACGTAAGTCACCATCTGCAAGATCGGCAATTTCATCGAGTAAACGTAAAATCGCGTTCTGGTTACGGTCATACTCATCTTGTAAGCGTGTAACACGCTCTTTATCCGTATTACTACGCAATGCAAGTAATTGTAGTGCTGAAAAAACAAGTAATCCCAAAGCACCAATTAATACAATACCAGCAATTACATTAGCCCAACCACCTTCAGCCTTATCAGATAACGTATTTAAAGAACCAAGCAAAGTATCTGATTGCGAGAAAATTTGTGACGAAGCTTGACGTACACGAACGATTTGGTTCGCATTCTTTAAAACTGTTTCAGCTGCTGACTTTAGGACTGCATCATAATCTGATTTGATACTATCGACTGACTCACGTAAATCCGGTGATGTAATACGATCTACGCCTAACTCGGCACTACCATTCAGTTGAGCATTTAAATAAACACCAAAGGTATCAATGTCCGCACCAAAGTCATTTGCAGAAACATTAGAATTATCAGTACCAACAAGAACCGAGTTAATAGAACGTAAAATACGCTCTGCGATAAACACTTGGTTTTTCGTGATGATTACCTGGCTACTTGGCATGTTCTCACGTACCATCTGATCGACCATCAAGTTGTATTCTGCCTGAATCTCAGGAATCGTTTCACTGATCGAAATATTGGTATCGTATAATTGATTAATGACTTTTTGTTGTGAAGCAATTAATTCAATATTTTTAGATACGTCACCCCAAAGAGCATCAACTTTTTTGTACTCTTCTGAACCAGTTCCATAAATACTTTCAACTGTTTCAAGATTCGAAGCAAAACGTTTTTCTGATTCAACTAGGCTTTTCATTGCCTCTGGTGTACCAGATGCAGTTGCTTCAGTCGCTTGACGAGAAATCATTTGCGACAATAAACGCAATTCACCCAAGCTACGAGTCAACTGATTCGAACGAGGCACACTAACGAAAAGATAAATCAAGAGAATAACTGCTAGAGCCAAAGCAATTAAAGCACGATAAAGAATAGGCTTTGATTTTTCAGTTTCACCGAAGATTCGAGAAAACTGATCGAGTTGCGTACGAATCTTTTCTAGAAACGCACCACCACTTTTTGAGCCAGTACTATCGCTACCACTAGCATTTTTCTTTTTAAGTTTAAAGCCCATATCAGCTTCTCCCCTGAATACGCGTTTATCTTCCGTAGCGCATTAAATTAGTTTATAAATTTTATTGATGCATTCATGTATTGAGGGTTTTTCAACAACCGACTCAGTAAAAATACATGCCATTGTTGATTATGTTGATGGAAATACCCTTGACAATAGTCTTGCAACTTATCGTCTAACTCAGTACTTTGAGAAAAGAAACTCTTTTTATTAAAGTGCTGAATCCCCAAAACTTGGTCAACAACCAAGCCAACATATTGATCTTGATGACTAATACAAATTACTTTTTGTGTTGGAGAAAACTGGCTTCGCTGTCCTGAAATAAAATGAGTTAAATCAGAAACTGAAAGCAATCGCCCTCGAATATTCGCCAAACCACGCACCCATGCCTGAGTATTTGGAACTGGGGTATATTTCGGTGGATAAATCACCTCAGAAATTTCCCCCAATGGCGCAACAAAATATTGCCCTAACATCTCAAATGCGATACCAGACCATCGGCTGACTTCATTTTGAGTTGAAGCGTATTGTTTATTGCCTCGCTTGGATAAGCGAAGCAATTCGATAAATCCATTTGCTGCCATAACCTATCCCGTAATGAGTAATGAAAAGGCTCGTATGAATTAACTTAATAATTGTTTAATTACATCAATAAGCTGTTGCTCATCAATTGGCTTGGTCAGATAATCACATGCCCCTTGACGCTTACCCCATACACGATCTGTCGCCTGATCTTTGGTACTTACAATCACTACTGGAATATGTTGAGTGTCTTTGCCTTTACTAATTTGACGAGTCGCTTGGAAGCCATTCATCCCAGGCATCACCACATCCATAAGAACTAAATCAGGCAACTCAGCTTGTGCCATTGTTACACCGTCAGCACCATTGGTTGCTTCAATTACTTCATAACCGTGTTTTGTTAAAATTTCTCTAAAACGAAAAGTTTCAGTAGGAGAATCATCTACTATAAGTATACGAGCCATTTTTTCCTCAATTTAAATTTTATGCGCTAACATGGTTACGAATCGCATTTAACAGCTCATCTTTACTGAATGGCTTTGTTAAATATTCATCAGACCCCACAACGCGCCCTTTTGCCTGATCAAACAAACCGTCTTTGCTTGACAACATAATCACTGGAATATTTTGATAGTTTAATGAATTCTTGATTAGGGCACAGGTCTGATAGCCGTCTAAGCGCGGCATCATAATATCAACAAAAACGATATCAGGATTTGCTTCGGCAATTTTCGATAAGGCTTCAAAACCATCAACCGCTGTCACAACTTCACAACCTTCTCGCTGGAGTAAAGTTTCAGCCGTACGTCGAATTGTTTTTGAATCGTCAATCACCATTACCTTTAAATTTTGAAATTTATCTTCCATTTAATTGTCCTGCCCCATTCACTCAATACAAATTATGGTTGGTTTAATTTGTTTTATACAGATTAGTTGATATTTTTAACATATCTCTACTTGCATTATCAATGAAGTTTTTTGAACCAACATATCAGTTTCCCACAACAATAATAATTAGGTCACACTTTTCATCAAATAACTATTTTTTTTGCATACTAAGTATTTTTAATTGTATAAATAGCTACTAATATACAACTGATTATTATTTAAAAATAAGTGATTTAATTAACTTTTATCGGGGAATGTAATGACTGGTTCGTTAAAGTTCGGTTTCCGTATTAGCGACTTTACAACGATTGCTCGTAATTACATTTGCGCTGTTTTTTTATGCGTTTTTTGCTCTTCTAGCTTTGCAGCAATCGAGCAACCTAAAGCAGTTTGGTATCGTTATTATGATAAAAATGGTGTGGCAAATGTAAGCACATCAGTGAGTCCCGAACATATTCGTTATGGCTATGAAGCACTTGATCGCAATATGCAAGTGATCAAAAAAAATCGTCCTTATAATGCCGCCCAAGATATTCAACAATCTGCACGTAGAGAGTCTATCGCTCGACAGAGAGAGCAAGATTTACGACTTAAACGCGCCTATGGCAATACAAAAATTGCTGCCTCAAAACGAGATCAAATTTTAGCAACATTGAAGAAGCAATTAAATTATCAACAAGATCAGCTTCAACAATTACAGCAAGATAAAATTGCATTTAAGCGCCAAGAAATGGAATATCATCGCAAAGGACAGGCAATCCCAACACAACTCAAAAACAATTTAGAAAACAACAACAGAAACATTGATAATGTCAAAAGAACAGTTGAAAGTTTACGTAATGCTTATCATAAAACCGAATCTGACTATGAAGATATTATCAATCGCTTACGTATATTAGAGCAAAATGATGCGAATCGAACGCGCTAGCTTAACCATTGCTTAAATCATAATCTCTACACACTCGCATCACTTGGAAGAAATGCCACTGTTTAGTTTTTCCGAAATCAATGATTTCATGGCATAATGCCTACTCTTCAAAATTGATCTGTTTATCTATCATTTTTGTTATCTTCTTTAAATAACACTTAACTTTAGGATAGTTTCCATGCGCGCAAGCCGCTTTTTATTTGCAACGTTAAGAGAAACCCCAAATGATGCTGAAGTCATTTCACACCAGCTCATGTTACGTGCGGGGATGATTCGTAAATTAGCTTCTGGCTTATACTCTTGGTTGCCCATGGGAACGCGTGTTTTAAAGAAAGTTGATGCGATTGTTCGTGAAGAAATGAATCGTTCTGGTGCTTTAGAAGTATTCATGCCAGTTACCCAACCCGCTGCGCTTTGGGGAGAATCTGGCCGTTATGAACAATACGGTCCAGAATTGTTACGCTTTAAAGATCGCCACGATAATCCATTTGTACTTGGTCCAACACATGAAGAAGTGATTACTGATTTAGCACGTAACGAATTAAAAAGTTATAAGCAGTTACCTTTGAATTTTTATCAAATTCAAACTAAATTTCGTGATGAAATTCGCCCACGTTTTGGTGTGATGCGCTCTCGTGAATTTATCATGAAAGATGCTTATTCATTTCATGCTGACCAAGCTTCTCTCCAAGAAACTTACGACGTAATGTATGACACTTATAGTCGCATCTTTACACGTCTCGGCTTAGACTTCCGTCCAGTTCAAGCAGATACAGGTTCAATTGGTGGTTCAGCTTCTCATGAGTTCCATGTGCTTGCTGCGAGTGGCGAAGATGATATCGCCTTCTCAACTGAATCAGACTTTGCTGCTAATGTTGAAATGGCTGAAGCTGTTTTAGTTGGTGAGCGTGCATCTGCAACACAAGCTTATACGCTTGTTGATACGCCGAATCAAAAAACCATTGCTGATGTCTGCCAGTTCTTAAACAGTGATGCTAAACAATCCGTTAAAGCGCTATTAGTACAAGGCCCAAGCGATGAGAAAGGTCATACACCAGTGGTTGCCCTGTTCTTACGTGGCGATCACGAACTGAATGATATTAAAGCCGAAAAGCATCCCTTAATCGCTGCACCTTTAACTTTTGCAACTGAAGAACAATTACAGCAACATGGATTAACAGCAGGTTTCTGTGGCCCGCAAGGTCTCGTTGAAAAAGGCTTAACGGTTATCATTGATCGCGCTGCGTCTGTTCTATCTGACTTTGTCGCTGGTGCAAATGAAGTTGATAAACATGCAACTGGCGTAAACTGGGATCGTGACGCAAAATTCACAGAAGTATTTGATCTGCGTAATGTTGTTGAAGGTGATCCATCTCCTGATGGCAAAGGCACGATTCAAATTAAACGTGGTATTGAAGTTGGCCACATCTTCCAGCTTGGTACGAAGTACTCTGAGGCATTGGGTTGTAAGGTTCTCGGTGAAGATGGTAAACCATTCACAGTGACTATGGGTTGTTATGGCATAGGCGTAACACGCGTAGTTGCTGCTGCAATTGAACAAAACTTTGATGATAAAGGTATTATTTGGCCAAAAGCGATTGCACCTTTTGAAGTCGCAATTGTTCCAATGAATGCACATAAATCACCTCGCACACTTGAAGCTGCTGAAACTCTATACGCTGAATTACAAGCGCAAGGTTACGATGTATTACTTGATGATCGTAACGAGCGTCCAGGTGTTAAATTCTCTGATCTAGAATTGATGGGAATTCCACATCGTATCGTAATCGGTGAAAAAGGTTTAGATGCTGGTACTTTTGAATACAAAGGTCGCCGAGATGCGGAAGCGAGTAACTTAAGCAAAGATGAGCTGATGGCTCAACTCACTCGTTAATTAAAAATTTCGCGTATAAAAAAGCCGTTTTAGAACGGCTTTTTTTATTGCTCAGTTATACAGTTAAATCTTTAATCGTTTCTGAAGGTCCATTCTTTTTAACCGACTCAATCCCTTTCTCACGAGACTGTTCACTGGCGTATAGTTGACTTGTACCAATTACTTGATGATTTGCAGCTTTTAAATTGAAATAAGGCTTCTCATTCTTAGAAGTCAGTCTCTCATATCGAACATCATCGGGGCTATTTTTTTGCACTGATGCAATTCCATTCAATGCAGCAGCTTTAGTCTTATATAATTCGCTATTTAAAATAGTTTCAGCATTACCCGCTTTTAATACAAAACGATATTGCCCATCACTCGCTTGAGTTACCTCGAACCATCCAGCCATAAAGACCTCTATTTATTCAGGTTGATTATTTGTTGTTCACCCAATATAGATCAGCCAACCGCAATTAAAAAGATTGTATTTTGTTCACTTTTAGTAATTTACTTCACTTATAAAATAAAAAAGGGAGCACGCGCCCCCTCTCACCACAAATCAAATTAAACTTTTTTAACAAATTCTGATTTTAGTTTCATAGCACCGACGCCATCAATCTTGCAATCGATATTGTGACCATCACTTGCATCTGGCACTAAACGAATACTTTTTACTTTCGTACCTACTTTAACAACGGAAGATGAACCTTTAATCTTAAGATCTTTAACCACAGTAACACTATCGCCATCAGCTAGAACGTTACCATTTGCATCTTTAATTATTTCTTCTGCTTCAGAAGCTTGTACTTCTCCTTCTTTCCATTCATATGAACACTCTGGACAAATAAGAAGATCACCATCTTGGTATGTATATTCTGATTGGCATTTTGGGCAATTTGGCAAAGACATAAAAAATCTCAAAAATCCTATTATGATGGATAGAGACCATTTTTCAAAATTTCAGGACTGAATCTCTTTTCCATACAAATAATTTTTGAGTACCAACGCATGATTTAACTCAGGGTCTTTTGCTGCATAAATTAATGTTAATGGTTGTTCCGTTGCAATTTGTTTTAGTTCATCGACATGAGGATTCTCCCCTAACTCTTGGTAATAGCCTTTTTGAAAACTTTGCCAATGTTCAGCCTGATGACAAAACTGTTTCCGTAATGCATTGGAAGGTGCAATTTCCTTTAACCACAAATCCAAATGTGCCTGTTCTTTTGAAATACCTCTTGGCCATAAACGATCTACAAGCACACGCATGCCATCTGACTCATCAACTGGATCATAAATACGCTTAATTTCAATTTGCATCACTTCCTCCAGATTGTTTAAAACTAACTCTCCATTGAGATATCAATGACTTGTCCATGTGAATCAAAACTAACGCAAATCACATAATTGGTCACTTGATCAGGCAAGCTAAAATCAAGCATTTCATAGGCTTCTATTTCCTCATCATCTCCTTCATGCTGGAGGACCAAAGCATCTAAAACCTGTAAGGGTGTCGGTGAGGATGTCCCAAAATGTTTAACCCAATATTCAGGTTCAATTTCTTCCAAATGATGTTGTATATATAAATCAACGCTATCTTCAGCTTGTTGATCTTCTAAGGCCAATTGCATGGCAGCTCGTGCTAGTTTTTCACGTTGCTGTAAAATGGATAACTCTTTCATTTCCCCACCTCAAAATATCAAATTTATTATTAGTTTTTATTTATATTTCAACACTTCAATTATTGATTAGGAATATCTGCTTCTACAAGCAAAGCAAATAAGCTTAGAGACTCTTGCCAACCTAAGTAACAAGCCTCTACAGGCATAACATCTGGAATTCCTTGCTGTGTAATATGAACTTCCGTCCCCACAATCACAGGTTTCAATTCAACTGTCACATTAATCTCTCCTGGTAAGTTAGGATCCTCGAATTGATCTGTATAACGTAATCGTTCATTCTCGACGATTTCAATATAAGTACCGCTAAAAGCATGAATATGACCTGTTGAAAAGTTAGTAAATGACATTTTATATTTGCCGCCCACTTGTGGATCAAAATGATGGACTTTTGCGGTAAAACCATGTGGTGGCATCCATTTCACTAATGCATCTGGATCTAGAAACGCTTTAAAAACAAGTGCTGGAGGAGCGGTAAAGACGCGATGTAGTTTTACTGTACCAGACATTATCATTCTCCATTTTGCTGTTTTTTTAAGCTACAACTTTATCATAACAATTTCTAGTAGAACTGTGGTGTTGCTGATCCCTCATTTCAGCTCGAATATCGAGAATCTAAAGCTGATTTTTTGTGAAAAATGGCGCAAAATAACAGTCCATATTTTCGTGATCAGAATATAGCTTTAGGATTGATCTATGAGTCAACTTGCTTTCACGGCTTTTAGCTTAAATGGTGTAGATGCACAAAAATTCCTTCAAGGACAAGTGACCGTTCATACAGAGCGCTTACCTGAAAACGAAAGTCGCTACACTGCTATTTGCGATTTAAAAGGACGTATTCATTTTGGTTTATGGATTAAAAAACTTAATCCTGAAAGTTTTAAACTTGTGACAACACAGGATCAAGCAGAAGAGTTTGCAAAGCACATTAAAAAATTTGGTGCTTTTTCTAAAATGAAATTGGAAGAAGTTGGAACTGTTTTTCCAACAACAAATGGCAAGCAAACTGAATTTTCTCAAACTGAAACTGATATTAACGCTTGGCAAATTCAGGCGATTCAATCGGGTCAAGCTTGGATTACTCAAAAAACTGAGCATCTTTTCCAACCGCAAGAGTTACGCTTACATCAACGTGATGGCGTTCATTTTGACAAAGGTTGTTATCTTGGTCAGGAAATTGTTGCTCGTCTTTGGTTTAAAGCAAAACCAAAACACTGGTTACATTTGATCCAAGCCAAAGGTGATCTTCCAATGCCAGCAACCCAACTCAGTAAAGATATAGAAGTTGTAAACAGTGTTGCATTTGAAGATGGCTATCTTGCGCTTGTAATTGCCAAACCTACAGCATTAGCAGAGCTCAATGTAAATGTTTTAGATTTACCAGACGCACTCAATGGTGATGTAGCTCGTCCAAACTAAGTCCTTATAAAAATCATGCTTTAATTTTTTGATTTTAAAAACTCATGGGTTATCTCATGAGTTTTTTTTGATTTAAATATTTCTTAATTAGTAACCATTTAAATCTCGAACTCGCAAAAATGCTCAAAAATAATAAGGCTAAAATTGAAATAAATTTGAACTACAATTCTTGTCGGAAATCCCAATCGACGTTATTGTTCAACAATTACCTATAGAATCAACTCCTCATGCAAATAATGATCAAAGCTTGGTTATCTGCAATTACTTTAAGCTTTTTGAGCTTACAAAGCCTCCATGCTGAAAGTAAAACACTAGAACAAAATTTCAAGCGTAATTATCCAGATCTTCCAATCAAATCAATTTCTCCTTCCCCTTTAACGGGTATCTATGAAGTCTATGTCGCAGGAAAAATTATTTATACGGATGAAACTGCAAAATATTTATTTTTTGGAAATTTATTGGATGTGAAAAATAAAACCAATCTTACCGAGGAACGTTTGATAGAGTTAGGAAAAAGTGATGTTAAACAGCTACCTCTAAACCAAGCTATTAAATATGTGAAAGGAAATGGAGAACGTACGCTATATGTGTTCACTGATCCAGACTGCCCATATTGTCAAAAATTAGAACAATATATGACTTCCATCGACAATGTAACGGTCTACATTTTTTTATTCCCACTTAAGAAACTCCATCCTCAAGCTGAAATAGCGGCAAATAAAATTTGGTGTGCTAAAAATCAATATGAAGCTTGGGAGGATTATATGCTTCACCGCAAACTGAGTAAAAATTCAGGCCAATGTGACACGCCTATTCAGAAAAATATAGCCCTTGGTCAATCACTTGAAATCAATGGAACTCCAACAATATTCTTTGCAAATGGCATGCGAGTTTCAGGCATTCCACAAGATGCTGAACAGATTGAATTACTATTGCAGGAAGCTAGTAAATAGAACTCGTAACCTTTAAGAAGCTCTTAAACCTGTTAAAACCAGTAGCCCATTAAACAAATGGACTACTGTTTTAATTTTGATTTAAGTTCTTTGACCCATCTTAATCAAGATATATACAAAACCATCATTTACAATTTACGCCAATTTTTTATGATGTGTATTCCATATTGCATATTGCACTCTGCTACATAAAGGATGAAAGCAGGTTTCGGTATAAGGAAAAAAATATGAAAAAGTTGCTCATTGCTAGTTTAATCCTAGCTGCATCTCACTCAACATTTGCAGCTGATAAGAAAACAACTGCTAAAAATGATGTGTTTGCAAAAGCAACCCAACTTTATGAAGCTAAGGATTTTTCAGGTGCATTCCAAGAAATGCAACGTATTGCAAATACAGGAAATGCTCAAGCTATTTACAATTTGGGCTATATGCATCAAGTTGGGCAAGGTACCACAAGAGATGAGGAGAAAGCCCTGCAATACTATCAAGACGCATCCAATAAGGGTTTTGGGCAAGCAAGTTACACCTTAGCTCAGGTTTATCGAAATGGTACTTTAGGTGTCACTAAAAATAGTCAAAAATATAAAGAATTCTTAGATAAAGCTTCGAATCAAGGCTCCGAAACTGCTATTGTAGAAAGTGCAAAATTACTTTTTGAACAAGGAAAACCTGAATATGATCAATTGGCAGTTCAAAAACTATTACCTTTATTACGTAAAGACTATCGACCTGCAGTTCACTTGAAAGCAATATATGACTTAAGCTTGGGAGTCAAAAACAAGAATCCTCTTATGCAAAAACAAGCGATAGAAAGCTTAGAGTCTCTAGCTAAGAAAGGTTATCCACCCTCTCTAATGGTTTTAGCAAATATGCTTGCAAATGGTGCTATCGTTGACCAGAACTTAGAACAAGCCAAAGATATTTTTTCTCGCCTAGCAGCAGGCAATTATCCTGGTGCAAAAGAATCTCTCGTAGAAGTTGAAAAAGCAATTGCTGCAAAAAAATCCAATCCTCAGCCTAAAAAATAACAAAAAAAGCGCCTGATCTTAGGCGCTTTTTATCATTTAAAATGCTTACTTACACTGATTCCAGCACTCCAATTACGCCCATCCGCTGGTTCAAAGAAACGACTATTACCATCATTAACAATAACTGAACCTGCATAATTTTTATCAAATAAGTTATCTACACGTGCAAAGCTATTAAAGCCCCAATCTGCATATTTCCAAGCATATCCTGTGTAGATCGATGCAATTGTATAGCTAGCAGCAGCATCACTATTACTGTCATCGACATAGATTTTGTCCATATACTGCGTATCAAGTCCTGCATAAAAACCTTGATCTGGTTTCCATGCTAGCCCAATAAATGCTTGATTCTTAGCGATGCCAGGAATTGCATTACCTTTAGGAATCTCAGCAATTTTTCCAAGTGCTGGAACATTTGAATCAAAAGTTGCATCTAGGTAAGCATAACTCGCATTTACAGTAAGATCTTTCCAAACTTGCTTATTCCACGTAAATTCAGCACCTTTTCTTAAAGTACGATCTGCATTACGGAAAGTCGAACGACCATTTGAAGAACCCGCTGAAACAATATCATTTTGAGTTTTGCTCTGGAAAACGGCTACAGTAAAATCACCCAACTGATTTTGCGACTTTAAACCCAATTCATAGTTATCACTAGTCGATGGCTTTAAATCAAAATTAAAGCCCGACTTGTTACTATCAGCTTGATAAGCCATTTCAGTAAAAGTCGGTGTTTCAAAACCTTTTGCATAACTCACATAAGGCAATAATTCAGGCAGAATTTGCCAGCTTAACGCGGCTGAAGGCAAAATCTTGTCATACTCTGTTTTATCACTGTCATTCCCATTACTCAAATAGTGATCTTTAGATTTGTAATGCACATTGCTATAACGTACACCCGTATCTAAACGCCAAGTCGGTAAAAACTGCCAAGATGCTTGTAGATATGGATCGATATTCCATAAGCTATTGTCTTCATCACGGCGTAACGTGCCTTTAACGCCGTATGATGGTTCACCAGCAACAATATTAAAGTTTTCAAAACCTTGTCGATCTTCATCCATCTTATCGACGGCAACACCTATACTAAAGCGAGTATTTGGCAATAACTCTTTACCCGTCCAACGGAAATCAGCACCATAATAATTACGTTCAAAATCTATTACTCCACCTGCGTGATTAGGATTTAATTGTGCAGAGCGAGGAATAGATTGATACTGGGTCACTTGGCGATTACCAAAATATGCCATGCCATACAATTCATGCTGATCATTAAGCGGTTTTGACCACGTGATCCCTGTTTGTGTTTGATCAATATCTTTTCGAACATTGTAAGTATTGTTTGTATCATTCACTTGACGTGGATTATTCTGCCATTGCTGCCTATTCAATCCCTGCGGATCATCAGCATTAATCTTGACGTAATTGGTGATCCAGTTAATTTTACTGCCATCATCAAGATTCCACGTTAGTTTTGCATTATTCAATACTTTATTTGCGCCACTATGATTTCGAAATCCATCAGTATCAAAATAAGATGAACTAATGATATAACTTGGTTTATATTGGTGATCTGAACCGCCCTGTAAAATTAAACCAGCACGATTTTTATTGTGACTCCCACCAGCATAACTCATCTCAATCGAGTCTTTTCCTGTACCTTCTCTGGTGGTTGCTAAAATCGCACCACCTGACGAGTTACCATACAGTGAAGAAAATGGCCCCGTTAAAACCTCAAGATGACTTAAGCTACTCAAATCAACATTTGAGGTTTGCCCTTGTCCATCAGGCATGGTTGCAGGAATTCCATCAACATACAATCGAATACCACGAACGCCAAATGTAGACCGCGCACCAAAACCACGCATAGAAAGTTGCAGGTCTTGCGCGTAATTTTCTCTATTCCTAAGCTGAATACTTGGGACACCTTTCACGATTTCCGTCAAATTAACCTGCGCCGACTGGCTACTTTCAGGCATATCCACCCTAAAAATTGAAGCAGGCGTCTCCATGTAAGAAGTATCTGTACGTGTCGCTTCAACTTTGATTGTTGGGAGTTGTGCTGGCTGATCGTGATCAACCTCAATTGCCCATACTGAGGTATTACCCAATGCCATAAACATGGCAATGTAACCGTATAGAAGATTAATTTTCATCGAAGGCATGAAGATTCCTTATTTCTCGAAATTTTAAACGACAACAGCTAAAGCTAAGAATATGATTATTTTATGTTTATCTTAGGTATTTAACTTAAGTGAAAACAATTAAACTGATTAATCAGCATGATTAGCAAATAAAATTAAATACCCGCATAATTGTAAGTGAAACATTTGCCCTCATTGTATTGTTGTTGAAACAACTTGAGTTAACTATGCCTGAACTTCCTGAAGTTGAAACCACAAAAACCAGCTTACTGCCTTTATTAGAACAACGTGTTCAAGCCATTCGCGTTTTGAACCCAAGCTTGCGTTGGCCTATACCGAATGATATTAAAAAGCTGGTTGGACAGCGTTTAATGCAACTCAAGCGCCGTTCTAAATATATTCTTGCTGAGTTTGAGCAAGACCAAATGCTTTGGCATTTAGGTATGTCTGGAAGCTTCCGTTTATGTGAAGCCAAAGATGAACTACGCAAACATGATCATCTAATTATTGATTTTGAAGATCAGCAATTACGCTACCATGATCCACGTCGATTCGGGTGCATTCTTTGGCTTGATCAAAACAACCAGACTAAACTGATTGATACGCTCGGCCCTGAACCTCTGAGCGAAGATTTTAATGCAGCCTATTTACATGAAAAGCTAAATAAAAAAAATGTCGGCATCAAAATTGCTTTAATGGATAATCATATCGTTGTTGGCGTAGGTAATATTTATGCGACAGAAAGTCTATTTAATGTTGGCATCCATCCCGCACAACCTGCTTCAACGTTAACGAAAGTACAAATTGAGAAGCTGGTTATTGAGGTTAAACGCATCTTAAAACAAGCAATTGATTTAGGTGGTTCAACATTACGTAACTATAGTAATGCGATGGGTGAAAATGGTTATTTTCAGCAAACACTATTGGCATATGGCCGTGCTGGTGAAATGTGTGTGAACTGTGAAACAACGCTTGAAAACCTAAAGTTAGGACAACGAGCCAGTGTATTTTGCCCACAATGCCAGCCATTGAAGCTGAAGAAAGCTTAAGCAAATACAAGGTAATTGAAGGAGCAACATTATGCAAACTGCAATTGTTCGGCATATTCTAGTGAAAGACAAAGACTTAGCGGAACAGCTTAAGAAAAGAATTCAGTCTGGCGCAGACTTTGCAAAAATTGCGAAGCAGTATTCGACTTGTAACTCTGCTAAACGCGGTGGCGATTTAGGTGAAGTAAAAAAAGGGCAGCTTGTACCTGTAATTGATAAATTGGTGTTCACAGCTGCAGAACGAATTTTACACGGCCCAATTAAAAGTCAGTTTGGCTTCCATCTTTTAGAAATTAAATTCCGCATGGATGGTCTACGATAGATAAACAATGAGCTTAAATGTATCCATAAGCTCATTTCCTCCATGCATGAATGAGCTAATCTTGCTGAAGCTTCATGACATAAGTCCATGCATCTATTTTTTCACCAGACTCCAAAACAACTTCAGCAATAACTCGTTCATATTGGAATCCTTCAAACCCATCTAACATTGGCCAGTTTTGTTCTAATTTATCGGTACTAAATAAATAACCCTCAACTAGCAGATCATGTTGATTCAATACAATTGCAGGCAGTCCTTTGTCGGGCCCCCAATCCAATATATGGATGGTTCCATGTACCTTTGCAACTTGCCAATCCCCTTCAATAGCTCCCAAAATATGAGCATTTTCTCTATTCGGACACAATGTGCCATATACAAACAATCGGTTCATCATGTTATTCCATTTCAATTATTTAACATCTTAGAATGAAATTGAGTCAGAGACCATATTCATCAAAACTCATTATCTCAAAGAAATAGCAAATACCAATTAAACAACTACAATAAAAAAACGGCATAATTTATGCCGTTTTTTTATTTAAAGCAATTAAGCTTGCTTTTTCAACTCATCACGAATTTCACGCAACAATTGAATATCTTCTGGTGTTGGTGCAGGTGCTGCTGGCGCTTCTTCTTCTTTTTTACGCATGCGGTTCATGACTTTCACCATTAAGAACACCACCCACGCTAAAATCAGGAAGTTGATCAAGATCGTAATAAAGTTACCATAAGCAAGAACTGTAAGCCCCGCCTCCTGAGCTTGAGCTAAAGTTGTGATGTTTTCAGGACTTGAACCGAGCACAACAAACTTATTGGTGAAATTCACTTCCCCACCAATAATAAAGTTGATGACAGGCATCAGAACATCTTTCACTAATGAATCAATGATCTTACCAAAAGCGCCACCGATGATTACACCAATCGCCAAATCCATCATATTGCCTTTTACAGCAAACTCTTTAAATTCTTGAATAATACTCATTGTTGACACTCCAGAAAATGAATCGAATTACATTTGTTTTTGTACTTAAATTACAAATGATAGGCATTTAGTTGTATGTAAATAATTTAATATTTTTCTCAAAAAAAGAAAGTTATTTCACACTTTAACAACATATTTTATTTTAATAAAAATATGAACTTATGCATGAAATAGACACTTGTTTTACTCAATAAAAAAACCGCCAAATAAATTTAGCGGTTTTCTTCATTTTTCAATTCAGAAAAATTATTTATCACGATTACGTTTACGTTCGTTTTCAGTTAAGTAACGCTTACGAATACGAATCGATTTAGGTGTTACTTCAACTAATTCATCATCTTCAATGAATTCAAGTGCTTGCTCAAGCGTGTATTCAATTGCAGGTGTTAAAGTCAACGCATCATCAGTACCAGACGCACGAACGTTAGTTAACTGCTTCGCTTTAGTTGGGTTTACCACCATATCGTCTGAACGAGAGTTAATACCCACGATCATACCTTCGTAAACTTCTAACTGTGGTTTAGCAAATAAACGACCACGGTCTTGCAAGCTGAATAGTGCATAGCCCAAGCATGTACCTTGAACCATAGAAATCAACACACCATTTTGACGCTTCGCTACTGAACCTTGTTTCACAGGGCCGTAGTGAGAGAAGCTTGATGTCATGATGCCTGTACCAGAAGTCATAGTTAAGAATTCTGAACGGAAACCAATTAAGCCACGAGAAGGAACAGTTGCTTCAATACGGATACGGCCTTTACCGTCAACTTCCATATTGGTCATTTCGCCTTTACGGTGACCCATTTGTTCCATTACAGAACCTTGGTGCTGCTCTTCAACGTCAAACGTTACGTTTTCGTAAGGCTCTTGTTTTTCACCATCAATTTCTTTGATGATTACTTGTGGACGAGATACGCCCATTTCGAAGCCTTCACGACGCATGTTTTCAATCAATACTGAAAGGTGAAGTTCACCACGACCAGAAACTTTGAAACGGTCTGGACTATCAGTATCTTCAACACGAAGTGCTACGTTGTGAATCAATTCACGGTCAAGACGTTCACGAATATTACGTGAAGTTACGAACTTACCTTCTTTACCAGCAAACGGAGAGTTGTTTACTTGGAATGTCATAGATACAGTTGGTTCATCTACAGACAATGCTGGTAAAGCTTCAACATTTTTCGGATCACAAACTGTGTCAGAAATGTTAAGTGCATCGATACCTGTAATACATACGATATCACCAGCAGATGCTGATTCAACATCTACACGCTCTAAACCATGGTAACCCATGATTTTTAAGATACGGCCATTACGTGTATTGCCATCTTTGTCAATTACAGTAACAGGAGTATTTAATTTTACTGAACCGCGTTGAATACGACCAACACCGATAACACCCACGAAGCTGTTATAGTCAAGTGATGAAATCTGCATTTGGAATGGACCATCAACGTCTACCGCTGGTGGTTCAACGATATCAACGATCGTTTCAAACAACGGTGTCATGTCTTCTGCCAACTCTTCAGGAGCTGGACCAGCAACACCACGTAAGCCAGAAGCATAAACGATTGGGAAGTCTAACTGTTCGTCAGTCGCGCCAAGGTTGTCAAACAAGTCAAATACTTGATCGATTACCCAGTCACAACGCGCGCTTGGTTTATCAACTTTGTTGATAATCACGATAGGCTTCAAACCACGAGCAAATGCTTTTTGAGTTACAAAGCGAGTTTGTGGCATTGGACCTTCTTGTGAGTCAACAAGAAGTAATACACAGTCAACCATCGACATCACACGTTCCACTTCACCACCGAAGTCGGCGTGTCCTGGGGTGTCGACGATGTTGATACGGTATTCAGTATCAGTACGTTTATCTAACCATTTAATTGCCGTGTTTTTTGCAAGAATGGTAATACCACGTTCACTTTCAAGCGCATTCGAGTCCATGACACGCTCAATCTCGCCTGCACGGTCACCCAAAGCACCAGATTGTTGAAGTAATTTATCGACAAGCGTGGTTTTACCGTGGTCGACGTGCGCAATAATTGCGATATTGCGGAGATTCTTAATATCAGACATAGAATTCGATACGCTTAAAATTTGAGGGCAGATTATACAGAAAAACACTACACTTTAGTAGTGACAGTTTATTGACATGTGACTTTTTTTCTGACGAAACGTTACAGAATCGTTGGTAAAGTAGACTAACTCTATTAGAATATTCCACTAATGCTTATCGCTTTTTCAAACTCCCATGTCAAATTCCCAACCTCAGCAACAGCTCGACTTAGTTTACGGACTGAATGATCGACCGAAACCTTTTGTTGCATTTTTAGCTGCACTTCAACATCTCCTCGCGATTTTAGTGCCAATCGTTACCCCAGGATTACTAATCTGTTTAGCACTTGGTGTCTCTCGTGAAGATACCAATATGATCCTTTCAATGTCTTTAATCATTTCAGGGATTGCAACGTTTTTACAGTGCAAGAAAGTCGGTCCTTTTGGAGCAGGTTTACTGATTGTTCAAGGTACAAGCTTCAACTTTATTGGCCCGATCATTGGTATCGGAAGTGCAATGGTTGCTGCTGGAACGCCAGTAGAACAAGTCATGGCCGCTATTTTTGGCGTTGTGATTGCAGGTTCATTCATTGAAATGGGTGTTTCTCGCATTTTGCCTTGGGTAAAAAAGCTGATTACTCCGTTAGTCACAGGAATAGTCGTTCTGCTCATCGGTTTAACTTTGATTAAAGAAGGCTTGATTAGCATGGGCGGTGGTTATACCGCAATGCAAGACAATACTTTTGCTAATGCTGACAACCTGATCATGTCATGTACGGTTCTTGGGATCATCATTCTACTCAATCGTATTCGTATTACTTGGGTGAAAAGTTCAGCAATTTTAATTGCTTTAGTGATTGGCTATATCCTCGCTGGGTTTATGGGACATTTGAACTTTTCAGTCTTGAGTGAGGCTCCTTTAATTCAAATCCCAACGCCTATGCATTTTGGTTTAAGCTTCTCTTGGAGTTTGTTTATTCCAATGGCATTCATCTATCTCGTTACCTCTTTGGAAGCGATCGGTGATGTGACTGCAACCAGTAAAATTTCAAACCAACCCGTTGATGGTCCTATTTGGATGCAACGTATTAAAGGTGGTGTTTTAGTTAATGGTGCCAACTCATTCCTTGCTGGTATTTTTAACACTTTCCCAAGCTCAGTGTTTGCACAGAATAATGGTGTGATTCAACTCACAGGTGTAGCAAGTCGTTATGTCGGTATTTGGATCGCCGTGCTATTGGTGATTTTAGGCTTATTCCCTGCTGTTGCTGCTGTGATTCAAGCCGTACCACAAGCAGTATTAGGTGGTGCAGTGATGGTGATGTTTGGCGCAGTTGCTGCATCAGGTATTAATATCCTTTCAAGTATCCACCTAGATCGTCGTGCCTTGCTGATTATTGCAATTTCACTTGCACTTGGCTTAGGTGTTGCACAGGTTCCTCAGATCCTTGAGCATTTACCTGAATTATTCAAAAATATTTTTAGCTCGGGTGTCGCAACAGGCGGTATTGCAGCTTTGATTTTGAATATTGTTTTACCTGAAACACACAAATAGTCATCTAATAAATGATCATTGCCCAGTTTAGCAACTGGGCTTTGTTTTTGATGAGAGATCAATAATGGATCCACGTAGTGAAGTTGTCTTGAGACAACAAGATTATTTAAACGGGCAAGTTTTACTGATCAATGCCCCAAATGATCAACTCGCCAAAAATTTACCAACTCAAGTACAAGCATCTGTTTGGACTTGGAATTATGCTGATCACCAAAGCTTTTTAAGCTCAGGAATTGATTCAAGCTTTTCAGTGGAATTCCCTCAATCTAACTTTGATCAAGTCGTTATTTTCGTTCCAAAATCAAAAGAACTCCTCAGCTATATTTTGCATGTTGTGGTGAGCCATTTAACCATTGGTCAAAATATTTTTCTTGTCGGTGAGAAAAAAGGGGGGGTGGAACGCGCAGCAAAACAACTGCAACCCTATGGGAAAACACTAAAGTTAGATAGCGCACGTCACTGTCAATTATGGCAATTAAAAATAGAAAAAGCTGAGCAACTTAAGCCACTTGAACAATGGTTAAAAGCATATACAGTTCAAGTAAACCAAGACCAGCTAGAAATCTGTGCACTACCTGGTGTATTTAGTCAAGCGCATTTAGATGTCGGAACAGCCGTATTACTTCCTTACCTATCACAAGTAAAATCAGGTAAGATTGCCGACTTTGGTTGCGGCGCTGGTGTTATCAGCAGCTTTTTAGCCAAATTAAATCCAGAGCAACATATTTTTGCACTTGATGTTGATGCATTTGCATTACGGTCAACTGAGATGACCTTCCAACGAAATGGCTTGGATTTAGCTCAGTTACATCTACAAGCTGTCACAGGTTTAAAAGATGCACCTAAAGAATTGGATGCGATTGTGAGCAATCCACCATTTCATCAAGGGATTCATACCAATTACGATGCAAGTGAAGAACTCTGTCAGCTTGCAAAATCCCACCTGAAAAGCTCAGGTGAGTTATGGATCGTGGCGAACCGTTTTTTAAACTACCCGCCTCTCATTGAGCAAAGTTTTGGTCAATGTATGATAAAAACCGATCAACAAGGATTTAAGGTACTCTTCGCGAGTGCTAAATAGGGTCAATTGACATGTTCGTCTACCCTACAACCTATGAGAAGTGTCAATAGACCCTTATAAAGTTTAAGGAATTTTTATGAGCGATACATCTGCTCCCCAACACCTTCAGCGCAAGCTCGGGGCTCGCCACCTCAATATGATTGCGATTGGTGGATCGATCGGTACAGGTTTATTCCTTGCATCAGGTTCAACTATTGCGACTGCAGGTCCTGGCGGTGCATTACTCGCCTATGCACTAATTGGTATCATGATTTATTTCTTGATGACTAGCTTGGGTGAACTTGCAACACATAACCCAAGTTCTGGTGCATTCTTTACCTATGGTAGCCGGTATGTTGAAGAAGGCTTTGGCTTCGCCTTAGGATGGAATTACTGGTACAACTGGGCAATTACCGTTGCATTTGAATTAGTTGCGGTTCAATTCATCATGAAATTCTGGTTTCCAGAAATTTCTGGCTTTTATTGGAGTGCGCTGTTCCTCGCTGTAATTTTCGGCATCAATGCGATGACAGTTAAAGGTTTTGGTGAAAGTGAATTCTGGTTCTCGATGATTAAAGTAATCGCGATTATTGTCTTCATTATTATCGGGATCGCCATGATCGCAAAAATCATGTTAACACCAGATGCTTCTGTATTTACGAATTGGACTAAAGGTGATGCACCATTTGTTGGTGGTTTACAGGCCATGATCGGTGTTGCCATGATTGCTGGATTCTCATTCCAAGGTACAGAAATGGTTGGGGTTGCAGCAGGTGAATCAAAAGATCCGAAGAAAACGATTCCGCTTGCGATTAAACAAATTTTCTGGCGTATTTTATTATTCTACATCCTGTGTATCTTCATCATTGGCACCTTGATTAGCTATGACAACCCACTGTTGTTACATGCTGCAGAAAGTGAAAATATCGCACTTTCACCTTTCACATTACTTTATGAGAAAGCTGGATTTGCATTTGCTGCTGGCCTAATGAATGCCGTGATTCTAAGTGCAATCTTATCCGCGGGTAATTCAGGCATGTACTCATCAACACGTATGTTATTTGACATGGCAAAAGAAGGCCGAGCACCAAAATGGTTCTCACAGCTTGATCGTCGTGGTGTACCAATGAATGCACTTTACGCAACAACGGCTGTCGCTGCACTCTGCTTTTTAACCACTTTTATTGGTGAGCAACAAGTATTTAACTGGTTGCTGAACATGTCAGGTATGTGTGGATTTATCGTTTGGCTTGGTATTGCGATTTCACACTACCGTTTCCGTAAAGGTTATCTTGCTCAGGGTCACAAACTTGATGACCTCGCCTATCGCGCAAAGTTCTTTCCTTTTGCACCATGGTTCGCATTTA
This sequence comes from Acinetobacter venetianus RAG-1 = CIP 110063, assembly GCF_000368585.1. Lineage (GTDB taxonomy): Bacteria > Pseudomonadota > Gammaproteobacteria > Pseudomonadales > Moraxellaceae > Acinetobacter > Acinetobacter venetianus. The sequence goes on from NZ_KB849557.1 coordinate 182,012, forward strand.
TTCTGTGTTCTATCATTATCTTAGGTCAAAATTATGAAGCTGTTCTAGGTGGAAAAGTGGATTGGATAGGCTTACTTTCAACCTATATCAGCATTCCATTATTCTTGGTGATATGGCTAGGGTATAAATGGAAACATAAAACCAAACTGATTGCCTACAAAGACATGAATGTTAAAGAAGGCGAATAAAAATCAGGTAAAAACTTGACCTAATTTGAAATATGCGTAAAATTCACGCTCATATTTCAACGGCAGACTTATACATTGTATAAGTATTTAAGAAAACAGGAGGATGACACGATGCTATTACTACAGGAAAACACACTTTAGATTTGGCACTGTCATCTCACGGACAAGTGACAAATCTTAGGATCACTTGTCCGAATGCCTACTTAAGCCTAGCATTCGCTAGGTTTTTTTATGCCTATTCGGACGGAAGAATTAAAATGACCGAGATAAGAAAATGGGCATACAAAAAATACTCAATGCGAATGCACAATATGGTGTACCAGTAAAAATATTCACCAATGACATTGATCAAGAAAGCATTGAACAACTCAAAAAAATGGCGCAGCTACAGTTTGTACATTCACATATCGCAGTAATGCCAGATGTACATGTCGGCAAAGGTGCGACTGTTGGTAGTGTCATTCCGACCAAGCATGCGATTATCCCTGCCGCTGTGGGTGTAGATATTGGCTGTGGGATGAACGCAATTCGGCTGAATTTAAAAGCCTCGCAACTTCCAGATAATTTAGCGCCTTTAAGGTATGCAATTGAGCGCAAAGTGCCTGTAGGCTTTGAGTTGCACAAACAAATCAAGGCAAAAGCCTCAAGTGTTATTCCACTGGAAAAGCGATTGCAACCAATCATTAAAAAGCATCCTGGACTTGTTAGAATGCTCAGAAAATTTGATGCTACATGGCAAAAACAACTGGGTACTTTAGGAGGCGGTAATCACTTTATCGAACTCTGTCTGGATGAAAACCAAGATGTCTGGATCATGCTGCATTCTGGTAGTCGTGGTTTAGGGAATGTGATTGGGACTTATTTTATCGAACTTGCAAAGAAAGAAGCGCAGCATCGGTTTGGACATGTTCCAGACAAAGATCTGAGCTACTTTGCTGAAGGTTCAAATAGCTTTGATGATTATGTTGAGGCAGTGGAATGGGCGCAAGAATATGCTTTTGAAAATCGACGTGAAATGATGCGCCTCATTTTAGAAGCGATTCGACCACTCCTGCCGCCATTTCAAATGACCAAAGAAGCAATTAACTGCCATCATAATTATGTCAGTCGTGAACATCATTTTGGTGAAGACTTGCTGATCACACGAAAAGGAGCAATTCGTGCAGGGAGAGATGAGTTAGGAATTATTCCTGGTTCCATGGGAGCTCGCTCTTATATTGTGAAGGGCAAAGCAAATCCAGAGTCTTTTTGCTCATGTTCACATGGTGCAGGAAGAAAAATGAGTCGTAGTAAAGCCAAATTACTCTTTAGCCAAGATGATTTGATTCATCAGACTCAAGGCATTGAATGCCGTAAAGATAGTGGTGTTATTGATGAAATCCCAAGTGCATATAAAGATATTGATCAAGTCATGGCAAACCAATCAGATTTAGTCGAAATCTTGCACACCCTTAAACAAATTTTATGCATTAAAGGTTAATGATATGAAACTTAAAGAGATGCCAAAAATCAAAGCTCGCAACCCTGTTGCAGTATCCCCTTTGTTAAAAAAAGGTGGAATACATGAAAGTGAAAAACCACGAGCACAGCATCGTAGAGATCGACAACAGGCAAAACAACAACTCAACAAAGGTATTTGGTAATTAAAATATTACCTTAAATACATCAATTAAATTAAGGAGAAAGCAAATGAATATATCTTGTCAAACCAACAATATAGCAATAAAAAAAGCGACTCAATTGAGTCGCTTTTTTATGTCATTTAAAACTCAAATTATTGAGCTTATTGACCAGGTTGTACAAGAACAGTACGGCTACCAGTGATCGCAGCGAATACGCGACGGTTCATAGCACGACCTTCTTTAGTTTTGTTGTCAGCAATCGGTTGATCCCAAGCGAAACCTTGAGTAGACAAACGAGAAGCATCAACGTTGTATTCGTTTACAAGAGCTGATTTAACAGAGTTAGCACGAGCTAATGATAAACGTTCGTTTAACTTACGTGGACCAGTGTTATCTGTATGACCTTCGATACGAGCAGTCGCATTCGGGTACTCAGATAATTTCTCAGCTACTTTAGCAATTTCAGACTTGTACTGTGGTTTGATGTCTGACTTGTTAGTATCAAAGAATACACGAAGTTCCATGTTAAGGTCTTCAGTTAACTCTTGTGGTTGTGGAGCAACTGGAGTTGGTTCAACTGGAGCAACTTCTACTACTGGAGCAGCAGGCTTCAAATGACCACCAAGAACTACGTTTAAACCAGCAAGAGCTGTGTAGTTCCAGAAGTCTTCATCGATGTTATAAGTACCACGAGCTTCAGTACGAAGAGATAAAGCATCATTTAAGCGCCAGAAAGCACCAAAACCAGCATTACCTAAAGTACCTTCTTCTTTCAAGCCACGACCAGCACGACCTAATTGAGCATCAGTAGCATTATCAAATGTATATTTGTAGTGACCAGCACCTAACAATACATATGGCTTGATTTTGCTGTCATAGTTTTTAGTGATTAAATCAGAAGTAACATAGAAGTTACCATTGATCTGTTGTTGCTTGTATTCAGAGTTTGGAACAGCACTGTCAACATCACCTTTAACTTGGTTATATTCCGCTTCGAAACCTAACCACGGCGTTAATTCAACACCAAGAGCAGCACCAACGAATAAATCGTCTTGAATCTCAGGACCGTGTGTTAAATTTTCGGTACTGTTATTGTGCTTAGAATCTTGAAATGTGTAACCAAGCATTAATGGTGTTACTGTAACACCCGCATTAGCAGCAGCTAAAGGAGCAGCAACAAGCATAGCAAGTGCAATACGACTCAATTTCATGGATATCCTCCAGAGATAACAATTGTTTGTTGTTCAAGCTTAGCCTATGATTTTTGGCCCCATAAACACAGAAGTGTTCACAGTATTATTTTTAAGCTATTCACTTCACTTTGAATCATACAAACACTTGATGAATTTTCCAAGTGCTTGATAACTTTAACCTCGTAAATTATTGACAAAATTTCTTACAATTTCCGTTGTAGTTCAGTAAATTTTGATTCGCAATGAAAATTTGAATAGCTTATTGTTCGCTCACTTCAAGTTTAGCAGCATTTTTTACATGAAGTAATCGTTAGTTTTTCTAATACTAAACTTAATTTAATAAATACAGTAATTACTTAACACTTTGTTAATAAAAAAATTACAGAAATACATATAGGTCATATTATGTTTAAAAATTTAGGTTTCACAATGAGTGAAGCCATCATCACTATTGCCATTATTTCTATAATCGCAGCAATTGGAATACCCTACTTTAACAATATGCTCATCTCAAATGAAGTAAATCAGATCAAGAAAATTCTCACAATTTACATACAAAAAGCTAAATCTGATGCTCAAATTCATCATAAAAATATGACTTTGTGTGCAAGTACAGATCTCATAACATGCAGTAATGATTGGAGTCGAGGTTTTATTGGATTTTTTGATGAGAACCGAAATCGGACACGAGAACGTTCAGAACAAATTTTATATGCCAACACAATACCATCAAAATATGGAACATTAGACTGGAGAGGAACACTAAGGGTTAACTCAGTCACCTTTCAAGGAGATACGGGTTTACCAAGAGGTTCAAATGGTAGCTTTTTCTATTGTATGAATAACTCAAATAATCATTTAAAAGTTATTTTAAGCAATATGGGACAGATCCGCAGTGAAATGGTAACGACCTGCTAAAAACTCTACAGTCCAACCAGAAAAAAACCAAAACTCGTATTTTTGACTATACTGCATAGGTTTTGAACATTCTCTACAAATTATAAATCTGGAGACACATAATGACTGATATCGTAATTGTTAATGGTGCTCGTACTGCAATGGGCGGCTTCCAAGGCGCTTTATCAAGTGCAACAGCACCTGAACTTGGGGCGATCACAATTAAAGAAGCAATTGCACGTGCTGGCCTACAACCAACTGACGTTGAAGAAGTGATCATGGGTTGTGTGTTACCAGCAGGTTTAAAGCAAGGTCCAGCACGTCAAGCAATGCGTAAAGCTGGCTTACCAGATTCAACAGGTGCTGTAACAATTAACAAGCTTTGTGGTTCAGGTATGAAAGCTGTTATGCAAGCGTCAGACATGATCAAAGCAGGTAGTGCTGAAATTGTTGTTGCAGGCGGCATGGAATCAATGACTAATGCTCCTTACGTTTTGCCTAAAGCGCGTGCTGGCTATCGCATGGGTCATGGTGAAATTAAAGATCATATGTTCTTGGATGGCCTTGAAGATGCAGAAACAGGTCGTTTGATGGGTTCATTTGCACAAGATATGGCAAATAAACGTAGCTATACACGTGAGCAAATGGATGATTTTGCTATTCGCTCTTTGCAACGTGCTCAAAAAGCAATTACTGAAGGCTACTTTAAAGATGAAATCGTTCCAGTCACACTATCGACACGTAAAGGTGATGTTGTTGTTGATCAGGACGAACAACCTTTAAATGCAAAAATTGATAAAATTCCATCATTAAAGCCTGCTTTCGCAAAAGACGGTACAATTACCGCTGCAAATGCAAGCTCCATTTCTGATGGTGCTTCTGCACTTGTACTTACTTCAGCAGATGTTGCTTCTGCACGTGGCTTACAACCTTTAGCAAAAATCATCGCTACGGCTTCTAACTCTCAACACCCTTCTGAATTCACAATTGCTCCTGTTGGTGCGATTGAGAAAGTATTGAAGAAAGCAGGTTGGGATGCCCAAGAGGTTGATCTATGGGAAATCAATGAAGCATTTGCAATGGTTACAATGTGCCCGATCGATGATTTCAAATTAGATGCTGAAAAAGTGAATATCAATGGCGGGGCTTGTGCATTAGGTCACCCTGTCGGATCAACGGGTTCACGCATTATTTTAACACTGATCCATGCACTTAAACGTACAGGTGGTAAGAAAGGTGTTGCTGCGCTTTGTATCGGCGGTGGTGAAGCGACTGCTGTTGCAATTGAATTGATCTAAGATTTATTGCTTTATGAAAAATCCTGCCCCGTGCAGGATTTTTTGTGCTTAATAATTACAAAAAATAATTCACCTATTGCTCAAATAGAGCTACGTTATGCACTGTATAAAAAAACAACAAGGAGCTTTAAAATGCAACTTAATCACTATCTAAACTTTAAAGGTCAAACAGAACAAGCTTTTATTTTTTATCAATCCGTTTTTGGTGGTGAATTTGCGATGCTCACTCGTTACGCAGATATGCCGCCAACAGAAGGTGTCACTTTATCAGAAGCCGATAAAAGTTTAATTTTACATGTATCTTTACCCATTAATGAATATACCGTACTAATGGGCTCTGACGTAACTGATCAATTCTGTGCTCCAAATAGCAGCTTTATTCAAGGAAATAATCACTATATTTCAATTAATATTGAAGATGATGAAATGGAAGCACGCCGCCTATTCAATCAATTATCTGTGGGCGGACATATTGAAATGCAATTAGAAAAAACATTTTGGGGGGCGCTATACGGTGCATTTACAGATCAATTTGGCATCAAATGGATGGTGAATTGTCAATTAGATGAATAAGCTTGAGAAAATCGAAAAAGCTGACCTAGAGTTCAGCTTTTTTTATTTCGTTTTAATAAAAACTATTTAGCATTTAAATTTAATAAATTATCAAAAGTTGGAGCCATATTAAAAGCCATATAAGGTTTTTTAAGAATAGCTGTAAATAATAACTTTGACAGTTCACTTTCAGGTAACTGTTTAATTCTATTGTAAGCTTTCAAATCCCAATTTTCAGCAATCGCTTTTTCCCCTTGATTACGACAAGAAGCAACTACCATATTCATAGCATGCTTTTTTGTATATTCACCTGACTGATAAGCTCTTGTACTATTTGAAACAGCCCTTAAGACTATATTAAATACTTGTCCAACTGAAAAATTTTCAAGCAATTTAATAAAAGTTGATTTAGTTACTTCACCAATATTAGGCTGATAACCCACATCATTCATTTGATATAAAAAATAACTTAAAACTTCATAAAAGGCTAGATCTTTCCATATACTTAACAATACTTCAACCCCCTGATCGATATCTATTGCTAAATATAATAAGCGTTCTATAAGTAAGCTAAATTTATCTGTAGGCTGAATATTCAGTATATACTTAACTTCATAAGTATAATAGCTACTTAGTATATTAGTTTCATCAAATACAAAAGCATTTATATCAGATTCGACAGATGGAATAAGAATTTCTCTTGCTATTAAATGTTTAATCATCTGTGTAGTTAAATCTTGATGTGAAGTAACAGGCTCAATACTTGTCTTAATTGGTTTTATGTATTTACCATCTTCAGATAAACAGCATCTTAAAATTGTACAAATGCTGATTTTCTCTTTTAAAGTTAAACTATGCTCATCAACCTTATTATAATTTTCTATACAAAACTCTCTATTTATGGCTTCTTTTTTTCTTTTTAGTTCAGCTTGCATATTCGTTTCTGCTTGAATCCTTTCTTGCTCCTTATCAAACAAGCAAGTTGAACACTGACAATTAGATATATAAGATTTATGTCCACAATTCCAGCACTCTTCTTTTCTCTGATTCAAAAGCTCTTTCGATGTTTTATTAGCAATCGAGCATCCTAAATCAGCTGGACAATTTGGACATTTACCAACCCTAACTAAAGGAAAAGATCGAACCAGCATTGTAGATCTAACATTAATATTAAACTCTTTTAATAGATTTTCTACATTATTTCCATTTTTATATTTAGTAATTAAATCAATCAATTGATTTTCTGAAAGGTGTTCTAATTCTTCACCTATAGTTTCAGTAATTAATTTATCAGGAGATAAATAATTCATATATAAAGCTCATGAAATAAAAAAACCTCTATATAATATAAACTATTAACTTACATTAAAAAAGCCAAACTTGAGTTTGGCTTTTTTAAAACAATGAATAAAAGATCAGGCCCCGGTCTGATAACTTGCTTGCGGTACAGCGGTAGAAGCTTGATAAGGATTGGTAAAGTCCTGAAGCCCAGCAGCAGCCTCTTGAATATTCTTACCCTCTTTCACCACAAAAGTATCAAAGCCAGAGCGTTTTAAATAATTTAGAACGTCCTTAAAGATATCACCGACTGCACGCAACTCGCCTTGGTAGCCTTGACGACGTAACAATGCTGCAAATGAATATCCTCGACCATCATTAAAACCAGCAAATTCGATAAAAATTGCATCGAATGCATCTAATTGAAACTGATGGGTCTCAGGTGAATCATTGACTGTAATATAGAGCGCTTTTTTACCTTGCACGTTTGGTAATTGATCAAGCTGTGCTGTTGTTAAAACCACATCACCTGCTGGAACAACACCATCTTCAGCAATCACTTGATAGGTATTATCTGCAATTGTGCCATCTTTAAAAAGCACTTGTAGCGTTGTATTAAGCATAAGCACGCTCCTTAAATGGCTGAATGCCAACACGGCGATAGGTATCAATAAAACGCTCACCTTCAGTACGCAAATCAAGGTAAGTATTTAAAATTTCTTCGATTACATCTGGCACGGCATCAGCAGCAAAAGATGGGCCTAAAATATCACCTAAAGACGCATCATGATCCGCATGTCCACCTAAGGTAATTTGATAGAATTCTGCACCTTTTTTATCAACACCAAGAATACCAATATTCCCTACATGGTGATGACCACAAGCATTCATACAGCCTGAAATATTCAGGTCGAGCTCGCCAAGATTATAGATCGTGTCTAAATCATCAAAACGACGACTAATCGCTTCTGAAATTGGAATTGATTTCGCATTTGCCAATGAACAGAAATCACCGCCCGGACAGCAAATAATATCGGTAATAAAACCAATATGCGCACGCGCCATATTGTGATGTTCAAGCGTTTGCCACAATTCAAATAAATCTTTTTGTGGAACATCCACTAATGAAATATTTTGTTCATGCGTAGTACGGAACTCACCAAAGGTGTATTTATCTGCTAAGTCAGCAATTAAATTCATTTCCTCAGTAGTCATATCCCCTGGCGCAACACCTGCACGTTTCAAAGAAATCGTCACAATACGATAACCTTTAACTTTATGTGCATTGGTATTCACATTAAACCATTGTTTGAATTTAGGATGTTCAGCAAACAAAGTCGTGAAATCTTGATCTTCTAAATCTTGATAATCAAATGGCGTAAATTCTTCATCTAATTTTTTCAAGATTTCTGGTTGAATTTTCAATGCTTCACGTGTGTGTTCAAATTCAGCTTCAACTTTTTGAGCAAATACTTCAGGAGTAAGTGCTTTGACTAAAATCTTGATACGCGCTTTGTATTTATTGTCACGGCGACCATGTAAATTATAGACACGTAAAGTTGCTTCTAAATAAGCAATTAAATCTTCGCGTGGTAAAAATTCACGAATTACACTACCAATAATTGGGGTACGACCCAATCCACCACCAGCCATGATTTTATAACCGATTTCACCTGCATCATTACGCACAATATAAACACCAATATCATGGAATGCTGTCGCGGCACGATCTTTTTCTTCTAAAGCAGAAACCGCGATTTTGAACTTACGTGGTAAGAAGGCAAATTCAGGGTGGAATGTACTCCACTGACGAATCAGCTCACATGTTGGACGTGGATCAGCAATTTCACCTGCAACCACACCTGCAAACTGGTCAGTGGTTGTATTACGGATACAGTTACCAGACGTCTGTACAGCGTGCATTTGAACCGTTGCCAATTCAGCAAGAATATCAGGTACATTTTCTAATGCTGGCCAGTTCAACTGAATATTTTGGCGTGTTGAAACGTGCGCATAACCGCGATCATATTCAGTCGCAATCTCAGCAATTTTTCTGAGTTGTTTTGTATTCATTAAGCCATACGGCACAGCGATACGAAGCATCGGCGCGTAACGTTGCACGTATAAACCATTTTGCAAACGTAATGGACGATATTCGTCTTCGGTCAATTTTCCTGCTAAATAGCGTTCTGTTTGATCGCGAAACTGAGCAACACGTTGGTTGATCAGCTGCTGATCGAAGTCAGTATATAAATACATGGCGTATGGCTAGTAAATTCATTATAAAGAGGGCTAGCATAGCGAGCTTTTATTCATCAATAAAATGCTTTTTTTGCATATTTAATAACGGTTTTATTGATAAGCTTATTAAAGGCGATAAAAAGAAAAAGCCCAGACAAATCTGGACTTTTAATCTCCCCTAACCCCTCTTTATAAAAGAGGGGGAACACCTCCCTTTCATAAAGGGAGGTTGGGAGGGATTTAAGGTAAAGCATAAGCGACGAGATAGTCACCCATCTTAGTACCGAATGAGCCATGCCCACCTGCCATGATCACGACATATTGTTTACCATTGGCTTCATAAGTCATTGGTGTTGCTTGTCCACCTGCAGGTAAACGTGCTTCCCATAACTTATCGCCATTTGAAACATTAAATGCACGAATGTAGTTATCTTGGGTTGCACCCACGAACATCACATTACCCGCAGTTGAAATCGATCCACCAAGACCTGGCACACCAATTTTTACAGGTGGTAATTGGAACAATTGCGGTAAGCTGTCACGAATCGTACCAATACGTTTTTTCCAGACCACTTCATGCGTTTTTAAGTCCACACCAGCAACAAAGCCCCATCCAGGTTGTTTACATGGTAAGCCGAATGGTGAAAGGAATGGACTAATATCAACACCATAAGGTGTACCATACATTGGTTGCATGCCCTGTTCAGTACCTGCACCACGTGCAACTGGCTCACGGTTTGGATCAGCAGGAATCAAACGACTCACGAAAGGTAAGCCAATCGGATTCATAACTGCGACCTGACGATCAGCATTCACAGACATACCGCCCCACTCGAACACACCTAAGTTGCCAGGGAATACGAGAGTGCCATTTTCAGAAGGCGGCGTATAAATGCCATCATAGTTGAGACGTTTAAACTTCACACGACACATCAACTGATCAAACATTGTGGCACCCCACATGTCTTTATCTGTCAATTTATCTTTAGGCGCTAAGTTAAAATCAGAGAATGGTTGAGTTTTTGAATAGAACTCACCTTTAGTCTGCGGACCCCATTTTACAGTTTGTGGAACTGGCTTCTCAGTAATCGGAACAATTGGCTGGCCATTACGACGGTCTAATACAAAAGCATTACCCGTTTTGGTTAAGACATAAATCGCTGGAACAGTTTGACCTGATTTATCTTGGACATCTGCTAATGAAGGTTGTGATGGTACATCCATATCCCACAAATCATGATGTGTGGTTTGGAAATGCCAAACAAGCTTACCAGTCGTTGCATTGATCGCTAGCATTGAGTTGGCATAACGTTCTTTTAACTCAGTACGATCTCCACCCCAAATATCAGGCGTACCGACACCTGTTGGAACATAAACGATATCTAGTTTTGAATCATAGGCAAGTGGCGCCCATGCATTTGGTGAGTTATGTACAAAAGTCGTGTCTTGACCCGGCATTGCATTTGGATCAGCTGCACCAGTATCGAATACCCATAGCAATTTACCTGTGTTCACGTCATAACCACGAATCACACCCGATGGCTCTTTATTCGAATGGTTATCAGTAACCGAACCTGCTATGACCACTGTAGTACCTGATACAACGCCCGGCGAAGTTGGGTTATAGCCACCCGGATAAGCGTATGGCATGAATTCTTGTAAATTCACTTCACCATTTTGCCCAAAGTCAGAACATGCTTTACCTGTATCAGCATTGACCGCAACTAAACGACCATCATTTACAGGAACGAATACTTTGCGTGGACATTCAGCAGAGCTAGACTTTTTCGCTTGTAAACTGGTAGCAAATTCAGTGGTATTCGCTGCATCGTAGTACATCACGCCACGACAAGTTAAATGCTGGAAGGTTTTATCCGTTTTAAGTTTTGGATCAAAACGCCATTTTTCTTTACCTGTCGCAGGATCAAGTGCAATCAAATGTTGGTGTGGGGTACACATATACATATTGTTGCCGATTTTGATCGGTGTCACTTGATTGGTTGTTTCGCCTGAATCATTTTCAGTTCGGAAATCACCTGTACGGAATGTCCAAGCCACTTTCAAGTCTTTGACATTTTTGTCATTAATTTGAGTCAATGGAGAATAACGCTCTCCACCTTGGCTACGACCATAAGCAGGCCAATCTTCAGGCGCAACGCCATCGACTGCTTTTGCTTGTTCAGGTTGAGGTGTTTCGATTACACCATTAATTTCTTGTGGATCATTAAAGATTGAATACACCATCACAACGATCGCAATTGCTAACGTAGATGATAGTGCAACTTTACTTGAGCCTAGCCTATCAATACCACGCGTTACAGCAGGTACTAATAACCACAAGCCCAAAACACCTAAAACATCAAGGCGTGGAGCAAGTGCCCAGAAGTCCGTTCCAACTTCCCAAACACCCCAAATCACACTACCTAACATTAACGCGGCATAGACCCATAATGGGCCAGATGCGCGCTTATAAAGTTGTACTGCTACAATCAGTAGCAACACACCAGCAATTACATAATAATAAGACCCGCCAATTGTCGCGAGCCAGACACCGCCAATGAGCAAGAACAATGCAATCAGGCCAATAATAATGACCGTCAATGTTCTAAGCCCAGATTTTGAAGCAGATTGATTCATAAGATCACCTTGCATCTTTTGATTTTAGATCCATGAAAAGGACAAAACCTTTCAATGGTCGAATTCAATTCATCAAGGAAACTTTGCAGATGTAATCTTATGCATTGACTAAATGTGCAAAGTTTCTCAACTTTTAGTTAGAAAATAGTTTGAAACTTAATCCCACCAACCCACGTTTTATCGCCATTTTTCAATGCACCAACATGATGGATATATTGAATATTTGGACGAATCGTCAGCCAGTTGGTTGCATGGACGCCGTAATACAACTCAGTGTTATATTCTTCATCCAAAAGATTGTTGTTTTTATCATTGGCATGAATACGAGCCACACCTAGAGCAAGTTCATCTTGCGGGCGTTGATCAAGTAAGCCTTTGTAGACCAAACCAACATTTTGCATGTCTTTAACAGCATTGGTTTTTGAATCATGTACTGTGACATTTACAAAACCAGTTAAACCACGATCAGATTGACCATTATGTTGAGTTAACTGTTGCTTGGCTGAGAACCAGCCACCTTGTTTGTGTCCTGTCTTACTTGGATTTTCGATTTCAGTTGCATCAGCCGTACTGTAGTAATAGCCAAAACGATATTCACCTGGGAGAGAAAGCGCGCCTAGTTTTGGAGTCCATACAACTTCAGCAGGAATAATTGCCCCACGAGAACCATCAGTACTCAGATTAAAACCTTTACCACGCTGTAAATTTTCAGGGTTGTATTCATAAGCCCCGATTTGTGCATAAAGATCAGGTTGGAGGTTGTACTTAACACGTAATGCCCACTGACTGACAGGCCAGTTATACCATTGATCACCAACCCAGTTCCCGACTTGAGAACCACATAAAGCTAAGTTTTGGAAATCACAGTCAAAACTATTAAAGTCTTCACCTTCACCAAAACGACCAACTTTAATATCTAAGGCTTGATCTAAAAATTTCTTTTTGATCCAGAGATCAGTAAGGCGCCAAGTTTGACCACGTCCCCAAACTTCTTGCACTGAACTCAGATGTCCTTGCAGACCATCTGCTTTTTGAGAAAGCGACTGGCCATCACGATAGGTAATCGTGATCTGAGCTTCTGTATCTTGCCAACCTAAAATTTTGTTTAGATCAAGATGTGTACCTAAAGCCAATTGTCCAGTATATTCACTACCATGACTTGAATGCTGTTTAGAATCTAAAACCCCTGCAAACTCACCCGTGTAATCCGCAGAAAAGTTATAACCCTGTTCTTGCAACGCAGTGCGTTGACCGTTCCAATCCCCAAACAGCCATTGACCATTTGGGTCAAAAGCTTCGGCTGCTTGAGTTTGTTGTGCGAAAAGACTCAATGATAGAACGGATAAACAAGAAACAATCAATGGTTTAGAGATTGTCATGTTTACGTAACCTTTTATGTTTTTGTATATAAAAGGTTACTCCGATTTTGAAATTACAATTTATTCAAAATGTTAATGATCTGTACAATATGTTAACAATCAGTGATTGAATGCACATATTTTCTACCATTTACCTTCGCCCAAGCCTTGCCCTATAAATGCATAGTTCATTTTCGAACGAGAAAACTTGATTGGACATGCAAGCTGCGGTTCAGTTTGCTCTGCATTTTCAGACAATGGAACATCGACCACCCAGCCACGTTGATCAGCAATTGGCGATACTAAGGCCTCGTCAAGGCTGAGTACAGGCTCAACACAAATGTCGAGATTTTGGAATAGCTGTTGCCATGCTGCAAAATCTTGGGTCTTAAATTTCTCCTGCAATGCCTGCTTAACGGCTTGACGATCTTCAGGATCAAAGGATGCACCTTTTGCCAGCAGAATCGGTAAGTCTAATGCTGCTGCTAAACCCGCCATAAATTGCGGCTCTAAACTGCCTACTGAAAAATAGCGACTGTCTTTGGTTTCATAATAATCATAGAAACTCGCACCATTCAGCATACCTTGTTCTGGAGCCTGAGGTGTCTGCCCAGCAAGACTTGCTGAAGCAGCCATGCTATTTAAGCTCGCCACACAATCTGTCATCGAAATATCAATGTATTGCCCCATACCACTACGTTGACGCTCTACAACTGCTGCCAAAATCCCAATCACGGCATGTAAAGAACCTCCTGCAACATCTGCAATTTGAATCCCTAATGGGGGTGGTCCACTATCCTGACGACCGCTATGCCCTGAGACACCAGCAAGCGCAAGATAATTAATGTCATGCCCTGCTCGATCTTTGTATGCCCCTGTTTGACCATAACCCGTAATCGAGCAATAAATTAATCTCGGATTAATCTCAGCTAAAGTTTCATAATCCAAACCTAAACGGCGCATCACATCTGGTCGGAATTGCTCAACCACAATATCAAATTCAGAGATTTTATTTTTCAGCAACTCAATATTGGCTGCATCTTTAAGATCTAATGCAATCGACTGTTTATTTCTGTTTAAATAACTATGTGCAGTGGCCTGACCATTCGCATAGGGTGGCATAATCCTTACTAAGTCAGGGCGAGTCGGTGACTCAATATGGATAACTTCTGCACCCATGTCTGCTAGATACATACTCGCAAATGGACCAGGTAATAAAGTTGAAAAATCTAGGACTTTCAATCCCTTTAAAGCAGATGGCATAATAATTTTTACTCAATTTGTTCAAATTTTCTTTTATACTAGGTTTGGATAAACACAAAAACAATGTCATGTTCAGCCATTTACCTTGATAGTTTCGGCAATTTAACATGTACAGAATGAGCAATTATTTTTCTTGTCAATTGCCCAATTTGATATTTTAGACGGTTATTTAGGTCAATTATCGTGAACAGTAAAGAAACTGAAGGATTCAATATGAGCCGTGATACGATCAGCATCCACTTCGTGAATGCGGCTTTAACAGGTGTTAAGCGCCTAGGCATGGACGTTGAAACATTACTTTCACATGTCGGTATAGAAGCAGAATTACTGCGCCAACCTAAAGCTCGAATCTCCCCTGAGCAATACACTCGCTTTGTAAAAATGTTATGGATGGTCACTCAAGATGAGCACGTTGGCTTTGATGTCCAACCGCGTCGTCTAGGTACGTTCGCAATCATGTGTCAGTTGATTATTCATTCCAAGACACTTGGACAAGCACTTGAGCTTTCATCTCAATTCTACAAATTGTTTGGAGACGAATGGTCTGTCAGTTTAGAGCGCGATAAGCATGAAGCTCGTTTGGTTCCTCATATTCCAAAAGCACTCGATCCAGATCATTTCATTACTGAAAGTATGCTGATGATTTGGCATGGTCTTGCTTCATGGTTAATTGAGCGTCGATTACCTTTAGAACGCGTTCATTTTGGCTATGAACGCCCAAACCACGCCGATGAATATGATGCACTGTTCTTTGCGCCAGTAATGCAATTTGATGCACCACGTACAGAAATTACCTTTGCTGCAGATTATCTCGACTTACCAATTCGACAAGATGAAAACACTTTAGAAGAGTTTCTCAAAGCTGCACCAGCGCAATTGTTAGTGAAATTCAAAAATACCAATTCATTAACATCGCGTATTCGTGATGTATTGAAAAGTCAAATTGGCGAAGAAATGCCAACACTTAATGATGTTGCATCCATGCTTTATCTTTCACCACAGACTTTACGTCGTCGCTTAGCAGCAGAAGGTAAAAGCTATCAAGGTGTCAAAGATGCCTTGCGTCGTGACGCAGCAATTCACTTATTACTTACACCGAATCTTACGCTTGAAGATGTTGCTCAACAGGTTGGATTTAGTGAAACCAGTACTTTCCACCGTGCATTTAAAAAATGGACAGGTGTAACTCCTGGTTTGTATCGTCAGTTGCACGGACACCATAATTAATGTGTTCTATACAAGTGTTCAACTTTTAAGAGTTGAACACTGCTTCTTGTAATAAATAGCATTAATAAGTTTAATTTTTATGTTGTAAACAACCACTGATCAACACCTGTGGGATACACAGCATAATGATTATTTTCTATATCTTCTTTTGTAAACCACTGCGCCAAATAAGTTGATCCGTTCGTTTCATGTCCCGTTATTTGATGAGTTAAATACATCGACTCATCAACAAAATCAGCGCAATAAATAAAAACAACTTCATGCCCTTGCTGACCATCAAAAGTGAATAAGTTTTCTAACACGCCTAAGAGCTTTGGATAAATAATTTGCTTATCAATTTCCTCCATTACTTCACGGCATACAGCCCGTTCAGACAATTCACCATATTCAATCCCGCCCCCAATCGGTCTTAAATAATTTTCATTTTTACTAGGATCATATCCTTTTGAAAGTAAGACCTTCTCCTTATAACGGAAAATACAAAGTGCCTTGGTTTTGATCTGATTCATTATTTCGTCTTCGCTAAACATAAATTATAAAATAGCAATTATTACAATGCTTTATAATAAAAAATCTTAAATTCGATAAGCTATAGACACAATCATCTCTTTTTATTTAATCTAAAATCTTAATTTCCCTAAAGACTTTCCGATATCTTATTTGTAGATTCATTCTAAGCAATCTAATATATCTAAAATCAAAACTAGCTCCAAAAAATCCAATTTAGCTTTAATTTTAAATATTTATGGGGAAATCGTATGAAATATTCTATGGTGTTGACTGCCTTATTATTAGCAGTATGTACATATTCATCACAAGCAAAAACGATATCTGCTGAGAAAGCAAAGCAATCAGTCATTCCTCCTGTAATCAACATTTCAGGTCAACAACTTCGCGTCAAAGATACCATTAATAGTGTCACCAAGCGATTTGGAAAACCTGTATCCACAGCAGATTATGGTGATATGTTCCACTATGTATATGCAACTCAAGATGAAAGATACGCCATACATGTTTATAGTGAAGATGGCAAAGTGGTTGATCAATATCGTGTCCAAGGTATCGACTGGGACAAACCTCTGGACCGTTATAAAAAAGACAACGTCAACATGGTATTCGATGGTCGTACTGTCGTATTAGGTGATGATATCCAACATACAGGAAGAACTTTTTCTAATGCGTGTCTTGTATTCGGAGCAGATGTTTATATGTTCGCTGATCGTGG
This sequence comes from Acinetobacter venetianus RAG-1 = CIP 110063, assembly GCF_000368585.1. Classification (GTDB taxonomy): domain Bacteria; phylum Pseudomonadota; class Gammaproteobacteria; order Pseudomonadales; family Moraxellaceae; genus Acinetobacter; species Acinetobacter venetianus. Next base: position 198,991 of record NZ_KB849557.1, read on the forward strand.
TGACTACACCGTAAATGCCACATTTGAGAAAAATAAAAATAGTGGCGGCGATCTCTACACCAATGTACTCGAAATCGGTTCACTCGGTCTTGGTTGGCAAGATGATCCGAACCAATGGTGCATTCCGTTAAAAGACTATAAAGCTGAAAGCTAATACAATTAAATTTAGAGTCTTAGCTGATTAATTAAGATCATCAACTAAGACTCTAAAATCCCCAATTAATATCATTTTATTAGATTGATTTCTAATGAGATAAAACATCTTCACTAAAATCAGAGTAGTTGATTCGAGCTTTTTATTTCTTTCATCTTGCAGCTAAAGAACAATCTGAACAATTGGCGAAAAACATCAAACTTGCCAACGTTTATCATCATTGCACTAGCACTTAAATTGAGTACACTCGATAAACAACAATTTTAAGGTGATACAAGGAAAACCTATGAGCGAGGCCTACATTATTGATGCCATTCGCACGCCACGCGGAAAAGGAAAAAAAGACGGCTCACTTCATGAAGTAAAACCAATTACTTTACTGACTTCATTACTGAATGAATTACAACAACGCCATCAACTCGACACATCGAAAGTTGATGACATCGTATTAGGCTGTGTAACACCTGTTGCAGACCAAGGTGGTGATATTGCAAAAACTGCAGCAATTGCCGCGGGTTGGAATGATGATGTTGCAGGGGTACAAATCAATCGATTCTGCGCATCTGGCTTAGAAGCGGTGAACTTGGCAGCACAAAAAGTACGTTCAGGTTGGGAAGACGTTGTCGTTGCTGGTGGCGTAGAGTCAATGTCACGTATTCCAATGGGTTCAGATGGCGGTCCTTGGGCACTTGACCCTGAAACCAATTTAAAATCTTCATTTGTTCCACAAGGCGTTGGCGCAGATCTTATTGCAACGTTGGATGGCTATAGCCGTGCAGATGTCGATGCATTTGCTGTCGGCTCACAACAAAAAGCCGCTGCTGCTCAAGCAAATGGTTATTTCGATAAATCAGTTGTGCCTGTAAAAGATCACTCAGGTGTCATGATTTTAGAAAAAGATGAATTTATTAAAGGCAATACCACTGTTGAAGGCTTAGCAAAGCTAAATGCGAGCTTTGAAATGATGGGACAAATGGGCTTTGATGCAGTTGCATTACAGAAGTACCCTGAAGCTCAAAAAATCAATCATGTGCATCATGCGGGTAACTCGTCAGGTATCGTGGATGGTGCGGCGGTTGTACTACTTGCTTCTGAAAAAGCGGTCAAAGAACAAGGCCTAAAACCACGCGCCAAAGTACTCGCTACAGCATTGGTCGGTACAGACCCAACCATCATGCTGACAGGCCCTGCTCCTGCTGCACGCAAGGCATTGGCTAAAGCTGGTTTAACAATTGATGATATTGATCTTTTTGAAGTAAATGAAGCATTTGCTGCTGTAGTCATGCGTTTCATCAATGAACTTAAAGTCCCTGCCGAAAAAGTCAATGTGAATGGTGGCGCGATTGCAATGGGTCATCCATTAGGTGCAACTGGTGCCATGATTTTAGGAACTTTACTTGATGAGTTAGAACGTCAAGGTAAAAAACGCGGTCTAGCAACATTATGTGTCGGTGGTGGTATGGGCATCGCTACCATTATCGAGTTGGTGTAAGGAGCACAACATGAGCGCTATTAAATACGAAAAAAACGCTGACAATATTGTAATTCTTACCCTTGATTCATCTGGTCAATCTGCAAATACCATGAATGCAGAGTTCCGTGATTCACTCGATGGAGTCAGTCAAAAATTAAAGGCTGAAACTGAACTGAAAGGTATTATTTTCTGTTCTGCCAAGAAAACCTTTTTTGCAGGCGGTGACTTGGATGAACTGATTCAAGTGCAACCTGAACATGCGACTGAGTTCTTCAAAATGATTGAAAAGCTCAAAGGTGACTTACGTACGATTGAAACTTTAGGAGTTCCAGTTGTAGCAGCTTTAAACGGTACTGCGCTTGGCGGTGGCTGGGAAATCGCTTTAGGTTGTCATTATCGTATTGCCATCAATGATCCGAAAACCAAATTTGGTTTACCTGAAGTAACTTTAGGCTTGCTTCCAGGCGGTGGTGGTATCGTGCGTATGGTACGTTTGCTTGGTCTACAAAATGCATTTCCCTTCTTGATGGAAGGAAAGCAATTTGGTGTCGATAAAGCAAAATCGCTTGGTTTAGTACATGACACGGCTGAAAATGAACAAGAGCTTTTAGATAAAGCGATTGCTTGGGTGAAAGCCAATCCGAAATCACAACAACCATTTGATGTCAAAGGTTACAAAATTCCAGGTGGCGACCCTAAAACGCCTGCGGTGGCTCAAGTATTAGCAATTGCACCAGCGATGCTACGTGACAAAACCAAAGGTTGCTATCCTGCTCCTGAAGCGATCATGGCTGCCGCGGTTGAAGGTGCGCAAGTCGATGTGGATACCGCTTTACGTATCGAGTCACGCTACTTCACTCAACTGACTGTGGGGCAAGTATCGAAGAACATGATCGGTACCTTCTGGCATGGTCTAAATGCAATTAAATCAGGTGCGAGTCGCCCTACTGATGTTGCAAAATGGCAAGCGAAGAAAGTCGGTGTGTTGGGTGCTGGGATGATGGGTGCAGGTATTGCCTACTCAACCGCAATCAAAGGCATTCCTGTTGTTCTGAAAGATGTCTCAGTTGAAAATGCAGAGAAAGGTAAAGCGTATTCACAAAAGCTCCTTGATAAACGCGTTTCGCAAGGTCGAATGTCTGCTGAAAAGCGTGATCAAGTCTTAGCACTAATTACTGCAACCGCAGATGCGGCTGACCTACAGGGCTGTGACTTAATCATTGAAGCAGTATTTGAGAATCAGGAATTAAAAGCCAAAGTGACACAAGAAGCTGAACAGTATTTAGCTGAGGGTGGAATCTTTGCATCGAACACCTCTACTCTGCCAATTACGGGTTTAGCGACAGCAAGTAAAGATGCACAGAACTTTATTGGCCTGCATTTCTTTAGCCCAGTTGACAAAATGCAATTGGTCGAAATTATCAAAGGTAAAGAGACTTCTGCCGAAACATTGGCTAAAGCCTATGACTTTGTACAGCAAATTGCTAAAACGCCAATCGTAGTCAATGACAGCCGTGGCTTCTTCACCAGTCGCGTATTCGGAACATTCATTCAAGAAGGTATGCGCTTACTTGCTGAAGGTGTGCATCCAGCAAAAATTGAAATGGCTGCACTCAAAGCAGGTATGCCAGTAGGGCCATTGGCAATTCAAGATGAAGTCTCTTTAACATTGACCGAGCATGTTGCAGGAGAAACACGAAAAGCACTTCAAGCAGAAGGTAAAGATTTACCAAAAACACCTGTGGATGAAGTGGTTCACACCATGATTCATGAGCTGAATCGTAAAGGTAAAGCCGCAGGTGCTGGTTTCTATGATTATCCTGAAAATGGTAAAAAACATTTATGGGATGGTCTAAGCCGTTGGAGTAAAGAAAATGACATCTCTGAACAAGATATGATTGACCGTTTCTTGTTTGTTCAAGCACTCGATACTTTACGCTGCTATGAAGAAGGTGTTTTAGAGTCAGTGATTGATGCCAATGTTGGTTCTATTTTTGGGATCGGTTTTGCACCGTGGACAGGTGGAGCGATTCAGTTCCTCAATCAAAATGGTATTGAGCAATCACTTCAACGCTCAGAAGAGCTTGCTGCTAAATTTGGTGAACGTTTCAATCCACCAAATTTATTGAAAGAGAAAGCACAGCAAAAAACTGTGATTCAATAATCTTGATTCACTAAAGCCCGTTAAGGCCCGTATGGAACTCCTTGTCTGTACGGGCTTTTTATTCTCTCGACAAAATCACAGCAAAACATCTGAGTAATACATCACAATTTATGCTATAACTTTACCCAATTAAGCTTTATTTTTTCGCATCTTTTGGAAATTTCTTATGTCTGAAAAACTCTGTCCTGAAACATCTCCTTGGGGCTGGAAAGCACTCATCATCACTTGTGTTTTAAGCTTTTTATTTATGGTGATTTTCTATTTGGCGATCAACAATGAGCCAGATTACATGCCGATGAACCAAAAGAAAGCCGTAACTCCAGCTGAAATGTCACAATCCTCTATGCCAATGAAAATGGACAACGCTGAAGGACATCAACACAATCACTAAAGTGTTATTGTCGAACATGATAAATCCGTGTTAAACAGGGATTTATCATGTTATTCGAGATTTTCAATGCTTCAACAAAATCGTCAGGCACTGGTCGTTGAAGGCGGTGGAATGCGTGGTGCATTTACCAGCGGTGTCTTAGATGCATTTTTGCAGCAACAGTTTAACCCCTTCGATCTATGTGTCGGTGTTTCTTCTGGTTCAACCAATCTCGCCAATTACTTAGCTGCACAACAAGGTCGCACGCTACAAATCTATTTAGATCACTCACTTCGTTCCGAATTTATCCAATACGGTCGCTTTTTTAAAGGTGGTGATTTATTGGATTTAAAATGGATGTGGGATGTCGTTGAAAAAGAGCATCCGCTAAATCAAAGTCATTTATTTGCCAATCATCCTGAATTCTATATGGTGCTTACTCATGCTATTTCAGGCGAAGCCACCTATATCAAAGCGTCAAAAGACAATATCTTAGAAGGTTTAAGAGCATCAAGTTCCATTCCTGTATTGACTCGTCAAGCTGTTGAAGTCTTTGGTGAGCCTTATTTTGATGGTGGTGTAGCAGATGCCCTTCCCATCCACTGGGCTGCTCAACAAAACAATGTTTCAAAGCTTATGGTGTTACGTACACGACCAAAAAGCTACTTCAAAGCAAGCAGCAAAGGTGATCAATTCTTAGCAAAATATATGTTTAAGCAACAACGAGGATTTGCTCAGAGCCTATTAGCACGGACTCAACGTTATAATGACTCGGTAGAATTTGTACGTTCGTCATCACAACAGAAAATATTAGAAGTATGTCCTCCTGATCTCAAAAATATGGCGGGACGTCTCTCAAAGAACAAAGCCAAAATCCGTTATAGCTACGATGTTGGAATAGAAACAGGGTTTAAAGCAATTGAGCAGTGGAAGCTGCTTTAATCAAATAATCAAGCCGTCAATCTCAGCAATGTTGACGGCTTCTCATTCAAATTACACAAACATTCATAACCAATCACTTCAATATTTTCAAATCAATCGCTTCAACTCAATCAAAAATATAAATCATGAAAATGCACTCAAACACAGGATAAAACCATATAATATTTATGGTTTTCTGAGCATTGCTCAGTTCTTTATTTTTGTTATTACAATGCAAAATTTAATTTTTTATTTTTGGATATTTTTTATGAGTGATCGCTCAAATTCTCACAAAGATTCTAACGAAACTGTTTTAGGCTGGAAATTTGTCATCATCGTTGGTGTACTCAGCACCATTTTTTTAAGCTTTTTCTATTTAGCAATGACGCAAGAACCTGACTATATGCCGGGCGCGCAACGTAAAGCACAACAAGAAAAAGAACTGGCTCAACATGCATCTGCTGCATCAGAAGTTGTTGAGCAAAATCAGCAAAAATAAGTTGATCGAATGATTCACTTATAAACTGTGAAGACCAATCGGCATCACCATTTCAATATGGGGGATGCCACACTCATCATATTCATCGCCTTGTATGCTAAAGCCAAGCTTTTCATAAAATGAAATTGCATGAACTTGTGACGATAGCTGTAAGCTTGGTCGTTTTTGAGCCTGAGCGTAAGCAATAATCTCCAGCATAATCAATCGACCTATGCCCTGACCACGATAAGTTTTGAGCACAGCAACACGTCCTACACTATTGTTTACTAATAGCCGAGCCGTCGCAATCGGTTGTTTTTGTTCATAAACGACAAAGTGCTGAGAAATTGCATCTTGATCATCCCACTCATCTTGCTCAGGAATGTTTTGTTCAGAAATAAAAACCAATTCCCGAATGAGTTTTGCATCCTGCTGTAATTGATCCCACGAACCCTGTTTAACGCTGAACATATTTCTCTCTTAGCATTTGCAGCCGATATTCTCGATTGGCATTTGATCTTGCAACAATAGTTCTAAGCTTTGCTTTTGAATGCCATACATTTCTTTTAATGCTTGAATCTGCTGCATAATTTTTTCATCAGGCTGCTGAATATCTTTACGTTTGGTTGCTAAAATCATTTTATTCTTACTGGTGTGTTCTAAAGAAACAAACTCAAAAACTTTGGTTTCATAGCCATAAGCTTTCAACAATAACGCTCTCAACGTATCCGTCAGCATCTCTGCTTGCTGCCCCGCATGGATACCAAATTGCAGCATCGGTTGTAATACCTCTGGGCTTTTCAACTGCGGACGTAGTTCTTTATGACAACATGGCGCACACATAATCATTGAAGCATTTAAACGAATACCTGTATGAATCGCAAAGTCAGTTGCAATGTCGCAGGCATGTAGTGCAATCATCACATCTAATTTTGCTGGTTGATAACTACGCACATCACCTTCAAAAAAATCAAGATGATTAAATCCAACCTCATCTGCGACCTGCTGACAGAACTCAACTAAGTTAGAACGTAATTCAACACCTGTAATCAACGGCGTTTTATTTTGAGCCTGTAAATAATCATATAAAGCAAAAGTTAAATAACCTTTACCTGAACCAAAATCTACAATATTCAACGCTTGTTGGGATGCATCGATTTGTTCATAGGCATTTGAAAAGATTTCAATAAACTTATTAATCTGTTTCCATTTACGTGCCATGCTTGGAATTACTTGTCCCTTTTCATCAGTAATACCAAGATGCTTTAAAAATGGACTCTGCTGTTGTACATAACGATGTTTTTCACGATTATGCTGTTGCTCGATTTTAGTTGCTTCTGCTTGTTTTTTTTGTCGACTTAGCATCGCTTTCTTTTTATTTTTCTTAAGTTGAACATCTTCATGCAAAGTAAATAGATTGGCTTGTTTGGATTGCGATAAAAGTTCAGCAATTTTTTCTAAACCTTCATCAATAGAATAGTTTTTGGTAATGTCTTGTGTCGGATAATGATATAGACAAGATAAAGTGGCTTGACCTTGTAACTCAATTTGACGGAATGTCATTTTCTCTAATTGTGCCAACTCACCTTTATACTGACTCAAGATCAGACGATCAAAGCTTTGATTTTCAATCGATTGCTGGATATCCAAGAAAAACTGCTGTTCTTGTTCAAATGAAAAATTCGGCGCAAACATAATGAAAACCTGACAAATAGAAACTAAATTTTAAAGCGTCTTACTTTAAAAGGGAAATTGCATTACGATACAGTTGTATTTTTATGCAGCCTAATTGCTAGATGAACACAAAAACATTGTTGGACTATGACCCGAAAGAAGAACTACTTAATGCATATAGTCACGGTATAGGTGCTGCACTCGCACTCATTGCATCTGTATGCTTGATTATTAAAGGACATACATTGCCACTCGGACAATGGATTAGTCTATGGGTCTACGGCTTCAGCCTTGTCTTATTACTGTTTAGTTCAATGATCTATCATTTTGCGCAAGATGAACGTAAACGTTATTGGTATAAAAAACTGGATCACACCGCGATTTATTATTTAATTGCAGGAACCTATACTCCCTTCCTCAGTATCGCAATCCCAACAGCCAAAGCGCATTACTTACTGATTGCACTTTGGGTGATTGCTTTGATTGGCACACTGTTTAAATTAGTTTTTATTCATCGTTTCCAAAAGGTCTCTTTAGCAGCTTATCTTGTTATGGGATGGTTAGCTGTTTTGGTCATGGATGATATGCAAAAGTATCTCTCACAGGGTGCAATTCAATTACTCATCGCTGGCGGTGTTGCCTATACCGTCGGTACGTTGTTTTATGCTTTAAAAAAGGTAAGATATACCCACGCAATTTGGCATGTTTTTGTGCTAATAGGGGCAGGTTTACACTTTCTAGCAATCTATTGTTATGTACTTTAAGCTTGGTCACTCAACAACTTAAATCTTAACTTTCAGTTTTCTGAGTAAATCCCGCATTCAAAAAGGAATTTCAAGACAGTTTCATTTCTGCTTCTTGAACACAAAAAATGAAGGTCTTGTATGTCGTCAAGTTCTACGACTGTCACCACAGAAGTGGCAACCAATTCAAAAGTAAGGGTATTATTCGCCAGTCTGGTCGGCACAACGATTGAGTTTTTTGACTTTTACATCTACGCCACCGCAGCAGTCCTGATCTTCCCTCATCTATTTTTCCCTGAAAGCAGTGGCAGTGCAGCTATTTTGCAGTCATTAGCGACATTTGCGATCGCATTTATTGCACGCCCGATCGGTGCTGCCATTTTTGGACACTTAGGGGATCGGATTGGACGTAAGGCAACCCTTGTAGCAGCACTGTTGACCATGGGGATTTCAACCGTATGTATTGGTCTCCTCCCCACTTATGCTCAAATTGGAATCGTTGCACCTTTATTATTGGCCTTGTGTCGTTTAGGTCAAGGGCTTGGTTTAGGTGGTGAATGGAGTGGTGCCGTCCTACTTGCAACTGAAAATGCCCCTGAAGGTAAACGTGCTTGGTATGGAATGTTTCCTCAACTAGGTGCACCGATTGGCTTTATCTTGGCAACAGGTTCCTTCCTATTACTTACTGCATTTATGTCTGAGCAAGCATTTATGACTTGGGGATGGCGTATTCCGTTTGTCGCAAGTTCAATTTTAGTGTTAGTGGGACTCTATATCCGTTTAACACTGCATGAAACACCTGCATTCCAAAAAGTTCTGAACAAACAGAAAGAGGTCAATGTTCCTTTCAAAGAGGTGATGACAAAACATTTCCCGATGTTAGTGCTTGGTACAATTGCTGCAATCTGTACCTTCGTAGTGTTCTATCTCACTACCGTTTTCGCCTTAACATGGGGAACAACACAGTTGGGATATACGCGCAGTGAATTCTTAGAATTACAACTGGTTGCTACCTTATGTTTTGCAGGATTTATTCCTTTGTCTGCAATTTTTGCTGAGAAGTTTGGTCGTAAAAATACATCGATTGCCGTATGTGTATTATCTGCTTTATTTGGTTTGTGCTTTGCCCCTTTACTTGGCTCAGGTAGCCCAATTCTCGTATTCTTGTTCTTATGTATGGGGCTTTCGATCATGGGATTGACCTATGGCCCAATCGGCACGGTGCTGTCTGAAATTTTCCCAATCTCAGTACGCTATACAGGTTCAGCATTGACCTTTAACTTAGCAGGTATTTTTGGCGCTTCATTTGCACCCTATATTGCGACAAAACTTGCTGAAAGCTATGGCTTAGGCGCTGTTGGTTTATATCTCAGCGTTGCGTCAATCTTATCTTTAATTGCATTTTTACTGATTCGTGAAACCAAAAACGATGATGTAAATAATCAAATTTAGTGTTTTATATTAGGCTGAGCATTACTCTGATGCTCAGCCTATCCAATAATGATCTTATAAGTTAATTACATCCATTCTGCCCTTACTATCATCATTCATCTTCTATCGAACAACCACTCATCAGACAGCACAGTTCGTCGCATTATATTGATCAACGCCACACATTCTCGACAATATTTTTTATGCTAGAATAGCCGCCTCCTATTTTTTAGACGATTGTACTTATGTACGCAGTGATTATCGTTGCCGTATTTTTAGTCAGTTTTTTATACACTTTTTACCGTGGTAAGGAACGATTAAAAGCATCTCGACAATTATTCGACCATTCTACATTCTTAGCACCAGTCAACATGTTTATGACTGGTTTTTCTAAATTACCTAATCAGCCATTCTTTGATGTTGCTCAATTTCCAGAGCTAAAACCATTACAAGACAATTGGCAGGTGATTCGAGAAGAAGCCATTCAGCTACAAAATCAAATTAAAGCAGCTGAAAAAAATAATGATGCAGGTTTTAACACCTTTTTTAAACGTGGTTGGAAGCGTTTCTATTTGAAATGGTATCAAGACAGCCATCCATCTGCACAACAACTTTGCCCTAAAACAGTTGCCTTGCTTGAAAGTATTCCTTCTGTGAAAGCTGCCATGTTTACAGAACTGCCTTCTGGTAGTTATTTAGGTAAACATCGTGACCCTTATGCTGGCTCAGTACGCTATCACTTAGGTCTCGTAACACCAAATAGTGATGATTGCTTTATTGAAGTCGATCAAGAGCGTTATAGCTGGAGAGATGGTGAGGCAACGGTTTTTGATGAAACCTTTGTGCATTGGGCTGAAAACAAAACTGATGAAACCCGTATCATCTTGTTCTGTGATATTGAGCGCCCAATGAAATGGGGCTGGGCGCAAAAGTTCAACCATTGGTTTGGTCGTAATGTCATGTCAGCAGCAAGTTCGCCTAATGATGATCAAGATAAAACAGGTTTTATCAACCGTATTTTCAAATATGGGTATGCAGTTCATCACTATGGACGTGGTTTAAAAGCTCGTAACCGTCCACTTTACTATGCTTCAAAGTGGTTATTGTTTGCCATTATTATTGGCTTAATCCTACTACCAAGTATTCTATAATCCTGATTCATCAATAAAAAAGAGATGCGAAAGCATCTCTTTTTTATTGCCTACTCAATATTATTGAGCAGCTTGCTGTGTCTGAGCACTTGCAGTTTGAGCTGCCGCAGCATCAGCAGCTTGTACAGCCGCTTCACCAATTAAAGCAATCTTGGCTTTTTCTTGGCTTTTTGCAGATAGTGCTGGATTAGACGCAACAATACGATTGATGTTTGCAGAGTTTGCAGGCGCAATTGCCGCAGTTTGCAATACGATTGGGCGATTACCCGTATCACCGAGCGTATAGCGAATTCCTGTACGAGGACTGACAACTGTCGTCACTTCGCGTTTCACTTGCGCTTCTGCTGTAGTTGAACCTTTTGCAGCCATCACTTTATCAACAGTCGTCGTTTGCGTCGCCTCATTTGCAAATGCCAAACCTGTTAGTGCTGTACTCGCTAAAACTAAAAGTTGTAATGCTTTTTTCATTGTCTTCCCGCTTTTAATGCGAATTCAATCAAGATCTTTAAGTCTATTTATGAAACTACAAAGCCAGTTTTGACTCAAGTTACTTCTCGTAAAAAAGCAGAGACCTATGCTCTGCTTTTTATATCATCTGATCTAAATCGTTTAGATTTTACCGTGACATTGCTTATATTTAAGGCCAGATCCACATGGACATGGCGCATTACGGCTTTCTGGTACAGGGAATGCTTGGTTCAAATCACCTTCAGTTTCCTCTGAAACGGTCACTTCACCAGTTAGACCATCAACCTCATCATGCTCAAATGAAAGACGCATAGACTCAGCTTGACGTTGCTGTTGAGCTTCTAACTCTGCTAGCTCCTCAGCTGTCGGTACATGTACACGAGAAAGATCAGTCACCACATCTGACTTAATAATACCGAGCATATTCACAAATAAGTTAAATGCTTCTTTTTTGTATTCTTGCTCAGGATTTTTCTGTGCATAGCCACGTAAGTGAATCCCTTGGCGTAGGTAATCCATAGCCGCTAAATGATCTTTCCAGTGACGATCTAGCGAATTCAACATGAAGTGACGTTCAAGCATTGAAGCTGATTCAGCACCCATTTGTTCACGACGTTGACGATAACGTGCTACAACCTCATCAGAGATACGTGCAACTAGACCTTCTTCATCTAAGCGGCGATCTTGTTCTAACCATTGTTGAATAGGAAGATCAACCCCTAAATCCGCACGTAATGCATTTTCTAAACCTTCAATATCCCACTGATCGTGAATTGACTCAGGTGGAATAAAGTTTGCAATAACACCCTTCATCACCTCATGGTGCATTTCTTCGATGTAATCTTGCAATGTACTTTCAGCGAGGATTTCATCACGTTGAGAGTAAATAATCTTACGCTGTTCGTTATTCACGTCATCGTACTTCAATAAGTTCTTACGAATATCAAAGTTACGCGCTTCTACTTTACGTTGTGCATTCTCGATTGAACGGCTCACCATTTTGTGTTCAATAGCTTCGTTCTCTTGTAAACCCATCGCACGCATCATCGCAACAACACGATCACCCGCGAAGATACGCATCAAATCATCTTCAAGAGATAGATAGAAACGTGACACACCTGGATCACCTTGACGGCCCGCACGACCACGTAGCTGGTTATCGATACGACGTGATTCGTGACGTTCAGAACCGATAATATGTAAACCACCTGAACTTAAAACATCTTCGTGATCTTTTTCCCACTGTGCTTGTAAACGAGCTTCATCTTCAGCAGTATGATTCTCAATTTTTGCAAGTTTGGCTTTCCAGTTACCACCAAGCAAGATATCGGTACCACGACCAGCCATGTTAGTTGCAATCGTTACTGCATTTGGGCTACCCGCTTGCGCAATAATATCTGCTTCACGTTCATGCTGTTTCGCGTTCAAAACCTCGTGATGAATACCTGCTTGCAATAGTTTTGCAGATAAAATCTCACTCGCTTCAATCGTTGCTGTACCAATCAAAATCGGTGCAACACCTTGAGTACGAATATTGGTAATTTCTTCGATGATAGCGTTGTATTTACCATTACGATTTAGATAGATTAAGTCGTTGTGATCTTGACGAACCATTGGACGGTGCGTTGGGATAATCACAACATCTAAGCCATAAATTTCTTTCATTTCCGCTGCTTCAGTATCAGCAGTACCTGTCATACCTGAAAGCTTTTTATAAAGACGGAAATAGTTCTGGAATGTCGTTGTTGCTAAAGTCTGGTTTTCAGGCTGAATTTCCATGTTCTCTTTAGCTTCAACCGCTTGGTGCAAACCTTCTGACCAACGACGACCAGGCATGGTACGACCAGTGCTTTCATCCACAATAATCACTTCTTCTTTCTGTGTTTGTGGATTAATACCAATGATGTAGTGCACATTCTTTTGATATAAATAATGCGCACGAATCGCTGCGGTTACATGGTGAACCAAGTTTAAGTTCGTTGCTGAATAAAGGCTTTCACCTTCAGCTAACAAGCCCATACGAATCAATTCTTGTTCAACAGTTTCATAACCCACTTCAGTCATTTCAACCGAACGTTGTTTCTCGTCCACCCAGAAATGACCGCCATCAGCCACTTTCTCTTCTTTTTGTGGATGTAGTTTTGGTGGAATACTGTTGATTAACTGATAGAGCTGAGATGAATCTTCGCTTTGACCAGAAATGATCAATGGTGTTCGCGCTTCATCAATTAAGATCGAATCGACCTCATCAATAATCGCATAGCTTAAACCACGTTGTTTTTTCTCTTGTAGAGAAAACACCATGTTGTCTCGAAGATAATCGAAACCAAACTCGTTGTTCGTACCGTAAGTAATATCAGAAAGATAAGCTTGAGCTTTCTCATTAGGCATTTGCATCGAATAAATCACACCGATGCTCAAACCTAAAAATTCGAATAATGGACGGTTCAACTCAGCATCACGCTGTGCTAAGTAATCATTCACGGTAATCACGTGAACACCTTGACCACTTAATGCATTGAGATAACATGCCAATGTACCCATGAGAGTTTTACCCTCACCAGTACGCATCTCGGCAATTTTACCTTCATGAAGTGTAATACCACCGATAAGCTGAACGTCATAATGACGCATACCCATCACACGTTTTGCAGCTTCACGACAAACAGCAAACGCTTCTGGCAATAATTTATCTAAGCTTTCACCGTTGTTAAATCGTTGTTTGAATTCTGGAGTTTTTGCAGAAAGGTCTGCATCGTTTAGTGCAGATATCGTCGGTTCAAGCGCATTGATTTGCTCAACAATTTTACGCATGCGTTTGAGTTCACGCTCATTTTTAGTACCGAAGATACCTCCGATCAGACTTGCCAACATGAATAAACTCTCTAATCCTGTTTGTTTAAATAGGTAATTTTTTCTTAGCTTTCGAGCTTAAAGCTTTCATCAAAGAAAGCTGAATAAGCCTTATTATGGTGTCAGAAATAAGAACTACAAGGGCTTTGCATCCAAACAGGTAAAAAAATCTGCTAGGCGATTCTGACATCAATCAACTAAAGACGGTTAATGTAGCAAATTTGCATTTAAGTTACATCGACTTGAATGTGAAATTCTGATCAATATTTTAACACCGCTTTTTTGCTTATATCTTAAAAATGGATAACAACATCAAAAAACAATAATTTTCTTTATAAATTGAATGCTGCATATTGAGTTCATACAAGACCATTACACAATATTTTTAGGATTTATTATGACATTACGATTAGGCGATATCGCTCCAAATTTCCAACAAGAATCAAGTGTAGGTCACATTGATTTTTATTCATTCTTGGATGGTCATTGGGGTGTCTTATTTTCACATCCAGCCGACTTTACCCCTGTTTGTACAACTGAATTAGGCTTTACGGCAAAGCTCTCAGAGGAGTTTAACAAACGTGGTGTTAAAGCGATTGCTCTTTCAGTTGATGATGTTGAGTCTCATAAAAATTGGATTCAAGACATTAACGAAACTCAAAATACGACCGTTAATTTTCCGATTATTGCGGATAAAGACCGTAAAGTGTCTGAGCTGTACGGATTTATTCATCCAAACGCCAGTGAAACACTAACTGTTCGCTCACTCATTATTATTGATCCAAATAAAAAAGTTCGTCTGATTATTACCTACCCTGCGTCCACAGGTCGTAATTTTAATGAAATACTTCGTGTGATCGATTCATTGCAATTAACGGATCATCATAAAGTTGCAACGCCTGCGAATTGGCAACAAGGTGAGGACGTTGTGATTGTTCCATCATTAAAAGATGAAGATGAAATCAAACAACGTTTTCCAAAGGGTTATAAGGCTATCAAACCTTACTTAAGATTGACACCACAGCCTGAGTAAGGATCAAACGAGCAACGCTCGTTCCTGAGAATCAACAAAGCTCTGCAAGAAAGATAAATAGCTATGCTGGTAATTAACTTTTAAAGGCTTCAATTAAAGCGAAAAATACACAAAATTTTGCAATATAAAAAATTAAAACTCCATCGCCTATCTACTCGATAGGCATTTTTTTGAAATAAATATTTGGGTATGCACGCATCAATAGGCTATAAGAATAAGTCAGCTCATTACACAATAAAAACGCTCATGATCTATAACATCCATCATTTACATTGTGGAAGCTTTTGCCCTGTATGCGCGCCATTATTTGGACAGAAAGGTTGGAAAGCACATCTGGTCTGCCATTGCCTCTTAATTGAAACTGATCGAGGCTTAGTGCTGATTGATACGGGATTGGGCTTACAAGATTATTTAAATATGGAAAAGCGCCTTGGTACTTTAGTTAAAAAAGTTGGGCATATCGAATCAAATTTAAAATTAAGTGCCATTCAACAAATTCAACAACTCGGTTTTAGCCAAAATGACGTGAAACATATCTTTGTCACTCATCTCGATTTTGATCATGCAGGCGGCATTTCAGATTTTCCAAATGCAACAGTTCATGTACTTGCAGCGGAGTTCAATGCAACACAATCCTTATCTATTAAAAATAAACTTCGTTATAAAACAGACCAATTTAAACAACATCGCTATTGGAGCTTCGCTGAACATAATGATGGCGAAGAATGGTTTAATCTTCAAAAAGTCAGAGGATTACCTTTATTTCAAGATGAAATCTTGATGATTCCCCTGCTAGGACATACGGCTGGTCACTGTGGGATTGCAATTAAAAAATCGGATGGTTGGTTACTTTTCTGTGGTGATGCTTATTATTCACATTTAGAGTTAGATCCGAACAATAAACTACGTGCACTTGGTATCACTGAACGGTTATTTGCAGAAAATAACCAGCAACGAATACATAACCTCAAGCAGTTACAATATCTCGCTCAACACGAATCAAGTATTGAGTTAATTTGTGCGCACGATCCAGTTGAATTTAACCGTTATCAGTAATATGAAAAGAACTCTTATTGCCACGATTTTAGTTACGACACTGAGTGTCAGCGGATGTATGAAGCACCCGAGTTTAGATGACGAGCAACGCCCCCAAAACTGGGGAACACTCATCTCAAATTCGCACAATTTCTATCAAGTGAGTCAGGATGTATTTCGAAGCGAGCAGCCAAATGCTGAGTTAGCCCAAACATTGAAATCTGAAAAAATTGATACCATCATCAATTTGAGAGCTCGCAATGAAGATGCCATCGTTTTAAAAGATCAGAATTTTAATTTGGTACATATTCCAATTTATACGTGGGCAATTAATCGTTCTGATTTGTTGAAAGCAATGAAAGCGATTCAAACAGCAAAACAGAATAATCATAAAATTTTAGTACATTGTTATCACGGTTCTGACCGTACTGGAGCAACGATTGCCATGTATCGAATTATTTTTGAAAATTGGTCAATTGATGATGCCGTCAAAGAAATGAAAGAAGGCGGCTATGGTTATCATGTGATTTGGAAAAACATTGATCATTTATTTACACCTCAGAATGTAAAATGGATTCAACAGCAACTGTCGAATCCATCTTAAATCAAAGTTTAGACAAGGGTTTCATTTAACGTTGATCAAGTGGAACCCAATCAATCACCCATGCTGACTTCATATTTAAACTATCATCGCTGGTAATCTTCTTACGCGTCGCATCTGCAACATCACGGTCTTTGGCAGGACCGACCATAATACGGATACCTTTAGACGTTGGGCTTGTTGTCACTTTATAGCCTTTAGCACGTAGCTTTGATACAACAGCATCCGCATTAGCTTGATTCGCAGCCAAAGCAACCTGAACCATCCAGTTCTTATCGCCACTTTCCATGATCTCACGCGCTTTATCCGCTTCAGCTTTCTTCTTAGCTTCCTCAGCCTTACGCTTTTTCTCATCAGCAGCTTTTTTATCTGCTTCTGCTTTACGTTTTTCTTCGGCAGCCTTCTTCTCAGCATCAGCTTTACGCTTATCTTCAGCAGCCTTTTTCTCAGCATCAGCTTTACGCTTATCTTCAGTAGCCTTCTTCTCAGCTTCTGCTTTACGCTTATCTTCAGCAGCCTTTTTCTCAGCTTCTGCTTTACGTTTCTCTTCCGTCGCTTTCTTGTCAGCATCAGCTTTTTGCTGATCTACTTTTTGTTGTTCAGCCTTTTTCTTTTCGTCTTGCTTACGTTTCTCTTCTGCCAGACGTTGTGCTTTAGCTTTATCATCTTCAGCAACTTCTGGTGGAATATTGTCTGAACTTTCTTGCTCAGCTGCTCGGCGTGCATTTAACGCTGCATATTCTTCAGCTGCTTTACGTGCTGCTGCCGCTTCTGCCTCTTGTTGCATCTTCAAAAACTCGGCGGCTCTTGCTTCTTGTTCAGCAACTGCTTTTTCACGAGATCTACGTTGCTCCTCAAGTAAACGTTTCTCTGTTTCAACATCAACCGCTAAAGGTTGTAATGAAACCATGTCACTGTCTTGTGCAGGCTGTGCAGTTTTTGGAGTTGAGTCTGTTTTGGGAATAGGATGAGTAATCTCAGCTTGCGCTTTGTCTTGCTCTATTTCTTCATTACCTTTCAGAAGTAATGCTGCCAATAAAACACCACCACCGAGTAAAACAACGCCACCCATCCAACGTTGTTTGTTATTCATTGACATTCTTCTAAATACTCCCAGACCGCTTCCAAGGTATGAAACGAACCACAGACTAAAATCAATTGATTGTTATTGCTTTGCTTCAGTGCAGTTTCAAACGCTTGCTGAATGCTGCCAAACTCATCGACCTGTTCACCACGCAGCGCATCTGTTAACTGCGGCATAGGCGCGGCTCTAGGCACATCTAAAGTAGCAATAAACCAATTTTTTACTGTTGTTTTTAGTAAATCGGTGACAGAAGCAATATCTTTATCTGCCAACATGGAAAATACAGCCACAACTTCTGTGTACTGTTTATTGTATTTTAAGAATTTTCGCAACTGATTCAATAAAAATTCGACGCCATGTGGGTTATGGCCCGCATCAAAGATCACCGTTTTATCTTTAATTTGACGAATTTCAAAACGACCTTGCAATCGAGCATTTAAAATTCCGCTTGCGATTGCAACTTGTGTCACTTCAACGCCGCTCACCAATATCGCTGCGACTGCTGTCGAAATATTATCTAACGCTAATTGACCAACAGGTAATTTTAGGGTTGTACCAGAAGAAGCAAAAGACCATGTCTCACCATCTTCATTTAATTGATAAAAATAATCTCGATTCAGCGTATACAACTGTGCTTGAGTGTCAGTGACTTTATCTTGAATCGCTTGAGGGAGCTGTTGTTGACCAGCAAAAATGACAGGAATGTTGGGACGAATAATGCCTGCTTTTTCAAAAGCAATCTTTTCAATGCTATCGCCTAACCAATCCGTATGATCCAATCCAATATTGGTAATAACCGCAATATCAGGATCGATCACATTGACGACATCAAGACGACCACCTAAACCAACTTCAAGTACCCACACATCACATTGCTGTTGCTTAAAAATAACAAAAGCAGCCAAAGTGGTTGCTTCAAAGAAAGATAAGCTCAGCTCACATTCACGGCGTGCTTGATCAACTAAAACAAAAGCATCAATCAAATGCTGATCATCAACTTCGATTCCAGCAAGTTTAACTCGCTCATTAAAACGATAAATGTGCGGGGATTGATACAGCCCAACTTTATAACCTTGCGCATTTAAAATTGCAGCTAAAGTTGTTGTGGTTGAACCTTTGCCATTGGTTCCAGCAACCGTAAAAACTTTTGCTTTAGGTCGCATTACACCTAGCTTTTCAGCGACAGGAATAACACGTTCTAAACCTAAATCAATCCCTGTAACATGAACATGGCTCCAATAATCGAGCCATGTTGTTAATGTATCTGTAGAATGTGGTGCGTGCTGTCTCAAGGTAAGTTCATCAGTTTAGCTACAAGTCTGTATACAGTATCACGTAATGCATGACGATGAACAATTTGATCGACCACACCATGATCAAGCAAATATTCTGCACGCTGGAATGGTTCTTCCAATTTTTCACGTACAGTTTGTTCAATCACTCGCTTACCAGCAAAGCCAATCATAGCCTTCGGTTCAGCAATATGTACATCGCCTAACATGGCCAATGATGCTGTTACACCACCATAAACTGGGTGAGTGAGTACCACTAAATAAGGTACACGTGCTTCTTTCATTTTTTGGATTGCAGCTGCAGTACGCGCCATTTGCATCAAAGACAACATGCCTTCTTGCATACGTGCGCCACCAGAAGCTGCGAAACAGATTAATGGTTGATGTAATGCAATCGCACGCTCTGCCGCTTGTACAAAACGATCACCTACCACTGTGCCCATTGACCCACCCATAAAGTCGAAGTCAAATGCACATGCAATCAAATCTAAACCTTTAAGTGAACCTTGCATGACAATCAATGCTTCAGTTTCACCCGTTTTATCTTGAGCCTCTCGCATACGATCTGGGTAAGGGCGGCTATCCACAAACTGTAATGGATCTTTTGCACTAAACTCTTGACCAAGCTCACCATTGACTTGATCAAAGAACCAGTTCAAACGATCACGAGCACGCATACGTAAATGCTCATCACACTGAGGGC
Source organism: Acinetobacter venetianus RAG-1 = CIP 110063 (assembly GCF_000368585.1). Taxonomy (GTDB): domain Bacteria; phylum Pseudomonadota; class Gammaproteobacteria; order Pseudomonadales; family Moraxellaceae; genus Acinetobacter; species Acinetobacter venetianus. Next base: position 218,620 of record NZ_KB849557.1, read on the forward strand.
AAACGTATGCGTTAAATGACATTGCGGTACGTGTCACAAGTGCATGACATTCAGGGCATTCAATTGTAGGTTCTGTAAACGTCGCTTTGAATGTCTGTTGTTCATCAGCAACTTGAATACCTGGAACTTGACGATCAGTCCAAGGTGTTGAAGGGCTAAGAACCTTCCCTGCTGTTAATTCTTGACTCATACTAACTCATCGAGCGCAGCTCGAAGCTCCTTCACTTTATTCACCGTCTGTTGCACAGCTTCATCTGCTGGCAATGCTGCAAAAGATTTAACGAAAGCACTTCCTACAATCACCGCGTCAGCAACTTGACCCATTGCTTTAGCAGACGCTGCATCACTAATCCCAAAACCAACACCTACAGGAACATTGGTTTTCGATTTAATTTTTGCAATACGCGCCGCAGCTTCTGAGGTATCTAATGTTGCTGCACCTGTCACACCTTTTAGTGACACGTAGTAAACAAAACCGCTGGCTTGATCAACCACGTGTTGAATACGATTGTCGGTTGATGTCGGTGCAAGCAAGAAGATTTGATCCATCTCATTTTGTTTCAAGACTTCACCAAACTGCTTCGACTCTTCAGGTGGTAAATCCACCAAAAGAACACCATCAACACCACAGTCTTTCGCATAAGCGACAAACTTTTCATAACCAATCACTTCAACAGGATTTAAATATCCCATCAAAACAACGGGTGTCGTTTGATCTTTTTCACGAAAGGCTTTAACCATATCCAAAGCATCTAAAGTATTGGTTCCGCCTGCCAAAGCACGCTCAGCAGCTAAAGCAATCACAGGACCATCAGCCATTGGATCTGAAAATGGTAGACCAAGCTCAATCACATCAACACCTGCTTCAACCATTTGATGAAGCAAAGGAACTGTTACTTGTGGATGCGGGTCACCTGCCATTACATAAGAAACAAGCGCTTTACGTTGCTGAGATTTAAGCTGTTCAAAACGAGTGGCAAGACGTGACATAGGATTATGCTTTCCTTGATTTATATAAATTGAGGAGTTGTTTGTAGTCATACAAAAACACTGCATTGTAACGCTATTTTTTGTTCATTGAACAGAGTTTGACGTGATTGCAACAGTGAATATGACGACTTCCAATCCCACTTGCACATTTATCTATATTTTCAATTTTTTCTCAATGATCAAAGCTTCCTAATTTTGAGCGAATATCTCGGCATTTTAGAAATTAGCAAAGCTCCTTTATACTACGCGCAATTTCTAAGTTTTCTTTTTATTTTTATGTCTGCCCACTCTCAGGAAAAAGTGCAAAGCAATGCGCTTGCTTTGTTGCCGCTATTGGTATTTTTGATCATCTTTCTCGGGAGTGGTCTATATCATTCAATGATAGGGACTGAATTTGCGTTTTATCAAGTCAAAGCTCCTGTAGCGGCGATACCCGCTGTCATTTTGGCATTACTGCTGTATAAACATAAGTTAAATGCGGCAATTGAAGAGTTTCTACAAGGTGCGAGTCACCCTAATCTCATATTGATGTTTATGGTGTTTATGCTGGCAGGTGCATTTGCAAGCGTATCAGGCGCGATTGGTAGTGTAGATGCCACGGTTCAGCTTGGGCTGTCTTTGATTTCAGCCGAATATGTCTTACCGATGCTATTTATCATTGCCGCTTTCATTGCAACCGCAATGGGAACATCAATGGGAACAATTGCAGCCTGTGCGCCCATCGCCTTTGGTTTCTCACAAGCAACAGATATTACCCCACTCTATGCAATCGGTGCTGTGGTTGGTGGTGCAATGTTTGGTGATAACTTATCGATGATTTCAGACACGACTATTGCAGCAACACGCAGTCAAAATGTTGAATTAAGAGATAAATTTAAAGTCAATGTTTGGATCGCATTGCCAGCGGCGATTATCACACTCGGGGTTTATATTGCACTGAGTCATCAAGCCAATCCGATTGAATCTAAACCTTTTGATATTTGGTTGATTTTGCCTTATCTCGCTGTATTTTTTCTGGCATTTACTCGTCTGCATGTCTTAGCCGTTTTAATGGTTGGTGTCGTCTTGTCTGGTGCGATTGGTTTAGTGAGTCTGCCTGAATTTAATCTTGCAAAACTCAATAGCAGTATCTATGACGGTTTTGTTGGCATGTTCGAAGTTGCATTACTTTCTATGCTACTTGGCGGGCTTTCAGCACTGATGCAAAAAGAAGGCGGATTAGAGTGGCTGATTCAACGTATTTATGCGATTACACGGTTATTTAAATTTGGCAAACAACGTGCTGGCGAGTTTGGAATCAGCTTCCTCGTGGTCTTCTCTAACCTATTTGTTGCCAACAATACCGTTGCGATCATTCTTTCAGGTGACATGGCACGAGAAGTTGCTAAAGAATATGGCGTTGATCCTAAACGTAGTGCAGCATTGCTTGATATTTTCTCGTGTGTGGTGCAAGGAATGATCCCATACGGCGCTCAACTTCTACTTGCTTGTTCAATTGCTAAACTCTCACCTGTTGAACTCATTGGACATATTTACTATTGTTGGATTTTGGCTATCTTTGCAATTTTCGCAATCGCATTTAATTATCCACGTTTAAAAAACCAATAGAAAATTTGAATTACTGATCAAATTCTACTCTTAATAACGCTTTAATTTAGACAACAATCTACTATCGTGACGGGCGACATGGATGTCACCCGTTGGACTTGCCTTACGCTGCATTTTAAAGCAGTGCTTTAAAATTTGCTCAGGACGAACCGCTAGTCCAACAGAGGGTTTTTGTTCCTTTTCATCCTTGAAAAATAAGGAAAAATCTAACCCATCTGATTATTCATCAATTGAACGACCTTAGTTAAACTCACTTATGAATTAAAAGTTTGATTAGCAGTCTGATTTCAAATCTAAAGAGATTTTAAAAACTGTTTCGGCGTATACCCTGTCCAACGCTTAAATGCTCGACCAAAAGCACTTTGATCCGCATAATTCAAAAGTTCCGCAATTTCAGAAAGTGATTTTCCTTGTTGTAAATACAGCTTACTTTGCTCCAAACGATATTGATCCAGAATATCCTGAAAATTAAGCTGATACACCTTGAGTTGTCGTTGTAAAGTTCTTTCAGAACAATACAATCGCTTAGCCACATAACTCTGTAACACTTCTTCTTGTTGTACTAAACCTTGCTCAATATAAGTCAAAATCTTTTGTTTGAATTGTTGTTGCTGAATCTCAATCGAGCTAATCCGACTCAATGACTGCTGCGCTTGTGTCGACAACACCTGATTCAACTGCTGATCCGCCGCAATACTTTTGGCCTTTAAAATCTGGTTGGAAAATCGTATCGCATATTGTCCAGCTTGAACTTGAATAGAACAGCCATAAAAACGCTCGAAATGATATAGCGATGTATGCGGTGCATATCCAAACTGAATCATTTGTGGTGGCGCTAAATGATCTAACACAATCGACTGAGCAATTTTAAAGATCAACGCCAAATTAAGCTCATACATTTCTCGATAGTCAGGATAAGATGCACTCCAAACGATTTGAATATATTCAGGTAGTTGCTGAACATTGAGTTGCTCTAAATTGGTTTGTTTGAAAACAAGAGAATAGTAACGTTGTAACAATTGCAAAGCTTGCTGCAAATCAAAACTAGTCGATGCCAAATAGCCCATCAATCCTAAATCTTGCAAATTGGCATGTTCAGCTAAAACCAGCGTAATCGGTCGTGTGAAATGTGGTTGAGCGGCTTGTAACAATAAAGCATAACGCTCAACGTCAAAGTCTTGTTCATCAGGGTTTTCTAGACAGTTTTGGAAAGCATGCCAAAGCTCAGGCGAAACAACTTTTGACAAATCAATTTGTTCTTGTTGTAAAACGCGATTAAATAGCCGCAAATATCCAATTATAATTTTAACTGACATACGCCAATCTCATCCCTGATATGTCGTTATTTGTATAAAACTTGGCTTTAACTGTCAAAACATTTTGTTGAACTTTTTTCATACTGAGTTCATGAAAAAGACAAGGAATAGCAAAGATGAATGCACATGTTTCCTATCAAGTTGATCCAATTGTTAGAACCAAATTAGATTTTCACCTCGATCAAGCACCTCGCTTTTGGTTTGGCGGTGATCCTTTCCGCACACGTATGTTTGATGCATTAAGTCTCACCTTTCCTGATGGCGAACGCTATTTTATTGAGTGCGTGCGTTTATTCCGCGACAAAATTAATGATCCTGAGTTACAGGAACGTGTCGCTGACTTCATTCGTCAGGAAGCACAGCATGGTATTGCCCATGACAAAATGAATCAGATCATGAAAGAACAAGGCATGCCTGTTGATCAGTTCACCACGCGTTTGAAAAAGATTTTTAGATTTGAATTAAAAAACCGTTCAGCTCAATACAATATTGCGATGACCGCTGCAGCCGAACACTTAACTGCACTGATGGCAGATACTTTTTATAGTAAAAAAGAAACTTTGGCTGAGGCTGATCCTTATGTAAGAGCACTATTCGCTTGGCACGCGATTGAAGAAATGGAACATCGCGATGTGGCTTTTGATGTAATGCGCGAAGTCGGTGAAGTACCTGAAGCAACCCGTCGCTTTGCTTTGGTTTTCACGACAGTGATGATGTTTGGTTTTACTCTATATCGTACTGATGTGATGCTCAAAACCGATGGTTTCAACTTGAGACAGCGTTTTGATATGGCACGTAAAGGCTTGCCGTGGTTCTTTGGTCGTAACGGTATTTTGACTGCAAAAAGAGCACAATATAGCGATTGGTTTAAAAAGGATTTCCATCCAAATCAACATCCTGTCATTCGTCAATATGATGTTTGGATTGATACTTTAGCCAAGACCAATGATCCAATTGCTGCGGGTGAAGCTTTTTGGCAAGCAGGACTTTAACTTACTTAAAATAAAATCCCCTCTATATCAGTAATACCACTCAGTTAAGCATTTTAGTTCCTCAATGGTTCCCCTCTTCTTTAAAGAGGGGCTATAGGAAATTTTTATTTGTTTACTCACCACTTCGCATAATGCTGTTCTAATAAGCCATATTCATTATCTAAGGTCACTAACTCCACCTGTTCATGCGCAACCGTACCGCTGACTTTGGCTTGCCATTGATTAAACTGGCTGCCGATCAACCGTAAATTAATATTTTCAAAACGACACCACCCTGTTTCCACCATCAAGTTTAAACATCCGCCTAATGAACGAATCGACCATGTCATTTCACTTTGTTGTTCAAATAGAACATCAGTCAGTGGATACAAACGTCCATTGACCCACAGCGCATTTTCATTACCAAAACTTTCATTCACGCCAGATGCAAGGTTTAAACCAATACGGCGATCATTTTTATCTATAAATTGGCATGACAACCAAAACCAAGCCGTTTCAGGGCGAAGAAAACCACAAGTATCATCCAGTGCTGCAAGGCTATGAGCATTAAATTCAATCTGTTGTTGATCTGGGCTGATAAAAAAACCCTCAACAGCCAATGTGGTTTGCTTCTGAGTATAAGTCCAACCATTAATACCTGTCGGGCTACATAAACTTAAGGCATCCGTACCCGCACAAAAAATCCGTGCTTTTAATTGAATTTCACCATGCTTAGTAACTTGAATGTATCGCACGCCATTGGCATGTTGCATATCGAATTGATAAGCTGACTTTTTGAAATAACTTTGACTAAATAATGGTTGTTCATCCAGTTGCGTTTTCATAGCAAGCGGTTGAATTGCATTCCATTCAATTACTTTTTTAGCGAGATGGTCATAGACATAGAAAAAACCATGCCCTGCCCATGATAGATCGACAATCGCGATGCCAATACTGAAATGCTCATGTTGTAAGCCACAAAATTTAAATTTTTTATATTTAAGTTGTTTGCGCCAGCCTTTAAGTATCTGACCATAAGGTGTTTTATAAATATAGTCATCTAGATTTATTCGTGATGGTACGTGGTCAAAACGCCCATAACGAGGCTGACCATTGACTTGTATCAAATCCATTTCAAAGCATTCCATGACTGATTGTTTAAATCTTTGCCAATAATAGTCTGTAAATCAGAAGATTAACACCATTAAAAGAATAAAATTTATACAAAATTTGAGCGTGATTCACCATTTCTTCAGACAGCATTCACGAGTAGCTGTCGTCCATTTTTTCATCAAAGATTCATACGAACACTTTATTTTTAAAAACAATCTTATACCAGTTGATAAAAATATGACTCTTCAAACAATATTCAAAACAAAAGCATTATGTTTAATGCTTTTAGCTTTAACGGCATGCAACGACAATAACGATGATAGTAACAATCAACCACCTGTTGCTGAACGCCAAAATCAAAGTATTAACATCATTGCATTCAATGACTTTCATGGAAACTTAGAACCACCGAAACGCTATATTGAAGCAGAAGATCCAACAGATACCAGTAAATCAGTACGAATCCCTGTGGGTGGGGTAAGTTATTTTGCCGATGCAATAAATAAACTCCGTGCTAAATATCCAAATAATGCTGTCGTTTCTGCTGGTGATTTAATTAGTGCTTCCCCGCTCACCTCATCGCTATTCCTAGACGAACCAACCATTGAAACCATGAATGATATTCATATTGATTTTAATGCCGTGGGGAATCATGAATTTGACCGTGGTACAGATGAATTACGTCGTTTACAAAATGGTGGATGTGAGCAATATACCAGTGCTAAACCATGTCAAATCAACCCACACTTTGAGGGTGCAAAATTCAACTTTTTGGCTGCCAACGTTTCGATGAAAGCAGATCCAAGTAAAACATTATTTCCTGCATATAAAGTCAAAACCTATGGTGGCATACCAGTTGCATTTATCGGTATGACCTTAAAAGCAACCCCAAGCATCGTTTCTGCTGCGGGTATTAAAGATGTTGATTTTCATGATGAAGCCGATACAGTCAATGCTTTAGTTCCCGAGTTAAAGAAACAAGGTATTGAAGCCATTGTCGTTGTGGTGCATGAAGGGGTTGCGCCAAGTACCAAGTTTAATAGCAAAACCTGTGATGGATTAAGTGGGCCTCTGTTGGGAATTTTAGATCGCTTAGATCCAGCTGTAGATGTTGTTGTGTCTGGTCACACACATCAGTCTTATATTTGCGATTACGCAACCAAAAATCCGCAAAAACCATTTTTACTCACCTCAGCGGGTCAATACGGCACGGCGATTACCAATATTCAACTGGAATTGGATGGAAAAACAGGTGATGTGATCAAAAAAGATGCCTCTCAAGTTCCTGTTCAAAGTGAAGCGTATACCTCTGGTTCAAATACGGTAAATTTGACTAATCTTTATGAAAAATTCAATAAAACGCCGAGCATCGAAGCCATACTTGATAAATATCGCCAAGCAGTAACGACTATCTCTGCTCGCGTTGTCGGTACTGCGAACAGTGTAATTAGCCGTACTGCAACTGAAAGTGGCGAAAGTGCATTAGGAAATCTGATTGCGGATGCACAACAAGCCGCTGCGTTAGCTGCAAGTGATCAAGGTTCTGATTTCACCTTAATGAATCCAGGCGGTGTACGTGCTGATCTACTCATTAACACTAATAATCAAATCACATTCGGCGACGTATTTACGGTACAACCATTTGGTAATTCCTTAGTGACTTTAAGCCTTACCGGTAAACAAATTCGTGATGTATTAGAGCAACAATGGTCTGGCGCAAATGCAGCAACTGTCCGCATCTTGCAACCATCGAAAGAGTTTAGTTATTCATACAACAAAGATGGTTCAGTATCACCGCGTGCAAGTCTTGTCATGGTCGCAGGACAACCACTTGTTGATACAAAAGTTTATCGTGTGACCGTAAATAGCTTCCTTGCAGATGGCGGTGATAACTTTACTGTTCTAAAAGATGGTAAGAACCCAATTGGTGGCGGTCAAGATATTGATGCATTGGAAAAATATGTTACTCAAAACTCTCCGCTTACGGTACCAAATACCAATCGAATCAAGTTAGTTCAATAAAATAGTGAGTAAAAAAAGGGAAGCTTTTGCTTCCCTTTTTTATTGAGCTTTTAACCTATGGTGAGATAAGTATTTTCCCAAATGGTCGGGTTAAACTCACCTTGAACCAACTGGATATAACGACCTGCTACATGATCGATAGCAATACAATCATCTACATCAACGACACGGTCTGTATGCGGTTTATGCCAGTGTTGCTCGATATATTGCTTACCGAGCTGTTTTGCATTTGTTGAATCTGTAGCCACGACAAGATGATAGCTATGTAACTCACCGAAAATATTCGGGACATATCCACCCAAATTGATCAAATACAATTTTTCATCCGAAACTGACGGCGCTGCATCAGAAAAATGTATTTGATACTTCACACCTTGCGATTGCACACCTGTAAACTGTGCCCAAGCATCAATATGCAATCCTTTCAACTCACCAAACCAAGCTTGTTTTAACTGTGGCATGATTTCAGGTAGTGTTTCACCTATTGCCATTACTACATCATGAACTTCAGTATTGGCTTTTGCATGTCGGCCACCCAACATCACCATAAACAAACTTGGCATTGTGAAAACTTACATCTCAACCATTTCAACGCCATCAATACGCGCAACCGTCATTAAGTCTTTATCACCACGACCTGAAACGGTTGCAATGATGATTTGATCTTTAGACATGGTTGGCGCAAGTTTAGTGACATAAGCCATGGCATGTGAGCTTTCAAGTGCAGGAATAATCCCTTCAATCTTAGTGAGATCACGGAAACCTTGTAGCGCTTCGTCATCATTGATTGGCACATATTCAACACGTTTCATATCTTTTAAGAAACTATGTTCGGGACCAACACCCGGATAGTCTAGACCTGCCGAAATACTATGTGTTTCAATGATCTGGCCTTGCTCATCTGACATCAAGTAGGTACGGTTACCATGTAATACGCCGACATGACCTGCATTTAATGGCGCAGAGTGTTTACCAGTTTCAATGCCGTAACCCGCTGCTTCAACACCATACATTTTCACATCTTGATCATTCAAGAATGGATAGAACAAGCCCATCGCATTTGAACCACCACCAACACAAGCAACCAATGCGTCAGGTAAACGACCTGCTTGCTCCTGAATTTGACGGCGTGCTTCACGGCCAATAATTGATTGGAAATCACGAACAAGCTGAGGATATGGATGTGGCCCAGCAACAGTACCAATCACATAATAAGTGCTATCAACATTGGTGACCCAGTCACGCATTGCTTCGTTCATGGCATCTTTCAATGTTTTTGAACCACTTTGTACAGGAACAACTGTCGCACCAAGCAAACGCATACGATATACATTCATCGCTTGACGTTTTACGTCTTCAGCGCCCATGTACACCACGCACTCCATACCCAAACGTGCTGCAATGGTTGCCGTCGCCACACCATGCTGACCTGCACCTGTTTCAGCAATGATACGCTTCTTACCTGATAGCTTTGCCAATAATGCCTGACCAATCGTGTTATTCACTTTGTGTGAACCCGTGTGATTCAAGTCTTCACGTTTCAGGTAAATTTGCGCACCGCCGAGGTGCTGAGACCATCGTTCAGCATAATAAAGTGGACTAGGACGACCAACATAGAACGCAAGATCACGATCAAACTCTGCCAAAAACTGAGCATCATTTTTCATACGACCATAAAGATTTTCTAAATCTTCAAGTGCAGCCATTAGCGTTTCTGACACAAAACGTCCACCATGAATACCGAAATGCCCTTGAGCATCTGGAAACTGGGTGTAGTCAATCACGTTATTTTGCTGATCCACGTTGGACTCCTTGCATAAATTTTTCAATGAGTTGTTGGTCTTTTATACCTTTTGCGGACTCTACGCCTCCGCTGACATCCACAGCAAAAGCTGCTGTAGTATCAATAGCTTCACTCACATTTTCAGGTGTTAAGCCACCTGCCAAAATTAGTGGAATTTCAAGTTTAGGAAATTTGTTCCAATCAAAGCGATGCCCTGTTCCACCCTTTAACTCAGGATGCCATGCATCTAACAATACCGCACTGGCACCAGCCGATTGATAGCGTTGAACTTCTGCCACTACATCTAAATCAGATTTCACTTGAATTGCTTTATACCAACGACGTTTACATGATTCTGCGATCTGCTGACATTGTTCAGGTGTTTCATCACCATGTAGTTGTAATACATCCAACGGAACTGAATCAAGCACCGTTTTTATTTCTTCAGCACTAGCATTTACAAACAATCCCACCAATTGCACATAAGGCGGAATATGTTTTGCCAACGATTGCGCTTGCCCAACAGTGACATGGCGAGGACTAGGCGGGAAAAATACAAAACCGATTGCATCTGCGCCTGCCTGCACCACAGCTTGAATATCTTGTGCTCGAGTTATTCCACAAATCTTGGCGCGAGTTCGCATTTGAGATTGGCGCATGATGTGTCCAATTTAAAATGAATATTTTGAAACCATCGCATTGTAATGCAATTTGACTCACTTGGGGCAAAGTTCATTTCGAAATGCGATTGTTTAAAAAACGTTAACACTTTATACTGCGCGCAATATCGCAACAAGTCTAAAGCAAATTCTTTTGCTTATAGGGAAGTTGGTGAGAATCCAACACTGCCCTCGCAACGGTAACACCGAATTATTAATCAAGCTCAACGCCAAATCACTGCGTCGGATCGATGTGGGAAGATGATTAATAGCATCACCATTGTGATGATATAGTGAAGTCCGGAGACCTGCTTGTTGTTCATTTCCACATTAACATTCACGATGGGTGAATGTCTGGAGCGACATCATGTCTACAGTTTTTCAACCAACTCGTTTAGTTGGTGCTATCGCTATTGCGATGGGGTTTTCTTCACCAGCTTTTGCTCAAGATCAATCAACAGAAAAAACAGCAACGCTTGATACGATTGTTGTGACAGCATCTCGTAGTGAACAGAAAATCAGCGAAGTTCCAGCGCGTATCAATATTATTGAACCAAAGATTCTCGAACAATCGCCAATTGCTTCTTTACCACAACTATTAGAAACCGATGCTTCAATCAACATGGTACAAAGCGGCGGTTATGGTCAATCAGCTTCTATTTTTTTACGCGGAACTAACTCTAACCATACATTGCTGTTAAGAGATGGTGTTCGTCTTAACTCAAATACATCTGGTGCAGCATCATTACCATTTATTGATACAACTGATATTAAACAAATTGAAGTCTTAAAAGGCCCAGCATCAGTTCTATATGGTGCAGATGCAATTGGTGGTGTAGTACAGCTTATCTCAAAAACTCCAGAAAAAACTTCAGCATTCATAACTGGGGAAATTGGCGAAAATAAAACGTATAAGTCAGTTGTTGGCGCAGATCTCGCTGAAAATGGTTTTTATGCTCAAATTCGTGGACAACGCTTAGAAACTGACGGTACACCAGTCACTGATGCAAAAGACAATAAAAAAGCGAGTTTTGATCAAAAAGGCTATAGCGCAAAAATCGGTGTTGAAAAAGAGCTATTTGCAGCTTCTGTCGATTATAGTGAAAACGAAGGCTATAGTGACTATGACAACTATGGCAACTTAGTTTCTCAAGACTTCAAAAATGAAGTCATTAATGTAAAAGGTCGTGTAAATATTCTTGATAATGTAGCTATTCACGCTCGCTTATCTCAGTTCAAAGATGATTTGAATCAAAATAACTCACCAGACTATGTTTACAGTACTACACAAGAAGCTGAACTTTATACGAAATGGCAAATGACACCTGCTCAAAATATTTTAGTGGGTTCAACATACAAAGATATTAAAGGAAATGTTTTTTCTAAAGGACAAGGTTATGAATGGGAGGGTGTATTTTATCCAGGAGTCGACGTTCTTTACGATGAAAAGGTTAACTCCACTGGCTATTTTGTCCAACATCAATACCAAGGTAATGGTTTAGATACACAAGTTGGTATTCGTCTAGAAGATAATGATAAGTTTGGTACTCATACTGTTGGTCAAGGGGCTATTCGTTATCAAATATTACCTCTAACAAGCGTTTACGCGAATATTGGTTCTGCATTCCGTGCACCAACAACCAATGACTTATATGCAACACCATGGGGCGCTAATCCAAACTTAAAACCAGAAGAAAGTTTTTCTTATGAAATTGGTTTAGATCAAAAGTTAAACTACAATATTAATCTTGGTTTATCTATTTACCGCAATCAAGTTGACAATTTAATTAGTTCCAAAGCTGGAAAACTTGAAAATATTAAGAAAGCAACCTTTACTGGTGGTGAAGCATCATTCAAATGGCAGCAAAATGAATTATTTTTAAGTACAACCTATGCCTATGTACAAGCAAAAGATGATGAAACCAAAAAAGATTTAACCCGTCGACCTCGTCAAAGCCTAACCCTAACAACTGGATGGGATGATGGAGAATATGGTGTTTCAGCTTCAGTAGTTGCTAAATCAGATTCAAAAGATTTTGCGGATACTGCAAATGCTCCACAAACAATTACACCAGGTTATGTCTCAACAAATGTAAATATTTATTGGCAGCCGATTCCGATGATCAAGCTGTTTGCAAATATTGAAAACATTGGGGATGTAAATTACAAAACAGCCTATAACGGTAATGGTGTGTATTACATCAACGGTGGTCGTCAAGCTTCTGCTGGCGTAACTTTCCGTTATTAATCGCGCAAACAAATAACAAAAATATTTTCTTAACTCCATTTTCGGGGTAATGTTTTGACCGACATTATCCCCTTTTTATTTTTAGGAAACCCAATGGGACATCGTTTAAGCAAAATCTATACACGTACTGGTGATTCTGGCACGACTGGTCTTGGAGATGGTTCTCGTGTAGCCAAAGATGATTTGCGTATTACCGCCTTGGGTGACGTTGATGAACTCAATGCAACTATTGGCGTATTAAGAGCACAAATCAGCGCATCTCAAATTAAAAATAAAGCCGATTGGGATAAAAGTCTAAGCCTAATTCAACATTGGTTATTTGATCTTGGTGGTGAAGTGTGTATTCCAAACTATCACCTGCTCCAACCTGTCTGTATCGAGTTTCTTGAAAAAGAAATCGATCAAATGAATGAATCTTTGCCAATGCTCAAAGAATTTATATTACCGTCAGGAAGCTTGGCTTGTAGTTATGCTCATCAAGCACGTGCCGTATGCCGCCGCGCCGAACGCGCATTAATGTCTGTACAGAATCGAGACCAAAATATTCAAGCAACCGCATTACAATTATTGAATCGTTTATCAGACTGGTTATTTGTTGCTTCGCGTGCTTTACAACGTGCCGAAGGTGGTAGTGAAGTTCTGTGGCAAAAAAATATTAATGACAGCATTGACGTACAATAAGCTAAAAGGCAGATAACGAATGCAAATTATTGGTCATCGTGGTGCACGGGGTGAGGCTCCCGAAAATACGTTAGGTGGCTTTCGTTACCTGCATGATTTAGGCATACGTGCAGTTGAGTTTGATGTACGCCAACTCAAAGATGACCAATTGGTTGTGATTCATGATGATGATTTTGTTCGTACCACGGGCAGATCACAACATGTTGAAAACTGTAATTTACTTGAAGCACAACAATTCGATCATCGCCATCAATGGCATGCGTGGGCATTTGAAGAATACACCCCTAATCTTCCCCACGTTTTAGATTGCTTAACTGACTTTGAGCATATCGAAGTTGAAGTGAAAGCTGTCTCGGATGAGGCTGCTGCCAAACGCTTAATTCACCAATTACAACAAGACCTCAAAGGCTTTGAAAAAACAGCAACAATTACCAGTTTTGATATCAAAATTTTAGCTGCTCTCACCCAACAGCAAAGCCATTTTAAACGAGGCTTGCTGATCGAAATACCAGTCGGAGAATATGCAATTGAACTTGCACATCAATATGGCTGTTGTCGAATTGGATGGAAAGATCAACTTGCTACAGATGACATCATTCGCCAAACTCAGCAAGCTAATTTAGAAATCAGCGTATGGACTGTGAATGATGTTGATCGAGCCAAACATCTCCAACAACTCGGTATCCAAGGTTTAATTACAGATGTTCCGACAACGATGTTACAACACCTTCAGTTATAAGAAAGGCAGAACAAATTCTGCCTTTCTTTTTACTTTTTACGCTGTGCTTGTATTAATCTCTGCCCTTTAGCATCTAACAAATATAAATTTGTTCCATCAAATTGGAAGCGTGTAACACGTTGTATTGCATCCATAAGATCCGCCTCTTGAGCTAAAGCCTTATTACAACTGTAATGCCCCGCCATGACATCAAAATCAAGCTTTCTTTGAGCAAAGTCATAGGTGTAACGTCCATAAAGGTTATTACATCCCGTATGCCCAGAAACCAATTTTGATACCGAGTTCAGAGAAAAGCTTGGATACTGATTAAAGAACAAAGCCCGCTTGTTTTGAATCATGGTAATTTGCCAATCGACATCTTGAACGCCATCAGTACTTTTACGTACTTGCATACTCGGTAACTGAGTTACTCGTTTGGGCTGTAAGGTATTTTTTTGCACTTTTGATGGCTGGCTTTGACAAGCCGCAAGCATCACAACAGTAGATAATATGAAAGTTTTGTTAAAAAATGCCTTCTTGGAGAAAATAGGATTTTTCACGGTAAATTGCTCAGACATTGATTTATTTCACCTTTTAATTCATTGATCAAGCTAACAAATGAATTCTGTTACTGTTCTTTCGATACAACTGTACAATAATACTAGTGCTAATGAATCTGGGCATGCTAATATCAGTGATAACATAGCAATATATCGTCATGATTGGTTTTGCTATCTCGTTTAGTTTTATTATCTTGTGCAAACAAGGTTATTAGGAGCGCTGCCGGATATGAATTCCGCCCCACTCAAGAAAGCACCCATTAATTGGATTGCGATTTTTGCCTTGGTATTTCTACCAATTGTTGCACTAATTTCTATTCCAATCTATACCTATCATCATGACTTCAGTATGGGCGCATGGATTAGCATGTTTGTCTTACTGGGTATAAGCAGTTTAGGTATTACTGCAGGCTATCACCGCTTATGGGCACATCGTGCTTATGAAGCAGCTTTACCTCTTAAAATCTTATTGATGATCGCAGGTACATTTGCAGTTCAGAACAGCATTCTGTTTTGGGCTTCTGGTCACCGTACACATCACCGTCATGTTGATGATGTCGACCAAGATCCTTATTCAATTAATAACGGTTTTTGGTACGCGCATATGGGTTGGATGTTACGTAACTATCCAGCCGCTGAACCAAACTATAAAAATGCACCAGACTTGTTAAATGACAAGTTAGTGATGTTCCAAGATAAATATTACGTTCCACTCGTCATCGCTGTCCATGCAGGTATTTTATTACCTATTGGTTGGCTTGTAGGCGATATCTGGGGCGTATTACTTCTAGGTGGTTTGGTTCGCTTATTCATCAGCCATCATGTGACTTTTTTCATCAACTCGCTTTGCCACATGTGGGGCAAACGTCCATATACAGATGAAAATACGGCGCGTGATAACTTTATTCTCGCCATCCTCACTTGGGGCGAGGGTTATCATAATTACCACCACATTTTCCAATACGACTATCGTAATGGGGTAAAATGGTGGCAATATGACCCAACAAAATGGTTGATTTGGACGAGTTCTAAGCTCGGTCTAGCTAAAAACTTACGTCGTATTCCAAGCTTTAATATTAAAAAAGCCGAACTTGCGATGAAGTTTAAATATGCTGAACAAGATTTGGCAATTTATGGGCACGATGTAAATACTGACATCGTTCAAATGAAGCAACGTATTGCGCAAGAATATGAAGCATTTACCCATACCTTAAATGATTGGGCTAAATTGAAAGAGCAAGAAATTCAAGCGAAAAAAGCAGCTGTAGCTGAGAAAATTCATCAAATGGATCATAAACTGAAAGTTGATTTCCAATTGCTTGAACACAGACTTGCTCATCATCGTGAATGCTTAGAAACATTGATGCGTAATATTAAAAAAGCACCTGTTTCTGAATAAACTCAATAGTTAAAAAATGGTCTCACAATGAGGCCTTTTTTTACGCCTACTGATGCCTCTTTGCAGTTCCTGACTTCATCGCTGCTCAGCTTAAAATTTGTTATAGTCAACACATTCCCCTCCCAAGATATTTCAGTTATGCAATTCAATCCTCGCTACAACGCTCTGAATCCAAAGCTCTATCATCTACAGCAACCCAGCCCTTTGTATGGTGCAAAAGCAGGTCATTTCAATGAAGCTTTAGCAGATGAATTGCAATGGAGTGAAGAAGACAAAGCGAACTGGGTTGAAATTTGTAGTGGCCAAAAAACCTTTGCTGAATTTCCACCTTTAGCGATGGTTTATGCAGGGCATCAATTTGGGCAATGGGCAGGACAACTGGGCGATGGTCGCGGTCTATTGATTGGACAAATCCTCAATACGCAAGGTCAAACGATTGATCTTCATCTTAAAGGTGCGGGTTCTACTCCCTACTCACGTATGGGAGATGGGCGTGCAGTACTGCGCTCAGTGATCCGAGAATATCTGGCAGGTCATGCACTCAATGCACTTGGTGTTGCATCAAGTCATGCCGTTGGTTTTATAACCTCAAGCCAAGGTGTCCAACGTGAAACCTTAGAACTCGGTGCCATGCTATTACGTACTTCGGATTGTCATATTCGCTTAGGTCATTTTGAATGGATTAACCAATATGCACCTGAACTATTGGCTGAATTTACTCAGAAATGCATCGAATGGCATTATCCAGCATGTTTAGAAGCTGAAAATCCAGTGCTTGCTTTTGCTCAAGCTGTAATTGAACGGACTGCGATTATGATTGCCAAATGGCAATTGGTCGGTTTTGCACATGGTGTGATGAATACAGATAACTTAAATATTACAGGTTCTACTTTAGATTTTGGTCCTTATGGTTTTATGGAACGTTTCCGCCCTAATTGGATCAACAATCATTCAGATTACCAAGGTCGTTATACCTATCAAAATCAGCCAAGTATTGGCCACTGGAATCTGTGGACTTGGTTAAACAATCTCATTCCTTTGGCTGAAGCTGAACAAAAAGAGCAATTCAAACTTGATTTGGCTAAATGTTTAGAACAGTTCGAACCTATTTTTTTAGAACATTATGGACAAGGTTTATGTCAAAAGATGGGGCTTCCTCATTTTCATAAGGATAGCTTAGATTGTAGTTTTTCATTTTTACGAATCTTACAAACAGAACAACTCGACTACACTCAGAGCTTTCTTCGTTTACAAAACCAAGAATATAAAGCACTTCGTGATGATTGCTTAGATTTACGTCAATTTGATGGGTTTATTCATCAATATCAACAGATTCGTGAACATCAAGATACGCTCGCATTAGACCAAGCCATGCAACAAGCCAATCCACACTATATTTTACGTAATCACATGGCGCAAAAAGCAATTGAACAAGCCGAACGTGGAGATTTCAGTGAGGTTGAACGTTTATTCCAGTTGCTTAATCAACCCTATACCCGACAACTAGAGTTGGAAACTGAACAGGACACTGCACCATTACCAAGTGATGTACCTGAAATTTCTGTAAGTTGCTCATCCTAAGTTACGAGGATCAATATGAAATTAGGGCTTTTTGTTGCAACTATCATCATTGTCATCTTAAGCGGATTTACTTTTTATAAGTATGAAAAGTTTATTCCAACTTTTGTATCAAAACATCAAGCCCTTTCAGCCCAAGAAATAGAAAGCTTAAACAAAAACAAACCAGTCACCACGATTGAGGTGTTTAAAGATCAAAGATTATTACAACTGAAACATCAGCAAGAAGTTATCCGAAGCTATCCTATTCGCTTAGGCTTTGATCCAATTGGGCACAAACAATTTGAAGGTGATGGTAAAACACCTGAAGGAACGTATACGATCGATTGGCGTAACTCAGAAAGTGCTTTCTACAAGTCACTGCATATCTCCTACCCCAACGCAAATGATGCGGCTTATGCCAAACAACATAATCAATCTGCAGGTGGCGATGTGATGATTCATGGCACTGTCCCAAAGCGAGCAACCTCATTTCCAAGTAGCGCTTCATATATGCCGCGCAAGGATTGGACATTAGGCTGTATTGCTGTTACAAATTCGGATATGGATGAAATTTGGCAACTCGTTAAGAACAATACGCCTATCATCATTCATCCATAATCCTAAAGAACTAATATCTGTCTACTGGGGATGAACCGCTTTATTAAACCGTATAAGGCTTATGCAGAGGATAACTTCCAAGGTATGTAGATGTCTTCAACAGCCCTTTTCACTTACCATAAGCTTTTGTAAAGTAATGTAATATTTAAAAATCGATAACTGCTGTTTTTAACTAAAGAGCATAAAAGTAGATAATTTCTACAAAAGTTTTAAGAAACTATCCACATTTTCTGTGGATAACACTGTGGTTATCCACAGGATAAAACAAAGTTACTTACTCATCAGGATATTCAAAGCGATAACCCACACCATAAACCGCCTGAATCCACTCATGACGGTTACCCGTATCTGCCGCTTCAGAGATCTTACGACGAAGGTTTTTGATATGACTATCAATCACGCGATCCGCAACATCAAAACTGTCAGGATTAATATGGTCGAGTAACTGTGCACGCGAATACACTTGTCCCAAATGCTCTAAGAACAATTCTAGAATGCGAAATTCTGTTGGCGTCAATGTCAGTGCTTTTTGTTGATACCAAATACGTTGTTGCGCTTTATCAATACGGAATAAGTCATTTTGCTCAGGTTCAGCTTTACGCTCTAAACGGCGTAAAACGGCTTGCACTCGAGCAACCAACTCTTTAGGGCTAAATGGTTTACAGATATAGTCATCGGCTCCCATATTTAGACCTAAAACACGATCAATTTCTTCAGTACGTGCAGTCACCATAATGATCGGTAGATCAGACTGCTCTCGTACTTTACGGCAAATGGTCAAGCCATCCATACGAGGCACCATCAAGTCCAGAATCATTAAACTTGGTTTGCGTTGCTGAAATTGGGTATACGCATCTTGCCCATCATGAAACATACTGACTTCAAAACCAGCCGCTTCTAAATAATCACGAACCAACTGTGCCAGTTCAACTTCATCTTCAACCAACATAATATGTTTCATGGTGTTCTTCCTATTTATCATCCTCAACACTAGAGGATCTATCAATATTTAATTTGCTTTTGGAAAAGTCAATACACAACGCAATCCACCCAGTGGTGAATGATCAAAGCTCAGTGAACCACCTAAGGCTTGCGCTAATTTACATGACAATGCTAAACCTAAACCTGTACCGCCTGTGCTACGTGTACGAGAATCATCGACACGATAGAAACGTTCACCTAAACGTGTCAGTTGCTCATCACTCAGACCATATGGACTATCATCAACATACAGTATCCATTGTTGATCATTTTGTTGAGTGTGAATCTGTATTTTTCCACCTTGCTCAGTGTAACGAACACAGTTACCTAACAAATTGACAATAATCTGCTTCAAACGATCTCGATCTAATGAAAGTTTGGCACCCTCACCTGATAAAGAAACCTCTAATTGGTGCTGTTCAAAGGTTGATCTAAAGTTTTCAACCTCTTGTACAACGACATCCCACGGGTCAACTTCTGAGAAATAACACTTCAATTGTTGAGCATCTGCTTGCGCCAAATCAGCAAGGTCTTGTGTCAACTTCTTCAAACTGCTTACTTGACGCATCATTGCATCCAAATGCTCAGGTGTCGCTTTACGAATCCCATCTTGCATCGCCTCAATCTGAGCTTGCAGCACTGCCAATGGTGTTTTTAACTCATGTGAAGTATCCGCCACCCACTGACGGCGAGACTCTTCATGCTGATGTAGAATATCAGCTAAATGATTCAATTGATTTGATAAATCACCGAGTTCATCATTCCGTTTAATCACAACTTGATGTTGATAGTTACCTCGAGTTAATTCCAAAGTTGCTTTGAGGAGACGCTGAATCGGCTTTTTGAAATAAGTTGCCATCAGCAAAGCTGCAACCAAACTTGAAAGTACAGTTAAGGCATACACAAGCAATAAATAGCGCTTTTGATTACTAAAGAAATTAATACTGGATGCATCTTCCTGATCAAGCACAGGCTTCAAGCCTAAGTAGCCCACAATTTCTTGACCAACCATAATAGGTCGATAAGAAATTTGATCGGTTGTAGGCTCCCCCACGATAAACTGATGTCTATTATCATATAAAGAAAGACGCGAGCTTAAACCCAATCGATCAGGAATAGCGACAAACTGCTTTTTCCCGTGTTCATTATTCTGATTGAGTTGATTCGTTTGTTTGTTATTCTCTTTTGTATCTTTCTTTAAACGAAATTGGCTCTGACTTAAAGGAAAGCGCAAGCCTTCAAAAGGTTGATATTCCGAAGGCAAATTTTGCTTGAGAATTCTGAGTTCTTCTTCATTAAAAATCTGACGGCTTTTTATTTCTGTACTGTTTTGCGCTAATGTTGGAGATAAGCTGAGTAAGGTATGATCATTAAAATAACGTTGTTGTAATGCAATATCATACTGTCGGCGTAACCACCACTGAGACAAGCGGTCATAGTCATCTGCCGCCGCAGTTCCTTCAATTTGTAAAATCTGTGCCTGAATCGCATTGCCCCAGTCATGATAAACAGAGTAAACATTGCCTAAATTTGCAATTAAACGGTCTAACTTCTGCATTTCCACATCTGCAACATAACGAGCAAAGTTCTTTTGCATCGTCCAATGCAAGATACCTAAGCTAATCGTTGCGATCAGCAAAGTTGTCAGCAGTACCGTTAAAAATAAGCGTAGGGCGATAGGGACACGACGAACATTCAAAAGCGGAGTCTCAATATTGTTCTATTTATGGATTGTAACCAACATGGTCGAAAAAAACTCTCCATTGTTTCTTCATCTTTATTATCTAATCTTTAACCATCGAATCACAACTGATCACGCTGGATAAAACAATGAATAAGACAAAACTTGTATTAATGACCACTCTACTCGGTTCTGCTCTAGGTTTAGCTGCTTGTCAATCGACAACACAAGCAGAACAGTCAATGAATCGCGATCATCACCGCCATAATATGCAACGTGCACCGCTTACACCAGAGCAACGTGCTGAGTGGCAAGAAAAACGTGAACAACGATTAGAGCAACGCGAACAAATGCGTCAAGAACATCAAGCCCAACGCGCACAGATCGAAAAGGCTTGTCAGGGTAAACGCATTGGTGAACGTGTGAATGTTCAGTGGAATAATCGTGTAATCGAAGGTACATGTGAAGTTCATTTTACGCCAGATAAATCGCAATTTAAACGTCAGCCAAACGCTACAACCTAATATTCATCTTCCTCACAGGCGCTTTTTAGCGCCTTTTTTTATTTACACAGCTGCTTACGATTTTCAACAAGCTGTTTAAGTAAATTCGAAAAAAAACACCTACAATCTAGGAGCTTAAACAGGTTAAATCACAAACTTTGACTTCGCAGTCACTAAGAAATGACCTGCAAAAGCTTGTACCGAACTATAACTTGTTGCACGATTAGCGGTACAAAATGGTGCCAATTGGGCACATTTATCATTGACTAAGATTTTAACTCTGGTTTCACCAGTATTGAGGAACCCGCTATGCCACAATACAAAGCACCCTTACGTGATATGCAGTTCGTATTGCACGAATTATTAAATGCTGAAGCACATTACGCAAAACTTCCTGCATTTCAAGGCACCGTAAGCCGTGAATTGGTTGATCAATATTTAGAAGCAGCGGCAGATTTCTGTGAGAATGAACTTTCTCCTTTAAACCAAGTGGGTGACCGTGAAGGTTGTACTTGGAATGACGGTGTTGTAACTACGCCTACAGGTTTCAAAGAAGCGTATCAAAAATATATCGAACTAGGCTTCCCTTCTCTTTCTGCTGATGAAGAGTTTGGCGGTCAAGCATTACCGAACTCTTTAGGGATCACGATCTCTGAAATGGTTGGTACTGCAAACTGGTCATGGGGTATGTACCCTGGTCTTTCTCACGGTGCTGTTCGTACGCTTGAACATCACGGTTCTGATGAGCAAAAAGCAACTTATCTTCCAAATCTTGTTTCAGGTGTTTGGACAGGTACGATGTGTTTAACAGAATCTCACGCTGGTTCTGACCTTGGTATTATCCGTACTAAAGCTGAACCAAATGCTGATGGTAGTTATGCAATCTCTGGCGAGAAAATCTTTATCTCTGCTGGTGAGCATGACATGGCTGACAATATCATCCATATCGTTCTTGCACGTTTACCAGGTGCACCTAAAGGCACTAAAGGTATTTCTCTTTTCATCGTACCTAAGTTCCATGTAAATGCTGACGGTTCTGTTGGCGAGCGCAACTCAGTACGTTGTGGTTCTATCGAACACAAAATGGGTATCCACGGTAATGCAACTTGCGTGATCAACTTTGACCAAGCAAAAGGTTACTTAATTGGACCTGAAAACCGTGGCTTAAACTGCATGTTCACATTCATGAACACTGCACGTATTGGTACGGCTGTACAAGGTCTTGCTGCATCTGAAGGTTCTTTCCAAGGCGCGTTAGCGTATGCAAAAGACCGTTTAGCGATGCGTTCACTTTCTGGTCCTAAAGCACCTGAAAAAGAAGCAGATCCAATTATTGTTCACCCAGCTGTTCGCAACATGCTTTTAACTCAAAAGTCATTTGCTGAAGGTGGTCGTGCACTAGTTTACTTACTTGCTCAATATGCAGATATCGTTGAAAAAGGCGAAACTGAAGAAGAGCGTAAGTTTGCAGACAACATCTTGTCATTGTTAACACCAATTGCGAAAGCATTCTTAACTGAAACTGGTTCTGAATCTGCAAAACACGGTGTTCAAGTATTTGGTGGTCACGGCTTTATTTCTGAACACGGTATGGAGCAAATCGTACGTGATACACGTATTGCTTGCTTATACGAAGGTACAACTGAAATCCAAGCACTTGACTTGTTAGGTCGTAAAGTATTGCAAACTCAAGGTGCGATGCTGAAAGACTTTACCAAGATCATCCATAAATTTGTTGAAGCAAACAAAGACAATGCTGCTATGCAAGAGTTCATCGCGCCATTGGCTGCTGCTAACAAAGAATGGGGCGACATCACGATGCAAATCGGTATGCGTGCAATGCAAAACCCTGATGAGGTTGGTGCAGCTGCTGTTGACTACTTATACTTCGCTGGTTATGTAACGCTTGCTTACCTATGGGCTCGTATGGCACTTGTTGCTCAAGAAAAATTAGCTGAAGGTTCAACTGAAGTTGACTTCTACAATGCGAAAATCACAACAGCTCGCTTCTACTTCAAGAAGATCTTGCCACGTGTTCGCTCTCACGTAGACGTACTTTCAACTGGCGTAGCGCCATTGTTTGAACTTGATGCGGAACACTTCGCTTTCTAAACATAGTTTAGAATGAGATGCAACGTTCATCACAGAAAAAGGACTGGTCAGTTTTGACCGTCCTTTTTTTGTTTAATCAATGCTAAATTTACACTATTCATTTATTTGTTCGTTTTATTTGATCACTTTGCACATGACATGTGCGTAGAAGGGAACGATTATGCCAATTTACAATGCTCCTTTAGCAGACATGAAATTCATCTTAAATGATGTATTTAAAGCAGAACAATTTTGGCAGTCTAATGAGAAACTTGCTCATGTAGATGCTGCAACTGCTGAAGCTATTTTAGAAGAAATGGCGAAATTCGCTCAAAACGTGACGCACCCGTTAAACCGTACGGGTGATGAAGAAGGCGCACGTTGGGAAAATGGTGAAGTATTCACTCCTGCTGGTTTCAAAGAAGCTTTCCGTCAATATGCTGAAGGCGGCTGGATCGGCTTAGGTGCTGATGCAGAATGGGGCGGTCAAGAAATGCCAAAAATGCTGACGGTACTTTCTGACGAAATGTTATTCGCGACAAACCCATCATTCATGCTCTACCCGCTTCTTTCAGTTGGTGCTGGTATGGCTTTAAATAGCTATGCATCACAAGAGCAAAAAGAAACTTATTTACCTAAAATCTACTCTGGCGAATGGTCAGGTACGATGTGCTTAACAGAACCTCATGCGGGTACTGATCTAGGTATTATTAAAACTAAAGCTGAACGTAATGAAGATGGTACTTATAACATCACTGGTACTAAAATCTTCATCACTGGTGGCGACAATGATTTAGCTGAAAATATCATTCACCTCGTATTGGCAAAAACACCTGATGCACCTGCGGGTTCTCGTGGTATTTCTTTATTCATCGTACCTAAGTACCTTGTAAATGAAGATGGTTCTTTAGGTGAGCGCAATCCTGTTGGCCCTGGTTCAATTGAACACAAAATGGGGATCAAAGCATCTGCAACTTGCGTAATGAACTTTGACGGTGCAAAAGGCTATCTCGTTGGTAAAGAAAACGAAGGTCTTGCTGCGATGTTCGTGATGATGAACTACGAGCGTTTATCAATGGGTATCCAAGGTCTTGGTGCTTCTGAGTTTGCTTATCAAAATGCAGCACAATATGCGACTGATCGTTTACAAGGTCGTAGTGCTTCTGGTGTTCAATCGCCAAATAAACCAGCAGATAGCATCTTAGTCCATGGTGATGTACGTCGTATGTTGCTTAATGTCCGTGCGAACAATGAAGCATCTCGTGCATTTGCGGTGTATGTTGGTCAACAGCTCGACATCACGAAGTTCTCAACTGATGCTGAAGCTGTGAAGAAAGCCAATGACCGCGTTGCGCTATTAACACCAATTGCAAAAGCGTACCTTACTGATACAGCATTCCAAGCAACTCTAGATGCTCAGATGGTATTTGGTGGTCACGGTTATATTCGTGAATGGGGTATGGAACAATGTATCCGTGATCTTCGTATTGCTCAAATCTATGAAGGAACGAACGGTGTTCAATCACAAGACTTAATTGGTCGTAAAGTGATTAAAAATGGTGGTGCATTCATCGCTGAATACATCGCTGAAATTCGTGACTTTGCAAACACATTAGATGCTGATTTGAACTTCATCAAAGATGCGACTTTAGATGCAGCTACTGAAGTTGAAGCTGTTACTCAATTCATTATTGAACAAGCGGCTGAAAATATTGAGTTCCCGAACTCGGCTGCTGTTGATTATTTACATGCAGTTGGTTTACTCAGCTTTAGCTATATGTTCGCAAAAATTGCTGCTGCTGCGAAAGACAAATCTGGTGACTTCTATCAAAACAAACTTGCATTGGCACAGTACTTCGTTACTCGTATCTTGCCAGAATTAGAAGCCCGCATTAAGAAAGTTGAAGCTGGTTCTGACCTCATCATGAACTTCAGCGAAGACTACTTTACAAATCAAGCTTAAATCTAAGCTCTGAATTGAAAACGGTCTAAATCAAACGATTTAGGCCGTTTTTTATTACTGCAACAAATTCAGCATAAAATTTGCATAACAAACTCATATACCTATATTGAGTAGCCTAATCTTTATGTCGAACTCGAAAGAAAAACTTGAAAATTTAGAGCGTTTATTGGATCGCTTTGGTCACTATGCCGTTGAAGCTTTTCATTATCTCGCGCTGTTTATCATTGGCTGTATGATTGCATGGTCAGCCGTTCATACTGTCATCGAGATTCTAACCATTAAACAGTACGCAACGATTGATGACATCTTATTGTTATTTATCTATCTTGAACTCGGTGCAATGGTCGGGATTTATTTTAAAACCAATCATATGCCCGTTCGTTTCTTGATTTATGTTGCAATTACAGCACTTACTCGTTTATTAATTGCAGATATTCAGCACAATCACAAAGCTTCGATGGACTTGGTCATTATTACAGGATCAATCTTAATTTTGGCTTTGGCAATTCTTGTTGTTCGTTTTGCTTCATGGCACTACCCTTCGGTGATTCGTGGTAAAAAGCATGAACAGCAACTTCCTGCGAATAAAACACCACAGCCTCAAGATGATGAATTGGCCTAAATAAAAAAGCAGGCTTGAATGCCTGCTTTTGATTATGCGTATTATGCAACGCGATAGACACGATATTTCGAATCCACCAATACATATTTACCTTGAACTTGCATCCAGTTATATCCACGAGGTGGCGTGTATAAGCGGTGATAACGGTAATTCGACACGATAAAACGTTTGTTGCGATATTCTGACGGTAAACGCTCTCCACGTTTAAAATTAATACGTTGACCATAATGATTACCACGATCACCATTTGACCAACGTGGTTGATCTCGATGCTCGTATCGATCATAACGTTGATCATAGCGGTGCTTGTAATCATGGTGATTATCCCAACGATTTGAATCCGCCATAGCAGATGCTGACACACCTAACATTAAAGTTGATACGAGTAAAACGACTGCCTTTTTCATTGTTTGATCCTCAGTTTTGATCTGAAATCAGATTAAGAGAAACTCAAGGAGAAACCATGAATAAAACCAATGACATTGCAAAGCTTTGTAATAAAATCCAAGAAAATATGGAGAACCTATTTTCAACCAAGAAATGAAAATTACCTGAAAATCAGCGAATAATTTCAATTCTAAAATTATCATCAGTCACCAAAAGATAACGACCGTCAATCATCACCCAATGGCGACCTCTTGGCGGTTCACGCAAAGAATAGCTATCCCAATCCCGAATCACATATCGCTCACTACGAAACTCGCTCGGTAATTCATTACCAACAACAAAAGACTCTCTACGATAGCTGTGCTCATATTGCGTATCTGGATAATATTCAATCCGAACACCAGGTCGTTGATGCGGATAGGGATAATAATTATTTTGATTAGGCTGATAATAGTAGCCTTTCGGTGGTGCAGTGGGTGTATAGCGCTGATTTGAAAATGCAAACGGATCTTGTGCAGGTTGCTGATACGTTGGTGTTTGAGGGTACGAACGTCGTTCTGAACCAGTGTATCCTCCCCAATTATTTGCATAAGCTAAAATAGGAAGATAACTCAAGATACCAACCAAACTATAGATATGAAATTTAGATTGTTTCATCTGCATATCCCTAAAAATCAGAGTATCCTTTTATTTTAGAATAAAAAATCAGCATATCTGTTGTAATAATATTTTTTCAGATTAAGTGCCCTATTCAATGGATTAGCTGTACTGGCTTCATCAGAGATCGAGATATGTTAAGATCATTTTTTTGGTTTTGAGGCAATGTCTGTGTCTGAAATGAATTTTGATCGTCTCTATCAATTTTTCTGTAAAGTTCCGAGTGTGCAAGAATCCCGAATTGTGGCACATGGTGCAGATGGTCAACATGCGTGGTGGTTCAAATTCAATATTGATGTCGAACATCCATTGGCATGGCAAACAGTTCAAGAGCTTGGGCATGTGCTGAATTACTTATCTACAAACGAACGTTTACCGACACTATTTTTTCCAGTATCTCCACCACCTTATATGAATGGTGAAGCCAAAGACTTCTTGGCATGGGTGATCCAGTGTAATCATCCTGAATTTAATCCAGATGTTGTTTGTGACTGGTTAGAGGCACGTCTCCCCACCCCAGTTGAAGATGAAAGTCAGTGGAAAATTAAAACTGATTTAAGTGAACTGGATCAGATGGCTGATAAAGATTTGGATGAACTTATTCCACCGAGTCCTTAAACATTTTCAAGAGTGCTCTTCTCTTTAACTAAATGTAATGCCTTGTAAAAGTTAAAGAGAAGTTTATTTAAGCCATTTTTTTATGCCAGAGATCAAACACTCTCTTAATTTTGGCTGTTCCGCATTTTCATCAAAAAGAGCTACTATTTGCGGCTGTACTTGTTCTTCATAGTGTTGCGCTGCAGCAGGGAGAGACAGAGAAAAAATCCGATCCCATTGACTGCTTAACTCCAAGCTTAATTGTAACTCATCGGCCAGTTGCTGATTCTCCAGTATCCCCAAACCTCCCCGTAAAGCCACGATCAAAACCTGTTTTACTTTATGATCAATACTGCCATATTGAAGTGCCAATTCAGCCCACTGCGCCTGTTCATGCTGTTCCGTTAAAGCCACCAGCCATTCAATGGCTTCAAGGCATCCTAATTCAGCCGCTTGTTTAAAATAATGTTTTGCCTTTTCAGGTTCATCTTCTGTGTAATAGCGTCCTTTTTCATATAAGGCCTGTGCATGTTTATGTTTAGCGGCCAAAGTAAAATAGTGCTGAATTTCTTCAAACTCAGCATCACTGAGATCGGTTTTTCGATCCAGCTCATAAGCATAGGCATATAGTGCAACTGGATGCTTCAATTCTGCTGCCGTTTTTAGGTAGCCAATATAAGTTTCAGTCATTCTCGATAATTGCAGCCATGCATCCGCAGCTCCCCGGTCAGCCTGTTGTCGATAAAAAACCTGTCGCCATTGCCACAATTGCTCCCTATTTTGTTCCGAAATATAATCAGATTCATCACTGCGGAGAAATTCAACAATTTTCTGGATCTGGCCTTGTTGTAGTGCTTGCTCCAGTTCCCGCATCAGATCGTGCTGTGCACGCTCGAAATGAGTGCTCCATGTCTCCGCATCATACAGCCCCAGTTGCTGCAACTCCTCATCATCACATTGTGACAGATACAAACTGGCACTCAGTTTTTCTCCTTGCTGCCACGCCCGATACAGATAAGGTATAGTCTCGAGATCTGAATAAGAAACCCCATGTTTACCTTTGATCAATAGTGCCTGAATATTTCCCTGAGCAATTAATTGATCCGTGATCTGCTGTAATTCGTCATAGAGTTGATTAATATCATCTGCATCATAATACGTGGTATTAAAAATTAACCTTTGCCCTCGCATCAAGGAAAAAAGCATGATAATCGCTTGCGTATGACCTAAACGGGCAGCGCGCAGCAGATATTGATCCCGATAATACATATTAGGAGCTAACATACAATCACCTCGATCATGATCATAAAACAGAGCGAGTTCAAAGAATGCGTGCGGTTGTTCCTGCTCAGCTAACACTTTGAATAATTCAATGGCCTGAACGGTATCAATCAAAACCTCTTGATTACCGTAACTGAATGCCAAGGCCTGTTCTAATGTTGCAGTCATTTATTGTTATCCTGTTTTTATCTTATCTAGCTATTGAATACATTTATATTCAGCATATGAATGTATTCAGAAGTTTTCTATCAGCTTAAATGTAGAGCCAATTAGAAGGTCGACAATCCCGACCATTCCATAAAACGATAGATCCAGTATTTGGTTTTCGATTCATCTGCATATTTTGAATAATCAACCGTCACCTGACGACCATTGGCATTTGTCCATGCTGCATCAAAATACTGCCCAGCATCTTTAAACACTGGCGCTTGTGCTGCGCCAAGCACGCGAAAATCTGTTTCAAGATTATAATTTTTCAGGTTACGTGCAGTGAGGTTCGCTGAACCCAAAATCAACTCGACTTGTTGAGCATTATATTTCACCAGCATTTTGCTGTGGCACTGTTCGCCATGTGTATCACACCAGCGAATTGGGATGCCTGCGGCATGTAGCTCAGAAGCGACTTGGCGATTTGGAATACCATTTTTTTGGCGACCAAATGCATCTTTATTCGGATCAAGCAGGACTCGGATGTTCACACCACGTTGCTGGGCCTGCTTTAAAGCATCAATAATATGACGTTCAGATAAATAGAACATTGCCATATCGATATGCTCTTTACTTTTCGCTGTCTCAATCATTTTTAAAACAGCATCATAAATCGCTTTCTCAGTCAGGACTTGAACTTGAGGTAAACTTTTATCTTCTGTTAATCCACCCATAATCACAAAAGGACTTGAACCTTTCGACATATTGGCAACAGTTTGTTCAGTTTGCAGGACATCAATCGCGGTTGCACCATCAACAACTAAAGCCACATTACTATGATGAGAACTACCATCATGCGGGTTAGCAGAAGTGACTAAACTTTTCCAACCTTGGGCAGTATCCACAACCAACGTTTTCCGATGATTCGCCTTGAAGTTAAATAATTCTAAATAACTGCGTAAAGTAATCTTTTCATTACCAAAAGGATTGCTTAACCATCCCCCCTCAGGATTATTCCCCAAGTTTTGGCAACAGATATACCAAAGACCTGACCAAAGTGGATTTGAAGCACGTAATGGTTTTAAATCAGTTTCAATGACATCAACACCCGCTTGACGTAACTGAGCATAATGCTTAGGTGTCATCCCACCATAGACAGAATTGATTGGGTCAGTGATGACCACAATTTCAATCGCAGGATTTAACTTGCGTTTCACAATCAACGCATCAGTCAGCTCTTGCATTAATGGAAATTGTTTAACTTTCGAGTCCCCAACCTCTTGATTGAACAAAAACATATCTAAGACGATAGTTGTTTGTGCTTGATCAATTAACTGAAACACTTCTTTAAATATATGTTGATCAACTTGTTGCTGACCTTGCGCATCCATATAAGTCTGATCAGCCAAGAACTTTACATTGGCATGACGTAGTTGCCCCGTAAAATCCAAGCCTTTCGGGAGTGGTTTTACAGTGTGATAAATCGCCGAAGCAATGTACCCAATCGCAAAAATACTCAATATGACTGCCATGTAACGTCGACCTGACCAGTTTAATTTTCGATGGATTCGTTGGAAGATACGCATATAAACAAAAAAAGCCCTAGCCTAATGGTTTAAGGCTAGAGCTTATACTTTGATTTTTCAATAAGATTTAAGTGAAAAATTAGAAGCTAAAATTAACACCGACGGTAAAGTTACGTCCCACTTGTGGAATGGTCGAAAGGAACGAAGCATGTTGATAAACTTGGTCATCTAACAGATTGTTCACATTTAGGAACACGCGATAATCTCCAACATTGCTGTATTGCCCAGAATACGCTACACCAAGATTAAGCATATTATAGCTTTGTGTATCTGTCTCATAAGCAGCAATCTTATCTTGTTGGAAGACATGATAGTACTCGGCAGAACCACTAAAGCCATCACCAAAATCAGCATTGACTTTCGTACCTAAACGACCAGCTGGGACACGAGGAGCATTTTCATTATCAATTTTACCGCGAACATAATCACCAAATACGCCAAGCTTATAGATTGAAGAAACTTGATAATTCGCCTCTGCTTCAGCACCATAGAAACGTGCTTTATCTTGGGTATATTGAACTAAGCGAAAGTCTTTATAACGATCTAAAGTTTGTGCATAGATATAATCATCAAACCAGTTATGATAGACATGAACATGATAATCAAATTTGTCATTGTCAAAATGGAAACCAAGCTCCACATTATTTGACTTTTCTTTACCAAGTTGATCATTGCCTAATTCATAGGTATTGGTTGCGAAGTGACCACCATCTGCATAAAGCTCTTGAGCCAATGGCAAACGTTCTTGATGAGATGCCACAAAAGATAATTTATAGTCTGGTGCGAACTCCCAATTTGCGGCACCTGAAACAGAAAAGGCTGAACCGTCGAAATTCTTTTTACTCGAATCTTCAATATCAATTTTTTGCTGATCTGCACGTGCAGCTAACTCAACATGTACATCATTAAATTGCGCATGCTCTAAACCAAACACACTCCATTTTTTTGTTGTGTTCGGTGCTAAGAATGCTTCTTCGCCAGTTAATTCTAATTTCTGTTGATTATATTGCGTACCAATAACCCCTTCCCAAGGCCCAATTGGATTGTGTACTAACTCTAAACGACCATCGTAACCCTTATTTTTAAAGCGTGTTGCAATGGTATCTTCTTCGATTTCATCATGTTGATAATCAGTATAGCTTGCTTGAGCACGTAACTTTTTAAAGCCCGCAAATGGATCATCTAGCTCGGTACGGAAATCATAACGTTCAGACTTCAAATCAATCCAAGGCCCTGCATCATGTGCATGTTCTTCATGGTCATGATCATCCTCATCACCATGATCATGGTCTCCACAATGTAGACTTAGACCATGTAAATGACAGCTCTCATACTCATGACTATGCCCTGGCAGACCGTATTTATCTTGACGGTTGCTATATGAAATGCCTGTAAAGCCTCGATCATAAATCCAAGACAAACCAACATTCACTGTTTGCCCTTCGGCAAAGGTATTGTCGACACGACGCTCTTTTTCACCTTCATGGAAATAATTTGGGGCAATATAATCATTTGCCTCACGCTTTAAGCCTTCAACACGTAAAGCAACTTGATCACCTAAACCAACAGTAACACCAGCTGTTGCTAATTTTTCATCGCTTCCAGTGTTGTAACGTAGACCAACGTTGCCTTCATAGCCTTTTTCAGGCATTTGTGTTGGGAGTTTACTGTCATTGACATTGACCAAGCCACCCACAGTGCCTGCACCAAACAATAATGTCGATGGACCACGAATCACTTCAACTTGCTTTGCAAGTGCTGGATCAACCGTAACTGCATGGTCAGGTGATAAAGTAGAAACATCAATATTTTCAGAAGAATTCTGCAAGATTTTTACGCGTGGTCCATCTTGACCACGAATCACAGGTCGACTAGAACCCGCACCAAACTGATTGGATGCAATTCCAGTCTCACCACTGAGTGCCTCACCAATCGTAACAGCACCTTGGGCAAGACGCTTTTGATCCACAACAGTATCTGCAACTGCAAAATCTTTCGATGTTTGCTCTAGTGGGTGCGCTTTAATTCGTATTGTTTCTAAAGTTTGAACTTCTTCATTTTCAGCAGCGAAAGTCGGTAAAGCGACAACAGCTAAAATAGATAAGGTCAAAATATTCTGTGGAAATGACATACCATGTCTCGAATCAGTTTATCGATATTTTTGTTATATTATAACATTTCATTTATTTTGCAATAAAAAACATAGTTGCAAATTACATTTGCTACACTGCTTCTCCACGATTTTATGAAGGCTCGTTTTCAAACGATATGCCATTTACCCTTTCACATGCCGTTTTAGCACCACCTTTATCCAAATTTAGCAAAGGTCAGCTCCCCATTGCTGCTCTCGCAATTGGTTGTATGGCGCCAGATTTATATCGCCTTTTCACAACTGAAACGATTGCACTTACACATCAATGGTCAGGTGTGTTATTTCCGAATCTGCCAATTGGATTATTTTTTTGTTTATTGTGGTATCTGCTTTACCGTCCTGTGATCTATCGTGTTTTAGCTATACAGCATTCTCTCAATATTCATTCTTTTGATCAGTTTGTTGCCTTTAGTTTGATGAGCTGTATTTCAATTGTGATCGGTGCAGCGACGCATTTGATTTGGGATGGGCTTACCCATCTTGATTTCCGTACATTTGCATTTAAAACAACATTGGCCCAAGAGGTTTCGTTGTGGAGTTTTACTTACCCTTTGCATTTTATTTTGCAAATTGCCTCATCCATCTTGACCTTACCGATCTTGCTATGGATGTGCCTTAACTATTATCAAAGCCACAAACAGCACATTCATGTACCAATTAAATTAAGATTATTTTTTCTATTAAGTTTACTCGTATCTATAACCACAGGGCTTTGCGCTGTATGGAATTTACACCTGCAAATTCCAGCTGAGCTTTGGAACAGTGAACGCTATTTTTATATAGGTAGATCTATAAATGAATTCTCTCAAACCGGACTTATTCTTATGAGTATTGCTTGTTTATTGTTGTTATTTTTTGATCGTAGAAGCCGTTTGGGTTAGTTTTCCAACATTGTATTGTTTGGAAAATATTAAGACTTGAGACAATACGTTCAACAAGGCATAATCTCCCCTTCATTGGTGGTGCGCTGTTTACGCATTCACCTTCTACAGCCAATATAGTTTGGATATATAATTCAATATGATGCGCACTCATTACTGCGGCTCTCTTACTGAAGCCCAAATCGATCAAACAGTAACTTTATGCGGATGGGTTCACCGTCGCCGTGACCACGGTGGTGTGATTTTCCTTGATATGCGTGACCGTGATGGTTTAGTTCAAGTCGTTATCGATCCTGATACCCCAGAAGCATTCGCAACAGCTGATAAAGCACGCTCTGAATTTGTTTTGAAAATTACAGGTCGCGTTCGTCGCCGTTATGAAGGTACTGAAAATGCCAACATGGTGAGTGGTCAAATTGAAGTTTTAGGTAAAGAGATCGAAGTTCTTGCAGCTTCTGATACTCCGCCATTCCCATTGAATGACGAAAATACCAATATTTCTGAAGAAATTCGTTTGAAATATCGTTTCTTGGACATCCGTCGTCCTGAAATGTTAGAGCGTTTACGTTTCCGCTCTAAAGTAACTAATCTTATTCGTAACTATTTCGAAGATCACGGTTTCTTAGACGTTGAAACACCAATTTTAACACGTGCGACACCAGAAGGTGCGCGTGACTACTTAGTCCCAAGCCGTGTTTCAAATGGTAGCTTCTATGCGCTTCCACAATCACCACAGTTGTTCAAACAGTTGTTAATGGTGGGTGGTATTGATCGTTATTACCAAATCGCTAAATGTTTCCGTGACGAAGATTTACGTGCGGATCGTCAGCCTGAATTTACCCAAATCGACGTTGAAACATCGTTCATGAGTGACGATGACATCATGGATTTAATGGAAGGCTTAACGGTTAAAATGTTCAATGAATTATTGAATGTAAAATTCGATAAATTTGAACGTATGACATATGCAGACGCAATGCGTGACTATGCATCTGACAAACCAGATATGCGTATTCCATTGAAATTAATTGACGTTGCAGATTTGATGCAAGACGTTGAATTCAAAGTATTCGCTGGTCCTGCAAAAGATCCTAAAGGTCGTATCGTTGCTTTACGTGTACCTGGCGCAGGTTCACTGCCACGTAGTGCAATCGATGAATACACTAAATTCGTTGGCATCTATGGTGCGAAAGGTTTGGCTTACATCAAAGTCAACGAACTTGAAAAAGGTATCGAAGGTCTTCAATCTCCAATCGTTAAATTCATCGAGCCAATCGTACTTGATTTATTAAAACGTGTTGGTGCTGAAAATGGCGACATCGTATTCTTCGGTGCTGATAAAGCAAAAGTTGTAAACGATGCGATGGGCGCACTTCGTGTGAAAATCGGTCATGACTTGAATCTTTCAACTTGTGAATGGGCTCCTCTTTGGGTAGTCGACTTCCCAATGTTCGAAGAAACTGATGATGGCAAATGGACATCTGTTCACCATCCATTCACACTACCAAAATCAAGTGTTGAAGAAGTTAAGAACAATCCAGGTGAAGCACTTTCTGTAGCCTACGACATGGTACTTAACGGTACTGAAATCGGTGGTGGTTCACTGCGTATCTATACTTTAGAAATGCAAAAAGCGATTTTTGAAGCTTTAGGTATCGGCGAAGAAGAAGCCGAAGAGAAATTCAGTTTCTTATTGAACGCATTGCGTTATGGTGCGCCTCCACACGGTGGTTTGGCATTCGGTCTTGACCGTTTGATCATGCTCATGACAGGTGCATCGTCTATTCGTGATGTGATTGCATTCCCGAAAACTAAGACAGCTGAATGTCCATTGACTCAAGCCCCAGCTCCAGTTGAAGCAAATCAATTGCGTGACTTAGGTATTCGTTTACGTGAAAAACCAAAAGCTGAAGAAAAATAATTTTCTCAGTTTGTATAAAACCCTGCGCTATGCAGGGTTTTTTTTATATTACATGGTTTTACTTTGCGAACATGCTTGCTAGTGGCATAATAAGCTGCTTTTTATTGAGAGGTCGGTCCTATGGCGATGCGTTCTGATGTGCGTCGACACGCAATTGTGCTTATTGTGTTTTCTTTGGCACAGTGGTTTTTCATGCGCTATATCTTAGCAAATGAACTTTTCAATATGGACACCAATCAACGTATCTTATACTTCTGCGTAAGTAGTCTTGTCGGTGCACTACTCATTTTTGTCGCATTGATTTATATGGTTCTCAAAGGCAACGCAGATAAACAAGACTAGGCACGATGTCCTTTTACGTAACTCTCCTTCGCATTTTACCTTTAACATTTTTGCGTAGTATCGCAAAAGTGGTAGCTTATTTTATCAACCAAAATCCTGATAAAAGCATGCTGTTCAAGACCAGAATCAATCTTGGCTTAGCTTATCCAGAATTAAGCCTAGAAAAAAAAGAACAGCTTGCACGTGAAAGCGTGACTAAACAGTGTCTGAGTTATATCGAGTCAGGTAAATGTTGGGCAATGCCTCCTGAATGGAGCATCCAACAGATTCATACCGTGCATCACTTGGAAGTACTGACAAATGCTCTTAGCGACCCTCGTGGTGCACTGATCATCACCCCCCATCTAGGCACTTGGGAAATGATGAATGCATGGGTGAATCAATATGGTACTCCCACGATCATGTATAAACCAATGAAAGATAGTGGTTTTAATGCATTTGCTTTACATGCTCGACAACGGCTGAATGCCACCTTAGTACCTACAGATGCTTCGGGTGTCAAAGCGCTATTTAAGAATCTAAAACAAGGTGGTTTCAGTGTGATTCTGCCTGACCATGTTCCCGATCCTTCTGGCGGTGTCGTGGTGCCCTTTTTCAGAATCCCCTGCCTCACCAGTACACTTGCCAGTAAAATGGCGCAAAAAACTCAATGTCGTCTAGTCGGATTAAGCTGTTTCCGTCGTGAGGATGGTGAAGGTTTTGATGTCTACTGTGATGATCTCAATGATCCTGAACTTTATGATCGCGATATTGAAATCGCAACAACAGCATTGAATAGAACCGTTGAGCAAATGATTAATCGCTTTCCTACTG
This sequence comes from Acinetobacter venetianus RAG-1 = CIP 110063, assembly GCF_000368585.1. GTDB lineage: Bacteria > Pseudomonadota > Gammaproteobacteria > Pseudomonadales > Moraxellaceae > Acinetobacter > Acinetobacter venetianus. The sequence goes on from NZ_KB849557.1 coordinate 255,471, forward strand.
AATATATGTGGGGCTATAAAAGGTTCAGAGGTGATTTAGAAAATAAAGATTATTATAAATAAACTTTATTTTTCATGCATACCCTTATTTTTAAATAGTATTTATATTCAAACTGGTCCTCATAAAGTGCTATATTTCATTAATTTTCAAAACTTTTATTTATTATGATTCCTAAGATTATTCATTATTGTTGGTTTGGTGGAAAACCGATACCAGACCATCTACAAAAATATATCAGTGATTGGAGTCAAAAATGTCCAGACTGGGAAATAAAACTTTGGAATGAAGAAAGCTTTGATGTCGATCAGCATATTTTCACTCAAACTGCATACCAACAACGTAAATATGCTTTCGTATCTGATTATGTTCGTGCTTGGGCATTACATGAGTTTGGTGGTGTCTATCTAGATACAGATGTAGAACTTAAGCATCCTCTTGACGATTTTCTAGCATGTGAAGCCTTTAGTGGATTTGAGTCAATTAATCTTCCCTTTACTGCGGTGTGGGGAGCTATTCCATACCACAGCTTAAGCAAGGAGATTCTCTCCTATTACCACAATAAAACTTACTCAGATCAAGAACCGCCAAATACCTCTTTTATTTCTGATATTATTTCCGAAAAATTTAAAATTGATAGAACTAAAGACATCAATCAAAGTGGTTCTGATGGACATCACACATTACATATCTATGCATCACATTATTTTTGTTTAGATCTTCCGGTTAATTATGCTACCCATCATTTTATTGGCTCATGGTTAGAAGACAGAAATGGAAAGAAACCTTACAAACAACAATTACATAATAAATATTACCTATCAAAATTAGAAGATGATTTTTTATTAGAGAAAAGACAGCTAAAAGACTTAGCTAAAAAAATCAATTTTTCTCAGCTTTTTCTCATTATTCGATATTTTGTACGATCTATTATTAAAAAAGATAAGTAATAAAAAGGCTCTATAAATATAGAGCCTTTTTACTCATTGACACATTTAAATCAAATCATCAATGGTCAAGCGAATATCAATACCAAGACTTTCTGCTCGATTATTGACAACATTATGGCGTCCAACAATCTTTCTGGTACTTTTTAATAAATAAGGGATTCGCATCAACCATTGATGGAAACTATTTCTACGCTGGTACTTATCAATCCAACGCTTGTCACGACTTGCTTGAAGTTGTTCAATGATTGGCTCAACGCTATCACCATAGGTACGTCGTGATGTATCGAAAATAAAGGTATAATTTGGTGGTAATTTATTCAGTGTGATTCGTTTCTCTTCCACCCACTCATCAACAAGCTCTTGTAGTACCACTTGATCCCAACGATCTGGTTGATTTAACTGTCTACGCTCCCACTCATCCATTAATAGACGAGCATTTGGTGTATCATTAATAAATACTGTACTACTAATCAAACGTGTACCATTGATATAGTGCACTGCGATATCTTCTTGAAGCGATTCAAAAAAAGGACGAATATCCTTAAGAATAATAGCGTCAGCATCTACAAATAGAATAGGACCTTTTAGGTCTCGTCTCATACCTGCAATGAATGTTGGTTTAAAGGCGATGATCTTTTGCCAGTCATCTTTTGAAAACTCACTGAACTGAACATTGATATCAAATTTTTCAGCTGAACGTTGCAAAATTTGGGCATGCTTTCTATATAATTTGTCATCGGTATGAAAGCCAAAAATTGTTAGCATAAAAGCCCTATGCACTATGAAAAAATAAAAGATAATCTTAATTTCTCACAGTGCCTTAGTCAACATCACCAGTCTTTAAGATCAAATAAAGCCTATATAAATCAAACAGTAAATTACTTAAATTTAATCTTAACAATTGACTCTGCTTTTACAAAGCGAATCAATTGAGCAGACAGTCGGACAAACTCTCTCGTAATTTTGTCTTTAAACATCAATTTATGATTTACTCGAATATTATCCCCTTTTCGTAACTTACGGTCGTGAGATAAATAACTCGGGAAATTTGTCTTATCTCGCATCAAAATAAAGTCTTGAATACAAACAGCAGGAGACATCTGATAAACATCATATTTACCCTGTCGCAAATAATCTTTAAACATAATGTGGTCAATAGGAATCAATTTCTTATAGCTTTGAATAAATGCCAATAACGCTTTAGCCCCCTGATTTGATAAAATATACCCTCCAGTCCCCATATGTTTTGACTTAAGTGGCATCAACTTACGATTGATACATTTAATTTGTTTTAGCTTTATTGAGGTTGTTACCTTTGGATAAAATGCTTCAACTTTTATAATATGTCCATCTTCAGGAATCCACTCAGTTCTCGAAAGAACCTTCGCTGCTTGTTCGCCCAAATAAATATCATCTTCAAAAATACCAATGAAATCTAAATTCTGATCAACGACTGTTTTCCACAAAACCACATGGCTTAATAAACAAGCAATTTCCCCAGGTCTTAAATCTGTTGTTTTAATATCTAATAATAAATCTGCAGCAACTTGGTTAATTCGGTCAGGCGTAATTGCATCAAAGAAATCAAATGCAACCTGATGTTTTCCAAACTCCGATACGATATGTTTGCGACGCTCTTGAGCATTAGCAAGACTAATAACAAAATTTTTCATAATTTCATCTAAAGATAGTTTCTCTTAAATAGAGAAAGAGCTTAAAAATTATTTTACCGTTATGTATAAAATATATGTTGAATATTATTACATTTTAAAAATAATTAAATATAAATATTTTTCCATTTAAATAAAAATCTGTATATTTTTACGTCTTTTTGTAGTACTTAAAGTTAAAACGTTAATTTTTGTCTTTTTTGGCAGTCATTGATTTAAGCTTTTGATTTTATTTAGATGTTATATATAAGCTTGAAAGCATCAGCACTAGAAAATTTAGGAGGCAATTATTACAATAGGGAGTAGAGTCGTTGCTGTACCGTTCTCTAAGTAACGGGATCTCTTTTTTTGTTGTATTGATTCTTATAATTTATGAAAAGTGTGTAAATATGAATAGCGAAGCAATTAAAATTTTTGTGGGTTGCGACCCTAACAACTGTGATCTTGAACAGATGATGGTATTAGATTATAGCGTTCGTAAACACACGCAACACCCAGTTGAAATTATATGGATGCAACTCAGCCATGATCCCGAAAGCCCGTGGTATACCAATCAAGCAACTGGCGAAGGATGGCATACAGAAAAATGGGCAACACCTTTTTCAGGTTTTCGTTGGGCGATTCCAGAATCATGTAACTTTCAAGGGCGCGCAATCTATATGGATGCCGATGTCGTGGTTTTATGTGATATCGCGGAGTTGTGGGCGCATCCAAAAGCTGAAGATGCGATCGTGATTGCCAAAGGAGGCAAAAATTCAGCTCGTCTATGTACATGCGTTTGGGACTGCGAGAAAGCTAAGCAATATTTACCTGCTTTAAAAGACATTCAAGCTAATCCTGATGGCCACAAAAAGTTAATGCAACTTTTGAAAGATAAGCCTGAGCTAGTTCAACCTTACCAAGACTCTTATAATAATATTGATGGTGAAGGTCTCGCTGCTGAGCAGATTAAAATTCTGCACTATTCAGACATGGGTACACAGTTTAGTCACAAATATTCCCTGCCACGCTTAGAGGCATCAGGACAAAAACATTGGTTTGATGGAAAAATCATGCCACATCCAAGACAAGATCTCACGGAGCTATTTGATCAGTATTACAACGAAGCTTTAGCAGCAGGTTATCGCCCAGAGAATTATAAAGTAGAACCTTTTGGGGACTTTTCTAAAGCGACACAAATCAATTATCATGGCAATAAAGTGACTCGTCCAGAAGATGAGAAGAGCTGGTTCACTCGCTCTATCGATAGTCTTAAATCAAAGTTAAAGAAGAAAAGCTTCTCTCTTGATGATTAATAGATATTAGGGAGATTGTCATAGCACAATCTCCCTCTCCATACTTTTCTAGTCCTGACTGTTTTTACGATAATAAACAGATTTTTAGCTTAATCATTGCTGAGTTTTTAAATGCTTCCATCTCTTTCAGATACTTTATTACGAAACATTTATAAATTCATTTATAAGATTTTTTACCCAAAAACATATAAACACAATCGTCGTTTCTGGCCGCTTTATCGTGTACAACGTAATGAACATGGTCGTTTAGAAAAAGTTTATTTTAAGAAGCAGCTTGTTTCAGATAATTTGATGATCCAACCAGCAAAAAATTCAAAGTGCATGTTGATTGCGACAGGGCCTTCTATTCAGCAGCTTCCAAATGAAGTTTTTCAGAAAACAGATATAGACTATATCGGCGTGAATGGTGCGATTGCTTTGGAAAATATCCATTACAACAGCTATATCATCATTGACCATAATTTTGTGGATGCTCGCTTTGATTTGGTCGAGAAAGTACTGCAAAGCAATTGTACTTTTTACACCACACCTCGTTGTCTAGATATGATTCTTAGACGAATTAAATTTACAGATATTCAATGTAGTATCAAAACTATCGAAACAATCACTAGAGACCTCATGGAAGTGTTTCTTGATGAAGAAATGCTCGTGAATAAAACGGCAGAACACTTTTTCATTCACGATGATTTTGGTTTCTCAAAAGATATTTTTAACGGCATATTTGATTACTTTACCGTTGCCTATGTCGCCCTACAAATTGTTAACTCGCTCAACTACACAGAAATTTTTATTGCTGGCTTAGATATGAGCAATTTTTCTAAACCACGCTTCTATGAAACAACTGATGATAAGCAGCCAACGTTACTCGACATACATAGCGAGACTGTATTACGTGCATTTGATGCTGCTGCATTATTTTTTAAAGAACATCAAATTAACGTTTACAATCTTTCTCCAAACAGTGCCGTTGAATCCTTCGAAAAGCGATCCTTTGAAGTTATACAATAAGTGTAGAAAAAGCCTTTAATAAAAATACACAATCAAATTAATCATGAATTAATCATTCGCTCATACAATTAGAGTTTTAGCTAAATATTATTGCATGAGCGTCAATAACTTTCGGACTGACATTAATGGACTAAGAGCTTACGCTGTAATTTTTGTCGTTCTTTTTCACTTCCAAATATTAGGCTTTTCAGCAGGATACCTCGGTGTCGATATTTTCTTCGTCATTTCAGGCTATCTAATGACAAAGATCATTATTGAAAGACTAGAGAAAAATCGGTTTTCCTTTAGTGACTTTTATTTATCCCGCATCACCCGAATCTTCCCAGCATTACTCGTTCTCGTTGTATGTCTCACAATACTTGGCTGGTTTATCTTTATTCCTGAAGATTTTCAAAGATTTGCTAAAGATGCACGTTATAGCCTTACGTTTCTCTCAAATAATCTCTATTACCGACAAGCTGGAGATTACTTTGCAGTAGATGCACATGAGAAAGCACTGTTACATACATGGTCACTTGCTGTTGAATGGCAATTTTATCTATTGTTCCCCATCCTTTTGGTGATTTATTGGAAATTAACCAAAGGGCTAAAACACATTGGAATCTTTCTCAGCATCTTATTTATTGCCTCACTGAGTTATTCAATTTATATCACCCCTAAAGATTCCATGTATGCCTTTTTCAAACTCACTACACGAGCATGGGAACTGATTGCTGGTGGTCTTGTCTATTATTATTTTAGAAATACACAGTTAAAGACATATCTCAAAAAATTAACAGAAGCAATCGGCTTTATGCTTATCGTTGCCAGTTTAATTGTATTAAAGCAAAGTACGCCTTGGCCAGGTTATGCTGCATTGTTACCCGTTGTAGGTACAATGCTGATTCTAATCGCAAACCGCCAAGACTCTTTTCTCACTCAAACACCCATCGTGCAAAGTATTGGTAGCGCATCCTATTCAATCTATTTATGGCATTGGCCTGTATTTTTCCTACTAAATTATTTCTTTGTTCCACATAATTTTCTTAATCTAAGCCTTGCAATTACGCTTTCACTATTTTTAGGTTGGTTAAGTTATAAATACATAGAAAGTAGTCGTAATCTTCTGCAAAAGCTCAAACCTCAATATATTTATGTTTTATTCTTTGCTGTTCTAATTGCGTCATATCCTATTTATAAGTTCATCAGCAAAGATGGTGTAAAGGATAGAGCAAGCTCTAAATATCTATCCAGCATAGAACAAATTCAGATGCCTGCAGTCGCAAATGGTTGGTGCTTTTATAATATTAAAGGTGACGATAATCTTAATGTAGGAACTCAAGGTTTAACTTGCTCTATTGCATCAAAACAACCTACTGCGAAAAAAGCCTTACTGTTCGGCGATTCTTTTGCTGGCCATAACAATCCTTTTTGGGATCAAATTGGTAAAAAGCTTAACTTACAGATCCAAGTTGTTTCGACAAACTGGTGTTACCCAAGTCTTAACGATGCCTTTACTGGAGATCAGCCATCTGATGCCTACGAGCAGTGTCTAATCAACCGTGATTATCTTGCTAAGAATATGGATAAATATGATGTATTGATTTTTGCAGGGCGTTGGTCAGATATTGTTGGAAAAAGCCAACAAAGTGGTTTTGCTAATCTGTTAGATATCACAGAGCAGCACCATAAAAAAGTGATTGTAATGTCAGAGCCATATGCATTTAAGAAGAATATTAGCTTATTGTTCAAAAGAGCAATGTGGTTACATAGAGACTTTAATCTTAATAATTACATGAAGAGTGATAGAGCAACTCAACAGCGATACGCTACAGAGGTAATCAACAATATGGTGTACAAACATAGCAATACACTATTGCTGACGCGTGATGATTTATTCAGACGAAATCAAATGGCAAATGGCAATACCCCCTACTCCCTAGATGGTCGTCATATGTCGATTATTGGTTCACTTGAGTCAGCGAAATATTTCGAAAAACAACCAAAGTATGACGTGTTAAAACAGTTCTTGGAGCAACCCTTAACACCCTAAAACTAATTAATTTAAATATCGATGAATGAGTCGTTAAAATACATTGCTTTCGCATAATAACGGCTCAAGATTCCTCTTTCTTTACCAGCCAATTTGATCAGCTTCGGCATATCAGCAGGCGGATAATTGATTGCAAAATCAATCAATACTTTTTCTTTCACCCACTTATTTTTCACTTGATAGAAGAAAGCATTTCGATCACAGTTGATCAATGTCATACTTGGAAGATAGTTTCGCATGACTTTTTGGCAGGCAACATATGCCACAAGATATTCCAAACGACCGATTTCTTGGAACAAATCCTGATAATCTGCATCATTTTCTTTAATTTTTTGAATATACAGCTTTGGTGTAATTTCAATCGCCTTAGACAACTCATCAAACCAATACTTAAAAAAGACATTCTTTGCCGAACTCGCCAATAACCAATTTTCTAAAACTGGGAAATTTGGGCAAGTCGTATTTTTTTTACGGTAGTATGCAAAACTATTGGTTTGGTTCTCAGTAACAAGCTGTTGTATCCAATCAAGATTTTCATAAACAATGGTGCTTGCATCCAACCAAATTCCACCGTATTGATAAATGAGGTCAAAACGGATGAGATCAGCCTTTTGCTGAGGTGTCGCATGTGCTAAGCGGCGATAGTCGATGTCGCAAAATTCTTTAACATTATCAGGCGTTAAAAAGTTCACAACATGGTCAGGATTTTTTGTTCTAATATTTTCGACACATTTCTCTACAAACTGTGGTAATACACCCTCCCAGTACATCCAAATGATTTTAGGAATAATGGCATTTTTCTCTGTCGGATTCAGAACAATAATATCTGCATAATTGTCTATGGCATCATTCATATCCCGTTTTTTATTCGCATACATCGTATAAAACTTTAAGAGATAGAATAATTTTTTAAAGACTTTCATAAAATTGCTCAGTTTCGAACAGTATTAAGAGATCAAATGTTTAAAAGCATAATAACGATCTCGCCACATGCGTTTTTGCTTTTTGAGTCCATGCGAAAAGCTACGATTTTCTAGCTCTTTTCGTTTAATGCCTTGCGCCGCAACTGTGCCTAAAATATCACTATCTAATCCTGCTGGTTGAACAAATGGCTGCCACACGCCTAGGCCTTTACCATTTTTACTTAACCAGCTTTGGAAAAAGATATCGACTGGAACCTGCATTGTTTTACCTAAGCGTACAAATTCTTCAGCACCACGTCTAGACCAAATCAAACCTACACCACGGATCGGAAAATAATAAGCATGCCACAAGTTAAAACTGTCTAGCTGTAAAATATCTTTCGCTAGTTTTTTCTTTTTAGCTGCAATGTTAACCACATACCAATCAAGTGCCTTATGCTCATCAAGGTAATTTAATAATGCCTCTACTTTCTGTTTAAAATCAGGCAAGACTTGAATATCATCTTCGAGAACAACAAGATAATCTGCATCGGTCTGCAAGAATTTTTCAGCACAGCCATAATGACTCAGATAACAACCCAACTCTGAACTAATTAAGCTACGCCCTAAAATTTCCTGAGCCTTTGCATCATCATAATTTTTAAACTCGGATAATGCTTTACCACGTCCATCATAAGCAGGAAAACGAGTAAACTCCCAATTTGCTTGTTGCAATTGCTCAGTTGCACTTGCTAAACGTTGATCACTACCGTCTAGATTTATAAGATAAGTAACGACTTTCATTTAATTTTCCTTCGCTTATCCTGCAATAGTCGGTTGGATTTGACTAGGCAAAACTTCTCTAAATTTATCAACAAGTGCATGACGAATACGCAGCTCATCACGCTGTTCTAATTGATCTAAACTTTGAATACAACCAAATTTAATATGTTCGTTAGATAAAGCTTGAATACAAGGCTCTAAGTCTCGCCCATCTTTCAAATAGGCAATCTCAACATCATCTTTCAAGATCGCTTGATTATTTTGTATAGCCAAATGATTAGATAGCCCTACAGGTAAAATCTGATCAATATTTCTAAATTTAAAGCGAATTTGCTGCTGTAAGAACAAGGGATGTTGTCCAAAATAATTCGCTAAAAGCGCTTTACTTAAAATATGCGGACGATGATGAATTTCATAATAACGACTGAGTCCAACACAGTCTGCACTGAGCATTTGAGCCATAGAGTATTTAGGCTGGGCAATTTTCCCAAACTTATTCTGTACAAATTTTCGCAGTAGGTATTTAACTTTTTTTATGAAATTACTCTGCCAATGACCGTAAATAACCATCTGATCATCAACTAAAAAGTCTTGCTGACGTGACGCTTGATTAAAAAAGAAATCATCATTGAGATAAATAAAGTAATCAGAAATACCAGGAATATTCCACAACATACTTTCGATACTTAATGAATTAAACGTCGGCAAAGCTGACTCATAGCCATTAAAAACTTCACGATGGTCAATAATCTTAATCTTTCCAGCTTCACAAAGCCCTTGCTGTTCAAACTGATCCAACCATTTCGGTTGCTGTTGATCAGTGACCACATAAATTGTTCCGCTATAAGGAACAAACTTTAGAATTGAGGCAATACAAAAATAAATTTCATCATTACTGGCAAAGCGGGTATCTTCTAAAGCATTAGAAGGCTCAGCTTGATTCATGAACTTTCGGCGTTTGTTTTTTAAATTGCTGTCATTACCATCCACCCAAGCAATAACAATATCAATCGCTTGCACGCTATTTTTCATAAATCAAACTCGACCTTTTCCAATATGATTAAGGCTTATTGCCAAGCATCTTTAATCCAGTCCGATGGCAGTACATAGCGATACCACTTACCACCGCCACCACTGACTGCATCAGGCGGATTAATTTCACCATGGAAAATAATAATTTTGGCATTTTGAGGTTTTACAGGTGGTTTGAAATAAGCCAATGGAATCTTTTGTAAGCAGTGATATTTATAACTTTTACACCAGTCTTTGTTCCAATAACTCAGCTTACCTTCTTTATGTACAAACCAAGAGAGGTACTCTTGTTCATTACGGAATTTTTGTCGAACCTCATCAAAGTGTTCACGGAAATACGGCAGAATTTCAGGAAAAGCGCCTAGTTTAAAACGGTAAACTGAACTGTTTCCAGTAATACGCCAAGGTCTTTTCCAGTCATGAATCACCAAAAACTCACCTTTTTCTTGGAAAAAACAATCGATGTTATCGACAATCACCACATCCAAGTCTAGAAAAAGCGCATTACCTTTTAAGCCATAAAGGTCAGGTTCAAAAGTTGAAAGTTTATTCCAACCACGCTCAGGGCTACCCTCAGGCAGATCAAGTGATGGAATCGGAAAACATTGGATATTAGGATCAATTCCTTCAGTGCGGTCTGTTAGACAAACCATTTTAAAAGGCAAAGTAAGATGACGTTTAACCATGTTGTATAAACGATTGACATATTCTGCGCCATACTTGGTTCCCCATTTCATGCACAAAATAACATTGTCTTCATGAGTTGCCGAATTTTGTTGAATGTCTACCATCTGCTAACCTTAATGCCTTAGATATTATTTTGCTCAAGCATTTGGTAGCCAAAGCGAAAAAATAATATGCACTGAATGTGAGGCTATCTTAGCATAGACCTTATATTATTTTTTATTATTAATTCGTCAAACCCTTATAGTCTGTCGGTATTTCACCAACAGACTATACAAATAAAAACTTAATCAAAATTGAGAAAGCTTAATTAATGCCAAATAAATCTCTGGTATAAATTTTTTCCATCACATCACTGAACATCGGTACCATTCGATTTACGATAATCAAATCTGACATCGCTTTAAATTTTTGTAAGCTCGAAATAACAGGATGACCTAGATACTCTTTTACATCCAAGGTTGGCTCATAAATCACAACGCGGATTCCCTCATCGGCTAAACCTTGTAGCACATCATGCACAGCAGACTCTCTAAAATTATCAGAATCAGCTTTCATCGTCAGTCGATAGATTCCAACGCAAGAGACTTTTCGGCTTAAAATATCCGCAATAATCGCTTGTTTACGGGTCTGATTTGAGCGAATGATCGCGGAGATTAACTCCTGTGGTGTATCATGATAATTTGCCAACAACTGCTTAGTATCTTTGGGCAAGCAATAGCCACCATAACCAAAGGATGGATTATTGTAATGATCACCAATCCGAGGATCTAAACCAACCCCTGTAGTAATATCCAAAGCACTTAATTTGTTTTTCATACAGTACGTATCAAGTTCATTAAAGAAAGCGACACGCATGGCCAAATAAGTATTGGAGAAAAGCTTAATTGCTTCAGCTTCGGTAGAATCCACACACAATAACACGGCGTTCTTTTCTACCGTCGCTTTCAAATATAACTTGGCAATCTTTTCAGCGCGTTTTGACTTTTCACCCACAATAATTCGAGAAGGATATAAGTTGTCTTGTAAGGCTTGCCCTTCCCTTAAAAATTCTGGGGAGAAAATGAGGTTTTTAAGCTTTAACTTTTTAGAAATCTCTTTGGTATAACCAACGGGCACCGTCGATTTGATAATCATCAACGCCTTTGGATTTATTTTTTGGATATTATCAATGACCGCTTCAATACTAGAGGTATCAAAATAATTGGTTTCAGGATTATAGTTAGTAGGTGTTGCGATGATAATGAGTTTTGCATTTTGATAAGCAAATTCTTTATCACATGTAGCCTCAATGCTGGCTTCAGTTAAGTAGTTTTGAATACAAGTATCACTGATAGGTGACACTTTTTGGTTAATGCTCTTTACCCGTGTTTTATCTATATCTAGTACAATCACATCATGTTGTTTGGAAAATAATAAGGCATTCGATAGACCTACATAACCCGCACCAACGACAGTAATTTTCATTCGATCTCTATTTTTTATTCGACTTAGAGACACCGTAATCAACTAAAATGAAAGATTGATGATGGTTTAATTGCAATCTTTTGACAAACCAGCAATAAAAAAGCGAAGCCTAGGCTTCGCTTTTTTTAAGATTTAAGTCACTTATTTGATATAAGTCAACCAATCTGCATATTTATCATTACGACCTTGAACAGCATCAAAGAATGTTTTTTGAATTACTGTTGTAATCGGACCACGAGAACCGCAACCAATTTCACGGTCATCATATTCACGGATAGGCGTAACTTCAGCAGCCGTACCTGTAAAGAATGCTTCATCAGCAATATAGAATTCGTCACGCGTAATACGACGCTCAACGACTTCATAACCAAGATCTTTGGCAATCGTAATCACTGTTTGGCGGGTAATCCCCTCAAGTGCACCACCTGCCAAATCTGGAGTATGTAATACGCCATCTTTGATCAAGAATACGTTTTCGCCAGCACCTTGGCAGACAAAACCTTGTGGATCAAGCAACATCGCTTCATCATAACCCGCACGAGCAACTTCTTGGTGAGCCAAGATCGATACTGTATAGTTACCACATGCTTTTGCTTTACACATCGTCACGTTCGGGTGGTGGTGCGTAAACGAAGATGTTTTAACGCGAATGCCACGAGCCATCGCTTCTTCACCAAGGTAAGCACCCCAGCCCCATGCAGCAACAGCAGCATGAACAGTATTTTCAGTTGCAGCGATACCTAATTTTTCAGAACCGATCCAAATCAATGGACGTAGGTAGCAAGAAGCTAACTTATTTTCACGCACGACATCAATTTGTGCTTGTTCTAAAGTCGCTTGATCAAATGGAACATTCATTTGATAAATTTTTGCAGAATTTAATAAGCGCTTAGTATGATCTTGTAAGCGGAAGATTGCTGTTCCATTTGGGGTTTCATAAGCACGGACGCCTTCAAAAACACCCATACTGTAATGCAGAGTATGTGTTAAGACGTGAATTTTTGCATCACGCCAATCAACCATTTTTCCATCTTGCCAAATAAAACCATCACGATCAGCCAAATTCACGGCGCATACTCCAAACTTTTACTACACAATCATTCACTATCCAATGCAATTGTTGCGCTTGGATCAATTAACCTTTGCCATAACTTGCAAACGATCTCGCGGGTATCGTGCCAGTCCGCAGCATTAACTTGCATGGATTGATTTGCAAGTGCTAAACGGTGGCTCTCAGCTCGTTCACGGAGATAAGCATGTATCAATGCTGAGGCATCTTCACTTGATAAGCAGCCTGCTTGAGCAGCATCTTCTAAAATTCTTACATTGTCGGAAAAATGGGCGAGATCAGGATTCGTCCCACTCCATGCAAGCACTGCATACTGTGCCATAAATTCAATGTCAACGATACCACCTGAGTCCTGTTTTAAATGAAAAATCCCATGTTTTTTTTGTTCAGAAGATGAACCCAAATGATCTTTCATTTTCTGGCGCATTTTTAATACTTCTTCACGAACTTCATTTTCATCACGGACTTGTGTCAGGATCTGACAACGAACTTCTTCAAACTGCTGGCAAAGCGTTGCCTCACCTGCGATTGAGCGCGCTCGGACAAGGGCTTGATGCTCCCATAACCAAGCACTTTTTTGTTGATACTGCTCATATGCTTTTAGACTAGTCACCAACATTCCCGCCTCTCCTGACGGTCTTAAACGTGTATCAATTTCGTAGACACGACCATCTAAGGTTTGGGTTGTCATGAGTGACATAAATTTCTGTGCAACACGGATCGCAAACTCAGCACTACTGATGCTCTTTCGACCATCCGTTTCAGCTTGTTCTTCAAAAGCATGAATGAAGACTAAATCCAAATCTGAGCCATAACCCAATTCAATTCCACCGAGCTTGCCATAGCCAATCACAGCAAAGCCTTTCGCATCCAAGCTACAACGTGCTCCTGTCGTACTCACAGGATAGCCATGTCGCTGTGCGACTGATTCATAGGCTAAATTTAAAGTCGCCTGCACACTCACTTCAGCAATATCTGTAAGTGCATCAGACACTTTCATCAATGGGCTTTCTGCAAGTACATCGCTCGCCGCAACAGTCAGCACATTACTCTTCTTAAATAAGCGGAGTACACGCATCTGATCTTCGACTTGATCAATCTCAATGCGAAGTAATTGCTGACGTAAAGAATCTTCTAAATCCTGCCGTTGAGGTAATCCGAAATCCATAGATAGAAACTCATCCAGCAACACAGGATATTGAGCTAATTCCTCACAAATCCAAGGACTGACTGTTGCCATTTTCACTAGACGCTGTAAAGCACCTCGGCTTTCCATCAGCATGACTAGATATACCGTTCGACGCAGCACTGATTCAACTAATGGCATCAATCTTAACAGCGCCATTTGCGGTTGATCTGACTGTAAAATCGCTTCAATCAAATGCGGCCAAAACTTTTTCAATCGCTCTAAAGCACTGGCAGGAATTTTCCTTAATGCTTGCCCATGCCAAAAGTTTTGAATGAGGTTCTTTGCATCATCATCTAGTACAGCATCTAATTTCTGCTCAAGTTTTACAAAATCATCAATCGGTTCTGAAAATTCTTTTTCTTGAATTAATTGCTTGAACTGTACTTTGACTTTATCTCGCTTCTGATTCAACACGTTAATGAAAGCAGTCCAATCCGCAAAACCAAGCGTATCCAACATACGTTGCCTTAACTCGGGCTCAGTTGGTAATGATTGTGTTTGCTGATCATTCAGGGCTTGAATTGCATGCTCAACACGTCTTAAAAACAGATAAGCATCTTCCAAATCATCAACGGATTGTTGATCTAAAAGTTCCGCTTCACCTAAATGATGCAAATTCACTAAACATTGACGATCTTGTAATTCACGTTTTGAACCACCGTAAATCAATTGGAAGACCTGTACAATAAACTCAATTTCGCGAATGCCGCCTGCACCGAGTTTAATATCATCCTCAATATTACGACGCATGACCTCACGTTCGATCATGGCTTTCATTTCACGCATCGCAGCAAATGCTGAATAATCTACATAACGGCGAAACACAAACGGACGTGCCATTTCCATCAAGTCAGCACCTGCTTTACCGCCAGTGATAACCCTTGCCTTAATCCAAGCATAGCGTTCCCATTCACGTCCGTGCTGGCTCAAATATTTTTCTAAACCCATATAGCTAATCGCGAGCGCAGAGCCATCACCCCAAGGGCGCAAGCGCATATCTACACGGAATACAAAACCATCTGCGGTAATATGGTCGAGTAAATAGATCAGTTTCTGCCCCCATAAAATACAGAACTGTTGTACATCTATGCATTTTCGACCATTGGTCTCGCCTTGTTCATCGAAGGCAAAAATAAGATCAATATCACTTGAAAGATTAAGTTCTTGTGCACCTAATTTCCCCATCCCGATAACAATCAGGTCTTGAACTTGCCCCTCATAACTGATTGGTTCTCCATGCTTGGCAACAAGTGGGATACGTGCAAATGCTTTTGCGGCACAAATGCTCGCATCGGCAAAATCAGATAATTCACGGGTTAAGGTCACCACATCGGTAAGCTGGTTCGCATCCTGCCAAATCCAACGAAACATCAAACGCGCTCTTAGGATACGTAGCGCTTTCATCCATACCTGTTCATCCTTGATCTCTGCAACAGTTTCTTGGACTTTTTGATGGATGCTTTGTGTAGACAACGAGCAAAGAAATTGATCTTCTGAATAATCTTGTTCTAGTTGTGACTGGTATAGGTTTAAAACTTGTTCTGCATACTGACTTGCAACTAAGGTTTTTTGTAGCTGTTCCGCATTCATATAAAAAGGCTCGACCGATGTCATCTCATCGTATTTAGTTATATCAGTTACAAGCTTATGTTTAAAATCTCTTTAGGCTAATTTTGCTTTACTTTTATGTTGATCTGTACATAAATCAACGTGTTCACGCTCTGCAGGCAATGTCACTTTAAATGTTGTCCCTTCACCATCCTTAGAAACCACATGAATCTCACCATGATTGAGTTCTACAAAACGCTTACACAAAGACAAACCTAAACCAGCACCTTTCTCGCCAGCTGTACCTTTGAAACTCATGGTGATACGTGGTTGAAATAGATTTTGTATTTGCTCATCGGTCATGCCCAAACCAGAATCTTTTACGCTAATCTCGACCATTTCACCTTTATTTTGGGCTTGGATGTAAACTTTTCCAGAACCATCAATATCCGTAAATTTCAACGCATTTGACACAAGATTTTGAATCAAAGAAGTGATCATATTCATATCGGCATAGACTTTTAGGTTTTCATCTACTTGATTAATCAGTTGAATATTTTTCTTCAAAGCTAAGGTTTTTAAAATATCCGTCACAATATCTGTGATCTGCCGTAATTTAAAATTAATTGGGTGATAAACAAAACGCCCACCTTCAGCCATCGCCCAATTCAACAAACTTTCCAATAAGTTGTAAGTGGACTGTGATGTGTCATAGAGGTAGTCAGCAATATTTTGAATACTAGACTCATCCAAAGTTTCGCGTTCTTTGGCTAAAATTTCAGAGAAGCCCAAGAGACCATGAAATGGTGCACGTAAGTCATGGGAAATGATCGAGAAAAACTTAGTTTTACTAAAATTTAATGCAGATTCTTGTTCATATAATTCTTTTAATTCATCATGATTTAGTTTTAACTCAAGCTGTTGCATAAAGTTTTTGCAATGTTCTTGAAGAAGCTGTTTTTGCGTCTCAGTAAATTCCAATACTTTTGTATCGAGTAGAATGAGATAACCTAAAGATGTTTGGTCGGAATGTCGCAAATGTACTGCGATAGCTGATTCTGCCTTGCATTTCAACGCATTGAGAAAACCAATCAATGTTGGATATTGTGAATGTGAATGGTCAATCAGATCATCGTTGACAAATAACGTATTTAAACTTTTTGTGATTTTCGCGGTATCAATTGCTTTTAATTTTTCTGAACAGCGATGCCATAAATAAGGTTCTTGGTGAAAGGCGAGTAAAGCTGTACCAGTCTGCATCAACTTGCGGTTAAATTGTAAGAATTGTTCAAGCGTGTTTTGGTCTGAGTTAAGACCCATAGAAAGAGATAGTTTACAAGCACTTAGCTTTTCGGCTTGCTGTAATTCTAATAATTGAATAGCCATGCATGCCTCTCGAATATTATCGTTATACCGTTGTTTACGTTTTATTTAAAAAAATGAGAAAACTATCACTTAGTATTAACAAACTTTAACAAAAAACGCAATTGTAGAATCAATCAATTCTCAACAAAACGTGAAATTTCATTAAAAATATCTCTCTAAAACAAAGAACGGAAAATAGGTATCACTTAAACTCTTCAATACCAACTGAAACAATTGATCTAAAATTCAACAACTACGAGCTTTACATTATTGACAAGACATTTAAACAAGGTAATATACGCAACACAAAGCATCGCACTCTTCCCGAGGTGGTGAAATTGGTAGACGCGGCGGACTCAAAATCCGCTGTCAGAGATGACGTGTCGGTTCGAGTCCGACCCTCGGGACCAGAATTTCAAAACCCCAAACTAGCACTAAAAGTTTGGGGTTTTTTCATATGTGGTAAAGAAAAATATGCAACTCTCCGACTTTTCTTTTGATCTTCCAGATGAACTTATTGCTCGCTATCCTCTAGATAGCCGTAGTGCATCACGCCTACTCCATATCGATGCAAACGGTCAGTTTCACGACCACGCGTTTACCGATATTTTAGATCTATTGAAAGATGGGGACTTACTCGTACTCAATGATACAAAGGTCATGAAAGCACGATTAAAAGGAAAGCGTGCTACAGGTGGCGCGATCGAAGTCCTCGTTGAACGTATGTTGGATACGCATACAGCGCATTGCCATATTAAATCGAGTAATTCACCGAAAGCCGGTGCAGAACTTTATATTGGTGAAGATGCTGTTCCTGTAACCGTACAAGGTCGCCATGAAAACTTATTTGTAGTTAAGTTTTCGCAACCTATTTTATCTGTACTTGATCAATATGGACAGTTACCGATTCCACCATATTTCAATCGTGAAGCTGAAGACATTGATACTGAACGCTATCAAACGGTTTTTCACGATCCTGAAAAAATTGCTAGTGTTGCAGCACCAACAGCAAGTTTGCACTTTGACCAAGATTTATTGGAAAAACTAGCTGCAAAAGGCGTGCAAAAAACATTTGTGACTTTACATGTTGGCGCAGGTACATTTATGCCTGTGCGCACGACTGACATTACCAATCACATTATGCATAGTGAATGGTGCGATGTACCACAAGCAACGATTGATTTGATTTTAGAAACCAAAGCTCGTGGAAATAAAGTAATTGCAGTAGGCACAACAGCAACTCGTGCCCTAGAAAGTGCGGCACAAGCAAATCAAGGACAAATTGCCGCTTGGACAGGCGATACGCAAATTTTTATTTACCCAGGCTATCAATTCTGTATCGTGGATCGTTTGATTACCAACTTCCATTTACCAGAATCGACCTTATTGATGTTGGTTTCAGCTTTGTCGAATCGCGACAATATT
This sequence comes from Acinetobacter venetianus RAG-1 = CIP 110063, assembly GCF_000368585.1. Classification (GTDB taxonomy): domain Bacteria; phylum Pseudomonadota; class Gammaproteobacteria; order Pseudomonadales; family Moraxellaceae; genus Acinetobacter; species Acinetobacter venetianus. Next base: position 273,887 of record NZ_KB849557.1, read on the forward strand.
CTAGCGGCTTATAAACATGCTGTTGAGCAACGTTATCGTTTCTTTAGTTATGGCGATGCGATGTTGGTTGACCAAGCAAAATTTTAAGAAGTTCTGCTTTAGTAATAAAAAACTAATTATAAATTTGCAAAAATAAATTTCATAAAATTCACATCTTATCTAGCTTTCTAAGATTGGGAGCTAGATAAGTCTAGTGAAATAATTATGTTATTTCGGAATAAATACGATGAGTTTTATAGATCAACTTAGCTGAACAATAAAAACAACTCCATATACTCTGATGGATTCGCCAAGTATAAAAAGCACGATTAAGACACTTCTTAGTTTCTGAAATTTAAAGCATAATCTAAATCATACAGATTTATTATAATGAACCGACTAATCCCATGCCGATCGACACAGTACAAGAAGCCTTACATATCAGACGTAAAAAAAATGCACAGGTTTTTCGAAATATTGCTCGACTTTGGGAAGCTGGGCAAACGTCTCATAGTGATCAAGAGTTATTAGATAAATTACATCCTTGGCGAGAAGATCATAGTCTCCGTTTTTTTAATGTACTCCCCTATTTATTAGCCATGACTAGTATTAGCACTTTAATTTTTGGCTTTTTTCTCCATCCACATATCCAATTTATATGGAGCTTTTTAGGTGCATTCTTCACAGGATTTTTAGCCTATCTGCTTTATGAATCGCAACAACCACTCAGACAAGTGATTCATTATCTTGAACAACGAATGATTGATTTACGCTATGGATTAAAGTTTCAACAACTTCCAGCATATCTTCCAATCCAAGCACAACCGATATTGGTTATCAGTCGATTAAAGCAATACTTTCCACTTTTCAATCGTGGGGATAAATCAAATGAAATCACCTATTACGCCTCTACAACATGGAATGATGGTGAAATTGAACATCAAGTCTTGGTATTTAAATATCAATACGTCAGTGAAATGCCTATTTTTCAGGATGGCAATACTGATAAAAAAATCGTAAAAGAAATTGAAAAGGACTTATGGGGTGCATTCATCTTTCAAATGCCAGCACTCGGTATTGCTGTAAGCAATCAACGCTCGCGATTCTTTGAACCGTATACGCGTTCTTGGCAAAGTAGTGATATTTTAATTAATCGAAAAATTAATATTTTTGGATGCGACCAACATCAACTCGCAAGAGAAGTTAGTCCAAGTATGACGTTAAAGTTAAATGATTTTTTTCAACATTTTAGTGGTGATTTAATTTATCATCATCAAGAGCAAATTCTTTGCTATGTGGGTGAACAAGACCTCTTTCAAACCACAAGCAAACGAGATGAGATTAATGATATTCCAGCGTTGCGCGGTCATTTACGCACTATGACCATGCCCCAATATCAAAAATTTCAGCAACACATGCTTAACTTAATTCGCTAAATCTATTCCACTGTTTTCAGTACAGTTGGTCTCTTTTCAAAAGAGCGGATTTGTAGCAATAACAATAAGGAGAACGACAATGATGGGCTTGCTCATTTTCTTGGGGATTTTTGTTATATTGATTGTGTGGAGCATCAATATTCGCAATACGATTGTGCGTTACTTCAATGCCACTAAACGAGCTTGGTCAGAAGTCGCCAACTTTGAACGCCAAAAAGTAAAAACTTTAGAGGCTTTGGAAGCAACCTTGGCGCAATACACTCAGTTTGAAAAATCAACCTTAGAAAAAGTTACAGAGCTTCGTCAGCAAATCTTGAACTTGAATGTCAATGATACGGATATTTCTCAACTACAAAGCATCGAAAAAATGAGTAAAGAACTCATCCGTAGCCTCAACGTCGTTGTAGAAAATTATCCAGAGTTAAAGGCTGATGCGCTTTACAGCAAAATGATGGATGACATTCAAGAGCAAAACGAAAATGTTGGTGCTGCGATTACAATCTTTAACCGTAATGTTGAGTTATTCAACAACCACATCCAAGTTTTCCCAAATAACCTGATCAATACACTGACATTATCGAAGAAAGAAATTCGCCCATTTCGGGATAATCTTGCGACTGAGAATTTTGACTATAAACCAAATTTTTAAACTCAAGCCCAATCATTTTAAAGCCAATTTAAGTCTCCACTTGAATTGGCTTTTTTATTTTTTGGTTATGGCTACATTTAGTAGTAGAACTAGACATCATAATCAAGGAAAATAGCCGTTTTTGATCAGCGAACTGTTTTTTCGCCTTGATGGATTGGTGTCATGCAATTTGAAAAATTAGGTCAGTCGGGGCGCGCCCGTCGTGGTCGACTCACTTTAGAACATGGTGTTGTTGAAACACCAGTATTTATGCCCGTTGGTACTTACGGTACTGTAAAAGGCATGTTGCCTCGTGATATTGAAGAGATTCAAGCACAAATTATTTTGGGTAACACTTTCCATTTGTATTTACGCCCTGGCTTAGAAGTCATCAAAGAGCACGGCGGTCTGCACGAGTTTATCAAATGGGATAAACCGATTCTGACTGACTCAGGCGGCTTCCAAGTATTCAGCTTAGGCGCTATGCGTAAAATCAAAGAAGAAGGTGTAACTTTCCGCTCTCCTATCGATGGTTCAAAAGTGTTCTTATCTCCAGAAATATCAATGGAGATCCAACACGTACTCAATTCAGACATCGTGATGATTTTTGATGAATGTACACCTTATCCCGCCACCCATGAAGAAGCACAAAAATCATTGCAGCTTTCTTTACGTTGGGCGAAACGCTGTAAAACACATCACCATGATGAGCTGAACAACAAAAATGCGTTATTTGGCATTATCCAAGGTGGGATGTATGAAGATTTACGCGATGAGTCGCTCAAAGGTCTTTTAGAGGTCGGTTTTGATGGCTATGCGATTGGTGGCTTATCTGTTGGTGAACCAAAAGATGAAATGATCAAGGTGCTTGATTATTTACCGAATAAAATGCCACATGACAAACCACGTTATTTGATGGGTGTTGGTAAGCCCGAAGATATCGTAGAAGCAGTACGTCGTGGCGTCGATATGTTCGACTGTGTGATGCCAACTCGTAACGCACGTAATGGTCATTATTTTGTCACCGATGGTCTGGTAAGAATTCGTAATAGTAAATATCGCCATGATAAAGGGCCTTTAGACCCACATTGTGATTGCTACACTTGTAAAAACTTTACGCGTGCCTATTTATATCATTTAGAGAAGTGCGGTGAGATGCTGGCATCTATGCTCGGCACAATCCACAACTTGCGTTATTACCAACGCCTTACACAAGGTATGCGTGATGCATTGGACAATGGCACTTTTGATGAATATGTTCAGGACTTTTATACTCGTCGTGGATTAGAAGTTCCACCTTGCCCTGAAGATTGATGCATCAAGATTTGCGCCTAAACGCAAGACAAGGTACATTGCAAAACGAATTGGAATTTATTGTTAATTTTTTCGCTTTTATTTGATTAGGAAATTAAAATGAGCTTTTTCATTTCTACCGCTCACGCCGCTCCTGCAGCTGCACAAGGTCCAAGCTTAATGGCTAACATATTGATGATTGCTGTTTTCGTTGCAATCTTCTACTTCTTGATCTGGAGACCTCAAGCGAAACGCGCTAAAGAACACCGCTCTCTAGTTGAAAGTTTAGGCGTAGGCAGTGAAATCGTTTTTGCTGGTGGTTTAATGGGTAGAATCACTAAAATTGATGGTGATTTCGCTGTTGTTGAACTCAGCCGTGGTGTTGATGTAAAAATCCAACGTGCAAGTGTTATTTCAGTACTTCCTGAAGGCACTCTAAATAACCTTTAATCATAAAATAGTCGTGCCTTAGCACGACTTTTTCATTTAAGAAGAAAACGAATGCGTTACCCTGCATGGAAATATTTACTGATCCTTGTTGTTCTTGTGGTCAGTACGTTATATGCACTTCCTAGTTTGTATCCAGATGAACCTGCTGTCCAAATTTCAGGGGCAAAAGCAGGGACTCAGATTGATCAAACTGTGGTGCAAAAAGCTGAGCAGATTTTAAAAACTGCCAACATTAGCAGTCATGATAATAGCTTCACCAATAATGCGGCTTTATTACGTTTGGACACAACTGAGTCACAGTTAAAAGCGAAAGAAGTGTTACGCCGTGATTTAGGTGATGACTACGTGGTTGCTCTCAACCTTGCGCCAACCACACCTGAATGGCTGCAAAAGATTGGGGCTAAGCCGATGAAACTCGGTTTGGACTTACGTGGTGGTGTACATTTCTTGCTCGAAGTCGACATGGATAAAGCGATTAGTCAACGTTTAGAAACGTCTGCGACTGATCTGCGTCGTCAATTTCGTGATAACAAAATCAAATTTAACAATCTTGCTTTAAACAATAACACCATTACGGTTCAATTCGCGGATAGTGCTGATCGTGATGCTGCCGCAGACTTCTTACGTCGTAACGGTAATGAGTTTACTCAGCAATCAGTTGCAACGGCTAATGGTGCAACATTAAGACTCACTTACTCTGATGCACGTCGTCAGGAAATTCAGTCTTATGCAGTCAACCAAAACTTAACGACTTTACGTAACCGTATTAATGAACTCGGTGTTGCAGAAGCTTTAGTCCAAACTCAAGGTAATAACCGTATTGTGGTTGAACTACCTGGTGTTCAAGATACTGCTGAAGCAAAACGTGTCTTAGGTCGTACTGCAAACTTAGAGTTCCGTTTAGTTTCTGATAGTAATGATCAATATATTGATCCATATTCTGGAAAATATAATGGTCAACCACTCCCTCCGGGTACTGAAGTTTTTGCTTATGAATCTTTAGACAGTGGTCGCCAACTGCTTTTAAATCGTAACCGTATCTTAACGGGTGAGCGCGTCCAAAATGCAAGCTCTGGCTTTAGCCAAGACTCTGGTGGTGCTGAGGTAAATATTACCTTAGACAGCGCTGGCGGTAAGCTGATGGCGGATGCAACACGTAATGCAGTTGGTAAACGCATGGCTGTATTGTTTATCGAGAATAAACAAAAAATTAGCTATGTGAATGATCCACAAACTGGTACTCAAACTGAAGTTCGTACACCCTATACAGAATCTGTCGTGATTAATGCCGCAACGATTCAAGCAGTATTGGGTTCACAATTCCGAATCACGGGTCTTGATTCACCTCAAGAAGCAGCAGAACTAGCATTAATGTTACGTGCGGGTGCTTTAGCTGCACCAATGTACTTCGTTGAAGAGCGCGTAGTTGGCCCTAGTCTAGGTCAAGAAAACATTGATAAGGGTGTTCTTTCAACGCAAATCGGTTTCTTACTGGTTGCGATCTGGATGGTTGTGTTCTTCCGTGTATTTGGTTTGATCGCAAACTTTGCATTGGTATTTAACCTTGCAATGATTCTTACAGTAATGTCGTGGATTGGCTCTTCCCTCACCCTTCCGGGTATTGCGGGTATCGTGATTACCATTGGTATGGCCGTCGATGCAAACGTATTGATCTGTGAGCGGATACGAGAAGAGATTCTATGGGGCGCCTCGCCTAAACAGGCGATTGTCGCGGGTTATGATCGAGCCTATAACACTATTTTTGACTCGAACTTAACCACATTCCTTGTTGCATTCATCTTGTTTGCAATCGGTACTGGCCCAATTAAAGGCTTCGCTGTGACCCTCATGATCGGTATCGTCTGTTCAATGTTTACAGCGATTACGGTGACTCGTGCAATTGTACAAATCATTTATGGCAAACGTCGTGATTTGAAGAAGTTGAGCATTTAAGGAGATTGATATGACGAATCTGACTCAACAAGACTCAAAACAATACGGTCGTCCAGATGATTTAAAAATCATCCCTTTCATGAAGATTGCTAAACCAGCTGCAATCTTCTCGATCTTACTGACGATTGCTAGTATCTTCTTTATCGTAACGAAAGGTTTGAACTTAGGTTTGGACTTTACTGGTGGTATCTCTGCTGAATTGAACTACAAACAAGCAGTTCAACCAAGTCAAATTGTTCAAGCCTTAGATAAAGCAGGCTTTAAAGATGCGGTTGTACAAACGCTAGGAAGTAACACTGACCTGATCGTTCGTATGCCTGTTCAAGAAGACCTGCAAGTTGAAGACTTGAGTAATGCAATCACTACAGCTGTCCAACTACCAAACAATACCGTTGAAGTACATAAAGTCGATGCGGTGGGTGGTGCAGTCGGTAACGAGCTTTATGTTCGTTCAGCGGGTGCAGTTGCACTAGCATTACTTTTAATGCTGGTTTACGTCACTATTCGCTTTGAGTTTAAACTTGCGATGGGCGCTGTGATGTCGTTATTCCACGATATCATCCTTATCCTTGGTGCATTTGCTTTATTCCAATGGTCATTTGACTTAACCGTACTTGCTGCAGTTTTAGCAATTATAGGCTTCTCACTTAACGATAACATCGTCGTATCTGACCGTATTCGTGAGAACTTCCGTAAGATCCGTGGTGCTACACCAACTGAAATTGTGGATATTGCGTTAACTGAGACTTTACGCCGTACGATTCACACCTCTATGACATTATTACTCGTCGTACTTGCAATGTTCTTCATTGGTGGTGATGGTCTACACTGGTTCTCTTTAGCTATGATTATCGGGGTATTTGTCGGTACTTATTCTTCGATTTATATCGGTACTGCATTTGCTTTATGGCGTGGCTTGAACCGTCAAGACTTCATTGTACAAGTTAAACCTGAATTTGATGAAGAAGAGATTCCTTAAATCTAAACTTTATGATGATTCAAAAAGTGCCAGCTTAATGCTGGCGTTTTTGTATTTTAGCTTAGCTAAATTTTTTATAATGAGACTTTTGGAAAACGGCTTAACTTATAACTTTTCCAAAGGATAATCATAATCTCCCCATTTACTCGTTTTAATGCCTAAGTGATGTAAGCTTTCAATCAATTTTACGGCAGCACGTACACCGTCAATAATTGGAATTTCCAACTCTGCACTGACCTGATCTGCCATTTCCGCCATTCCTCCACAGCCTAAAACAATTGCACCAATATCATCATTCATTTTAGCTTGTTGACAACTTTCTAATAATTTTTCATAAGCAATTTGCTTATCATTTTCCAACGCCAATACAGGTAAATCAATACAACGAATCTTTTCACATTTCCTTTCAAATCCATACTGATGCAGTAAATGCTCAGCAATAATTTTTGTTCGAGGTAAAGTTGTCACTATCGAAAATTTTGTTGCAATCAAACTCGCCATATGAAATGCAGCTTCAGCGATTCCAATCACAGGCGCATGCGCCAATTCTCTAGCCGCATGTAAAGCTGGATCACCAAAACAAGCAATAATATGCCCATCGACTTGCTGCTCTTTTCCTTGCTTGATTAGCTCCAATATACCGATTGCCGATATTGCTTCGTCATAATGTCCCTCAATCGAAGGAACACCCTCCTCTGGAGATTGAGCAATAATTTCGCTATCAGCAAATGCGACCTGACAAGCAGCTTCACCAATCGCCTGTGTCATTTTGATACTGGTATTCGGATTAATAATTTGGATTCGGGTTGATTTTCCCATTTATGCACATTTTTAAGCCACAAAATAAATTCGATCATATTTCAATACAACTGGTCTGAACAGATAAAAGTTAATAAAATTTATAAAGCAATATTTATCAATGAATTAAAAATTAAAATCTATAAAAAAATAATTTTGGCTCAATTTTCGCATAACTGGTCTGAACTGTTGTTTATTTTTGAAGACCAGCTATGAACTATAATGCAAACTATAGTCCTAAACTTTCTAATGAAGATCTCGTACCAGCTAAGCAAAACTGGACTTGGTATAATATTTTCTCCTTCTGGATGTCTGATGTACACAGTATGGGAGGCTACGTTGTTGCGGCGAGTTTATTTTCACTAGGTCTTGCTAGCTGGCAAGTTCTACTCGCATTGCTTGTTGGTATTATGATCGTTCAAATTACGGCGAATCTCGTTGCAAAACCGAGTCAAATCTCAGGTGTGCCTTATGCTGTGATTTCACGTCAAGCTTTCGGAATTTACGGTGCGAACATCCCAGCCCTCATTCGAGGTTTGATCGCAGTTTCATGGTACGGTATTCAAACTTGGTTAGCCTCTAATGCTCTCGTGATGGTTCTATTGAAGTTTTACCCTTCCTTACATCCATTCGCATTGACCGAGTTTGCTGGTTTAAGCACAATTGGATGGATTTGCTTTGCTTTCATGTGGATTTTACAAGCCTTGGTTTTCTGGAAAGGAATGGAAACCATCAAAGTATTCATCGACTGGGCTGGACCAATGGTCTATGTCGTAATGTTGGCACTCGCTTTATGGCTCGTCTGGAAAGCTGGTTGGCATAATATTTCCTTTAACCTCAGTGATAAACAACTCACTTTAAACCAACAGATAATGCAAACTATTGTCGCGATTGCCCTAGTTGTCTCCTATTTTTCAGGGCCATTATTAAATTTTGGTGATTTTTCTCGTTATGGCAAAGACATGAAACAGGTCAAACAAGGGAACTTTTGGGGACTTCCGTTCAACTTCATTTTCTTCGCTATTATTGTGGTAATGATCGTTTCAGGAACATTTAGTGTTTTCGGTAAAATGGTACATGATCCATTGGAGACCGTCGCAATGATGGATAGTGGTGTTGTCATTGTATTAGGCTTATTGACTGTATTAACTGCAACAATTGGAATCAATATCGTTGCCAATTTTGTTTCAGCGGGTTTTGACTTTTCAAATCTTGCCCCCCGTTATCTCAACTTTCGTAGAGCAGGCATGATTGCAGCGGTGGGTTCCATCTTCATCACGCCTTGGAATTTATTTAATTCACCTGAACTAATCCACTACACACTTGATACGCTTGCTGCTTTTATCGGCCCTCTTTTTGGCATCTTGCTGACTGACTTCTATTTTATTCACAAACAAAATGTAGTTGTCGATGACCTATTTAACGATAAGCCGACAGGTCATTATTACTACCAAAAAGGGATTAATAGAAAAGCAGTCATTGCATTGATAACATCTGTCAGTATTGGTCTGATGTTGGTTCTTGTCCCGAGTTTACAATTCTTGGCACCATTTAATTGGTTTATTGGCGTACTGTTTGGTGGGACTTTTTACTATACAATTTCTCGAGAAAAGGTAAATGCTAAAGTGAAAAAGTTTGCTTAATACGCAAGGCTAAAGAAATGGATAAGCCATTAGTTTTCGAATTAATGGTTCTAGTTTCTAATCTTGTTTGATTTTAATTTGTGGAAACTGAAATCCTCGACATGATGGCTCTGCACGCCAAGCCACTGTTACCACAATATTCTGATTTAAAATAAAATTTTGATATGCAAATGTTCCAATCATCGGATGAGTACACATTCCTCCATTTTGTTCTGGATGAACGTTTGTATTCAAACTATTTAAATCCAAACGAATACCCAAACCAGACGCTTTTAATATCGCTTCCTTGGTTGTCCAGACCTTAAACCAATATTCCCTGTCTTGTCCTTGCTGTTGCCAAGTTTTATATTCATCTATATGAAAGGCATGTTGTGCAAAGGCATCAAATCTTATTTTCCGCCCTAATTCTTCAACATCTACACCAATATCTTTCACCTGTTGACTCATGATCAAAGCATAATATTCATGACTGTGAGAGTGATTAAAGTGAAGATGGTGAGATGATAAAAAAGGTTTACCATGCTCATGCTTAGAAAATATGAGTGTGTTCTTATCACAATTCAATTGCTTTGCTAAAAGCTGATTACGATACGCCTGAATCTGTTCTTTTTTATAAACATTAAAATCACGAAAGCTAGGAAAGTCTGATTTAGTTTGAGTTAAAAGTTGAGCCAAAGCATGTATATGCAACTGAATCTCACGTTTCATCATTGGCTCAACTCAATCAAAAATTAGAACTTAACAATATCACCTTTTAAAGCAACGCCAGCCACAGCCATGCCCTTATGACATTCATAGGTAGTAGAGCTTTGATTTTCATTCTTTTTATAATAACTTACGATATTTGTTACAGCATTTGCACCACGTGCTTTTGCAGCCTTATCCAACTGAATAAGTGCCGAACGAAGCACCCAGTCACAAGCTTTTTCAGCTGATTTTCCGAAACCGTTGGTCTTTTGATTAGTCACAATTTCTTTTTCGAGAACTCGTCCGCCAGATTTATTCCCTTTCAAATAGAACTTCACGGAACCATCTAACGTACCATCAGCCACAGCTCGATCAACTGCTGATTTAAAATCAAAATGATGTACAGCATCCGCAGCATGAACTGATGCTGTAAAACCTGTTGTTAAAACTGCTGCTAAAAATATTTGTTTAATTGACATTCTTATGCCCCTTATTATGTTCCACGTTTAAAAATAAGTGAGGTATTGATTCCCCCAAAAGCAAAGTTATTGCTCATCATAATATTGATATCGCTCACTCTAACTTGCTGAGTAATATAATCTAAATCACCACATTGTGGGTCAACTTCATCCAAATTCAAAGTTGGAATTAATTCTCCACGGTGCATCATTTCGATTCCTAACCATGCTTCAATTGCACCACAGGCACCTAAAGTATGACCAAAGTAGCTTTTGAGTGAGCTGATAGGTTTACGGCCTAATATACGAGCCGTCGCTTGGCTTTCGGCAATGTCACCTTGATCAGTTGAAGTTCCATGTGCATTCACATAGTCGATCTGACTTGCATCTAAAGCAGCATCTTTAAGTGCCATTTGCATACATTGCCCCATTCTTTCTGTATCGGGCTTGGTTACATGTTGTCCATCGGTATTACTGGCATAGCCTAAAATCTCAGCATAAATTTTGGCGCCGCGTTGTTTGGCATGCTCATATTCTTCAAGAATCAAACAGCCAGCACCTTCTCCAATCACTAATCCATCTCGCTGACTGTCAAATGGACGCGGTGATTTTTCAGGTTGATCATTCATCCCACTGGTTGCTAATAGAACATCAAAAACTGCAGCACCAGCAGCACTCAACTCCTCTGCTCCACCAGCAATCATTACCGTTTGTTTGCCATATTTAATGGCTTCATAAGCCTGCCCTATTGCCATTGATCCTGATGTACATGCACTTGAGGTTGGTAAGGTTAAGCCTTTTAAACCAAAGTAAACTGTCATATTCACCGCACTAGTATGTGACATCATGCGGATATACGTTGTTGCATTGATCTTACTCATATCCTGATCAATCAACATATTGCCAAACTCACGAACGGCATCAACACTCCCAGCAGACGAGCCATACGCAACGCCAGTCTCCCCATTTTGTAAAACGTCATTGCCAAGTAATCCAGCATCTTGCAAAGCATTTTCAGCACTAATCACCGACATCAATGCAACACGCCCCATACCACGGGTGACTTTACGATTAAAATGTTTAGCGATCTGAAAATTAATCACTGGACCAGCAAGTTTGGTTCTGAGGTCTGGATACTGTTCCCAGTCAGGCATGTAGCAAATACCACTTTTTCCTTCATGAAACTTCAGAAAAATTTCATCCGCTGTTTCACCTAATGAGGTAATCCCAGCCATTCCTGTAACAACAACACGCTTCATTAAATTAAGCCCCCATTTACAGAAATCACCTGACGAGTAATATAAGAAGCATCATCAGAACATAAGAATTTCACGACATTTGCCACTTCATCCACATGCCCCATGCGTTGCATTGGAATCATTTTTAAGGCGTGTTGTTTTACTTCTTCTGTCACCATCTCTGTTTCAATTAAACCTGGAGCAACACAGTTTACGGTGATTTTTCGTTTGGCAAGTTCTAAAGCCAAAGCTTTGGTTGCACCAATCAAACCTGCTTTTGCAGCGCTGTAATTCACTTGACCACGATTCCCGATGACTCCCGAAACAGAGGATAACGTCACAATGCGTCCACCTTTGCGCAAATGAATCATTGGCATAATCAAAGGTTTGAGTACGTTATAGAAACCATCCAATGACGTTGAAATCACCTCATCCCAATCATTGTCAGTTAATGCTGGAAATGCCCCGTCATGCGTTAAACCTGCATTCAAAACAACGCCATAAAAAGCACCATGCTGTTCCACATCTTGTTCTAATATCGCTTTGACCGATTCACGTGCATTCACATCAAAAAGTAAATAATGGCTGCTTCGTCCTAGTTGCTGAATTTGTTCAACCACCTGTGCTGCTTCAGTCTCACGAGAACGTGCATGAATCGTGACATCAAACCCCACCTGAGCTAATTGCAATGCAATTGCTTTACCAATGCCACGGCTTGAACCCGTTACCAATATTCTTCTACTCATTGTTATTCCCAAATTTATAACGCTAATGTCGATTGATCTGTTGGTTCATACACACTTAACATGGCACTTATCACATGCTCATCACAGTGAATTTCACAAGAAAATTGTCCTAAACCTTCGTGTAAATACTGTTGTTCAACCCGAATCTTCAAAAGTTGACCGATTTTAAAATATGCAAAAGGCAACTGTAATTTACGAGTCCCTAGTAGGAAACCAACTTTAGGTTCCTGCTGTAATTGCTGTCCTCTCCATCCAGAGTAAGCACTAATGGTTTGCGCCATAATCTCAATACTGGCCCAAGTTGGTAATCCATCAGTTTCACAAAACATTAACTCTGGTGTAATGGTCAACTCAGCAACCGCATAGCCCTCATTTGCTTCCACAATATGGTCAATGAACACCATCGGCTGCTCATGTGGAGTATATTGAATTGCATCAAGTTTCATTTATTTTCCTACACCAAATAATAAACTGATATTGCTACCACCAAAGGCAAATGAATTACTCATAGCATATTGAATCGTAGTCGAGGATTGCTGTTGCTGCACATAATTTTGATCTGCTAACGCTGGATCAATTTTTGTATCTTGATGAGATGGCAACCAGTCCTGATCTTTGAGTATTTGGATACAAATGAATGCTTCGATCGCACCAGCAGCACCTAAACAATGACCCGTTTTATGCTTAGTACTACTTAAAGGTACATGCGAATCTTTGAAAACACGTCGAATAGCTTTGATTTCCATTGCATCATTTTGAGGTGTTGCTGTGCCATGCAAATTGACATATCCAATTTGCTGGGATGAAACATCTGCTGTATCCAACGCGATTTGCATTGCTTTTTCAGCACCTATACCTTCTGGATGCGGTGCTGAGATATGCCATGCGTCCATCGACTCACCAACACCATAAAGCATGATCGGTGCTTGATCTTTAGTTAATAAAAATAAGGCTGCGGCTTCACCGATATTAATTCCATCTCGATCTACGCCACACGGCTGGCAGATGTCAGCAGAGAGACTTTCCAAACTATTAAAGCCATTTAATGTGAGTTGACATAAGGTATCAACGCCTCCAACAAGCACAGCATCGGCTAAATCCGCTTGAATCAGGCGTTGTCCTGCTGCAAAAGCCTTTGCACTTGAAGAACACGCTGTTGAAATTGTATAAGCAGCGCCTTGCCAACCCAAATAAGATTGTAATGCTTTGCTCAAACATCCCATTTCTTGTGGTACGTGCGAAATATCTAGTGCTGTATTTTCTTCGAAATATCGCTTAAGTAACGTTTCACTATCAGAAATTCCTGACGTTGATGTTCCAACCACAATACTCAATCGTTTTGGGCTGATTTCTGCTACAGCAAGCTGAAGCGCTGTTTCAATTTTCTGTAAAGCAGTCAAAGTAAAGCGTAAATTTCTAGAATCAAAAGCTTTTAAATTATCAGGAATATTTTCGATCAAAGATTCAGTATAGCGACCCACCCAAACTGGGCGATCAGCTAAAAAGCCTGTTTCTAAATTTAAGGTATTTTCGGATTGAATCAGTCGGTCGCGAACGTGTATAGAAGTAGAACCTAATGCAGAAAGACCGACACTCACAGGAATACCAACCGCTTGGAATTGAGATTTTTTCGATATAGTCTGACTCATGGCTGCACCGCTGATTCTGATTGCTCGGTATTTAATGTATTTTCAATTGGGCTTAACGTCATACGATAAGGGACTTGAAGATTATCTAACTCAATCGTATTTGCTTGCTTCTGAATCTTTAATATCGATTTTCCATCGATGAAAACTTGCTGTTGATTTTCTATGGACTGTACTTTCACGTTCTGTTGACCCAGCTGATCAAACCTTGGATAAGTTGCAAATAGCAGGTCGCGCACGACAAACTCAAACGGCAATAAACGCATTTGTGGAATTCGCTGTTGTACCGTAACCATTTGACCATCAAATTGGAGTTGAAATAAGGGCTGGCCCGTCAAAGCTAACGCAACAAAACTAAGCTGCTGTCCTTGCTGTTGTTGATACAATAAAAAGCTAAAACTCTTATCTTTCCATTGCACTTCAACTTGGTCTTGTCTTTGATAGTGTTGAGCGCCCCACTGACTGCTTTGCAAGCCCTGTGCATGAGGTGTCAGCTGGCAACCACTTACCCCTAAAACGCTACAACACAATAAAGCGATCCATATTCGTTGCATATTAAATCTCTAAAGCTTGCTCTTGTGCTAAGCCTTCACGGCAATATTCAGCTAAAGTCCCTAAACGTCGTTTCGCATTTTTATGGATTGGATTCTGATCATCCCATGCATAACCAGCCAATAAAGAAGAGATCATTCGACGTATACTTTCATTTTGATTGCTTGAAAATACCACATCTTGAAACTCCCCTTCATACCAAGACTCCACATAAGCACGGAACACGTTAATCCCTTTGCGTAATGGCATTTCATACGCCTGCATCCAATCCACGTGTCCGCCTTGCAACACACGATCAAGTAGCGGAACTGCCAGACTAGAAGACTTTAATGCAATCGTCACACCAGAAGAAAATACAGGATCAAGAAACTCCCCTGCATTACCCAATAATGCATAATTAGAACCTGCCAAATGCTTTACATTTGCTGAGTAACCAACCAATGTTCTAACAGGCGTATCAAATTTGGCTTGGGCTAATAGCTTAGATAGACTTGGATCATCAGCCAAGATTCGTTTGAGTAAGGCTTCAGGCTCATTTTGTGTTGCATCTTGGACATGATAATGATCAAAGAAATCTTGTTCAGCGACAACACCAAAAGATGCACGTCCATCTGCAAACGGAATTAACCAATACCATGCACGGCGGTCTTTTTCATGTACCGTAATTAAAATCTTTTCACGGTCAAAATCGGCCTGATCATTAATTCCATCTTCAATATGTGTAAAGAGCGCTCGACGAACTGGAAAATCTGAAGGACTTTCTAAATCTAAAAGCTTTGGTAAAATTCGACCAAAGCCACTCGCATCTAATAAAAATTTAGCTTGAATCTGATATTGCTGTTGATGCTCATCTAACACGGTTAACAACGGCTGCTGTACATCCACATTGACAGCAATCACTTCATGCCCAAAGCGAATATCAGCACCATATGCCTGCGCTTGCTGAGCTAACAAGTTATCAAAGTCAGCACGACGAACTTGCCATGTGGTGCCAGGACCTTCAGTAAATTTTTCAGTAAAATTATAATGACTACGCTTATGCCCACAGAGAAAAGCTGCACCATTTTTAAATTGGAAAGCATATGCTTGCACATGTTCACGAACTGCATCCAATAAGCCCGCTTCTTCCAAAAATACCATGCACTGAGGTAATAAAGACTCGCCTATTGAAAAACGTGGAAAATATTGCTTTTCAATAATGGTGACTACATAGCCTTTTTTTCTAAGCAAAGCTGCAGCTGAACTTCCTGATGGACCAGCACCAATAATGACCACATCAACTTGTTCTATTTTATTCATCATTACCCCTAAAAAATTAAAATCTTTTAATGCTCTTGTAAATTCACAATATGTTCTTGATCAGATGGTGTTAATAAAGTTGCATAAATAAATGAAAAAATTACACCCAGTAAAACCGTAATCCCAAAGCAATGAATCGCATAGGTTTGACTCAACGATAACAAACCAAAACCCAATAGGGTCGACATCATACACAAAAATAATGCCATGCCAACTACTTGAGGATGATCATGCCCATGTCGATAGAAAATCGCATAATCCACGCCAATTCCAATGATTAAGAATGTTCCCATGATGCTAAATAAATTAATTTCTACTCCCATCCATGCCTGAACAGCAAAGGTGCTCAACAAAGCCAAACTCACAGGTAAAACTAACGGCATGACTGAACGCTTGCCGTATACCAATCCCAATATAATTGCTAGGCCCAACAAGGCATAGATCAATAACGATTCCGCCTGTATACGATGCTGTTTGAATAATGCAGATAATTCACTGACGGGTTGCTGAAGGGTGACATCATCATTTTGCAGCGCAAGTAAATCGGTATTGTCTTGTACCCCATTCAACATCACCAACCGCTCTGTCGGACTGACTTGCAGAAATGCTAATGGATGCTGCTGAAAAATTTGTTCATTCAATAATGGTTGCTGCTTTAGCTGCTGCTGCCAAAGTAATATATCCGATAAGTTTAAACCTAAACTCGTCGCATATGATCTCAGCGCCGTTTCAGGAATCTGTTGGAGTAACTGCACATTGTGTTGTTGTTGTGCTAAAGGTGGAATCCATTGACCTAAAGCCTGAAAGCTTTCCAGTTTTGACTGATTTTTTAAAGCTTGTAACTGATGAATCAACTTCGCTTCATGTTGTTCAAGCTCAGCACTGGTTTTGCCATGAACTACAAAATAATCACTACTTTGCTGCTGAGCAAAGCGTGAGCGAATGTATTGGTCTTGCTGTTTTAGTTTGGCATCCATACTTTGCAAGTTACGAATGTCGTCATTGGACTGTAAAAACAATAAGCTCAAGCCACCCAGCACAATTACACCAAAAATTAAGCCATAGCGTACTTTATGATGTTGCTGAAACCATTCTCTCGCTTGCCCAATCCAAGCTAAATGACGAATCGCAGGTTGTGCATTGAGTGCAGGCAACCTTGGCAACAACAACACGCTTGTCACCCATGCTGCAACTAAACCAATAATCGAGAAAACTGCAATCTGTCTAAAAGCAGGAAATGGAGTAAAGCTTAGAAAAATATAGGCCACGACAGTTGTCATTAAACCCATAAATAAACTGGGTAACAATGGTCTAAGGATTCGGAATCCATTCATCTGACGATGCTGTGATTGCATCGCCATAAAATAAAAAGAGAAGTCGACACAAACCCCTATCAGACTCGCCCCAAAGACTAAAGTCATTAAATGGATTTCACCAAAAACCAAATGTGTCACGGCAAATGCCAGTAAACTTCCAGTTGAGACTGCAATAAACTCTGTGAGCAAGGGTCTGAATGAATGAAAGCCAAACCAAACCAATAAAATCAGACCTATTGTTGAACCAAAACCAATCGTTGAGATTTCTTGTTTCGCGGACTGTGTTCCAAAGTTAGAAAAGAGAATCGTCCCCGTCCAGTGTGATCTTACTTGCAAGGTAGCAAGCTGTTGCTGTATTTGCTCGGTCCATGCGGTCACTTGCTCTTGATAATCAATATTATAAGGGCTCTGTTTTAGCTCTAGTACCAATAAACGCGAAATCTGCTGATCATCATGAATCGTGGCAAAACCATGTTCAAGTTCAATATTGTCTGACGCTTGTTGCGTTGCCACATTCAACATATAGCGAGGAAACAACATCAAAGGATCTTGTTGCAAGGATTCCGCAGTGATCGGCATACCTACACTCATCAACTGCATCAAACTTTGTTCAGTCAATGCCTGATAATCTTGTTGCTGTAAATACTCACGATCTTGCTGACTGAGTAAACCAGCACGATGAAGATATAACTGTTTAGAAAACTGTTCTAGATCCAATTGTGGCTTTAAAGGTTGCCACAATTCATTCTGTTGTAATTGTTTTTCAAATAACTGCGTTGCTTGCTCTAAACTCTGCTGATTCTTACTTTCTAAGACAACAAATACTTTTTGATTGAGCTGATCGCTCATATATTGCTGAGTTTTCGCGAGTTCTGGATTCTGCTGCGTTTCTGGTAAAAGCGCAAAGATATTGGTTTGGATATGAATATCTTTTTTCAGCCATGCAATCGCTAGTGTCAGTGCAACAACGGTTAATAACACTAACCAAATGGCAGTACACTTATTTTGCCAATTGGAAAAGTGCATCTTCAGTAGCCGTCAGTTGATGGGGTTGAATCGTTTGATTTCGGAATAAAATTGTTGTGCTGTTTTTGGCTTGTTCTTGAATCACAATCTTATCGACATATTGTTGTCCTTGAGCATCAATACGTACAAATAACTTTTTAAATAATGATGACTTTGGTGTAAGCGCAATGTTCCAACCTGACGGGCTATAATTGGCTGACACGACATTAAAATTCTTTGATAAAGCTTTTTCATCGCCCGACATGAGCTGCAAAAACAAAGTCGCTACTGAACTATAAGGTGATTGATCAATTTGAATCTGACTATAAGTTCGTTGGGTTTTTTGAACCAATTTTTTTTGAGTCACGATCAAATCGGCCTGAACAGGTCGCTTGATTTGCCAAAGCACACCATTTGCTTTTACAAAGCTCAGTGAACCATTAGACACAAAGGTTTTATTTAAACTGGCAAGCTTCTTTTGTTGCTCAAAATCAGCACGAACAATATTGCTTTTGGATAACTGCTTAAAAATCGTCGAAACTTGCTCATTATTGGCTGAAGCAACAACACTGAGACCCAGTATAGATATGAATAATAGTGTTTGTAGGATGACTCGCTGGGTTTTATTTCGTAGCGAGGTCAAGAGATTTAAAATCGAAATCTTAAGCATTGCCACGCTCCTGAAACTGATCCCACGCATTTAAACAATCAAATAAAACCTGTGGCGACTGAAAACACATCTCTCGTGTTTCCATATTCACAGCAACTTGAGTGGTATAACCTTTGGTTAAACGTCGTCCTGTCGTCGCATCAAGGATCAAATATTCAATCTTTAAGCGGTTTTCCCATTCTTTTAGGATGGCACGCACACAGATCTTTTGTTCAAATTCAATTCCTTGTACATAACGAACATGGCTTTCGATCACAGGCCATGCATATCCCGATGCACGCATTTGATTGTAGTTATATCCAAATTGCTCCAATAACTTACAACGTGCGATTTCGAAATACTTCAAATAGTGCCCATGCCAAACCACATTCATGGTATCGACATCATGGAATGGAATTTCAATGATTACATCTGCCTGCATGCCCGTCTCCTAAGCATTTACTTGGAACTGATTTAACAGTTCAAAGTTGTCGAAACGATCAATGATTTGTTGCAATTCAGTTTGCAACGGTCGATCCTCTTCGAGCAAGGCAAAACTTTGTAACGTCCACTCCACAAAAGCTGTTAACGTCGGGCTAAGCTCTGTGACCATCCCTTTTAAATGAATGGCTTGTACACTGGCACAACACAAAGCAGCAAGCACTTGTTGCGTCAAGGTAATCACACGTGTCGCATCACGTGCTGCAATCGTTCCCATACTGACTTTATCTTGGTTATGACATTCGGTTGAGCGAGAGAAAATTGAGGCGGCCAAGGTTTGCTTCAAAGCTTCAGCAGTCCAAGCCGAAACACCAATTTGAACCGCTTTAAAACCATGATTCAGAGGTAAACGCTCTGGAGTTGCACCAGTTAGGTTACGCGCTAATCCATGATTCATTTTATGGTCAACTAACTGAGCAATTTGGCGATCCATTAGATCAGCAATATTGGCGATCATAATCTTTAAGCTATCCATAGCTTGAGCAATATGCCCACCATAAAAATGCCCACCATGTAATACACGTAGATTCACAGGGTCAATCAACGGATTGTCATTACTTGAATTCAATTCATTCTCAATGAATTGACGCAGCCATGTTTTAGAATCTTCAAATACCCCAACAATATGAGGAGCACAACGTAAAGAATAACGATCTTGTAAACGCGGACTTTGGTGTGCAGTTTGAACTTCACTATTCAACCATTCACGCAAGTGCTGTGCAATTTGCTGTTGCCCTTGATGTGGTTTCTGAGCAAATAAAACTTCATCAAAATGACTCGGATTACCCTCTAATGCCAACACATTTAAAGCTGTCACCAAAGTACTGGCCAGTGCAATTTGTTCCGCTTTTTTATAGTTTAAACATGCAATAGCCGTCATGACTGCTGTACCATTCATCAATGCCAAACCCTCTTTAGGGCGTAACGTGATTGGCTGTAATGCTTTTTCTGCATAAACCTGCGCAATCGGTACAATCTGCCCCTGAGCGTAGACATCACGCTCGCCAACCAATGCACCAGCAATATAGGATAGAGGGGTCAAATCACCACTTGCACCAACAGACCCCTCAGATGGAATCACAGGAATGATATTTTCATTCAGCATCCAGACCAAACGTTCTAACAATGCCAATGAAACACCCGAGTAGCCACGCGCCAACGAACACAATCGTGTCAGCACAACCGCACGAGCAGTAATCAAGTCAAGATTCTCACCTAAACCACAGCCGTGGAAACGCGATAAATGTAATGGTAGCTCATTGACTTGATGCATTGGGATTTCTACCAGACAGGAATCTCCATAGCCCGTGGTCACGCCATAAAT
Source organism: Acinetobacter venetianus RAG-1 = CIP 110063 (assembly GCF_000368585.1). Lineage (GTDB taxonomy): Bacteria > Pseudomonadota > Gammaproteobacteria > Pseudomonadales > Moraxellaceae > Acinetobacter > Acinetobacter venetianus. The sequence continues at coordinate 294,467 of NZ_KB849557.1, forward strand.
CACACCTTCATCTAGTAACAACTGATCTAAAAAGTCCGCACCACGCTGAATCAAATCACGCCATGCTGTACTTTCAGGCAATGCCACTTGATATTCTTGTCGAGCCACAGCAACAACATCTTCAATACTCAGTGCCTGTTCACCGACAACAAGCGTCGGTTTGACCATTGCTTCAATTTGACTTGCATTCACGTTATTTTGTCCAAAACTGATAAAAATTAAACCATTGGTACGGCGCACGTAGGCAATGTTGCTCTAAACAGGCAATATATAGTTGTGTCACTTGCTGCATACCACTCAAACGATTTTTTCTCGGTAAATCAACCTGATCAGAAATATGATGAATATGTACTTGGAAATTTTGCTGCACACGATAGCAAAATACAGCCAAGACTGGCACTTTTAATAGATTGGCCAAGATCCATGCCCCTTGTGGCAAAGTCGCTGTCTCACCCAAGAATTCAACGTTCTGTACACGATCTGACTGTACAGGAACTCGATCTGCCGCCACGATCACCCATTCGCCCTGCTGCATTTTTTCTTGTAACAGGATTGCTGTTTCGATCCCTAACTCATCCACAGAGATTAAATTTACATCCGCTTTATCATTAATTTTTTTTAAAAACTGATTAAATTGCGAAGCATGTTTTTGATAAACCAAAACATTAATCTTCTGCGGATGCTCGGACTTCAAGGCACGTAACAACTCAATATTACCAAAGTGTGAAACGATAATAATCGTCCCTTTTTGATAGTGCTGCTGAAAATATTCATGACCAAACAATTGTAATCTTTGTTCAGGAATATGCCCTAGCCAACCCTCAATTTTATCGAGAATACACTCGCCAAATTGCATGAAATGCGTATAACTGTTAGTCCATGTAGGCTGTGTCTGAAATGGCGACTGAGTGCCTGCAAAGCGATGTAAACGCTGTAAATATTGTAATGATGCCTGACGAGCAGTTACAGCGAATAACCAATACCACATGATAATAAAGTACAGCACAATCCGACATAACCAGCGCCCACCACAACGATAAAACCCTAGCATTAACATCAGTGGCAACAGTCCACCACGTTCTTTGATGTCGTGCCAAGTGTCACCAGCGTTTTGCTGAGAATCCGTCATTGGTCAGCCTTAACTTTTTGCCAAATGAGTTTAGGAAATCGAATGAGCATCCCAGCAAAGAGCGTCGCATGTGCTTTACTTAACCCGATATTATCGCGCCATACATCAAAATGTGAGACGCCATGTTCAGGATAAATCACAGGTGTAGGAACATTAATGAACGGTGTGTTATCCCACTTTAAACGCACTAGAATCTCACTATCAAAGCCCATTCTCGGTTGGAACTTTGCTTTATCCAAAATCGTAAGAGTTTTGTTTAGCGGATAAATTCTAAAACCACACATGCTATCTTTAATTTCAAAAGATAGGCTATTTAGCCAGACCCAAACATGGGTTGCATATCGTCCGTATAAGCGTTTCTTAGGAACAGAAGCATCAAAAATCGGCTGACCAATGACCATTGCTTGAGGTTGTTGCTGTGATATTTGGAAAAACTTCGCCACATCATCCCAATTATGTTGACCATCTGCATCAAGTTGCAAAGCATGTGTCATTCCAATCTGGGCAGCATAGCGTAGACCCGTAATCACCGCTTGGCCTTTGCCCTGATTCACCTTATGTTCAACTAAGTAAACCAACTCATTTTGTTGTTCTAATTGACGTAAAATCAACGTACATTCAGCATTACTACCATCATTTACAAGAATAATCGGATACTGAAACTGTTCGAGATGATGCACCAAATCAGCTAAATAATGTGGATGATTAAATACTGGAATAACAATACTATATTTCAACATGCCTGAAATCCTATAGCCCATCAACAGCAAACAGCAGACGTCCAGATGCAAGTGTCGCTTGTTCTGTTGTCATCTCAAAACTTACTTTATGCTCTTTGCGGCTTAATTTGAGCTTTACGACCGTATAGGGTCGAATCAAATTCTGAAACTTTAATTGCTCAACACCCTGACACCAAATTAAGTCTGGCCAAATATCTTTTGCAAACTTTTGAATAAAACTGATTTGCCCTACTCCAGGGTAAATGGGTTGATTTGGGAAGTGCCCTTTAAAGCATTCAAGCTCAGGAGGAAACTCTAGACTCAAATATTCACTGTCTTGCTCTTGCCACTGAGACAAAATAACGGGTTCTAACATCACTGAGAATAATGCTTTCAGATAATTTTTATTAATTTTCGATTGAGCATTTTGTGGAATCTGACTTAAAAAACGCCACTGTCGAGGAATTGCAATTGACTCAAGTTGAAACTGAAGTTGTTGTTTGAGCTGTTTTATAAAAGCAGCTTTATCCATATCGCGCAACTGTTGTTGTGCTTCTACGCTCAAAACCACAATACAACCTAGCATCTGACGATTATGATGATCGAGTAATAACGTATGATTTTGCTCAACTTCACTCAACAGATTAATACTTTGTTCAATCGCGTCCAAACTTAAACGTTTTTCTTCAAGCTTTATAATGCGATCCAAACGCCCTAATAAATTAAACTGCTTCTGAGACACGTCACTCCATTCAGCAGCATCCCCTGTAACAATCAATCCTTGTTCACCCGCATGATTACTCATCACCATTAATTGGCTTTGTGCTGAGATCTGAATCTCGACATTATTAAAAGCAGTCCAAACAGCATGATCTTCGCAACGATGAGCGATTCCGCCTGTCTCAGAACTGCCTAAAACTTCAACAATTGATACATTGAGATGATTTCGGAGACCTGCATCAAGCTTGCCGCCAGAACTAAAGATCACTTCAGATTGTTTTAATAGCAGATCTTTGGTCCAACGTTTGAGCAAAGCTGGGCTAGAAATTACATAATTCGCCAACGCTCGCTGAGCCAAACAATCTTGGGCGTGAATCACATCTTCAGGGAAAGCCAATTGTGGATTGTAGAAACAACGCTGTGTCGCTAATGGCAGTAATAATTTAAACAGTAACCCATAAATGTGTTGATGACTCACTGTCGCTATCGCCACACATTGTTCATCAAGCTCGAAACTTTCAGCTAAGCCCCTAACTTCATTTAACAGCTGCATTAAAGTTCGTTCGATCATTTTTGGCTCACCAGTAGAACCCGACGTGTAAAAAATCATTTTTGTGCGATTTAAAAATGCTTCATTACATAGCTCAAATAAGCTTGAATGATCTACCAAATGTTCAGATGTGGATAAAGTTTGTCTTGATAAAAAATAAATATTGTCTTGCTCAAACTTTTGTTCCAAATCTCTCACACGATTTGGAGGTAAGAGTATTGTTTTATTTGCGAGTAAGCCCGCAAATAAAAGCACAATAAACTCGTAACTATCTTGTTCCCATAGTGCCCACGTCTGTTGCTCTAAACGTTTAATTTCGGTTGATTGCTTAACAACATCTTGCCAAAAAACTGCATAGGAAATATCTTGCAACTCAGATGTAATACAAAAAGTTTTAGCTAAATTAAAATCATTATAAAAATAAATAGGTGCAATCATTACCCAGAACCATTTAAGAATTTGTCTGATTTAAACGTTGATGGCGTTTCCGTAAAATGAACTCACCGAGAAACAAAAGTCCCATCAAAACATAAGAAACAAAGCCATTATAAATGACCCAAATTTGTGTTGGGGCAAATACCGTCGCCAAAGCAATTGACGCATTAAAAATAAAAAATATGCACCAAACGATTGTCACTTTACGCGTCCACTCTATCCCTGATGAGGGTAAATCTGGCTCAACTAACCGCGCAAAGCGTTCGATCATCGAAGGTGGCTTATATAATGTTAAAGCAAAGATAAGTAGTGCGCCTAAACTCATCCCAACAGGGTAAAGCTTTAACCAAGCATGATTTTGTAAAATTAGACTTAGCCCACCGCAGATAATCGCTAAGCCTGTGAGCGGTAACATTAAATCTTTTTTTGCGCTAATAAATCGGACGATACCTAAGATGACCAATAACCCACTCACCCAAACAAATTGTCCGTGAGACAAGCTCCAACCAACAATAAAGGGATACAGCACAAAAAATGTGATCAGTATCCCTCTAAAAAGATGTTTCATTCAGCAGTCATATTCTGGATAACAACGACAACATCTTGCACTGTTCTAACAGCTTTAAAGTCTTCTGGTTTAACTTGTTTGCCAGTCAACTCTTTAATTTTTACCACTAAATCAACTGCATCAATACTATCAACATCCAAATCTTCATATAAATTTGAATCAAGTTGAATGTCATCAGGTTCAATTTCAAATAGATCCTGCATCCATTCTCTTAATTTAGCCAGCACATGTTCTTGGGTTAACATTGATCTACTCCTTAAACTGCTTGCTGTGCTTCAACCAAAGCAACCAAGCTTTGAATTGATTTAAAATGTTGTTTAGTTTCGTCTGATTCTGCATTCAGATGAATGTTATAACGCTTTTTCAATGCAAGACCTAACTCCAAGGCATCAATAGAGTCTAAACCTAAGCCTTCTCCGAAAAGTGGTGCATCGGTTTCAATATCACTGATGCTGATATCCTCAAGTACGAGAACATCAATAATCATTTGTTTTAATTCATCAGCAAGATTGCTCATTTTTCGACAACTCATCTTTAAAAATTTGATAAAAACTCTGATTCAACTGGCGCACCTGCTTAGGTGAAATTTCTGAATCAACTAAAATATCTTTAACTTCAATTGCATCCAGCACCTTAATTTCAATATGAAAAGGCTGTGACGGCACATGATACCATTTTTCATTTTTAGTTAAGGTAGATGGAGTACAACTTATCAAAACAGGGCGAATCGGCACATTGGCTCGAATTGCAATATTTGCTGCGCCGCGTTGAAACTCATTCAAACACTCACCTTTTTCAGTCCTAGTTCCTTCAGGAAAGATCAATAATGATGCTGCATTTTCTTCTTTTAAACGCTCGACACAATCTTCAATGAACTGCTGTGACCCCGCATTTAGAATGTAACCAGCACTACGTACAGCACCTCGAGTAAACGGATTAGACCACAAAGACTGTTTAACAACACAATTGGCCTGCTGCATCAATCCGATCATTACAACCACATCAATTAATGTCGGATGATTTGCAATAACTAATTCTTGACGACTATTTTCTAGCTTTTCTAAGCCCTCAATTGAATAGGTCATAATTCCTAATTTGACCATCATTTCAGTGAAGCCTTTAAAACTATATCGAATCACCTGCTGAGCACGCTGTTGGCGAGTCTCTGAATTACGACTTGTTAAATTAACAAGTGGAGCAACAACTGTTGCGATCCCTAGTCCGCCTGCACCAAAACTTGCAAAACTGAAACCTGTTGCAGCAACACGCCACGCATAATTAGCTTTTTTATTGATTTTATTGGCTTTTAGCATTTTTTCCATCTCACTGTAGACTGTGGAATATTTTCATATTGCCAAAATTTGTAAAACGCTAAACTCTCTATTAAATCAGGATTAGATAAGTCAATGATTTCTAAATTGGGAGTCTCAAGGCTGACTACGCATGCTAAAGCATATGCAGGAAAATCATAGGCATCACGATAAACACTGGGTAAAGCTTGATCATAGGACACGACTAAAACACGCTGTATTTCAGGTGATGATTTCAACACGGCATAGGCTTCTATTAAGGCTTCTGTCCATTCACAACTCAAACTTGTTGAAGGTGTATCATCTTGGCATAAAATAGAATATAAGCCTGCAATAGCATTATGGACAGAAGTTGAAAATTGTGTTGGTGATGGCGTTTGACCTTGTAATACATCTTGTAGAATATCCAATGTTTTTTGTTCATCACCATATTTTGAAGCCCAAACAATATAGTCTACCCGACAGTCATCTAAAGCATTCAAAGCACTATTTAAAGCTATTTTCGCCAATGGAGATAAACGTCGACGTTGCATTGCAGGAACAGCACTAAGCGCAGCATAATCTTGCTGTGCATAAGTCAATGTCGGTTCCGTTAGATGTAACTTAAACATTCAATTTTGAATCCAAATATATTAAAAAACATTAAAACAAGGATTTTGAGCGTGGCATTATAGCATTAGTACGAAATTTAACAAAAAATTATTTTACATATATATCAAATACTTAAATCAACAATGTATTAAAAAACCACAATGTTGATATAAATTATGAAATTAAACTTAACAAATAAATGCATTATTAATTAATACTATTCATCTAAAAAAGCGCAATTAAAAAGCCCAAAGCAGAGCTTGGGCTTTTTGCTTCAAGATTAGCTTAACGCTTGTATTTCTTTTCCGCTTTTTTAAACTTTTGGACATAACGACGTTTACGTGCAGCAACGCGTTCATCCACTTGTGACTTACGTCCTTCAAATGGGTTTTCTGACGTTTTAAAGTCAATACGGACTGGTGTGCCCTCAAGCTTATACACTTTACGGAATACATTTTCTAAATAACGACGATAATCCGCTGGAGTCTTATCGACCTTGTTGCCGTGAATTACGATGGTTGGTGGATTTTGTCCGCCCATATGCGCATAACGCATTTTAATACGACGGCCACTGATCATTGGTGGCTGGTGAGCCTCTGTCGCATCACTTAAAATCTGAGTCAGTTTCGCAGGAGAAACTTTTAGATTTGCAGATTCATAAGCACGGTGAATCGATGGATAAAGCTCGCCCACACCCGTACCATGTAATGCCGAAATCAAATGGATTTTCGCCCATGGAATAAAGTCAAAACGACGTTCCACATCAAGTTTACATTGCTTACGATCATACTCGGTCATGTTGTCCCATTTGTTGATCGCAATCACCATGGCACGCCCTGCTTCAAGCGCGTAGCCAATCAAATGTAAATCTTGCTCAACAATACCTTCACGAGCGTCAACCACTACCACAACGACATGCGCATCTTTCATTGCTTGTAGTGTTTTAACGATCGAGAATTTCTCGATCATTTCATCGACCTTACCTTTACGACGGACACCCGCAGTATCAATCAATGTATATTGACGACCATCACGCTCATAAGGAATATAAATTGAGTCACGGGTTGTACCAGGTTGGTCAAATGCAACCACACGTTCTTCACCGAGTAAACGGTTGACTAAGGTTGATTTACCTACGTTAGGACGACCAATAATCGCTAAGCGTAAACCTGTATTTTTATTATGTTCATCTGGGTTTTCATCTTCTGGAACCTCAGCCAATACTTCTTCAAGCATCTGCTGTACACCACGCCCGTGGCTCGCAGCAACCTGCATTGGCTCACCCATACCAAGTTTATAGAACTCGACTAAGGCAGCTTCAGCGTGAACACCATCTACTTTGTTTGCAACTAAATATACTTTCTTGCCTAATGTACGAAGTTCACGTGCAATTTGCTCATCTGAAGCCAATAAACCTGCGCGTGCATCGACAACAAAAACGATAATATCTGCTTCATGAATCGCTGTTTTTGACTGCTCAGCCATGTACGAATCAATACCGCCTTCGCTCTCACCGATACCACCAGTGTCAACAACGATAAAAGATTTATTTTGATAAACCGCGTCACCATATTTGCGGTCACGAGTTAAACCAGCGAAGTCAGCAACCAAAGCATCACGACTTTTTGTGATTTGGTTAAATAGCGTTGATTTTCCGACGTTTGGACGACCAATGAGCGCAATAACGGGTTTCATAAATTAACCTTAATTCAGACGAGCCACGCTAGATGACATCGTATCAGAAATAGTATGGAAGATTTTGGTGATCACAGATCACAATAAAAATTCGGGGTTTTGTCTAAACAAATACCCCGATCATTCTTTTGTTAGCCATAGCTAATCGAATATTTTACCACAACAGAAGGTAAAATTAACGATTCTGCCAAATGCTTAATGCACCTTTTCGAGTCGACACATAAAGTTGATTGTCAATCACACGCAAGGTTTGCACTTCACCGCTAGTTTTTGCACGACCAACTAACTTACCTGTTGTCGGATCAATAAGGTGAATCACTCCATCCAAATCGCCTACTACAAGGTTTTGACCAAGCATGACTGGATTGCTTAACTTACGGTTTAATAACTCTTCATTTTGCCATACCAGTTCACCCGTAGTGAGGTTATAGGCATTCAACTTACCATCAACTGTTGATACAAATACTTTGTCATCCGCAACTTCAGGACGATTTGTACTGCTTGCATCTTCACTCCACACCACACGTTGTGAAGCCAAATCGGTTACTGTTACTTGACCTTGGAAGCTTGTTGTCACCAAGAACTGACCAGCAACAACAGGATCACCCACGATATCAATCAATCGCTGAATATCAGAACGGCCATCACTAATTGCAACACGGCGTTGGAAGCGAGGTACACCGCTGATGATATCCAAAGCATAGATATAAGCATTTGCAGAAGCGACTAACACTGTACGTTCATCTAACGCAACGGGTGCTGGCTGTCCACGTAAGCTAAACTGAACATTTGGAAGCTTATATGCCCAAACTTGCTGTCCAGTGACCACGTCATGCGCAAATACAGTACCGTCATTAGCAAGTGTGATAACACGACCTGACTCAATCAATGAAGGTGATAAAATCGCACCTGATAGCTGTGTCGTCCACTTTTGTTCACCAGTGGCTTGATCTAAAGCAAAAAGCTGCCCTTTACGGTTACCGATAACAACAACACCTTCACCAGCTTCAACACCAGCCGTCAGTTCTTGTTTCGTGATTTTACTTTTCCAAAGACGCTGTTTACCCTGATACGCAGAAACCTGACCATCTGGATCAATAGCAAAAATCACACCGTTATCCGTATCTAGCTGTAAGCGTAAAGCTTCAGCAGCGTTCGTTGAGGAAACGCTTTGAGAAAATACGAGGTTTAAATTTTGTTGTTGCGTGATTTTTGGCAATGGATTTGGTTTTGCTTCTTTTACTTTATTGCTCGAACATCCAACCAATAAAGCTGAAGCAATTGCAATCGCCAAAGGTAGTTTTAGTTTATTCTGCATTAAGACTCATCCACTTTGGTATCTACAATTGGGCTATCGATTTCAGGATCATCTACTAAAACGCCGACACTTTCGAGTTTAATTTGTAAAAGCTGACGTTCCTGTTTACGTTTAACGAGATCATCCCATGCACTTTGATACGCTTTACGAGCAGATTCATTGTCTTTCTTAGCAACATAAATATCACCACGAAGTTCATCGGCTGTTGCTTTGAATGATGGCTCAGTCACCGCTGTCAAAGTTTTTAAAGCATCATCATATTTCTTTTGTGCTAACTGAGCATCAGCCAAACGAAGTTTGACAATCTGTAACAGACCAGCATCTTTAATTTTTGAGTTTTCAACTTTTTTTAATGCTTTCTCAGCAGCAGCATAATCTTGCTTATCATACGCAACTTTAGCCAAAATAAATTGTGTTTGGATCGCTTGAACTGAATCAGGATCTTCTTTCACAATTTTATCTGCGGCTTCAGATAATGTTGCAAAAGCGTTCGGCTGACTTGAGGCAGCTTTTGCTTCGTCCATTAACTTTTGCACTTTGGCCGTTTGACTTTGAGCTTCAGTAAGATTCTTCTTTTGCCAATATTCCCATCCGAAAAAGGCAATCAGGGCAATGAGAATTCCGCTAATAATTGCAGAACCATATTTTTTGGCAAACGACTTTAACTGGTCGAGTTGTTCTTCATCACTTAAACTCATGTGATTGTCCTTTTCCTAGATATTGTGCAATTTATTGTTTAAATTTTTCGATAAAAAATGCTGTCAGCTCATTCAATGCCACTTGAGACTGTTCTGCTGTTGCAAGCTCTTTTACCAATAGCTGTTGAGATTCCCACTCACGCTCACCCAAGATCACAGCGAAAACCGCACCAGATTGATCAGCCTTTTTCATTTGGCTTTTCATACTGCCCTGTGAACCCGTTTTGAATCGAATCGAACTATTCACTGCTTCAAGCTGATCACGAATTTGTTCAGCTAATACCAAAGCTTTTGATTGATAAGCAGGTTCAGCCACTAAGAAAACTTCACAATCACGAACAACTTTTGCCTGTTCAACTTGCTCAAGTAGAAGCAATAAACGCTCCATCCCCATCGCAAAACCAACCGCTGGAACTGATTGATCTGCTTTACCTTTAAGCTGACCAACTAAGCCATCATATCGACCGCCAGCACAAACAGTACCTTGTGAACCCAACATGGTTGTGGTCCATTCAAATACCGTTTTATTGTAATAATCAAGCCCGCGAACAAGTTTTTGATTAATCACGAACTCTACACCTGCATCGGTTAAATACTGCTGTAGTTGTTGGAAGTGGTTGAGAGAATCTTCTTTTAAGAAATCGTGCAATTTCGGCGCATTTTCCAAAATCTTTTGCGTAGACTCACTTTTAGAATCCAAAATACGCAAAGGATTGGTGGTTAAACGGCGTTGAGAATCTTCATCTAATGCATCTTTGTGCTGATTTAAGAACTCGACTAATGCAGCACGATATTCTGCACGCTCCTCTGTTTCACCCAGAGTATTCAGTTCAAGACGAACATTCGCTGCAACACCCATACGTTTCCACAAACGAGCGGTCATCAGAATGATTTCAGCATCAATATCAGGCGTTGCCACACCAAAGGTTTCCACACCAAACTGGTGGAATTGACGATAACGACCTTTTTGAGGCTTTTCATAGCGGAACATTGGCCCAACATACCAAACACGCGGTGTTGCACCGCGTAATAAGTTATGTTCCAACATCGCACGTACACAACCCGCAGTTCCTTCAGGACGCAAAGTCAGTGATTCAGGCGGTGTCCCTTTGTCAAAAAAGGTATACATTTCTTTTTCAACAATATCGGTTGCATCGCCAATAGCACGCTTGAATAATCCAGTTTGCTCAACAATTGGCAAACGGATTTGTTGATAACCGTAAGCATCCATCAATGATGCAAGTTGTTGTTCCAGACTTCTCCAAGCCGCAGTTTGCGATGGAAGGATGTCATTAAAACCTTTGATAGCGACGATTGAACTCATGATGAACTACGAATAATTTCTTTAGATTTTGCTTCTTCAAGCTCTTGAACACGTTGACGAACCATTGTTTCAATTTCATCAACCAACTGATTTGTATCAATTAAATGACTTTTCTCGCCATTACGATACACAAGTGAACGTGGAGCAGCACCCACCACCCCGATATCCGCTTCTTTTGCTTCACCCGGGCCATTCACTTTACAACCAATGACAGACACATCCATTGGTGTACGCACATCTTCTAAACGCTCTTCTAAAGCCTGCATCACCTGAATTACATTGAATTCCTGACGTGAGCAACTTGGACAAGCAATAAAGTTAATGCCATTTGAACGCAAACCCAAAGATTTTAAAATATCGAAACCGATTTTAATTTCATCTTCAGGCTCAGCTGCAAGCGAAATACGCATGGTATCGCCAATACCTTCCATCAACAGACCACCCAAGGCGATTGCTGACTTCACTGTACCTGTACGATAAATCCCCGCCTCAGTCACACCCAAATGCAATGGATTGTCAATTTGCTGAGAAAGTAAACGATAAGCATCCATGGTCAAAAACACATTCGATGCTTTTACACTGACTTTAAACTCATGGAAATCTAAACGATCCAAAATATCAATATGGCGCATTGCAGATTCAAGCAAAGCTTGACCCGTTGGCTCACCGTATTTGACTTGCAAATCTTTTTCCAAAGAGCCGGCATTCACACCAATACGGATTGAAATACCATGGTGTTTAGCAGCAGCAACAACCTCTCGAACTTTTTGATCCGATCCAATATTACCTGGGTTAATCCGCAAACAATCTGCACCGTAATCAGCAACTGCCAATGCAATACGATGATCAAAGTGAATATCAGCAACTAAAGGCACAGAAACGCGTTTACGAATCGCACCAAATGCTTCAGCTGCTTCCATTGATGGAACTGAAACACGCATGATGTCTGCACCAGCATCTACGCAACGTTGGATTTGAGCAACAGTTGCATCAACATCACAAGTCTCAGTATTTGTCATACTTTGAACACTAATCGGCGCATCACCACCGACATACACAGAACCAACACGAATTTTACGTGTTGGACGGCGTTTAATGGGGTTCACAATCATCGTATAGCTCTACTCTTTGGCATTAACGAGACAAACGGAATTCTGCTTTTCCATTGACAGTATAAGGAGACAATGAAATTTGTTCCTGATTTAAAGTCAATGCTACAGCTGTCGCATCATCTAAGCGAATTTGGAACGGTGACTCACCACTCAAATTCAAAGTTGATGCTTGACGACCTGTTGCCAGTACTTTACCTGTAGCATCAACAATATGCACAGATGTTGGTCGGCTAAAGTTCAAGACAAGCTGATCTCCAGAAGTAGCGACTGCATTCCCCATTGGAAGAATCTCAACTTCAGAGTTCTTAATCTTTGGTACATCTGCATCATCTTTGTGACTTGAAGTCCAGTTTTGCACGGCCATCACAGCTAACCATGCCAACAATAGCACGACAGCCAAAATCACAATACGCTTTAACCACTGACGGTTACGTACACTTTTTGAACCAGTTAACTTACCCATGGTTTTAATCGGTGAGTTACTCAAAGCATGACTTGCTTTAAGACCTGTATCATTCGCATAAATTTCATCGAAACGTTGAATGATCGCACTCGCATCAGCATTTAAACATTTTGCGTATGCACGATAATATCCTTTGATAAAGGTTGCTTCTGGCAAAGATTTATAATCATCTTGCTCTAATGCCGTCAATGTTTTGACTGGCATATTCAATACGTTTGCAATCTCTTCAAGTTCTTTCTTTTGTGCAATACGAATTTGACGCAAATACTCACCAGGTCGTTGAATATTTCCTAACGTAGGCGACGGTGAGTTTGAGCCAGTTGGCTGATGTGAATTTGGATTTATTTCCATACGGCCTCAGTACTGTACTGTAATTGCAAATAACGTTGATATTCTGGACTATCAGGAAATAAAGCACGCAACTGATTGACTAACACTTGCATTCCTAACTGATCCGCATTCGCTCGAGCAATGCGTAAACCTATCCAAAGCGCACGAGCACCTTGGTTTTTCTGCCCCACATTACGAACATATTGTTCGTAGAGTTGCGATGCATCTCTATTGTTTTGTTGCAAATAGAAAATTTCCGACAACTCTAACATTGATATTGTCGCATTTCGATTTGCTTGTAGCGCTTGTTTGAATGCTTTTTCAGCATTCGCAACATCGCCCAATTTTAAATAGATTCGCCCAAGATTTTCCAACGATTGAAAACGTTGATCATAACCTAGGGTTGCACCTGCAATCGTAAACTGCTCAATCGCCTCATTATAACGCTCCATTTGATACAAATATGTACCGTAATTATTACGAGCTTGGGCATTATCAGGTTCAGAAGAAATTGCACGCTTAAAATAAGACTCTGCTTTTTCCATATTGGTTTTGCTACCTTCTTGTTGTAGCAAAATTCCCATCATCATATTGGCATTTGCATCTCGCGAATCTATTCTCAGGGCTTGATCTAATGATCGTTTAGCCGAGTCTAAGTCACGCGTTCGAATATATTCTGCTGCAAGTTGTGTTCGGACTTGCACAGCTTTTTCAGGATCTTTTGTTGTCTTTGTCGATTGGCAGGCGGTTAGACCCAATACAGTGAACAAAATAGTAGTTGCTATAATCGTTTTTGATCGAGTTGTATTCAACGCTTTTCCCCAAGTTTTATCCTTGTGTGCGCAAAATTTCTTGCCGTTGCGCCACTTTCTTTTTCCACTGTTCAGCACGACGCGTGCGATCAGCAACCTGTCCCACTAATTGACCACACGCAGCATCAATATCATCACCACGTGTCTGACGAATCGTACACACAAATCCCGCATCAGACAAAGTTTTTTGAAATGCGATAATACGATTACGGCTTGAGCGACCATAAGGCGCATGTGGAAACGGGTTAAATGGAATTAAGTTGATCTTACTCGGTAAGTTTTTCAATAATTTTAATAATTGTTGTGCGTGCTCTGGTTGGTCATTTACGCCATCTAACATTACATATTCAATCGTTACGTGACGGCGAGCACTTTCATTACCATCTTTCGCTAAATAACGCTGACATGCAGCAATCAATTGTTCCAGTGGATACTTCTTATTAATTGGAACAAGTTCATTACGTAACTCATCATTTGGTGCATGTAAAGAAATCGCCAAAGCGACATCAATATCTTGCGCCAATTGATCAATTTTAGGTACAACACCTGAGGTCGATAAAGTCACACGACGCTTTGACATTCCGTACGCGAAATCATCTAGCATCAATTGCATTGAACTGAGTACAGCATCATAGTTGAGTAATGGCTCACCCATACCCATCATCACCACATTGGTCACAGTACGTTCACGCTCTGCAACAGGCACTTCTTCCATATAGGAATAGTTCGCCATCCACAACTGACCAATAATTTCAGCTGGTGTTAAATCACGTTGGAAACCTTGTTTTCCTGTCGAACAAAATGAACAGTCAAGTGCGCAGCCCACTTGTGAAGAAATACAAAGTGTCTTTCTTGCACCCGTTTTATCTTCAGCAGGAATCAAAACAGTTTCAACTAAAGAGCCTTCACCATCACCTACACGAAACACCCATTTACGTGTTCCATCTTTAGAATAATTACGATGCACCACTTCAGGGGCTTTAATTTCGCAAATCTTTTCTAGTTTTTCTCTTAACTTACCTGAGATATTGGTCATCTCAGCAAAATCAGTCACAAAAAATTGGTGAATCCATTTCATAACCTGACCAGCACGAAACTTCTTCTCACCTAAATCTTCAAAAAACTTTTCTAACTCTGCACGTGACATGCCTAGTAGATTCACTTTTTTGTCGGCAGCATGAACGACAGGCGTAGAAACAGACTGTTGTTTTTCATCTAAATTTTCTGATGAAACGACCACTGCAGAACTCATGAATATTTACCTAAACCATATCAACGCTAGAAATGCTGTGCATTACTTACACAACTCAATCTATAGAAAACAAAAAACCAGATAAGCAGTATACCACTTATCTGGTTCGAATGCTTTGGATTAACGAGTGCGTGGGCAGATCTCGTTATCAGCAAAGAAGTAAGCGATTTCACGCTCAGCTGAAGCAACTGAGTCAGAACCGTGAGCAGCATTTTCGTCGATGCTTACAGCGAAGTCAGCGCGGATTGTACCTGGAGCAGCTTCTTTAGGGTTAGTAGCACCTAAGATTTCGCGGTGAGCAAGAACTGCATTTTCACCTTCAAGAACAGATACAACAACTGGACCTGAAGTCATGAAAGCAACTAAATCACCAAAGAAACCACGTTCTTTGTGCTCTGCATAGAAACCTTCAGCATCAGCTTGAGAAAGGTGTTTCATTTTAGTTGCAACGATTTTTAAGCCAGCTTTTTCAAAACGAGCAAAAATATCACCGATGTGGTTTTTAGAAACTGCATCAGGTTTAACGATAGATAAAGTACGTTCAATCGCCATGATTGACTCCTATTATGGTGTAAACTAAAAAAATTTGCCGCATTATACCGATGTCATCGCCAATAATCAGCTTGAATCTGTAAAAGTTCAGCGATTTCTGATGAATTTTTATCGAACTTCATCCAGCCATGCCATTTGGATTGCTTCTAGCAAACCTTCAGTTGACTTATTAGGATCATCATTAAATTCAGGTAAAGCACAAACCCATGCGTGTAAATCTGTGAAACGAATCCACTGTGGATCAACATCTGGATGTGCTTCTACGAGTTCAATTGCAATATCAATCGTATCAGTCCAACGTAAGCCCATATGACAACCTGAATAAATATTTGAGATTGGAGCTACTTTAACAAAACATACGCTTGAAAAAATAGTTTTCTGTTGAGAAATTCACAACCCGATTACTCACAAAACAATGTTAAAGCTTGGTGCTAAGAGAATAATACTACTTGCAACTGTCGCACCGATTGTCGCACCGACGATCACATCACTTGGGTAGTGAAGTCCTAATACCATTCTTGATAATGCAACCAACACTGTAAATGGCAACATCAATATCAGCAAAATTGGCTGTATATAACCTAAAGTAATTGTCACCATAACTGCGTGCAAAGTGTGACCTGACGGAAAGCTAAAATGATCCAAAGGTCGCTCACCTAGGACTATCACTTGATGAACTTGATAAGGTCTTGGTCGTGTTGTTTTGTGTTTTAGATATTTGTATATCAGCGTACCAACCGACCCTGCGACAATTAGATATAAGATTTGAAGACCATATGCCAAGCCTTGTAAAGCCCAAACGGACAACAACATGACATACCAAAATGGCCCATCGCCCAAACGACTAATCGTTTTAAAAAATAAGGCGATACGTTGAGAATGTGAGAGATGGTTAAGGTATACACACCCTTTTAAATCTAAATCTAGTATTTTTATTTTTGCATTTTGAAGATTCATATTTTTTCTCCTTTCTGAGGATACTTTAGGTAGAGGTCATGGGAGACTCCTTTGCTACCTGATAAAGTGCTTGTTCTAATTGTTGTACGGGCAACTGCCAGCTATTTTCTTGTACGGTTTCGCTCGCCAGCAATCCCATTTGTCTTAGTTTTGGAAGTGCTGGTAAATGACAAATGGATTGGATTAAATCGGATGTATGTCCAAGCGGACTCAACCATCCTGTTACTTCTTGTTTTACATATTGATGCGCACAAACATAATCATATGCCACGACAGGCAGACCACTCGCTATTGCTTCTAAAACGACATTTCCAAAAGTGTCAGCCTGACTTGCAAAGGTAAATACATCTGCACTCGCATATGCTTCAGAAAGCGCTTGCCCACTCAAACTACCAGTGAAAATAACGTCTTTCGAGCTTGTTAACTTTCCTAAACGGACTCGATCTGGCCCTTCACCAACAATCACAAATTTAACATTTTCACCCTGTTGTGCTTGCAGCGCATGAAAACTCTTAATCAATACATCCACTTCTTTTTCAGGAGATAATCGCCCCACATATAGCATGACACGGGTATCAGTGTCGGCACCCCACTGTTGTCTTAGCGTTTGCGAGCGATGTTGCGGAGAAAACTTATTGGTATCTACCCCACGCCCAACAATGACTAAAGGACAAGTCACACCAAAACCACGTAAGGCTTGTTCCGTATATTGACTTGGAACACAAGTTACATCCGTACTGTTATGAAACCATGTTAAATAGCGCTGAATCGGTTTTACCAAAAAAGCCAAATCAAAGAAACGACTAAAATCATGGAATGCTGAATGGAATCCGCTTGAGACTGCAATTTTCTTTGACTTCGCCGCTTGGAGTGCCGTCAGACCCAATGGCCCTTCTGTCACAATATGCACAACATCTGGTGAAAAGCGTTCAAAAGCTTTAGATACTTTAATGTACTGCGGCCAGCCAAACTGCACACTCGGATACTTAGGGATTGGCTGTGACATGACCAAACATTCCTGATCAGGATGAAATTCAGTACATGCTGCTTTTTGAATTGGACGGACTAATAAGATTTTATGTCCAAGGCGTTGTAACCCTTGGCAAAGCTGCATCATTGATAAGGCAACACCATTTATTTCAGGCGGCCATGTTTCAGTCACAATTGCAATTTTTAAACGGGGACGTACGAGTTCTTCAAGCTCAGAAAACTCATTTTGCTTATTTTTAAGCTGTTTCCTTTTGAAGTAGAATTTAAAACTATCTGGAAACTGATCTTGCTTTAATAAAGATGTCGCGTATGTACTTTGCATATCGCCATCCATTTGTGTCGTTATTTTCATGCTTTACAGCTTATAAATAATTTTTGACACTTTAATGATCAGTGTATGACAGTTTTTTGACAGTCTTAAAATAAAAAATGCCCAACCTCACCATGAAATTAGACATTCAAACCATATCGTCAGATAATCAACTCAAAGGATTATCCACCGCAAACATGTGTTGATCTTCCAAACGGAACGCCATCAATTGCTGCCCCCAAACACAGCCACCATCAACATTTTGAATTTGAGAATTAATAGTCTTGCCCTGTAAAGCAGCCCAATGCCCAAAAATTAATTGATGGGTATGTGCTGCCAGACTTTCAAACTCAAACCAAGGCTGGAAACCTACTGGCATCGGTGCATCAAGCGCATCTTTAAAACCAAACTCCAAACGCCCTTTAGCATCAGTTAAACGCATACGGGTTAAATAGTTGGTAATACAACGCAATCGTGCCATTCCTGTCAGTTGATCTGACCAAAGATCAGGTTGTTCACCGTACATTTCAGCAAGAAAAGTATCCAAAACAGTTAGATCGTCATGCCCAACAATCTGCTGTACTTCGCTTGCCAACTGAATTGTTTGCTCAGCATCCCAAATACATGGAACACCCGCGTGTGTAATTAGCATTTTAGCATTTGGACTTAAACTTAAAGGTTGTTTACGTAACCAATCAATCAGTTCATCACCATCTATAGCATCAATAATATCTTGCGTACCATCTTTCTCTTTTGCTTTTTTAAAACCACGCGCACATGCAATCAAGGTTAGGTCATGATTACCCAATACGGTTGAGGCAGCACCACGATCAGCTAACTTTTTTACAAAGCGTAAAGCACCTACAGAATTCTCTCCACGCGCAACCAAATCACCAGCGAACCACAAAAAATCTTGATCAGGATCAAAACGGATTTCTTTTAGCAATGCTTTCAGTGCTTCAAAACAGCCTTGCACATCGCCAATAACATAATTATAGCGTTTAGACATTAAGCCACCATTTGATCCGACAATGCGACAAAATCGGCTAAACTCAAGGTTTCAGGGCGAGCCATTGGATCGACACCAGCTTTTTCAAAACCATCTTCCGCCAACATTCCCTTTAAACTATTACGTAAGGTTTTACGACGTTGGGTAAATACATGCCCCACTAACCGTGCCAATGCTTTTTCATCTTTTGCAACGATTGGCTTAGTTTCATAAGGTTCTAAACGGAACACAGCAGATGTTACTTTCGGCGGAGGGTTAAATGAACCGGGCGGCACTTCGAATAAGAACGTTGGCTTACAGAAGTATTGGATCATCACTGATAAGCGGCCATATTCTTTAGTGTTTGGCGTTGCAGTAATACGATCAACCACTTCTTTTTGCAACATGAAGTGCATATCTTTCACTTTGTCTCCAAACTCCAAGAGGTGAAACAATAACGGAGTTGAAATGTTATATGGCAAATTCCCAACGACGCGAAGCGGACGACCCTCTTGAAAAAGTTGAGTAAAGTCATATTTCAAAGCATCTGCTTCAACAATCGTCAAACGTTCAGGATGAGGTACACGCCCCGGTAAACCAGCTGCTAAATCGCGATCCAGCTCAACAACAGTCAATGCATCACACTCACCAATTAAAGGCGATGTTAACGCAGCCAAACCTGGACCAATTTCTACAATATTTTCGCCGGCACGCGGATTCACTGAGCGTACAATTTTGGCAATCACACGTTGGTCATGTAAAAAGTTTTGACCAAAACGTTTTCGAGCCTGATGCCCTTCATCTTTAGGGTTTAGGGCATTAATTTGATACATATATTTATACTCAAAATTTCAGATTTAACTCTCCCCTCTTTTACGCAGAGGGATTTGGGGAGATTCGAGCTAAATCAAGTGCTAAATCTACTGCCACATGCAAACTCGATGCTTTTGCTTGTCCAGTGCCTGCAAGAGAAAGTGCTGTACCGTGATCGACAGATGTACGAATAAATGGTAAGCCTAAGGTAATGTTGACTGCTTCACCAAAGCCTTGTGATTTTAACACAGGTAAACCTTGATCGTGATACATCGCTAAAACAGCGTCCGCATCTTTCAGATTTTCTGGCGTAAATAGAGTATCTGCGGGTAAGCTCAGACTCATTTCAATACCTTGATCGCGATAAGTTTCCAAAGCTGGATTGATCACATCAATTTCTTCACGCCCTAAATAGCCATCTTCACCCGCATGTGGATTCAAACCACAGACTAAAATACGAGGTGCGGCTATTTTAAATTTTGTTTTTAGATCATGAATTAAAATATCAATCACTTGCTTTAGGCGCTCTTTGGTAATTGCATCTGGTACATCGCGTAAAGGCAAATGAGTCGTCACTAATGCAACACGTAAAGTTTTAGTTGCCAACATCATCACCACACGATCAACACCAGCAAACTCTTGGTAATATTCAGTATGACCACTAAAGCGAATACCAGCATCATTGATAATTGACTTTTGCACAGGTGCTGTCGCAACCCCAACACTCTTTCCAGTCATCGCATAATCAGCAGAACGTCGTAATTGTTCTAATACATAAGCCGAATTAGCCGAATCCAATTGACCTAGAACAACTGAGTTTTTCAAAGGTACATGTTCTACAAATAGTTGCCCTTTTAAACTCGATTGCACTTGCCCACCATATGGGACAATCTCAACATTTAAATTCAACTGATTAATACGCTGCTCTAGCATTTTTATATCAGCGAGAATAACTACTGGGCGTTCATCTACACGATCCGCCAAACTCAGACAGATATCTGGACCAATTCCCGTAGGTTCACCTGAAGTCACATATAAAGGAAGCATAGAAACAGCCAATCATCTAGATTTCAATATAGTGTAGCGAAAATCTAAATGTAGCTATAGTATTCCTTTGAAAAACATCTTCGCTACGGCATTGTAGACTTCGGTAAATTTTCAGGCACTAAGTTGGAAGGTACAAAATTTGGTGATCTTGACCAAGGATTAATCTTTTGCTGTGTCTTTTTATGCTCAGGACGAGCAACAGTTGCAGACTCATCTTTTTTCTCTACGACAACGACACTACTACTAGGTCTATCGATAACCACAACACTACTACTCACTTTTTCAGCGATTGGATTTACGACTGTTTCCTTTTTCTCAACAACAGCAATTGGTTGCTCTTTCTTTTCAACTGGCGATGAAGCAACCACACCACTTGCAGGACTCACATAAGGTTGAGCAGCAAGGACACCTTGCTTAACAATTGTTTGCGTCGTTGGTTTCGGTGCTTGAGATGCTGTGCCACTTGATGTGTCTTGAAGATTCATCGGATCCACAGGGATTTCAATCGCTTTCATTTCATTCGTAACAGCCATCATCGGGTCGATATGTTCATCCCCACGACTTTCGATAACTTCAAGCTTTCGGCTGGTACCTTCTTTTGGCTGGAATTCAGAGTAGTTCGTAACACTGGTTTGATCTACCCATTTATAAAGTCGTCGAGCATTTGTCTGTGCTGAACAAACACCGACTAATAGTGCAACTACAACAATTTTTGTAGAAAACGACAACTCCATCAAATTCCCCATAAAAACAAATAAATAATTCTATTTTTTAATTACTTGGTATAAAAATAATAGGGTAAATCCTATACACTCACAAGATAAATAATCATGATTTCCATCCACGCTTGTTGTTTACAAAATCAGTCACATTGCAGCAAAATATGACATCTTGATGGAATTGTTCTTGTGCCCTTTTATAAATTCATATAGAATTCGGTCTCCTTTTGTTTGGGCGATTCCTTGCTCAAACCAACTATAATAGGTAGTGGTTAATGAAAACTCTCAGCGCTAAGCCTGCTGAAGTTCAACACGACTGGTACGTTGTTGATGCTTCAGGCAAAACTTTAGGTCGTCTTGCGACTGAAATCGCTCGTCGTTTACGCGGTAAGCACAAAACATCTTATACTCCTCACGTTGACACTGGTGACTACATCGTTGTGATCAATGCTGAACAAGTTCAAGTGACTGGTAACAAATCACTTGATAAAAAATACTATCGCCACACTGGTTTCCCTGGTGGTATTCGCGAAACTAATTTTGAAAAATTAGTTGAGCACAAACCAGAAGAAATCTTCCAACGTGCTGTAAAAGGTATGTTGCCAAAAGGTCCTCTTGGTTATGCGATGATCAAGAAGATGAAAGTGTACGCTGGTAGCGAGCATCCTCATACTGCTCAACAGCCACAAGTTTTGGACATCTAAGGGATACAGCACATGGCTACTAACTATGGTACAGGTCGCCGTAAGACCGCAACTGCACGTGTTTTCTTATCAGCTGGTACAGGCAAACTCGTAATTAACAATCGTACTTTAGAGCAATATTTCGGTCGTGAAACTGCTCGTATGGTTGTGCGTCAGCCTTTAGAGCTTTTAGAAGCAACTGAAAAATATGACCTTTACATCACTGTTAAAGGTGGTGGTATGGGTGGTCAAGCTGGCGCTATCCGTCACGGTATTACTCGTGCATTGATCGCTGCTGACGAAACTTTAAAACCTGCTCTTCGTCAAGCTGGTTTCGTTACTCGTGACGCTCGTGAAGTTGAACGTAAGAAACTTGGTTTACGTAAAGCTCGTAAACGTCCTCAATTCTCTAAACGTTAATCGCTTTACGAATTGGACAAAAAACCTCGGATATTTCCGAGGTTTTTTTATTTGCCGATTATTTCTTCTTAGAACAATCCATAACAGCATCACCTGTAGAATACTCTGTCACAAGACAACCATCTTGCATATAAGTCTTAGTTTCGCGTGTCGAAAACGGATAGTCTTCTGGGATTGGTGCATTACATGGCTGATCAGTCTTTTCATTTACCATTTTGATCGGCCCATCATTATAAATCGTCACTTTACATCCCTTGACCACGTACTCACTTTTGATACCACCGTAATCTTGCACCTCATTACAAGCATCAGCACTCTGATCATCACAAGAATCCGCCGCAATTGAGATTTGCACATCATTTTCAGATCGAACATCAACTGCTGATCCTTGATTAGACACACTTGCACAACTGCTCAGCAATAACATACTCGACAAGATCATCAAGCCATAATATTTCATTTAATTTTTCTCTCTTTGAATTTATTGAATATTAGATTTATTTGAATCATCATATTCTTAAGCTTTAAGTGATTTCCAACGTTAATTTTAGTATTCTAAACAGTCAATCATAATTTTTCGGATTTATGTCTTTAGAAAATCCCCCAAGCCCTGTTCAAGGCATCACATTGTATAGTCATGCCGATGATTTCCGTTCGCACTGGATTCGTTTTTTGCTTGCTGAAAAACAAATCAAATACCATCTGATTCTCACAGACCATGAAGATGAGGATTTGGCTGATCTCAATCCATACAATCAGTTGCCAATGTTAATTGAGCAAAATCTAAAGCTATTTTCTCCGAATGTGATTGCAGAATACTTAGATGACCGCTATCGCCAGAATAAACTTTATGCCGATGCTCCTATGGCAAGAGCAGAACAAAGACAGTATATTTGGCGTTTTGAACAAGACTGGTTCAAGCTTGCAGACAGTATGCTTCGACATGCAGATACATTAGATTTAACTCAAAAGCAAAAAGCGCAAAAAGAATTAAGAGATACGCTGATTTCATTGACTCCACTATTTCAACACTTTCCCTTTTTTATGTCTGAAACCTTTTCAATTTTGGACTGTATGTTAGCCCCGATCTTCTTGCGCTTAAAAAGCATGGGAATCGAGTTACCACAACAACACTGTCGACCTATTTTCTTGTATTGTCATCGTATCTTTAGCCGACCTTCTTTCATTAAATCAATGACAGCTCAAGAAAAAAACAGCTACAATGAATTCATTTCAACGATTTAACAAGTTTATAAATTATGTCTGAGCAAATCACTTTTTCTCCAACACGCCCGTATCTTGCTCGTGCCATTTATGAATGGATTTGCGATAACCAACTAACACCATATTTATTAGTTGACGCGACTCAGCCGAATACTGAAGTTCCTCAACAATTTGTGAAAGATGGTCAAATCGTTTTAAATTTAGCTCCTCATGCAATTCATCAATTACACATGAGTAATGATGCAATTACTTTTTCAGCGCGTTTTGGTGGTGTAGCCAAAGAAATTTATGTGCCAATTCGAGCAGTTCTCGGTATTTATGCACGTGAAAATGGTCAAGGATTATTTTTCGATCCAAGTGAATATGAAGATATTCAAGAGCAACCAATTACGCAAACAGATGAAACTAAACAAGAGGCGGAACCGAGCAAGAAGAAGCCGTCTTTAAGAATCTTAGATTAAAAATAAAAGAGGACGTCCGAGATGGCATTTGACTTAGTTCAGTATTTTTCTGAACAAATTAAAATTCAAAAACCGCAACTTTTTAGCACACACTCGCCCAAAGAGAAGTGTGCATTTGTTGATGAAGTCAATGCGCTGACATTAGGTCAGTTAATTAGTCTTTGGAAACAAAATCCACAAAAGCTATATCAAGAAATTAAAGCGACTGATCCGCTTTATATTCAAGAAATTGCACGCCATCTAACAACCTCTGCAAAGAACCAATCGAAATTAACTGCATCAGAGCAAGAATCCAGTATTTCTGAGATTGTGAGCTTACAGTTCAATGAATTAAATCAGTTGGATCAGACAGGTAACTTTGGTCAAACAGGCTTAGCAGAGTTGTTATTAGGACAAGTTGAACATCTTTCTGGCCAAGCAGAAGATTGGGTTTGGTCGACCAATCAGCTCACTGAGCTCATCGGTTCCAAACCAATCGAACAAGAAGAAATCTCTTTAGAAGCAACCATGCAGGAGTTCAATCAAATGGTTAATCAAGCACAGCCTAACGTTCATCACGCAGAAGAACTTGACGTTGAACAACCAAGTATCCCAGGCTGGTCTTACCTGCTTTCCCCAATCGTTGCATTGGTCATTTTGCTGTCACTCTATTGCTCATATAGTCAATTAATCGGGCATTAATTTATTAAAGACGATGATAGGAAAAGTACAAATGCTTTTTCTATCATACACTTATAATATTTTTAAATTTATTTAAATATTAGTTCAAAACATTTTAACAAAAAATATTTTACATTTATTTACAATCAAAAACCCTACTTAAAATAAAATATTACTGTGAATAAAATCACAGAAAATTAAAAATAATATCCCCACTTTCCACTTTAAAACGTTTTATTGACAAAAATTGTCAATTAATAGCACTGCTGTGATTTTAATTATTTTCAAACATGATTGATTTAATAAAAGAGTTTCCTATAATGAAATTAACTGCTTTTGAAGAATAATCTAAAACAAAAGTAGGGAATATAAATTCATAAACAAGATGTATTAGTAGAGATAATATCATGGCTAAAATTTCATTAGAAAGCTTGACAAATATTGATGGTTTCGTTGCAGCAGCGTTAGTAGACACAGAAAGCGGTTTGGCGCTGGCAACACAAGGTGGGGGTGCAATCGACTTAGAATTAGCAGCTGCAGGTAATACCGAGGTTATTCGAGCAAAACGCCGTGTTGCCAACTCATTGAAACTCAACGATGACATCGAAGATATCCTGATTACACTTGGTAAGGCATATCACTTAATCCGTCCATTAGAAAGCAATGGCAATCTGTTTCTCTACCTCGTTTTAGACCGTACTAAATCTAACCTAGCGATGGCTCGCCACGAACTTAAAACTTTCGAGAAAGAATTAGACTTTGCTTAATTAATTTTGCAGAATCTTTAATATATTAGACTTCTTGTATATATTTTAATTTTATTTATTTGACCAGTAAGTAAATTTAAAATAATACAAGCAGTCTATTATTAGTCTTTAGTATTAAGACTAAAGTTGTGCAGTCCAATGTTTTATAAAATATTAAAGTGATACTATGAATGGACATTGCATTAATATCGCAATTTCAGGTATAAGTTTAAAAGTTTCAGATGAATTAAAAATAGAACTTAGAAAAACAATACCGAATGAATTTGGAATTAACTGGATTAATATTGCCGATCCAAATATAGACTTATTATTAATAAACGAAAATTTTTTTGATACCGAAGGTATCCAACGTATTATCGAAGAAAAAAAATTACCATGCTTAAAAGTTTCTAAAGCTCAAGGTGCTTGCAACATTGAGGAAAACAACACACTTTATTTGCCATTCCAACAAACCGATGCTTTAAAAAACTGGATTCATCTTCGACTGCTTAGCTATTTGTCACATCAACAATCACAACAACCTAAAGTAAAAGAAGAGGTTTCGACACATCATGTTGTAAATGAGAAATTTCTTAACGACATGTTAAATCCTGAGAATGCTCGGCTACATCTTTTTGATGATCATGGCACGCTAGCAATTATTGATACACGCAGCCAAATTGCTTGGTTGGAGCCGACGAGAACACAAACTCAAACCAATCATAGCTTCAATTACAGCTTTGCAACGACCTCTGACTTTACCAAAGTGTCTCGTAAGGTTGAGTACGACCTACAAGATTGGTTATGGAATCTTTTTTGGCATTCTTTGGAGTTTCAGCAACTCGCTCCTAGCGAAAATGAATGCTTTAAAATCGAATATTGGCCACAGCCCGCTCAAAGTGCTGATCGCAAAACAACACTTTTACTCGCAGCATGTTTTATACAAGGAGCTCAACTCTCTCAAGTCGCAACTCAATTAAAACTTCCTATTCAAACGGTTCAACAATTTATTGCTGCCTGTATTGCATCCAATAACGGCGGTATTATTTCAGCATCAGACAGCCATTATTTAAAATCAGAAACAGATGAACAATCCGCTGAACAAAACGGCTTTTTAAATAAATTTTTCGGCAAAATCAGACGCCGATTTGGGCTTTAAGGAATTCTATGATTCTCCAACAATATAAAATCGTATTTGCAGGAAGCATGGGTGCAGGTAAAACTGAAGCAATTAAATCTCTCTCTGAAATTCCTGTACTTGCGACCGAAGCATTCAATACAGATAGTCAGGCTCATAATAAAATGCAAACTACAGTCGGCATTGATTATGGTGAAATTACATTAGACGATGGTGCAAAAATAGGATTGTATGGCACGCCTGGACAAGCGCGTTTCGACTTTATTTGGCCAGTAATTTGCCAAGGAGCACTCGGTGCAATTATTCTAGTTGATCATAACAGTACAGTTCCTCTCGAAGAACTCGAAGGATATTTAGATACATTTAAAGACTATACAAAAAATATCTCGATTGGTATCACTCATGTAGATGAGAACAAAGGGCAACCTATTTCAATTTATCGAGATTGGTTGATCCAAAACGACTACCAATACCCTTTATTTTTTATTGATGCTAGAAAACAAGAACACATTTTGCTGATGGTTGAATCACTTATTGCAGCACTTGAAGTGAATCTCAGAGCAACAAATTAATTACTTTATAAAAGAGAAAAATTATGTTCAGCATTCCGAGTCAACAACGTACAGCGCCAACTGAACTTATTCAATTGGCTAAAGCTCAAGCCAATGAGGTCATCACCAATATCCGTGGGATTGATTATATTATGCTCTGCTCGACCGATGGATTTGAGCTGACTTCTATCTATAAGAAGAATCCATACAATAGTACTAAACTCGCTGCGGTAAGTAGCTCTATTTTGGCGATGGTAAGCGCGTTTTTAAATGAAATCCAGCTGACTGGCTGCCAGAGCATTACGTTAGATGCTGAGAATGGAAAAGCAATTTTAACATCCATCCCCGCCCCACATCATCCAATGGTAATGGTAACACTCAGCAATAAAGATGTTTTACTCGGTCAATTACTTTACAGCTTAAAGCAAGCAAGTGCTGCAATTGTCGCTGCTGATCAAACATAACACTTTTTTCTTTATTATTAAGAACCGACAGTGGTCAAGGCTGTCGGTTTTTTCATTCTTGCTCGTTATAAAAGTTCTTTTCAATTTTCTGTAATAACACTACTTTTCATAAAATTTAAAACAAAAGATTGATAAACTCACACCCCAGTAATTTTCATTTAAGAAAATTATTGAGTATTTTTTTTCTTTAAAAAAGATACAAAAGCAAAATAAATCACAATAATAGTAAAAAACAATAATTATTAAGCAATTAGTTCAGATGAGTGGTCAAAAATTTACATGAATCAGAAACAAATTTTCACTAATATAAATTTCGAACAAATAACAATCATCATTTTTTCAATAATGAATATTTTATAACTTTGATTGTTCTTTGTTCGTAGACTTTATGCACTATGGAGAGAGAAAAATGAAGCTGAAGAGCTTAAAACTAGGCGCAGGGGTAGCGTTAATGGTGAGTGGTTTTGCAATGCAAGATGCGCTCGCTGATTCTTATGTTTTTGTCACAAATACCACACCACAAACTGTATCAATACAAGTAAACCATACAGGGACCGACATTTTAGAACAGGGAAATGAATGGGCTCAAGAAGCCACTCAAATTGCACCTTATGAGACTAAACGTGTTCTTCGTATGAACCGTTATACAGGTTTAAAGTCAGGTAAAACTTATAATTTTGATACTGTAGTCACAAGTGGTAATTCACAAGTGACACTAAAACAAACCATGACTGGCACTTGGTCTGGCAGCTCAATTAAACATGGCATCCAAACAGCATCTACAACTTCTCCTTGGTATTCTGATCGTGATGTACATCGTATCAATACCAACTATGCTGGCTTATCAGCTCAAGCTGCTGTAAAGGCTGAATACACAGGTGGTTATGATGATTTCCATTACACGATCCACCAAAATACTGTACAAGAACCAGTCTCTGCGAGTGCAGATGAATTAAAGGTATTGACGTATAACATTTACGCTTTACCAATGGTTGCGAGTAAAATTAGTGAGCGTTTAGCAGAGCTTCCAAATCATCTAAGTGGTTATGATGTGATTATGATGCAAGAAGCATTTGCCTCTTCTCGTACGGGTATGTTAAATCAACTTGCACAACAGTATCCATATCAAACACATATCCCTGTAGGTTCAGGCTATAACCTATTTGATAGCGGTTTAGTTATCGTGAGCCGATATCCTATTGTGAAAACAGCACAATTTATTTACCCAGATTGTACTGGAACAGACTGTTTTGCAGACAAAGGCGTGCTATATGCTGAAATCATTAAAAATGGTAAGGCGTACCATGTGACTTCAACGCATACCGCATCGTTTGATACGGATGAAGCTCGTGCGCTACGTCAAGTTCAATTCCAGCAAATTCGCCAACTTGTAAATCAGCAAAATGTTCCAAGTTTTGACGCTGTATTGATGGGTGGTGACTTCAACGTCAATAAATTGTTATGGCCTCAAGACTATCAAAATATGTTGATGAACCTCAATGCAACCGCAGCTCCAAGCACAGGTTATACGGCATCAACTTTTGATCCTCGTGTCAATAAATTGGCTGGTGCAGCAGGTTCAGGTGGTACAGCTGTCGAATACCTCGATTATATCGTTGCTTCAAATACACATCGTCAACCGATCCAATCACGCAATGATGTTCGTATTTTACGTACGACTGCTGATCCACTTTATATGACTTGGGATTTATCAGACCACTTCCCTGTAATGGGACAATTTAATTACAGTCCTTAAACTTCGGAAAACGGTATGAACAAAAGACTATTACTGACAATAATTATTGTTTTAGTGGTCTTGGTCGGGGTTGTAGTTTGGAAGAGCACCGCCTCTTCCGCTGCAATCCAGCAAACCAAATCCACAATAGCTTCTACAGATTCATCACAACATTCAATGAATGAGACGATGCAAAATAAAACTCAGGATGAGCTTCTTCAAGAATCTTTATCAAAACAATTACATCTGTTGCAGCAACAACCAGGAAATATCACTCAGTTCTTAACTGATTTTCAAGCAAGCTGTAAAGTTCAGGATTGCAATGCTGCGCTTGCCAAAGCTTTAGCCAATTATCCTGATCAAAAATTTGCGCATTTAGTTGAAAATTTATTACAGCGTATGCCGCAATATGAACAGCAAATGCAAAGTACAGTTCTCTCAACAAGCTTATCGCCTAAGGAACGCTTTAATCAGATCTGGAAACTAAGAGAACAAACCTTAGGACAAGCCGAAGCCAAACTTGGTTTTGGACAAGAACGTCAATATGCAGATTACCGATTTGCTTACAATGACTTGGTAAATAATTCGAGCCTTAGCACGGAACAACGTCTTAAAGCCTTTGATGAATTACAGCAACAATATCCAGATGCAGTTCAACAGGAAAGTAAAATTGGCATATATGAACAAGCGTTACGTTTGCTCCATCAAAACTCAAGTAATCCTGCTGAAACAGAACGATTAAAGCAGACTTTACAAGAGCGTTATTTAACCAAACAAGAACAGGTTGATATGCAACTTAAAGAACAACGTGAAGGTCAACAGCAGCAAAAAGTTGATCAATATCAACAAGCATTAAAACAATTACAGCAAGATATGGAGCCATTAAAGACTCAGCTTTCAAGCACTGAATGGCAACAGCAATATGAAACACGATTAGAAAATTTAAGACTGAAAATGTTTCCTTAGCTTTCGCGCCATCCAGCGACTTGGGTGGCGACTATTTCACCATATTCCATTTTTTCCTATACTGCTAACATTTGAAAAATTAGCTTGTGATATCCCATCACCTCTTTTTGGAAATCAATGGAATGAATTACCCCAAATTTCAACATGACTTAAATATCGCATTAGAATCAGAAATCTTAGGTGAATTGATTTTTATTAATGCAGCAAAACATTGTCGTGATAAGGAGCAACAACATAGGTGGCAAGTTTTGGCCCAATTAGAAACTCAAACCTTATACAAATTACAGCAATTTCTGATTCAAAATAATCAAACAGCAAAAATCCGACCACATATTAGATTACAAGCCAAGGCCTCTGGTATTGCGATGGCAAAACTTCCTTGGAAAGTTGCAATGCATTTGCTTAAACAGGGTACAAAACCTTTTATGCAAACTTTTGAGCGAATGAATCAACATGCGGATACTCAAACTCAAGTGTTTCTTCAATATTTACTAGCGCATGAGCAAGCTCTAGCAGAGTTTGCAACTCAAGAATTAAAAGGTAACTCCAGCAACTCCTTAAAAGCAGTAGAAAAGCTATTAAAAAGCTAGGTCTAGCCTAGCTTTTTAATTATTCGGTTTTATGTAATTGAGACATTCAACAACAATTGTCGTTTTTTCACTTGCTGCCCAATTTGCCCGATCAACTCATCCACAACCCCATCCACATCCGACTTGATTTGTTGCTGGATTTTCATGGCTTCCAAAATCAATAAGGTTTGCCCCTTAACAACCGTGTCTCCAGCATTGACCAATAGATTCACAATTGCTCCATCCATCGGTGCACGAATTTTACCATCACCCGCCACTTCAGCAGCTTCAGGCGCGGCATAGGTGATATTTTCAATCACTAAATTACCGTTTGCCGCATCTAAATAGAGTTGATTTTGATCAAGTACATAACTCAATTTACGGCGCACACCATCTACGTTATAGATGATCTGATTATCCGTTATTTCTACAACCTGAATCGTACAGTGTTGATCACATAATCGCACGGTGACTTGCTGCTGATCCATCTCGACTTGTAGTGACAATTGTTGATCTGCACATTTCAACTTTAATGGTAACGGCGTTGCAATACCTGTTTGCCATGCCGTTTTTAAAGCCTTGTGTCGTGCAAATAATGTTGCTGCAATAGCTAGACTTTCAATGCTTGGAACTTGTTGATGCAAGCTCACATCATCCTGAAAATGCTGTTGAATAAATGCTGTATTGGTATCGCCTGCCACAATAATAGGGTGACGTAATAAATTCACTAAAAATTGTTTATTGCTATTTACACCAAGTAGCACGCAATCATCTACTGCACGCGCTAATAAACGAATCGCATCTTGACGGGTTTTACCATAGGCAATCACCTTCGCCACCATTGGATCATAAAACGGACTGATTTCGCCCGCCTCTAACATACCATGATCAATACGAACATTCGGTAGCATTCCATCAGAGCCAGCAGGTTGCCAACGTAATACTTTGCCTGTTTGCGGCAAAAAGTCCTGACGCGGATCTTCTGCATATAAACGCACTTCGATGGCATGTCCATTTAAAGTCAGTTCATGTTGTTGCAGTGGTAAAGTTTCACCATTGGCAACACGGAGTTGCCATTCTACCAAATCCAATCCCGTAATCATCTCAGTGACAGGATGTTCAACCTGTAAACGCGTATTCATTTCCAAGAAATAAAATTCGCCAGATTGATCCAACAAAAATTCAACCGTTCCCGCGCCGATATAATCACAAGCTTTCGCGGCAGCAACAGCTGCTTCACCCATTTTTTGACGTAATTCAGGCGTCATTACTGGACAAGGTGCTTCTTCAACAACCTTTTGATGACGGCGTTGAATCGAACAATCTCGTTCAAATAGATAGACATAATTGCTATGCATATCACCAAAGACTTGGATTTCCACATGACGCGGCGAAATCACGGCTTTTTCAATAATCAGCTCACCAGAACCAAAGGCATTTTCTGCTTCTGAACGTGCTGTTTTTAATGCCTCTAGTAAATCAGCAGATTGATGAACCAGTCGCATACCGCGACCACCACCACCCGCTGAGGCCTTAACCATCAAAGGAAAACCAACTTTTTCAGCCTGCTCAGCCAAGTATTCAATCTCTTGCTGATCTCCCTCATAACCCGGAACACAAGGAACACCTGCTTCAATCATGGCAATTTTAGATAAGCGTTTACTTCCCATCAGATGAATTGCAGCAGCATTTGGCCCAATAAAAGTTATGCCATTGTCGCTGCAAGCCTGAGCAAAATCGGTATTTTCAGATAAGAAACCATAACCCGGATGTACGGCATCTGCGCCTGTTTTTTTACAAGCATCAATAATATTGGCAATCGATAAATAAGATGCTGAAACTTTAGATTCACCAATATAAACCGCTTCATCAGCAACCTGAACATGACGAGCATTGGCATCGGCATCTGAATACACAGCGACTGTTTGATAACCCATCGCTTTTGCGGTTTGCATCACACGAACAGCAATCTCACCACGATTTGCGACTAAAACTTTTGAAAATTTCATTATTTTTCAGTCCAAGTTGGTAAACGTTTTTGAATAAATGCCATCGTACCTTCTTGCCCCTCTGCCCCACCGACTGCTTGCGCAAATTGCTGTGCAGCGTCATCAAGTAAAGACTCTAAAGGTTCGTTCAAAGTACGATGTAACAGTGCTTTGGTATTTCGGGAGGCTAAAGGTGCAGCACGTTTGATCTGTTGTATGGCCTCACTGAGTAACTGCTCAAGTTCAGTTTCATCATGCACCACATCATGCACAACCCCTAGTTTCTGTGCAGTTTCACCATTAAAGCGTAAACCTAACAATGCCAAACGACGTGCTTGAGTCAGTCCAATTCGTTTCACCACAAACGGTGCGATTTGCGCTGGCAAAACACCTAAACCAGTCTCGGGCAAACCAAACTGAGCATTATCACGACTAATCGCTATATCAGAGACACATGCTAGACCAAAGCCACCGCCGAGCACTGCCCCTTCTAAAATTGCAACAACCGTTTGCGGAGCTTGATCAACTTGTTCAATCATGGCACCAAAGCGACGATTGAAATCCACATAAGGCTTTAAACTGCCGACATTGGCTGCTTCGAGACGCAATGCCGCCATATCTTTAATGTCACCACCAGCACAAAAATGACCACCTTGACCACGTAAAATGACAGCGCGAATCGAGGTATCATTCTCAATATGGGTAAATACCTGTTGAATGGCATTGACCATATTTACACTCATGGCATTACGACTTTCAGGTCGATTGAGCCAAAGTGTTAAAATGCTACCGTGTTGTTCAAGTTGGATGCTGTCATCAACCTGTAGATCAGTAAGAGAAGTTGAAAGTGTCATTTTTCTTCTCCTATTTTATTTCTGTTTCTTCGGCAAAATATCCATCAATTTACAGATGATTCCGAGCATGATTTCATCTGCACCACCACCAATCGAGCCTAAACGACCATCACGATAAAGTTGTGACGCTGGGTTATCCCACATAAAACCATTTCCACCCCAGTACTGTAAGCAACTATCAGCAACTTCACGAGTTAAACGTCCTGCTTTGAGTTTCGCCATCGACGCCAACATGGTGACATTCTCGCCTGCGATGTGTTGCTCACAAGCTTGATAAGTGAGTGCTTTGAGTGCTTCGACCTCGGTCATCAACTCAGCAAAACGGAAATGCACATACTGATTGTTAATGAGCGGCTGACCAAAAGTAGTACGATCTTTTGTGTAATCAATGGTTTGTTTAATCACATTTTCCAAACCACCAATGGCATTGGCACACGCCCACATCCGTTCTTCTTGGAACTGCATCATTTGCATCATAAAGCCCATGCCCTCAGCACCCACAAGATTGCGCTGCGGTACACGAACATTGTCGAAATAGACTTGAGCTGTTGTGGTTGAACGCATACCCAATTTATTGAGCGGTTCTGAAAAACTAATCCCTGCCGTTTTTGCTGGAACAATAATCATCGATTTATTAACATGCGGTTTGTCATCTGAGGTATTGGCAAGTAAACAAAAGAAATCTGCTTGTAGTGAATTAGTGATCCACATCTTACTGCCATTAATGATGTAATCATCTCCATCTTTTTTTGCTGTCGTTTTTACTGCTGCAACATCAGAACCAGCATGAACTTCTGACACGGCAATCGATGCCACATATTCACCACGAATTGCAGGATTTAAAAACTCATCTCGTAATTCCTGATTGCCAAAACGAGCCAGTGCAGGCGTTGCCATATCGGTTTGCACCCCAATGGCCAATGGCACCCCACCACATGCAGCACGCCCTAACTCTTCTGCGACCACAAGGTTATAAGAATAATCGAGACCTAAACCGCCATTTTCCTCAGGCTTACAAATACCTAATAAACCTAAATCGCCCATTTTTTTAAAGACGTCATGAATTGGAAAACGCCCTGCTTCCTCCCATTCAGGAATAAATGGATTCAGTTCATTTTCTACAAACTGACGTGCTGTACGGCGTAATGCATCATGCTCTGCGGTAAATTTCATTGTTTTTTCCTTAAATTTAATTTCATAAATCCCTCTCAGACTCCCTTTTCAAAAGGGAGGAGTCCCCCTCTTTAAAAAGAGGGGTTAGGGGAGATTTCTTAAAATCTCGACACACCAAAACGTGTTGGATTTAACTCACGTTGCTGTGCTTCATAAATCGTTTGTAGCAAAAAGATCAATACTTTACGGGTATCTCTTGGATCGATAATCCCATCGTCATGCAACATTGCTGTGTTGAATAAAGCAGTCGACTGTTGTTCTAGTTTCATCGAGGTACTTTGCTCAAGGAAATCCAACATTTGTGGATTTGGTTCCATCCCTGAAGCTTTTTGTTTCCCCTCAGCAACGATCCTTAACACCTTGCCCGCTTGCGCCGCACCCATCACAGCAACATGTGAGTTCGGCCAAGCAAAGATAAAATCAGGCGATAAACTACGCCCACACATGGCATAGTTGCCTGCGCCATAAGAACCAGCGATGACAATAGAAATTTTCGGCACGGTGGCGTTGGCAACTGCCTGAATCAATTTAGAGCCATGTTTGATAATTCCATTTTGCTCAGCATCCGTTCCAACCATAAAACCAGTGGTGTTATGCAAAAATAACAGCGGACGTTGCGTCTGTTCACAGAGGTGAATGAACTGCGCAGCCTTTACCGCACCTTGCGGCGTAATTGGACCATTATTGGTAATAATGCCAATATGTATCCCACCCATTTTCGCCCAACCACAGATTGTTAAAGCATCGTATTCCTGTTTAAACTCAAGGAAATCTGAATCATCAATAATACGAGCCACGATCTCTTTCATGTCGAAAGGCTGTTTTGGATCTTTAGGAATGATGCCAAGCAATTCTTCAGGTGCGAAACGCGGTTCTTTATAATTATGATTCAGCGTTGAGGTCTGCTCTTTCCAGTTTAAATGCTCAAAAATCTCGCGAGCAAGTCGAATACCGTCGGCATCATTTTCAGCTAAATACTCAGCAACACCTGATACTTGGGTATGCATTTCTGCACCACCGAGTTCCTCAGCCGTTGCAACTTCACCTGTTGCCGCCAACAACAATGGCGGACCTGCCAACAACATTTCAGTTTGTTTGCGAACTGCAATCACATAGTCCGATAAACCGGGTTGATACGCGCCACCTGCAGTAGCATTACCATGAACAACTGATATTTGCGGAATCCCGGCCGCAGACATGCGTGCCTGATTAGCAAAGGTCATGCCACCATAAGTAAATACTTCAGCAGCATAGTTGAGGTTCGCGCCACCACTTTCAGTCAGTGTGACGATCGGCAATTTTTGTTCAAGGGCAATCTTTTGTAAACGTAAGGTTTTTTGTACGCCCATTGGCGACATCGTACCGCCTTTGATTGCACTATTACTGGCAGTCACTAAAGCACGAACACCACTGACAAATCCGATTCCTGCAATGATGCCACCACCCGCTTCTGAGCCATCTTTATCATCATGCATGTTGTAGCCGACAAGACTACAAAGCTCAACAAATGGAGAGTCTGCATCAAGCAGTAAGCGCACTCGTTCATGCGGTAGAATTTTGCCTTTCTTATCAAATTTCGGCTTTGCCGCATAAGATTTATCAATACTTTTTTGCTGAACCGCACGGACCTCAGCAAGTTGTGCTAATAAAGCCTCTCGATTTTGTTCATATTGTTCGCTACCCACCGCAATTTCAGATTGGAGAATGCTCATTTTTCTTCTCCATCTGTTTTAAATATGTCTGGTATAAATGCGCGATGGAAGCCATTAAAGGCTTCATTATTTGTTGCATCTGCCAATGGATACATGCGTGTCCCTTGCGAAGCAGCACCATCAATACGTAAAGTCACACCTGAAACAAAAGCCGCTGCATCGGAAAGCAAATAACAAATGGCAGATGAAATCTCTGATTCTGTTCCCATGCGTTTTAATGGAACATTGCCAGCTAAACTTGGAATGATTACTTTGGCAAAATCACCACTGTAGTTATCCATCCCAGATGAAATAATCCATCCCGGTGCAACCGCATTGACACGTACACCTGATTTCCCCCATTCTACAGAAGCAGTTTTGGTTAGGTTATCGACACCTGAACGTGCTGCACCCGAATGCCCCATTCCCGGCATCCCACCCCACATATCTGCGGTCATGTTGACGATACTGCCACCATGTTTTGCCATCCACTGGTTATAAGCTTCACACATCAGGTAAAAAGTTGAATGCAAGTTATTACGTACGACAGCATCAAATCCATTGGCAGAAATATTCTCTAATGCAGAAGGAAACTGACCACCCGCGTTATTCACCAAACCATCTAACTTGCCAAACTTTTCAATCACTTCAGCAATCATGTTTTTGACTTGTTCTTCATCACGATTATCACAGACGATGAAATGGACTTTGCCACCATCTTCAATAATTTCTTGGCTGACTTTTTCTAACTTTTCGATTTTTCGACCTGTAATCACAACTTGAGCACCCAGAGATGCCAGCTCATGTGCAGTACAACGGCCAATACCAGATCCACCACCTGTGACGATCACCACTTTGTCAGCAAATGCATCTGTCCTGAAAATTGATTGATAACCCATTTGATTTACATTCCTTACTTATTTTTCTAACAATTTCGCTGGTACTTTTACTGGCATATCTAACAATTGCTGAGCAAATGCCTTGCCTTGTGGATCAATACGTAAACTAGCGATACCACCACCACCTAAGGCATTTTCCAACATGAAATTTAATGCATTCATGGCAGGCAGTTCATAACGAATCACTTTTGACTTATCTGGATCAAGTACATGCTGCATATAATCTGCCACAGCCTGCTCAGTCAAAGCAGCACGAATCCACGGCAAATATTCTGCTTTGCGGGCGATTACGCCAATGTTGCTATGATTGCCTTTATCACCACTACGCGCATGTGCAACTTCAACTAAAGCCACCTCAATTTCATCACCCTGATAAACTGCGACCTCACCCACAGGATGTTGAGTAAATGCTTGATCGGCAGAACCTGTTGGAATCTGCACTGGATGACGTTGCCCTGCAAAATCAACTTCAACCTTAATTTGATCTTTATCAATTAAGAAAGAGAACAACTTCACCACTGCCGAAGCTTTAGGACGCCCACCGACAATCCCAGCCAATGCAGGAGCCATCCCTGTTGATGCCTGTGCAATTTCTGAAGCAAAGAACATACAGGCTTCTTTAAACATGTGTTTGACCGCAATTTTGACCACAACTTCACGGCTTTCTTGAATTCGAGAATGAGATCCATAGGTACTTTCGATACCCAAAATTTCGATAGATTTTTCACTAAAAGGTGGCACAGAACGTAAAGCCAAAACGCGTTCACATTTGTTGATAATGGCATCAGCGATAGTCTGTGCTTTTTCAGGTGCTTCACGCCCAGCAATCAAAAAACTCACTAACACACGATAACCATCGGCATAAGTGGCACTAACTTTATATTGTTGTGTTGGTGCTCGACCTGTTGCACCAGTCACCTTGACTCGATCTTCATCAATTTGTTCTAAATGCACTTGGCTAAAATCAGCCGTCACATCAGGAAGTAAATAAGCCTGCGGATTGCCAATTTCATAGACAATTTGTTCTGCCACCGTTGCATTTGAAACCAGTCCACCTGTGCCTTGTGGTTTCGTCACAATAAATGAAGCATCTTCACTGACTTCGACAATTGGAAAGCCCATATTGTCGAAGCCTTGCACTAAACGCCAATCGGTGAAATTCCCACCTGTACATTGAGCGCCGCATTCAATGACATGTCCTGCCAATGAACCTTGTGCCAACTTGTCATAATCATCAAGTGACCATTTGTATTCATGCAATAATGGGGCAAGCACAACCGCCGAATCAACCACACGCCCAGTAATCACAATATCAGCACCTAAATCTAGTGCATCACGAATCGCAACTGCACCGAGATACGCATTACTACTAGCAACATGTGCTGGTAAAGCGCCTCCATTAAACATTTCTTGCACATTTTGCTTGAGTAATTCAGTGTGCTTAGGTAATACATTGTCACCTAGAACCACAGCAACTTTTAAATCTAAACCTTTTTCATCAATAATTTTCTGTAACGCATCACGACAAGCCAGTGGATTCACCCCACCTGCATTGCTGATTACTTTTATTTTTTTCTCAGCAATTTTATTGAGCAGCGGCGACATGACGCGGCTAACAAAGTCTAGTGCATAACCATGATTTGGATCAGTCATCATCGCTTTTGCCATAATCGACATGGTGATTTCTGACAAATAATCAAAGACTAGATAATCGATGTCACTCAAATGCACGAGTTGAAATGCAGCAGTATTGGTATCCCCCCAAAATCCTGATGCACAGCCTATTTTGATTACCCTCTGCTCATCCTGTTTGACACTTGTCATGCGCTTTCTCATTGTTATTGCTAAAAACTACTTAACATTACCAAGCAAGTGCTTGGTTTGTAAAGTGCATAATGATATGCTGTATTGGCAAAATGAGACAAATACAGGCAAATGCTTGTTATAAAAAGATAAGACAATTCATGAAATGAATTTTGTTACAATACACTTTAGATGAGACGGGATAGAAAAATCGGCATGATCGCAACTTCAATTGAGCAAATACCCAAAATTGTTTGTTTTGATGACACTCCACGCGGGCGTTTATTGCAAGGTGCTGCCTATCTGTTTTATAAACAAGGTTATGACAAAACCACCGTACGCCAACTCGGTGAATTTATTGGTATCCAATCTGGCAGCCTATTTCATCATTTTAAAAGTAAAGATGAAATTCTTGCGACCGTAATGGAACAAACCATTATTTATAATTTTGCCCGTTTAAAAGAAGCAGCTGAACGCTCAAATGATCCAGAACAGCAATTACGTCATTTAATTAAAGCTGAATTACTTTCGATTGCAGGTGATACTGGCGCAGCTATGGCGGTACTTGTGCATGAATGGTTTGCCCTTTCTAAAGAAAAACAAGATTATCTTTTAAAAATGCGCAATGAATATGAGCAAGTTTGGCTCGATGTCATTGATAAATTACGCGCACTCGGTAAAGTTAAACATGATGCTTTTATCTGGCGTCGTTTAGTTGGTGGTTCTATTTCTTGGACTGTGACTTGGTATCGACCAGAAGGTAAAGTCAAAATTGATGAGTTGACTGAAATGGTTTGGGAAATGGCGATTAAATGAGTGCTATCTATTTACGCAAACCTCAACCAAATGATTTAGCAGAAATTAAACTCGCCTATCAAAATAGTATTCAACTTCATCAACCTTGGACTTACCCACCAACCGACTTTGAACAGTATCTCACTCAAGAACATCGTTATTTTGTCTGTTTAATAGAAAATAATGCCATTGTAGGCACTTTTAATATCTCAAATATTATTCGAGGTTATTTTCATTCTGCCTATTTAGGTTATGAAGCCTTTTATCCTTATACAGGACAAGGCTATATGCGACATGGGCTTCAACTGGTTCTAAAAGAAGCATTTCAAACACTGAATCTACATCGACTAGAAGCCAATATTCAACCAGACAATCTGTCCTCTATTCGCCTTGCCGCAAATGCAGGTTTTGTGAAAGAAGGCTTCTCTCGCCAATATCTTCGAGTCGGTGGAAAAGCATGGAAAGACCATGAGCGTTGGGCAATTTTAAATACAGATTGGACAGATCAAAAATATCAAGCCTTCTAAAAACTACTTACATTTTAATCACGACATAACTTAACGTTTAGCCCATTCATTCTATTTGCGTTTGCCTAAAAAACTGCTATTTTTCAGAAACATCAATGATTATAAAAATGCAAAAATGAATCCAGTCCAACATGCCAATATTTCGGTGAAACGTCGTGGGGGCGAGCTTGAAGATTATATTGATATTCACGCTTTAATCGACAGCACCAAAATGCTATGCACTGACAATCGCCATCGTATCTTGCATACTTTTTGGGGCGTGCAAGAAGTGATTATTCCGATTTTTGGACACCACTTTGAAAATAGTGCAGGCCAAAGTATCGAAGTCAAAGACTTATGCGAAAAAGATCATTTGCTGGTCGATTTCCACCATCGTTTTATTCCAACGATCGGAGACTTTGTTGCAGCAATGCAGGATATCCCCTCAGATGGACTAGCGAAACGCCTAGAGAAATTCCACGCTGATGTTATTGATGACCCAAAGCTGTCAGCTACATTACTCTCTCCATTATCAGTGACCGGTCAATTAAAGTCCTTACTGATTACGCACAATAGTTGGTTTATCAATACTATTTTACCAATGATGGGAAAAAGCGAAGCCAAGTTGATTGATTTTGATATCAGTCCAGACTTCTTTTTCAATCCAATGCGTTTTGAACTGTGGATGGATAATGGGATGGCCGCACCACCGAGTGCAGTCAAATTGCAAGAATTAAAAATGAAAATCGCTTAACTTAAGGGGAAATAAAAATGAGTAATATCCAATACGTGATTCGTCAAAATGATTTTGCTTACAACGATGAATGGCATCTGACCAATTGCGTTTCAACTGGGTCAATTAAACAGATTTATACGGATAAAGCAGAAGCGGAAAAGGCATACAAAGCTTTGGTTATCGAAGGCTTATATTATGATGAACTATGTAATTATGACATCGGTAATGGCGAAGTAGATGATGAAATCTATGAAAAACTTGAAGCTTTTGTATTAGAAAAAACAGGCAAAAAATTTAATATTGATGATGGAGAAATTCCAAAACTCAATGAAGATGATGCTTTCGAGTTTGCCAAAATTTCAGGTATTGTCTGGTATCAACTCTTAGAAATCGATGCGACACAACCTTGCTATGTACTCTGGATCAACTCTGAAGAAGACTATTTCACAGGTTATGAAACTGGTAGCATTATTTCAAGTCAAGATGAGAACTTTAGTGATGTGTCGTGGGAAGCCAATATTTATGCGATGGACTATGAATTTGAAGCTTTGATGGACAAACCACTTGCAGAGTTAAGCGATAGTCCACTGTTATTCAAACAATTCATCGAACAAACTCCAGATATTCATTACGATGCGGAAAAAGACAGTATTGAAGGTATTGCACTAGATAACATAAAGTTTATTGATATCAAAACGCTGAATTCATTTTTGAAACAACCCATCTTTGAAATCCGTCAGATCTCTTTAGAAGAACTCGCTGAACTAGAATAAACGTTAAATAAAAAAGTGCGGTGTGTTAACCGCACTTTCAATGATGTATCGAATAGGTTCAATAACCCAACTGCTTACTAATCAAATCTTTCATGATTTCTTCCGCACCACCGCCAATCATGTTGACCTTCACTTCACGATAAATACGTTCAGACTTCGTTCCACGCATAAAGCCCATACCACCCAGTGTTTGAACGGCTGCATCCGCACAAAACTGCATAGTACGAGTCGCAACATTCTTAAGCATAGAAATCTGAGCAACGAGATCAGCACCCTGCAATTGAGGCTGCGTCATTTTCCAAGCTGTTTCTTCAAGCAAAGCTCGTGTGATTGTCAATTGAGTTGCCATATCTACTAATTTATGACGAACGACTTGATGATCAACTAAACGCTTACCAAAAGTCCTACGTTGTTGAGCCCAATCTAAAGCCTCTTCATAGCACACTTGTGCGTAACCATAAGCCACCACTCCCAAGAAAAACCGCTCCATATTAAAGTTATTCATAATCACTTTAAAACCTGCATTCTCTCGACCTAACAAGTTGGACACTGGCACTCGAACTTGATCAAAATGTAAATGCGCAGTATCAGAGGCCCACCATCCCATTTTCTTTAATGGTGTTTTGGTAATACCGTCACTATGTGCATCGATAAGTAACATCGAAATACCTTCTGCACCTGTTTTGGTTAGATCAGTTCGAACGGCAACCGTGTAATAGTCCGCACGAATACCTGATGTAATAAAGGTTTTCTCACCTGATACAATATAATAACCGCCATCACGAACGGCTTTGGTTTGCAATGCTGCTACATCTGAACCACCGCCAGGCTCAGTAATCGCCAATGCTGAAATTTTTTCACCTGAAATAATATCTGGCAATACTTTGGCTTTTAATTCTTCACTACCAAAATGCTGAATCGGCGGTGCTCCAATAGTATGAACCATCAAAGAAATATGTACGCCACCAGATCCTGCCTTCGCC
The DNA here is from genome assembly GCF_000368585.1 of Acinetobacter venetianus RAG-1 = CIP 110063. Classification (GTDB taxonomy): domain Bacteria; phylum Pseudomonadota; class Gammaproteobacteria; order Pseudomonadales; family Moraxellaceae; genus Acinetobacter; species Acinetobacter venetianus. The sequence goes on from NZ_KB849557.1 coordinate 337,687, forward strand.
ATTTCAACACCAGCTAATAGAGAATAAAATGGATCAGCATCAGGAATTCCACCATATTCTTCTCCAAAACCTAAGCCCAACAAACCAATTTCAGCCGCTTTCTTATAGAGTTCTCTAGGAAATGTTTCAGCTTCATCCCATTCATTCACAAATGGCGTCATTTCTTTTTGTACAAAACGACGGACATTGTCAGCAAAAGCTTGATGTTGTTCATTGTAATACATTGGATTTAATTGCATTTTCTGCTTCCTAGCGAGTATCGATCATTGTTTTAGAATATTTAGTGATCACTAAGGTAGCAAAACACAACAAACCAAGCAAGCGCTTGGCAAAGATCATACCTAAAAAGACCTTATTTCTTATCATTTAATATGGAGTTTCAGAGCTTATTTTATTTTTAAACGACAGCGGAAACCTCGTGTCGCATAATAAGACTGCGCACCATTATGATAAGTAAATACACGACCATAACGGCTATCACAGAAAATTGCACCACCTAAGGTACGAACATCTTCTGGTGTTTTTACCCAACTAGAAGTTTTCAAGTCAAAATTTTCAATTTCTTGAAACTGTCTATATTGCGCTTCAGTTAAAAGTTCAACACCCATTGTCTCAACGACATCAATCGCATTATTTTTAGGTTTATGTTCCTTACGCGCATCCAAAGCAGCACGATCATAGCAAAGGCTTCTACGTCCTTTCGGCGTTTCAATGGAACAGTCATAAAATATAATTTCAGATGAATCAGCTTCAATCACAACGACATCAGGCTCTCCACCTGTAACTTCCATTTGATCCAGTGACCATAATTTTTCTGGCTGATATTTTAATTGATTTTCAACATCAGACCAAACTAAACCCGGATGTCTTTGCATATTCTGTTCAAAACGATTTTTCAATATTTCCAACAATGCTGCTGTTTGTACACTATCTAACTGTTTTTTCTTGCTCATCTTTTCTCTCTTTTTTGTTTTTTATAGCACTTTGTATACATTTACTTGAATCAAGCATACGCAGCATGAATTAAATATCACTCAAATAAAAGATATTTTCGTTAAAAATACTGTTCTATGTTCACAGCACCAACGAAGATCGTCCCTATCCAACAATATGTATCACAGTGAAGCTACTCACCCAATCAATCGATTGCGTGTTTTTCTCTACCTCAATTAAGGCTAGTCTTTTGATTTTGATTCAAATTGGCAAATCATATAAGATTATTGTGAAAACTCTATGCTTAAAATAAGTTAGTTCCAAAAGTACTGGCATTTCTTACACTTCATTCCATTCTTATAGAAAAACAATGGAAAGCCAATCAACAGAAAAACTAAATACGCCGGCTTTTTTCCTTGTGTATAAGGCTCTACTTCCGTACTGCCACATTGAGGGCAACTTATCTGTTCAGAACCAAGAATTTGATCTACATCTTGACTAAAATCTTGAGCAAGAATACTTTGAGCTAGACTTAGATACTCTTGAGGTACAAGTAAACGAACACCGCCAAGTGCGTTAGAATATAACCAATCCATATTGATTGTATGTTCATTTTCAATACGTGCAGGAATCGCCATCGCCTCGAGCTGAGTTCTTGCGATTTGAGCTTCATAAGGAAAAGAATAGGTTTCAGCGACGACCCAATGCATACAAATATCTAATATCAACAATAACTAAATTTTAAGCTCAATGAGTAAAAAGATATGTTGTATAAACTTATTCAATTCATCTATATCCCTGATTAATAAATGAATTAAAATTATATTGTCTATTTTACAATTTTATTGACATAGTCATTCTTTAAATTTAAAAAATTAATACTCTTTTATAGATCTTCCCATGTAGCAACAATCTGTTTCGCAGTAATAGACCAAACATGTTTCCCCACCCATTCAATATGATGCGTGAACATTTTCTCATTATGTCCATAACTATTCCATGGATCAAAAAATAAAAACTCATCATAACGCCACATAAAGGGATTAATTGAAATATCCTTTTGATAAGGAATATCGAGTTCTAGCAAACCCTGATAAATCAATCTAAGCTGAAAAGGTTTTTCTCCATAATCTCGATGATCTTTTTTTATTAATGTAAGTATAAGATGAGCTGTTTCTTTTCCAAAATCAATCACTTCAACAGTATGTAACTCACAATAATATGGTGCTGCTGAACCACTCCCTCCAAACCAACGTTCAGAAGCAAGAATATCTAATACGCTCGTTGGGAATTTATTTCGATTTGTGTTTAAGTATTCCTTATAAGCCTCAAAAATATATTGGGGGTTACCAATATGATCTAACTGATCACTTAACTTATAAACCATATTTGCTCTTTAAATAGTATTTGTTTTATATATGAGCGAAATATACTACAACTATGTGCAATATTTTTAACTATGCAATAAAAAACACCCCCACTCATACGAATGGGGGTGTTTAGTATTTAAAAGCTGGCGATGACTTACTCTCACATGGCAAGTGCCACACTACCATCAGCGCTAAGAGGTTTCACTTCTGAGTTCGGGAAGGGATCAGGTGGTTCACTCTTGCTATTGTCGCCAGCAAACTGTTTTGGCTTTCGGTGGTCTTACGTTTTGCCACTTAGTACCGAAAGAGTTATTAACGGATTAGTTAAATTGGTCTGTATTGTAACTAGTTTCTTCACTAAATCAAGTTATGTATTGAATTTATCTTGAATACAACAACTGTTTGGGTGTTGTATAGTCAAGCCTCACGAGCAATTAGTATTGGTCAGCTTCATACGTCACCGTACTTCCACACCCAACCTATCAACGTCCTAGTCTCGAACGGCTCTTTAGAGGAATAAATTCCTAGGGAAATCTTATCTTGAGGTAGGCTTCCCGCTTAGATGCTTTCAGCGGTTATCCCTTCCGAACATAGCTACCCGGCGATGCGACTGGCGTCACAACCGGTACACCAGAGGTTCGTCCACTCTGGTCCTCTCGTACTAGGAGCAGATCCTCTCAAATTTCCAGCGCCCACGGTAGATAGGGACCGAACTGTCTCACGACGTTCTAAACCCAGCTCGCGTACCTCTTTAAATGGCGAACAGCCATACCCTTGGGACCTGCTTCAGCCCCAGGATGAGATGAGCCGACATCGAGGTGCCAAACACCGCCGTCGATATGAACTCTTGGGCGGTATCAGCCTGTTATCCCCAGAGTACCTTTTATCCGTTGAGCGATGGCCCTTCCATACAGAACCACCGGATCACTAAGACCTACTTTCGTACCTGCTCGACTTGTGGGTCTCGCAGTTAAGCGCGCTTTTGCCTTTATACTCTACGCGTGATTTCCGACCACGCTGAGCGCACCTTCGTACTCCTCCGTTACTCTTTAGGAGGAGACCGCCCCAGTCAAACTACCCACCAGACATGGTCCTCGCCCCGGATTACGGGGCAGAGTTAGAACCTCAACATTACCAGGGTGGTATTTCAAGGACGGCTCCATTGGAACTAGCGTTCCAACTTCAAAGCCTCCCACCTATCCTACACAAGTAAGGTCAAAGTTCAATGTCAAGCTGCAGTAAAGGTTCACGGGGTCTTTCCGTCTAGCCGCGGGTACACTGCATCTTCACAGCGATTTCGATTTCACTGAGCCTCTGCTGGAGACAGCGCCGCCATCATTATGCCATTCGTGCAGGTCGGAACTTACCCGACAAGGAATTTCGCTACCTTAGGACCGTTATAGTTACGGCCGCCGTTTACTGGGGCTTCGATCAAGAGCTTCGCTTACGCTAACCCCATCAATTAACCTTCCAGCACCGGGCAGGCATCACACCCTATACGTCCACTTTCGTGTTTGCAGAGTGCTATGTTTTTAATAAACAGTTGCAGCGGCCTGGTTTCTGCGGCTGCCAACCGCTCAGGGAGCAAGTCCCATCACCGTCAGCAGCGTACCTTCTCCCGAAGTTACGGTACCATTTTGCCTAGTTCCTTCAGCAGAGTTCTCTCAAGCGCTTTGGTCTACTCGACCTGACCACCTGTGTCGGTTTCGGGTACGATTCCTGTGTAACTGAAGCTTAGAGACTTTTCCTGGAAGCATGGTATCAGCCACTTCACTGTACAAGTACAGCTTGCTATCGACTCTCAGCATAGAGCACCCCGGATTTGCCTAAGATGCATGCCTACTGTCTTCCACCTGGACAACCAACGCCAGGCTGACTTAACCTTCTCCGTCCTCTCATCGCATTACACAGAAGTATTGGAATATTAACCAATTTCCCATCGACTACGCCTCTCGGCCTCGCCTTAGGGGTCGACTC
>NZ_KB849557.1:346116-407330 GCF_000368585.1 Acinetobacter venetianus RAG-1 = CIP 110063
CCCGTCCGCCGCTAGGTCCAGTAGCAAGCTACCTTTCCCCGCTCGACTTGCATGTGTTAAGCCTGCCGCCAGCGTTCAATCTGAGCCATGATCAAACTCTTCAGTTAAAATCATTTTGCACCTTAGTTAAGACAAGGTGCTAATTCTGGCTCATCAATTACTGACAAAAAATTTGCTCAAATAAACTTCGAGAAATTTCTACCAATTATCAATGATAATATATATCGATTGATCAACTAGTAAAAATCCACACAAGTTGTTCTTCTATTCTCTTAATGATCTTCTCAATGGTTCATCACCATCAAGCTAGGTCGGCTATATTACTCTAAATTTCTTCAAAGTCAACAGGTAATTTAGATATTTTATAAACTTATCAACCAACCCAAGAATCTAACCAATCTAGCCAAATCCTTGTTTATCAACAAGTTTTTATCTGCATCACCGCCGATGGATGTGCATTCTACAGCATTCCCAAACCAATTCAACCCCCTTTTTTATTTTTTATTACCGAATGCATGTTTTTTGAACTGAATAGTTACTTTTATTGGCTTTTCTGAGTGATTAAGAACTTTTTTTAAACAATTAAGTCCAGTAGAATATGTCTCTTGCTTCACACTTTTTGGTTTTTTTGATTGAAAATACGGTTTGTTCATAAAACGGCGCAGCTTTTGATGCTTGTAGTTGTCATAACTACGAGTGGGCTTTGTTACGCCATTTCAAACCATAGCTTTTATGAGTTGGCATTAACAATATTAAGTTATAGTAAATGGCCTAATACAACACGACCAACTATTTGTGTTATTGATAATCCAGAAGCGACTAATCAATTTCAAGCAAGTGTGAAAGAACTATCTTATGATTATCAAGTGCAGGCAGTGAGCGCCAAAGAGTTTTCTAAGACTCAATGTCATGTTGCTTATTTCTCCACAACATCGCCTCAGCAACAACAAAATTTAATTCAGTCTTACCCTTCTCGATTTTTATTATCATTAAGTACTAATAACTCTACTTGTGAAATCGGAAGTATTTTTTGTCTTTACAATAAAAAGACCTTTTCTACTTTTAAAGTAAATTTAGATGCTTTGAGTTACTCCAAGGTTCATATCGACCCTCGCGTCTTAATTTTGGCGAAGAACACGGAGTAGTTAAAGTGATTTCAAATTTATATCAATCTACTTCATTACATGCATTATTCCGTAAATCTCAATTTACGATTTTCGCAATTACCTTTGTAATTTGTTCATGTACTTTTGCCACGATTTCTATGTTTACGATGGAAACTTATGCAAAACAGAACCTTAAATTACTGAGTCAAACTGTGCTTGAGCGTATTCAACCAGCAGTCGTCTTTAAAGATAAAGGCGCGATTGATCAAATTTTGGATGACTACACAAGAGAACATGCAATTCGAAGTATTCACGTCTACGATCCGCAACAACAATTATTGGCAGAAAGTACAAAGAAGATTGCAAACACTTCTTTTTTACAGGATTTACTCGACAAATGGTTTTTGCATGATCCTGTTAAACTTATGATTGTTCACCATAAGAAAAAAGTTGGAGAACTTGTTCTATATGGTAGTTCTGAAAATATTTTACATTTTCTTAAGACCATTATTATTGGTTTAGCTATTTCCATGTTCTTTATTGTGATTGCATTATTATGGTCGGTAAATTTAACTTATCGCCAGATTATGCAAGCAATTAAGCCACTCACGCATATTGCCCAATTAGTCAGCGATCAAAAAGCTTATAATTTACGCTTCCCAAATAATCATATTAAAGAGTTCCAAAATTTAAATACTGTATTTAATGAATTATTAGAAGAAATTCAAATCTGGAATAACAACTTACAAAAAGAAAATCGCCAGCTTTCTTTTCAAGCACACCATGATCAGCTAACAAGCCTGCCAAATCGGCATTATTTTTATGAAGAATTACTCAATATTTTCGAAAACCCTCTATTTCGTCACAATTCTGCGTTAATATTCATCGACAATAATAAGTTTAAGCTTATTAATGACCAGTTTGGACATTTAGCTGGAGATGCTGTGTTACGTGAAATGGCTCAGCGTTTAAAGTTATCTGTTCGACAAGAAGATTTTATTGCTCGATTGGGTGGAGATGAGTTTGCGATTATTTTGCATGCAATTCACCATGCTGACCATTTGAAAGCTATTGCTGAGGGGCTACTTGCAAGCAGCGTAGAACCTTTAAATTTTAACGGTGAAATTATTCATTTTGGTTTTAGTCTGGGTATTGCGTTCTCCCAATTTGCAGAAAATCCAGAAGATTTGGTAATGCAAGCCGATCAAGCAATGTATAAAGCAAAGAATTTAAATCCACATTGGTTTTTATATAAACCAGAAATTTAGGACATGTTATGCGCACTCATACCATTAAAATTTCATTTATTGCGTTACTCTGCCTAACATTGGCTGGATGTTTGAGTTTTGGTCCACTTAAGTACCGTCAAGTTAAAATGTTAAAAAAAGAAGGCTTTGTTTTAACGGATGAGGGCTGGAGCCTTGGTTTACCAGAGCGCCTATTATTCGACTTTAATAAATCAGATATTAAGCCAGAGCATGGTAAAGAAATTACTCGCCTAGCAAAACAGCTAGAAAAATATGATTTAGAGAAATTAAAAATCGTCGGGCATACTGACGATATTGGTAATCCTGAATACAATCAGAAACTATCTGAAGAACGTGCTCAGAGTGTTGCTTCTATTTTTGTTAATGAAGGGTTTAAACCAAATAATCTAACTGTAATTGGGCGTGGTTCTAAACAACCATTTGTTCCAAACACAAGTGACGAGAATCGTGCAAATAACCGTCGCGTTGCTGTGATTATCATTCCATAAAATGATTAATAAATAAAAAGGCCAACAATAAAGTTGGCCTTTTTTTATTTTAGCTCAATAATATCAATCGTTGGAGGCACTCTAAATCGAAAAGGAACGCCAACCATGCCTGTACCCACCGTGACAAATACATCTGCATGTTCATGGATATAAAATCCTTTTTTATGCCCTAATATCGAAACTTTCTTCATGATGTAATTGGTAATCCACGGTAATTCAATTTGTCCGCCATGTGTATGTCCTGACAGCATTAACGGACGCATGGGTAACTCTGGAACCATGTCTACAGTATCTGGATTATGTGACAAAATCAGCCACGGTTTATCTTGTGGCAGCTCTGGTAAGAAACGCATATTCGCCTTACCTGCCCATAAGTCACCAATACCCACTAAACGAAACTCATCAAAATCAACAATCTTGCCTTCGATATCAATCACATTATTTTGGCTTAATGCTTCATTTAATAACGCTTGAATCGGTGGTCCAGGATATTGCTCATCATGGTTTCCTGGTACTGAATAAACAGGAGCTTCAATCTGTTTCAATACTGCAAGCTCATGCACTAACCGATTCTCAGGTTCGTATGTCCAATCGCCCGCCACAACCACAAGATCAGGTTTCTCCTGATTCAGCTTTCTAACAATCGTTTTTAACTGTCGCTCATGTCCTGAAAACAATCCAACATGCATATCAGCCACAACCGCCACTTTCACAGGCTTGCTAAATTCACGATGCGGATTCAAACGATATTGATGATATTTGACATGAACTGTATGCGGCTCAATAAAGCGGGCATAAATTAAAAGACTACTTAATAGAAATACAAACGTAGTTTGATGTATGCTGTAGTAACCAATCCACCCTGCATACAAACTAAAAAACCAGAGTGGAATAAGTAAATAAGAGAGATAAAAAGCCAATAAGTGCACAAAAGCTTTAAAAGGATGAATTGTCTCTGTACGTGACTGATGCACCCAAGCCTGTATAAATGCCCAGAGTGCTAGAACTGCGAAAATCGAATAGAAAATCAAAACTGTTGTATCTGAATCAAGCATTACAGATCTCATTAACCTCATCTAGGGACAGATATCGCATCTCATATTTATATTTTTAGATGAAATGTTATACTCAAGCCCAACTTTTAATCAGTAACAATTATGACGCAATTTTCTCGCATAAATAGCAAACATACAGAAATAAGTACAACTACTTACAATAAAAGTATGCTTGCGATTTATTGCAGTATTGCGATCACGGTGACGGGCTGTAGTACGCTACCAAAGCACACAATTGAACCAACATCACAGCCCACCTTACAGATCAACACTGCTGATACAACTTTAGCGCAAGTAATTCAACCTTTACAGCAACAACATCCAAACCTGACAGGCTATCATGTTTTATATGAGCCCTTGGAGGCTTTGGCTGCTCGTTTGCGTTTAATTGATAAAGCAGAGAAAACTTTAGATCTTCAATACTATATTTGGGATAACGATAAAGTTGGAGCACTTGCATTACATGCATTGATTGGTGCGGCTGATCGTGGTGTGAAAGTACGACTTTTAATTGATGACAATAATGCAAAACATACCGAAGGTATTTTCTTAGCTTTAGCTCAACACCCTAACATTGAAGTCAAATTATTCAACCCTTATCGCTTTCGCAAATACCGCGCAATCGATATGGTTTTAGATTTAAAACGTATTAATCGACGTATGCATAATAAAAGTTTTATTGCAGATCATCAGGTTGCACTGATCGGTGGTCGTAATATGACGAATCAATACTATAACGTTAGTGATAATTATCAATTTTCAGATGTTGATGTCATGCTGTTTGGAACGGCGGTAAATGACATTTCCAAGTCTTTTGATGATTATTGGAATCATGAATATGCCTATGATGTTCGTGAAATCGTTAATCCAAAATCTCATCGTCTCAGCTATGAAAGTTTAAAACAACAGCTTGATGATCACTATAAAAAAGTCACTGTACAAAACTATTTAGATTTAACAGATCGTTCACAATCAATCGATGCATTGATCAATCGAGACATTTCATTAGATTGGGTTAAAGCGGAAGTTGTTAAAGACTCACCCGATAAAATCAAGTCTAAAGCGAAAAAGCAAGAACATCTTAATTTCCAACTGATCAATCATTTAGAACAGCCTGAGAAAAATATTGATCTTATTTCAGCTTATTTTGTTCCCGAAAAAAAAGGGGCAAAAATCTTAGGCGATCTAGCCCAAGATGGTGTGAAGGTTAGAGTTTTAACCAACTCTTTTAAAGCCAATGACGTTGCTGTGGTACATGCTTTCTATGGTAAATATCGAAAGGAGCTTTTAGAGCAAGGCGTTCAACTTTATGAATTCTTACCTGCCTTAGATAAAGATGACCTCGACAAACATACTGAAGATTTAGCCAAAAAAGCCAAAGTTAATATTAAAGGTCTTAGCCGATCAAGTTTACATGCAAAGCTAATGGCGCTGGATGAAAAGCAAGTTTTTATCGGGTCATTTAATTTTGATCCACGTTCAGCTTATTTAAATACTGAAATTGGTGTTTTACTTGATAGCCCACCTTTGGCTCAAGCTGTGCACGCAACTATGGATCAAAATCTTAGTAAATACGCCTATAAACTTGTTCTAAATGCGAATAAGAAAATCACATGGCAACGCCAAACACCTCAAGGTCCTGTTGTTTACACAAAAGAACCTCGGATGAAATGGTGGCAAAAAGCTGGGGTTAAAGTTTTGTCTTGGCTACCTATCGAAGGTTTTATGTAGCATCAGGTGGGGTGTTTAAAACCTTTTGTTGTAACTCTAAAAGTCCCGCACGCATTTGGCGATCAACTTCTTTGGTTAAGGTATCAACTGTATGTCCTTCTACAGGAATAGCAGGTAATGTCATTAAATGTGCAGTGACTTTCGGCATTTCTAAAACGCGTTGCACATGCTCAGCAAAAGACATTTCACCGATAAAAGGTGCAACCATATCAAGTTCGCCATGTTGATTGACATAGCAAATCACACAAATCTGAACAGGTCTCTGCGCTTCAATCGCAGCACCTAATAATCGACCATGTACTTTTTTAACCTTATGACCATCTGTGGTCGTTGCTTCAGGGAAAAATAGTACTGGAATATCTTGTTTTAAAAACTCAGTAATTTGTTCACGAATCCGAATTGAATCCCCTGAACCTCGCTTAATGAAAAGCGTACCTCCACCTTTCGCTAGATTTCCTAGAATTGGCCATTTTTCTACTTCTGCTTTGGCCAAAAAGAAAATACGAGCACCAGAACCAAGTACAGCAACATCAAGCCATGAAATATGATTGCTCACCCAAAGTGCAGGTTCACGCGGAATCGTACCATGCACTTGTACTTCGATATTGAAGACTTCACATAGACGACGACAGAAATACTGCACATAGCGTGTATTTACTGGATTATTTGGATCTTTATATAAACCATGACGATAAATAAGATAAAAGCCTTCACCAATGGTCTCTAAACCAGAAGCTAATTTTCGACTATATAAACTAAATTTTGAAAATAAATTTAATGGTGCGCTATCTACTGCAGTTGTTTCTTGAGTCATAAAATCATTAAAACCATTGGGTTTTCACCCGTCATAGACACTTGTGGCATGAATGTCAAAAGGCACAAGCATCTTTGGATGATACAAGATGCAGACTATATAATTCCGCTACTTTTAATTAATCAATTCTCACGTTATACACAGATAAATTACCAAAAAATCTCGGTATATACGCTTTGAGTTAAGCAAGTTATATCATGCCAATATCCACTTATAATAGTTATCTTGATAATAAAAAACGAACGTGAGCATGATTTTTTTCAATTTCAAATCAACAATTAGATCAAATAATATAAATCAATCGAAATAATAGATCAAAAGAGTCCTACTATGCACACCAACAGCACCGCCACTGAAGTCGAAAATACCATCTCTTATGGTTATGCTTTAAAAATGTTTTTAGGCTGGGCTATTTTATATATGGGGACGCTAATCGGATTCATTGAGCTAATTCGTCGTAATGTCATATAAATCGAGTAAGTCTTTGCCCTTTCGTTAAAGTTTATTCTAAAATAGGACTTTAATACCTAGGATATGACAGCAGCGTGGAATATTTTGAGCAGCATCAAGGTGGCGAACGGGCAATTTTAGTCAGTGTTTCTGTTCAACTCCTCGATGATCTTGATGCTGAAGAGTTTCGATTGCTCGCTCAATCTGCTGGCGCTGAAATCCTGCAACATATTTCTGTACAAAGAAATAAACCTGATCCTAAGTTTTTTATTGGCTCAGGGAAAGTCGATGAAATTGCAGAACTAGTACAGGAACTTGAAGCTGAGTTGGTTATTTTTGATCACTCCTTGAGTCCCGCCCAAGAACGTAATTTAGAAAGAATACTGAAGTGTCGTGTCATCGATCGTACAGGATTGATTCTTGATATTTTCGCCTTACGCGCGCGTACACACGAAGGTAAATTACAAGTCGAACTTGCCCAACTTAAACACTTGTCAACGCGTTTAATCCGAGGCTTTACTGGGAACTTAGAACAACAAAAAGGTGGGATTGGGCTGCGTGGCCCAGGTGAATCACAACTAGAAACTGACCGTCGACTGATTCGTGTTCGTATCACACAACTCAAAGAAAAATTAATCAAGGTTCAACAAACACGCTTACAAGGTCGAGCTGCTCGTCAGAAAGCAGCCATTCCAACTATTTCTCTCGTTGGATACACCAATGCTGGGAAATCTACACTTTTTAATATTCTAGCGAAAAGTGATGTATATGCGGCAGATCAACTCTTTGCAACCTTAGATCCAACCTTACGTCGTTTAGATTGGGATGGGATTGGTACAGTTGTATTAGCAGATACCGTAGGTTTCGTCCGCAACCTACAACATGATTTGGTTGAATCTTTCAAAGCAACACTAGAAGAAACTTTGGAAGCTACCTTACTGTTGCATGTTGTGGATAGTAGTAGCCCGAATATGCTTGAACAAATAGAAGCTGTTGAGTCTGTGCTCAAAGAGATTGGGGCAGATGCACCCATTTTGCATGTTTATAATAAAATTGACCAAAGTGGAGATAGTGCAAAAATCATTTATAAATCTCCTGATTTTCCAGATCGAGTTTATGTATCCGCACATTCTGGCGAAGGTTTAGCCTTATTAAGTCAGGCTGTACAACAGTGCTTATTAGGACAATTACAACACTTTAATTTAGTCTTGAAACCTGCATACGGTAAACTACGCACGCAACTCTATACACTGAATGTAATTCAATCTGAGCATTACGATGAGCAAGGTGATTTGCATTTATCAGTTTGTATAGCACCACAAAAACTGGAACAAATCATCAGACAAGCCCACTTACCACTAGATGAAATTCTTGGAGAGAAAGCCGCTTTATTCAAACGACCATTAGAAGAGTTTGAATACGTGAAAGATCAATAAATTTTTTCTTCCCGTGGTAGCATCTTAAGAAAAGAATGACATCATCATAATGGTAATCGTCCATTGTTCAGATAAATGAGTAAGAGACAACATGAAAGATATTGATTGGACAGCTTGGTTTTATACGATTTTATTGATTGTCGTATTTCGTGAAGGTGCCGTCGCAATCACTAAAGTATTTAATCATCCAGAACTCGGCAATCTCGTCGGTTTGATGAGTTTGCTTGCAACGTTATTAATCTGGAGACGATTTAGAAAGATTTCGAATCGTTTGATTGATACTAATAATAAAATCATGAAAGAAAGCGCATTTGCATTTTTACCCATCTGCGCAGGTTCTTTGATTATGTTGGTTCACTTAGGCAAAGAGATCCCTGTTTTCTTATTTGTACTTACGTTAAGTACCTTACTCCCTCTTTGGATTTACGCCAAAATGGCAAAGCGTTGGTTATAGGAGTCGCTAAATATGTTTATGATTATTTATGGCTTTATGATCACCTTGGTCAGCTATCTGATATCGAAACCACTCAATAAAAAATTCCCGCAAATTCCGTTGATCGTATTTGCAATGTTTATCGTTATTGCTTTATTGGCCATTTTAGGCGTTCCTTATGAGCATTACATGAAGAACGTAAATGATATCTTTAATCATTTATTAGGCTATGTCACGGTTGCCTTAGCTATTCCTTTAGCTGCAATGCGCTATGATGATTTACCGATTAAATCAATGATCGGTATTTTATGCTTTGCGAGTATCAGTGCGGTCGCATTGCCAATGGGTTTGGCATATTTATTACATATGTCTGAACCTACAATCATGGCATTTGCTACACGTGCAGTTACGACTCCTATCGCACTGAACATCGCTACCCTATTACATGCGCCATTGATGATGGTGACATTGATTGTCATTTTATCTGGTGTAATTGGTGCTGCCTTCTCTCCTTGGATTTTGAAACACATCCATGATGAACGTGCATCTGGTCTTGCTTTAGGTTTAGCAGCTCATGCCATCGGAACAGCGCAAGCATGGCAACGTGGCCCTGTGACTGGTCGTTACGCAGCGTTTGGTATGGCAGTAAATGGTGTATTTACAGCGATCTGGTTACCGACATTTATACTGTCTTTATCTTAAAATTTGCCACAAATATCACATTAAGATTGAACTAATTGTCAAAAATCCGACATAATGGGATTTCAAACGTTAAAAGGATTTTTAATGATGGGCAAACAACTTATAGGTGCATTACTCTTATCTGCAATCAGTAGCTTTTCTTTCGCAGAAGACATCACGGGGACTTGGCAAAGTATTGATGACAAAACTGGGGCACCTAAAGCGTTAATCGAAATTCGTAAAGAGACGAATGGTAGTTATGCAGGTAAAATCGTAAAGATCACCCCTCGTGCAGGCTATACTCCAAAGGAAATATGTGTAGACTGTCCAGCACCTTATACCAATAAACCAATCTTAGGCTTAGATGTTGTTACAGGTCTGAAGCACAGTGAAGGACTTAATTATAGTAATGGTCGTATTCTTGATCCGAATACAGGCAAAGTTTACAGCATGAAAGCAAAATTAAGTTCAAATGGCAAACGATTGCATCTACGTGGTTATCTTGGTGTATCGGCTTTAGGACGCAATCAAATCTGGATTCGTACTGAATAAAACTCAGATAGATAAAGCATCTACCATCTTCTCTTCGATCACGGTTTATACAAAAAGCTTTCTCATTGTCTAACAATCTTTGAGAAAGCTTTTCTACTTTTTAGCCTGAAAATTATTGAAATTTCAACAATTAATAAAAATGCACAATTGTAAAATAAAGATTGAATCTATTATTAGAAATCCGAAATAATAGAGGGACAAGAATATAGGCTGAGCGGCTTAAATATGTATACAAAACTCATTACACTATTTTTATTCATGGGGCTAAGCCATCTAACATTTGCACAAGATATTACAGGAACTTGGCAAAGTGTAGATGACCTTACGGGTGCACCTAAAGGGCAAGTTGAAATTACTCAAAATGCAGATGGCACCTATACGGGCAAGGTTACAAAAATCACGCCTCGCACAGGATATACGCCAAAAGAATTCTGTACGGGTTGTCCTGCACCCTATACCAATAAACCAATCTTAGGTTTAAACGTTATTACCAAACTCAAGCACAAAAAAGATTTAACATATACTGGTGGCAAAATCTTAGATCCTAACAGTGGTCGCATGTATAGCCTCACAACAAAACTGAGCTCGAATGGACAGCGTTTACATTTACGTGGCTATGTCGGCGTTTCTGTATTAGGACGCAGCCAAATATGGATTCGAGTCAACAATAAAACTGAATAATCAATAAAAAAGCCCTGAATATTCAGGGCTTTTTTATCACTTAATTTTTAGCGACCTTGCAACTTTGAATAATCTAGAAGCACATTTGCAGCTTCATTAATGAAAGTTTCTTCCTCTGGTAGTGGTGGACGAAGGTGTGCTTTCATTTTGGCACGAGATTCAACCAATGCATCAATAGATGCTTGATAGCTTTCCCAGTTCGCATACGGTGCTTGCCCTGTTTCTTTGCGACGCTGGTTTTCAGCTGCTAAAGTCTGTTTTTCCAAGTCAATCAATTCAGCTCTGCGTTGATCAATATCTAGTACAACTTTTTTCTGCTCAGAAGTTTTCTGAGAAATAGCTTTACGTTGTTCTAAATATTTAAACTGTGGATCAAGCGCTACACGCTGCTGAGAAAGCTCAGATAATTTAGTAACATAAGGCTGTATTGAACCTTCACGCTTGAATGGTGCAGTTGGAATCGTATCCCATTTCAATGCATTCTTCGCCTTACGCTCACCAAACTCCTCATTGTAAATATCTACCAATTTGATGTCTGGAACGACCCCTTTATTCTGCGTACTGCCACCTGTTACACGGTAGAATTTACGTTGTGTCAATGTCGCTTGACCATGAGCTAAAGAATCTAATTGGACTTGTGCCGTTCCTTTACCCGTAGTTGTGCTACCAATGATAATACCGCGCTCATAATCCTGAATCGCTGCAGAATAAATTTCACTCGCTGAAGCTGAAGCTAAATTCACAAGTACCGCCATTGGCCCTGCATAAATTTGCTCACCGCCATCAGTATCTTCAAAGACATTGACATTACCATTACCATCACGGATTTGGACAACAGGACCTGACTTGATCACCTGACCAAGCATACGGGCAACTTCTTCTAATGAACCACCTGGGTCATTACGTAAGTCGACCATAATGCCTTCCACTTTTTGAGTTTTTAATGACTCAAATGCTTTTGCTGTATCTTCAGAGACTGAGCGATATTCAGTACCAGCACGGCGTGAACGGTAGTCAAAATAGAAAGATGGAATTTCAATCACCCCAAACTTATGTTTTTTACCGTCGCGAGTAATTTCAACGGTACGAGAGCGAACACCTGCATCTTCTTCTTGAATGATGTCACGCGTTAAAGTGACATTACGTGCTTGGCTCATCGATGCGCCAGCGCCCAACAAACGAACCACTACTTTCGTACCACGCTTACCACGAATCAAACCAACAATTTCGGAGCTAGGCCAACCAATCACATCCACCATTTTTTCGCCATCTTGAGCAACCCCAATAATGCGATCTCCTGATTTCACTTGACCTGATTTACTTGCTGGCCCGCCTTCTACGATGGTTTCAATCTTAGTGTAATCTTCATTACCACGTTCTGGGCGAATCGAAACACCGATGCCTTCTAACTGTAAAGTTGTTTGACGATTCAACTCCATCGCATCAATCGGCGGATAATAATTACTGTGTGGATCGTAAGTCGCTAACATCGCGTTCAGTGTTTTATCTAACACATCATCACTTTTGACACGACCAATACGCTCTAATTGACGAGTATAACGTTTAGTTAAAGTTTGAACTGGGGTTAAATCTTCTGGGCCCGTCAAATCTTGTCCATTGGCAAGCGAAGGGTTAGCTTTTAAGGCTTTTTGTTTCGCTTGCTCCTCTTCTTTGCTGATCGTGAGATTGATTAATTGTGAAACCAGCATTTTCTGCCAGTGTGTTTTTTGCTCGGCAGAGGTTTTAAAGTATGCCGCTTTTTCACGATCAATATCTAAATACACATCTTTTTGATTCAAGTTCTGTGGCTTTTTTAATTCAGCTAACATGAATTCATAGAACTGTTTCAAACGGTCACGATATTGAGCATGAATTGCATATGGCCCTGTCAGATTCCCTGCTTTTAAAGCGCTACCAAAATTTGAACCATATTTATTCTTATAGTCTTCAACTTCACTGCGTAAAAATAATGAATGATCTGGATCAAGGCTATCGAGATACATATCTAAAATGCGATTTGAAGTTGTCGCATCCAAACGCATATTTAAATAATGCTGACGATCGACCAAGGTTGCTAGCTGGCGCGCGACCAAAGCTTGCTCTTGCGATGGTTTGATTACGCTTGAAACGATTGGCGTTTCAGTTGCTGCAAAAGCCTCATTGATTGTATGAGAAAAAAATAAACCACCAGTCGCAATTGCAACTGCACACGCTATCATTTGAAGTTTCATAAAATTCTGGTACTTCCTTGGATCTGGCAATTATTACATGCTGCTATCATCATATGAACATAATTCATTCGATAGTTTTGCAACATGTAGAACTTATCAATCTTCATAAATAAATGACCAATAAGCACTTATCATCAATATCATCTAGTTTTATCATATTCTGTACTGACAAAATGTAGCAAATCATTGCACAATTTAGCTATCGTTTTTTTCATCAAAATTCAAACGGAATCCATATGATCGGCGCATTGATGCTGGATATTGCTGGCACAGAACTTACTCAAGAAGATATTGAACTATTACAAGCTCCGCAAGTCGGCGGAATGATTTTATTTGCGCGAAATATTGAATCACCACAACAAGTTCGAGCACTTACGGATCATATGCGTCAAGTCCGTCCTGATATTCTGATCGCGGTCGATCAAGAAGGTGGTCGTGTACAACGCTTAAGACAAGGTTTCACCCTACTTCCTGCAATGGGACGACTTGGGGAACATTACTTACATCATCCTGAACAAGCCATTGAACTATCAGAACAATGCGGTTGGTTAATGGCAACAGAAGTTCTCGCGGTTGGTATCGATTTTAGTTTCGCTCCAGTCTTAGATCTCAATGATGTTAGTGATGTAATTGGTGATCGTGGTTTTGCTAAAAATATACAAGACATCATCCCACTGGCAGATGCTTTTATGCGTGGTATGAAAAAAGCAGGCATGGCAACGACAGGCAAACATTTCCCTGGGCATGGTTCAGTGAAAGCGGACTCTCACATTGCTGCTGCGATTGATAGCCGCTCATATCAAGAAATCTACGACAAAGATATGCAAAGTTTCATTCAATTAATGCCTCAACTCGATGCCTTGATGCCAGCTCATGTGATCTATGATCAAGTTGATCCAAACCCAGCTGGCTTCTCTCCATTTTGGTTACAAAATGTCTTACGCCAACAACTTAAATTTGATGGGGTTTTATTCTCTGATGATTTAAGTATGCAAGCAGCTTGTGTTGCTGGTGGCGCTGATGCACGTATTCAAGCTGCCTTAAATGCAGGTTGTGATATGGGCTTGGTGTGTAATGATCGCGCAGCTGCATGTATTGCATTAGACGGAATTCAAGCGTTGGCTTTACCAAATCAGCAACGTTTAGAGCGTATGCGTGGCAAAATTCCAAATATCGACGTGGGAACAACACTCGTGTTAGATGAAAACTGGAATAACGTCAGAAAAGTCATTGAAGAATTTAAGAATTCGTTCTAACTTTACTTAGATTTTCCCATTGTTTTATTAAGATAATGGAATCTTGCCGAGTGCTGATCTGATTGAATAAGTTTGCCTTCGGCTCGACTTACTTTTCAGGGATGAAAAATAAGCAAAAATCCTTTGTTAGGCTGAGGGTACATCCTTGTAACCCCAGCCCAACAGCGGCATCCATGCCGCTCTACGATAGTAAATAACAAACCTAAAATCGGATTTGGTAGCAAAATCTCAACGTTAAAAAGAGATTAATTTTATATATCCAAATTAGGAAAATAGAGTCTAGGACAGATGACACAACAACTTTCAAAACATCGCCATATTTCATTTACTGCACACTACACCGGCTATATTTGGTATCAAATGGGGATTTCACATCCAGCTTTAGCAACTGCCAAAGGCAAAACACTAGCAGCACTTGTACATCCAATTGAAAGTTGGGCTGAAAAATATGTTGGTGGCAGCATGCGCACCACGCTTAAACAACGTCATACGATGCTTGATCATGACTTACAAGAATTAATTCAGCAGTATCCTGATATCCAAGTACTCGAAATTGCATGTGGCTTGTCACCGCGTGGTTGGTGGTTTAGACAACATTATCCAAATATTACCTATCGCGAGCTTGATTTACCTGATATGGCTGCAACCAAACAAGCCGCCCTGCAACAAATTGAAGGTGAAGTTGATGATGTCCTTTCAGTTGATTTATTCACAGAAACATTCGCTTCGGCTTTTGAAGTATTTGATCCAAAACGTCCACTTGTGATTATCAGTGAAGGGCTTATCAATTATTTTGAAAAGCCTTTATTACAACAACTGATTAAATCTATTGTGACTTATGGTCAAGACTTTAAAGAACTACATTATTTAACTGATCTCTATCCAGAACCTACTCAAAATAAACTCGCTACCATTATTTGGAACAGTAGTCGCTTACTTAAATGGATGTCTCGTAGTGCGTTCAGTTTCCACTTTAAAACACCTGCTGAAGTTGAAAGCTTCTTTTATGAAGCAGGTTTTAAACAGGTTGTGATCCAACAACCAAAACAGTTTTTCGAGCAGCAGATTCTAGAAAACAATCAGCAGCATTTAGGTGATCTCGTCTGGACTATAAAAGCGAGCAATAATAAATAGACATTAAAAAAGGTGGGTTATCCCACCTTTTTTATTTATCACGATTATTCAGCAGGTTTTTGACGTGCAATAAAACGAGTCAAACGGTCTGCTACATCAAAACTACCGTGTTTGAACAGAATACGAAGCCCTTGCTCAGTAGCATCAAAGGTTAAGCACTCAATTTTAAACTCACCTTCTTCATCAACCAAATGCAATGCTAAATCACGCGGATGCTGACGAACAAAGTCAAGTTGTTCAAGATTATCAAGTTTTAAAAACACACCAAAGAAAGTGATATCTACAATTTTCACACCAGCTTCAGTGTCTGAATGGCGATGAGATAATTTCGTTTCAGGCTGCAAAACAGGAATACGCTCTTCACCACGACGCTCGATGTTCTTCATTTCTTCACGCGTCATAGGAATAATGCCATCAAGGTTATCGATGGACTCTCCTTTTAAGAACGAGGTGAATAAATTCATGGTTTCTTTACGGCGTTGCAGTTGCGGTACATGATCTGCATTGGCAATTAAAGCAAACTGCATATCTTGACATTGCAAAGCGAAATCAGCATTTTCATGTGGCAAAGTAAAACTATCGTACTGACCAGCCGCGACCAATGTTTTACATTGTGGAACTGGCACATCACTTAAACGCAGTAAACGATTGCAATTAATCTCATAACGCTCTCGCTCTGTCGCAGTAAACTCAGCCATTTGTCTGAAGAACAAACGTTTTGCCGTTGGTGACATCCGCGTTTTGTCTAGCTTCGCATGATTTACGAGATACAAAATTACAGCTTGACCAAACTCCTCCATGCGGTCTTCACGCATTAAATGCAGAGACTCTTCAAGCAGCATACGCCAACTCTTGCGGGTCTTTTGCATAACCCCCATTAACACCATACGATCAATCAGTTCTGGACGTTGGTGAGCAAAAGAAGATGCAACCACTGAGCCTAATGACATCCCCATCACTGAAACTTTTTCAATTCCAACGATATCAAGCCACTGACCTAACATTTTAGATAAATCTGGTAGTTCTAGAATTCCAGCTGACTCACCTGTATCAACATTACGAATTTGTTGATTAGCTCCCATTGAAGGTAAATCAATTAAAATCACGGGTCCACTCTCAAAGAGTTGCTCAACACAATACTTATAAGAGTTAAAATTTTGAAATGCGCCCCCGACAATTACAATTGGCGTGTTGTAGATCGTTTTAGGATCTGCAATTGCCATATATTCAATTTTCCAACCATCTATCCATGTCGTACGTGCTGGTTGTTTAAAACTGTTTTTATTGTATATGTCGAAAAAACCAAAACCCGTGAAGGTATGATTTAAATCCGAGTCCATTTGGATAATGGAATTCATATCCTTCCTCCATCCTTGATTATTTTTTTGCAGCAAGAGTCTCATTTTTAGCGATTTCTACTTGCTAGTTAACAAATTTATAAAATTTGTATTACATTTATCCTATACATTTTCATTCTATACAAATGCACGTTTTATACGCAATCATTTCCTTAACCACTTATCTTGTTTAAAGCAATAATCTTTTGCAAAATATGTAGTCGCAGCGATTTATTTAATATCTCCATCGCATTTAAATCAAAAGGTTTGAGCGATTTAACAATTTATAATTTTTTGAATTGTCGGTTCAAACTATTCATTGTTCCGCATTTGACTGTTACTATCTTTATAAATACATACAATCATCAAAATGCTATGCAAGACTCTATTCAAAATTATATGCAGCAGGTCGGTATCCAAGCGCGTAAAGCGTCTCGTGTTTTGACTAGCGCATCGACTCATTTGAAAAATCATGCATTGTCTGCAATTTATACTGCTTTGGAAAATAATCAAGCACAAATTTTAGCAGCCAATCAAATCGATATGGAAAATGGTCGCCAACGCCAATTAGACAACGCTTTGCTTGACCGTTTAGAGTTGACCCCTGCCCGCTTTAAAGGCATGTTACAAGGTCTTAAAGATGTGATTGCCTTGGTTGATCCAATTGGTGAAATCACGGATCTTGCTTACCGTCCATCAGGTATTCAACTTGGTAAAATGCGTGTGCCTTTAGGTGTCATTGGTATGATTTATGAATCAAGACCAAACGTGACATTAGAAGCAGCGTCACTTGCTTTAAAGTCAGGTAATGCCATCATTTTACGTGGCGGTTCAGAAGCACTTGAATCAAATAAAGCCATCGCAACAGCGATTCAACACGGTTTAGAAGTTGCAGGATTACCTGAGTATGCCGTGCAAGTAATCGATACACCTGATCGTGCTGCTGTTGGTCATTTGATTACCATGACTGAATATGTTGATGTGATCGTACCTCGTGGTGGCAAAAGCTTGATTGAACGCATTACCAATGAAGCGCGTATTCCAGTGATTAAACACTTAGACGGAAATTGCCACGTTTTTGTCGAAGCACAAGCGGATCTTCAAAAAGCATTGCCTATCGCACTAAATGCTAAAACACATCGTTATGGTGTGTGTAATGCGATGGAAACATTGTTAGTCGATGAAGCAATTGCAGATGATTTCTTACCGAGTATTGCTGAACTTTATGCTGAAAAACAAGTTGAGCTTCGCGGTTGTGCGGAAACACAACGTATTTTAGGTGATTCAGTTAAAACGGCGACTGAAGAAGATTGGTATACCGAATATCTAGGCCCGATCTTGGCGATCAAGGTCGTCAGCGGCATGGATGAAGCTATTGAGCATATCAACAAATATGGTTCTCATCACACAGATGCCATCGTAACTGAAAACTTTAGTCTAGCACGCGAGTTCCTCGCACGTGTTGACTCAAGCTCTGTCATGATCAATGCCTCAACCCGCTTCGCTGATGGCTTTGAGTATGGTTTAGGTGCTGAAATTGGAATTTCAACCGATAAAATTCATGCACGCGGACCTGTTGGCTTAGAAGGCTTAACCTCACAAAAATGGATTGTTTTTGGTGATGGTCAAATTCGCCAATAATTTATTTTTGTTGTTTTAAATATTCCACACGATAAAGCTCATCAATTTGATCTTTATCGTGTTTTTACATAATTCCATACAAAAAATACGTGCAAAATAAACACATCACTCAAAAGAAATTATGATTTGCAACCTATAATTAATGAGATTCAATTATAAATCAGTTGTATAGGCTAAAGTCTATTTTCACCAATACAACAACCCATGTTAAAACATTGCGCTTGATTCCACTGCCTTTTGCGTCGCGGCAAGATCAAAGTGTTCGTCATCAAATTTAAAATCTGTTAGGTGTTCAAAACGTGGCTAAATCTGTACTTGTAATTAACTGTGGTTCATCTTCAATCAAATACGCGCTAATTTCTGAGCGTCGTGAAGATCGTATTTATGGCTTGGCAGAAAACTTAGGCTCTGCTGATGCACGAATCAAAGGTGTGACCGTTGGTGGTGAACCCTTAGAGCTTTCGATTCCACATGCAGACCATGCAAAAGCACTTGAAACACTTTTAGCTCGCCTAGCAAATTATAATCCGCAAGCAATTGGTCATCGTGTAGTTCATGGTGGCAACCTCACCAAAGCAGAGCTTTTAACGCCTGAAATCGTGAAACGTATCGAAGCTGCAACACCTTTAGCTCCATTGCATAATCCTGCACATTTAGTGGGTATCGAAGCAACCATGCGTTTGTTCCCTGAATTACCACAAGTTGCTGTATTTGATACTGCATTCCATCAAACTATGCCTGAATATGCATATCGTTATGCATTACCACAAAATTTATATACAGAGCACCACGTTCGTCGCTATGGCTTCCACGGCACAAGCCACGCTTATGTAACAGAGCGTGCAAGTGAGCTTGCAGGAGCAAAAAATCAAGGCGGTTGGTTAAGTGCACATTTAGGTAACGGTAGTTCGACTTGTGCAGTTTGGAATGGTCAAAGTATTGATACATCAATGGGAATGACACCACTTGAAGGTGTGGTTATGGGCACGCGTAGCGGTGATGTAGATCCAAGTTTACATCTGTTCTTGGCAAGTAACTTGGGCTGGGATATTCAAAAAATTGACAATATGCTCAATAAAGAAAGTGGCTTGCTTGGTCTTTCTGGGTTATCAAACGATATGCGTACTTTAGTTGATGCTTCAAATGATGGACATGAAGGAGCAACACTTGCAATCGAAGTATTCTGCTATCGTCTAGCAAAATCACTCTCAGCACTTAGCTGTGGATTACCACGTTTAGATGGTTTGGTATTTACTGGTGGAATTGGTGAAAACTCGGCTTATGTTCGTGAAAAAACTTTAGGTTACTTATCTCACTTTGGCTTACAGTTCAGTAAAGAGAAAAACGATGCGCTCCCTCGCGGTACTGAAGGCCGTATTGATGCAGGCCAAGGCCCTCAGATTTGGGTGGTGCCTACAGACGAAGAAGGTCGTATTGCCAAAGAAACACGTCAAGTGGTTGAGCAAACTGTTTCAGCTTAGTTCAAAAAAATTTAGATAAAAATTAAGGTCATTATGAACACTATTTTATTAATTCCTACAGGCGAAGGTGTTGGTTTAACATCAGCTTGCTTAGGTATGATTTATGCATTGGACTGTAAAGGTATTAATGCGGGGTTTCTAAAACCATTTTCTCAAATTGCAGATACAACGGTTGATCGAACAACAACGCTATATAGCCATTTATTCCAACATCAATCTGTCGAACCAATTACCTATGAAAAACTAACGCAATTAATTTCATTAGGTGAAACAGACGAATTACTTGAAGAAGCTGTTGCCCTTCATCGTAAAATTTCCGCACATCATGATGTGATTATTGTGGAGGGTCTAGTTCCAAATGGACAAGATCATTTTGCAAGCGAAATCAATGCAGCACTGGCTCAAGCACTTGATGCGCAAGTTGTGCTTGTCAGTACCGCAGATTTAGCTGATCCACGCAAAACAGCCGAAAAAGTTGATGCACACCTCCGTCAATTTGGTGGTGCTGCGTCTGCTCGTACTACAGGCGTACTGTTCATGCGAACCAAAGGGCTTCCTGATGGTACTGCTGAAATCCCAGTCACCCTTGACCCAAGTTTACGTTTAGAAAAACAAATCGCTGAGTTTTCAGTTGAGTTACAACGTTACAATCGCTTCATGGGCACCAATGAGCTTCCAATTATTGGACTCGTTCCATTTAGCAATATTTTAAGCGTCCCAAGAAGCTTGGATATTGCCCCGCTGGTCAATGGGACATGGTTACATGAAGGTGAAGCCAAACAACGTCGTATTTTACATACCAGTTTGGTTGCATCGGATATTGAATCTGAACTGCATAAATTTGTTGCAGGCGAGCTGATTATTAGTGCGTCTCAGCGTACCGATACGCTACTTGCAGCAAGCCTTGCAAGTAGTAACGGTATTCCACTCGCAGGCCTAGTTTTAACGGAACAAGCTGCGCCAGCAGACAATGTCTTAGAATTCTGTCAAAGTGCCATTAAACAAGGTCTACCGATTTTGCATACGTCTTTAGACACCTTAGAAACGGCGCAGCGCTTACATCACTTTGGTAATGAAATTCCAGTTGATGATACTGAGCGTGCAGAACAAGTGACCCGTTTTGTATCTAGCCATATTGATAATCAATGGCTTGATCAGCACACGCAAAATAATTTACATCCACGTTTGTCACCTTCAGCATTCCGTTATGAACTGGTTCAAAAATCAATTTCAGCGAAAAAACGTATTGTTTTACCTGAAGGTGATGAACCTCGTACCGTTCAAGCCGCGGTGATTTGTCAAACGCGTGGTATTGCACAATGTATTTTGCTTGCTAAACCAGAATCTGTAGCCGAAGTTGCAAAAGCGCGTGGTATTCAACTACCCGATGACTTAGAAATCATTGATCCAGACAGTATCCGTGATCAATATATCGAACCAATGGTGGAGTTACGTAAAGGCAAACTCGATGCCTTACAAGCCAAAGCGCAACTTCAAGATACAGTGGTACTTGGTACGATGATGCTTGCGCTTGATCAGGTTGATGGTTTGGTATCAGGTGCGATTCACACAACAGCAAATACTGTTCGCCCAGCATTCCAGCTTATTAAAACTGCGCCGAACTATTCACTCGTCTCGTCTATTTTCTTCATGCTGCTGCCAGATGAAGTTTATGTGTATGGTGACTGTGCAATTAATCCTGATCCAAATGCAGAACAACTTGCTGAAATTGCGATTCAATCTGCAGACTCGGCAAAAGCATTTGGTTTAGACCCACGTATTGCTATGATCAGCTACTCAACAGGCACATCAGGGACAGGTGCAGATGTTGAAAAAGTTGCCGAAGCAACAAAAATTGCACAACAACGTCGACCAGATTTATTGATCGATGGTCCTTTGCAATATGATGCGGCTTCAGTTGAGAGCGTAGGTCGTCAAAAAGCACCAGATTCAAAAGTTGCTGGTCGTGCCAACGTCTTTATCTTCCCTGATCTCAATACAGGCAATACGACCTATAAGGCGGTGCAACGTGCTGCCAATGTCGTGAGTGTCGGTCCAATGCTGCAAGGCCTAAACAAGCCTGTGAATGATTTGTCTCGTGGTGCGTTGGTTGATGATATTGTATTTACCATCGCATTAACTGCGATTCAGGCAAAACAACAAGACTAACATATTGTTCTGACAATCAAAGATCATCTATTTGATACATTTAAATAGATGGTCTTTTCACATCATCGTATTTCTCACACTTCCTTTGACATTCTGAATGACTTCAACTGCGGTCCTTTTACAAAGAAAATTGCGTTACCGCATAAAATCAGAATTACCCCGATCACGGCATTGATCTGCCATTGATAACCTTCCCAAATTGTAGAAATGAGCAATGCTACGAGTGGAAATAGTAAAGTACTATACGCAGCCTTGCCTGCCCCAATTCGCCCTACCAAATAAAAATAAGCAGTAAAGCCAATCACTGAACCAAAAATTGCTAAATACAATAATGCACTCACAGAACTCACAGGCATACTTGGGAAAAAATCATCCTGCTTTAACAACGAAATGAATGCCATTAACATAGAACCATAAAACATGGCAAAAGCATTGGTTGTGAAAATATCTAGTCCATGTTTTTGGTGACGTGAGCTGATCATATTTCCTAATGAAAATCCGTAGGTTCCGACTATACAAAGCCCGATACCCATCAGCGTATGACTATTTAAGGTTGTCCCAACCACGTCATGCCAAAACAAAGCCACAATTCCAAACAATCCCAACAACGCCGCAGGATAAAATCGTGTAGAAATTTGCTGAGAGAAAAAGAGTTTTGCATTAATAGTATTAAAAATAACAGCCATTGAAAAAATGACAGCCTCTAGACCGCTACTGATATATTGCACCGCATAATAAAAACAGACAAAGTTAAAACCAAAAATGCAACTCGCTTGCAACATACAAAACAGATGATCTTTAGCCGTCAATTTCTGTAATTTTCGAGTCAAGCAAATAAAAACAAATAACACCAATGCGGATATAAAAAAACGCCAAAATACAGCTACATTTGCTGCTATGCCACTTTGTTGCTGTACCGTAATTGCAATCCATGTCGTTCCCCAGATCACCACAACCAAGGCATATAACAACGCATTCATTTCTAAAACCAAACTCAATCATAGAGATCACTATTTTGTCTAACTTCTCTCTTTTTATGCTTGCATGATCTTGTGGTGATTATCATCAAATTGCGATTTTCTTTATCCGCTTTCGTATTGGTGACAATATCAATAGAAAGTCCTACACTAATCACGATACTTGCGCAGTGTGTAGAAGATGAAATATCAGATTCTAGATCAATTACAACAATATAAGGCCCAGTTGCTCGACTCAGTAGAACTGGGTTCGGGTATGCAACTCGCGATGTGGCAAAATAACCAAGATCGTGTCAGCGTTTGCAGTAATCATCACACCTTAAGCATGTATATTCAGGGCGGCTATCAAAGCTATCAAAAGACTGAGCATGGTTGGCACAATGGCGGTGGACCAGATCGTATGTGTCTGATGCCGCAAGATTTCGAGTCGACATGGGATCTCAGAGATCCGCTTACTTTTGTGCATCTTTACTATACAGAACAACACCTAAGACGGATTGCCGAGCAAGTTTGGGATAGAGAACCCAGCCAAATCGTCCTAAATCCACAGATTTTTGTGGCTGACCCGCAAATTTCTACGCTTTATCGACATTTTTTACTCAATGGTGCTTGGCAAAATCGTGAAAATCATTTGCAAATGAGTACCGCAACAACGCTATTACTCAATCACTTAATTAAAAATTATAGCCATACACAATGGACGACACCTGAAGTTAAAGGTGGATTATCACCCTATGTATTAAAGCAATTATTAGAATGGATTGATCAACACTTACACCTAAGCTTGACTTTATCTGATCTCGCTCAACAAACAGCATTGAGTGAATATCATTTTGCACATATGTTTAAACAGTCAATGAAAATGCCACCTCATCAATATGTCATGCAACGTCGACTAGAATTGGCACATCAAGCATTAGAACTGACCCACGAAAATCTGACGGATATCTCGACTCAATATGGATTTAGTTCGAGTAGTCATTTTAGTCATCGTTTTAAAAAGCATTTTGGCTACTCTCCATCGCAAATGAGAAAGAAATGATTTTCCTCTTCAATCATTTGAGTAAATGCTCATAAAAGCTATTTATCGTTCCTCTTAGACCTTTTGCCAAATACTCGGTAAAACTCCCACAATGAACGCTTTTTATCATATAATTTAGCCCGCCAGCTATTAGCCCGCTCAAGAGAATTTTGATATGACAACGATCATCAAACAAGATGACTTGATTACATCAATCAAGGATGCCCTCCAGTTTATTTCTTACTATCACCCACAAGACTTCATCCAAGCGATGAGCCGTGCTTATGATCGTGAAGAAAACAAAGCTGCAAAAGATGCAATTGCACAAATCCTCATCAACTCACGTATGTGCGCTGAAGGCCATCGACCAATCTGTCAAGATACAGGTATTGTCAACGTTTTCCTTGAAGTTGGCTTAGACGTTAAATTTGATTTAACCATGAGCTTAGACGATGCAGTAAACGAAGGCGTACGCCAAGGTTACTTAGAAAACTCAAACGTATTGCGTGCTTCTGTTCTTGCTGATCCAGCTTTTGGTCGTAAAAATACCAAAGACAATACCCCTGCTGTCATCCACTACAAACTCGTACCAGGTAATAAAGTTGATATTACCGTGGCTGCTAAAGGTGGCGGCTCAGAAAATAAATCTAAACTTGCAATGTTGAACCCATCAGACTCAATCGTAGATTGGGTACTTAAAACTGTTCCAACAATGGGCGCAGGCTGGTGTCCACCAGGTATGCTCGGTATCGGGATTGGTGGTACTGCTGAAAAAGCCATGATGCTTGCAAAAGAAGCATTGATGGAAGAAATCAACATGGACGAATTACTTCGTCATGGCCCTCAAAACAAAATGGAAGAACTCCGTATTGAGATCTTCGAAAAAGTGAATGCGTTGGGTATTGGTGCACAAGGTCTTGGTGGTTTAACTACAGTACTAGATATTAAAATCAAGGATTACCCATGCCATGCGGCAGGTAAGCCTGTTGGTATGATTCCAAACTGTGCTGCGACTCGTCATGCACACTTCCAATTAGATGGTACAGGTGTTGCACACATTCAAGCACCTAAACTTGAAGACTACCCTGCTGTAACTTGGGACTCTTCTCAATCTAAGCGTGTGAATCTCGACATGATCACTCAAGAAGAAATGAACTCTTGGAAACCAGGTGATACATTACTTCTTAACGGTACCATTTATACAGGTCGTGATGCTGCACATAAGCGTATGGTTGACATGTTAAATAATGGTGAAGAACTTCCAGTCGACTTAAAAGGTAAATTCATTTACTACGTGGGTCCAGTGGATCCAGTTGGTGATGAAGTGGTTGGTCCTGCTGGCCCAACAACGGCAACCCGTATGGATAAGTTCACTCGTCAAGTGTTAGAAGCTACTGGCTTATTTGGTATGATTGGTAAAGCAGATCGTGGCCCTACTGCGATTGAAGCGATCAAAGACAACCAAGCAACTTACCTTATGGCCGTTGGTGGTGCAGCTTACCTCGTATCAAAAGCGGTACGTGAAGCAGAAGTTGTTGCATTTGCTGATTTAGGTATGGAAGCAATCTACAAATTTGTGGTTGAAGATATGCCTGTTTCTGTTGCTGTAGACGTAAATGGTACTTCAATCCATGCGACTGCACCGAAAATCTGGCAAGCAAAGATTGGTAAAATTCCAGTCGTTGATGCTGCTCAATAATTCCTTTATCAGAAAAATAGCCGAATCCATTGATTCGGCTATTTTTTTGTCTAAAGTTTCTGTTACATTACAAAAAGATAATATGAGTATAGGGATAGAGATATGCGTAAGCGTTTACCCATCTTTATGATTGGGTTTTGTCTAATAATCAACATGCAGAATACTTTTGCTAGCCCTGCTCAATTGAAATCAGTTAAAGAACTGATCACACTTAGTGATCTTGAAAATGTTTTAAATGCCTCATTAGAGGAAATGCAGCCAGCATTAGACAAACAAGCCGAGAACATTTTATTAAATATTTTGGGTAAGAATGAATTAACCACCACACAAGAACATTTAGCCGTTTTAGAGCTAAGTCAGCTACTGAAGCAAACTAGCTCTAGAGTTTTTGCCCGTCCTGAAACTCTACAAAATATTGAAAAAATCTATGCCGAGGCTTTGACGGAAGAAGAAATACAAGCCTATCTCAAATTTTTGAAAACGCCTGAAGGTAAATCAATTAATAAGAAAAATCTGAAAATCAGCACCGATGTTTTTCAATATATGAATAGTTTGAGTGAGCAGACATTAAATGATCCAGAACAAAACGCCGAACTGAAAGAGCAGTTTTTAACGATCATCAAACCACTCATTCAAATCAACTGATAATTATTCTTGATGTTGGTTTTACCAAGTTAAAGGGTTCCATAACTTAAATGGTTTGACCAAATGTACTTCTGATTTTTCGTCGTACTTCGCAGGCTTTAACTCTTGCGGCTTGCTACGAATTTTCCCAGAAGCATCCTGTGCAACAAAGTTATAGCTAGATGATTTTAATCGAGTAAATGCTATTTCTTGGCGTGCGACTTTATCTGGCATAATCATAAATGGACCAGTATGCTCACTTCTAGAAATCTTATTTTCTTCATCGTATTTAATAAAATATGTTTGTGCCGCATCCACAGTAAAATCGACATATTTCGGCTTTTGGAAATGTAAACCAGCCAAAGGACGACTCACGCTTAAACGATATGTACCTGCTGGTAGTTCCAACCAATAATAGTGATTATGCAACAAGCTTGGGATACGATGTCCATTAATAAATAAATTCGCAGCTGCAATTTCCTGACGATTCCAACGCGTGTCTGGTCGGTATAAATAGACGACAGCAGCTTGTTCATTTTGCGGTTTGATGGGTTCGAAGTATTGACCTAATTTTTGATTGACCCAACCACCGACAGAGAAACCACCGACATGATATTGATCAAATAAACCTGGCTCTTTTTCTGTATCTATAGATGGAAGTGTCGCAGTCAATACAGTTGGATCATTTTCCACTGCCTTATGACTTTGGCAGCCAGCCAACACCCCTGCACAACATAATGACAATATTAAATAACGCATGACATCCCTCAAGGCGTTTTTTGAATTTATTTTTAACAGCGCAAAACTATGCGGATTTTTTCAATTTTAAGATTAACACCTCAACGCCTAATTGCAAATAAAAAAAGCATGAAAAGCCAAGCCTTTCATGCTTTTTTAGATGAATGTGAATTAAGCTGACTTAGAGTCAACTACTTTCAAATCCGTTTTTTCAACCAATTCTGGCGTACCTGTTTGTGGTAAACGTTCAGCTTTGAAAGTAGGTTTTGCTGTACCATTAATCACAGCTTCATCCACAATCACAGTACCTACGTCTGTACGACTAGGTAAATCATACATGGTTTCAAGCAATACATTTTCTAGAATTGAACGCAAGCCACGCGCACCTGTATTACGCTCAAGCGCTTTCTTCGCCACTGCTCGCAATGCGGAATCATCAAATACCAAGTCAACATCTTCCATACTGAATAAGTATTGATATTGACGAGTTAATGCATTTTT
Organism: Acinetobacter venetianus RAG-1 = CIP 110063; assembly: GCF_000368585.1. Taxonomy (GTDB): domain Bacteria; phylum Pseudomonadota; class Gammaproteobacteria; order Pseudomonadales; family Moraxellaceae; genus Acinetobacter; species Acinetobacter venetianus. The sequence goes on from NZ_KB849557.1 coordinate 373,621, forward strand.
AGGCTCAGTTAGAATCTGCATCAAAGCTTCTTCATCTAACTCTTCTAAGGTTGCAATCACAGGTAAACGACCAATAAATTCAGGAATTAAACCGAATTTAACGAGATCCGTCGCTTCAACTTGACGGAATAATTCAGAGACTTTTTTGCTGTCATCTTTATTCTTCACATCAGCAGTAAAACCGATTCCGCCTTTTTCCTGACGTTGCTGTACGATTTTTTCCAAACCAGAGAATGCACCACCACAAATAAATAGGATATTCGCAGTATCAATTTGGATAAATTCCTGCTGTGGATGCTTACGACCACCTTGTGGTGGGATAGAAGCAACCGTACCTTCAATCATTTTCAATAATGCTTGTTGTACACCTTCGCCAGACACATCACGAGTAATCGATGGATTTTCAGATTTACGAGTAATCTTGTCGATCTCATCAATATAGATAATGCCCTTCTGCGCTTTTTCTACATCATAATCTGCTTTTTGCAGTAGCTTTTGCACGATGTTTTCTACATCTTCACCGACATAACCCGCTTCAGTAAGTGTCGTTGCATCCGCCATAGCAAAAGGCACATCGAGTAAACGAGCAAGCGTTTGTGCAAGCAATGTCTTACCTGAACCTGTTGGTCCAATCAGCAAAATATTACTCTTGGCAATCTCAATTTCTGGATTACCATGCTGAGATTGACCAACCTTCAAACGTTTGTAGTGGTTATAAACCGCAACTGACAATGTTTTTTTAGCAACATCTTGTCCGATGACATATTGATCTAACGCTGCACGAATTTCGTGTGGTTTAGGCAATGGTTTTGTCGCCCAATCACCTGCTTCCACTTGTTGACTTGTTTGCACTAAATCCAAGCAGACATCCACACACTCATTACAAATATATGCGTCCTCACCTGCAATCAATTTTCCAACTTCAGATTGCGTCTTACCACAAAATGAACAATGTTTTTGTCCTTGAGGATGTTCGGACATATTTACTCCACCACTTAAATCTTAAACTTAGTTTTTAAAAATCAAGGACGCTTACTAAGCACTTGATCAACCAAACCATATTCTTTTGCTGCTTGCGCAGTCATGAAGTTGTCACGATCTGTATCACGAGCAACCGTTTCATAGTCTTGACCACTATGTTCAGCCATTAAGCGATTTAAACGCTCTTTGATAAATAAAATTTCACGAGCATGAATTTCAATATCAGAAGCTTGACCACGGAAGCCGCCTAAAGGTTGGTGAATCATGACACGTGCATTTTCAAGACAGTAACGTTTGCCTTTTGCACCAGCATTTAATAGGAAAGCGCCCATAGAAGCAGCTTGTCCCATACAATAAGTCACGACATCAGGTTTAATAAACTGCATCGTATCGTAAATCGCCATACCCGCAGTCACCGAACCGCCCGGTGAGTTAATATAAAGATGAATGTCTTTTTCTGGATTTTCAGCTTCTAAAAATAACATCTGAGCAACGATGAGATTTGCCATGTTATCTTCTACTTCACCCGTTAAGAAAATAACGCGCTCACGTAACAAACGTGAATAAATGTCAAATGAACGCTCACCACGAGATGACTGTTCAACGACAACAGGAACTAAAGCATTTTCAATTGTTGGAACATACATACGTTTATTTATTCCTAAATTATTGTGACTCGGTCTATGCCAACAATATGAGGGATAATCGACGAAATTGCAAAAGGTTCAATCTGAAATATTCGATTATTTAGACTAAAAGCTGGCAATTTCATTAGAAATTAACACTTTCATAACACGGATAAAAAAAGGCGCAATAAGCGCCTTTCTTTTAAACTTTTGAAAGCTTAGCCACGACGTGCTTGTTGCTCTTTCAATAAGTCTTCATAGCTTACAGCGACATCACTTACTTTAGCCGCAGCTAAAATGTGATCTACAACTTGGTCTTCTAAAACAACTGCTTCGATTTGAGCACGTTGTTGTTTATCATTTTTGAAGTATTCAACAACTTCTGTTGGATCTTCATAAGAAGAAGCCATGTCATCGATGTAAGCATCAACACGTGATTGGTCAACTTCAAGTTTAGCATCAGCCAATACTTTGCTAACCAATACACCAAGCTTAACTGATTTTTCAGCTTGTTCTTTGAACAACTCATCAGGAAGCATGCTGCTATCAAACGCACCAGCGCCTTGAGCACCAAACTGTTGAGTGAACTGTTGGATCATTTGTTGACGTTGACGGTCAATTTCTTGAGCAACCATAGAAGCTGGAACTTCGATTTCATTTGCAGCAACAAGTGCATCAAATGCAGCTTGTTTAACTTGGTTACGAAGACCGTTACGAACTTCACGTTCCATGTTTTTACGAACGTCAGCTTTTAACTTATCTAAGCCTTCTTCTTCAGTTAAACCAAAGATTTTCAAGAATTCAGCATCAATCTCAGGAAGTTTTTGTTTTTCAACAAGCTTCACAGTGATTTTGAATTGAGCTGCTTTACCCGCTAAGTTTTCAGCTTGGTAGTCTTCAGGGAAAGTAACATCAATCACTTTCTCTTCGCCTTTCTTCATGCCGATGATACCGTCTTCAAAGCCTGGAATCATACGACCAGAACCAAGAACTAGTTTAAAGTCTTCAGCAGTACCGCCTTCAAACTTCTCACCATCAACAGTACCTTCAAAATCGAAAGTCACTTGCATGTCTTTTTTCGCCATGCCTTTGGTTTCAGTCCAAGAAGCACGTTGTTTTTGCAAGTTTTCAATCATTACATCAACATCTGCATCGTTGATTTCTGATGATTTACGCTCAACTTCTAAATCAGCAAAAGCTTTCACTTCTACTTCAGGATAAACTTCAACAGTCGCTTCAAAAACTAAAGCATCATCTTTGTTTTCAACTTTCTCAATGTTCGGCATACCGACCGCATTGATTTTTTCTTGTTGAATCGCTTCGAATACTGTGTCACGAATGATGTCATTCACAACTTCTTGATAAATGCTCGCACCATATTCACGGCGAACAACATTTAAAGGCACTTTACCTGGACGGAAGCCGTTGATCTTCACAGTTTTAGCAGTGCGTTTTAAGCGAGCTTCAAATTGCTCGTTAACACGGCTCGTCGGTACAGAAACATTTAAACGACGGGCAACGCCCGAAACCGCTTCAGTCGTTACTTGCATGGCTTCCTCGATATATAGTTAGTAGTAACAATTTTAAAAGTGCCACATTATATGACAACTTTGCTGATATACAAAATTAGTCAGGCATTCTAGCAGCAAAAGTGAATCCGAGCATCTCTACCAACTCGCCTCTTTTAATTATTTTCAGTGATTATTCTAAATAGGTGAAAATTGCATATACCCAAGGTTAATTACTCCATCATAAAAAACGCTCATATTTTAAACAATCAAAACCCACAAGAACTTACACTTTATTACACTATTCTATTTCTTTTTCCAAAGTTATATGATCTTAAGATCGTTAAAACCAATCTCAAAGAATTGCATATAAAAATAAGAATAATTATTATTTGCATGAATTTTAAGGTTTACATGGATACGATATGTCTTCTTTTATCAGAACACGTAAGAAATTTGTTTCTTCTGCAATTGCATCTTCTCTCTCAATGATCGCAACAACAGCGATTGCTCAAGATCAAAGCCAAGTGGTTCAGCTTCCAACGATCCATGCAGAAGCAACTGTTGATGAATTAAAAGTCGACAAATCTGCAAATGCAAAATATGTGGCTCCGTTAAAAGATACACCAAAGACTGTTTCTATTCTTTCTCAAAAACTTTTAAAAGAAACCAACTCAAATACATTATTAGAAGCATTACGTAATGAGCCTGGTATTACTTTAGGCGCAGGTGAAGGCGGTACACCTTATACAGATATCCCATATATTCGTGGTTACAATGGGCAAAGCGCAATCTATGTAGATGGTGTGCGTAACTCAACGACTCAAAATCGTGACATGTTCGCAATCGACCAAGTAGAAATCACTAAAGGTTCAAGCTCTGCACTTACTGGTGGTAGCGGTGTAGGTGGTAGCATTAACTTGATCCCTAAAGTTGCTCACGAAGGTGATGAGTACCAAGGTACTGTTGCTGGCGGTACTGATAACTATAAACACATCGTACTTGATGCAAATAAAGACTTTGGCAACGGTATCGCTGGTCGTGTCATTGCGATGGGTCATGAGAATGAAAAACCGGGCCAACATAACGGTGCTGAATATGCACGTGTTGGATTAGCACCAAGTATTGCATTTGGTTTAGGTAGTGAAAATCGTGCAACGCTGAGCTACTACTTCTTGAAAAGCAATGATGAACCAGATTCTGGCGTTCCATTTAATAACCCAAATAATCCACCTGCTGGAACGGATAAAGCTGATGGTCGTCCAGTTAATGTTAAACAAGGTACATATTACGGTTGGAAAGATCGCGACTTTGATAAACGTGAAAATCACATCGGTACTTTAAAATTAGAACATGATTTTAATGATGATCTAACTGTAACGAATACAACAACGTATAGCCGTTCAAAAGCAGATTATATCTTTACAAATCCAGATGACTCAAAAGGTAACATCTATAATGGTAAAGTTTATCGTCGTGCCACTCAGTCAATTCGTGACACAGAAGCATTTACCGATCAGTTGTCTTTAGCGGGTAAGTTAAACACGGGTGCAATTGCACATAGCTTTAATGTTGGTGCAGAGTACAATCGTGAAAAAACCAATCGCGGTAACTACGATATGACTTATCCAGGTTACACAGGTTCAACGACTGCTGGATTCAACGCTAACTGTGCAAACAATGATGGTTGGTGTACAGATCTAAACACCCCTAGCGCAAATGATCCGTGGTTAGGCACACTCAATCCAAATAAGAAACAAACCACCTTAACCAATGAAACTGTTTCTATTTATGCATTAGATAGTATTGAGTTCAACAAGTACTGGTTACTCAACCTCGGCGTACGTTGGGATCAGTTTGATACTAACTTAAAATACAATAAAGATGTAACAAGTCGTGGTGTAACAACCACAGCTGGAACTGAGTATTCAAACGACACGGATTACTTCTCTTATCAAGCAGGTGTTGTGTTCCGTCCAACCGAAAATGGCAGTATTTACGCAAGCTATGCAACTGCTGCTAACCCTGTTGGGATTGACCCAGACATCGATGGACTATCAGTTTCAACTCAAGATTTAGAGCCTGAAAAAGCACGCACCTATGAAATCGGTACAAAATGGAGCCTTTGGGACAACCGTGCAAATGCAACGGCTGCTATTTTCCGTACTGAGAAGCAAAATACTCGTGTTTCAATTGATGCAAACACAACAGCAAATGTTGGTGAGAGTAAAGTTGATGGCTTCGAACTTGGTTTAACAGGTCATATTACAGATAAATGGGAAATAGCTATTGGTTATAGTTATTTAGATAGTGAATTAACTAAAGCTGCATACAATGCTATTGCTCAGGAAGGCAAACCATTGCCTTTCGTAGCAAAACAAAGTGCTAGCTTGTGGAGCACATACCAAGTTTTACCAAAACTAACTTTAGGTGCTGGTGCACAATATCGTGATCAGGTATATGCAAATACAAACCCAAACACAGCAACAACATCGACAAAAATCCTGCCTACATTTACGATCTATAATGCGATGGCAAAGTATGATGTAAATGATAATGTAAACTTACAGTTAAACATCAACAACATCTCAAATAAGCGTTATTTCACGAGTGCACACGCAGCACATTACGCAAATGAAGGTGATGGTCGTAACGCTGTACTTGCTGTTAACTTTAAATACTAAGACTAAATCCCATAAGTTTATTATGGAATTTATCTAAGTTAATATAAAATAGCCTCTACAAAGAGGCTATTTTTATCACTATCTATTCAAAAGGATATGTTCTGTGATTCATCACATTCCTAATGTATTAAGCAAAGAACAAGTTGCAGAATTCCGTAAAGTGATGGAAACAGCAAATTGGGTTGGTGGAAAAGTAACAGCAGGCACACTCTCGGCAGCTGTTAAAAAAAATCAGCAGCTTTCAGAACAAGATCCTCTCACTCATCATTTAAGTGAGATCGTGATGCAAGCCATTTGGAAACATCCAACGTTCCAAGCCGCGGCTCTACCACGACAGATTATTCCACCACTATTTAATCGCTATGATGAACACGAGACCTTTGGTTTTCATGTCGATAACTCCATTCGTTTGATTCGTGGTACGAGTCAACAAATTCGAACAGATTTATCTTGCACACTTTTCTTGAGTGAACCAGAAGAATATGACGGCGGCGATTTAGTGATTGAGGATACTTATGGTTATCATGAAGTAAAACTTCCTGCAGGTGATGTCGTACTCTATCCTTCTACTAGTTTGCACGAAGTCAGTAGCATCACGCGTGGCACTCGCTTTGCTTCATTTTTTTGGGTACAGAGCCTTATTCGCGAAGATCAAAAACGTCATATGCTGTTTAATTTAGATGAAAGCATCCGCCAGCTCCGCAAAGATCACGGCGATGACTATTCAGAAGTGATGAAGCTCACCAATCTCTATCACAACCTCATTCGTATGTGGTCGGAACTATAAAGTTTCAGCATTAAGAAATAATTTATTTTTCCGATTTTTATAGAAATTATGGGAAATTTTTCTCATAATTTTTGAAATACTGCAAAAAATAGAAAAACATTTCCCACTTGTTCAAATTAAAATGTTTTATAGACCTTTGCAGTCGCTTGTGTTTTCACCTAGACTGGTTTTTACTAGATGATGAATATAACTGCAAAACCCAATCACTGATTTGAATGGTAGAAGATGAAAACAACCCACGGTGTCACCCATCCGTCTAACAATACAAAACATCTCACTGCTCTCCTGATGCTGCGCCTCGCGCGCGTATAAATTTTTTGCCTATTTTTTCAGGCACTCGATCCCCATATTTTCTTTAAATTGATTCTTATAGACCCCATATATATTTGTAGTACGTTGCATTTAATTTGACTCAGCAACCATGCTACAACAAGGAGTTATCTCATGATGTTGGCTGACCCAAGCAAAAAATACCGCCGTATGTATCAACGAGTGGATTTACCAGATCGTCAATGGCCAAACAACGAAATTAACCAAGCGCCGATTTGGATGAGTACCGACCTTCGTGACGGTAACCAAGCGATTTTTGAACCAATGAATATGGATCAAAAGTTGAAAATGTTCAAAATGTTGGTGAAAATCGGCTTTAAACATATTGAAATCGGCTTCCCTTCTGCTTCACAAATCGACTTCGACTTTACTCGTATGTTGATTGAAGAAGATTTGATTCCTGAAGATGTATACATCGAAGTATTGGTTCAAGCACGTGATCATTTAATTGCACGTACATTTGAAGCTTTAGTTGGTGCGAAACGTGCGATCGTCCATATTTATAATTCGAACTCCCCGACTTTCCGTAAGAAAGTGTTGAATGTCGATGCAAATGGTTCAAAACAACTTGCAATCAATGCCGCGACAAAAGTAAAAGAGTATGCAGCCGAATATCCAGCAACGGATTGGATTTTCCAGTACAGCCCTGAATGTTTCTCTGCAACTGAATTAGAAGTCGCAAAAGATGTCTGTGATGCTGTAACTGAAATTTGGGAAGCATCTCCTACCAACAAAGTCATTTTAAACTTGCCTGCAACAGTCGAAGTTTCAACACCAAATGTCTATGCCGATCAAATCGAATGGATGCACCGTAATTTAGCACGTCGTGATGGGGTGATTATCTCAGTTCACTGTCACAATGACCGTGGTTGCGGTATTGCAGCATCTGAGTTGGCAATTATGGCAGGTGCTGACCGTGTTGAAGGTTGTGTGTTTGGTAATGGTGAACGTACAGGTAACGTTGATGTTGCCGCGATTGCCTTGAATATGTACACCCAAGGTGTTGCGCCAGAATTAGACTTCTCAAATATCAATGAAATCATTGCAACTGTTGAAGAATGTACTGGTTTGCCTGTACACCCTCGTCATCCATATGCAGGTGATTTAGTCTTTACTGCATTCTCTGGTTCTCACCAAGATGCGATTAAAAAAGGCTTTGAATTCCAGAAAGATGAAGACATTTGGGATATGCCATATTTACCAATCGATCCTAAAGACTTAGGTCGTGATTATGATGCGGTGATTCGTGTGAATAGCCAATCTGGTAAAGGTGGTATTGCCTACTTATTAGAGTCAAATTACAACGTTGCATTGCCACGTCGTGTACAAATTGAGTTCAGTCAGATCGTACAACAACATACTGATGAAAATGGCACTGAGATCAGCGCAACTGAAATTTGGACTTTATTCCAAAACACTTATGTTGATATCAAAAACCGTCATTATCAAATGAAGCATTATCAATTGTCAGATATCAATGGCACACAAATCATTGAATTAGACATTGAAATTGAAGGTGAGGTTCAACGCTTACGTGGCGAAGGTAATGGCCCAATTTCAGCGATGTTGAATGCATTACAACTCCCAATTGATGTTGTGAACTATGAAGAACGTAGCATCAGTTCAGGTGCAAATGCGAAAGCGCTTGCCTTAATTGAGCTTCAAGTGAAAGGTGCTGGTAAGAGCGCATTTGGTGCAGGTGTTCACGACAACATTGTTACTTCATCAATTGAAGCAATTATCGCATGTACTAACCGCTTGATCGAGCAAGGCGTGTTGACAACTGAACAAGTGGTTGCAGCAGCCGTGTAAATTTGTGAAATTTCACATAATGCTCAGTAAAGCTGAGTTGTAATATCAGAAAAAATGACTTTTGAAAGGATACCTGAATTGGTATCCTTTTATTATTAATGATTTAATATAGGGCGAATCATTCCAGTGTCTTTTCCATCGGATTCAGTGGGTTTAGTCACACCACAAAAGTTTCAGTTTGAACAACCTCTAGAACTCGAATGTGGGCGTATTCTCCCCCGTTTCGATTTGATGGTTGAAACCTATGGAACACTCAATGCAGATAAGTCAAATGCGATCTTAATTTGCCATGCATTATCAGGACATCACCACGCTGCTGGTTTTCATCATGAAGATGATAAAAAAGCAGGTTGGTGGGATAGTTGTATTGGCCCAGGAAAAGCAATCGATACCAATCATTTCTTTGTGGTTTCATTAAACAACATTGGTGGTTGTAGCGGTTCAACTGGCCCAACTTCGCCGAATCCAGAGAATGAAAATCGCCCTTATGGCCCAGACTTTCCGCTTGTCACAGTTCGCGACTGGGTAAAAACTCAAGCAATGCTATCAGATCGTCTAGGGATTGAGATTTGGTATGCAGTTATTGGTGGTTCATTGGGTGGCATGCAAGCATTGCAATGGTCTTTGGATTATCCAGATCGTTTAAAAAAATGTGCCATCATCGCAAGTGCACCAAAGCTTTCGGCACAAAATATTGCATTCAACGAAGTTGCACGCCAATCGATTCTTTCCGATCCTGATTTCCATCATGGTCGTTATTTGGAACATGATAGCTATCCAAAACGTGGCTTAATTTTAGCGCGTATGGTTGGGCACATTACCTATCTCTCCGAAGAAGCGATGAAGCAAAAATTTGGCCGTGATTTAAAATCAGGCAAATTTATGTACGGCTTTGATGTCGAATTCCAAGTAGAAAGTTACCTTCGTTACCAAGGCGAACAATTCAGCCGTAATTTCGATGCAAATACCTACTTGATTATGACCAAGGCATTGGACTACTTTGATCCATCTCGTGAATATGAGCACTCTTTGACGAAGGCTATGAGCCAACCTAAATGTAAGTTTTTGGTCATCTCATTTACCACGGATTGGCGTTTTAGCCCAAGCCGCTCACAAGAGTTAGTGGATGCATTGATTGATAATCACAAGCCTGTCAGCTACTTAGATATTGATGCTGAACAAGGTCATGACTCGTTCTTGTTCCCAATCCCACTTTATGTAAAAACACTACGAGCATTTTTAGGTGGAGAACAACAGTTGCAATCGGCACCGCAGGAGGTTCACTAATGCGTATAGATCAACGACTCGCTGAAAAATGGATTAATCCGAATTCGAGCGTACTCGATTTGGGTTGTGGTGATGGTGAATTACTGGCTCATATGAGTAAACAGCACAATATTCGTGCCTATGGTCTAGAAATTGATCAAGAAAAGATTGCAATTGCGATCAGTCGGGGGTTAAATATTATCCAACAGGACTTAAACTTAGGTTTAAGCCGCTTTGCCGACCAATCTTTTGATTCTGTGGTTATGGCACAAGCTTTGCAAGCTGTAGATGCACCAGATGTATTACTTCGTGATATGGTGCGTGTCGGCAAACAGGCCATTATTACCTTTCCAAACTTTGCGTATTGGAAAACACGCTCTTTTCTAGCATTAAAAGGGAAAATGCCTGTTTCGGAAGCTTTACCTTATATGTGGTATAACACCCCGAATATTCATTTATGTACTTTCCGTGACTTTGAAGCCTTATGCGCTGAGAATCGGATTAAAATTATTAATCGACTTGCCGTTAATGGTGACCAACAAGGTAGTATGCTGAGCAAGCATATGCCGAACCTATTTGGTGAAGTCGCAATTTATCGAGTGAGCGCTCTATGAAAAAGACATTAATCAGCACATTTTTATTTGGTCTGATCAGTATACAAGCGCATGCTGACTATGTGACTCAACCGCAATCGGTTGCAGCACAAGCAGCACGATACTCAGTAATGGGTATTGATGAGTTACAACGCGCATCAAAAGCTGGTCAGGCTGGGGCACAATTTTATTTAGCAACTCGTTACCAATACGGTAAGGATGTGGCTAAAGATGAGAAACAAGCTTTTTCTTTGTTTAAAGCAGCAGCAGATCAAGGTATCTCAGCAGCACAATTAAACGTAGGTCGCATGTATGCTGATGGTATTGGTGTCAAAAAAGATGAAGCTTTAGCACGTAAATACTTTGAGAAAGCAGCAAGTCATGGTGACAATCGTGCCAGCTTTAATCTTGCAATGATGGAAGAGCAAAAGAAAAACTACATGGGTGCTTATCAATGGTATGAGCTTTCTACTCGTGATGGCATGCTCGACACTAAAGTAATTAAACTTTCAGAAGGTAAGAAAACTGCTTTAGCTGCTAACTTAACGCAAGATCAAATCCGTACTGCACGTGACCGTGCTGACAAATGGATTCAAGCACAGTAATTAAATCTACAAAATGACCTTTAGCATATATCTTTTAGATACAATCTAAAGGTCATTTTTTTAATAGTATTCTAATAAATATTTGCTAAGTGAAAATATCATTCGAAGTTATACCTTATTCAAATGGGATATATTCTGGTCTCAACATACAAATTATTCCTTATGACTTACAACGAAATCCTAATTGCCATAATTCAATTGTGATTGATGAGTTTGCTTTTTCTTTAATAGAACGGTTGTTTTTAGAAAATGAAAATCCTTGGTCACATTGGGGTTACACTTATCTTGATACTGAAAAAACAATTATAGTTTTAAAAAAATTAAGTAATTATAAGACGTACTTAAGTTCTAAAAATTATTTAAATTATAAGGATGATGTCAAACTTCTTTATAAAAGAGATACTAAGATTTTTAAGAAAAAATTTCCTAAATATAAAAATGAAGTCTTAACCATGATTGATCAGCTAATAGCATTTCTAACAAAGATTTTGGAAAAAGATATTAATGGTATCACTGTAATTGGTGTTTGATTTCTCAAGATTCAATCTAGCGCTAAATTAAGTATAATCATTACTAGTTTTATTGAGATTTTTGCAATGTCTACTCCCCTCTGGTTCTCTCAAGGCAGTCTTGTCCTTGCAAGTAACAACAAAGGCAAAGTTGTCGAATTTGAACACCTCTTTCAACAACTCAACCTTCCTGTCGAGATTATTCCTCAAGGTAAACTGGATATTGAAGATGCGATAGAAGATGGTCTCAGCTTTGTTGAAAATGCGATTATCAAAGCCCGTCATGCCTCTAAACTATCAGGTAAACCTGCACTTGCTGATGATTCAGGACTTTGTGTTCCAATTCTAGGTGGTGCTCCAGGCATCTATTCAGCTCGTTATGCGGGTGAACATGGTAACGATGCTGCCAACAACCAAAAACTTTTAGCTGACCTCGTACCTTTTCGCAAAGATGGCGAAGTGATTGAAGGCATGTTTGTTTGCGTACTCGCATTAGTCACACATGCCGAAGATCCTTTACCACAAATCTTTCAAGGTATTTGGACAGGTGAAATCTTAGAAACTGCCCGCGGAGAAAATGGATTTGGTTATGACCCCCTCTTTTGGGTAGCTGAATGTAACTGTTCGAGTGCTGAACTCAGCAAAGAAGAGAAAAGTAAAATCAGTCATCGTGGCAAAGCAATGCAACTCTTCAAAGCCAGCTTAATTTAAATCAAGCTGCGTGCTCTAGTTGATGAATAAAAACTAGAGCACTTTTAGATAAAATAAAAAATCAAATACGCTTAAATTAGAAAAAACGCCTGTATTAGGTATTGATTACAAATCAAAAAGTAAAATCATCTATTCAAATATTTAAAGCTAATTGTTCCTCTGTCGCAAAATTGCAATATAAGTGTCACATATTTGTCATGCCAAGCTGTTGAGATATATACAAAGTTTGATAGGAATAAAATTATGGCTGGTTTATCTATTTGGCATGTACTCATTTTCGCTATTGTGGTTATTTTACTTTTCGGTACATCTAAGCTTAAAAACTTAGGTAAAGATGTTGGTGGCGCGGTAAAAGATTTCAAAAAATCAATGAAAGAAGAAGATGAGGCAACTGCATCTTTAAATGAACCACGCACGATTGATGCTCAAGTTAAAAATACTGAAAGTTCAGTAAAAAACTAAGCGAGCCTGATTATGCTGAATTTGGGAATGTCCGAATTATTAGTATTCGGCATTATTGCTTTACTTGTACTCGGGCCTGATAAATTACCTGAGGCTGCTCGTTTTGTCGGTAAATGGTACACAAAAATAAAACGCCTCGTCAGTAATGTTCAGAATGATATTGATCGTGAACTCCGACTATCAGAATTACGTGAGCAAATGCAAAAAGAGATGCAACGTATCGCTGAGCTAGAACAAAAAATGCAAGTACAGATCAATGAATTAGAACAGCAAAGAGCGTCTGTTCTTGCACAAGAGAACTCGACTAGCAGTGACCAACCAATTAAGGTTCAAACATCATATTCATATCTCATACAGCCTTTAGCATTGATTTATTTTCCTAAATTCGCTGTCTTACACTTGGAATCCTATAAATCAAACTCGGATTCTGACTCATCGGTTTCAGAATTAAAGGTAGCTGTATGAACCCATCGTCTACTCAACAATTACCTTCATCTAATACGGTGAATGATGAGCAAGAAAATAAACTAGAAGAAATGCCGATTACGAAGCATTTAATGATTTTAAGGAAACACTTATTTAAAATCGTAAGCGCATTACTCGTTTTATTTTTTTGCTTGTTGCCTTTTGCAAATCAGACTTATCAATTACTTTCTGAGCCATTAAGAGCACAGCTTCCTGTTAGCTCATCAATGATTGCAACAGATGTAACCGCAACATTCATGGCACCATTCAAGCTGAATTTTTTCGTTGCTCTTATGCTTGCAATGCCTTTCATCATTTACCAAATTTGGTCATTTGCAAAGCCCGCTCTGTATGAAAAAGAAAAATCTTTGGCGTTTCCATTATTAGTAAGCAGCATTGTCTTATTTTACGCTGGTATCGCTTTTGCGTATTTTATTGCTCTTCCTTCTATTTTACATTTTTTTATGAGTGTATCGCCTGAAACTGTAGCCCCTATGACGGACATCAATAGTTATCTAGCTTTTTGTTTGAAACTATTTTTAGTATTCGGTTTAACTTTCGAAATCCCTATCATTACATTATTACTGATTTTAATTGGGATCGTAACAACACAAAGCCTAGTAGAAAAGCGGCGGTTTATCATCGTTGGATGTTTTTTTATTTCTATGTTCGTTACCCCACCCGATGCTATTTCAATGATTATGTTAGCAGTCCCAATGTGGCTCCTGTTTGAGCTTGGATTACTGTTTGGAAAAATTATAGAAAAAAGAAAGACGGCTTAGATTATTCTTGAAAAAACAGGTTTTTACCTGTTTTTTTATTTCTTATATTTTACTTATTAATTGATTTTTCACAAATTTGTCATGCAAATGTAAATGCTTCGTCATATTTAAACATTAAGTTAATTGGGGGAAAACTTTCAGAACAACTGTTACTATTTTAGGAATATTCCATGACCGAGCTATCGCCATATCATGAAGATCAAGAGTTGGATAACAACACATCAGACAATATCCATTTCCGTGACATTTTAGAACAACACATTAGTCGCCGTAGCTTAATTAGCAAAACTGCGAGTGGTGCTGTCGCATTAACTTTGGCTTCTACGTTGACTGGCTGTAACGACAACGATAATAATAACTCTAATAATAATGGTGGAACACCAACACCTGTTGATCCGAATCAAAAACCAGAAAAATTGTCATTCTCACCAGTCTCAAAAAATCTAGATGATATTGTTACTGTTCCTGAAGGTTATCAGGCGACTGTTTTATATGCTTTAGGTGACTCGATCAACCCAACATATGCTGAATGGGATGACAATAATATTCCATCAGGCCCAAGTTTCCAGTTCCGTTCAGGTGACTGTCACGACGGTATGCATTACTTCGGCATGAATGCTTCTACTCAACGCTTTGATGAAAGCATTTCAGATCGTGGTTTGCTGGTCATGAACCACGAATATATCAACCCAACTTTCCTACACCCTAAAGGGCCAACGAAAGTTGATGGTCGTCGCCCTGAAGATGAAGTGATTCGTGAAGTAAATGCACATGGTGTTTCTGTCATCGAAATCAAAAAAGATAAAACTTCACAAAAGGTAGAGGTTGTTAAGAACTCTATCTTCAACCGTCGTATTACAGGTTCTACAGTAATGGACTTTGCTGGTGCCGCAGCTGGTTCAGCTTTACTTGCAACTGCTTATTCACCAGCTGGCCGCCAAACACGCGGTACACACAATAACTGTGGTAATGGTTACACGCCATGGGGAACTTATCTAACAACTGAAGAAAACTTCATTGGATATTTTGCTCGTAGCACAACTGACGATGCTTTACGCAGCCCTGAAGAAATTATTGCACTGAAACGCTATGGTCTAAAAGCTGGTTCTGGCTCACGTTATGGTTGGGAATCTGCAATTGGTGGAGTTGAATCTCAAGACCTATATGATCGTTGGAATGCTGATGCGAAAGCAGATATGGCAACAAAAGATTATCGTAATGGGCCAAATACATTTGGCTGGATGGTTGAAATCGATCCATTTGATGGTCGTCAAAACCCAGTAAAACGTACTTCATTAGGACGTTTTGCACATGAAGATAGCGCCTGCCGAGCTGTTGTAGGACAACAACTCGCATTCTATATGGGTGATGATTCACGCGGTGAATACATCTATAAATTTGTGTCAGATGCAAAATGGGATGCCAACGATATTAATGGCGGTTACGCTGCTGGCGATAAATACATGAACGCTGGTAAGTTATATGTTGCGAAGTTCAATAATGATGGTTCAGGTCAATGGATTGAACTTAGCTTTGGCAAAAATGGCTTAAATCAAACCAACGCAGTTTATCCATTTAACTCTCAAGCAGATGTTGTAACCTTTGCTCGTTTAGCTGCTGACTCTGTTGGTGCGACCAAAATGGACCGTCCTGAATGGTGTACAGTAAATCCAGAGAATGGTGAGGTTTACGTTACTTTAACCAATAACTCTAACCGTGGTTCAAGTTATCCAACAGATGCTGCAAACCCTCGTACTTATGAAGATTTATATAACAATACAAAAACTCAAAAAGGCAATGTAAACGGTCATATTATTCGTTTCCGTGAAACTGCAGATTTAACTACTGCTGAAAGTTTCAAATGGGATATCTATCTATTTGGTGCTGAAGCTTCTATGGCAGCAAACATCAACCTTTCAGGTTTGACAGATAATAATGATCTTTCAAGTCCAGATGGCATGTGGTTTGACCCACGCGGTGTTCTTTGGATTCAGACAGATGACGGTGCATATACAGACGTAACAAACTGTATGATGCTTGCTGCTCTACCAGGTCAAATTGGTGATGGTGCTGCGGCGACCACTTCAAATGGTACTGAGACACTTGTTGGTAAAAAAGTAACTGATGAAACATTACGTCGATTCCTTACTGGACCAAAACAATGTGAGATCACAGGTATCGCTATGACACCAGACTACAAAGCAATTTTCATCAATGTCCAACATCCTGGTGAAGATTCAGATGATTATGCAACTCCAGCAAGTAACTGGCCTGCAACTCAAACAAATCCAAATAATACAACTGCTCGCCCTCGTTCAGCGACTGTTGTGATTACACGTACCGATGGTGGAGTAATTGCAGGATAATCCTAGCTTACCCACTAAAATAATGCCGACAAATGTCGGCATTATTTATTTCAGCAAGCTCAGTTTTATTTCCTCAAGATGCCCCTGCTGCTCACCTTGTTGGGTTTTCTCAAGCCAATGCCACTGTTGCGATGTCATTCTTAAAAAATTCGAACAGCGTGTCCCATAAATCGGACTTTGAATAAAGGTGGAAGAAAGTAACTCCTCCATTTCCACGCTGACTCCCGTATTTGGTAAAAGATCAGGAATAATCTTTCTCTCATCCTCCAAAATATCCCATACCGCATTTTTTAAATCTGATTCTGAAATATCAACTTGCTGCAACATCGGTAGAAACTCTTGCGTAAAGCGCTTGCGTAAATGTTTGGTTTTCTCCCAATCCTCAGTCATTAATCCATTGGAAACCACGTACACACCATTGGCTAATATTTGAGGTGCTTCGCCATGGTTACTCATATACACCGCTTGCTCACGATCGCCAACGAATAGATTAAAACCAGCATAAGCTTGTTGCTGTTGTTCTAAGTTTTGCGCGAAGCGAATGGGTGGCAAGTCACTTTCTAAAAAGTCTTGAATAAGTTTTCCACGCGAGGTTTCATATTGGTTTTTATCATGTCCATTGCGAAAGTTTGTCACAATTGCCCAGCGACCTGATGCGGTGACACCCATCCAAGTTCCGCCAGACTGTAAATCCTGTCCTGCAACGATCTGACTATTTTTCCACGGATGTAGTGTTTGACTTGGACGATGATAAAACTCATCACGATTTGAAATTAAACAAAGTGGCATATCCTCAAGAACATGCCATGCAAAAGCGACGATACACATTATTTTGTTCTCACATCTTTACACATTGAATGTACAACATTTTTCACATCATTCCGCTACAATCTGCTCAAAATATAAAATTGAGGAACAGCAATGCTGACCTATCCTAATATTGATCCAGTCGCACTGAGCTTAGGACCAGTCAAAGTGCACTGGTATGGACTGATGTATTTATTGGCCTTTCTATGCGCATGGGGTTTAGCATCATATCGTGCTAAGCAACGTGATGGATGGACTGGTGACATGGTCTCAGACCTTGTGTTTTATGGTGCGTTAGGTGTCGTGCTTGGGGGCCGTGTAGGCTATGTGCTGTTTTATGAGTTTGGTAAGTTTTTAGAAAACCCACTCTGGTTATTCCAAGTGTGGACAGGTGGCATGAGCTTCCACGGTGGCTTCCTTGGAGTCATCATTGCGATGTTATTTTGGTGTAAGAAATACCAAAAAACATGGTTTCAGACTTTGGATTTCATCGCACCGTGTGTACCAACAGGTTTAATGTTCGGTCGTATTGGTAATTTCATTGGTGGTGAACTTTATGGTCGCCAAGTTCAAGATCCAAGCTATCCATTTGGCATGATTTTTCCAACAGATCCATTAGGATTGGTTCGTCACCCATCACAAATTTATCAAGCTTTGTGTGAAGGTCTGCTTCTATTCATCATCTTATGGTGGTTTAGTGCGAAACCTCGCCCACGTATGGCAGTTTCAGCATTATTCTTGATCGGCTATGGCGTTGCGCGCTTCTTCATGGAATTCTTCCGTCAACCAGATATTGACCAAGGCTTTATCTTGTTTGGCTGGATGACCAAAGGGCAAATCCTTAGCTTCCCAATGATCATTATTGGTCTATGGATGATGTGGTATGCCTATCACAAGAAAATCTACGATTGGCAAATTAAGAAATAATAAAAAGGGAGCTGATGCTCCCTTTTTTAATTAAAACGTTCCAATCAGCGCTTTCACGACCTCACCTAACCGCTTTCCTTGAGCTTCACACAACATTTTTTCATCTTGAGATAAGCTTTGATCATGACGAGGACCACTGACATGGCTTGCACCATAAGGTGTACCACCTGTTTTGGTATTGGATAATGCAGGAATTGAATTCGGTAGCCCTAAAATCATCATGCCATGATGGAACAGTGGCGGTAACATTGTCAGCAATGTACTTTCCTGACCACCATGCATGGATCCTGATGAGGTGAATACACATGCTGGTTTATTGTGTAAAGCGCCATTCAGCCATAGGCTCGTGGTCTGATCCCAAAAATATTTCATCTCACTCGCCATGTTGCCAAAACGAGTTGGAGAACCAAGTGCCAAACCTGAACAATGTGTGAGATCTTCTAAGCTACAATAGATATCACCATCTGCTGGAATACTTGGCTGAGCCTCTGTCACAACAGTCGCTAAATTCGGTACAGTACGAATTCGTGCAGTCATGCCTGAAGCTTCAATTCCATCAGCAATCAAGTGTGCCATTTGCTTAGTTGAACCATATTTACTGTAATAGAGTACAAGAACGTAAGGTTGCATCAGTTTCGGTAATTTTGTTAAAAAGAACACTATACGACATTTTTTATAGTTTGCGCGGCAGTAAGTCTTGTGATTTTCACAAGATTTTTATTAAAAAATAATTAGGATAGAACCCATGATCTTAGACCGTTATCTAAAAAAATTCCCTTTTTTAGAGAAAACATGGTTTCAGTTTATTGTATTTGTGTTACGGCGCTTCAAGGCTGATCGTTGTCAGGAACAAGCAGGTTCTTTGACTTATACGACCCTATTTGCTGTGGTTCCAATGTTAACTGTATTCTTGGTTATCATTTCTTCGATTAAGGCGTTAGAGCCTGCTCGACAGCAGCTACAACAACTCATTTATAGTAACTTTTTACCTAAAAGTACCATCGCTTTTGATAAGGCACTCAATGCATTCACTGAAAAATCAAGCAACCTGACCATCATTGGTGTGCTGTTTCTTTTTATCACAACCGTTTTAATGCTGACCTCCATCGAGAATGTTTTCAACCGTATTTGGCGAGTTAAAGAGACACGTTCAGGTTTGGTTGGCTTTATGCGTTATTGGACCATTATTTCATTAGGCCCAATCGTGCTCGGTAGTGCATTTGTCCTCTCCTCTACTGTTGCTTCGATGAATATTCTGAGCAATAACTTTGCTGGTTATCAATTAAATGGATCTTTTATCTTATGGATGATCTCATTTTTATTGACCATTATTGGTTTCTTTATTCTGTATTGGACGATTCCAAATCGTACCGTGCCTATTCCCTCAGCATTGATTGCTGCTTGTTTTAGTGCAACCGTTTTTGAAATCTTAAAACGCTTCTTCGGTTGGGTGATGAGCAACTTCACTAGCTACGAAATCGTTTATGGTGCGTTCGCTGCCGTTCCTATTTTCCTGCTCTGGATCTACCTTTCTTGGAATATGATTTTGCTCGGTGTCGAAGTAAGTTATGCATTGACTGCATTTCACTCAGGAAAGGAACAAAAACGCCATCCAATTTTGATGTTATTGGACATTTTGGAATTGTTTTATAAAAAGCAACAGATTGGCGAAAGTGTTTCGGAGCAAGAGCTTCTCGGTATTATTGGACGAGGCGAACTGGGCCGCCTGCCTGCATATATCCTCCAATTAGAGGAACAAAATTTGGTTAAGCGTACCGACAAGGATGAATACGTTTTGGTTCGCAATCTGGCACAAGTCGATTTCTGGAGTTTCTTTACTGCGCTACCTTATCGGCTTCCACTCCGTGAGGACGTTCTGAATATTCATCAAGATGATGAATGGATGGAGAGACTTGGGCCATCATTGATTGAAAGTAATGATTACTTAGCGGCTAAACTTTCCATCCCGCTTTCCACCATCTTTGAACAGAAATAAAGATCACCTAAAAGACCTCAATAGAGGTCTTTTTTATTTCCGTAGCCAACCCTGCAAGCTCACAACAACAATCCCGAACAGAACCAATGCAGAACCAACCACAAAGTTTAGTTCTACAGTTTCATTCAATAACCACACACCAAAAGCCAAACCAAATAATGGCGTTAAAAATGAAAATACACCTAAACGAGAAGCTAAATAATTTCTAAGTAACCAAAACCATACAAGGAAACTTGCGAAAGAAACAATCAAAGTGTGAAATGCCAAACTACCAAAAACCAAGGGAGTAAAATGGATGGTGGATTGCCCCAGAAAAACAGCCAAGCTAAATAACAGAACAAAGCTCCCTGCAAGCTGATAAAACAAAGTCTGAGTCACTGCGGCCTGAGCCAAAGAGGATAAACGTACGGTAATCGTCGTCGCAGCCCAAGCAATTGCAGCCGCCAAAGCCAATAAATCCCCCCAAAGCATTTGTTGCTCAAGTACTGTTGTAGGGCCTTGATTGGGGCGAATAAAGGTTACAACGATCCCCATAAATGCAATCGCGATCCCACTCCATTGCAATACACTTAAACGTTCAGACGGTAACTTCCAATGCAATCCTAAGGCAACAAAAATCGGAGCGGTATATAGCAATACCACGGCGTGAGATGCTGAGGTTAGATTTAACGCTTGTGCCAATAAGAAGAATTCTAAAGAAAAAAGAACAGCAACCAAACCGCCTGCTTTAAGGTTTTGTCGATTAAACAGTTGACTGTTTTTATCCAGCCATAACAAAGGCAATAACAAAATTACAGCCAAACCTGAGCGCAATGCGATTTGCATCAAGGGCGAGATATCGGGAGCAGCCATTTTTAAAATCACTTGCTGCAATCCCCAAATCATACAAAGCACGATCATTAGACCTGATGCTTTTGCATCTAAAGCTTTACGCTCATCCATCGCCCTCTCCCAATTTTCATTCTAGAGAGCCAATATAAGTCTGTCAGATTTTCATGATATAGTGAAAATCTGACAATACATACGTGTTTTCGGGCAATTCTCACTCTATGAAAAAAACAGCACAAAGAATTCAGGATTTCCAAAAAATTCCTGCCATCAATGATATTCCTGCCCCGTTATGGTTAAGAGTTCGCGATGCGCCTGCTGAAACAATTTACCCCGAACACGCACATGCTTGGGGTGAATTTATTTATGCCTTTGATGGTGTGTTAGAAGTAAATATCGAGCAAATCCATTATTTAACACCGCCACCTTATGGTATTTGGTTACCGCCACATATGCAGCACAGTGGCATTAACCGAAATGATGTCACTTATTGTACGCTGTATGTCCATGAATCTTTGTGTCAGCAGATGCCGCAACGGGCAGGTATTCTACTGACTGCACCACTAGTTCCATCCTTACTCGAACATATTCGTAGTCATCACTTACCCGACCATGATCCTGAATATTTAAGGTTGCTCCAAGTGCTGCTTGATTGCTTAACACATGCTGAGTTAGTCGGAAGTTATTTACCCACTACGCAACATCCAGCTCTTGCTCAAATTCTTAATCATTTACATGAGCATCCAGCAGATGATAGTACCTTGGAAGAACTCGCTAAAATGATCAACATGACTGAGCGAACCTTGGCACGTTATAGCCAAAAAGAGCTTGGTATGTCTTTGCACGAGTGGCGACAACGTTTAAAAGTCATGAAAGCAATGTCGATGTTAAACAAAGGCAAAACCATTGAAAGTATTGCGCTCGATTTAGGTTATGCCAGTTCCTCAGCTTTTATTTATATGTTCAAACGTTGGATGCATTTCACCCCAGATCAGTTTCGAAAACTCTATCAAGGCAGTTAAGGCAGCTCGAAACGTTTTAAATTTTCCTGTTCATAGGGTGCATCTTCAGCGGGATAACGCAAATTGACATGCCCCTTTTGCTTCGCCAAAGACCAAATAATACTCTCACCTGCGGGCAAAATTTTTGCATGTTTTTGGTAAAGTGCATCACTGTAGGCTTGTTCACTATCAATCAACTGCCAATCATGTGCTTGAAATGCCTGTATGACATCATTCAGAAATGCCGCATTTATCGCATTTACATGTAACAACAAAACATGCTTAGGCGAATAGCTCAACGTTTCAATCGCTAATTGATCATAATATGCGGCCCGATCAAGTAAATGAGCAATATAAGCCTGTTTTAACTTTTTAAGGTACTGCGTCTGTCCTTGTTTTTGATAGGCGATATATTTCTGATTATAAAACCAATCACTAGCATCAATACTGACAGCGCCAGATTGATAATGATGTTGTTTTAAGTACGCTGCAACGCGATCTCGTTTTTCAAGCGTATTTCCCTCTTTTAAAAAAGGAAAACGATATCTTGCCGTCCAACCCGTTAGCGGACGAAAAACCTGTTCAGCACGTTGTATGCCTGCAATATATTGCTGACTGCTAATATAGTGTTTGTTGAGATTTAGATGTAACTCACTGTGGTTCCCAATTTGATGCCCTTGCTTGCCCCATTCAGCTACAAGCTGCAAACCTGCATAATCCCCTATTTTAATAACACTTGGATAAATAATACTTTTTAGTTGATGTTGTTTGAGTTGTTGTAGAATTTGCTGATTAATCTGCACCGCTTGCGAATTTAGATCGGGATTCACACCATCATCAAAGCTTAATGCCAGTTGTTTCGCCTGCCCCATTGTTGTCACAAATATCAGCAGCAAACCTAAGCATTTTTTCATGATTCTTCTTCTCTTTTATTTTTAAATAAAAATGGCGCTGATCTTATAAAAGTCAGCGCCATTCTAAACATTATTAAGCGTTTACAAAGGTATCCCAGTCATATTCTCCAGTCTGGGTAATCAACTTCATTGTCAACTGATCATTCGGATGTAATGCACCAACGCCAGCTGGCGTTCCAGTCATAATCACATCGCCTGCTTGTAAGCTGAAAGATTGATTGATCTCAACCAGTAAAGCACCAATATCAAATAACATATCTCGGCTAAAACCGTGCTGACGCTCAACTCCATTAATCGTCAGGATCAGCTCTAATTCTTGCAAGTCACCGATTTCATCTGTTTCGACCCAATCCGCTAGAATACATGCGCCATCAAATGCTTTCGCTCGCTCCCAGGGCTGTCCTTTGGCTTTTAAGTCACTTTGTAAGTCGCGCAGCGTGAGATCCAAACCTAGCGTGATCGCACCAACAGCTTCTAAAGCTTTTAGTTTATCCGTCTCTTGAGAAAGAGGATGTGTGATTTGCAAACAAATTTCACATTCAAAATGACACTCGCCTAAAGCCTGATTCCATTTAACACCTTGCGCCAGTGAACCGATACTGCTGGGTGGTTTCATAAATAAAATCGGACGATCTGGAATCGCATTACCAAGCTCTTTTGCATGCTCAGCATAATTTCTGCCTACACAAACTATTTTTGATGGCTGAGTACTCATGTAAGCTCCTTGTTGTTATAACCAATAATGAGTTTATTTTTTAAAGCTATTTTCAAACTTCGTTTGATCTGCTGAATCGATAAATGCTCGTTTCGGCACGATAATCACCGTATGATTTTTCAACTCTAACATGTAGGTCAACTTGCCTACTGCAAAGGATTGTACTTCAGCATACTGCGCTGTTTGTTTCTTTCCTGTTGAGTAAAGTTCAAACTGATCTTGGTAGAGATCAATGCCTTGCTCACTTTTTCCAAATTGATAACGCACGAATTGACGCTTAAACAACATCGGCAATAACCAATAACGCATCACACCCTGCATAATCAGGAAGAAAACACCAAGCGCGACGTAGTAGCGACCTACATCAGTAAAACCGAGATAAACACCCCACAAAATAATCGCAATACTAATCGCTGGGGTGAGAAAACGCGTAAGAGGCTTTTTTCCAAAAGTAACTAAGGCAAAACCATCTTGAGATTCTTGTAAGTTAAGGTAATAACGCACAGATACGGTTGGACGCTGTTCAGACATACTCGGCTTCTAATTTTGCTCATCATGAATGGGCATAAATATTACACTAATTTAAATGGCTACATGTTGTTTTACACAATATGACTATTTTTTACTCTAGAAAGAAATTATAAATATTTTGGATTCACTGTTATGGATAAACACCCATTGCTCAACAGGTAAATTATAAGAACTCAAAGGAATGTAATGTCTTATTTTTCTCGCCTCATTTCTATAGGCATTTTATTCGGAGTAAGTCCGTTTAGTTTTGCTCAGATCATTACATGGTCTGACAATATTCCAAGTGCTTTACAGCCTTTTCAAAATAATCCTCAGCTTTTAGCCAGTTATACGCAAGGCAATATTTTTATTTATGGGCATCCTGCCGTCAAAACCTCTGTACCAACATTAAAAAATAATCCTCAGCCAAGTGTTAGTTTTAATACTGCTGCGATTATTGTCCCTGCCAATAGCCAACGCGTTTCTGAAACATTGACTGACTTTAGTCATTATGTTGGTCTATTTCCAACACTGAAGTCTGCCAAACGTATTGAACAATCAGGCAATATCGTACAGATGAAATATAAAGTCTCGATTCCGACACCTATTCCTGTACTTAATTTCAATGAAGATGTGACATTACAACATCAGATTAAAGCCAATAGCATCGCGAGTTTGGTAGTCGATGCACCTATTCCTTACGGAGTAGGGAAATTAGAGTGGTTTGCACTCGATGACAACAGAACTTTGATCACCTTAACGCAATGGGGAGATCTAAACCAACCCAAAGGCTTTATCATCAAAAAAATATTAAATGCCATTCCTGAAGTTAAACTTGGGATTCCCAGTACAAGTAATGCATTTATTTTAGAATCCCTCAGAAATCGATTTATTGGACAAAACACGGCTGCACTCAATGCAGGGCAAATGCCCAATCCACAACTCAATGCAGCTCAATTAACAAAAATCACTCAACTGATTCAAGCATCCCAACAACCAGTCAGCGTGTTACATGCCCCGACGAGCGTACCGTATACTCACGGACGTGAAGGCATGCGATTTACAACGACCTATCATTTTTATAAGCATCCGCCACAGCAACTACAGAAATGGTTAAGCCCAGTGTCTTATCAGGAGTTATTTCCAAGACAAATTAAAAAAGTCGTCACGACACCCATTCAAAACCAAGGACAAAATGCTGATATTCAAGTTAATGTCGGTTTAGGGGTCATTAATATTCCCTTTGCATTTAAACTGCATTTTAACTATCCAAATGACACCGAGAATAGTTTTTATGCCACGGGTGGTGATTTACGTTTTATTAAAGGAAAAATGGAGTTGACTGAGCTCAAACAAGGCAGTTTATTTAAAATAACCACCAGCGCAAAAATTGATGAAAAAGCACCATTTTTATTAAGGGCAATGCGCAGCTTGCCTTATCATGATGTGCTGCCTGCTGTTGGAGGTAATACTGTGTTTGTACAGAAAGTTAAAAACAAAATATAAATTTCAGGCACAAAAAAACCGCTAAGTTAGCGGTTAATTCTTCAAATTGGTGCGCTCAGAGAGATTCGAACTCCCGACCCCTTAGTTCGTAGCCAAGTGCTCTATCCAGCTGAGCTATGAGCGCGTATTTGATGGAGGGCATTATACGCACTTTTTCCCATTTGATAAGAACTTTATTGCAAAATAATTTCAATTGATTATAGATTCAGCACATCGTTTAAAAACACATCAATACACAATATAAACATTTGCTTTCAATTGAAATACGAGACAAGAGTTTCTGCTTAATCACTACGATCAAAATTTTCATGATTTATTATTAAATTTCAGAAGATTAAAAAGTTGTTTACAGCGTTAGATGCTTTTTTTCACATTTTATTCACTTAGCTTTTGATATGGATTTTAGCTATTTTATCCATATTTTCTCTCTTCTCTCACACTAAAAAAATAAGCTAAGCAGTTGATTTTTATTATCCCCAAGATTTTCACAAAAACTACGCTTTATCGAGTGGCGTTGACAACAATTAGTTAAACATTCAATACTTTTTATTAATTATGAGACAGGAGTCACATAATTATAAGGACGAATAAAACAAGACTTTAATAATTATGATAGGTATACCAATATGTTATTTAAAAATATCTTATCACCCATAACAGGCATCCTTTCTCTTCCAAGCCAGAATAATCAAGGCTCATTATCTTCTGTGAATACGGTATCAACAGTCAATAATAATCAAATAGAAGATAGTACCTTGACCAATAATAGCAGTAGTTCTGCTTATGATGGTTTGTTGAATGGAACTGCCGCTGGAAACGGTGAACAAAACTACGGTGTTGGCGTGGGTAATGGTGAAGGCGTTAATTTTCCTATTCCATTTACGACAACTTTCTATTCACTCGGAGACTCATATTCTTGGTTTGGCAATGCTGAACCTGTCACCTCTATAAATACAGCACCAACGTCCTCTACAATCCATTTACAAGATCAAGATACGATTGATAACAGTAATACGGGTACTGCAGGAAATGGCA
Organism: Acinetobacter venetianus RAG-1 = CIP 110063; assembly: GCF_000368585.1. Classification (GTDB taxonomy): domain Bacteria; phylum Pseudomonadota; class Gammaproteobacteria; order Pseudomonadales; family Moraxellaceae; genus Acinetobacter; species Acinetobacter venetianus. Next base: position 400,347 of record NZ_KB849557.1, read on the forward strand.
ATGATGGTGGTTTCTTAAATGGTACTGCTTCAGGTAATGGCGATCATAACTATGGCATTGGTGATGGAAATGGCGATGGTGCCAACATCATTACACCTGTCACGACACCTGTAGACTCCCTAGGGAATGCTTATGCAGTAATTGGTGGTGGTGCAGTTGATTCAATCAATACAACTCCGACCAGTTCAACAGTTGTTATTGAAGACAATGACAATACCAATAACAGCAATACTGGCGTAGATGCCGCTGGGAATGGCAACGCTGGTGGTCTTCTGAATGGCGTCGCTGCGGGAAATGGTGAACATAATTATGGGATTGGTGATGGCAATGGTGATGATGCCAGTGTCACAACACCTTGGACGACACCAGTGCAATCTGTTGGAAACTCAATCTCTGGCATTGGCGGTGGCAGTGTAGACTCCATCAATACAGCACCAACAGTATCTTCAACCCATCTTCAAGATAATGACACAACCAATAATAGCAACAATGGTACAGGCACATCAGGCAATGGTTCTGGTGGAGGATTAGCCAATGCTGTTGGTGCAGGAAATGGTGAACAAAACTACGGCATTGGGAATGGCAATGGTGACGATGCCAGTGTGACCACACCTGTAACTGCTCCTTTTCAAAGCATTGGCAACTCGATTGCTGGGATCGGAGGTGGTGATGTAGATTCCGTGAACAGTACGCCAACAGTGGCATCCAATGTCATCGAAGACAATGACACAACAGACAATAGCAATAATGGCATGGGGATAGAGGGTAGCTCAGGCAATGGGATTGGCGATGGTCTACTCAACGGCGTGAGTGCAGGTAATGATGAACACAACTATGGTATCGGCAATGGAAATGGCGATGATGCAAGTGTCACGATGCCATGGACAACACCAGTTCAAGCGGTTGGTAACTCAGTCGCAGGCATCGGTGGCGGTGACGTCGGTTCAAGCAATAATGCACCAACCCTAAGTTCCAACATTGTTCAGGATAATGATTCAACAGATAACAGCAATAATGCTACAGGCATAGCCAATTCAACAGGCAATGGTATTGGCGGTTGGGGCAATGGTCCTGCTGCTGGCAATGGTGAACAAAACTATGGTATCGGCAATGGAAATGGTGATGATGTTGATGTAACTGCACCAGTCACCGCTCCTTTCCAAGCGTTAGGAAATTCTGTTGCGGGTATTGGTGGAGGTGATGTTGATTCAACCAATAATGCACCAACTCAAACGCTAAACTATGTCGAAGACAATGATTCAACCGACAATAGCAATAATAGTTCCAATAGCATTGATGGCTCTACAGGCAATGGCCTTGATGGCTTACTGAATGGCGTCAGCGCAGGCAATGACGAAAAAAACTATGGTATTGGCAATGGAAATGGTGACGATGCAGATGTAACTGCCCCATGGACAACACCGGTTCAAGTTCTCGGTAACTCATTTGGTGGCATCGGTGGTGGCGATGTTTCTTCCAACAATAATGGAGCAACAACATCCACAAATATTGTTCAAGACAATGACAGTATTGATAACAGCAATAATAGCAATGGTCTTGGCAATGCTGTAGGTAATGGGATTGATGGTTGGGGCAACGGCCCCGCAGCAGGTAATGGCGAACAAAACTATGGTATCGGCAATGGAAATGGCGATGATGTTGATGTTACAGCCCCATTCACAACACCCGTCAATGTTCTAGGTAATGCATTTGGAGGTATTGGCGGTGATGTTTCATCGACGAACAATGGCTCAACCACAACTCTCAACCACGTACAAGACAATGACAGTACCGATAATAGCAACAATGGTGGCACTGGTTTGGGCAGTGCTTCTGGTAATGGGATTGGCGGCCTACTCAATGGTGTGAGTGCTGGAAATGGTGAACATAACTATGGCATCGGTAATGGTAACGGTGATGATGTCGACTGGACATCACCTGTCGTCAGCCCAATCAATATTATGGGCAATGGTGTCTCTGGAATAAATCATAACAATGATGAAGATGGTTCTAGCAACACATCAACCAACACAGCAACCACCAACACCACCAATATTGTTGAAGACAATGACTTTACTGATCATAGCAATAATGGCGCTGGTGCAGCCGGTAATGGCATTGGTGGTATTCTCAGCGGTTTCGGCGCTGGTAACGGAGAGCAAAATTACGGTATCGGAAATGGTAACGGTGATGATGCAGGCGTGATCATGCCAACAACGACACCAATCAACGCCCTCGGAAATGAGTTTTCTTGGTTCGGCGACGCAAACAACTCATCCACAAATAATGCATCTACTACAGCATCAAATTATGTTTTTGATAATGACAGTACAGATAACAGTAATAACGGCACTGGTATCAATAGTGTTGCAGGTAATGGTGTTGGCGGTTTACTGAATGGCGTTGGTTCTGGCAATGGAGAACATAATTACGGAATTGGCAATGGGAACGGTGATGATGCTAGTGTCGTCATGCCGATTACCACACCAATGAGTGGATTGGGTAACTCATTTGCATTATTTGGAGATGCAAATTCAAGCTCTGTGAATGATTCATCAACAACCACTGTCAATCATTTTGAAGATAATGACACCACAAATAATAGTAACAGTGGCACTGGTATCGTCGAAGGAGCTGCTGGCAACGGCTTAGGCGGTTGGGGCAACGGTCCTGCCGCTGGTAATGGTGATCATAATTATGGCATCGGCAATGGTATTGGCAATGATGCCAGCGTTGTCTCCCCTATCACTGCCCCGCTGAGCGGCTCTGGTAATGCATTCTCACTCTTTGGCGATGCAACCTCTAATTCTGTGAATGACTCATCCACACATACGACAAACTATTTCCAAGACAATGACACCACAGATAACAGTAACAGCGCGAATGGTTTTGGTGATGGTGGTCTAGGTGGTGGTTCTTCAGGGAACGGAATTGGCGGAGGACTGCTAAATGGTGTTGGTGCTGGCAATGGAGAACATAACTACGGAATCGGCAATGGTATAGCTGATGATGCCAGTATCGTTACCCCGATTACTGCACCAGTCAATGCTTCAGGCAATGCCTTCTCCATCTTTGGTAATGCAACATCAAACTCAACCAATGATTCATCAACAACAACTGTGAATCACTTCGAAGACAATGACAGCATCAATAACAGCAATGCTCATAATGCTGGCGAAATTGAAGGTGGCTCAGGGACTCTTGGCGATGGTGGTATCCTGAACGGTGTTGCTGCAGGAAATGGTGAACATAACTATGGTATTGGCAATGGTATTGCGGATGATGCCAGCATCGTGATGCCAATTATGACACCAATTAATGCATCTGGTAATGCGTTCTCAATCTTTGGAAATGCAACAGCCAACTCAACCAATAACTCATCAACGACCACTACAAACTATTATCAGGATAATGATAGTACTGACAATAGCAATGGCACAGGAAATGGTGTTAGCACGGGTTCTGGTGGCTTATTCGGTCTTGGTGGAATACTCAATGGCGCTGCCTCAGGTAATGGAGAGCACAATTACGGTATTGGCAATGGTAACGGTGACAATGCAAGTGTTGTTGCACCGATTGCGATTCCTATCAACCTTTCTGGTAATGCGATTTCTCTTTTTGGTAGTGCCTCTGCGAACTCCACTAACAACTCATCTACCAATACAACCAATCAGTTCAATGACAATGACCTTGAAAATAATAGCAACGGCAGTGCCAATGGTTCAGGTGGAATCCTCGATGGTATCGGTGCAGGCAATGGTGAGCACAACTACGGTATTGGTAATGGCAACGGAGATGATGCGAATGTTGTAACGCCAATTACGATACCGATTAACTTCTCAGGAAATGCAATATCCGTTCTCGATCTTAGTGGTCTAAATGGTGAAGGTGATTTTAATATGCTTGGCCCAGTGACTAACTTGGTTGGCGTTGTTGCTGGTAATGGTGATGGCTCAGGAGTTTTAGGTACTGTTACAGGTGCAATCGGTGGCATCACGGGTGGAACCGATGGTAGCCCGATTGATCTCGTCACTAGTGTAATAGGTGGTATCACTGGTGGAGCAGACGGTAGTCCTATCGATTTAGTCACTGGTGTGATTGACGGCATCACGGGTGGTACTGACGGTAGTCCGATTGATCTACTCACCAATGTAGTTAGTGGCATAACTGGTACTGAAAGTTCATTGGGAATCGTCACAAACTTACTTAGTAGCATTACTGGTAGTCTTAATGGTGGTGCACTAAGTGAAGTAACTCATATTACAGCCGATATCGATGGCGTATTCAGTGGCGGAGCGCTTGATTCTGTTGGAACAACCATTAGCAATGCGACAGATAACCTTAAACTTGGTTTAGATGGTCTGACTGACGGATTAAGTGATGGTTCACTTGATGGTATTCATAACCTCATCAGCATTAGCTTAAATGGTGAAAGTGAGAACAGCTTAGGCGTTGAACATATTCTGACAGCAATTACAGGAACGACATCAACAGTGACAACAGTAACGGATTCAACAGGCTCAACTAGCACATATACAGAAACCATTACCTCCCCATCTACACTGACACATCTCTCAGATGAACTATTCCACTCATTGAATCTATTCTAAATCCTCGCTCAAAAAGCCGCTGTCATCAGCGGCTTTGATTTAATAAAGATTTAAACGTACTTATCCATTCAAACACCTTAATCAACAGTATTGATAAATACATAGTTTTAAATATCTTAACAATAATAAATTCTATACAAAAAAAACTGACGAATGACCACTTTTGACAAACAGAACGCCCCGACAGTCTAAAAAATTAACCTTCACTTTAAACAACTGATATTGCTCACATATTAAACAAATTCTACCTGAGCTTAAGCTCAAATAAAAAGTCTATTAAATATTAAAACTATTTACAATCAACAAGATAAGGTATCAAAAACAGAATAAGCAAATCAAATTCTCAAGATTGACAAAAAAACTGCAACATATAACACTAAAAATGATTAATGTGATGTTAATCACACAAAAACAATATGGATTTAATAATTACTCGAAACAAAACATTTTAAAAATATATAGGTACGCTTATGAGCTTCAAAAGTCTATTTTCGCCAATCTCGAATCTATCATCGAATTCATTTGATGATAATTTCACAATATCGCCCCTGAGTGGCTCAACACAGATTCCTTTTGCGTTGCTTTCACAGGCGCTGTCTACTCAAAATATCAACAGTATGGTGAGCAGTATAACGAGCAATATAGCAATGAACTCGTTTAGCCCTGTACTTAATATTCTAGGAAATTTTAATCCTATATCATCATTCACAGGGACTTTTGAAGACATTTCTAGTAGTAGCGGGAACTTCAAAAGTTTAGTCAATATTCCGTTTAAAGTCGTTCCCAATATGAGTGGTGGAGTTCCAAATATTCCGACCAACAATCCATTAGATGCAGCTGTTAATATGGCTGGGAATGTAAAAAATACAACTCTGAATAACCAATTATTTGATCAGACCACGAGCACTATCACCAATAACTCAGGCCTTCTCAATACAAGTACGCTAGAAAATCCAACCAATATTTTTGATACCTTTACAAACACAACCAACACTTCACCACTCAGTACCGTAACAAATGCATTCAGTGGCTCAATTATTGGGCTAAACACAGATGGTTTCGAAAATAACATCAACGCCATTAACAACTTTAAAACCTTAATTGCGAATAATCCTGCAACAGCTTTAACTAACTTCTTTGGGGGATTAAATGGCGGAGTGAATGATAGCTCAGGCAATGCCAGCGGCAACATCAATACGCCTGTTGGAAATATCAATAGTGGTCTTTCTGGTGACCCTGAGAATGGTATCAATGGTGGGATTAATACAGGATCAGGCGATATAAATATTGGTGTCGGCGGCTATCAACTCAATACACTCACAACAACCATTTCAAATATCACTGGTGGGACTAACCCAACAAATACCTTCTCTACCATCATCAATCAGGTAAGTAGCGGAAGTAACCCTGTAACTCAAACTGTTCAAAGCGGTATTGATACATTACAAGGTGCTGAAAGCCTCAAAACAGAAGTCATTAACTCAGGTATTAATACCGTTGCAGATACAATCATTAGCGCTGTTCATCAATCCGAACATCCGATTGGGGATACAGCAGATCTAGGCACACTGACTTTTGAGACTTCACGCGATACCGTAAATGGTTCTTTAGAAGCTGTTTCAGACTTAGCTGGTGCAGATTTTAATGGTGCGATCGACTCCGTATCTGGTGTAGTGGAAACATTAATTAATAACGGCTCTACAGCTACAGAGGTTGTCCAACACATTGGTAGCGATCTTGGTAACTTAGGTAATCTTACTGATGGTACACCACTTGAAATGGTGACTGGTGTGATCGACGGTATCACAGGTGGCACTGACAGTAGTCCAATTGATCTCGTCACTGGTGTCATTGATGGCATTACTGGTGGTACTGATGGTAGTCCGATTGATTTAGTGACTGGTGTGATTGATGGCATCACAGGTGGTACTGACGGTAGCCCTATCGATTTAGTCACTGGTGTGATCGATGGAATTACGGGTGGAACAGACGGTAGTCCGATTGATCTCGTCACTGGTGTGATTGATGGCATTACTGGCGGAACAGACGGCAGCCCAATCGATTTAGTTACTGGTGTGATTGATGGCATCACAGGCGGTACTGATGGTAGTCCAATTGATCTTGTGACTGGTGTCATCGATGGTATTACAGGTGGTACAGACGGTAGTCCTATCGATTTAGTCACTGGCGTGATTGACGGTATCACAGGCGGTACTGATGGTAGCCCGATTGATTTAGTCACTGGTGTAATCGATGGTATTACAGGTGGTACCGATGGCAGCCCGATTGATCTCGTCACTGGTGTGATTGATGGCATCACAGGTGGTACTGATGGTAGTCCAATTGATCTTGTGACTGGCGTTATCGATGGCAT
>NZ_KB849557.1:408498-409070 GCF_000368585.1 Acinetobacter venetianus RAG-1 = CIP 110063
GATGACCTTGGCAATCTCGGTGATCTTGCTGATGGTACACCACTAGAAATGGTGACTGATGTCATTGACGGTATTACTGGCGGTACCGATGGTAGTCCGATTGACTTAGTGACTGGCGTGATTGATGGCATCACAGGTGGAACCGATGGTAGTCCGATTGATCTCGTCACTGGTGTCATTGATGGCATTACTGGCGGTACTGATGGTAGTCCAATCGACCTAGCCACTGGCGTGATTGATGGAATCACGGGTGGAACAGACGGTAATCCAATTGATCTTGTGACTGGTGTCATCGATGGTATTACAGGTGGTACTGATGGTAGCCCTATCGACTTAGTCACTGGTGCTCTTGATGGTATTACAGGCGGTGATCTTGGTAATAATCCTGTCACAGGTATTGTTCAAGAAGGCATCGATATTCTACAAGGCGTTGAAAGCTTAAAAACTGAAATTATCAATACGGGTATTGATACTGTAGCTGACACCATCATCGGTGCTTTCCCTCAAGCTGAACATCCTGTCGGTGATATTGCTGATCTAGGTACCCTCACTTTTGAAACTTCTCGCGATAC
>NZ_KB849557.1:415614-840695 GCF_000368585.1 Acinetobacter venetianus RAG-1 = CIP 110063
AGCCCAATTGATCTTGTCACTGGCGTGATCGATGGCATTACAGGTGGCACTGATGGTAGTCCGATTGATCTTGTCACTGGCGCAATTGATGGCATCACTGGTGGTACTGACGGTAGTCCTATCGATTTAGTGACCAATGCACTTAGTGATGTAATCAATCCAGAAGATTCATTAGGAACAGTAACCAACTTACTTGGAAGCATTACTGGGGATTTAAACGGCGGTGTACTTGGCGGATTGACTGAGCTTACAGATACAATTAGTGGAACCCTAAGTGGTGACTCACTCAATTATGTGACAGATGCTATTGATGGTATTAGCGATAATTTTGGATTTGAATTCGACAGCGCAGATTTAGTTTTAAGCGTTGCTGAACCAACACAAACAATTATTAGCGGTGGCAACACAACTATCGATATTCTTCAAGACAGCGTAAGCACATTGTTTAGTGATACTACATTTGACAGTATTAATGATCTGATTGGCATAACACTCAATACAGATAGTGATCTTGCAAATAATACTGTAGATAATTTACTAACCGCCATCACAGGAACAACTTCAACCATTACAACTGTAGCGGATACAACAACTAGTGATAGCTCATTAACTGAGACGGTTACTCCTCAAACTTCTCTAACCAACTTAACTGACAACTTATTCCACAACTTAAGCTTGTTCTAACTCACAAAGACGAAAAAGCCGCTGTCCTCAGCGGCTTTTTTATTATCTATCGAAAATATATAAAATTCAGACGTAAAAAAACCGCAATTAAGCGGTTAATTTCTTTAAGTTGGTGCGCTCAGAGAGATTCGAACTCCCGACCCCTTAGTTCGTAGCCAAGTGCTCTATCCAGCTGAGCTATGAGCGCCTTAAGTAAAGTGGCGGTGAGAGAGGGATTCGAACCCTCGATACAGTTACCCGTATGCATCCTTAGCAGGGATGTGGTTTCAGCCACTCACCCATCTCACCGTAACACGAGCGCAATAATACAAACTAAAAGCTCATTACACAAGCCATGATCCTTATTTTTTATGTTTTTTTAAATCAATCAAATATTTTTTAATCAATTTCTGTTTTTTTTCAGCATTTTTTGTTGTCGCGCTTGATAATATAGTCTTCTCTTCTTTTATTTAGATCATGTGCATAAATAGAATCTTGCAATCTTTGACGTGCAGTCCAAGTTTGAATGTCTTATGCTAAAGTGATCTGCCAAATGTGAATTGGAACGATATGACTAATAATTGGGTTGATCCCGAAGCAAAAGCAGAAGCTGAACGTTACGATAATCCTATTCCTAGCCGAACTCTTATTTTAACTACATTAGAACAATTACAAACTGCACAGTCTCATGCAGAACTCGTAGACCACTTTAATATTCCTGATCAAAAAAGTATTGATGCGCTGAATCACCGTCTCAGTGCTATGGTTCGTGATGGCCAGCTCATGAAAGATGGCTTTAAATATCAACCTGCCACAGATGCACCTAGTCATGAAGCAACGGTTTATATTAATAGTAAAGGTTTAGGCACGGCGAATATTGCAGGTCAAAATGATGTGTTGTTACCTGAACGCGAGTTACGTCTCGTCTTTAATGGTGATCGCGTTAAAGTGCGTCAGACTTCAGTAGACCGTAAAGGTAAAGCTTGGGGTTTTATCACTGAAGTCGTACAACGACGTGTAAAACAGATTATTGGTAAAGTCTCTGAACATCAGGGCGAATACTTTATTCAACCAAGCAATCCTAATCAGCATCAGCCGATTACCCTTGAAAAAGAGTTGATTGAACATGCCAATGCTAAAGTTGGCGATATGTTGCGTGTTGCAATTGACGATTATCCAACGCGTGAAGAGCTGGCAACAGGCCATGTGATTCAATCAATGGCGGATAAAGCAGATACGGAAATTATTATTCCGCAAACGATTTTAGAGTTTGGTCTGCCTTATGAATTTCCTGAAGCAGTCATTAAAGAAGCTGAAAGCTTCAAAGAACCTTCTGAACAAGATATTAAAGGACGCGTTGATTTACGTGATTTACCATTAGTGACAATTGATGGTGAAGATGCGCGTGACTTTGACGATGCTGTTTATGCAGAGAAACGTCCTGGTGGCGGTTATCGTGTGGTGGTTGCGATTGCCGATGTAAGTCACTACGTTCGTTTAGATTCGCCTTTAAATGAAGAAGCTGAAGAACGCGGTACATCAGTTTATTTCCCGCACTTCGTTTTACCGATGCTACCTGAAGCATTATCGAATGGCTTATGTTCTTTAAATCCTCACGTTGACCGCTTATGTATGGTCTGTGACTTGAAACTTTCCCGCGCGGGCAAAGTAACAGGTTATGAATTCTACCCTTCTGTCATGCATTCAAAAGCACGTTTGACTTATACCCAAGTCGGTCAATATTTTGAAGGTGCGACTGATGCCATTCCAGCGGATAAAACGATTCATAAATCATTGAATACGCTATTTCAACTTTATCAAACTTTAAAAGAGCTACGTGCCAAACGTCATGCGATGGAGTTTGAAACCGTTGAAACTTACATGACCTTTGATGAGTTAGGCGGAATCAAGGAAATCTTGCCGCGCACGCGTAATGATGCACATAAACTCATTGAAGAATGTATGTTGTTAGCGAACGTTGCCGCAGCAGAATATGCGTTAGAACATGATATTCCAATGCTGTATCGTGTGCATGAAGCCCCTGAGTTTTCACGTATTCAAAAAGTTCGTGATTTTGTGAAATTATTAGGTTTGCCATTCCCTGAACAACCAACACAAGCGGATTATCAAGCCGTTATTGAAGCGACCAAAGATCGTTTGGATGCGCCAAGCATACATGCTGTGTTATTACGTTCAATGATGCAAGCTTACTACGGCGCAAAAAACTCAGGCCATTATGGTCTCGCTTATGAAGCATATACACACTTCACTTCGCCAATTCGTCGTTACCCAGATTTATTGTTACATCGTGCAATTAAAGCTTATCTCGATAAGAAGGTTTATCCACTTTCTGGTGCTGCTCTAGATGATGCAGGTGAGCATTTCTCACAAACTGAACGTCGTGCTGATGAAGCCTCACGCAGTGTGACTACTTGGTTGAAATGTCACTATATGCAACAGCATTTAGGTGATGAGTTTGTCGGCATTATTAGTGCAGTGACTGAATTTGGTCTATTTGTAACACTCAAAGATCTTTATGTTGATGGCATGATTCATGTCAGCCAGCTCGGTGAAGACTTCTTCCTTTATGATCAAGCGAGTCAAAGCTTAATTGGTCAGAATCGTGGGCAATCTTTTAGCCTCGGTGATGAAGTGAAGATTCAAGTGGCAGGTGTGAATTTGGAAGAGCGTAAGATCGACTTCCAATTGATACAACAATTGACACATTTAGGTCGTGTGATTCGTCAAAAAGCACCTCGTACTGCGAATTCTTCTAGCTCAAACCGCGCATCAACAACTGAAGAAGTGTTTGGTAAAGCCCCATCATCTACGAAAGCGAAAGTCAGTGAGGATGGTGAAAAACCTGTACGTAAGAAAAAAGATAAGAACAAACCAAGTTCTTATACTAAGAAACCTGCTAAAAAAGCGTCTGCTAAGACTGAAACTAAAGAAAAGGCAAAGAAAAAAGTGAAAAAGAAAAAGTCGAATGCGAAAGCAAAAACTGAGTAATTGATCAGAGATAAGGGCGCTTCGGCTCCCTTATTTTTTGTTATATAATGAATAGATAGACTATTTAAAGATATAAAAAAATTCTAATGACTCATTACCAAATCACAAAATATTATTATCATTACTATGTACTCGCTTGTTTATTCTTTTTAAGTATTAGTACAACTATTTATATATTTAAAGGGAACTTTTCACCTACATTAACAGTAAAGTTTGTCGCCTTGGTAATTGCTAGCTTTTTCTATGTATTGCTCATGCTTTACTTTCTCAATTTGAAAATGAATCAGGAGTGGGTGATTCCACGACAATGGCGACGCGTACAAATGCAGCCTAAACTTCACGTGTTAGTTATTTTTCCTTTATTTATTATTCCGTTACTCTGGCTCAACTTAGCAGGCACTTTCCCAATGATATGGACGTATATGGTGGACAACCTCAAATCGTGGAAGTATCAGCCACTGCCGTAAAAAAACGCTCCCGAAATACAGATTTTTATTCTTTCCAAACAGTTTATGCAGGAATTCCTATTTTTAGAATTACTTTGAATGAATATGAAGCGTATAAAAACCATCATCTCAAATTAAAGTTAAGTACTCGCCAAAGTCACTTCGGTACATATATTCTATCAATTGATGAAATTCAAATCACAACGCAAAACCTAACGAATAAATAATAAATCAACCTTGATTTCCCCTCTCCAAACCCCTACATCTATAACTATGTTTAAAGATGATATGGCAAAAAATACAATGACACTTCAGCAAGCAACACTCCCTACCCCACAGTTTGACAAAATCCAACTCGCCGACTTAAAACAACAAATTGAACAAAGCATCCAAGACGGACAAAACTTTTTAAATCAACTCACAGAAGTTCCTCAGCTAGCTGAAGCACAATTGCAAATACTGAATCAAGTCGATCAACTTGAAAACAATATGAGTGAGTCATGGGGCATCTTGTCGCACTTAAATGCAGTCATGAATAATGCTGAAACCCGTGAAGTTTACCAATCACTTTTACCCAGTTTAAGCGAATACTACACTCAGCTTGGACAGCACACAGCGCTGTATCAAACCTATCAACATATTCATGATAGCAATGTATTTCAAACATTAAGTGAAGCGCAACAAAGTGCGATTAAACTAGCATTACGTGATTTTAAACTATCAGGTGTTGCACTCGAAGGTGAAGCAAAAAAACGTTATGCAGAAATCTCTGCACGTTTATCTCAGCTTTCTTCTGACTTTTCCAATCATGTACTTGATGCAACCCAAGCCTACTTTAAACCTTTAGATGAAGCACAGCTCAAAGGACTACCGCAAAGCAGTGTTGAATTATTAAAGCAATACGGGCAACAACGTGAGCTTGAACAAGCCGTTGCGACACTGGATTTCCCTGCTTATTTTGCGATTATGACCTATGCAGATGATCGTGAATTGAGAGAAGAACTGTATAAGGCTTATGTCACTCGTGCATCAGAACAATCTGATAAAGCCGAGTTCGATAATACCCCAGTGATGGAAGAAATTCTGAGCTTGCGTCAAGAAATGGCCCAACTACTTGGTTTCAATAATTTTGCTGAATATTCTCTTGCCAGCAAGATGGCACCTGATGTTGAAACAGTAAATCAATTCCTTGTAGATTTAGCTGAACATGCACGTACCCCTGCGCTTGCTGAAATTGCAGAATTAAAAACAATCGCACAACAGGATGGCATTGAAGAATTAAAGCCGTGGGATGCAACCTACTATTCTGAAAAGTTAAAACAGCAACAATTCAATCTGTCTCAAGAAGCATTGAAACCATACTTCCCAGCGCCAAAAGTGGTGGAGGGTTTATTCCAAATTGTTCAACGTCTCTACGGTATCCAAATTATCGAGCGCCAAGTACCTGTTTGGCAGAATGATGTTCGTTATTTTGAAATTGAAGATCAAGGTCAAGTGGTCGGTGGTTTCTACTTCGACTTATATGCACGCAACGGCAAACGTGGCGGTGCATGGATGAGTGGTTTCCGTTCTCGTGTGCAAACAGAGAGTGGTCTACAAAAACCGATTTGCTACATGGTATGTAACTTTACTCCACCGATTGGCGATCAACCTGCGCTACTCACGCACGATGAAGTCATTACCTTATTCCATGAATTTGGTCATGGTTTACACCACATGCTGACAGAGGTGGACAATATCTCTGTGGCTGGAACACACGGCGTAGCATGGGATGCAGTCGAGTTACCAAGTCAGTTCATGGAATTTTGGGCATGGGATAATGAAAGTTTAGATGTCCTCAGTGAGCATACTGAAACTAAACAAACCTTACCGCAAGAATTGTTATCTGCATTGTTAAATGCGCGTTTCTTCCAATCAGGTATGCAAACACTACGTCAAATCGAATTTGCACTATTTGACCTCACTATTCACCGTCAATCGCCAGCTTTAAATAGTGAGCAAATCCAAGCGACTTTAGATGACATTCGAGCGAAATTTGCTGTTGTACCTACTGTACCATATAACCGTTTCCAACATAGTTTTAGCCATATCTTTGCTGGTGGCTATGCTGCAGGTTATTACTCTTACAAATGGGCAGAGGTTTTGGCGAGTGATGCCTTCGATCGCTTCGAAAGTGAAGGTATTTTTAACACCGAGACTGGAAAAGAATTTAGAAAGTTTATTCTAGCAGTTGGCGGAAAAGATACAGCACTTGATGCGTTTCGCAATTTCCGAAAAAGAGAACCAAAAATAGATGCATTATTACGTCATCAAGGTTGGACGAACACCAATAAAAGCGCTTAAACTACGTCAATATTGTTCACAGGGTGTAATTAACTGACATGAAAAGACAGTTCATCGCGGGTGCTAAATGCCCAAAATGCGGAGCCTTAGATCGTGTCGTTAAGATCATCACTGTGGATGACGAGTGGATTGAATGTATCGACTGTGCTTATAGTGAAAAACGCCCGACCCATGTGGAAGAGCAACAAGCTGCCGAGCCAGATGAAATTGGGGTGATACAATTCAAACCTCGTCATTTTGACTAGAAGGTTAGAAGATGATGTCCTCATATCAAAATGAAAACTCAAAATTATTATGGATGATAATCGGTGGGATCAGCATTGTTGTGGTGCTGATCTTTGCTGTTCAATGGTTCCTATCTCAAAATAATACAGATAAAGCAGTAACACCGACAGCATCAACAAAACCTGTTGCTGAGAAAGCCGTTACCGCAAAACCAGAAGCACCTATCGCAACGGCAGAAACGACGCATGCTGCAAGTGAAGTTGCTGCACCAATTCAATTGGTTGAAGAGTCAATTATTAAAGACCCAATCCCTTCAAATGATGCGTTAGCAAAAGAAGAAATTGCAAAACTTGATGACATTCATCACCAGCTGCAAGATCAACAGCAAGAGTTAAAGCAGCAACATACGGATGCAGACACATTACTCAAGTTAAAAGAAGAGCAAATCAAGTTACTCGAAGCTCAACTTGCGGCGCAGAATAAATCTTAATGATCAAAGGCTTTAATCCATATTAAAGCCTTTTTTATTAATATCTTAATCCACAACCTGATTAGAGCGAGCTTTGAACTGAATCGGTTTTTGAATCGTTTGTGCAATTAAAATACCTATTAACGTTAAACCACCGCCTAGGTAATGAAAAGCTTGTAGATGTTCCCCCAATAAGACGACAGCAATCAATGCCGTAAACAATGGAAGTAGATTCATAAAAATGCTGTTCCGATTCGGTCCTAAATGTCTTACCCCTTCGATCCACAAATAAGAAAGCAAGATCGAGGAGAATATACTTGCATACAAAATCAAAGGAATTGTAGTTTGATTCAGTTGCATATCAGCCGCAGGTAAAAAGATAAAAAAAGGCAGCACATATAGAATGGCAAAACTCGATTGCACAAAGTTCGATTGCCAAGCGGGAATCGGCATTTTCCAATGTTTGAGCAAAACACCATACAAAGCATAACCCAATGCAGCAACCAGCATTAAACCATCACCAAGATGAACACCTTGATCCCATATATTTAAAATAGAACCATGACTAAGCAAATATAAAATGCCGTAAAAAGATAAAGTGCCGCCAAACAACATGCCATAACTTATTTTATCTTTTAATATCAAACTACTCAGGATCATTGTTAATAATGGAATAAGCGCGGTAACAATCGCCATATTGGTCGCTGTCGTAGTCGCGGCAGCCTGATAAGACAAAAACTGAAATAATGATACAGATAGAAAACCACCTAAGGCCAATTGCTTCCAATAGAGTTGAATCGTATGTCGATTTTTCCAAACAGGAATCAGTACAAAAGTACTCATGACTGCTAGCGCTAACACTAAACGATAAAAAGTAATCGCGACTGGTGAAATGTTATGACTTGCCATTTTGGATACAACGACATTGCCCGCCCAAAATAAAATGGCAAATAATGGATACAAAGAAGCTTTTTGAAACATGATCTCAACCTATGCATTACGGTGACAATCATGCTAAAAAACTATTTATTTAAAGTTTCTCGATAAAAAGACGATAACTATCGAGAAACAGACAATCTAATCGTGGATATCCAATCTATGGGAAAGAATTTTCAACATGGTTTTTTAGATTATCCTGTCTATGCATTTTCTGAGAATTACCCTCATGGTCATGTCGAGGATTGGCATCATCATGATCGTATTCAAATGATCCATACGCTTTCAGGCGTAATACGCATTCAAACAGATGAGGGTATTTGGATTACACCTCCTGGACGTGGAGTTTGGATTCCTGCCAACAAACCACATGCCTTATTAAGTAGTGGCGGCGTTAAAGCACGAGGTGTATTTATCTCTCCCTGTGCCCGTGAAAATCTTGTCAACGAATGCCGTGTGATCGCCATCCCTGCTTTACTACGGGAGTTAATGAGCAGCGCCATGGAAATTCAAACCGCAATACAACCGAATAGTAGGAATCAAAGATTGCTTGAAATGATCTTGGATGAAATTGAATTACTACCAACACTCGCGTTTAACTTGCCTGAACCACAAAGTCAAAAGCTGAAATTATTATGCCAAGAAGTCAAAGCGAACCTCAGTATCAATTGGAATTTGGAAGATACGGCGGACTACTTACATATGAGCAGTAAGACGCTTGCTCGACATTTCCAAAAAGAAACGGGTTTGCATTTTTCCCATTGGGTTCGACAAGCCAAATTAATGCAAGCAATGATAGATCTAGCAATGAATAAACCCATTTTGAATGTCGCCTTAGAGCTTGGTTATGATAGTCCAAGTGCGTTTAGTGCTATGTTTAAGCGAGAAACAGGCATGACACCAAGTGGCTATGCTTGTCAGTTTCCCACCACTCAATAAACAATGTGAACACATTGATAAATACTTATTTCATCTTCTAAGAGCTAAATGAGATTTCTTTCAATGACTGAGCAGCTTAAAATGAACGCATTATCCAAATCTCCTCAAAGCATATGACGCTTATACAAACTAATCGTAATTTATTTCTAGCGATTGGTTGCCTAACGATTTCAGCACTCTTGTTCTCAGTCATGGGGATTTGCATTCGATATGCTTCACAAAGTGTCGATAATTACACGATTGTATTTTTCCGCAATTTAGTTGGATTAGTTCTTTTTCTACCATTTATTTTCAAACAAGGAGTTCATTTTGTAAAAACGGAAAAACTCTGGATGCATACATGGCGAAGCCTCATTGGCTTAGCAGCAATGTATGGCTTTTTCTATGCAATTGCACATCTAAAGCTTTCCAATGCTATGGTCTTTACCTACTCATCCCCCATCTTCATTCCGCTGATCGCATGGTTATTCCTAAAAGAAAAAATTACAACGGCGATGTTATGTGCAGCAGGCTTAGGCTTTATCGGTGTTTTTTGTGTGGCCAAACCTGATCAAGGATTATTGAACTGGATTTCGATTATCGGAATCGCATCAAGTTTATTTGCATCAATGGCTTTCGTCACGGTACGAGCACTGACCCAAACAGAACCACCCGAACGCATTGTTTTTTACTTCTGCCTTATCGGCTCGCTGATCTCAGTCATTCCCATGTTTTGGGTATGGCGTCCATATCATTTACATGAATTATTTTTCCTGATTGCAGCAGGCGTACTTGCAAATGTGAGTCAGATTTTCATGTCTCATGCCTACCGCCTAGCACCTGCTGGACAGATTGCACCCGTCAATTATATGGCAATTATTTTCGCAGGAATTTGGGGATTTTTACTATGGAATGAAGTCCCTGACCTATATAGCATTATTGGTTTTTGCATTATTTTGTTGGCAATTTTATTATGTAGCCCACTTACACAAAGAGATAAGAAATGGCGTTTAAAACTTTAACAATACGCCATTCTTTTGAATAAATTTGCAACAATACAAATTAGGAAAATTCAAATTCATGAATATAAGAAATACCATTTTTACAAACGAATCTTCTGAAATGATTTCAGCCTTCAACAAAGCGCAAGAAACTTTTAAATACTTTTGGCGAGAGCTTTCTTGGGAATATCGCAGAATAATTCCTGTTTTTGATCTTGCTTATGTTAAATGTGCATTTATCCAAGAACACAGCGACTCATCTGATTCACCACTAGTTGAATATATGTGGATAAGCCAAATTGATTTTGATGGAACTACGATCTCTGGTCAGTTAATGAATCAACCAAACTATATCGACAATGTACAAGCTGGTGAAATTATAGAGCAACCATTTGAGACGATCGTCGACTGGATGTTTTTAACTCAAGATCAAGTTTATGGTGGCTTTACGATTCAAGAATATCGTAAACAATTAAATGATTCTGAGCGAAAAGAATATGATGCGTCATGGGGAATAAATTTTGGTGACCCCAACAATATCTTATTTGTCTATGATCAAGAGGAACATCCAGAAAACTTAATTGAACATCCCATGTGCGAAAAGATGTTAGATAGTTTTTTACACTTTATCCAAACCAATCCAACTGTAATTCATGAAAGAGATAATCGCGGTAATCAATTATTACACCGAGAAGCTATTGCGGGTAATTTCTTAATTATTCAAGCATTACTGCAACATAATCTAGATAAGTCAGCGCTGAATAACCAATCTATGACCGCCTCAGATTTAGCTCATAAAATGGGATGGGAAAATATTGCAAAATTATTAGCATAGCTTTCATCTACTTATAGTCATTCCTATTTTGATATACAGAAAAAAAAGCACCCGAAGGTGCTTTTTTAATAAGTCTCACACTTAATTAGTGATACCAACCAAACAACTTAAAGAAGTAAGGAACATACGCAATAATCAAGATTGCAGGAACCATCACTAACAATGGGAAGATCCAACGTTCATAACGGTAGAAGAAGGATAAATGACGAACTTCTGCATCCGCTTCCGCGACTTCTGCATCACCAATCGCCTGCCTTGCCAATAAGTGGTTCAATGCAACTGGTGGTGTGATATAACCCAATTCGAACCCAACCAATGCAATCATCCAGAAGTGAACAGGGTCAATACCGTATTGATATGCAACAGGTGCAACAGTTGCCGTAATCAAAATAACTGCACCAAATGGATCCATGATCATACCCACGAAGATCATTAGCATTACGATTAAGCTAATAACAACAAAGGTACTGCTAATATCTTTAGGGAAAGCTTCCATGATTTGGATATGCTCAAGGAAACCACCAACACTAACTGAAAGTGCCATCAAGATCACAAGCGCACCAATGTGCCCAACCGTTTCACTTGTCGCTAAATGCAATGCTTTACCAAACGAAACATTACGTTCTGGCTTGCGAGGGTCATCTTCAGGGTTGATCTGAGGTGCAGGTTGCGTACCATCTACAGGTGCAGTATAGGTATTTAACGTACTATCCCAATGCCCTACTGGTGCTAATGGTGCAGGCTCTTTACGTAATTTATCAAACAACACCATCATTAATAAGATGATTGGCATCATCACTGGTGCTGTAAATTCATTTAAATCAGTCGCTAAAGCATGTTTGTAGAACAACCAGATTAAAACGAAAATTACGATATATGGAGATACTGGCACGAATGCACGTAAAGATTTTGGCAAAGCAATGTTAAGCGGTGCAATTCGGAATTTCTGCTCCGCAAAGATCAATGCAATGATCAAAAATAAAGTCGAGGTTAATAAGAAAGTGTATAAACCATATTGATAAAGTAAATCAGTTGTTACTTCTTTGTTCAATGAAGCAACCACGACAATCAATAAACATGGACGAAGTACAACACCCATCGAACCAGATAGTGCTGTCGCTGCTAAAGCAAATTGACGACGACCACCTGCATTCCATACTTCTTTATAAATAATTGCACCAGCCGCAATAACGAAAATACCAGATGCACCTGTGTAGGCTGTTGGTAATGCTGCTGCAATTAAGATTAACCAAGTTAATGTTTCAGGCGCCAAATTCCATGGACGTAGAATATTTAAGAATAAATCTACAATACGAGTTTGCTTCAGCAACATACCCGCCCAGATAAACAAGGCAAGATTCAAGAAGATATTTGAGAACTCGACCAACTGACCAAGATAAATACCTTGCCCCATTGGGTAATCCATAAAGATGGTAAATGCAACACCGGTGATGATCGCCATATATGCATATAGCGGCACACTGAGGAATGCTAAACCAATATTGCCGCCCTGACGTGTTGGTGTTGGAGGCTTCGCTAACTGGAATAAACTAATTAAAGTTAAACAGCCAAATAGCACCATCCATAGCCAATAAATAATCTTCATTTCTGGAGACATTGGCACGCCAGAATTCATGACAGAATTATATTGGCTAATCACAGATGATGTAAGAAAACCATTACCGAGTAGCATCGCAACGCTGTAGACACGGAAGTCAATTTTAGTCGCTGGACTACGTAAACCAATATGATGTGTTTTTAGGGTCGCACTGATTGCGGCGAAGACAACCATGATCACCAAAAATAATGCACGATTCTCAGTACCAAATTTAAAGATACCAAAGAAGCTCGTTTCAATTTTACGATAAGTACGGATACTCGGATGAGCCTCCATATGCTTCATAGCTTTATCATAGAACTGATACTTTTCATCACACTGCTCACGAGCAGCAATCAATGACGCACGGACATCAGCTTCAGATGCAACGCCAAACATACTTGCAAATTCATCAGCAGCATTGATTTTCATCTGCTCTTGAACTTGTGCATCGATATTCGGATGTCGATCACAGCTTGGCTTTTCTGGTTCAGCACGAAGAAATGAGTATTGCATTCCTGTATCAGGATCGCCATACAGACGCTCCCCCATACGCAATAATTGACCATGAATCATCTCACCTGTACCAATGACCAACGTCATTAGTAATAAGACGAGGATGACAAATGTCGATATCCACTCCGTCCAAATATAACTCAGTAGACCTAATCCAGACTTTTTCTCTTGATCATTTTGCATGTCTATTCCAATTTTTGTTAGCAACATCCATCCAAAGATGTTGATTCATGCGAAGTCCATGGTTGATAGATAAATGAATTTACCCTCTTGGTAACCAATCCCTTTTTCAAACCGCCTAAATTTGCAGCAAACTTTTTCAAAAAAGAATGACTACATTCACTTTTTTATTGGTTGTTTTTATCAATTAATCTGTTCTCTCTACCCTTCTAAACAATAAATAACTGAGCCCACATAACACACCACCAATCGCACCAATCAAATGCGCCTCAGTAAGTACAGGGCTACCTATCAGCTGTGCCGTACCTGTTTGTCCAAAGGTATTTTCCCAAACTAGTTTTGTGGCAATAAGTAGCAGCACTAAAATGGCAAACTTTCTTTCTTTCGGATATTGCAGATACACTAGACCAACTGCGGTATATAAACCATGTAATACACCTGAAAGCCCAGCATATGCTTCAATATAAGGTAAATAGAAATAAAAAATGAGACTGATAAATGGCGGAAGTAACAGCAGTAATACACATAAATGCCAATTACGTGCATGAGGAAAGATAAATGGTAAACAAGCGAATGCCAACATATTCAAAAAGAAATGCATCCATCCCACATGTACCCAATGCGCAGTCCACAATCGCCAAAACTCAGCGAGTAAACTCGGTCTCCAGTAAATAAAAAGATCGGGAAAAACCTGAAGACACGCTGATACTGAAACACATACCGCGATCAAAATGACTTTCCCTATCCATATTTGATCTTTCATTTATGCCCCTTTCTTCAAAACACACCTTTTACGATTTAAAAATAATAAATCACTTCATTTTTAATGTTGTAAAAGGTCGTTTAATTCAGGTTACTGAGCTGGTTGTTCTTCAGCTGGTGCAGATGCTTCATCTCCACCACCATCAAATAAATCATCGAGTTCAGAAGAAGTTTCTGGCTGATCATCCCAGAACGTTGATAAACCTTCTCGTGTCGATCTTACACCCGTATTTTCTGTCCAATAACGATCAGCAATACCACGAACCATTAAACCAGCCATTTTATCAATCAATCTAAATTGAGGATTAGCAGGTTTATCATCACCCGTTGCAGCGGCGTATGAACGGAACGCATCACGAAGTTTGGCATCATCACCACTTGCTTGTGCTGCAACAGCATACAAAGCATGTGCTAAACGCACACCCTTCTTCTCACCAATAGCCATCGACTGTTTCAGCGTCGCATACGGTTCTGGCTTACCGTCACCTGCACCTGGCAATAATGTCCAAATGACCGCGCGGGTTGCCATTGGAGCACCCCAGAATTTTTCATTATCTAGACAAACCATGCCGCGCTCAACAATACCTGCAATATCTTTAGGAACGTTAATCGCACCGCCTGAGTTAATATCATTGGTCATTGCTTGCAAACCATTAATCATACCGAGCAAATAAACAGTTTGATCAAGGTCGTTGCGCATGGTTGGGCAAGAGTCACCTAATTTATAATTGTATTTTGCTTCCCAACGATTGGCAAAAAGCTTATAACTTGCATATTGACGTTCAGCAGCAATCCCAGCCCAGCGTTTTTGCTCAACTCGAGCATCCTGAGCTTCGGTCACTTGACCAGCTTTAGCTGCACGTAAATAGCGTAATTCAGCTTCAAGTGCTTCATTTTCAGCACAAATACCCGCAGCGGTATATAACAATACCGCCATACGGGTCGGGTCTGCACCCATATCTTTTGTTGACATAATTGCAGGGGTTAAAGCATTCCCTGAATTACACACCATTTCAGCATCATCCATCGCTAAAATTGGTGGAACAATATGATTTTCACTAAAACCTAATGCAACATTCGCCCCTGTTTTTATCACATACGAACATCCAGATAACATTGATGTTGTAAGCAAAGCAACCGCCACACCCTTTCCCATTTTGTGGAGCTTAGACATTCTTCCTGTCCTCTTTAATTTGTTTTTCCTTTTAGATGTACATTATCAGATGCAATACTTGAATTAAAGAGTAATTGCTCTAATTTTAACATGGACATTTTGACACAATTCACAGATAAGCGAATTGACATAGAATTCAGAATACATAAATTTCAGGCAAAAAAAAGTAGCATTGCGACGGTTCAGCACATGCTACTTATTAACTGGTTAAAACGTGAAACTCTTTATCTTTTAGTTTTTATCAAAAATAATCCTTGAGTAATGTTCCAGCTCTTCCTACAACAATCGCCATAACGACTGCAATTACTAGAAACATCCACATTGAAATCTCCATAGAGACCTCCTACACTTTTGTATCTACTTTTGATAGATACCAGATCGACGTTCATCATCAGCATTCACGGGATTGTGATATATTGATGACACCTTCAATCTCTTTCTCTTGGTCACTACAACATGATGCTGCTGTGATTCAAGAAGTTCCCTGAGTAAAGTTCCTGCTCTTCCTATAACGATTGCAAGAATAGTTGCAATCACCAGAAACGACCATGTTGGAATTTCCATCATCTTAGGACCTCCACCACACTTTACGTTGGTGTTTGTACTTTAACGAAAATGAACTCAGGTTAAAGGCTGAATTGTCTGACAATCCATATTTTCAGTATTTTTTAGAGTATTTAATCTAACAATTCAAAGTAAAAAGATGAGAAAAACACATAACCAACTGAAAAATATTATCTTAATAAAAATATACAACTGTAGAATTGTCGAACAATTATGCTAGTTTTACGAGTATTTTCAGGTTTTTCCAGTGAAAGTAGGCTAACTGATCCCACCAAATGACTAAATTTTTATGTTGAGGATCAGAAAAATAGATCACGATGTAGCAATGATGATCAATTATTTTAACAATTTCCCGTTGTTGAATATCTAAATTTGGATCAG
This sequence comes from Acinetobacter venetianus RAG-1 = CIP 110063, assembly GCF_000368585.1. Classification (GTDB taxonomy): domain Bacteria; phylum Pseudomonadota; class Gammaproteobacteria; order Pseudomonadales; family Moraxellaceae; genus Acinetobacter; species Acinetobacter venetianus. The sequence continues at coordinate 431,634 of NZ_KB849557.1, forward strand.
AAAATTCGACTGACCATAAATTCTTTTCTAAATTCTCGATCTTTTTAATTTGCGATTGTTTAAAAAATAGTACCCATGCACCACACATGAAAAGAAAACTGATAAAGAAAAATAAAGGTTTTAATAATAGATAGGATAAAAAACTGATTCCAAGAAAAATCAAAAGTTGCAAAACAATCGAAAACCGACTGTATTGCAACTCAAAAACTCGCTGATTAGCCATGTACATTATGTTTTAATTTTAAGATAAATTCTTTTAGCTCAGTCCGAGGCGGTTCACCCACTTCCATAAACCAGTCAAGCAAATCTGGATCTTCTTGATCTACCAACTCAGCAAATAAAGCTTTTTCAGCAGGCTCAGCACTCAAATAGCAATTCTTCACATAAGGGTCGAAATACACATCAATTTCTTTTAACCCACGACGAGCACGGTAAATTACCTTACGTTCTTCTAACGTCATTTCATCAGACATCTTATGTTCCGCTATGCAACTATTTGTGCATAGTGTACCCGATCGCACTATAACTTTCGTCAACATTTTTCCTAAGTGACCAAATACATCAATCAAATTGAGCATTGATCACATTGTTCAATATTTTCGATTTCTTGTATGGTGACGATGATGATTTTTAATCCATAAACTAGGGAAAAAATAACAAATGCAATCAGGTGCTATTCGTCCAATTCCAAACATGTTACCACGTAAGCTTTTTACATCTGATCATGAAGCTTTCCGTGAAACTGTACGTAAATTCTATGAAAAAGAAGTTGTTCCAAATATTGAAAAATATGAGAAACAACAACATGTTGACCGTGACTTATGGAATAAAGCTGGCGAACTTGGTCTGTTATGTACCACTATGCCTGAACAATATGGTGGATCAGGTGTAGATCGTCTTTACAGTATGATTTTGATCGAAGAACAAGCCTATGCAATGGATTCAAGCACAGGGTTTTCGCTCCATTCTGACATTGTTGCGAACTATATCAACAACTTTGGTAATGAAGAACAAAAGCAACATTGGTTGCCAAAAATGGCAACAGGTGAAACTGTAACTGCGATTGCCATGACGGAACCAGGTACAGGTTCAGACCTTCAAGCTGTCCGCACGACTGCCGTACTTGATGGTGATGAATATGTAATCAATGGTTCTAAAATCTTTATTACCAATGGCTATCTTTGCGATATGGCAATTGTCGTCTGTAAAACAGGCAACACGGAGAAAGGTTCAGCAAATCTTTCTTTAATCATTGTAGAAGCTGATCGTGCTGGTTTTAGTAAAGGAAAACCTTTAAATAAAATCGGGATGAAAGGTCAAGATACTTGTGAACTGTTCTTTGACAATGTTCGTGTACCAAAAGAAAATCTGCTTGGTATGGAAGGCATGGGCTTCATGATGTTGATGAAAGAACTTGCTTGGGAACGTATGCTGGTTGCGATTATTTGCCAAGCAGGTGCTGAAGCAGCTTTTGCACATACTATTCAATACACTAAAGATCGTAAAGCATTCGGCAAGCCAATCGGCACATTCCAAAATACGCGCTTTAAATTGGCTGAGTTACGTACTGAAATCGACTTCTGTCGTACTTATTTAGATCGTTGTATGGAACGACAACTCGAAGAAAGTTTAGGCGTTGATGCAGCAGCGGCAGCTAAATATAAGATTTCGGATATGTTTTCTAAAGTTGTAGATGACTGCTTACAACTACACGGTGGCTATGGTTATATGCTTGAGTATCCAATTGCACGCGCATATATCGACAATCGCGCCAACCGTATTTATGCGGGTACCAATGAGATCATGAAAGAACTTATTTCTCGTACTCTATAAAAATAAATAGCATAAAAAAGGGATCATCATTATGATCCCTTTTTGATTGATTATTTCTGTTCAGCTTTTTCTACCGCAGCTACTGGTGCTGGGTTCATACGAGCCATTAACTGTTTTACGGTAGGATTCTCAACATGTTCTTGCATGGTAGTGTTTAAAGCATTACGAGCATTTTGCGTTGTGAAATGAGCAACCTCTCCTCCAATTTCACTTGCTTTCTTTGCCCACGCCTTCCCTTCATTTGACTGATAAAAGTTTAAAGCGGCTTGTAACTCTTTCTGGCTAAACGTTTCCACATAACGCTGAACAATAAATTGTTTACGTTGTTCACTATTTAAGTTTTTAGTTAAATCAGTGAAAAAATTAGCTGGCATATCTTTTGGTAAGCGCATACGAATTTGTTCAAGAATCATTTTATCCGTATTTTCAAGTCCTTGTTCAGTACCATCAACCGAAACCAACTTCTCAGCAATTGCTGTCTTTTGTTTAACATCATCAGCATAACTGAATGTACTAAGTAAGATAGTCCCCAAAATGATGATTTTTCTCATCGTATTATCCCTAATATAAATTTTCTAATGTGCTCAATATACGCGATATTTCTAAGATTTAAACCCTGAGCACAAATAAAAAACCCTATGCCATGCATAGGGTTTCAAATTATTCAAGCAAAAATTATGATACTAATTTTGGCTTACGGTTTGCTGTTTGCTCACCGCGCTTATGGAATTCTAAAACACCATCATTAAACTTAGCATCTTTTAACTCCTTACGATCTGCAAGGTAATTATTTGTGATCTTCCAAGGTGCTTGCTTACCTTGTTTTGGCATCACATCCGCTGCGCGGGCGATATAACCAGATGACATTTTACCCATGATGGTGTCATTTTCGCGCTGTGAAGGATCGGCGTGTGCAATCACCTCATCAAAACCATTTTTATCCATATGATTAATCAAACGGCAAATATAATCAGCAGCAATATCAACCTTCAAAGTCCATGACGCATTGATATAACCAATGATCATTGCCATATTAGGCACATCGCTCACCATAACGCCTTGATAAAGCATATGTTGAGATGTATTCATTGGTTTACCATCGATTGAACCTTGGACACCACCTAAAATCTGAATCTCTAAACCAGTTGCTGAAATCACAATATCAGCCTCTAAATGTTTACCAGATTTCAATTGAATACCATTTGCGGTGAATTTCTCGATTTGATCTGTCTCAACACTTGCCTGACCTTCACGCAATGCTTTGAATAAATCACCATCTGGCACAACACATAAACGTTGATCCCAAGGATTGTAACTTGGAGTAAAGTGTTTCATATCCACTTTGCCTTTCAACTGCAACTCAATGCCTTTCAACAATAAACGACGTACAGTTTTTGGATACTTTTGCGCTAGCGCATAAATACCACGTTGCATACCAATATTACGTGCACGAGTAAATTTATAAGCCGTTTCTTCAGACATAAATTTACGTGTTTTTTCATAAATAAAGTCGATAGAAGGAATCGTCGCAATATACGTTGGCGAACGTTGTAACATCGTCACATGACCTGCACCACCTTTGACCATAGAAGGTACAAGGGTAATTGCAGTTGCACCACTGCCGATGATCACAACTTTTTTACCTGTGTAATCTAAATTTTCTGGCCAGTGCTGTGGATGAATAAACTGACCTTTGAAATCTTCTTGTTTCGGGAACTTAGGTGCATAACCTTGATCGTAGTTATAGTACCCTGTACAACCCATTACGAAGTTTGCAGACCACGTTTGTTTTTTCTTGTTGTTATCTTCGATCTCAACTAACCATTTTTTCTTTGTAGAATCATAGTTCGCAGAAAGTACACGATGACCAAAGTGAATTTTGTCTTTTAACTGATTTTCACTAATCACATCACTTAAATAGCCTTTGATCTCAGCACCGCTAGCCAACACTTTGTCTTTTGCCCATGGCTTGAAGTTAAAACCAAACGTTGACATATCAGAATCTGAACGAATACCAGGATAGCGGAATAAATCCCAAGTTCCACCAAAGCTTTCACGACGCTCTAAGATTTCAAATTTGCGTTGTGGACAATTTTTAGAGAGATGTACAGCTAACCCAATCCCAGAGATACCTGCACCAATAATCAATACATCAACTTGCTTTTCCATTTTTTTTATACCCTGTATAAACCATGACTTTATTAAAGCACAAATTTGACAATACACAATGTCAAGTTTAGTCATTCATCGGTTTTTTCATGTCACTTCGGGACATTTTTAGAAAAAGAGAGTGTAAAAAATCCTGAGATTTTTGCTTGGATTTGCAATTTATTAAAGGATCAGAGTTTAAGAAAAATTCATTTTTTCCGTATAACCAAAAAACTTAATTTAAGTAATATGTGTAAAGTATGAAAAATATGTTAATCACAATGAATGTATAAATAATTTGTTATAAAATTTTGATGTAAATAGAAAGCTCAATACACTCACATACAAAGCATCGAGTTAACCTTTAGCAATCATAATGTTATAAAACAAGCTGTTAATAGAGTATAAACAATTGATTCCAAATTTATCTGCCGAAATCATACCTGCAAAATCTGCTGCTGGAATTAACTTAGGATTAGATTTCAACACTTTTAGAGCAATATCCGATTATCAAATCATTCATGATTATAATGAATCTGAAAACCTCTGTTATGAGAAAGATAAGTGGCTGATTTTATATCGGAATTTAATACTACCATGGGGAGAGTCCATTAATGAAATATGTTGTTACTGGAATAAAACCGTCACTCTAACATTCAATGCAGATACCCAAAAATTAGAATTCATCTATGTAGCAAAGGGGTATCAAGGAAAGTTATTAGGCTTATTAGGAATAGGTGATAGATTAGATTCGGTCAAAAACCAATATAATTTTTATTTTGAAGGTGACAGGCACTATCTTGAATTTACAGAAGATAGCAATCAAGCTGGTGAAATTATTCCTGTGGAGATTGAAACAAACTATAGAATAGCATACTCAGCAGAACATTCAGATCAGTTCATTGAAGCTTTCTTGATCTACTTACCCCTTAGTGAAAGAAATCATTGAAACCTAATTAAGTCATTTAAATAGACCATACAGCCCTTTTAAATATCACTTCACACAATATCCAAGCAATAAAAAAGGTCGGTTATTACACCGACCTTTTTGAACAACTGAGCTGCTCTTGTATAGAAGTATTATTTTACTTCACGATCTACAAGTTCAACGTAAGCCATCGGTGCAGCATCACCTGCACGGAAGCCCGCTTTAAGAACACGTAGATAACCGCCGTTACGCTCTTTGTAACGAGGGCCAAGAACGGTAAATAATTTACCAACAGTTGCTGCAGAACGAGTACGAGCAAACGCTAAACGACGGTTTGCTACTGTATCGTTTTTAGCTAAAGTGATTAAAGGCTCAGCAACGCGGCGAAGTTCTTTCGCTTTAGGCAAAGTTGTTTTAATTAACTCATGCTCAACTAAAGCATTCGTTAAATTTTGGAACAACGCCTTACGGTGGCTGCTTGTACGGCCTAATTTCACACCACTATTACGATGACGCATGGTGATAGTCCTACTTAATTAACGGCTACGATAGGCAAATCGGTCATCCATACGGAGACTAGCTGGTGGCCAGTTCTCTAAACGCATGCCGAGTTGTAAACCTTTCGATGCCAAAACATCTTTGATCTCTGTTAACGATTTTTTACCTAAGTTAGGAGTTTTTAACAACTCAACTTCTGTACGTTGAACAAGATCACCAATGTAGTAAATATTTTCTGCCTTCAAACAGTTAGCAGAACGAACAGTAAGCTCGAGATCATCTACTGGACGAAGCAAAATTGGGTCAACTTCTTCGCGAGGTTCTTGAGCAACAGGAGTTTGATCTTTCTGAAGGTCAACAAAGATTGCAATTTGTTGTTGCAAGATTGTTGCCGCTTTGCGGATTGCTTCTTCAGGATCAACAGTTCCGTTAGTCTCAAGATCGATCACTAACTTATCAAGATCGGTACGTTGTTCCACACGAGCATTTTCTACTGTGTAAGAAACACGCTTGATCGGGCTATATGAAGCATCTAACTGTAAACGACCTACTGGACGTGTTTCACCTTCTGGGAAGCGTGAGTCAGATGTTTCATAACCACGACCTTGAGCAACTTTAAGGCGCATTTTTAATGAACCAGTTGAACTCAAAGTACCAATTAAATGATCAGGATTAACCACTTCAACATTATGAGGTAAACGAAGATCAGCAGCTGTTACATCACCTGCACCTTGTTTCTCTAATGTTAAATATGCTTCATTTTGATCGAACAGCTTAATAGACAATCCTTTTAGGTTCAGCAAGAGCTCGACGATGTCCTGCTGCAAGCCTTCTAAAGTACTGTACTCGTGCTCGACACCTTCTATTTCTACTTCAACCACAGCAGCGCCAGGTAAAGAAGACAATAGAATGCGACGTAAAGCATTGCCTAGAGTATGACCAAAGCCACGCTCCAAAGGTTCCAGAATCACTTTTGCCGAGGTCCCGCTCACCGCTTCGACCTTGATCGCTTGCGGAGTTAGAAACTCGTTTGCAGTACGCGTCATTTATTGCTACCTCAAGGATTATTTAGAATACAATTCTACAATCAAGCTTTCGTTGATTTCAGCAGGTAAATCAGAACGATCTGGTGCAGCTTTGAACGTACCTTCTAACTTAGAATGGTCAACTTCCATCCAAGCTGGGGTACCACGTTGAGCAGCTAACTCAATTGCATTTTTAATACGCAATTGTTGCTTAGCACCTTCATGAACTGCAATTACATCGCCCGCTTTAACTTGAATAGACGCAATGTTTACACGACGACCATTTAAAGTAATAGAACGGTGACTTACTAACTGGCGAGCTTCTGCGCGTGTAGAACCAAAACCCATGCGATAAACTACGTTATCAAGACGGCTTTCAAGCAATTTCAACAAGTTCTCACCTGTTGCGCCTTTAACACGAGCTGCTTCTTTATAGTAATTACTAAATTGACGCTCTAACACACCGTACATACGACGTACTTTTTGTTTTTCACGTAATTGTAGTGAGTACTCAGATTGCTTACCACCGCGTGCCTGACCATGTTGACCAGGTGCTTTGTTAGCTTTTTTAGTTTTGACGTCAAATGGTTTAACGCCAGATTTAAGTTGCAGGTCTGTCCCTTCGCGGCGAGAGAGTTTGCATTTTGGACCAATATAACGAGCCATGAATGTTTCTCCTTACACGCGACGTTTTTTAGGTGGACGGCAACCGTTGTGAGGAATTGGAGTCACATCGGTAATGCTGTTAATCTTATAACCCACTGCGCCTAATGCACGAACCGCAGACTCACGACCTGGACCAGGACCTTTTACAAGGACGTCTAGGTTTTTCAAACCGTAATCCAAAGCTGCTTTACCAGCAACTTCAGCAGCTACCTGAGCAGCGAACGGAGTTGATTTACGTGAACCACGGAAGCCTTGTCCACCTGAGGTAGCCCAAGCCAATGCATTACCTTGACGATCGGTAATCGTTACAATGGTGTTATTAAAAGACGCGTGAATGTGTGCAACACCTTCAGAGACGGTACGAGTGACCTTCTTGCGTGTGCGAGTATCTTTAGCCATCTTTTAGCTTCCAGAAATCTTACTTTTTAATCGGTTTGCGCGGACCTTTACGGGTACGTGCGTTAGTTTTGGTGCGTTGTCCGCGAACAGGCAAGCTGCGACGATGACGAAGACCGCGGTAGCAGCCTAAATCCATTAAACGTTTAATGTTCATGGAAATTTCGCGACGTAAATCACCTTCGGTCGGAACCTTAGCAACTTCTGCACGAATCGCATCAAGCTGAGCATCATCTAATTCACGAATCTTTGTAGTTTCAGTGATACCTACAGCAGCTAAGATATTCTTAGCAGTGTGGCGACCGATACCAAAAATATACGTGAGAGAGATAACAGCATGCTTGTTATCCGGAATGTTTACACCGGCAATACGAGCCATTCAATTTTCTCCAAAAAGGCAGTTAAGATAATCAACCGCCCCACAAAAATCTTGAGGGGCGGATAATAACCTAATTAGCCTACTGAAATCAACAGGTCTTAATTAAATTAACCTTGACGCTGCTTATGACGAGGTTCTGCGCTACAAATTACGCGAATAACCCCATTACGACGGATAACTTTACAGCTACCACAAATTTTCTTTACAGAAGCTTGTACTTTCATGATGAAAACCTCTAAGTGCGCTTATCCCTGAGGATGAGCAGTCGTTTTTCTCATTAACGTTTGATTATCATATTGATGCGAAGTTAAGTGCGCTTGAAGTTGCGCCATAAAGTCCATCACTACAACAACTACGATCAGCAACGATGTTCCACCCAAATGGAATGGAATACCGAATGAACTTTGTAGAATCATTGGCATTAAACATACAACAGTGATGTAAATTGCACCAATAAACGTCAAACGGTTAAGAATATGATCTAAATAACGAGCCGTTTGCTCACCTGGGCGGATACCAGGCACATAAGCTCCACTGCGCTTTAAATTCTCTGATACTTCTTTCGGACTAAAAACAAGTGCCGTATAAAAATAACAGAAGAAAATAATTAACGCGCCAAAGAGCATTAAATATAACGGCTGTCCAGGCGATAATACCAATGCCAAGTCTTGCAGACTACGTTTTACAATCCCTGCATTTGGATCAGCACTACCTAACCATTGACCCAAGCTCGCTGGAAATAATAACAATGAGCTTGCGAAAATCGCAGGAATAACACCTGCCATATTAATCTTTAATGGCAAATGTGTTTGCTGTGCAGTAAATACACGACGACCTTGTTGTTTCTGAGCATAGTTTACTGGAATACGACGCTGTGCTTTTTCAATAAACACGATCGCAGCTAAAACAGCTAGTGATAATAAACCAAATACAACTAAACCAATTAAACTACCTTGACCATTCTGCACTGATGTAAATGACTGAATCACCAAGTTTGGCAAACCAGCAACAATACCTGCAAAAATGATCATTGAGATCCCGTTACCAACACCACGTTCGGTAATCTGTTCACCCAACCACATCAAAAACATTGTGCCTGCAACTAAAGAAGTTACAGCTGGAATATAAAATGCAAGGCCTGAGGTTAAGGTAATACCTTGACTGATCAAGCCTGCACACATCCCTACACCTTGCACAAGTGCAAGTAGCAAAGTGCCGTAGCGTGTGTATTGATTGATTTTACGTTTGCCTTGCTCGCCTTCTTTTTTCAAAGCTTCTAGCGAAGGAACTACCGTAGACATTAACTGCACGATAATCGATGCAGAAATGTAAGGCATGATACCAAGCGCTAGAATCGACATACGTTCTAATGCACCGCCAGAGAACATGTTAAATAAACCTAAGAAGGTACCTTCATTAGCTTTAAAAAACCGTGCTAGCGCCACATTATCAATACCCGGCAACGGAATATGCGCTCCTAGTCGAAAGACCAACAACGCGCCAATCAAGAACATTAATCGGCGGATAATTTCACGATATTTCACATGAAATGGCTGACCTTTCATCATGTTAACATGACCTGAAGAACTAGGAGTCATAGACACTCGAGATTACTCCTCGACTTTACCGCCAGCAGCTTCAACAGCTGCTTTAGCGCCTTTAGTCAACGCAACACCTTGTACAGTGAATGCACGAGTGATTTCACCAGAAAGCACGATGCGAGCACGAATTTGGTCACGACGAACAACATTCGCAGCTTTTAAAGTTTCAAGGCTAACTACGTCGCCTTCAACTTTATTTAACTCAGACAAGCGTACTTCAGCAGTTTTCAAAGCGATTTGGCTAGTGAAGCCGAATTTAGGTAAACGACGATATAACGCTGTTTGACCACCTTCAAAGCCTGGACGAGTACCACCACTTTTACGTGAGTTTTGACCTTTGATACCACGACCACCAGTCTTACCAACGCCAGAACCGATACCACGGCCTAGACGACGGTTTTCACGCTTTGCACCTTCTGCAGGTGAAAGTTCATTTAAACGCAGAGTCATGGCTTATTCCTCTACACTAACCATATAGTAAACTTTGTTGATCATACCACGGTTAGAAGGCGTATCTTGCACTTCTACAGTATGACCAATACGACGCAGACCTAGACCTTGTAAGCAAAGTTTATGATTTTTTAAACGATGCGAAGAAGATTTAGTCTGGGTAACTTTAATCGTTTTCATGATTGATTACCCTTGAATTTGTTCTACTGAAAGACCACGTTTCGCAGCGACTTTCTCAGGAGAAGTCATATCACGCAAACCTTTAAAAGTTGCGTTTACTACGTTAGCAGCATTAGTAGAACCATAACATTTAGCAAGTACGTTATGTACACCTGCAGCTTCAAGAACAGCACGCATAGCGCCACCAGCGATTACGCCAGTACCTTCTGAAGCAGGTTGCATGTATACACGGCTTGCACCATGACGAGCATTCACAGGGTGTTGTAAAGTAGTACCCGCGAGGTCTACAGTAATCATGTTACGACGAGCAGCTTCAAGTGCTTTAGAAATAGCAGCTGGAACTTCACGTGCTTTACCACGACCAAAACCTACACGACCGTTACCATCGCCCACAACAGTTAATGCTGTGAAAGAGAAGATACGTCCACCTTTAACAACCTTGGCTACACGATCAACGGCAACCAGCTTTTCAACGAGACCTTCGTTTTGTTCAACTTTCGCCATGATTAGAACTCCAAGCCGCCTTCACGAGCAGCATCAGCCAAGGCTTTGATACGACCATGATATTTAAAACCAGAACGGTCAAATGCAACTTTAGTAACACCAGCTGCTTTAGCACGTTCTGCGATCAAAGCACCAACTTTCGTCGCAGCTTCAACATTACCAGTAGTACCACTACGTAAAGATGCATCCAAAGTAGAAGCTTGCGCTAAAACTTTGCCACCATCTGCTGAAATAACTTGAGCATAGATGTGACGCGGCGTGCGGTTTACACACAAACGAGTCGCACCCAATGCACGAATGTGCAAGCGTGTGCTTTTCGCACGACGCAAACGGGTTTGTTTCTTTTCGTTCATAAGAACCTCGCGCCTTATTTCTTCTTAGCTTCTTTACGAAGAATAACTTCATCCGAATAACGAACACCTTTACCTTTATATGGTTCAGGAGAACGGTATGCACGGATTTCCGCTGCCACTTGACCTAACAACTGCTTGTTTGCTGATTTCAAAATGATTTCAGTTGCAGTTGGAGTTTCCGCTGTTACACCTTCAGGTAAAGCGTAGTCAATTGGGTGTGAGTAACCGAGTGCAAGGTTCACAACTGAACCTTTAACTGCAGCTTTATAACCAACACCAACGAGCTGTAACTTACGTTCGAAGCCTTCACTAACACCTTTTACAAGGTTATTCAATACAGCGCGAGCAGTACCAGCTTGCATCCAAGCGTCTTTCGACTCTTTAGCTGGAGCAAGTTGAAGTTTACCTTCTTCCTGTTTTAGCTCGACCAGCGCATGCAGGTTGAAAGACAATGTACCTTTGCTGCCTTTCACTTCGACCTGCCGGCCGTTCTGAGTAACTGTTACACCATTAGGTACAGTTACTGGGGCTTTAGCCACACGAGACATGAGGAATCACCTATTAAGAAACAAAAGCAATAACTTCACCACCGATGCCCGCAGCACGTGCAGCGCGATCAGTCATGATGCCTTTGCTTGTAGAAACAATTGCAACGCCTAAACCTTGCTTAACGCTAGGAAGTTTATCTTTACCACGGTATTGGCGAAGACCTGGACGGCTTACGCGCTTAACCATTTCGATAACTGGCTTGCCTTCGAAATATTTTAACGTAATAGTCAAAGTAGATTTAGTGTCTTCTTGAACCACTTCTACATTTGAAATATAACCTTCTTGTTGAAGTACGTTTGCAATTGCAACTTTCAACTTAGAAGAAGGCATAGAAACAGTTTGTTTCTTTGCCATTTGTGCGTTACGAACACGTGTTAACATGTCGGCAACGGTATCTTGCATACTCATTTAGTCGCTCCTTACCAGCTTGCCTTAACAACGCCTGGTACATCACCCTGCATTACTGTGTCACGTAATTTGTTACGGCTTAAACCGAACTTACGGAAGTAACCATGAGGACGACCAGTTAAACCACAGCGGTTACGAAGACGTACTGGAGATGCATTACGTGGCAATGCTTGTAACTTTAACATCGCTTCGAAACGTTCTTCGTCACTTGCGTTTACATTTGCAATAACAGCTTTTAATTCAGCACGTTTTGCAGCGTATTTTGCAACTGTCTTTTCGCGTTTCAATTCGCGATTAATCATACCTTTCTTAGCCATATCGACCTCTTATTTGAACGGGAAGCCGAATGCACGCATAAGCGCACGGCCTTCGTCATCGCTACGAGCAGTTGTCGTAATCGTGATGTCTAAACCACGGATACGATCAATTTTGTCAAAATCGATTTCAGGGAAAACGATTTGCTCTTTTAAACCCATAGAGTAGTTACCACGACCATCAAATGATTTCGCAGAGAAACCACGGAAGTCACGGATACGAGGGATTGCGATCGAGATCAAACGATCCAAGAATTCGTACATTTGGTCGCCGCGTAAAGTAACTTTACAACCGATCGGCCAACCATCACGGATTTTGAAACCTGCGATTGATTTACGAGCAAGAGTCACAACTGGTTTTTGACCAGCAATGAGTTGCATGTCAGCAACAGCACCATCTAATAATTTCTTATCAGTTGCAGCTGCGCCTACACCCATGTTAAGGGTGATTTTAGTGATGCGTGGAATATCCATCACGTTCTTAACGCCAAGTTCTTCTTTTAACTTCGCTTTAAGTTCGTCATTGTAACGTGCTTTAAGTCTGGCCATTGCCTTTTCAACCTATTACTTCGCTGCCGCCACTGATTCACCATTTGATTTATAAACACGAGTTTTCGCGCCATCAATCACTTGGTAACCAACACGGTCAGCCTTTTGGGTTGTAGCATTAAAAATTGCCACGTTTGAGATATGAAGCGTAGCCTCTTGAGTAACGATACCGCCTTCAGCGCCAGTTACACGGTTTGGCTTTTGGTGCTTCTTCACTAAGTTAAGACCTTCGACCTTAACTCGATCTTCAGAAACAGACAAAACAGTACCCTGTTTGCCTTTTTCTTTACCTGCGATCACGATTACTTGATCGCCTTTTTTAATCTTAGCCATGATTGCCTCTTATAGAACTTCAGGAGCCAATGAAATGATTTTCATGAACTGTTCAGTACGAAGTTCACGAGTCACTGGTCCGAAGATACGAGTAGCAATCGGAGCTTTGTTGTTATTCAAAATAACAGCTGCGTTATCGTCGAAACGAATAACTGAACCATCTGGACGACGGATGCCGAATTTTGTACGAACAACTACAGCATTCATCACGTCACCTTTTTTAACACGTGCGCGTGGGATTGCTTCTTTTACAGTAACTTTAATAATGTCGCCAACAGAAGCATAACGACGATGTGAACCACCAAGTACTTTAATACATTGTACGCGGCGTGCACCACTGTTGTCTGCTACGTCGAGCATACTTTCGGTTTGAATCATTGCCCTACTCCAAAACCGAGCATCACCGGTCACAATTTCGAAAGGCTCAAAGAGTACTCGAAATTGTCCGATGATGCAACAAGAACGTCTAATTACTCAGCAGCAGCTTCAACTACTTCCACTAAAGTCCAAGCTTTAGTTTTAGAAATTGGGCGGCTTTCTTTGATGGTCACTAAGTCGCCAGTTTTAGCAACATTGTTCTCATCGTGAGCGTGTAATTTAGTTGAACGGCGGATTGATTTGCCATACAACGGGTGTTGAACGCGGCGTTCAATAAGCACAACAATAGACTTGTCCATTTTGTCGCTTACGACTTTGCCGGTTAACGTGCGGACTGTTTTTTCACTCATTGTCCGTTCCCCTGTTTTTCGGTAAGGAGTGTCTTGATACGAGCAATTGTCTTACGAGCAATTTGCACTTCATGCGATTTGCCTAATTGACCAGTTGCTTTCGCCATACGAAGACGGAATTGGTTAAGCTGTTGCTCATCAAGCAAAGCCTTCAACTCTTCTACCGATTTTTCACGTAGATCTTTAGTTTTCATTACATTACCGTCCGAGTCACGATAGTGGTTTTAAACGGAAGTTTAGCAGCAGCTAAAGCAAATGCTTCACGCGCTAACTCATCGTTAACACCTTCAATTTCGTACAGGATCTTACCTGGCTGGATCTGACAAACCCAGTATTCCACGCTACCTTTACCTTTACCCATACGAACTTCTAATGGTTTTTCGGTAATTGGTTTGTCCGGGAATACGCGGATGAAGATTTTACCACCACGCTTAATACGACGGCTGATGGTACGACGGCAAGCTTCAATCTGACGAGCAGTCATACGACCACGTTCAGTTGCTTTAATTGCAATCGAACCAAATGATACTGTACTACCACGATGCGCTAGACCAGTGTTACGGCCTTTGTGCACTTTACGGAATTTGGTACGTTTAGGTTGCAACATGGATTATTCTCCCTTGTCAGCAGCACGGTCATTGCGACGACCACGACGCTCTTGACCTTCACCACGACCACGACCACGTTTAGCTGGACGCTCTTCAGCAGGAGCAGGGTTCATGACTTGTTTCATGCCACCTAAGATCTCGCCACGGAAAATCCAAACTTTAACACCGATCGTACCGTAAGTAGTTTCTGCACGGAAAGTAGAGTAGTCGATATCCGCACGAAGTGTATGCAAAGGTACACGACCTTCACGATACCATTCAGTACGAGCAATCTCTGCACCACCTAAACGGCCAGAAACTTCAACTTTGATACCTTTAGCGCCAGCACGCATCGTGTTTTGAACCGCACGCTTCATAGCACGACGGAACATAACACGCTTTTCTAATTGAGAAGCAATTGCTTCAGCAACTAAACGAGCGTCTAAGTCAGGGCGATCGATTTCGTTGATGCTAACTTGCGCAGGAACACCCATAATGTTAGTGAGTTCGCGCTGTAATTTTTCAATGTCTTCGCCTTTTTTACCGATAACGATACCAGGACGAGCAGTGCTAATCGTTACTTTAGCAGCGCCAGTAGGACGTTCGATAAGAATATTGCTTACCATCGCGTTCTTAAGTTTTTTAGTTAAAAACTCACGAACTTGAAGATCTTTAAGCAAGTATTCAGCGTATTGTTTCGGATTCGCATACCAGTTAGCGTTATGGCGTTTCACAACACCTAGGCGGATACCGATTGGATGAACCTTCTGACCCATATCAAACCCCTACCTTAACGGTGATGTGACAAGTACGCTTAGTAATACGATCTGCACGGCCTTTAGCACGTGGCATGATACGTTTAAGGCTCATGCCTTCATCAACGTAAATCGTAGTTACTTTAAGGTCATCAACATCTAAGCTGTTGTTGTGTTCAGCATTCGCGATTGCAGATTCAAGTGCTTTTTTAACAAGCACAGCTGCTTTCTTGTTGCTGAAGTTTAAAATGTCTATCGCACGTGCAACCGACTTACCACGGATCAAATCAGCAACTAAACGTGCTTTTTGTGCCGAGATAGCGGCACCGCGTAATTTAGCAGTTACTTCCATCATAGCACCTATTAACGTTTAGACTTCTTATCAACACCGTGACCACGATAGGTACGAGTTGGCGCGAATTCACCCAATTTATGACCAACCATGTGCTCAGTAACAATTACTGGAACGTGGTTACGGCCATTGTGAACAGAAATTGTTAAACCAACAAAGTCTGGAAGGATCATTGAACGACGTGACCATGTTTTGATCGGCTTACGGTTGTTAGCAGCAATCGCAGCTTCAACCTTAGCGAACAAATGCGCGTCGACGAATGGACCTTTTTTTAATGAACGAGGCATTATTCAGATTCCCTTACTTGACGCGACGGTCGCGAATAATCATCTTAGTCGTACGCTTGTTGGTACGTGTCTTGTACCCTTTAGCTTTTTGACCCCATGGACTTACAGGTTGAATACCTTTACTACGTCCTTCACCACCACCGTGCGGGTGATCTACCGGGTTCATCGCCATACCACGAACGGTAGGACGAACACCACGCCAGCGCGCAGCACCAGCTTTACCCAATGAACGAAGGTTGCTTTCTTGGTTAGAAACTTCACCAATTACAGCGCGACATTCAACGTGAACTTTACGCATTTCACCAGAACGTAAACGAACGATAGCGTAAGAACCATCACGACCCAACAATTGAACTGAAGTACCAGCAGAACGCGCTAATTGAGCACCTTTACCGATTTTAAGTTCAAGATTGTGAAGTGTAGAACCGATTGGCATGTTACGAAGTGGTAAGCAGTTACCTGGACGAATTGGAGCATCGTTACCAGATTGAACTTTATCACCAGCACGTAAGCCTTTCGGCGCAATGATGTAACGACGCTCACCGTCAGCATATTTCAACAAAGCAATATGAGCTGTACGGTTAGGATCGTATTCGATGCGCTCAACAGTCGCTGGAATACCATCTTTGTTACGTTTAAAATCTACGATACGGTAGTTTTGCTTATGACCACCACCCACGTGACGTGTAGTGATGTGACCATTGTTATTACGACCACCAGTACGTTTTTTAGCTTCTACCAACGGTGCATAAGGAGCGCCTTTGTGAAGGTGGTCATGAACCACTTTCTCTACAAAGCGACGTCCTGGAGACGTTGGCTTACATTTTTGAATAGGCATAGTTTTCGTCCTTATTCCGCTGCGTTTTCAGCGGTATCGCCCAAGTCAGCCATTTCAACATCTTGGCCAGCTTTCAGGGTGACGTATGCTTTTTTAACATCAGAACGACGTCCTAATGTACGACCAAAGCGTTTTGTTTTACCTTTAGTGATCGTTGTATTTACTTTCACAACTTCAACACCAAAGAGTTGCTCAACTGCTTTTTTGATTTCAAGTTTATTTGCATTTAATGCAACTTTAAATACTTGAACACCAGCAGTATCACCTAAAACTTGCGCTTTTTCTGAGAATACTGGTCCTTGTAGGACTTGATATAAACGTTCGTTGTTCATCCGAGTTCTACCTCAATTTTCTTAGCAGCAGCTACAGACATGACAACTTTATCGAATGCGATCAAGCTAACAGGATCAATTGCAGTTGCATCAACCACATCAACGTGTGGAATGTTGCGCGCTGCAAGATACAAGTTCTCATCTACAGCATCTGTAACGATCAATGCACGAGTTGCATTCAAGTCGTTCAATTTAGCAAGCAATTCTTTAGTCTTAGGAGCTGCAACAGCAAACTCTTCAACTAATACAAGACGATCTTGGCGAACAAGTTCAGCTAAGATACATTGCATTGCACCGCGGTACATCTTACGGTTTACTTTTTGAGACCAATCTTGTGGACGAGCAGCAAAAGTTTTACCACCACCAACCCAGATCGGGCTACGAATAGAACCCGCACGAGCGCGACCAGTACCTTTTTGACGGAATGGCTTCTTACCACCACCAGAAACGTCTGCACGTGATTTTTGAGCACGAGTACCTTGACGACCACCAGCTAAGTAAGCTGTAACAACTTGGTGTACAAGAGCTTCGTTAAATTCACGACCAAAAGCAACTTCTGATAATTCAACCGCAGCGCCAGAAACAGTTTTTAAATTCATTCTATTTCACCTTACGCTTTGATGGTAGGACGTACAATCACGTCACCATTCGTTGCACCAGGGATTGCACCTTTAACAACTAAAACAGAACGTTCAGCGTCAATAGATACGATTTCAAGACCTTGAACTGTTACGCGTTCATCACCTAAGTGACCAGCCATTTTCTTGCCTTTGAACACGCGACCAGGTGTTTGGTTTTGACCTGTAGAACCTAATACACGGTGAGATACAGAGTTACCATGAGTAGCATCTTGCGTACGGAAGTTCCAACGCTTAACACCACCTTGGAAGCCTTTACCTTTAGACTGACCAGTTACGTCAACAATTTGACCAACTGTGAACAAGTCAACACCGATAGAACCACCAACTTCACGGCCTTCAAGCTCAGCTTCAGTAACACGGAACTCTTTAACTAAACGACCAGCAGCAACACCCGCTTTAGCGAAGTGACCTTTCTGAGCGTTAGTTACGCGCGATTCGCGACGTTCACCAGTAGTTACTTGAATTGCTTGATAACCATCAGTCTCAAGTGTTTTGATTTGCGTAATGCGGTTTGGATCGACTTCGATAACTGTAACAGGTACAGATACACCAGCATCTGTAAAGACGCGAGTCATACCACATTTGCGACCGACTAAACCAATAGCCATGTGCATAAACCTCTAATAAAGCGGCCTAATTAACTTAAACGTTAATCAACCGAAAGCCTTAACCCAAAGCGATCTGAACATCTACACCAGCAGCAAGATCCAACTTCATCAATGCATCAACAGTTTTATCTGTAGGTTGAACGATGTCGATCAAACGTTTATAAGTGCGGATTTCATACTGGTCACGAGCGTCTTTGTTGACGTGTGGTGAAGTAAGAACGTTGAAGCGTTCGATGCGAGTAGGCATCGGGATTGGACCACACACTTGTGCGCCAGTACGCTTAGCGGTTTCTACGATCTCTTGAGCAGATTGATCGATCAGACGATGATCAAAAGACTTCAAACGGATACGAATTCTCTGGTTAGACATACCAGTAAACTCCAAGCCAAATATATAAAGAATCACCCATGACGCACCTCACCATTTGGCAAGTGTCAAGGGCAGTGAAATTCACTAAGGTCGTGATCGATGCCACGACTGTAATGCGTTAACTACTTTCTTCGTAGAAAACGCCCTCCATTTGAGGGTCGCTTATTATAACTATTGTTTAAGTCTTATGCAATTCTTCTTTTAATTTTTTAACTTTAAAGTTTTGTTAAGCACTTACTACATATTCAATCGCTTGGTTTAACAACGTATTCCCCTGCTCAAATTTAGTTTGATTTGATCGTTTTAAATCACTCATTGACTGAACATACTCTCCATCAAAAATTGCCAAGTCCTCTTCATTTTCAATTAATAGCTGTAAAGCATGCGGTGTCATTTCAGGATGAAATTGAAACCCCAATACATTTCGACCAATTTGATAGAGTTGATTACGGCATACTTTATTTTCAGCCAAACGCACACCGCCTTTTGGAATTTCAAAAGTTTCACTATGCCATTGCATGATATTAATCTTTTCAGGGATCTGAAAGCATTCTTCTGGAATATGTGAAGCTCTACCAACATCCATCCAACCTAATTCCTGATGACGATTACGGCTCACCGCAGCGCCTAATGCATTTGCTATAAGTTGTCCACCAAGGCACAAACCGATTGCAGGCTTACCTGCCGCTAAATAACGACGTAACCATCTTTTTTCTAGTTTTAACCATGGATAATTCGCTTCATCATTCACACTCATGGTTCCTCCCATGATAATGAGTAAATCAACTTCATCCACTCGAGGTAATGCTTCTAGCTCTAATGGCAAATCTACAGGTAAGGCAAAAAATTCGGTTGCCGTAATCTTTGCCTTATGTGCCTTTAAGAAGTCATAACAACTCCCATAACCTTCGCCTGCAATGTGCTGAAAATAATGCACTCTTAAATGCGACTTCATGCGCTCAAACCTATTATCGTTAGAATGATAAGTAAGTCTTAGCAAAAATAAAGCCAGTTTTTCTCCAAGCGCTTTATCTGTAACGATTCTGTACAAAAGATGCAAACCACTGGCAGCTTTTGTTATTTTCTCTTAACCTAAATTATTATATTGCTTTGATTTTGCACCATGACTAAACATAAGAATGCACAAACTGATTTAATTCATGCACCACGAACAGCTCCTCAATATATAGAAACGATTCAACCTCCCCTATATCGTGCGTCGACCATTATTTTTAAAAGCACATCGCACCTTTTTGATCGTCACTGGACCGATCGCTATGATTATAGTTACGGCACACATGGGACACCGACAACATTTACTTTAGGCGACAACATCGCTCAAATCGAAGGCGGCATTTTCAGCTTACTTGCGCCTAGTGGTCTATCTGCAATTAATTTGGTCAATAGCACTTTATTAAGTTCAGGTGATGAAGTCTGGGTAGCCGACAACATTTATGGGCCTAACCTTGAGCATTTAAACAACCTACAAGATCGTTACGGTATTTCCGTCAAAATTTATAATCCTATTGATGCCGATAGCTTTCAGCCTACTGAAAAAAGCAAACTTATTTGGCTAGAGGCAGCGGGTTCAGTGACACTCGAATTTCCTGATCTAAAAAATTTAGTCAAAAAAGCACAACAAGCTAATGTCATCACTGCCTTAGACAATACTTGGGGAGCTGGTCTAGCATTTAATGCATTTGATTTTTCAGATGAACATTTATCAGTAGATTTAACTGTGCATGCACTCACCAAATACCCAAGCGGTGGCGGCGATATTTTAATGGGTTCAGTAGTGACCAGAGATCAACAATTACATCACAAGCTTTTCAAAATGCATGCGACGCAAGGCATCTGCGTTTCAGGAGATGATAGCGCCCAAATCCAACGTAGTTTGGCACATATGTCGCTACGTTATGACCATCAATCGCTTAATGCAATCAAAGTCTTAGATTGGTTAAAACAGCAACCGCAATTTAGCCAGATATTACACCCAAGCTTAAACAATGCTGCGGGTCATCAATTTTGGGCCGAAGTTTGTACTACAGGTAAAAGTGCAGGTTTAGTAAGTGTTATTTTTAAGCCAGATTATGATTTAACAGCTGTCCGTAAATTTTGCGACAGCCTCCAATTATTTAAACTGGGTTTTAGCTGGGGTGGGCCTGTGAGCTTGGCGATGCTCTACGATTTAAAACAGATGCGTTCGCTTAGCAATACACATTTACAACAAGGTTTATTGGTTCGCTTCTGTATAGGACTAGAACATCCAGAAGATTTAATTCAAGATATTCAAAACGCATTAAAACAGCTCGAATGAAATCAAAAATAGGTGAAGAATGAATACACCAATTGTTATTGCTAAGAAAACTACAGATACAACACAAGATATCGTTTTACATTCACAATTTGCAAACCGACATGGCTTGATTGCAGGCGCGACGGGTACGGGTAAAACCGTCACACTCAAAGTTCTTGCTGAAAGCTTTTCGCGTCTTGGTGTGCCTGTATTTTTAGCCGATGCCAAAGGTGATGTTTCCAGTCTTGCAAAAGCAGGAACAAGCAGCCCTAAATTTGATGAGCGCTTGAAACTTTTAGGCATAGAGTCAGTTCCATTTGCAGCTTCACCTGTGATTTTTTGGGATTTATTTGGCCAACAAGGACACCCCATTCGCACAACGATTTCAGAAATTGGTCCACTATTATTAGCTCGGATGCTGAATCTAAATGACACGCAAGAAGGTGTGCTATCAGCAGTCTTCAGAATTGCAGATGATCAAGGCCTATTGCTCATCGACTTTAAAGATTTAAAAGCTATGCTGACCTATGTCAGTGAAAATGCGGCTGATCTTAAAGCAGAATATGGCAACCTCTCACCTGCAAGTCTTGGTGCAATCCAACGCAACTTACTGGCGCTTGGCGATCAAGGGGGCGAACAATTCTTTGGTGAGCCGAGCCTCAATATTTTAGATTTCATTCAAACCGATTCGAATGGTCATGGCTATATTAATATTTTAGCTGCTGACAAACTCATGAACACCCCCAAGCTTTATGCCACATTCCTACTTTGGATGCTCTCTGAACTTTTTGAACAGCTACCCGAAGTCGGTGATATGGATAAACCTAAACTGGTATTTTTCTTCGATGAGGCGCATTTACTCTTTGACAATGCCAGCCAAAATTTACAAGAAAAAATTGAGCAAGTGGTTCGCCTGATTCGTTCTAAAGGGGTTGGGATTTACTTCATCACCCAAAATCCACTCGACTTACCTGAAAGCGTCTTAGGACAACTTGGTAACCGTGTACAGCATGCGTTAAGAGCATTCACACCAAAAGACCAAAAAGCAGTAAAGACCGCTGCAGATACCTTTCGCGCTAACCCAGATTTTAAGGTTGATCAAGCGATCACTGAACTTGCTGTCGGTGAAGCACTGATTAGCTGCTTAGATGAACAAGGTACGCCACAAATTGTAGAACGCGGCTGGGTTATGCCCCCCTACTCCGCATTTAACCCAATTACACCTGAAGAGCGACAAGTGATTATTGCGCAAAGCATTGTGGCGGGTGTCTATGATCAAGCGGTAGATCGTGATAGCGCTTATGAATTACTACAACAGAAAGTACTTCAACAAGCTCAACAAAAAGAAGCTGATGCTCTCGCTAAACAGCAAAGTAAAGAACAAGAAATTTTAGCCAAACAACAAGCAAAAGAACAAGAACGTTTTGCTAAAGAGCAGCAAAAAGCGGCGGAGAAAGCACAACGTGATCGCGAAAAATTAACACAAGATATTGTTGGAACATTCGCCAAAAGTGCGGCAAGAAGCTTAGGCGGCAGCACAGGTCAAAAAATTGTGCGTGGCTTGCTCGGTTCACTATTTGGCAAGAAATAAAAGCTTTTCCAATGATTAATCAAGGGATAATTTATTATCCCTTATTTTTTTTATGGAATTTATTCTAAGATGTATTGCAAATACATTTTATAAGATGTATTTTAAATGCATCTTATAAATCTTAGCCAAGAGAGATCACTCATGACTCCGCAGCAAATCGACCTAGTAAAAGCTACTGTTCCTGTTCTCCGTGAAAATGGTGTCGCGCTAACGGGGTACTTCTATAACCGTATGCTGGGCAATAATCCTGAATTAAAAGAAACCTTTAATATGGGACATCAACGTAGCGGTGCTCAGGCTCAAGCACTCGCAGGTGCTGTTTTAGCTTATGCAGAAAATATTGAAGACCCCTCTGTGCTACTCCCTGTCGTCGAGTTAATCGCACACAAACATGTCAGCCTGAATATTCAAGCACCTGACTACAATATTGTGGGTGAAAATCTTCTGCATTCAATTAGTGAAGTTCTCAGCATTTCTATGGATGATCCACTCATTGATGCTTGGGCTGCGGCTTATGGTCAATTAGCTGATCTTTTCATTAGCACAGAAAAAGCAATTTATGATCAACACCAACAAACCAAAGGTAGTTGGTTAGGTTGGCGTAATTTTAAAATTGCGAAAAAAGTTATCGAAAGTGAAGAAATCACTTCGTTCTATCTCGAACCTGTCGACGGTGGCGATTTACCAAAATATGAAGCAGGCCAATACATTTCAGTTCGTGTATTTGTTCCTGAACTCAACTTAAAACAACCTCGTCAATATACTTTATCAACTTGCCCGCAAAGCGATTACCTTCGTATCTCAGTCAAACGAGAAGATGAAAAAGGTGATCTCGCAAGTGGTTGGGTATCTAGCACTTTACATAGTTTGGCAGAAGGTGCTGAAATTGAAGTATCCGCACCTACAGGTAATTTCTATCTGATTGATAGCAGTAAACGCAATGTATTTATTAGCGGTGGTGTTGGCTTAACTCCAATGATCGCGATGCTAAATCAACTCGTAACACTGGATATGCCGCAACCAGTTAGCTTTATCCATGCATGTCGCAGTAGCCATGTTCATGCCATGAAAAAGCATATTCATGCGCTTAAATCACAATATCCTCGCTTGAGCACATTCACAGCCTATGAATTCCCACATCAAAATGATGTACTAGGTGAGGATTATGATCTCGCAGGACGTTTAGATTTGAGCTCAATCGACACGGCGATCTTGCCAGCAAATGCCGATTACTATTTATGTGGTCCTATGCCATTTATGGCAGAACAGCACAAGGCACTGATAGCTCGTGGCATTCCAGCTGAGAACATTCATAGCGAAGCATTTGGAACAGGCGGCGTAAAACTAAGCTGATCTCGATCAGTGTTTTACATAAGGCTAGTCGGTGAGATAGACTAGCCTTTTCTATCTATAACAATAGATTGGGCGAAGTTATGCAACTCAATAAATTTACTGATTATGCATTAAGGATTTTATTGTATGTCGCTCGTCCAAACGATGTGCCTTATACAATCGCCGATATAGCCAAAGACCTCCATGTCTCACAAAACCATTTGGTGAAAGTGGTTCACTTTATGGGGAAACAACATTGGATTGTCACCATCCGCGGCAAAGGCGGTGGAATTCGCCTAAATCCAGATGCACGCAATATCAAACTTGGTGAAATTGTTCGTATTTTGCAAGGTAATCACCAAATCGTAGAATGCAATACTCCACCTTGTGTATTACGCTCTCAATGTGGCCTGAAAGGTATCTTAGATCAAGCTCTAGAAAGCTTTTATCAAAGTCTTGACCGCTATACTTTAGGCGAAGTTTTGCAACACGGTATTCTACCGTCCTCTCAAAGCTCTCATATTGATTTTTTACAACTCACTCAAAAAGCTTAACCATCACATTCGCACGATTCCCTGACATCCTTTATAATAGCTTTGCTATTTCAATTCAAAAGTAAGCTTCTATGCGTCAGCGTCAACAATCTAAAGACACCAAAGCCAAACTCGCACCTAAACAAAAAATCAGTTATGAAAAGAAAACTGATCCTGCATTAACGGAGTATGCGGTACAGTCTTTAAATTGGTTACGCCAAGCTGAGTTTTTAATGAGTGCGCCTAAGCTCGCTTTATGCGTAGAAGATACAGGCTATGAAATTGCATTTGCAGGACGTTCGAATGCTGGTAAATCAAGTGCAATCAATGCACTAACCAATCAAAAGCAACTTGCACGCGCTTCTAAAAAACCTGGTCGTACTCAAATGATCAACTTTTTTAGCTTAGGAAATCCTGACCAACGCTTAGTCGACCTACCTGGTTATGGCTATGCTGCTGTTCCTGAAGCAATGAAAATCGTATGGCAAAAAGAACTTGAAAACTACTTGATCCATCGTAAGAGTTTACAAGGTCTCGTACTGTTGATGGATATTCGCCATCCATTACAACACTTTGATTTAATGATGTTGGAATGGGCTCATTCACGTCATTTATTTGTACATATTCTTCTAACAAAAGCGGACAAACTCAACCGTGGTCCTGCAAATAAGACTTTGCTGGAAGTCAAACAACAGTTGAAGAAAATGAAACTTGATTTCTCAATTCAATTGTTCTCATCACTCAACCGTATCGGTTTAGAGGAACTCTCAAGCGTGATGGCTGGTCGTTTGAATTATACGCTCGAACAACCGTCTGAGTTTGACTTAAATGAAATCCCAGAAGTGTCTGAAACAGACATTGAAGAATAAAAAATGCATTTCATGCAACTTGATGCATTAAATAAATTTTAATTGTCCCGAATTGCTAAACACAAACACTAGGTCGTTTGCATATACTGCTTAGTGTTGGTTCATTGCACTATCGATTAGGACTAAACGATGAAATTACTATCATTTGTGAAGAACAAAGTTCTTGGTTCTTCGATTGACTATAAAATCCTCCCTCGAAAAGTAAAATTTGATTGGGAAAAAACACCTGTAGATTGGATTCCCAATCAGCCTTTTGCCAGCTATTTTATTAATGAAATTAACAATATTTTGCCTGCTGGTGAATTTTGGTTTTGCCGTCTATACAACAAAGTACTGCCAGAAATTACTGATGAGAAATTAAAAGAAGATGTTCAAGCTTTTATTCGTCAGGAAGCAATGCACGCTGTTGCGCATACATCTGCAAATAAAGAATATCTAAGCCAGCGCAATATTGATATTCAACGTAATTTAGACATCATGGATTTCTTATTTACCAACGCTTTGGCTGACAAACCTTTCGGCAAAGAAGTACCTAAGATACTTGACCATCAATGGGATTTATTCCGCTTAGGTGTGATCGCTACCGTTGAACATATGACCTGTGTTCTTGGTAAATATGCCCTCTATAACAAACGCTGGGAAGAGCTCGGTGCTGATCCTGAGATGATCGATTTGATCAAATGGCATGGTTCAGAAGAAATCGAACATCGTACAGTTGCATTTGATCTCTACCGTCATTTAGGCGGTGGCTATATTGCACGTTACTACCTTAGCGTTGCCGTAATTGTTGGCGTTCTAGGACTTTGGGTTGATGGTGCAGCGCATATCATGAGCCAAGATCCACGCTTTGCTGATAAGAAACCAAGTCTCTTCAAACCTTGGGTTTGGCTAGAATGGTATAAGATCGGCAGCAAGGATAACCAAATTCTTCCAAATCCAATTTGGTTGGTTGCTCAGCAAATTGATTACTTAATGCCTTGGTATGACCCTGTAAAAGAAGGGAATACTCAAGATGCTGTGAATTACCTCAATAACTCACCAGCTGCAAAACGCGCTTTACAACAAGCTGCGTAATTCAAGTTAATAAAAAAAGCAGGAGTTATCTCCTGCTTTTTTTTACGCCTGATGTATAGCGGGAAAATCAGCTTGGTTCTGTTTCTACTTGCTTCGCATAGCGATCAACAACCACACTAATCATCATATCGCCCTGTACATTCACAACGGTTCGCACCGTATCCAACAAACGGTCAATTGGAAGTAAGATTGCGATTGCCTCTGCTGGTAATCCGACAGATTGCAGCACCATAATCATCGTCACCATCCCTGCACTTGGAATTCCTGGCGCACCCAAAGATGCGATAATCGCAGTCAAACATACAATAATTTGCTGCGTTAAACTTAAATCTAGCCCCATCAGATTTGCAATAAACAATGCAGCGGCAGCCTCATAAAGGGCTGTTCCATCCATATTTAACTGCGTACCCAAAGGAATTACAAAACCCGCTGTTTGTGGACGAACGCCTAAATTCTCCTGTGCACACTTCAAACTAAGCGGCATCGTTGCCGAACTTGAACTGGTCGCAAATGCAGTCACCAATGCAGCTCTAGCCCCTCTGAAAAAGGTTATTGGATTCATCTTTCCAAATACCCAGAGCAACACCGGTAGTACCACGAGACCATGAAAGATAGTAGTACCTGTCACCACAACTGCAAACTCGAACAGTCGACTCAAAACAGAGAGGTCTTCGGTTGCAATTAATTTCGCAAGTAAGGCAAAAATTCCAATCGGTGCAAGCTTCATTACCCAGCCCACCAACATCATCATTATTTCAAAAAACTGCTGACTGATTTGCCGAACTGAATTGAACCGCTCACCTCCTCTTACCAAAGCAACGCCAAGGAATAGCGCGAATACCACAACAGCCAGCACATTGCCATCACTGAATGCCTTGAAAGGATTAATTAAAGTATTTTGAATAAAGTTCGTTAAAAAGCTGGATGGTGTCAGCGTAGCTGGTGTTTCATGGCTCTGCATCGCAGCCTGAAATACCATAATATCAATTCCCTTTCCGACCTCAAAAATATGCGCACAGCTAATTCCAAGAATGAGAGCTAGTGTCGTTGTCGTTAAGCAACTCAGTGCGGTCACTTTCCAAACACGACCAAACTGTCCACCTGCTTGTAAATTGGAAACACCCACGACAATCGAACTAAAAATCAGTGGGATCAATAACATTTTTAACAAGCCAATAAAAATGCTACTTAAAATTCCAAGTCCATATAAACTATTTGCAGCAAAGACGGTATCTGGCTGTGCCGTGAGCAAAA
Source organism: Acinetobacter venetianus RAG-1 = CIP 110063 (assembly GCF_000368585.1). Classification (GTDB taxonomy): domain Bacteria; phylum Pseudomonadota; class Gammaproteobacteria; order Pseudomonadales; family Moraxellaceae; genus Acinetobacter; species Acinetobacter venetianus. The sequence goes on from NZ_KB849557.1 coordinate 459,195, forward strand.
GTCCAAATAGCACACCAAAGATTGCGGCAATTAAAATTTGTGTATTTAAATTCATTCTAAAAATAAGGAATTGATGAACTATCAATACTATGGCATGTGCTTATTGAAGATTCGAGCAATTTTTTGTCACAGTAATCACGGGTAAAATATAGAAAAAGGCTTTATGAATTTTTTACTTATAATGAGAATAACGCTGATAAATCTGTTGAGCTACCGCCTGATCTGCGGGCGCTCCATCAAAACTCTGACCATTAACAGTTAAACCACATACCGAAGCATATACCACATTTTGCGCTGCACTCATCGCAAATACACGGTGAACAACATCAACCCAATCTCCGAACTGACCATTACGTTCGCGCTCTTTTACAATGTCTTCAGCTGTCCCATTTTTAATATTACAAACATGCGTTAACTCCGCAACTGACGCCGAGTTAATTTCGACATAACGCAACTCATACTTCGGAGTAGGATCGGCTTCTGATTCATAACCTCTCTGCTCTCTTTGTCTTGCAATCTGAGCATCACGTGCCTCAGCTTCTTGCATAGCCAAGTATGAAGCTTTATCAATACATTTGAATTGCTGGTTTATAACAAAACCATCTTCTAAAGCTTGATTACGTTGAGCCACTGTTGTCAAAGGCTCACCATGACAAGCTTCTTGATACTCGGCAGACAGTGATTCATTACGTGAACACCCAAAAACAATTAAACACAAACTGGCTGCAACCAAAGATTTAAAGGAGTGTTGCTTTGTCAATGTAGAAATATGAGATTGAAACACCACATACACTCCAAATTAGTTATTTTTTTCTTTTAATATTACTGCGTTTCAATTTCTCTGAGCCGAATCAAGCCTTCTTGTACAGTACTACAAACAAGCTGACCATTCTGCCACATCTTACCAAAGTTCAAACCACGAGAACTCGCACTCACCGTTGCTTCCATATCGTATAGCATCCAATCATCTGCACGTAATGGTCTGTGGAAGTAAATCGTATGATCGATACTTGCACATTGTAAGTTTGGTGAAATCCACGACAAACCATGCGGGCGTAATGCTGTGGTCATCAACGTAAAGTCTGAATAGAAGGCAACAATTGCTTGATGCAATGAAATTTCATCTAGCTCTGATGGAATCGTGCCATGAGTCCGAATATAGTGCGCGTAAAACGGCGCTTCTGGTTGTGGCTGAAATGGATTAATCAATTGCGTTGGTCGAATTTCGACATGACGTTCACGCATAAAACTCGCGCGCACATTTTCAGGCACAAAATTAATTAGACTTTCTTTGAGTTCATTTTCTGACTTTAATGTCTCAGGTGCTGGGTATTCTGGTTCTTTATGTTGATAATTCAAACCCTCTTCAGGATAGGCAAAAGATACCATCGCAGAAAAGATTACACGCCCATGTTGAATGGCTTTGACTTGACGGCTTGCAAAACTTTTACCATCTCGAAGTGGTTCAACCTCATAAATAATCGGGGCATTTACATCCCCTCCATACAAAAAATATGCATGTAAGGAATGTGCTGGACGGTCAGTTGTATATGATGCAGCGCGTAATGCTTGACCAAGCACTTGCCCACCAAACACTCGTTTCCCGACTAAATTACGGCTATTGCCTCTAAAAATATGATCTTCAATCCTTTCTAGGGTCAACAGTTCAACGAGTTCTTGAGTCAAAGCATTCATATAACAACCTTCCAACATCAATCAGGAGAAATTAACCCATCCTTGTGGGGTTAATATTTTGATTGTGCCATAAATTCCAATAAAGATGCTCAGGATAAAATGATTCGTCCGTCACATTCGTATTTAGTTATACCTGCTAAAAATACGATTTTTAACGATAAAATCTACCAAATACGCTATATTTTGTCAGAAAATAACATACCGTTTTATGTAAGAATATCGCAGAATGTCGTGTTCATCATGACTCGATGTCAGGATTATTATTTAGGAGTTTGTAATGTCCAAGACTGGATTTGGTCAAATGTATCGCCAACTTTCGAGTAAGTTACTTGACCTTGTGGTTACCCCACATGTTCTTGGTGAAGTTCCTACAGAATCCACCACAGCAGAGCAAAGCACAACTGATTCAAATAAACTGGTGTGCTATGTTTTACAAAATTACTCTCGTAGTAATGCGCTTGTGGTTGATGGAGAAACGAGACGTCTACATTTAAAACCAGCCCTAGACCCTTTGGCTTTTGGGACTTATCAAGAAAAAAATTCAGTTCTCTTTTTACACCATAACGAAAACAATTTCTTCAATACCCAAACCTACCCCCCACGCCTTTTACAACTCATCGAAGCGCTAGAGCAAAATCCAGAAGTGGAAGTGGAATTAGTTCCTGTGACTGTGCTTTGGGGACGTTCACCAGATAAAGAAGATTCTTGGTTCAAATTATTATTCTCAGATACTTGGGCAACACCAGGTACAGTTAAACAACTCGTCAACATTGGTCTGCATGGTCGTCAATCTTATTTAGAGTTTCACGAGCCGCAATCTCTACGTGAATTGGTAGATTATGCCAAGACTAACCATCCAAATATCTCTCCAGCAACATATATTGCCAGCTCGTTAGATACGTATTTGGATCAGCAACGTGAAGTGGTACTTGGCCCTGACTTGTCTGACCGTCGTAATGTCATGCAGTCAGTGATCAAATCACCTGAGGTACAAGATGCCATTCGTCGTGAAAGCATTCAGCACAAAATCAGTATGCTTGAAGCCGAACGTCGTGCTATTGGTTATGTCAATGAAATCGTTTCTGATTATTCTGCTTCCGCGGTACGTTTTGCGGATATGGCATTAACTCGTTTATGGACGCAGCTCTATGACGGCGTTGAAGTACATAACTTCAGTACAGTCCGTGAATTAGCAAAAGACTACGAGATCGTTTATACACCTTGTCATCGAAGCCATATCGACTATTTATTATTGTCGTATGTCATTTATAAACGTGGTTTGATGATCCCTTATATTGCTGCCGGCGATAACTTGAATTTACCTTTTGTAGGTCAACTACTCCGTGGCGGCGGCGCATTCTTTATTCGTCGTTCATTCCGTGGCAATGCACTTTATACTTCTGTATTTAAAGAATATTTGTATAGCATTTTGTCACGCAATACACCAATCGAGTACTTTATTGAAGGCGGTCGTTCACGTACTGGTCGCTTACTTCCGCCAAAAACGGGTATGTTAGCAATGACCATCCAAGGTCATTTACGTGGCCCTGCAAAACCAATTGTTTTTGTTCCAACTTATATTGGTTATGAGCGTTTAATGGAAGGCTCAACCTATGTTGGTGAAATGCAAGGCAAACCAAAAGAAGCTGAATCAATTTTTGGTATCGTAAAAACCTTACGAAAAATTGAACGTATCTTCGGTAAAGTACATGTGAATTTTGGTGAGCCAGTATTCCTTGATGATATTTTGAAGCAAAACAATGCCGATAATATCCAACTCGAAACGGCAAGCTCAACTGAACTCTCGAATGTGGTTTCAAGTTCTGCAAATGTCATTTTAGAAAATATTAACCGTGCAGTGGTGATCAATCCTGTTTCGCTATTGGCTTTAATTTTATTAGCAACACCAAAACACACTTTGGATGAAGAAATCTGTGCGAAACAACTCGATATTTATCGAGATCTAGTGACAGAACATCCTTACGATGAGCGCACTCAAGTAACGCCATTATCGGGTAAAGAAATTATTGCTTATGGCTTGAAGTTAAAGCTCATCAAACGTGTTCAACACGTACTGGGTGACATTATTGCGATTGAGGATAACCAAGCGGTTCTACTCACTTACTTCCGTAACAATATTTTGCATGCCTTTGTTTTACCTTCATTAGTTGCTTCATTAGTTGAGCACAATGGTAAAATCCATAAAACAGATTTGAGTAATGTGATTCGTACCTTGTATCCATTCTTGAAAGCTGAATTGTTTATGAAATGGCAACCTTCTGAGTTACAGCAACATATTGATAGCTATATCAATGCATTGGCTGAGATAGGTCTGATTTTCCAAGATCAAGAAGGCAATCTTTTCAGCCCAACACCAAACAGTGAAGAGCATCAAAAACTCTTAACGCTTGCAATGCCTGTTAAACAAAGTTTAGAACGCTATTACATGACCTTAGCACTGATTACGCAACGTGGTTCAGGCAATATTTCAACCAAGCAAGTCGAAGAGCTTAGCCACCTACTCGGTCAACGCCTATCTGTGTTATATGAATTCAATTCACCTGAATTCTTCGATAAAGCATTATTCCAAAGTTTCATTAAAGTCTTAACTCAACAAAACTATATCCGTAACAACGATCAAGGTTTTATTGAATATGATGATAACTTCAGTGAAATGGCAGCTGGGGCACAACTTGTACTGGATGAAGCAACATTACAAATGTTGCAACACATCACGACTTTTAGTGATGAAGAACTTGCAGAAGCGTTAGAGGCTATGGCTTCACAACAAGCAAAACGCCGATTAAAGCGTAAGAAAGCTTAAATCATAAAAAAGGCAACTTCGGTTGCCTTTTATTTTACTTTCGACACTCTAAATATTGAGGGTCATCAATACATCTCAAACGTTTGATTAATTCAACGAAATACGCATCATAATAGCCAAGATCAACATAACGATTGCGAATCTTAGCCACCATCGCTTCATATCCCTGCTTTTCAAAGTTAGAAATATCTGCCCAATAGTATGCAGGAAGGTGATTTTCCCATTGAATTGCTTGCGCTGCTAAGACATTGTTATTTTTAACAAACCAATTTCTAATTTGATGCCCGAAACCAGCTGGATAATCTTTGGGCCGAATAACAATGCTAATCGCAAAATAGGCGACAGGAAAATTAACCACCTGCGTCGACTCACCAAACTCTTTCTTAATGTTATACGGCAAGACACCATAAGCCGGAGCAGCCAAAATGTCGATTTTCTTTTGCTTGAACAAATCAACCGCATCAGAGAAATCTACATATGCTGCCTTTGCAGCAACACTTTGCACCAACGCCTGTTGTGGCGGATTATCTTCAAGAATACCGATACGCTTATTTTTTAATTGAGATACTTTGTTGATCTGCTGTGTATTCATGATCATATACGCTGTGCCAATTGGAATCATTCCAATTGCCTCATAGTCTTGACCAATCATACGTTTTTCGACATGCACATTATTTAAAAGTTGCAAAAACATCCGCGCAACTCGATTATTTGAAATTAAACCAATTCCACCCGTGCTACCGATGAAATGGTTATAACGATAAGTATTAAAGTTAGAAGCTGCTAATCCCGAACATTTTTTTTGGTCAAAGGCTTGGATTGCATCCTTTTCATTTTTGAAAAATTGAAATTTTAAGTCGACTCGATTTTGTAATGCAGTCAAACGTACATCTTGCAAACGACGACTAATATCACCTTTCGCACCTAGTGGGTCGAACACACACCATGTCTGCTCACCGGCCCAGCCCTCAACAGATATCAATCCTAACAACATTAAACAGATTATTTTTCTCATATCCAACCTTTTACGCCCAACTGCAAACCTCGTGCATAATTCAGGCAGTTCCTTTACGGAATTTGTTGATATTTAAAATTCAAAATCCATACCAACAATTCAAAGCATACTTGCAGTCTAGCCTAATTATTTTTCATTACTATGTACGTGTAACAACTCAGCATAGTCATTAAAGCAAATGGGATGATTGAGTTTGAAATTAGTCTTGGCCAATCGGGTTGCAAAAATTTGCTTACCTGTCTGATGGTCTGAGCTAAGCTTTAGCAGTGGTAATCCCAGTTTTTGTTGAAACCAAAGTAAAATCTCATGCATCGGAATCGGGATGTTGTTCGTCACAATATAACTCGATTCAAAGGTTTGAATATCGACTAAAAATGCCAAGAATCTAGCTAAATCATCCACATGGATACGATTACTAAAATGAATCACTGGATAAGTTTGTGTCTGCTCTGCGAGTCGTTTTAATCGAGCAATTGAAGTCCCATAAATTCCTGTAGGACGAACAATAATACTTTGTTGAGGATAATAATCCTGCCACAACAACTCCATTTTTCGAAGTAAATGTCCTTGCTCATCGACGGGTTGAATCACCGATTCATCATCGATAAGCTGACCTTCGCTTTCACCATAAACACGAGTTGAAGAAACAATCACAATACGCTGAACAGGATGCTGCTTTAATGCTTCCGCAATCGGCTGAACACTCTCTACATAGGTCTGTCGATAGGCTGCAACGCCACTTTCAGCAGGCGCTAAAATCACATAAACCATATCAATCGGCGGAAATGATGTTAAATCAAGTTGCTGAACATCTTGAATATAATGAGTAGCGTAACAATCTGTTTTTGGACTGCGACTAATTGTGCTAATGTGGTGGCCTTGCTCAAATAAGTGTTTAGCGACACGCTGAGATGTTTTACCATAACCAATAAATAAAATATGCATACATATCCTTGATCAAAGATGACTTCAGTCCAGCAATTACAAGGCGTTGGTGCTGCCGCAGCGACCCTATTAGAAAAGCTTCATATTTTTAGCACGGATGATTTGCTATTTCATCTTCCCCGTGACTATGAAGATCGTAGCACTATTATTCCAATGAATCAGCTGGTTGTTGGACGAAGTTATTTACTTGAAGGTGAAGTGCGTTCTGTTGATTTCCCACCTGGAAAAAAGAAGTCTCTTGCCGCATTGCTCCAAGATGATTTTGGCAAAGTGACTTTACGTTTTTATCATATTTATAAAGGCTTAACTGATCGCATCAAAATGGGACAACGTTTACGGATTTTCGGTGAAGTCCGTGTCGGGGCCCGCGGTTTAGAACTCTATCATCCTGAAATCCAAGTCATTCAACAACACACACCTCTTCCAAAAACTCAGCTCACAGCAATTTATCCGAGTACAGAAGGACTCACTCAACCTAAGCTACGCGAATATGTTCGCCAAGCGTTGCAACATCATAGTGATGATCTCCCTGAATTATTGCCAAGTAAGTACAGCAACGGTTATGAGTTAAAACAAGCTCTACACTACATTCATGAACCACCGATTGATGCCAATATGTTACAACTCAATCAAGGTTCACATCCTGCACAACAACGCTTGATTTTTGAAGAACTCGTAGCGCATCAGATTAGCTTATTGACGCGTCGTGCTTATATCCGTCAGATTGCCGCACCTCGATTTAGTAGCAGTAAAATACTCGCTAAAAAACTATTAGAAGCATTACCCTTTCAAATGACCAATGCTCAAAAGCGCGTCTCGAAAGAAATTCTACAAGATCTAAAACAAGATCAACCAATGTTACGTTTGGTTCAAGGTGATGTCGGTGCAGGTAAAACCTTGGTTGCTGCCGTTGCCGCATGTCATGCGCTTGAAGCAGATTGGCAAGTTGCGTTAATGGCACCAACTGAAATTTTAGCGGAACAACATTACTTGAATTTTAAACGTTGGTTTGAACCGCTGGGTATTGAAGTGGCTTGGCTTTCAGGTAAACAAAAGGGCAAAGCGCGTGCGCAAGCTGAGCAACACATCAAAGAGGGTCACGCCCAACTGGTTGTTGGTACGCATGCATTATTTCAAGACAATGTGGAATTTTCAAAATTAGGACTGGTTATTATTGATGAGCAGCATCGTTTCGGTGTTGACCAACGCCTCGCTTTACGCAACAAAGGGGTTGATCAATTCACACCGCATCAACTAGTCATGACCGCAACCCCCATTCCTCGTACGCTTGCAATGAGTGCCTATGGTGACCTTGATACTTCTATCATTGATGAACTCCCACCGGGACGAACACCGATTCAAACCGTGACTATTCCTTTGGATCGCCGTGAAGAAGTGTTGCAACGTATCGCTAAGAATTGTCTTGAAGGCAAGCAAGCTTACTGGGTCTGCACGCTAGTCGAACAATCCGAAACCTTAGATGCACAAGCCGCTGAAGCAACTTATCAGGAAATCAAAGAACGCTTTCCTGATCTTAAAATTGGATTGGTTCATGGAAAAATGAAGGCTGATGAAAAGCAAGCCGTTATGCAAGCTTTCAAAGACAATCAATCACAACTCCTGATTGCAACGACGGTGATAGAGGTCGGTGTTGATGTTCCCAATGCTTCAATTATGGTGATTGAGAATGCCGAGCGGCTTGGCCTATCTCAACTACATCAACTTCGTGGTCGTGTGGGACGTGGCGCAACGGCTAGTTTCTGCGCATTACTTTATAAAACACCACTCTCACAAAATGGGCAGGAACGACTTTCAATTTTAAGAGAAAGTAATGATGGTTTTGTGATTGCAGAAAAAGATTTAGAAATACGTGGCCCCGGTGAATTACTCGGTACTAAACAAACAGGTGATATGGGCTTTCGTGTTGCACGCTTAGAACGTGATGATCATCTACTGAGTCAAGCACATTATGTGGCTGAACACATTCTCAAAGATTACCCACAACATGCAGAAGGCTTGCTGAAACGCTGGTTACCTGAAGCACCACGTTATGCCTATGTTTAATTTATTACGTAAACAAACCCGACAGTTGTTTGATTATTTTACGCCATGTGATTTATGTGATGTGGGCATCAAGCAACAGTTTGGCGTTTGTTCAAATTGTTGGCAACAATTACCTTGGTTAAAACAACAAATTCAACGTCATGAACAGCATATTTACGTTGCTTGCCATTATCAATACCCGATTGATCGTATTATTCAACAGTTTAAATATGAGCAAAAACTTGAATATGAACGGCTATTAGCAGGGCTTTTATTACAACTCAAATTGCCTAAAATACAGGCCATTGTACCTATGCCAATTTCAACAGATCGCTTGATTGAACGAGGCTATAATCAGTCATTTCTGCTCGCAAAAACACTGAGCCTGCACCTGAATGTTCCAATCTGGCAACCTATACAACGCTTAGCACAGCATTCACAGAAAGGTCTAACTCGCTTAGAGCGGCTTGATCATATTGAACAACAATTTATTGCATGCCCACCAAATAAAATCCGTTATCGGAATGTCATGATCGTGGATGACGTGGTGACGACGGGCAGCTCAATCCATGCACTTTCAGAAATACTGAAACAATTGGGCTGCCAAAAAATTCATGCCATTTGTCTCGCTGCTGGCGGTGTTAAGCCATCTGCATAAGTGGTTGATTTTTACGACACCATGGAATCACCACCTCTTTCGTCAAAGGAGCTAATACAGTGATTTGATCATCTAATTGAATCCACTTCATTTCAGCAATCTCAGCTGCAATCTGGGGAGATTGTTTTAGCTCAACTAAATAAACATAACTCACTAAAAGATGATCAGGTTCATTGGCCGCCTGTGTATGGAACTGCCCAATAAACTTTTTGATTTCCGAATGACAACCTATCTCTTCCAGTATTTCACGCTGAATCGCAAGTTCAGGTGCTTCATTCAGCTCTAATTTTCCACCAACTTGCATAAAAGCTTGTGTATTTTTTTTACGCACCAATAATAATTGATTTTTTTCGTTCAAAATAACAGCCGCAGCCACAGTAATTGTTTTCACTTTTCTCTCTCACGCCTGAATTTCAGCAGTTGACATCCATTTAGGTATAGCAGGTTCATATGCTGTAAATGCTTTTAAAATGTCACCAATATTATCAGCAACAATCAGCTTTTCGACAAAACGAGCCTGACTAAACCCTCGATTAACCGAATCCTGTATTGTTTGAATCAACCCATCATAAAAACCATCTATATTTAAAAATGCACAAGGCTTTTGATGAATCCCTAACTGACTCCATGTCCATTGTTCAAAAATTTCTTCCAAAGTACCTGCTCCACCAGGTAAAGCGATAAAAGCATCGGCCAATTCCGCCATTTTAGTTTTTCGCTCGTGCATGTCATTCACTACATGTAACGCTGTCAACCCTGTATGAGCTAACTCACGATCAACTAAAGCATTTGGAATCACACCGATCACTTGCCCTCCAGCCTGTATCGCGCTGTCAGCAACAACGCCCATCAATCCAGAGCGACCACCACCATAAACCAAAGTGAGACCCTGTTCTGCTATTGCTTGGCCTGTCGCTTGTGCGATTTGTTTGTAAATAGGATCGTTACCAAGGGAGGAGCCGCAGAAAACACATATAGAATTCATACAATTAAAACCGTTTTATATAACTGTCATGCTGTTAAAGTAGGCTAAGAAACAAGATTTTTTAGAAAATATCGTTTAGGCAAGTGTTTTTCATTCGATCCTTGTCTAAAATACACGCTGGCTTTCCTCAAAATGATGAAAGCTTTACATCAACTGCGCGAGGAAAAAAGACATGCTTGAAGCCTTTTATGCCACTGAGCGCGGTAGTCTAGAAGATGCAACGATCAATGGGGGCTTTGATCTACACCCTGAACTCGTATGGATTGATTTGATCGCTCCATCTCAAGAAGAACAACAATGGGTTCTCGATGCCTATGATCGAAATTTACCCACATTAAAATCACTTGAAGACATTTCCTCATCCGCTCGCTTCTATCGTGATGATGATGGAATTTTGCATATCAGTACATATTTTTTAACAAAGAATAAAAATTATCAGGTCGATGGCGACACTGAAGACACGTCTCATATGCTTGCTATGGTGCAAACCGTTGCCTTTATTTTGCATAAAGACCGTTTATTTACCATGCGTGGTGAAAAGCTTGTTGCGTTCCGTGCTTTTCGTGCACGAGCGCGCCGCAATGACTACGATATGGACTATAAAGATCCCACTTGGATCTTACTCGGATTGCTCGAAGCAAAGTTAGATGAACTTGCGGATATCTTAGAAGATATCCACAAGGACTTAGAAAGATATTCTACAGAAGTCCTAAATAATCATCATCGAGAAAAGATTTTAGATCTGGACGACATGATTACCCGACTCGCTCAGCAAGAAGACATGCTTGGAAAGGCACAACTCTGTTTAATCGATTTACGTCGTGTATTAACGTTTTTATCACGCCCGCGTGCTTTGGGCAGTCATATTTATGATGCTGATATTCGAGAACTGAGTGAAGATGTACGCTCGCTGGTCGAACATGATGCCTTTTTATTCCAGAAAGTACGATTCTTATTGGATACTACGTCTGGATTCATTAACACTGAACAGAATGATACGATTCGTCGATTCTCGATCCTACCAAGTATGCTTGCGCCACCTATGTTGATTGCCAGCATTTATGGTATGAATACGGAAGAACTCCCTTTTGCACACGGTAGTTTGAGCTTTTGGATCGTTACCGCAATTTTAATGGCATTTTTAGTATTACCAATGATCTACTTTAGATGGAAGAAATGGATCTAAAATGAAAGGGTTCTTTCTAGTTTTGAATATAACCCTTTCGATAAACCTAGCTTTTGCCTGCGCACCGCACTCCCCAAATGATGTGTTTATTGCACGGCTTCAATCTGTTCAGCAACTATCTTCAAGCAACCATAAGCAGCTCACCTTTCAGCACCCTCACTTTATCTTTCAAAGTTTGCTAACAAAGATTTTCTCGTCCAAGCCTAAACAATGGCATAGTGATTTTTCAATCAAAACAATAAAAAGTAATGATTTAGTCATTGGTCTAGCGTATCCACCAGATAAGACGACACCTCAAAATTATCAAATCAGTTCATTGGCATTATTACACTGCGATAAAAACATCATAACAATTGATCATCCAATTTCACCTTTTAGCGCATGGAATAGAAAAACCCAACGATGCAATAATCAAAGCATACCGATGAAACTATTAGATGTTTTTTTAGAACATGATCAAACCTATTATCTAAAAAAGCTACATCAAAAATATCCAACCTGTGACGCGCTTTTTTCTGCGTTCCCCAAACTATAGGAATAAAAAAAGAGCTATAAATAGCTCTCTTTTTTATCTACAAGAATCATTTAAATCAATTTCAAATCATCCTGTAGATGGCAAGCTTGAATGATTTTTAACATTTTCTCAGAAACATTTTTGAAATGTAGACCTTTACTCTCAGGTGTTTGGCGCAACCATTGCACCAAAACAGCCAAAGATAGCGTATTTCCTTGCTCAAGCTGACCTAGATCAACAACTAAAGGAAATGTCTTATGTTGTTGGATATGCTTTAAGCCTGCTTGGTAAATCTCTTCTGCATTTACAAAGTTAATCGTTTTAGAAACGACGAGTTGCTGATCAATATACTGAATCATCCATCGTTACCTTATTTTTTGCTAACAGCAGAGTCTGCATCTGGTTTAAACGTTGCAATCGCTTTGTTGATGTCACCACCATTACGTTGCACTGTCGCCGCAAACTGATTACGGAACTGTAAACCTAAATCAATACCTGACACATTGATATTGCGCACTTTCCACTGATCACCTTTATCCGCCAACTGGAAAGATACAGGAATCTTTTCACCATTATGCAAGAAGTCTAAAGTAACCACTGGGTTCTTGCTATTTGATGATCTAAACGGACGCATGGTATAGCTTTCATTAGTATATTTAGCGAAAGCACTACCATAGTTCTCGATAATCACTTCACGGAAGTTTTTCTCAAACTGAGCACGTTGAGCAGCATTTGTGTACTGATTATTTGCATAAGTACCCAATACGATACGAGTAAATGCTTGTGAATCAACATACGGATCAAGGTTTTGACGAATAATCGTTTTTACTAAAGCAGGATTATTCTGCAATTTAGCATGATCTGCTTTTAGACGCGTAATCAAGCCATCAGCCACACGTTTTACAAAATCAGGTGGGGTCTCTGTTGGTGCAGCAAATGCAGCACTTGCAAGCATGGTTGATAATACACTTGCCGTTAGAGTCTGTTTCAATAATGTATTCACTTCAATCTCCTAACCTGAATTACTCAACAAAAGATGGTTCTGCATCAGCGTTTGCAGCTGGTGATGTTGAACTCTCAGTTGTCGAGCTTGATGTGGCTTTACCAGCACCACCAGTAATAAATTTACTGATCAAATCTTCTAAATCCATTGTACCTTGGGTATTTGAAACAACATCACCACGTTTCAAATAGTTCACACCACCACCGGGTACAACTTTCAAATATTTTTCGCCCAATAAGCCATTGGTTGCTACCATTATATAAGCATCTTCATCCAGACTCGTGATGGAGGTCATGTTACTGATAAGTTGCTGTTCCATTTCTTTTTGTTTCGCAGCATCAGCTTGCTCATAATCAGAACTGTAGCGTAATTCTTCAAGTGCATTGTTCTGCACTTCTTTAAGCTGTTTTGGATCAAAGCTCGTCAGCTTACCATCCAAATCAAATTTTACTGTTGCTAAACGCGTGACGGGATCAAGAGAAATAGATTCTACACGACCAATCGTTACGCCACTCATGGTGACTTTGGCACGAGGTTTTAAACCATTTACGTTATCAAACTGCGCTGTCATGCTATAGCTATCACGTAAATTTGTCCCAACCAAACCGCTAACTTTCATTGCAAGAAAAAATAAAGCGATACCGAAGATAATGACAAAAATACCTACGGCCAGCTCACTAGTACGTGATTTCATTAAATCCCTCCGAACATGACCGCAGTCAACACGAAATCAAAACCTAATACACAAAGTGAAGAATATACGACCGTTCTCGTCATCGAAGTCGCGATACCTTCTGGTGTTGGATCACAAGCATAGCCCTGATATACCGCCACCCATGTACAAATCAGTGCAAACACAATGCTTTTAATAATTGTGCCATTCAAAATGTCATGCCCAAACTGAACTGTACTCTGCATACCGCCCCAGAAAGAACCTTCATCTGCACCTAAAAAGTCAACGCCAACTAACTTGCCACCGATAATACCAATAGTTGCAAAAATCACCGTCAACATTGGCAAACTGACAATACCAGCCCATAAACGTGGAGCAACAATCTGTCGAAGTGGATCAACACCGATCATTTCCATGCTAGCAAGTTGTTCACTTTGCTTCATCGAACCAATTTCAGCAGTCAAAGCTGAACCTGCACGACCCGCAAACAATAATGCAGCAACCACCGAAGCAAGCTCACGGAGCAAGGTTAATGAAATGGCTGTGCCTAACATCGCTTCACTACCAAAAGTGACGAGAATGCTATACATCTGCAAGCCAAGCACTGCACCAATAAATAAACCAGAAACGGCAATGATCAGTAGCGACATCACCCCGACGCGATACATCTGGTAAACAAAGCGCTGAAAACCACCTTGTGATGGCATTGCAAATAAAACTTGTAGGAGCATCAGTGACGCAGCACCAATCCCCTTTATTCGCTCAATAACGAGTCTACCTAGCCAGGCAATCGTATTCATGGACGAACCTCGCTATCTAAATATGCTTGATGCGTAAATTGATATTCCACAGGCCCTTCTGCCGAACCTGTTAAAAACTGACGTACAAATGGTGAAGCATGATTTTTTAATTCTTCTGGAGAACCTTCACCCTGAATTTTGCCTTCTGCAACCACATAAATATAATCAGCAATTGATAAAGTCTCCGCAACGTCATGCGAGACAATAATTGTAGTGAGATCTAAAGCTTCACGTAGAGAACGAATTAAGCGCGTCAAAACACCCATTACGATTGGATCTTGACCTGCAAATGGCTCGTCATACATGATCAACTCAGGATCTAATGCAATCGCTCGCGCTAAGGCAACACGACGATTCATACCACCTGACAATTCAGTTGGCATTAGCTGTTCAGCACCACGCAAACCAACTGACTCAAGCTTTAAGGCAACTAGTTCAGCAATGAGATGCTCTGGTAATTTAGTATGTGCACGAATTGGGAAAGCGACATTTTCATACACAGACATATCTGTAAAAAGTGCACCACTTTGGAATAACATTCCCATACGGGCACGCGCAGCAAATAACTCATGACGAGACATAGCTGCAATGTTTTTACCATCAAGTAAAACTTCACCATGATCAGGTGTGAGTTGTCCGCCGATCAAACGAAGCAATGTCGTTTTACCTGTACCAGATGGACCCATAATTGCAGTAATTTGACCACGTCGAATTTTTAGACTGATATCGTCATAAATGACGCGTTCCCCACGATTAAAGCTCAAGTTTTTAACTTCAATGAGGGCTTCTGAATCGAGAGGAGATTTGTTATTCATAATGGCATTCATTCCTGCACTTTTTATGCACGCATACTATACACTGAAAGATTAAGCGCTTGTTTTTATTTTGATAAACGATGTATGAAGATTATTTAATTTATGTAGTTATTCTTTGAACGAAATTCTGAAGCAGATTGATGTGAATTTGCATTGAATGAATCGGCGTGATTTTCATCAAAAATGGCATATGCAAAAAATAGACCATTACATAGCATAAGTACAACAAATAAGCATGGTAAACCTTCACTGCACATGAACGACCACGCTTGATTCAAGAAACTTTTATTTTGCTTAACCCTATTCATTTTTCATGTAAAGTTTGAACCAGTAGACATTTTGGCATTCTACATGACTCATTCAAAATAAAAAAGCCAGTTTTTCAACTGGCTTCTTCATTTTATCGGTTTTTATCGATTAAAAATCGTTTTTGCGACGACGGTCGCCACCAAAATGCTCTTCACGTGAACCACGAGCTGGACGATCTTCGCCAAACTTACGCTTAGGACGATCTTCGCCAAAACTACGTTTAGGACGGTCATCACCACCGAAGCTACGCTTACGGTCACCGAAACCACCTTCACGTTGTGGACGATCACCAAAGTCACGCTTAGGGCGATCACCGAAACCACCCTCACGGCGTGGTTTATAATCTACGCGATTGCCACGGTTGTCGTCATTCGCATCAAAACGTGGTTTATCATTGAAACCACCTTCACGACGCGGACGGTCTGAATTAAATTCACGACGTGGACGATCTGAGTTGAACTCGCGGCGTGGACGATCTTCGAAACTACCTTCACGGCGTGGACGGTCAGAATTAAATTCGCGACGTGGACGATCTTCGAAACCACCTTCACGGCGTGGACGGTCAGAATTAAACTCGCGACGTGGACGATCTTCGAAACCACCTTCACGACGCGGACGGTCAGAATTGAATTCGCGACGCGGACGATCTTCACCACCAAACGCAGGACGCTCACCACGAGGTTTGTCATCGAAGCTACGACGTGGACGATCATCACCGCCTTCACGACGCTTGAAGTTGCCTTCACCTTCGAAACGACGACCACCGCCAAAACCACCACGACCACGACCGCCGCCATCACGACCACCGCGACCACGACCGCCGCCATCACGACCTGAACGTGCAGGAGGTGGAGATGGCTCTAAACCTTCAATTTCAGATACATTTAAACGTGCATCTAAATAATCTTCTAAAGCACGGATTTTGCCACGCTCACGGTAAGTTGCTAATGTAATTGCTTGACCTGTACGACCAGCACGACCTGTACGACCAATACGGTGTACATAGTCTTCATTTTTCATCGGCAAACCGAAGTTGATTACGTGCGAAATTGTTGGTACGTCTAAACCACGTGCTGCAACGTCAGTTGCAACTAAGATTTTTGCACGACCTTCACGGATGCTACGTAAACGACGGTTACGAACGGTTTGTGGCATAGCGCCATGTAGTGCAACTACAGAATGACCAGCTTCAGCTAACTCTTCCGCAAGCATGTCTGTATCTTCTTGAGTGCTTGCAAATACAACTGCTTGGTCTAAGTTTTCGTCAGATAACCAGTGAGTTAAAAGCTTTTTCTTGTGCTCAAAGCCATCAGTCCAATGAAGAGTTTGGGTGATGTCAGTATTTGTTGTGTGACCAGTTTCAATCGCAATACGCTCTGGATCATTCATCATACGTTCAGCAAGACGAATAATACGATCAGCAAATGTTGCAGAGAACATCAATGTTTGGTTACGGTTTGCAGCCAAATCACTAATTGCTTCTAAGTCTTCAGAGAAGCCTAGGTCTAACATACGGTCAGCTTCGTCAACAATTAAAGATTCAACTTTATCAAGTTTCAATTGACGACGGTTCACCAAGTCAAGTAAACGACCAGGAGTCGCTACAACGACTTGCGCACCTTTAAGCTGTTGGATTTGTTTACCAAAAGGCATACCACCCATGATTGCAGCAATACGAACACCTTTCATGTGACGTACAAATGCAATAGCGTCTTGGCTTACTTGTTGAGCCAATTCGCGAGTAGGACATAAAACTAAAATGCTTGGTTGAGTCACTGCTTTCATGCGCTCTTTAAATGGCACAAAAGTTTCCTGACCTGCTAAAGCATTTAATGTTGGGAGTAAAAATGCTGCTGTTTTACCAGAACCAGTCTGGCTTGAAACTAATAAATCTTTACCTTCTAATGCAGCTGGAATCGCTTGTTCTTGCACAGGCGTTGGGCTTGTAAAACCTAAACCCTCAAGTGCTTGTTGTAAGGTTTCGTGCAAAGAAAATTCGGCAAAAGTTTTGCTCATAGAGAGTTTCACCCTTGTGGGTGCTCCATTTTAATAAATACAAAAATAGACATCGGCAACAAGCGGCAAAGCGACTCAAGCTGAAAATAGATGAAATTCAGCGGCGATCCGAATAACGACGATGTGGACTAAACGCACGCTTGATTACTGCCTCAACCTGAAGAATCGCTAAGCGATTTGGGCGCAAGATGTGGTCCTCTCTATGGACAGCGTGCGCTAATATGAATAGAACTGAATGTTCAGGTAATGAACTGGAATTTAAGTGCGTGGGCGGATTATAGCAGAATAATTTTAAAAGTCACCTTTTTTAATGGGTTTTCGTAATTTCATAACAATTCTTTTTTAAATATACTTTTCACAACCCTACTTTTTTTCAAAATTTATATTTATATAACAACAACTAAAAAGCATTCTAAGAGTCATCACCTTCAATTATTCTCATTATTCTTGAAACAACAATATTTGGAATGACATCTGTTAAAACCCTTTGACAATTCAATCCAACATACTGTTGAAATCGCATCCTAATTTTCAATTCCTCCTTTTCCTCAGAAGCATCTAGATATACCCTTTTCATTTGTCTTATTAGGATCTCCCTCACACAACCCTCCAACTCTAGTGAAGGTAGTAATAAGAAGGTAAATTTATAATTTTCTATCATATTTTTTATTTTTACATATTCTTTATGAATATCATTCGGATAGGTCATAAATCCTGAAGAACATACAATTATGCCTTGAGTTTCACATTTTGCTTGTAGTTGCAAAAATAATTGAATATTCCGAAACGCATATTGCTGATAACCATATTCTGCAATGTACTGCCCAATATGCCCCTCGACTAACATAAATTGTTCATCTAAATCGTAATACTTACATCCTAATTGTGATACTAACAGTTTTGCCGTGGTCGTTTTTCCAGCCCCGCCAGGACCAATAAAATAAATCAACAATTTATTTCACCTTATTTTTTTCATGTTCTAAAAAAAGCCCTCAAACAATGAGGGCTTTTTTTATTTAAATCTACAAATTATTTTGCAGCTTCGCCCCAAGCAGGAACAACTGCTTGCATCAATGGTTTTAATATTTTCAATGAACAAGCAAGTACTTGACCATTATCAAATGATTCATTGCCACCACGAGCATCAACAACTACACCGCCCGCTTCTTTCACGATCAACTCACCCGCAGCGATATCCCACGGTTTTAAACCAAGCTCAAAGAAACCATCAAAACGACCTGCAGCCACATAAGCTAAATCTAATGCAGCTGAACCACCACGACGAATTTGAGAACCTGCTTTAGTTACCGCCAATAATGAAGCAAAGTGCTGTTCTGCATAAGAAACGATTTCGCCATTACGTTTTGCACGGTAAGGATGACCAACAGAAAGGAAAGTATTTTCTAGATTATCTTTTACATTGACACGAATACGGCGTTGATTCATGACCGCGCCACGACCACGGCTTGCAGAGAACAATTCATCACGAACTGGATCATAGATCACACCGTGTTGCGTTACACCTTTGTGTTGTACAGCGATAGAAATACAGAAATGCGGGAATCCGTTGATAAAGTTTTGAGTACCATCCAAAGGATCGATCACCCAACACCAATCTGCGTCGTGACCTTTACCTTCTTGCATGCCAAACTCTTCACCAAGGAAGCTATGGTTTTTATAACTTTTACGAAGCGTATCAATTGTAAGTTGTTCGATGTAACGGTCTACACGCGTTACTGGACCATCGATGCCTTTTTCTTCAACTTGTAAATCGAGCTTATGACGATTCTGATGTGCCTTTAAAAGCTCTTGACCAACTGTTTGAGCCGCACGCGCAGCCATAACCACCATAGGTTCCATTGAACACCCACTACAAATTTGAAGATTTTGACAAAGAATAATGCATAAAAGCCCTTATATTCTATCAAATATAAGTGCTTTTAGGGGAAAAATGTTGCGAAAAATTATTGCTCACATTTACATGAACTTAAGAGCTAAAACCAAGCTTTCTCGATTGAAGCAAGTATCCCTGAACTGTACAAACCACAGTCTTGCAACATTTGCTGATGCGTTGCTTGATGAAGGAAAGTATCAGGCAAACCTAAGTTCAAAATAGCTTTTACAATTTGTGCTTGCGCCAAGAATTCGTTAACAGCACTTCCGGCACCAGCCATCACAGCATGTTCTTCTACTGTAACGAAAAGTTGTGTGCTATCCGCAAGGTCACGGATGATTTGCTCATCCAATGGCTTCACAAAACGCATATTCACCACACGCACACCTACAGCATGTTTATTTGCAAACTGCTGTGCGGCTTCAACTGATGGGGCTACTCGGCTACCAAAAGCTAGAATAGAAATCTGTTGATCTACTTCTTTATTAAATTCAGCAACAATCTCGGCTTTACCAATTTCCAAAGCAGTCATCTGCTGCTGGATTTCAACACCTGTGCCTGCACCTCGCGGATATCGTACAGCAGTTGGCCCTTCGTGAAGGTAAGCAGTATGTAACATTTGGCGACATTCGTTTTCATCTTTCGGCGCCATGATCACCATGTTTGGTACAGTGCGCATATAAGCATAGTCATATGCACCTGCATGCGTCGGACCATCCTCACCAACTAAACCAGCACGATCAATCCCGAAAGTCACATCTAAATTCTGTAATGCAACATCATGAATTAACTGATCATAACCACGTTGCAAGAAGGTTGAATAAATTGCAACCACAGGTTTTAAACCTTCACATGCCATACCTGCTGCTAAGGTCACTGCATGTTGTTCAGCAATGGCCACATCAAAGAAACGCTCTGGATATTGCTGTGCAAACTTCACCATGCCAGAGCCTTCACACATCGCAGGTGTAATCGCGAGTAATCGCTGATCTTGAGCAGCTTCATCACACAACCATTGCCCAAACACATCTGAATACTTTGGTGGTGCTTTTTTTACAGGTGCATTTGCTACTGGTGCGATCTTGGTAATTGCGTGATAGGTAATTGGATCTGCTTCCGCTGGAGCAAAGCCTTTACCCTTTTTTGTATAAATATGAACTAAACGTGGGCCTTTACGTTTTTTGAGTGCACTAAAAACTTGTGCCAATTGCTCAACGTTGTGACCATCAAATGGCCCAAAATAATCAAAACCAATTGCTTTAAATAAGTTATCTGCAGCATCAGTCGCTGACTGATGTAAACGAGAGTTATAAGTCCACTTTGGATGTGGTTGAACATAGGCTTCACCTTGTTCATCTACATTTACCAATTGACCTGTTTCCCAAATCGCAGCCAAGTGTTTAGCAAAACCACCCGTACTGCAAGAGATCGACATATCATTGTCATTGAGTACAACAATAAGATCAGCATCATGAGCAACTGCATCGTTCATGGCTTCAAAAGCCATACCAGCAGTCATTGCCCCATCACCGACGATCGCAACTACATCACATGGATCTTTTTGATAGCGGCGTGCAAGTGACATACCTAAACCAGCAGAAATTGCAGTCGAGGAATGCCCTACACCAAATGTGTCAAACTCAGACTCATCACGTGCAGGAAATGCTGCAAGACCATCCTTACTGCGAATAGTAGTGATACGTTCACGACGTCCAGTCAGGACTTTATGTGGATAAGCCTGATGACCCACATCCCAAACCAAACGATCTTGCGGCGTATTAAAACAATAATGCAGTGCAACCGTTAATTCGATTACACCTAAATTTGCGCCAAAGTGACCACCACTTTGTCCTGCTGCATACAAAATATATTGACGCAACTCATCCGCCACTTGTGCGAGTTGGCTTTGCTCGAGCTGACGTAATTGTTGTGGATGATCAATTCCATCTAACAATGGCGTAACAGGGCGTTGAGTTGGAATTTCGGTATACAACATAATGTGGCAAAGCCTTTTTAAGCCTGGCAAATCCGAAGCTGGGTTAAATGGGGGCAATCATACAATTAAATACGATCTACCTTCAATCAGCCACATGAGCGAATGATGTAGTGCTGAACATTCTCATGCCAATATCTAAGATTGGCTCGCAGATTATCCTGAATTATGTCACTGTTTATCAACCATTATTGTGTGCTTTGTATGAAAAAGAAAAACTTATGTGAAAAATCAGAAATTCCAATTCACGCAATCTTCACACATTAGGCTATACTTTCACTGTTTTTATTATCATAGCGAGCTCTCTGTGCCAATTGAATTTATTGCAACATCAAAGCTACCAACCGCTTTTGGTGACTTCAATATTTCCGTGTTTCAAGACCCAGAAACGGGCGAAGAACATGTGGCGCTTTCTAAAGGTTTAGAAGCTGCTCCCAACAAACCAGTACTCGTACGCATTCACTCAGAATGCTTGACTGGCGATGCTTTCGGCTCACTTAAATGTGATTGTGGCCCACAGTTACAAGCGACTCAACGTTTGATTAACGAAGCAGGTCAAGGTGTCATTTTATATCTCCGCCAAGAAGGTCGTGGGATTGGTTTAACCAACAAAATCCGTGCCTATGCATTGCAAGATCAAGGTCATGACACCGTTGATGCAAACTTATTATTAAACCTTCCAGCTGATGCACGTCGCTATGACATGTGCAGCATTATGCTGAATCATCTTCAGATCAAAGAAGTGAAATTATTAACGAATAATCCATTAAAATTAAAAGCTTTGACTGATTTGGGCATCAATGTCGTTGAACGTGTTCCTTTAACTGTAGGTCGCAACCCATTTAATGAGCATTATTTAAAAACGAAACGTGAGCGTATGGATCATCTGTATAAAAAAGATGACTTCTGAGTTTAGAGTCATATTGCTCATTCAATAAGAGTATTCATAAAATTGAAATTATTAAGCATTTTCTTAGTAACAGGCCTCCTGTTACTAAGTGGTTATACTAAAGCGAATGAGCATAACGATAACTCATCAAATAGAGTGATCGAGCAACTACATCAATTTCAAAAACAAGATCATTTTGCTGGTGATGGTTATCTATATACAGGCATAGAGGATAAGAAACTAAAAGAATTATTAAATCAAAAAGTTGCCGAAACTGCTGAAACTTATATTGAACTCTATCAAAATGCTAAACAACCTAGCAAAGAACAACGACTTAAGATTCTCTCTAATGGTATCCATCAAATTAATCCTGATACTTTAGACACAGAAGATAGAGAACAAGTTGCTACGACTTTTGAACATTTTTTGGATATAACAGGTTTGGCGAGTTCAGAAGGTATTCTAAATACTTGGATGTATGGCGAAGAAATTAATGAACTTATTGAACAGAACCAATTCACACAGTCTCAATAAAAGCATTATTCGCAGATCAAAACTTTGTCCGAAATCACACATCTTAATATAGATTCAAAAATCCCTTACTTTTTTTATGGATTTATGCTTTGATGTAACTCATCCCTAGATCACTTTAAGAGGATCATCATGCAGCACCCAACTTCAGCTGATATTCAACGTGTTCGTGAGTTTTTACTCGATCTACAAGCTCGCATTTGTGCAGGACTAGAGCAACAGGAACGTGCAGGCGGTGGTAACGCAGAATTTATCATTGATGATTGGCAGCGAACTGAAGGCGGCGGTGGCCGCTCTCGTGTTCTGCAAAATGGTGACGTGATTGAAAAAGGTGGGGTGATGTTCTCCCACATTAATATTAGTAACTTACCTGCTTCTGCCACTGAGCGCCATCCACAAATTGCAGGTGCTAAGGCACAAGCATTAGGTGTCTCTTTAGTTATTCACCCTAAAAATCCAAATATTCCAACCTCACACGCAAATGTACGCTTATTTATCGCTGAACCCGAAGGACAAGATCCAGTGTGGTGGTTTGGTGGGGGTTTTGATCTAACCCCGTTCTATCCAGATGATCAAGACGTTTTAAACTGGCATCAAACGGCTTATGACCTGTGTCAACCTTTTGGTGAAAATGTTTACGCTGAACATAAGCAATGGTGTGATGATTATTTCTATTTAAAACATCGTGATGAACAGCGTGGCGTAGGCGGTTTATTTTTTGATGATTTAAATCAATGGGATTTCGAAACTTGCTTTAAATATATCCAAGCCGTCGGTAATGGCTATTTAGAAGCAATTTTACCTATTTTCGAGAAATATCGTGAACAGCCCTACACCGAAGCACAACGTGAGTTCCAGCTGTATCGTCGTGGTCGTTATGTTGAATATAACTTAGTTTATGACCGTGGCACTTTGTTTGGTTTACAAACGGGCGGCCGCATTGAATCAATTCTCGTAAGTTTACCAAATTTAGCGGGTTGGTCATATCGTCCTGAATGGGAGGCTGACTCACCTGAAAAAAGACTTACTGATTATTATTTAAAACCACGAGACTGGCTGGGTTTAAATAAATAAAAGAAATGATTCATCCCTGACATATAGTTCAGGGATGAAATCTTTTTGGGAATCTTAAAATAAAAATATTGCAACATGCGATCGCATCCGCCCATTGATATTCGCTTCACTTGCCGCATACCGAATTAAAAATATAGCCATAAAACAGTAATCACAATCCATATCACCCAAGAAATGATATGAACATACTCTGAGAAATAAATCAGACCATCACTCGACTAGAGTTGTAAATCAATATTGCGACCTTCTCTGCAACTTTATAAACTTTAACGACCTCATAAGAATGATTCCCTCATGACCAAACAATTTGCTGTAATTGGAAATCCGATTGAACAATCCCGCTCACCAGAGTTACACCATGCATTCGCAGCAAAAACTGGGATCGACTTAAACTATAAAAAAATCCTTGCGCCACTCGATGGTTTTGAAAGCACGGCAAAAGATTTCTTTGCTCAAAACGGCGTAGGTATGAATGTTACTGTGCCATTTAAAGAACAAGCCTTTGCTTTATGTGACCAACTTACTGAACGTGCCAAGATTGCCAAAGCAGTCAATACCTTATGGATGCAAGATGGCAAACTCTATGGTGACAATACAGATGGGCAAGGTCTTGTCGCGGCGATTCAAGCGTTAGGTTGGGAACTTGGAAATAGCCGTATTCTCATTTTAGGCGCTGGTGGTGCAACACGAGGTGTCATCTACCCTCTAGTTCAAGCAGGCGCTAAAAAGATTGTGATCGCCAACCGTACACTTGCTCGTGCTGAACAACTCGTTGAAGACTTAAAAGAGTCTGTAGCACACATTGAACTCACTGCAACAAGTTTAGATCAATTAAGTGGTGAGTATGATTTTGTGATTAATGCAACTTCGGCGAGCTTAACTGGTGATGCATTGCAACTACCAGAAACCTTAGTTTTCCATCATGCTTATGAAATGGCATATGGCAAACCATCAAGTTTCTTAGATCAAGCACAAACTCGTCAAATTCCTTCTACAGATGGTTTTGGTATGCTTGTTGGTCAGGCAATAGAAGCCTTTTCAATTTGGAATGGCGTTAAGCCTGAACTCAAAGATTTTCTATAAATCATAAAAAGAAGAACCTGCTAATTGCAGGCTCTTCTTTTACTAGTTACTTAGCATTCACCAACTTCATATAAACATCTTTAAAGATTTCATAATCAATAAATTCATTATGTTCGATCTTCAATGATTTGATAGATTTTTCAGACAATTGATTCTTACGCGCATCCACATACACTTGCCCTAAAACATTTGCTGTTTGCGCAAGTAATGCTTTCTCATCATTTGAAATACCATTTTCACGTTCAAATTGGGTTTGATATTGCTGAGCAAATAATTGCTGAGGTTGTTTGTATTGAGCTTTTAATTTTTTCCATTCTTGACGATCTTTATCTCCACGAATTGCATCACTCACAATACGATCAACAGCACGTCCAAGACGATCATCAAACTGATCTTCATTTTGTAAATGATGTTTGCTTTGCAATGCTTCGATAGCTTTCAAAGCCTTCCCTTCAGGGTTATACACATCTTCGTCTGAATACCAGTATGCATATACACTCGCAATTTCTTGCAATTCTTTGCTTGAGTAGCGCTCAACGATTTGCGGTGTGCTTTCTGTCAGTTTTGCAATAAATACAGCTTTATAGGTTTGCTCATAAGAATGAGTTGCATCATATTTTTGAGCTGCAATCGTCTCAAGCTGATCATCTAAAGACAAAGTATAAGGCTCGGCAGAATGCTCTTGAATTCCAGTTTGACCTAACTTCTCTGAGAAACTATTCACTGCTTTTTCAAGCATTGAACCTTTGCTTGTTTCAGCCCAAGTTTTGGCACGTTTTAACTGTGCCTGATCGATTGGTGTTGCTTTGCCGTAATTACTAACATACATATCTGCTTTGATATTAAAACTAGATTTCAACTCAGGCAGTGCATAATTCAAATCATAGTCTAATTTTACCGCACGACCTTGTGCATCCAAACCAACATCCATCACAAATGGGTTGCGTTTATCGATTGGAGGCAATGCTTTTTGAATCTCAGCTTGATGTTTAATCCAGAGTGCTTTAAACGCATGGTCATCAATAAATTGATTTTGATCGTAAACAGCAAATATTTTTTCTACGCTTTGTAATTTAGCGATTGTGGTAATAAAGCTAGCTGTTTTATCAGCACTATTAAATACATCAATGCCATAGATACTTTCACAATATTGAACATCGCCATATGTCATTTGCGTAGCGTTATACAGTTCTCTACATTGCGCTGCACTCAGACCTTCTTGCTCTGCATCATCTGCCGCACTCGCGACAACTGCTTCATCTTCAGTTGCATACTCATCTGCATCTGTAGCTTCTTGCGTAGCATCAGCAATATCTTCATCACTTTCCTCAGCATAATCCTCTTCATCATCTACGCCAAAGTGCTGATTCACTAAATGATAGAGTTGTTGGCTCACGACACTTGCATCGTCTGCAGCATCTTTATGCTCAAGCTTATGATTAGATTTTGACTGTTCTGAAGCTTTCACTTCATCAGTAACAAGTTTTTCTAAACTCTTTTCATTAAAATTCAAAACACTTTGCATTAAGTATTTTTCATTTACTTTGCTATATAAATTTGCTTGTATAACTAGCTCTTCAATCGAAGTTTTTAAGCGAATTTTTTCAACCACTCCAGCCGCTTTATCAGCAGAAGAAACGGATAATGCCTGAATATTATTTTGATCTGCTAAGCGATAGTAAACCGCACTTGAAGCTTTGACATATTCTGCAAATTTTTTGAAATCAACTTGATTGAATAATCCCTGATATTTAGAAAAATCGAGATACGCTAGATTATTTTGATTTTCTTTATTGACTAAATATGGCATCAAAGCAAAATAATTGATGTAAAACTTATAATCTTTTAAATCCAACACCATCGGTACTTTTGCTTGCACCAATAAAGTTGGCTTTTCATAACGAGCCGTTAAGTTAAATGATCCCATTTTTTGGCGATAATGCACTGAGCCATCATACTCAAATTGCATATCATTCAAAATATTGGTCATTGCACTGGTAAACTTTTCGGCCTTGGTACTATAGGTTTTTGGTTGTTGTGCCAATGCAACATACAGCGCTTGTTTCTGTTTAGCATTTAAGTTGACTTTTTGATCTCGTAAATATTGATCAACTTTTTGCTTTAAAGCAGCATCTAACTGCGCTTTGCCGTCTTTTGAATTTGTGTTGTTTTGATCAAGGTTGACATGAATGTTAAATTTTCCGCGATAGTCATAACTCGGATATTCATACATCGCATTGATACTATTGATGGCCTTTTGCTCTAAATTCACAGAGCTAGAATTGGTTTTAATGACATGCTGAGAGCACGCAGAAAGACTAAGACCCAACAAACATAAAGTTAAATATTTTAAACGCATAGCTTTATCGAACACCTTTATATCATTATACTTTCAACGACTAGATTTATCATGATCATCTTCAAAACGAATGAAGAGCACTTAGTAAAGAATGACTTTTCTACGAATCAAATTCTTACAAAATTAGCTTTTCTGACACTGTTTTTAACCGTGTTTATCAATGCATTTTTATCACTATTGTGAATAATCAAAGTATCGAAACAGATAATCCAAAATGATTCAAATACAGGATTAAGATTATGCCAGCTTATAAAGCCCCTCTCCGTGATGTTCGCTTCTTAATGAATGAAGTGTTTGATTATCCTGCACACTACCAAACTTTGGCAAGTGGACAAAATGCTGATAAAGATACGGTTGATATGATTCTTGAAGGTGCGGCAGATTACTGCGAAAACGTACTTTCTCCACTCAATCAATCAGGTGATGAAGAAGGCTGTACGTTTAACAACGGCGAAGTAACAACACCTAAAGGCTTCAAAGAAGCGTATGACCAATTCGTAATGGGTGGTTGGCAAGGTCTTTCTTACCCAGAAGAATTTGGTGGTCAAGGCTTACCAATGTCTTTAAACCTAATCAAATCAGAAATGATGGGTACTGCAAACTGGTCATTCACCATGTACCCAGGTTTAAGTACAGGTTGTATGAACACAATCATGCAATTCGGTACGGATGAGCAAAAAAACACTTATATGCCTAAACTCGTTGAAGGGACTTGGTCAGGCACAATGTGCTTAACTGAACCTCAATGTGGTACTGACTTAGGTCAAGTAAAAACTAAAGCAGAACCTGCTGCTGATGGTACTTATAAAATCTCTGGTACTAAAATCTTCATCTCTGCGGGTGAACACGATTTAACAGAGAACATTATCCATATCGTACTTGCTCGTCTTCCAGATGCACCTGCTGGTACTCGTGGTATTTCGCTATTCATCGTACCTAAGTTCATTCCAACTGCTGATGGCGGTGTAGGTGAGCGTAATACCGTATCTTGTGGTTCAATCGAACACAAAATGGGTATCCGTGCTTCAGCAACTGCTGTGTTGAACTTTGACAATGCAACTGGTTACTTAATCGGTGAAGTAAACAAAGGCTTACACGCAATGTTCACGTTCATGAACACTGCTCGTATCGGTACTGCTGTTCAAGGTATTGCGCATGCTGAACTTTCTTTCCAAGGTGCATTACCTTATGCGAAAGATCGTATGTCTATGCGTGCCCTTTCTGGTAAGAAAGAGCCTGAGCGTGTAGCTGATGCGATTATTCACCATGCTGATGTTCGTCGTATGTTGTTAACTCAAAAAGCGGTTGCAGAAGGCGGTCGCTCAATGATCTATCATGCGGCAAAACTTGCAGACAAAATGACAGATGCATTAGTAAATGGTGATCAAGCTGCTTATGAAGCTGCTGATGACAAGCTAGGTTTCTATACGCCGATTTTAAAAGGTTTCTTGACTGAATTAGGTTTGGAAGCTGCGAATCATGGTATGCAAGTATACGGCGGTCATGGTTTCATCAAAGAATGGGGTATGGAACAAATCGCACGTGATGCACGTATCTCTACATTGTATGAAGGGACAACGGGTATCCAAGCACTTGACTTATTAGGTCGTAAAGTGCTTTTAAGCTCAAAAGGTAAAGTTGTTCGTGACTATACCGCTGAAATCTTAAAATTCTGTGCTGCCCATGCGCGTAACAAGTATTTACGTCGTTTCGCTTGGGACTTAACTAAGCTTTGCGCTCAATGGAACACATTGACTGTTCGTATCATGCTTGCAGCTCGTAAAGACCGTGACATCGTATCTTCTGCTTCTGCTGATTTCTTGATGTTCTCTGGTTATGTCATGATGGCTTATTTCTGGGCTCAACAAGCAGTGATTGCTTCTGAGAAACTAGAAGCAGGTAACGGCATTGAAACACCAGAATTCTATAAAGCGAAAATCAAAGTTGCTGATTTCTACTTTGACCGTTTATTGCCACGCGCTCAAGGTCATGCAGAATCAATGGTATCGACTTCTCGTACATTGACATCTCTTGCACCAGAACACTTCAGCTTCGATTACTAATCGGAACTATAAAAAAAGAGCGCTCTAGGCGCTCTTTTTTATGCTTAACTTTTAACTATTCAATTTTTTCAAAGACATAAGCTTTCTTTGGAAATGGATATTCTTTAAAAAACTGACGATTACGCCCGTGATCACCATTCCAAATCTTATCTAAATCTAAAACAAGGTTTTGCTCTTTATTGATCTTATAGTAAAGATTGACGTTCGCATTTTCACAACGAATCATGATTTCATTCAATTCTTTGTGCGCATGCCACTGAACCTGTTTACACATTTGTTCAATCTTAGTCATATCACGAGACGGATCTGAGCCTAAGCGACCAAAACTGGTATTGATCCAATACACCGAACCATCATCTAAAAGATTTAAAATGTATTCTGCTTCTTTCTCATTACTCACACATCCAGCAAAAGGATCTGAGCATGGAATACGCGCATGATAACGCCCAGCATAGATCAAATCCTGCTGAGAAGGTTTTTCCATACGTTTAGATACAACATGCGGAATCGTCGCTTGCCCCGCAATTTCTGTAAGTGAAACACCCTCACTCGATACGGTTTGTTCGTCTTCTAACCCCATATCATCGGAAAGTTCTTCATGCTTTTGTTGCGTCTGGGGTTGTTGTTTCATTGGCTCTGGGTGATGGCTATCACAAGCGCTCAACCCCAAACTCAATAAAGCTCCTACACTGAGATACTGTAAGAATAACCTGAACTGCATATTCATAATTCTCTAACATCAATATCGTTATCTTTTTCACGACCTCACCAGCCCGTATAAATATTAAACAGGTCTACTCACGTACATATTGCGTGATAACAAGGTAAGTTGTGCTAACGATAGGATTGAAATAGCAAATTGACAAAGCAGTATGCCTTAAGTCAGTGCATTTTAGGCGAAACTGTCGTTTTTTCCATCAGCAATTTACACACCGTAACTATTCTTTTGTCTGTTGGAACTTTAAAAAAATATTTTTGACCATATTTCTTAATTAACAGCAGTGTTGATACCGATTTTAATTTTTTTACTGCTGTTTCATGAATTTAAGGAGACCTACTCGATGGCCAATTCTGGTTTATATCGCTCAAGCCAACAAAGCATAATCGCTGGTGTAATGGGCGGTATTGCGGAACGTTTTGGTTGGAATGCAAATTTATTACGTTTGATCTTTGTCATTGTTTCAATCATGAGTGCAGCCTTTCCAGGTATTTTGGTATACCTCGTATTATGGTTAGTCATTCCGAAACAACAGGCAAATCGAGTAGAACACGTACATGGCTACAACCAGCCTGTTAAAACAGTTTATGAGGATCAAAACTTAAGACGTTAATCCCCTTTTCCTCTTTGGTCGCTACGGTTGGATTTACCCCTAATACAACCGTAGCTTTTTTTTATTTTGAATTAGCTATTTTGACGATTTATTTGTTGCTGCAAAGCCGCAATCATATCAGCACGACTCACGATTCCGATGAGACGCTCATGCTCAACCACAGGAATATAATTAAAAGATTTTTCTACAAAATAAGGTACGAGATCTTGGATAGGTTGCAATGGATCAACCGTTACGACACGACGACTCATAATTTGTTTTACATAGTGCTGCCATGAATTTCGTGGATCAGTTGCACCTTTGAACCATTCCACAACCTCATACAAAGCCAACGTCCCCACCAATTTCTCTTGCACATTAACCACTGGCAAACTCATTAAGTTAACCGACTTAAATTTATCTAATGCCTGATAAATATCATCCTCTTCATGTAGTCGAATCACATCTCGACTCATGATGTCTTGGCAAACAAAAGTACTCATCGAACGTTCATTGGCATGAACTTGGGCTTGTAAAATGATTTTTTCTAAATCGTACTGACTAATATCCAATAATTCCGTGTGATGATCTAAGGCGTATTCAATATCCTTAGGTTGAATCGAAACCTTCTGTGTCGGCGTTGGATCTTTCGAACGTTCATTTAAATGTGCTGTCAGCGGGTAATGTCGTCCAATCAATCGATTAAAAAATACTGCAAATACCAGCAATAAAATCGAATTTAACAACACAGGATACAGAATGAAGTGAAACCCTAAACGATGTACAGCATCACCGCCGAGTACTGCAGTAATCGCAACAGCCCCGCTCGGTGGATGCAAAGAATCAGTGGTCATCATCATAAAAATAGCAAAGCCAACCGCGAGACTAAACGCAGTGGTTGAATCTGCAAGTAATTGCGTGCAAGTAACACCAATCACACCAGCCAAGATATTGCCAACAATCACATTCCACGGTTGCGCCAAAGGACTATTCGGGACGGCAAATAATAAGACCGATGAAGCTCCCATCGGTGCGATATACCAAGCATTGATCCCACCCAAAACATACCAACTAATTAATGAGGAAATTGCGAGACCACAGAGCGCGCCCACACCTGACAAAACTCTTTCTTTGACAGGGAGAACTTTATAATTTGGTTTTAGAAAATTAAGCCAGTCTGATTGGGTATAGCTCACAATGCACCTTGCTGGAGAGTATTGTTTTGATTGGTGGCGCAAGTATACGCCGAAACAGCCATAAGGTACATTTTAGTTACATCTTAAAGTTAACAGATATTCTGATAATCTACTGTTCAAGTAATTTCTTGTGATTTTATCCGATAGTTGAATTCCAATATTGTCAGAGAACAATACAATTCACGCTTGGTTTTATTTTCACTCCTGTCAAGGAACGATTTTGCATAAAACAGAAATATTGACCTTAATCTTATGTGCATTTGCAGCACTTTTACATGGCTTAAGCGGCTTTGGCTTTCCCATGGTCAGTACGGCTGCCTTATCCATGTTCTATCCCCTGCAAACTGCCGTGGCAATGGTCATTATTCCTTGTATTATTCTGAATCTTAGTCTATTGCAAGCAGGCAAAAATCAAAGTTTTTTCCAAAATATTCTCCATTATTTAAAGCAATACTGGGGGTTAATTGGAAGCAGTCTAATCGGCAGCTTTATTGGCGTGGGATTACTTTTATATGTCAATGAAGGCTATCTCAAACTCATCATGGGATCAGTCATTTTACTGTATGTGCTCGATCAGTTTAGATCACAACCTTTTCAAGTTAGTCGCTCATTGAGAAATATGCTGATTTTTGGTTTTCTCGCAGGTGTAATCGGCGGGGCAACCAATGCCATGGCACCCTTTTTGATGATGTATTTACTCAGCACTCGCCATGACAAAACCGATGTGGTCATGATTAGCAATATGAGTTTCCTTGCCAGCAAATTAATTCAACTTTCGCTGCTGTATCCAACACTTTACACCTTCCAACCCTCACAGATTTATCTGTTGATTGGTGTAACCATTTTATCTTTATTATTTGTTTATCTCGGCGCAAAAATCCGTTCTAATATTTCCCAGCAAAAATTCAATTTGATCATTTTTACCATTTTAATGCTGCTCGGCTGTAATGCATTATGGCAAGGCATGGAGCTTATTTAGAACAGTGTTTATTGTGATCGTTGAACTTGGATTTTACCCAAGATTGACAGATATTTTAGGTTATCTGGCCACTAGATTTAAGTGGCAATAACAACTCAAATAAGGATATTTTATGAATGTTCCTCACCTTGAAACACCCACCAATGCAATGCCTAAGGGTCTGTTGCGCGGTTGGGTAATCATTGCAATTGCGGCATTGCTGTCTTTCGGTTTATATGAAATTCTCCCTTATGAGCAAAATGCCAATAAGGGGCTAAGCTTACTCTTATTCATTGGTATTCTTTGGCTGACTGAGGCCATTCATATCACTATTACTGCGCTGTTAGTTCCTGTGCTTGCCGTCCTTGTCGGCATGCCAAGTGTTGGCAGTGATGGTGAAATCAAAGCCATTACCACTAGCAAAGCGCTGAGTACCTTTGCAGATCCAACCATCTTCTTATTTTTTGGTGGTTTCGCACTTGCAACAGCCTTGCATGTCCAAAAGCTTGACCGAAAAATTGCAATGTGGATTATTGCCATGTCTCGCGGTCATTTAGGGGTTGCAGTCTTGGCGATCTGTTTAGTGACTGCTGTGCTTTCAATGTGGATTTCCAATACGGCAACAGCGGCAATGATGTTACCGCTTGCACTAGGTTTGCTTTCTCATTTTGATGTGCAAAAAGAGCGTAAAACTTTCGTTTTCATCTTATTGGGGATCGCCTACTCAGCTAGTATTGGTGGTTTAGGTACAATGGTTGGTTCTCCGCCGAATGCCATTGCAGCCAAAGCTTTGGGCTATGATTTTGCTGACTGGATGAAAGTTGGCTTACCTATGATGCTTCTTATTTTCCCTGCAATGTTAGTCAGTTTATATCTGATCTTGCGTCCGAAATTGAACCATCGTGTGGAATTTAAAACAGAAAATATCCCTTGGAATCGCGACCGTATTTTGACTATGTTATTGTTCATGGTGACGGCATTGGCGTGGATCTTTGGTAAGAGCGTCAGTGAGCATTTTGGGATTAGCCAACCTGACACTTGGATTGCTGTTTTTGCTGCCTGTTTAGTGGTGATTCTTGGTATCGGGACATGGAAAGATATTGCTGACAACACTGATTGGGGCGTGTTAATGCTCTTTGGTGGTGGCTTAACTTTAAGTGCTGTTCTGAAAGATTCAGGTTCGTCACTGGTATTAGGTCAAACACTTGCAAATGCTTTCGGTGACGCCTCTCCGTTCTTGGTCATTGTGATCGTTGCAGCTTTTATTATTTTCTTAACTGAATTCACAAGTAATACCGCATCTGCCGCATTACTCGTTCCTGTATTTGCTGCGATTGCAGATCAAATGGGCTTACCAAAAGAGATTCTGGTAATTGTTATTGGTATCGGTGCTTCATGTGCATTCATGCTACCTGTTGCAACCCCACCAAATGCCATCGTATTTGGTACAGGACATATTCAACAAAGCGAGATGATGCGCGTCGGTTTCGTGCTAAATATTCTTTGTGTTGCACTGGTGTCTATCTTTATTTATTGGTTCTTTGTTTAAAACAAATTAAAAGCGCTTCGGCGCTTTTTTTATTCTGTTAAATCAACTTTTCATTGAGATAACGCCAATAACGTTTCGGTAAATATTGCACATGCAATTTAACGTTTTGACGTTCTTTAATGTTGATGCTATTAAAATAATCTTTCCAGAGTTGATCATATAATTCTTCTTGCTCATCAAGCTGCAATTGAAAACTTTGACTTGCACCACTTGCAAGATTCCGATCAATTTCATTTGCCTCTAATGACACCTCGTGAATTTCATGTAAGTCATAGTACAAACCATATTTTCGTTGCTCATCATAAATCAGCCAGCATTGATCTTGATAACGTCGTTTAAAATGCGGTTGGATCAAAGGTAATACATTAAAATCAGGTCGAACCAAACTTAAAAACAAGCCATCTGTGGTTTTCTTAAAACGGACAAAGGCTTCCATACGATGTTTTTCACGACCGACTTTTTTGGCCCATTGTGCTATCGCCAATACACTCGGATGCGCATAATTTTTTTCAACAGAATGGTGATGACGAAAAATGTATATACAGTAATTAAATAAATGCTGAAACGCGTCTAAAGACTCAGATAAATAGGCAAAGTAAAATTGTCTTAATGAGGATTGACTCAAGCGCTGCTGTATCGCCGACCAAACACGCTGCGCATGATGTTCATTATTGGGAATCTCAACAACTGTGGAAAATAAACCATGTTGTGCACCTTCATTAAAACAAAGCTGAACTTGAAACTCTTTAAATTGAAAGGCACGAAATACACAATTGAGCAAACCAACCATCGAGCCATCAAAGTAATAGTAAACCATACCATCAGCAGACATGATCAAAATCCTAAGCTCAGCTGAGGTGACAGTTGTTTAACGTACTTGGATGAACCCTGCGTCAAGATTTGTTCGCGAATATGATGAGATGACAACTCTTTTTGAAAACGAGGACTATCTTCGCAACGAATAAAAAATTTTGCTCTCGAATACGCCACACCGAGTTGTTTCAGCAGATCAATATGCACCTTGCCAAAACGACGCGCCTGCACGATTTTCTTGGCTGATTTCAAGCCGATGCCCGGAATTCGCAAAATCATATGATAATCAGCACGATTCAAATCGACAGGAAACTGTTCAGGATGACGCAATGCCCAACTGAGCTTTGGGTCAACATCTAAATCAAGATGTGGGTATTTTTCATTGACGATTTCATTGACCTGAAAACCATAAAATCGCATCAACCAATCACTTTGATAAAGTCGATTTTCTCGTAGTAAAGGTGGTGCTGAACCAACAGCAGGAAGATAATTATTTTCTGTGTTGATTGGAATGTAGCCTGAGAAATAGACACGCTTTAACTTGAACTCTTTGTAATGCCGATCTGCCATAAATAGCACATCGTGATCAGTCTCTTGATGTGCACCAACTACCATTTGAGTGGTCTGTCCTGCGGGTACATATTTTGGCACATGCTTAATAATTTGACGTTCATCTTTAAGTTGAATCAGTCGATCTCGAACTAGGCCTAAATCTTTTTGTACTTCTTGATGTGATTTTTCAGGAGCAAAAGCTTTTAATCCAACCTCAGTGGGCATTTCTAAATTGATGCTCATACGATCAGCATAAAGTCCTGCTTCATGAATCAACTCAGGCGATGCGCCTGGAATAGTTTTGAGATGAATATAGCCATTAAAATTTTCTTCGAGACGTAATTTTTTCACCACTTGAAGCATCCGCTCCATCGTATAGTCTGCGGATTTAAAAATGCCTGAGCTAAGGAATAATCCCTCTATATAATTACGACGATAGAAATTGATGGTCAGGTCAACCACTTCCTGCACAGTAAATGCAGCACGTTTGACATCATTAGAACGGCGTGACACACAATAGGCACAATCAAAAATGCAGACATTACTGAACAGGATTTTTAACAAAGAAACACAACGCCCATCTTCTGTATAGCTATGACAAATCCCTGCCCGACTGGCATCGCCTAAACCTTTATCTTTATTTTTACGGTCACTGCCACTGGAGGAACAGGACACGTCATATTTGGCAGCGTCCGCTAAAATTTGTAGCTTTTCACGAATGCGATCAGACATATCAAACGACCTGAGGAGAACAGAGAATATCGTTTAAAAATTAACATTTCAAAGTTGTGAAATTAAGAGCATGTAAGATGCAATACGTCATGAGCTGACGTATTAATTTTGCTCAAGCTAGCGCAGTTTATTAAATTAGATATAATCACTATAAATTCAAAAGATTAAATATTAGTAATGGAACAAAATAAAGAAGAACTTCTTAAACATCTAGCAGCCTCACTAAAAGATGCAAAAGATGAAGGTGGTGCAATTTTGTTAGTAGGTGCGGGTATTTCTGTCTCTGCTGGCATCCCTCCTGCGCAAAAATTAATGAAAATTGCAATTGAGAACTTCCCTAATTACTTTACATCAGAAGAACAAAAGCTTGCTCAACAAGATTTAAGTCAGCTTCAATATAACGACATTATGACTAAACTCTCGAATGTTAAACGTAAAGAGTTATTTAAATGGTTTATTGAAGGAAACACTGCAAAAGGAATAGAAAAAGCCAAGCTAAACTTTGCCCATATTGCAATTGCAGAACTACTAAAACAAGGTTATTTCAGCAGAATTCTTACTGTTAATTTTGATCCCTTATTGATACATGCATGTTATATGGTAGGCATGTATCCTTTCCCTGCAATCTATGATTTAGGGGCTATGGGCAAAGTAAATGCAGAACTTCTTCATGATCCAAGTATTGTGTATTTGAATGGACAACATGTTGGCTTTGTTCAGCGAAACACAACAGATCAACTGGAAGCACATAAAGAAACTTTAACTCAAATCGTTCGCTCTACAGGGTGTAATAAAACATGGATTGTCGCTGGTTATAGTGGTGAGAATGATCCACTCATGGAAGCTTTAAATGAGCTTCGACCATATAACAATTGGCTATATTGGTTAGAATATAGTGACCAGGTTATTCAAAAAGATAGTCATCATTTCTTAGAAAATGATGAAGAGTGCAAAGTAATTTATAAATGCGATGCTGATGAAGCATTTATGAATATCTCTGGACTACTTAATTGTAGCTTAGACTTCATTGAGCGACCTTATACAGAACTTGAGCTATATACTAAAGAAATTAATTTTAATACATCTCCTCGAAAAGGACATCAGCTTTTATCTAAAGCGAAGAATTATATATCTATTCTAAAAAATGAAATCGTAATTAATAAATTTAAGTTAGCTGAGATTGTTACAGACTATATTAGTAATGAAGAGTTTCAATCTTTTCATGATGACCCTTATTACTCTAAAGAAAAGCTAATTTCCACATGTGAAGAACTTTACCCAATTTTAAAAGATAATCTTAAAGGTGATTTTTTTTATTGGTGGGGTAGTGCAACGTGGGAACGGAAATCTTTAGATGATGCCTCAATCGAGGAGAAAATAAAAATCTATGAAAAAGCGATAGATATTTACAAAATGGGTATCGAAAGTGATCCAAACCATGGTGGTAACTTCCATTTCTGTGGATACTGCCTACTGCAAGTAGCAAAATTAATAGATAATCAAGAAACTAAAACTCTTCTATTAAATGAGGCTATAGAATACTTTAGAGATAGCTGGGACAACGCTGAACATGTAATGTATTCAATAGAATGTTTTATACTTCTTAAGGATTTCATTGGGCTAGTTGACTATTTAAGCAGCCCTCAGATACTCCAAATTACCGAAGAATATAAATCACTCGTTTTCCAAAACGAATACACTGAACCCCTACTCAATAACTCTGAATTTTGTGCATGGTATAAAGCTCAGTTCGGTGAAGAGCCCAATTCTATCAATATAGATAAGAAGTATTCATCAGCTTAACCCTTTGCCACTCACCACCAAAATCCTTATACTTAACCACAATTTTTGTTTGATTCCAGTGGATGCACCATGAGTCGTGCTATATCGCATATTGATACATTTCAGGGCTTAATTCTTGCCCTACAAAACTATTGGGCGGAGCAAGGCTGCGTCGTATTACAACCATATGATATGGAAATGGGTGCAGGGACATTCCACACTGCAACCTTCTTACGTGCATTAGGCCCAGAAACTTGGAACGCGGCGTATGTTCAACCTTCACGCCGTCCGAAAGATGGTCGTTATGGTGAGAACCCAAACCGCTTACAACACTATTATCAGTTCCAAGTGGTGCTTAAGCCAAACCCAGACAATATCCAACAGCTTTATCTTGATTCATTAAAAGCGATCGGCATCGATACACTGACTCACGATATTCGCTTCGTAGAAGACAACTGGGAATCTCCAACACTAGGCGCTTGGGGCTTAGGTTGGGAAGTTTGGTTAAATGGTATGGAAGTGACTCAGTTCACTTACTTCCAGCAAGTCGGTGGTGTTGAATGCTACCCTGTTACTGGTGAAATCACATACGGTTTAGAACGTCTTGCGATGTACCTTCAAGGTGTAGACTCAGTTTACGATCTGGTTTGGACCAAAGGTCAATTCGGTACAGTGACTTATGGTGATGTATTCCATCAAAATGAAGTAGAACAATCGACCTATAACTTCGAATACGCGCCAGTCGATAAAATGTTTGAATTGTTCGACTTCTATGAAGCAGAAGCATCTCGTTTAATCGAAGCTGAACTACCACTTCCTGCTTACGAACAAGTGATCAAAGCATCACATTGCTTTAACTTGTTGGATGCGCGTGGTGCAATTTCTGTGACTGAACGTCAACGTTATATTTTACGTGTCCGTACTTTGGCGCGTTCTATTGCACAAAGTTATGTGGCTGCGCGTGCGAAACTCGGTTTCCCGATGGCAGAACCACATTTGCGTGATGAAGTATTGGCTCAACTTAAAGCACAAGTTGAGGCAGAAGCAGCCCAAGCTGAAAAAGCGAAGGAGAATAAATAATGACAAAGCATACTGTTTTATTCGAACTTGGCTGTGAAGAACTTCCACCAAAAAGCTTGAAAACTTTACGTGATGCTTTAAAAGCTGAAACAGAGAAAGGCTTAAAAGATGCAGGCTTAAACTTCACTGCAATTGAAGCTTATGCTGCACCACGTCGTTTGGCATTAAAAATTGTTGATATTGATGCAGCTCAAGCGGACACACAAAAACGTTTTGACGGCCCTGCTGTTCAAGCCGCTTATGATGCTGAAGGCAAACCGACTAAAGCACTTGAAGGCTTTATGCGTGGTCAAGGCATTACAGTTGATCAACTTTCAACTTTCCAAGCTGGTAAAGTTGAAAAAGTTTGTTTCTTGAAAGATGTCAAAGGTCAAAGTCTTGATGCTTTGCTTCCACAGATTTTACAAGCAGCATTGGATAATTTACCAATTGCTAAGCGTATGCGTTCAGCGGCAAGCCGTACTGAATTCGTTCGTCCAGTAAAATGGGTTGTATTGCTGAAAGATGATCAAGTGATTGAAGCAAGCATTCAAGATCACAAAACAGGTAATGTGACTTATGGTCACCGTTTCCATGCGCCTGAAGCTGTAGTTTTGGCACATGCAAATGACTACTTAACAACATTAGAAAATGCGCATGTTGTTGCTGATTTTGAAAAGCGCCAAGCGACGATTCAAGCACAAGTCAAAACTTTGGCAGATGAAGTCAATGCGACTGCGATTGTACCAGCAGACTTACTTGATGAAGTCACAAGTTTGGTTGAATGGCCTGTTGCGTTACGTGCGACTTTTGAAGAGCGTTATTTAGCTGTTCCTCAAGAAGCCTTGATTACCACCATGCAGGATAACCAGAAGTATTTCTGCTTAATCAATGCTGAAGGTAAATTACAACCTTACTTCATTACCGTTTCAAATATTGAGTCTAAAGATCCGACTCAAATTATTGAAGGCAATGAGAAAGTTGTACGCCCTCGTTTGTCGGATGCAGAATTCTTCTTCTTACAAGACCAAAAGCAACCGCTTGCATCGCGTAAAGAAAAATTAGCCAACATGGTATTCCAAGCACAATTAGGTACGCTTTGGAACAAATCAGAGCGTATTGCTAAATTAGCTGTGGCATTGTCTCCAATTACGGGTGCAAATGCAGCCGATGCGGAAAAAGCAGCGTTACTCGCTAAATGCGATTTGACCTCTGAACTTGTAGGTGAATTCCCTGAACTTCAAGGGATTGCAGGCACTTATTATGCGCGCCTTGAAGGTGAGAATCATGAAGTTGCTGAAGCTTTAGGTGAGCAATACTTACCTAAGTTTGCGGGTGATGTATTACCACAAACTAAAACAGGTACAACGATTGCGCTTGCAGATCGTTTAGATACGCTTGTTGGTATTTTTGGTATTGGTCAAGCACCTACAGGTTCTAAAGACCCGTTTGCATTACGTCGTTCTGCAATCGGTATCTTACGTTTGATCATTGAAAATGAACTTGATGTGACGATTGAAGAACTGGTTAACTTTGCACTTCAAGGTTATGGCGACGTGGTTAAAGATCATGACAAGACGCGTGCGGATGCCGTTGCGTTCCTTGAAGGTCGTTACCGTGCTAAATATGAAGACCAAGGCGTTGCGGTTGATGTGATTCAAGCAGTTCAAGCACTTGCTCCAAAATCTCCTCTTGATTTTGATAAGCGTGTGACTGCGGTCAATCATTTCCGTACATTGCCAGAAGCGGCTGCATTGGCTGCGGCTAATAAGCGTGTTGCCAATATTCTTGCCAAAGAAGCAACGCCTGAAGGTGCTGTGGTTGAAGCGAATCTGGTTGAAGCGGCTGAAAAAGCGCTTTATGCAGAATTGTCTGCACTCACGCCTGTGGTTCAGCCTTTACTTGCTGCACGCAACTACACAGAAGCTCTTTCTAAGCT
The DNA here is from genome assembly GCF_000368585.1 of Acinetobacter venetianus RAG-1 = CIP 110063. GTDB lineage: Bacteria > Pseudomonadota > Gammaproteobacteria > Pseudomonadales > Moraxellaceae > Acinetobacter > Acinetobacter venetianus. The sequence goes on from NZ_KB849557.1 coordinate 500,452, forward strand.
TGCTGCACTTCGTGCGCCTATTGATGCTTTCTTTGAAGGCGTGATGGTCATGGCAGACGATGCGGAGTTGAAAGCGAACCGTTTACGTTTATTGGCTCAGTTACGTAACTTGTTTACTGCTGTGGCTGATGTGAGTGTGTTGCAGGGTTAAGTATCTATAATCCTTGATCTTTCAAATAAACCCCGCTATAAAATAGTGGGGTTTATTTTTGATAAAATTTATGAAAATAGAAAAATTTGAATTAGTATATAATTTTAATAATATAAAATTTATTAATATTAAGGTTCTTAATGAGTTAGTAAAAAGAAAGGTTTTTTGTAAAAACACATATGAATACATACTTTCTCATTATAAAAAGAAAGATCATAGAAATAATTTCATACCTCTAGACATATTTGAAAAAATAATAAGAAAGTACCCAAAAATGAAAGAATGCTGGTGTCTTTCTGGTTTGCCTTTCATTGAATGTCATTTCAATAAAAAAATGAGCCTTAAGGATGAAAAGCCAATCCATAACAAATTTAAAAAAATCCTAAGCAAACAAGAATGTCTTCATAGGAATATATCTCCTTGCTCCGATCAAGTGATTAAAGCTCATTCAATATCGAAAAAAATATCTTTAAGTGCAATATGTCAAAACAATCATGTTTACGGATTTAAATTTGACTTTAATGATATAAAATTCAGGAAAATAGGGATTAATGATGCTTCAACATTTTTTGGTTTTTGTAAAAAACATGATGAGTCACTTTTTTCCTCTTTTGAAAAAAAGGATTTTCTTAAAACTAATAAACAGTTATTTGATTTATGTTACAGAGCAATTTGCCAAGAACATTACACAATGCTTCGTGTAATAGATTATCTCAAAGAAATTAAAAAAAATATTGATAAAGATTATAGCTTCATAGGTCAAATAGAGTTTCAAGCTGAAATAAATAGTCAAATTAATTTCTACAAACTAGGAGTACGATATAGCAATTACTATAAGCAACAATTAGAAAAAAAATACTATGTATCTAAACATGAAGATGATTTAGTGCATTATATTTTTGAACTTAAAGAAAACTACCCTAAATTTCAAAGTTCTTCTTGCTTTAATCTAGAATATGATATGGATGGTAACCAGCTCCAAAATTTAGATAGAGCAGAAGTACAATCGAAAAATATTTTTATTAATTGCGTATCTTTACAGTCAAAAGGATATTTCATCATAAGTTGGTTTAAAGAAAATAATGATTTTGGTAAACAGATTATTAGTTCTATAGTTTCTTCACCATCCAGTATTGAAGACAAGTTATTTTCATTAACTTTCTTATACATATTCAATACTTTTGTATCACCAGAATGGTTTGAATCTTTAACCGAGATTCAAAAAATTGAGTTAAAAAAGCTACAAGATTTCTGGAATGAACAAAATAAATTTTCTCCATCAATGATTATCTCGAATATGAATTCAATCCGCATCAAAAGACATTATTTTTATAAGGATACAACCTAAAATCATATTCCATCATAAGTTTATATACTCCAACATTACACCACATCAATTTCATATCACCTACATTCTTTTCTTGAACTTGGCGATAAGCTATAAAACTTGAATTGCAACGTTATTGCCAAAAGGATAAAAGATGATGAAAAACGTACCTGCTCTTTGTTTAGCGACTACACTGATCGCATCGTCTTCTCTCTGGGCAGCCGAAACAAATACGAATACGACGAATACAAACACTGAAACGGCTGAAAAAACACTCCCATATGGTGACAATCCTAGTCTCGGTCGAGTATTGCTGTATAAAACAGGTAAAGGGCTACAAAACTTAGGGGACTCAATTCAAGGTGCATCTGAAAACACCTCACAAAAAATGAGTGAGAGATGGAAAAACACCAAAGAATATACCGCTGAACAATCTGAAATCGTTCAGGAACAAACACAAAAAGCCAAACAATACACTGCTAAAAAATGGCAAGACACCAAAGATGCGGTGGTGGGTACAAATGATGGAAATGTTCCTATTGAGCGTGCTGAACTTAGTCAGCCATCATCGAACTAAATAAAAAAACCTCTAATCAAAAGTTAGAGGTTTTTTTAATGATAGAGATTTAAGCTGTTTCAGTTTCGAGCTTAACCTGACGATCAATCAAATATTCATTTAAATTAAAACGACTGAGCTGCTGACGCATCTTAAAGGTCGTCCACGGCCATACCGTACTATTTCGCCCGTTCCGATCAATGAAATAACTCTGACAACCACCTTTGTTCCAAACCGTGCTTTGTAAAGCTTCTTGTACACGTTGATTAAACTCAGCCATACGCACTGGATCGGGTTCTATGGTTTTGATATTGTTTTGAATCGCTTGTTTTAACGCATCCATAATATAAGTGAGCTGCGCCTCAATAATGATAAAAGCTGAAGAACTCACTGCGATATTCGGTCCAAACATCAAGAAACCATTCGGACAATCTGCCACCATCGTTCCCATATAGCCTTCTGGACTGCCCTGCCATACATCAGACATACTTTGTCCATAACGATTATAGACGCGCTGTGCAATTGGCGGTTCAGCCACTTCAAAACCCGTACCAAGAATGATCACATCAGCCTCAAAGGTTGAACCATCACTGGCAATCAACTGCTTGCCTTTGACTTCGCTCAACGCCCCTGCAACAACATTGACATTTTCTTGAGCTAAGGCTGGATACCATTCATTAGATTGCAGAATGCGTTTACAGCCGATCACATAATTTGGCGTCACTTTAGTGCGTAACTCAGAATCTTTGATACCCTGTTTAATATGAAATTCAGCAATACGCTGTACTTGTCGCATCGCAGCATTGCTTTGTAATCCACCATTTAAGGTTTCAAAGATGCCATAAACTGAACCGCGCATCACTGACTGAGTCACGGGAACATATTTAAATAAGGTTTGAACAGCACTTGGCAGTGGCATATCTGATTTTGGTAATACCCAATGCGGTGTACGTTGGAATACCGTCAATTCTTTTACCAAAGGCTGAATCTGCGGTACAAACTGAATTGCCGAAGCACCAGTCCCAATCACCGCAACTCGCTTTCCAGTCAAATCGATATCATGTCGCCAACCTGATGAATGGAAAATCTCACCTTTAAAATTTTTCAGTCCTTTAACATTTGGAATGACAGGTTCATGCATTGGTCCACATGCCATAATCGCAAATTGTGAATGAAATTCACCTTGATTGGTTTTAATCACCCAGCACTGTTTTGCATCAGACCAACTTGCTGATAGCGCTTCATGTTGGAAATGTACATGCGGTAAAACTTGGTATTTCTGCGCTGTGTTTTGCAGATATTGTTTGATTTCTACTTGCCCTGCAAAGACACGACTCCATGTTGGATTCGGTTCAAAAGAATAGGAATACAATGCAGATGGAACATCACAAGCGCAGCCCGGATAGGTATTTTCACGCCAAACACCGCCGAGTTCATCAGCTTTTTCTAATAAGATAAAATCATGAATACCTGATTCTTTTAGCTTGATTGCAGCCCCTAATCCTGCAAAACCACCGCCAATCACAATGACACGATGGAATGGAATCGTCTTCGATTTCGTATTCATGATCTATTATTTTCCTTACACAAAGCCAACAACAACATCGCACAAACCCAAGAATGGGTCATTATCAGGACTGACCTTTTCGGCGGTCATTTCTGATACAAATTGCAAATGAACTTTGTCTGTTAAGAGAATCTTGTATAAATTTACACTGTAATTTCAAAAACTTCATTGAACTTAACTTTCTTTATCGACACACTTTAAAAAATTGATATGTATAGAACTGGAATTTCGCACATGAAGCTAACACTATTAAAAACACTTTTATTTTCAATCACAGCAAGCCTTAGTTTTACTGCCTGTTCTATCTCTCCAACTCAAACAACGACATCTTCTCAAGCCTTAGAACAAGTTAAAAATATTGAAGCCACACCATCAACTGAAAACAATGTCGCAAAACTCATCATGCAACCGCAAAACTGTCTGATCGAATTTAAAGGTTATTTTGATGGTGGAGAAGCCGTTGAGCATTGGACATTCAATCAGCAGGGTTTAATTTCTGCGAACTCAACAACGATTCAATATGCTGAACAGGCTCAACCAGCAGCTCAGACTGCCACTGCATTTGATACACAAGATCCAGCAACTCAAGTAAACTTCAAAAAACTACAAAGCAATTTTAGTGCTGAAAATTTAGCGAAGTGCCACTAATTACTGATAAAAAAACTCGCTGCATATTTGGGGGTATGCAGCGAGCTATGGCTTTTCAAACTTACTTTAGATCAATTTAAACTATAAAAAATTAACCTTAGTTTAATGTTAGCCCATTGGTCGCGGCCAACACATCAATACGAGGGAAACTCAAACCAGTACGCGTATCCGTGATTGGTTTCCCTGTTGCTTTCAAACGATTTACAGTTTGATCAATTGTCTCGGCTGGACTGACATTATTGGCACGTAACAATGCAATTGCGCCTGCCACATGTGGTGTCGCTTGCGATGTACCCCCCATAGTATAACCGCCCGCTGTAATCATTGCACCCGGTGCAAGCAACGTTACCAGTGAGCCACCATTACTGAAGCAGGCAACCTTATCTGCTGAGGTCGTAGGGTCAGAACATTTCACTGGATTACCCCAAGAAACGCCTCCAATATTCGTATCATACACAGCACCTACTCTCACAGCACCAGCAACACATGCAGGGGATGAGATTCCATCAGAAAAGGCATCATTACCAGTAGCAACAACAGGAACAACGCCTGCTGCACGAGCATTTGCAAAAGCAGTTTTGTAACTGCTATTACTACACTCAGATGTATACTTCACCCCAGGGACGCCTAAACTCATATTGACAGCTTTGATGTTATAAGCTTGCGCATTATTCACCGTCCAGTTGATACCTGCCAAGATATCACTATCATTTGCTGAGCTTACCCATTGTCCGCGAGATCTAACTTTACTAAAAACATCAATCCCAATAATTTTAGTTTTAGGTGCTACTTTGGAAATAATGCCTGAGACATTACTACCGTGCCCATCATCATCTAAATTATTATCATCAGCCGCAGCATCAAACGAATAGACGACACGGCAAGTCGATGACGGTGTATTCAACGCAGTGCAACCAAAGTCAGAATGTGTATAGTTCACACCTGTATCAATCACAGCAACACTTGTGCCTTCTCCAGTAAAGCCGTTGCTTGCTGTTTGGGGTTGATTGATTAAAGGTAAACTTTCCATCGTTGTCGTATAGTTTTTGCGATTAGGATAGACACCTTTAACCGAAGGATCATTCAACACTTTAGCTAAGGTTTCACGGTTTTGAATTCGGTATAGGCCTAATGGCAATCCATTAAATTCTCGTAAGGTTTGAAAGCCCGCCTCTTTTGTAAATTTATTTTTAAATCGCGCTTTGCCATCAGCAATATAATTTCGCTTTTCTAAGCCTAATGGCATGTTGGCAACATTCATATCGTACTCAATCAGTAAATCATTTGAATCATTACTGACCAGAGCATCGAGATTAATTTTACCTTGTGCAACCTTGCTCACTGCAGCGGAGCTAAGTTGCTGTTTTAATTGCGTTGAGGTTAATGAAGCTGCTGAAGTTGTTGCACTGTAACAAGCGCATAAACCCACCAATAATAATGTTTTATTGTTCACTTTTGGTCTCCATCGTTCTTTTATAAAGAACTTTTGAATCGCTAGCTGTCTTGGGTAAAGAACACTAGATTATTTAAAGTTTTTTAATTTCATTTGCTGGATCTTTTTCTGGATCGATTGGTTGAATCGAGGGATCACTTTTTGTGTCGTAAAATATCACCTCCTCTTGAGCGGCTGCATGTTTACGAGACAAACTAGATACCGTGTTTTTATTGGTTTCCTCCTGTTTAGTTAAACGGGTTGCAACAGGTGCAGAGTTTTCACCCTTCATCTGATATACAGCCACATCATTTGCTGACGTTAATGGGTCTTTTGGTTTGAAATATAAGACCATTACACCCAACCCAATCAGTAAAAGTAGAAATGCCGCAATCATTTTCATTTAATTTCTCCTGCGCTTTATTTACTGACTTTGCTTCGGTTTTTAATTATTTTTCTTAAAAACCAATCTATATTTAATTTTAAAATTCACATTAAATTTCACATTTAAAGTTAAATCCTCACTCCTCATTTAGTTATTTGAATCAAATATTCATTTGAATTTTTATACTGCAATAGACTTTTCTCAGGGAGAGGCAGCCAAAAGTAAAAATTTCTTTGCAAAAAAGTATAACGCATATAAAAAGTGCAATAAATATTCAATATATTTATACCAAGCAATAAAAATGCCAGTTTATTTTTCGTTTTTGTGGCAACTAAAATCTACTTATTTATTCAATAGTTGTACTTTTATAATCAATCACCTAATTTTATATGGAAAGAAAAAAATGCTGTGGATTAGACTCAAAAACAATCCAATTTATTAAAAATAAAAATATATTTTTCACATACTTAATGATGCAAACAATCTCCACAATTTCTCCCTAGAGTGTTTTTAAGCTGTAATCTGGTTGTAAAGTTTTGCTGAAATCCGTACTTTTCCAAATTTTGCTCGTTATGATGCAGTTGCGTTCATGAAGTGCCACAACATGGTACATCTCTAAAGGAAATCGCATGAAGAAAATGATCAAAACAGCTATCGTGACAACAAGTATTCTCGCTTCTGCTTCTATTTTTGCACAAAACGTTGGAATGAATGCCAATGGCTCAGCTCAAGTTAATGTCCAATCTGGAGGCTTAATCCAAGGCGTAACTGGTGCAGTGAAAAATACTGCCCAAGGCGTAGGTCATGCAGCTCAACATGTTGGTCATGCTGCTGTAAATACTGGAGTGCAAGCCTCTCAGACAACGATTGGCGCAGCAACACATGTAGGATCTAAAGTGGTCCATACTACAGGCACTGCGGTCAAAAATACCAAAGACTATACTGTTGAAAAAGCCGTTGATGGCAAAAAGTTTGCTGCTGAAAAAACAGCAAATGTCAAAAACCGTATTGAAGATAAACAAACTAACGCGAAGGCAGTGAACTTAGAAGCCCAAAGCAATGCCAAAGCGCAACTCAACAATAAAACTGCCGCAATCAATGCTAAAACAGGCCTACAAGCAGACAAGAAAAATCTGCAAACAGGTACAAATGTTGGTGTAAAAGTCTTAGGCGTAAATGCAAATGTGAATACCAATGCTAAAGTTGGTGTGAAATAACCCCTTATTATGTTGTAAAAAAATCCCCTTGTTTGATCAAGGGGATTTTTTATTTTAGCAAAGCTGTAATTTACTTTGCTCTTCTGCGCCACTCTCTACAAAGTGACTAAAACCCTGTTCATCACAGCTTAAGGTCAGTTGCTTATAGCTCATGCTACAAAAACCTTCATATTGCTTAAATACCAAAGGTGACTGATCCAAAGGAAGTGCCTCATGCTCAGGGATCAATTTATGAATCCCGCGATCATTCATGGTCAATAAATAGTTTTCTCCATTCAACTCAAGTTTCACCAAACTATTGGCTTGAACAGTTAAAGGAACTAAATACTGTGAATTCGCTCCAATGATGTCCGCCGCATAGCATTCAAGCTTTAAACTCACCAAGTTAAACACAAGGAATGTCTGCTCAGTCGTTTTGACATTGGGAGATGGTACCGTTGCTTGTTGCGTCTGATGAAGTTGAATGCCCAGTTTATGCAAATTCTGAACTGTGCCCTGCTTTAAGTTAAACAGTTGTTGCACCAGTTTTTGTTTTAGAACAGCATCAAAATAACGTTCATCTAGCGCTAAATCTTGATTTTCCAATATCTTCAATAATGCCTGCGGATGTCGCGGCAATAAAGCATCAAGTACATGACGATAATAGAATTTGCTTTGTTTTTTCACTTCTCTAACACGCTTATAGAAATAAGTGATGTCAAAAGGCTTCTCAACAAAATCATTGAGCAACTGTGAACTTGCCAATACGGCTAATGCTTCATGCCCCGTAAAAGGCAAATGAATCACATGCATCTTCGGCAGCAAAGGTTTTATTTTTAAGAAATGCTCTTTATCTTCAGTAAAATAAGGATCGTAAACAATCAAATATTCACGATCCGAATCCACTTCATTAGCCTGAATTTGCATGTCCTGATGGATAGATGGATCAAAAAATTCTGCATAACGGCGATCTTGCACAACATCTGGATCAATCGAATATTGTGGAACAAAAGCCACGATTTTCTGCATATTCAAAAGTTTTGAATACTTAATCGCCGCATAGCCGCCCATTGAGCCGCCATAACCCACAATTCCTTTAAATTGTTGCAAGATCGGCTGCACATATTGCTGCATTTGCAACATGCTACTTTTAGGAAACCATGATTTGAGTTTCGGCATGATACCGATAACATTGTACTGATATTTTATTAATGATTTTTCAGCATTAATTGACATGCCTTTCGCTCGACTAATCAAATCGCCGAACGAAATCACCAAAGTGTCACTTGAACCTTTTAAAAAAATAACGCGAATGTGTTCATCTTCAAATAATATTTGCTTATCCATGCTCACACTAAAAATTGATTTTAGGTCTGTAGCAAAAAGGCATCAAATGATGACTTTGCCAAACCCTAATTGCGGAGTATCTTATTTTATAGAGATAAGACAGATTAAAAAGCGCAAAAAATGACACAATCCCTGCATCCAGCTGCTCAAAAAGGCTTTAGTTTAGGTGCTGAACTGTACCAACAAGTTCGCCCCAGTTACCCACAAGAAATCACCTTTTGGCTGCAAGATCGACTCAAAATAGATGAAACTTCCACTGTTGTTGATCTCGGTTCTGGGACTGGCAAATTCTTACCTTACCTCAATCAAACGCAAGCAAATGTCATCGCAGTTGAACCTATTGCTGCAATGTTGCAACAACTTCAACAAGCACATCCGCTGGTGGAATCTGTACAAGCGTTTAGCCACCAACTTCCATTTTCATCCACTTCAATCGATGCTGTGATTTGTGCTCAGTCATTTCATTGGTTTGCGAATATAGAAACCTTAACCGAGATACATCGCGTCTTAAAGCCTGCGGGGCAACTGGGTCTAGTTTGGAATCAACGCGATACCAATGTTAATTGGGTAAAGGCCTTAGCTGATGAAATTGCCCCCTTGGAAGGCGATACCCCTCGGTATCACAGTGAGCAATGGAAAAAAGTATTCGAGCAGCAAACGCTGTTCAAACTGATTAAGTTAAATACTTTCCAACTTTTGCATCATGGTACAGTAGAACAAGTGGTCAGCAACCGACTACTTTCAACTAGCTTCATTGCAGCAATGCCTGAAATAGAACAGCAACGTCTAAAAGCGAAGTTTGAACAAATTGTATTTGATTTTACAGGCTTAACTGCGCAAGATCAGATTGATTTCCCATATACCACTTATGCTTATCAATTTCAGAAAGCTTAAATAAATTAAATTACCAATCGAGTTGTTCTATGCCTCATTTAAAAACGACATTTGCACTGACTTTTATGCTCGGCTCAGTACTACTACTCAGTGCGTGTAATAAAGACCCTGAACCTACTGTAAATAAAGATAATCAAACAAACTCAGTGAATGATGCAATTGGGCAATTAAATCAAACCCCGATCAAACAATTCCCTGCTACAGCTGATGATGCACATGATATTGCGATCCTTGATGATTACGATCGTCGCTTTACAGACATGAGCGATAGTATGGAAATCGAATTGGCTAAAATGAAAGAGGCCAATACCTTAACACCTGAGTTCGAACTGCAACGCCAGAAAGACAATATCAACTCAGCACTGGTGATGCTCAAAGATTTAGAACTAAAGACAGAACAAGGTCGTTATATCCAAGGTCTGCTCTATGATTATTGGGAAAACCAAGCCAAAGTTTTACAGCAAGCAACACAATCCTCATCCACACAAAATGTAGATACAGCCAAGCAAGTCGATCATTTAAATGAATACCTGCATGCTCAAAGCCAATTACATCATTGGAGAAGTTCACTTGCTCCTGAAGCCAAAATGCAAGCTGAGTAAAACCCAATAAAAAAGAGGGCATCTGCCCTCTTTTTTAATTTATATATTTTAAATTTTCTGCTTTTCAATCCATTGAATCGAATTCACACGGAATAACTCACAAGCACCATCACCTGTATCGGTCGGCGATAAAGAGGATTTCCAAACTAAATGTTTATCTCGAACCTCAACCAATTCACCTTTTAATTGCACCAAATCACCACGTTTAACTTGCTTAATCTGCTGTGCGATCTCAGGATTGGCAGGAATGATGTGCATATTCGAGACCATTTGCATGGCGATATCTGTTGGAACTGGTACCTTATCCATTTTCCAATTTAGATAACGATCATATTGATTCACTGAAATGGTACGAGCAATCTCAGGGTTGGCAAATAATCCCCAACTCACCGCATAATCTATCGGAGAAAATTTCGCTTGTTCGTCATCCTGATACACTTTTGAACCTAAAATCCGAAAATTGCCATAAAACGGTTGTAATACAGAGATAGACTGATCTTTGGCAACAGGTAGCAATCCATTTGCAATGTTATATTCAATATCGCTTTTAGATGCATGCGCCTGTCCAATTACAGCAACCATGCATAAACTCATCCATAGACGTTTTTTCATGGCTTATACTTCCTCAAAAATGTTGCTGAGTGCAAATAAATTAATCATTAATTTCATAGTATGCTTAGATGGTGAAAAAAAGTGCTTTTTTTAGTAACAATCAAAATCACTTTAGTCATATTTTTGTGCTTCTATTTTGCTAACTTATTTTTAAAAATCTAAAAAATGGATTTCCATGATTTATCAATTTTATCAGCGTCGAGTCTTTCCTCATCTTCTGAACCAAGTCATGCAAACTGCGAGTTTGATGGACAAGCGTCGTGAATTATTACTCCCGATTGAAGGTGAAGTACTAGAAATAGGATTTGGAACAGGTCTGAATATTCCTTTTTATGGCAACGTCGATGCGCTCTATGCACTTGAGCCAAACCCTGATATTTATCACCTTGCAGTTGAACGTGTGCAACATGCCCCGTTCAATATAAAACATGTGCAATCTAGTGCTGAGAAGCTTCCATTTGCCGATGCATCTTTAGATCACATCGTATCAACATGGACCTTGTGTAGTATTCCTCAACTTGATCAAGCCTTAGCTGAAATCTACCGTGTGCTTAAACCTACAGGAACATTTCATCTGGTTGAACACGTCAAACATCCCGACTCAGTCAAGATTCAGTCCTTACAAACACTACTTACCCCGATTCAAAAACGGATTGGTGACGGTTGCCATCTGAATCGAGATATTGAGCGAAGTTTGGCTCAAGCCAAATTTAAATTTATCGAAAAGCAATACTTTGATGCTGAAGGCATTCCTGTGATTGCACAAAAAATGTTATTGGCGCGCGTACAAAAAATTGATTTGGATCAGCTTTCTTAATCTTGAAAATCAATACGCAAGGTTTCGAATCGAATTCGTCCTTCACGCACCGCTTGAGCAATAGCTTGCTGTCCTTTGCTCAAGCGCGCCCCACCACTTTTAATATCTAACAAAATAACTTCAATATCTTCCGCTTCGCCATCTCCATCACGGAAATCGGTATATCCATCAAAGATCACATAATCAACTGGATCACCTAAGAATTTGGCATCACTGGGCAAATACTGAAACTCAGGCAAGATCGGTGCAAATTGCTCAGCCATTTTCCCTTTGAGTACTGCTCGGCTAGTATTCACACTGCGTTTTTGCGCATCTAACAATGCTTGCTTATGTTCTAACTCTAGCTCTGCAATATATTTTTCGTATTCTGCTTGGATACGTCCATTTCGAGTATTGGATAAAATAATGGTCGTGATTACCACCCCAATACACGCCCCAATCAGCATAGCCAGCCAAACCGACATAAAAAACTTCCTTTACTGCAACCCCGCTATTTAACTGCAACATTAAACTTTTGTCATGTGTAACACACTCGTGTAAAAAAGATGCTAAGGTATAGCGAAATACGAAACATATGTTAAAAAATCTAAGTTCATGAAGACAATATTAATTGCGAATCAAAAAGGTGGTTGTGGCAAAACCATGACAGCGATTACCCTCGCTACAGCATTATCACAAAAGGGTTATAAAGTTGCGTTGGCCGATGCCGACAATCAAAAATCATCATTACAATGGTTGAAACAAAGACCTAATACGGTCGCTCAAATTCAAAGCCTTGATTGGCGTCATGAAAAATCTATCGGCGAAGCACCAAAACACTTAGATTACTTAATTATTGATGCGCCGGGTGCATTGTCTGGTGAACACGCTGAACAACTGATCAGTGAATCGCATGCCATCGTGACACCACTACAACCGTCTTTCTTTGATATTGATAGTACCCGTCGTTTCTTAAAACACTTACAAGACATCAAACGTATTCGTAAAGGTAAAGTTCAAATCTTATTGATTGCAAATCGTGTGAAACCGAATAGTGCAAGCTCTAAAGACATTCAGGACTTTTTTACCAAAATCGAGCAAGAACCTGTTGCATGGATTTCAGAGCGTAGTGCATACGGAACTTTAGCGATGCAAGGCTTGAGTATCTTTGATAAAACACAGAAAAACTTTGTGACGATTCAGAGCCAATGGCAACCCGTTTTAAACCAATTGGTTGATGATCCAAGCGAGTGGTTTTAAGCTTTGCAACGAAAGGTAATCTTTTGATATTAAATCTTAAAATAAAGAAATGAAAATTTCCCTATATGGCTTTTTCAGTTAATATGGATTGATTCAATTTCTAGCACTGAGAAAATCATGGTGCAACAATACGCTTCCACATTACAACGCGTTTTGCTGTTTGGACTGTTCTTTGTCTTAATGTTTTTGGGATTTAGTATTCTTAAATACTTTATTGTCCCTGTGCTTTGGGCAGCAATCATTGCCTATATGACTTGGCCTGTATATCTATGGGTACAACGTCGTTTTTTTGGTGAAAACCGACCTACTCTCAATGCTACGATTATGATCACCTTGGTCATACTCGTGATTGGAATTCCTTTTATTTTTGCAATTTTCATGCTGCAATTAGAAGGTCGTAATTTATATTTTAATTTGCAAAAACAGCTTTTCTCAGGGCATGTTCAAGTTCCCGATTTTATTAAAAATCTTCCGATTATCGGCAAGGACATTAGCCGTACCATTAGTGAGTTAAGCAGCGATCCAAATAGCATTACCAAAAATGTTGCTGAATGGATTCAAAGCCATCTCAGTTATGGCCGATTTGTTCTCAGCGAAATCAGCCGTAACTTAGTTAAACTCACCTTTGCCATCATGACGCTGTTTTTCTTCTATCGTGATGGGCAAATGATTCTATCTCAGGTCAGCCGTGCTTTAGAAATGGTGATTGGCCCGCGTGTACATCATTATTTAGATACCATTTCTGAAACCACTCGTGCTGTGGTCTATGGCGTTGGCTTAACCGCTGTTGCACAAGCACTTCTTGCAGGTCTAAGTTATTTTGTAGCTGGCGTACCCAACCCAATGCTACTAACTTTCGTCACCTTTATCTTAGCGTTGATTCCTTTTGGTACACCGATCTCTTATCTCGGCGTTGGACTTTGGTTATTCTCACAAGGTCAAACCGTTGAGGCAATTGGTGTTGTGACTTGGGGTATCTTAATCGTGAGCAGTGCCGATAATGTCATCCGTCCATTGGTGATCTCAGGGGCAACTAAAATTCCATTCCTACTGATCATGTTTGGTGTATTAGGCGGTATTGCTAGTTTTGGCTTGGTTGGTTTATTTATCGGTCCTGTTATTTTGGCAATCTTACTGGCAATCTGGCGTGAATGGTTACATGAGAATGTACAAGAACCTATTGCTGCCATTGAAGCCCCCCCCGAGTCAAAATAGGGTTTTATTTAGACCATTAATCATTTGATAACGAATCTCACTTGCGAGTTGTTCAATACTTTGTTTGAATCAAGATGATAAAGACAATAGACAAGGACAACTCGCGATGTTTTCAACATTACCTAAACTTTCTTTTTTGACCGCGGTGATCTTAAGCTTAACAGCTTGCTCATCCGCGATACTCGATGGCAATGCCACGACTAAAATTCAGAAACAAAGCACAGCCGCCGATCAGAAGCATTTGATCCCTGTACACCTCGTCAGCGCAGATGGTGTAGGTGCATCAATCGGGACAGTCTCTTTTCAAGAAACCCCTAAAGGCCTGCTCATCACACCTGCGTTATGGAAACTTTCTCCAGGTGAGCATGGCTTTCATATCCATGAAAATGCATCCTGTGATGCTGCAATAAAAGATGGAAAAATGGGAGCTGCACTGGCTGCAGGCGGTCATTTAAATCCTGAAAATATCGCACATCACGGTACACCACAAAATGGTCATTTAGGTGATTTACCCGTATTAGTTGTGAATGAAAAGGGATTTGCTACAACACCTGTGATTGCACCACGTTTAAAAATGGCAGATGTCCAAGGACGTGCGATTATGATCCATGCGGGTGGAGATAATTATTCAGATGACCCGCTTCCTCTTGGCGGTGGTGGTGCTCGCATCGCATGTGGTGTGATTAAGTAAATGTTTGCTGTGGGTATCTTCTCAGTTATCCACAGCTTAGCTGTTTTGTAATCACATTTATCCCGAAAGCTCACGATTTTTGAAGAAATTAAAACTGCGCATGAATTTTGCATAAGATTATTATTTGAAAGTTCAATTAATTAATCATGCTAAAACTGAGTGCAAATTGCTTGTCCTATGCTGCTTCCTTTTTGGAAGTTTATTCGTATGATCAACCTAAATAAATTAAAGAACAATAATCGTGAAAAACTTCGCCCTGATATTTAATCGTTTTCGCTCTAATTCTATTTTGTTGTATTGCCTACAAATTTTGATCGTACTGTGCGGCACTACATTGGTTCTCCATCACCTAGGACTTGGACAGTTCATTGTTCCAGTGACTTTAGGTGCGATTGCTGCGGCACTGACTGATTTTGATGATCGCTTGAGTATTCGTTTGCGGAATCTGCTCTATGTCTGCATTTTATTTTTTAGTGTCAGCACAATTTTAGAGTTTCTCGCACCTTACAAATTTTGGTTCATTGTTTATTTAAGTGTATCAAGCGCAGCACTCATTCTAATGGGTGCTTTAGGTCAACGTTACGCTACCATTTCTTTTGGCACAATTTTACTGTCGATTTACACCATGTTTGGGCTGGGTGAATACCCACATTGGTATCAGCAACCGAGTTATTTTGTGCTTGGCGCACTTTGGTATGGTCTGACTTCGATTGTATTTTTTATTATTCGCCCCACCCTCCCATTACAAGAAAAGATCTCTGCAATTTTCAAAGATATTTCCGTGCTTTTACATACTAAGGCACGCTTATTTGATCCAGATAATATTGATAATGTTGAAAGCTTACTATTTGAGTTATCACAGAAAAATACCCAAGTCGTGAATAGCTTAAATCAAGCCAAAAACTCACTTCTCACTCGTTTAAAAGCATCTCGCGTCAATAACACCAGTATTTATTGGCTCAACTTATATTATTTTGCCCAAGATATGCATGAGCAAGTCACTTCAAATTATCTGCATTATGAAAAAATTCATCAGAATTTTAGCCGCAGTGATTTGATTTTCCGTATTCAAAAAAATATGCATCTGCAAGCGGTGGCTTGTCGTAATTTAAGCCAAGCTATTTTACATCATCAAGTGTATCAACCGAGTTTGGAAGCAACGGCGGCTTTAAAAAATCTCGAAGATTCCATGCAAGATTGGGTACAACAGCACCCTGATAATATCGAGGTGAAAAATCTGGAACTAATTTTAAATAATTTAAAAAGTGTGCATGAACAATTTGCACAATTACAATTTAGTCAAAACCTCGAACATCATGCAGCAGAACAACACCAAGATCATCTCAATTTACTGGATGATGACATTCAAGGTGCACAAGACTTTATTTTAAAAATCAAACAACAGCTTAGTCCACAATCAGCGCTATTTCGTCATGCCGTGCGTCTTGCAGTTGTGTTTGCAATTGGCTACGCAATTTCCTTGTTACCATTTGCGCAAAATGGTTATTGGATTTTACTTACCAGTTTATTCGTGTGCCAAATTACTTATTTTGCAACCAAAAGTCGTTTAAAACTCAGAACGATTGGAACATTGCTTGGTGTTCTGCTGGGTGTACCGATTCTATATTTTGTGCCGAGTGTTGAAGGACAACTCATTATTACCGTGATTTGTGGGGTCTATTTTTTCTATTTAAGACAAAAGAAATATGCACTGGCAACGGTCATGGCCACTTTGATGGTGTTATTGATTTTTAATTTAAAAGGCGCGGGTTTTAGTATTATCGTACCGCGTATTATGGACACACTTATCGGCTGTGCCATCGCATGGTTAGCCGTTAACTTCATTTGGCCTGACTGGAATTTCCGTAATATTTCCAACAATATTAAAAAGAGTAGCCAAGCCACACTGCAATATTTGCACTTAGTGATCCAGCAATATCATGACGGACGGGAGCAGAACTTAGCTTATCGCACCACACGGCGTGCCGCACATAATGCTCAAATTGAATTATCGAATATGATTTCCAGTTTGAGTACTGAACCTCAACCAAACCAAGAACTCATTCAACACGCCTTTCGTTACTTAGTTTATAGTCACAGTCAGCTCAGTTATGTGTCTGCATTAGGACATCAAAGAGAAAAAATTGAAGATCCTAAAGCACTCGAACTATTAAATCGTATAGAGAACTTATTGAATCAAACATTGCTGCAACAAGTACCTATTCCAGAACATTATCTGGATCATTTATTACAAGATATTGAACATTTACATCAACAAAAACAGGTCTCTAGCAAGCATCAACTATTACTAAAACAAATGACCCTATTGCTTGAGACCCTACCAGAACTCGTAGTTTTAAAAAACAAACTACTCGAGTTGGAAATTAAATAATGCGGCGATCAATAACTTAGAATTAATTCAATCCTTGTTGCTGACGAACTTGCATATGCTGCAACAAGACTTGACGCGGGGTGCTAAACCAAATCGCGATCAATGCAAAGCTGACTAAAGCGAATGCCCAGATATGGAAATGGGTATATAACACACGAACCAGTTCAATGATCACAAAGAAACTCATCATCAACAACATTGACACTGATGCGGCAACCGTTCCCTTTGAAACTTCAGAAGACATCAAGGCAAAACGATACATCACTGAGAAACTAATCCCTTCACCGAAGCTGATCAACGTCATTCCAATCAATAAACAAGGAACAAGATAAGCGTTCCAGATCACACCAGCGATCAAGAATAACGTGCCGAGGAACATGATCGGTAAGCCCATCAAAATGGTCTTGCCTAATTCAAAACGATCAATAATTTTGATTAAAACGATATTTCCTGCAATTAAACCAAAGAACACAGGGAATTGCGCTAGACCATACTGCACACTACTCAGTTTTAATTCATCAACTAAGATAATCGGCGATAATGCAATCCATAGCATCAACGGCATACTCACCAAAGGCAGTGCTAAGGTAAACCCTAAAAATTGACGGTCAGTAAAGACTTTTTTAAAGTCATCAAACATATAGCTGAACGGTTGTTTGGCACGACTTTCCTGATGTGCTGGCATAAATTTATTTAAGCCAAACCAACTCAAGAAAGACACCAAGGCAATCGCTACAAAGCCCCAATGCCAAGACACATAATCAATTAAGAATGCACCTAAAACAGGACCAAGCAAGGGTGCTAATAAAGAAATATTCGCCATTAAAGCCATCACTTTAATTGCATCACGCTCAGCAAAGGTTTCCTGAATCGCAGCATAACCGACTGCTGAAATGACAGTTAATCCAATCCCTTGTAAGAAACGCAAGGCAAGAAACTGCTCAATATTGTGGGTCAGTAAAATGAGCAAGCAACAGATCGTGAAAAATGCCACACCCGCCAATAACACTTTCTTTCGGCCGAGACGATCTGATAATGGCCCTAACAACCATGCGACACTCGCGCCACCTAACAAATAAAATGACATCGACGAGGGTGCCCACGTTGCACTCACACCGAATTGTTCTGTAATCGCCAGCATCGCTGGCTGGATCAAGTCATTACCGATATAAACTGAAAACTCAAATAGCACCAAGGCTAAAGGAAACATGAGCGTTATACGGTTTAACGTCATATTCTGATTATTCGTCATCATGTTGTATTCACAAAAATAACCAACTGGCGTTCGTCCCATTTTCAACAAACGAAAACAGGATCATCACCACAATCATGGTTTAGATTTAAATTAAATTTTGATTTTCATGCTGAGAGAAAGCATGTTGTAAATGTGAAAACACC
The DNA here is from genome assembly GCF_000368585.1 of Acinetobacter venetianus RAG-1 = CIP 110063. GTDB lineage: Bacteria > Pseudomonadota > Gammaproteobacteria > Pseudomonadales > Moraxellaceae > Acinetobacter > Acinetobacter venetianus. The sequence goes on from NZ_KB849557.1 coordinate 518,921, forward strand.
GTATTCACAAGGTGTATATAAGAAAAACAATCTATTTACGTGAGACTGGTAAATGTTTTACCTTTTGGCAAAATCGCCAAACGCAAATCTAGCACTTTTTTAAAATGACTGCAATTTAATCAAGCCGAATGAATTGTATTGATGTGTGAATAACAAAGAAGTTATCCACAGTTTTGTTGATCTTTTAGGCATGTTCAAATTAAGACGCCCCATTAAGGACAAAGTTCAAACTGGAATTTTTCGGTATTCTCCCCTCGTGCACATTGATAGCTTTGTTTTTTATTGACGATTTTCCAAACATCTTGATCCCTTTTCAGCTCATATTCAGTTCGGATTGCCATAACAGAATCATCTAGCTGCGCTTGTTCCACTGTAATTTCAGCATCCGTTGGATTTTCGGCGCTATTGAATTGTTGATTTATTTTTAAATTGGTCTCGTCATGAAACAAATTGGGCTGATCTGATAAAACGGCATGCATTGCTGTACTTTTTTGTACGGCTGCTTGCTGCTGCGACTGAGCAATTGGTGGACTGCAAGCCGCTAGAAATAAACTACACCCCAAAGCCATCCAAATTTTATTCATTTTCACCGCTCCCACAGACCCAATATGTTTATGCTACTATGCAAAGCTGAACTGCAAAGCAACAATATGTATATGACTTGCAACAGATTTGTGATAATTAGCACTTTATCTATAGTGATCACAAACGATTAAAAGACCTATATTTTTATAATCAATATCGCGTTTTAGGACATAACTTATGCCTGATTTATCTAAAAATTTAACCGTCATTTTACTCGTCACCACAATCTTGGTTGGCTGTTCAAAAAAGGAAGAAAGCTTTGCCAATGATGCCGCCCTTGAAACAGAAAGCGCAGAGCTTAGCAAAGCAATACAAGAAAATATTGCAGAAAATCCCAAACAATTACTTAGCCCACAACAGAATCCTTTAGAAAAAAGCCGCCAATTGGTTAAAACCTCACAACTACAATTTGAAGTCAAAGATGTTTTAAAAACAACCTCAATTCTCGAACAACAGTTATTGCAATACAATGGTTATATCGAAAGCAAACAAATCGATTATCAGATCAGCGATCGTTCTGAACGAGATCGTATCGACGGCAGTGTAGATATTTATGAAAAAATCACACCTATCGCACAACTGACTGTGCGCATTCCGAATGAACAAGTCACCAGCTTTCTCAATAACTTATTGCCATTGATGCTGAACTTTAATACCCAAACCTATGAAGCAAAGCGCTACGAATTAAAGTTACTCGAAGAAAAACTTAATACAGCTAATCAAAGCAACACTGAATCAAATGCAGTCAACAATCAGCTACAACAACTCACTGATCTTGAAGTCAAAGACCGTTTAGCTTACAGCACCATTCGTCTTGAGTATTTCCAACAAGCACAAGTCCGAAAAAGCCATGATCTCAATATTAATCGTATTGCGACCTTGGATAGTGATCCACTCCTTAGCCGCGTTTGGGAAGCAATTAAAATGGGGCTGTATGGCTTTAAAGAAACCATTATTTGGTCAGTGATGTTCTGGCCGCTATATATCGTAATCGCACTGTTTTGGTGGATTCGTCGTTGGTACAAAGCAAGAAAACAATCTCAAGGATAAATGTATTCAATGCATAATTATTGATTTTTAATCAATAGTATTTTGCTTATTTATGCATTTTTACTCATGAATAGATTTTCTAAAATGCGCTCCAGTTTTAGAAATTTATTTTGAGTCATCGCATGAGCAATATTTTAATTATTAATGGTGCAAAACAGTTCGCTCACTCTAAGGGTGAGCTAAATGACACGCTTACTGAGTTTTCAGCATCTCATTTAAAAGTATTAGGGCATCAGGTACAAGTCACTCGTACCAACAGTGACTATGATATTCAAGCCGAAATTGAAAAATATTTATGGGCGGATGTCGTGATTTACCAAATGCCAGGTTGGTGGATGGGTGCACCGTGGACCATGAAAAAATATATTGATGATGTATTCACCATTGGTCATGGTTCACTTTATGCCAGTGATGGTCGTAGTCGTTCTGATGCATCGAAAAAATATGGTTCTGGCGGCTTGATACAAGGTAAAAAATACATGTTATCGCTGACATGGAATGCACCTATGGAAGCGTTCACTGATCCTGAGCAGTTTTTTCATGGGGTTGGTGTAGATGGTGTTTATTTACCGTTCCATAAAGCCAATCAATTTTTAGGGATGGAATCATTACCTACATTTATCGTGAATGATGTGATCAAAATGCCGAACGTACCGAGTTACCTTGAGGCATATAAAAACCATTTAGATCAGATTTTCACATCAAACCATTAAGTGAGAAAATATCATGTTGACAATTATTGCTGAAATTTATACTCACGAAGGCGCTGAGCATCGCCAAGCTGTATTAGATGCTTTCCAAAAAATCATTCCAACTGTACTGACAGAAAATGGTTGTCATGGCTATGAATCTTTGATTGACCATTTACCAGCAATAGAAATGCAAGCACTCAATCAGAATAGCATCGTAATGCTAGAGAAATGGCAAAGCACTGAACATTTAGAAGCGCATATGCAAACTGCACACATGAAGCAATATTTTGAAGCGACCAAAGCGCATGTGGCTAATGTCAAAGTGCGTATTTTAGAAGCTTGTTTTTAAAAACCTCTAATCACTTGATGGTCTTACAGGAGAAAGGAAATCATAGTTTCCTTTTCAGTGTCTTACTGTGATGCATCCTATATAACCTATAGACTTACGTTACTTTTTTAAAAAAGTAACCAAAAACTTCGTCACCCACAAAACCTGTTCACTACTGGGATATATTTACTTATTTTGCAAAAACAATATATTACCAATAGCACGCAGGTTGTGGATGACATTTAGCACAAGCAGATTAATGTATAAATTCAGAGGAAATGCCTTTTATCTCCCCCTGTTAAATAGCAAAAGACATTTTTACTGATAATAATGCTGCTTCAAATGGCGACTATATTCCGTTAAATAACGTTCTAAGCCCTCTCGACGATCAGCTTTTTGCATTTCTTTAGCAGCCAATTGCTCTATTTTGGTTTCCAGTAAATTCAGAATTGCGGTTTGTTCCATTTCAGGAAGTTGAGCTTTTTCTTTTTGCTGTTTTTTAATTTCCAAATAATCTTCTGCCCAATGCCGTAATCGATCATGCTCAGAGACTTGGGCGAATAAATCGGTAATCAATAATTCAGGCATAACTTCTTGCGTGGCTAACTCTGCCGACATCAATCCACGGATCGAATAAAACACTTTCTTATAGGTGAAATTATCTGCAGTTTGCATCACTTTCATACCACCTTTTGCCAGTGATAAATAGTGATGATACAAAGCACTGTAATCGATTCGTTCTAGCAATCCATCGCGAAAGGTTTGCCACTCTGGAAAGGCATTAAAATAAACAATATGCGCTCTGACCCACTCCAAAACAGTAGGATTACTTTTTGCCAAAAGTCCAAACATTTTATCGAGATCATATGAAACGAAGTCAAAATCCCCATCCATGATCTCAATCAAATCACGATATTTCTTATAATCAAAATATTGATCTTTACTCGGCAAATGGAAGCCACGCACATCATAGTCACTGTCAGGGCTTGCCATCCCCCACAAACGACTCCCACTTTCAATATAAAATAATGGGATGTCTGAGCGTTGTTCGAATAGTTTTTCGATTTCTTGATGGATGTTCATGTAGTTACTACTCTTATTATTTTTTACCAAAAATACTCTTTGTAATCTTATGAAATAAAGGCTCGCTTTCTGAACTTCTTAATTCAACAGGTTGCAAAATCAGGAAAGACCTTGCCCTACCATCTTCAATATAAGGATAAAATTTTGCTTTCAGAAATGCAGGTTTTAGCTTTTGATATACTTTATCAGACTCATCACTAAAATAAATACTTGGAAATCCAACTTTTATAACATCACCATTTTCATTAACCAATAGCTCAATTTCTAATTCTCTATTTCCCCAATCTAATTCATATGAATTAAAACTAGGTATCTGTGGAGCTATTATATATCTTGGAGAAGTTTTGACATGTTGGTTAAGTCTTTGAGAACTTAAATCAATATAGTTATATTGTTCCCAATTACAATCCGAATTATTTTTCTTAACCTGCCCAATAAATGAACCATCCTTTGCCATTAAAGAAACATTCATGGTACTTGGATTGACTCTTGTAAATATATTTTGACTTAGTTGATAACAATAAAGTGGAAATAATAAATCAGTAAACATATCAACATATTTATTTGTAGGGCTTTCCAAATCCTTGTTTGATTGAGCTTTCAATAACGTTATATTAAAATTTATCTCCTGAAATAACCCTCTAAAATAAGCAAGGACTTTAAAAGCATCAGAATTAGGAACTATGTCTCTTTTAGGTGTTAGATTGTTTAATTCTTCATATATTTTAGAAGGGTTTATAATTTTATAATTCTTATCTAGAATTCCCTTTTTAACTAAAGCCAAATCTAATTCAGATGGTCTACTGGCTTCACTCAGATTATCATGGGCCCAAACCATTTGAATCCCTGATGATATTAAAAAACATAAAAGAACTTTTTTAAACACAATATTCCCCCGAATAGCTCAAATAGTTAATTTAAAAATTTTGATTATCATAATAAAAAAGCGCATCTTTCGATACGCTTTTAACAGAACTTCTTTTATTTAATCAAGCATTAAAGATCAAATAATTTACCCGGGTTCATAATCCCATTCGGATCAAATGCCAATTTCAATGCTTTCATATATTCAATTTCTTCAGGCGAACGAGAATATTCCAAATATGGCTTCTTGGTCATCCCCACACCATGCTCGGCAGAGATCGATCCATCATATTTTTTCACGGTCTCAAACACATATTTATTCACCACCTGACACTTCGCAAAGAATTCGTCTTTAGTTAAGTTTTCAGGTTTTAAAATATTTAAGTGTAAGTTACCGTCACCAATATGACCGAACCAGCAGATTTCAAAGTCTGGATAGTTTTGAGAAACGATGGCATCAATTTCCGCAATAAACGCAGGTACATGCGTAATCAACACTGAAATATCATTTTTATAAGGAATAAACGGTGCAATTGACTCTGAAATATCTTCACGTAGACGCCATAAGCTTTGTGCTTGATCCAAGCTTTGGCTCATTACGCCATCAACAACCCAGCCCTGTTCCATGCAATGCTCAAAAATCTGCATCGCTTTGTCCATGATTGGCTCATACGGCGCTTCAAATTCAAGTAATACATAAAATGGGCAAGCTGTTTCAAATGGACGTTGTACATGACCACGATCCAAAACTTTTTGCATCGCCACTTCACCGAAGAATTCAAATGCAGTTAAGTCGATTTCTTTTTGGAAAGCATGTAATACAGGCATCACTGCATCAAAATCTGGCGTGCCTAAAACCATCACTTGCAAGTTTTGTGGTTGACGCTCAAGCTTAATTTCAGCTTCAGTGATTAGACCCAACGTTCCTTCGCCACCGATGAATAAATGCTGTAAGGCATAACCTGTGGCATTTTTAATCATGCCTTTATTTAAACGAAGAATATCGCCTTTACCTGTGACAACCGTTAGACCTAACACCCAGTTACGTGTCATGCCGTATTTAATTACTTTGATACCGCCTGCATTAGTACCAATATTTCCACCGATTTGACTAGAACCTGCCGATGCAAAATCAACTGGATAATACATGCCTTGTTGTTCAGCATAATCCTGTAATTGCTCAGTCACGACACCCGCTTGAACGCGTACCATACGATCCGCTGGGAAGAACTCAAGGATTTGGTTCATTTTGTCAAAGCTAATGACGATCTCACCATTATTTGCCACAGCACCCGCTGAAAGACCTGTACGACCACCAGATGGTGTAATCGCAACATTAAATTGATTGGCAAGTTTAACAATGGATTGAACTTGTTCAGTGCTTGAAGGGAAAACGATGACTGATGGGTTCGGATCAAAATGTTTGGTATGATCTCGTCCCCAATTTTCCAAACTATCGGCATCGGTTTTAATACGGTTTTCACCCACAATTGCCGTTAATTGGGTCAATAACTCAGGTGTTAAAGCGACTGAAGCATTCATCGTTTACAGGCCTAGTAAGAAGTAAATATCGGGCTTTTGGATTGCAAATTAATATTTTTCAATATCTTAAATAAAGAAAAATAACATCACCCAAAATATAGAAGCTCTACAGAACAGCTCAAAGCTAGATATATTTAGATTTGAACATTAGATACTTATATTTTACATAGAAGCGCGCAAGGGATAAAGCGCAGGATAAGGATACTGTAATAACAAAATGTGTATAACCAATAAAATTCATGTATTGCTGAAAAATTATCAACAATTCTAGTGAGGTAATTTTAAACGAAATATCTATAACACCAAGCTCTATGCTATAGTACTGCAACTAAATTTTGGCCTTTGTAGCGGAGCCGTAATGAGCCAACATCTATCACTACCGAAAGACAAAATCCGTTTCCTATTGTTAGAAGGCGTACATCAAAATGCCATCGATACATTAAATGCAGCGGGTTATACCAACATCGATTACCACAAAACAGCACTTGAAGGCGAAGCTTTGAAAGAAGCGATCAAAGATGCTCACTTTGTTGGTATTCGTTCGCGTACTCAATTGACTGAAGAAGTTTTTGAAGCAGCGAATAAATTGATTGCCGTTGGTTGTTTCTGTATTGGTACAAACCAAGTCGATTTAAAAGCAGCGATGTCTCGCGGTATCCCAGTTTTCAACGCACCGTATTCAAATACGCGTTCGGTAGCAGAATTGGTTCTTGCTGAAACAATCCTGTTGCTTCGTCGCGTACCTGAAAAATCGAAAGTAACTCATGCTGGCGGTTGGGATAAATCTGCTGTGGGTTCATTTGAAACTCGCGGTAAAACTTTAGGTATCGTTGGTTACGGTTCGATCGGTTCGCAACTTTCTGTTTTAGCAGAAAGCTTAGGTATGAAAGTGATCTATTTTGATGCCGTGACTAAATTACCATTAGGTAATGCACGTCAAGTTGGCTCTTTAGATGAACTTTTAGAAACTGCTGATGTTGTAACATTACACGTTCCTGATGTTCCTTCTACGCGTAACTTCTTCAAGAAAGAACAATTCGCGAAAATGAAAAAAGGCTCTATCTTCTTAAATGCAGCACGTGGTACATGTGTTGTGATCGAAGATTTAGCGGATGCAATCAAAGCAGGTCACATTGCTGGTGCTGCGGTTGACGTATTCCCGAAAGAACCTAAAGCGAATGGTGAAGAATTCCAATCACCACTTCGTGGCTTAGACAACGTGATCTTAACACCACACGTTGGTGGTTCTACGATGGAAGCGCAAGCAAACATCGGTTTAGAAGTTGCTGAGAAGTTTGTTGCTTACTCAGATAAAGGTATGACGCTTTCTGCGGTTAACTTCCCTGAAATTGCATTACCACTTTCTGATGGTCAGCATCGCTTACTTCACATCCACAAAAACGTTCCAGGTGTGTTATCGAAGATCAACACATTGTTCGCTGAACAAGGCATCAACATCTCTGGTCAGTCTTTAATGACTAAAGGTGATATTGGCTATCTCGTTATGGATGTAGATGCATCTGCATCTCAAGAAGCGCTTGATACCCTAAGCCAAGTTGAAGGCACGATTCGCGTGCGTGTATTGTTCTAATAGCAAATTTAGAACAATATAGAAAAAGCCACAGTTTATGCTGTGGCTTTTTTATGGGCGTTTGAATTATTATGCGAATAATATACCAATTGTTCAAAAAATAAGACTTTCTCCCATGCTCAAGACACCTCTACATGCTGTGTTACTACTTATGATCGCCATGTTATGTGTACAAGGCAGTGGTTCACTTGCAAAGATTTTATTCCAAAGCTTTCCCGTTCTTACTGTTTCAGCGATGCGCTTATTTTTTGGTGCAATGATTTTGGCCATCATTTTTCGAATCTGGAAAATTAACTTTAAACAAGTTCGCTGGAAAGCAATCCTCAGTTATGGTGTTGCACTTGCAGGGATGAACGGTCTGTTTTATTTATCTTTAGAACGTTTGCCACTCGGAATTGCTGTTGCTTTTGAGTTTATTGGGCCATTAAGTGTTGCGCTTTATCATGCCAAGCAACGTTTTGATTTCATTTGGGTTGGCTTTGCGATTTTAGGCCTAATTTTGCTTTTCCCGATGCAACAAGCACAACAGGGTATAGATCTCGTCGGTGTATTTTTTGCTGTCAGTGCCGGTGCTTGTTGGGCACTTTATATTATCGCTGGACAAAAACCATCTGGTATTTCAGGCAATCACACTGTATGTCTTGGTATGACAATTGGCATGCTGTGCCTACTCCCTTTTGCGGTATATTCAGGTGCAATAGATCGCGTCTTTGAATTACCAAGCCTCTATTATTTTATAGGACTTGCAATCTTAGCCAGTGCATTACCCTTCACCTTAGAAATGATTGCACTACGCAACTTAACACCGCTTAGCTTTGGTACATTAATGAGTTTAGAACCAGCGGTAGCCGCACTTTCTGGCTTTGTATTTTTAGGTGAAATGCTTTTGTGGAATCAATGGCTGGCGTTGGGCACTATCATCATTGCCTCGATTGGATGTACCTTTACGACACAACATGCACGCCAACAAAAAGAGGCTAAATAAAATGCCTCAACATCTTAAAATAATACAGATCTCACAGTATGATCATCTCGCCTACACCTTAGCTTAACTTATTCGTCTGATCGGTCTCCCATGAAAAATCTCCAGTTGATTGCAGTGTTGTACATGGTTTTATCCATGGTGGCTTATCAAATTAGCGCATCATTTGCCAAACAGTTGATTACCACGCTTGATCCACTCACCGTGACGATTTTAAGGCTGAGTTTCGCAACCATTATCGTTGCGATCATGTTCCGCTCATGGACCATCATCTCTAAGCTGAAATACTTAAAATGGCGTGATTTACTGCTCTATAGTGCATCTTTAGGTTGTATGAATATTTTATTCTATACATCGCTTGGTAAGCTGCCTCAAGGTATTGCTGTAGGTTTAGAGTTCATTGGCCCGCTTGGTTTGGCCTTACTTTCAATCAAACAGCGCAGCGATTTTATTTGGGTAGCATTTGCGATTTTAGGCATTGCACTCATGGTACCCTGGCATGATGCACAGCAACAAAACTTTTCATATATCGGCGCAGCCTGCGCACTAGGTGCTGGTTTCTTCTGGGCACTCTATATCTTCTTTGGACATCGTGTTGCCCAACAAAATATTGGTTTACATGCATTAACTCTTGCAATTGGTATGTCAACCATTGTGATGCTACCGATTGGTCTATGGAGTAATGCGCCTGCTTTACTAGATACTCAATACTGGGGCAAAGCTTTAGTCATTGCGATCTTGGCCACAGCAATCCCTTATGCGCTAGATTTAATGGCACTCAAGCGGTTAAGTAAATTGAGCTACGGAACCTTAACCAGTCTTGCACCTGCTTTAGCAGCCTTAGCTGGATTAGTCATCTTGCATGAACAAATTAGCTTACTGCAATGGGTCGCATTACTTTGCATTATGCTTGCGTCCATTGGTGTAACCTTACGCGGTGAAAAGTCACAAACACAATAAACCGGATTGATCACCATATTGAAGAATTAGGCATCAGTACTTTTGTATTTCTGATATTCAGCAAGATACTTTTTGCCTAATTTGTCTTTTTCACTATCTGCCAAAATTTTTCCTGCTTGTTGAAAAAATTTGTGCTCCTCTTCTTTTAAATGATGATGGACTTTTTCACTTAATTGTTTTGCTACCGCTAACCAACTTGGATTACTCATCTCAGTGTCTTCTAACTGTTCCACTAGTTCATCCATTTCATGGTGTTCAGCTAATGCATGTCGGGTAATATCTAATCCCACATCATCAAACATTAACGGAATATATAAATAACGGTCTTCAGCAACTGAATGTGCATATAATTCTTTTTTGAGCAAAGCAAAAAGCTCTTTGCGCTCATCACTTGATCCACTGGTTTTAATTAATTGATCTGCTAAACTGCGTTGCTGTTCATGGCTTTCCCTAAGTGCTTCAAAGATATTCATTTTTACCTCTAAGATCGGCTAACAACCACAGTACAAGATGCCATAAAGCTGATACGGTGGTGTGTGGCTAAAGACTTATCTTAGAAAGTGTTTGTTTTTTAGACAGCATCGTTTAGGTGTATTTTTGTTGTAAACCTTTATCTTTTGAATCAGATAGTAACAATAATTTGATAGCCCAATCGGCAAATCAAGATACTGACTAAAATCAGGAATAAAATACGGATGAATCCGCTACCGTATTTTAAAGCCAAACGCACGCCCAATAATGAACCTGCAATATTTGCAACTGCCATCATCAATCCCAACGCTATCAATACATGTCCGGTCGGGATAAAGAAACTAAGCGCAGCAAGATTAGTCATGAAATTACCAATCTTCGATAATGCCGACGCATGCAAAAAATCAACTTGAAGAAAACGAATAAAAAAGAAAATAAAGAAGCTGCCCGTGCCAGGTCCAAAGATGCCATCATAGAATCCAATTGCAAGACTCCCAAGAGCAGCAAAGATTAGTAACTGAGGCGTGACCTGTTGATCAACATGGACTTGCCCAAATTGCTTCTTCATCAAGGTATAAATCGCAATCACGATCAACATGATTAAGACTATTGGGCGGAGCACTTGAGTGGGTACCATCGATACACAAGCTGCACCTACAAACGAGCTAATAAAAGCAAAAACTGCAATCACTGCGAGCAGTGACCACTTTAATTTGACTCGTCGGACGAAGGAAAATGCAGCTGAGCCTGTGCCACAAATCGATGCAATCTTATTGGTTCCAAAAATGGTAGCGGGTGCAGTTTGAGGTAACGCACTCATCAGCGCAGGGATCTGAATAAGTCCACCACCACCGACAGCAGCATCAATTGTTCCTGCACAAAAGGCAAAGAACACGAGACTCAGTATCAGCTCCCACTCCATAAAAACAACCTTATAAATTCAATAAACGTTTTGGTACTAAGCGCTTTTTATCTGTAATCTCAGCTAAACCGAGGCAACGTTCACCATCAAAAACCAAAACTTCAGCGACTGCTTCATGATCTATGTTACTTTCTTGACCATTACCGAAATATTTCTCACGACCTTCAGGAAGTTGAACTCTAGGAAAATGTGCAACAGGAGAAAATACAGGTAACAATAATGCATCGCGTTGTTCTTGAGACAGGCTTTCTAAGTATTCAATCGTATAGCTCGGATCAATCTCAAAATGACCAGTTTGAGTACGATGTAGCTTTGTTAAATGTCCACCACACCCTAAAGCTTCGCCAATATCCTCGCCCAAAACCCGAATATAAGTTCCTTTTGAGCAAGTGACATCTAAGGTTAGACTATCCTCACTAAACTCAATTAGCTTCAATTCATAGATCGTGACTGGACGAGCCTCACGCTCAATTTCAATCCCTTTACGCGCCAGCTCGTATAAAGGACGCCCATCACGCTTTAAAGCTGAATACATCGGTGGAACTTGCTGAATATCGCCACGGAATTGCTCAAGTACCGCTTCTATCTTCTCTTGATTTAAGGCAGGCACATCACGCTCTTGTAATACATCCCCCTCAACATCGCCTGTTGAAGTGGTTTGTCCAAGCTTGACCGTAGTTTGATAACGCTTGGTTGAATCCAATAGATAATGAGAAAATTTTGTCGCCTCGCCTAAACAAATTGGCAATAGTCCTGTTGCCAATGGATCAAGCGCACCGGTATGCCCTGCTTTCTGTGCATTAAACAGACGACGCACTTTTTGTAATGCAGAATTAGAACTTAAACCCAAAGGTTTATTTAATAAGAAAACACCACTCAAATGGCGATACGAACTTTTTTTCATAATAAAAAGTCAAAGCATAAACATGCATTTTATCAAAATCAGGACTGAGATTATAAAAAGATAGCTTTTAAAAATCTCACTAGCATAAAAAAATGCGCCAATTGGCGCATTTTTTTGCTTTACAACAAAGTTAAAATTAACCTTGTTTACGAGCTGGTAACTTTTCACGAATACGTGCAGCTTTACCAGACAACTCGCGTAGGTAGTAAAGTTTAGCACGACGAACGTCACCACGACGTTTCACTTCGATTTTAGCAACGATTGGAGAGTGAGTTTGGAAAACACGCTCAACACCAACACCGCTAGAGATTTTACGAACTGTGAAAGCAGAGTTTAAACCACGGTTTTTCTTCGCGATTACAACACCTTCAAATGCTTGAAGACGCTCACGGTCACCCTCTTTTACTTTAACTTGGACAATTACTGTGTCACCAGGAGCAAAAGCAGGGATATCAGTTTTTAACTGTGCATTTTCAACAGCTTGAACTAAAGGATGTTTACCACTCATTGTGGAATCTCCAATATGTGCGGGAGAGAAGAGGTCTCTTACACCGCTGAGGATAGAGGCTAAAGCGCATATCGCTCGTTTAACTTTCCCTTTAAAACAGAATGTCTTAAAGAGCCTATTATTTAACTTAAACTAGGTTTAAGCCATAACTCGAAGCAATGCTTCTCGTTGGGTGCAAAGACAAACTGATACCAGTTTAATCTTTGGAATTTTTTAACCATTTAATTTGCTGCTTGGTCAACTCTACTTTTTCTACCAATTCTGGTCGACGATCTAAAGTTCGTTGATAACGCTGCAAAAAGCGCCATTTCTCAATATTGGCATGGTGTCCTGATTTGAGTACCTCAGGCACATCTAGCCCTTCAAAATGATCAGGCTTGGTATACTGTGGGCAGTCCAACAGACCATCCACAAAAGAATCTTGTATTGCAGACTGCTCGTCTGACATGACATTCGGCAAACGACGAATAACAGTATCGAGCAATACCATTGCAGGCAGTTCACCACCTGAAAGCACATAATCCCCAATTGACCATTCTTGATCAACATAATGCTGGATTAAACGCTCATCGACCCCTTCATAGCGACCACACAATACAATCAAACCATCATAATCAACGAATTGCTGTACTGCCTGTTCATTTAAGGTCTGTCCTTGCGGTGACATATACACCACAGGAACATTGGCACATCCTGCTTGCACTGCTAGTTGTTTGGCATGTGTAATTGCTTTTGCTAACGGCTCAGCCATCATTACCATACCAGGACCACCACCAAATGGACGCTCATCCACTCGTTTGTAGTTGCCCTCTGCAAAATCTCGTGGGTTAATGCAAGTGACTTGCACAATATCCCGCTTTGTTGCACGTCCGCTAATCCCGTACGCTGTAATCGCTTCAAACATTTCAGGAAACAATGTGATGACTGCAAAAAACACCGCAGACTCCTTCTTTATTTTCCTGCTGCACTACTTTCCCCAAAAGGATTAGTAGTCTACGCCCCAATTGACGTAAATACGACCAGCGTCAAGCTCAACGCGTTGCACCACATCTTTATGCCAAGGAATCATTCGCTCTTCGGCATCAATGCTATCTGCAGTTGCTTTAACAACCATGACATCATTGGCACCTGTTTCAAAAAGCTCGTAGATTTGACCAAGATTGACTTCTTGCTCATCTTCACTCAAACCTAACACAGTTAGACCTTTAAGATCAGACCAGTAATACTCATCTACATCTGCTTTTGGAAGCTGCGATTTAGCAATCCAGATATTTGCACCGACTAAGCTTTCTGCACCAGTGCGATCACTCACACCTTTTAATGCAACAACTAAGCCTTTGCCATGTGGTTTCCAACGTTTTACATCAATGGTTTGCCAACCAGCCTTGGTCTCGATGTACCAAGGAAGGTAGTCAAACATATTACTCATAGGTTCAGTGTTTGAGTAAACCCAGAGCCACCCATTCAATCCATAAGCTGAACGTAACTGTCCAATCTGAATACGATCTTCGGGAACATTCTGTGCTAGTGTCATGGGCTATCTACTACAATTATGCAGTAGCTGCAGCTTTTTTAGCTTGAGCAGCTAAAGAAGCAACACGTTCTGAAGGTTGAGCACCTTGAGAAACCCAGTGTGCAAAACGGTCAGCGTCTAAACGGATTTTTTCAGCTTTACCTTGTGCAGTTGGGTTAAAGAAACCAATACGTTCGATGAAACGACCGTCACGTGCGTTACGGCTATCAGTTACAACGATTTGATAGAATGGACGTTTTTTTGCACCACCGCGCGCTAAACGAATAACAACCATGAGAACAACCTTATAGTTTTTACGGATTATCCCTGCGTCGACCACCGACAGCACTTCAAACCCCTTTAATAGAGGGCGGTATTTTACGTTAATTTTATGCTGAAAGGAAGAATAATTTAGTTTTATCCACAGTTTTGAATTCTATAGAGACTCAACCAGTTCTATATAAGGAAATTTTCTTTTATTCTTATCAAATATTTAAATACTACGCTATACCACTTAATGAGATTAAGTGGTATTCAAAAAATCAAACTTTAAGGTTTTATTAACGTCCATTCCAGTTTGATGTATTTGATAACGAACATCCGGATGCCCCTTTAGCCCAAAATTTTTGACCTTGGTCATTTAAACAAATGATTCCATTATTCCTTTGTGAGCTTGAAGAAATTGGTGTTGCTGTTAGAACCCAAGATGAAGTTGTTAATGATGTAAAGGCGAGTGTATATAGGGCACCTCCCTGTTTAGGGCTAGTTGTCGAACCATAAATTGATAAAATATTATTTCTACTGGTATCAGTAGAAAGATAACTACTATTTGCCAACCTTCTAGATTCCATTATTTGAGCAATATTAGTCATTTCTGCTTGAACATCTGCACGATGCGTCCTTTGTAAATATTGCAAATAAGAAGGATAAGCTACAATCGCAATAATTCCCATAATTGCAACTACAACCATCAATTCAATTAATGAAAAGCCATTCCGAGTATACATCACCAATTCTCCGCCCCGCCTCCACATGTAGAATACGTAATATTAGCACTTGTTGTATTTTTACAGCGTATCCCCACATTTGTAATTAAAAATGAAAAATTTCGAGCATCAGAACTAACAGCCTTAATCGCCCAATTTTGACCTATAGAAGCAGGGTTAGTTAAGAGTAAACTAGAATTATCACCATCAACAATCGTTAATGTATACTTAATTTCTGCTCCAGTCGCCTCTAATGGTAAGGTCAATGTTTGAGTTCCAGTATTGAAAGGAACAACTCCTGAAGCATTATATAAATAACGTGGATTAAAACCCTTATAGCTAAAATTCTTTGATTTATGCCTCTCTAATTGGTCAGCTAGCTTTAACATTTCTTGTTGAGCAGCTGTAGCATTTGCACGGCGAGCATAAGCTTGATAGCTTGGCATAGCTATCGCTGCCAATAATGCGATAACCATCAAAACCAGCATCAGCTCAATCAAGGTAAAACCTTGATTGAAAAACAATTTATTAGAATATTTTTGCATAGAATATCCTTTTAGCGATAACGCTCATACCAACGAGTCTGAACTAAACGACTAGTACATTGCCACTCACCAGTTCCTTGCGTATTACCCGCCATCGTCAACTTACCACAACTTCCAGGCGTGCTATCTGGTTTTGGTACAAAGGTAATACCTCGAATACCAGCACCAATTACATTGTCATTGCATTCAGAGACTCCAGCAGGACAACCCGTGGTTTTTGTTTGAAAACCACTTTTCATTTCCAAGGCAGTATTTAAAGTTCCATTTGTGTTTAAACAAGCTCCATATGGTAAACAGAATCTTTGCCAATCTGTCTCACCGATAACTCGAGGTTTACATGGATCTTGCTGTACAATCCCAGTTCCTTGAGGATCATATACAGGAACTAATAGATTATTAGTAATAGCAATTGGTTCTTCTTCAAATGCCTTCATTCCACCTTTAATTCTGAAAGATCCATCTGCTTTTTCTATGTTGTTGATAGTCGTCGCACTTGAGCTTTTACTAGACAGAGAACGATACCACCCGGCCCTACCAATTCCAGATGTTGGAAAGAACAAAGATGCAACTGTCTCGCCTGTAGCTAAAACTTGAGGGTTCTTTTTAAAATCAGCACGAGTTTTATTCTGTGACTCTAAAGTTGGTGTGCCTGAGATTAAATCTGGACGTATAAAATCACGATCAATTATACCGTAGATATTATTTACTGGTCGGTCTGACAAAGCATTTGCAGGGCTCATACCTTCACGCCCTTGAATCGGATAAACATCTAAAGGAGTACTACGATCCCCAGATGCAATACCTAATAATATAAATGTATTTACACCCTCATCATGAATTGTCACCGTTGGTTGAACATAAAAACGAGGCGCTTTTGCTCCAGTATAATCATTACCAGGATCATTTGTAGTATCGTTTGTTGCAAGATTCGCTAAACGCACAACTCGCTTACCAAATCCACCTGTCGCCGTTGCATTATTATTAAAATCAGCTCTAAAAACCTGCCCACCCAAATCACCAAAGTAAATATGATCAATCAAACCATCAGCATCACGATCTAAAGTACTTATGCGACTTACAATACTATGTTTCATATATTGTTTGCCATCTGTTGCTGTTGAGCTATAAGTTGCTGACCAAATTAATGCACCAGTTTTAGCATTAATCATATAGACGGCATTACCTTTCGCCTTAGTTCGTGTAGAGCAAGTACTATCATCCCCTGACGATGCCAAAGTAAATGAAGGACTTTCATAGCATTCATCATATCCTCCTCCAACAATCATTACACGCGTAATATTATTACCATAACGAATATTAGCTAGGACAGGTTTAGACCAAGTTTGCCCTAAGCGATCAAAGCCAGACGTTGAACTATCAACTCTAAACAGTAATTTGGGACTACTAGGATTCAATACGTTTAAACCATAATAGCTACTACCACCCATTCTCATTCCTCCATAAATATTCATCTGTCTAGCAGTGACACTTGATGTAACGGTTGAGCCTGAAGTAGTGGAAGTAATATTATATGTTGGATCTGCAACCCAAGATCCATCAACACCATGTATAGGTGAGTTTAAGCCTGTTTGCCCTATGACTAAGGCTTTGGACTTAGTCGTATCATTTAAGATCTCAGCAGGGACAAAAACCATTTGCTCTTCACCCGATGCAGCATCAACAAGATGTAAACCACCTTCCATCGAACCGTATAAAATCGATTGTTTACGGGCACTCGTTAAATTTCCTTGAGCATCCAATCTACCAGAATAAGTTAATTGCACAGGCATAGAATGAATACTTCCACCCATTGATAAATAAGGTGCATCTTGCGCAGAGAGCGTTGATGGAAGCGTATTTGCTGTAATATCTGTACTATAGCCTAGATAATTTAACAACTTGAGCTTAATTGATACTGGAAAATCTTTAAGAATATTTTGTCCAGTTGAAGCATTGAATTTACTTAAAACATGAGTGCCCACACTTGAAACACTTGCAAAAGCTGCTGTTGGTTGTTCAGGAATTTGCAGTAATGCTGTACCAGATGAGCTACCAGTTGAAGCAGTTAATATTGCATTATTCGTATCTACTGATGAAACATCAGTGAATAGATTACGAAGTTTCTGAGAAGCTGCATAAGCATATTTTATAATATTCCCCCCAGAACTAACCTCTGCTTGGCCATTATATGGTAATGGAACTTTAGAATAAGCCCCTCCTAGGAAAACTTTACCGCCGTCATTATAGCTCGAACTATTCCAATAATCTTTGGTTCCAGCATTAAACGCACCTGCTGCATCATAAACTAGGCCGCCAGTATCACCTCTAAACGCCCCAACATTAACTCCAGACAGGGTTACACTATACCTTTTAAGATTTCCTCTCCATGTAAGAAAGCTATGTGCAGGATCTGGTTCCAATGCTCTCAAATAACCATATTCAGAAAGGTTACTTGGATTGAGAGCATCATAAGGTACAGAGATTTGTCCCGTCGTTAACGGGTCGAGTGGAGCTGCCCCCAAATTATTAATAAATTGAACAACACTTTCCGTCACGCCATCTGCTGTTTGTGTCGGGAAAAATCCCCCATTCCCCCACCCTGGAGCTGTTACAGCATTAGTTGCCTGATTTGGTGAGCACGCATCATCTCCAGTTCTATCACTCTGCGTACGAGAACTCATCTTACAAGCATTAACAGCATCACTTGTACTTAGATTATTTAATGCCGCACCAAAACCGACAAAAGCAGTTTGAATAGAAACATTGGCTGGGTTGGTAGCATTCGTCGAGTTACTTTGGACAGTTCCACCATTGAATAGCTCTTTAGCAAAGTTACTCATATAGTCCCAGTCAGTCCCACCACTTAGACCACCACTACTGCTAAAAGAATTCCTATTCAGGGCTTGTGCCATAACTGATGAACTAGCATTAGATGTAGGTACACCATCAGATAGAATGTAGACACCTTGACCATCACAACTCTGACGATTTGCTACAGCAGGTAAGGGAGATAAATATGTCGTATAATTTGTATTAGGATCCTTAGAGGACTGTACAGATTTATTAAAACCACTATAAGTGCTGCTGCCTGTAACTAATTTGTTTTCATATACACATGTGCCACTTTGCCCACCAATATAACAGTTGGTATCATATGTAGAGGTTGTAGGATTTGTTGTAGAATCACTACTCCATGCTGTACAACTGTCCACTGTATACGTGGTATCTGTACAATATTTATAATTAGGTGTACTGGACGTTGTATATACATAATCATAATAATACCTATTTCCACCACTAGTATCCCAATCCATACCATTGACAGCACTACTACTCACGGTACTAGTAGATGTACAACCCGAAGTTGTAGTCGTTCCAACTGTGCCATTACATCTATAGTAAGTTGAATTCCAACCACTACCTACTCGTCGATAATAATAAACTTTCGTCGCAGTAGTAGGATAATATTTAAAATATAAGGGAATACTTCGAGTACTCGAGCTTACTGTGCTTGTTCCCATTAAATAAGCAGCAGCTTCAGCAAAAGCGTTTGCAGTTGGTGTGCCACCACTAGCAGCAAGACCTGCCACCGCTGTTTTTAAGGCAGTTCTCTGACTTGAACCAACAGCCCCAAGATCAGCAGCAGGCACTAGAATTTCCCCACTATTGCCATCACCACTAGTCCCACTACTGTATGTAGAAAAATGCCCTAAGCCTACACTAACTCTATTAAAGTTAGGATTATCCGTTTCTAGGAATCTGAATACACCATCCTTTAAACGTGTTAAACGATCATAACAACGATAACTGTTATCGGACTGCTTCTCACAGCCAGAACCATCAGTTGCTTTTACTCTAGTATTTGTTGTATTTGAAGAAACGGGACAATAATAGCGTCGATAGCTAGGCGTAGTTGATGAATTAGAATAGGTTACTGTACAACTAGTAATATTATAATCATCTGGGATACCATAAGTATAATTCCCACCAGAGGATTGAGTAGATATTGTCGGCCCCATAGAACCAGATGTATCCAACATCATTACAATAGTTTTTTTGCCAGCTGTAGGAACAGCATAGATCTGTAAATCACTCGCTTCAACAACTGAGGTTGTCATCAACCAAGTCATAACTAAAGAACTTGAGCAGATGGCATACCACAACTTATTTCTTCTAAACTTTTCCAAATTTTTATTCATGGCATTTCTCCTCAGCTTCCCGGAGCAACTGTTTCAGTCAATTGATTAATATAATTAAATTCTTGCACTTGAGTGCTAAATGGTACGCCCTTATCAACTAGGCATTTTGCTAAGGTATACTCATTTCCAGCCGCTAAAGTTGCAGTTAGATCGTCACTAATTTTTGCACTAGAAGAACTTAGACAATCCGATTGGATAGAAGACGCTGTACTGCTTGAATAAGCTGGTAAAATTGCCGTAGTGGTTACCCTAACTCGTTGTGTAGAGGTCATACTTTTTGGAAGTTGAGTTCCATCAGACACATTAATTCCTCTTGGTAAATTAGAACCAGGCGTACTATTAATAGCATTTGTAGGAACACTTACTGCAACTTGAGTAACTACTGCTGGGCGGTTACTACCAAAATTTGAAGTTAAATCACAAAATCCAACAACACCACCAGCTTCAACAGTTGCATTATTTCCACTACCACGTTTAATTAAGCTTGCATCAATAGTTTGAGCAAAAGAAACCGTTGTCGATGTAGGTTTAAGACAAAAAATATACTCCCCACCTGGATTACTTTCATTTTCCTTAAGCGCAGCACCTATTACATTCCCTATATTCGTAACGGTTGTTGGATCAAAATTGTTAAACCAAGCAAGAGGTGTATCTGATGATTGAAAATTTAATTGGTTTACTTGGCTATTAGTTGCAACACTCAAAGAAACAATAGCCACACGCACAGCTAAAATTCCAACCACAATAATTATGAGTAGAATAATCATGACTACAATTAATGTTGCACCCTGCTGACGCTTTATATGTAACTCGTTCCTGTTCGAAAGGCTCATAAGACATCTCCCATTCCATTACGCAATGCAACTGTTGAGCTATATACTCGGCGTTGGAAACGTGTAGTCGTATTAGATGGAGTCGCCGTATTATCCAACATGAAAAATGGCTGCGAAGGATCAATTGCATTATTTTGAGCATTATTTGCAGAACGAATTAACATGGATATCTGTAAAGATAATATTCTGGTTGAAACATTAACATCTGTCACAACTGATCCAGAAGTTGTTGCTACTGTATTTGCACGGGCTGAGTCTGAAGCAGATCGATACTGTGGAATCGTGTAATAAGCAAACTGATCACTAGTAGAACTTGTAATCGTTGATGGTGTTGTAGAAGTGTTTGTCGTCTTGATAGTAGTTGTAGTTTTCGCACCAATTAATACATGGAAATGATCAACTCTAGGAATAATAATTTGCCCAGCATCACCCAACCCAGTGATAGGCATTGGAGTAATAACTCCAGTCGTAGCATCTGGAGTTATTCTAGCAGCAGCTGCTGCTGCCACATCTGCTGTACTTGTTAATGGCGTATTCGCATCGCAAGCAAGTGCATAGTCAGTTGAAGCCCCATTTGCATCAGGTCTCAAAAAATACCGCTGTACCACCAAATCTCCAACCAAGACATTTGCACCTTCGCAATTAACCATATTCTCTGGAGCAAAAAATTGAATCGTGAGTTGATCGCTTACTGGATTAGAAATAGTTGAACCTTGTCTATTTTTTAGAGTTACTTGTGTTAGTCCTTTCCAATAATTATTAGTTGAAGATACAGTATCACCCTGTCCACGACTTAACAGAGCAGAATCAATATATGTAGTCGCTCCAACTTTAGGTACAAAATTTGCATTTTGATTTGTGGCTGTTGAACCAGTCAAAATAACTCCTCCATAGGGAGTTCTATCATCCAACTTCAAATTAGTTAAATTTTCTTGGTTTGCAAAACGAATATCTCTAATTACATAATCCACACCAAAAATTCCACTATCCTGAATTTCAGCATTGGCCTGTTGTAATCGACTTGACAATATTCCACCAGTAAACAGCTGGACTGCTGCCGCAACGACAATAAGCCCCAAAACTAGAGCCACCATTAATTCAATTATTGTAAAACCAGCATTCCTATTAATCGATATATTATTCATCTTAATAGGCCTCCATCATTAGACAAGATGCCCCATTCACATACACACCATCATTTCCCATACAACTTGAAACATCAGCAGAAGTGGTAGCAGAACTACCACTTCCTGTGGTTACAATCACTGGTTGTGTCTTACCCCAAAAGGCGTAAATACATTGTCTACGCATAGTCATCGTAGCAGTAACCCCTGGACAATTATCCATAGTTAGATGTATTCCTAATTGATTTGCATTTCTTGCTGTTTGATAAGCGTCGAATTGTGCAACCTGATTAAGCGAACAAGCAGAATCAAAACAGTTTGTTGGTGATGGTGTCGTTGCATCAAAACCTGAATAACTACGGACAAAAACAGGATAATTATTTATTTGAGTTTTATTAACACGCATGTTTTCAGCCAGCGCTCTCATAATTACCATAGCCTGTGACTTTTGCATCGCTTCCGCTGATGCATCAAAAGCACGTAGTTGCAAAGCAACGTAACCCAATACACCTATTGCTAATAACAATAAAGCAACTAGAACTTCCATAAGTCCCACACCTCTTTGTTTTTTAATTATCATCAGCATGTTCCTTCTGGTTTTATAACGTAAGTCCCCAATCTCGTTACAACTATAGTCTTCTGAATTTTTACCTTAGCGTTACAAAGAGTAAGTGTTCTATCCCCTGCTATATTTGAAATTAAACCATTCGAATTGAATATAAAAGTGGAGGCCGTTACTGTCGGGGAAATGGATAAAGTTGTGTTATTTATTACATTCCAATTCAAGCTCGTTAATGTATTCACACTATTAGACGCAAGATTTACGCTAACATCAGAGCGATTTAGAATGGCCTGACTTTTAGCTTGAGATAAAGCAAGTAATAATTCTCTAGCATTCTGATCATATCGTCTTTTCTCCATCAAATTAGCCATTGACGGAGCTGCCATAATGGATACCACAGCTATTACTGCTATTGTCACCACCAACTCTACTAAGGTGAATCCCCGATTTTTCCCCATCGCTCCACACCCAAGAAAAACTTTTACTTATACTAATAATAAACTCATATCCTACATAACCAATACAAAGTAGATAAGTAACATAAAAAAACGGATGGAGTGCACTCCATCCGTTTCAAGTTCACATTTTTCTTTAAAAATTAGGCTTGTATCACCTGTATACGCAACTCTTTTGGTAGACTAAAAGTAATATTTTCCTCTGTACCTTGTAACTCTTTTGGAGGAGTTGCCCCCCAGTCTTGTAAACGCTGAATCACTTGTTTAATTAGTATTTCAGGCGCTGATGCCCCAGCTGTCACACCAATCTTACTATCCTGCTGAAACCACACTTTTTCAAGCTGATCAGCATTGTCTACTAAATATGCAGATTTTCCCATACGCTCAGCAAGTTCGCGCAAACGATTTGAATTAGATGAATTTGGAGAGCCAACGACAAGCACTACATCACATTGTTCAGCCAAATCACGCACAGCATCTTGGCGATTCTGAGTGGCATAGCAAATATCATCTTTGCGTGGCCCTTGAATCTTGGGGAACTTAGCTCTTAACGCATCAATAACCTTTGCAGTATCATCGATTGAAAGCGTTGTTTGGGTAACAAAAGCCACCTTTTCAGGGTGTCTAATCACTAACTCATCAACATCTTGCTCATCTTCAACCAAATAAATCTGACCACCTTGAGACTTATCATATTGCCCCATTGTCCCTTCAACTTCAGGGTGTCCCTCATGACCAATCAGAATAGCTTCAGTTCCTTCACGAGCATATTTAGTCACTTCGATATGAACTTTAGTGACCAATGGACAGGTTGCATCAAATACTTTTAAACCACGACTCTCAGCTTCTTGCTGTACTGCTTTAGAAACGCCATGTGCGCTAAAAATCACAATAGAGTCATCTGGTACTTGATCTAATTCATCAACGAAAACTGCACCACGCTGACGTAAGTCATCAACTACAAACTTATTGTGAACCACCTCATGCCGAACATAAATCGGTGGATTAAAACATTCCAATGCCCGATTGACGATCGCTATAGCACGGTCAACACCAGCACAAAAACCTCGTGGATTGGCCAACACGATTTCCATAACATCCTCTCTCATGATCTGAATATTTACACCAAACTATTTCGTTTAATGGTGCGCTACACTACAATAGCCAAGATATTTTATCATATCAGGAAAAATATCATGTCGGGTCTATTGTTTGTCGTTTCTGCTGCCTCAGGAACAGGCAAAACATCTTTGGTTAAAGCCCTACTCGATCGAGTCAGCAATTTACACGTTTCTGTCTCACATACAACACGCGATCAACGTCCTGGTGAACTCGATGGTGTACATTATCATTTTACCAGCAAAGAAACATTTTTAGCTCAAGTTGAACAAGGTGGTTTTATCGAATACGCAGAAGTATTTGGAAATTACTACGGTACATCGCAAGCTAAAGTAAAAGAACAGCTTCAACAAGGTCATGACGTTTTATTAGAGATTGATTGGCAAGGTGCAGAGCAAGTTCGCAGACTTTTTCCTGAATCAAAACAAATTTTTATCCTCCCACCAACACAATATGATTTAAGACAACGTCTATCTAATCGTGGCACAGATTCAGTGGATGTGATTGAACATCGCCTTAGTTGTGCAGTGGAAGATATGCGTCATTTTTCTAATTTTGATTATGTCATCATCAATGATGATTTCAACAAAGCAGTACATGATCTAGAAGCAATCATCACTGCAAACCGCTTAGTTACTTTACAACAAAGCACTCGCCATCAACAGTTGATCGAAAACTTAATTACCCTCAATCGCGAATAACTTGAGTCTTGGATAAAAGCCTTTTATACTATTTAGTCTTTCAAATGTGATGTTCAAACGAGACAACTTATGGCACGTGTAACCGTTGAAGATTGTTTAGACCATGTAGATAACCGCTTCGAGTTAGTACTGGTAGCGAGTAAACGTGCACGTCAATTAGCACGTCAAGGTATGGAACCAACTGTTGAGTGGGATAATGATAAACCAACCGTGGTTGCATTACGTGAAATCGCAGTGGGTCATGTCACTAAAGATATTTTGAAACAACGTGATCAAGACTACCAAACTTCAAATCTTGATATGGTATTGTCTACAAACTCTCTAAATTTAGAAGGCTTTACTTTTTAAGTAAAACAACCTTTACTTAGAAGCCCATTGTGAAGACACTGGGCTTTTTTGTTTATTGAAAAATTCGGGCTTATATTGGTAAAAACAATATACTTCATTGAAAAAATTTACGATTTTTCATAACGAACAAATTGACAAGTTTATCAATATGCTTTTCATTAGAAGTTAAGCTACTCATTACTGAATTCATGTTATAAAAGGTGTTTTTTATGCCAGGCGAAGAGGTCAGCCAAGCCAAGCAACAACTTAAAGTTATCGTTGATGCCTATCTAAAAGATAGTGACGTTCAACAAGTGCTTGCTGCCTGCGATTTCGCTGATTTGGCACATAGTGGCATTACCCGTAAGAGTGGTGAACCCTATGTATTACATCCTATTGCCGTCAGTTGTATCTTGGCCCATATGCGTCTCGATGCTGACACACTTATGGCGGCTTTATTACATGATGTGATCGAAGATACTGAATTTACCAAAGATGAAATCGGTGAAAAATTTGGAATTGTTGTTGCCGAACTTGTTGATGGTGTAACTAAACTTAGCCATTCAAGTGATAAGGAATATAACAAAGCGGCATCTTTTCGAAAAATTCTTCAAGCGACCCTACAAGATCCGCGTGTCATTATTATTAAATTAGCAGATCGCTATCACAATATGACGACGCTTGATGCATTGCGCCCAGATAAACGTGCGCGCATCGCCCAAGAAACCTTTGATATCTTTGTACCAATGGCTCGTCTCGTTGGTATGAATGAGATGGCCGACAATTTAGAACATCTTTGCTATCAAAATCTTGATTTAGATATGTTTAATGATGTTCAGTCAGCATTATTAGAAACAAAGCCTAAACGCTGTGAGTACCAAGCTGTTTGGGAGCAGAAACTCTCAGATTTACTCGATACTTACGACATTAAAGGCCGCATTAAAAAGAAAAATAACAATATTGAATTGCTGCGCCACTTTGTGAAAAATGAAATTGATTTAAACGAACTCAGCCATAGCCATGCTTTCGAAATCATTCTACAAAGTATTGCTGACTGTGACCGTTTAGTTGAAGCACTTAAAGCTAATTTTCAAGTATTACAATATAAAGATTATATTCGTCGCCCTTTACCGGGTGGCAATCAATCATTAATGATCAAATTAAAAGGTGAGAAAACTACGCTTTCCCTCACCATTCAGACAGAGCTGATGCGAAAAGCCGCTCGTTTTGGTGTGGTACTCGGTGAAAATGCACCGCAAGCTTGTCGATCAGCGATTCAAGCCTCAATGCAGAATTTAAACACTTTAATTGATAGTGATTGTGCAAAAACCACCTTTAGCGATCTATTAGATTATTTACACCAAGAGAAGATTTGGGTTTATACACCACATGGTCAACTTCACGAGTTACCCCAAGGTGCAACAGTTGTAGATTTCGCATATTCGGCAAGCTTATTTTTAGGCAACCACGCTGTCGGTGCTAAAATTGATGGTGAAATTCGCCCTCTTTCAACACCATTGCATAGTGGACAAGTGGTTGAGATTATTACAGATGTTCTCGCAACACCTAACCCAGATTGGCTGAGCTTTATCAATACACAAAAAGCACGACGCGCGTTACAAAATATGTTGCGAGATCAGGATATTGAAGAGCAGCGTTTGGTTGGACAACAGGCATTGAATCGAGCATTAAAATTATTTAATCGTTCCATTAATGATCTCTCTCCAGCAGACTGGATCAATGTCCTCGAATGGCGTCATTTAAGTAGTAAAGATACCTTATTCGAGCAAATTGCAGTAGGTGATTTATTACCTCAACTCGTTGCTAACCATCTGTTTGCACAAGATTATCATTCAAATCATCACGAGACATCTGAGCGTTTAATTTTAGGTACAGATGGTGTTGATGTAAAATATGCACATTGTTGCAATCCAGTCTTAGGTGATCCAATCCAAGGGCATCTTTCTCGTCGTGGATTAATTGTACATCGCTCACGTTGCCGCAACTTATTGCATGAACAACACCTTCACCCTGAAAATATAATGCCACTGCACTGGCAAGCAGAAGAAGTCGATGATGTACGTTTCAGTGCATATCTATGCATTCATATGGCAATGAATGATGAACAAATATCAGATTTAATTTACCAGTGCCGTAAAGCAAAGACTGGTGTCGAAATGGTCGAATCCCAAGATCAAAAAACCTATGTCAATATTGTTGTGAGCAATCGAAATCAAATCGCTCAAATCATTCGTGATTTACGTATGCATTTTGGTTTTCCGCGAATCGAACGTCTCAATATGCCAATTGTGCAAGCAGATGTCGCCAAAGCCTGATAACACTGCCTATTGTTTAGAGATTTATCACTTTTATATCAAATGTATAATTTTTAAAATTCACTTAAATCAAGAGCGACTAAACAGTATTCAACAGTTCCGTGATAACACTTTTGTGTTAAAGTCTCTTTGTTTCGAGATAAAAAGGACATAGGAGAGCTTAATGTCACGTCAAGTCATTCATACTGAACACGCCCCTGCTGCTATTGGAACTTATTCACAAGCAATTTTAGTTGGCAACACGCTCTACCTTTCTGGCCAAATCGGCTTAGATCCTTATAGTATGGAACTTGTTGATGGGATTGAAGCACAGATTCGTCGTGTATTTGATAACCTCAAAGCTGTATGTACTGCCGCAGGTGGCAGTCTAGCGGACATTGCTAAGCTCAATATTTTTCTTACAGACTTATCTCATTTCCAGCTTGTTAACCAAATTATGGGCGAATACTTTGCGCAACCTTACCCTGCTCGAGCTGCTCTTGGTGTTGCAAGCTTGCCTAAAGGCGCTTTGGTAGAAATGGATGGTATCGTTATCATTCCATAATTTATCATTTAAAACCAAATATATAAATTCAAAACCCATTTATAAAATACCAGTACCTCCTGAACAAAAATCCAACGACAACTCGGATTTCCACTCAAGAGGTATTTTTTTATCCAAATTCTCAATAAGAATAAATCAGCTATTGGAATGAAATTCATTGACAAACGATAACAATTATCAATAATATCAATTATCGCATTTATATTTGTAGATCACTCCCATGTACGTGTGTTTATGCCGTGGAATTACAGATCAAGATATCAAAGACGCTGTTGCAAATGGCGCTGAGAGCTATCGTGAAATTCGCGACTTACTCGACTTAGGAACATGCTGTGGTCGTTGTGCTCCAGAAGCACGCGCAATTATTAGCGATGAATTAGCTGAAATTGCTGCTCGCATATCAATCGCAGCTTAACCGAATATTTCTCTACACTGTTACGACTCCACCGCTTTCAATAGATCTTAGGTTCTACAGTGAAGCGGTTTTTTATGATCATTAAAACCACTCCATCAATTACTGTCCAGTCTTCATCTTTCTGATTGTGATTTTCATTTGCCGTTCTATAAATTACTCGCAAGATTATAATTTGTTGATTAAGATAATATAAATTGTCTTAGTGAATAAGGCATCATTTGGTGGATATGGAGTAAGTGTAATGAAAGGCAATCGTGAAGTTATTAATCAACTGAATCAGGTGCTTTATCACCATTTAACTGCAATTAACCAATACTTCTTACACTCACGCATGTTTAATGACTGGGGAATTGAACAATTAGGTTCTGCGGAATACAAAGAGTCTATTCGCCAAATGAAACACGCGGATAAAATTATTGAACGTATTCTCTTCTTAGAAGGACTACCAAACCTACAGCATTTAGGTAAGCTCTATATAGGACAACACACTGAAGAAGTTTTAAATTGTGATATTCGCAAAGTAAAAGAGAATATAGAGGCATTAAAGCAAGCTGTTGAACTATCAGAAACACAACAAGACTATGTAACTCGCGATTTAGTTCAAGAAATTCTAGAGAAAGAAGAAGAATACTGGGATTGGTTAGACACTCAATTAGATCTTATTGAGAATGTTGGTATTGAAAACTACATCCAAAGCCAAATTTAATAAAAAAGCCCTTTTTTGAAAGGGCTTTTTTATTTCTAGCGACTATTTAATTCAACAATTTCCGCTAAACTAATTTTCTGCTTATATAACCGCTGTAAGACCAATAAATATCGCTCAGCCTCTTCAGCTTTCTGATTATATGCAAGGAGTTGAGCATACTTCTTCAGGTTGTATGGAGTCGCTTTATTTTTTACCATTTCACCCAGTAGACTCAAGTCATGTTCCGACATTTTAGTTTTAGGATTCAAAGCAATCCAATCTAATCGTTTGTGAAACTGTGTCAGAATCAAGATTTTTGAACTACCCAAAATTTCTTCTGTTGGCTGCTTACCTTTAAAGACCAGTCGACTGTTGTCTTGGAAAAGCTTGTAGTCTCTCCAAATCAAAAGAAAAACAACCAGCGCCATCAACCCAATACAACGGATCACATTTTGATTGAGCACAATACTTTTTAGATTTGGTGTTTGAGCTTGCACCAAACCTAATAGAAAACCTAAAGGTAATAAAAAATAAGCATAACGCTGAGGAAATTCCAGTAGAGCATGGATTAAGATTGCACTTACCATGAGTAATGCAATGATAGACGTCATATCTTTTGCATTTTTACTCAGCCAAAACAGCCACAATGCTACATATGTAATGATCAAAAGACCAAGCGGCACCCCATTCCATACCAGCAGATCTAATAAAACATTGTGCGCACTATTAAACCAGACTTGAACGGTATTAAATTGAATACTTTCGACTACTGCTATACTTGTTTGGTTCCAACCATAGCCCAATAAAGGCCTCTCAGCAATCGCGTGCAGAATTTGCATCCACATCCCTAAACGTTCATGCCCAGAACCAGCGCGTTGAGCAATTGACGCTGTCTGCGTAACGCCAGTATCAAGACTTGAAGTCAAAATCTGTGTAAATAAAGGCAACACATATGCAGCCAAGACGAAATAAAAAGCTGTCCATAGCAATAATTTAGGAAAATTAAATCGTGGTGAATTTCGATATTGTTTATAAATCCAATATAAGAAGAAGAAAATGCATACGATCCAAGATGTTCTAGATTGAGTAAGAACAGTTGCAAAAAGAATGATGCTACTTATTGGGATGAGCAGCCATAATGTCAGTTTTCTCTTTTCATATAAGTACAAAGCTCCCATTAATCCGATAATTAAAAAAGTAGCTAAATTATTAGGCTGGCCAAAATTTGCATAAGGGCGACTCCCCCTCAACCCCATTACTACATCGAAATGGCTTTCAAGGTTTAGCCATTGCAAGATTGCCATAATGGAACTTATAAAAGATATACTGAACAATAAATAGCTTGCACCGAGCATGATTCTTTCACGCTGTTCTGATTGCAAAGATAAGTTATATCCAATAACGATCATCAACCAAAATATGAATAGATATGAAAAGCTTAGGAGTGCAACACTAAAATCAGTAATTAACCCGAAGCCACATTGAACTAAAGGGATAAAAGTAAGCACCAGTATCAGAATTTGAGGGCGAGCAATTTTTATATTTTTATTAAGAAATATAGTAATTAGTGCCAGACTAGCGCCAAAACTCGCCAACTCACTCGAGAACGTCACCCAAGGATAAGTGTGAAATGGCGAGAGCCAAGCAAAACCAAACAGCACCACTGCGAGTAATAGACACAAAATTTGCATATCGTGATAGAAACTGAAATATTCTCTGAATAATATACAAATAAACTGACTAAATTGCTCTTAGTCGAAAAAAATCTTTAGATATCTAATCTTTTAAAAATGAAAAAAGGCAACTTTTTTATAATAAACATTATAGTTCTCCATATTTTAGGAGCATAGATTATACTTTTCTCTTTTTCGACACCCACAACTATCATCTTTGCAACATCATCCACAGAAGCTAATTTTTCTCCTTGATTTACCAAATGCTGAGTCATTGACGTTGCTGTCGGGCCAGGCTTTATAAGACTGATGCTAATATCTTGTTTTAACAATGCAATCTTGTGTTGAAGTCCTTCAGTATAGGTTGAAATAAATGCCTTTGTTGCACCATATAAATAATTTGCTTTACGCCCACGATCACCAGCCACAGAGCTAAAAACACCAATTTTCCCGCTATTTTGAAGTGCCATTCTGTTATAAATAGTATCTAAACACAGCGCCACAGATCCGCAGTTAATATCGATCAAATCAATTATTTGATCAGGTGTCAAGTTACTCTCATCGTGATACATATGACCCTGCACAATCAAAGCAATATCAATTTTTGTCCTCTCAAATTCATTTACCAAAATTTGCTTAAACTTCTCCAACTGACCAAAATCCAAACTAATTTGATGCAGCACAATATTAGGATAACGAACATGTAAGTCATTACACAAATCCTTTGACTTTAAAGCATTTCTAGAAATTAATATAAATTCTAGAGACTCTTCTAGAACACACCATTGCCTAATACAAGCTTGAGCAATCGAGGACGTCGCCCCAACAATCAAAACAGTTTTCATCCATTTACTCCCCAAATAACCTTAATGCCATATCAGAACTTAATGCTGGATCTCTTAGTTTTTTAAATTCAGTTGCTTCTGGATACATCTTTTCAAATAGCTCTTTGCTCATTCTAGCATCCTTAGCTAAATACAATCGACCTCCAGCTTTCAATACAACCTTATCTAATAAATCGAATAATTCTAAAGTTTTCGTACCTAGATTTGGAAAATCCAATGCCAAAGTGATTCCTTCAATTGGAAAACTCAACAACCCCTCACTTCTAACATTACCAAAAACCTTAAGAACCACCAAAAAGGAACCTTGTTGTGCTACTTGTAATAATTCCAAAATTTCTTCAATCGCACATGCCGCCGCCCCAAGTGGGATAACACACTGATATTGATAAAAACCCTTTCTTCCATATAACACGTTCCAGTTTTCAATATTGTCTAACGGATACTGGAAATCATAAAAGTGCTGCAAATAACTACCACCTTGTTTCTTTGCATTTACAAAATAATAAAATTGGTTGAATAGTTTCAAAGATGCTTTATTAATTAATGAGATAGGTGGCAAAAATGGGATCTTTTTGGGGTCACTTTTATTAGCAATACATGGTTTAGATGTCTCAAGATGGTTTGCTCTAATAAAAACTCCTCTAAAATTTTTTCCACTAAGACAGTCAATCCAAGAAACTGTATACTCCCAATCATCTGCAGATTCTTTATTTAAATTTAGAAACTCCGTTACTCCCTTAAATGATTTGTATTCAACATTGAGATAAGGGGAAACCACTGGCATGAGTCTAATTTTTGCAGAAACAATAATCCCTGTTAATCCTATACCACCTATAGTTGCATAGAAAATCTCTTTATTTGTTTGCCTAGTACAAATCAATAACTCGCCAGAGGATCTCAACAACTCTATTTCCAATACATGATGACCAAAGTTTCCTCTTATATGATGATTTTTACCATGTACATCATTGGCTATCGCACCACCTACGGTAATTAATTGAGTACCAGGAGTGACTGGCAACATCCATCCTTTTGATATAAAAACATCCTGAATATCCTTTAAAAGAATGCCTGCCTCGCAGGTCAAGATCCCACTGGCAGGATCAAAGCTTCTAAAAAAATTTAGAATTGAAGTTTTTACAATTACTTGGTTAGTATTTAAGCATACATCTCCATAGCTACGAGCACTTCCTTGAACTAAAAGTTTTTTATTATTCTTGAATATTCTTTTTAATGCATAACGATCCACAAGCTTTACTTGACAGTCGCTAGGATACAATCTCCCCCAACTCCATAACTTCATTATTTAACCCTCTCTTTTAGACGTAAAAACATATTTTTTATCTAAAAAGTACTTCGAAAGGTATCCTAATATCAATCCCAATCCCCCCCCTACATATTTCATAACATCAGTTCCCCAAATGTAATAAAAACTAAGTTCAAAGCCCCAAAAAATTAGAGTTGTAATTAACCCCATAACACTATATAGAAAAAAAAGTATAAAATTGTGGCCATGCGATTTAACTAAATATTTAAATATGTAGTGTTTATCTAAAAAGAATTTGATGATAAGCCCTGCTATGGTACCTAAAAAGATACTTAGCCATAACCTATAAGTTCCTAAATAAACTGTTAAAGTTAGCTCTTGTACTAAAAAATTAACAATCATTGCAATGAAAGCAAAAAGACTATAATAAATAACAAGTTTCATCTATACTTCTTGCTTACTAAATAAATTGATAAATTTTACATGGAATTTTTGGGGAAAACATCGAATGTCTTCAACTTTTTGGGGGCTTATTAAGCTTTGTAGGCCTAAGCAATGGATCAAAAATTTATTCGTACTCGCTCCGCTTCTTTTCGCAGGTTTATTTACAGATTTTAATAGCATAATTTCAGCGTTTACAGCTATGCTTCTCTTCTGTATTGCATCATCAGCAACCTATATCCTAAATGACTTAAAGGATATTGAAAAAGATCGACTGCATCCCAAAAAAAGTAAGACACGCCCATTAGCATCAGGTGCAGTGATACCTAAACAAGCTAAAATACTAATGTTTGCTTTTTATATCTTTTTAGCTATTTCTTCTTTTTTCTTTCCACTTATACTAGCTGTTATTGTAAGTTATTTACTTCTAAACTTTCTCTATTCACACTATTTAAAGCACCAACCTGTATTGGACATTTTTACTATAGCTATAGGTTTTGTACTTCGTGTATATGCTGGTGCCGTTGCAATTAATGTTCCTGTATCAAGCTGGATGTTTATTACGACACTATGCTTGGCTTTATATTTAGCATCTATTAAACGCCGTCAAGAATTAACAGCTCATGGCGTAACGAGTAGAAAATCCTTAGAAAGTTACTCTCTGTATTTATTAAATCGCTATGCAGAAATGTCCGCAATTGGTGCGCTTTTATTTTATAGTATCTTCGTTATGTCTGAACGACCTAAATTGGTAATTACAATCCCCTTAGTCATCTTTGGAATGTTCCGTTATTGGTATATTACTGATATACATAATGAAGGCGAATCTCCAACAGATGCAATCCTATCAGATAAGCAACTATTAATAACTGGAAGTCTATGGATTATCACTTGCATTTATGGGTTACTTCTTGCTAAATAAAGGAATTATATAATGGATTATTCATATTTAATCACTCCTTTTTTAGCATGGTTAATATGCGGGCTAACGAAGTTTTTAGTTAACAGTATAAAGTCAAAACGTCTAGCTTTTGATTTAATTGGTTACGGAGGTATGCCTAGTAACCACAGTGCAATTGTAAGTAGTATGGTTAGCTTAATAGCATTCAAAGAAGGAATTGATAGTTCAGCATTTGGTGTATCATTAACATTAGCTTTTATCGTGATTCTTGATGCTAATAGTCTACGACAACAAATTGGCAAACATGCAAAAGCAATAAACGAAATAAATAGTAATGGAAATATAAAATTAAGAGAGCGAATTGGTCATACTAAGTTAGAGATATTAGTAGGAATTTTAATTGGAATGATCACTGGTCTATTTATAGCATAAAGTTTTATTATTTTTATCAAGTATACGGCTGATAGCGTAACATTTTCTTTAAATAATATTATTTTAATTCTTTCTTAAAATATTTAACTAAGCTCAACCAATTATTTTCCTTATCTTCCAGAAGTATATTTACCAAAAATAAAATTAGAAAATATACTCATTCCTATTAAATATATCAATTTCGATAGTATAAAATAAATATAGAAAATTAGCTATCTTCATAAATTCAGCTTAACTAAGTTTTAATTACTTACATGCATTAGGTCTATATCTTTTTTCTATTGTTCCTGGAGTACATGTCCAAGTTGCTGCCCCGTCAGATGTTTCAAAGAAAATCGTTTGCCCACTAGCTACTCCTGTAGTCATTGTCATTGTAATATAACCACTAGGATACGATCCGATAATCGTAGAAGACATACTAGAATACTTTCCAATTAAATTTACATTAATTTCTCCGCTGCTCGGCACCGCATTCACACCAACTAATCGAGTTGGCCATGCTGCATGATTCCATCCATAATCCCCCAGTGTAGACTTCATACCTGAACCCAATATTATTGCTTCAGAAACTTGCGCTCGGGTCATATAATCCTGATAGGCTGGAACAGCTATGGCAGCAAGGATACCAATAATTGCCACCACAATCATTAATTCTATTAATGTAAATCCATTTGATTTATTCATTTGAGTAATTCCGACTTAACTTTTAGTTATATAATCAAAATTCATGCCAAAAAAATAAATAGATAAAAATCAAACAGATATAAAAAAATTAATAAAAATGATTTGACGCTCGGTGTCACATTATGTCACCAAAAATCAATTCCAAGGCCTTAAATTTATTATACCTAATGGTTCCCCCTTAGAATTAAACAATGCAACCATGTCTAATTCTGAAGCTTTAACAGGTAGCCAGCCAGATGCTGTTTTATAATCTAGTAACTCCTTTGCAATAGCCTCTTGTGCATTGAATTTATTTAGATCTTTTAATGGTTTCAAACGTCTAATAATATCATTTGACTGAACAGCTATTGGATTAAAAGCCTCAGGCCTTGTTGCTAAGCTTATACCTTTGAATATTTCATCTTCTTTTTGCTGCTTTGCAACTTCAGCATTTGTAGAGTACGTAGCAGCAATCCATTCAGGGTGAGACAATAACTTTTTATGTATATGGTTTTGACTATTAGATTGAACATCAATTGGTGCTACAATTTCTAAATCATCTACAACAAACACTAACCAAGCTGCTCGCCCAACACTCATTGTATACAAGCCATATCCATACGCTGAAAGTTGTAAAATCAAAATAACACATAGATCAAGAATAAACTTTTGCCGATCTTTTTTAAGGATTAAACCTGTGAATATAGGTCCAAGGAATAAATCTATAACTAACATAATTAAGTATATTTTTGTCACGCCCATGGCTATATCCAAAGGATGTGGGTACCACAAAAAAAATACTAAATATAAAGCAATAAGGCCCAGTAGCATAGAAAATATAAAATGATACCCCATAGCCTTAAATCTTTCTTTTATCAGAACCTTCTGTTCCATATTGCTTTTATATCCTATATAGATGGAAACTTCATTATTTAACAAATCTACTTTCAGATTTCAACTTAATGCATGGCTCACTTTTTCCACCACTTTCTATACAATAAGTATTAATGATCTGATAAGTCGAATATCTATCTACGGTCTTCCTCATACTATTCTTATTCTCTTGTAAATCATACAGATGATAAGCCTCATCATAATTACCTAAAATATATAGATAAGCAGCCCGATAATAGAAAACAGGTTGCATTTGATCATATGTTAAATACCATTCAGCAATCTTACTATTCTCCAGTGCCGCTTTTGCATCTCCGTTAAATAAAACTAAAGCATTTGCATAATTATTATAAACCCCCCCCATCTGCAATGATGTCATTAAAAAACTATTTGCTCCGAATCTATCATTTTTTTCATGAAATTTAGGTAATGCATAAATAACTCCCTGAAAATAGCCGATACTATCTTTA
Source organism: Acinetobacter venetianus RAG-1 = CIP 110063 (assembly GCF_000368585.1). Taxonomy (GTDB): domain Bacteria; phylum Pseudomonadota; class Gammaproteobacteria; order Pseudomonadales; family Moraxellaceae; genus Acinetobacter; species Acinetobacter venetianus. Next base: position 555,333 of record NZ_KB849557.1, read on the forward strand.
TTTCTAACATTCATCAAAGCTGAAGCATATACAGATTGATCCGCTACAGATAATGCCCCATGCTTTTTTATATAGTCTTCACAATACTTAATGACTAAATCATATTGCTGATATGACATAGCTCCATAGAGATAACTATAACGACTAAGTGGATCATTCGGATGCATTTTGTACATCCAACTCCATAGCTGAAAATCAGTTCTCCAAAATGGTGTCACACTCTTTACCGTGATTATTGCAAGTAGACTCCAAACAACAAAAACTGATATCAAAATAATGTTTACAATTTTAGGTTTGATTTTTAACCTTTCCGCCACTCTAGCATAAGGCATAAATACAACCCCAATGCATCCAAAAGCGATCCCTAATGTCATAAATCTTTCATGGCCAAGATTGTTTGCAATCGTCAAAGGGATTATATGTATTACTAAAATTATTGTAATTAATGCTGCAACAAACAACCAAACTAATCTAGATTTCTTTATTATAAAATAAGAAATCAAAGACAGCACCCCCAAAAAAAATAATAAAACAATAGTTTTATTAATGATATTATTTAAGTTAAACTCAGCTATTGGATGCAAAGGAGTAATATTATAAAATGGTAAGAAAAACTGACTTATATAAAACTTAAGAGCATATAATGGAGTCAAATCTTTAAAAATAACTTCATAAAAATAATTCTCATTTATTGCTTGATGGTATACACTATGCATAGCGCTAATACGCAAGAACATATAAAATAAAAAGAAAATTATCAAAATTGTTATAATGATTATATTTCTATTAATTATTTTTTTCAAAGTAAAAATATAACTATCTTTAAAATCGACTTCCAACATAAGAGAAAAAACTAAAAGTAAAATCGGAAAAACAACACCTAACTCTTTACTTAAAAGAGCCAAGAAGAAACTTAGTCCAACAAAAAAATCCGTTATTTTTCTTTGTTGGATATTAAAATAATTCTTAACAAAAATAATTAAACCAATTAAAGTGAAAAATGTTACAAATTGATCAAATCTTCCAGAAACCCAAGCAGTAGACTCAATTATTGCTGGGTGAATCATATAAAGAAAAGAAGCAAGAAATGATAATAAAAAACCTTTATTTATATCCAACTGTTTTGCTATATTTAAAGCAAGAATAAAAACAAAAAAAGTATTAAAAATCAACAGTAACAAGTTAACACAATGTGAAATAAAAGGATTTTGCCCAAATAGGTAAAACTCTGTATACCAAGAAAGAAAAACAAATGGTCTAAAATATGTTGTTCCAGGTAGAACTGGCTCTGACAACAAGCTCCAAGTTAATGGTTCATTTACAAGATTTATTTTATTTACAAATAGCAGCGTATCATCCCAGACATAATCTCCAGCTAATGAACTATAATACAAAAAAATCGAGAAGATAAAAATAAAAACAAAAACTGCAGAACTTTTTAACATATTAGACATATATTTATTTACCTTAAAAAAAATAAGACCTATTAAAGGTCTTATTTTGAACTTAATATTTAATTATGGCTTACATGCATTTGGTAAATATTTTGCTGCAATAGTTGCAGAACCAGTTGCACCATCAACAGTAGTTGCACCACACGCCCAAGTAGAGCCACCATTAATTGTAGCTAAAACTAAGTTGCCACCAGAAGCTTTACCAGTTGTCATTGCTACAGTAATTGAGCCCGTAGGATAAGTACCAGTAATTGATGAAGAAACAGTTGAATACTTCCCAACAAGTGTAGCATTCAGCTGACCTGAACCAGCAGTGGCATTTACGCCTACCAATGTTGGCCATGCATTACGATCAGCACCATATTCAGATAATGGAGATTTAAGACCACCACCTAAAGTTACAGCTTCAGATACTTGTGAACGAGTAATGTAGTCTTGATAAGCAGGAATCGCGATTGCAGCCAAGATACCGATGATTGCAACTACGATCATTAATTCAATAAGAGTAAAACCCTTTTGCATTGATTTCATAACATTTCTCCAATGTATAAATTTTTATAAGCTTTTATTAGCTACTTGTATTCAGCATGTTTTATGCCAGTCCTTAGCTTAGCCAATTTTAACTCAAAAAAACAGGGACTTAAAAAAAATTCATCTTGGATAAAATGAGAGCATTTTAGACGCTTTACGAAAAAATATGACAATTAATGTCATATTTACCAATTTATTATTCAAAATCCACAACCATGAACTTGATGATGCTCTAATAGTGTTAAATTTGAGCGATATAAATCACAAAAAATATTTTTTAATTTTTTTTGCCATCCATCGGAAGATAAATAAATACAATACAGACTTTTCTACACATTAAGTTTGTTTTTTAATTAAAGCAAGTATTTAATCTATGTTTTCTAACACTCAATTCAGAATAATAGGTGCATTTGGCAATTCATTTTGATCAGCAGAATCATTCTTGACGTAATATTGATCTAGAACTTTTCCGATTTCCTCTACACCAATTTTAACCGCAAACAAGTATTGCTTTTGAGCTAAATGATTTACGATACTTTGACAGATTCTGCACCACGTCTCTGGCTGAGTTGCATTTTTGAGACCTCGATCAATCACAATTTCAACCTTACGCTCGCACAGGTTCAAGTAGAGTAAAACACCGCTATTCAGCTCAGTGTCCCATACACCCAGCTCAGCAAAGAGCTGTTGCGCACGTAGACGTGTATTTTGATAGTACGCTTGCGAGCAAGGAATATGCCCTTCTATCACTACCTGAATTTCCCCCACATGACCTTTTTCAGCGTGCTGTACAGCATTTGCAATTTCTATTTGATCTTGTTTATTGAAATATCGATGTGCTGAAGAGACATAGAGAAAATGCTTAAACCAACGTTTTAAGCTATGTTGTACCTGATCATCCAACTTAGGTTGAGTAATGATTTGAGTTGTATCTGTCTTTGTTACCATGAGCCTGATGCTCCTCCGCCACCAAAACTGCCTCCGCCGCCACTATAACCACCGCCACTGCCACCACCAAAACCACCTCCACTGCCGCCACGCCCACCACCAGATAGAAATGCTTGAAAAATCAATTGTGCAATAGAAGTAATTAATAGAAAGAAAATACCGACACCAAGCAACAGACTCATCACTAAACCTGCACCATTGACCAGCCCAGCAACGGTTGCGGCGACTGCAGCAGTAGATGCGCTCAGCCGCTTACCCACAATAAACGATCCAACAACACCAGCAATTAAGATAAACAATGCCATCGTTAAAGTATTATCTTTTGCTTGCTGCGCTTGTAATGCTTGATCGTGACGTTCTTTGAGTTCTTGAGCTGCCTGCTGAGCAATCTCAGGATCTAAATTCACAATGCGGGTAATCTCATCCAAGCCGGCTGAAATACCCTGTGCATATTGTCCTTGTTTGAAATACGGCGTAATTTGATTTCTGATAATACGACTTAAAACCACATCAGGCAGTACACCCTCTAAGCCATAGCCAGTGAGTATTTGGATTTTCCGATCATTGATCGCAACTGCCATCAATAAGCCATTATCTCGCTTCGCTGAACCTAACTGCCATTTTTCGCCTGTACGCAAAGCAAAATCAAAAATAGCTTCTTGTCCTGTGGTTGGTACAATGATCACACCGATCTGAGCTTTACCTTGTTGATATAGGTTAAGTATTTTCTGATCTAATTGCTGAGTTTCAGCATCACTTAATACTTTTGCTTGATCAATAACAGGTCGGTTTAATGTCGGTAATCCACGTATGGATTCACCGTCTGCCATATCATCGGCGACTTTCGGTAATATGGGTGTTTCAGTATCGGATGTACTCGATGATGCTGCTTTATTTTTATGTTGTTCCTGAATAATTTTGCCCGCAACCACCAAATCACTTTGATCAGTTGCTGTGGCAACCTCAGCCAAAACTGTATGTTGAAAGCAAAGCATCATAAAAATGATGATTAAAATAGATTTCCATTTTTGCTTTAACACATTCAACATCAGCTTTCTCCTCCGCATTTAACTCAACAATCAGTAATTAGTTAAATGACACAGTTGGAGCTTGCTGAGCAGATTGTTCAGCCTTAAAGTTTTCCTTAGTTTTCATGCCAATCACTTTTGCAGTCATTGCTTGCGGGAATTGACGTACATAAGAATTGTAGTCTTGCACTGTCGTAATATAACGATTACGTGCAACAGCAATTCTATTTTCTGTGCCTTCGAGCTGTGCTTGAAGATCACGGAATTGTTCATTGGCTTTTAAATCTGGATAGTTTTCAGAAACGGCAATTAAGCGCGATAATGCTCCTGTGAGCTGGCTTTGCGCTTGCTGGTATTTTTCGAATAGTGCTGGATCTTCTAATACTTCTTTATCCACTTTCAAGCCAGCTACATTTGAGCGTGCTTGTGTCACCTCCGTAAGTACCTGCTCCTCATGTTTTGCATAACCTTTTACGACATTGACTAAATTCGGAACGAGGTCTGCTCGACGCTGGTATTGGTTTTGTACTTCTGACCATGATGCATTGACTGCTTCATCTTTCACTTGCAAAGTATTATAGCCACATCCTGTAAATAAGAGTGTACTCGCCAATACTGTCGCAATTGCGGTTTGTTTAATTACTTTCATCAAAATTTATCCTCAGGTTTTTCTTTATATTTTTGCGATAATTCATTGTAATGTGATTTTTTGCTTGCTGTGTAACATTTATTAAAGTTGATTTATGTCTGTTTAAATAAAAATGGCATTACTCGAAATCTCAAAGTAATGCCACGCTAAGCAAATATTTAATGTTTTAATAATTATTAACTATAAATTTTTGATGCTGTTTCTTCTTGAAAGCTAATCATGCCATATTCATCGGCCATTCTTGCTTTCCAATACTCAACCAATTTACTGTAATCATGTTTAGCTGGATGGAAGTCTGCATGGTAATAAGAAAGATATTCTGGAATGAGTTGAATTAGCATTTTTCCAAGTAAATACATTCCAAATACGTTACCACCGACTTTAGGTAAGCTTTTCCATTTGTCTTGCCAAATTAAACGCGTTGTTGCATAGAACGTGAGGCTTGCGAAGCCTGTAGTCACACTTCGCATCAATAAACGACGAATTCGATCATCACCATAAACCTCTTGATACACATCAAAAGCGACTGATCGATGCTCGATTTCTTCAATCGCATGCCAAACCCAAAGTTTCATCGCATCATCGTCTAATGTGCTTAAAATTTCTGGATGCTTCAAAATATAACCACCTAACATCGCAGTAAAATGCTCAAAAGCACAGGTCAATGCGAGTTGTAATTTAGGATGAATTTTGCGAAGGACATCATCACGCTTTGCTAACCAAGCTTGAAAGCGGTCAAGATTATAATCATCGCTACGCCAAGCATCGTTAAACTCTGTATGTGCTTTAGAATGCATCGCCTCCTGACCGATAAAAGCTGCAATCTGGGCTTGTAATTGCGGGTCTTGCACTTTTTCACGGACGTTTCGGACACTATTTACAAAATACTGCTCGCCTATCGGAAAGGTTGAGGAGAGTGCAGTCAGTAAATGCGACATTAATGGGGAATTAGCAAAATAATGCCGTTTAATTTTTTCAGGATTGAAGTGCAAACGTCGTACGGTAATACCAAGTGCTTTAGGGCGATTTAAATAGTTTTTTTCTGCATTCGCATGTGCAAGCGCCATCTTGATTGCCTTTACAATTTCCCAACTGGTCTTCGAGTATTGCGCTAGCAAATAAGCAAAAACAGGGCAAAAAAGCTTATAAAGTTTGCTAAAACTACCAAACTGACAAGATGAAAATCATAAAGCCTGCATGATGCAGGCTTTATTTCAATGTGATTTACAGCATTGGAAGATTAAACACCAAGGTAATCTAAAATACCTTCGGCAGCTTGACGACCTTCCCAAATTGCAGTCACAACAAGATCGGAACCACGGACCATATCTCCGCCAGCGAAGATTTTTGGATTCGAGGTTTGGAATTTAAATTCTTGTTGTTCAGCAGCAATCACTCGACCTGAACCATCTAAACCTACTTTAGCATTGGCAAACCAATCAGCAGGGCTTGGACGGAAACCAAAAGCTAGCAACACGGCATCAGCTGCTAAGATTTCTTCAGAACCTGGAATTGGCTCAGGGCTACGGCGACCACGACTATCTGGCTCACCCATTTGCGTTGTCACAACTTTAACACCTGTGACTTTGCCATTCTCACCCACGATTTCAATTGGCTGACGGTTGAATAGGAATTTTACACCCTCTTCATACGCATTCTTCACTTCACGAGCAGAACCTGGCATGTTGCTTTCGTCACGACGGTAAGCACAAGTGACATCATGCGCACCTTGACGCAATGAAGTACGGTTACAGTCCATTGCGGTATCACCACCACCCAATACGATGACTTTCTTGCCATCGACACTGATGTATTCGCTTGGATCTTTTTCCCAGCCTTGGCAACGGTTGACATTGGCAATCAGGAAATCCAATGCATCGTAAACACCATTCAGGTCTTCACCCGGGAAACCACCTTTCATATAAGTATAGGTTCCCATACCCATGAACACGGCATCGTATTCAGCAAGCAATTGTTCAATGGTGACGTCCACGCCAATCTCGGTATTTAAGCGGAACTCAATGCCCATACCGGTAAAGATTTCGCGACGACGTTTCATCACATCTTTTTCCATTTTAAATTCTGGAATACCGAATGTGAGCAAACCACCAATTTCAGGGCGTTTATCAAATACGACCGGTTTTACACCACCACGTGCCAAAATATCCGCACAACCTAAGCCTGCTGGGCCTGCACCAATAATCGCAACTTTTTTATTGGTCCACTTTACCCCAGACATGTCTGGACGCCAGCCCAAAGCGAAAGCGGTATCATTGATATATTTTTCAGCATTACCAATGGTGACTGCGCCAAAACCATCATTTAAGGTACAAGCACCTTCACATAAACGGTCTTGTGGGCATACACGGCCACAAACTTCTGGCAAGGTGTTGGTTTGGTGGCAAAGTTCAGCGGCTTGGAAAATCTGGCCTTCAGCAATCAATTTTAACCAGTTTGGAATGTAGTTATGTACTGGACATTTCCATTCACAGTAAGGGTTACCACAACCTAAACAACGATGGGTCTGGTTTGCAGCCACATCCGCAGTAAAAGGTTTATAAATTTCCACAAACTCTGCCTTGCGGACAGTAATATCTTTTTTCTCTGGATCTTGGCGTGCTACATCCAGAAATTGAAAGTCATTATTAAGGCGTTCTGCCATGTCTCTCTCCGTGGGTAGGCGCAAGGATGTCTCTCATCTTTGCACCTGCCTATGTCTTTGCAGTCGTGGAATTATTGTGGGTCAGCTTGAGTTGTTTTCAAAAGCGTTTGCAAATTAGCAGCTTTTGGTTTTACAAGCCAGAACTTACGACTATAGAAGTCGAACTCATTACGGATTTTGTATGCCCAAGCACTTCCTGTCTCTTGGATGTGCTCATCTAAAATTCGTAGTAAGTATTCTTTGTGATCTTCCATAGACTCAGTTGAGATACGGTTAAGATCAATCAGTTCATGGTTGTAGTAATCAACAAAGTCATTATCAAGGTCAAGTACATAAGCAAAGCCACCCGTCATACCTGCACCGAAGTTATGACCAACTTTACCTAATACGGTTACTACACCACCCGTCATGTATTCACAGCAATGATCGCCAGCACCTTCAATAACCGCAAATGCGCCTGAGTTACGAACCGCAAAACGCTCGCCCGCAGTACCTGCAGCAAACAACTTACCGCCTGTTGCACCATATAAACAAGTGTTACCAATAATCGCGGTATTTTGTGTTTGGAATGGTGAACCTTTTGGTGGGAAAATCGATACGCGACCACCCGCCATACCTTTACCGACATAGTCGTTGGCATCACCTTCCAGTTTGATATGCAAACCACCTGCATTCCAAACACCAAGCGATTGACCAGCAGTACCCTCAAGATTCATAACAACTGGGCTGCTTTCCATACCCAAGTTACCATAGCGACGCGCGATTTCACCTGAGATACGAGCACCAATCGAACGGTCACAGTTACCTACTGTGAAGTTGAATGAACCGCCTGCACCTGATTCAATTGCTGGTAGCATTTCAGCAACCATTTTCTCAGCCAATACACCTTTATCAAATGGCGCATTACCTTGAACTTGGCAATACTGAGCTTTACCTTCAGCTGATGGATGTGAAGTCAATAAAGCACTAAGATCTAGATGAGCATGTTTTTCAGTTTCACCTGGTAAAACTTCAAGTAAATCAACGCGACCAATCAAATCTTTCAATGACGCAACACCAAGTGCAGCCAACCATTCACGAGTTTCTTCAGCAATAAACTTGAAGAAATTGATGAGCATTTGTGGCTCACCAATATAATGCTCTTGGCGCAAATGATCTTGTTGAGTTGCAACACCTGTTGCACAGTTATTTAAATGGCAAATACGGAGATATTTACAACCTAACGCGATCATTGGTGTAGAACCGAAGCCAAAACTTTCCGCACCTAAGATTGCTGCTTTAATCACATCTAAACCAGTTTTCAAACCACCATCTGTTTGAACACGCACTTTGCCACGTAAGTCATTTACACGTAATGCTTGATGCGCTTCACTCAAACCGAGTTCCCATGGAGAACCCGCGTGGTGAATTGAAGAAAGTGGAGATGCTGCCGTACCACCGTCATAACCAGAAATCGTAATAAAGTCAGCATATGCCTTCGCAACACCTGCCGCGATCGTCCCCACACCCGGCTCAGATACCAATTTCACTGAAACCATCGCTTGTGGGTTGACTTGTTTCAAGTCAAAAATCAACTGCGATAAATCTTCAATCGAATAAATATCGTGATGCGGTGGTGGAGAAATGAGTGTGACACCTGGTACTGAATAACGTAAACGCGCAATTAAGCCATTCACTTTACCACCTGGTAACTGACCACCCTCACCTGGTTTCGCACCTTGCGCTACTTTAATCTGTAATACTTCAGCAGAAGTTAAATATGCAGGTGTAACACCGAAACGACCTGATGCAATTTGCTTGATTTTCGAGTTACGAATCGTGCCATAACGCGCTGGATCTTCGCCGCCCTCACCTGAGTTCGAACGCCCACCAATCGTATTCATCGCAATTGCAATTGCTTCATGCGCTTCTGGGGATAATGCACCTAAAGACATGCCCGCAGAGTCAAAGCGTGGCAGAATCTCTTCAATACTTTCAACTTGATCAATGGCAATTGAATCCGTTGTTTTTAACTTAAATAAATCACGGATTGTCGCGATTGGACGGTTATTTACAAGCTCAGCATACTCTTTAAAGTCTTGATATTGACCAGAGCGTACTGACTTATGCAAAGCATTGATCACATCAGGATTGAACGCATGGTACTCTTTGCCAAATACGAATTTAAGCAAACCACCTTGATCAATCGGCTTACGATTTTGCCAAGCAGTTATTGCCAATTTTTTCTGATCATTTTCCAAATCAGCAAATGTCGCACCTTGGATACGGCTTGGTACGCCAAGGAAACATTGATCAACGACCTCAGAAGATAAACCAACCGCTTCAAACAGCTGACCGCCACGATAAGATGCAACGGTAGAGATACCCATTTTAGAAAGAACTTTTAATAGACCTTTCTCAATCCCTTTGCGGAAGTTTGCTTGAGCATGAATTGGATCACCCAATAACTCGCCTTTAGCAACCAAATCATTGATCACATCATAAGCCAAGTATGGATAAATCGCTGTTGCACCGAAACCAAGTAACACTGCAAATTGATGTGGATCACGTGCAAAGCCCGTTTCCACTAAAATATTTGCATCGGTACGTAAACCCGTTTTAATCAAATGGTGATGTACAGCACCGGTTGCCAAAACAGCATTTGCAGGTAAGAAGCCTTCACGGAAGTTTTTATCCGTGAGTACGATCAACGTTTTTCCATCACGAACCGCTTGAGCAGCTTCTTCACAGATACGAGTAATTGCAGCCTGTAACCCTTCTGTTTCAGCGTAGTTCAATTCAATATCAGCTACGCCATAGCCTTGGCGATCTTTTTCAACATCACGAAGCTGCTGCATTTTCGAATTCGACAATACAGGGCTGGCAATAATGATACGATCCGCATGTTCTGGGCCTTGCTCAAATACGTTTTGTTCACGTCCAATACACGTTTCGAGTGACATCACGATTGATTCACGTAATGGATCAATTGGTGGGTTTGTCACTTGCGCAAACTGTTGGCGGAAATAATCTGAGATGTGACGTACTTGACGAGACAATACAGCCATTGGCGTATCATCACCCATCGAGCCAACAGCTTCCTGACCACTTTCTGCAATAGGACGAAGAATCTGATCACGCTCTTCAAATGTCACCATAAACATTTTTTGAGCTGATTTAAGTGCATCGCCGGTTAGACCTTGATCAACAAGCTGCTCTTCAAGTTGCGGATTTGCTTTTAAACGGATCGCATGGTCACGTAACCACTCACGGTATGGACGCATGTTTTTAAGGTGGTTACTGACGTCTTTGGTATCTAAGACCTTACCAGTCAAAGTGTCTACAACTAAGATTTGACCTGGACCAACACGGCCTTTAGATACAACATCTTCAGGCTCATAACCCCACACACCAATTTCAGAAGCAAGTGTGATGTAATCGTTTTTAGTAATTACCCAACGTGCTGGACGCAAGCCATTACGGTCAAGCATACAAATCGCATGACGACCATCCTGAATAACAAGACCTGCTGGGCCATCCCACGCTTCCATATGTTTAGAGTTAAACTCGTAGAACGCACGCAAGTCAGCATCTAAAGTTTCAACGTTTTGCCATGCTGGTGGAACAAGCATACGCAAGGCACGGAATAAATCCATACCACCACCCACAAGAATCTCAAGCATATTATCTAAGCTTGAAGAGTCAGAACCAGTACGGTTTACGATCGGATTTAACTCAGTTAATCCTGGTAGTAATGGGTTTGCAAATTTTGGTGTACGTGCCAATGCCCAGTTACGGTTCGCTGTAATGGTATTAATTTCACCATTATGTGCAAGATAACGGAACGGCTGAGCCAATGGCCAACGCGGTAAAGTATTTGTAGAAAAACGCTGATGGAATACAACAATATGAGATTTTAAACGCTCATCAGCTAAGTCGGTATAGAAGTCAGCAATTGCTGCTGGCATCATCAAACCTTTATAACTAATCACAGTCGTTGCTAATGTCGTTACATAAAACAATGAATCATTGTGTAACGATTGTTCAGCACGACGACGTGCTAAGAATAACTTACGATTAAACTCAACTTCAGTTAAGCCCATCGGACAGTTCACAAGAATTTGTTCGAACACAGGTAGAGATTGTAGTGCAATTTCACCCAATGCATCATTATTAGTTGGTACAACACGCCATGCTGCAACCGTTAAACCTTCAGCTTCAATTTCTTTATTCAGAATATTTTTTGCATTATGCGCTAAAGCAGGATCAGTATTTAAAAATACGGTACCAGCAGCGAAGATTTCAGTTAAATTCGCACCAAGTTTTTGAGCTTCATCACGGAAAAATTGCTTAGGCATAGCCAATAACAATCCGCATCCATCTCCAGTTTTACCATCTGCGGCAATACCACCACGGTGCGTCATGCAACTTAGACTGTGAATCGCTGTTTCGACCAGATGATGACTTGATTCACCCTTCATATGGGCAATCAAACCGAAACCACAGTTATCCTTAAACTCATCAGGCTGATATAAACCTTGAGCGGGAGCTACAGTATTTGGCGATGGCATGTGCATAGCGTACCCTTCTTTCAACATGGCTCTTTCGAGCAACAAACAATCAATTTATTTTCTGCGATATTGCCGATCAACTCATATAAAGTTCAATGCTTCGCGAAAACATTTTTACTGGCGAATTTGCAAATATACGCCTTTCTTGTTTCAGAAACAGCGCATTTCACCATATAAAGTGTTTTTAGTTATTACACCTTAACTAGCCTTTGTAAAGCACAAAAACTTTCCATTTCACCAAAATAATGAATCATTTAGCACTAAAAAGAGCAATGAGCAGATAAATTAGCACCACAAGAAAGCAAAAAATATGCCATATAGTTATAAATTTACTAAATCATTAAAAAAATTAAAATAACGTGTAGTTATAATTATAGAAGAATTATAATTTACGATTAAAATTGCACCAAAATACACCAAAATGCCACATAATAGCCCATAAAAGCACTATTAAGGTGCATTCTAATTAAATGGATCAGTTACTTCTTTCCGAGAAGAATCGGAATTTTCCTTTAATTTTTCAGTATTTATTGTTTGCTTAGGTGCTGATTGAGTTTGTTTAACATTAACCACATTCCCATCCGCATCACGTTGAGTCACGATAGTCTTCACAGTCGTCGATGTCTCCACAGACTTTTTAACATCAGAGCCCATCCCACTTTGTGATGAACTACCATTCATTAATAAGGTTTCATCAACACGTGGCAGTGCAGCTGGCCTTAAATTAATTGCATACAGCTGACTCGTTGATGATTTAAGCTCATCAGAACCTAAATCATTTACATATGTCGCATAGCTTGATATGGACTGAGGTTGAGGCTGAATAGATTGAGGTAGAGTCAAATTTAGTTGCGCAAATTTCTGCTTAGCTTCTTCAGCATTTGCAAATAACCCATATGCCAAAACATATTGCTCAACTTGGTCATCACTATTCAAACGAAAATAAACGAAGTTTTTTCTATCTGGCCGATTTAATAAAAAGTTTTTAATAATCGTTTCATCTGAACTACGGAAAATCTCCATCACCCATTGACGTTGATTTTCTTTAATGTACTTAGTCCCTCTAAATTCAGGTGCATGTTCATTAGATACAACCACGCGAGTCGTTAAATCCAATGGTCTCACCTCATCGGACAATGCCCCTAAATGAGATGTGGCTGCGACTTTTTCCGGTTGAATCTGGACTTGGACTTCATCTTTTGCTTGATGTTCAACAGCAACAACTTCTTGCTTATCACCCGTGATTCCCCAAAAAATCAATGCTGCAATTAAACAAGCCAATGCGAGAACAAGCCAACTATATTGTTGTATGTTTTGCCAAATTGATCGGGACACAGTCATGTTTTCCTAGAATTAACTACACAGATTGATTTGCAAGAATAGATTGCTTCATAAGCTCAATATCAAAGTCTTTGGTAATTACAGCCTGACCTAGTTTTTTCAATAATACCAAGCGCAGTTGACCATTTAACACTTTTTTATCATGTGACATATAAGCTAAAAATTCATCTAAAGGAATTTTTGGACATGATATCGGTAAATTTGCACGTTGAATGATTTTTTTTGTACGCTGCACATCATCCTCAGAAATCCACCCTAAACGATGAGATAAATCAGCAGCCATGACCATGCCTGTTGCAACCGCCTCACCGTGTAACCAAACACCATATCCTAAATAAGATTCAATTGCATGACCAAAGGTATGACCAAGATTCAACAATGCTCGCTCGCCCTGCTCTTTCTCATCATTTGCCACAATACGCGCTTTATGTGCGCATGAACGATATACTGCTTCTGCGAGCAAATTAGCATCCCGCGCAACTAAAGCATCTATGTTTTGTTCCAACCAGACCAAAAAATCAACATCACCAAGTAAAGCGTATTTAATCACTTCTGCCAAACCTGCTGATAACTCTCGATCTGGCAAGGTATCTAATTGAGCCATATCAGCCAATACAACTTGCGGTTGCTGAAAAGCACCCAACATATTCTTACCTAAAGGATGATTAATACCCGTCTTTCCACCTACACTCGAATCAACTTGCGACAATAATGTTGTAGGAACTTGTACGAAATTAACTCCACGCTGAAAACATGCCGAAGCAAACCCAGCCATATCTCCAATTACACCACCACCTAAAGCTAAAACTGTACAATCGCGATTAAATCCTGATTCTAAAAGTGCATCAAAGATCAAGTTCAAATGTTGTATGTCTTTAAATTTCTCGCCATCAGGTAATATACATTGAGCGACTTGTTTATCTAATTCAGTTAAAGCTTGCACATAATGTTGTAAATATAAGGGCGCCACAGTGGTGTTTGAAACCACCATAACTTGCCGACCATGCAGATAGGACTTAAGTAACTCTTTTGGATTTAAAAGACTCCCAATAAAAATTGGGTAACGACGATCACCTAACTCAACATGTAACGTTTGCATAACATTAAAACCAAAAATGAATTACTTAACTTGTTTCGATAATATTAACTGAAGAATACGCTGTGCTAAATCCCTAGCCGCACCTTGATTTGTCTCAATAACATGATGTGCTATTTCCCGATATAAGGGATCTCTGGTTGCTAACAAATCTCGTAGCTTTTGTTCTGGGTTTTCAACTTGTAATAAAGGACGATTTTTATCGCGATAGGTTCGCTGTAATTGAAGCTCTACAGGAGTATAAAGATAAACCACAATGCCGCGTTGTTTTAAGAATTCTCGATTTGCTAATTGTGTTACTGCACCACCACCAGTGGCCAAAACAAGAGAAGTTCGATGCGTTAGATCATTTAATACATTGGTCTCACGCAAACGAAAACCAGCTTCTCCCTCTTTTTCAAAGATCCATGGAATTGTAGCACCAGTCTTACGTTCGATTTCATGATCACTATCAATAAAATCTCGACCTAACAATTCCGCTAGATGTCGCCCAACTGTTGTTTTTCCTGCCCCCATTGGCCCTACCAAATATATATTTGGTAGGGTTTCAAACGCTTTGCTTGGCAACGCGCCACCTATATTCATTGCAATTATTGAAAATATATTAATGATTTCTTGTCAAAGTGTCATTAACAATTCTCGGTGTCACAAAAATTAGCAGTTCACGTTTATTATCCGTTTTAAGATCACGACGGAATAATCGACCAATGTAAGGAATATCGCCTAAGAAAGGCACTTTTGTTTGAGAGCTAATATTTTCCTGCTCAAAAATCCCACCTAAAACAACGGTTTCGCCATTATCCACCAATACATTGGTATCAATAGAGTTTTTGCTAATGGTTAATTGACCAGTAGGTGTCGGCGTACTAGGCGCATCCTTAGTGATATTCAACTTCATCATTACTTTACCGTCAGGTGTAATGCTAGGAGTTACATCCAAACTTAAAGTTGCGTCAATAAATTCAGTTTTGGGAACTGCATTTGCTCCGCCGCCAGAAGAAGAGGTATATGGAATTTTTGTACCTGACTCAATTTTTGCCGCTTGTTTATCTGCAGTCATGACTTTGGGTGTAGAAATCACCTCGCCATAACCATCAGCCTGTACAGCTGAGAGCTCTAAATCCAACATAAAGTCAGATAAACTGATTAGACCAAAGGCAATACGACTTGCACCTGGTGTAACAGCACCTAGGTCTACATTTAAATTATCCGGGCGCTCAATTTCATACTTCCAACCACCAGTATCACTATCTTTTGTAGGTTCACGTAGGTTCCATAATGTTGTATCACTACCACCAACCAATAGATCATTATTACTTGTCACACCTTGTGATAAGATTCCCCACTTGACCCCCATCTCTTTTGTAAAATCAGTGCTCGCCCTGACAATACGCGCCTCAATCATCACTTGCTTAACAGAAACATCCAATAAATCAATCATTTTACGGATCTGATCAATTTTTTGAGAAGTATCATTAATAATTAGAGTATTAGTTCTTGGATCAATAGAAATCGTTCCTCTAGGACTAAGTAACCCCCCTGTGAAATCATCATTATTATTCCCATTTGAATTATTAACATTTGTATTCTTACCTTGCGTAATAAGTTTTTCAATGTCAGCCGCTTTAGAGTAGCTCAATTGAATATATTCAGTTTGTAAAGGCGCTAATTTAATACTTTGAGCAATCGCTTTCGCCTCATCTTCCTCAGACTTGATCAATTCAGGAATGGGCGCAATCCAAATTACATTACCATTGCGACGCTTATCTAAATTTTTAGTTTTCAGTACAATATCTAGCGCCTGATCCCAAGGAACATCCTTTAAACGCAAAGTAATATTTCCTTGCACCGTATCCGCAGCAACCATATTGATTCCAGTGAAGTCAGCCAAAAGTTGTAATACTCGGCGCACCTCAATATCTTGGAAATCCAAAGAAATTTTATTACCTGTATACGCCTGAGCTTTGGCTTTTTGCTGTGTGTTATCTTGAGGGCGCTTAAGACTAATCGTCAGCTTATTTTCTGCTTGATATGCCATATACTCATAGCTACCCGCAGACTGGATATTAATAATTCCATTACCTTTATCATTATATGCGTCAATACTGGCAACTGGTGTTGCAAAATCATTGGTATTTAAACGACGCGCTAAATGAGTCGGGATTTTACTTCCCATTGTTCGAACAACAATCTTACTTCCTTGTTGTTGAACATCAACTGGCGTATTACTTCCCAGCAGATCAATAACAACTAAACCTTCACCATCTTTACCGCGCTGAAAACCAATATTTGACACACCTTGCTGTACCTGATTAACCGAAGATTTCATTACAGCACTAGTCTGAGGTTGTACAGAATTAATTTTCAGTACAAAAGTATTACCTTCAACACGAGTCGTAAATGCACCAGCATCTTTTAGATTTACAATTACACGAGAACGCTGATCATCAGAAGCCACATCAATCGAATTTGCTTCATTCGTAGATACTGGAATAGACGTTTTTTTCAATGTTTGTTGAGCTTTATCGAAATCTAGAATTAATCGACCTGGCTGCTCAAGTTGATATGCCTGTGGTTGAGGTGGCAAACCATTAAACATGATTCGAATTTCAGTACCTTGATCAGCCAAACTCATCGGTACAATGTTCATCATCGCTACTTGAGCTGAAGCAGCCTGCATTACCGCTATAGTAATAGCAGCCATAGAAAATTGTCGGAATGCACGATTCATGGTCTTCGCTTCCCCAAATAAAGAATCTTTAAACTGTTTTTTCATTTTTATTCCCTTAATCTTACGGTGCTAGCCCAATTAAAACGAGTGTTCTAGGTCTTTCAACATATCCTTCTCGCCCATCAGGTACAATTTCCACCAAATCAATCTGTGTCGGGCTGATTTTAACAATTCGTCCTTGATTTACACCCAAATAACTTCCAACTTGCACACGCTCTACCTGCCCATCTGGTGTTTGAATCAAAGCAATCGTCTCATTACTTTTCCCACGCATACTTCCCTTCATATTCAGGGACTCTAGTGCATAGCTCTCTAAAGGTTGTGGTTGACGATTAAAGTTTGGATAAACACGTTTACCCGCCATGATTCTTAATTCCGCAGCTAAAGAACTTGGCATAAATGGGCTTTTTAATTGGTGAGCTGAATAATTAAATAAAGGTACTGGTGTAAAAATAGGTGCTGGTTCGATCGGTAGAGGAGCTTCATTACGAATAGCAGCCATCTGTTGATTTACAGCGTCAATACGAGAATCACAACCAGACAAACCAAGCAGCGATAATACGCCGAGTAATAATGTTGTTTTATTCATTATTACATCCCTCCTTGAGCATTAGCAGCTGGTTGAGTTGCTGGAGAAACCGTGTCCGTACCAGCTTGATCATCTGCCCCAATATAACGATATGTGTTTGCTTTAACTGAGTAATTAATCACAGGAATATCTGATTTCTTTTGTGTATCAGGTCTAGCTTCTACAACAAAATCATGTAGCGTTACGATTCGAGGTAACGCAGCAATTCCCGTAACGAACGCGCCAAATGCATGATAATCACCCGTTGCCTCAATGCTTATTGGTTGCTCAATAAAGAATTCTTGCTTAACTTCACTCTCTAAACGGATATTTTTAAATTTCAGACCAGAATTCACGCCTGTTAAGTTAATATCTTCAACCAAACTTGGGATTTCTGTTTCTTTTGGAAGCTGTTCAAGCTGTTGATTAAAATTCGCTTCCATTTCTTGTAATTGTGCTTGGTATTGCTGCAAGTTTCTTAACTTCGAGTCCTTCTCTCTAAACTCGTTTAATAAGCTTTGCTCTTTAGCTTGCGCATTTGCAATCGATTCAAGCTGAGATTTAATGACGACGAAATAACCAAGCGCCACCACCGCCAAGAAAACAAAAATCCAGCATGTAATTTTAACTGACAGAGGCCAACTGCCGTAGTTGTTCATATCCAACGTGTTAAATTGTTGGAAGAACTGCTCTACTGTCATTTTCTTTTTCTTGACTACAACATCTTGATTGAGGTCATTTAGTTCTTCTTGACTCATTGTGCACCTCCAGCCGTTGCAGAAGCAGCTGTTTCCGCTGATGGGTCAACTTCAGTCACTGCCCCAATCTCCCCTAAATCAACTGTTACAACAAAGCTTCCATAGTTTTCCTCGACTCGAGGAACTAAAGAGCTAGCCGTTTTATCTTTTTTCTCTTCGGCCGCTAAGAATGAATTCATAAATGCATTGCGATACCAAGGAGATGCTTCCAAATTACGCAACAATTCAGCAACTGTATTTGGGCTTTCCGCTTTTCCTTCAATCGTGAATTTATCGCCCGTTCTTGTGAACTTGGTTAAATACATCGTAGGTGGTGTAACCCGAACCAGTTCGTCTACCAATCTTACAGTTACAGGACGTTGACCTTGCAATCCTTGAATGAGCTTCATACGCTCAATAATTGCATTACGGCGTTCTTGCAAACCTTCTAATGATTTTAACTGAGTATCTAGATTTTGATTGGTACTTACAATTAATTGATTCGCTTGCTCTTGATCATCCAATTTTTGATCAAAATAAACCCAACCTGAGAATATTGATGCCACACCTAAAGCAGCAACGCCAACACACAAAGCGACAAACTGTTTCTTTCTTTGTTCTCTTAGCTCATCACGCCAAGGGAGTAAGTTAATCTTTGCCATTAATCAAAACTCCTCAATGCTAGACCACATGCCACCATCAAAGAGGAAGCATCATTTTCTATTTTTTTAATGTCAATTTGGGGAGAAAAGCCCATTTGTAAGAATGGGTTAGCAATCGTAACGCGATAACCTAATTTTTGCTGCAAAAGCTTCGCTAAGCCAGGAATATTGGCATTGCCACCAGCCAATAAAATATGATCAATTTCATTGAATTGTGATGATGAGAAGAAAAATTGCAGTGAGCGTGCAGCTTGCTGCACAACCGCATCAAGGAAAGGTTCCAAAACCTCAGTGTCATAATCATCTGGGAGCGATCTTTCTTTTTTTGCCCGACCCGCTTCTTCAAATGACAAACCGTAGCGGTTTTGCACATCCTGGGTAAGCTGGCGACCACCAAATACTTGCTCACGCGTATAAATGATTTTACCTTTTTGCATCACAGATAAAGTTGTCATGGTATGACCAATATCTAGAATGCCGACAGTATTCGCGCCCATTGGAAGCGTATCGGAAAACACACTAAAAGCTCGTTCCATTGCATAACTTTCAACTTCAGCAATTTTTGCTGTTAAGTTCGCAAGTTCAAGAACTTCGACACGCGTGTCAACATTTTCTGTTCGGGTAGCAACTAATAGGACGTTAACGCGATTGGGATTTGGCAATTTATCAGGCAGAACCTCAAAATCAAGGCTCACCTCATCTAATGGAAACGGAATGTACTGTTCAGCATCCATACGAATTTGCACTTCACGCTCTTCATCTGACATATCAGCATCCATCTCAATGATCTTATTAATCACCATTGATGTTGGAATTGCGATTGCCACATTGGTAGTGTGAGGGTTCGCTAAATTGACAACACGCTCAAGGGCATCACCAACTGCTTCAGGATTAAGAATGCTTTTTTCGACGACACTGTTTTCTGGCAGCGGCATCAACGCATAACTTTCAACCCAATATCTACCGTTCTTTACAGAGAGCTCCAATAACTTAACAGTTGTCGAACTAATATCGACCCCTACTAACCCCTTATTTGGTTTACGATATAACCTGAGCACAGTACTTTCCTATTTATTTTTTTATCCCCAAAAATACAACATACTAATTTGTTTTGGTCTTTAATTTATACGGATACAATAACTCATCTAACAATCCGCATGTCTAAAGGATATACTGACCACAATTAGTTTGCCATTCGCTCTTATTAAAACTTACTTATTATGAAAAAGCTATCCAGTTCTGGCATTGTTCGCCCATTTTTTTTGATGCTTATTATTATCTTAGTCTCACTTCCTATGGGATTTTATGGCATGTATCTCTATCTTGCACCATCTTTGCCAGATATGAGTTCTCTAAAAAAAGCGCCATTACTAAAACCATTGCAGGTATATACAGCTGATAATAAGTTAATCGCGGAATATGGTGGCAAACTATCAATACCAGTAAAGTATGAGCAAATTCCCCCAACATTTATCCATGCATTTCTAGCAGCGGAAGACTCTTCTTTTTTTGAGCATAATGGCATTAGCTTCAAAGGCCTTGGTCGCGCAGTCACTGAATCAATTACTGGATCCGATGTCCAAACTGGTGGCTCAACGATCACCATGCAAGTTGCGAAGAACTATTATTTAAGCCCAGACCGTACATTAAGACGCAAACTAACAGAAGTTTTCCTTGCACGAAAAATTGAACAAAACCTAACAAAACAAGAAATTCTCACCGCTTACGTCAATAAAATTTTCTTAGGAAAAAATGCTTACGGTATCGCAGCAGCTGCTCGAATCTACTACAACAAAAATATAAATGAACTAACAACAGCACAAATGGCAATGATCGCTGGATTGCCTAAAGCACCATCAAAGTATAATCCTGTTGTAAATCCTGAACGAGCCCTTGAACGTCGCAATTGGATTTTAGGTCGTATGTTGCAGCTTGGTTATATTAATCAAACCCAATATCAAAAAGCAGTTGCTGAACCGATTAGTTTAAACATGGTGGATCGTTCAGTCAGCAATGTATTTCCTTATGTAGGTGAAATGGTTCGTGCTGAGCTTGTTGAGCATTTTGGCGCTCAAGCAATCGACTCTGGCTATAAGGTTTATACTACGATTGATAGTAAACGTCAGCGCTATGCTGAACAATCAATTCAAGATGGCCTTGAAGCTTATGATCGTCGTCATGGCTGGCGTGGTCCTGAAGCTCACGATAAACCACTTAATCAATTCATGGCATATGCCAACACCTACCCCGCACAAGTTGTAAAGGTAAAGAGCAACTCTTTTGATGCTTTGATGCAAGATGGTTCAACAGTCACTGTGAATTGGTCAGGGATGTCATGGGTGCGTCCTTATCGTAATGCCAATAGCGTTGGCGGCGCGCCATCCAACGCTTCTCAAATTGTTAAAGTTAAAGATATTATTCGCTTGCGACCAAATGAAAATAAAACCGTGTGGTCTTTAGTCCAAGTTCCAAAAGTTCAAGGACAATTGATTGCATTAAATCCAAATGATGGTTCAATTGAAGCAATCGTAGGTGGATATAATTTCTATCAAACAAAATTTAATCGTGCTTTACAAGGCTGGAGACAGCCTGGTTCAACCATTAAACCATTTGTCTATGCATTAGCATTAGAGCGCGGCATGACACCATTTAGCATGGTGAATGACAGTCCCATTACGATTGGCAAATGGTCTCCTCGAAACTCTGATGGTCGCTATCTCGGTATGATTCCGCTACGTCGTGCATTGTATTTATCTCGAAATACAGTCTCTGTGCGCTTATTACAGAATGTAGGAATCGAAAGAGCTCGCCAATTATTTATGGATTTTGGCTTACAGGATGATCAAATTCCACGCAACTACACGATTGCGCTCGGTACACCTCAAGTTCTTCCAGTGCAAATGGCAACAGGTTATGCAACCTTTGCAAATGGCGGCTATCGTATACAGCCTCATTTCATCAAAAGAATTGAGGACAATAATGGCAATATCATTTATGAAGCTAAGCCTGAATATGCATGTATTCCATGCATCAGCGACTCAAATGCTTATAACCAAGCACAAGACACCAACCAAGATGATGAAACACAAGAGATCACCAATGAAAGCTTAGAGAACGCTCTAGCGTCATCAGAAACTCAAGCGACAGATGCAAATCCTGATCGATTACTCAAGACCAATAGCAATTACAAACAAGCTCAACGAATTTTAAAATCCAGTTCAGCTTATGATATGGCAAATATCCTACATGACGTAATTCAGCGTGGTACAGGTCGTGCTGCACTCAAAATTGGACGAGATGACTTAGGTGGTAAAACAGGAACAACCAATGATGCGAAAGATGCTTGGTTCGCAGGCTTTAATGGCAAGCTCGTCGCGATTGCTTGGGTTGGATTTGATCAACCTCGCACATTAGGTCGTCGTGAATATGGTGGTGTTGCTGCACTACCTATTTGGTCGAACTTTATGGCGAAGTCACTTGCAGGCACACCGTCTACATGGGTTCGTTTTGATAAAGATGCAAGTGCACCAATCTCTCGTGATGAACTACAAGTTCAACAAAGCGAAGATCAAAAAGTTTATCGTGCATCTCCACCATTAGCGCGTCCTCTCTATCGCCCAGCACCAGTTGTTCCAACACGTTCAATAGATAACGATTTCTCAGACTTACCTGGCACAGCACCTTCAGCTGATGAACAAATTATTGTTCCCTCAAAAAAACAACCACCTGCTTTAGGTACGGAGACTCAAAGTCCGTCACCGAAGAAAGAAAGAGATAATATAGAAAACCTCATTAACCAAATCCAATAAGCTAAAAAGCCATCAAATTGATGGCTTTTTTCTTTTTTGAAATAGATAAATCTGAAAAGCGGCAATTACCGTGAATACTGAATTCTGCTCTAACAACATCCGTCGTTCGGGATTGGTTTTATAAGCATAAGGCGTCATTGCGATTAAGTTCTTTAAGGCCATTTGATCCAAACTTAACGGCGCTTCAATCACTTGCTCTTGTATTAACTCAAACTCAGCTTCAAGTTGCTCAACAAACTTATGAGGCTCATGTAAATTTACCTGTTCAAATAAAGCAGCTCTTAAATCATATAAATGCTTAGGTGCAGGCGTTACAACAATTAAATGTCCACCATGATTTAAAACTCGAGCAATTTCTGCTTGAGGAATTGGACTAAATAAACTCGTACAAACATCAACACAATGATTTTGAACGGGCAATGTTGCACCTGTTCCAACAATCCATGTTACTTTGGAATTTAGTTTTGCTGCACGTTGTACCGCTGTTTTAGCAATATCAACACCAATACAATCGTTAGCAACCGTTTGCATCGCATCGGTATAATAACCCTCACCACAGCCAATATCTAAAATTGCTTTTGGTTTAAGCTGCTGAAGTATCTCAACAACCGCTTGCTGTAATGGCTGGTAATAACCTGCTTGTAAAAATTCACGGCGCGCTAATACAGATTCAGCAGTATCACCCGGTGTCTTACTATGTTTGTGTTGAACCACATGAAGATTTACATAACCTTGTTTGGCCACATCATAGCTATGTCCTTGTTCACATCGCCATGTATTCTCCGCCAAATTCAACGATTGGCGACAAACAGGACACATCAACAAACTCATCTATTTTCTCCAAACATAAAAAAAGCTGGTCATCACCAGCTCTTTTCTCGAATCTTGGCTTAACGTAATTTTAACGTCATCAACCCTAACACAACGAGGAAAATGGTAATAATCCAAAAGCGGATTACGACTTGTGTTTCTTTCCAACCTTGCTTTTCATAATGATGATGTAATGGCGCCATTAAGAATACACGTTTATTTCGCATACGCAATGAACCGATTTGCAAGAATACAGAAACAGCCTCCATGACAAATACACCGCCCATAATTGCAAAGACAATTTCTTGACGAACCATCACCGCAATCGTACCAAGCATTGCGCCAAGCGCTAAAGCTCCGACATCACCCATAAAGACTTGTGCAGGATGCGCATTGTACCAAAGGAAAGCAAGACCCGCTCCGATCATTGCAGAGCAAATCACTACAAGCTCAGAGGTATATTTAACGTATGGAATATGCAAATAATTCGCAAAACGAATGTCACCAGATAAATAAGCAAAAACGCCCAAGCCTGCTGCAACCATAACGATTGGCATAATCGCCAAACCATCTAGGCCATCCGTCAGGTTAACCGCATTTGATGCACCATTAATCACAAGATAAGTGAAAACAATAAATGCTAAACCCAGCGGCACAACAGATAGAGGAATCGACAAATTCTTAAAGAAAGGAATCAGCAAATCCAGCATATTCGCCGTATGTACGGCACTATCTTGCTGTTTCGCAATCACATATAAGGCAATACCCGCTCCCAGAGATGCCACCGAAGTCCAAAAAAACTTCTTACGTGCGGGCAAGCCGGCATTATCTTTATAACGAACTTTAATCCAGTCATCGGCCCAGCCTACCGCACCAAACACCACCATCACACCAAGTACGATCCAGACATGTGGATTGGATAAATCAGCCCACAATAGCGTGCTGATCCCGATAGAGAGCAAAATGAGAATCCCGCCCATCGTTGGGGTGCCCATTTTTTTGGCATGGTTTTCTGGCGCAAAAGAGCTCACAGCCTGACCATATTTTAATGCCTGTAATTTACGAATCATGACTGGACCTAAAACCAGTCCGATCGTCAGAGCAGTCAGCAAGCTCAACAAAGAGCGCAACGTTAAATAACGAACAACCTGAAACGAACTGTTATAGTCCGCCAATTGCTCAAATAACCATAACAACATTTAAATTTTCTCCATCAAGTCAGCCATCAACGTTTCCATATGGGTATAACGAGACCCTTTAAACAGGAAACTCATGGACTGGGGTTGATGTGTTTGGACTAAATTAATTAAGAATGGTAACGCATCTGCTTGAGATGCAAAGGCATGCAGTTTTGCAGAATCTGTCGCACCTTGTTGTGCAGCTGCAGCAAACTCACCAACAACAACCAAATGATCTAATGGTTGATCAACTAAATCTCGACCAAGATCATGATGCTCTTGCCAGCTACTTTCACCGAGTTCACCAATATCCCCCATCACCATGACTTTCAAACCTTGTTGCTGCAATAATACTTGTGCAGCCGCACGCATTGATGTTGGGTTCGCATTGTAAGTATCATCAATGAAAAGATGATTTTGATGTTGGATAAAGTTCAAACGACCTTTAGCACCCTGCGCTTGCTCTAAGCCTTCAACAATCTGATCAAGAGCAATGCCAAGCGCTAAAGCAAATGCTGTAGCTGCTGCGGCATTCTGTACATTATGCGCCCCTGCAAATGGTAAGTTCACTGCACGAACACCTTGTGGCGTATGCAAATTAAAGTGTGCTGATTGAGGATGTAGTACGATATCCGTAGCAAATACATCACCGCCTTCACCAAAACTTAAGATTTGATGTCCTTGCGCATTGAGATGAATGGTTGCGCTAAAATCATCATATGCAGGAACAATCGCAGTTCCATGATCCAAAATATGCGCATAGATTTCTGATTTAGCACGACAGATCCCTTCTCGACCACCAAATTCACCCAGATGCGCTGTACCAATATTTAAAATACCAGCCACATGCGGTTGAACTAGATTTGAGGTGTAATCAATTTCACCTTGATGACTGGCACCTAACTCCATCACAGCAAATTGATGGTCTTGACGTAACTCAAGTAACATCATTGGCACACCCAAATCATTATTTAGATTGCCACGCGTGATCAGTGTCGGTGCCAAATGAGATAAAATACTGCCCAACATTTCTTTGGTCGTGGTTTTACCACTACTACCTGTGAGTGCAATCACTTTCAACTGCTGATTCTGTTGACGACGATATGCGCCCAAATGTCCAAGCGCTAATCGTGTATCTTTAACGATGAGCTGTGCAATTTCTGCATCGACTGGACGCTCTACAATGGCAATTTGACAACCTTGTGCAACCACTTGATCGACAAAATTGTGTGCATCAAATCGCTCGCCTTTTAAAGCAAGAAAGACATCTCCAGCTTCGGCATGACGTGAATCTGTCAGAATACGTTTAACTTCACCTTGTGGGATTTTGGCATTATGCCATTCACCGTGGGTTGCTTGTTGTAATTGTTCAGCTGTCCATGGTTCTAATGGAACGGTACTCGTCGTTGATGTATGCATACTTGTTATTACCTTTGAATCCTATTGTGCAGGATAAGCTGAATCTACTGCATGTGGCTGTGCTGCAATTGCTGATTGCACCTCAACCACATCATCAAACCAATGACGAACCCCATCAATTTCCTGATAGTTTTCATGTCCCTTCCCAGCGATCACCACAATGTCACCAGCCTGTGCTTGAGCAACAACAAACTTAATCGCTTCACGGCGATCATGAATCTCATGCATGGTATGTTGTGCAAAATGAATACCTTGTTTCATATCCGCAAAAATTTGCTCTGGATTTTCCGTGCGCGGATTATCCGAGGTCAAAATCACAGGATTAGCATGATCTAAAGCCGCCTGAGTCATCAACGGACGTTTACCGCGATCTCGATCTCCACCACAGCCAAAGACCGCCCAAAGCTGCCCATTTACATGACGTTTTAATGTAGTTAATACTTGAATCAAGGCATCTGGAGTATGAGCATAATCGACAACAAACAATCGTTCATCATCTTGGATGACTTGCATACGTCCTGGCGCGCCTTGTAATTGCGGAACAAATTGAACCAACTTATCCAAGGCAAAACCAGCACACTCCGCTGCAATCAAACTCGCCAATAAGTTTTCGACATTAAAATGTCCCAATAATGGACTTTGTACGGCATAACAACCTGTTGGCGTAATTAAACTAAAACTCGCCCCACTCAAACGATATTGCAAATCAGCAATATGATAATCTGCAGAAGCCTGCGTTAAAGAATAGGTAAGAATTTTCGGTTGTGACGGATTAGTTTTGGCGGCATCCAACATTATATTTGCATGCGCATCATCCAAGTTGATCACAACAGCTTTGAGTGTTTTAAATTTAAATAAGAGTGCTTTAGCTTCCGCATAAGCCTCTAAAGTACCGTGATAATCCAAATGATCGCGGCTTAAATTACTATACACCGCAATTTCAAGATCACAGCCATTTAAACGCCCTTGCTCCAGTCCATGTGAACTGGCTTCTAACGCAACAAAACTCGCACCTTGTTTTGCATAATCATGTAGTGCACTTTGCAGTTGTAATGCATCAAGTGTCGTGTGGGTTGATGGTGTTAAATTCGGTAAAATACCATTACCAGTCGTTCCCATCACAGCACAACCGTGATGTTGTGACGTAATTAACTCAGCGATTAAACGAGAAATTGTTGTTTTGCCATTGGTTCCTGTGACCGCAATACCACGTAAGGGCTGCGTAGGATCAGTCAACTGCAAATACTGCTTCTGCCATCCACCTATTAGATCACGAACTTCCGAACAAACCCATTCTTTCTCGATCCCTAGAGCTGCTTCACTAATGACAATTAAAGCTCCAGCATCCAAGGCATTTTGCGCAAATTGAAGTGTTTTCTCAGGCTGACTAAAACTATTTAAGGCGATAAAAATATGCCCTGCCTCAACCTTACGACTGTCAAGGCAGAAGCCTTGAAAGGGCTGTGTATACCAAGCCGCATCTATGCTGATCGGATGTATCTGTTGAAAACTAATCGACATAATTTACCTACGGGTTGGGTTTAATAGAAGTATCTAGTGGTTTATCTAAAGGCACATTTAATAGGCGCAACGACTCTTGCATAATTCTTGCAAATACAGGCGCTGCAACAAGACCACCATAGTAGCGACCTTGTGGATTTTCAACGACAACAATCATCGCTAAACGTGGGTCACTGACAGGTGCTACCCCAGCAAAAAGTGCACGATATTCAGTATTTGAATAGCCTTTTCGGTCTGCTCGTAGCTTATGCGCTGTACCTGTTTTACCACCAACACGATAACCTGGGATCACCGCTTGCTTCGCCGTACCGCCTGGCATCGTCACTTGTTCAAGCATCAACAACACTTCATCAGCGATTTTAGGTGATAAAACTTGTGTTCCTTCAGGTGCTTTGTCTAGCTTTCGTAGACTCAGTGGCATCTCAACGCCATGATTGGCCAGCATCGCATAACCTTGTGCAACTTGAAGGATCGTGGCATTCAAACCATAACCATACGCCATCGTCCCGAGCTGAGAAGGGTTGATCTTATCCGCGGGATAGAGCAAACCCGCACTCTCACCCGGAAATTTCACATCCGAACGATGACCAAAACCAACGCGTCTAAAGAAAGAAGGAATGGTATCTTTTGGCAAAGATAGTGCAATCTTTGCTGAACCAACGTTTGAAGATTTAACAATGACGCCTGTAACAGTTAAAGCACCATAGTTATGCGTATCACGAATTGTATGCCAACCCAATTTCATTGAACCCGGTGCAGTATTAACAATAGTGTTTGGTGTGTATTTTCCACTTTCTAATGCCGCAGCAATAGTAAATGGTTTCATCGTCGAACCCGGCTCAAACATATCAATTGCGCCACGGTTACGCATCGCATCTTTATTGCTGAGGCCATTTTTATCATTTGGATTGTAAGACGGCCAACTGGTCATCGCCAGAATTTCACCCGTCTTTACATCCACGGCAATTGCAGTTGCAGAACGAGCATTATTCGCCACGCCTGCAGCTGTGAGTTCACGATACATGATGTATTGTAAACGCGAGTCGATACTCAGGGTAATATTTTCCCCAGATTCAACTTCCTTGATCACTTCAGAAACTTTTAAACGGTTGCCTTTCTTGTCACGAATGATTTTTTGCTCGCCATCCACACCTGACAATTGTTTATTCAACTGCATTTCCAAACCTTCAATTCCGCGTCCTTCACTGTTGGTTAGACCAATGATTTGAGCGTTTGGTTGAGGTTGTGGATAATAACGCTTATAACTTTTTTCTGCGTATACACCTTGGAAATTACGCTTAGTAATTAAATCAGCTTGCTGCGGCGGCACTTCTTTTTGCAGTACCAAATAGCGCGAGCGTTGACGATCATTCATTTGCTTTCGAAGTGACTGGCGATCAATACCTACTGCATCTGCCAACTCATCTAAATTTAGATTTTTATCAGGCAACTGACGTTTCAATTTACGATTGGTTGGATCTTTCTTTAACTCTTCAGTGATCTCATCAAATTGCTTTTTCGCTTCCCAATAATCTCTTGGGTCAATCACAATCTTCATGATCGGTGTACTGATTGCCAAAGGCACACCATGACGGTCACTAATCACGCCACGCATTGCCTCTAAACGCTCTGTACGAAGAATATTAGCATTCGCTTTATTCTGTAAAAAATCCTTATTCACAACTTGCACATAAAAGGCACGCGCAACCAACACCACAAAGCAAAGGAGCACAACACCCCAGAGCAAATAAAATCGCCACATATCGAGAGCAAGGGTTGGTTTTTCCGAAATGGATTGCTGTTTTTTTCGTATTGGTTTGCTTCGCTTATCTGCCATACAGCATGCCTTATTTATCTTGCTCTGAAGTCATAGGTAAAGAAATCACTACAGTTTGCGTAGCTGGTGGTGAAAACATTCGTAATTGTGTTACCGCACGCGAACCAATTTGGGCAGTCGCACCAAAAGTCTGTTGTTCAATCAGCAAACGTCCCCATTCTGCGTTTAAATCATCTCTCTCACGCATATAGGAACTCAAATCTCGATAATCATGACGATATTCAAACACCTGAAATACCACCATCATCGCACTGATAAACACCGATGCAACGAGTACAGCATAAACAATAACTTTTTTCAGTCCCTTTTTGCTGTTGGATACGACTTCGTCATCATTCTTGTTGTTCATTATTTGCCTTTTTGCTCTAAGCGCTCTGCAACACGAAGCCATGCACTACGCGAGCGAGGATTTGCCTTTACTTCTGCTTCACTCGCACGAATACGAGAAACTTTTTTCAATCGTCGAGTATCAACCTGCGCTTGAGGCATTCCCCAACCTGCGTCTTCAGCCAAGCTCGATTCTTTTTGAATAAATTGTTTGATTAAACGATCTTCTAAAGAATGAAAGCTAATCACGGCCAATTGCCCTTTTGGTTTTAATAATTCTACAGCTTGCGGTAAAAATACCTCAATATCATCTAGTTCTTTGTTAATCGCAATACGGATCGCTTGGAATGTACGTGTCGCAGGATGTTTATGCTTTTCCCATTTAGGGTGAGCAACTTTAACAATATCAGCGAGCTGTGCTGTTGTTGTAATTTCACCAGCTTGTTTTATGGCTCTAGCAATACGGCGGCTATAACGCTCTTCACCATACTGATAGATAATGTTTGCTAATTTTTCTTCTTCTATTTCAAGCAACCATTCGGCCGCTGTCAAACCTTGCGAGTTATCCATGCGCATATCCAACGGACCGTCATGCATGAAGCTAAAACCGCGCTCAGCTTGATCTAGTTGCGGAGATGACACTCCCAAGTCAGCCATGATGCCATCGACTTCAGTAATACCAATATTGCTGAGTTCAGCTTGAATATCTGCAAAACTTGCATGAATAATTTTAAAACGTGAATCTTCTTGTTCTAATTGTGCTGCAACTTCAAGTGCTTGTGGATCTTTATCAAAAGCATAAACACGCGCATTGGCATCTAATTTTGAAAGCAATAATTGAGTATGACCACCACGACCAAAGGTCGCATCAATAAAAATACCTGTGTCACGGCCTGCCAGTACGCCATCAACGGTTTCATGAAGTAAGACAGAAATATGCGACATAACAATGCAATCAACAGCTAAAAATGTAACTGCACATTATCACCTTGTTTTATGCCATCACCAAACGACTTTTTGTAGAGAATTCTTAACTTTTCATAGATAAAACCGTTTTCTTTCGATTTTTCACTCAATAAAAAAGCAAATACGCGCTGTATTTGCTTTTTTAATCATTTTCATCAAAGGCACACATCCAACATTTATGGTTTTTCGGCATAAATTTGATCAAAGATCGCACCATTTACAAAGTGTGTTTTTTGCGCTTTTGCCCAGCCACCAAACACATCATTAATATTAAAAAGTTTGATTTTTGGAAATTGCTTAGCGTACTTTGCAGCGACTTGGGGATTACGTGGACGGAAATAATGTTTAGCCGCCAACTCTTGACCCAAAGGTGAATATAAAAAGTTTAAATATCCACGAGCCAGATTACGATGACCATTTTTATCTACCGTCTTATCAACGATAGCAACAGATGGTTCAGCCAAGATCGAAATAGATGGATAAACAATCTCAAACTTATCCTGACCTAAACCTTTGGTGGCTAGTAGTGCTTCATTTTCCCAAGACAACAATACATCACCGATACCGCGCTCAGCAAAGGTAGTCAACGAGCCTCGCGCACCTGAATCTAGAACTTTGACATTTTGATAAAGTTTTTTGACCAATTCACGTGCTTTTGCATCATTACCATTTGGTTGTTTAAGCGCATATCCCCAAGCAGATAAATAAATCCATCGCGGTGCACCACCTGTTTTGGGATTGGGTGTAATAATTTCCACACCCGCTTTGGTTAAATCGTTCCAGTCTCGAATATTTTTAGGATTGCCTTTCCGAACAAGGAAAACAACAGTTGAGGTATATGGAGCTGAATTATCTTTAAACTGTTTTTGCCAGTCTTTGCGAATTAAACCCGCATTTGCGATTTCATCAATATCGTTTGCCAAAGCTAAAGTAACTACATCAGCTTGTAGACCATCAATAACGGATCGCGCTTGCTTTCCTGAACCGCCATGTGATTGTTTAAAATCAACCTCTTGGCCTGTTCTAGATTTCCAATATTGTCCAAAAGCTTGATTGTATTCTTGGTAAAATTCACGTGTTGGATCATAAGATACATTCAAAAAAGTGGTTGCCGCCTGCGCTGCACCATTTAAACCAAAGCCAAGCAATGCGATCGCGAATATCTTTCTCATTTATACAGCCCCTAACTCATAAATATCTACACCACTATATTTTAGATAAAATATTTTACAATCAATAACTTATATCAATATAATATTTATTATTCTTAATTCTAGATATGCTAACTTTTCATATAGATAGCAGTAAAATGAAAGTACAAAAATAGATAATATTCCTTAAATCTTCGGTCTCCATGTTTTCTACATATTTGCTTGCTAAATTTGACTTGCACACAAACTAGCCACACAGCTATAAATATCGAGTAGAAATTTACTGAAAGTTTATCTTTTTTGTAAAAAGTGTGACGCAGTTCTACTTTTTTATTAAGATTTATGTTTGAATCGTATCATTAAAGCAATACTATATTTGTTTAGTTAGTCTTGTAGACTCGAAATCATGAAGGGGATGTTAGCAATGCGAGCATTAAAATTGAAAAAAACTCTATGCTTAAGCGTATTTTTAGTCTGCTCTGTACAGATGGGTCATGCTGCTGCAATTAAAGAAAGTAATAACATAAAATCAGTAGACAAATCTTCTTCTCTTATTGTTAAAGCACTTGATCAACAGAAACGTAATACAGCGATGATTCCATCAACTAATGATGAGATCAAAATGCTTAATACAATTCGCACAACACCAAGCCAAAATTTCTTTGCTAGCCAACATGAGCGTTTTTCTCGCTTTGTTCAAACGATTTTTCAACCGCATAATTCTTAATACTTTAAATATGTAACCCCTCGCATGTTTAAATGTGCCTAGTCATTCCGTGACTAGGCTTTTTCGTTATAATAGTTTCAATTTCTAATTTTAAATCCGATCTCTTATGAAAGTCCGTACTCGTATTGCTCCCTCTCCTACAGGTTTTCCACATGTAGGAACTGCTTATATCGCGTTATTTAACTTATGTTTTGCAAAACAGCATGGCGGAGAATTTATCTTACGTATTGAAGATACGGACCAACTTCGCTCTACCCCTGAATCTGAGAAAATGATCTTAGATTCACTACGTTGGTTAGGCCTCAACTGGTCAGAAGGTCCTGATGTCGGTGGCCCTCATGCACCATACCGCCAATCTGAGCGTATGGGTATTTATAAACAATATGCATTAGAACTTGTCGAAAAAGGTCACGCTTTCTATTGTTTTGCCACTGCTGAAGAGCTAGATCAAATGCGTGCTGAACAGCAAGCGCGTGGTGAAACACCAAAATATGATGGTCGCGGATTGAAGCTTTCTACTGAAGAGGTACAACGTCGCCTTACTGCTGGTGAGCCGCATGTCATCCGCATGAAA
This sequence comes from Acinetobacter venetianus RAG-1 = CIP 110063, assembly GCF_000368585.1. Classification (GTDB taxonomy): domain Bacteria; phylum Pseudomonadota; class Gammaproteobacteria; order Pseudomonadales; family Moraxellaceae; genus Acinetobacter; species Acinetobacter venetianus. The sequence continues at coordinate 588,609 of NZ_KB849557.1, forward strand.
GTACCTGAAGAAGGGATTTGTAAAATCAATGACCTACTCCGTGGTGAAGTTGAAATTCCGTGGGCACAAGTTGACATGCAAGTTCTGTTAAAAACAGATGGTTTACCAACCTATCACCTTGCAAACGTTGTAGATGATCACTTGATGGAAATCACGCACGTACTCCGTGGCGAAGAATGGTTACCATCAGCACCAAAGCATCAATTGCTTTACCAATATTTTGGTTGGGAAATGCCAACGCTTTGCCATATGCCATTATTACGCAATCCAGATAAATCTAAACTCTCTAAACGCAAGAACCCAACTTCGATCAATTACTATCGTGACATCGGTGTGTTACCAGAAGCATTGCTTAACTATTTAGGTCGCATGGGCTGGTCAATGCCTGATGAGCGTGAAATCTTCACACTACAAGACATGATTGAGAACTTTGATGTGCAACGCGTGTCATTGGGTGGTCCAATCTTTGATGTCGAGAAGCTAAACTGGCTCAATGGTCAGTGGATTAAAGGCCTGACTCCTGGACAATTACTTGATCGTTTATTGGCATGGAAAAGTGATCGTCAAACATTAGAAGATATTGCTGCTGCAATTCAACCCCGTATCAACTTACTTTCTGAAGCTGTGAATTGGGCTGGTTTCTACTTTAACCACATGCCACAAATCAGCAAAGCGCAGTTCGAAAGCAAGAAGTTGACCGAAGAACAGGTTCGTCAAAGCCTACAATTTGCGATCTGGCGTTTAGAAAGCCAGTTTACGTGGAACAATGACACCGTAAGTCAAACATTGATGGATTTGGCTGCACAAATGGAAATTAAATTACGCGACTTTATGCCTGCATTCTTTATTGCGATTGCAGGCTCAACCAGTTCAACGCCTGTAATGCAAGCAATGGTAACCATTGGCCCTGATTTAACTTTTGCTCGCTTACGCAATGCACTTGAAATTGTTGGTGGTCCAAGCAAGAAAGAACTGAAAGTTTGGGAAAAGTTAAATGAATCACTAAAATTGCCGAAAAATGATGCAAATAGTGAGACTTAATTCAGTTTAATCATTGACGTGTGCGCGCAATCCCCCTAATATTGCGCTCACACAAACTGGGGCCATAGCTCAGTTGGTAGAGCGCTACAATGGCATTGTAGAGGTCAGCAGTTCGATCCTGCTTGGCTCCACCAGACATTTTGTGTTGCCTCATCTGTCCCTATCGTCTAGAGGCCTAGGACATCGCCCTTTCACGGCGGTAACCGGGGTTCGAATCCCCGTAGGGACGCCATTTTCTATATAAAAATTATAAAATGATCTTTTTCAACTAATCATTCACTCATTCAGATTGCACATTTTCGAATTTTCCATAAAATAGCCGCTTCTCTATGCTTGGACAAATTGTCGTATGCAATCTTCCAACTCAAATGCGAATCCAGAATCCAAAACATTAAAACGTGCAATGAGCACACGACACCTTGTTATGCTTTCCTTGGGTGGTGCAATTGGTACGGGTTTATTTTTAGGTTCTGGCGAAGTTATCGCTCAAACCGGCCCTGTCGGTGCAATTATTGCCTATATCTTAGGTGGTCTAATTGCTTACATGGTCATGCTATGTTTAGGTGAACTTGCTGTACATATGCCTGTAGCAGGATCTTTTGGTGCATACGCGCAAAAATACATTGGTCCAGGCACTGGCTACATGATTTCTTGGGTCTATTGGCTAACATGGACCGCAACCCTCGGTACTGAGTTCACTGCCGCTGCATTGCTCATGCAAGAATGGTTTCCCCATATTTCGATGTGGATTTGGACTATTATTTTTGCTGTCACCATTTTAGGACTCAACCTAACATCGACGCGCATGTTTGCGGAGTCAGAGTTTTGGTTAGCACTGGTCAAAGTTGTAACCGTCATTGCCTTTATTATTCTCGGTTTACTCGCAATTTTTGGTTTGATTCCATTCCATGGCTCAGAGTCAGCACCGTTGTTCCATAATTTAACCGCTCATGGCTGGTTCCCTCAAGGCTTAGTCCCGATCTTTACCACCATGCTGATTGTGAACTTTGCCTTTTCAGGAACTGAATTAATCGGTGTTGCTGCTGGTGAAACCAAAGACCCTGCGGTCAATGTACCGAAAGCAATTAACGCAGCGATTTGGCGCTTATTGATTTTCTTTGTAGGTACCATTATCGTCATCAGCGCGTTACTTCCTTTCCAAATCGCAGGTTTGGGTGGCGAAGGTGTGAGTAGCAGTCCTTTTGTTACAGTATTCAATTACATTGGTATTCCTTATGCTGATGATATTATCCGTTTCGTAATCATCACTGCATTGCTTTCAGCAGCCAACTCTGGGCTTTATGCCGCTTCACGTATGATGTGGTCATTGTCAGATCAGCGCCAGTTACCAAGTGTTTTCTCTAAACTTTCAAAGAGTGGAACACCGATTATTGCATTGGTTGTGACCATGTTCGGTGCGATCCCTGGCTTATTGTCAGAACATTTTGCACCTGAAACGATTTTCAAAAACTTATTAGGTGTCGCTGCTTTCACGATGGTGATTGTATGGATGAGCATTTGCTGGAGCCAATTCAATTTCCGTCGCCAATGGTATAAAGCTGGGCACTCAGCAAAAGATTTAAAATTTGCTGCACCGCTATATCCTATTGTTCCAATTCTAGGCTTCATCTTCTGTTTTATTACAGGTTTAAGTATGGCAGCTGATCCTGAAATGCAAGCAGGTTTTATTGGATGTTTATTGTTTATTGCTACGTGTTATTTAAGTCACTATGTTTTCTATCGTGATCGCACATAATCTCGACATTCAAAAAAATGCAGCTCTGGCTGCATTTTTTATATCTGTAACAATCATGATAAAAATCTAGCTTTCACACCTAAATCTTTATTTTTGATTATTTATTCCACGATATGCGGTATTTTTAAACACTTATTCACTTTTTTTAGATTTTCTTTAGAAAAGTGTTTGACACCCTATCTAATTCAACCTAATATACGCCCACCTCTGAAACGTCCCTATCGTCTAGAGGCCTAGGACATCGCCCTTTCACGGCGGTAACCGGGGTTCGAATCCCCGTAGGGACGCCAAATTCAAAAAAGCCACTGCATTGACAGTGGCTTTTTTATTATTCGTTTCCAATTCCAACTTGAACTTCTAAGCGGCCAGATTGCACGCGTAAACCACGAATTTCAAATTGATCAACCAATTGCTGTACTAGCTCACGACTTTCTTGCAGGATATTCAAACCCGGCAGAATACTAAAATCGGTGAGGTTTAATAATTTATCTACCATCCAAGAACGGTTGTTAATAAAATCAATAAAACCCGCTTCTTCGAGGTCGATATACCACAAACGATGACCTTCTTTTTGAATTCCCGGCACATCACGAATAAGGTGATTGATGAGAAAAGGTATCGGTAATGAATTAATCACTTCAAAGCTGACATTTCCAACTCTACGCGTCGCCCAATTGGTCAGTGTCCCACCATGACGAATTTGCAAATCTAGGTGTTCATCAACTTGCCGCAAACGTAAATATTTTTCCTGACCAATACGGCATTCAAGCACATTAAATTCTAAAGAGAGTCGATAGAGGAAACGGCGATAATGTCCATCAAGTTCAATGTGAAAGCGATCATTGCCACATTCAATTTTGATATCATCAATCTCGGAGCGATCCATACGCTTACGAATCTGATTATTGAGCAGCATTTCAGGTAAATATAAGGTCAGAGAGCCTTTCCCAAGCGATGCTCTTGCCATTGCAAGTGCAACTTGTCGTGCAGCCTCACTGGTTTCTGAGACCATATCTCGTACAGAATTTCTCACCCCTTCAACGCCACGTTTGGTATGGTGAGTCACTTGATCCAGTGCACCCAATGCTGCATCAGCAACACCTGCAATATTGCGAGAGGTATCACTTGCAAATTCAACAGCATCTTGTGCGTGCTGTAACGTTTTATAGATTAGTCGACGTGATAAAGATGGTTTATCCGTTGCGTCTTCATCTGCAGGCATAATATCAAACATTGCCTTTTTATCATCTTGTCGATTCAAGATGCTCTCCCTCTTCCCTTTCTTACTGGCTCACTTCTTATGAGCTGCGATCTGCTTTCTGAACTTATTAGATGTTTTTATGTAGATTAGCATGCAACGCATCGCCGTTTGCGTCTTTTTGTTGCAAAGCTTCAAATTATTTAAACACTAAATTGCTCTTATTTTGTTCATAAAATATTACTTTTCAAGTTTCTCTTGCTCAGCCTGTCCGTGTAGAAAAATCTGTTGGTCACGCATGACTTTATATTCTTCAAATTTCTGCTGTATCGATTGAACACGCGTTATAAGAGAATCATCATCAAAATATCTCGCCTCTCTTAAAGCGACCCATGCAGCCTGCATTTTTTCAAAATCATTACCTTTTTCTAGCTTCGGTTTCATCCAATCAAATAAAGCTTGCACACGTTGGTAATGTTCAAATTGATAAGCAAATAATCCGCTGGAGAGCGCAATTTCTGGTAACTGCCCAATCAAAAGCTTTTTCACCTGTTGTAACTGTAAGTTCTGTTGCTCAAGATAAATTTCAACAATGTCTCGATAAAACCATACCGCAAAATCGATCATCTGCTGGACAATTTCATCCCGACATTCATATAAATGATGCCGTTCAGGATGCTGTTTATTTAAACGGCCTTCGCCAAGATAAGCACTTAGACCTTGCTCCAAGATCAATTGTAATTGTCCCAAATCCAGAGCTTGCTGTTCTATCGGCTCAATTTTAGAAAGTGATTGAATGAGATGTGCTGAATCAATAGGAGGCTGCAATGATTTTAAAATATCTGGATCTTGCTGGATTGAAATCCACAGGAGTTTAAGTAATTGTTCAGAGCTGTCAATTTCACTCGAGCTTAATAGTCGCTGCAATGCAGACTGCATCTCTTGAGATTGGCTAAGGCTTTCAAACACATCGTGATCATGTAATAGTTGAGGCGCACTCGCAATAAGTTCTTTGCTATAAGGAATATAGAAATCTCTCGCACCAAAAATTCCACCTAATGATTTCCCTAGCGAGTTTAACCCTCGACCAACATCGGAGAATACATTGGTTTCAATGGCTCGCGTTTGCAGCAGTTGTTGCGGTAATAATGCGGTGATTGCACGATCTAATAATTTTTTATAGCTCTTCTGATCGATAGGCTTGTCATATTTGCACAATAAATCAAGCGCATATTCCACATCACTCACATGCGCTTTATATTCACCTTGGCGACGATTAAGCAAACATCCGATATAGCCGTAAAAAGCGACTTCATTGGGCTGCGTAGATTGACTCTGTGCCCATTCGTATTGTTGGATAGCTTGATCATATTGCTGAGCACCTGCATAGGCCTTGGCAAGAGCAATCGCATGTTGGGCAGTAGGGTACTTTTGCGAGAAATAGTGAAGCAATTCAATTTTAGGCAGTTGATCTAAACACTGATCTAAATGACGCAAAAAAACATTAATTTGCTGTTGGGTGGGTTCTGGTGTGATGAAGTTCAACCTATACATTAAACACTGCTCATACCAAGCATGTTTCCGTGCATGAAACTCATAAGCTGGAATAAACTCATCTTCAATCAGTTGAATAAGCTGGGTGTTATAAAAAATATCTTCCTCAGTTTCATGTTGAAACTTCCACTGTTTTGGCAAGGTCATTTTGAATAGTCTTAAAATAAAATTCGCACTCAAGTCAGGACTATCCATACTCACCAACATCAATTTATCTTGCGTTGATAAATGCTCTTTCCCCTTTTCAATCCGAGACAAACGCAATTTTAAAATTTTAGTGCTTAACATGCGTTTCCTTTCACACCATTCAAAAAATCCTAAAATCAAATTAGCATGACTCGTAACAGCATAGCGACTAGCTTTAGACGAGCTGTATAAATGCTTTTTTGATTCAAAATCCAGAGATGGGCTTACAGATTAAAGTTCAAAATAAGTAAATTTATGTATTTGAATAACTCATAATTTTAGCTTTTGCATAATTTTCGCTAAAATAGCCAAAACACAATAGGAAACCTTTATGCAATACCGTTGCCCTAAATGTCAAAGCGTCAAAATAATGCCTGTCAGTCAGGGTACAAATAGCCCTCGTCCCAACGTTCCAAAAAGCTTGGTTCTTTTAGTGCCTGCGATTTTTATTCTATTGATCTTGGTTGTGATCAGTATCGGGATGTGGATTTTCGGTAATGGTGCAGGTCAGACACTGCAAATTTCGACTGTGGTCGTCTTTGCTGTCTGTGTGATTGCAGGTGTTCTATTTTGGCGTGATCTGCCTGATTTTAAAATTTCCATGCAAGCTTTTATGCAATCACAAAAGCATTGGAAATGCCGTGACTGTAATCATGAATGGCAAAACTAATACGGCATTTCATTTCCAACTTACTCACATCAACTCAATGCTGATGTGAGTGTTCTGGTTCAGCAATCTCATCATGTTGATGGCTATGCTGACAATTCATTTCTGCATCATCTTCAATCTGTAAGGTCACCTCAGCAATACCATGCTCATGTGATAGCATTTCTATCGCCGCACGATGTAACTGATTACGATCAGCATTCGGTGCGAAAAGATGGACGGTTAAATGAATATTTTTCGATGTAATTGCCCAAACTTTTAATTGGTGAATGCTTTCGACACCATCCAACGAGAGTAAATCACTTCGCAATTTTTCAATATCAACTTCTTCGGGTACACCTTCCAATAAAATATTAATGCTCTGTCTGAGTAATATCCACGTTCTCGGCAATACCCAGAAACCAATGGCAACCGCAATAATCGTATCGACCCAATACCAGTTGGTATAATTAATCACAATCGCACCAATGATCACACCGACAGAACCGAGCGCATCGCTCAGAACTTCCAAATAAGCGCCTTTCATATTTAGGCTTTCTGCAGCGCTCGACATTAAAATCTTCATCGAGATTAGATTAACCACCAGCCCTAACGATGCCACAATCAACATACCAACACTTTGAATCTCTGGTGGTTGAGTAAAACGCTGATAGGCTTCGTAGAGAATATAAATCGCGACAAAAAACAACATCGCCGCATTAAATAATGCTGCCAAAATTTCAAAACGCTGATAACCAAATGTACGTTTATCATCGGCTGGGCGTTTTGCAATTTTAATCGCAACTAAGGCAATCGCTAATGCAGCAGCATCAGTAAACATATGTGCCGCATCAGAAAGTAATGCCAAACTTTGCGTGATTAAACCTGCAACCACCTCAACAATTAAAAAAGTTGAGGTCAAAACTAAAGCGATTGTCAGCTTTTTGGCGTTGCCTTCGGTGACAACTGCATGACTATGGTCATGCCCTTGATGTCCACTCATGTTGGACTCCTTATAATTGTGCAAGAAAGTGTATTTCTTTTCTTGCTTACACTGCCTCTAATTGAGAATTAAATCAAATGCTATATGTACAACTACTCTTTGCTTTCAGCGATCCATTTTCACGCCATAAAGTCGAGGGTAGAATTCTTGCTTAGACGAGGTCAGCTCTGACCTAGTCTAAGACTCTTTTTAAAACAAAGCTGAATTGATCAATAACGCTATCAGCAGCATCCTTGCCGCCTAGCTAGCGCGTACAAATGCTAAGCTTCAATATGATGACGATCTAACTTAGTTTTAGCTTCATTCATCCAACGATATACGACAGGTAAAATCAACAAGGTCAGCAATGTAGATGAAATGATTCCTCCAATCACCACAGTTGCTAACGGACGCTGCACTTCTGCACCCGTACCTGTTGCGATCGCCATTGGAATAAATCCCAAAGAAGCCACGAATGCAGTCATCAAAACTGGACGTAACCGTAGAATCGCTCCCTGCCATGTTGCAACATGCAGATCAAATTGCTCTCGAAGTTCTTTAATAAAGCTCAGCATCACCAAACCATTCAGCACAGCAACACCTGAAAGTGCAATAAACCCAACACCTGCAGACATTGATAATGGAATGTCACGCAACCATAACGCAACTAAACCACCAGATAACGCAAATGGCACACCACTAAAGACCAATAAACTCTCTTTAAAGTTATGGAATACCGCCATCAATAAAATAAAGATCGTGATCAAAGCCAGTGGAATCACAATCTGCATACGTGCTGCCGCAGAAGCTAAGTTTTCAAACTGACCACCATACTCTAACCAGTAACCTGCTGGTAAAGGCTGTTGCTTCAATGTGGCTTGTAACTCTTGAACAAATGATCCTAGATCACGTCCTTCAACATTGGCCGTTACAATGACGCGGCGCTTACCATTTTCACGACCGACTTGATTCATACCTGAAATGGTTTCAACTTTGGCAACATCTTGCAGCTGAATTAAACCACCATTTGGTAATTGAATCGGCAGTTGAGCTAAGTTTTGTGCTGTGCGCTGATCATCTGGCAAACGAATTTCAAAATCAAAACGACGATCGCCCTGTAAGATCTGCCCTACATTTTGACCACCGACACTCGCTGCAACCACATCTTGAATGCCTTTAACCGATAAGCCATATTGCGCCGCTAAAGCGTGATTAATATCGACATTCAACACAGGTAAACCACTGGTTTGTTCAACTTTTACCGCAGTTGCACCTGAGATTTTTTGAACCTTCTGTGCAATAGCCTGCGCCTGCGTATTGAGCACATTCATATCATCACCAAAGATTTTGATTCCGACATCACTTCGTACACCTGAAATCAATTCATTAAAACGAAGTTCAATTGGTTGTGAAAATTCACTGTTATTGCCAGGAATCGTCTCCAAAAATGCCTGCATTCGTGTCCGTAATTCATCAATAGTTTCTTTCGGATTTGACCATTCACCACGCGGCTTAAGTAAGATCACAGCATCAGAAATGTTCGGCGGCATCACATCGGTTGCTACCTCAGCCGTCCCTGTTCTGGCAAAGATAGCCTTCACCTCAGGGAAATTCTTAAGAATTAACTTTTCCGTATTCTCCTGCATACGTAAGGACTGCTCTAAGCCCGTACTTGGTGAACGCATTTGTTGTAAAGCAAAATCGCCTTCACTCAGTTGAGGTGCAAATTCACTACCAATTTGCGTGGTTAACACCCCTGTAAGCACTAAAATACTCGCCGCCAAAGTCACCACCACCATTCTAAATTGATAAGCCCAATCCAAAATGCGTTGATATTTTGTTTTTAATGCCTGCATCCAACGAGATTCTTTTTCCTTCACTTCACCTGTGATAAATAAAGCCACAGCAGCAGGAACAAAGGTCACAGATAAAATCATTGCGCCAAGCAATGCCATCACAACGGTTGCTGCCATTGGGTGGAACATTTTTGCCTCTACACCAGAGAGAGCAAAAATTGGCAAATAGACGACCATGATAATCGCTTGCCCGAAAATCAATGGACGACGAGCTTGTTTCGCTGCAAGAAAAACTTCTTTAAATCGTTCCTGACGTGTCAGTAACCGCCCTGCATGATGTTGTGCTTCAGCCAAGCGTCGAATACAGTTTTCTACAATAACGACTGCCCCATCCACAATAATCCCGAAATCTAGCGCCCCTAAACTCATTAAGTTGGCACTAATATTTTGTTCGGTCATTCCTGTCAGGGTAAATAACATGGAAAGTGGAATCACACAGGCAGTAATTAAAGCTGCACGAAAATTCCCAAGAAAAACAAACAGAATGACGATAACAAGAATCGCACCTTCAACAAGGTTTTTCTGAACAGTTTTAATCGCTTTATTGACTAGGTCAGTACGATCATAAACCGTTTCAATCTCAACACCTTTCGGCAAAGTCGGCTGAATCTCCTGAATTTTTGCATCGACTGCCTGAGCAACGCTACGGCTATTTTCACCGAGCATCATCATGGCAATCCCCAACACGGTTTCCTCACCATTGTAAGTTGCAGCGCCTGTCCTTAAATCATGTCCAATTGCGACTGTGGCTATATCTGAGACACGAATCGGCAAACCATTTTTAACGCTCACAGTCACATTTTGAATATCTTCAACTGTACTCAGCATGCCCGGCACACGTACCGTTAACTGTTGTCCATTTTCTTCGATAAAACCTGCACCGCGATTTTCATTGTTTTCCTGTAAAGCCGTTTGGAACTCAGCAAGGGAAATTTGAAGCTGTTGTAAGCGTTTTAAATCAGGAGAAACAATATAGGTTTTATTGTAGCCACCAATACTATTGATCTCTGCCACGCCTTTTACACGTTGCAATTGAGGACGCACAATCCAATCTTGGATTTCTCGTAAATCCATTGCTGTATAAGGCGTACCATCTTCTTTTTTAGCGTCAGGTTTGGCTTTAATCACCCATTGATAAATTTCACCGAGACCTGTTGAAATCGGTGACATGAGTGGATCAACCGAATCAGGTAATTGTCCATCAGCCTCTTGCAAGCGCTGATTGATCATTTGTCTCGCCCAATAGATGTCTGTACCGTCTTTGAAAATAATCGTGACTTGTGACAAACCATAACGTGAAATCGAACGAGTTTGTTCCAGATTTGGAATCCCCGCCATCGCCGTTTCAATTGGATAAGTAATTCGTTGTTCGACTTCTAAAGCGGTGTAGCCATTGGCCTGTGTGTTAATTTGCACTTGGGTATTGGTGATATCTGGAACTGCATCAATAGGAAGTTTTTGATAACTCCAAATACCGACAGCAATCCAAGTCATAACAAACAGCATGACCCAGATCGCATTGCCAATCGCGAACTGAATAATGCGATCAAACAGCCCTTCTGGTTTTGGAAGTTGAGAGGAGTTAGTGCCCATGTTCAGCCTCTCCTTTCTCAAGTTCAGATTTCAGCAAGAAGCTTCCTTCTGCGACATAAGACTGCCCAGAAGTTAAACCTTGCTTGATTTCAACCCATTGTCCATCTTGGGTACGCTGCCCAATTTGTACAGGTACAGCTTCAAAATCAAAACCTTTTTGTTGATTTGCTTTGGCAACAAAAACGACATCTTTGCCTTCAACTTGTTGGATTGCGGCTGCACTTACACGAATGACGGACTGTTTAGATGTCGCTTGTAATTCAACATTGACCATTAAGTTTGGTCGAAGTTCAGCTGCATTCGACAACACTTTGGCACGTACTTGTAAACGACCTGTTTGTGCATCAGCTTCTGTTGTTAAACTTTGAACTTGTGCATTAAATGTGTTCCCTGTTTGCAGAGATTTGAAACGAATTTGTTGATTCGGCTGTACCCCAATATTTGCCATCGTTGGTAGAACAAATTCCAACCAAAGTTGATCGAGTTGATCAATGGTAAATAACTGATCTGCAAGCTGAACATTTTCACCAATCACGATGTCTTTATTACTGATCACCCCATTAATTGGTGCGGTTAAGGTATAGCGCCCACTTGAACCCGAACCAGCACCAAATGCAGATAAACGAGATCTAGCAGCTTGGACTTGAATCTGTGCTTGTCGATAGGCATTGTAAGCACGTTGATAATCCTGTTTTGCTGAAATACCCTGAGACCAAAGACTCCGCTCGCGATCATAATCTTGCTTCGCCAACTCTAAATTGGTTTGCGCAATTTGTAGATTCGCCTGTTGGTCTACCAAGTCTGGTACTAGTAAATTTGCCAAAGCCTGACCACGTTTCACCTGTTGCCCCAGTTCCACATAAACAGACTCAACACGACCTGCCAAGCTCGGTGATACATGCGCTTGACGGTCTGTATTCACCACTAGCTTTGCTGGAAAAGTTTGGCTCTCATTCACTTCACCGACTGAGACTTTTGCCAATTTGACATTTTGCTGCTGCATTTGCTCTGAAGTCAGTGCAAGTTTTTCTTCTTCATCCGCATGATCATCTCCTTCTTCAGCACCAACTTTTTCATTTTCCTGATGTGCATGGGCCTGTTCACCTTGCTCAGCATCACCCGTCGTTTTTGCTTTGTTGTTCAAAAGCAGCAATGATGCTAATACACCCGTGACCACGACAATCATCGCAATCCAAACCCACTGAGAACGCTTTTTTAATCTGATACTCATTTCTTTATTCTCCTAGTTGGTTTGGAAATGCATTACTTTGTTGCCATACACGTTGATTAAGTTGCATCAGCGCATCTTTAGCTGTGATCTGTTCTACAGGAAGCCCCATACGTGCACTTTGTACTTCTACACTGAGTTGCCATGCTTGTTTCAATAATTGAACCTTACGCAGGCGAACATCTTGCAGTTGAACTGTTGCCTGCTGTACGTCTGTCACAGCAAACTTACCCAAGCGAAAACCTTGCAAGGTTTTTTGCTGCACTTGAGTTGCTAATGGAATTTGTTGGTTATTCAGCTGTTGAAATTGTGCTTGTAAACCTTTTAACTCAGCGAGACGAACATCAATATCCATCTGATTTTGCTGACGGTAGAAACGTTGCTGCTGTTGAATGAGCGTTTGTTTTGCCTCAGCAATTTGAATTCCATATTTCTGTTTATTAAAAATATTTAAGGGAATTTCCACACCTAAACGCAGCTGATTTTCAGTATTTTGATCAACTGAACGTGTGCGATTTACTCCGAGTGTCATTGTCGGCTGAGGACGTGATTTTGCCTTAAGTTGTTCAATACTGGCTTGTTGTCGCTGAGTCTCAAGCTGTAAACTTCGTTCAAATAGATTTTCAATTTGTTCTTGATCGACTTTCACCTGTGTTGCACGAGACCATAGTTCATTGACACTGGGTGAAATGCGGAACTGATTTGAATCACTTCCCCAAAAGCTAGCCAACTGCTGTTGAGCCACTTGCAGTTGTAGATCAGCTTGTTGATAAATACGCTGATTTTCCAAATGGGCAATTCGAACTCGCTCTACATCGACCTGTGCAATACTTCCTGCTTGATAGCGCTTTTCAGTTGCGTCTAGGTTTTGCTGACTGACTTGTAACTGCTCGGCTATTAGAGATTTTTCTAGTTGCCATAGCGCAACTTGTGACCATGCATATTGCACAATCAATGCCAATTCCGCGTTATAACGCTGCTGCTCTAAATCAACTTGATTTGCAGATAACTTCGCCACTTTCTGCGCAGCTTTACGCTGCCCAAACAAGTCAAGTGGCTGAGAAATCCCGATTGCCAACTCCTGATCCTGATTGCTTTGCAATCCTGTCTGTTCGATCGAAATACTTGGATTTGCCCATAACCCACTCTGTTTGAGTTGGGCACTCGCCATATTTTGCTGAGTCTGCCAGCTAGATTGATTGGCTTGGTAAGTGCGAATCTGCTCTAAAATCTGTTCAAAACTAGAACGATCTTGGATCTCTCTCACTGTGGGCTGATTAGCCGTCAATAGAGACTCAGCAGAAACGGATTGCCCAAACACTGCCGTGGTTAAAGCAATCGATAACACCGACCATTTTATCGATAAAAAATGGGAGGATTTTTTTAGCGCACGATTCTGAGATAAATTGGTACGCTGATTTAAACGTAAAGACATATAAAGCCCCGCAAATAAAATGAAATTGCGGTGGGCTATTTTTCGGCTACCCCACCTATAGCGGGGTCAATACAGGCGGTGGATTCAGTTCAAATAAATGAGGAGACTGGTAAGAGTTAGACCAGTAATATTTTTGTTCTAATTCATGTGTTGTTAAAATAGGGTCATCAAGCTGTTGCTGAGCCTCAGTCACCACCACATGGAAACATGAAGGTAAATGATCATGATGATCTTGCAAGCTTAATGGCATAGGTAAATCAGCATCTTGGTCATTAACCAAAGTAGATTGTGTATCAACATGCTGATTTTCAGGAATATGATGACCAAAATGAGTCAATACCGAAGTTTTTGCATTGATATTTTCATGGCCGCAATACGCCGCTGCCACATTCCACAAACTTTGGAATATGAACAAACTGAGTAAGACGGTGATAAAAATACTAAAACGGCGCAAAAATTTCTCTTTAGACAAAAATTGCTCAGGTGGCACTATAGCAACTAAACTTGATGTAATAAAATTACATTGTTCGACTAAGCAATAAAAAATAATATGACTTCATAGCGTAAGGCTTATTCAGTCAGCGTACAGAATATAGGTACATCATCGGATGGAAACCAGCAACAGAAGTTACTGGTTTCCAAACCTACTAGCCATCATTAACACTTATGCTGAGCAGTCGTATGATGACTCTTTTTCTCCACTTGAGCCTTTGTTTCTTTCTGAGCATTAAGATTTTTTTCTAAGAAAATCAAACCACCATCGGCCTTTGCGACAGTCGCAGAAAGAAGTAAAACAACCAACAATACTTTTGCATTTAATTGACTAAACATAATCTTCACCTTATCTAAGAGAAGCTCTGTTCAATGAAACTTTTGGGCGAAACACCAAAATAAAATGAACAAAGCGACATATATTTATGAATTCAGTCATGCCTTGAAATTCAAAGTTGATTTCAAGCACAGACTCAAATCTCAAAACTGCTATTCCTTAAAACAAACTAAATACAGATGGAATAACACCAAATAGCCTCAGCTCTTCAAATAGCTGAACGAAAGCAGCGATCCAGAGAAACCAGACCACTTGTACTAAGAAAATACGAAAATGTTTGGGCGAAACTTGATAATATTCAGGCTCTTTATAATTCTTGAGACTGGGAATAAAACGAGGTATTTGATTGCAATAATCTAAATATTCGCTCCCATATTTTTTACTCAAAAATTTTTCTTCTTGGCGTATCACATAATGGTAATAGCACAAGAAATATAGAGAGAATATCACTGGGAAGAAGAACGTCTCCGTTAGAAACATGATGCCGAGACCACCTAAATAACTAAATAGATAAAGTGGATTTCGACAGAGTGAATACGGCCCTTGGGTGACTAATCGGCTATTCTTATAGCCAGAAATGTAAATACTGCACCAGATTCTTCCCATTATCCCCAAACCAACAAAGAGCCACCCAAAGAACCATAGAATGTGTTCTACAAATGGGGCTTGGAAATGCCATTCACTAAAGCTCATCGCGACAATAACAGCCAAAGCCAAGCCGATGATTCTGGAACTCATTGTTCTTACGCGAGGCGCAAATAAAATATTCATTTTATTTAACCTCAATCGGGACAGGATCGAAATGTAGATCAGCGCTAATCTGCCGATGCCATTTTTTAAATATGGCAATAGGCACATAAACATCGCGCATTTTTAAGAAATTTTTATGCATGGAATAACCCTTTGAAATAAATTTATTTCTGGTGGGTTATTTTTCAGCTACCCCACCGATAGCAGGGTTAAAACAGGCGGTGGGTTTAATCCCGTTAAATAAGGAGACTGATAAAAATTAGACCAGTCATATTGTTGTTTTAATTCAGGCTCATACAAAATCGGTTGATTCAACTTCTGCTCTGCTGCCAAAACAACGACATGAAAACAAGAAGGCAAATGATCGTGATGATCTTGTGAACTCAGTAAAGTTGTATCATCGGCGAGATCTTGTTTAAGATCCGATTGCTCTTGTGTCTCTTGTAATGAGTGATGTCCGAAATGATTCACCAGTTGCTTGGTTGTATTTTCATGACCGCAATAAGCAGCTGCCACGTTCCAAATACTTTGGAACATGAACAAACTCAATAAGACTGTCATCAATACAGCAGAACGTCGCAACAGAACACCATAACCGTAAATTGCTTAACAGCACTATAGCAGGCAAGATTGATGTAATAAAATTACACTCACTAATAAGTTTGTTTTAATAAAGTTAATCATTTGTTAAATTAAATTCTTTTTAAATGATGACTCTGGTTTAAGCGTGTTATTTAAGTCATAACTTTTTAAAAGAGTAAAAAGACTTTTCGAGAAAGCCTTTTTACTGAGCTAGATAGTTATTGCTGTTTTTGCAAATCATAAGTAAAACGAATCACAACATCATCGACAACTTTATTAAAAGCCTCATTAATCGTCATCGGTTGTACATTTTCAACTGGCGCTTTTTTATTTCCAACAGTCGATAAAATCATATGTGGATAGCGTTGAGAAGTTTCTTTGCCCTGAGTATCAATATATTTAAATTTAAATTCATATTTATCAGTAACGGCATTCCCTACTGCACCGAAAGTTAAACCTGTTAATGCACCTTTGCCCGCTGCTTCACCTAAATCAGCTACGTTATTTGCAGTGACATGCAATTTTGCTTGGTTCGCAGCATTCGACTGCGCTGCTGGCGAGAATACACCTGTAGCCCTTAAACTACGATCAACGATTGATTGTAGCTCTTTACCAGCTTTCGGAATCACAACTCCATTTCTTTGAAATTCAGTCACCACCGTGACTGGAATTGGCTGGTTTGGTCTTTCAATATTTGAATAACCAATCGTTTTATAAGCAGGATCAACATATGATTTTACTGAGAGACACCCTGTAAGTTGCGTAACAACAGCCACACTTATCGCAATTGAGAAAAGTTTAATTTTTTTCATGATTTTCCAAAAGGTATATTTACCATTTAATAGATTGAGTGCTGATATTAATCTTTATAAATTAAAAATATAAGTATAAACCCACGGCCTTTAAATAATTTTCTTTCATAGCTCTAATCACTATTATTATTGATCACTTTTAAAATCGTTAAATAGGATACAAATAAAAAAACCAGCCCTAAGGCTGGTTTTAAAGTTACAGAAAATTAACCTGTAATCTTTTTATATTTAGAGCGTTTTTGTGTTGCATCTTCGCCTAAACGAGACTGACGATAAGCTTCGTATTCTGCATAGTTACCTGTGTAGAATTCTGGCTGTTCGTTCTCAAATGACAAGATGTGCGTTGCAATACGGTCAAGGAACCAACGGTCATGCGACACCACCATCACTGTACCTGGGAATACAAGAATTGCATCCTCAAGCGCACGTAAAGTTTCGATATCCAAGTCGTTCGATGGCTCATCCAGTAAGATTACGTTTGCGCCCATCTGTAAGATTTTCGCAAGTTGTAAACGGTTACGTTCACCACCAGACAATTCACCGACGCGTTTTTGCTGATCTTGGCCTTTGAAGTTAAAACGACCGATGTAAGCACGTGACGCGATTTCGTAATCACCAATTTTTAGGATATCTAAACCGCCAGAAACTTCTTCCCAAACCGTTTTGTTATTATCCAAGGTGTCACGAATCTGACCCACGTAAGCCACTTTAACTGACTCACCTAAAGTCACAGTACCTGTATCAGGTTGCTGCTCGCCCGTCATCATACGGAATAAAGTGGTTTTACCCGCACCGTTTGGACCTACGATACCGACAATCGCTGTAGGAGGTACAGTGAAAGTTAGGTTTTCATAAAGTAAGCGACCATCAAATGATTTGCTGATACCTTCCACTTCCACAACTTTGTTACCCAAACGTGGGCCAGGTGGAATGTAGATTTCAGACGTTTCATTACGCTGTTGGAATTCTTTAGAGTTAAGCTCTTCAAAACGTTCCATACGCGCTTTGTTTTTCTTTTGCTGGCCTTTAACATTTGAACGAACCCATTCAAGTTCTTTTTTCAATGCTTTAGCAAAAGATTCTTCTTGTTTCTGTTCCTGCTCTAGACGGGCATTCTTTTGTTCCAACCAAGAAGAATAGTTACCTTGGTAAGGAATACCATGTCCACGGTCAAGTTCAAGAATCCACTCAGCAACGTTATCCAAGAAATAACGGTCATGCGTAATCGCAACGATTGTGCCAGGGAAATCTTTCAAGAAACGTTCTAACCAAGATACTGATTCAGCATCCAAATGGTTCGTCGGTTCGTCTAGAAGCAACATGTCTGGCTTCGAAAGCAATAAACGGCACAATGCAACACGACGACGCTCACCACCTGAAAGCAATGATACATCGGCATCCCATGCTGGAAGGTTCAATGCATCAGCAGCAATTTCAAGCTGGTTATTGAGGTTGTGTGCATCCCATGCATGGATGATTGATTCTAATTTTTCTTGCTCTTTCGCAAGCGCATCAAAATCAGCATCTGGTTCAGCATATTCAGCAAAAACCTGATCAAGACGTTCTAAAGCATCAAGTGCTTCACGTACGCCATCTTCAACGTTACCACGAACGTCTTTGGTTGGATCTAAAGGCGGTTCTTGTTCTAGATAGCCGATTTTGATCCCTGGTTGTGCACGAGCTTCACCTGAGAAATCTTTATCTACGCCAGCCATAATACGGAGTAGGGTTGACTTACCTGCACCGTTTAAACCAAGTACACCAATTTTTGCACCTGGGAAAAATGATAAAGAGATGTCTTTCAGGATTTCGCGCTTTGGCGGAACCATTTTAGACACTCGGTTCATCGTATAAATATATTGGGCCACGCAGGACTCCTCAATTGAAAAACCAATACATCGCTAATCAGAATAAGCGAAAAATAATCGGACGTATTATACGCTGAAAAGCCCTTTAACTTGAAGTTAAGTTGAGATTTGTTTGTTTGCTTTAAAAGGATTTTCTTTTTCAAGACATTACACGATCAGCTCAATCACAGTAGGTCTCTGGATAAATGCAATTTTATTGAGATGGATATGAATAAAACTGCTAAAAATCACATCATTTATGCACCATTTTGGATAGCTTTTAAGCTACACTCGCTTATTATTTAACTCACGTAGATGATGTAATTATGACCTATAAAGATGAAACTTTAGCCATTCATGCGGGATATTCACCAGAGGCGACTACAAAAGCTGTCGCTGTACCAATTTATCAAACCACATCTTATGCCTTTGATAATACACAACATGGTGCGGATCTATTTGATCTAAAAGTACAAGGCAATATTTATACACGGATTATGAACCCAACCACTGCGGTACTCGAACAACGTATTGCAGCACTGGAGGGTGGGATTGGGGCATTGGCTTTGGCATCAGGTATGGCTGCCATCACTTATGCAATTCAAACGATTGCTGAAGCTGGTGACAATATTGCATCGGTTTCCACGCTATATGGCGGCACCTATAATTTATTTGCGCACACCTTGCCAAAGCAAGGCGTTGAAGTTCGTTTTTTTGATTACCAAAACCCTGAAGCGTTACGTTCAATTATTGATGAAAAAACCAAATTGGTGTTTGTTGAATCAATTGGTAATCCGCTCGGCAATATCATCGATCTAGAAGCGATTGCTCAGATTGCACATGAATATGGTGTACCTGTGATTGTAGATAATACGGTTGCAACACCTGCTCTGCTCAAGCCGTTTGAGTTTGGTGCAGATATCGTAATTCACTCACTCACCAAATATATCGGTGGTCATGGCAATAGTATTGGCGGCATTATCGTTGATAGCGGTAAATTTCCTTGGGGTAAATATCCAGAACGCTTTACAGCCTTAAATACACCTGATCCAAGTTATCACGGCGTGAACTATGTCGAAGTACTGGGTGAAGCTGCGTTTATCGCGCGTGCGCGTGTCGTTCCTTTACGCAATACAGGGGCTGCAATTAGCCCACTCAGTGTATTCCTCATTTTACAGGGATTGGAAACACTGAATCTACGCATGGAACGCCATACTGAAAATGCCATTAAAGTTGCAGAATATTTAAAACAACATCCAAAAGTAAAATGGGTAAATTACGCAGGATTAAAAGACCATCCACAGCATAATCTGGCTCAAAAATATGTGAAAGGTAAACCTTCTGCGATCCTTTCTTTCGGTGTGCAGGATGGTCGTGAAGGTGGCACACGCTTTATTGATGCATTACAGCTATTTACACGTTTAGTAAATATTGGTGATGCAAAAAGCTTGGCATGTCATCCAGCAACAACAACACATCGTCAATTGAACGAAGAAGAGCTCAAATCAGCAGGTGTCAGCGAAGACCTCGTGCGCTTGTCTATTGGGATTGAGCATGTTGATGACCTGATTGCTGACCTCGAACAAGCCCTTGCTCAAGTTTAATTTTAATGAAATCAATAAGCCTCCTGAGTGAGGCTTATTTTTTGTTCAAATCTCAAAAAATATTATTGCTTTTTCAACTATTACAACACCTTGTTTTAGAGTTTTTACTCTAAAAAAATTATTATTTTTCAAATATTTACACTGGACAAACAAAAAATATCGGTTAATATACATACAAAATAAAGTGCAATGTTTAATCGCAATAAGAAGACATTGCAAACAACAGCTTGATTAATGTAGGTAACTTACATGAACGGAAAACTCAAAAAACTTTTTCAGCAAAAAGTCGACGGTAAAACAATCATTGTCACAGGTGCATCTAGTGGCATTGGTCTAACGGTTTCAAAGTATCTTGCTCAAGCTGGCGCACATGTCTTACTACTTGCTCGTACCAAGGAAAAATTAGACGAAGTTAAAGCTGAGATCGAAGCAGAAGGCGGTAAAGCATCTGTTTTCCCATGTGATCTAAATGACATGGATTCGATTGATGCGGTTTCTAAAGAGATTCTTGCAGCAGTAGATCATATTGATATTTTGGTCAACAATGCAGGTCGCTCTATTCGTCGTGCGGTGCATGAATCGATTGATCGTTTCCATGATTTTGAACGTACCATGCAGTTGAATTACTTCGGTGCAGTTCGTTTAGTTCTCAATGTATTACCGCACATGATGCAACGCAAAGACGGTCAAATCATCAACATCAGTTCGATTGGTGTATTGGCAAATGCAACACGCTTCTCGGCTTATGTCGCATCGAAAGCTGCGCTTGATGCATTTAGCCGTTGCTTATCGGCAGAAGTTCATTCGCACAAAATTGCAATTACTTCGATTTATATGCCTTTAGTGCGCACACCAATGATCGCACCAACTAAGATTTATAAATATGTACCAACGCTTTCTCCAGAAGAAGCGGCTGATTTGATTGCTTATGCAATCGTAAAACGTCCGAAGAAAATCGCGACAAACCTCGGTCGTCTTGCATCGATTACTTACGCGGTTGCACCTGACATTAACAACATTTTAATGTCGATTGGTTTTAACTTGTTCCCTAGCTCAACAGCTTCAATCGGTAAACAAGAAAAACTCAATCTTGTGCAACGTGCTTATGCCCGTTTGTTCCCAGGTGAACACTGGTAATCTTCAATGACATAAAAAACCTCCCTTAATGGGAGGTTTTTTTATTCATTAATTACAGAAACTTGGTTGGTATTGATACACAAACTGGGTCTTGGTCGCTGTTGAACTCGGTGCATTATATTGCGTTAAACCCTTTAAAGCACTAAAGCTTAAAGCAGCTCGCGCCACAACTTTTTTGGTGTAATCCGCATTTGCATCTGCGTACTTAAATGACACCTCAACCACAGCAGGCTTCAACCCTGTATAAGGCATCTGGGTATACCACAAGCTCATTTCCAAATCGGCATCAAACTCACCTAAATCAATGGTTGCACCATCATATTTACGTTCATAAATAGTTAAACCACCAACCTGTTGTAAGCTCTGACTGTTGCTAAAGGTGTAATTGTTTTTAAAGCCCGTAAATAAAGTATTAATGTCTTCAAAATCATTTATCGTTCTTGACGTTGGAACTGTCGTAGACTTGCTTGCAACCACAAGAAAATTCAAATTATCTTTACGGGTAATATCATCTTCAAGCTTGGTTTTCGCACCTGACACGCTACTGCTCATATCTTCAAAATCAGTAATGTAGTGATCATAACCACGATATTTCAAAGTGACTTCTTTCGCGCCATTTTCGATACGCTCTCTAAAACTATAGCCCATATTATTTAGTGGGCAGCTTCCTTGAGTATCATAAAAACGGACTTCGCGTTGCGTATCGAGGCTCATATTCCCTGTGACATTACGGCTTATTTTATTTTCGATGGCTGTTTTCGCCTGAGAAAAATAGCTATTTACATTACTTGCTTCATTACCATAACTAAAATTGTTGGGATCTAATAATAATTTGTACTCGCGAGAAGTCACTTTAGGTGAAGCGTAGCTAAGCGATGGCAACACAACAATAGTGAGTAAAGTCATCAAGGTCAGTTTATTTATTTTCATCTTGGTTCTTCTTAAAAAAGTGAATTAAAAAAGCCCAAAAGTTTTTGCTTTTGGGCTTCAAGTCTTGTTATGGATTGAACAGATTCAGTTTATCAACGACGTATAAGGTTGGCGTATCGACACGCATACGCGCATTATCTAGATATTTTTGCTCTAGACCGTTGTCATTTCTCCAAAGCCCCATGTCATCATCATTCAGCACCCCAAGATGCTGATGATCAATCAACCATAAGCCTTCCATTTTGTCATGTGCATAACTCACTCGTTTGCCCATATCCAACACCAAGGTTTTGCTGACAGGTTGAATATTTAAGGCTTGTAAACCCTCCCACCCTTGAGTCAAAACATACTGTTCTAGTGTTTTGCCTGCGATGGTCAAACCTAACTTTGGATCTTGCTGTAAGTCACCTTGAGCCGCGACATTTTCTAGATTGGTGGCATCCTTCAGATCAATACGATATACATGTTTCATGATATTCGGATCGTCTTTGAGGAAGTTACCATCACGTTCAAGAACTAAAAACTCATGATCATTAATCGCGACAATCGCTGAGTTTGAGTTTGCTGCAATTTCTTGGCGATAAAGATATTGAGCAACCTTACCCGTCTCTAGGTTGATCGTCACAATACGGGTCAGCGTTGATTTATTGACTGCCTTGGTTGGCAGATTCATGGTGGATTGCATAATCCCAACCAATGTTTTTTGGTCAGGTGTAATCGTTAGACCTTCCATTCCACGATTGGCACGGCGATAACTAAACTCTTGCGGCAAGGTAAGCATATTACGGGCATCGTTCGCAAAAGGATTGATACGGCCAATCTCTTTCCCGTTAGCATCATAATGAACAATATGAGGCCCATATTCATCACTAACCCAGAATGTGCCATCTTTCAATGCAGCCAAACCTTCACTATCAAGACCATAGTCATCCAACTTGATTGGATTCGTCACAGGATCATAAGGCTTGCTTGAATCAACAGTAATCACATGACCATTGATGTCGTAAGGAGTTTCACCAGTGCCACCGAGAGCAGCAGTATTCGGTAAGCCCGTGATATTTTTCCCATTACGATCTTTCAATAAAATCGTTTTGATCAGTTTGACTGAACCATCATCTTGTGCCTCAAACAAACCAATTTTAGGAACATAATCTGGAAGTGGGAAAATCTTACCCGCACCATGAACACCATCATCATAGTCAGCATTTGGGCCACGATCGGTAATCGCATAAAACTGTTTTTTATTGGTGGGATGTGCCGCAACGTCAGAACCAAAGCCACCTTGACGAAGGGAAAATGGGCTATCAATGGTTGTGCCATTTGGCTGAAAGCTCGCTAGAATTTCATAAGGTAATGCAATACCTTGTGCAAATAAGTTGGCACCACACTGTACCGAACTTTGCTCGATTTCATTGGCATCCAATTGACCATTTTTGTTTTTATCTAGACCACTTTCAATACGCGTTCCAGCGCTCCAGCAATCATCATTACCCAACGCTAAAGGCGTTTGTTGAATCAAGCTGTTTAATCCATTTTGACCATTATCCCCATCAGAACATGCAGTCAATACAACTATCGAAGCCAATAAAGCCAAAGTGAGCGGTGTTTTTTTCATTGTTTACAAACATCATTGCCAAAGAGCCTTCATGCTAAGAAGCAAAAATGACAATCCCATGAACAAAAGATCACCAATCTATGACAACCGACGATGTGAATAAGTTTAAACTTATCCACAGCTTGCCGCTTTTATCGTCAGGTTATGGTTGTTGATAAACCCAAAGACTGGTTTTTTCCAAAGCTTTTCTTAAGTCCGTTTCTTGAATATCCCACTTTTGGATGAGTTGCATTAGCTGTGAAGTATTCAGCGGTTCTGTTCGGATAAAGTCCAACATTTCTGCAGACATTTCTAATTTTTGCGCCAACCATTTCCATCTTAAAATCATTCGCAGTACAGACAATGGTACATATTGCGTCGGTGCTTTTTGTTTCACCTGTGCGGCGATAATATTCAACATTTCAGCAAGAACAAATCGCTGTTGATGTGCAACCAAGAGTTCACGCTGTATTAAGCTTGGCTCAGTAGCAGCATAACTGATCACTCGCACAAGATAGTCGACGGTCACAAGTGGTAAATAGTGTTGTGGTGTCGCAGGAATGGCACTCATTTTTTTACGTTTTAATAAATCAACCATATGCGCCATCGGTTGGTTTGCAGGGATTTCGCCTGTACTTGCATCTCCAACAACCGTTGCTGGATGAATAATCGTCCAATCTAAGTTCAACTGCTTGGCTTGTGAAATCCATGCATAATGTGCCTCTATTTTCGAAGCTTCATAAGCGCCTTGGCGGGCATAAATCTGCTGCCAGTTACTTTGCTCAGGTGATGCTGAATCTATCCCGATCTGCTGCAAATGTTGCTCCAAAGTCAGCATAAATCCTGAAACATGAACAACACGTCGTAACTGACAATGTTTCTGCATACAACGCAGTAAATTTACAGCACCTTCAACATTCACAGCACGGGCTTGTTGCATACTGAGATTCCATGCAAATAAAGCACTTCCATTGTAAAGCGTATTGACGGTACTCAATTTCAGCCAATCGGACGTCGATATTGCAAGGTCTGGTTGGGTAATATCACCTTGAATGCATGTGAGTTTTTCTAAAGCAACCTTTCTTTGAATCAGCCATGTTTCTAACTCTGGCTGTTGTTTAGCTTTTTGACGTAATAATGCAAAAACCTGATGTCCTTGCTGCAACAATTCAGCAATTAAAAAACGTCCGATAAAACCTGTAGCGCCTGCAACAAAAGCAATCTGTGTCTGTTGCTGATTTGAATCTTTATTTTCCATTGTGAATGACTCATTTTATTCAATGTAGGAATAGGCTAAAGGATGGAGTACACTCAATGGTCAAGATGTTTTTTAAGCAAATAATAAAAAAGGTGATGAAATGTTGATTGGTGAACTTGTAAAACAAACTAACCTCAGTCGAGATACCATTCGCTTTTATGAAAAAATGCAGTTGATTCACTCAATTACCCGCAATAATGGTTATAAAGATTATCCTGAACAAACACTTCAGCAAGTCCAGTTAATTCGTACAGCAAAAAACCTTGGTTTCTCACTCCATGAAATTAAGCAAATCTTAGCAATGACGGCGCAACAAGAAATTCCTGCAGATCAAGTACACACCATCTTCCAAGAGAAACTCGATGTGATTGACGAAAAAATTGCTCAACTCAATCAAATTAAAATGATGCTGAGCCGATTTACTCAAGGAGAGCCTTGTCCGTTAAGAAAAGATTGTCCTATTCCTGAATTAAATTAACTATTTTTCATAAAATTAACTTTTCCATATTGACCCTACTGCCCAGCCTCATGTTTTTTAAATAATTATTAAAAAATGTTCTGATTATCATCATATAAAAATACAGTCATAAAAAGCATACAAAATAGTGTCATTTTCATGCTTTTTTAGCTGTATATAACACTCTGCAAAGATTCAGTTATCGAATCTTGCTTAGTCGAGAAAGGAACATACATATATGAGTCAGACATATAGCAAGGAAGAAAGAACGAGTCGCATCAAAGGCATTGTGGGTGCGGCATCAGGGAATTTAGTGGAATGGTTCGATTTTTATATTTATGCCGTTTTTGCTGCCTATTTTACTCATGCACTGACTGCTCCAGATATGGAGCCAACCACCAAAGCGATTTATGTGTGGGGTGTATTCGCCGCTAGCTTCTTTATGCGCCCGATAGGAAGTTGGTTATTTGGGCGAATTGCCGACCGGCATGGTCGCAAAAAGTCTATGGTGATCTCTATTTGCTTAATGGCACTCAGTTCATTTCTATTTGCGGCATTACCAACTTATGATCAAGTCGGCATGCTTGCGCCATTCTTATTGCTCATGGTTCGGTTGTTACAAGGTCTATCCGTAGGCGGTGAATATGGTGCCGTCGCAACCTATATGAGTGAGCTCGGTTTGAAAGGGCAACGTGGTTTTTTTGCCTCGTTCCAATACGTAACACTCTCAGGCGGTCAGCTACTTGCCAGCTTGCTAGGCGTTATTTTGCTAGGTTTTATGACGGAACAGCAACTGAATGATGGTGGTTGGCGTATTCCATTCGTGATCGGGGGGATTGCAGCACTCTTGTCTTTAGCTGCTCGAAGCCGCTTAGAAGAGACCTTATCGCATGAAGATGCTGAACGTGAAGAATCAGGTAGTTTGGTCGCGCTATTAAAGCAACACTGGAAGACTTTCCTCTTGGTGGTTGGTTATACCTCAGCAGGTTCACTGACTTTTTACGTAGTGACGGTCTACTCTAAAACTTATCTCACCAATATCGGGATTGAAGGTAAAACCGTTGGCTTTATCATGACTGCGGCATTATTCGTATTTATGATCGCTCAGCCATTCTTTGGTATGTTGTCAGATCGAATTGGTCGTCGTGCGTCGATGTTGTCATTTAGCTTATTGAGCGCAATCTTTATCTATCCTGTCATGGTCATTGGTATGCGCAGTTTTGTTGACTCGCCAGTGATTATTGCCTTGTTACTGATCTTCTTAATGATGCTGCTAAGCTTCTACACGTCTATCAGTGGCTTGGTCAAAGCAGAGATGTTCCCGCCTCATGTCAGAGCCTTAGGGGTCGGATTCTCTTATGCAGTCGGTAATGCCTTGTTTGGCGGTTCAGCACCTTCCGTTGCCTTGTTATTTAAAGATGCAGGCATTGAAAACACTTTCTTTGTTTATGTAATTATCATGCTCATCATCTGTTTCTTCTGTAGTTTAGCGCTGCCGAAAAAACCTGCCTATTTAGAACATGATCACTAAATAAATTCTGCCCTCATCCAAACCACTTTTGCTCGACAAAGGTGGTTTTTTATTGTCCCGCTTTTTCCAGATATGGATTGAGATTGACTAAATGCTTAAAGCCACTCTGAACGACCATTGCTGTACGAGACTGAGGACGTGTAAATGCTTCATGCTGGGTAAATTCGAGCATGTGTTGATTGAAGTCTAAACGTGGATATTGTTGAAATAACTGTTTTCTAAACTGGGGCGAAAATTCAAAACCTCGGCTTCCAATCACATCACAACTTGCTGCTTGTTGGAGTAAATGTGCTTCAACGCCATCATCAACAGCCACATAAGGATTCATGTGCATACTAATTGCATCAAACAACTGATCAGCACGCGGTATCTGCCAACCTTGCTCAATGGACCAATCCTTAGCAGCATAAGCGCCCTGCCCAGCAAAACAGCGACAAGTTTCATGATGTTGATAATGTTGCTCGGTCATGCCTAAATCATGTAATAAACAAGACACCGCCAACAACTCATGATCATGTTTTAAATCATGCATCTTGGCAAAGGCTACTGCGTAGTGCCATGTGCGCAAACAGTGATTTTGTAGGGCGATTGAGCTACATGATTGCATTTTTTCAATCGCGTGTTTTACATCATTGCTATCAGGCAAAAGTAGATCGTCTAAGCTCAACCCCAACCGAGCATTTGACTGAGTTCGACCTGCTAAGGCATACATTTTTATGCTCTGTTTAAGGACTGGAAATAAGCTATGACTCAATAGCTGCATCCGATCTTTTAAGGATAAGTCACCTAAAGTCTGTGCCATCCATGCTTGTCTGCCAATGTGCATTTTTATCACCCACAAAATTAGAGCAATTACTCTAATTTTAATTTTTACTGTAAATCGCATCAGTTGTCAAAACATTAAAGGATCATTCTAGCAATGGACAGCAAGCTCACTTTTCAGCAGATCATTAAGCCAATCAATGAAGTCCTGAAAATATTCTGGACGATATTGACGGTCTGTAAGCAAAATATTGACAGGTAATTCAGAGCGAGGAACGTGTTCAAATAAGCGCTGTAATCGACCTTGTTGTACATAATTTTTCGCATCAAACGCTGGAATCTGGATTATTCCCAACCCGTTTAAACCCGCTTGAATATAGGCTTCTGTATTTTCAATTAATAAACGATATGGCATTTTGACGCGATGATTTTTAAATACTAATTCGCTCAGCTCTCGATAATGCTTGGCAACATGATAATCAACGGCAAAATGCTGTTGCAGCTCATCAAAATCTTTAGGAATGCCAAACTCAGTCAAATATTGCGGCGCAGCCAATGTCCAAATTTCAGTTTGACAAATCGGCTTGATCAGTAAATATTCATCCTGTACCTGCCCGACTCGAACGACACAATCAAGTTGTTGTTCAATCAAATTTGAAAAATCATCACTGCCATTAATCAAAACTTTCACTTTTGGATAACGTTGATAAAACGATTTTAAATTTGGAATCAAAACTTGGGTGGCTAAACGTTTCGGCATCCCAATGCTGATTTTACCTTCCTGACTGCGTACCTGCGTTTTAAAACGATTGAGCTCTTTTAATTGTGCAACCAAACGCATTGCTTCGTCATAAAACAAGCTGCCCTCATGCGTGAGAGCCACCTTACGAGTCGTGCGATAAAACAACAGCACTTCATATTCCTTTTCTAGCGCTTGGATCGCATAGGTCACATTGGAACGTGGTAAGCCTAATTGCACTGCCGCTTGCGCAAACGATTGCTTCTCTGCCACCAAACAGAAGATTTTTAAACGGTCTATTTTATCCATTTTATTATTCAACTTTTCTGCACAATCAGTTCAATACTAACAACTATTTCAGACAAATAAATTCCATTAGCATCATTTCATACACAACATGATGAGGAAGAATAAATGTCACAACATCATCTCAAAGGCAAAACCGTACTAATCACTGGCGGCGCAAAAAATTTAGGTGGTTTAATTTCACGTAAATTTGCTGAGCAAGGTGCAAACTTATTAATTCATTACAATAGCACTGCAACCCAAGCAGATGCCGAGGAAACATTAAAAGCAGTTCAAGCATTCGGAATCAAAGCGATTTTGGTTCAAGCTGATTTATCCAATATTCAAAATATCGAACAACTTTTTATACGAGCTAACGCAGAGTTTGGTGGTGTGGATATCGCGATTAATACCGTCGGACGTGTGCTCAAAAAACCATATTTAGATACCACTGAGCAAGAGTTTGATGGAATGAATGACATCAACAATAAAATTGCCTATTTCTTTATCCAATCAGCAGGTCGACATCTCAATCCAAATGGAAAAATTTGTACCATCGTCACCAGTCTATTGGCGGCCTACACAGGACTATACTCAACCTATGAGGGTTTAAAAGCGCCAGTCGAACACTACACTCGTGCCGCATCTAAAGAGTTTGGTGAACGTGGTATTTCAGTCACTGCTGTTGCCCCAGGCCCAATGGATACACCGTTCTTCTATGGTCAAGAAGCACCTGAAGCAGTGGCTTATCATAAATCGGCATCTGCATTAGGCGGATTGACTAAAATTGAAGATATTGAACCATTGGTTCGCTTCTTAGTAACAGATGGATGGTGGATCACAGGACAAACTATTTTTGCCAATGGTGGTTATACCACACGCTAAGAGGTGTAAATTTAAAGCTTGGGTTCATGCCATTCATGACCCAAGTTTCTTTAATTCGACCAAAAGACCAAAGCGTAAAAACATGCCAAACTGAGAATAATCGTCGCTAAGGTATGTCGTACCGTATAAGCAATTCCGATTGTTAAGACTGTGGCAATAAAATAAGGATTTAGTAATGTCGAACGAAATAC
The DNA here is from genome assembly GCF_000368585.1 of Acinetobacter venetianus RAG-1 = CIP 110063. Taxonomy (GTDB): domain Bacteria; phylum Pseudomonadota; class Gammaproteobacteria; order Pseudomonadales; family Moraxellaceae; genus Acinetobacter; species Acinetobacter venetianus. The sequence continues at coordinate 618,277 of NZ_KB849557.1, forward strand.
GCCTTGCTCATCCATAAAGACAATCGGGGTGGCAATTGCGGTGAGTAAACAAGGTGCAGAATATTGCAATGATTGCTGAAACCACTTCGGTAAACGTAAAGGAATATTCGGTTCAAGCAGAATATAGCGATTCATAAAAACGACGAGCGCTAGAATAATCAGAAGAAACCAATTCATGCCGCACGCTCCCGAAGATTCTGCAAACAAGTCGCGGTCAGCATCCCAATGACACCAGCTAAAATTGCCGCACTTTTAATTCCTAGACTCAAAAACACAATCGTAAGTACTACAGACACCATCACGCCAACGAGCGTATTGAGATTCTTAATAAACGGAACCACAATGGCAATAAAAGTTGCAACGATCGAAAAATCTAAATGATATTGATCTAAATTTGGTACAGATGCAGCGAGCAACACACCACAAATACTGAATAGTACCCAACATAGATAAAAACAAATGCCTGCACCCAATAAATAATAAATATAGTGTTGCTGTTTTTTGATACTGACCGCGAATAACTCATCTGTGAGTAAAAAGCCAAGCATAAGCCGATGCTTCAATGGCTGCTTAGAAATATCATCTCGTAAATACAACGCATATAAATAATGCTGTGTCGTAATCAGAAACACCGAAATAATAATCGTCAACGTAGGTGTACCCACCATCACTAAACCAAGCGTCATCAATTGCGCTGCGCCTGCAAAAACTAATGCCGACATGCCGATTGCTTGCAGCGTGGTTAGCCCAGCTTGAATCGCCATTGAACCCGCCAATAATCCCCAAGGTAAAACGGCAAAACAGAGAGGTAGAATTTTGATCACACCATTGAGAAATGCCTTGGATTGAGACATTGGGGTGCCATCTATGCTTTCAGTTAACATCAAAATCACAATTACTCGTCGAACAGATCATGACTATGCCAAATTTCGACGTATTCGAATTGTATAAAATTGCTGTTTTATTTGAGGTAGGCGATATAACCGCCCGGTGTGATACCGAAAGTTTGACGGAAATGACGACTAAAATGACTTTGATCAGAAAAGCCACACTGTTGCGAGACCTCTGATAAATTTAGTCCTTGCCTCAATAGCTTTTGTGATTTCTGTAACCGCGCTTGGATTAACCATGCATGGGGTGAGAGTCCAACATGCTTTTTAAACTGGCGTAGAAAATGCCACTGACTCAAATTTGCCATTTCTGCCAACTCAATGAGGGAAAACTCTTGCTCAGGCATACTCGCCATTAATTCTTTAATCTTTAATATACGTTGCTTCGCATTACTCAGATCAACAGCCGTTGGACGTACTTGGCTATATTTAGAAACAAGCCATGCTATTGTTGATAAAAATAAAGTTTGTTTGAGCAAAGTATTGCTCGGCTGTTCAAGCAGATCGAATAGCAAACGAAACTGTTGTGCCAAACCTTCATCATGTAAGACCGCCTCTCTAAACCACGGTGCTGTCCCATGAATCGTAGTGAGATCTCGTGTTAGCTCGTGGAAAACTTCTGGTGTTGGATAAATCGCTCGATAACGCCAACCCGTTTCTACAGCAGATGAGCCGGTATGCACCTCATCGGCATTCACTAAAATAATATCGCCTTGTGGTGCAACATGATTGCCACCCGTTCGATAAAAGCGTTGTGCGCCCTCTTCAATGACACCAATACAAAAACCTTCATGAACATGGCGAGAAAACTCCTGTTGAAAGTAACTAGCTTTCAACATTTCTAAACCACCGAGTTCTTCAAGGTGTAAATAATCCACTTGTTCTCGAGGTCTACGCGACATCACGACCTCCTAAGGCTAATATGCATCATTGCAGGTTAACGCGATTGCATGAAACTTATAGAATAAAATTGCTGTTTTTCAAAATCCAGTACATTCAACTCATCCCCAAGCTCATCATACTGCTATATTTTTCCCAATAAATTTATTAAACCATCAATATATTTTTAAACAATAATATTTATTACATTCCAATATAAATAAATGCTTTTATTTTAAATGATTAAAAAATTATTTTAATTTTAGATAAAAATATTTTAGAATCCGCTGATAATTTATTCAATAAATTGTAATAAAACGAATAGCTAAAATATTGTGAGAATTTCATGTTAAATCAGTTACAACCGAAAAAATTAACCTCTTTGAGTTATGCAATTGCATTAAGTCTGTCTATGCTAGGTGTGGCTTCAGCTCCAAGTTATTCATTTGCTTCAGCATCAACTGAAGAAACCACCGTGAATAATACGCAAACTCAACAAGCTGAAGAAAATCCGATGTCAAAACTAGATTGGCATTTAGGTCCTAAAAAAGAAAATGTTGCCAATGTCGCGACATTAAATACGCTCAAAGATGAAGGATTTTTAGATCCCGTTAACTCAGATAAATTTCTAGAATTAACAGGCAATCTTACCAGTGGCAGCACCAATATTCTTGTTGCTCCAGATAATTCATGGTGGGCAACATTTGATTTTGATCCCGCTGGATATGTAAAAGATGATGAAAAAATAGATGCAGATGCATTATTAGAACAGCTTAAAGCCTCAGACGAGCCATCGAATAAAGAACGTGAGCGTTTAGGTTTTCCAAAACTTTATACCGTGGGTTGGGCGGTGCCGCCACATTATGACAATCAAACTAAACGTTTAGAATGGGCATTGAAAATTCGTGATGATAATAATTCAGAAGCAATCAATTACACCATTCGTATCTTAGGTCGTACAGGTGTAACCAGTGCCACACTCGTTTCTGATGAAGAAGGACTAACTCAAAATATTGATGCCTTTAAATCAAGTTTAAAAGGATTCGAATATAACTTTGGTGAGAAATATTCTGAATATCGTGAAGGTGATAAAGTTGCAGAATATGGCTTAGCCGCTTTAATTGCCGGTGGTGCAGCCGTTGTAGCAACTAAGAAAGGCTTCTGGGCAGCAATTGCAGCCTTTTTTGCGGCAGCATGGAAATTTGTTGCTGTGGGTGTGGTTGCTTTAGGTGGATGGATTAGCTCTTTATTCAAGCGAAATAAATCATAAATGCATTTACCCTTAGAAATACTGATCATTATCGGGTTATATGGATTTTATCTTTATGACTCTGCTCGTCTATATTTTTTTAATGAATTCAATGTGACTAAGGGTATTCGCTCAAGCTTTAAATTCCAACACGTTCCTAAATCATTTAGTTTTTTGAGTAAGTATTTATTTATTCCTAATATGTTTTTCACGCATCAATTGATATTCAAATGTGCTTGGAAAATAAAACAATCAATACCATCAGATCAGTCCGCAGATGTCGACTCTATTCTATTGATTAGTAAAACATTGAAGCCACTACAATGGATAAATATGCTGCTATGGCTATTAATGTTCGTTTTGTTACCTGTACTGTTATTAATAAAATTAAGTTATTTACCTTTAGCAATCACAATTATTACGATCTATATTCTTAATATCTCATCATTACTTTTTGTTATTTTAAAACGGAAATCACTGCAACTGTCTTGGGCTAAAATTTTCCAGTTTTCCCTCGATGTAATGTTGTGTCCGCCTTTCGCGTTAAACCTATTGCGTAAAATTAGCTTAAATTATCACGTTCAAATGGAAGGGATTGCTCTTGCAGAAAAGCTGCTAAATTCTTCAGATTACCAAGTGCTTTTAGAACAGATTATTTTAGATATTAACCATTTAAAAACATCAACCAATGATAAAAATTTAACGCAGTTATTGTCCAAAGAACAGCTTTTACGTTCATCACTCAATGCCAATAAAGAATAAAAAAACCTTCCCGAAGGAAGGTTTTTTAGGAACTCAATTCAATTACTTAGAACCTTTGATCCCTGCTTGTAATAACAAAGCACCTAAACCACCTATTTTCTGCTCTTGTGGTTTTTCTGTTTTTGGCTTGTTATTTTGTGGACGCTTAAAGTCGCCCTCTTTACGTGGTGGGCGTTGACCTTGTGGTTTACGCTCAGTACGGTCTTGCTGTGGACGTTGTTGACGCGGTGCTTTTGCTGGAGCAGCGCCTTCAGCACGCATACTGAGGTTCACACGGTTACGTTCCACATCGACCTGCATCACACGTACTTGTACAATTTGACCTGGTTTTACCACTTTATGCGGATCGGAGACAAACTCGTTTGCAAGTTCAGAGATATGCACAAGACCATCTTGATGTACACCTACATCTACGAATGCACCAAAGTTCGTCACATTAGTCACGACACCTTCAAGCTGCATACCTTCAGTCAATTGTGCAACTTCAGTAATGTCTTCACGGAACTTTGCAGTACGAAACTCAGGACGTGGATCACGACCTGGTTTTTCCAATTCTGCTAAAACGTCTTGAATCGTCGGTAAACCAAATTTGTCATCAACAAACTCATCTGCTTTAACCTGACGAATAATCTCGGTATTGCCAATAATGTCTTTAACCGTAGTTGCTTTCGCTGCAACGATTTTTTCTACCAGACCATAACTTTCAGGGTGAACAGCTGATGCATCTAATGGTTCAGAACCATCTTGAACACGTAAGAAACCTGCCGATTGTTCAAAAGTACGCTCACCTAAACGTGGCACTTTCTTCAATGATTGACGGTTATCAAAACGACCATTTTCTTTACGGTATTCAACGATCTGCTGTGCGATTGATTTATTTAAACCAGCGATATAAGCCAAAATCGCAGGTGAAGCGGTATTCACATCCACACCAACAGCATTCACACAGTCTTCAACTACTGCATCCAAAGTTTTTGCTAGACCGGTCTGGTTTACATCGTGTTGATACTGACCAACACCAATTGATTTTGGATCAATTTTAACGAGTTCAGCCAATGGATCTTGTAAACGACGTGCAATCGAAACTGCACCACGAATCGATACATCAAGATCAGGAAGCTCCTGCGCAGCAAGCTCACTCGCCGAATAAACCGATGCGCCTGCTTCGCTGACAGTTACACGCGTCAATTGCAGATCCGTATTCGCAGCCATCATTTCAGCAACAACGGCTTCTGTTTCACGACTCGCAGTACCATTACCAATCGCAATAAGTTCCACGTGGAACTCTCGGCATAAACGCGCGAGTTCTGCGATCGAACCCTCTTTATCTTCTTTCGGTGCAAATGGATAAATCGTGCTATGTGCCAACACATCACCAGCATCATTTACAACAGCGAGTTTCACGCCTGTACGAATACCAGGGTCAACACCTAGGGTTGTACGACCACCCGCAGGTGCAGAAAGTAATAAATGACGTAAATTTTCCGCAAAAACATCCATTGCTTCTGCTTCAGCGGCCAAGCGCTTATCCGTCAGCAATGAATGCTCAATCTGAGGACGAACCTTACCTAACCAAAATAATTTTGCAGTTTGTTTTAAATAATCTTGGCGGCTTTGTGGTTGAATTTGCTCAAGATTATATTCGACTTCAATACGAGCCAATGGAGCTTCATCTTCGCCATCTACTTTTAAACCAAGTACATTTTCTTGACGACCACGTAACATTGCCAATAAGCGATGAGAAGGAACTTTATTCAGATTTTCTGAGAATTCGAAATAATCACGGAACTTCTTGCCGACTTCTTTCTTTTCATCAGAAGCAACTGCACTTTTTAGAACAGCAGTTTTTGCAAAAGTTTGTTTTAATTCAGTCGTTAAGGCAATATTTTGCGCCCAGTCATCAATCAGGATATGCTGGATTGCATCCAATTGACTCTCAACATCTGGATAATCTTCGTGGCTAAAACCAGCCAAAGCTTCTGTTGGATCAACTTGTTCTGCAATCATCTTTTCAGCAATTGGACCCAAGCCCGCTTCTTTTGCTTTAAATGATTTACTCGTACGTTTAGGACGATACGGTGCGTAAATTTCTTCTAATGCATTTTTAGTTTCTGCTGCATTTACACGCGCCAATAAGTCATCGCTTAATTTATCTTGTTCTGTTAAAGATTGGATCACTTTCTCACGACGCTCGTATAAATCACGTAAATAAGCTAAACGTGTATCGAGTTGACGTAATTGAGTATCGTCTAAGCCTTGCGTGACCTCTTTACGGTAACGTGCGATAAAAGGAACACTAGCGCCTTCATCAATTAAACGAATAGCAGCTTCTACTTGGTTTGGACGTACGGCAAGTTCATTTGCCAACTGCTGAACTAAGTCAGTCATCGTGATTGATTCCACAAGGGTTAAGTCTAAAAGCACTGATTATAAAGTCCACGGCTATAAAATCCACCATTGTTTTTTTGAATATTTTGCGAGTATTTTTGCAAATTGATGAATGTTTCTAAAATATCGACATTTTTTGCTCTAAATATTGAAAAATAGATTGTTTGTCATAATTTTACCTGTATATATTTGGTATCTATCTCTTGATTTTATTGGCAATATTTGTTGCTTTATAACATAGCCAAACCTGTGCAATGAATCGTATACTCCCAAGCATTGCATAATGACGATGACAATAAACGATAAAGGAGCACATCATGAGTTTAGTTGTACCTGCTGAATCGACGGAAACCGTACACCATGAGACAGATCGTGTCGAACGCATTTTAGTGGTCGATGACGATGTGCGTTTGCGTACGCTTTTACAACGTTTCCTAGAAGATAAAGGTTTCGTCGTAAAAACTGCTCATGATGCAACACAGATGGATCGTTTATTACAACGTGAGTTGTTCTCGCTGATCGTCCTCGACTTCATGCTCCCTGTAGAAGATGGTTTAAGTATCTGTCGTCGTTTGCGTCAATCAAATATTGATACCCCGATTATTATGCTAACTGCACGTGGTAGTGACTCTGACCGTATTGCGGGTCTTGAGGCAGGTGCAGATGACTATTTACCAAAACCATTTAACCCAAATGAATTGTTAGCGCGTATTCGTGCCGTATTACGTCGCCAAGTACGTGAAGTACCGGGCGCACCAAGTCAACAAGTTGAAGTGGTCAGCTTTGGTCCTTGGGCATTAGACCTTTCTACTCGTACTTTAACCCGTGAAGGTCAAGTAGTTACACTTACGACGGGCGAATTTGCTGTATTAAAAGCGCTTGTGCAGCATCCACGTGAGCCATTAACTCGCGACAAACTGATGAACTTGGCACGTGGCCGTGAATGGGGCGCAATGGAGCGTTCAATTGACGTTCAAGTTTCTCGTTTACGTCGTCTGATTGAAGATAACCCTGCCCGTGCGCGTTACATCCAAACTGTTTGGGGTGTAGGTTACGTTTTTGTTCCAGATGGCGCGGAATAAAATCAGGAATCTAAACCTTGAAACTTGAACCAATTGATCCACAAGCATTTACAGATTTTGTTTCGTATTCTGAAAGACCACGAACAAAGTGGGAACGTTTTTTAGATAAAATCAAACCACGTTCCGCCGCAATGCGTACCACGATTTTGGTACTCTTTATGGTGTTTTTTAGCCTCTTTATGTCTTTGTGGTTCTTTTGGCGAACACTTTATTTACCTGAATTACAGCAACACGCTCGCTACCTCGCGATTGAATTAGAACTAGTCAACAATCCTGATATTCGTATTTTGCATCGCGACACTGAAGTCGATGTTGATACGTGGCTTAAAAATAGGATCGGGATTGAGTACATTACTGATCCCAAAGAATTTCCAAAAGTCGAAGATAAATTTTTAGCTGAGTTATTTACCAACCAAATCGAAAAAAAATTGGCGAAAGAACTTGGTGTTGATAATGCTGACAATGTGACGGTTTATTTCAAATTCAAACCAATCCCTCGTATCTGGATTCAAACACCAGAAATGAATGGCAATTGGGTTCGAGAGCCCTTAAAAACCTACACCAACTATAGTGTTGAGTTGATCGCAACATGGCTATTTGGTGTACCCATTTTATCTTCAATTATTATTTTAATTTTAGTTCGTCAAATGAATCGGCCATTGCGTCGATTACAGAATGCGGCCAACAATTATAGTAAAACAGGTAAAGCCCCTTACCTTGATACCAATCATGGTCCTTTAGAAATCCGTCAAGTGAACCAAGCGTTTAACCATATGGTGTATACATTGGAACAGACAGAGCGTGATCGCCAAATTATGTTGGCAGGGATTTCTCATGATTTACGTACACCATTAACTCGAATTCGATTAACTGCGGAAATGCTCCCAGATGAGTTTCTACGTGAAGGCTTGGTATACGATGTCGATGATATGGATGCGATTCTGAACCAATTCATTTCATACATGCGGGACGGTTCGGATGAGGAATTAACTGATACCAATATCAATACCTTATTACAAGAATTAGTAATCCAGTTCAAGCCGCTCGACATTCGCTTTGAGATGCAAGAATTACCGATTATTCCTGCACGTAGCTTGTCTCTAAAACGCTTAATTGCCAATTTGATTAACAATGCCAAGCGTTATGGTGCTGAACCGATTGAATTGTCAGCCAGTTATGTTGATGAACATATTTTAATTACTGTGGCCGATCATGGTGAAGGTATTCCACCTGATCAAGTTGAAGAGCTGATGCAACCCTTTGTTCGAGGCAATTCTGCACGAACAGTCCAAGGAAGCGGTTTAGGCTTAGCGATCGTAAAACGCATCGTGGATATTCATCAAGGACAAATCAATATTCGTAATCGTGAACAAGGTGGTTTAGAAGTGGTCATCTCACTTCCGATCTCAACTCAAGAGCCTGAAGAAAACCCAAGCAATACGATTGGCAAGATTAAACAAACACTTACAGGGCATTTTTAAACTGATTTCTGCTCATTAAAAATGCCACTTATTTCTAGTCAAAAATCATCTTCTATTTCACATATTAGACCTTAGCAGTAGTCCAATTCACTTTTGCACTTTTAGCGCTAAAATCCATATCTAATGAAAAAGCAATATTGAGAATGGATGATGTCTTTAAGTCGTATTCGCCTTGCATCTCTTCACGACAAAGTGATGAGTGCTGAGCAGGCAGCTCGCTTTATTGAAAATGATATGACGGTTGGTATGAGTGGCTTTACACGTGCAGGGGAAGCAAAAGCAGTCCCTCAAGCACTGGTTGAACAAGCTAAAAAAAATCCGTTAAAAATCACGTTAATTACGGGCGCTAGCCTTGGAAACGACTTAGACAAACAACTGACTGAAGCAGGTGTTCTTGCGCGTCGTATGCCATTCCAAGTTGACAACACTTTACGTCGTGCAATTAACAATGGCGAAGTGATGTTCATTGACCAACATTTATCTGAAACTGTTGAGCAAATGCGTAACCAGCAGCTCAAGCGTCCTGATGTAGCCGTGATTGAGGCTGTTGCGATCACAGAAGAAGGTCATATTGTTCCAACAACATCTGTAGGGAACTCTGCGAGCTTCGCGATCTTCGCTGAAAAAGTGATTGTAGAAATCAATACGTCTTTAAGTGAAAACTTCGAAGGTTTGCATGACATTTACATCCCAACTTACCGTCCAACACGTACACCTGTACCGTTGACGAAAGTTGATGATCGTATTGGTTCGACTGCAATTCAAATTGATCCTGCGAAAATCGTTGGTATCGTGTTTAACGACACAGCGGACTCGCCATCGACTGTGACCGCACCTGATGCTGAGACTCAAGGTATCGCAAATCACCTCATTGCTTTCTTTGAAAAAGAAGTTGCTGCAGGTCGTTTGGCGAAAAACTTAGGTCCTTTACAAGCAGGTATTGGTTCGATTGCCAATGCCGTATTAACAGGTTTAAAAGATTCTAATTTTGAAGATCTAGTCATGTATTCTGAAGTACTTCAAGACTGTACTTTTGAATTAATTGATGCAGGTAAAATGAAGTTTGCCTCTGGTAGTTCTATTACGTTATCAGCACAATGTGGCGAACGCGTTTTTGGAAATCTCGAAAAATACAAAGACAAATTGGTGTTACGCCCTCAAGAAATTTCCAATCACCCTGAACTTGTTCGTCGTTTAGGAATCATCGGTATCAACACTGCCCTTGAGTTTGATATCTACGGCAACGTGAACTCAACGCATGTGTGTGGCACGAAGATGATGAATGGTATCGGTGGTTCAGGTGATTTTGCTCGTAATGCGCATTTAGCCATCTTCGTGACCAAATCAATTGCCAAAGGTGGTGACATTTCATCAATCGTTCCAATGGTCAGCCACGTTGACCACAACGAACATGATGTAGACATTTTAGTAACTGAAGTCGGTCTTGCTGATTTACGCGGTTTAGCGCCTCGTGAGCGTGCTCGTGTCATTATTGATAATTGTGTACATCCACTGTATCAAGGTGCGTTAAATGACTACTTTGAGCGTGCTTGTGAACGTGGTGGACATACACCTCACATTTTACGTGAAGCATTGTCATGGCATGCAAACTTTGAAGAAACAGGTCAAATGCTTGTTACTGACTCACTTGCAAAGACTGCATAAATACACAGAATTTTCTGATGTGAAAAAAGCTGAATCTTTATGATTCAGCTTTTTTATTGTTAAAACTTCACACCATACGAAAGACCCAGAATATGCTGATCCATCTCAATATTGGCTTCTCCACCACCAAATGCTGTTGGAATCGATTGATTCCCTTTAACGGTTTCTTTTAAACCATAGGTATAAGCAACACTCAGCTCTTGTGCTCGATCAATATTCCATGTTGCTCCAACACTAACGTGATCTTTAATAACACCAGGCGCCAAAATATTTAAAAAAGTCTGACTTTCAGAAATAGGCTGATCATTATGGGTATATCCTGCACGTAGAGTAAGTTGTGGATTCAATTGATAACTTGCACCCACTTTATAAACATTAATATCTTTCCAACCGAAACCCTGCCCCTTTTCAGAACCAAAAGCATTGCCCGCCATTAATGAATCAAAACTAAAGACGTTGCCGACAGAATCCACATCCGAATAGTTGATACGCTGTATATCAGCTAGCAGTGTTAGTGCATGGCTGGCTTTTACACTAACCCCTACACCATAACTTTCAGGAACATCAAAACTGCCTGCTTGAGCAAATAAGCCACGATACTGATCAAACTTGTCTGCTTTAATTTTTGATGAGTAATTTGCACCGACAGTCACTACGTCATTTAACTTAGCGCTCCAACCCACGCGAACACCGATTCCTGTCGATGAATCTTTGCCTTGATTACTTAAATGCTCACCATCTGTAGAAAATGGTGCAAAACCGGAAATGCCTTTCGCTTCAAAACGCTGGTAGAGAAAATTCGTTGCAACACCGATAGACTGATTTTCGCTGTACCGCCAAGCTACAGATGGAGAAACAAAGATCTGTGTTAAATCCACACCTGCTTCACCTGTATTACCAAAAGCAGCATAAGGATTATTCCGATATGAAGTATTCATCCCACCATTACCATAAACTGCCAGACCTAGAGCAACACTGTCATTTACCTTCTTATTGATCGCAATTTCAGGTAAAACAAAGTATTCACGACCATTCGCACTATATTGTCCATTCGCACCCGCTAGATTTCCTACAATCTCGCTAGAGCGCTTCGGGTTAAATAAGGTTGCACCAACATCCACGCGACTGTCTAACCATGCTAGACCTGATGGGTTACTCGCAATCGTTAAAGCATCGTTAAATGCCGCTATAGAGGCTCCTGCGTTACCCTGTGCCTTTACCCCATAGCCATGCATGAAATAGCCTGTAGTTGCGAAACTATGCTGAGATAGCGTAGATAAAATAACAATTGGTAAAACAACCCCGAGAGACTTTTGCATAATTTATCTGCATTAAAAATAATATATATCAAAGTATATTGTTTTTCTTTTATTCATATAACTAAGTAAAATTGAAGTACATATTCTTTTTATTCATAAGCTATTAATAGGCACTTAACGAGAGCAATAGCGTAACAATAATGAATAGGTCTATTTTGAAGTATAAAAAAAGCCCCAAACAGATGTTTGAGGCTTTTTGAATATGGTGGCGTGACCCAGGATCGAACTGGGGACACACGGATTTTCAATCCGTTGCTCTACCGACTGAGCTATCGCGCCAATGGCGTGTATTAAGCCGTATCTCAGCTCAATAGTCAACAATTATCCTGAGCTTTTGATTTAATTGCCCATTTTTCACGCAAAATATTTTGGGTAAAAAAAATCCCTGATGGGATCAGGGATTGAAAATACAAATCTATGGTGGCGTGACCCAGGATCGAACTGGGGACACACGGATTTTCAATCCGTTGCTCTACCGACTGAGCTATCGCGCCAAAGTGGGCGTATTAAACAATGTTTGTCAAAATCCGTCAAGTAAATTTGTGGATTTTTCTATTAAGTGTTTAATTTTGCTCCAGAGTCCAGGTGAAAATCATATTTTCAGATTCGACCAATATGCGATAAACAGCGATGGATTGCGCCACAACCCGGTTCGAATTGTTTTACCCCTTGCTCTTCTTCCATACGGCAAACCTCTTCAACTAAGCGTTCCGCCACACCTCGACCACGATTGGCAGGGTGCACAACTATATATTCCAAAACACGGCTTTCACCTTGTCCTGTGACCCAGATTGCACCTATAATTTTGGTGTTAAATTCAGCGGTATAAACTGTGGTATATTGCTGTAGATCTTGTTCAAGTTGCTCCATCGCATCTTGCCCATCACCAAACTCTGGGCTGGTGTCATAAAGTCGCTCTAGCTGGGTACGAATCCCTAGATTTTCTAGTGAACTGTAAGCATGTACGGTAATAGGCATTGATTAACCCTCCTGAGCAAACTATGATGCTGTCACTTTTTCGTCACAGCGAAACTATTGGTTTTTAATTCAATCATTTTTGACGTTTTTTGAGGAACGTGTCCATGACGCAACGTATCAGTGAAGTGGTAAGAAATACCAACGAAACAAAAATTCGAGTTCGTCTCAATCTCGATGGTACTGGTCAAGGCACACTCAACACTGGAGTTCCATTTTTAGACCATATGATTGATCAAATCAAGCGCCATGGTCTATTTGATATCGACATTCATTGCGATGGTGATCTCGAAATTGATGATCATCACACCGTAGAGGACTGTGGAATCACCTTGGGACAAGCCTTTGCGCAAGCTTTAGGTGATAAAAAAGGCTTACGTCGTTATGGTCATTTTTATGCACCTCTCGATGAAGCACTTTCTCGTGTTGTAGTCGATTTGTCTGGTCGCCCGGGCTTGTTTATGGATATTCCATTCACTCGTGCACGCATCGGAACCTTTGATGTCGATTTATTCTCAGAATTTTTCCAAGGTTTTGTCAATCATGCACTGATGACATTACATATTGATAACCTGAAAGGAAAAAATAGCCACCATCAGATCGAAAGTGTTTTCAAAGCTTTAGCACGTGCATTACGTATGGCGTGTGAAGTTGATCCTCGTGCAGAGGGTATGATTGCTTCGACCAAAGGTAGCCTGTAATGACTCGTATTGCTTTACTTGATTATGGCATGGGCAACTTACACTCAGCAGCAAAAGCTTTAGAGCATGTGGGTGCAACAGTTGACGTGACCAACGACCCAAAACTTATTGAAAAAGCAGATAAAATTGTATTCCCTGGTGTTGGCGCCATGCGTGACTGTATGCAAGGGATGCATGAAGCAGGAATTGATGAAGTTGTTCGCAAAGCCGCTTTCAACAAACCCGTTTTAGCAATTTGTGTTGGTATGCAAGCGCTCCTACAAAGCTCTGAAGAAAATGGCGGCGTAGAAGCATTAGGTATTTTTGATGGTGTTGTTAAACATTTCCCAGCAATTCCAAACCTGAAAGTGCCACACATGGGATGGAACCAAGTGCATCAACTTGATCCAAACCATCCAATGTGGAACAACATTGAACAAGATGCACGTTTCTATTTCGTTCATAGCTACTATGTAGAACCCAAAGATGCGACAGTCACTGCAGCAACTTGTGATTATGGCTTAAACTTTTGTACCGCGATTCATAAAGATAATCTGTTCGCGACACAATTCCATCCTGAGAAAAGCCACACAGCAGGTTTACAGTTATTGAAAAACTTTGTGGAATGGAAAATTTAATTCGTTTTCAGCTGTTTTAAATATTCAAAATTAGGTCAATTGATATTGGCCTAATTTTTTTCATGCGCATTTCTATTTATTTACAATTATTTTTTGCTTATTATGCAAACGCTTTGAATGAAAACCAAACAATTTATCTTTTAAAAAATTAATTTTAAAAATCAGTGACAACAGGAAAATAACATGTCATCTCATCTTCAAACAAATGATTCGGGTTTTAGTGCAAGTGGACGTTTTGGCCGACTATCTTATTTAGGCTGGAATATGTTACTCGTGGTCTTCGTATTCATTTTAGGTATTATCGCAGCATTTCTTGTCCCTGCTTTTAGCAGTTCATCAACAGGCTCATCGTTATATGTATTCGGTGGACTCTTTGTCATTGTTTATATTGCAATGATCTATTTCAGTTTCATTTTCTCGATTCGTCGTCTACATGATCGAAACCAAACAGGTTGGCTGTCATTGTTAGCATTATTGCCACTCATAAATTTGTTCTTTTTTATTTATTTAAGTTGTGCAAAAGGCGATGAGACTGCAAATAAGTACGGCTCACCGCGTATTACTCAAGGTTGGGAAAAAGTTTTAGGGTGGATATATATCGTCATTTTCCCACTCAGTATCTTAGCGATCGCAGCAACCGCTATTCCTGCGTATCAAAACTATATTCAAAAAAGCCAACAAATCCAAATGGAACAAATGAATAGATACGCTGAATAAATAGAATATTTATTTCAAAGCCAAGTTTTTTAACTTGGCTTTTTCATTTCAAGAAAAACGTTTAAGCTCATCTAATAGATTTGAGTTTAATCCAATGGAAATGCAGCAAAAGCCAATACTTTTAAGCAAAGAAGAAATAAGAACTTTTCCTGCATTTCAAAATTTAGATACTCACAATATCTTGATCATTCAAACGCTTGCACAGTGTCAAAGCATTCAAGATGAACTCTATTCCATTCAAGTTTTTGGTTTCGACACCGAATCTAAACCGACTTTCAAAGTCGGTGAGAAATCAACTGGACCTCATCTCGTACAACTTGCAACCTCAGAGAAAGCATATCTTTTCCAAGTTAACCCTGACATTCTCAACTTCTTAAAACCGATTTTAGAAAATGAACAACAGCTCAAAGTTGGCTTTGGTTTAAAAAATGATAGTGCGAGTTTTCGGATTAAAGGCATTGAACTCAAGTCCCATATTGATCTATCAAAAAGCTTCTCAAGTTTTGGTTATACTTCCCAAGTCGGGATACAAACAGCAATTGCTGTCCTGTTTCAACGCCATTTAAGCAAAAGTAAAAAAGTTAGCACCTCCAATTGGTCGGTGAAACAACTCAGTCCTCAACAGATCAACTATGCTGCCGCAGATGCCTATGCTGCACTCATGGTTTTTAAATATTTATATCAACATCAACTCCTCTCTCCTCAATTACAACAAAAAGTCGTGAGAATACTTGAAGGTTCAGCATCCAAGGCTTAGCGATTGATCAATATTTTGATAATATGTAGCCAATTTAAATTTATGATGATGCAAGGAGCGAAAGCATGCTAATCATCCCTGCGATTGACCTGAAAGATGGTAAATGTGTTCGTTTAAAGCAAGGCCGTATGGAAGACGATACTGTTTTCTCTGATGATCCTGTTGCAACTGCACAACATTGGGTTGATGAAGGCGCTCGTCGCTTACACTTAGTTGACTTAAATGGTGCTTTCGCTGGTACGCCGATTCATAAACCTGTCGTTGAAGCAATTGCACGTGCTCAGCCTGAGTTGCCAATTCAAATTGGCGGTGGTATCCGTTCACTTGAAACCATCGAGCACTATTTAGATGCTGGCGTGTCATTTGTGATTATCGGTACAAAAGCCGTCAAAGAACCTGAATTTGTTGAAGAAGCATGTAAGCGTTTTGCTGGTCACATCATTGTCGGTATCGATGCAATCAATGGTATGGTTGCAACTGATGGCTGGGCAAATGTCACTGATGTAAAAGCAACTGATCTTGCTAAACGTTTTGCTGATGCTGGCGTATCTAGCATTGTTTACACTGATATTGCGCGTGATGGCATGATGCAAGGTGTAAATGTTGAGCAAACTGTAAATCTAGCGACTTATTCAGGTCTTCCTGTGATTGCTTCTGGTGGCGTGACCAACCTTGATGATGTTCGTAACTTAAAAGGTCAAAAAGGCATTTTAGGTGCGATCACAGGTCGTGCGATTTACGAAGGTACACTTAACCTCCGTGAAGCTCAATTATTGTTAGACCAACAATCATTGTAATTCTCTGCATTCGCTCTAGTGATTGAAATGATGACTAGAGCTTTTTCTGCTTAAATGTTATCCTTATCCAAACTCTCATCTCAAAGTTCCATCTCATAATGACACTTACGCCACCTTAGTTTTTTACACATCCCATCTGTAAGTAACTCATCACTGTCTAGTGATGTGGTGTAGTCTTGTGTTTTTATATCACATCACTAGCCTTTAATTTTCAAAGAAAAAAATAGGCTATTTCTATGTTATCCAATGTTCGAGAACAATGGTTTTCCAATATCCGTGCGGATATTTTGGCAGGGCTGGTTGTCGGTTTAGCACTCATTCCTGAGGCAATCGCATTCTCTATTATTGCAGGTGTTGACCCTAAAGTCGGCTTGTATGCATCCTTCTGTATCGCAGTCGTAATCTCATTTGTCGGTGGACGACCTGCTATGATTTCGGCGGCAACTGGTGCGATGGCACTGGTTATGGCCACGCTAGTGAAAGAACACGGCTTGCAATATTTACTGGCCGCAACGATTCTAACGGGCGTCATTCAGATTCTTGCAGGTTATCTCAAACTCGCCAAACTCATGCGCTTTGTCTCTAAATCTGTGGTGATTGGTTTCGTCAATGCGCTCGCGATTTTGATTTTTATGGCGCAGTTGCCCGAACTGGTCAATGTCACATGGCATGTTTATGCATTGGTTGGTTTAGGTTTAGCGATTATTTATCTATTTCCTTTGATTCCTAAAATTGGCAGCTTTTTACCTTCACCATTGGTCTGCATCATTGCTGTCACGCTCGTTGCTATTTATTTCGGAATTGATATTCGTACCGTCGGTGATATGGGCTCGTTACCAGATACTTTACCGATCTTTTTACTCCCCGATATTCCGCTTAACCTAGAAACACTCCAAATCATTTTACCTTATTCGATTGCTTTGGCTGCTGTGGGTTTACTTGAATCAATGATGACCGCAACGATCATTGATGAAATGACAGATACGCCAAGTGATAAATTCCAAGAATGTAAAGGTCAAGGCATTGCCAATATCGCTTCTGGCTTCATGGGGGGAATGGCAGGTTGTGCCATGATTGGTCAATCGATCATCAATGTAAAATCAGGTGGTCGCGCACGTCTTTCAACCTTCTGTGCAGGTATATTCTTACTCATTCTGGTCGTGTTTATTAGTGACTGGTTAAAAGTCATTCCAATGGCTGCATTGGTTGCGGTGATGATCATGGTTTCGATCAGTACTTTTGAATGGAAATCTTTAACCACATTTAAAGCCAATCCTAAGAGCAGTAATATCGTGATGCTCGCGACCGTTGCCGTGGTAGTTGCCACTCATAACCTTGCCTTAGGTGTGCTGACAGGTGTGTTACTTTCAGCATTATTCCTTGCTAATAAATTAGAAAATGATATTCATATCGAGCATTATTTTGAAGGTGATGTCCGCGTTTACGATCTTAAAGGACAGATTTTCTTTAGTTCATCAGAAAAATTCATGCAGAGCTTCGATTTTCAAGAACCTGTTAATGATGTGATTATTGACCTGACACACTCTCACATCTGGGATGTTACCTCCGTTGCCATGCTAGATTCTGTCGTCAATAAATTTCAAAGAAATGGTACCAATGTGACCGTTCGTGGTTTGAATGAAGCCAGCTCAATCATGATTGATAAATATGGTACACATAGCAAACATCATTTTGAAACGATCTAATATTCATTGATCATTTCAAAATCCCAAAGAGCCAAATTCAAAAATTTGGCTCTTTTTTTAATACTAATAAATAACATTACGAACAAATTTCAGCGTACCCTTGCCTTGATTGTAATAACGATAATGTGTCGAGCTTTCAAATAAAATGGATGATCCAGCACTAATGACTTGTGTACCTGATTCTAATTCCAGACTGAGCTCACCCTCGATCACATAGATTAATTCTTGCCAACCTTGTTGATCAGGTTCGGCCACATATGTTTCTCCTTCTGCCAAACTCCATGTCCACAATTCAACCTGTGCACGTGCAGGAACAGCAGCATGCAAAACTGCCTGACTTCCAAGCTGCTCCCCCTGCCATGCAATCGTGTTAACAACTGCCGAATCTGCAAACTCAGGCGCACTGACAAGACGTTTAAAGTCGACTCCTAGAGCATTCGCGATAGCATCTAGTTTCGCTAAACTAATATTGACCTGTCCTGTTTCAAGAGCGGCAATGGTTCGCCGACTCAGCCCTGCCCGATCAGCTAGCTCTTGTTGACTGAGCTGCGATTGGTCACGGAAGAAACGTATATTTTCGCCTACATATTGCAAGATGGCTTCTGATTGGCTCATTCAATTCAATCACAAAAAATATTGTGCAATATATTGCACAATATTAAAAACCAATGCAATATGTGCAGTATATTGCACACATCCTATATTAGGACTTTTACTTTGACGAATTTGTCACAATCACCCAAAGCGGCTCAATTCGCCCTGATCTTTATCACGATGATTTGGGGCGGAACATTTTTAGCAGTTCAATACGCGCTAAATTTTAGTACGCCAATGTTTTTTGTCGGCTGTCGATTTGCTGTCGCAGCACTGGTTATTTTTCTGATTTCAGTAAAATCCTTGAGCGGCTTAACGCTCAAAGAAACATTTGCTGGGACAGCGATTGGTGTGATGATTGCCATTGGCTATGGCACTCAAACCGTTGGACTGCAAACTATTTTAAGTAGCGAATCTGCTTTCCTAACGGCGCTTTATGTCCCACTTGTTCCTATTTTGATGTGGGCTATTTTTCAGAAACGCCCTTCACTGATGACATGGATTGGAACAGGATTAGCATTTACAGGTTTGGTGTTGCTGACAGGAAATGGATTTTCAAGTATTAGCCTAAATTATGGACAAGTTCTTACACTGATTTGTGCAGTTGTGATTGCCATGGAAATCATTTTGATTGGCTATTTTGCAGGTAAAGTAAATTTAAGGCGCGTGACTATCATCCAACTTACAGTTGCCTCATTACTCTGTTTTGCGAGTATGCCTCTCGTTGGTGAGCATACGATTCCAAGCTTTTCATGGCCGCTATTTCTAGTGGCTGTCGGGCTAGGTCTCGCGAGTGCATTGATTCAATTCGTCATGAACTGGGCACAAAAAATGGTTGATCCAACGCGTGCGGCGATTATCTATGCTGGAGAACCTGTCTGGGCTGGTGTATTTGGACGTATTGCAGGTGAACGTTTGCCACTTTTAGCATTATTTGGCGGCTTATTGGTGGTCGTAGGTGTGCTCGTAAGTGAATTGAAACTCAAAATATTAAAAGATAAAAAAGACTAAAAAATTAAAATCATCTAACTCACTGAGAAGGTTCTTTCTTTTTAAGCAACATATGCGGTTGATAGTATTCAACCGTTGGCATCGGATCATAGAATGGATGTAATAATGCTTTCCATTCTTGATACGCTGCTGATTTTCTAAAACCTTCAGTATGATGTTCTATAGTGTCCCAAAAAATCATCAAAATGTAGTGGTGATTGTCCTCGACATGTTTAATCAGTTGAACTGCATTCAGCCCATCCATTGGGTAAATAATCTGTTTAGCTTGCTGAAAGGCTAACTCAAACGCTTCACTTTGATTGGGTTTAATATTTAAATGTACATGCTCAATAATCACAATCACACCACATGAAGTCAGGTTTATTGATACATCGGTTTATTATCATTTAAAGCAATTAAACCACGGATTGCACGATAGACAATCCACACCCATGCACCGAACACGGCAGCAAAGGCAAAGGTCGTTGCCGTTAACGCAACACCCGCAAACGCCGTTCCATTATCACCTGTAAAGAACAAGAATAAGAACGGAACAAAGGCAATAATATTCCAAGCTAAATACCACCAGAAGGTGCGAATTTGCCAAGTAAAATGACTTTCAAATATCGAGCCTTGAACATCACTACGTTTTACATAGTTAATGATGAGCGCAATGATCGCCAATAAACCGCCAGTAAAAATGGCAATAATATAAAGTACATAAAGAACCAACGTTAAAGTACGGTTTGGATCTTGATCTACGGAATAGTTCATTTTTATTTATCTCCAAACTCCATCTCAATATTAATAAAACACATTGAGGGGAGAAATTAACCAACATATCAACAATATATGAAAGCCTATGGTACAGAAATAAATCTTACGGAATGGTTGTTTTTGTGTTTTATGTCTCAGTTTTTGCTGTGCAAGCCAACCAGCACACCATCCCCCTAGAGAATCAACGATATGTAAAGTCTGCTCAGGGATACGGCGATTGCCCAATTGTGCTGCTTCTTTATCCTGTGCATATAGCCAATAGCTCAAAACATTCATCAAACTGACAAACAATAAAGTATAAGGCGGTAGCAATTTACTAAAGCTCGCAATCACCATAAATACAATATAAATCAAGATACCGATTTGCATCGGAGACCAACGCTTCGCTGCTGTTGGTCGAGCTGGTTTTGTTTTATGTTCAAAGACTTGTGATGCTTTTAAATAAGTGACTTGCTGAGCGCGATAACGACCACGCTCATCGAGAATAATCGTGTATTCCAAAGCACAGCCGACAATTGGTCGAGGACCTGTGCGAGCAAAGTCTTTGATGTGCAAAAAAACGCGATCTTTATGGACATCATTGGGTTGAATAAAGCCATAACCTTTCTCATCAAACCATTCGACTAAACGACCTTGATCTCGCATGACTCCTCCTTAAGCACTGATTCTTTGTAAACGATCTTGTAACATCATACGCATTTCAAGCGGATCTTTTTGCGAGATATCATCACCCGTGCGCCCATGTTCGGCATTTTTTTGTGCCACTTGCAAACGCATACTCCAGAATCGACAGGTCGCCATTGCCAAGAAAATATCTAGACATGCCAACTCATCTTGAGTTAATGGACGAATCGCTTGATAAGCTGCTAAATAATGTGCTGCTTTTTCTTGGTCAAGATGGGCTTGAGGATAAGCTGTACAAAAGTCATTGATACTAATTGCAATATCAAAGAGCCATTCATCTTGATTCAATTCATAAAAATCAAGAATTCCTTGTAATTGGTTACCCTCAAATAAGGTATTATCCCTAAATAAATCAGAGTGAATAAAACCCACAGGACGATCCGGACGTTGTTGGGTAATTTCAGCAAACTTTTGGAAAACCTGCGCCAATAACGCTTGATCTTCAGCATTCATTTTGGGTTGAAGCTGTGCCGCGACATCAGACCAATATTGATGATTACGATTAAAATCGCGCTCTAAAGGAAAACCGTGTAACGCTAAATGCATTTTCGCCTGTGCTTGGGCAATTGCATCAACCTGTTCAATCGTGGTTTGCTCTGGATGTTCACCCATCAAACGCGGTGCAATCTGTGCAGGTTTATTGGCAATGCTATGAATTGCTTGTCCATGATGTTTTAACGGTACTGCAACTGGAACGCCTGCCTCACCTAAGCGATCAAGCACCGGAACAAGCTCACCTGCACCTTCAGCATCTAATTCCTCAAAAACAGTGAGTACATAGTGTTTCTGAGACTGATCCACCAAAAAATAATTGGTGTTTTGAATACCGCCTTGGATTGGAATGAGGTCAATCACTGCCAAACCATATGGCTCAGCGAATGCTTGAACTTCTTCTAAACTCAACGGGGTATAAACCGACATGGAAAACCTGCAAAAAATAGCTGTGAAGTTTGATAGAATACCCGTTCCCTCCATGAAGGTGTAGCACCAGAGTCGGTCTCCTTTCACTATTGGCGATTTTTTGGAAAATTTTATGCTCGCAAAACGTATTATCCCTTGCTTAGATGTTGATAATGGCCGAGTCGTCAAAGGCGTTCAATTCCTAGATATCCGTGACGCAGGTGATCCTGTAGAAGTCGCACGTCGTTATAACGAACAAGGCGCTGACGAAATTACCTTTTTAGATATTACTGCTACCCATCATGGAAGAGACACGACTTATCGCACTGTAGAGCGTATGGCTGAAAGCGTTTTCGTTCCACTTACAGTGGGTGGTGGTGTACGTAAAGTTGAAGATATTCGTTTACTGCTGAATGCTGGCGCCGACAAAGTGAGTATCAACTCAGCTGCTGTTTTCACACCTGAGTTCGTACAAGAAGCTTCTCAGCGCTTCGGTGCGCAATGTATCGTTGTTGCAATCGACGCCAAAAAAACGGGCGATAATAAATGGGAAATCTTTACCCATGGCGGACGTAAACCAACAGGAATCGATGCAATTGAGTGGGCCATCAAAATGGCAGACTATGGCGCAGGTGAACTTCTCATCACCAGTATGGATGCCGATGGTACCAAAGCAGGTTATGACATTGCGCTGATGCGCCAGATCAATGATCGCGTCAATATCCCAACCATCGCTTCAGGCGGTGTCGGTAATCTACAGCATTTAGCAGACGGTATTTTAAAAGGCGGTGCTGATGCAGTGCTTGCTGCTTCGATTTTCCACTTTGGTCAACATACCATTCCAGAAGCCAAACAATACTTGGCAGATCAAGGCATTGAAATGCGTCTTTAAGCAACATAACAGGCGTAGTCGAGTTTTCGGTTACGTCTTAATTTTTAGTAGAATAAAAAATGAATGAGACTTTAATTTGGATTGTTCTTTTTGGTTGTCTAGGTTTGATTATCTATTGGCTCAAACATCAGGAGTCTATTTTTCTCAGTGTTGTAATCTCTATTATAAGTGTTCCTAGTATCATTTCTTTATACGTTTATGCCCATCAAATTTACTATTATTTTGCAGTGAATAGCCCCAAGCAAGAACACCACTGTGGAATTTTCAATCATTACCAAAGCATTGAGCATTATTCAAAGAATGGTAATTGGACTCAAATACTATATGAGTTTAAAACAGAACAAGGACAGATTTTTGTTTTTGCACGTAATCGCGCTGTTGCTAAACATTTGCCAATCATGGCTCAAATTCAACCTAATCAGAAAATATGCTTTCAGTACTCACCAAATTT
This sequence comes from Acinetobacter venetianus RAG-1 = CIP 110063, assembly GCF_000368585.1. GTDB lineage: Bacteria > Pseudomonadota > Gammaproteobacteria > Pseudomonadales > Moraxellaceae > Acinetobacter > Acinetobacter venetianus. The sequence continues at coordinate 641,550 of NZ_KB849557.1, forward strand.
TAAAGATAGTAATACACTCTATCTTTTGACAGGTTTGAATTTACAAAACTAACAGACAAAAAAATACCTTGCGGAACAAGGTATGGAAACTGCGTTTATACAACGCTAGAGGGTAAACAAAATACAGCAAATCTGGATAAATATTAAGCAATAAAAAGGCTTGAGCTAAGGTAGCGATAAACTCAGCATAAATATTGACATTAAATCCCGATTTTATTGACAATTCACGACAAGCTCATCTTTATTGTCGTGATTTATCAAAATAAAACTTTGTCTGGCTTATTTACCCTTAAGCGATAAGTTAAGCCACTGATGCACTTTGCTCTTGTTCTACGACAGGAGGCTTAACCAGTTTTGGCTTTTGCTCAACCCATTTTGCTGGAAATACAGATTCAATCGCATGACTGAGTGCTTTAGAAATAGGGGCTGGTAACTTGATGCCTAGCGGATTGTCCTCTTTTAAATCCGCAGATGAAACAACCCGAGTTCCCATCACATAATCAAACCATGGGCGTGTCACACACCAGTTCGCATCTTGGTTTGAGTTCATATGATGATCATAATGCCAAGGAATTGTACGACGTGCCCAATCAGGTTCTAAATGCGCGCGACGGTGCACATAATAATAATTTCCTGCACTGTAAATCGCGGCAAGTGACATCCCTTTTGAGAAAGGATAGAACACAACACTTGCTACACCCGCTGCCACAGCAAGAGACATTAACTCATTACGAGTACGCCAACTATCTAGCCCCTCAACATAACAATCATCAGAAAATTCTTGTTTGCGCACTTCACGATGGTGTGCCCAATGCGACTCCATACTTTTTGGAACTGGACTATAGCGTGGCTGTCCTGGGCGATGTACGCCATGTAAAACGTATTTATGTGCAAACCACTCAAATGCATTTGCAACGGCTAGACCTGCAATAAAACCCTTTAACATGGTTTTCTCCAAAAGATTCCTTATTTTTATTAAAGATATAAATTTTTATAGGCGAAGTATTGACGATACGATATAGTTATATTGACAAAACACGACAAGATCGGGAGTAGACGGGATGTCTCAACTCAAGAATTATACAGGCTCTGTATTTGGAGGTTTGGGGCACTTATTAAAAGCCTATTGCGAAGCAAAAAAGATTGAAATTCCTGAACAATTACAACAAGTTCAAAACCTAGAGCGCTTTGATTATGTGATTTGGCGTGACTTGCTGGAAGACCTCAATGCGATGCACCCTAAAACAGGTTTAGGGTTAGAAATTGCGGAATATGTTCAACCGAAGCATCTGGGGATTATTGCTTATCTTGCTTTGTCCTGTGAAAATTTAGGCGAGGCTTTGGCCCGATATCATGACTTTCATCGACTGATTTATGATGGCAGCCCTCTCATTGTTGAGTTCAATCCACCTTATGTCTCGATTCGTTGGGAAGCCCCTGAACCTCATCCAACACAACTGACAGATGAAATTGCAATTGCCCTTATGGTGCAGTTTCTAAAGCTCTTTATGTCAGGCGAAAGTATTCATTTACATGAAGTACACTTCGTCAATACAGCACCCAAAAACATCGCAATTTATGAACAATACTTTCATTGTCGTGTTCGTTTTGAACAACCTAAAACTCAGTTATTGCTTCCAGTCAGTGAAGCGTTTAAACCGCTTAGAACTGGCGATCACACATTACAACAGCTGTTGTTAAAACAAGCACAGGCTCTATTGGAACAACTACCAAACTCAACTCAACTGGATCAACGTTTACAACATTCCATTTTGACTGGACTACAAAAAAACCAATATCAAATTGATTTTATTGCTGAGAAATTAGGACTTTCAGTACGACAATTACAACGTCATTTACAACAACAAAACACCACTTTCCAAGAGCGCGTACAGCAAATCCGCTTTATGCTGGCAACCGAATATTTAAAAGACCCTCATTTGAGCCTACAAGAAATCGCCCTGCTACTTTGCTATTCAGAACAAAGCGCTTTTCAACGTGCTTTTAAGATTTGGACAGGACAAACGCCTCAGCAATGGCGGAAAGACAACACAACTTACAATTCGTAATAAATTTCGGGGCAAACTAACGGTTTCACAACTGATCATTATTTTTACACCATTTATACAATAGCCTACAACCTGCGTGAATTAATTCACATTTATTTCACATAGGTTGAACGTATCCACAATAAATTTTTGGATGGTTACTTTTTTATTTTTTATAAATTGTGTGGTGATAAAAATGAACAAATATTTAGCAGAATTTCTCGGAACCTTTTGGCTCGTATTTGGTGGTTGTGGTAGTGCAGTACTTGCAGCTGCATTTCCAGAACTTGGAATCGGTTTCTTAGGTGTTGCTTTTGCTTTTGGTTTAACTGTTTTAACAGGCGCTTATGCCTTTGGTCATATTTCTGGAGCGCACTTTAACCCCGCTGTCAGTGTGGGCTTATGGGTGGGTGGTCGTATCGAAGCCAAGGATTTAGCACCGTATATTATTTCACAAGTGCTCGGTGCAACATTCGCTGCATTTATTCTTTACATTATCGTCCAAGGTCAAGCAGGCTTTGCAGGCACAGGTGGCTTCGCAACCAATGGTTATGGTGAGTTATCTCCAAACCACTTTTCGTTGGCTTCAGCATTTTTAATTGAAGTGGTTTTAACAGCCGTTTTCTTGATTATCATTTTGTTATCTACACATAAGAATGCCCCTGCTGGCTTTGCACCGATTGCGATTGGTTTAACCTTAACTGTGATTCACTTAATCAGTATTCCAGTCACCAATACTTCTGTTAACCCAGCACGTAGTACAGGTGTAGCATTCTTTGCAGAAACAGCCGCATTAAGCCAACTTTGGTTGTTCTGGGTTGCACCAATTATTGGTGCTGTGATCGGTGCAATCATCTACAAGGTGGTAAGCAACGAGAAAAACTAAGCTAGATTGCAATAAAAAAAACAGCCTGATTAGGCTGTTTTTTTATTTATAGAAATGGGTTTTCTATCTCTTGTTCAGGTCGACGTTCAATCTTCTTAGGCAATTCTTGCTGCTCTAATGCTGCCACAAGCTCATTCACAAACTGCTGTAAAGCCTTTGCGGTTTTCAGACCCTCTTGATCTTTGGTGATCTGCAAATTGCCATATAAGCTCACGCAATCTAAATCATTTTCTAGTGTCAGATCATAAATCGCTGCTGACTCATTTCCGTTTTGAAAAGGCTTAAACATTTTTTCTCTCATTGTTATTTTCAGTTTTACACCATGAGCGAAGTGTGGAGACTTTGCAATCTTCGCTACACTATCTCAACAATTGTAAGAAATACTGAACTAGGGCATCGACTAACTGCTTGATTAATGCTTGTTTAGTCTCCTCATCGATCTGTGGAAATTTACTTTCAACAGCTTGTGTTTGTCCTGAGGTGAACTGTTTTTGCTGTGCTTGAATACTGGCATTATCCGCTTCATCTGCGCACTGACTTTGACCATCCCAATGCGCGTAACTGATCTCTCTATTGGCTTTTACATTTTGCGCAGTGAGTGGAAGATGATAAACATTCCGCTTCTGTTGTTCGGTCAGCTGTGGAAATAAATTGATTCCCAGTTTCTCTTCTAGATAACAGATACTCACCACTTTCACCTGCTGAGAATTATTGTTCGGAGCGTAATAAGCACCAATAATCCCCTGCTTTGGCAAATAAACTGCCTTATACACCGCAGTTGGTACAATCACTCCACTGCCAATGGTTTTTAATCTTTTACCTTCAAAAACTGGCCCAGTGAGTACATAAGCATCTTTATGATGTTTGGTGACGACTGCTCGAACCGCCTCTTCTAATTTACGCCAAACTTCCTGATTATTTTTCGGTGCTTGCGGCACCATATTTGCCAATGAAAAACTATCATATTGTGCTGCGGTATTATTCATATCCGCATTCGGTGCCATATGGCCGCGATCATATCCTGAACCACGATAATCGGATAACAATGCACGATGAGACTGTTGTACACGTGTCTCTTCATGAAAATTATCTTCACGCTTAATTTTGATACTTAAACGCTCAGGCGTAAGATGCTCTGCTGACCAAAGTGGGGTTTTAGAAATCCCAGAATACATAACATTAAAATCATTAAAGCACAGTGCATAGCTGTCTTTTTTTAGGCTATCTTTTGCTAATAATGGCGGTACATCGCGATAAAACTGTTTTAAACAAGCCCCATTACTCGACTGTAATGGAATAAATTTAGCAATTTTTTCACTACCAAATGCGATCGCAAAACTTCCTGTCGCGATCAAAGCAAGCATAATTTTTCCAACATTTTGGCTTAAAAAAGTAGCTTGTGATTTACCTTTTCTCGTTGGTCTCTTCGCCATAATTACATCAAAATCAATATGAACGCGAAGCTTAGCAATTCAAAACTACGCTGTATATTGAGTTCCCATAAAGAACGACAATTTATGTCGCAAAACTGTTCAATTGAACAACAGACAATAAAAAAGGCACTCTAAAGTGCCTTTTTCTTCAAGATTCATTAAATTTCAATTTGGCTACCTAATTCCACCACACGATTGGTTGGAATTTGATAAAAGTCACTCACAGGGCTGGTATTACGCTGCATCGAAATGAATAGACGCTCACGCCATGGAGACATCCCATCACCAACACTATGCACAATACGATCACGCGAGATAAAGAAGCTGATTTGCATTAAATCATATTCAAAGCCCAATAATTCATAAGCTTGAACCAACGCACGTGGCACATTAGGCTCATCTTTAAAACCATAAAAGATTTTTATACGATAAAAAGCACCGTCCAAAGTCTCGACGCTGACACGTTCTTCTTGCGGAACAAAAGGGACATCTTCGATCACCACAGTGACTAAAATATTGCGTTCATGCAGCACTTTATTGTGCTTAATATTATGCAACATCGCATGAGGAACTACATTCGGCGTGCCTGTTAAGAAGACCGCATCGCCTGGTACACGCAGTACATTGTCACCCAAGCTTCTGACAAACAGATCCAATGAAAGCGTATCTTGTTCAAGTTTGGCAAATGTAAGCTCTCGACCGCGCTTCCAAGTCATCAGAATCATGATGGCAATACCGCCGATCAATAATGGCACCCAACCACCAGAGAACATTTTTAATGATGCCGCAGCCACTAAAATAGACTCTAAAACAAAGAACGGAATAATCAAAAGCAGAACTTTTGGTAAGCTCCATTTCCAAGCATAGTAGATAAAAATCGAGACTAAAATCGTGTCACATAGCATGGTCAACGTAACAGCGAGACCGTATGCACTTGCCAAGTTTGAGCTGGTTTGGAAAATTAAAATGAGGATAACAATTGCCACAAGCAACAACCAATTCAAGAAAGGTACATAGATCTGCCCCTCTTCTGAATCCGAAGTGTGTTTAATACTAAGTCGTGGTAAATATCCTAATTGAATCGCTTGACGTGCTAAGGAGAAAACGCCTGAAATCACCGCTTGAGATGCAATCACTGCCGCCATCGTTGCCAAAATGATCATTGGATAAAGTGCCCAACTTGGAACGAGTAGATAGAACGGATTTTCAATCGCACTCGGATCACGTAGCAATAACGCGCCTTGCCCTGCATAATTAAGCACTAAACAAGGAAGCACCACACTAAACCAGCCTAGTCGAATCGGCGCTGGCCCAAAATGTCCCATATCAGCATAAAGCGCTTCACCGCCTGTTACTGTTAAGACCACCGCTCCCATAATGAAGAAAGACATAACAGGATGAGTGAAAATAAACTGAATCGCCCAATGTGGACTCACCATTCCAAGGACTAAAGGTGTTTGTACAACACTGACAACTCCCCAAATCCCGAGTGACATAAACCACAATAACGTGATCGGACCAAAGAATTTACCAACAAATGCAGTTCCATGTTTCTGCATCAAAAACAAGGTTGTCACGATAACAATCGCAATCGGTACAATAAACGGGTCCAACACATTGGTTGCAATCGAAAGACCTTCAACCGCCGACAAAACAGAGATTGCTGGGGTAATGATCCCGTCACCAAAAAAGAGTGATGCACCAATAAAACCAATTGCGATCAGATAGATCTTTTTACTATCCGATATTTTTGCTTTTCGTAGATTCAGGGCCAATAAAGCCATGATCCCACCTTCGCCATTATTATCAGCACGCATAACGATTGCGATGTATTTGATACTAATGATCAGCATCAAACACCAAAAGATAATGGACAAGATACCCAAAACGTTTTCAGGTTGAATCCCTAATCCATGTGCTGCATGGAAAGATTCTTTCAACGCATAGAGAGGACTTGTTCCAATGTCTCCAAAGACCACCCCTAATGCTGCCAATGCCGTGGCAGGCAATGCTGCTTTTTTTGCAGTATTTTGCATATATTGTCTTCAATACAGAACATTACATGTCGCAATCTTAACATTAGCCAAAAAGTTTTTGTGCAAATCTGTTCGACGACAACTTGGCAGCCTGCTTTTTTTTCGTTACTATCGCACCCCATTGGTGAGGTGTCCGAGTGGCTGAAGGAGCACGCCTGGAAAGTGTGTAAACGTTTATAGCGTTTCGAGGGTTCGAATCCCTCTCTCACCGCCAAATTTAATTTCAATGATGTCTCATAGAGTCCGAAAAGCTTAAATCCAAAGGGTTTAGGCTTTTTTTATTGCTTTATGCTTTCCAATAATGACTATTGAATCATACGATAGTTGGGGGTATAACTAGGGGTAAAATAATTTACCCTCATTTTTATACCCCCAAACTTTTTACAAGTGACGTAAAAGAATAAAATTTGAAAAAAATAAGTTATATTTATTTTGCAGGCTGACCCCATTGATTTCGTTCTGGCTTTGTTTCACTGACCATCCAAATAAGGAGAGGAATAAGACCAATAATCGTAAATGCAATTAACACCCACCATCCTGAACGATCAACGTCATGTAAACGTCGAACACCCACAGCAAGACCTGGTAAAAAGAATGCCAAAGAGACTAGCCCAGAGATCGCATCTATTCCGCTATCACTTATTCCAATTATGCCGAAGACAACACCTAGAATAAAACCAACTAATATTTGAAACAGATAAAAGTACCAATATTCTTTTCTACGCGCACGACCTGAAAAATTGACATAATTTCTTAGACATTTCATTGCCCAATCAAAAAAACCATAATTTTCTTCTTCATCAAGTTGGCTATTAGTTTGCACTTTAGAAGATAACTTCTCTCTTGCGGTCTGCTGCGAAAAACTCACTAAATAGATCGCCGTTGCCTGCCCTAATTCATTCACGACAAAATCAACTTGTAAATCTCGTGCAGGTGCCAATTGCTCTTTCCATTCAGAACCAAAGAAGCTATAGCGTTTTCCATCCTCTCCTGAAATTGCACCTTCATCAAGCTGCGCGTTAAAAGTTAATACTGTACCTTTCATTATATATTACCTATTGATATTCAAATTTATAGTTAGGATTCAGAATATTAATCGACTTAATAATATATAAAAAGAAATTTCAGACAGTTCTGTCTAGTACTATAAGAATTAGATGAATTTGAGGGAGCTGATTATCAACGCCTTCCAGCAACAGACTATTGAATTACAGGTGAAATCATTGACTCTTATGTATATGCACTCATGAAAAAATAATTGAGATTGGCGAAAATCTAGCATTTAAATTAAATTTATCTGTTTGCTCATTTTTTCGCTTGTATTTTTAATTAGATTCTGTAAAATTCTCGCCACGTTGCCGGCATAGCTCAGTTGGTAGAGCAACTGACTTGTAATCAGTAGGTCCACAGTTCGAATCCGTGTGCCGGCACCATTTCCTACCTTTTCTTCATCATTTCTTCAAAGTGCGAAATATTTGGATTTAACACATCCCATTCATTTGCATGACTGACAAAAATCTCTGCTTTCGGTTGATACATATTTGGATCATCGAGTGTTCCTGCACGTATAGAAATCATATCTGGTACAAGCTCCGGCAAGCCAAACATCTGTGAACCGCAGTTTGGGCAAAAAGCGCGGCGTATGGATTTTCCAGATGAACCTAAAGATTCAAAATAGTGTAATTCGCCTTGAATATTGAGTTCAGATTGCTGAAAAAAAGCAATCGGCGCATAGCCTCCACCTGTAGCTTTCTGACAGTCTCGACAATGACAATTAAATTGATAACGTGGTTCTACATCCGCAGAATAAGTCACAGCCCCACATAGGCAAGACCCTTTATATTGATTTGGCATTTTATATTCACTTTTTAACTGTACTTACTTGAATATAGCGTACTAAACCATCTTGATAGAGTTTTCGACACAACTTGGCAGTCATCTCTATTTTTAATTGAGCAAAGTCGAAAGCTTTTTTTTGTATTTCTCTTGTTTCGATATATCGAGCAAATCCATCAAACACAGGCTTTGAAAAATCCTGAATTTCAATTTCAGTAAAGCCATGTTCTACTAACGCATGGCTAAGTTGCTGCTCGTTCATCATATGCTGCCATTTCACATCGGCAGCTTTTAATAAATATTGATAACGTTGCTTCTGTGCATAACTACAACTTTGCCAAAGATCAGCCCAAACTAAATAGTGAAAAGCTAAACGTCCTTTTGAATTCAAAATAGAATGTGTGGAACTAAGAAATGAATTCAAATTGCTGTGATATGCAGCATCAATACAAATCACGGCATCAAATGAATTTAAAAAATTGATTTGTTTTAAATTCAAAAATGAACCGCAATATATGGCAACTTGCGGCAATTGTTTTTGAATTCGTTTTACACAGTCGGATTGCAGCTCGACAGCCGTAAGATTTTCGATTTGATAATGTTGTAACCAACGCAATAGGCTGGCACCTTGTCCACAACCTAAATCTAAAACGCGATCGGATTTTTTGAGTTGAATTGAACCCGCGATTTGATCAGCTAAATGCTGACAAGCGAGAGGATAATCATGATATTGATTATGCCAATATCCGAGATTACTCCAAGCAAGCACGGCATCATCACCTAGTCGTTTAGCATCAATTGCATATTTATGCCCAATAACTTTTTCGATCAATGCCTGCTTGAAGTTGGCCATTTTAGTAGCCGAGTTCTGGTGCAACTTTCACTTTGGGTTTTAAACCAACAAACGGCGACGGCGCACCTAAAATCTCAGAAATATGCATTGCTGAGGTCACGGCTGATTCTAAAATTGGCAAACCATCACATGACCACGAACCACAATAGAATACTTTACGGTCTTGTTCTAAATGGCGCTGCTGGATTTGTTTATTTAAAGCTACCGTCTCAGAATCCACAACTGCACGTGTGAGTTTGACTCTGGAAATAACTTTTTTCGGATCAATATCAATCACTGGGCACCATGTTTGGAATACGGCATTTTTACCAACCAAACTTGGCTCGATAGCATTAATCCATACCGTGAATTGTTGACGGATAAATTTACGATCCATCATGTAGCTCAACACAGCCCAATCTTTACGGCGTGGAGGCATCACCACTGGATCGGTATGAATCACCAAATCGCCCTCTTCAAATCTAAACTTTCTCAATAAAGCCAGATCCTCAGTGAACTGTGGTTGCTTCAAGAAATTTTCAATCACAGGGGTTGGTGTTGCAATCACAACACGGTCAAATAGTTTTTTCTCACCTTGACCATTTTCGACCAAGACTTTATCACCTTGTTCTTCAACATTTTTCACAGGAGAACCGCTGAAAATATGAATACCATCAATCAGACGATTTACCAGCGCAGGCGTTCCACCTTTCATTCGTAATAGTGCTTCACCTTCAGTGAGCTGACGAATGAACTCAAGCAAAGGCTTGGCTGGCCACTCACCAATGGTTTTTGGGTGACATGTGCAAATTGTATATAGCACAGGCATCACCGTACCATGCCAAAAAACTTCCTCAATATGATATTGATTCATGAATTCAGCGAGGGTGATGTCTTGATTTTCAGATTTAAAGAACTGATTCACCGCTGTTTTTAACTGCAACATGCCTTTGACTAAGCGCCAACCATATTGCTGGATACCTTTACGGTTATTGATAATTGGAAAATTACCGATACGGCTGCGTGAAGTCGTTAACCATGTATCTGTTTTATCTTCAAATAACCAACTGCAAGCCATAAATGTACGCACTGGAAAAGTTTCAATGCCCAAATAACTTGCCAAGCTTAAGGTATTTTTCCAAAGTTTCGGATTCATCACCCGCAATGGAGCATCAATTATGCCACCATCAAAATCAATACTATGACTATCCATGCCCCGACCAGCGAGTGCTTCGAATATAGTAACTTTATGTCCTGCATCATGTAGGATTCTGGCGGCAGCGAGTCCTGCCATTCCACTGCCAATAATTGCAATATCCAAAATTTATGTCCCATCAGTTGATGATTTTTCTTGATTATGACTGATCCTTAACTCAAACGCCGTATTAAAAAATACCAGATTCAGCATTAAAGTCAGACTTTTGTCGTAATGGTGTTGTTCATTTATTGTTACATTTTAGAATACTGCATTTTTTAAGCTTAAGCACATGAAAAAATTAATTTTATTAGATTATTAATCACAAAAATATACAGAACATTCTTTATTTTTCCATTTTTGCGGCTTGAAAGGGTTTGCAAAGCAAAAAATTAGCGCTATTCTGATTAAACAAGAATGAGAAAGCAGTCACATAATAAACTGTACAATAATAAGTGACCTAATATTAAAAAAATCAATAGAGGACCTTATAGCGAAAGCCCATAACTCTAAAGGAGTTATGGGCTTTCTTATATTTATCAATGACTAAGTGGAATAATGAACATTAACTTTCCATCACACCAAACTTACCGTTATTGAAATCGTTGATTGCATCAATGATCTCAGCTTTGTTATTCATTACAAACGGACCATAACCTTCAATCGGCTCATTGAGTGGCTGACCTGTTAAAATCAAAAACTTACTGTTTTGCGTCGCTGTCACAGTAAAATCAATATCTTCACGGCTCAAAACCACTAAACTTGGCGCTCCGATCACCTGCTCATTTAAAGTGACTTCGCCAGACAGTAGTACAAATAAAGTGGTATGCCCTTCTGTCACATAAAATGTATGAGTTTGCTCAGCACTTAATGTTCCATCCCAAACATTGACTGGACTGAATGTGGTTGCAGCGCCCGCTGTCTCTTGATATTGACCAGCAATAATACGTAACTCACTGCCCTGATCATCTAAAGCAATACGTTGTATCTGCTCGGACTCAATCGCTTGATATTTTGCTGGGGTCATTTTGGAATGCGTTGGCAAATTCACCCACAACTGCACCATTTCAAATAAACCACCTTGCTGTGCAAACTCTGGCGAATGAAATTCTTGATGCAAAATACCACCACCTGCGGTCATCCATTGCACATCACCTGCTTTGATCGTTCCGCCACCACCTGTCGAGTCTTTATGTGTGACTTCACCTTGATAAGCAATCGTCACCGTTTCAAAACCACGGTGTGGATGTGAGCCTACGCCATGTTGTGCTTGAGTTGGCTCAAAGCGATACGGCGCTGCATAATCCAACAGTAAAAATGGACTGATGCTTTGACCTAAACGATCATAAGAAAATAGGTTATAGACAGGAAAACCATCTCCAACCCAATGCATATGTTTGTTTTGATAAATACCAACAATCTGTTTCATCTATGTACTCCTATAAGGTAGAAGCTTTGATCTTGAATTTCATTTTACGCTTGCAACGGTTCAGCTTATAGCCACAGGATCACAACACATTATTCTAGAAATAGGACAATCAATTTTTCTCTCACCCATTCAGCAATTTGATCAAGATCGTCCTATTTTTAGTATTGTTAATCTCGTTTATTGATCTTCTGGCTCATGAAAATTTTCAATAGCATGCATCTACAAGGTGTTTCATCCGACTCATCTTTTTTTAGAAATAAATGCAAAAACATGAGGATAAAATCATGAACCAAGACTATATTCGTTTAGATAAAAATAATGCCGCGGTGTTATTGGTTGATCACCAAACTGGTCTATTGTCCCTCGTTCGAGACATTGATCCTGATAAATTCAAAAACAATGTGTTGGCACTGGCTGATGCTGCGAAATATTTTAATCTACCAACCATTTTAACCACGAGCTTTGAGAATGGTCCCAATGGCCCTCTTGTCCCAGAACTTAAAGACATGTTTCCTGATGCACCGTACATTGCTCGCCCTGGTCAAATCAATGCTTGGGATAATGAAGACTTCGTTCAAGCCGTTAAAGCGACTGGCAAAAAGCAACTCATCATCGCAGGTGTTGTGACCGAAGTATGTGTTGCTTTCCCAGCGTTATCAGCGCTTGCAGAAGAATTTGAAGTATTTGTCATCACAGATGCTTCAGGCACATTCAATGAACTCACCCGTGATGCAGCATGGGATCGTATGTCAAAAGCAGGTGCTCAATTGATGACATGGTTTGGTATGGCATGTGAGCTACATCGTGATTGGCGTAATGATATTGAAGGTTTAGGTGCATTATTCTCAAATCATATTCCTGATTATCGCAACCTGATCAATAGTTACAATCAAAATACCTCGCAAAAGTAAACTACTTGCACAATCAGCTCAAAATCGTTAATGCTATTTTGAGCTGATTACTCACGACAGGATTTATCGACCTTGATTAATTCATTTGATGATTTCTATTACTTTTATCTCGTTGTTAAACATGGCGGATTTAGTGCTGCAAGTGAGGCTGAAAATATCAGTAAATCAAAACTCAGCCGTCGAATTATTGATTTAGAAAATAAATTTAATGTCAGCCTAATACAACGCACAACACGGCATTTTAAGGTGACTGAATTAGGGCAAGAATTTTATGAAGAATGCTGCAAAGTCATTGCTCAAGTGGAATGTGCCGAAAATGTTTTATTAAAACAAAAGAGCGAGCCACAAGGTGTCGTAAAAATCAGTTGTCCGCCGCTGATGATGCATTTTCAAATTCGAAAAATTTTAAATCAGTTTCTTAAAGCCTATCCCAAAGTCGAAATTTCACTAGAGCTAACCAGTCGCCGAGTGGATATTTTGCATGATGATATTGATCTGGCAATCCGTACCAATTTCGAACCAAATGAAGATTCCAGTTTAATTGTTCGTGATGTAATTAAAACCGATCATTGTCTAGTTGCCGCACCTGAGTTGCTACAGGGACACATCATTTTGGACGCATCGGAATTACAAAATTATCCAAGTATCAGTTTGGGGAATCAAAAGCAAAACTATCTTTGGCATCTGTGTAATACACGCACTGGTGAAACCATGGAGATTCCCTATCAGCCTCGAGTGAAAAGTAATGATTTGGCAGGAGTTTACTATGCGGTTGCCGATGGTTTAGGGATTGCCGATCTACCTTTTTTAACTGTAGAAGCTGACATTCGAAAAGGTCGACTCATTCATATTCTACCTGAATGGAAATCCAATATCGGAACCTTACAACTGGTTTATGGTTCAAGAAAAGGACAGCGATTAGTCGTGGAAAAATTGATTGAAACCTTGGTTGAGACCTTACGACGCTTACCCGAAAGTCATAAAGGCTATCTCGCAACTTAAAATAAAAAAACGGTCATGAATGGGCATGACCGTTTTAATAAAGCTGGGGTATGATCGCGGCTAGATCATCAGATTATTCAGATAAATCCAGACAGAGGTATTTCATTTCCAGATATTCCTCAATACCAAATTTAGAGCCTTCACGACCTAAACCAGACTGCTTTACACCACCAAACGGTGCAACTTCATTTGAAATGGCTCCCGTATTGATTCCGACCATACCATACTCAAGTGCTTCACCCACTCGCCACTGACGAGCAGTACTTTGAGTAAATAAATAAGCAGCGAGACCGAACTCGGTGTCATTTGCCATCGCAACCGCTTCATCTTCTGATTTGAAACGGAATAATGGTGCAAGCGGCCCAAAAGTTTCCTCTTTCGCTACTTTCATTGCCTGTGTTACATCTGTGAGAACTGTTGGCTCGAAGAATGTACCACCCAATGCTGAACGCTGACCACCAATTCGTACAGTCGCACCCTGAGCAGTCGCATCAGCAATATGCGACTGTACTTTGGCAATCGCATCTTCATCAATCAATGGTCCTTGCGTTGAACCCTCATGACGACCATCACCTACCTGTAATTTAGATACGGCATCAACTAATCGTTCTGCCAATGCATCATAAATGCCATCTTGCACATAAATACGGTTGGCACAGACACAGGTTTGCCCACTATTACGATACTTGCTTGCCATGATGCCCTGAACGGCTTGATCTAAATTGGCATCATCGAATACCAGAACGGGGGCATTACCACCCAACTCAAGAGAAAGTTTCTTGATGGTTGGGGCGCATTGCTGCATCAGAATACGACCCACTTGAGTTGAACCCGTAAAACTCAATTTACGAACAAAATCACTCGCACAAATCGTTTGACCCACTTCAATCGCATCACCACTAATATTGAGAAGTACATCGGCAGGTAAGCCTGCCTGTAATGCCAATACTTCCAATGCATACGCCGTTAACGGTGTTTGTTCCGCAGGTTTCACCAACATTGAACAACCCGCAGCAATTGCTGGCGCTGCTTTACGCGTAATCATCGCCGCTGGGAAATTCCACGGTGTAATCGCCGCAGTGACACCAATCGCCTGCTTAATCACCAGTAACCGTTGATTTGGCAATGTCGGAGTTAAAACCTCACCATCAATACGACGTGCTTGCTCTGCAAACCAACGAATAAATGATGCCGCATACCCTATTTCACCACGCGCTTCAGCTAAAGGTTTGCCTTGCTCAGCAGTCAAAATCTGAGCCAAGTTTTCCTTATGCTCAAGCATCAGGTTGTACCATGCCAGTAAAATATCTGCGCGAGCTAAAGCTGTTTGCTTTTTCCAAGCAGACTGGGCATCGGCTGAACGTTGAATCGCAGCTTCAACACCCGCTTGGTCATAGGTTTTTACCCATGCTAACGTATCACCTGTCGCAGCATCATTGACTTGGATATAGTCATTCGAGGTCGGTGCATCGAATGAAATATCAGGATGTTTTAATAAATACTGCAAATTATCTTGAATCATGCAGATTGCTCCACTGCTTTCACACTGTCTGCTGTTAAAGTTGCAAAACCTTGCTTCAAGATGTCAAGACCTTGGCGGAATTGCTCAGCAGGAATGGTTAATGGGTAAAGGAAACGAATTACGTTACCGTATTTACCACAAGTTAGAATCAATAAACCATTGTCCATTGCATAAGTTTGTACAGCTTTTGCTTGTTCCGCTGTTTCTAACTCGGCAGCAACCATCGAACCTAACGCACGAATCTCAGTCACAACATCGCCTGAAGCCTGCTGAATGTCTTTCAAAACAGATACCAGTTCAGCCCCAAGCTCATTGGCACGTTCGCATAAGTTTTCTTCTTCGATTGCATCAATCACTGCATGCGCAGCAGCCACTGCGATTGGGCTACCTGCATATGTTCCACCTAAACCGCCTGGGTTTGGTGCATCCATCACTTCGGCACGTCCCACTACACCTGAGATTGGGAAGCCGCCACCCAAGCTTTTTGCCATGGTGATCAAATCTGCTTTGGTTTCATAATGATTCATCGCAAATAATTTACCAGTACGCGCAAAACCAGATTGCACTTCATC
Source organism: Acinetobacter venetianus RAG-1 = CIP 110063 (assembly GCF_000368585.1). GTDB lineage: Bacteria > Pseudomonadota > Gammaproteobacteria > Pseudomonadales > Moraxellaceae > Acinetobacter > Acinetobacter venetianus. Next base: position 657,252 of record NZ_KB849557.1, read on the forward strand.
AGCAACCAATAAAATCCCGTGTTTGTCACACAAAGCTCTTAAACGTTTTAAAAACTCAGCAGGAACAACGTTAAAACCACCCTCGCCTTGTACAGGTTCAAGCACAATCGCAGCCACATCATGCGGAGCAATATCTTCACTGAAAATATCCTCAACACTTTCAATCGCTGCTGCAACTGAAATCCCTTTTTCTGGCACTGGATAACGCGCATGAAATACACCTGCTGGCATCACACCAAAATCACGTTTATAAGGCGCAGTTTTACCTGTCATTGCCATAGTCATAAATGAACGACCGTGGAAACCATTACCAAAGGTAATAATGCCATGACGACCTGTATGAGAACGTGCAATTTTCACGGCATTCTCAACTGCTTCTGCGCCTGTCGTAAAAAATGCTGTTTTCGCAGCACCTGCAATTGGAGCGCGCTCATTGATACGTTCAGCAAGCGACACATAGCTTTCATATGGGGTAACTTGATAAGCCGTATGCGTAAACTTGGTTAATTGTTCTGTCACCGCTGCAATCACTTTAGGATGACGATGCCCTGTATTTAGCACTGCGATACCGCCAGCGAAGTCTGTATATTGCTTACCGTTTTTATCCCAGATCGTTGCATTTTCAGCTTTATCTGCATACCACTGACACATCACACCCACGCCACGTGGAGTTGCTTGCTGTTTACGTGTATTCAGTGCAGAATGTTGAGTGTCCATTTTATTCCCTCATATCTCATCATCAGTTACAGCTTTGGTCGTACATCCTAGGGGTCGATTTTTAGGATGCGATACAATGACTGCCTATAACTGTAATTTCGCTCGTCTGATGACAACTGACGAGAGCCATTTTTAAACTGTAGGAGAGAGCCAATTGCGCAGTTTACTTGGGGATCATTTGTTACAAAGACTCCAACAGGACACTGAGGGAAAACTACATCAACGCCTGTTCCGTTGTCTGCGTGGTGCAATCATTGATGGTGTGGTTCAACCGATGACTCGCCTACCTGCTTCTCGCGACTTAGCAAGCGAAATTCATGTCTCTCGAAATACCGTTCTCAGTGCTTATGAACAATTACAGGCTGAAGGATATTTAGAGGCACGTACAGGTCACGGCACATGGGTAGCGGAGCAATTACCTGAAAAATTTTTAAATACCAAAAATAAAAAGAAAGAACCCGATTTACCAGTTACTCAAAGTTCATATGCGTTATCACAGCGAGGTTCCAACCTATTAGGTTATGCCGCAGCTTCACCACATCAATGGGGTGCTTTTGTGCCTGGTGCGCCGGATGTCACCGAATTTCCTCATCATATTTTTAGTCGTATCCAAGCCCGTTTAAGCCGTGAACCTGATATTAACCGATTGATTTATAGCAATGCTGGGGGATGTCTTGAGCTACGCAGTGCCTTAGCTGATTATTTACGGGTAGCGCGCTCAGTTCAATGCGATGCTGATCAAATTATTATTACGGAAGGCATTCATCAAGCGATAGATTTAGTCTCACGCGCACTGAGTGACATTGGCGATAGCGTCTGGATCGAAGACCCTGCATATTGGGGAATGCGTAATAATTTAAGAATTAACGGCGTAGATATTCAGCCAATGCCTGTTGATGCAGAAGGGATCATTCCTGAGCAAAATCCAACCCAACCACCCAAACTGATTTTTGTCACGCCATCACACCAATATCCTTTAGGCTCACATCTGAGCTTAAACCGTCGTAAGCAACTGCTTCAAATCGCACGTCAACACAATGCTTGGATCGTGGAAGATGATTACGATAGTGAATTCCGCTTCTCTGGACAGCCTTATCCATCCCTACAAGGCTTGGAAACTAATGCCCCAGTCCTGTATATGGGTACGTTTAGCAAAACGATTTATCCCTCTTTGAGGATTGGTTATTTAGTTGTGCCTAAGCCACTGTTTTCACCACTGCGTATCGTTGCAGCAGAGCTATATCGTGGCGGGCATCTATTAGAACAAAAAGCACTGGCTGAATTTATCCGTGAAGGTCATTATGAAGCCCACATTCGCCGAATGCGATTGCTCTATGGCAAAAGACGGGACTATTTAGTCAGTCTGATTCATCGCTATTTAGGACCTGAATTTCTACATGAATATGATGAAGCAGCGGGTCTGCATCTGGTTTTAAAGTTACCTGCTACGTGTGATGATGTAGAAGTTGCCGCGACTGCATTAGAGCGCGGAGTCAAAGTCCGTCCGCTGTCTCAATACTACATGCGCTCACATGCCCATGCTCAACGTGGTTTACTGATGGGATTTGCCTGCGTCAATGAGAAAGATATGGTGATGGCATTTGGGACATTGCTGCAATGTCTACGTGAAGCTGGCGTACCAACACTCAATTGAGTCCTATATTTTTAAGCATAGATAAAAAAGAGCCTCCAGATTGAGGCTCTTATCTTTTTTTAAACTTTAGACTAATTTTTCTTCATGGATTTGGGCTAAATGCGTTTCTCTACGCTCCTTCCCCCAACCGAGTTTTTGCGACAATAATCCTGAAACCACGATGATGCCAAACAATGCTGTGGTATAGATCACCTCTTTAAAATAGGTCCCTTCGATCAACATGGTCAGGATGGCAGCAATAATTGCAAAGATCACCACATAAGTTAAATAAGGGAACATCCACATTTTAAATTCAATATTAACACCTTCAGCCTCAAGCTTTTTACGCATACACAACTGTGAATAAGCAATGGTCAAATATACATACAAGGTCGCTGCACCAGTGGTTAACATGAAGAAATCATAGACATCCATACTCTTGGTCGCTGTTAAAATCACAGCAATAACTGAGAAGAAACACGACACCAATACACCCACCCATGGGCTGCTTTTACGATTCACAGAAGCAAAACTTTTCGGCGCATCACCACGCTTCGCAAGTGAAAAGAGCATACGGGAACAAGTATATAACGCGGAATTAAAACAGCTACAAACCGATGTCAGTACCACAAAGTTGACGATATGACGTGCTTCAGGAACGCCAAGCGCACTGAGCGTGACACTATAGGTTCCCCAAGTTGAATCTTTTAAAAGCTCATTGTTGTGAGGAATCAAACATACCGCGACAAACATCGATCCGACATAGAATAAGACAATTCGCCACACGACGGAATTAGATGCCTTACGGATTTCTTTCGATGGATTTTCTGACTCTGCCGCTGCTACAGTCACAATTTCAGCACCAATGTAGGCAAACATGACCCCAAGTAAAGCAGTGATAACGGACGATGCGCCATTTGGCATAAATCCTTGGGCAGTTAAATTGGTCACACCTGCGGCTGAAACATCACCCCACGGCCATAGGTGCATGATCGCAAGACTACCAATTACGAGGAATATCACAATTGCGATGACTTTGATCAATGCAAACCAAAATTCGAACTCACCATAGTTCTTAACGTTCTGTAAATTGACCGCGACCAACCCACCAATCACTAAAACCATATAAGCCCAAATCGGGATAAACGGGAACCAATTATTTAAAATTTTACCTGCAACATAAGCTTCCCACCCCATCAGCATGGCTAAAGTACACCAATATAACCAACCAATCGAGAAACCAGCCCAACGACCAATCGCTCGGTCCGCATAAGTCGAAAATGAACCGCTGTCAGGGTTTAAAACGGCCATTTCCCCGAGCATACGCATAATGAACCAGACCAACAAACCACCCAAAGCGTAGGTAAGAAAGACCACGGGGCCTGTGTTGTAAATAATACTGCCTGAACCGACAAATAAAGAGCCACCAATCACTCCAGCGATAGAGATCATCGTCAAATGTCGTGATTGCAGACCATGTTTTAAATTTTGGGAGGGATTGGCTTCAGAACCATCTTGATGTGCTGCCATATCATTTTCCTTAACCTATGAGGGATACCAGCAATCCGAGGCTTCTTGCCTCACTGCTCAATATATCCCCCTAAAAATTGTGTCGCTGAATTGCTCTTGTTCTCACAGAAAAACTAGAGTGATCCAAACAACGCTTCCGTATGCATACTTCCTATGGCTTTAATTTGTCGTTTTGGCCCTGAAGAAACGAGAGCCATTTTTATGATAAAGGAGAGAGCCAATTGTAAAAATTATGTGCAACACTGGCTAGCTTTATATTTTTCAATGAAATAATGAGTAGCTATTTTTATATTTAAAATCAACCAACTAAATACCGATAAAATCAAAATTTATTACATATTTTATGATCTATAGATTGGTTCTTTTTATTGAAAGCGAATCATTATTGATCCATAACTTAAGTCTTATTTTGTTTTACGCTAAAAATGTGATGCACATAAAAAAGCCTCTTTCCAAGATTTGAAAAGAGGCTTTTTAGATTTAGTTCCAAGTCTTAGAACGGTAAATCATCATCTAAATCAGCTGGTGCTGCCGCAGGCTGTGGCGATGATTTAGGTGTATTAAAACCATTTCCAGCTTGCGGACTACCTGCGTAGTTACCGCCTTGTTGCCCATAACCATTTTGATTATTGTTGTTATAACCTGTGTTCTGGTAACCACCGCCCTGATTACTATTATTGTTATTAAAACGCGGTTGGTTGAAGTCGTTACCGCCAGCAAAACCTTGCTCACCTTGTTGACGTGAATCAAGCATTTGCATTTGATCACCACGGATTTCCGTGCTGTAACGCTCTTGACCATTTTGATCTGTCCATTGACGTGTACGCAATGAACCTTCGATATAAACCTTCGAACCTTTACGTAAATATTGTTGTGCAATTTCACCTAAACGGTTGTGCAACACGATACGGTGCCATTCCGTTTGTTCTTTACGTTCACCCGTGCTTTTATCTGTCCAAGACTCACTTGTTGCAATCGAAAACTGAGTTAAAGATCCACCATTTGGAAAAGTTTTTGTTTCAGGATCACGACCCAAAGTTCCGACTAAAATTACATTGCTCATCACAAAAACACTATAACATAAATTAATTAATATTAATCAGTAACTAACAACTAAAATAAATTAAATATACTCTAATGCATAAAGTGTAACAAAATTTATTATAAACATATTCGATATCGATCAGAATAATTCCTTTACTGTTAATTTTTTACCAAATACAACTCCTATATTTACGTAGAAACAGTTTTGAACCTGTAGTGTCTACTCTACCACCGTATGCAATATATAGAGTGATTCGCAAGTCATGTGGATTTACTTGATCAAATTCCGTTGGATGAACAAATTGATTCATTCTATACAGATGGTGCATATGACACAAAACAATGCCGTCAGCTCATTGCAGATCGATAAACAAATGCGGTGATTCCGCCTAGAAAAAATACAAAGCCTTGGAAAGACATAAAAGTTCATTCGCGAGAGCGAAATGAACTACTTCGAGCAGTTTAACGTTTCAGCAAGACGCTATGGAAAAAATGGTCTGGCTATCATCGGCGAAGTTTGGTTGAAATCAAGATACACTGCATCAAATGACTAGACAATAAGCTCAGTACTGGAAACTTTCAAAACCAAGTAAATGAGATTCATACACGTATAGCAGTTTTGAATAAATTCACAGAATCAGGTCTACCTCATACCCAAGTTGTCACTTGAATTTATCTCAATTAGGGTAGCATTGTCTTTCAAACCTTTGTGCAACAGAGCCCAATAAAACTACTAAAATTAAAATACAAGAAATGTTAATTGATTATTAATTATATTAATTTTTATTAAATAAATCTTAACAGATATCTCGAAGTATATAAACCTATAAGGAATTTAAAGCAGTATACAGACTATTATTTATGTTTTTATTTAAATTAAAAACAATTGCTTAGAAAAATTAAGATTATTTTTTGCTCAAATTTTGATTTTCAGTATTGTTAAATAGAAGTAGCTTAAATAAAATTTAAAGCGAAATAACCAAGCAATAAGTTATTCAATTTTCTTAATAATTATTTTTTACTGAGGGATAATATGCGCGAGCTTTCAATTTTTGAATATAGTGTAATCAGTGGTGGAATGACTGAAAGTCAATGTGTAGGGGCTGCTACAATAGTTGGTGGTGTTGTAGGTGGTATCGCAACAAGAAATCCAGCTGGAGTAGGTGTTGGGGCAACAATTGGAAATATTGTAGGTGGCATTATCTGTGCACCTATCACTAATAATCAAAGTAGTGAAGATGGAGATGAATAAATATATAAAATCCAAATTTTCTCCTAAATAAAATTCTCTAACAAATGTTTTATTTAATTTTTTATTTTTTAAGTTAAAAGGATCAAATAATGAAAGAGCTTACCATAAATGATATGAATATCATTAGCGGCGGAGCATATACAGAGACTCAATGCGTTTCTGGCATGACAGGAGCTGGTGCTGTAATCGGTGCATTATTAGGAGGCGCTGTAGGCTTTGGATTAGGAGCAGCAGCTGGGCAAGCAGCTGGGCAAATTATATGTCCTATTACAAACAATGGAAACTCATCAGAAGATGGTGATGGATAAATAGGATATAAAAAAATGGTAACTATTTCATCAGCGTTTTTCGCCCCCTTAGTTATAATACTTAGCCTAATTTTGATATACAGTTCAAAGTTTATCCGCAATAAAAAAGTAGCCAAGACTATTTCTATAATAGTTTTAATCATATTATTAGTAGTATGCTTGATGGCTTTATTTGGTTACTTTAGTTGATCTAAACATATAGCCCTGTAATTTCTACAATAAGTCTTATTGTTAAAATAAGACTTTATTATATTTAAAAGTGATGTAATGAATTTCTTAACGTTATCTAGAGACTTATTTTTCTCCCAATACTTCGAAAAAAATTTTTATTTTGAAAAAAATGTATTCAACGCTAATGGACTAACTTGGGATGACGTTGATGAAATGTTATTTAGTTGGAACATAAATGATGGAACTATCCATTTATTTAAGGATGGAAAAATAGACCCAACATCCTATACAGAAGATTTCTATGACGTAGGTATGTATAGAAAAAGAATTATAAAAGATTCATTTAATGATTTAATGTTAAATGGAGCAACTTTAGTATTAAATAGAATAGATACTAAATCAACAAAAATTAATAAGATAACAAAAGCTATTTCACACTTTGTGAAAGAAAAGGCTGTTGCAAATGGTTATATTGCATTTGGTGGAAATGGAACTTTTGCAAAACATTGGGATACACATGATGTTTTTGCAATTCAACTTATTGGTCGAAAACGATGGAAATTATTTGCACCCACATTCCCACTCCCATTACAAAATCAAACAAGTAAAGATCGTAAGCACGAATGCCCTAATACTCCTATTTTTGATGAAATATTGGAAGTTGGTGATATATTGTATATCCCACGTGGATGGTGGCATGAGGCGCTACCTATTGAACAAGAAGAAACTTTTCATATAGCTGTTGGAGTTCACACAGCTCATATTACAGATTATTTAACATGGTGTTCTGGGAATGTTTTTGTAAACAATGTGAATTTTAGGAAAAGTTTTACAACTCAACCTATAGATAAATTTACAGAGACTGATGTTTTGGATGTCTTAAATAGCATAGATAATATTAATAAATTCAAGACCGCACAAGTTGAGCAAGATAAAGTGATATCTCCGTTTATATTATCTAATATTAGCAATAAAGTTAAGAAAACCAAAAACAAAAAAAATGGAATATTACTCTTAAATACTTCTTATTCAATTTCAAATTCTAATAATGATTTATTAATTAATGGAATAAAAATAAAAATTGACGCTAAATCAAAAATAATATTTGACTTAATTGAAGAAAATTTACTTACAAAAGATGAGTTAATCAAGTTAACTTGTGAAAATTATATTGAAGAGGGTAAGTTAAAGGATTTTATTGAATCTTTAATATTTAATGATGTGATTTGCGAAATATAGTCTAGTCATATTTAAACAACGCAATTCCAACAGCACGGGGAAATAATTGAAATTTCAACTTTATAGCGAACACTTATCTTCCATTTTAAATTATTTATTTTTTTAAAAATGAACTCTCCAGTTAATAATCTATTTCGCAAAGAAGTCCTTGATGCTAAAAAAACAAAATGGATGGGTGATATTATTTTGTCCCGTCCATTTAGCTTTACCGTTTTGACGATTTGCTCATTATGTTTTACTTTGGTTATTGTGTCTTTTGTAATTTGGGGAACTTACACTAAACGTAGTACTGTGCAAGGTCAATTAATTCCACTATCAGGTTTAATACAGGTATATACAACACAAACAGGTATAATCCTTAAAAAAAATGTGTATGAAGGACAAATAGTAAAAAAAGGCGATATTCTTTTTACTATTTCAACAGCAAGTTATGGCGAACAAGGCAATATTGCTGATGCTTTAGCTAAACAAACACAATTAAAAGAACAATCTATTCGAAATGAAATCGCACGAATGCGTTTTATTCATCAAGATGAGAAACGAACAGTCAATAATCAGATTAATCTACTTAAAGGGACTTTAGTTAAAGTTGATAATTTAATCGCTAATCAGCGAGAACGTGTAAAACTAGCAAATAAAAATCAACAGCGGTATCGTAATATACTTCATGAAAATGCAATTTCTCATGAAGAATTTGAAGCAAGAAAAATAAATTATCTTGATCAGTTAGCTCAACTTGAGTCATTAGAACGTGAAAAAGTATCATTAGAAAAACAGTTAATGGAACAGAAAATTAGCTTATCTGGACTGGAAAATAGGCAGAATAATGAGAATGAGCAATTAGAACGTTTGTTATCGAGTAATACTCAAGAATTAATCGAAATACAATCTAAACAGCATATTGCCATACAAGCTAACGTATCAGGCGTTATAGGCACCATTAATGCTGAAGTTGGACAGTTTGTTGACTTATCCAAACCATTATTGACGATTCTACCTGAAAATGCACCATTAATTGCACAACTTTATGTACCTAGTAGAGCAATTGGATTTATTAAAAAGGGGGATCAGGTATTGTTACGTTATCAAGCTTATCCTTATCAAAAGTTTGGTCACGCAAAAGCACAGATTGTATCTGTAGCAAAAACTGCACTAGCCAGTCAAGATTTACAAACGATTGGAAATATTTCGCCACAAGAACAAATTAATAATGAGCCTATATATTTAGTAAGAGCGAAACTCGATAAACAAATGGTAAGAGCATATGGTCAAGATAAACCATTACAAGTGGGAATGACTATTGAAGGCGATATTATGCACGAAGAACGTAAATTGTATGAATGGGTCCTAGAACCATTATTTAGTATTACAGGAAAACTATAGTGCAGTATCTGGATCGTTTATCTTTAGGTCTTAGTCGAAAAGTTCCTGTAATATTACAAACTGAATCATCAGAATGTGGACTCGCTTGTCTCGCTATGATTGCTAGCTATTATGGTTATGAATCAGATCTTCTAACTTTCAGACAGAGATACTCTATTTCTCAAAAAGGAGCAACACTTACAACTTTGGTTAAGATCGCTAATAAGCTACATCTTACCACACGCCCACTTAAGCTTGAACTTGAAGAACTAAATAAATTAAGACTACCTTGCATTTTACATTGGGATTTGAACCACTTTGTAGTACTCAAAAATGTATCCTCAACTAAAGTAACGATTATAGATCCGGCTTATGGAGAGAAAGAACTTACCTATAATCAAACCTCAATACATTTTACTGGGATTGGTTTAGAGTTATGGCCAGATTCAAATTTTGAAGAAAAAAAAGATAAAAAAAATATTCGTATTTTTAAACTATTTGGGGAAATTAGAGGATTATGGAAATCTTTCGGGCAAATTCTTATTCTTGCTTTAGTACTTGAGATATTTTCTCTTATTAGCCCATTCTTTATGCAATGGGTCATTGATCATGCTATCGTTTCTGCGGATTTTAATTTGCTCACAACCTTGGCAATCGGTTTTGGACTGTTAATTGTTTTAAGCAGTCTGATTAGCTTGTTGCAAGCTTGGGTAGTTATGCATATGGCAACTACCCTAAATGTACAGTGGAAAGCTAATATTTTCCACCATTTAGTTAACTTGCCAACAAGTTTTTTTCAGAAACGTCATTTGGGCGATATTATTTCTAGATTTAGCTCAATTGATACCATTCAAAGAACGCTAACAACCTCTTTTATTACAGCTATTCTTGATGGTCTAATGACAATATTTACATTAATTTTAATGTTTATATATAGCGTAAAACTGGCATGGATCGTGGTAATTACAATGTTGCTGTATGCTTCCATACGTTGGATTTGGTATTACCCCTTAAGACGCGCTACAGAAGATCAGATTGTGCATGCTGCAAAACAAAACACACATTTTATGGAAACAATGCGTGGTATAAAAACTATCAAACAGTTTGAAAAACAAGATTATAGACAAACAACATGGTTAGCTTTGTTTATTAACCAAATTAATAGCGAATTGACCACACAAAAACTCAATCTAATGTTTGAGTTCGTAAATAAATTATTATTCGGGTTACAAAATATTATCATTATATGGATAGGTGCAACTCTAACTATCAAAGGAGAATTTACCGTTGGAATATTAATGGCTTTTATCGCGTATAAAAATCAGTTTGGAAGCCGAGTAAGTTCACTTATTAATAAGCTAGTCGAAGTAAAAATGCTTAATTTACATGGTGAACGTTTAGCAGATATTGTTCTAACAGATCAAGAAATACCTAATAGCTATTTACATTCTCCAGAATTTCCAGAACAACAAAAAACAGGAGTTGATGTAAGATCATTGAAGTTTAGATATTCAGAAGATGAACCATGGATTATCCATGGTATTAACTTTAATATTCCTGAGGGGCAATCTGTAGCGATAGTTGGTTCTACAGGCTGTGGTAAATCAACACTAATAAATCTATTATTAGGCAATTTAAAACCTGAGCGAGGTGAAATAAAAATTGGTGGTCAAAATATAACCAAAATTGGTTCTAATACATTAAAGCAATTCATCGCCTATGTTGCCCAAGATGATATGTTATTTGCTGGCTCCATTTTAGAGAATATTAGTTTCTTTGATGATATTATTCAACAAGAATGGGTTGAAGAGTGCGCAAAAATGGCATCAATACATGATGAAATTATGATGATGCCTATGGGATATCAAACATTAGTGGGCGATATGGGGAATATTTTGTCTGGAGGACAGAAACAAAGGATATTATTGGCAAGAGCATTGTATAGAAAGCCTAAAATTCTATTTCTAGATGAGGCAACAAGTCATTTAGATATTGTGAAAGAAAAAGAGATTAACGAAATGATTAAATCCCTTCAAATTACTAGAATCATTATTGCTCATCGTCCTGAAACAATTTCTTCTGTAGATCGTATTATTGCTTTAAACAATGGGCGTATTGTCAGTGATCAAATGCTTAATTCCTTATAAGCGAAGTTCAAATCTATCGAAAATTCTTCTATATCCAATTTTTGGGTAATCCTCCCATAAATAACCGAAGTAAAATAGTAGAGGTTAAGCAGCCATTAAAGGTGGCTTTCCTTTGTTAGCTTGGTGGGGTCTTTCATAATTATCGTACCACAGCCAACTCGTTGAATAATCTTGTACTTCATCCAAAATATCAAATAAATGTTTGCTCGGCCAGCAATATCATATTGATTCTTTTATTTTTAGGGGGGATTACCATAAGATTGGCCTGCTCCTATTGAGCTTCTAATAAATTCCTCAAAGCTTTTAGCTCATATCTTTAAGGTGAATTTCTGAATTTTTAATCTTTAAAACGATTAATCAGTTTAGATCACTTAGGAAATTTTATAAGATGCTTTTTATATATGCTTAACTCCTGAAATAAATTACATGTATTCTGATTTAAACTTTTATATTCTATGGAAATGGAAATTCTCAACCTCTAAAGATTTTAATTGTTTAATTAAATCGCAAATATCTTTTTGAATCATTAAATTAATATTTGTATGCAAAATTATCAGCATCCACTAATATCAAGTTTTAACTTATTAGCTACCTAAAATAATTTAGATTTTTAATAAAATATTTTAGGCTTATATTCAAGTGAAAATTTCATAAATTCTGCTCGAATATTTTGAACTTAGAGTTAGAGAATGTTTGGTTTGATAAAGTGTCTAGAGAATTGCACTTAAGTTGAAAATTTATATTCATAGATAAACACTATCTCCAAAACTAAAAATATCCTATTTTGGGATATATTAAAAAATAGTACATCATGTCGAGTTATGAGCTCAATACATGATCCTCGCTATAAACAGCTAATTGAAAAACTTATTCGAATACGTGAGTTAAAAGAAGTTACTCAGGTAGAACTAGCTTCACGTTTAAAAAAGCCTCAGTCATATGTAGCAAAAATAGAGAATTTTGATCGAAGAATCGATATTATTGAATTAATGGATTGGCTTGAGTGCTTAAATTCTAATATTTATGAGTTTCTTAAATAAATTAGAGAGCCTTTCTTAACGCCTTTCGAAAAAAATTTTATCAATTTATTAACTGATTCGAGCTTTGCTGCACAAAAATTTCAAAGACCAATTCCCCCCCTAACCTAAATAATTCAGGGTACAACTTGGGTGCGAGTTCGACCTAACTATGTAAATTTATTTAACACGGATATATACATGGATTTCATTGACCGGACTATCAAAAACTCCTTGCACTGAGTTTATCTCCCAATAATTTGATGCAATACATCTTGATTTCTACCAAATTTCAAAGGTGATATCCAGACCATTTTTCCAAATAGTTCTTCTTAAATGCTTAACCGTCCGAAACAGTTCATTCTTTGTAGCGAATGGGACTTTGTATCCTTCCAAGGCTTCGCATTCTTTCTTGGCGGTATGACAGCATAGACTTGCCGATCCGCAATGATCTGCTGACATTGCTTGGTATCATAAGCACCATCGGTATAGATGCAGTCAATATGTTCAACTTGTGGGATTTGTTTAAGCAACTCATCTAACACTTGTGAATCACTCTCATTATTTGTTGTAAGCTGAACAGCACGTATTTGAAGGGTCTTAGCATCTATACCTATTGCAGTTTATGGGATTGTCTACGATATTCATGCTGATGTTTCTTACGTTTCTATTCACCTTCATCTAAAAGTTTCTTACCCGTAGAATTAACAATATTCTTTTGTCTTCTGCAAAAGGTTGAGTAATCTGGCGCGTTCCAATCTAAACCAGATATTTTAATTAGACTTTAGACAAAGCCTGTGACCATACGTAAGGTCAATCTGAACAGGGATTTAATCATTAAGTAGCATTGTATGGCTGTATCTGAATAAGTTTGATTTCGCCCATGCTTGCCTTGTGGCTGTGCATACCATTGGGTCTTAGGATCAAACCAGATTGAAATATTTCCTCGCTTGATTAAAGCTTTGTTATACGAGGGCCAATTGGTTGTACGGTAGATTTTAGGCGCAGGCTTCTTCATCTGGAAATTATATTGCTGAAGAAGCCGTTATGAATAGGTTTGTGCACCAAAGCCATCATAAGATATAAGTAAAAAAATTTACAGAACCATTTCTGGTATCTGTAAATTTTATTTGTAACTAACTACTAATAAAGAATAATTTTATAAACTTTACAAAACATGGTCTCTAGTAGGTGTCAGAACGGTAAATCATCATCTAAGTCAGCTGGAGCAGCAGCAGGTTGAGGTGCAGCTTTTGGCGTATTAAAACCATTACCTGCTTGTGGACTGCCTGCATAATTGCCCTGATTTCCACCACTAAAATTGCCACCTTGACCATAACCATTTTGATTATTGTTGTTATAACCTGTGTTCTGGTAACCACCGCCCTGATTACTATTATTGTTATTAAAACGCGGTTGGTTGAAATCGTTACCGCCAGCAAAACCTTGCTCACCTTGTTGACGTGAATCAAGCATTTGCATTTGATCACCACGGATTTCCGTGCTGTAACGCTCTTGACCATTTTGATCTGTCCATTGACGTGTACGCAATGAACCTTCGATATAAACCTTCGAACCTTTACGTAAATATTGTTGTGCAATTTCACCTAAACGGTTGTGCAACACGATACGGTGCCATTCCGTTTGTTCTTTACGTTCACCCGTGCTTTTATCTGTCCAAGACTCACTTGTTGCAATCGAAAACTGAGTTAAAGATCCACCATTTGGAAAAGTTTTTGTTTCAGGATCACGACCCAAAGTTCCGACTAAAATTACTTTATTTACACCACGCATTAGCTTATCTACGTCCTATCTATTTCTATGTTTTACTTTATAAGAGTTATGCTTAAATGGCTACCTCTTTCCCTAACAAGTGCGTTAAATCTTGTCGCGCAGAATCATCAATTTGATGTTTATCGACCTTTATATAAGCAACTTGTTGTTCAGACATCACCACCACTTCTTCAATACCACGAATCGCCAGTAATTTTGAAGTCCATTCATCTGTTTGTTGCGCTTCAGGTAAACGCAGTACAATCGAAGACAAATATCTCGGCTGAGCCAGCCCAAAGCTTACGAGCAACCAAATTATAGCAATACCAGCCAACACACTCCACCCAAGCGAGGTGTTGTGTAACATTAACAATTGACCACCCAACGTACCGCCGAAGAATGCACCTAGGAATTGGCTACTTGCGTTAATTCCCATCGCAGTTGCTTTCGATTGAATGGGTGCAGATTTCGATAACCACGATGGTAAAAGTGCTTCCATCACATTAAATGCAATAAAGAAAATACCTAATCCTGCCAGTAGTACATATTTAGATTCATAGCCAAAAATCAGGATCAATAAACCTGCAATAATGCCTGCAATCGCAGTTAAGAAAATGCCACGCATCTTGCGATATTTTTCAGCAATGATGATGCTTGGAAAAGCAAAAAATAAACTAATTAACAACAATGGCAAATAGACTAAACCATGCTTTGCCAGTGGAATCTGTGCGTATTCAATCAACTGCGAAGGCACATAAATAAACATCGCTGTTAATAATAAATGCAGTGAAAAGACAGAAACATGCAACCGGTTTAAGTCGCTAATTTGTATGACTTGTTTGAGTTGAGATAAATAACCTTGCTGAAAATTCTTGTGATGACGTGTTACTTTCGGCACTAACAACAACATTAAAATTGCAGCCAAGCCCATAATCGTGGTCACGAAAAAGAGTCCAGAAATCCCAACTAAACTGGTGAGCCAAGGCCCTAGACTAAATGCCACCACAAATGACAAACCAATACTCATACCCATGGCAGCCATCGCTTTAGTGCGTTGCTCCTCGCGAGTAACATCTGCAAGCAGTGCCATCACCACAGCAGAAACAGCACCCGCACCCGCAACAGCACGCCCGATAATCACACCATAAATCGTATCCGACATCCCAGCAATCGTACCACCGAGGGCGAATAGTAATAGTCCTAACACCACCAAAGGTTTACGACTAAAACGATCTGCCAACAAGCTAAATGGGATTTGCAAAATAGCTTGCGTTAAACCATAAACCCCCACAGCTAAACCAATTAATGCTGGCGTTGCATATTGATAAGACTGCCCTGCAACTGAAAAGACAGGAATAATCATGAACAAGCCCAACATGCGTAAGGCAAAAATGCTACTTAAGGCAAAGGTTGAACGGCGTTCTAAAGCATTCATCATTGGCAAGACACTATTACTGGCTCAGCGAATTATAAGCCATTCGCTTAGAATGCGCTGAAAAAATCACAAGCTAAAAAATCAAAAGGGACGTTTCCGTCCCTTTTTCTGATCTTAGATCATTAAACTGAAAGCAAACTTAAGAGATTCGCTGTTCATGCTTACTATATTGAATGGACGCAATCACCGCCCAAACAATGAACGCAACACCGATCAATCCTGTCACCACTTCGGGAACATGCACGCCCGTACCACTGGCAATCATAATGAATGCCAAAGCACCGATAGCATAATGCGCACCATGTTCTAAGAAGATATATGCATCCAATGTACCTTTCTCGACCAAATAAATCGTCATCGAACGCACAAAGATCGCACCAATCGCAAGACCCAACATGATGATCACAACATCACTGGTAATCGCAAATGCACCAATCACACCATCAAAACTAAACGATGCATCAAGTACTTCAAGGTACAAGAAACCACCGATTCCGGCTTTCACTACCCCAGAGGCTGCACCATTAGAATCATGCATAACCGCATTACCATCGTCATCAATTTCTGGCTCGCCGCCTAATAAATGGCTCAGGACTTGTACCCCAATATAGACCACAATTCCCCAAATACCCGACATCGTCACGGCCAAACGTGCAGACTCATCAACATTTGCTGCCATGATAATCATGGCAATCAAAGCGAGAAATACCGACATCGCAGGGACACTCGCGAGATGCGCAAGTTTAGACTCTAGCCATTTAAACCAATGGGTTTCTTTACCGTCATCAAAGAAGAAGTTTAAGAACACCATCAGTAAGAAAGTGCCACCAAAGGCCGAGATTTCAGCATGATGTGCCATCAAACGTTCCGAGTATGTTTTTGGATCATTCAAAGCCAATTTCGCAACTTCAATCATGCCCATATCTGCTGTCACCGCGACAATCACAACAGGGAAAATTAAACGCATACCAAAGACAGCAACCAGAATACCTACCGTTAAGAAAATCATTTTCCAGAAATGATCCCAGTTACGTAAAACTGAAGCATTCACAACCGCATTATCGAAAGAAAGTGAAACTTCCATCACCGCCAAAATTGCAGTAATCGTCAATGCTTTCAGCATCGTTGCCACGCCTGCTTCTGGGCCATGCGTATAGCCCCAGTAGGCAGATAGTGCTAAACACACCACTGTAAAGAAAATTGAAAAACGAAAATGCTTCATGAGCAGCCTTTTATTCGAAATCGTCGAGTGATAAAAATGAGACTATTGTAGGCGAGTTTTGACTGAAAGATAGAAAAGATTGTTGCTGTTGTTGTGAGAAGAATAGAGATTGCAACGATCTCTGCTATAGTTTTGCCAAAATCGTTTTTATGTTTTTTATAGGTTCAAAGCATGACTTTTTCACAAGATGTATGGCAACGAAATCAAGACTTATATCAAAAAATTCTTGCACTTCCTTTTAATCAAGAACTTACAGCAGGCACATTAAACCGTGAAGTCTTTTGTCATTATGTAATTCAAGATGCACATTATCTTGTGGCTTATGGTCGTGCGCTTGCCGTAGCTGCCGCAAAAGCCTATGACGCTGATGATATTATTCAATTTTCTGAAGCCGCTAAAATCGCAATTATCGTAGAACGTAGTTTGCATAGCGATTTTATGCAGGAATTTAATGTCAGCAAAACAGAATTTGAATCAACGCCATTAACACTCGCTTGTCATCACTACACTTCATTCCTCACCGCAACAGCTTGGTCAGAAAGCTATCCTGTGATTTTGGCAGCACTGTTACCTTGTTTCTGGATTTATGCAGAAGTTGGTAAAGACATCGTTGATAAATCGGTTGCCAATAACCCTTACCAAGCTTGGATTGATACCTATGCTGGAGAGGAATTCAATACAGCCGTAAGCAATGTGATTGCAACCATTGATAAAGTGGCCGCGCGTTGTGATGAAGATACCTTAGCCAAAATGCACGCTGCTTATACCATGGGAGCCAAACTAGAATGGCTATTTTGGGACAGTGCTTACCAACAACGTCAATGGTTAGGATTGGATTAAGCGAGTCATAAATTGCACCTCACTTCAACAAGCGAGGTGCAAATAGCGAATTGCTATCAGCCAAAGATTCAACCACCTAATATTTTTCTTTTTAAGCACTTTTTCTGTCTTAACCTCTGCGGAATCTGTGCCAATTTAAAAAGATTGTCGCTGCGAGTATCACAAAGAAGATTAAAAATTTGGTCTCAAAGCGAGCTAATCTAAACTCTGAACTTCTGGTGGTCTCTTGAAATGCTTGCTGAACTTGCTCTGGATCAGCTTTTTCCTGAATATTCAGCTGCATTAACTGCGGGGTTTTCTCTCCTTCACCAACAATGACATAAGCTGCCTTAATATCAAAATCTTGTGCATCTGTAATACCGAAAGAAATCACAGCGGGCTTTTGCAAATTATATTCAGGAATCCAGTCCAAAATACGTCCATATACACGGACATTCGCTGCACCATTTACGTCAGGATCTTGAATATTAACACCTGTTTGGCTTTCAATTTCACTGGCTAAATCATCAAATGATTTAAGAGAATAGTTCTGACGAATCGGTAAATCATTTGCCATCAAGCTCATGACTTCAGTTGGATTTGTCGGATGCACTTGTGAAAGTAAACCATCACCCATTACCGTAAAATCAGCTTTGGTCTGCATGCCTGCCGATTTAGGCACGCCAACAATATAAAATGCCGTCCAGATTTGCGCGCTAGGATTTAAGTTTTTTAATTCCAATTCATAATGATGTTCCTCATCTAAATTGAAGAATTGATCAAATCCCGTAATCTTTGTTTCTTGCGCATATAGACTAAAACTTGCACAGATCCCCCAGCACAATAAAATCAGATTTTTTAACATTATTATTACTCTGTATTTATAAGTCTTTAATTTTAATTTACTTATTTCATTATCAACAAAGCATTTCTTGCACTAATTTCGCTTAACTGACTGAAAATGACAGCTTCTAACCTAACACTTGCGATGCTTACAAATTACGTCGTCAAATTGATATTGATAAATCTTTGACTCTCTTTATTAAGGGCGTAAAAAAGCCCCAATTAAGGGGCTTAGTCGTATATTGTATCGCCAATATACTGTATGAGGCTCATCTCAAACTGGACGCATTAAAGCATAAATTAGAGACGCTGCCTACTTTTATCTTTGGACTAAAAAACATTCACCACAATTAACGCGAGCAACGCAGGTACGGCTTGGATATAGATGATCTTTTTACTGGCAGTGAGTCCACCGTAAATCCCTGCAACCAATACACAACCTAAAAAGAAATTGGCGAGCGCTAATGCATACGTTTCAGGAGCACAAAGCGACCAAAATAAACCGGCCGCCAAAAAGCCATTATATAAACCCTGATTTTGAGCCAGAACTTTGGTGAGTTGTGCTTTTTCGGGTGTATTGCCAAATGCTTTCAAACCATAAGGTTTATCCCATAAAAACATTTCCAACACTAAAATATAAACATGTAATACTGCAATCAACGCAACGAGAATCGTTCCTAACATTTTACTTATTCCTGATCTTTTCTATAGTGCAATGCTTTCCAATTTATCACTGATCTATTTGAATTGCGTGATAGGTAACATGATTTCCGTGACTCTCCAGCTCAAACCCTCTCGATGTAAGATTAAATTGACTGAAGATTGATTTTTGGGATCATCTATTTCAACGCTAAATTGATTCCATGACTGATAACGACTGTGATAAGTCACTTTCTCAGCATCATCTTGATGATTTGTCAGTGTTTTATTTTGAGGTTGTCGTGCCGATTCGCCTTGAAAAGACAAACCTTCTTTGAACTTTTTGCCCTGTAATAATAAAGAGATGCCTTGAGGTGTCACCATCAAACCCACCATTTTATCGACCATCGAAGATGCCAACATGGCCCCTAATGCAACAAAACTGCCTTCATTTTCTCGTGATGGAAACTCTTGCAACAGCTCATTATTGAATTGATCCTTGAAGCTCTGGCGTACACTGGGAAAGTCCACATAACTTGCGACAGCATTCGCATCATCTCGTTCTACCGCTTGTCGAATTTGATAAATCACAAAATATGGCGACAAAATTAAATAAGCTAAAGCAGTCAGCACAATAGCCGAGATAGAAATCTTCAACGTTTTCGACATACGATCCTCGATTTCAGGAATTTATTTTTTACTTAATGGTATTTAAATTGCATTGATAAAGGCTTGGGCAATATAGAAAATTCATGTTAAAACTTACTTAAAATCACTAATCCGACACAATCTGACGTTTAAAATCGTTTTGTTACAGCTTGAACAATTTTAAATCGCTATTATATACACGTTTTATTCGCACAATTCCGAGATGTATTTATGAGTCAAAGTCATATCCGTATTCGAGGCGCACGTACCCATAATTTAAAAAATGTGTCACTCGATATTCCACGTGATAAGTTTGTGGTGATTACGGGACTCTCAGGCTCAGGCAAATCCTCACTTGCTTTCGATACACTGTATGCCGAAGGTCAACGCCGTTACGTTGAATCACTGTCTGCCTACGCGCGTCAGTTCCTTTCACAAATGGAGAAACCTGAAGTTGATTCGATTGAAGGCCTCTCTCCTGCGATTGCCATTGAACAAAAGTCAACGAGTCATAACCCGCGTTCAACAGTAGGAACAATCACCGAAATTTATGACTATTTACGTTTGCTGTATGCGCGTGTAGGGACACCGTATTGTCCTGAACATGATCTACCCATGGTGGCGCAGACCATTTCAGAAATGGTCGATGCAGTGAAAGCACTTGAAGAAGGGACTGCACTCATGCTGCTCGCACCCGTCGTGCGTGAGCGTAAAGGTGAATACACTCAACTATTTGAGCAACTTCAAGGTCAAGGTTTTGTTCGTGCCCGTGTCGATGGTGAAATCATTGATATAGATACTCCACCAGAATTAGACAAAAAGAAAAAACACACCATTGAAGTGGTCGTCGATCGCTTTAAAGTCCGTGATGATCTCGGTAATCGTATCGCAGAATCCTTTGAAACGGCTTTACGTTTAGGTGGTGATATTGCAGTTTTATCGTGGATGAATGGCGAACACCCAGAACGCGTATTTTCAGCAAAACACTCTTGCCCTGAATGTGATCGAGCGGTTGCGGAGCTTGAACCACGTTTATTCTCATTTAACAATCCATTCGGTGCTTGTCCTGTCTGTGATGGTTTGGGAACGCGTAGCCATTTCAGTGCAGATAAGCTGATTCCAAATCCTGAAATTTCAATTAGCCAAGGCGCAATTCGTGGTTGGGACAGACAACGTCCTTATTACTACACGATGTTGCAGAAAGTGGCTGATCACTTTGATATTCCACTTGATACACCGTGGAATCAACTCGACAAAGATACACAAAAGAAATTCTTACAAGGCACTGGCAAAGAGAAAATTGACCTCAGTTATATTGATGAACGTGGTCGTAAGCACAGTCGTGTGCAAGCTTTTGAAGGGATTTTGCCGCATTTAGAACGTCGTTATCGCGAGACTGAATCGAATTATGTGCGTGATGATTTGGCGCAATACCTGTCGAATGCTGCGTGTGATGCCTGCGGTGGCTCTCGTCTGAATGAAATTTCTCGTCATGTTCGCGTCAAAGATAAAACCATCGCTGAAATTACCAAAATGTCGATTGGTGATGCTGAAAGCTATTATCAGGATCTCAATCTCGAAGGTGCTAAAGGCGAAATCGCAGATAAAATCTTTAAAGAGATTCGTGAACGTTTACACTTCTTGGTCAGTGTTGGTCTCAATTATCTCAGCTTAGCGCGTTCGGCTGAAACCTTATCGGGCGGTGAAGCACAACGTATTCGCTTAGCTTCACAAATCGGTGCGGGTCTGATGGGCGTGATGTATGTGCTGGATGAACCGTCGATTGGTCTACATCAACGTGACAATGATCGCCTACTGCAAACTCTAATTCGTTTACGTGATTTAGGTAATACCGTACTGGTGGTTGAGCATGATGAAGATGCCATTCGTGCTGCTGATCATATTATTGATATTGGTCCAGGTGCGGGTATTCATGGTGGTGCAGTCATTGCCGAAGGTACTTATGATGAATTGGCGAACCATGCCGATTCACTCACAGGTCAATATTTATCAGGCAAACTTAAAATTGAAGTGCCAAAACAGCGTACTCAATCACCACGTCCTGATGAAGTCATCAAACTCTCTGGTGCAAATGGGCATAATCTACAACATGTCGATTTAACGATTCCTCTCGGCATCATGACTTGTGTGACTGGGGTTTCAGGTTCTGGTAAATCAACCCTGATTAACCGTACTTTATTGCCTTTAGCAGCAACACAATTGAATGGTGCAACCACACTGACTGCTGAAAAGTTTGACTCGATTGATGGTTTACAGCATTTGGATAAAGTGGTGGATATTGACCAAAGTCCTATTGGACGTACACCACGTTCAAACCCAGCGACCTACACAGGTTTATTTACGCCGATTCGTGAATTATTTGCTCAGACACCTGAAGCCAAAGCGCGTGGTTATAGCGCAGGTCGTTTCTCGTTTAACGTGAAAGGTGGTCGCTGTGAAGCTTGTGAAGGCGATGGCATGATCAAAGTCGCAATGCACTTTTTACCTGATATGTATGTACCGTGTGATGCTTGTCATGGCAAACGTTATAACCGTGAAACATTGGAAGTCGGCTATAAAGGTAAGAACATTTCGGATGTGCTCGAAATGACGGTAGAAGATGCCGCTGAATTCTTTAGTGCTATTCCTGTCATTCATCGTCGTTTAGAGACGTTGACTCAAGTTGGTCTTGGTTATATTCGTTTGGGTCAAGCTGCGACAACGTTATCAGGTGGCGAAGCACAACGCGTGAAGTTAGCGCGTGAGTTAGCAAAACGTGATACGGGTAAAACTTTATATATCTTGGATGAACCGACCACAGGTCTGCATTTCCACGATATTGCAAAGTTACTCGACATCTTGCATGAGCTACGTAATAAGGGTAATACCATTGTGGTGATTGAGCATAATTTGGATGTGATCAAAACTGCCGATTGGGTGATTGATCTGGGTCCAGAAGGCGGTTCTGGTGGTGGTCAAATTATTGCTGAGGGGACACCTGAACAAGTCGCTAAGGTTGAGATTTCACATACAGGTCGTTTCTTGAAGCCGATGTTGAAATAAGTTTAACTGCCCCTCAAATACTGGTGTAAATTTAGGCTGATTTTGTCTGTCTAGTTTAAATTTACGCCAGCTTCTCAAATGCTGAACTGATGCATACTCAATATTATCGAACAAAGAATGCTGAATTTTCTGAAGTTCCTCAGCACGCTTTAAACATTGCCGTAACCATGAATAAGACATTTTCATATAATCAGCAATATTTAAATAAGTATATTTGAGTAATACAGGCTTTAGAGTTTCGAATAGTTGAACATAAGCTAAAGCCATCGAAAAACTATTTTCTTGAATCTGTTTTAATTGTTTACTTTCCTGTATTTGCCGATCTTCATCCTCAATCATGCCCTGCAATGGTTCAGTTGATGTTGGAGATGATATACCCAAAAGAATAGGATTAATTGCTTCATCAGGATCATTCTTGGAACTCCGATCAACACTAAATGCATATTTAAGTATGCGATCAGCTCCATGAACAAAGAGATTCCACATCTTGTGTTTGAGTTCAATCCAATGTTGAGGATTAGATGAATCGAATTCACCTAGCCACTTTTCGATAACGAATAAAAAAGCATCTTGGGCAATATCATTAGCATCACATTGTTGAGATGATCGAGCAATCTTCTGCCAATCTTTAAAATGATTAGGAGAATAAATCATCTTAGATAGTTCTTCTTGGTTTTTGGATAGCACATGCAAGACTCTGTTTTTGATATATCTTGCAGGCTAACAACAGCAGATTTAAATTAGATGACTAAAGCAACATGTCTGTACAAAGCCCCCTCATCAAATTTTATTACCCTTCTACCACATTCTTCCCTTTTGCCTTCGCTCTTAACATCGACTGATCCGCTTTTTCTAACAATTCCAACCAGTTCTTAGCACCCACAGCTACACCAATACTGACCGAAACCCAAAGCAATTCATCGGAGTTGGAAATAGCGATAGGCTCTTTCGCAATTTCTGAACGGATACTTTCTGCGATAACCTTTGCTGCATCTATCGTAATATTTTCAATGACAACCAAAAACTCATCACCACCATAACGAACAATTAGATCAGATGCTCGGACATTATGTTTGAGATGATCGGCAATCGTGGAAATGACTTGATCACCCACAATATGCCCATACTGATCATTCACAAATTTAAAATTATCAATATCAACCACAACCACAGCCGTGTTTAAAAAACCACTCGGCTTACGCTCCAGAGCATGAACATATTCTTCCAAAGCCAAACGATTCGCGACACCTGTTAACACATCCGAGTTGGCAATCTTTTTAAGCTGCATCTCCATCATGTCACGTTGATTCAACATCACTTTTAGACGATCAATCGCCTCAAATAAAGATAAAAACTCCTGTCTGGATTGTTTGGTTTTTAACTCTTCTTTTGACGCATTTGATAAGCGTAGAATCATTTCTCGTGCTTTGATTAACGGACTAAATACTTTCCGCTTTGTATAAATCATAATAAAAATAGCTGTCAGCAAGGACAGACAAGAAATACACAAAGTAAAAATGAATTGTTGCTTGGCTTTTTTATTCTGTTCGTGCGCAACTTGAATACTGTAATCTAAAATATAGTTCTGCAAATCCATAACAGTTGTAAATTTATCTACAATCCGATTCGTTAATTGCGTACCCGTGAGAAAATAAGTTTGATTATTTTGACTTTGATCGAGTAATTTCGTAATTAAAGGCAAGCCTTGATCTAAAAACTCTGTTTTTACTCGTTGATGTAAATGGACATATTCAGCTGTCTTGGTTTGTTCAGGTTGGATCGTATCAACCAAAGCCCATAAATATTGAGATTGATGCTGGGTTTGTAAACAACGTGCTCGATTAATATCTGAGATTTTTTCACCGAACGTCACAGGTGCCATAATATTTGAAGCAACTCGCCCTGCTTGATCTCGCATATCCGTAAGAACCAAAATCGAAATAAAATAATTCGACATTTTGCTGTCTTTACTTTTGGATTGTTTCATCAAATCATTTAAATATTTTCGGCTCTCATCCCAAACATCAAACATCGTAAAAATTGCATGATTAAATTGAGCAGACGTGCGCTGAGCATGTGGAATATTTGCATAAGCGTCTACAACCTCACGACCATGATTCAACTTTGCTTTGAAATCAGTTTGTAAATGTGTCGCAATCGACTCAAATCCACCTTGATTTAAGGTCGCTATGGTCTGATCAATCTGATCATCCACAACCAATCTAAACTCAGCTAACTCTTTTTGATTGGCTGCTAATTCTTCAACGGTACTCGACATAACCTTATTGGCAGGTGCGCGTTCTCGAGAAATTTTATTGGCTGTTTTTACTAAGGCACGCAGACTAGTAATTTCTGTTAATACTTGATTTGTCTTAATATATTCTTGATAGCTTTGAATAATCAGAGGGATAGAGATATATAGGATCGAAGAAATAATAACGACCATACATAGAAAAAGCCGGAGACTGATTTGCTCAGAACGTAATTTCGCACTTTTTAAACTACGTCCCATGCACACACCTTGCTTGTTTCAAAAACTCATCCAGATTGATTTTCAAACAGTATGTAATTTTACCTGATTTTTAAAATTATACCGTCATAATTAAAGCTGTTTTTTTAAACAGATAAAATACAAGCAAAACCAATTTTCCTTTTGGTTTGTTAATTTATATTTATCTATTTGTTTTAATTATTAATAATAATTAAAACAATTTTCATCAAATTGATCTTTCGAAGAATTATAAAATACTTTTGTATTATTTAAATTAGCCAAAAGAATAAATTAATGATTTATGAGCCAAAATAAATTGCTATATCTTCAAAATTATCTTTAATTATTAGAGATATAACACTGTTTTTAAATAAAATTATTACATGCCTGATCGAAAAACCAAATCTTTTAGATAAAAATTATCAATTTCACATGTTTATTAAAAAGAGCAATACTTTACTAAAGCACAGACTTATAGATTTTAGTTAACCCTCTAGGATGTTTTCTCCCCCAAGCTAAACATCCTTTTCAGCCCAACCGAATAAAACGGTTGGGTCTTTTTTATGTGAATATTAATCTAATGCTAAATTAAACCTAACTGCTGCAATGCCTCATAAACAATCGTTTTCCGAGCCTCCACATGTTCAGTTTTATTCATCTCCATATTTAGAGAAAATGCAGTTACTTTACCATTAGGCTGCTCTACCCATCCTGTCCACCATCCCACTTGTGGCTCAACATCCATTCCCCAACCACTTTTCGCATAAACTTTTGTCCCATTCATCTGATCCACCAATAACATTTGCTTAACTTGCTGCTGAACAGGAATGTCAAACGCCAATTGCTCATTTGCCAACGCGTAGGTAAATCTGACTTCTTGAATCGGTGTGATTTTTAATGGGCCAACCAACCAAAAATTATCGACCTGATTGCCTATATCTGAATTTCCAAAACCTATTCTTTTAACTTCAGATGCCATCAAATCTAAACCTATTCGTCTGGCTAATTCTTGATAAATAGGAACAGCGGATGCTTGAATCGCCTCAGTTAAGGTCAAATCTTTTTCCCAGCTCTTAAATCTGCGCTTTTCTCCATTCCATTTAAAAACTTCATTGGGTGTCGTTTTATGATGTTGGATGCCAATCAAAGCATTGAGCATTTTAAAAGTAGATGCAGGGATATACGACGTTTGAGCTCGATTTAAGGCATTCCCATATTCATGTATCTTTTGACCGTCATAAGTGACAAATACGCCTTCTGTTTTGGCATTCACAAATAGCTTAGAAATTTTTTGTTGTTGCTTTTGCTGTTCTGCAATCTGCAGCTCTGAATTTAAGCTGTGACAAGCAACCAAGCCTAAACTTAAGCATAACGAACTACATAGCAGAGCAACTTTGAACTTTTTTCGCATAATGAAGGAATATGGCAGAGTATGGAGTTTTAATATAAGCCTATTTCTTCATCAAATTTGTATTATTATTCTATTTTCATTTACTATAAAAAAGGCAAAAAAAAGCTCAGCCTTGGGGAAAGCCGAGCTAGTAAACAGAGATGTAAAAACATCGAATACTCAAGAAAATGTTATAAAGGCATAATGCAAATTAAATACCTCTTGATGCTAATTATGCGAACTAAGTCTCAAAAAGTAAAGTTGATTAAATAGATCGGAATTGTGTTTTTTATCGTTTTTGTTGATTATTTATACGTTACAATTACACAAAATTTAAGATTACAATTAAGAAAAAACAGTTACACCACACAAAAAACCAAGAAAATGAGATAAAAGTCTCACTAAGAAACCTAAAATATTACAATTTTAAGAATTTAAAAAAAGAAAAAAACGATCATATTAATCGTATAAAACAATTAAAAAGCATAGATATATGCCTGCTATTAGATGAAATCAGAATATCTAAAATGATGCTATCTTACTGTTAATTATAATTTTCATGATTGGTTGACAAAATAAAATACGTTTGTCTATTTTTTAGACAATACATACAAGCCATACATTCGTTTGTCGGGTCATAGAATTTATTACATTGACTTCATATTTTGTTACAATAGAATGACTCCAGATTTATATTTCTTTTATATCAATGCTGGAAATTACTATGAAAAAACTCGGTTTAGCCACTGCTTTAGTATTAGCCATGACCGGTGCTCACGCTTACCAATTCGAAGTTCAAGGTCAATCAGAATTTTTAGACACGACTGTAAATGACAAAAACTTCACTGGTGCAGCTCAAGGTACTTTCTTCCTTAAAGATGTTGATACATCTAAAGGCCCTTTAGCTGAAGCAGCTTTCTTAAATCAAGCTTCTAACGTTTCAGCGGCATATAGCTTTGCTAAACATGATGGGGATGAAGTTGTAACTTCTAAAACTCAATCATTTGGTGCGAAAGGTGAAGCATATATCCCAACTCCTTACTTACCAGTATATACAAGCGCTTCTTATAGCCACACTCAAACTAAAGTTGATGGCGAAAAAGACAACGGCGATCGTTATGCTTTAGAAGTTGGTACTTTATTAGCGCCTAATTTCTTAGTTGCTGTAGGTTACACTAGCATTGCTGACCAATTCGCTTTAGATGCAAACAGCGTACTTTCTCAAGGTATCGTTAAATCATTTGGCGAAGCTGCAACAATTGGTGAAGACCAAGATGCGATTACTGCACGTACTAAATACGTTGGTAACATCGATGGTACGAACATGGCTGTAGGTTTTGAAGCTGACCTTGTTTATGGTGACACTACTGCTTACCAATTAAAAACTGATGTATACGTAACACCTAAGTTAAGCGTTGGTGCTTCTTATGCAGAAGTAAGTGCTAGCAAAAACCCTGCTAACGATAACTTCTCTCCAATCAAATCTGCTTGGGGCGCGAACGTTAACTACTTCATCACTCCAGCTGTTGCTGTAGGTGCTAGCTATTTAAATGCAAATGCAGTTAATGCTGACCTAGATACGCAAACTGTTGGCGTGAACGCGAAGTTCCGTTTCTAATATTGAATTCGGGTTCTAAACCTAGAACCCTTAATTCATAATAAAAAAACCAGTTCATCAGAACTGGTTTTTTATTTCTAACAACATTGATTAACTTTCATCTATAAAAGAAACTCAAGTCATTACATCTTCTTATCTTCAATATTAAGCGCACTAATCGCCAATACTGCTTGAGTACGGTTTTGTACGCCAAGTTTACGGAAAATCGCAGTCACATGCGCTTTAATTGTTGCCTCTGATACATCCAGCTCATAAGCAATCTGTTTATTTAACAGCCCTTCCGCAACCATCATTAATACACGAAATTGTTGTGGTGTAAGAGACTGTAATCGCTCAGCGAGAGCCGTTTCATCCGCAGCACGAGGATCAAAACCTGCATGTGTTGGTAAATTTGGTGGTAGCCAAATCTCACCTTCCAACACTTGTTTAATCGCTTCACCAATATGGCTAGGATGTGAAGACTTTGGAATATATCCCATCGCACCATGAGCAATTGCACGTTGAATAATTGAAAGCTCTTCATGTGCAGATACAACAATAATCGGAATCGCTGGATATTGAGCGCGGACATACACTAAAGCTGAAAAGCCAGAAGCACCTGGAAGATTTAAATCCAACAGTACTAAGTCTGGTTCTGCACCATGCTCTAATCGTTCATAGAATTCATCAACATCCGCAGTTTCCTGAATTTGAGCCTGAGGAATGCTATAACGAACCGCTTGAATCAAAGCATGTCTAAATAAAGGATGGTCATCTACAATTAAAATATTCATAAGCGCTTTATGCAGTCTTCAAGTACGTCACTGTACGGAGTTTATTCCAATCTACTCTATCTTAGCGTATTTTTAAATAAACTGTTGGTCAAGCATCAAGAGTTGTGTATTCCAGCATAAATGCAAAACAATACAAATATTGATATAAGTCACATCACAGCAACTAATCAATAAACACTATACAGAAATAATGAGAAGAAACAGAGTATTAAATTCATTTAATTTTTCTCGTAATACTTAGAACAGATATATCTAGAAAACAGATAAGCTTGCAGCTTTTCCTTATTTTACAGCTGCGGTCGAGCTATAGATAAATAAATAGTAATTCGTAATGATCTTTTAGGCTGTGACTATGTCCAATCGTAATACTTTATCAACTCCACTAAATATTGTTGCGGTATCTGGTGGTTTAAATAGCCCTTCGAAAACAGAAAGTTTAGTTCAAGCCATTCTCGATGAACTAGCAGAAGCCATCAACATTCAAGTACATTTTGTGAAACTCAGTGAAATTGGGCCTTTGCTTGGTGGAGCAATTTATCGTAATCAATTGCCACAACGTGTTCAAGATGACCTCGCAGCGGTAGAAGCAGCTGATGCACTGATTGTCGGCACTCCTGTTTATCGTGCTTCGTTTACAGGTTTATTCAAGCATTTTTTTGATTTTGTAGAACAAACTGCTTTGGTTGATGTGCCCGTTTTACTTGCAGCCTCAGGTGGCAGCGACCGCCATGCATTGGTCTTAGAACATCAATTACGCCCACTATTTAGTTTCTTTCAAGCTCAAACCTTACCCATTGGCGTTTATGCCACAGATCGCGACTTCACCCCTGAATATACGGTGAAAAGCGAGCAATTATCTGATCGCGTGACGCTCGCTGTTGCACGTGCTTTACCAATCTTAGAATGGGCACCAGCCAAAGGTCAGCGTGCTGCTGCCATTAAAACCAAAACTGAACAAGCAAATCAAAATCTTGGGATCAACAAACAGATTGAACAGGCCGAGGTGCTTCCATCCGCAGCAGTTCCAGATTTGGATGCAGCGTAATCTCGATTACATTCCAAATCAACTAAAAATCTAACTCACGTTGCATAAACCGATTTAATGGAGGATACAACAATGACAACAACAGCATCCGCAATTAAATTTGCCTACTGGGTTCCCAATGTGAGTGGCGGTCTCGTTGTCAGCAATATTGAACAACGTACTGACTGGAGCTATGACTATAATGTGCGCTTAGCGCAAGCAGCGGAACAAAGCGGCTTTGAATATGCTCTCACTCAAATTCGTTTTACCGCTGGCTATGGTGCAGAAAACCAGCATGAATCTGTCAGTTTTAGTCATGCTTTATTAGCAAAGACTGAAAAACTCAAAGTAATTGCAGCGATCCTACCTGGCCCTTGGAAGCCCGCATTGGCTGCTAAGCAATTGGCGACCATTGACTATCTTACTCAAGGGCGCATTGCAATTAATGTGGTCAGTGGTTGGTTCCGTGGTGAATTTGATGCGATTGGCGAACCTTGGCCTGAGCATGACGAACGCTATGTTCGCTCGGAAGAATTTATTCGTACTCTCAAAGGGATTTGGACGACTGACCATTACAGCTTTGATGGTAAATATTACCAATTTCAAAATTACACACTTAAACCAAAACCATTGCAAAAACCGTCCATCGAAGTGTTTCAAGGTGGTAGTTCTCGCGCCGCTCGTGATATGGCAGCACGTGTATCCGACTGGTATTTTACCAACGGCAATAGTGTCGAAGAAATTAAGAAACAGATTGATGACATTCGCAGCAAAGCGAAGTTATCTAATAGACACGTCAAGATCGGGGTTAATGCTTTCATTATCGCGCGTGATACTGAGGAAGAAGCTAAAGCCGTACTGAATGAGATCATTGCGCAAGCCAATATCGAAGCGGTGAATGCATTCGGTGATGCAACTCGTGAAGCGGGTGCAGCAGCTCCAGAAGGTGAAGGAAATTGGGCAAAATCGACCTTCGATGATTTGGTGCAATATAACGATGGCTTTAAAACCAATCTGATTGGCACACCACAGCAAATTGCAGAACGCATTATTGCTTTAAAAAATGTGGGGGTAGATCTAGTTCTTTCTGGCTTTCTTCATTTCATTGAAGAGGTTGAATATTTTGGAGAAAAAGTTTTACCGCTAGTCCGTCAACTTGAACAACAGGAGCATCATCTCTCAGCAAAATCAGCGTAGTTTTCAGCGTTAAATAAGAAGAAAAACAAAACTAATGGCAGATACTCCCCCAAGGCTCGGCTTGGGGCTTTTTTATTTTAACGGGTCTCAATTTCTCGCATGACGGTTTCAACCGAATAACGGCACCACTGCGACAGCTGCTCAATGAATTCATTTAATTGTGGCGGATCAAAGTGGCTGACGATCATATAACAAGCATTGCCGAGAACCTTAAAACATTCATCCACTTGCTCATATTGTTTGACTAAACGCTCAACCTCGATAAAAGCTTGCTGATCATTCATAAAAAGTTGGATGAATTGTTTATGCTCATACTTTATAGCCACAGTGTAGTTTTTGATAATACCAGCATCCATCAACTGAGCAATACGTGCCCCCACTGCCTGTCCTGTACGATGCACGGCCTGTCCAATTTCTTTATGACTCAGACGAGAATCTTGTCTCAATAATTCAAGAATTTTTAAGTCGATGGAATCAAGTTCAATATTCATTTTTCATTACGAAAGAAAACCAGCAACAATGCTTTCACCAAAATATAGCCCATTTCTCAGTTTCACCCTACTCTTGTTTTATCTTAACCTTGGAGCTAAACCTGATGAAACAGGCCTTATTGATTATTGATGTGCAGAATGATTATTTTAAAAATGGCAAAATGGAGTTGGTCAATCCTGAACTTGC
Source organism: Acinetobacter venetianus RAG-1 = CIP 110063 (assembly GCF_000368585.1). Taxonomy (GTDB): domain Bacteria; phylum Pseudomonadota; class Gammaproteobacteria; order Pseudomonadales; family Moraxellaceae; genus Acinetobacter; species Acinetobacter venetianus. The sequence continues at coordinate 689,284 of NZ_KB849557.1, forward strand.
CTTACAAAATACCAATCAACTAGAAGACCATTTTATTCAAAACAATTTACCGATCATTTATATCCAACACATTAGTCCCGCCTCAGCCAGTTTCTTTCAGGAGAATACCGTTGGTGTTGAATTACACCCACAACTTAAAATCACTGATGATTCTCTGATTGTTGAAAAACATTTCCCGAATAGCTTTCTAGAAACCAAACTTCAAGCGCTGTTGGAACAGCATCAAGTTGAGCAATTAGTGGTTACAGGCATGATGACACATATGTGCATCGATGCAGGCACACGAGCAGCACAAGAGCTTGGCTATCAACCGATTGTGATTGCAGATGCGACTGCAACTCGCGATTTAGAACATGAGGGCAAAATTGTCAAAGCAGCAGACGTACAAACTGCTTTTTTATCAGCGCTAGGCTTCTTCGCTACAGTACAAAACACGGCAGATTTTTTAGCCACACATAAATAAACCATATAAAAAAAGAGCGTTCTACAGAACGCTCTTTTAGTAAAAAACGATTATCTGTTTGGATAAACCGTCGCAATCAAATGCTCGACCACAGCTGGTTCAGCTAGTGTAGAGGTATCACCTAAGCTATCCAGTTCATTTGCCGCAATCTTTCTCAAGATACGGCGCATGATTTTACCTGAACGGGTTTTCGGTAATGCAGGCGCCCAATGCAATGCGTCTGGGGTTGCCACGGGTCCAAGAACTTTACGCACCCAATTCACCAACTCTTTGCGTAGCTCTTCAGATTCTGCCACATCAGCTTGTAAAGTCACAAAGGTACAAATACCCTGACCTTTAATATCGTGCGGCATCCCAACCACCGCAGCCTCAGCAACTGCCTCATGTGCCACCAACGCACTTTCTATCTCGGCAGTCCCTAAACGATGCCCTGAAACATTCAGTACATCATCAACACGTCCTGTAATCCAATAGTAATTATCTTCATCTCGACGTGCACCATCACCCGTGAAATAGCAACCTTTAAAGGTCGAGAAATATGCTTCGATAAAACGTTGAGGATCGCCCCATATGGTTCGCATCTGACCTGGCCATGAATCTTTAATCACCAGATTCCCTTCTGTTGCGCCTTCTAACTCATTGCCTTCACCATCGACTAAGGCTGGCTGAACACCGAAGAATGGACGTGTTGCTGAACCCGGCTTTAAAGCGGTTGCACCCGGCAACGGTGAAATTAAGATACCACCCGTTTCTGTTTGCCACCAAGTATCCACAATTGGGCAACGACCTTCACCAACCACCTCGTGATACCAATTCCATGCTTCAGGATTAATCGGTTCACCAACCGAACCCAGTAGACGTAAGCTACTGCGATCACTTTCACGGACATAAGCATCACCTTCACGCATCATGGCGCGAATTGCGGTTGGAGCAGTATAGAGAATAGTAATGTTGTGCTTATCAATGACATGACCAATACGCGCCCAAGTTGGATATTGTGGAATCCCTTCAAACATCACCGTCGTCGTTGCATTACTCAGTGGGCCATAAAGTAAATAACTATGCCCTGTAATCCAACCCACATCCGCAGTACACCAATACACATCATCTTCACGAAGATCAAAGACCTCTCTGAATGTTGTGTTGACATATACTAGATAACCGCCTGTGGTATGTAGCACGCCTTTCGGTTTACCTGTTGAACCTGAGGTATACAGAATGAATAATGGGTCTTCTGCTTTCATCGGTTCTGGTGGACAGTGCTCATCCACTTCCATAATGGCAAGGTGATACCAAACATCTCGCTCAGGGTTAAACTGAATAGGATTACCTGTACGGTGCACCACAATCACATTCTGAACACTACTTGTACCATCAATCTCCAATGCAGCATCTACATTTTCTTTGAGTGGAATAATTTTCCCGCCACGCATTCCCGCATCAGCAGTAATGACTAATTTTGCTTGGCTATCTTCAATACGACTGGCCAATGAATCTGGTGAGAAGCCACCGAACACCACACAATGTACTGCGCCGATACGCGCACATGCCAACATAGCAATTGCTGCTTCAGGCACCATTGGCATATATAGAACTACGCGATCACCTTTACTGATACCTTGCTTTTTCAGAACATTGGCAAAACGACACACTTCATCATGCAATTCTGCAAATGAAATAATTTTATGACGTGATGGATGATCACCTTCCCAAATAATTGCTGGCTTGAGAGGATTATCTTTAAGATGACGATCTAAACAGTTAGCAGAAACATTCAGTTCGCCATCTGCAAACCATTCGATCTTGAAATTATCTGGATGAAAACTGGTGTTTTTAACTTGCGTAAAAGGTTTGATCCAATCAATCTTTTTCGCTTCTTCTGCCCAAAATGCTTCAGGCTGTTCAATTGAATACTGATAACGATTGAAATAGTCTGCTTCAGAGATTCTTGCTGTTTCTTTGAATTTGTCAGGCACTGGGTAGATTTCTTTCATAGTTCACTTCCTTGGTTTTTTATCTCATACCGTAGATATACCATCTAATGCTTCGGTATTTTTTGTTGTCTCTTGCAGTATGGTCACCAACAACAAGAGCAAACAATGCGGCTTTGGTCGTAGAACTGTTGCAATTTTACGATTCGCATATTTTCAAAAATTTACTCAAAATAATTTAAAATTTAACTGCTTGTCTATGCTTTTTGTTTTTAAAATAAGTGATTATTTTGATCAATCTAAACACTTTAAAAGATTTAATAAGCAGAAAAACAGGAATCAATCTATGTCAGATTTTATAATTGCACCGCAAACACAACCCAGCAAAGATCATCCACTCTCATCGAGAGGACGTTTTAATCGACTTAGCTACTTAGGTTGGCATGGTCTTATCAGTATCGGATTCATGCTGATGTTCGTGCTATTGGTGTCAATCGCAGGCAATGTCAGCATAAATAATGTCAATATGAACGAACCGATGTTCTCAGCATTTTCAGGTATTGCAACATTTGCCATTATTGCGCTGTGGTTTGCAGGATTTTATTTTCAAATTGTTTTCTTGATTCGACGCTTACATGATCTCAATAAAACAGGTTGGTTATGCCTACTGTTACTTGTGCCATTAATACAACTCTTCTTCACTTTATATGTATTACTTGCGCCGGGCACACCGTATCGCAATGACTATGGAGATGTACGTCCATCGAAAGCATGGGAAAAATTATTGGCTTGGATCATGATTATCCTGAGTATTTTCATACTATTTAGTATGTCTGTCTTTATGTATTACTTCGCTAGCCCTGATATTTGGGATGCACCAACACAAATTATTCAAAACACAACGGAGTATTTTTGATTGTGAGTAATTTTTATGCGTTTGTAGTATTAATGAAATCAATTGATTACTGAATTTGCCAAGCGTGTTTACAATAATTTCATTATCATGCAACACCTTATTACTCCTTTCTTTGCGAAATAGAGATTTCTAGTGGCTAACGAACAAACAACATTGACAAATGTCGCGAAAGATACAGGCGAACTATTGCATCAGGCCAGTGCGAAAACCACTCAGACGGTACTTGCACATACTGAGAAATATCATGACGCCTATACGACGATTGATAAAATCATCGACAGCTTTTGGGAACGTGTTCCCTACATCTGTATTGCGATTATTGTTTTTATCATTTTCTGGTTACTCACTAAATTATTTAAATTTTTTGTGAATAAAACATTAACCAATCGCTCTTATGCAAGACAAAATTTGGTTTTAGTTCTGCACCGTGTCGGTGGAACATTTATCTTATTCTTTGGCTTCCTAATCGCATTGGTGATTGCAATTCCAGGATTTACACCGAGCCAACTCATCGGTGCTCTAGGAATTGGTTCTGTTGCCATTGGTTTCGCATTTAAAGATATTTTCCAAAATTTACTTTCAGGTGTTCTGATTTTACTTGGTGAACCATTCCGTATCGGTGATGCAATCATCGTGAATGGCATGGAAGGTGTGGTCGAAGATATTCAGATTCGAGCGACTTTTTTACGTTCTTATGATGGTCGCCGTATCGTGATTCCGAATGCAACGGTCTATACCAGTCCTGTAACCGTCAATACCGCTTATCAGCAGCGTCGTTGTGAGTTTATTGTTGGTATTGGTTACGATGATGATGAACAAAAAGCCAAGCAAATTGTCTTGGATATCTTGAATAATGACCGTAATGTGCTCAGTCAACCGACATTCTCAGTCAATGTTACCGCTTTAGCCGATTTCTCTGTCAATTTAACGGTTCGTTGGTGGATTAATACCACTGAAACCGATATTTTATCATCGACTAGTTCAATCCAAGCTCAAGTAAAACAAGCCTTTAATGCTCAAGGAATTAATATTCCATATCCAATTCAAGAGCTTAAAGTACAGCAGAATAATGCTCAATTGCCTTTTGATACACAAAACTCAGATAAACAGCCTTCCTAAAATAGACGGAACAGCAGTTTCAGTTCGCAAAATTCGGTTGCCTAAGCTCACAGCTTGGCAACCATTTTTTTTGAGCAATTCAATTTCATAAGGAATGAATCCGCCTTCTGGCCCAACCACCACAATACACGGATGTTGTATTGCGTGAGGCATCACATGCTCAGCATAGGGATGTGCCACATAGGCTGGCCGCTGCTCTGTGATTAAAGTTGCCAAAACATCTTCTACAAAAGGTTTAAAGCGTTTGTACAATTGTATCTCTGGCGCAATGGTGTCTCCCGCCTGCTCTAAGCCCAAAGTTACATAATCATCCAGTTGCTGTAAAAAAGGCGTCTGCCAATAGCTTTTATCTACGCGATAACTATGAATCAAACTAATGCGCTCCACACCTAAAGTCACTGCATCCATCATCATTCGACGCAACACTTTGGGGCGAGGTAAGGCAAGAATCAAATGTACAGGATGCTTAGCAGGTACAGCTTCGGTCTCAATCGGGCGCACCACAATTCGCGTCTCATTCAACGCAACAACTTCTGTCAAATAGCGTAGACCTTGTCGAATACCGACTTTCAGCGAATCACCTACTTGAAGCTGTAAATGCTGACGTAAATGTTGAAATTGTCTTGGATTTTCAATATTCCAAAGCTCAGATTGTGTCTGTTCTGGTTCAAGTAACACAATATTCATGAGGATGCGGTTTGCTGTAAATAATGATCAATTAACTGAATATGCTTTTGTAAAGAACCCGTATTTCGTTGTAAAACCAACTGAGCTTGCTGAACTAAACGTTGTTTTTGAGCAGTATTTTCTAAACAGCTCAACAGCTGTTGCACAATCTGTGCTGCATCATCTCCAATCAAAATGCCTTGCTCTACAACAAACTCATCGACAATGCTTTGGAAGTTAAAATAGCGCGGTCCAATGACAGTCGGCACATCGAGTACCATAGGTTCTAAAATATTATGACCACCACCCGGTTCATTCAATGAACCGCCAACAAAACACGCTTGGCTCAAGCCATACCACAACCACATTTCCCCCATACTATCAGCAAGAAAAACTTGTGTGTCCGCTTGAATCGTTTGCTTAAGACTACGGCGTTGCGTATTTAAATTTAAACGCTGACATACCTGGTAGACCTCATCAAATCGCTCAGGATGACGAGGCACAACAATGCACAACAAATTGGAATTTGCATTTAAGTGCGGCTGTAGCTGTTTCAGTAAATTCTCTTCTTCTGGCGCATGTGTGCTGGCAAGGGTGATGATTTGACGATGTTCGAGTTGCCAATCTTGTTTGAACTGTTCTGCCTGTGAGACATAGTGCTGCGGTGCAGTAATATCAAATTTAATATTTCCAACCACCTGACTTTTGTTTTGATCGAGTCCTAAATCAACATAACGTTGTTGTGTTGCGCGATCTTGCGCTAGCATCCACGTCAGTTGTTGTAACATCGGCTTGGTCAATCGCGCCACTTTGCCATAACCTTTCGCCGATTTTTCTGAAAGACGAGCATTTAATAAAATACAGGGAATCTGTTGTTGCTTGGCTTCCGCAATCAAATTTGGCCAGATTTCAGTTTCAACCAATGCCAAAAGTTTGGGTTGATATACATCAAAAAACTGCTTGAGCAATGGCTTTTGATCAACGGGCAAATAAACCGCTTGAAATAAATCGAGATAAGGTGCTTTCAGAAACAGCGATTTGGCGCGTGCCTGACCCGTCTTCGTCGTATTGGTCACCAACACAGGATGGCCTAATTTTAAATAATGCTCGATCAAAGGCTGTGCTGCATTGGTTTCCCCAACAGACACCACATGAAACCAAATCGTTTCTAAGTTTTTGGGTGGCTGAAAAGGGCCAAAACGCTCGATACACTCTTGTTGAAATGCCGCCGCATTTTCAGCGCGTTGTTTTATTTTCCAACGATATAACGGTTTGATACAGGTCAATAAAAAGTTATACCAAAAGGGTGTTTGCTGCACTGCGTTTTTCTGCGCCATCCTAGACCATATTTCACGATTTGATGTGTGCTTATTATGCGGAATTTCAATAAAAAACTCATGCCATTTTGGTAAATAGCATGAGTCTTTTAGATCAGATTAAGCTTCTAACTGTTCAAAAGCAGGATAATCTGTATAGCCTTCTGCGCCTGAGCCATATAAGGTTTCAGGCTGAATAGCATTTAAAGGTAAATCATTTTGCAAACGTTCTAACAGATCTGGATTGGCAATATAAGCTTTGCCGAATGACACCGCATCTGCTTGACCTGTTGCCAAGATTTGTTTTGCAGAATCAGCCGTTAAACCTTCATTTGCAATCCATACACCTTTAAATTTCGAACGTAGTGCAGGCATTAAGCTATCTTCGGCTTGGTATTCACGCGTGAAAATAAAAGCAACATTGCGCTGATCCAATTGCTCAACGACATAGCCAAAAGTTGCCAATGGATTTTCATCGCCCATATCATGTGAATCACCACGTGGCGCTAGATGAACGCCCACTCGACCCGCCCCCCAAACCTCGATAAAAGCATCGACGACTTGTAAGAGTAAACGTGCACGGTTTTCAATTGAACCACCATATTCATCATCACGATGATTGGTTGAACTTTGCAAGAACTGGTCAATCAAATATCCGTTGGCAGCATGCAACTCTACACCATCAAAACCTGCCGCTTTCGCTTGTTCAGCAGCATTTCTATATTGTGCAGCAATTTCCTGAATTTCTTCATGGGATAATGCACGCGGCGTAACGAATGGGCGTTTTGGACGAAGTAAACTTACTTCACCAGCAGGCTGAATTGCGCTTGGCGCAACAGGTGTATCACCATCTAACAAATCGGGATGTGAAATTCGACCAACATGCCAAAGCTGAACCACGATTTTTGAGCCTTGTGAATGCACTGCATCAACAATCTTGTTCCAAGCCTGTGCTTGTTCTTGTGACCATAAGCCTGGGGTATTGGCATAACCTGCGGCTTTTGGACTAATCACCGTTGCTTCGGTAATGATTAGACCCGCATTGGCACGTTGTTGATAGTATTCCACCATTAAATCGTTTGGAACACGAGACGCATCGCTACGTGCACGCGTTAAAGGAGCTAAAACCAAACGGTTTTTAATCTTAAAGTCACCTACTTGTATGGTAGAGTTTAATTCAGCCATGATCGCCTCAACTTCACTCTATTCAGCGGGTTAAGATTGCCCTTATCCTCGCCGTCAGAGTGTTTGTTTTAAATGTTCGATGTATTGCTGAATCAAAGCTTCATTACGTGTGAAATAAGACCATTGCCCATATTTTTCGACATTAATCAAACCCGCTTGCTGTAACACAGACAAATGATTCGACATCGTCGATTGCGCAACTTTGCCTAAACGTTCGATGTGCCCAGCACATACACCACGCTCAAAACTACCACCACATTCCTGTACAGGTAAAAATTGCTCTGGCTCTTTTAACCACTGCAAAATTTGTCGACGTAATGGGTTGGCTAAGGCTTTGCTTATAACATCAATATCCATAGACTCACCACGTTTCTCAACAGGCAAAAGCTTTGTTCAGCATCTAAACTCAGTATATCGAATTTTATAAATATTAATATCTGTTTTTATCGATATTAATATCATATTTTTCCGATTAACCAAAAGATGCTGAACGAAATTGCCGTTTTAAACTTATAAACCTTGTTTCAAACTTGCTTCAATGAACTTGTCTAAATCACCATCCAAGACTGCTTTGGTGTTCGATGTTTCTACACTTGTACGCAAATCTTTAATACGTGAATCGTCTAAGACATAAGAACGAATTTGGCTGCCCCAACCGATGTCAGACTTTGAATCTTCCAAAGCTTGAGCTGCTTCATTACGCTTACTCATCTCTAATTCATAGAGCTTGGCACGTAACTGTTTCCACGCATGATCACGGTTAGCATGTTGTGAACGTTGGTTCTGACACGCCACCACGATACCTGTTGGTGCGTGGGTTAAACGTACCGCAGAATCAGTTTTGTTAATGTGCTGACCACCTGCACCCGAAGCACGATAAGTATCTGTTCGAACATCCGATGGATTAATATCGATCTCAATATTGTCATCAATCTCAGGTGAGATAAATACTGCTGAGAATGATGTATGACGGTTGTTGTTACTATCAAATGGCGATTTACGCACTAAACGGTGTACACCACTTTCTGTCCGTAACCAACCATAAGCAAACTCACCATCCACACGAATCGTTGCAGATTTAATTCCTGCAACATCACCGTCAGAAACTTCCATTAATTCAGCTTTAAAGCCATGACGTTCAATCCAACGCAAGTACATACGTAACAGCATGGATGCCCAATCTTGTGCTTCTGTACCACCAGAACCCGATTGGATTTCAAGGAAGCATGGATTTGGGTCCATTGGATTACTAAACATACGGCGGAATTCAAGATTACCTAAAGCCTGTTCAGCACTATCCAGTTCAGCTTGTACATCGACCAATAAACTTTCATCATCAGCCTCAACAGCCAAATCAAGCATCGCTTTCGCGTCATCAAGCTGTTCAGCCAAACGATCAAATACACTAATGGTATTTTCTAAACTGCCCTTTTCTTTGGCAATCGCTTGAGCACGATTTTGATCATTCCAAATTGCAGGGTCTTCTAATTCTCTTAAAACTTCTTCTAAACGCTCAACTTTTAGATCGTAGTCAAAGATACCCCCGTAGTGTTTGGCTACGATCAGATAAATCTTTCAATTGAACTAAATACGGATTAATTTCCACGTGTCTTTTCCCACACTCTTTTTCACTTAATCGACTATTTTAACATAAGTGTTTTTACGACACAGCCGTCTTATTTTGTACATCACGGAAAACGAAAACAAATGTTTCACTTTCATCTTTTCATACTTTTCCAACGATTTCACTGAAACAATTTAAACTTAAATGGGGTAAAAATTAGACTAAATATACGAAAATACACAATCCCTCCTAAGTTTTAATAAATCAATACAATCAGTTTTTTCAAATAAAAATCAAATATATATAATGTCAAAATTACAAGTCAATTACATTCGTACCGTTTGATTACTTTCTCATGATTGACCCTCATCAAATTTTAAATAGACTGGGACTTGTAACAAAACATGTAATTAAGATTTAGCTAGTTCTCATTATTTCAGAGGGAAGTAACCATGAAAAAATTAGCAATTGCATCGGCACTTTTATCTGCATTGGCAGTGACAGGTACAGCACATGCTTATCAAGCTGAAGTAGGCGGCTCATATACTTATTCTGATTGGGATGATTTCGATGCAACACATAGCTTTGGTGTAGATGGAAAATACTATTTCAACCCAGTGCAAACCCGTAATGCACCTCTTGCTGAAGCAGCGTTTGTAAACCGCGCAAGTAATGTTAGTGCAAAAGTGAATTACGCAGACAATAACGGTATAAAAGACTCACAATATGGCGTAGGTGTAGAATATTTTGTCCCGAATAGTGACTTTTACTTAAGCGGTAATTTGGGGCGTAATGAGTTAGAAGTAGACAATACATCTATCGATCAAAAAGTTACAACTTATGCTGCTGAAGTAGGTTACTTACCTGCACCAGGTTTATTACTTGCTTTAGGTGTAAAAGGGTATGACGAAAAAGATGGTAAAGACGGTGCAGACCCAACCGTTCGCGCAAAATACGTCACCCAAGTTGGTGGAAATGACATTAACTTAGAAGCATATGGAGCTTTCGGTGATTTAGACGAATACCGAGTAAAAGGTGATTACTACTTAGATAAAACACTCAGTGTAGGTGCAGATTACTACAATAACGATCTTACGAACCGTGATGAATGGGGTATTTCTGCGAAGAAATTCCTAAATCAGCAAGTAAGCTTAGAAGGTCGTGTCGGTTTTGGTGATGATTACAACACATATGGTGTTCGTGCTGCATACCGTTTCTAATTGTTAAATCCTAACTTTTAGATTCAAAAAAACCGCTCTGAAATCAATTTTCAGGGCGGTTTTTATATAATGAATATTTATAAATACAAAAATAAGTATCATGATCCATTCATATTAAATTCAGCATATGATTATTTAAACAGAAACAGCTAAATATTTTGATCATTCATTTAATAATTGACGACTCTCAAATTTTGACTACACTACAACTCGCAACAAATTATTACGATGCATTATTTTAATAAAGGGGAGTTATTGAATGAAAAAATTAAGCTTAATTACAGCACTTTTAAGTTCTTGTGTTGCTTTAAATGCGAATGCATATCAAACCGAAGCGACTGGTGCTTATGAATACGTTGACATGGATGGTGGTAAAACCAATAGCGCAGCAATCAGCGGTAAATATTACTTTAATCCTGTGCAAACCCGTAATGCGCCTCTTGCAGAAGCAGCTTTCCTTGACAAAGCATCGAACATCGGCGGTGGATATGCGTATAGCAAACTTCAAGATGATGAAGATTTTGGTGATTTGCAATTTAATATTATCGGTGTAGAAGGCGAAATTTTTATTCCTGATACTCAGTTTTATGTTTCTGGTGCATTACACCGCACGAATATTAAAGCCACCATTAATGGACTTGGTTCAGAGTCAGATAATGGCAATGGTTACGAGTTTGAAGCAGGTTTCCTTCCAGTAAATGGTTTATTACTTGCTGTAGGTGTGGCTGATTTTTCAGAAAGTATCAACCCTGTAAAAGTCGCAAAATATGGTTTTGTTACTAATGTCAGTAATGCTGCCGTTGTTTCTGGTGATAACGACGATACAGCCGTTTCACTTCGTGCAAAATATGTTTCAGAAGTCGCTGGCTTCTATACAAATTTTGAAGGTGTAACTTACATCGGTGACGAAACATCTTATCGTTTAGCTGCTGATCTGTATTTAGATCAAACACTAAGCGTTGGTGTTTCTTTTGCAGACTCTACAGCTGACGACTCAGATAGTATTTTCAACATTCGTGCACAAAAATTCTTTAATCCTCAATTTGCTTTAGGTGTGGGATACACGACAACTGATGGTGCTGACTCTTATGGCATCAACGGTACATTCCGCTTTTAATTGAGTTTCTATAAAACAAAAAATCCGCTCAACAGAGCGGATTTTTTATTGCTTTAAATAGGCGACCTGCAATTGTAAACTGGTATTCCCATTAAAAACATTACGTTCTAAGGTGTACACCAAATCGACATAACCCAACATTGGATTAAATTCATAACGATCGATGGCATTAAAAGCAATCGCATCAATCGCATGTTGCCCTACAGCAAGTTTTAATTTTAAGTGCTGATCTTTGAGCCAACGATAATCAATCACTTTAAACCGACCCTCGAATTGAGGTAGAGGAAATTTTTGTCCCCAAGGGCCAAGTTGCTCTATCCAATCTAAAGTTCCTAAATGCAAAGCGGAGTCATCTAACTCACCATCAGTCCATAAAGTTGCTTGAAATAAATCTGAATCCATTTCCGCGATCATTTGAGTAAACACGGTTTTAAATTCTTCAAAATGTTCTTTTTTTAGTGTTAAACCCGCCGCTGCTGCATGCCCACCAAAATGACTGACCAAATGCGGATACTGTTCAGCAACCTGCTCAATCATATCTCGGATATGAATCCCTTCGATTGAACGAGCAGAACCTTTGATATGTATCCCATCTTCATCGGGCGCAAACACTAAGCTTGGTCGATGAAACTGCTCTTTTAAGCGGCCTGCAACGATACCGATCACCCCTTGATGCCATTGTTCCTCAAACATTACCAAAGCGGCTGGAACATGCTCTGTTGTGAGTTGAATATGTTGCAAAGCTGTCAATGCCTGCTGCTTCATTTCATTTTCAACTTGTCGACGTTCAACATTCAGTTGATTGAGCTGCTGAGCAATCGGATAAGCAGTTGCCATATCTTCAGCAAGTAAGCATTCTATTCCGATACGCATACTTTCCATACGACCTGCGGCATTAATCCGCGGACCAAGCACAAAACCTAAATCCTGCGCACGTAGATGAGCTGCATCACGACCAGCAATATCGAGTAACGCTAAAATTCCAGCACGACACTGATACTGTTGGATGCGTTTAACACCCGCATCAATCAAAATGCGATTGTTATAATCTAAAGTTGCAACATCAGCATAAGTACCCAAAGCAACTAGATCTAAATATTGAGTGACTTTACTGCTCGTTTTATTGTGCTGACTGCGAAAACTTGCCAGTTTTGCCAAGACATAGAATGCGACTCCAACCCCTGCCAATGCCTTACTCGAAAACTCGCAATCCAATTGGTTTGGATTCACCACAGCTTCAGCAAATGGTGTTGGCTTAGTCGTTAAATGGTGATCCGTAATAATCACTTGCATCCCAAGTGACTGCGCCGTTTCAACACCCGCATGACTTGATATCCCATTATCGACAGTAATCAATAAATCAGGTTGATAGGTTGCGTGTGCCAATTCAGCAATTTTGGGAGTTAACCCATAGCCATATTTAAAACGGTCAGGTACCAGATAGTCGACCAATGCACCCATTTCTTTTAAGACTAATACCATCAGCGCGGTACTGGTTGCACCATCTGCATCATAGTCACCCACAATGATGATTTTCTTTTGCTGATCAATCGCTTGATCAATCAACTCAACTGCTCTATCTAAACCTTTCAAATGCGGAGCAAGTAGATGTTTAAGCTTTAATTCAAGCTCTTGTTCAGACTGAACACCTCGTCTTGCCAAAATCTCTGCGATAAACGGAGGCACGCCCTGAAACTGTTCAGGGCGTGTAAGTAATGGTCTCTTTTGAATAAGTATCTGTGTCATTTATGGCATCAAACGTTGAATCGTCCAGAGATCATTCTGTTTTTCATAACTTAAACGATCATGCAAGCGGTTTGGTCGCCCCTGCCAGAATTCATAATAATCTGCTTCGAGACGATAACCTCCCCAAAATTCAGGTTTAGCTAACTCACCTTGATCACCAACGCGCTGCTGGAGTTGTTGAAAGCGTTGTTGCAATTCTTCACGACCCGAAATCGCACCACTTTGTGGAGTACTAATGTGCGCTGCAATTTGGCTATCACGAGGGCGCTTATGATAATAATCAGTCGATTCTTGTTCAGAAATCTTAAGTACCTTACCACTGATACGCACCTGACGTTCTAAGCTAGGCCAATAAAATAACAACTCAGCAAAAGGATTTTCAGCAAGATCTAAACCTTTTTGACTATCATAATTGGTATAAAAATCATAACCTGCTTCAGTCGCACCACGTAACAAGACGGTTCGAACATGCGGACGGCCTTGTGCATTTGCTGTCGCAAGTGACATGGTATAGGGTTCATGCAGATTTGCATCAAGCGCATGATTAAACCAGTTTAAAAACTGCAAATGTGGATCACTGCTGATCTGCGCTTCGTGTAATTCGCCTTGTTCGTAACTTAAACGTAGCTCGCTGAGATCCTTAATGACATCACTCATTATTTATCTCCTTAAGCAACTTGCGCCTGCGCACGTACTGCATCAGCTAAATGATTTGCCAGACTCACAACCTCTTCTTGTTGATCACCTTCAACCATCACACGAATCACAGGCTCAGTACCTGACTTACGAATTAAAATACGTCCACGGCCTTTGAGTTGCTGCTCTGCTTTATCAAATTCAGCCACTAAAGCTGGAATAGAATACGGGTCGATCATTTGCTGTAAACGCACATTAACGAGAACTTGAGGGAATAAAACAAAACCTTCCACTAACTCATGTAAGGCTTTACCCTGCTCAACCATAACCGTCAGCACTTGTAATGCAGCAATAATCGCATCACCTGTTGTACTTTTATCCAAGGTGAGAATATGCCCTGATGGCTCACCGCCCGTTACCCAAGCGTTTTCTTCAAGTGCTTGTAACACATAACGGTCACCTACTTTGGCACGGACAAAACCAACGTCTGCTTTTTGCAATGCCAGTTCAAGCGCCATATTACTCATGACTGTACCCACGACACCTTTTGGCTTGTGGTTGGCTTGCGTCGCTAAAATATACAAAATATGGTCACCATCAATCAGATCACCATTTTTATCCACCATCACTACACGATCAGCATCACCATCAAAAGCAATGCCAAGATCAGCCTGATGTTCTACAACTGCTTTCTGTAATTGTTCAGGATGAGTTGAACCACAATTTTCATTAATATTTAAACCATCTGGTTCATTGAATAATGAAATTACCTTCGCACCCAACTCACGGAATACAGAAGGTCCTACGCTATAGGCTGCACCATTGGCACAATCCACGACAATTTTTAAATTATGTAAATTGAAGTGGTATGGGAAAGTAGATTTACAGAATTCGATATAACGACCATTGGCATCTGTTACACGTACGCTTTTACCAAGGTTTGCCGTGTCATCAATGACAAGATCTTTTTCTAATTCTTGGTTAATTTCATCCTGTAAGGTATCAGGAAGTTTTTTACCTTCACTTGAGAAGAACTTAATCCCATTATCAAAATAAGGGTTGTGTGACGCAGAAATCACAATCCCCGCATGGGCATGTAGTGCACGAGTTAAATGAGCAATCGCTGGCGTTGGTAATGGACCCAATAGATGAACATAAACACCCGCAGCATTTAAACCTGCTTGTAGCGCCGCTTCTAAAATATATCCAGATAAACGCGTATCCTTACCTAATACCACAATTGGCTTATTTTTCGGACTATTTCTTTTTAGTACTTTTCCTGCGGCAAAGCCAAGTTTTAATGCAAACTCAGGGGTAATTGGCATTTGTCCAAATTTTCCACGAATGCCATCAGTGCCAAAATAACTCATCTTCTACTCACTTTCTTATCGTTTATATGGTCTATCACCATATATTTCTCATCACGCTCACTTTACACCAAAAACAAAAAAACCGTCAGTAAACTGACGGTTTTTCTATCGGTAAAATTACCAAAAATCAACCAACACGATAGTTTGGCGCTTCTTTAGTAATCGTTACGTCATGTACGTGTGATTCAGACATACCTGCTGAAGTAATTTTCACGAATTTCGCATTTTGGCGAAGGTCTTCAATGGTCGATGAACCAGTATAACCCATAGAAGAACGTAGACCACCCATCATTTGATGGATGATATTGCCCATTGGGCCTTTATATGGAACACGTCCTTCAATGCCTTCAGGTACTAATTTTTCAGCACCTGCTTTCGAGTCTTGGAAATAACGGTCAGCTGAACCAGTCGCACCTGCCATCGCACCTAAAGAACCCATACCGCGATACGCTTTGTAATAACGACCTTGGAAGAACTCAACCTCACCCGGCGCTTCTTCAGTACCAGCAAGCAGTGAACCCACCATGATCGTACTCGCACCCGCACCAATTGCTTTTGCCATATCGCCAGAGAAGCGGATACCACCATCAGCAATCAAAGGAATTTGGTCTTTCAATGCATTTGCTACACTGTCAATCGCAGAAATTTGTGGCATACCAATACCTGCCACAATACGTGTTGTACAAATCGAACCAGGGCCAATACCCACTTTAACGGCATCTGCACCAGCATCAAGCAATGCCAATGCCGCATCACCTGTCGCAATATTTCCGCCAATCACTTGAACTTGTGGGTAGTTTGCTTTTACCCAACGTACGCGTTCAATTACACCCGCCGAATGACCATGTGCAGTATCTACAACAATCGCATCAACACCAGCATCAACCAATGCTTCTACGCGGCTTGGTGTCTCGGCACCTGTACCCACAGCAGCACCTACACGTAAACGACCAAGGTCATCTTTACAACTGTTTGGATAGCTTTCAGCTTTACGGAAGTCAGTGACCGTAATTAAGCCTTTGAGTTCATTGTGCTCGCCAACAACTAAGACTTTTTCAATACGATGTTTTTGCAATAATGCTTGAATATTTTCTTTAGATTCGCCTTCACGTACAGTAACTAAGCGATCTTGACCTGTCATGATGTTGCTCACAGGCTGTTCTAAGTTCGTTTCAAAACGTGTATCACGTCCTGTTACGATACCGACAACTTTGCCATCTTTTACAACAGGCACACCGCTGATGTTGTTGGCACTTGTGATTGCAATCAATTCACGAACAGTTGTTTCTGGTGTCACAGTGATAGGATCTTTCACCATCCCCGCTTCAAATTTTTTCACACGACGAACTTCAGCAGCTTGTGCTGAGATGTCCATGTTTTTGTGCAAAATACCAATACCACCATTCTGCGCCATCGCAATTGCCATACGAGACTCAGTCACCGTATCCATTGCAGCAGAAACGAGAGGAATATTAAGTTGAATTCCGCGAGTTAAACGTGTCTTTAAGGAGACATCTTTTGGGAGAACAGTAGAGTAGGCAGGAAGTAATAAGACATCATCGAAGGTCAAGGCTTCTTGAACGATGGTCAGCATAACAATCTCACTGGTAATTTCCGTGAGCTATTATAAACAAATTTCGATGTGATTTTCATTTTCTATGAAGAAAATAATTTGAGAAAAAGCATTTCTTCATCAGAATAAATTTTTTTTACATTGAGTTTATCAAAACAGAATTAACAGACCTGGTCAAAATTATCATTATTTTCAGAATCTTGTGGTTCGACACAAATGAGTGGAATCATATTGTGTTTCATTCGTGCTTTATTACATTGTTCATCTGCAATTTGTACTTCTTTACAACTCGAGCTACGCGCTTCATAAATAGAACAACTTACATTGACACCAACGTCACCTTGTAAGGCCACACATCTAGGTTGTGATTGATTGGTTCCTTTCATGCAAGAATAAACCGCTGTAAGAGGTTCAACCATTTCTTCAGGCATGCTTTCAGCTTCAGCCCAATAGAATGAGACACGGAAATTTGCGCAGCATGCACCACAACTAATGCATGCATCTGGCGTAGCAATTTGAGACAACATTTTTATTAAAATTCTCGCGACCAAATCAAATTTTTTATAGCGCGAATCCTAAGAAAATTCACTACCGAAAACAATATATATTTATCTGTTTTCGATAGATTTATTCGTTCAAATTTTAAGGATTAATCAAGCTTTAATTTATTTCCGTTGGAATGCTGAAAACATACTCATTCATAAGGTCTACGCCACATTCTAGATTTTCAATCCAATCCAAAAATTGATTAATCATCTCTTTACCGACAAATGCCGTGCCATGTTGAGGAACAATCATATCCAAATCCATTTGACGAACCATATTGACCCATAAACGAATCACTTTATTTGAGCACATATAGCGTTGATGGAAGCCTTTCATTTTTTTGATGTGGGCTTCAAAATCAGTGATCGGTAGACTGGCATCTTCAACAATCGATGCCCCCATATCACCAGAAAATAAAATTTTTGCCGTTGGATCATAAAATTGGAAATTGCCAACCGAATGTAAAAAGTGAGCAGGTACGACAACAATAGATGATTCACCCAGTGGAATCACTTGTCCTGTGTCAGGCAATTCAATCAGACGCTCCTCCCAATTGCCCTTCATACGATCACTCATAAAAGCTGAATTCAGATGTGGTAAAAATCGTGCCCATAATTTTGAAGCGACAATTTTTGCATCGGTATAAACCAACCAACGCGGCATCGAGGTAATAATGTCAGGATCTTGATGCGAAGCCATCACATAATCTAAATTTTTAAGCTTCGTATATCGATTCAATTCCATCGTCAAAGGAACATACGTTAAGTCCCCACCTGGATCTAAAACAGCAGCACGATCATGATCAATAATTAAAAATTGATTGGCTTGAATCCCCTCGCCTTTTACCAAACTGGTAAAACTAATGCATTTATGAGTACCATTATCAAATAATATTTGTGATGTAGTCCGATCAAAGCTCATAGTAACCCCAGAAAAATTCTTTAAATATGAAATATTTTTAATTCCATAATAAAATAATGGGATTTAGACGCTGTTTCAATCAGATATTGGACTTTTATCGTAATTTATCTAAGTAAATTTTACTGATTTAAAACTTGAGTATCTTTATTTACATCAATTAAAATAATAACCATTCTCATTAATATCACCTCGATCTGAGATACCTCTCAGTTTTGGAATCTTCTATGCTCCCTCCACATCGAACGCTGCTAGCAACACTTGTTTTCGGCTTTATGACAACCGCTTATGCAGACGATACAACCAATACGCTTCCCACCATTTCAATTCAAGCAGAGCAAGATCAAACTGACACTTATGTTGCCACTCAAGCAACTTCAGCACTAAAGTCAGATGCTCCACTTTTTAAAACAGCACAATCAGTCAGTGTAATTAATCAAGAACAGCTAGAGCAAAAACAAGCACAGACTTTAGCAGAAGCAATTGATGGTGTTGCAGGTGTTGTTTCGGGACAACTTGGACGACGGGGTTGGGACGATTTTATTATCCGTGGACAAAATTCATCGGATCAGGTTTTTATTGATGGTTTACGGCAAGGGCAGAGTACTTTTGTAGCAACAGAACTCTCTGGTATGGATCAAGTGCAAGTCATCAAAGGGCCTGCATCGGTTAATTTCGGCCTCGTTCAACCCGGTGGCATGGTCAATATGGTCACTAAACGACCTCAAGCTGACTCATTCTACCGAGGGTCTTTGACCTACGGCTCTAATCAACTTAAACAAGGCACTTTCGATTTAAACTATAGTCCGAATGACAGTGAAAAAGGCGCTTTCCGCATTAACGGACGTCTTGCAGATCAAAATGATCCAACCGATTTCGTGTATTTTAAAAATTACTATATTTCACCTTCTTATAATTTTGACTTAGGTGACAATACTGATCTTTCAATCATTGCGAGCTATCAACATCGTGAATATATGCGCCAACAAGGCTTACCAGTCTTAGGTACATTGCTGGCAAATCCAAATGGACAAATAAATCAAAGTTTGTATATTGGCGACCCAAATTTTGGCAAATACACTGCGGATGTTTACCGCTCTGGTTACAATTTTAAATATGCATTTAAAAGTGGTTGGGATTTTAACCAAAATTTTGCTATTCAAAAAACTAAAATGGATGGAAATGCTGTTTTCGCACAAACGAAGAAATTTTGGGTTGATGAAACCTATACAACAATAAATAGATCGAAAAACAGTCGACATCAAATTGCTGATAATCTTAGTTACTCGATAGACAACCAATTGAAAAAAGAGTTTGTGCTTTATGATATAAAGCACAATCTAACTGTTGGTTTAGATGCATTACAAGAAAAGAGCGACTACACAAATAATAAATATGATATTGGTGCTCTAAATATTTACGCTCCAATTTATGGACAAGAAACAACACTCACTGAAAATGTTCAAAATATCAATCGCCTCAGATATACAGGTTTATATCTACGTGATCGAATTCAACTCAATGATCAATTGGTGTTAAATCTAGCAGGTCGTCACGATTGGGCTGAAACACAAAATAAAAATTTGGTGAAAAATACAGAATCAAACCAATCAGATAATGCATTTACAGGCAATGCTTCTCTCCTGTATACCATCAATGATATTGCAGCCCCTTATGTTAGCTATGCAACATCATTTCTTCCTGTGAGCGGAACAGATGCTAATGACAATGCATTTAAACCAGAGAAAGGCAAGCAAGTTGAAGTCGGCTTAAAACTGCAAAGCCCAGATCAACGCATCCAAGGTAGCATCGCATGGTTTGATTTACGTCGCCAAAATGTCTCAGTATCAGATCCAATCAACAGTGGATTTAAAGTACAACGTGGCGAGCAAATGACACGGGGTATTGAAACAGAAGTCACGGCGCATTTGTTTGATCAGCTCAAACTCACCGCAGCATATACCTATACACCAGATGCAAAAACTACTCAGGATACAACAGCTGAAAATATTGGTATTCGCATCGACAATATTCCAAAACAGAGCTATAGCTTATCGACACGCTATCGCTTTGAACCAAATTCAAATTTAGGTTGGTATGTGGGTGCAGGACTTCGAGGCGAAACGAAAAAAAGCGTTGATGGTTTAGCGGTGGATATTCCGAGCTACACAGTATTTGATACTGAAGCAGGCTATGATACAGAACATTGGGGTGCACAACTTTCAATCCGCAATATGTTTGATAAAGACTACTATGCTGGCGCACTCAATGAAAATCTAATTACGCTAGGCAACCCACGCCAAATCAATTTTACAGTGAAATTTAACTACTAAAATTAAAGAATAATGCCAAGTCCTACTTTGAATTTCATCAAAATAGACTTGGCATTTATTTAACTTAGATTTCGTTGATGCAGCGGTTAAGCAAAGAAATAATGCTGAACCAATGTTGAAACACCGACAATTAAGAAAATCGCAGCGCCAATTTTATGAATCAAAGAAATTGGCAAACGATCAGCAAGTTTATTACCAATAAAAACAGCAGGCGCATTGGCAATCATCATCCCCACAGTCGTACCACACATCACCCAAAATACACTGTCAAAACGAGCAGCGAGTGCGACAGTTGCGATTTGAGTTTTATCACCGATTTCCGCTAAGAAAAACAAAATAAAAGTCGCACCGAATACACCAAAACGTTGCCACTTATTAATGCTTTCAGTTTCATCTCCAAGCTCATCAGGAATCAGCATCCAAATCGCCATACCGATAAATCCAAGTGCGAGGATCCAGATCAAAATCTCAGGGCTTAATACAGTTGTGATCCATTGGCCAAACACCGCAGAAATACCATGGTTAATGGTTGTTGCAAGTAAAATGGCAATTAAAATTGGAACAGGTTTTCGAAAACGTGCGGCAAGGAGTAAGGCAAGAAGCTGAGTTTTATCACCCATTTCTGCAACGGCAACAATTGAAGTTGAGATGAGAAATTCATACATAATTGAATGCTCTGGCTAGCATATATACCGATGACTTATCCCTCCTGCTAGCCAAAATCAAATAGATTGATGCAGAGTGATAAATCAAAGGTCTTGCCAACAAAAGCACAGCCTAAGCTGCTTTGGTTCTTTGCTATGATGACCATGTTCTGTTGAACAATTATGTTGATCATCACCTCTTTACTTTGCGTAAAGAGCGGCTACTCCCCAATGAAGTGATACTATTCTAACAAATAAAGATATCATTTTGAATCTTTAGACCCAGAATTTTTGATAACCCCATAACAGCAAACGGAATATACCTAAAAGAAATGCAAAATAGGCACTCAAGCCAAGAAAACCAAAACTCCCCCAACCGCTCGCACTTCCTACATGCTGAGCTTGATATTCAACAGCCATCACCACTGTAGCAACACATACTTCTAAACCCATCACCGCGTACATTACCCATTCCCAAGGAAAGTGCAAAAAACTCACCCACAGCCCCATCGCTACAAATACAACCAGCAAAAGCGGTAGCATCACTCGATAAATGGCAAACATCCTTGCTCCTGTTTTAAACTCAATACTGAGAATTATTCTAAATAAAATTGGCCACAAATAAAGCTTAAGTTTTGATGTATCACTGAAAAGAAAACCCCGCATTTGCGAGGTTATTCCAAATATAATTTAAACACTTACAGTAGTAATGTGCGAATGTCTTTCAACAGTTTGGTCAGCTTATTGGTAAAGCGAGCTGCATCCGCACCATTAATCACACGATGGTCATAAGACAATGACAATGGCAACATCAAACGTGGATCAAAGTCTTTACCATTCCATACTGGTTGCATGGTTGCAGGCGAAATACCTAAGATCGCAACTTGTGGCCAATTCACCAATGGGGTGAATGCAGTTCCACCGATACTACCCAAGCTGGTAATGGTAAAGTTGGCACCTTGTAAATCTTTCGGCGACAATTTGCGGTCACGTGCTTTCTGGCTCAATTCAGCCAGTTCTGTCGCAATCTGCTTAATCGATTTTTGATCTGGGTTACGTAATACCGGAACGGTTAAGCCATCTGGAGTCGCAACTGCAATCCCCATATGAATTTCGTTACGCAATAACACTGACTTCTGATCATCGGCCAAATGCCCAGCAAAATAAGGCTCTTCTTTGAGCAAGTGTGCAACCGCTTTGGCAATAAAAGCCAAAATTGTTAAGCTCAGACCCTGCTTTTTAAAGCCATCTTTGAGTTCACCACGCCACGCTTCGAGTTCAGTAATATCCGCCAAATCAAACTGGGTGACTTGGGGAATGAAATTGTTCAATGACAACTGTGGTACAGACACTTGCTGTAAACGCGTCATTGCTTTCGCTTCACCACCACCAAATGCACCAAAGTCTGGCAACTTCGGTAAGCCCGAAGCTACTGGTGCTGCTTGAGCAGAAGGTGCTGGCTGTGATGTCGTGAGACGTGTTTTTACATATGCAAAAACATCGTCCTTCATCACACGACCATGTTCACCAGAAGCCTTGACCTGACCTAGAACAACGCCTAATTCACGCGCCAGTTTACGCACGGCAGGGCCTGCATAAACCTTCGCATTTTCTGCTTCTTGCTCTTTGGTCAGCTTCTCAGCTGGCGCACTTGGTGCTGCTGTCGTTGCTGCCTGTGGTTTTACTGGTGCTGCTTGCGTAGCAGTCGCAGCGGCGGGTTGAGCTTTTGGTGCTGGTGGAGCGGCAGCCTGACCACTCACCTCAATCGTTGCCAAAGCCACGCCTTGACGAACTTCTTGATTCGCAGAGACATGGATTGCTTTTACAATCCCCGCCACTGAACTTGGCACTTCAACAGACGCTTTATCTGACTCAACCACGCATAGGCTTTGTTGAGCTTCAACGCGATCACCGACATTGACCAAAATTTCTGAAACAAGTGCTTTTTCTACACCTAGATCTGGTACTTCAATTTCAACATTACCTGTTGAGGTATTGCTTGCAGCTGGTGCTTCTGTAGTTGAGACTGGCGCTTCTGCTTGAGCTGGGGCAGCTTGCGGTTCAGATGACGTTGCAGCGCTCTCAGTCTTGACCTGAATCAATACCACGCCTTCTTTGATGCTATCGCCTTCTTTAATCTGGATCGCTTCCACAATCCCCGCAACCGAGCTTGGTACTTCTACAGTCGCCTTGTCCGATTCAACCACCACAATACTTTGTTCAGGTTCAATCTGATCACCGACTTTGACCAGTACTTCTGCAACCAACGCTTTTTCTACACCAATATCTGGAACTTTTACATCCACAACCTGACTTGCTGTCGCTGTTGGAGCGGCAGCTGGTTGTGCTTTTGTTTCAGCTTCAACAGGTTTTGTTTCTGCTTTTGGCGCTTCCGCTTTCGGTGCTTCGTTCGCAGGTGATTCAGCAGCAGACTCAGACTCTAGTTCGATCAATGCGACGCCTTCAGTAACTTCATCACCCTGTTGAACCAGAATACTTTTTACGATACCTGCCGCAGTGCTTGGTACTTCTACCGTTGCCTTATCTGATTCTAAGACCAGAAGGCTATCGTCAACTGCAACATGGTCGCCTACTTTGACCAAGATTTCTGCAACGAGCGCTTTATCTACGCCAATATCAGGTGCTTGGATTTGCATGATTATTTCCCCTCACCTGTTTGTGTTTCATGATATTCAGCAACGGCCTGAACTTCTGGATGCGCTTGTGGCGCCCAAGCCACTGGACGATCCGTATCTAACTCAAAGTTAGAAATCGCATCTTTGACTAAACGTGCGTCTACTTCGCCTTCGTCAGCGAGTTTTTTCAAAGTCGCAACAACGATATGCGCAGCATCAACACCAAAGAAACTACGTAAGTTTGCACGTGTATCTGAACGACCGTAACCATCTGTACCTAATGCAACAAATGGACGACCATCCGGAAGATATGCACGGATTTGTTCGCTATACGCACGCATATGGTCTGTTGCTGAAACAACGATACCTTCTGTACCACGTAACTGTTTAGATACCCAAGACTCTTTCACTTCATCAGTCAGTGGGTGTAAACGGTTGTATTCTTCACATGCCATACCGTCACGTGACAACTCATTGAAGCTTGTTACGCTCCAAACGTTTGAGTGAATCTGGTATTCATCACGTAAGATTTTCGCAGCTTTAATCACTTCACGCAGAATGACACCTGAACCAAGTAATTGAACCGTTGCTTTTTCATCTTTTTCGAACAGGTACATACCACGTTTAATACCTTCCTCAGCGCCTTCTGGCATTGCAGGATGCTCGTAGTTTTCGTTCATTACAGTTAAGTAGTAGAACACACGCTCTTGGTTTACATACATACGTTGTAAACCGTCATGTACGATCACAGCCAATTCATAACCAAAACATGGATCATAAGATACGCAGTTTGGAATGGTGTTCGCTAAGATATGTGAATGACCATCTTGGTGCTGCAAACCTTCACCGTTCAATGTGGTACGGCCAGCAGTAGCACCTAACAAGAAACCTTGTGCCTGTGCATCACCAGCAGCCCATGCAATGTCGCCAATACGTTGGAAACCGAACATTGAGTAGTACATGTACATTGGAATCATTGGCAAGTTATTGGTTGAATAACTGGTTGCCAACGCAGCCCAAGCGCTCATCGCACCCGCTTCGTTAATCCCTTCTTGAAGCATGTGGCCATCACTTGCTTCACGATAATGCATTAACTGTTCTTGGTCTTCTGGAGTATATTTTTGCCCGTGAGCGGCATAAATACCCAGCTGACGGAACATTCCCTCTAAACCAAAAGTACGTGCTTCATCTGGAACGATGGGTACAACGCGATCTTTAATGGCTTTTTCTTTCAGTAAAGTAGCAATTAAACGCACCATCAGCATCGTAGTCGATTGCTCTTTACCACCTGAACCATTTAATACAGCATCAAATACAGATAATTCAGGAATCGGTAAAGTTTCACTCTCTTTACGACGTGCTGGTAGGTAGCCACCTAATGCTTCACGACGCGCCTTCATATACTTCATTTCTGGAGAGTTTTCACTTGGGCGATAGAACGGAAGCTCTTCTAACTTGTCATCTGTAAATGGCAGATTAAAACGATCACGTACATATTTCAAAGAGTCGATCTGCATTTTTTTGATTTGGTGCGTTTTATTCACCGCTTCAATTTCTTCAGACAAACCGTAACCTTTAACCGTTTTCGCAAGAATAACGGTTGGTTGACCTTTAGCTTTCATTGCTTCTGCATAGGCAGCAAACACTTTGTACGGGTCATGACCACCACGATTAAGATTATCAATGTCTTCATCGCTTAAATCTTTTACAAGTTCCGCAGCTTCTGGGTACTTACCAAAGAATTTCTCGCGGGTATATGCACCGCCTTTCACTTGATAGCGTTGGTACTCACCATCAACCGTTTCTTCCATGACCGCTTTTAAAGCACCTGAAGCGTCTTGTGCAAGCAATGGATCCCAATGACGGCCCCACACCACTTTAATCACACGCCAACCTGCACCACGGAACAATGATTCAAGCTCTTGGATAATCTTACCATTACCACGTACTGGACCATCCAAACGCTGTAAGTTACAGTTCACCACCCAAACCAAGTTATCTAATTTTTCACGACCTGCCAGTGAAATCGCACCCGTACTTTCTGGCTCATCCATCTCACCATCGCCTAGATATGCCCAGACTTTACGATCTTCTTCTTTAATCAAACCACGATTCATCAAGTACTTTTGAATGTGTGCTTGGTAAATCGACATAATAGGGCCTAAACCCATCGATACCGTTGGGAACTGCCAATAATCAGGCATTAAATAAGGATGTGGATAGCTTGGGAGACCATTACCACCGACTTCACGGCGGAAATTATTGAGCTGATCCTCAGTTAAACGACCTTCTAAGAAAGAACGTGCATAAATACCAGGGGCGCAATGACCTTGGTAATAAATCATATCGCCGCCGAAGTTATCTGAAGCAGCACGGAAGAAATGGTTAAAACCAACATCATATAAAGTCGCAGAAGAAGCGAAACTTGCAAGGTGTCCGCCTAGGTCATCACCGGTTTTATTCGCACGCAATACCATTGCCAGTGCATTCCAACGAATCAAAGCACGGATACGACGCTCCATGTCCTGATCACCCGGCATTGCAGGTTGTTCTTCAACTGAAATGGTATTGAGATAAGGTGTATTTAAGCGTTGGATTGGAACATGTTTCGCAATTGCTCTTTGATACAGTTTTTCGAGTAAGAATGCAGCGCGTTCCGTGCCCATATGTTGTAATACTGAATCAAATGCTTCTTGCCATTCCTGGGTTTCCTGCGCGTCTGAGTCGCCATAAAACGCCATACAATTCACCTTTTCCCTTAAGTTATTTTGACGTTATATATTTATCATGTTTTCACTTCATAAAGGTATTGCCCCAAATGAATACAAAATCCCTTAATATTTTCTCACTAAATAGTCATTGACCCAAATGAAACAAAAAATACAAAAAATCGCCAATAAAGGCGATTTTTTAATATTTCTATACAACTGTTAACAAATTATATTATGGCAACATCGCTAAGTACGGTGAAGGATTTTTGCGTTGGCCATCTTTTACAACTTCAAAGTGTAAATGCGGACCTGTACAGCGACCTGTGCATCCAACATTCGCAATATGCTCACCAGCGCTTACACGATCACCAGCATTCACGATTAAACGAGATGCGTGTGCATAACGAGTGATGTAACCATTGCCGTGATCAATCTCAACATATTGACCGTAGCCTGTGCCCCAACCTGATTTGGTAACAACACCTGGACCAGTCGCATAAATCGGCGTACCTGATGGCGCAGCAAGATCAAGACCTGAATGATGACGCGTTGAACCCAGTAGCGTACGATTACCCCAAGAAGAACTTACACGACCTTCTTGTAATGGATGACTCACTAACCATGAATAACCTGTATTCGCAGAGAATGATGGTGCATTGTCTTTGCTTGAAATTGCAGAACGGCCGTATTTCTTTTCAATCGTCGCATTATTCAATTCAATAGTTTTTTCACGCAATTGAACTGAAACATTTGAAACTGCTGGCAGATCAATATCATCTGGGTGATTATAAGAACCTTGAGCCAAGGTTTTAGATAACTGTTCTAAACGGTCAGTGTCCGTTGTTTGGCTGATATTTTGATAATCTGCAAAAGCAACCGAAGCAGCTGACGCAGCCAATGAAAATGTGAGTAAAATACGACGCGTATGATGCATAAAAAACCTCTTGAAACCGTCCTTACTAAAGTTCCTTTATCATCTCTTCCTTGATAACAGCTGAACTGAACGCTTAAGATGAACACATAACCTCTGAGGAAGTTAACATGTCTGAACCTACCAACGTTTTTCAACAGAAAGGACAACACATAAAAACTGGAAACTTAACGTTTCTCACTACGCAAGTCACACAATGGAAACAACTTACGAAAATTATTCAACCATTACTGCCCCAACCAGAGCAATGGCAGGTTGTTTGTTATCAACATGGTATTTTGACTATAACAGGTGAAAATCAAGCAATGATCAGTCAACTGAGTTATTTACAAAGTCACTATGTTGCGCAGTTAGCTCAGCTTGAAGGTTTCAAGGAATTACGAAAAATACAAGTCCGGTTGAGAAACAAAACCACAGTCTCTCGTGAACCCTCTCCCCCATCTAAAGCACTTTCATCAGAGACACAAGAGCTATTACGCAGTGCCGCTGAATATGTGAGCGACCCTAAGCTTAGCCAAGCTTTACTACGTTTGGCAAGCAATAAAAAATAATAACCTAGCTTTACAGTAAGAAAACGTACACAAATTTTGTGACAAAAATCTCAGATTGGATTGTTATAATATAACATACCCACTGAAAGACAATGACTTATGTCACACTCACGTATGGAATTGGACATTCATTCTCGTTAACAAATGTTACAATTTCATAGCTGCTTGGATCGTTTTGAACATTGCGTAAAAGTTGGTTATTTAGCGCATGTCCAGATTTATAGCCATCAAACTTGGCAATAACTTGATGCCCAAGCAAATATAAGTCACCCACAGCATCTAAAATTTTATGGCGCACAAACTCATCAGCAAAGCGTAAACCCTCTTCATTGACGACACCCGTATCATCTACACCAATTGCATTCTCTAAACTTGCACCCAATGCAAGATTATTGGCTTTTAAATAATCCAAATCTTTCATAAAACCAAAGGTACGCGCCTCACTGACTTCATAGACAAATGTTTCAGTGGAGAAATCAATGGTGACAGACTGGTATTCCTTAGCAAAGGCAGGATGATCGAAATCAATAGTAAAGTTCAGTTGAAAACCTGAATGAGGAGTAAAAATCGCACGTTTATCTTCAATCAAAGCTTCGACAGGCTTAAGAATACGAATAAACTTCTTTGGGGCATTTTGTTCCGCTAACTCACCTTGCATGAGTAAGTAAATAAATGGTCCTGCGCTACCATCCATGATCGGTACTTCAGAAGCAGAGACTTCGACAATCAGATTATCAATGCCTAAGCCAGCAATCGCACTCATGACATGCTCAATTGTGCCGACTTTAATGTCTTCTCGAACCAAATTGGAACACATAAAAGCTTCTTGAATCAATAAAGCGTTGGCAGGGATATCAACGGGTGGGTTGAGATCAATACGGCGAAATACAATTCCTCCATCAATATGATGCGGAACAAAATTAATCAGCACTTTTTGACCACTGTGCAGACCAATACCGCTCGCTTTCACCACACGTTTTAGAGTTCGTTGTTTCACCATGCCATGCTAACTTCATTTGCAAAAACCGATATAACTTAGCATATTTTGCCATTTTAAAAAAATAAAAAAGGGGGCAATTACTTGCCCCCTTTTCCTAAATAATTGATTTTATTATTTACGCTGTTGATTTTTTAGATAGTCCTGAATGCTCATCGGAGACGAACGTGGCGTAGAATTTGGTGCAGAGCTAACTGGCGCTTCAGTATTTGTACGTTTACTGATCGCTGGTACATCGTCTTCATCAACAGATTGCTGTGCAACTTGAGCTGATGCGTGATGTGAAGGAACAGTACGTTTCTTATGTTCAACTTCAGTTGCATTACGCGTTAAACCTGTCGCTATAACAGTTACGCGAAGTTCATCACGTGCATCAGGATCAAATACGGTACCGTAGAAGATTTCACCTTCATCCAAATCAACGATTTGGTTAACGACATCCGTAATGATCTCAGTTTCGCGTAGGGTAATATCATCACCACCCGTGATATTAATCAACACGCCTTTGGCATTGATAATGTTGACGTTATCAAGCAACGGACTACGAATCGCTTGTTCAGCTGCTTGACGAGCACGATCTTCACCACGACCTAAACCAGCACCCATCATTGCGTAACCACGAGTACTCATTGCAGTTTTCAAATCGGCGAAGTCAAGGTTAATATGACCGCGGTTTACAACCAAGTCAAAGATACTGCGTACCGCATTGAGCAATACATCATCTGCCTTTTTATAGGCATCTTTCATTGAAATATCGCCATAAACACTGAGTAAGCGCTGGTTCGGAATGATGATAAGCGAGTCAACATGTGCTTCTAAAGCATCAATACCTTTTTCAGCAGACTTTTGACGGCGACGACCTTCAAAATTGAATGGTGTGGTTACCACACCTACTGTCAGAATGCCCATTTCTTTGGCAACTTCAGCAACTACGGGTGCAGCGCCTGTTCCTGTTCCGCCACCCATACCAGCAGTGACAAATACCATGTCAGTACCTTCAAGATGCTGACGGATGACTTCACGACTTTCTTCCGCAGCAATTTGACCCACTTCTGGGTTTGCACCAGCACCTAAGCCACGCGTACTTTGTTCGCCTAATTGAATTTTAAATGGCGCATTCATGCTATCTAAAGCTTGTTTGTCGGTGTTCGCACAAACAAATTTCACACCTTGGATATCAGATTGCACCATGTGCTGGACAGCATTACCACCACCACCACCAACACCAAATACTGTGAAACGGGCTTGACCGTTGCCATCGTCTAGTTCATCTTCTATAAATTCAAATGAGGCCATGACCTTTAGATTTCCTAATATATAAATGGCAGTTACTTCAGCCCGTTACTGCCTTGATTTTTAAAACACCTGATGTTTAGGATGCTGTTCAATATTCGTCAGCTTGTCAAGTCCAGTGACTTAGTATTACAACTTCCTAACAATTTTTCCCCAAAATGCCTACAACTTAGAATATCGCCTTCAGCTTACTGTTTAATGCATTCCAGCCATTTGAGACACGATCAATAAAACTACGATCACTTGCCTCCTCTGGCTCTTCTACTGCATCTTGTAGATCACTTTGGCTAAACATCAACAATCCAGCCGTCGTTGCATACATCGAACGACGTAATGCTGGTAAATGTTGATCATCAGCATAAACCTGTAATGGTGGATTTCCTAAATGTGCAGATACCCCAAGCATACGACGTGCCAAATTGACCATACCTTCGATCTGACATGCATCCCCAGTTAAAACCACCCCATGATATAAACCGTGAATTGCACCGCTATGCTCTAGTTCTTCACGAATTGATGCAAAGATCTCTTCATAACGCGCAATAATAATTTCTGCAAGCTCAATACGACTGATGGTTTGTGCACCATCAATTCCTTGAACTTGAATCATGTGATCTGGTTTCACAACACTCAGGTCAACACAACCATGTAAAATCTTGATACGCTCAGCTTCTTCAGTTGTGGTCTGCAATACCGCAGCAATATCACGCGTTACATTTTCACCGCCGCGCGCGAGGGTACGTGCTAAAGCTAATCGACCATCTAAATACACAGCGAGATTGGTAATACCTGCACCAATATCAACAAGGCAAACGCCATATTCTTTTTCATCTTTTAGCAGGCTTGCTTCAGCTGTTGCCAAGCAAGACACCACCATTTTTTCCACCCCGATATTAGCGCCTTTCATAGCACGATCAAGGTTTTGCATGGTGCTGATAGGCATCATCATTAACTGATAATGACCCGTCATACTATGTGCAGACATATTAACTGGGTTTTGTACCCATTCAGCAGAGTCACCAAGTTCAAAGCCTAAAGGAACTGCACTCGCCAAATAATAATCAGGCGAAACATGACTCGCTTTCGCCAATTCTAATGCTCTAACCACTTCATTTGTCGTAATAATATGATCATGGTTAGCAACAGGTGTACGACCTGAAGCATAAAAACTTTGTAATTCTGTACTTGGAATCGACACCCATGCGCTATGAATACGACATTCAGCCATATCTTCCGCTTCGGATACTGCATTTTTGATCGCAGCAATCACCTTGTCTAAACTGACAATCTTGCCTTTAACCATACCTCGGTTGCGAGCAGTTGCCATGCCAATGACTTGGATCTTATCCGGTGCATGGATCTTACCAATCAAAACTGAGACTTTATGAGTCCCAATATCAATCGCAACAACTGAGGGAACAGCTTCACTCATTACTTAAATACCATTTCTTTAATGTTGTTTAGGACCACTGCCTATTATTTTCAAGCCACGTATTATGGCTTTGCCTGAATTGCACCTGCAAGGCTTGTGTCATCAATCGTTACAACAAACTGACCGTTCACAATCTTTGGCGGTGCTGCATTTTTCCATTGAATCGCTAAGCCATTCCGATATCGCAAATCAATCGCCGAGATTTTTGACCATACAGGTTTTAGATCTGTTTGTGCCAAATGGCTTAAGCGTTGTAATTTATTCATGGTCTGATCCTGATCAACGATAATGCGCAAGCCAGAATCAAACTGCATAAACCACGTCATACGCTCAGTTAAATACAACTCTTTTAAACGCAAATTTGCAGGATGAAAAAGCTGATTAATTTCATTATAACGACGCATCATCATTTTGGATTGGCTGACTGGACCATGTAAAAGTGGCAAATTTGGATGTGCGGTTAACACAGCCTCACTAAATACATCCCCGTTATCACTGAGCAAGCGCCCTGTTCCCCAACGTGCAATTGCATGACGCGGCATCACGCGCACTCGAATTGCATTTGGCCAAGCCCGTGATACAACCACTCGATCAACCCATGAGACCTTTAATGCTTGATCTCGAATTTGTTCTAAATCAGAAGTGAAATAGTTATCTTTAATGACTGGATCCAAATGTTGAATCATCTGTTGATTTTCAACATCTGAATGGGTACCAACCACCTGCAATTCCGCCACTTTTGCATCAGTCATGACTTTATATAAACCATAAAGACCAATGGCAAGAACAGCAAATGCAATAATCAACAATGCCCAGCCGCCCGCATTCACCATTTTTTGTTTTGGCGAAGGCGGTTTCTCGTGAATCGAGCTAATCGCTGGTCGTGTTTTACGACGCATTGATGCAGGAAGTTGAGCCATAAATAGTTAGACCGACTCAGTTAATGTTTGCTCTAAGATCGCAACACAAAGCTCATCAAAACTATAACCAACTGCTTGTGCTGCCTTCGGTACCAAAGAATGACTGGTCATACCTGGTACAGTATTTACTTCTAATAACCAGAAACTCCCTTGTTCATCCTGCATCGCGTCGATACGTCCCCAGCCCTCTGCACCCACTGCTTGAAATGCACGTAGACACAATGCTTGCAAGTTTTTCTCTTCAGCGTCACTCAATCCGCAAGGAATACCATATTCGACATCATTGCGTTGATATTTTGCTTCATAATCATAGAAAGCAACATCTGCTGGTGGTTGTAAACGAATGACTGGCAAGGGCTGACCATTTAAAAATGAAATCGTAAATTCACGCCCTGTAATCCATTTTTCTGCCATAACCACAGCATCATGTGCGGTCGCTTTTGCAATCGCAGCAGCAAAATCTTCTGCTTTCTCAACCTTGCTCATGCCCACACTTGAGCCTTCGTGAACAGGTTTGATAATCACAGGTAGACCAAGATCGGCAATCACTGAATCTAAATCAGTTTCTTTGGTAATAATACGATACGGCGCTGTTGGTAAATCACTACCCTGCCAGATTTGCTTGGTTTTGACTTTGTCCATACCAATCGCAGAACCTTGCACACCTGTTCCTGTATAAGGTAGGTTCAACCATTCCAAGACACCTTGGATTTGGCCGTCTTCACCACCACGACCATGCAACACGATAAAAGCACGGTCATAAGCAACCAGCTCTGTCACGCTACGATCTTGAGGGTCAAATGCTTCTGCTTGCACACCCGAGCGCAATAATGCTTCTAATACGGCTTGACCGCTGTCCAACGAAACAGCACGTTCAGCCGACTTCCCACCCAATAACACGGCAACTTTGCCGAATTTTGCAGCATTTGACACGTTTATATCCTTAAAACTTTTCTAAATTCTCTAAATCTCCCCCTATTCCCTATTTATTAAAGGAAGGTTGGGAGAGATTTTCTAAAACTATTCGGCATACAAGCGATGCTGAGCCAATTCTACCGAAATTGCACCGACGTTACCTGCGCCTTGTGTTAATAACAGGTCATTCGCTTGTAACACTTTTTGTAAAACACTTGGCAAATTGCCTTCAACTGGATCAACAAGAATCGGTTCAACCTGACCACGTAGACGAATACTGCGTGCCAATGCTCGACTATCCGCACCCACAATCGGTTTTTCGCCCGCAGGATATACCTCAAGCAATAATAGCTGATCGACTTGCGATAACACATCGACAAAGTCATCGAAACAGTCACGAGTACGGCTAAAACGGTGTGGCTGGAACATCATGACCAAACGACGATCTGGATGGCTTGCTCGCGCTGCCTTAATGGTTGCTTCAACTTCTTTTGGATGGTGACCATAGTCATCGACTAATTTCACTAAGCCTTCGCCGACTTCAAATTCACCCTGAACTTGGAAACGACGACCAACACCGCTAAAGCCTGCTAAAGCACGGCAAATCGCACCATCAGAAACACCTTCATCTGTCGCAACACCAATCGCAGCAAGTGCATTTAGGACATTGTGTAAACCCGGTTGATTAATCGTGACACGTAATGGCTCACGATCTTTACGCAATACCGTAAAGTGCGAACGCATGCCTTCTTGTTCAACATCGACCGCACGAATGTCATTGCCTTCATCAAATCCATAGGTCAATACTGGACGACCTACACGCGGCAAGATTTCACGGATATTGGCATCATCACCACACACTACGGCCAAACCATAGAATGGCAAGTTATGTAAGAATTGAATAAAAGTATCTTTTAATTTATCAAAGCTACCTTCATAGGTATCCATGTGATCTGCATCGATATTGGTCACAATCGCAGCCATCGGTTGCAAATACAAGAAAGAAGCATCTGATTCATCCGCTTCAGCCACGATAAAACGACTCTCACCCAATGCAGCGTTGACACCTGTACTATTCAGCAAACCACCGATTACATAAGTTGGATCAAGGTTTTCTTCTGCCAACATGGTTGTTAGTAAACTTGTAGTCGTAGTTTTACCATGCGTTCCCGCAACTGCAATACCATGACGGTAGCGCATTAACTCACCCAACATTTCTGCACGGCGCACGATTGGAGTACGTTGCTCAATGGCCGCTTTAATCTCTGGATTTTCAGGGTCAATTGCCGTTGAAACAACCAGTACATTGGCATTTTTAATATTGTCAGCAGAGTGTCCAATAAATACTTTAATACCATTTGCTTCAAGCTGAGCTGTGGTTTTTGACGCTTTAATATCAGAACCTGAAACTTTATAACCTTGGTTACTTAATACTTCGGCAATACCACACATCCCCGCACCACCAATACCAACAAAGTGGATATGTTTAATACGGCGCATTTCAGGCACTTTGATCAGCTTTTTGGCTTGGTTTGGATTCGTTGGAGACATAGATAAACTCGAATTACAATTTTTTAATCAGATCAACCACATGCTGAGTTGCATTCGGTTGTGCTTGTTGGCGTGCTTTGATTGCCATTTCAGAGAGCAGTTGGCGATTTAATAATGTGGCTAACAACTCATCTAAAACAGCGGGTGTCATTTCTGCTTGTTGGCAAATCTTTGCAGCGCCGACATTGGCAAGGAATTTTGCATTTGCAGTTTGATGATCGTCTACGGCAATCGGCAAAGGTACAAACACTGCGGCTAAACCTGCTGTTGCAACCTCTGTCACCGTCAAAGCACCAGCACGACAAATAATTAAATCTGCTTCACTATAGGCCTTTGCCATATCGTGAATAAATGGCTCAACCTGAATATTTAAATTTGCAGATGCACCCTGATAACGTTCACGCGTAATCTCTTGCTGATTTTGACCACATTGATGAAAAACATTCAGTGGCAAATTGACCTTTTTCAGAGCTTCTGGCAAACGCTCATTGAGCGCTTGGGCGCCTAATGAACCGCCTACAATCAAAATATTCAACGGCAACTGCGCTTGTTCACGCGTTTGATAACGCCAAGATGGATTTAAAATCGCAGTGATTTCCGTACGCACAGGATTGCCTGTGGTCACGACTTTATCACTATTTGCGAAAGTATTTGGAAAAGCCTGACAAACTGTTGATGCAACACGCGCCAGTTGGGTATTGGTAAATCCTGCAACAGCATTTTGTTCATGGATCAACACAGGGATACCCAATAAACGTGCAGCTAAACCACCCGGCCCTGCAACATAACCACCAAAGCCAGCAACAGCATCAATCTTAAGTTGTTTCATATAGCGCATCACGCTTAAAGTGGCTTTTAAAATTTTAAAGGGTGCACTCAGTTTACGTAATAAACCATTGCCACGTACACCTTGAATATCAATCTGATAAATCGGAATATTTTGATCTTTGAGTAACCGATTTTCCATTCCTGTAGGCGTTGCTAACCAAGACACTTGGCAGCCTTCTTGTTGCAGTTGTTTGGCAACAGCAAGCGCAGGAAAAACATGCCCCCCTGTACCAGCGGCCATCATCATGACATGTTTGGGTTTGTTCTGTGGTGAATTGGTCACGGTCTAATTCTTCAACTCAAAAAAGAAGGTTATCGTCTATTGTTTTCGGGAGTTATTTTAATCCTAAAGCTTCATTCACGAAAAGCGAATTTCACTTGTTTACAACAGAAAGCCGTGCTTTTTTCGATTCTTTGTTAAAAACAAGGTTCTGTGGATATCCAATTGCCCATTTGCTTGTCAATTTGGTACAAATTCAAACGGGCAATTCGGTCAAATAATGATTCTTATTTAGCTTGAGCGACCTGCTTCTAACACATTAAATAAATCATCTGCAATCGAAGTTCCAAACTGGGCATCAATCTCACGAATACAGGTTGGACTAGTCACGTTAATTTCAGTCACATAGTTACCGATCACATCCAAACCAACAAAGACCAAACCTTTTTCACGTAAAAAAGGTCCCACTTTTGCAGCAATCAATTTATCGTTTTCAGTCAGAGGGCGTGCTTGACCCAAGCCACCTGCCGCCAAGTTTCCACGCACTTCACCATTTTGTGGAATTCGCGCCAAGCAATATGGAATCGGCTCACCATTGACCATCAAAATGCGTTTATCACCTTCCACGATTTCAGGAATATAACGTTGTGCCATGATTGGAAGTGTGCCCATTTCAGTGAGCATTTCCAAAGTCGAACCAATGTTTACCCCATCTTGATACAAACGGAAAATCCCCATTCCGCCCATACCATCAAGTGGTTTCACAATCACATCGCCATGCTCTTTGATAAATTCACGAATTAGGCTTTGTTGAGACGTGACCAAAGTGGGTACTTGTAACTCTGGGAACTGGGTTGCGAACAGCTTTTCATTACAGTCACGTAGCGATTGTGGTTTGTTAATAATCCATGCGCCTTCACGTTCGGCTTGCTCTAAAATATAAGTGGTATAGACAAAGTTCATGTCGAACGGTGGGTCTTTACGCATCAATACAACATCGTAATCAGCCAATGATTCTTTTTGCTTGTCACCCAACTCATAATAATGATTGTAATCTTCAAAGACTTTAAGCGGCGAAATCAAACCAAAGGCTTTGCCTTGATCAATATATAAATCGTGCTGTAATACATAACCCAATTCATGCCCACGACGGCTCGCCGCCCATAACATCGCCATGGTTGAATCTTTTTTGAGATTCACAGTTTCAATCGGGTCCATCACTACAAGTACACGCATAATCTGACGCTCGTATTTTTAATCTTGGCAAAAAGTATAGCGAAGTTTAATGATGATGTTTAAACTAGTTGTGTAATTCTTTGATCTAAAAAAATATAAATTATTCAAACAACTAGGCTAATTTTATTTAAATAATGCATTTTATCACTGATTAAAAATAGAAAATTACTGGCAAATGAATCCATCACCAGTAATTCGTGCAATATTCAATTTCAGCATCGAATTAAGCCAAAAGTTTTTCAATATCTTTGGCAATTTTTTCAGGTTTAGTGATGGGAGCATAACGCTTGATCACTTCGCCTTTTTGATTGATCAGGAATTTGGTGAAGTTCCATTTAATGCTGCTTCCTAACAGACCTTTAGCTTCTGAAGTCAGGTATTGATACAAGGGATGTGCCGTTGGACCGTTGACATCGACTTTGGCAAACATTGGAAATGATACGCCATAGTTGCGCTGACAGAAGCTGCCAATTTCTTCATTGCTTGATGGATCTTGATTGGCAAATTGGTTACACGGAAAACCGAGAATCACCAGACCTTGTTGTTGATAGTCCTGATAAAGCTTTTCCAAACCTTCGAATTGTGGGGTTAAGCCACATTGACTTGCCGTGTTCACCACCAATAAAACTTTGCCTTGATAGTCGGCTAGGTTCTTTTGCTCGCCTTCTAAAAGTTCAGCCTGAAAATCATAAATCTTGCTCATAGGTGTTTTCTCAACTATCCAATTGTGGGATTGCTCAAAATAGTTTGCTTAATCATTCAGCTTGTTCATTTAATATTGCACACAATTATCTTGCGTGCAAGTTTATTATGCACAATATACTTTTGCGATTAATCAAACTATACTGTGAGCTAGCAAAAATGATGTTGAGGAGCAAAGCATGACTGAATTTTCTTACTTGGATAATCAAGTGTGTTTTGCCATGTATTCCGCGACCAATGCGATGATTCGTCAATATCGTCCCTTGCTTCAGGAATACGACCTGACCTATCCGCAATTTATCGTACTGTTGGCTTTGTATGAAAAAGACAATGTGACGTTGTCTGAAATTGGTCAAAAGACCTTTTTTGATTCGGGCACGCTGACGCCAATTATTAAAAAACTGGAAGAAAAGCAGTTTTTAAAGCGCGTTGCAGTGAAAGAAGATGAGCGGATGAAGAAAGTGATTTTGCTGGAAAAAGCACTTGCTGCAAAAGATGAAATTACCTTAATTCCGTTTAAACTCGCCTGCTCTTTGAGTGTTGATCCAAATGATTTGGTGGCGATTCATAATCTATGCCATCGTTTTTTAAAAGGTTTAGAGGATTCTAAACTCGAAAGCTTGAGTGAATAAATGCAACAAGCCATTGTTGGATTTCATCTCGATGAAGAGAACCATTGGGTTGCTGATCTCACTTGTGGTCATACGCAGCATGTACGTCATGACCCACCGTGGCAAAATCGCCCTTGGGTTTTGATGGAGCAAGGGCGTAAGGAAAAGTTAGGGGTGATGTTGGAATGTAAAAAGTGTGAGAAGAAGTGATTCTCATAAGAGATTTTATGTTAAGTAAAAGACACAATATGTCGTGCTGAAAGTGATAAAAACTTGCCTAAAGACCCCAACATATAGAAAATATAAAGACTTAATAAGATTTTTTAGTTCATAAGTTAAACTTTGTTATTTTTTTTATAGAGGGTAGACTTACCATAATGGTAACATATAGAATAATTAGTAGGTACAAAGAACTGGGCGATCTAGAAAATCTTCATGACGGTTTAGAAAAATCTCAGCTTTTTATTACCTCTAATAAATGCCCTCTTTATGACCCTAAAGAGATTTTAGAGAAGCTTAAGGATGACTCTTTTCGCTTTATTACTGCTACGCAGCAAAGTAGAAAAGACTTAACTTATCGTCTTCAAATAACTTTGCCATCAGATGTATCAAAATTAAGAGAGTTAGTACGTATTGCTTTGACAAAGGGTAAGTATCTTAATTCGCAGTGGTGCAAAACCAGTGACGCAGTGTGGGCTGCTTGCGATTCATATAAATTTGAACATACCGAATATATTCAGAATGCTCATAAATATATGACTAGTGAGATCTATCTTAAGTTTGCTTTGAATAACAAAGGGCAAGCTTTATTGATAGTTTCAGCTCACCCTCCTAAAAACTGATTTCATAAGGTGTAAGGGGTTCGCCATGTTAAATCATACTTGTGTAATGTGTGATGAAGGTCTACTTATAAAAAAAACAGTCATTGATAATGTAGATTTTAAAGGGCAAGTACTAAAAGTTCCGAATACTCATCTTGAATGTAACCTATGTGGTTGTATTGAATTAGATAATGAGTATATGAAAGTAAATAATCGTGCTTTAAACATAGAGAAAAAGAAAGCGCTAGATTTATTTACTGGCTCGGAAATCAAGGAAATACGTGAAGGTTTAAGACTTTCTCAAACTGAAGCTAGTGCTATTTTTGGTGGTGGAAAGGTAGCTTTTTCTAAATATGAGAATGATGATGTTATTCAGTCAAAATCAATGAATACTTTGATTGGTGCAGCTAACAGAATTCCTGATCTACTCCCATATTTGGTATCTCAATCATCTTTATCAACTTCACCAAAGTTTCAAGGTGACTATGAAGATGTATATCTAGAAGAAGACTTTAATCCTTTAGTGGAATGCAAAAATAGACCAAGTATATTTGTAGTTGAAGCTTCTCAAGAATTTGATTCTGGAACAAATGGTTACACAGAACTTCAATGTGATGATGCTGCATGAATACAAATAAAAGAGATATTCTCAATCCTATAGATGAAGCTCTAGCTAACTTAGCTATTAAAGATATTTTTTTAAAATCAATGAAGTGTGAAAACTTCAAATTTGATATAGAGCTTTATCCAAACTCCGACTATAAAGTGCTTTTAAAGCATAAAGTAGTTAGATCTTCTATCTTAGAAAGCACTGATCATAAGCAACATTTATTAAGAGTATTGCTTAGTTACGGTGTTAAATGGGTTTCAAAAGAAGATCCTCAAGATGAATTAGCTGTTATTGAGGCTGAATATGTTGCTGAATATAAGCTGAAGCAAAAAATCTCTGATATGGCTATTGATGAGTTTTGTCTAAAAAATGTTGGTCATAATGTTTGGCCTTATTGGAGAGAATTTGTTGCTACAACTTCTCAGAGATTAAATTTGCCAAATCTAACATTACCTTTGCAAAAACCAGTTAAAAAAAATTCGGATAAAAAATGAAAAAAGCTATTTTAATGTCTTTGTTGGGAATAACTTCAAGCACATTCGCAAGTAATGAAGCTACAAACTTTAATGTTGAAGATTTAACTTCGAATCAGTTAATTGAGTTAACTACAAAATGTACAAAAAATGATTATCAGGGATCTGCTTGTGAAGCATTAAGGAAGAAGCAGCTAGAAGACAGAGAACGTATGAAGCAGGAAGCAAGAGATACTATGAAGTATGCTCCAAAGTAATTTCTTATAACTCCTTGAATAGCCAACAAAGTTCTATACATAAAAAACCACTTAAATAAGTGGTTTTATTTTGAAGGATTAATAGCTCATTGTACTTTTATGGCTTTTTTGTGATCTCGGATTTGCTGAATACGAGACAATTTCGAATCTCTTTCATGTCTTGCGATGTACCATTCTTCGAATAAAATTTCTAACATTTCTATCAAAATTTTTGCTTCATCAGACTCTACATCAACAATTACATTAATATCTTTTTCCATATGAGCACCAATATTGCCGATCTCTCTGACAGCATTTAAAGATTCCCATACTTGCTCAGTTACTTTACCTTCTAAAGCATTTATCTCTTTATATAAAGTTGTATCGGTGATTTCCCAATAGTCTCTAATCATCCCTTGTAAACATCGTCTTGCTAATGTTGCAGAAGCCTTTGGACTTAAATCACTAATAGCACAAGCTTCATTGTAATCATTTAAAATAGGTTCAGGGATATAGCTTGGAAATGGTTTTGCATGGCTATGAGGTAAAAGCGTCCATTTATGAATATAATCATTCTGATTATCAGGTTCTGTATAAGGGTATTCAGAATAATTTGTGCTCTTATAAAGATAAGAGTTTATCGTTATTTCTTCACACTCAGCATTAGGACAAACAATAACTATGGACTTAAGTCCTAACTTATTTTTATATTTATTAGATAAACCGAATGAATGAGTTTGATAATCAAAATTTTTATCCCCAATAGTACATTTGTGATTACAGTAAGGACATGTCCATCTAAAGCTCATAAAATACCTAAAAAATATATTCAATAACTCCTCTAATTATAAATAAAATTAGTAACTTATAAAATAATTTTTGTAGTATAATAATTCTTGAGGCTCCTTAGTTTTTCTTTGTGAATTACACATTTCGTAACCACAAAAGGAGCTAGCCATGAAAGCAAAAACAGTCAATGTTCGAGCTTATTGTAGATATCGTTTAGGGAAGTGGGAGGATGTGTGTAAACACAAACGATCACCACCTACACGGTAATTGAAAAGGAGCCTCACCTAATTTTTTAATAAACGATACATATCAAAGAAATTTTAAAAATCTAATTATCAATTTTCCAATCAAATCTTCTTCTTACTAAGTCTTTAAATAGCCCAACTTTTGGTTGAATTTTTAGGATTCTGTCGCATTAAGAAGTTAAGATTTTCTAAAATTAACATAATACGCCTTATGCGTAATGCTTAAAGTTTTCCTATAAGCATCAATATCTTAGTCTAAGACGTTCTAGGGTTCAGCGCACTGGAACGGCTTTTTCGTGATCTTTCACGTTCCACGCTTATTTTTTAATCATTATTTTCAATAATTTATTAACTCAACTAAACAAAAAGGAAGCCTTCGCTTCCTTTTTTCATTTACACCTAAAACTTAGATACCATATTTTTCACGATACGCCTGCATATTTGCCAATGCTTCTTTCTCGCCTTTTGCATCCAAATAATCCATCAAATCTTTCATCGTGATTAAAGCATGCACTGGGATTTCGAGTTCTTTTTGTACTTCCTGAATCGCAGAAAGCTCACCTTGACCACGCTCTTGACGATCTAGTGCCACTAATACCCCTGCAATCGTTGCACCAGCATTTTTTAAGATGGTCACTACTTCACGAATCGCAGTCCCCGCAGTGATCACATCATCAATGATCCACACTTTTTGACCTGCAACCGATGCACCAACCAACACACCACCTTCACCATGATCTTTAGCTTCTTTACGGTTAAAACCCCAAGGAACGCTCTTGCCATGTACTTGAGACAACGCCACCGCAGTCGCCGCAACAAAAGGAATACCTTTATATGCAGGACCAAAAATCACACCAACATTGTCACACTGAACCAATTTATCGGCATAGCCTTGTGCTAATAAAGATAGCGCTTCGCCATCGTTTAACAAACCTGCGTTAAAGAAATAAGGACTGACACGGCCTGATTTTAAGGTAAACTCACCAAATTTAAGCACTCCACGTGATAATGCGAGTTCGATAAAAGCTTGCGGATGAAATGACACAGGCGTTGTCATATAAGGTGCTCCAAATTCTTCAATTGAGGTTAAACAGACGTATGATACCAAAGGATAGCTATCCAAGTGATGTAA
This sequence comes from Acinetobacter venetianus RAG-1 = CIP 110063, assembly GCF_000368585.1. GTDB lineage: Bacteria > Pseudomonadota > Gammaproteobacteria > Pseudomonadales > Moraxellaceae > Acinetobacter > Acinetobacter venetianus. The sequence continues at coordinate 732,387 of NZ_KB849557.1, forward strand.
AAATTCTTCGAGTCGTTTCAATTAACGTAAATGGCTTGCGCGCATCAGTCACCAAAGGCTTGCTCGAATGGTTAGAACAGTCTGGTGCCGATGTGGTATGTATGCAAGAAAGCCGCATTACCCACGAACAATGGACTGATAAATTTAAACCTGAAGGTTGGTACACTCACCTCTTCCCTGCTGAACGTGCAGGCTATGCAGGTACGGCGATTTATAGCCGCTTGCCCTTTGTCTCAGTCAAAGATGGTTTAGGTTTTGAGCTTGCGGACTCTCAAGGTCGTTTTGTTACTGCAGAATTTGATTTAGGACTGTCACATCCTGTTCATATTGCTTCTTTATACTTGCCATCAGGTTCAAGTGGTGATGAAGCACAAGCACGCAAAGATTTATTTCTACAAGAATATGCCAAAATACTAAAACAATGGCGAGATGAAAATAAATCAATCATTGTGTGTGGTGACTACAATATCGTACACAAGCGTATCGATATTAAAAACTGGTCAGGCAACCAAAAGTCATCAGGTGTTTTGCCGCATGAACGTGCATGGCTCGACCATATTTATGATGAGTTAGGTTATGTCGACACCTTCCGTGAGGTACGACCTGAAGCTGAATTGTATTCATGGTGGTCAAATCGTGGTCAAGCGCGTGCGAAAAATGTAGGTTGGCGTATCGACTACCATGCTTGCTCGCCAGACTGGAAATCGCGTACCAAAAACGCATGGGTCTATAAAGAACAATGGTTTAGTGACCATGCACCCGTGATTATCGACTATAAAATACACGAATAAGTGAACACTTGTTCACTTTGACCGCTTCTTTAGCTTACATCCCGTGTCGTTTTTTGTGTATTTTTATTTACCCCCTGTAACGGCATTATAGCACCACGGCACAGGGAAGCGGTCAGGATGACCACAAAGGGATAGGACGCCGTAGGAAGGAAAAATAAACTTAGTTTAAGTTTATTTGCAAGGATGAGACATTGGACGTTGAAATGAGACCCGCATGATCAGGAAGATTAAATGCGGGTTTTCTCTTTTTTAGATACTAAATATTTTTACTGACTTTATCCATCGCATTTTTATTCAATTCAACTGATCAATTTGGTCACCCCTTTTATCTCTTTCATCGATCAACTGAATAAAAAATTTCAACTGGCACAGCGCAGCCTTTTTACGTTAGGCTTTGGGCATATCTTTTTGTTATTTTCTGTGGTTTTCGCATGTTTAAAATTTATGGTATTAAAAATTGTAATTCAATGAAAAAAGCCTTTGATGCATTGCAGGCAAAAGGCATCAACTACGAATTTCATGATTATAAAAAGCAAGGCATTGATGCAGACACTTTAGCAGTTTGGTTAAAAGAGATTGGCGCTGACAAAGTTCTGAATAAAAAGGGCACAACATGGCGTAAACTAACAGCAGATGAGCAAGCTCACGCTACCAGCAATGAACAGAACCTCATTGAAACGCTTATGTCGCAGCCAAGCCTAATCAAACGTCCTGTATTACAAACACCACAAGGTTTTGTGATTGGCTTTGATGAGGCGAGCTATGAGGCATTATCAGCCTAAGCTGAATATAAAGATAAAAAAACCGAGCTTTTTAGCTCGGTTTTTTAGCGCTATGAAATCTTAGTTCACGCGAATCCATGTTTGGTTACGACCTAAAGCGGCAATACCGATATAACCACGTAATTTGAGCTTTTTGCCACCTTCAATCATTTCAGCTTTTAACTTGTATGTCTTACCATTTTTAGGATCAATGATTGAACCATTGTCGTAGTTCGTACCACCAACATTTTTCAGACTATGAACAATCGTCACGCCTTTTAGGGGTTTATTGTGATAAGTGCCTTCACATTTAGAGCAGGCATTTTCCTGACCAGCAACTAAATATTTTTGAATCGATGCGGTTAACGATCCATCTTTTTGTTCCGTAAACTTTACAATTGCCTTTGGTTGTTTTGTTTCATCATCAATTGTTTGCCAAACTGTACCATTCAGCGCATCCGCCGCATTGGCAAAAGTTGTTAAACCGAGCAATCCAAATGCTAAAGCAATTTTCTTCATTTTTGTAATATCCTTAAGGGGGTCTTTTCAAGACCAAGAGTATTGGGAACTTCAATCAATATTGCAATTCTTGATTATGACTATTTGGTATAACCTGACGAGTTCATGAACTAACTCTACTTATTATTATACTGATCTAACAATATGGAAAAATTATGAAATTTGGTACTGTTTGGAAATATTATTTTACTGAATCGTTACTAAAGGCGACCATTCGCACGCCAAGTCAGTTGAATTTAGCACCGAATGCTTTACGACCTGTTCTCGATCAACTATGTCGCTTATTTCCACAAAATCCAACAGTACAAATTCGACCAATTCGTTTGGCTGGTGTACGTGGTGAAGAAATTAAAGCGCAAGCATCTGCAACGCAATTGATCTTTCATATTCATGGCGGTGCATTTTTTCTTGGTAGCTTAAATACTCACCGTGCTCTGATGACTGATCTTGCTGCGCGTACTCAGATGCAAGTGATTCATGTGGATTACCCTCTTGCACCTGAACATCCTTACCCTGAAGCGATTGATGCGATTTTTGATGTCTATCAAGCACTACTCGTTCAAGGGATTAAACCAAAGGATATTATTATTTCAGGTGATTCATGTGGTGCCAATCTCGCACTTGCGCTTTGCCTCCGCCTGAAACAGCAACCCGAACTCATGCCGAGTGGTTTGATATTGATGTCGCCTTATTTGGATCTGACACTGACCAGTGAATCGCTACGTTTCAATCAGAAGCACGATGCATTGTTATCGATTGAAGCTCTACAAGCAGGTATCAAGCATTATCTAACCGATGATATCCAACCTGGCGATCCGAGAGTTTCTCCCCTGTTTGATGATCTTGATGGTTTACCGCCTACACTGGTTCAGGTCGGTTCTAAAGAGATTCTGCTGGATGACTCAAAGCGTTTTAGAGAAAAAGCAGAACAAGCAGATGTCAAAGTTCATTTCAAACTCTATACGGGAATGTGGCATAACTTCCAAATGTTTAATGCATGGTTTCCTGAAGCTAAACAGGCATTGGCTGATATTGCTGAATTCGCACATTCGCTTGATCTAGACTAACCTGATCAAAATATATGCAAAAATGGTCAGCTATGTCTGACCATTGTCACTCTTAATTTATTTTTGTCATTATAAAATAAAAATCATCGGATATTTAGATAATAGACCGTTTTTCAAAGAATTTTTCCCTTTCTATTTTGCATTAAAAAGTCTTTAGCTAGACTTCATTCTCATTCCAAAGATGTTATTGTTATTTTAACAGTCATTTCTCGATAATTTTGATGACGAATTTACACTTATAAAGTTTCTTAGGAATCTCATTGCATATAAGGATGCATGCCAATGATAAAGATTCGATTTAAGGATTTAGCAAATACAGAAAAATGGAATTTTTCGCAGCTTTGGGAACATGAACCATTAATCAATTGGAACATGTTAAGAAAAACAATCTTGCTGCTAATCCTTGCTTCATTAATGAGCCTTTTTGGGATTATTTGGGACAGTTTTGTTCTACTGAATTCTGCGACATGGCAATGGGTTAATTTACCTTTGGTTCGTTCTAAATTATGGACCAATCTTATTATGCTCTGTGTATTTCTGAGCATGATTATCCCTTGTTACTTCTATAAAGACAAAAAATGGGTTCAGAATATTATTCCTATTCTAAGCGTACAGGTTTTTACTGTTCTGCTCTGCCACACAGGCTATTTGATCGGTAGTTTTAGTCCAGCAACCATGGTTGCTTATGTCAGTGTAGTGGGTGTTGGATTGGTCTTGTTTGATCGTAGAATGATTTATTGCGCCCTCGTACCTGCAACTATAGCGCTCTTATTTTGTAGTTTTTTAAGTATTTGTGGCATATTAACTTACGCGCCAATCTTTAAGCCTGAAGTGTTAAATCAAGCGCAAATGCACCCGTTTTGGGTCGGCAGCATGTTTTTCTTTTTACTGCCTATTTTAATTGCTTGTTTATATCTTTTTGAAAGCTTACTCACCCAGTGGCGTACTCGCGAAACAGCTATTCAGGTATTAAGTCGCCTTGATCCACTGACCAACGTGATGAATCGCAGAAGTATTAGCAATCACTTGGAGAAGTTATATCAACAGCCAGATCAACTGTATTCCGTTGTTCTGTTGGACTTAGATCATTTTAAAAGTATTAATGATCATTTTGGTCACAATATGGGAGATCAAGTGTTGGTCCAAGTAGCCAAATGTCTTTCAGATAATATTCGTGATCAGGATATGATTGGTCGCTTTGGCGGTGAGGAATTTATTTTATTGCTTCCCAATACCACCACACCCCATGCACAAAATGTTGCTGAACGTTGCCGTATGGCAATTTCCCAGCTGATTTTCACTACGGAAGATCATCAGGAGTTTTCAGTGAGTGCCAGTTTTGGTATTAGTAGCTCATTGAGTGCAGATGAGCCGCATTTAGTGATAAGTCAGGCAGATCAAGCCCTTTATGCGGTAAAAGCCGCTGGGCGTAATCAAGTAAAAATATTTACGGATTTAGTGGCGAATTAAAGCGAAGATCGTTGTATCTTCGCTTTATCAGTTCAACTAATCGATGAGATATTCCTCACGATTCTGACGATACGGTTCGTCAAAAGGTACATACATTTGCTCTTGTTTGGCTTCATCAGTCCATTGTTGCACTGATGCAAGCGCTAATATTTTTTGCATATACATTTGGCTCGGCTGGGAAATCGGTAGCTGATAGCACACGAAACGCATGACCACTGGTGCATAAAATGCATCGGCAATACTAAAATCACCACACAAGAAGCTGTCTTCACTTGGACGTTCAGACCAAATTTGATCGATTCGTGCAACTTCTGCACGTAATTCAGCATTCTCATTCCACAATTGTTGTCCAATATGCGCCAAATCAGCTTCGACATTCATCGGACAGAAATTACGTAGGTTTTGGAAGCTGCTGTGCATTTCAGCGCTAATTGTCCGCGCTCTTGCACGTAATTTTTGGTCTGTTGGTAATAATGCTTTTTCAGGATTTTGTTCTGCGACATATTCACAAATCGACAGACTATCCCAAACTACTATGTCACCATCAACCAAAGCGGGTACTTTACCTGTGGGATTGAGCTTTAAAATTTCCGTTTTGAATTCACTTTCTGGCTCAAAGCTATCAAAACGAATTAAATGTTCTTCAAATGCAATATTGGCTTGTGTTAATAAAATCCACGGACGCATCGACCATGTTGAGTAGTTTTTATTTCCTATAAATAGCTGATAACTCATGATGATTTCTCTTTTAATTGCGCAAGCTGTTGCAGTAATTCAGATTTCTGGAATGCACCTGTTAAACGTAAAGTACGTATTTCTTTATGTTGCTGATCCAAGAACAAATAAGTAGGTGGCCCTAGAATATCCCACTGACTCAATAAAGCTTGATGTGATGCATCATAGTGGCTTAGATCAAGCTTAATTAGATAATACGGCGCAAGCGCGTTTTGGACTTCTGCATCTTTTAAAATACGATGCTCAATCGGCTGACATGCCACACACCAATCTGCATAAACATCAATCACAATCATACGATCAGTCGGTGCTGAAGCAAGAATTTGATTAAATTGATCAGCACTGTTGGCAACATGCCATTCGGCTAACTTGTCTGCTTGTACCGAACTCAGATTTTGGTAATGTTGATATTGATTGAATGCGAGTGCTGGAATTACTAAAACCAGCAATACAGCATATAACCATTGCAGTTTGTTTTTTTGACCAAATAAGCGATAAACTGCATAAATAATAAAGGCGAGGCCTACAATCAGACTCAAAATTTGGATCGCTAATTCTGGCAGGATTGGACGAATGAAATAGAGACTAAGTGCCAACATCAAAAAGGCAAAAATGATCTTGATTTGATTCATCCAATCGCCTGCTTTTGGCAACACACGAGAGCCAAGCACACTTGCCAACAGCAAAGGAATCCCCATTCCAAAACCCAGTGCAAAAAGCAGTAAAGCTCCCTGCCATTGATTTTGAGTTTGGGAAATAAATAGCAGTACACCTGCCAAAGGTGCGGTCATACAGGGTCCGACCAATAGCGCCGAAATCATCCCCATGATGCCTGCGCCCACCAAGGTACCACCCTGTTGTGCTGACTGCATTTGATCCAGTCGATTGATCCATTTTTGCGGTAATTTGATTTCAAACAAACCAAACAAATTTAGTGCAAACACCACAAACAATAAGCTAAAAGCAATGAGGGTTGCGGGTTGCTGTAACCAACGCTGAAAATTCAAACCTGCTGCTGATGCGATCATACCTAAAACAGCGTAAACCAGCGCCATACTCACCACAAAAGTAAGTGCAATCGACCAAGCGCGAACGCCTCTATGCTCACGAACAAGCAACGACGTGAGAATTGGCAGCATAGGCAATGAACATGGGGTAAAAGCCAGCAATATGCCTAAACCAAGAAATAATAATAGGCTATAAGCCAAAGAGTGCTGTTCCAAACGACTTGACCATTTTTGGTCTTGAGCCATAACCGCACCGTCAGCTTGATCAGATGAGGTTACATTAGGTGCTTGTTCAGTTGTTTCTAACGAAGTGGTTTGAGTATCTAAAGCATTGGACGATCGTGCGAGATCCAAAAATCGTTTTTGTGCATTTGGATTGGTGTTTTGTACACTGACCAAACCATCTGCATCTGTTTGAAATTCAATATTTTGTGGAGGATAACAAATACGATCTTTGGCACAACCCTGCCATGTGACACGATAGTGTTGTGATGCTTGTGTGGGAATATCAAATTCGACTTGTTGATAATAAACTTGGCTATGACCATAGTTTTCATCATATTGATCAACAGCTTTTGGAAAATTAAGTGCAACCGCTTGATTGCCTTGCTGTACTTCAAATTTGTGCTGATATAAATAATAGTTCGGCTGAATCGTCCAATGTAAACGCGCTTGATTGGTCTTGGTCGATTCAACTGAAAATGTAAATGCATCTTCAGGGCTTAGTAAGGTTGCTGAATTGTCTTGCGCATAGGTCAAAGACCCGCAGAGTAATAGCAACGTTCCAATAAAATAACTTATCCATTGGGAACTGCGTTCACCCTGAACACACATTTTCATTATTTTCTCTCTGATGTGCTCCGAGACCTCATTTCAGTGCTTCAAAAATCATAGAAACAGGAATAACTCAGAGCATTTTTTCATTAAAATAAAACAGATACGCCTAAGCCACCGTTATAACTAGGTGCGTCACCATTTAAATCGACACCAACACTTGCATCTAATTGTGCACGGTCATTAATCGCATAAATAAGGCCTGTACCTAAGCCATATTCATAGTCTTGACTTTCAGCTTTTCGATAAACGAACTCAGAATAACCTGATAATTTACCTGCAATTTTATAATCAATCGTTGGAATTGCGGTTACAGCCCAATCACTATTTTGTGCTTCGTAACGCATGGTAATTGATGTTCCGATGAGATCGCTAAACTTATAAGCGACCGCAGACGTTAAGCTATAAATGTCATCATGCGCTGTAAATTCATCGTTCCCTGTCGCAATAATTGCTTCAGCCAACAAAGCCATCGTTAAACGATCATCTTTTAAATCAATCGCCTTTTTTAGACCAACACTTACATCGCCTAAACCATTCGTTTCTTTGGTTTTACCCGCACGTTTATACTGTTGCCAAACTGGACCTTGCCAACCAAGTTGTAACTCAAGCCCATCCGCAAGACCTGTACGTAGCAACATATCGCCATTTAAAGTAACTGTTTTGGTTTTCTCACCATCAATCGTATCTTCTTGGTAACTCGCAGATGGTAGACCTTGCTCCCAAGCGAGTTGACCTACAGGTGTAATGCCCGTGCTGATCCCTGAACCCGGACGGTCAAAAGAAAAGTCTGCCGCAAAAGCTGTGCTTGCCATCATTGATACGGCTACAACGCCCAATGTCTGAATTTTTTTCATCATTATCCCCTGTTTCATTCTGTTGGCTAAGCTTATGCCGTTAGCTCTTTTGACATTTTCGCACCATTTTGACGGAGCAACTCTAGCGTTTCGCGCTCTTCTTTTAATGACTCTGACCAATCAATTTCATCAAATTCACAATCAAAGAATAGCTGACTAATAGACGATAAAATAGTTAAGCCCTCTTCATCGCGGGTATTTGGATCAACTTTTTCATCCAACAAACGTTGTACAACTGGTACACATGCTGAACTTGCTGCATCCCAAAGTGGGCCATAAAACTCTTCGGCATCCCATAAATGCAGGTTTGCTTTTGCTTTAATCAGTGCATCTAAAATATCTAAATAGACTTGGAGTTCTTGTTGTTTTTCTGTCTCACTGAGTGGTTCACCAGCTTCATATGCTTCGCAAATCTTTTCCCACCAAGCAAATAAACCATCACAAATCATTGAGACCGGAGGACCTTGTTCAGGATCAATAAAATTTGGGTCGAGTCCTTCAGCAAGCAAAGATTGCACTTGGTTTAAGTCGAGTTGTTGTATGGCTTGCACCAAGGTCTGCTGTTGGTTACTTAACATGACCAATTCTCTCAATATTTTTAATGGTTCTATTATGCCGAATATCCTGACAGGTTTTTATAAAACGACCCAAAAATCATGTATAAATTTGATACACACATAAAAAAAGCCCAACTAAGGGCTTTTTTTATGTCTTTACCGACATTTACGCTTCGTCATCGACCTCAACATCGACATATTCTGGTAAGCCACCACGATGATGGTCTTTTTTCTCATATAAATGTTCCAAACTACGTTTCAGCTTATCGATTGCACCATGAATAGATGCATCAATATTGGCTGCTTTATGAGTCACAGCAATTGGCTTCATTCCAGCTGGACGAGCTTCGATCATACAACGTTTGTCATGATCGCCCGTTTTCTCCCCATTCTCATCACTAATATGAACCGAAAAATGTGTAATACGCTCGCTATAGCGTTGAAATTCTTGCGTAAGTTCTGCACGGACATAACTAATTAAACGTTCGCTACCTTGAATGTTTTTATCTGTACGGATTTCAATATTCATAAATATCTTCCTCTCTTTTCTGTGAGACGGTTCTACGAAACTTTATTTATTCAGCACACTTTGAGCATGCATTCATTCAGTGCAGTTGTATATTTTGATTATGTAAATGCTTGTCGTCTCCTTGCTTCACATCTGTTGCGTTTCAGTCATTTAGAAGATCTTCTCTCATTCCAATATCTGTCTTTCCTTATAAATATGCAAGCTGATTTTGCAGATTTTCATCGAAATATGATTAAAAATTCAGCGCTCAAGCCTTGTCTTTTAAGCTGAATTTTGCCGTATACAATTCTTTTGAGCATTTGGTCAAATTTGGCTTTATTTTTGCTTCATAACTTGTATGCTTTACACGCCTTTTGTGGGGGAGATTTTTTAAATGCAATTGAAGCAACTTGCGGCTACGTGTCTATTGGTATCTACAGCAGCTTTCGCTCAGGCGAAACCAATTTGGCAGGATTTCAGCTTAACTGGTTTATATGGTGAAAATTACGAAGTTGTTGATGAAAAACAAACAACTTTGACTGTCGAATATGCGGCAAAAGTTAAATATGCCGATGTTTTCTTTTTTATGGATCGCATGCGTGGTAGCGACGATCATAAAAGCACTTATTTCGAACTTTCTCCACGTTTAAGCCTAGGCGAAATTTCAGGTCAAAAACTTGCTTTTGGTCCAGTGAAAGATGTTTTAATCTCAACAACTTGGGAAAGCAACAATGATGATTTCTCTAGTTTTGATAACTTCTTATACGGCGTAGGTTTCGATCTTGCAATTCCATATTTCCAATATGCGAATGTGAATTTCTATCGCGCAAACAACGAAAAAACTGCTGATGACTATCAAATGACGATCGCATATGCATTGCCATTTAAAGTATCTAACGAAGATTTCTTGGTTGATGGTTTCCTTGATTGGTCTACGGGTGAGAAAGATCATGCGAGCGAACTCAACTGGACAACACAATATAAGTGGAATGTCGGTAAACACATTTCACCAGACACTCGTTTATATTTAGGTGTTGAACATTCTGTTTGGAATAACAAATTTGGTCTTAAAAACCGTGACGAAAATAACGTCAGTGCTTTGATCAAATATCATTTCTAAGCCTTTTAGAATGTGAAAAAACAGCAAGGATTTCCTTGCTGTTTTTGTTTGCATCCATCATATTGGAATCACTTGATATTTCTCGTATTGAAATATGATTTAATCTATATTTTTAATCTGCTTTGATGGTCTCACCCATGTCAGCTCTGCTTTCACTTGCTCCAACAACACTCTCATCAGATTATCAAATTCGTTTTGCTAACTTACACGATCTCGAACAAATTCTCGCGATATATAATGCAGAGATTTTAAATGGAACAGCGAACTGGAACGATCAAGCGGTTTCTTTTGCAGACTACCGACAACGTTTTCTAACCTTACAAGAACAACAATTTCCAATGATTGTGGTTGAGGATTTACAACTCAAAAAAATCGCGGGCTATGCCTATTATGCAAGTTTTCGAAGTATTTCGGGTTATCGTCAAACAATTGAACACTCTGTGTTTATCGATCCAAGTTATGCCCGTAAAGGAATGGGAAAAGCGCTCATGCAACAATTGATTCATCTAGCAAAACAGCAACAGATGCATATCATGGTTGCCGCAATTGATAGTGAAAATATGGGTTCAATTATGCTACACGAACAGCTTGGTTTTGTACAAACGGGATATATGCCCCAAGTTGGACAAAAAAAGGGAACTTGGCGAGACTTAGTTTGGATGCAACTACAGCTCAGCAACTAACAATTTCATCACAGCGCAAATCCATCGTCATTGGATAAACTGTTGCCATAGCAACTTTAAAAATATTGAAAATGATTAAAATATCTCAGCTCAGTTTAATCGCCATCACTGCCATTGTTTCTGCAAGTAGTTTTGCTGAATCTTCTTTTGCAGAAGAGTTACAACAAGGTTGTGCCAAAGTAAAACAATATACCCAGCAAGGTAAGAAGTTCTACGATCAAAAACAGTATGCTAAAGCAGTAAAACAATTTGAAGACCAAGCAGCATGGGCGCATTTCTGTAAATTAAATGCTGATGAAAGCGGTATCCAAGTCAGCGATCGTGATATAGAAATCGCCAATAATAATGTCGGTTTAAGCTATGCCAAACTTGGAAAACCTCAATGGGCCAGAGTTTGGTTTCTTAGAGATAAAGATTCTAAAACCAGTCAATACAACTTAAAACAGCTCCCAAAACCTCAGATCACCAAAGACTTACAAGGCACTTATGTCCGAGCCAATGGTTTTGGGCAATGGGACTACATCAAGGTGAGTAAAAAACAAAATAAATATGAAATCGACTTCGATGGTTATTACTTTGGGCTTAGAGGTCTAATTTATGGTCCAAATATGGGTCAATTTGACACCAACATGCCTGTTACATCAAAGCAAGCCAGCTATCGTTATGAAGATTGCACCATCAAACTACAGTTTTTAAATGACCTACAAAATGGTCAAAAAATCGAGGTTGAGCAAAACAATGGTGATTCAACCTGTGGCTTTGGACACAATGTTTATGCAGGTGGCACGTTTTATAAGGTTGAAGGCAAATAAATCTAGTACCAACCATTTAATTTTCTAAATTGTATTTACCCACCATTCACTATTTTGACAGGCGACATGGATGTCGCCTTGTTCGACTGCCTTGCGCTGCTTCCAAAGCCATGCTTTGGAATTGCTCAGGACGTACCGTCAGTCGAACAAAAGATTTTTGTTACTTTTGATCTTTCAAAAGTAAAATATATCACTCAGGCACATGATTTAGAAAACAGCTAAAAAATCATTAGTTGAAGAATATTAAATCGCTACCAACTCGCGAATCCCTTTTTCAGGCATTTCCTCACCTCTCCCATGAGCGACGACTTGCCCACGCGCCATTACCGTATAGGCATCCGCGAGCTCTTCGGCAAAATCATAAAATTGCTCAACCAAAATAATTGCCATTTCCCCTTGATCGGCGAGCTTGCGAATCACTCGACCAATATCTTTAATGATGGATGGCTGAATCCCCTCTGTGGGCTCATCCAGAATCAAGACACGAGGTTCTGATGCCAAAGCCCTCGCAATCGCAAGTTGTTGTTGTTGACCACCCGATAAATCACCCCCACGGCGATGTTTCATTTCATCAAGAACAGGAAAAATCTCATATAAATGGCTTGGAACTTTACGAGTTTTAGCCCCTGAAAATTTAGCCATACCAATTAAAATATTTTCCTCAACGGTTAATGTCGAAAAAATATCACGACCTTGGGGCACATAAGCTAAACCGGCACGAACACGCTGCTCAGGTGTCATTTTTGCGATGTCTTTTCCATCCAATAATATTTCACCCGACTTAATCGGCAGAATCCCCATCAAACACTTGAGTAATGTGGTTTTTCCCACACCATTACGTCCTAGCACAACACTACATTCGCCGACTGGGGCAGACAAAGACACATCACGAAGAATATGGCTGCCACCATAAAACTGGTTGACTTGTTTAACTTCTAACATGGCAGTCTCCTAGCGTCCTAAATATTTTTCAATCACATCTTCATTGGCTTGAACCTCTGCCAATGTGCCTTCTGCCAAAATTGCACCTTGTGCCAAGACTGTGACTTTTTCACTAATGGTATCGATAAAGCTCATATCATGCTCCACCACCACCAAGGTATGATTCTTTTTTAATTCTAAACAGAGTTCAGCAGTACGCTCTGTCTCTGCATCGGTCATGCCAGCGACGGGTTCATCTAACAAAATTAGCTTCGGGCGTTGCATCAACAACATACCGATTTCCAACCATTGTTTTTGACCATGTGACAGCAAGCCTGCGGGTTTATGAATGAACTCTTGCAGACGAATTTGCTGCAAACTCTCATCCAATGCCAACTGCGCTTCTGGGGCTAAACGACTAAAAAAGCTTTTCTTCACTCTTTTGTCTCGCGGCGCTGCGAGAAGTAAATTCTCCATCACCGTGAAATTTTCAAATACCGTTGGTTTTTGAAATTTACGACCAATTCCTGCTTCCGCAATCTGTTCAGTACTCATTTTGGCAAGATCATAATTCTGCCCAAAAAATGCCGTGCCTGTCGTCGGGCGAGTTTTGCCTGTGATCACGTCCATTAAGGTAGTTTTGCCTGCACCATTTGGACCAATGATGCAGCGTAATTCACCCTCTGCGATATACAGCGATAAATCATTCAAGGCACGGAACGAATCAAACCAAACACTAACTTTTTCTAAATAAAGCGCGATACCATGACTAAAATCAGCGCCTTGAGGTTTGGTACGACCATAGCCTTCACCGAGTTGACCGCCATGTTGAGCAGAGTTTGTTAATAAATCACTCATTTAATTGCTCTCCTTTTTAAAACGGTCAAATAAACCAATCACACCTTTTGGTAAGAATAAAGTCACCACAATGAACAATGCGCCAAGGATGAGTAACCATGCTTCTGGTGCTGCCACGGTAAAATAAGTTTTCACCGCATTAATCAAACCAGCACCTAAAATTGGTCCAATCAATGTGCCACGCCCCCCTGCTGCGACCCAAACTGCCATTTCAATCGAATTCACAGGATTCATTTCACTTGGATTGATAATGCCTGCCTGCGGGACATACAGCGCACCTGCAATGCCTGCAATCACCGCAGAAAGCACCCATGCAGACAGCTTGTACCAAAGCGTGCGATAACCTAGATATTGCAAACGATTTTCACTGTCTCGAATCGCACCAAGCACACGACCATAAGGACGATTCATCAATTGACGTAAACCAATAAAACACAACATCAGAACCAAAGCAGTCATAAAACATAAGCTGGCACGCATCGGTGCTGAGGTGATGTCAAAACCTAAAATCGTTTTAAAACCAGTAAAACCATTATTGCCACCAAAGCCTGTTTCATTACGGAAGAACAATAGCGCTGCCGCAAAGGTCATGGCTTGGGTAATAATTGAGAAATACACGCCTTTAATTTTTGAGCGGAAAGCAAAGAAGCCAAAGATAAAAGCAATTAAGCCTGGAACCAGTACGACTAAAGCCAAGGCCCATAAAAAATGCTCTGTTCCAATCCAATACCAAGGTAATTCTGTCCAGCTCAAAAAGCGCATGAAATCAGGCAAGCCATCACCTGCTGATTCACGCATTAAGTACATGCCAAACGCATAACCACCTAAAGCGAAATACAAACCATGTCCTAAGCTCAAAATGCCTGCATAACCCCAAACCAAGTCCAGTGCCAATGCGACCAAGGCCAAGCACATGATTTTGCCAATCAAGGTGATCCAGTAAGCAGACAAATAAAATGCAGAATCTGGAGAAAGTAAATGTAACCACGGTAGTGCCATCAACACTGCAAAACAAATTGCAATCGCGACGGCGCTATACGGTTTATCTGCAAAGAGAGAAGTGATTTTCATTGGCTTACTCCACGAAACGACCTTTGATGGCAAACAAACCTTGTGGACGCTTTTGGATAAACAAAATCACAAGAACCAAGAGAATAATTTTTGCAAGCACAGCACCTAGCCCGATCTCCAAGACCGTACCACTGATCCCAAGACCTAACGCAGCAAGTACTGCACCCCAAACTTGACCGACACCACCCACCACAACAACAAGGAAGGCATCAATAATGTAGTTTTGTCCTAAGTCAGGCCCGACATTGCCCACTTGAGCCAAAGCACAACCAGCAAGGCCTGCTAAACCAGAACCCAGACCAAATGCCATCATGTCGATACGCGCTGAACGAATCCCCACCGCACGCGCCATTTGACGATTTTGCGTGACCGCACGGACAAATAAACCAAAACGAGTTTTATTGAGTAAAAACAGCAACAACAGCAACACCGCAACAGTAAAGCCAATAATGGCAATACGGTTATACGGCAGCATTAAACTTGGAGTAACGGCAATCCCGCCACTGAGCCATGCCACGTTGGAGACTTCAACATTCTGAGCACCAAAAATCATACGTACCGCTTGCATGAGGATCAGACTGACCCCGAAAGTTGCCAATAATGTTTCGAGTTGGCGACCATAAAGCGGACGAATCACAGTGCGTTCAATCAACATGCCAATCAAAGCACTCACTAAAAATGCGGCAGGAATCGCAGCTAATAAATACCAATCGACTAAGCCAGCAAAATGAGTTTTAAAGAAGCTTTGCACCACGTAAGTGGTATACGCGCCGATCATGATCAGCTCGCCATGCGCCATATTGATGACACCAAGCAAGCCATAAGTAATCGCAAGCCCCAACGCCGCCAAAAGTAAAATACTTGCAGTACTTAAACCCGAGAATACATGTCCAGACCATTCACTCATTTGAATACGTGTTTTAATTTTCTTTTGCGCATCGACTAAAGCTGTTTTTAATACTGCGTTATTTTGGGGTTGGGCTAAGCTCTGTTCGATCAATGCCAACACATCAGGACGATTAGAATCTGAAAGAACTTTAACTGCTTCAATCTTGGTGAACTCATCGGCACTGTTAAAATCTAAACGCGCTTTCAATTGCGCTAAACGTGCTTTGACCTGATCATTTTTCTCATTCAGATAAAGTTGTTTTACTGTCGCAAGATCTAGCTCATCCAAATTATTTTCTAAAATATCAACCGCTGCTAAACGTTGCGATGCGTCATTTGAATTGAGCTTAACTTTGGCTTGTCCAAAATTTAAAGCTTTGCGCAAAGTATTGACCAACGTCACTTGTGATAAGTCCGCAGGCCAATTTTCAATAACTTGTTGTTGTGGATAGCTTAATAATTTTTCATCATCTTGCAGAATATAAGTACGCCCTGCACTATCAGTATAAAGCTGATTTTGATCAATATAAGCAACCAATTGATCAAGCTCCTCAATACTTGCAGGCCATTGATTCAGCATCGCTCGGCGCGTTACGAAATCTGCTTGAACAAAGGTTTGAATTGCATCTTGAGAAGCTGTAGGCGTCACTGTTGTTGGTGTTATCGTCGATGTGGCTTGCTCTGCCCATACAGGGCTAAAAATCACTTGCGCCATGACACAGAGCAGCGCCAAAACATATTGTTTCGCCATATGACTCCCCTTATTTACTGTATTTTTGAAATGATTGAAGCGGAAAATAAAGAAACCTGCTGCTTAAAACAGCAGGTTTAAAAGAAATTATTTAGGGATGTAAGGACTCCAAGGCTCTGCTTTGATGGTCTCAGGGGTTTTATAAACCACATCAAATTGTCCGTCTGCTCGGATTTGCCCAATCATCACAGGCTTGTGTAAATGGTGATTGCTCTCATCCATTTTTAAGGTATAGCCAGATGGTGCTGCGAAGGTTTGACCTGCCATTGCATCACGAACTTTATCAACATCGGTTGTACCTGCTTTTTCAACCGCTTGTTTCCACATATTGATTCCGACATAAGTCGCTTCCATTGGATCGTTGGTCACAACTTTGTCAGCATTTGGCAATTTATATTCGACTGCGTATTGCTTAAATTTATTCACAAAATCCGTATTTTTCGGATTTTTTACTGACATGAAATAGTTCCATGACGCTAAATGACCGACCAATGGTTTAGTATCAATACCACGTAGCTCTTCTTCGCCGACAGAGAAAGCCATCACTGGAATATCTGATGCTTTGATGCCTTGGTTACCCAACTCACGATAGAAAGGAACGTTTGAATCACCATTGATGGTTGAAATCACCGCAGTCTTTTTACCCGCAGAGAATTTTTTGATATTTGAAACAATAGTTTGATAGTTGCTATGACCAAATGGTGTGTATTCTTCCATGATGTCTGCATCGGCAACACCTTTAGACTTCAAGAAAGCACGTAAAATCTTGTTGGTGGTACGCGGATAAACGTAGTCCGTACCGAGTAAAACAAAACGCTCAGCCTTACCGCCTTCGTCACTCATTAAATATTCAACAGCTGGAATCGCTTGTTGGTTCGGCGCAGCACCTGTATAGAAAATATTTTTAGATTGTTCCTGACCTTCATATTGCACTGGATAGAACAGCAACCCATTGAGTTCTTCGACAACAGGTAAAACTGATTTACGAGAAACTGAAGTCCAACAACCGAAAATTACAGCCACTTTATCTTGCGTAATTAACTGACGTGCTTTCTCAGCAAACAATGGCCAATCAGATGCAGGATCAACAACGACAGGTTCTAATTTTTTACCTAATACCCCACCATTGGCATTAATTTCATTGATGGTCATGAGGGCAGTATCTTTAAGTGATGTCTCAGAAATTGCCATCGTGCCTGAAAGTGAATGAAGAATACCCACTTTAATCGTGTCACCATCAGCTGCTGGTGTTGCTGTGGATTCTGTTTTTGTTTGTTCTGTTTTTTCCGCTGGCTTAGAACAACCGACCAAGCCTACCCCCATCATCGCTGCCATTAACACAGACATTGACATGAATTTATTTTGCATCTTTTTTCTCCACCCATTGATATTTTGATCTTTACTGAATGGAGTTATTCAATTTCTATGCCAACAATTTAAATTATTGTTTTATATTAATATTAACTATAATTTTTGGGTGAAAATCCAATCTTGTATACAACGCTGCATACAAAAAATACGTAATGAACTAAAATGATGCAAATTTATTCAATAAAAGACTCAATAATATTAATAAGAAAAAAAGCCAAGCATGTGCTTGGCTCTTAAAAGTTATTTTTGATCCGGTATCACACCACGATATCCGCTAAATTACCCTTTTGTTCTAACCAATGCTTACGATCGGCTGAACGTTTTTTCGCAAGTAACTTATCCAACAAACCGGCAGTTAAATGTGCATCATCCAAATCCAATTGCACCAAACGACGTGTATTCGGATCCATCGTCGTTTCACGTAGCTGACTGGCATTCATCTCACCTAATCCTTTAAATCGGGTGATTTGTGGATTCTTATTGCCTTTGATCTTTTTCAAGATGGTTTCAAGTTCGTCATCATCCAAGGCATAGTGCACATCTTTACCAATATCGATACGGAACAGCGGTGGCATCGCCACAAAGAGATGACCTTCTTCGACTAAGGCAGGAAAATGTTTCACAAATAAGGCACAGAGCAACGTCGCAATATGTAAACCGTCCGAATCTGCATCAGCAAGGATACAAATCTTACCGTAACGTAATTCCGAAAGATCATCACTGCCTGGATCAACACCGATGGCGATGGCAATATCATGTACCTCTTGTGAAGCTAATACTTCATCTGAAGATACTTCCCATGTATTTAAGATTTTTCCACGGATCGGCATAATCGCTTGGAAATTCTTATCACGCGCTTGCTTGGCACTGCCACCCGCAGAATCCCCTTCGACAATAAATAATTCACTGTCTTCACGCGTTAAGCCCACACAATCTGCTAATTTTCCAGGTAAGGCTGGCCCTGCAACAATTTTCTTACGCTCAACTTTCTTTGCCGCTTTTAGACGACGCCCAGCCTTAGCAATCGCCATCTCAGCCAATTGTGTCGCAATCTCGGCGTGTTGGTTTAACCATAAAGCAAAGGCATCTTTGGCAATATTTAAAACAATATTGGATGCTTCACGACTCGATAGACGCTCTTTGGTTTGACCTGAAAACTGAGGTTCTTGAAATTTCAAAGATAAAATGAAATTCACACCATCCCAAACATCTTCAGCAGAAAGTTTGACGTTCCGTGGTAACAAACTGCGTAACTCACAAAACTCACGTAAAGCTTCGGTTACACCTGAACGTAACCCATTCACATGAGTACCACCTTGTGCGGTTGGAATCAAGTTAACGTAACTTTCTTGAATTTGTTCACCACCTTCGACATTCCAACAGATCGCAAATTCACATGCAGCACGTTCTGCTTGTCCACTACTCACAAATGCAGGACTTGGTAAAATCTCTCGGTCTTCCAACTCATCCATTAAATAGTCAACTAGACCATTTTCAAACTGCCACTCAATCTTTTCTTTATTAATCTTATCGTCGTAAGTAATTTTGAGACCTGCCGCTAAAACGGCTTTGGCCTTTAAATTATGTTTTAGTGCTTTTAATGCAAATTTTGGACTATCAAAATATTTGGCTTCTGGCCAGAAACGTACTGTTGTTCCCGTCGCACGTTTTGCAACTTTACCTTCCAATACGGATAAAGGGGCAACAGGTTCGCCTTGCTCAAAGGCCATCTGATACAAATTGCCTTGTCGTTGAACGGCAACTTCAACACGCGTAGATAAAGCATTGACCACGGAAATCCCAACACCGTGTAGACCACCCGAGAATTGATAATTATCGGTACTAAATTTGCCACCTGCATGCAGCTTGGTCAGAATAATCTCAATACCACTTTGCCCATATTCAGGATGAATATCAACAGGCATGCCACGCCCATTATCCTCTACTGATAAAGAACCATCTTCATAAACCGTGACACAAATCTGGCTTGCATGTCCTGCGAGTGCTTCATCCACAGCATTATCGATCACTTCTTGCGCCAAATGGTTTGGACGCGAGGTATCGGTATACATGCCTGGTCGACGACGAACAGGATCTAAACCAGAAAGAACTTCAAGGGATTGTGCCGTGTATTGTGTCACTGGGTCTGACTTCCTTATTGGATGGCTGCCGATAAAAACTCGAGAATTAAGGGTAATTTTTCTTCAAAATCATCCATTGCATGATTACCATTAGCGTCGGTTAAAATCAATGAGGATGGACCTGCTGCACTATAATAACGTTGTGCTTGACGATAATCCAAGACCTCATCGCCTTGCTGCAATAGCACGAGAATTTTATCAGCATGACGTAACTTCGTGTCAGCAATCGATTGTAATTGCTGCAATTGATCATGATCAAGTGTCCATGATTCGGTGACTTTGAGTGGTATTTGCTCAATCCCAAATAAATCTTGAAATAATTGCCATGGTTGCATAGCAGGATTGATCAGTACAGCTGGACAAGCATATTTGGCGACAAAGTATGTCGCATAAAAACCTCCCAAGCTACTCCCTACCAACACAACTTTTTGATTTTGTAATGTCTCAATCAAGGCAGAAACTTGTTTAATCACTTGATCTGGAGAAAGATTTAAATCAGGGAGATGAACATGCACATCGCCTAATTTTGCACAATAATGTTTCAATTGTTGCCCTTTTATAGACATCGGACTACTACGGAAGCCGTGTAAATATATAATTTCCATACGCACCAAAATAGACAACAACTTGACTTGTTGTGAAATAAATCACATTATTCTGCTTAATAGATAAACATATAACAATATGAATTACATTTAAGCTCGATATTGTCCGACACAAATAACGATACTGTACTCCGTTCATCAGTATTCTAAAAAAATTACTTATGAAAGACATAAGATGTAAGAGTTTGTTGTAGTTTATCTAAACAATGATAAGTTAATAACTTCAAACCTTCGGTATATATATCAAGGATGGGGAAATAAAAATGCCAAGTTTAACACCTCTGCATGAAACCTACTGCAAATGGGACAGTACGCCCCCAAGTCAGGCAGATGTTTTGGAAGGTTTGGCACAACTTGTGAGCACAAGTTTAAGCGGTGTTCACGAATTGGTGCAATTGGTGCAAACTGAAGTGTTAAGGACTACACTTGGTTTAAGCGCACAAAAAGCAAAAAAATTACAAAAATTGCCGCAACTACAGAAATTTTATCAATTTTCTTATGATGCACTGCAAAAATACGGTAGCAGTTTTCTTGCACCAAGTTTACGCCATATCGTTGAAAAATTTCCTGTTTTGCATGATAAACCATTGAATCCAACCCTTCATTTTATAGTTGGTGCACTCAATGGAATCTTTGGTGATTTCTTTTTAAAACAGCACAATCCAATGGCTTTACCAATGGTGCTTTATGATCATTATGGATCATTACAGCAAGGTGAGCTAACTGGGCGTATTGTGATTTTGACACATGGTTTATGTATGAACCATTTAAGTTGGTCAAATCAACGTTATGGTGGGATTGGTGAACGCCTCTTAGCACAACGTGACAATAATACGATGCTGTACCTTAACTACAACACAGGTCGTCGTATTTCTGCGAATGGTCGTAGTTTTGCCAATGTACTGGAAGACTTAGTACAACGAAATCCACGTATTACCAGTATCGATTTAATCGGTCACAGTATGGGTGGATTAGTCTCTCGTAGTGCATTGTTTTATGGAAAACAGAACTTATATCAATGGGTTCACATGGTTGAGAACCTCGTTTGTATCGGTTCGCCTCATCATGGTGCGGTACTTGAACGCTTTGGATTTATTTTACAAGATAAACTGGGTGCTTTCCCTTTTATCAGTCTTATTGGTCAATTAGTGAATGTCCGTAGTAATGGGATACTCGATCTGCGTTATGGTAGTGTTCGTGATGATGATTGGGAACATAATGACGCACGTATCGGCTTTGCAGATGACAATCGTAAGCCTGCGCCATTACCCTCACATATCAACACATTCCTGATTGCTGGAACTTTAGAGTTTGAAAAGGTAAAAAATAAAGCGCTTAAAGTAATTGGGGATTATCTCGTCAGTGTTAAGAGTGCTTTGGGTGAACATCCAAACCCCCGTTTTCAGCTTAAATTGCCAGATACGCATAAAGCCGTATTCTATGGTTTAAATCATTTTGAAATTCAATATCATTCAAGTGTAGCTGAACAAATCACCCGTTGGTTATATCCCGAAGTCGGTGAAGTTGTTGAGGATGGCGTTCAAACACATATGATTAATGTGCCGAATAATTATACCTTTGATGATCTAGAAGGAATTGTTGAGACTTAAATTTAATTATTGGTAAATAATAAAAAAGCCAACTTAAGTCGGCTTTTTTATTATTTACTATTTTAAATTATACTTTCTAAATAACTGCCATAAGCAAACCAATAAAATCAAAAGGAAATAGATAAACGACCAAACAGGTAGCGATTGACCTAAGAAAGTCCAATCTATTGCAGCACATTCACCAGAACCTGAAAGCACTTCTTGGAAAACTGCTTTCATTGGCAATGCTTCAACTAAATAGTCTAAGCCTGGACCACAGCTAGGCACCTTATCTGGTGGCAAATGCTGCAACCAAACATGGCGAGCGGCAACACCAACAGACCAACCAATTGATAAAGTTGCCAATAATGCATAAAACCGCTTAAAACCATTTGAAATAGGATTATGAATAAATGCAATCAACGCCACTAGCCCCATTCCAATGAGACCAATACGTTGGAAAATACACAGCGGGCAAGGTTCTAAACCTTGAACATGCTCTAAATACAACGCAAACGAGATACCAATAATGCTGGTCAGTACCAGAACTGCACTAACTAAACGGTAATTCCATCGCATGGGAAGTCCTCTAAAATTTTAACGGTATTGTGCAAGATATTGCTCAAAACTCGTGTCGTTATCTTGTTCAAGTTGCGACTGTTTTTGCAAAGAAGTTTGCGCTAACTGTTCAAAATATTCAGCTCGTTCTTGGCTTAACTGATGTTGATCATAACGATTGACATGCTGCTCAGCCATCATGCTACCAAAATTCCAAGTACCGCCATGCTTCAAAGTATCTTCAATCACATGCGATGAAAGTGTTGCATCAACATGATCTAAACGCTGTTGCATAATATGCAGCGCATCTTGATACAGTGATGTCGCCGACATCTGATCTAATAAAACAGCACAATCTTTGATGGCATCTAAATGCTTTTGCGCCCAAGCTTGTAATGAAGTTGTTGTATGCCCTTCTTCAATTTTAGCATCAGCTGCGCGACCACGATTGACCACTTCAGTTTGGTTACGATCAACTTGCTCTTGTTCTTCATCAAACAAATCTGGACTATCTTGCAGTAAGCAATAAAGCGCTAAACTTTCCAAGAAACCTGCAGTTATTTCGTCGATCCCAATTTCACTATAAGGGTTCACATCTACTGCACGAAGTTCGACATATCCCACGCCACGATTTTTCAATGCTTGTGACGGTGTCTCTCCAGCTTCAGGCACTTGTTTTGGACGAACGAGACTGTAGTACTCGTTTTCAATCTGTAAAACATGGTCATTAATCTGAATAGGTTCGCCATTTTGATCATTCAAACCTAAATCAGTAAATGGCGGATACGGCGTATGCACTGCCTTTTGCAATCCATCTAAATAATCATGCAGATCGTTATAATGAATTCCTAATTGTTTCTGAGCTGAATTCTGATACCCCAGACGCCCCATTCGCAATGCAGTTGCCTCTGGTAAATAAAGTGTACCTTTGACCAAAGGCTGCAAATGATGTTGACGATTGGTTAGAAAACAGCGACAAACCGATGGACTTGCCCCCAATAAATACATAACCAATGGTGTTAAACGAATAAAGTTACGAATCAAACCAAAGTAACGATGACTCCGATAATCTTGTAGGCTAAGTTGCTTTAGCTCAGGATTGCTTTCATGTTGCTTTAATTCGGCAAATAATTCTTCAGGGAAAGATAAATTATAGTGTACGCCTGAGATTGTCTGCATACGGCGACCATAACGCACACCTAAACCATGACGATACAAGGTCTTAAAACGCCCAATATTAGACGTGCCGTATTGGGCTAATTTAATATTTTCTTCATCATCATCCAGCATACATGGCATTGATAATGGCCACAGCTTTTCACCTGCTTCCAAATGTTGATGTACAACCGTATGAATATCACGTAATTCATTTAATGCAGCAGCAATGGTGTTGTGTGGCGTGGTAATAAACTCCATCAACGCTTCAGAATAATCTGTGGTGATATGTGGATGCGTCAGCGCTGAACCTAAAGCTTTAGGGTGATTTTTTTGTGATAAAAATCCATTGCTTTGCATGCGTAAACTTTCACGCTCTATACCACGCAGCATCCCTGTTAATAGCGAAGCATCTACCCAATTTGGTATCACAGAGGAAGAATGTGTGCTGGGTTGATTCATAATTTATATGCTCGCTTATTCAAGATCAGCCGACCAAATCAAAGGGAACGACTTCATTGTGATGCCAATTATAACGACAATTCTGCGCTAGTCATCTGATTTAGTTTGGCAATTTTTATCACAATCTTGTTACATAAGACACGCTGAAATTGTGATTTTATTGAAAATAAACCTTCCGAAGAGTACTCACCCATGCAAGCGCAAGATATTCTAGATTTTTGGTTTGATCCAGATCATCGCTCACTTTGGTATGCGAAAAGTGATGAATTTGATGCAAAAATTCATGCGCTTTTTCAAACAATTCACCAACAAGCAAGCCAAGGGGAACTTTGGTCATGGCGCAAAACAGCAGAAGGACGGCTCGCTGAAATTATTATCCTCGATCAGTTCTCTCGTAATCTATATCGAGATCAGGCTCAAGCCTTTGCTTATGATGGAATTGCCCTGATACTGGCACAAGAAGCAATTAGTTTACAACTTGATGCTCAGTTAAGCCCTGATCAACGCTCTTTTTTATATATGCCGTTTATGCATAGTGAATCAAAAGTCATTCATGAATTTGCATTGCAACTGTTTCAACGCTTAGGCAATGAAATTAATCTCAGTTTTGAGAAAAAACATAAGGTGATTATTGACCGTTTTGGTCGATATCCACATCGGAATAAAATTTTAGGACGCGACTCTTCAGCAGAAGAACTTGAATTTTTAACACAACCGAATAGTAGTTTTTAAGCCTTACTCCCACGGCTTTAAACCATAGGAATTGCATATGAAACGTTTATTGATGTGCACCCCACTCCTTGTTGCTTTGACAGTGGCAGGATGTGCAAGCTTACCCACTCAACCCAGAACCTTTGATCAGCTCGGCCAATTTACCGCTTATCCATTAAATAACAGAACTTTCCGGGTCGGTTTTCAAGCTGATAATAATTTGAGTTATGGTACAGCAGAGGAAATTACCTTATTAAAAGCTGCACAAACCACGGTGAAAAATGGCTTCCGTTACTTCACCGTTATGGATGACCCAAGTAATGCACGCCACAAGGCTCAACGTCAGGCCGTTATTTATCCAACACCTAATTACTACCCTTATGGTTATTATCGTCGTCATCCAGCCTTTTGGCCTGATCCATTCTATGATATGCCACAAGTGGTCAATATTGATCCAATCCAAGTGTCGTATACTATTGAATGTTTCAAGACTCAGGAACAATCCCCTGATGCATTTGATGCTCAGTTGATCTTGCAATCCTTGGGACAAAAATACGGGTTGAGTCCAACAGGTGAAGTTCTACAACCACCTGTGCCACCTGAAAACAAAAAATGAATTTAAAGGATGACTAGATGAGTTCAGCTGAAGAGATCCACGTACCTAGCCTGCAAAGAAGTAAATACTTTGCCACTATGGCCTTAATCATCGCTGTGGTGTCATGGATTGGCTTAATGGTCGCGGCACATTTTCTCCCTGAATATAAATGGATCATTCATATTTTCATGCTTGCCGCTGAGGCAGGTGTTGTTGGTGGATTAGCTGACTGGTATGCCGTTACCGTTCTATTTCGTAACCCATTTGGGAAAATGCCGTTACCGAAGCTGTTGCGTGACCATACTGAAATTATTCCACGTAACAAAGCCCGTATCGCAGAATCTATGGGGCGCTTTGTACAGGAAAATTTCCTATCACCACAAGTTGTTCAACGTAGTTTGCAAAATGCAGATTTAAGTTTGGCTGTGGGCGAATGGCTTGCCAATCCAAAAAATAATAAACAAGTGGTACAGATGATCCAGCATACTGTGCCCAGAATTTTTGAATTTGTCAGCCAAGATCAAATCGCACATTTCGTTCAAAATAACAGTGTGCAATGGGTGCGTAGTACCAAAATCAATAAGCTTGCCAGCGAAATGTTACGTGCCGTTTTGGAAAATGATTTCCATCAAGATGTTTTACAACGAGGTCTTGATCTTGCACATGAATGGATGGTTTCACATCCAGAAGAAGCTCGCGATTTATCCCGTAAACTCTTTCAAGAATTGGGGGTTTGGAAACTGGCAAAAGGTGCAAGTTGGATCGGTATTGATGTACAACAAAGAACCATTGATTCACTGATTGAAAAAGTGGAATCTATGTTGGCGAATCCAGAGCATCCATGGCGACAAGACATTGAAGCGACAACGCATTCACTGATGTTACAACTTGCAGATGGCAATAGTGAAGCGAGCCAGCGTTTAAATGATGGTAAAGATGCACTTTTGGATAGTCCACAAGTACTCAACTTTATCAGTGGTGCCATCGCTATTTTATGTGATGCGATCAAAACTGATTTAATGCAGGAAGATTCAGGCATAGCAACCAACTTGCAGGCTGCGATTCAACAGCTTGGAGAAAGCTTGATACAGAATGAAAAAGTTCGCCAAGTTTTAAATGAAAAAATGGTCGGCTTAGCGATCAATTTTAGTGAGCAATATAGCGACAAAATCATTCGTTATATCAGCGAACGCATCCATGAATGGGACTCAAGAGAAATGATTGCCAAAATCGAAAGTGAGGTTGGTGGTGATTTACATATGATTCGTGTGAATGGTGTGATCGTAGGTGCATTTATCGGTTTGGCGCTCGGGGTCATTCGCGCGATTGTTGAAAATGTTTTGTAAGTGATTTGATTAAGAGTGGCAAGACCATGATGTGTTGCCGCTCTTTTTTATAACTTAAAAGCCAATCTCACCATTATATAAAAATAATTTAATATCAATTGCATACATACTTTTTGATATGTTTAAAAATCCCTCCTAACCTCCCTTTAAAAAGGGAGGAACATCAAAAATTCAATACCTCTAGTAATTTCAGAATTAGTCCCCCTTTATCAAAGGGGGATTTAGGGGGATTTAGGGGGATTCTATAGATTTTCACTTAAAGTTGAGATTGGCGTAACTTAAATAAAATACAATGAGAATTAGACCAAATTTAAAGAAGAGATACTTCGCCCCTTTCAAAAGATCAGACCACGTATTTACTTTCTTGGTAATAACGCGCTAAAGCATCTGTGTCTTGCTTTAAAAATGCAGTGAGATAGGTTTTCACTTGCATTAATGACAATTGATTAAAATGAATCTTTTCTTTTGCCTGACGCTTAATTAATCCGAATACCTGCTTTTTATCAACTAGTACTGGAATATCTGTTTTCACAATAAACTTCAGCTCTTGCGCTGAACCATAAGTATTTAAGACAATTTCTATCGTCCGTTCCGTCTTTCCATCTGTGATAGTAAAAGTCGGACTTGCACCATCTAATTGTAACCAACGACTGAGTTGCTGCTTCCAACCCATTTTATCAAAACGAGTTAACACCCCAATGGTATTGAGTGCCCCAAGCTGCTCTACATCTTTTAAATCAATATGATGTGGATAGCGTATTTTCAGATCGAAACTGTCCATTACTTAATGCCCCATTTCACAATAATTTGTATTTCTTTTAATCACTTGCTATAAATTATATCGCTTAACAGATAAAAATAAAACACTGTATATAGTTGAAAATTAACAATTAATTTGACAAATTTAAATCAAAACCGACCAATTCTGTCAGTATTGCTTTTATTAAGACACAATTCCAGTATTTCTATTGATCAGAAACACATTTTTCGAAAGATCGAGAGAGACAGATCACTTTTTATTTTTGAGATCGACAATTTGGAAAAAGCCATTTTTTATCGCTACAATCACATCAAAATAAAATGGAATGAGGTTAATCATCATGTTGCAACTTCAGTCAAAACTCCCAAACCAAGGCGTTACGATTTTTAGTGTCATGACTGAGCTTGCACAGCGACTCAAAGCCCTAAATCTTTCACAAGGTTTTCCTAATTTTCCTGCACCACCCGCACTGCTTGAAGCGCTTAGCCAAGCAACACTAGATGGCTATAATCAATACCCTGCTGGTGATGGAGTACTGGCATTAAGAGAACAACTCGCGAAACAGTTCTTTGCACGCGATAAACAACAACTTGATCCTGTTACTGAAATAACCATCACACCCGGCGCAACCATTGCGATTTTTTGCGCGATCCAAGCCTGTATCCATGCAGGTGATGAAGTCATTATCTTTGATCCAAGCTATGACAGTTACGACCCAACAGTGCAACTGGCAGGTGGTCAGTCGATCCATATCCATTTGGAAGCGCCTACTTTTCACGTAGATTGGCAAAAAGTAAAAGACAGTATTAACGAAAAAACTCGCATGATTATTGTCAATACTCCTCACAATCCAACAGGTGCAATTTGGTCAGAACAAGATTGGAAGCGACTGATTGAACTCATTCAAGATAAAAATATTGTGGTCTTATCCGATGAGGTATATGAACATTTGGTCTTTGATGGACAAATGCACTACAGCGCACTTCATTTTCCAGAACTCCGTGATCGTAGTTTTGTCATCGGTTCTTTTGGAAAAACTTATCATGTTACAGGATGGAAAACGGGTTATTGTGTCGCCTCTCCAGCCTTGATGCAGCTGTTTAGACAAATTTATCAATTTGCCAATTTCTGTGGCACTACGCCCTGTCAAATCGCTTTAGCAAATTATATGCAACAGCATCCTGAGCATATTTTAGAGCTGCCAAGTTTTTATCAGCAGAAACGAGACCTGTTTAATCAACAGATCCAAAACTCTCGTTTCAAGTTTGTGCCATCACAAGGTACTTATTTTCAAAATCTCGATTACAGTAAGATTCGCCCCGATTTAAATGATATTGAAATGTGTCAATTCTTGGCGGAGCAACACAAAATTGTTGCGATTCCAATTTCTGTATTTTACCAGCAAGCACCGAGTTCACTGCGATTAATCCGATTCTGCTTTGCCAAGACAGATCAAACCTTACAACGAGCGGGTGAAATCCTAGAGCGTTGCTAATCAACAAAAAATAAAATTGAATTACCATCACTTCAACGTTGCTTGTGCTATGTTGAACAAAAGCTGTTCATTCTAGGATGAAGCGTTAAGGAATTTGAATGACACCTCGTCAACCCCTCGTCATGCAACCCAATTTATGGAAAACCTTTTTTGTTTTCCTTGTACCGCTGATCGCCACCAACATTCTGCAAAATCTGTCAGGCACGATTAATACAATTTTTGTCGGGCAAATGATGGGGGTTGATGCGATTGCCGCTGTATCAGTGTTCTTTCCAATTTTGTTCTTCTTGTTGGCATTCGTGATCGGGATTTCAGCAGGTACAACGGTGTTAGTGGGTCAGGCATGGGGCGCACAAAACTTAGAAAAAGTGCGTGCTGTCATCGGCTCAACTTTATTTATGACCTTGATCGGCGGCAGTATTATTGCTGTTCTCGGTCTGATCTTCGCTAAACATATTTTGAATTTATTAGGCACAGATCCAACCGTCATGCATCTCTCACTCCCTTATGTAGAATGGATGCTCGTGGGCAGCCCGTTATTATTTGTCTATATTATTTATACGTCGATTCTGCGAGGCGTTGGGGATAGTGTCACCCCACTGATTGCTTTGAGCCTTACCAGTCTAATTGGCTTAGCCGTTACGCCTGTGTTACTGAAAGGCTATTTTGGCTTTCCTGCTCTCGGCATTATTGCACCAGCCATCGCAACCATTATGGGCTATGCGGCAGTTTTAATTTTCTTGGCTTTTTATCTTAACTATAAAAATCATCCGCTGAAAATTGACCGTCAACTTTTGCAGCATATTCATTATGATGCCGAATTATGTAAGTTAATCTTAAAATTAGGCATCCCGACGGGTATTCAAATGGTGACGACCTCTTTAGCAGGTCTGGTCATCATTGGACTCGTCAACCGTTATGGTGCACATGCCACTGCTGCTTATGGTGCAGTGAACCAAGTCTTGAACTATATTCAATTTCCAGCCTTATCCATTTCCATCGCGGCTTCTATTTTTGCAGCTCAGGCAATTGGCGCAGGTAAACCTGATTTGCTCGCTAAGGTGACGCGTACAGCTTTAGGCATGAATCTGTTATTCACTGGAAGTTTAATCACGCTTGCTTATCTGTTCTCAAAGTATTTAATGGCATTATTTATTACCGAACACAGCGTGATTGAATTAGGTCAACAGCTCTTATTTATAGTGTTGTGGTCAATTTTATTCTTTGGCGCGAGTGCGATCTTTGCTTCAATTATGCGTGCCAGCGGAACCGTTAATGTACCGATGCTGATTAATATTTTCACGATTATTTTAATCGAAGTGCCATGTGCTTATTGGTTTAGCTCACTTTGGGGATTAACGGGCATTTGGATTGCCTATGCACTTTCCTTTGTGTGCTTATGTATATTTCAAGCCAGTTATTATCAATTCTTTTGGAAGAAATCAAAAATTAAAGTTCTGATTTAATTAGGGACTGTTGACTTCGACCAAAAATAAAAAAGCCATTCACAGAGAATGGCTTTTTTAATGATGACAACTTACATCATTTTAGTTGCAAGTGCAGCAATGCGCTGATAACCCGTTGGGAATAAACGTTGGCAAGTATCAACAATGCGAGCATCCGTACCAATCAAGAGGCGACGTTTGTTTTTCAATACAGCATTGAGAATTTGACGAGCTGCTTCTTCTGGTGGTGTACGAAGGAACTTATCAAATTGTTTAATTGATTTATTCGGGTCCATACCTAAGCTCTTCAAGCTGTCATTCATTTTTGCAGCTTTTGCGATATTGGTACGGATACCACCTGGGTGAACACAAAGCGAACTTACACCACTTTTCTCAATATCTAACTCTTGGCGTAATGATTCAGTGAAACCACGTACAGCAAACTTGGTTGCATTATACGCAGATTGCGTTGGTTGTGATGTTAAACCAAAAATACTCGAGATGTTGATGATATGACCATCTTTGGTTTGTTTGATAAATGGAAGGAACTCTTTCGTGCCGTATACCACACCCCAGAAATTAATTCCTACGATCCATTCTAAATCTTGATAGCTCGCGCCTTCTACTGTTGAGCCTAATGCAACCCCTGCATTATTGAAGATCATATTGACACAACCATGATCTTGCACAGTTTCTTGTGCCCACTGTTTTACTGCATCGCAGTTCGAAACATCGAGTACTTTAGTTGTTACTGTCACTGGATATTCTTTAAGGATCTCAACAGTTTGTGCTAAGCCTTTTTCATTGATATCACTAATCGATAAGTGGCAGCCTTGTTTAGCCAATAAAATTGCAAGCTGTTGTCCAATCCCAGAACCTGCACCTGTGATCGCTGCGACTTTATTTTTAAAATTTTTCATTGCCTATCCCTTGTTACGAATGATATGCACATATTTGCATAAATCATGTGCAGTTTAAGTTATAGTCAATATAGTTTTGACAATGATGCTTGTCAATATAGTACACTATAGCTTTCTACTAAATCATTTGATCAAATACATTTATTTCCTCAAACTCGGTAGTTATATTTTTAGGTGACGGTTAATTCAATGACAATTTCAACTGATAATGTGCAAAAAAAACCAAAAGCGCCAAAAGAACGTCAATTTAAGGGCTTATCTTTAACTGAGCGCAAAGAAGTGCGCCGCGAAAAGCTGATAGAAGCAGGCATTCATCTATATGGGACAAATGGCTTTTTTTCAGTCACCGTGAAAGATGTTTGTAATGAAGCCAAACTGACTGAACGTTATTTTTATGAATCTTTTAAAAAAAGTGAGGAGCTTTTCCAAACCGTTTTCTTAAAAATGATTGAGAAAATGCAAAATTGCCTCACTCAAGCTGTTCTTATGGCGGCACCTGTACCTACAAATATGGTCACAGCTGGATTATCTGCATTACTAAATGCCATTAAAGATGACCCCCGCATGGCACGTATTATTTATATTGATGCGATGCTGGTACAGGATTTACATAACCAAGCAACTATCCAAGAGACGTTGACCCAGTTCGACCGCATTATTCAAGGCTTTGTCATGATTACCATGCCGAATGCACCTCAAAGTGCCGAAGAAGTGTCATTAATGGCCACAGGACTGAATGGTTATGTAACACATATTATTATTCGTTGGGTCTCTGAAGGCTTTAAACAGCCCTTAGCAGATGTTTTATCGGCATGTTGTGCGGTATTTTTATCTTTCATCGAGACAACATCACAAAAAAATTAAAATCGTTTTACAGTTTTGTGACAATCAAAACTGTTAAAATGCATTGATATTAACCAAATGAATTTATTTGCATTATTGTTAAACAACTTGTCATCATCTGGTCACTACTGTGACGCATAATTGTCACAATTTATTGCTAAATTCGACTTTATTAACTCTTTTGCAATGATATTGTCATAATTAATCTTTGTAATAAGCCTGTCATAACAACAAAACGGTTCACCGTTACAGATTTAAGGGTATTGCGCTGTGAAAGATGACTATATTTTAATTGTCGATGATGAGCTACCGATTCGTGAAATGATCCATACCTCTTTGGATATGGCAGGCTTCCAATGTTTACAAGCTGAGGATGCCAAACAAGCGCATCAGATTATCGTTGATCAGCGTCCTGCACTTATTTTGCTGGATTGGATGCTGCCGGGTGGTGTCAGTGGTGTAGATCTTTGCCGCCGCCTCAAAAGAGATGAAAATTTAGCTGAAATCCCTGTGATTATGCTAACTGCACGTGGCGAAGAAGACCATAAAGTTCAAGGTCTTGATGCTGGTGCAGATGATTATATGACCAAACCATTTTCAACACGTGAGCTGGTTTCTCGTATCAAAGCTGTGCTCCGTCGTGCCAATGCACTCAGCGGTGAGAAAGTGATTGATGCCAATGGTTTAATGCTTGATCCTGTCAGCCAACGCGTGAGCTTTGGGAACAGTATTTTAGATATGGGGCCAACGGAATATCGCTTACTTGCTTTTTTTATGACCCATCCAGAACGTGCTTACACACGTGCCCAACTACTTGACCAAGTTTGGGGTGGAAATGTCTATATTGAAGATCGTACCATTGACGTGCATATTCGTCGTTTACGCAAAGTGTTAGAACCTTTCGGCGTTGATCGCTTTGTACAAACGGTACGTGGCACAGGTTATCGTTTCTCTACACGCGCTGATTTAGCAGCAGGTTAAAATCCTATATGTATGAACCCTATCCCGTCCCTGAACTGGCACGTGAACATCAACAGTTTCGCTACAGCAGTTTATGGACGTTTGCAAAACAAGATTTAAGATTACTACTATTTTTCTTATTGATTGCGAGCTTAATTGGATTTGGTATTGAATACTTTTGGAGCTGTATTTTTGCTGCATTTGTACTGTTTTTCCTATTGCAGCTTCGCTCACTTTATCTCGTAAATGACTGGATTTCTAATCGCCCCTATGATGCCCCACCGAATTTAAGTGGGATTTGGGGTGCACTACTGTTCAATGTCTATCGAGCACAACGCCAAGAGCGTATTGTTCAAGCAGAAATGGTCGGCTTAATTGATCGTGCTCAGTCTTCTTTAGTTGCTTTAGCAGAAGCAGTAGTTTTGATTGATGATCAACATCAAATTGAATGGTGGAATCCAGCAGCAGAAAAGCTATTGGGCATCAATCCTTCCGATCGTGGACGGAATTTATTGTCGATATTGCGCCAACCTCACTTCATTGAATATTTCAAAAATAGTGATCAAGCGCCTGATGGTATTCGTCTACAAGCACTGATGGATGAAGAGCGCTACGTTCAGGTAAAATTGACCCGCTTTGGCGGTGAAAGCCGTCTTTTGGTCGCGCACGACATTACCCGTATGCACAACCTTGAGCAAATGCGTAAAGACTTTGTCGACAATATTTCACATGAATTACGTACCCCTCTCACGGTGTTAAGTGGTTATATCGAAACCTTTACTGACCAAGATGACATTACCCCGCGTTGGAAACGTGCGTTCACCCAAATGCAATCTCAAACCAAACGTATGAATGCATTGGTCAATGATTTATTGTTGTTATCTAACCTAGAAAATAATAAAAAAATTGCGAAAAATCAGATCATTGATATGGCTAATCTGATGAATCAATTGTTTGATGACGCCCGTGCTTACAATTTAGATTATGGCCATACCCTTAATTTAGATATTGATAGCCACTGCGATCTGATTGGTTCGGATATGGAAATCGCCAGCGCATTTAGCAATTTAATAACCAATGCCATCAAATACACACCCAAAGGTGGAATTATTACCATCGGCTGGCATGAAGATGGTGATCAAGCCTATTTCAGTGTGCAAGACAATGGTATTGGGATCAACCCTAAACATTTGCCCCGCTTAACAGAACGTTTTTATCGTGTTGACAGTGCACGCAGTCGACAAACTGGTGGAACAGGCTTAGGCCTTGCCATCGTCAAACACGTGTTAATGCAACATGGTGCGCATCTTGAAATTAGTTCAAAAGAAAATGAAGGTTCAACCTTTACCGCAGTTTTTCCAAAAGAGCGTTTATACCGCATGGTCTAAAAAATAAAGGGAACTGCTCAGTTCCCTTTGAATATTACGCTATCATTACAAAATAATAAGAATATAATAACTCGTTGTTTCATTTCGCTATTTCTATACTTTATCTCGATCTAAAAACTCATGATGAATACTCGTTTTCTCCGTAATTTTGTCCTATTTCTTGGACTAAGTACTCCCTTTACTGTTCACGCAACACCCTTTGACCCGCTGATTGGAACTTGGAAAGTCGTTGATTCACGTACAGGTTCATACCTATCTGATATTGTGATTCGAAGAAATTCCAAGACTGAGCAATATAGTGCTGTCATTGTCAAAATGTACCCTTCAGCTCAGGAAACTGTTCCAACCACATGTACGCTATGTTCAGGCTCATTAAAAGACCAACCTATTATTGGAATGGAAGTTTTGACGGGCTTAAAAATGCTGATTCAAAATGAAGAGTTTGGGCAAGGGGTTTGGGTCAATCCTTATGATGGTTATAAATACAGCATCAATGGACGTTTGAGTAAAACAGGCAAGATGCTCAATATTAATGCAAAAAATCCAAGCAATAATACCTTTCGTAATATGACATGGATTCGCTTATAATTTTTTAGTACTAAAACAATAAAAATGAGTGATTAAATACACTCATTTTTATTGAATAAACTGGCTCAAGGTCTATTCAGAAAAACTAAATGCTAAATCAATGATTCGGCTTAGCATTTAATTCTTTAGACTCTAAAAGATGACTCGGTAAACCAAAGATTAAATCAAACAAATAATTATAAATAAACGTAAAGCATGGAATAATAATCATCAAACTAAAATCCAATAAAAATGCTTTAACTAAACTAATCTGCATCCACCATGCAATCAATGGAATTAAAATCGTAATTAACACCAACTGAAAACCTATCGCATGTGCCACTCGTCTTTTCACCGTTCTGGTTTTAGAGACTTGTCTTTTTTCCCATAACTCGAAAACGTAGTTATAGAAAAAGTTGACCGTCACGGCGATCACTGCAATCAAAATCGACAAAGGGCCGGTATGGCTGAGTGTGGTTCCTGACAGTGCAGCCAAAATCATGGCACAGATAAAAAAGCTGAGTACTTCGTAGAAAAATACATAGGTCACTCTTCTTTTCGTTCCTTGCATGACAACACCTAGCAATCAATAAAAAATTGGATTTTACGCCTTAATTTTGATAAAAAAAGTTAATCGTTATCAGGTTTACTGACAAGGAATTACATGAGACTCAATCGTGAACAGCTTGAACTGATCCTTGAAATTATTGATCGCGGTAATTTTTCGGCGGCAGCACGCGCATTGAATCGCGTTCCTTCAGCGGTGAGTATGGCGATTGCCAATTTAGAAGCAGAACTGAATTTAAAACTTTTTGAACGCAGTAAAAATCATCTCGAACCGACAGAGGTTGCACTTTCAATTGAACCACATGCACGATTGATCGTGACAAAAATGCGCCAACTCGACATGCATTTAACAGAACTTTCCACTGGTTTAGAAACCCGTATTTCAATCGGTATTGCTGCTGATATGAATCAACGTTATTTACTGGCTGGTGTTGAACAATTGATACAACTTTATCCGCTGTTAAATATTGAAATGGTGTGTGCGCCACAACAAGAACTTAAAGCACGTTTGCAAAATAATGACATTGATCTCTATGTTGCCTATAGTTCTTCTGAACTCGATAAAAATGAACGTTTCCGTTTATTGGGTGTAGAGAAATTTGTTGCTGCCATTTCTCCAAAAGATGCGCAACATCTCAAAGATCACGATAAAAATGAACTGACCATGCTATCCGAGTTACGGCAAATCATCGTCGCAAGTAAGCATTATCCTTTGCCTGATCGTCGTGTCTTGGTTTCAGATGCATATTGGTATAGCGATAATTTAGCAATGGCCATCAATATGGTTGAGCAAGGTATGGGCTGGGGTAATTTCCCGCTTTCCATCGTGAGTGAACATTTTTCTAAGCAAAGTTTGATTCGTTTAGAGTTTAGTAATACCACCAATGGTCTCGATATGCCCATTCATGCAATTTGGCCAAGTTACAAACCGCTGAGTAAAACACTTCAGCGTTTAATTCAACTGTGGGAAAAGCAAATTTAAAGCATCATAAAAAAAGCCCGACATCCTGTCGGGCTTTTTCGTATTTCGCACTTTAGGTATAACTCCTGTCGTACCTCACGTCCTGATGCTCAAACTTATTATTTTTGTTTTATGTTTTGGAACTTCCTGTTCCTGATTAGTTCATATTAGGCAATTTAACTTAGACTGAAAATGGGACATTGACGTTAATCTATGTAGGAAATGGCTTACAGAATAGTTTTATGCTTGGCAAGAAATACCAAACATGCTTAAAAAGCAGCTGACTTATTTCTAAGTCTACTTTTGGGTGTTTTTGAGGAATATGTAAAATGCACGAGCATTTGATTTAATTAAAACAAATAAGATTGGTTCCGCATAACGGCCATTATGTTAAATGGTATTCATTTATCGTTTAATCACATCATTAGGAGTTAAATAAATTTCTGATTCTTCACCTTGCACAGTAGCTTTTAATTTTTTTGATATATCAATCATTTTACCAATAGCTTCAGGTGTTGGATTTTTCGTTAGTAAGTCACAAGAGTTACGGTCATACCATAAAGAAAACTCTTGTGCATCAATGGATACAAGAAAGTCTTCTTCTGAATTTTGAAGATCTATCGTTACTGTTGAGTCTGTTTTTAAATATGTGTTCCATTCTTGTTTAGTAATACATTCTCCATCATTAAAATAAAACTCTTTTTTTGTTATATACATATTATAGCCAGCATAGGTAATTGGGCTAATCATTAAAAGGACAGGAATAATAAATTTTAACATTGGATCGATGGTCTCTAAAGGAACTAGAATTTAATTTTTCCTAAAATTAACATAATACGCCTTATACAAAATACTTAAAAACAAAAAGCCCCTATCTAGGGGCTTTTTATAATTTTATTAATTAAACCGAATGACCTAAACGCTCACCCATCACTACAGTTGAATTGGCTTTAAATTGCTCTTCCCACACCATTTTATCTTTTTCAAATAAAACTACAGCAGTAGAACCTAAGTAGAAACGACCTAACTCTGCACCTTTATCCAACTGCATTTGGTGATGTTGTAATTCAACTTTACCCGAAGGTTTCACTTTACCTGTCGCAACAGTTTCAATACCCGCAACAATCATTGCGCCAACTAAAACCACCGCCATACGACCAAGTTCTGTATCAAATAAACACACCATACGCTCATTACGCGCGAATAAACCTGGTACATTTTCAGCAGTCGTTTGATTAACTGAAAACAACTCACCTGGAATATATAAAGTTTCGGTCAATGTACCCGCTAAAGGCATATGTACACGATGATAATCTTTCGGTGATAAGTAAACTGTTGCAAACTGACCATCTACAAATGGTTTTGCCAGTTGTGGATCACCAATTAATTTCTCAACAGAAAAGCTTTGACCTTTGGCTTGAAAAATATCACCTGCTTCAATCTTACCTAACTGAGAAATCGCACCATCC
The DNA here is from genome assembly GCF_000368585.1 of Acinetobacter venetianus RAG-1 = CIP 110063. Classification (GTDB taxonomy): domain Bacteria; phylum Pseudomonadota; class Gammaproteobacteria; order Pseudomonadales; family Moraxellaceae; genus Acinetobacter; species Acinetobacter venetianus. The sequence goes on from NZ_KB849557.1 coordinate 770,505, forward strand.
GCAGGGCAAACAATACTATCTGCTTGTTCATCAATACCACGCACACCATTTTTCAGAGCACGAGTAAAAAACTCATTAAATGATTTATATTGATTTGGATTTGTTTGCTCGGCAATGCTCATGTCAATGCCATATTTTGCTTTGAACGCTTGAATCACAGCAGTTTTCACCACAAAATTTTCGCTTGCAGCAACTTTACCCACTACACGGCTCAGTTGATGTTGTGGCACAAGATTTTGTGCTTTGATAAACAATTGTTTTTTTAAATCTGCTGCAAAACTCAAGATGGTGACTCCCCTGAAATAATAGGACTATCGAGGCGATTGCCCCATTCACTCCACGCACCATCGTAGGCTCTCACTTGCCAATTGAGCAATCTTGCCAAAATATACGCTAAGCCCGAACGATGATGAGACTGACAGTACACCACCACAGGTTGTTGTAAATTAAAGCCTAATTGTTCTAAACGTTGTTGTGTGCGTTCAAGCGGGTGTAATTTTAGATGATTTTCACGATTAAGGGCAGTGCTCCACTCAAAATGCAGTGCATTTGGAATGTGACCGCCACGTCGCGCAGCCAAACGTAACCCCGTATATTCTTCATTGGTACGGCAGTCCCATAGCTGAATATTCTGAGTTTGAACGTGTTCTAATAATTCGTTGTATTCAATCCGATGCTGTTGAACTGTATCCAAATCAACTTGTAAAGGATCAGCAACAGGTACGACAGTCTCAACTTCTGCCGTTGTTGGCAAACTTGCCCCCAGCCAACCATGAATTCCACCATTAATTAAACTGGTACGGTAGAAACCAAGACAATGTAAATTCCAAATTAAACGCCCTGCCCAAGCTCCACCTTCATCGTCATACACAACAACATGATGCTGTGGTGAAATATTCAACTTGTCAATCAGTGCTTGCAGCCCTTCAATATCAGGCAATACACCATTGGCATTTTCTTGTTGAGCAACCAAATACTTAGGTTGTAAATGGATAGCATGGGGAATATGAAGTTGCTCATATACCGATGCTCGGCTGAGATCAACCACACGAATCAACTCATGTCCCAAATAAGGAACGAGCTGTTCAGGTTCAATCAGTAAATCAAGTTTAAAATCTACGTCAGTCATTGTTATGCTGTTTTATCATCCGCCTTATGCGTAATTTTAGCATAGCCGACTTTTTATCTTTGTCTGATTTTTTGCATTGATTTAGCAGAAAAGGAGATATAGCAAAAAGTTTAAAGATTATGGACTAAAAGTATAAAATTTACTGGTGCGGAGGCGGCATGGATGCCGCCCGTTGAACTGCGGCATCAAGGATGTGCCGTCAGTTCAACAAATGCCTTTGGTTACTTTGGGCAAAACCAAAGTAACTTACCGAAGGTCTATCCTGAAAATTGATGAGAATTAGGTAAGACACTGTAATGTCTCTACTCAACCTCCTCAATTTCAAACACCTGACGCAAATACGCCAAAAACGTTTCATTATCGCTCATGGTCTTGCCCGAACTATCCGAAATCTTCGCCACAGATTGACCATTACACTCCACCAACTTCAACACGATATTCAAAGGCGTTTGCCCCATATCATTGGTCAGATTCGTACCAATCCCAAAGCTCACTTGGAAACGATCTTTAAAATATTGATGTAATTGCCATGCTTTCTCTAAATTCAAACCATCACTAAAGGTCAACATTTTGGTTTTACTATCAATTTTCAACTTACAATAGTGTGCATAGGCTTTATCACCCCACTCATAAGGATCGCCACTATCATGGCGCAAACCATCAAACAGCTTGGCAAAATACAAATCAAAATCACGTAAGAATGCATCCATACCGACAACATCTGTCAAGGCAATACCCAAATCCCCTCGGTACTCTTGCACCCATGCTTCTAATGCAGCCTTTTGAAAATTACGCAACCGAACATCAAGCGCCTGAAAAGCCTGTAAAAACTCATGTGCCATGGTTCCAATCGGACTGATCCCCAATTGTTTTGCCAATAGCACATTACTCGTACCACGAAAAACTTTCGGTGCTGCTGAATGAAATGCTTGTACGACATGTTTTTGCCATTCAAAACTATAGCGACGACGTGTCCCAAAATCTGAGACTAAAAATGGAGGATCATTTTCTTGCTGTTGTTCTGCATATTTTTGCAGTTGTAGTAGTTTCTGTTGTAAACGTCGTTCACCTTCAACAAAAACCTCATCATGACGAATTCTACGGAAATACAACTCGTTGACGATCGCCAACACAAAAATCTCAAACATCATCGCTTGAACCATCGGCCCTTCGATACGAATATCTAAACGACCCGCTTCATCTATACTGGCTTTGATAAAACGGCGCTTGAGTTGGAATAGTTCTAAATAATCGACAAAGTCACTTTTAATAAAACGCAATGAGCGTAAATATTGCAGCTCATCCTCAGCAAAACGAAGCTCACATAACACATCCAATTGATGATTCAAATCATCCAATATCTCAACCAGAGGATAAACCGTATCGTCTAAATTTCGGCAACGAAATAAATAAACACTGTGCGCTTGTGGAAACTGATGTAACACCACTTGCAACATGGTGAACTTATATAAGTCAGTATCAAGTAAAGATCGAATAATCGCAGACATGGATGATGGTTTTAACCAATTCTTTTGCATAATATTTCTAGTTATACAACCAAATAGCCAATCTTGAATAGTAGACTTTTGCTGCACAGCTCATTTTTACCCAAACTCTCTGTTAAACTGGTCTGTCTTTTTTCAATCGATCATTTCCTCTTATGCGCGCATTAATACAACGAGTTCTTGAAGCTAAAGTAGTTGTTAATGGTCAAACTACAGGTGAAATTCAACAAGGTCTGTTGGTCTTTTTAGGATTAGGGAAAGAAGATGATTTAGAGAAAGGCAAAAAGCTGATTGATAAGATTTTAAAATACCGCATCTTTGATGATGAACAAGGCAAAATGGGCTGGAATATCAGCCAAGCCAATGGCGGTCTATTACTGGTCTCTCAATTTACGCTAATGGCACAAACACAGAAAGGTTTACGTCCAGACTTTGGACCAGCGATGCCACCAGCAGAAGCCAAAGCACTTTACGAACAACTGGTTGAATATGCTCAGCAACAGTTCACAAATGTTCAGACGGGAATTTTTGCAGCTGACATGAAAGTCCATCTGATCAATGATGGACCCGTCACATTTAACTTAGAAATTGAATAATACATGAGAATAAAAAAACTCCCTTTTGGGAGTTTTTTTATTGGGCTTATTTGCCTGTTTTTTCTTTGATAAATGCACGCGCCTGACGAATTTTCTCTTTTACAGGTTTTGGCACTTTAGGTGGAATCAGTTTCGCAGCTTGGTTGAACCACACGAGTAAGCTGAAATCACCTTCCATTTTAATGCTACCGTCTTGCATACCTGTCATGAACGCAGTTGGATCACCTTTAACTAGTGTTTTCACACCTTGTTCACTATCTGCAAACTGTAAAATAAAGTCTGCTTTTTCAGGGTTACCTGCAACGGTATCAATCTTGCCATGGTTCACAATAATCTGACGTGCCATACCCAAATCTGTACCAATTTGAATACGGAACTCGCGGTCATGTACCAACTCAATAAACTTAGGGCTAGTACGTGCCAATTGCTTCATACGCAACGCCAAACCTGCCACCAACAAATCAAGTGGATCAGTGCTTACATCAACAATAGGTAACTTAACCACAGGTAAAGAAGAAAGCTTCATGACAATTATGCCCACAGTATAATGATGAAAATTAAGACAACCGTATCCTAGCACAATTGTAGCGGCGTCGGTAAAAGCTTTGTTGCAGAAAGTTGATACAAAAAAGGCATGCTAAGCATGCCTTTGATGTTGTTCGAATTATTATGATTTATCGGCTAGAACATTGTTGTTGGTCATCCTTATATACAGGTGTATGTTCAATATACTGACGATTTGCCAGCTGTTTTTGTGCTTGTTTGTCTTCACGTAAAAGAATGAATGTAACCGTCACCATCGCGAGGCTCAGTGCCGTCAGATAACTATAGGCGACTGACATTTCGAACGCGGTTTGCACACCAAAGCGCACCACTTCTAACAGTCCCCAGCTCAACATACCTGCCAACATAAAACCTAACCAACGACGATAAGGAGAAAAGAAAACAGCAATAACTGCGACAGCGATTAAGCCAAATCCAACCCACATGGTGAAATTCGCTGCTTCCATAGAAACCTCCGTCTTAAATAAGGTGGTCTGTATCAATCATCAGACCTCATATTGTTCTGTAATCTCTAAACAGTGATTCGTATTGCATTAACTTCTTTATGCATTATGGAGCGTTTTTTTTAGAAAAAAAGAGCCTGAAATTAATCATACGACATAAGATGTCGCAATATGCTTTTGTCATTACATTTTTTTAATCTACAAAAAACCTGAATCTCTATATAGCGTCAATTTCCGCGTGTCATTACAAAAAAACATGCCTCATTTTCGCTGAGAAAAAACTTTTTTCTGAATTTTTTTATCGTTGTTTTTCTATACATTTAGACATAAATATGACGGATTAATGACGCACCAAAATGGAGAATGCCGTGACAAATCACGGCATAATTTAACACCCAAGATTATATTTTAAGCACGGTTTAAATCTTTATCATGCATACCTAATAAGTACAGCACGCCATCTAAACCAACGCTTGAGATCGCTTGGTTGGCATTTTGGCGAACCAATGGTTTCGCTCGGAAAGCCACGCCTAAACCTGCAATCGAAAGCATCGGTAAATCGTTTGCGCCATCCCCTACAGCCATCGCCTGCTCTAAAGAAATCCCCATTTTATCGGCTAACTGACGTAATAATTCAGCTTTACGTGCACCATCGACAATTGCGCCTTTTACTTCGCCTGTTACAACACCATTTTCGACATCTAAAATATTGGCGTGGACTTCGTCAATGCCTAATTTCTCTTGGAGGTATTCAGCAAAATACTGGAAACCACCAGATAAAATTGCTGTACGATAACCCAATGCTTTTAAGGTTGAAATCAATCGAGCTGCGCCTTCAGTAATGGTTAAGCGTTCAGCAATCTTCGGTAAAACAGATGCATCCAATCCTTTTAATAAAGCGACACGTGCTCTAAAACTTTGTTGGAAATCAAGTTCACCCTGCATAGCACGTTCAGTAATTTCAGCGACTTGGGCACCCACACCTGCCTCTAGCGCTAATTCATCAATCACTTCTTGCTCAATCAACGTTGAGTCCATATCAAAGCACACTAAACGACGATTACGACGGTAAGCATTGTCTTCTTGTACGGCAACGTCGATATTCAACTCACCCGATAAACTTAAACAAGCGGCACGCATGGCTTGCGCATCCAGCATTTGCCCACTGAGACCAAATTGCACACAGGCACGACGAGGAGAACTTTGCTCCGCATCTAAATCCAAACGACCTGACAAACGTGTGACCGTCTCAATGTTAAAGCCTTGACTAGAAACAATTTTTGTGACGGCTTGCAAATGTTCAGCCGTTAATTCAGGTGCCAATGCAGTCACGATATAACGTGTGCGCCCACCTTCACTCACCCATTGATCATATTCTGCGTTGGAGATTGGTTTAAATCGCACAGTTAAGCCAATATCATGTGCTAAAATCAGTATTTCTTTCATTGCTAATGCTGTTGCAGTCTCATTATCCGAAGCAACAACGATCCCAAGGGTGAGTTGATTATGGATAACAGCCTGACCAACATCGAGTATTTGCAAAGAATGTACGGAGAGTACCTGCATTAATCGAGTAAACTGATTCGGTTGATCTGGTCCTAAAAAGGATATAAGAATGATTTCTCGCATGAATTGACTCGTGGTTGAGCGACAACTATTGTAAGAATCATAACATAACCCATGAATCTATTTGCCTTGGAAGTTTAACTTGAATGCGCCTCGACAAGGGCTATTTGCTAGCCTACTCACCGTAAGTTTTGCATTGCATACCTTTTTATTGGTGATTGCAACAACCCATCAGCTTAATGAAAATCGCGCTAGCCAAGGACAACTGATGACCAGTCAGTTGGTGGCAGATAGTCTTTCAGAATTAGAGCCTGCAAATACAGTCTCTTTGGCATTGGTCGCCAATCGTTATGCAACCAATCCGAGCGTTGCCTCGATTCGTATTTTGGATGCCAATAAACAAGTCCTTGCGACTAGTGGTATGGCAAAGACACGTCAAGGTGAGGTCTTTGTCCGTGATGCATTACAAAATGAAAAGAAAGTCGGAACGGTTGAAATTACGCTGATCGAACCAAGTATTGGCGAAATCTTAAGAACACAATGGTTGGCGATTCTAGTTTCATTGTTTATTCATGGCTTAATTTGGCTTGCGTATCGTGCAATCGCGCGACCAACACGCAGTGAATATCTTGCGCAGATCAATCAAGAAAATCATCTTAAGCATGAAATTCAACGTTTAACACAAGCTTTAGCTTTAGAAAAGCAAAATACTGTCACCTTGGTTGCTCAAGCACAGCAGCAAGCGAAAGCTCAACCGAAACCACGTATTGAAAAAAGTGTGAGCGATCAAGCACCGTTAGATGACCAATCATTGGCGCTTAATATTCAGTTTTATGATCCAAAACAGTTATTGAGTAGCGTCAATCAATCAGTTTCTTTGCCTTATTTTAAATTGTGCCAATTATTCTTAGATAAAAGTATTGATCTATGTACGAAGCACTACCAAATCGATGCAGAGAAAATTCAAGTTGTTCAAGAATTTAATGCGGATGGTGCGACATTATCAACAAGTGCAGATCAACCACATGCGCTTGAATGTTTGATGATGGTTGGGGGAGTTTTCCAATTATTGGCAGATGTTCTATATAAACGCTACCGTGAAGATAAACGCTTTGCACTGCAAACTCGCGGTGCTGTTGCTTGTGCAGTCGATGCAATGCAACTCGATGCGATTGAAGCATCCAAACGTTTAACTCAACATTTACATGCTAAAGAAGCAGCATTGCATTTGAATCATGATCAACTCAAAGAGATTCAAAATAATTATGAATTGGTCGCAATGCCAAATCCAAGCAATATTATGACCCGTCATGCCTTTATGATTAATGGTATGAATGAAGCATGTGCAACGGTTGCTCAAAACCTTCGCACTGAGATTTTGATGGGTAAAAAAGCAAAATCACCTGCTGAATCTATCGATATTTCAACGCCATAACGCGTCCATCATGACTGCAAAACTAACCTAGTTCTTTGTTATAGAACTAGGTTTTTTAATTGATGATCAAGCACACAGGCGAAATTTATTAAAATGCGGTAAACTATGCCAGATTTATCGAATACTAATGCCGTTACTGGCAGCTTAAAAGGTGAAAGCGAATGCCGCTGAGTCGTGTTGAAGAGCTTGTCGCAGATATTCGTGCAGGCAAAATGGTCATTCTGATGGATGATGAAGATCGTGAAAATGAAGGTGACTTAGTCATCGCTGCGACGCATGTTCGTCCTGAAGATATTAACTTCATGATTACCCATGCACGTGGTTTGGTCTGCCTCACACTGAGCCGTGAACGCTGTAAGCAACTTAATCTTCCATTAATGGTTGATCAAAACGGCGCGCAGCATGCAACAAACTTTACCCTTTCAATTGAAGCTGCTGAAGGGATTAGCACAGGTATTTCTGCTGCTGAACGTGCACATACGATTCGTACTGCGGTTGCGGCACATGCCAAACCAAGTGACATTGTGCAACCGGGTCATATTTTCCCATTGATGGCGCAACCTGGTGGTGTACTGCATCGTGCAGGTCATACTGAAGCTGGTTGTGATTTAACTCGCCTTGCTGGTCTTGAACCAGCATCTGTGATTTGTGAAATCATCAATGAAGACGGCACAATGGCGCGTCGTCCAGATTTAGAGGTTTTCGCAGAAAAACATGGTCTTAAAATTGGTACGATCGCAGATCTAATCCATTACCGCATGACCAACGAGCAAACTGTTGAACGTTTATCACAGGAAAGCATTCAAACCCAATATGGTACCTTTGAACTGTATAAATACCGTGAAATTGGTAACCCAGATATTCATTTAGCTTTAGTGAAAGGTGAGCCAAAAGATGGTATCACTACTGTTCGCGTGCATGGCTTCAATCCAGTTCGTGACTTATTAAAGCTCAATAAAGCAGATGGTTCTCCTGCTTGGAATCTAGACCTTGCGATGAAAACGATTGCGGAAAGTGATCGTGGCGTGTTGGTATGGATCGGTCAGGATCATTTGGAAGACTTAGGTCATGCTTTGCATCACATGAATCAACCAAAACCATTAAAATCAAATGCAGCACTCTCCCAACAATATCAAACGATTGGTGTCGGTGCGCAAATTTTACGTGATCTTGGTGTAGAGAAAATGAAGCTATTAAGTTCTCCGCTTCGTTTCAATGCCTTATCAGGATTTAATTTAGAGGTAGTGGAATACATCACTGCCGATCAAATCACAGCAAAATAATCGAGGTTGCTATGGCAATTCGCCGAATTGAAGGTTTATTACATCTCGCAAGCGAAGGTCGTTATGCGATCTTAGTTGGTCGTTTCAACAGTTTCGTCGTTGAGCATTTACTTGAAGGTGCGATCGACACTTTAAAACGTCACGGCGTTTCAGAAGAAGCGATTACTGTTATTCATGCACCAGGTGCGTGGGAACTCCCAATCGTTGCGAAAAAATTAGCAGCTTCAAATCAATTTGATGCCATCATTGCACTCGGTGCAGTCATTCGTGGCAGCACACCACACTTCGACTTTGTTGCAGGTGAATGTGCAAAAGGTTTAGGTGTTGTTGCACTTGAAAGCACAATGCCAGTGATCAATGGTGTCTTAACAACGGATAGCATTGAACAAGCTATTGAACGTTCTGGTACGAAAGCAGGAAATAAAGGTAGCGAAGCTGCACTTACTGCAATCGAAATGGTTAACTTATTAAAGGCAATTTAAAGCATGTCGCAAACACTTCAGGCCGCTTATGCAGCGAAACGCAAAGCACGTCGTTTTGCTGTACAAGGGATTTATGAATGGCAAATGAGTCAAAATCCTGTACATGAGATTGAAGCACGTACGCGTGTTGAAAATGCAATGCACAAAGTTGACTTAAATTATTACCATGAATTGCTCACTCAAGTGGTTGCTCAACATGAAGCTTTAGATGAGCTCCTTATTCCTGTACTTGACCGTGAACTGACTGCACTTGATGGTGTAGAGCTTGCAGCTTTACGCCTAGGTGCTTATGAATTACGAGATCATCTCGAAATTCCATATCGCGTGGTACTGGATGAAGCAATTGAATTAGCAAAACACTTTGGTGGTGCAGATAGTCATAAATACATCAATGGTGTATTAGACCGTTTATCATCAAAGCTTCGTGAAGCTGAAAAACAACAAGCAAAATAATAGGCTTGATGTTCTATGGCTGAGTTTTCGATTATTGACCGTTATTTTAAACGAACGTCTAAAGTTGATGTAAGTTTAGGCATTGGCGATGACTCAGCTATTATTACCCCTCCTCCCTCACAACAACTAGTGATCTGCACAGATACATTGGTTGCTGGTCGTCATTTCCCATTAGAAACCTCAGCGCATGCGATTGGCTGGAAAAGCGTCGCAGTCAATTTATCTGATATTGCTGCAATGGGAGCAAAACCTCACAGTATTTTACTCGCCTTGAGCCTCCCTCATGTGGATGAAGCTTGGTTGGCTGAATTCAGTCGAGGCTTGTTTGACTGTTGTGACCAGTTCAATGTTTCGCTGATTGGTGGCGATACAACTCAAAGCACTCAACTCACCATTAGCGTGACAGCATTGGGTTGGATTGATCATGGACAAGCTGTGACTCGATCAGGCGCTCAAACCGGTGACTATATTTGTGTGAGTGGGCAAGTCGGAGATGCGGCATATGGACTAAAACATCTAGGGCATCCATTACAACATCGCTTAGATTACCCAACGCCACGTTGCCAGCTCGGTCAACAATTAAAAGGCTTGGCATCCAGCATGATCGATATCTCTGATGGACTCGCACAAGACTTAGGTCATATTCTCAAAGCCTCCAAGGTTGGGGCAAAATTACAACTTGAACAGCTTCCGTTAGATCCATCACTAAAACAAATTGAACCACGACATGCTTGGCAATATGCACTCGCAGGTGGCGATGATTACGAATTATGCTTTACAATATCACCGCAAAACTATGAGAAACTACAGCAACAGCAACTCGATGTTCCGCTTACAATAATCGGCGAAATTACCCAACAATCTGGATTGTTATTTGAGTATATGGGCGATATTTACCCATTACATGTTCATGGATACCAACACTTTGCATAAACCTCCCATCCACTTCAACCAAATGAGTTGGTACGACCGCTTTATCGTTTTTTGTGGTGTCGGCTTTGGTTCAGGACTCAGCCCGAAAGCGCCTGGAACGTTTGGTTCTGCCTTTGCGCTGCTGTTTGTTCCATTCTGGTTACAACTTGGATTGCTAGGCAGTATCGTCGCAATTGTCCTCATGTCACTGGTCGGTATTTATATTTGTGGACATACGGCAAAAGTCATCCACGTTCATGATGATGGACGTATCGTTTGGGATGAGTTTGCAGGTCAATCTATTACTCTATTGCCTTTGCTTTATCTACAACAAATGAATTGGTTGTGGGTCATTGTGGGATTTATCTTATTTCGTATCTTTGATGTCTGGAAGCCATTCCCTATTAGTTGGGCTGATCAAAAAGTGTCAGGTGGCTTTGGCATTATGCTCGATGACATTATTGCTGGACTTTGGGCCGCACTCTGTATTTTTATAATCCATTTTTATTTTTTGACCTAACACATTAATATTAGGGTTAATTATGTCAACAACAGTCATTATTCTTGCTGCAGGGAAAGGAACGCGAATGCGTTCACAACTACCAAAAGTGTTACAACCGCTTGCTGGTCGTCCACTTTTAGGTCATGTGATTGAAACAGCAAAAAAACTACAAGCTCAGAATATTATTACCATTTATGGGCATGGAGGAGAACTGGTTAAAAATCGCTTTGCCGCTGAACAAATCGAGTGGGTGGAGCAAGCGGAGCAGTTGGGCACAGGTCATGCCGTCCAAATGACTTTACCTGTCTTACCTCAGGATGGTATTTCACTTATCTTATATGGTGATGTTCCTCTGGTTCGCCAAAGTACACTTGAACAACTACTTGAAGCATCAAGCCAATCAGGCATTGGGATGATTACCTTAAATGTTGAAAACCCAACAGGTTATGGTCGTATCGTACGCCAAGCTGGAAAAATCCAAGCGATTGTTGAGCATAAAGATGCCAATGAAGAACAACGACAAATCCAAGAAATCAATACAGGCATTTATTGCGTAAGTAATGCAAAGCTGCATCAATGGTTACCAAAACTGTCTAACAATAATGTGCAAGGTGAATACTACCTGACTGATATTGTTGCAATGGCCGTTACCGATGGTTTAGAAATTGCATCGATCCAACCTGAACTTGAGTTTGAAGTAGAAGGTGTAAATGACCGTTTGCAATTAGCGGCATTGGAACGTGAATTTCAGCAACAACAAGCCAAAGAATTGATGCAACAAGGCGTACACCTGATTGATCCAAGTCGTTTTGATCTACGAGGTCATCTCAAATGTGGTCAAGACGTGCAGATTGATATCAATGTCATTATTGAAGGTGATTGCGAGCTTGGCGATAACGTTCAACTTGGCGCTGGCTGTATTTTGAAAAACACACGCATTGCCGCTGGAACAAAAGTTCAAGCCTACAGCGTTTTTGAAAACGCTATCGTGGGCGAAAATACCCAAATTGGACCTTTTGCACGTTTACGCCCAGGTACAAACTTGGGTAATGATGTGCATATTGGCAACTTTGTTGAAGTGAAAAATTCAAACATTGGTCAAGGGTCCAAAGCCAATCATTTTACCTATTTAGGTGATGCTGATATCGGTGCGGATTGTAATATTGGCGCAGGCACGATTACTTGTAATTATGATGGTGCAAACAAACACCGTACTGTGATTGAAGACAATGTCTTCATTGGCACAAATAATTCCTTGGTTGCACCGATCAAAATTGGTCAGGGTGCGACCACTGGTGCTGGCTCAACCCTAACGAGAGACGTCGCTGATCATAGTTTAGCTGTGGAACGTGCTAAACAATTTGAAAAAGCAAATTATCAACGTCCCCAAAAGCTGAAAAAATAAGAGGATATAATTATGTGTGGTATTGTTGGAGGCGTTGCTGAACGTTGTGTAACTGAGATCTTGATCGAAGGTTTAAAGCGCCTTGAATATCGTGGTTATGACTCTGCGGGTTTAGCACTCTTAAATAAAGAACAAATTTTACGTGAACGTCGTGTTGGTAAAGTTGCTAACTTGGCTGAAGCTGTTTCAGAACAGCATTTGACGGGTAATATCGGTATTGCACACACACGTTGGGCAACTCATGGTAAGCCAACTGAAAACAATGCACATCCGCATGTTTCAGGCAATGTTGCAGTTGTTCACAACGGTATTATTGAGAATTACCAAGAACTCAAAGATGAACTACAAGCTCTTGGCTATATCTTTACCTCTCAAACTGACACAGAAGTTGTTGCTCACCTTGTCAATGATGCCTTAAAGCAAACAGATAGCTTATTAGAAGCTGTTCAAAAGGTAACACCACGTCTTAAAGGTGCTTATGCTTTAGGTATTATTCATACTGAACATGCTGATGAACTCATCACCGTTCGCGAAGGTTCTCCGCTCGTGATTGGTGTTGGTATTGGTGAGAACTTTATTAGTTCAGATCAACTTGCTTTGTTACCTGTGACCAATCGCTTCGTTTATTTAGAAGAAGGTGATATTGCGCGTTTAACACGTACTAGCATTGAAGTTTTTGTGAATGGTGAACGTGTTGATCGCCCAGTGAAAGAGCTTGATGCGACTGTAAGTAATGCATCGAAAGGCGAATATAAACACTTCATGCTCAAAGAAATTTATGAGCAACCTGAAGCCATTCAACAAACGATTTCACAAGCATTGAATGGCAATAATTTGCGTGAAGATTTTCTTCAACATGCCAATGCGGATTTTAACAAAATTCAGCAAGTACAAATCATTGCCTGCGGTACCAGCTACCATGCAGGTATGATTGCGAAATACTGGTTTGAACAGCTAATTGGTGTTCCATGCCAAGTTGAAATTGCCAGCGAATTCCGTTACCGCACGCCTGTTATTGTGGAAAATACACTTTATATCTGTATTTCTCAGTCTGGAGAAACCGCGGATACATTGGCAGCGTTACGTGAAACTCAAAAGCGTGCCAAAGCAAATAACATCAATATCAGCACCATGACGATTTGTAACGTTGCAACGTCATCAATGGTACGTGAAACAGATCATCATTTGCTGACACTTGCTGGCCCTGAAATTGGTGTTGCCTCAACCAAAGCATTCACAACTCAGCTGGCTGCTTTGATGTTATTAATTATCAAAATCGGTCAAGTTAAGCAGCGTCTCGCAGCAGCTCAGCTGACTGAAATTACTGAAGCGTTATGGCACTGCCCGAAAGTAATTTTAGATACGCTACAGCACAACACAGCGATTCTTCGTTTATCTGCACTGTTTGTAGAAAAGAATCACTGCTTATTCTTAGGCCGTGGCACACACTTCCCTATCGCATTGGAAGGTGCTTTGAAACTGAAAGAAATTTCATATATTCATGCAGAAGGATATGCAGCAGGTGAATTGAAGCATGGTCCGTTGGCATTAGTCGATAATGAAATGCCTGTGGTGATCTTAGCGCCAAATGACGAAATGCTCGATAAGTTAAAATCGAATATGGAAGAAGTTCAAGCGCGTGGCGGCGAACTTTTTGTATTTGCAGATGAAAACAGCGGCATTCAAGAGAAAGATCGTCAACACGTTGTACACATCCCAGCAGTGAATGAATGGTTAGCGCCAATCGTTTACAGCGTACCTGTACAGTTGCTTTCTTATCATGTTGCAGTATTACGCGGTACAGATGTCGACCAACCTCGTAACCTTGCGAAAAGTGTTACTGTGGAATAATTAAAAAAAATGGAAGAAAGGTTCACCTTTCTTCCATTCTCAAATGCCAATAGAAAAATGAGAAGTATCTGACTTTAAGCCACGTAACGATTGGTTTTATGATTTAACAAAATAATAGAATTCAGAATCACAGCTCCCAGTATAGAAATCAGAATCAATTTCCAATCCACAAAAAATAATGAAATCAATAAGATCGCAACATCAATTCCCATCTGTACCTTGCCTGCTGGAATCTTAAACTGCTCTTGTAAATAAAGAACCAATAAATTAATACCACCCAAACTAGAGCGATGTCTGAAAAGAATCAGAAAACTCACACCCATCAGCACATTCGCGAAGATCGTCGCATAAAATGGATTTACGTCTGACAGGTGAAAAAAATGGGGAATCATTTCCGTAAAACCTGCCAGTAAAGCCACGGCAATAAACGTCTTTACGACTAAACCAACGCCCATTTTTTTATAAGCAAAATAGTAAAATGGAATATTAATCAGGAAAAATAAAATACCAAACTTAATATCTGTGATGTAATGAATCAACAATGACAGGCCAGCTGTTCCACCCGTCATAATTCCTGCTTGCTTTAACAATGTCATCGCAAATGAAAGAATAAAAGTGCCGATTAACATGGCAAGTGCATCTTCAATCTTTGAGTGTTGATCAATTACAGGCATGACTGGGCTTACCAAAGATACTTTTTGATCGGTATTCATAACGCTACAACTTAATAGGAGAACAACAGAAGGGAGAGAAATCTTTAAAAAAGATATGACATATTTGATCATTTTTATTTAATTTTCGCAATTTTTTCTTATATTTTCACCATAAATGCAATTTATATTCAAAATAATCCAATTGGTATAATCAAAACCCAAAAAAGCCGAGCGATAACACCCAGCTTAGGAAAGCGTTGTTCTATTTAATCGCAATACCATTTTCTTTTAATTTTTCAAGCACGATTGAGGTATTTAAATTACTCACCCCAAAGTTTTGGGAGGATAAAATACCGATCAATTTAACCATTTCATCTAAGTTTTTGACTGCAACTTTGAGGGCAAAATCATAACTCCCTGTGAGTTTGTAAATATCTTTGACCGCAGGCTCATGCATCAGAAACTCAACAAAACGATCGTGTGTTGCATCATTATAATTTTGTAGCTTCACTTCAATAATACCCATAATTGGTGCTGGATCAGCACTCAATGCGATTTGGGCATAATAACCAGTGATAATATTTTGCTGTTCGAGATAAATACGACGACGAGAACATTGTGAAGTTGATAAGCCAACCAACTCTGCCAACTCTTGATTGGCTAAACGTCCATTTCGCTGTAAATGATGAATAATCTTACGGTCAAAATCATCAAGTTGGTCTGTCATAAAACTCTCTGTGGTAATAGCGCGGCATAGTAACAATCATGAAAGCTGATCATGATCGAAAAGTGTAACGTCTTTAGATTAATTGCAACAAGCTCAAGGCAGAATCGTCGTTGAGTGAATGAGCTCTACCCCTTGATCCAACATCTGCTGCCAAGCCTGTTGTAGAGACCCATTTAAATCAATTGCTTTACATGCATCTTCAATCACATAGGTCTTAAATCCAAAGGCTGCGGCATCAAGTGCCGTCCACGCCACACAAAAATCTGTCGCAATCCCCACGATATATACCGTATCAACTTGATGTTCTTTCAAATACCCATTTAATCCTGTCGGAGTTTTTCGATCTGCCTCCATAAATGCAGAATAACTATCAATATCGGGATGAAAGCCTTTACGAATAATGAGTTGAGCGGTTGGAATATTCAAATCAGGATGAAATGCTGCATCATGACTCCCCTGCACACAGTGTTTCGGCCATAACACTTGAGTACCATAATTCAACTCTATGGTTTCAAATGGCTGTTTATGCGGATGATTTTCAGCAAAAGAGATATGCTGTTCTGGATGCCAGTCTTGGGTCAACACCACATGACCAAATTTTGTAGCGAGCTGATTAATTAAAGGAATGATCTGATCAGCTTGGTCGACGGCTAAGTTTCCACCCGGTGTAAAACCATTCTGAACATCCACCACAATCAATGCGATATTCTTTGAATTCACTGACATCGCTGTCTTTCCCTCTAAACCATCTGGTTTTACAATACCCTGCCTGCGTTATTCTGACTAGAGATAGCAAAACTTTTAATTAAGATGAAAACTATTCAAGTTAAAGATGAATTAAAGTTTTCTACAGTTTGACCAAAGCATATTGTTCTTATGTCTCTGATCAGTCATAATTTGCATAATTGTCATTCAACTCGACTTCTGTTGAACGACGAATCAAAATACTGCAACCATCCAATATTTCGTTTAAATTACTTCAATCTCGGATGGGAAAATAGGATATTTTTTTAAAATGACTCAGCTAGCACAGAATATTCAAGGCTCAATTGTCGCAATCGTCACCCCAATGTTTGAAGATGGCAGCGTAGATTGGAAGGGTCTTGAGAAGCTCGTTGAGTGGCACATCCAACAAGGTACTAATAGCATTGTTGCTGTCGGCACAACGGGCGAAGCTTCTACACTCAGCATGGAAGAACATACACAAGTCATTAAAGAAGTGATTCGTGTCGCGAATAAACGTATTCCTATTATTGCGGGTACAGGCGCTAACTCAACGCGTGAAGCGATTGAACTGACCAAAGCAGCAAAAGAGTTAGGTGCTGACGCAGCGCTATTGGTTACGCCATATTATAATAAACCAACGCAAGAAGGCTTATATCAACACTATAAAGCAATTGCAGAAGCTGTTGATATTCCTCAAATCCTTTATAATGTTCCAGGTCGTACTGGTGTTGACATGCAAAATGATACGGTCATTCGCCTTGCTGATGTTAAAAACATTATTGGTATTAAAGATGCAACAGGCGATGTTCCTCGTGGTCAAGCACTCATCGAAGGCTTAAACGGTAAAATGGCTGTTTATTCAGGTGATGATGAAACAGCATGGGAACTGATTTTACTTGGTGCTAAAGGTAATATCTCGGTCACTGCAAACGTAGCGCCAAAACAAATGAGCGAAGTTTGTGAAGCAGCATTGGCTGGTGATAAAGCAAAAGCGCAAAGCTTGAATCAACAAATTGCAAATCTACACAATATTTTGTTTTGCGAATCAAACCCAATTCCTGTGAAATGGGCATTGCATGAGATGGGATACATTAGCACAGGCCTACGCCTGCCTTTAACCGCTCTAGCAGAACAATATCGTGAACCTCTTCGCAACGACTTAAAAGTTGCGGGAATTATTTAATACGAGCAATTTATGATGCAATTACGTCTTGGTGTTGTCCTTGTCATTTCAGCTTTAAGTTTGGCTGGTTGTGGTCGTTTTGCCCTCAATAATCATTCATTGGATTACAAAAAAGCAAAAGCGCTTGAACCTCTCAAATTCCCTGACAATGCAACGGTCAGACCATTTACTCCATTGTATCCAGCTCCTTCGGTTGATCCACTTGCGATCGAACATGCACCGTCATTCGAAAATAAAAGTGGCAACCGCTATGCTTTGCCTCGTCCAGAGGCACTGCAAACAACAGCAAGTAGCACTGAAAATACGACGACAACATTGGGTCGTCCACAACTGGTTATGGATGGGAACAAAAACCCATTACTAAAAGTGGAAGGTCCTACTGCTGCTGCTTGGCAATATACTTTTGCGACATTAAACAGCCTAAATTACAAAGTTATTTCTCAAGCAGATCATGGTTATGAAGCAACCATTACTGTGAACGATCAGAATTATCTGCTCAAGCTTTCTGCTGTAGGCTCAAGCAATACTGTCGCGCTATTCAAACTTGACACCACCTTTGCAGACCCAGCGGTTGCAACCGAAGTGTTATCCCAGATTTACCAAAATTGGCCAGCCTAGTCGTTTACTAGGCACATTTTTCAAAAAGGTTCCCCCATGTTAAAACAAACCTTGCTCTATACTGGTAAAGCAAAATCTGTATATGAAACAGACAATGCTGACCACCTGATTTTAGTCTTTCGTGATGATGCCTCTGCGTTCAATGGCGAAAAAATCGAGCAGCTAGATCGTAAAGGTAAGGTGAACAACCGTTTTAACGCCTTCATCATGGAAAAATTGGCTGAAGCGGGTATCGAAACGCATTTTGAAAAATTGCTTTCACCAACTGAAGTATTGGTTAAAAAATTGCAAATGATTCCTGTAGAATGCGTGATTCGTAACTATGCAGCGGGTTCACTTTGCCGTCGCTTAGGTGTTGAAGAAGGTAAAGAATTAACGCCTCCAACATTTGAATTATTCTTCAAAGATGATGCACTTGGCGATCCAATGGTGAACGAGTCTCAAGCAATTGCTTTAGGTTGGGCAAATGCAGGCCAACTTGCCAAAATGAAAGAACTCACTTACCAAGTCAATGATGTACTTAAAGCATTATTTGATGCAGGCAACATGATTTTGGTCGACTTCAAACTTGAGTTTGGTGTATTCCATGACCGCATCGTTTTGGGTGATGAATTCTCTCCAGATGGCTGCCGCCTATGGGATAAAGATACCAAGAAGAAATTAGATAAAGATCGTTTCCGCCAAGGTTTAGGCGGCGTTGTTGAAGCTTATGAAGAAGTTGCAACACGTTTAGGCGTAGATTTATCTGATATCTAATTCAGTAAAATCAAATAAAAAACCAGCCAATTCGGCTGGTTTTTTTATAGAGGGCTTTTTATCTTGTCGGTTGCTGATAAATTAAATTGCCTTCTTTATAAGTCGCAACAACTTTAATATTTTTAATCTCTTTGCTTGGAATGCTCAGCGGATTCTTATCTAGAATCACTAAATCAGCCAGCTTACCTTGCGTCAAGGTTCCTTTATTTTTTTCTTCAAAATATTGATATGCAGCCCAGTCGGTCATCGACTTCAGTGCAATATATGGACTAATTCGCTCATCCGCACCTAACACATAACCACTTCGTGTCGTTCTATTCACAGATGCATCGAGCATCATCATGCTATTTGGCGGAATGACAGGTGCATCGTGATGCTCGGTAAAAATAATGTTCTTTCTGAATGCCATTCCTGTCGGAGAGATATGTTGTGCTTTCTGCTCCCCAACTGTTTGCTGCCTATGCCAATCACCCCAATAAAAGGTATGTAATGAGAAAAAGGAAGGGATAATATCTAATGCTTTAAGCTGATCTAATTGATCTTCACGGATCGTTTGAGAGTGAATCAATACACTTCGACGATCTGCTTTGCCTTGTTGATTGGTTGCATAGCGAACGGCCTGAATAAATTGATCTATCGCAGCGTCACCATTGGCATGCGCAAGCACTTGCCAGCCTTGTTTGAAGGCAAGATTCACATAGTTGTTTACATCCTGACTATGCTTGAAGGCAGGATAGCCTTTGTAATCTTTAGTCTCACCCTCAGGTGGTACAACATAAGGCTGTGACAACCATGCCGTCTTGCCTTGGGGTGAGCCATCTAAACTAATCTTGATACCCCCGATACGGAAGTGATGATCATATTGCAGACTACTACCATGCTTTAACATATAGTCTTTACTGGTGGTAATATCAGGATAAGAAACCACATCAACAGGCAATTGGTTTTGTTGTCCCAAGGCACGCCACATGTCTGTTGTCCCCTGATCAGCACGCCCTTCTTGCACCGTTGTAAATCCATTCTTCACATAGACTTGAATCCCTTTTTTTGCCATACCCAACAATACGTCAGGTGGAGCACCGTTGAAAATCGCACCAACTGCTGAAAATAAAGCGGACTCTTCGAGCACTCCATTTGGTACATTTGAATTTGGTTCACGACGAATCACGCCACCATCAGGATTTGCTGTGTTTTTATCAAATTTGAGTAACTCTAAGGCTTTGTGATTGACGGAAGCAAGGTGACCAGATTGATGTAAAATCATGACAGGCTGATCTTTTGATACTCGATCCAAATCCGTTGCGGTCGGATGACGCTGTTCTTTTAATTGTGCGTCATCATAGCCATTTCCCAAAATCCAACCATTCATTGTGCTAACAAATTCTGGATTTTGTGCTTTCCATGTTTTGAGAGCATCAATCAATGAATTAATATCTGATACCGTACCATCGGGTTCTGGATATAGATTGGCAACGGTCTGCTGAAAACCCACCATGTTGACGTGACTATGGGCATCGATCAGTCCCGGTAAAAGTGTTTTATTTTTTAAATCAATATGCTGTACTTGGCGATCTGTTCGCTGTTCTGCTTCTTTTTTGGTTCCTACAAATATAATTTTTCCATCTTTAACCAACAAAGCTTCTGCATAATGCGGTTCATTCCCCTCCATCGTTAAAATCGGCCCACCATAGAATAATTTCGCTGTTGAGGAAACGGGCATAGTCGTGGTCGCACAGCCAGCTAAAGCGATGGTAATTGCCGATGCGAGTGTAAGTTTATTGATATGTTTGTACGTCATGAATTAAATTCCATATTTTTATTATGCCTTTATGATTAAAGCTTATTATTTGAGGAATAGAAAGGCTAGATTGATTGCTTTTTATAATTTTTGGTAAAGAGCAACATGATCAATTACTTAGATTAGAAACACCTACTATTTAATATACTAGGTGTTTCTATCGCATTTATTTAGCTTTTGCTTTGGTTGAAATCCAACACAAAATTGAACCAATACACACTAGAAAAGCACCGTACCAAAAAGACATCGCCAAAGAGGTACTGAGGATAATTGCAGAGAAAAAAGCAGACAGAACAGGAATAAAATAAGAAGCGCCCGCCAGTAAGGTCACATTGCCATGCAGGATACCAATATTCCAAGCAGCATAACCAAAACCCATTGCCGCTGCTGCAAAAATCAACGAGATAGATGACTGCATATCAAAATGGAACGCGCCTCCGCCCATAAGTAGATATTTAAGCCAAAGCACAATCGCAACAAGTATAAAAAACAGGGTGATACCATTTACACCTTTGGCAATCCTTGCAGTTAAAGTACAGTAAGCCGCCCACAATAACGTGCCAATAAATGCCAAACCATAGCTAAGAGGATTTGCCTGTATATTATTGAGCATACTAGCAAGGTCGAAACCTTGTTCGCCACCAAGCACCCAACAGATGCCTAATATCGATAAGATAAATCCAGGAATAATTAAGAGATTGGCTTTTTGTTGATTGAAAACAATCGCAGCAACCATGGTAAAAGTTGGCCACAAATAATTCACCATGCCCACTTCAATCGCTTGACGATTATTATCGCTATAGCCAATCGACAGTGATAAACACACTTCATAAGCAACAAATAAAATGCTGCCCCAAATTAAATAAGTTTTGGGAAAAGTTCTAAGTTGCGTCCAACCAACCGATACAAGTAAAAAAATGGATGCCAGCGTATAAATCAATGCAGCCCCACCGACTGCCCCAAAATGACTACTAACATCTTTAATTAAAGCAACGATCAAACTCCATAATAAGATCGCAACCAACCCAATTAGCGTTGCTTTTTTTGCATTCATTTTCAAATCAACACATCGTTCTGCACAAAGCAAATTCCTAAATATTTGAATAGGAATGATAACTTTGAAAATTTTAATCTAGTCGGCAAATTAACCGAGTGAAACCTATTGCTGTTGCTGTTCTTGCTGCCAACGACGTTGTTGTAAGCGTTCAGCCTCTACTTCTCGTTTATTTAAGGCTCGCTCGTATAACTTGGTTCCACGCAGCTCAGGTGGTAAATATTCCTGTAGCACGAAATGCTCTGGATAATTGTGTGGGTAGAGATAATCCACACCATAACCTTGCTGCTTCATTAACTTGGTCGGCGCATTACGTAGATGCAACGGTACAGGTAAATTTGCCGTTTTTTCTGCAAGCTCTAAGGCTTTGTTAATCGCTAAATAAGTACTATTGCTTTTTGGACTCGTCGCTAAATACACAGCACATTGCCCTAAAATAATACGCGCCTCAGGCATTCCAACAGCTTGAACTGAGCGGAAACATTCACCTGCCAGCAATAATGCATTTGGATTCGAATTACCAATATCTTCTGACGCAGCAATCAACATACGACGTGCGATAAAGACAGGATCTTCACCACCTTTCAACATTCGAGCCATCCAATACAAGGTCGCATCAGGGTCACTACCGCGAATGGATTTGATAAATGCTGAAACCAGATCGTAATGTTGTTCACCAGATTTGTCGTAACGTGCAATATTTTGCTGTGCAACTTTGACCACTATTGCGTTGGTCACAATGTTTTCAACATCAGGCTCAAAAGTACTTGCGATCAAGTCAATCAGATTTAGCGCTTTACGTGCATCACCCGCAGCGAACTGAATCAACGCATCATATTCTTCGATGTGAATAAAACGTTCTTTTAGAAATTTATCCGTTTGAATGGCTTTATTGAGCAACGTTTGAATTGCATCCGCATCCAAGCTATTCAGGGTATACACCTGACAACGTGATAACAGCGCGCTATTTACCTCAAAAGATGGATTTTCAGTCGTCGCACCAATCAAAGTGATTTTTCCTTTCTCAACAGCATTGAGTAAGGCATCTTGTTGTGACTTATTGAAGCGATGAATCTCATCAATGAACACTACAGGCGTCAGTAAATCACCGCTTTCTGCAATGACTTCACGCAGCTCTTTAACCCCTGTATTCAGGGCAGATAAACTGATAAAAGGACGATCCACGGCTTGCGCCAGCAACAATGCGATCGTGGTTTTACCTACCCCTGGTGGCCCCCAAAAGATAATCGAAGGCAAATGCCCCTGATCAATCATTTGACGTAACGGTGCATGTTCACCCAATAGATGATCTTGTCCAATAATTTCAGACAAATCACGAGGACGTAAACGTTCGGGTAAAGGAATATGCGTATCTGACATCATCACTGGCTTTATGGTCTTTTAACGTAGTCTATTGTGTCTGATTCAAATCTACAATTTGAATCTGTGATCACAACATGATTGTTTAGCTTTATTGCTGTTTGAGCAACTGTTGTATAGTTTGATAACTCGCAGTAATACGTGCTTCATTCGGAAAATTAGTATTAGCGAGCATCACGATCCCGATCTTCTGCTGCGGAATAAAGGCCACATAAGCACCAAAACCGTTGGTCGCTCCTGTTTTATTAAACAAAGTCGCTGCTGAAGCAAGCTTAGGTTGTTTGATTGGTGTAACTGTATGACTTTCCAAAGCCATTTTGCTTGAATTGCCCTGCAATAAAGTCGCTAAACTTACAGGATAAGTATATTGCTCCCATCCCAAACCTTGCGTCATTGCACCAACCTTAAAGTACCCGACATGGGTATTTTCAATCGTTTTACGCATCGGCTGTTTTAATTGTTGAGGGTTCAGTTGAGCGTCTATGAATTTCAACATATCCGCACTGCTACTTTTCACCCCATAGGCTTCTGCATCAAACATTCCAGCGGAGACACGCATTGCCTGATCATTTTTATAACCCCATGCATAATTCTTCATCTGTGACTCTGGAACATGAATGAAACTTTGCTTCAACCCAAGCTCAGGGAACAGTGTTTTTTCAATCAGCTCGGAATATGGCTTTTTCATTGCTAACGCTGTGACATAGCCCATTAAGCCAATACTTGGATTGGAATATTGACGAGCGACGCTAATTTTTGTCTTAGGCTGCCATTTTTGAAAATACTTGACCATATCCTGCTGAGTAACCACCTCATCAGGAAACTGCAATGGAAAGCCACCTGCAGTATAAGTACCGAGATTTAAAATAGTCGCACGATTAACTGCGGTATTGTTTAGCTCAGGAAAATACTTCGCAGGGTGATCTGAAAAAGACAATTTCCCTTGTGCTTGCGCGTATCCAGCTAAAGTAGCATTAAAAGTTTTACTGACGGATCCAAGTTCAAATAGCGTATCATTGCGAACAGGTTGCTGGCTTTGCTTGGATGCAACACCATAATTAACAAAATAATGCTGACCATTCAGCGTGACAGCAACAGCTAAACCCGGAATATTGTATTGTGCTAATAAGGGTTTAAATTGCTGATCAATCACAGCTTTGACTTGCTGCTCTGTCAAGTCTTTTGCCCAAAGCGTTGAGCTAACAGAAAATACGCCAGCAACGATCAGCAATTTTTTCAAATTCATCGAAAGGTGTTTCGGTTTAGTCATTTATCATTTCACTTCTAGTTAATACTTTACTCAGCACTGAGCTTGAGTAATTTTGCTCGAGAACCATCTTCAATCACCCAAATCAAGCCATCTTGAGCTTGATGCAAACCACGAATACGCTGTTTCATATCCAAACGCTGAACTTCACGTACAGGTTTTGATTTAAGATCGACAACAACAATCGATTTAGAGGAAAGACCACCAATCAAAGCTTTATCTTTCCAAAGCGGAAATTGTTTTCCTGAATAAATGATAAGACTCGATGGTGAGATAACGGGAGTCCAATCAATTTCAGGGGCTTTAAATTCTGGGCGGGTGTGATGGTCTGGAATAGGCAATCCTGAATAATGGTCGCCATTTGAAACCACTGGATAGCCATAATTTCCCCCTTTTACGATGCGATTTAATTCATCGCCACCCTTTGGCCCCATTTCTACAACCCAAAGTTGCCCTTGAGCATCAAATGCCATTCCCAGTGGATTACGGTGTCCCAGTGACCAAATCTCAGCAGTGACACCACCTTGTTTTTCAAACGGATTTCCCTTTGCTGGCGTGCCATCATCATTTAAGCGTAAAACTTTTCCTAAATTACTTTCTAAATCCTGAGCAGGATCAAATTTTTGTCGTTCCCCTGAACTCACCCAAAGCTGTGCATCAGGACCAAATTGCATCCGATGTCCATAATGCCCTTGCCCTGAAACTTTTGGGACTTGCTCCCATATGCGCTTTACATCAACCAGTTTGGGCTGTGCAGGATCAGCGAGATCTAATGTTGCACGCGCAATCACAGCGCCATCTCCACTCGCCCCTCGTTCAGCATAACTTAAATAAATCCAATGATTCTTAGCAAAATCAGGATGCAAAATGACATCGCCCAAGCCACCCTGTCCCCCGTAACTTACATTCGGCACGCCTAACACATTGATTGTGGTCTTTGCTTTCGGATCAAATAGTTTTAATCGCCCTTTGCGCTCTGTAATCAATAGACGTTGATCAGGTAGGCTTGTGATTGCCCAAGGTTCATTGAATGCGGTGACGGTCTCAATCTGATAGCTTTGTGCAATCTTGTTATTTTCAGTTTGCTGCGTTGTATTTTGTTCCAAGGTTTTAGAATTACTATTATTTGAACCGCAAGCCAACAATAATAAAAAGCCACTACACAGCACAGGTGCTACTAACAGTTTATTCATTGCTTATCTCCCTATTTGAGTCTTTATCTTAAGGGGTTAAGCAAATAAAAATACTGTAAAAGTGTTGTGCTTATAATTAACAAATAGATGAGTTAAATGGCTCTCAACGAACCCAACGAACGACATAATCCTCGATTTGTTCTTCATCTACTTCGGTTTCAGAGATACAGCGACCCGCAGCTGATTTCTTGGCTTTGATCACGCTCTGACGAGATCCTGTATTGAGATAGTGCCATGAAGGTAAATTTTTTCCTTCACTTAAACGTCGGTATGCGCAACTTGGTGGTAACCACGTAATTGTTTGTAAACGTTCAGGTGTTAGCTGAATACAATCAGGAACCTGTTCCTGACGATTGGCATAATCTGAACAACGTGCAGTCTTACAATCCAACAATTTACAAGATACTTTGGTGTAAGCAACTTCAGCGGTTTCTTCATCCTCTAATTTCACTAAACAGCAGAGCCCACAACCATCACACAACGCTTCCCACTCAGTATTGCTGAGTTGATCGAGTGAATATTTTTTCCAAAAATTTGGGCGTAATTCAGTGGACATAAAAGGCTTTTTTGAGACATCAGAAACAGTTCTAAATTATAGCATTGCTTCGCAATAATCTCCGTTTTTAAATGGCTTATCCGATTAACATTTCTTTAAGGATTGAACACTTCAACCACATAAACACCACATTTTGTTCAAAAAACACACGCTATAGTGGAAACATAATGAAAAAATTAGGAGGGTACAAAATGTTCCGTTGGGCTATTATTTTTGCAGTGATTGCATTAATCGCCAGTTTACTCGGTTTTGGTGGTGTCGCAGGTTTATCCAAAGACTTTGCCGTTATCCTACTTGTTGTTGCTGCTATTTTGGCTGTTGTGGGCTTCCTCTCAAGAGGTAAAGTCTAACGACTTCCGCTTAAAAACATTATAAAAAAGAAGAATCCTCGTATTCTTCTTTTTTATTTTCAGATACCAACAATCCACCATTTATAATTTTGTGGTGTCATCAATTTTTCTTTTTTATGCTTTAATCAATACATTCTAAAAGAACAGATTAGGACTTACATCATGAGCTTCCCGATTACCACACGTGAAATTGAATACACTGCCCCAGATGGTCAACGCTTAATTGGTTACTTTGCTACACCAACGACTGATCAGCCTGTCGCAGGTGTGATTGTTGCACCTGAATGGTGGGGACGTAATGAATACACAGAACAACGTGCTCGTGAGCTTGCTGAGCATGGCTTCGCCGCACTCGCAATTGATATGTATGGCGATAAACGAGTCACCACAGAAGTTCCTCAAGCATCGGCTTGGATGAATCAAACATTTGAACAAGCGGACACCATCGTTAATCGAGCACAAGCAGGTTTAGCAACTTTAGCTGCGCAACCCGAAGTGAATACTGAAAAATTAGCGGCGATTGGTTTTTGCTACGGTGGTAAAGTGGTTCTTGATTTAGCACGTTCAGGTGCTGATATTAAAGCCGTTGTAACGTTCCATGCTGTGTTGGCAGCAAGCGCCCCAGCGGAAAAAGGCAAAGTGAAAGCTGAGATTCTTGTGTTACATGGCGAACTAGACAGCATGGTGACTTTGGACAATGTAGCAAGTTTCCGTCAGGAAATGCACGATGCTGACGTTGATCATGAAGTCGTGATTTTTGAAGATGCAAAACATGGTTTTAGTAATCCGCTTGCGGATGAACGTGCTAAAGCGAATAACGTGGATTTAGGCTATAACGCTGAGGCTGAACGTCAGGGTCTTGAAGCCATGTATGAGTTGTTAGATAAGCATTTAAAATAAAAAGTCGAACTCTAAACTGCACTCAAAAAACCTTGAAAACATTTACTAGGCTACTAGGAAGTCTGAACATTAAAATCTTGTAAATATTACTGGTGCTAAGGCGACATGGATGTCGCCTGTTGGACTGCATTACATGGATGTAATGTCAGTCCAACAAATGCCTTTGGTTACTTTGGGCAAAACCAAAGTAACTTGCCAAAGGCATATCCTGAAACTGGATGAGAATTCCGTAATACTATCACTGCTCACACTTTCATTCCCAAATGCAAATATTTTCGTGCAGAATAGCACCTACTTTTGATGGGTCAAAAGTAACAAAACACCTCTATTTAGCTGATGGTACATCCCTGATACCACAGCTCAATGGGCAGCATCCATGCCGCCTGTGCACCAGCGAATATTAATGAGAATTTAATAACGAATTTGTTTGCATTCACCAACTCGCCTCTCCATTTCCGCTATACTACACTTCTGCTTTTTACTGTTCTGATTCATGTCTGATTTTTCATTTTCTGATGCACTGCTCACATGGTTCGACCAACATGGTCGTCACGACTTACCATGGCAAGTTGCCGACGATCCCTATAAAGTTTGGGTCTCAGAAATCATGCTACAACAGACCCAAGTCAAAACAGTTCTACAATACTTCGACCGCTTTATTGAGCGCTTCCCAACCGTACAAGATTTGGGTAAAGCTAGTTGGGATGACGTTGCCCCCTATTGGGCAGGATTAGGCTATTACGCACGCGCGCGAAATCTACATAAAGCAGCAAGCATCGTTAGCCAACAGGGTCATTTCCCTGAAACTCTAGAACAATGGATCGAACTGCCTGGGATCGGACGTTCTACCGCTGGCGCATTAATGTCGCTGGGGTTACGTCAATATGGTGTGATTATGGATGGTAACGTGAAACGTGTTTTAGCACGCTTCTTTGCCATTGAAGATGACCTCTCTAAACCACAACATGAACGCGCCTTGTGGAATATCGCAGAGGAACTATGCCCACAACAGCGTAACCATGATTATACCCAAGCGATCATGGACTTAGGCGCAACCGTGTGTACCCCGAAAAAACCGCTATGTTTATACTGTCCAATGCAGCAACATTGCCAAGCGTATCAACAAGGTTTAGAACAAGAACTACCATTTAAAAAAGCAAAAAAACCTGTACCCATCAAAACTGCCGATGTATTGCTAATACAATCGGGTGACGAGTGGCTATGGCAACAAAGAGAATCTCATGGACTTTGGGGCGGTTTGTATTGCCTCCCCATCATTGAGCAAGCAACCGAATTACAACAGATTGAACAGCACTTTAAACTACAAGCTCAAGTATCATCATTGCAGATTAGCCATAGCTTCACACACTTTACTTGGTTGCTGAATGAAAAACTGTTCCACGTGGAACACGACCAAAAAGAACAACTCAGTATCGAGTTAAATGGCATATGGTTAAGTCCTGAAAATGCGATTGCCAAAGGCATTCCAACAGCCATGAAAAAGTTGATTACAGCAAAACAGAAGACTTAGAACTCGAACGCTGAATATTAACTGCAAGGAGTTTGCGTGCGACATTCAATTTCTTATACGGTTCTTGGTGTAGTGATGGTTTTATTATCAGCATGCGCCACCGCCCCTAAGAAACCAACACCTTTACCCAATACCCAAGTCAATAAACTTAAAAATATGCGCTTGGATAATCGCCTGCCTGTTCCTGTCAAAGGCGTTAGTCGAAGTCAACTTCGTGATACGTGGGGAGCTGCCCGTAGTCAAGGGCGAAGCCACGAAGGGATTGATATCATGGCAGAGCGTGGCACGAAAGTGTATAGTGCTACCGAAGGTCTCGTTGCGGATTTACGCAATAATAATTTAGGCGGAAAGGTCATTTGGATTCTTGGTCCAGCGGGGACTTGGCATTATTACGCACATCTTGATGGACACAAACGTGGTTTAAGCGTCGGTGACACTGTCCGCAAAGGTGATTTGATTGGGTATGTGGGAAATACAGGTAATGCACGCCACACTGCACCACATTTACACTATGGCATTTATTTAAATGGCAAAGGGCGTGGAGCTGTTAATCCATACCCATATTTACGTTAGGAATCCACAATGTCAGAAGCATTGATTGAACGTCTGGTGACGTTTGCAGAGTCTGGAAATCAACAAAAAATCATCATCAATGGGACTAGCTATCAGGGCTGGATCATGGAAATCACAGAGGATGCATTGTTGATTAGCACTGGCTTTGCAGACAAATCAGGCAAAGACTTTTGGCTTAAATTTACAGACTTAGAATTAGAAACAACTGAACTCTTTTATTGGGATACTCGCCCAAATGAATGGGTACCTTTTACACTTTAAATAATCACTTGCAAATAACAATAAGGAGCTTCAATAAATGACAATTCGACGTTGTGGATGGTGTTCAGATGATCCACTGTATATTGCTTACCATGATGAAGAATGGGGCAAAGCTGAACACGATGAAGCTCGCTTATTTGAAATGCTTTGTCTTGAGGGTCAGCAAGCAGGCTTATCATGGATTACGGTTCTTAAAAAACGTGAAGGCTATCGTTCTCATTTTTTCCAACATCCGATTGAGCAGGTCGCGGCGCTGACCGATGATCAACTTGAATTCAAACTCACAGATGCTGGATTGATTCGCCATTTAGGAAAACTCAAAGCCATTCGTGATAATGCGATTGCTTGGCAAGCATTAAAGCAAGAAGTCGGCAATGTATCCGCTTGGTTATGGAATTTTGTAGATCATCAAGCACTGGATAATGATGTTGAAAATTATCGTGCTGCACCTGCCCAAACTGAGATCAGTCAACTCTTATCTAAAACACTCAAAAAGCGCGGTTTTAAATTTGTCGGGCCAACGACATGCTATGCATTTATGCAAGCGGTTGGGATGGTCAATGACCATGAAAATCACTGTCATTTCAAATAAATTCTCTCTCGATTTTCCTTCCATAGGAGTCTGTCCATGAGTAACAACCAAATACGTGCTTATGCAGCCATGCAAGCTGGTGAGCAACTGGTTCCTTATCAATTCGATGCAGGTGAATTACAAGCCCATCAAGTTGAAGTTAAAGTTGAATATTGTGGTCTTTGCCATTCTGATATTTCTGTGATCAATAATGACTGGCGCTCATCGAGTTATCCAGTGATTGCAGGACACGAAATTATCGGAACGATCGTTGCACTCGGTTCTGAAGCAAAAGGACTGAAATTGGGGCAACGTGTTGGGATTGGATGGACAGCAGAAACCTGCCAAGCTTGTGATCCATGTATCGGTGGCAATCAAGTCTTATGTACAGGCGAAAGTATTGCCACAATCGTCGGACATGCGGGAGGCTTTGCAGATAAAGTCCGTGCAGGCTGGCAGTGGATCATTCCCCTACCTGATGATTTAGATCCAGAAAGTGCAGGTCCTCTTCTCTGTGGTGGCATTACGGTGTTTGATCCTTTGCTCAAACATAAAATCCAAGCGACACATCATGTTGCTGTCATCGGTATCGGTGGCTTAGGTCATATGGCAATTAAACTGCTCAAAGCATGGGGCTGTGAAATTACGGCGTTTAGTTCAAACCCTGATAAAACAGATGAACTCAAGGCGATGGGGGCTGACCATGTGGTCAATAGCCGTGATGCTCAAGCCATCAAAGCACAACGAGGTAAATTCGATTTACTGCTCAGTACGGTCAATGTGACGTTGAACTGGCAGGCATATTTAAGTACCTTAGCGCCGAATGGAACATTACATTTTCTAGGTCTTACATTAGAACCTGTGCCTGTATCGGTCGGTGCATTGATCGATGGCGCAAAGTCTGTCACAGGCTCACCGACTGGTTCTCCTTTGGCACTGCGCCAACTGTTGCAATTTGCTGCGCGACGCAATATCGCACCGCAAATCGAACTTTATCCAATGTCTCAGCTCAATGACGCGATTGAGCGGCTACATTCAGGACAAGCACGTTATCGTATCGTCCTCAAAGCAGATTTTGATTAATGTAAGCTTTTCCGAACCCAATCCGCCAACTGCTGAAGCGCTTGGCGGATTTCTTCTGTTAGAGCATGTCCCGCATTTAAACGCACAAAATGCTGATAACGTTTATCTTCACCAAACACTTCACCAGGCACGATATTAATCCCTTTTGCTTGAGCTAAATAATAGAGTTCTAAGCCTGAAATTGATTTCGGTAACTGTAACCACAGTGCATATCCCCCTTCAGACTGACTCAAGGCAATTGGCAGCCCTTGGAAAGCTTCTAAGATATAGGCTCGATACTGTTCAACCTGCTGCATCAATTTTGGACGTAAGCGCTCCAAATGCTCGCGATAACCACGGCTATAAATAAAATCTGCCAAACCCAATTGCAACGGTGTATTCACACCAACATTATTTGCCATCAACTGTGGACGTAAATGCTGCAACTGTTGTCCTAAACAAAACCATCCAACGCGATAAGCACTGGATAGCGATTTAGACACCGAGCCACACCAAATCACATAGCCTTGTTGATCCCAATAGCGAATCGGCAATGGTCGTTCTTTTTGAAAACTACATTCTCCATAAATATCATCTTCTAAAATAAAGCATTGGTATTTCTCGGCCAGCTGCGCGATATGCTGCTTTTGTTCATTGCTTAGGCAATAACCCAATGGATTTTGGAAATTAGCGGTGAGTAAGCATAATTTCGCAGCCCCCTGTCGCATAAACGATTCCAGTCGCTCAAGATCAATCCCTTGATGATCCGCAGGGATTTCAATAATTTTCCGCTTTAATCCCGCCAACATTTGCAGTTGACCATTAAATGTTGGAGTAGGAATAAGAATACTATCGCCCTCTTTGGTCATTTGCTGAATCAGCAATGAAAGAGCAGGCATACAACCATTGGTAATAAAAATATCCTCAATCGCCACATAAATTCCGTCTTCACGCCAATGATCAGACAGTGCCTGACGCAATTGCATATGTCCTTGCTTATTACAATATAAGAAATCCTCAGGCTGACAATGCTTGAGCGCACGTTGTAAAGAGCGGCGCAAACCATCCACTGGAATCAGATGCGGTGACAACTGAATTGCGCCTAACGGTGTCAAATGGCTTTGTATCGAAGCGGTCTGAATCTGATTTTGCAGGTCTAAATTTGATACTTGTCTCGGCATAGATTCAAAATGGGGACTATCAGGAATAGCACTTTGATATTGTCGAGGGCTAACAAAATAACCCGATTTTGCTTTGACATAAATCAGCCCTTTTGCCTCCAACAACTCATAGCACTGTTGAGCTGTGCTCAAACTAACCTCTTGCTGACGAGCAAATTCTCTTAGAGAACTCAGCTTTTGTTGAGGCTGAAGCTCATGTTGATAAATCTTATGGGCAAGTTGATCTGCCAATCTTTGATATTGAAAACTCATTTCTGTACTGCTTTTTTAGAAATTTCTGTATCTGTATTGGTTTATACAACACCGTTAAGCTATAAAAATCAACTACAGGAGGATAAAGCAATGAAAAATAAAGTCTTATTTATATTATGCAGCCTTGTATTTACTGGATGCCAAATCACTGATCAAAAAACACATCAGCAACAGGAAATATGTAAGACACTTTCTGAAGGGTATCTCAAAACACAAAATCAGCAGACCTATGAGTTTTGGAAATTAGAGCAGATTCCAAACCAAGCTGAGCAAAACACATTAAAGCTGATCTATAAAAAACCAAATGAAAACGGACTGGTTTTAACGGGTTTATTACTGCCAACAGTAGAACTTGAATGCACATTGAAACAACAACATATTGTCGTTTCTGTCGCGCAACCGACAGGGAAAAACCTTCAAGTTTTGGAAGTTATTTTACCTAAGCCAACTAACGACACACCGAGAAACCCTGACTTAGTTGCTCGCTCAGAAACTCAATAAACAAACGCACGCGTTTGGGTAAATGCTCTTGTTGATAATAAACAGCATGGATGCTTTGATAAGAGTGCTCAATTTGATCTTCAAACAGCGCAACTAAACGACCTTCTTGTAGATCTTTCCAAATCTCAAACTCAGATAATCGTGCTATTCCTAAGCCCCGTAAGCACAACTGTCTAACCGTTTCACCGCTTGAGGCTTTTATTTTAGACTTCGCGAAAAAGTACTCACCCTCGACTTTTATTGGCCACTGATTCACCCTAACTGGTCGAGAGAAACCGATCACTTCATGTGTCAAAAGTTCTGAAGCTTGTTGAGGCATTCCTTCACGCGCCAAATAGTCAGGGCTTGCAACGATATATATGCGACTTGTGCACAACAGTTTGGCGTGTAAGCTTGAGTCATGTAACTCACCAAACCGAAATGCGACATCCGTTTTATGCTCCAATAGATCAATCACTTGATCATTGCTATTCAATTCAAGTTCAATATTTGGATAACGCTGTTGAAATGCATGTATCAACGGCGCTATCACATGCAAAATAAAGGGGTTGGCAGAATCGATTCGAATTAGTCCAGCTGTATCTTGATCCGATTTTTGTAGTGCTTCTTCAGCAGCATTGAGATCATTTAATATTTTACGGGCATGATTAAGAAAGTTTTGACCATCCTGTGTCAGTTTCAATTTACGCGTGGTTCTTTCCAACAAAGTCACTTCAAGTTTTGCTTCTAATCGACTCAATGCACGGCTTACCCCAGATGAGGTTTGTTCTAATTTTTCTGCCGCCGCTATAAAAGAACCTGTATCGACAATCGTGATAAACGTCAGTAACTCCTCAATTGTTGATTTCATTCATGCTGTCCATTATTGATATTTAGTCAACTATATTTTGCTAATCCATATATTTTTTAGCAATGATAATCCATGCAAAATTTCGATCATTAGCAAAATA
This sequence comes from Acinetobacter venetianus RAG-1 = CIP 110063, assembly GCF_000368585.1. GTDB lineage: Bacteria > Pseudomonadota > Gammaproteobacteria > Pseudomonadales > Moraxellaceae > Acinetobacter > Acinetobacter venetianus. The sequence goes on from NZ_KB849557.1 coordinate 804,674, forward strand.
TGCTCCGTGGAGCATTTAAAAGATGAGATGAAGAATATGCAAATCCCTCAGTTTGGTTTAGGCACCTATCGTTTAAATGATCAAATCCTCATTAATTCAGTCAAAACTGCGTTAGATGTCGGATATCGCGCTATTGATACAGCACAAATTTATGAAAATGAAGCTGCCGTAGGACAAGCAATCCGTGAAAGTGGCATCGCACGTAAAGACATTTTTTTAACAACGAAAATTTGGATCAATAACTTTTCTGAACAACGCCTCATTCCAAGCTTAAAAGAAAGTTTGCAGAAATTAGGTACCGATGCAGTTGATCTGACCTTGATTCATTGGCCAGCTCCATCGCAAGGAACTGATATCACAGAAGTGATGCAATTATTATTAGAAGCTAAACAACAAGGTTTAACTCAACAGATTGGCATCTCAAACTTCAATATTGCCTTGACCCAACAAGCGATTGATAGCATTGGTGTTGAACATATCGCAACCAATCAAATTGAGCTGAGTCCCTATTTGCAGAACCAGCATTTAGTCGATTATCTACGGGAACAAAATATTGATGTAACGTCCTATATGACCCTTGCTTATGGCAAGGTACTCAATGATCCAACCCTACTGGAAATCGCAGCACAGCACCAAGCGACAAGCGCACAAGTCGCTTTAGCATGGGCCTTACAACAAGGTTATGCCGTGATCCCCTCATCCACTAAACGTGAGAATCTAATCAGCAACTTAAAGGCACAAGACTTAAAACTGAGTGCTGAAGAAATGCAAATGATTGCTCAATTAGAACGTAATGGTCGTGAAATTGACCCTCCTGAACTTGCACCAGTATGGGATAAATGAATATGAAGCAACGCATCAATCTTCCTTTGCTCGCATTAGCTATTGGTGCGTTTGCAATTGGAACTACTGAATTTTCACCTATGGGTTTATTACCGAACATTGCCAATGATCTCGGTGTTTCAATTCCTAGTGCTGGGATGCTGATCACGGGATATGCTTTAGGGGTAATGTTGGGTGCTCCCATCATGACCCTATGGTTTGGTGGTTTTGCGCGTCGTAATGCGCTGATTCTATTGATGGCTATTTTTACCATCGGGAACTTGATTGCTGCCTTCTCACCTAACTACATGAGCTTAATGGGGGCTAGATTGATCACTAGCCTCAATCATGGTGCATTCTTTGGTATTGGTTCAGTTGTTGCTGCTAGTGTCGTTCCTGCCAATAAACAAGCCAGTGCCGTCGCGATGATGTTTATGGGGCTTACGATTGCCAATATTGGTGGAGTGCCTTTGGCAACTTGGGTCGGGCAAAACATTGGCTGGCGAATGTCTTTCCTTGCTATCTCAGCACTCGGTGTGATTACCATGTTCGCACTGTGGAAAGCACTACCCGTTGGCTCTGTAGGCCAAAAACCGAATGTAAAAATGGAACTTCGCGTGCTTACTCGTCTACCTGTGATCTTGGCATTACTTACGACGGTGTTTGGTGCATCGGCAATGTTTACGCTTTACACCTATATCGCACCAAGTTTGGTTGAATTTACGCATGCTTCGCCGACCTTTATTACCATGATGCTCGTGCTCATCGGGATTGGTTTCTCAATTGGTAACCATTTCGGTGGCAAATTTGCTGACCTTTCTATCAATAAAACTTTAATTGGTTTCTTAGGCTTATTAATCGGATTGATGCTCATTTTCCCAATCCTTGCTCAAACACAAGTAGGTGCAGCCCTTGCTTTAGTAATCTGGGGCGCAGCTGCCTTTGCCATCGTACCACCATTACAGATGCGCGTGATGTCGGTGGCACACGAAGCCTCTGGCCTTGCTTCTTCCGTGAATATTGGTGCGTTTAACTTGGGCAATGCCATTGGTGCAGCAGCGGGTGGAGCGGTACTCAGCCTAGGGCTAAGTTATGCCGCAGTGTCGATGATTGGTGCTTTACTCGCAGGGATCGGCTTAATCCTAGTTTTTATTCAGATTAAATTATCTCAACAAGAAAGTACTGATTATCAGCAATGCCCTCAAATTTAACCGAAAAAAATGCCTGATTTTGAATCAGGCATTTTTCTATTTTAAAACATCGGGCAACTTCGGTTGCGCATACAATGGATTATAAATTTCTTTCTTCATCTTCATCAGCATTTGATAGGGTTGCTGTTGCACAAACATATTCACAAAACTCAAAGGAATCGCACCTGCTGGATCAGCATAACCTGTGGTTGTCACCTTGACTTTATTATTGGCAAGTTTTTGGAATGTCCAATCCCCCGCATATTTGGTTAAACGGATAATATCAGGCTGTTCAGGATAATTATTTTGCACAGCATTATTTTTAATACTAATACTGCCATCGGCATTCTTAGTCATTTTCCCCTTAATCACGACATCACGATCTTTCAGAGGAAATGGAAAATCAAGCACCATATAAAGTGTAAACTCACCTTTCTTCTCATCTCGAGAAAGCAGCTGTGCTTTCCCAACATAAGGCACCCATTGTGGTGTCCGTTCAACATCAAGAACCACAGCAACTGCACGCTCTAATGGCACATCAAATGTGGTTTCTGCTTTATATTGAAAAACGGGATTATTTTCAGTCTGGTACGTCCAAACCTTAATATTATTACGATGTAAACTCAGTTTTGGGGCTTCGGCAGCAGTTACGACAAAGCTCGTCAGACTGAGCAGCGTAGCAAGAACAATATGCTTTTTATTCATGTCATGCTCGATTGTTTTAATGATGAAGAGAGCTTGTTTTCACTTAGAACGATCCAGTAAAAAGCTCGACAAGCTCTTTTTATAGTGCAAAAAAGGAACTTTTTATACTTGAATATCGTTAAAGCCTAAAACATCTTTCATATCGTATTTACGAGCTTCACGTCCGACCACCCATGCTGCTGCGCGCACTGCACCCGCAGCGAAGTTCATACGATTCGTCGCTTTATGTGTCACTTCAACGCGCTCGCCTTCACCAATAAACATCACGGTATGTTCACCTACGATGTCACCACCACGAATCGTTTCAAAACCAATGGTTTGACGGTCACGAGGCCCTGTATAACCTTCACGACCATATACAGCGACTTCTTTCAAATTGCGACCAAGTGTATCTGCAATCGCTTCACCCATCATGAATGCCGTACCAGATGGAGCATCTACTTTATGGCGATGATGTGCTTCAATGATTTCAATATCAACTGTATCGCCAAATACTTTCGCTGCGAGTTCCAACAATTTGATCGAAACGTTCACTCCAACTGAATAATTGGCAGCGTACACCACAGGTGTCTGTGTTGCTGTTTCATCAAGGAATGCTTTTTGCTCATCCGACATCCCTGTGGTGCCAATCACCATGGCCACACCCGCTTCACGGCATAACTTTAAGTGCTGTTCAGTTGCAACAGGTGCAGTAAAATCAATCACCACATCACAGTCTTTCAAGACTTCACTCAAACTTCCCACGATCTTGACACCGATGTTGCCAATGCCTGCAAGTTCCCCTGCATCTGCACCCACCAAGCTGCTTTCAGGACGCTCAACTGCTGCCGCAAGCTGATAACCCGCCTGTTGTACGGCTTGAATCAAAATACGCCCCATGCGTCCGCCTGCACCCAAGATCCCAATGCGTGGAGAAGTTGACATAATATTTCCCAGTCTTTTATTTAAACAATCCAGCTACTATAGCAAAACTCTGTCGCTCCGCTAAAAAATTTCCCACAAAAAAACCTGCCGAAGCAGGTTTTTTTGTTGATGCAAATTAATCGAATAAACGATCAAAGAATGATTTTTTCTTTGGAGATGAAACATGTCCATCACCATCAAAAGAAGCTTGTAATTCTTTCAGCAATTCACGTTGGCGGTTATTTAAATTCACTGGTGTTTCTACCACGATACGGCACAATAGGTCGCCGACCATGCTGCTACGTACTGGACGAACACCCTTACCACGCAAGCGGAACAATTTGCCTGTTTGAGTGCCTTCAGGAATTTTCAAGCTCACACGCCCTTCTAGGGTCGGGATTTCAATTTCTTTTCCTAATGCAGCATCGGCAATGCTCACAGGAACATCCATATATAAATCAGCGCCATCACGTTGGAAGATTTCGTGTTCACGAACAACAACTTCTACGTATAAATCACCTGATTGACCATCACGAATCGCTTCACCTTTGCCCGTTAAACGTACGCGATCACCATTATCTACACCTGCAGGAATAGTAACTTCAAGCGTTTGCTGACGGTCTGATACACCAGATCCATGACATGTATTACAAGGATTTTTAATAATCTTGCCCTGACCACGACAGGTACTACACGTCTGCTGAACAGAGAAGAAACCTTGTTGCATGCGCACTTGGCCAGCACCGTGACAAGTACGGCAAGTTTCTACATCATTTGGATTTTTAGATCCTTTACCATCACAGGTTTCACATGGCGCTGGCGCAGTGAAAGTAATGGTTTTTTTCACGCCTTTGACTGCTTCTTCAAGCGTCAATTCCATCACGTAACGAAGGTCTGAGCCACGGCGCTGACGTTGTTGCTGACGACCACCGCCACCAAACGCACCACCAAAGATATCACCGAACTGGCTGAAAATATCTTCAGCGCTAAAACCGCCACCGAAGCCACCACTGCCAAAGCCACCTTCAAAAGCACTATGACCCGCACGGTCATACATACTACGCTTTTCACTATCTGAAAGAACTTCGTACGCTTCAGACGCTTCTTTAAACTTGTCTTCAGCTTCAGCGTTGTCAGGATTGCGGTCAGGGTGATACTTCATCGCCAACTTACGATAGGCTTTTTTGATCTCATCATCACCTGCGGTTTTCGATACGCCTAAAACCTCATAATAATCACGTTTAGCCATGGTTGGCGATGCTCCTCACGGAATTTATTAAATCTATACAAACAAATAAGCTCTGCTGACTTTTTATTTCTAAAGTCAACAGAGCCTTAATAGGGGCTGTATGATAAATTTACAAGGTCTATCGCAATAAAAAAGCAATAAATTTAAAAAACTGCTTTATTTTTAAAGTATTTAGCAATACCTTGAATCCAAGCATTCAATAAAAATAACCATGCAATTGAACTAAATACCACACCAGCAACCGTCATTGCGGTCACCCAAGTTGCGCTATCCCATGCAAAAAAGAATAGAGGAATAAACCAAAGGGCGGCAAAAAATGCCATCAAGATAAATAGCAGCACATTACGCATAATCCAGAGTGCATGCGCATGTATCCATACCTCTGCATTATCCACAATCGCAACTTTGCGTGCTAACAGGTATGCAAACGCTGCAAACACTATTGTAAATAATGCAAGAAACATGAACACGTAAGAAATCGCCACATAGCGGCGATGCTGCTCAATATTGTCTTGCCCCATGCTCTATATCACCTCATCCAGTGCATTTTGCCAAATTTGTCATGCAATGAAATTCAATTATTTTTTGGTCTTTAAATATAGGTGCTACTATATTGAAATTTTCAATATTTCGCACCTTTATTCACAAAATAATTACGATAGATATGTTGTTTTTTTCACCTTAAACCAAGCGGCATAGAGCGCAGGCAAGAAAAATAAGGTTAATAAGGTCGCAACAATCAATCCGCCCATAATTGCAACAGCCATTGGACCAAAGAAAATACTGCGTGATAACGGAATCATTGCCAAAACAGCAGCCAATGCAGTAAGAACAATTGGACGGAATCGGCGCATGGTTGCATCAATCACCGCATCCCAAGGCGCTTGCCCAGCATGTATATCTTGTTCGATCTGATCGATGAGAATCAGCGAGTTCCGCATAATCATGCCAGACAAGGCAATCGTTCCAAGCATTGCGACGAAACCAAAGGGTTTATTGAATAATAACAAAAACGCCACGACACCAATTAAGCCAAGTGGTGCTGTCAGCAACACGATGGTTGCACGCGACATACTACGCAATTGGATCATCAATAAAGTCATCACCACCGCAAGGAATAAAGGCATCCCCGCATTGACTGAACTTTGTCCTTTCGCCGATTCCTCTACCGTACCGCCAACTTCGAGTAGATAACCATTCGGTAAGTCAGTTCGTAAAGCCTGCATTTGATCAGCCAACTGTTGAACAACCGTTGCAGGTTGTAAATGCGTACGAATATCTGCTCGGACAGTAATCGTTGGCAAGCGGTTACGATGCCAAATTAAGCCTTCTTCAAAACGTGATTCAATTTTCGCGATTTGCGCTAATGGAACTGTCGTGCCTTGAGTCGTTGGAACAGCTAAACTGGCTAGAGAAGCAACTTCAGCACGTTCCGTTTTATCACCACGTAGACGAATTTCAATCAACTCACGTTTTTCACGGTATTGATTCATCACCGTACCCGTAACCGAGGCATTTAAGAAATTTGCCAAATCAGCGCTAGAAACACCCATCTGACGCGCACGATCTTGATCTATCTCAATCGCAATAATCTTACTTGGTTCACCCCAATCCAAATGTACATTGGTGGTGTTTGGATCTTCACTCAATACTTTGGCCACTTTTTGTGCCCATTGACGTACTGTCGCTAAATCCTCACCCGAAACCCGATACTGCAATGGATAACCGACAGGTGGGCCATTTTCGAGTAATGACACACGCGTGCGCACTTGTGGCAAGAGCTGCTTAATTTGCATTTCTAAAGAACGTCGAATTTCATCACGATCATCTAAAGAAGATGCCAATACTACAAACTGAGCAAAACTCGCCTGCGGTAACTGTTGATCCAACGGTAAGTAGAACCGTGGTGAACCTGTCCCTACATAAGCTACATAGTTATCAATCCCTTTCTGCTTAGAGAGGAATTTTTCGACTTTATGTACGGCTTGCTCGGTTGCCGTCAACGATGCGCCTTCCTCTAGTTTCAAGTCCACTAAAATTTCGGCACGGTTGGATGGTGGGAAAAATTGCTGCGGTACAAACTTAAACATTGCGACAGAAAAGATGAAGATTCCAACCGTCACTGCAATCACCGTCTTACGATAAGTGATACAAACTTCAACCACACGGCGGAACGATTGATAAAACTTCGATTGATAAGGGTCATGGTGTTGGCCATGTGCCTCAACCACAGGCGCAGGCTGCTTACGTAATTTCGCCCATAGACGTAAATACCATGCGGCTTGTTGCTGTTGTTTGGTGAAGTCAGGCAACAGCTTTTCACCAAGGTAGGGAACAAACAAAACTGCAGCAATCCACGATACGATCAGCGCAATCGTCACCACTTGGAAAATAGAACGGGTATATTCTCCCGTTCCAGATTGCGCAGTCGCGATAGGTAAGAAACCCGCTGCGGTAATCAGTGTTCCTGTCAGCATTGGGAAAGCCGTCGTTTGCCACGCAAAACCAGCAGCTTTAAGCCTGCTATAGCCCTGCTCCATTTTGATTGCCATCATCTCAACTGCGATAATGGCATCATCGACCAGCAGACCCAATGCGAGAATCAAAGCGCCTAAAGAAATTTTATGTAGTCCGACATCAAATAAATTCATGCCTGCAAAGGTCATCGCAAGCACCAGTGGAATGGATAGCGCCACCACTAAGCCTGTACGGAAACCCAGTGAGAAGAAACTCACTAACAGCACGATAATGACTGCTTCAGCCAATACCTTTAAAAACTCATGAATACTACGTTGTACCGCGACGGGCTGATCAGAAACTTTTTGCAGCTTCATACCTAAAGGTAAAGTCTTTTGCAATTGGGTAAATTCAGTTTCGAGATTTTTACCCAAAGCAATAATGTCACCGCCTTTACGCATCGATACCGCAATACCAATCCCGTTCTCGCCCATAAAACGCATACGTGGTTGTGCAGGTTCACTAAAGCCGCGATAAATCTCAGCGACATCCCCCAACTGAATGGTTTTATCACCCACCAACAATGGCAGTTTTTTCAGGTCATCAACACTGTGTAAATGCCCACTGACACGAATTTGGATACGATCTGTACCTGTTTCAAAGAAACCCGCAGATGCCATATCATTTTGCTTTTGAATCGCTTCTTGAATGGCAGTGACAGGCACACCGAGCTGAACCGCTTTGGTGTTGGAAAGTTCAATCCAGATTTTTTGATCTTGTAAGCCAACGAGATTGACCTTGCTCACGTCTTTAACACGCTGCAATTGCAGTTGTAGACGATCGGCATATTCTTTCATTACTGCATAGTCAAAATCCTTGCCCGTGAGGACATAGATATTGCCGAAGGTATCGCCAAATTCGTCATTGAAAAATGGACCTTGTACACCACTCGGTAACTGATGACGAATGTCATTGACCTTCTTACGGACGTTGTACCAAACATCAGGAATTTTGCTTGATGGTAGCGAATCCTTAGCAACGAAAGTAACCAAAGACTCGCCAGGGCGAGAGTACGCCATGATGCGGTCATACTGGCCCGTGGTCATCAATTCTTTTTCGATGCGATCAGTCACCAGTGTGGAAACTTCTTTCGCAGTTGCACCCGGCCAATAGGTTTGGACAACCATCACTTTAAAGGTAAATGGTGGATCTTCACTTTGTGAGAGTTTCGAATAGGACATGATCCCTACAATGCCAAGTAACAGCATAAAATAGAGAATAATGCCCTTATTCTTAAGTGCCCATTCTGAAAGGTTAAATTTCATGTTTAACCTCCCGTTTTGACTGTGACTTCACGATTATCACGATCTACAGGATGAATCTTTTGCTGATCGCGAAGTAAATGTACCCCACCGACCACAACCCAATCATTTGCTTTTAAACCTGAAATGATCGGCACACTATCACGTCCATATGCCCCCAAGTTCACAGCCACTTTACGTAAGGTGTTATTCGCATTCACAACCCATACATAAGCATCTTGACCATTGGCAGTGACGCTAGACAAAGGCACGCTCAGTACGTTGTTTTGTTGCGTGACAAAGAAGACGCGAGCGCTCTGCCCCAGCTGAATCGAAGACTGCCCTTCCAACAATGAGACTTTCACCGTAAACGTTCTGGACTGGTCAGCTGCGGGTGAAACCTCACGAACTTTGGCAGCAAAACGTGCTTCAGGTTGTGACCATAGCGTGACCCAAACTGACTGACCGACTTTAATTTGGCTGACTGCTTGTTCAGGCACACCAAATACCACCTCACGCTCACCATCAATTGCAAGTTGATACGCTGGCTGTCCAGCAGAGACGACTTGTCCAATTTCAATTTGCCGTTGAGTAATCACACCATTTTTATTAGAAACAAGTTGGTTATAACCTGTTTGGTTTGAAGACACCTCATAATTCGAGCGCGCTTGTTGTAAGGTTGCTTGAGCTGATTCGTACTGATTTTTGATCGCATCAAATTGCGAACGGCTCACCGCATTGACTGGAAGTAATTGCTGATAACGTTGATATTCCTGCGCTGCAATTTTTGCTGCGGCTTGCGCACTATCTAGTTGCGCTTTTGCAGCATTCATTTGCAGTTGTGCATCTTTAACATCTAACTTTGCCAAGACTTGCCCAACTTTAACGCGATCACCCACATCAACATAACGTTCCGTAATTTGTCCCCCGACACGGAATGCCAAAGCCGTTTCTTGCCTCGCCTGCACATCGCCAGCATAGCTCTTTTGATCAACATGCGTGCTACTCGGTTGCGTCACCATGACATACGGAATTTCCTCAGTCTTGGGAACCTCTTTTTGGCATGCGGATAAAGTGACACTGCTGAGTACGAGCAACCCCACAATTACATGATTTAGCAGATTCATCTCTTTTTCGCTCTTATTCAGATTGATTTTTTAAGGCACAATATGCATATCATGATAAATTGTTTATTTTTTAATTAATATACCCATGAGTACATTAATTAAAAAATAAAGTTATTTAATTGATTTTTAATTTAATTAAAAGAGAATGACAGCGTGCAAAACAACAGTGGTCGCCCAAAAGATTTAGAGAAAAGAGCCAAAATCTTACAGGCTGCAAAATCTATTTTTTTGAAAATGGGTTACCACGCCACCAATATGAATCAAATTGCCAAAGACGCAGGCGTGACTAAACTGACGGTGTACAACCACTTTCAAGACAAAGCCAATCTGTTTATTTGTGCGATTGAAGAAAGTTGTGAAGAATCCATTTGTGCCAAAGAAATTGTCCTCACCGAGGAAAGTAACTTCGAACAAGCGCTGTATGTGATGTGTCACCGTGCACTTAGTATTATTTATCTTCCTGAAGCGCTGAAACTTGATCGTGTGCTGTTTGAACTCGCCGCGGAACAGAGTCCGCTGACCCAACAGTTTTTTGATGCATCACATACACGGATGAGTAATGTTTGGTGTGATTTTTTCCGACAAGCCATCCACTTGAACTTTATCAAAGCCGATGACCCACTTAAACAAACAGAAATGATTGTGTCCTTGATGCTAGGCTTACGTCACTACCGTGTATTGTTAGGTTTAGATACGGTACCAACCGCAATTGAAATCGATCAGATGATTCAACAAGCAGTTGAGCTATTTTTGCTTAAATATCAAACTAAAATTTAAATAAATTTCACATTTATTTACGTTCTCCACTTGGAATGTCTCTCAATCGCGCTATAGTCAAATGAGAACATCAGGAGAAATAGAATGATTCAGCAAATCACGGCTCCATTACGTGAAGATGTCCGCTTATTGGGCAATTTACTTGGTGAAACCTTAAAGCAACATGCTGGGCAAGATTTGTTTAATCAAGTTGAGCAAATCCGTGCACTCGCCAAAGGCGCACGAGACGGTCAAATCGAAGCAGAAAAACAATTAGAACAACTTTTCCTTGGCTTAAAAGATGAAGAGATTTTGCCCCTCACCCGTGCTTTCTCTCATTTTCTCAACTTCGCCAATATTGCAGAGCAATATAATGTGGTTCGTGGTCGTCGTCAGGCTGAGTTTGATGAACAAGCACCAAGCCCGAATCCATTACCGCATTTATTTGAAAAATTCAAAACCCAACAAATCAATGAACAACAACTGTTCCAACAGCTCTGTGATCTCAAAATTGAGCTAGTGCTCACCGCGCACCCAACCGAAGTCAGTCGCCGTACCTTAATTCAAAAATATGATGATATTACCGATTGCCTGTCTCAGCTTGATCAGCAAAAGTTGACACCCCGTGAGCGCCAACAAACGCTTGCGACATTGAAGCAATTGATTAGTTCGGCATGGCAAACAGATGAAATTCGCCAACATCGCCCAACGCCAGTAGATGAAGCTAAATGGGGTTTTGCAACCATTGAACAGACCTTATGGAATGCAGTTCCCAAATTCGTTCGTGAACTCAATGAGCTCACACAACAACATTGTGAGCAAAACTTACCGTTGACAGTTGCACCGATTCGCTTTGCTTCTTGGATGGGTGGTGATCGTGACGGTAATCCAAATGTTACTCATAAAATAACGCAAGAAGTATTATGGCTATCCCGTTGGCAAGCAGCGGACTTATATTTACGTGATATTGAAAACTTACGCTGGGAACTGTCGATTCAGCATTGTTCTGATGAACTCGCGCAAGCACTGGGTGAGCCACACCCTGAACCGTATCGTGAATATTTGCGTGAAACACGTGAACGTTTAAAAGCAACTCGTTATTGCTTAGGGCAACGTTTACAAGGTTTAGAAGCAGATGATCGAAATATCATTCGTCATAAGGATGAATTGCTACAACCATTATTGCTGTGCTATCGCTCTTTGGTTGACAGTAATTTAGCCGAAATTGCCAATGGTCAATTGTTAGATTTCATCTATCGGGTGAATTGTTTTGGAATCGAGCTACTCAAACTCGATATTCGTCAGGAATCTGGACGACATCGCCAAGCCATTTCAGCGATTACGGAATATTTAGGTCTCGGCAATTTCGAATCTTGGACTGAGCAAGCGCGTCAAAATTTCTTGATCCAAGAATTACAAAGTAAGCGTCCACTGCTGCCAAAATATTTAAATGAGCCTGAAGGTAGCCTGATTCAGCATCCTGATGTATTGGAAGTATTTGCAACAATGCGAACTTTAGCGGAACAACCGCCTGAAAGTTTGGGTGCATATATCATTTCTATGGCTGAATATCCAAGTGATGTCCTTGCTGTTTTGTTATTGCAAAAAGAAGCAGGGATTCAGCAACCATTACGTGTGGTTCCACTTTTTGAAACGCTTAAAGATTTAGACGGCGCAGCAAAAACCATGGATACGCTGTTTAGTATGCATTGGTATAAGCAACATATTGATGCCAAACACGAAGTCATGATTGGTTACTCGGACTCAGCCAAAGATGCAGGCTTTATGTCAGCAAACTGGGCACAGTATCGTGCGCAGGAAGAACTCACTGCGATCGCTCAAAAGCATGGTGTACAACTGACATTATTCCATGGTCGTGGCGGTTCGATTAGTCGCGGTGGCGCGCCGACACAACAAGCTTTGTTCTCTCAACCACCAGGATCGATTTCAGGTGCAATTCGTGTCACTGAACAAGGTGAAATGATTCGATTTAAATTCGGACTAGAAGGCATTGCCTTACAGAACTTAGAGATCTATACCGCGGCAACATTAGAAGCGACACTCTTGCCGCCGCCTGTACCAAAACAAGAATGGCGTGCATTGATGAATCAAATGACCGATTTATCAGTAAAAGTCTATCGTCAAACCGTTCGTGAAAACCCTCATTTTGTGAGTTATCTGCGTACAGTCACGCCTGAGCTTGAGCTGCAAATGCTTCCGCTCGGCTCACGTCCTGCCAAACGTAAAGTCAGTGGTGGTATTGAGTCACTGCGCGCCATCCCTTGGGTGTTTGCATGGACACAAATTCGTCTTATGCTCCCTGCTTGGCTTGGAACAGGGACGGCGATTAATCAAGTCCATGAGCAGCACAAAAACACACTGGATGAGATGTTAGAACAATGGCCTTATTTCCAAACCCTGATCGACATGCTGGAAATGGTGTTGTCTAAATCAGATGCGGATATTGCGCTGTATTACGAGTCACACCTCACCCAAGACCAGGACTTAAAACTGCTTGGCGTTGAACTACGCCAACGTCTACAAAATGCCGTAGATACCTTGTTGAGTCTCAAAGGTGAATCTAAGCTACTCAGTAATAATGAGGTACTTGATCAATCGATGCAAGTGCGCAAACCTTATCTGTTGCCATTACATCTATTACAGGCAGAATTGATGAAGCGTCGTCGTTTGTATTTAAGTACTCATCAATCTGAACACACCCCTATTGATCATGCACTTATGGTCAGTATTGCAGGGATTGCAGCAGGTTTACGTAATACGGGCTAAATACTCTTTGAATGAGTTATCAGCGGATAATGATGTCTGCTGATAATTCGATTGGCAAAATATTCCACTTTTATAAAAATTTTTAGAATTTTTTTAAAATTTATTTTCTCAAGTTGTTATTTCACTTTTCATATGATCGAAGCAAAATAAATAATAAATCCGATAAGTTATTTTAATGCTTATTTTACCAAAAGGTAAAAATTATCAACTTCAAAGCCTTAGCACTCAATATTCTCAGACGAGGATAGGTGAAAGCGCGATTTAAGACAGAGTATGATACGCGCTGATATCACATAATGAGTCTCATCTATGTCAAATTGGTTTCCAAAATGGCAGCCGTATCAGGGAAAGATTGATCATCGTCCTGTTGCGACAAATGAATATTTACCGCCCTTACAAAGCGCGGTGCTCGGGGTTCAACACGCATTCGCAATGTTTGGAGCAACTGTTCTTGCACCATTGTTGATGGGATTTAGCCCCAACCTTGCGATCCTCATGTCAGGGATCTGTACCATTATTTTCTTCCTCATCACTGGTGGACGCGTTCCAAGTTACTTAGGATCAAGTTTTGCCTTTATTGGTGTTGTGGCAGCCGCAACAGGTCATGTCACAGGCTCAGGTGCGAATCCAAATTTAGCCATCGCCTTAGGTGGTATTGTTGCCTGCGGTATTTTTTATGCGTTGATTGGCTTTGCTGTGATGCTCACAGGAACACGCTGGATCGAAAAATTGATGCCACCTGTGGTTACAGGTGCGATCGTGATGATTATTGGTCTCAACCTTGCTCCTGTCACGATTAAAGGTGTTGCAGGTCAACCTTTTGAAATGTGGATGGCACTGATCACTGTACTCAGTATGGGCATTATCGCAGTCTTTACCAAAGGTTTATTGCAGCGTTTATTGCTTCTCGTTGGATTATTGATTGCTTATGCGATCTATGCAATTGCAACCAATATTCTGGGGTATGGCAAGCCGATTGATTTCTCCCAAATCGCTGCTGCGCCTTGGTTTGGTATTCCAACGTTCTCGCATCCGAAATTTGATTTAAACGCGATTTTGATTATTGCGCCAGTTGCCTTGATTTTAGTCGCTGAAAACCTTGGTCATATCAAAGCAGTCGGTGCAATGACAGGTGAAAACTTAACCCCACAGTTGGGTAAAGCCTTTGTTGCAGATGGTCTCGCAACCACATTATCAGGCAGTGTCGGAGCACCCGGCATGACCACTTATGGCGAGAATATTGGTGTCATGGCTGTGACGCGTGTCTATTCGACGATTATCTTTGTGATTGCAGGTGTTTTTGCGATTTTTCTAGGTCTTTCACCAAAATTTGGCGCAGTGATTAGCATCATCCCAACGGCGGTACTGACAGGTGCTTCTATCGTCGTCTTTGGTTTAATTACCATTGCTGGCGCAAAAATCTGGATCGAAAATAAAGTCGATTTCTCTAATAATAAAAATCTGATCATCGCTTCTGTCACCATTATTTTAGGTGCAGGTAACTTCGAACTGCTCTTTGGTAACTTCAATTTAGGTGGGATCGGAACCGCAACTTTTGCTGCGATTTTCCTGAACTTATTGTTTAGCCTAAAAGATAAAAACTAGAAAACCAAGGCAGCGTAAGCTGCCTTTTTTATGCAATGTAGAACTATACAATGCCACCATTTGCTCTGATGACTTGTGCATTAATCCAATCACTTTGATGGCTTACCGCAAATTGAATCACGGCGGCAATATCTTCTACCGTACCTAAACGCTCTAAAGGTGCCGCTTTGCTAAGCTGAGCAATTAGCTCATCACTTTTGCCTTCAAAGAATAATTCTGTTGCTGTCGGCCCCGGAGCAATCGCATTCACCGTGATATTTTTACCTCTTAATTCTTTCGCTAAAATAGCAGTCAGCGACTCTATCGCCGCTTTAGACGCAGTGTAAATCCCATAGCCTTCAAGCTTCATTCCAATCACACTGCTCGACAGGTTTATAATCTTGCCACCATGTTCAAGTCGTTTTGCAGCTTCTCGCATGGTATATAGCGAACCTTTCAGGTTGATCGCGAGCACTCGTTCAATCGTCTCATCATCCAAAGCCTCGATCTTTTTAAAACACATCACGCCTGCATTATTAATGAGGATATCTACTTTGCCATAGCTTTGAATGGCATAATCAAATAGTGCGCTAACATCTTGGGACTTACTCACATCAGCTTTAAAGCAACTCGCAACGCCACCGAGCGCTTCAATTTGTGTAACGACCCGCGTTGCCTCGGCATCATTATTAGCATAATTAATCACAATTTTATGCCCTTGCTGCGCCAATAATGCAGCAGTAAAAGCACCAATCCCTCGCGATGCACCTGTAATTAAAATCACTTTTTTGTCGTCAGCTGGTTTTACTAAAGTATCCATATTTGACCTCATATCAAAAAATTTATCTTTGGATACGATCTATGCTACTGTTCTTATAAAAGAAGATAATCCATCATATTTCGGCATGTTTGTCCGAATTTTCCGAACAAAATAATGAGCACTGTGACATGGATAAATTGAATGCAATGTCTGTTTTTATACATGTGGTCGAGCAAAGAAGTTTTACCAAAGCAGCACAACTCCTGAACCTACCTCGCTCAACAATCACGGATGCGATTAAACAACTCGAAGCGCAACTCAATACGCGGCTTTTGTTTCGCACGACACGTCAGGTCAACCCTACGGATGAGGGCAATCTTTACTATCAACGTTGTAAATACATTCTGAGTTATATTGATGAGTCTGATCATGACTTTTTACATGCTAAGCCACAAGGCGCATTAAAAATTGAAGTACATGGGATTTTTGCTGCTCACTTTATTATTCCAAAGCTACATGCATTTTTAACTGAATATCCGCAAATCCAGCTACAACTCACCGAGAGTGATCGCTATGTCGATGTGATTAAGGAAGGCATTGATTGCGTTATTCGTATTGGATATTTAAATGACAGTGAACTGGTGGTTCGACATCTTGGACATATTCAGCAAGTAACACTCGCAAGCCCAAAATATTTAGAAAAATATGGTAGGCCCAACACATTAAACGATTTAAAACAGCATTTTATGATTGGTTTTTACTCGACTGCTCGACAAAAACCACTCCCTCTAGAATTTATCGTCAATCAACAGCTAGAGACTTATGATTTAACATCGATGATTCAAGTGAATGGCGCTCATTCCTATTCATCAGCCGCCGTAGAAGGCTTTGGGATTATCCAAGTCCCTCGTTATGGTCATTTAAAAGACATCGAGAGTGGCGAACTCTGCCCATTATTGACGGAATATCAAGTTCCCTCTCTACCTGTTTCTTTACTCTATCCTTCAAAAACTTTAGTGTCACCGAGACAGCGAGTCTTTATCGATTGGATCGTACAATTATTTGAACAATATCCTTTAGACAATAATTAAATCTTTTCTTATCTTCAGACAAATGCTGAGTCAATCAAACTATTTTGGCTTGGAATGAAGCGCCCTATCTTTATTTCAAGCATTTTTAGTATGATGAGTTTTTGCATTTCAATGCGTTGCTCATATGCGTTTTGATTTTTTTGATATCCAATTACTCCAACACATCGTAACAACAGGCAGTCTGACCAAAGGTGCTGAGCGTTCTGCTATTTCTTTGCAAGCAGCCAGTGAGCGGATTAAAAAGCTCGAACAATATTTCGATACGCCGCTATTTATTCGACATAGTACAGGGGTTGAATTGACCAGCGCTGGACATGCGTTGGCTGAACATGCGCGGTTGTTACTGGTTCAAAAGCAGCAACTCGAACAAGACATGCAGCGCTTTCGGCAGCAAGTGCCTGAGTCATTAACACTATGGTGTAACTCATCGGCACAAAGTGAATATTTGCCGACCTTGTTACCCCAATATCTAATGCATCACCCTGAAATTAATATCGACTTACATGAGGCTGAAAGCTCCGATATTGTTGCGGCATTAACGAAAGGCATAGCCAAACTTGGTTTAGTCTCTAGTTTTTTTGATACACAACATCTGCAAACACAAGAGTTTGCAAGTGATCCTTTGGTTTTGATATGTCCTGCTGCTCATGCATTACAACACTCTGAACAATTAAATTTACTCGATGCATTGAACTATGGATTCATTGGTTTAATGCCACATCATTCTTTGCAACAATCTATTGAAACCCAAGCAAAATTACTTGGTTTTAATATTCAGTACCGTTTGCGATTGCCTAATTTTTCCGCTATTGCCGAAGTCGTTGATCAGGGCGTTGGAATTGCCATCATGCCTGCTCGTGCAGCGCAACGCTTGCAAGCTGACTATCATTTTCATACGGTACAATTGCGAGGGGCATGGGCGAACCGTAAACTATTACTCGCCACACAGGATTTCAATCAACTTTCTTTGAATTACCAACAATTTGCAGAATTCTTATTGCAGCATCGCCCTTTATCCGAATAGCGCTTAATGCGATAACATATAAGCCCCTAATGCCACCAAGCCAATAAAAAATAAGCGGCGAAAACGTTGTTCATTGAGTTGATAGCGAATTTTTTTACCCAACCACATCCCGACTAAGGCCGCAACCAAAGCCACAATGGAAAGACGATAATCGAGTGTGACACCAGCCATTGGGTTGTGATGTAAAAAAACAGCCAAGCAAATCGTCGATACGGTAAAGGTTAATCCCAAAGCTTGTACCAACTCATCGCGTTGCAAATGCAAAGATTGCAAGTAAGGCACAACTGGAATAATGATCACCCCAGTTGCCACAGTCACAGCTCCCCCGATATAGCCCACCAGAGGGGATAACCAAGTTTCATATCGACTTAGATCAGGTAATGCTTTTACGCACAGTCCGTAAATACCATACAGTGCCAACATACTGCCCAATAAAAGCTCACTACTTTGTCCATGGCTTTGATTCAAGGTCGGTAAGAAACTCCAAATAGAACCCACCACAATTCCAATCAGCAATGACCAAAAGCGGCAGATAAATGTCCAAACTCGACCCTCTGCAAATAGCTGCCAAATGTTCGTCATCATGGATGGGACTATGAGTAAAGAAGCGGCTTGAAAAGGACTCATTGCAATTGTTAATAGTCCCATCGACACGGCAGGTAAACCAAGACCGATCATGCCCTTAATCATCCCTGCAAAGATAAAGACGAATACAATAATTGCGATAAAGGTCACAGACATACTCCATGGATAGATCGGAGTTATGCTACGAAAAACTGAGGTACTGCCCTATTCTTATTTTTGGGAGTCAGCCTCAGGCAGAGCTTGAGGCCATTTTGTATTTATCTTCTAACACATTACTGATGATGCTCTCGATCATCCAAACACGATATAAGCTATTAAACACATAACTTTGCCCGTCAATTCGCAATTCTAAGACTGGAAAATCAGGCTGATGCTTTTGCTGGCAAAGTTCATCATTTTGTTTTAACAACACTTCAACATCTTGCTCAGTCAGTTGCTCGATCTCTAAACGTTTTTGCATCCGTTGGAAATGTGCTTTGAAGGACATATCTTTGCCATGTGTCCAAACACTTTCTAAGATCTGATGTACAACATCCACTTGCTGCTCTTCAGGCACGCTATAAAACAGCTTAGCCATTTCATAAGTGGCTTCTTTGGTTGGGCGACAGAACGGTGTAAAGGCAACTTGTGTTCGCTTAGATACACGTGTTGCTAAGCTCCAATCAAACCAATCTCGACCATGATAGCTCAGAGGATATACTTTCAACTGAATATTATAATAATTGGCCAGTTCTTCTTTGATATATGCCAACAGTAACCAGCTCATTGGATCTTCAAGTGCAATATAAAGATCTAACTCTGGATGCATCGCTTGCACTTCATTCAGTGCCTCGCCATCATTGATCAAATGCTCACGCCATTCGATATGATTGATCAAGAAAATTGGATTTCCTGTCAACAACTTCTGTTGTTTGAGGCGACGTGTTAAGCGCAATAAATCATCAACGGCTTGATATTTACGCTCACCAAATTCGAAATAGCTCGCAGCTACAGGAACGTCACTAAAAATACGTTCGGGATAATGCTGTGGGGTTTGATGTTTACTGGCCATGGTATGTAAGGTACGCAATTTACCATATTGTTGTTGCCACAACATATGAAAGACATCTTCAAGTAGATGTAGGAAGTTTTGTTCTCTTAACGGCGTATTTCTTAGAATTGTTTCAGCTTGTTGTAATGCTTCAGCGCTTGGAATTTCGGGAGTATCGTCAAAGCCAAAACGATGTTGCTTGGCTAAAATTTTGGCATCATTTAAACAATATTGCTGCCAATCTTGTGCAGACATACCATTCGGAGGCTCTGCATCTTGCCTCGAAATAATCACTTTCAGCGGCTTGAGCTCATCACTCAAGATTTCATTGAGCTGATCAAGTTGTTGCACCGCAAGATAGCTATAAACATCGTCTAGACGTAGGTAAATGCTTAAACCCTGTTCCGTAGGTAAAACCGCCTGACGAGAAGGTTTCTGATAGAACCAACTCGATCGGATGGGATCAAACCAACGACGTAACAAAGACATGTCAATCGCCTCTAAGCGTAATGAATGATAGAAAAGAAGATATATTTCCCAAGTGTACTGTTAAATGAGAACCAATGGTATTTTATATTATAAAAATCAAACATCAAAAAATTCTCCTTGTAACACAACGATGGCATTACAAGGAGAGCGATGCTGAGCATTTAGATCAGCAAAGGAATTTTACAAAACGCGTACCGCACCTTTCGCAGCACTAGTCGAATGCATCGCATAAATCTTCAACGACTTAGATACTTTACGCTTACGCTCTTCTGCTGGTTGCCAGCCTTTAGCATCTTGTACCGTACGGCGATGTGCCATCGTTGCATCATCAATATCAAGATGAATCGTACGATTTGGAATATCGATTTGAATGGTGTCACCATCTTCAACCAAACCGATTGCACCACCTTCCGCAGCTTCTGGAGAAACGTGACCAATCGATAGACCTGAAGAACCACCAGAGAAACGACCATCCGTAATCAAGGCGCAGTCTTTACCTAAACCTTTAGATTTCAAATAGCTTGTTGGATATAACATTTCTTGCATACCCGGTCCACCGCGTGGGCCTTCATAGCGAATGACCACGATATCACCAGCAACGATCTTATGATCTAAAATGGCTTCTACAGCAGCATCTTGGCTTTCAAAAACGCGTGCAGTTCCTGTAAATTTAAGGATTGACTCATCTACACCCGCAGTTTTTACGATACAGCCATCCAGCGCGATGTTGCCGTAAAGTACTGCCAAACCACCATCTTTAGAGAAGGCATGTTCAGCATTACGGATCACGCCTTTCTCACGGTCACCATCTAAAGTTGAGTAATAACGGTTTTGAGAGAATGCAACTTGCGTTGGAATACCACCCGGAGATGAACGATAGAATTCATACACATCTGCGTCTTCAGTACGAATAATATCCCATTTGTCTAAGGCATCTTTGAGTGTTTTTTCATGTACAGTTGGGCATTCAGTGTTGAGTAACTTGGCACGATCTAACTCACCCAAGATCGCCATGATGCCACCCGCACGATGCACGTCTTCCATATGTACGTCTGATTTCGCAGGCGCAACTTTTGACAATACAGGCACTTGACGTGACAAACGGTCGATATCATCCATCGTGAAATCAACTTCTGCCTCATGCGCAGCAGCAAGTAAGTGCAATACAGTGTTGGTCGAACCGCCCATCGCGATATCCAAAGTCATGGCATTTTCAAATGCAGCTTTGGTTGCAATAGAACGTGGCAAAATACTGTCATCATTTTGTTCATAATAACGTTTCGCCAGTTCAACCACTAAACGACCCGCTTTAAGGAATAATTTTTCACGATTTGCATGCGTCGCAACAATTGAACCATTGCCTGGCAAAGACAAACCAAGCGCTTCTGTCAAACAGTTCATCGAGTTTGCAGTAAACATCCCTGAACATGAACCACAAGTCGGACATGCAGAGCGTTCGAAAGCAGCGACTTCTTCATCGGTATAGCTTTCATCAGCCGCAACAACCATGGCATCAACAAGGTCAATGGCTTTTTCATCACCACGGAACTTCACTTTACCCGCTTCCATTGGACCGCCAGAAACGAATACTACTGGAATGTTTAAACGCATTGCTGCCATCAACATTCCAGGGGTGATCTTGTCACAGTTTGAGATGCAAACCATTGCATCGGCACAGTGTGCATTGACCATGTACTCAACTGAGTCAGCGATCAAATCACGCGAAGGCAATGAATACAACATACCGTCATGACCCATCGCAATACCATCATCAACCGCAATGGTATTAAATTCTTTTGCAACACCACCCGATGCTTCAATTTCTCGCGCAACGAGTTGCCCTAAATCTTTAAGATGCACATGCCCTGGAACGAATTGGGTAAATGAGTTGACCACCGCAATAATTGGCTTGCCAAAATCTTCATCTTTCATACCTGTCGCACGCCATAAGCCACGCGCGCCGGCCATATTTCTTCCATGTGTTGATGTTTTCGAACGATAATCAGGCATTTTTTATTCCCAACAAGTGTGTGCTCGAGAAAAATAGGGCTTTCTCTCTAGCGAAATGATACTGAGCTTTTTCCATCATACTACAAGTTATCGTTTAACTCATGACCAGTGGACCTATCTTTTTTGCACAAAAGCAATTCAATCCATCGAATTAGGGACTAGTGGCTTTTTCGCTTATAATTTGCAGCAAGTTTTAGTTGGATTATCTTTGTGAAAATCATTTTTGCTGGTACGCCTGAATTTGCGGCAACCGCATTGGCGGCATTATTAAAAACATCACACCAGATCATTGCTGTTTATACCCAACCTGACCGTAAATCAGGGCGTGGGCAAAAATTAACGCCATCTCCTGTTAAACAATTGGCGCTTGAAAACGGTTTACCTGTTTATCAACCTTTGCATTTTAAAGCGTCGACTGAAGAAGGCCTAGCAGCTCAACAAGAATTGGCAGCTTTGGGTGCTGATGTGATGGTCGTCGCAGCTTATGGTCTGATCTTACCGCAAGCGGTTTTAGATACACCGAAGTATGACTGCCTGAATATTCACGGTTCGCTATTACCGCGTTGGCGTGGTGCTGCACCGATTCAACGTGCAATCGCGACGGGTGATGATGAAACAGGGATTACCATCATGCAGATGGCAGCTGGTTTAGATACAGGCGATATGATGTATAAAACCTATTGCCCAATTACAGCAGAAGATACCTCTGCCAGCTTGCATGACAAATTGGCAGATCAGGGTGCAGAAGCGATTTGTACTGTGCTTGAATCAGAACAAAGCCTGCAAGATTTTATTGCGAAACGTGAAGTGCAAGATGAAGCACTCACTGTTTATGCCCACAAACTCGTGAAAGCAGAAGCGCGTATCGATTGGACACAAAATGCCATTCAAATCGACCGTAATATCCGTGCTTTTAACCCGTGGCCAGTTGCCTTTATTCAACTGGATGAAAACAATGCACTGCGTGTATGGGGCTCTATGCTTTCTTCCCACAGCAAAACCGATGCTCAAGTCGGTGAGATTGTAGCCATGGACAAACAAGGTGTACACGTTGCTTGTGGCGACAATACGGCAGTCTGCCTCACCAGTCTTCAGTGGCCGGGTGCTAAAGCCCTCAATCCAGTTCAAATTGCCCAAACCCAAAAATTACATATTGGACAAATTCTCCCATGAGCCAATCAAATCAATCCTCTGTAAAAAATTTGAATCTGCGTGCTCAAGTCGTCAAAACGCTTTTGGCGGTTCAAAATGGGCAATCTCTGTCTTCCGTTTTAAATCAACATATCAATATGGTTTCTGAACGTGACCGTGGTTTATATCATGAACTCACTTTAGGCTGCTTACGCCAATGGCATTCATTAAAAGCCATTACCTTACCATTGCTCACAAAGCCATTAGACAATGAAGCACTAGAAAGTTGTTTATATCTTGGTTTATATCAAATTCTATGCACTCGTATTCCAGTACATGCCGCGATTTCAGAAACGGTAAATGCGGCCAAGCAACTCGGTTTCGAGCCAATGAGTGGTTTAGTGAATGCGATTCTGCGTCGTGTTTCACGTGAAACAGATGAATTTCAAACAGCATTGAATAATACGCATGGTTTACCAAGTTGGTTATTCAAACGACTCAAAAAAGATTGGCCTGAGCAAACAGAGCTTCTATGCCAAGCCTTAAAACAAGTCGCACCGCTCACCCTTCGTGTCAATGAACGCCAAGTCAGTCGTGACGAATATTTAGAGATTTTGGACGAGGAACAGATTGATGCTCGTCCTTGCATGCTTTCAAATGTTGGTATTGTTTTGGAACAAACGGGCAATATTACCCATTTACCGGGTTTTGAAGAAGGTGGTTTTTCTGTTCAGGATGAACATGCACAATTGTGTGCCACGCTTTTACCGAACCTAGATGGCAAAGTGGTGGTTGATGCCTGTGCTGCACCTGGCGGCAAAACAGCACATATCCTTGAGCGCTTTAACCCTAAAAAATTGATTGCCCTTGATCATGATGCGAAACGTTTATTGCGTGTTTCTGAAAATATCGAACGTCTTGGCTTAGATCAAACCGAAGTTGAGATTATCGAGGCAGATGCCACTACATGGCAGACGCAGCAACTGGTCGACTGTATCGTGTTAGATGCACCTTGTTCGGCAACAGGCGTAATTCGTCGCCATCCTGATATTCGCTTACTCAGACAGTCCACTGATATTGCGCAAACAGTCGCTTTACAGCAGCAGATTTTGCAACAAATGTGGCAACAGCTTAAAGTCGGCGGTACATTGCTCTATATCACTTGCTCAATTCTTAAAGCTGAAAATGAGCAGCAAATGGCGACATTCTTTGCGGAACATGCTGATGCAGAAGAAGTCAAAATTGAAGCTGATTGGGGCATTGAACAGACCTATGGGCGTCAGTTACTTCCTGCTGCACAATCTGGTGATGGTTTCTATTATTGCTTAATTAAAAAATTAGCATAGTAAAAAAGCAGGCTTTAAGCCTGCTTTTTTTACTTTTTAAGTATCTCAGCGTGATTTTAGTCTTCAGGATTGCGCAATAAGTGCAAAATCGAAAGAGATAAACCACCCCATAGTAAAGCAATTGCAATCACTAACATGATAATAGCTGAAGTCGTCATTTCACTCTCCTAGCGATTTTTTAAACTAGACATGAATAAAGCACCGATTGCACAGAACAAGATACAGCCCCAACCAAACCAAAGCTGTAAACTCATTGAGTAATCGCCATATCCTTTTTGCAATAAAGCACTTAAAGCAAGACCAAGCGTAGATAACAACACTACTGGCGTGATCACGGTCAACGTGAATTCCCAGATTTTTCCTAACTTGATTGTCGAAATACTATTTACGTGTAACTCAAGCTCTCGCATCAATGAACGCTTGAACCAAGACACCATGATGATCGAAACAAGTGCACCAG
The DNA here is from genome assembly GCF_000368585.1 of Acinetobacter venetianus RAG-1 = CIP 110063. GTDB lineage: Bacteria > Pseudomonadota > Gammaproteobacteria > Pseudomonadales > Moraxellaceae > Acinetobacter > Acinetobacter venetianus. Next base: position 829,481 of record NZ_KB849557.1, read on the forward strand.
AAACAATACCCAAGTTATTGATAAAATGATCGATAATATCAACTAATTTAATGGCATTAGCGCTTGAGAACAGTGCAATAGAAACAATACCAGTACCACCACCAATAATGGTTACGGCTTTCGCACGGCCCCATTTTAATTTGTCCTGCATCGCTGCAATTGGCACTTCTAAAATACTCACCATTGACGTTACACCTGCAACGAACAATGAAGTAAAGAATAAAATACCGAATAATTCAGCACCCGCTCCTAAACTTGAAATGATCTTAGGGAATGCAATAAACGCAAGACCAATACCACCGCTTACCACATCTTGAACACTCTTATCCGCAGCATGTGCCATAAAGCCCAATGCAGCAAACACCCCAATCCCAGCAAGTAATTCAAACGAAGAGTTTGCAAAACCAACAACGAAACCAGAACCAGTTAAATTCGTTTTTGGTTTGAGATACGAGGCATAGGTCACCATAATCCCGAAACCAACAGATAACGAGAAGAAGATATGACCATAAGCAGCAAGCCATACTTTATAGTCTTTCATCGCTTCCCAGTTCGGCGTAAAGAATGCATTTAAACCTTCTGAAGCACCTGGTAAACGTAATGCTTGAATCACGAGTATGCTAAAAAGAACGATTAAAAGCGGCATGAAAATACGGTTTGCAAGCTCAACCCCTTTCCGAACACCACCGTATAAAATCACGAGCACAAGCGCCCAAACACCAATCAATGGCCATAACAAATGACTAATAAAAGTCATGTCAAAACCAGCGGCATCTGAAGTTGCTAAGAAAGCTTTAAAGAAATAACCCTCAGGATCAGCACCCCAAGATTGATTGAACGAGAAATAGATATAGCTACCAGCCCACGTCAAGACGCTGGCATAGTAAAGACCGATGATGATACATACACAAGCTTGCCACCAACCCAAAGCCTCAGCTTTTTTAGTCAATTGTTCATAAGCTTTTGGAGGTGCACCTGTACTACGATGACCCACGGCATAGTCTAGGAATAACAGCGGTAAACCTGCTGTCAAAAGCGCAACTAAATAAGGAATTAAGAACGCGCCGCCGCCATTTTCATAAGCGACATAGGGAAAGCGCCAAATATTACCCAAACCAACAGCAGATCCAACCGCCGCAATAATAAAACCAGATCGAGCAGACCAGTTTTCACGAGTATCTGTCATAAATCACCTAAATACGATAAAGGTTACTTTTAATGCTGCCTACACTTTATTTTTTTGTTACAAGCAAGAAAAGTACCACAAAAATTTTGTGTTGTTTGTCAAAGAGCATCACCTTTTGGGCAGATTGATTCTTCAGAACAAACGAGCAAAATAGAAAATTCTTCCTTAAAGAGCTTTGTCCATTTTTTGCTACTTAATAGCTGAACAATACCCGTTTTTATTTCTTTTTACTGTAAATTCTGGACGAAAAAACTATATTTTTCGAACGATTGATTATTTTTCAATTCACTGCAATATTGACCTGACAGTCAAGTTTTACAGGATAAGTTTATAAAATAATCAATCATTAAAATCATCACGCCCTCTTATCTAAATTATTGCTTATTGTTTAATTGCGAGTAACCGTTCTTCTTGCATATCTCGGATGGCCGAATGAATTCCTTCTCGACCTAAGCCTGAGTCTTTTACACCGCCATAAGGCATATTATCCACACGGAAAGTCGGTACATCATTGATAATGACACCACCCACATGCAAATGATCCCATGCATACAGCATCTTATTTAGATTCTGTGTATAAACTCCTGCTTGTAGCCCAAAACGACTTTGATTAATCGTCGCGATCCCTTGTTCAAAATCTTTGTACTTTTCTAAAATCGCAACTGGACCAAAGGCTTCATCTTTATACACCTCAAGCTTTGAATCTACATTCTCCAAAAGTGTCGGTTCAAATAGAACACCTTGTAATGTCCCCCCTATCAGTACTTTTGCCCCTTTTTTCTCCGCTTTATCAATCCACTTTTTCAAGCGCACTGCTTCTGCTTCCTTAATCATCGGACCAACCAAGGTTGTGCTTAAACTTGGATCATCAACTTTGATTTTTTTCACTTTCGCGAGTAATTTCTTTTTAACCTCCGTATAAATATCTGCATGAATTAAAATTCGTTGCACACTTATACAAATCTGACCTGCATGACCATAAGCCGCTCCAACCAAACGATCAATCAAAGCATCATCAACGGGAGTATCTGGCTCAATTAATACCGCAGCATTTCCACCCAGTTCTAAGGTGACTTTCTTGCGACCTGCGCGTGCTTTCATGTCCCAGCCGACTTGATCTGAACCAGTAAAGCTCAAAAGTTTAAAGCGATCATCCGTGACTAAAATATCCGCCGCTTGACGATCACACGGCAATACCGACCAAGAACCTTTTGGAAGATCGGTTTCAGCTAAGACTTGGGCAATTTTTAATGCACTAATCGGAGTTAAACTGGCAGGCTTTAAAACAAAAGGACAACCTGCCGCAATCGCAGGGGCAATCTTATGCGCCACCAAATTTAATGGAAAATTAAATGGGCTAATTAACGAGATCGCACCAACAGGTACATGTTTCACCATTCCTCTAAAACGTGCCGCAGCAGGTGTAACCGCCAAAGGTAACATTCGACCATCATCAAGTTGAGTAACCGCATCCGCAGCGAGTTGAAAAGTATTAATTAAGCGCTCTACTTCAGCACTCGCAGCACCGCGAGGCTTTCCACCTTCCGCAATTAAAATCTCGGTGAGTTCCTCCCTTAATTCGTTAAACCGCTTCACACAGTGCAATAAAATTTTTTGTTTTTGATATGGTTTTAATGCCGCCATTTCTGCTTCAGCTTTTACCGATGCAGCAATGGCTTTTTCCAAAACTTTTGCATCTGCTAAAGCAACCCGTGCATAGACAGTATGCTGATATTTATGCTGTACCTCGAGCCATTGTCCTGTTGTAATTGCTTTCCCTGCTACATATAAAGGGTAATCCACACACGATTCTACTTCTGTCATTATTTATTCTCTTTTCACATAATTTAAAATTAGACTACTGCATATTGCTCAAGATCACTATATGATGCGTCCAATCTAGGGTGAATTCATAACAATTCATTACGGTTTTGATATTAATTAGGACAATGCAATGAAACTATTAAAATTAACGCTACTTGCTTTAGGGACAAGCGTTTGTGGTTTAGCTCAAGCCGATGTGATCGGTGTAAAAGGCGATCTTAGCTACTGGAACTACAATGGTGAAGCCAATATGACAGCACAAACCTCAGCACCCGATCAAGATCTTGACCGAAAAGGTTCAGCACAAATTTCATTGGCTATTGAACATCCAATTCCACTGATCCCAAATGCAAAAATTCGCTATGTGAATTTAAAAACACAGACCGAAAATGAAGTTGCAGGTCAACCTGTTTATGACTTAGATATCGACCATACTGATTTTATTTTGTATTACGAAATACTGGATAATATCGTAGATGCAGACATTGGTTTTGGCGCGAGTAACCTCAATGGTGATGTTAAGACGCTTGGCTTAAATAAAACAGATATTGATAAAACAATTCCTGTTATCTATGGATCAGCAGGCGTAAAACTGCCATTTACAGGTCTAAGTGCGAAAGCAGAATTGCTATATAGCAATGTGAATGACACTAAAATTACGGATGCCCAAACCGAATTACAATATAACTTTATTGATAATTTATTGGTCGATGTCGGCTTAAAAGCAGGTTATCGTATTCTTGATATTAAATTAGATGACTACGAAAAAAATGACCTTAAATTTAATTTTAAAGGTCCTTATATCGGTTTAGATGTTCATTTCTAAGATCCAAATTAAATAGAAACGGAATCTCTTGATTCCGTTTTTTATAGCGAATCATTTCATCATTCTCTATTGGTGTACGCCAAAACCTACAACAATCGCAGTAATTGGCGAATATCCCAATCCAAACTTTTCGCCTATCATACAAATCATAGAGAGACAGGAAGTCTCATTGAAAATAACAAGATGCGCAGGAAGCGGTCGTTCATAAGGAATATAAACGACAATAAACGGAATATGAAGAAGCCCCGTCAGGATGATGGGGCTTCTTTTTATCTATCATTTTTATCTGCGATTTTAAAGACTTTTTAGATAGGCAATCACTTCACTATGCTCTGCCATTTCAGCAAGCTGTAGCGCTGTATATTCGCTCTTATACGCCACATTTGCACCTTTACTCACTAGCAGCTTCACTACCTCTAAATGATCATTCTCGGCAGCCGCCTGTAACGCGCTATAGCCTTCATCATCGGTCTGGTTTGGATCTATTCCCTCTACCAATAGTTGCTCGACTTGTTCCACATCACCAAGAGATGCCCAATACACCAGCTCAGGAAGATTTAACTCTCCATCGTCTTCAGGGACTGGAGAAAAAGAGTTGAGTTTCATTTACTTCCTCAAATTTAAAAAAAATTAGTTTTCGTTCCATCAGAATGACAGAAGCAATATATTCATGAAGCACTTTACGATAAAGTTCTACAAAACTTGTTGAGATTCCATAAATAATACCCCCAATAAATAGTCTTGATGAATCTAGATAATCACGAAGAATATCCACAACATCAATTCGCTACTACTCCTCATCAACTGTATAAAATTTTAAAGATAGGCTAGCTATACTTCATACCCTGATGCTTCATTCTTCCAGCGTTCTCCACATAACATTACAAACTAATCCCATTCACAATCGACCAATGATACGGCATCAGTTCTCTTAACTGTTTAAATAGCAATCTATTATCCAGTGTACTTACTGCAACTTGAACATCACCACCCCAATAAGAAAGCCGTTCTTGGCAAATCCCACAAGGTGTTAAAATTAGAATATTTGCATTTTCTGACTCTCTACAGATACAGAGAGAATGAGTAACTTTTTCATTGATTTTGTATGCCTCTAAGCATGCGCCAACTTCCATACAGAGTGCTAATGCATCATTCTGCGTTTCAGGAGCAACACTTGTTAGAATTTTTCCGCTCTCTGTAACTAATGCCGCAACACCACCCCAACCTGTAGGATAACGCCTCACCATTAATGCTTTTGCAGCTTGAAATAATTTCTGTTCCATTTTGCCTCCTAACAGAGTTATAGCCTCTCTATTCTTATTATTGATATCTCATAATTGTTGCTTTTACACTTTTATTTATGTTGTTTTATGATTCAATAAAACGTCAAACTGCATAATAGTCGTTTCAATGTTATGGTAGGAAGCTTGATGAATTATTTTAAAACCATGTCTTTGATATAAATCGATATTGTGACTTTCACATTGTAAATAGAGCGTAGTGATACCTAATTGCTTGGCTTTTTCTTTTGCCATTGCAATCATTTTGCCTGCGATCCCTTGTCCTCTCCATACAGGATCAACAAATACACCTCCAATCCAATATTCATATTCTGGGTAATTTTTATTCTCATGTCGCTTAAGCTCTAAGACACCAATCAACTCTTTTTCATGGTGGACTACGATTGCTAAAGGAATAACATCCCAATGAGCTGCTTTTTCCAACACCTTTTGGTATATCACCTCTTCGGTCATCTCTAAAGAGAGATGACCGAAGAGGTGATAGTGCCATTTCGCAATTTTTCCAACGATATTGTATTTAATTCAACTACTTTCCATCATGCAATAAAAAACACCCCCACTCATACGAATGGGGGTGTTTTAGATTTAAAAGCTGGCGATGACTTACTCTCACATGGCAAGTGCCACACTACCATCAGCGCTAAGAGGTTTCACTTCTGAGTTCGGGAAGGGATCAGGTGGTTCACTCTTGCTATTGTCGCCAGCAAACTGTTTTGGCTTTCGGTGGTCTTACGTTTTGCCACTTAGTACCGAAAGAGTTATTAACGGATTAGTTAAATTGGTCTGTATTGTAACTAGTTTCTTCACTAAATCAAGTTATGTATTGAATTTATCTTGAATACAACAACTGTTTGGGTGTTGTATAGTCAAGCCTCACGAGCAATTAGTATTGGTCAGCTTCATACGTCACCGTACTTCCACACCCAACCTATCAACGTCCTAGTCTCGAACGGCTCTTTAGAGGAATAAATTCCTAGGGAAATCTTATCTTGAGGTAGGCTTCCCGCTTAGATGCTTTCAGCGGTTATCCCTTCCGAACATAGCTACCCGGCGATGCGACTGGCGTCACAACCGGTACACCAGAGGTTCGTCCACTCTGGTCCTCTCGTACTAGGAGCAGATCCTCTCAAATTTCCAGCGCCCACGGTAGATAGGGACCGAACTGTCTCACGACGTTCTAAACCCAGCTCGCGTACCTCTTTAAATGGCGAACAGCCATACCCTTGGGACCTGCTTCAGCCCCAGGATGAGATGAGCCGACATCGAGGTGCCAAACACCGCCGTCGATATGAACTCTTGGGCGGTATCAGCCTGTTATCCCCAGAGTACCTTTTATCCGTTGAGCGATGGCCCTTCCATACAGAACCACCGGATCACTAAGACCTACTTTCGTACCTGCTCGACTTGTGGGTCTCGCAGTTAAGCGCGCTTTTGCCTTTATACTCTACGCGTGATTTCCGACCACGCTGAGCGCACCTTCGTACTCCTCCGTTACTCTTTAGGAGGAGACCGCCCCAGTCAAACTACCCACCAGACATGGTCCTCGCCCCGGATTACGGGGCAGAGTTAGAACCTCAACATTACCAGGGTGGTATTTCAAGGACGGCTCCATTGGAACTAGCGTTCCAACTTCAAAGCCTCCCACCTATCCTACACAAGTAAGGTCAAAGTTCAATGTCAAGCTGCAGTAAAGGTTCACGGGGTCTTTCCGTCTAGCCGCGGGTACACTGCATCTTCACAGCGATTTCGATTTCACTGAGCCTCTGCTGGAGACAGCGCCGCCATCATTATGCCATTCGTGCAGGTCGGAACTTACCCGACAAGGAATTTCGCTACCTTAGGACCGTTATAGTTACGGCCGCCGTTTACTGGGGCTTCGATCAAGAGCTTCGCTTACGCTAACCCCATCAATTAACCTTCCAGCACCGGGCAGGCATCACACCCTATACGTCCACTTTCGTGTTTGCAGAGTGCTATGTTTTTAATAAACAGTTGCAGCGGCCTGGTTTCTGCGGCTGCCAACCGCTCAGGGAGCAAGTCCCATCACCGTCAGCAGCGTACCTTCTCCCGAAGTTACGGTACCATTTTGCCTAGTTCCTTCAGCAGAGTTCTCTCAAGCGCTTTGGTCTACTCGACCTGACCACCTGTGTCGGTTTCGGGTACGATTCCTGTGTAACTGAAGCTTAGAGACTTTTCCTGGAAGCATGGTATCAGCCACTTCACTGTACAAGTACAGCTTGCTATCGACTCTCAGCATAGAGCACCCCGGATTTGCCTAAGATGCATGCCTACTGTCTTCCACCTGGACAACCAACGCCAGGCTGACTTAACCTTCTCCGTCCTCTCATCGCATTACACAGAAGTATTGGAATATTAACCAATTTCCCATCGACTACGCCTCTCGGCCTCGCCTTAGGGGTCGACTCACCCAGCCCCGATTAACGTTGGACTGGAACCCTTGGTCTTTCAGCGAACGGGTTTTTCACCCGTTTTGTCGTTACTCACGTCAGCATTCGCACTTCTGATACCTCCAGCATACTTCTCAATACACCTTCATCGGCTTACAGAACGCTCCCCTACCACGTATACTAAGTATACATCCGCAGCTTCGGCACATAGTTTTAGCCCCGTTACATCTTCCGCGCAGGCCGACTCGACTAGTGAGCTATTACGCTTTCTTTAAAGGGTGGCTGCTTCTAAGCCAACCTCCTAGCTGTCTATGCCTTCCCACATCGTTTCCCACTTAACTATGATTTTGGGGCCTTAGCTGGCGGTCTGGATTGTTTTCCTCTTGACTACGGACGTTAGCACCCGCAGTCTGTCTCCCGGATAGTACTCATTGGTATTCGGAGTTTGCATCGGTTTGGTAAGTCGGGATGACCCCCTAGCCGAAACAGTGCTCTACCCCCAATGGTATTCGTCCGAGGCGCTACCTAAATAGCTTTCGGGGAGAACCAGCTATCACCAGGCTTGATTAGCCTTTCACCCCTATCCACAAGTCATCCCCTGGCTTTTCAACGACAGTGGGTTCGGTCCTCCAGTTAGTGTTACCCAACCTTCAACCTGCTCATGGATAGATCGCCTGGTTTCGGGTCTACACCCAGCAACTAAACGCCCTATTAAGACTCGATTTCTCTACGGCTCCCCTATTCGGTTAACCTCGCTACTGAATGTAAGTCGCTGACCCATTATACAAAAGGTACGCAGTCACACCACGAAGGTGCTCCCACTGCTTGTATGCATGCGGTTTCAGGATCTATTTCACTCCCCTCACAGGGGTTCTTTTCGCCTTTCCCTCACGGTACTGGTTCACTATCGGTCAGTCAGGAGTATTTAGCCTTGGAGGATGGTCCCCCCATATTCAGACAAGGTTTCACGTGCCTCGCCCTACTCGTCATCATTGTGTGTGCCCTTTCGTGTACGGGAATATCACCCTCTACGTTCGCACTTCCCAGAGCGTTCCACTAGAACACACACAACTTAATGGGCTGCTCCCCGTTCGCTCGCCGCTACTAAGGGAATCTCAATTGATTTCTTTTCCTAAGGGTACTGAGATGTTTCACTTCCCCTCGTTCGCTTCAATAACCTATGTATTCAGTTATTGATACCCGCCTTATAGCGGGTGGGTTCCCCCATTCAGAAATCTCCGGATCAAAGGATATTTGCCGCCTCCCCGGAGCTTTTCGCAGGCTATCACGTCTTTCATCGCCTCTGACTGCCAAGGCATCCACCACATGCACTTAATTACTTGACTATACAACCCCAAACAGTCGTTAACACATACAAGTGAGTGTTACCGTTGCAAACTTAATTGCTACTATTCGTTGTCTGTGAACTTAATCACCATACAGCTTCAATCTAAATTCATATACCAAAACGCTTGATTCAGTGTTTTTGCTAGTTCTCAATTTCATTCTTTCGAATGAATTGAGTGAACAATTTATTTCAGACTCAATTCTACTAATCTGTTAATGATTAACTACCACCTCGTCGGTGCGTAGTAAACTGTGATAAATCACAGAAGTTAATAAGCTTTCAACTTACTAAGTTCTGTAATCTTTAGCCCGTACTCCGTAAAGTACGTGGTGGAGACTAGGAGAGTCGAACTCCTGACCTCCTGCGTGCAAAGCAGGCGCTCTACCAACTAAGCTAAGTCCCCAGCTTACAATCATAATGAACGACATATCTTCTCATCTAGCAGCTTGTGATTATTTATCACTTCGTCAGTAGTGGTGGGTCTGACAAGACTTGAACTTGTGACCCCACGCTTATCAAGCGTGTGCTCTAACCAACTGAGCTACAGACCCTCAGATACATCTTCGAAGAACAACTTGTTGTGGATTCTTACCAGTCCCCAATCTTTCGTTAAGGAGGTGATCCAGCCGCAGGTTCCCCTACGGCTACCTTGTTACGACTTCACCCCAGTCATCGGCCACACCGTGGTAAGCGTCCTCCTTGCGGTTAGACTACCTACTTCTGGTGCAACAAACTCCCATGGTGTGACGGGCGGTGTGTACAAGGCCCGGGAACGTATTCACCGCGGCATTCTGATCCGCGATTACTAGCGATTCCGACTTCATGGAGTCGAGTTGCAGACTCCAATCCGGACTACGATCGGCTTTTTGAGATTAGCATCCTATCGCTAGGTAGAAACCCTTTGTACCGACCATTGTAGCACGTGTGTAGCCCTGGCCGTAAGGGCCATGATGACTTGACGTCGTCCCCGCCTTCCTCCAGTTTGTCACTGGCAGTATCCTTAAAGTTCCCATCCGAAATGCTGGCAAGTAAGGAAAAGGGTTGCGCTCGTTGCGGGACTTAACCCAACATCTCACGACACGAGCTGACGACAGCCATGCAGCACCTGTATCTAGATTCCCGAAGGCACCAATCCATCTCTGGAAAGTTTCTAGTATGTCAAGGCCAGGTAAGGTTCTTCGCGTTGCATCGAATTAAACCACATGCTCCACCGCTTGTGCGGGCCCCCGTCAATTCATTTGAGTTTTAGTCTTGCGACCGTACTCCCCAGGCGGTCTACTTATCGCGTTAGCTGCGCCACTAAAGCCTCAAAGGCCCCAACGGCTAGTAGACATCGTTTACGGCATGGACTACCAGGGTATCTAATCCTGTTTGCTCCCCATGCTTTCGTACCTCAGCGTCAGTATTAGGCCAGATGGCTGCCTTCGCCATCGGTATTCCTCCAGATCTCTACGCATTTCACCGCTACACCTGGAATTCTACCATCCTCTCCCATACTCTAGCCATCCAGTATCGAATGCAATTCCCAAGTTAAGCTCGGGGATTTCACATTTGACTTAAATGGCCGCCTACGCACGCTTTACGCCCAGTAAATCCGATTAACGCTCGCACCCTCTGTATTACCGCGGCTGCTGGCACAGAGTTAGCCGGTGCTTATTCTGCGAGTAACGTCCACTATCCAGTAGTATTAATACTAGTAGCCTCCTCCTCGCTTAAAGTGCTTTACAACCATAAGGCCTTCTTCACACACGCGGCATGGCTGGATCAGGGTTCCCCCCATTGTCCAATATTCCCCACTGCTGCCTCCCGTAGGAGTCTGGGCCGTGTCTCAGTCCCAGTGTGGCGGATCATCCTCTCAGACCCGCTACAGATCGTCGCCTTGGTAGGCCTTTACCCCACCAACTAGCTAATCCGACTTAGGCTCATCTATTAGCGCAAGGCCCGAAGGTCCCCTGCTTTCTCCCGTAGGACGTATGCGGTATTAGCATTCCTTTCGGAATGTTGTCCCCCACTAATAGGCAGATTCCTAAGCATTACTCACCCGTCCGCCGCTAGGTCCAGTAGCAAGCTACCTTTCCCCGCTCGACTTGCATGTGTTAAGCCTGCCGCCAGCGTTCAATCTGAGCCATGATCAAACTCTTCAGTTAAAATCATTTTGCACCTTAGTTAAGACAAGGTGCTAATTCTGGCTCATCAATTACTGACAAAAAATTTGCTCAAATAAACTTCGAGAAATTTCTACCAATTATCAATGATAATATATATCGATTGATCAACTAGTAAAAATCCACACAAGTTGTTCTTCTATTCTCTTAATGATCT
>NZ_KB849558.1:0-362857 GCF_000368585.1 Acinetobacter venetianus RAG-1 = CIP 110063
GTGAGCTTGAACGATCTAGACACCAATGACCAAACCCCAGAGTTAACTGGTACGATTGATGACCCAACGGCAACGATTGTTGTTAATGTGAATGGTATCGATTACCCAGCGACCAACAATGGCGATGGTACATGGACATTGGCGGATAACACTTTACCAGCTTTAATTATAGCTGCTTATCCAATCACGGTAACGGCAACTGATGCAGCAGGCAACGTAGGTACAGATGCTGCTACGCTTACAATTGATGTCACTGCACCGAGTGTAACATTTGACGATTTAGCAACAAATGACGATACACCTGAATTAACTGGTACAACTGATGATCCAACAGCCTTAATCGTTGTAACAGTAAATGGAATAGACTATAACGCAACAAATAATGGTGATGGCACTTGGACCTTAGCGGACAATACTTTGCCATCATTAGCTGATGGAGGTTACATCGTAACTGTTACTGCGACAGACCAAGCAGGAAATATTGGTACTGATACAGGAACATTAGACATTGATGCGAATCCTTTAGCAGCCTTTGATAATTATGACAATGCAGTGATAAGTCCACAGCCATTATTAATCAGTGATGATGCTGCTCTAGGTAGCGCTACATATCTAATTCTGACCTCATTGGCCGGACTAGATTTACAACTTGGCGCGAACTCAGTTAACTTTAGTGTTGGTGCAAATGAGGAAGGAACTGCGACATTTACATACAGTTCTTTAATTGATGCAGATGTACTGTCCGACTATTTACTGGTTGTCCAAAAATTCAACTCAACAACTGGTCAATGGGAATCTATACATGGTGATAGTGAAGCATCACTGATTAGTTTAAGTCTTCTAGGTATTGGTGCAACTCCTGGCGCTACGTTAGAAGGTCTAGAAGAAGGTACTTATCGTGCATTTATGACTTTCGATGGTCTCTTGGGTGCAAGTGTTTTAGGTACTTTATCTGGAACGATGGATACCTATGATTTAACACAAGTTGGTGGTTATGAGCTTGGTGATGCTGAAGGTAATGTAATTACTGATGTTAACGAAAGTGGTGAAGTTGATATTGTTACCCCAACAACTTATGTAGCTAGTGTAGATGGAGTTGCAATTGGTGTTGGTGGTACAACCATCACTGGTGATTATGGTTCAATTACCTTCTATCAAGATGGTAGTTATGTTTACACGCCACTTCCTGATGGTGCAGGCATTGGTCAAGTAGAACAGTTTAATTACACATTACTTGATTCTGCGACTGGAGATATGGCTCAAGCAACGCTTTATATTGATCTTGGATCAATCAGAGCTGCCGATAACCTAGTCGATGCTAAACTCGATCCTCAACCATTATTAGTAGAAGATGATGCTGCATTAGGTTCTTCCACTTATGTTGCTCTAGTTTCATTGGCTGGATTGGACTTCCAATTATTAGGTACAGATGCAATTGAGTTTTCTGTAGCAGATAATTTGGAAGGTGTTGCGACCTTTAGTTTCAGTACATTAATAGGTGCTGCGGCTTTGGGGGACTATAACTTAGTAGTCCAAAAATTCAATGAAACAACAGGACAATGGGAGTCTATTACAGGTGGTACAGATGCATCACTGATAGATTTAACATTGTTAGGCTCTACACCAGTTGCTCAAGTCGGTGGATTAACGGAAGGTTCTTACCGTGCATTCATGGCATATGATGGACTGATCGGAGTTGGCTTAGGTGGTACTCTGACTGGTACGATGGATGTATATAATCCACATATTATCGACAGCTATGAAGCAACAGCAGTTCACGGAAATCTAATCTCTGATCCAAATACAAATGGTGATGTAGATATCGCAACAACAAACACCGTGATTAGTGAAGTGAATGGGGTGTCGATTGATCCAGCTGGTACTACTATTACAGGAACATATGGTGAGTTAGTTATCTATCCAAATGGTGATTATACATATACACCTAATGCGAGTATGTCTGGGCTTGGTCAAGTAGATCAATTTACGTACACTTTATTTGACCCAATGAGCGGAGACACTTCAGAAGCTACATTCTATGTTCATCTAGATAGTAATACGATTGATATGACATGGAATGCAGCAGATCCATCACAACCAGCTGTGATTAATGATCCATTGCCAATTGATGCATTTAGCAATGTTGATATCGCTTCGATTGATTACGAGTATCCAGTTACAGTTGAAAATCTAGATAATGCAATTAGCTATAATTGGTTATTAGGTGTAGGCGGTGTTGTGATTGGTAGCTCTAGTGGTTCTGCTAACTTTACAGTAGACCCTGGAAATCTCACTGATGCAGTAATTTCAGTTGATTTTGGTTCACTCGGTACTTTGATCGATGGCTTACATGTTGTTCTATCTCGTACTAACCCAGATGGTACAACTACTGTAATCGAAGATAGTGCTAGCACAGGTTTACTCGATGTATTAGGTATCTTCGGCTCAACGATCCAGTTCGAAGTTAAAAACTTAGCTGCTGGAACATACACATTGTTCATGGAAAGTAATACGTTGCTTACAGCTCTTGGTAACGTAACGGCCGATATTACACTGAACCATGGTGATATTAGCCAAACACCTACATTAACTGGTGATGCGATTACTGGAAATGTGATTTCTGATGATAATTCAGCGCTTTATGGTGCAAATTATGATCATGATTTCATAACATCATCAACGACAGTAACTAATATCGCGTCAGCAGAGCCAGGCAATACCAACGTTGAGGCTGTTGTTGCAGGTGTTCCTACAGTAATCGTGGGCAACTACGGTACGTTAACGATCAATTCCGATGGTAGCTATAGCTATCAACCAGATGTAAATCCAGCAAATATTGGTAAAGTGGATAGCTTCACTTACACATTGTCTGATCCTACAAATGGCTTAGCTGATAGTACTGCATCATTACATATCCAAATTGGATCGAATGATGTTAGCTTCACTTGGGACCCTGTTGATCCATCATTAGATGCGGTTATCCCAGCACCTGTTGCAAATGCAGATACTGCAGATTCATTAGTCGATGTGCAAAATGTAGTGGATAATAACTATTTCAATGCTAACGGATCGACACTCGGTATTTTAGGTACTACCCAAACTTATACCAGTGGAACATTTAGCATTAACGATAGTATGGCTCAGTTTGGATCATTAACAGCAAATGCATTAGGTCTAGGTAATGCTAACGTCACCTTAGCACTACAACTTCAAACAGGGCCAACGACATGGACAACAGTTGCTTCTGATTTACATTCAGGAATTGTCCTCGCAATAGGCCAAATCGCCTCAATTGATCTATCGACACTTGATCTTGCAGCAGGTACTTATCGCGTTGTCACAACTGTTCAAACTCCGTTGATTGGTGGTGTAATCATGACAGTTGGTACAAATGCTGATGTGAACATCACTTATGTAGATCAATACACCGCGACTAGTCCAACAGCGGATTGGATCCATGGCAATATCTTGGAAGGTGATACATTAGGTGGTGTTGCTGATACAACAACTGGAACACAGCTTTATGTCATGAATCCTGTAACAGGTCAGTATGAGTTAGCCGCTGGTCAATCTATAGACACAGCAGAAGGTACGTTGTATCTATATAACGATGGTTCTTATTACTATCAACGTGACATGGTGGTTTCATCAGCAACAGATGTGATTGATTATAAATTAGTATCGTTTGATGGAACTGAGGTGACCTCAACGCTTACGATCTCTTTAGGACAGCACTTCAACTTGAGTTCTGCTGATGACATCGTAACCAGTACTGCTGGAAATGACATCATTGAAAGTGCTGCTGGAGGATCTGATACTCTCATCTTCAACGTCTTAAACAATGCTGATGATGCAGGAGGTAATGGTCACGACACATGGAATGACTTCCATGTGGGTGATACAGCAACTGATCCAAATGCTGATGTGATTGATATTTCTAATCTCTTAGTGGGTTATGCTGGAGATGGAAGCGCAGCATCATTAGCTGGATATGTGAGCGTAAGTTCTGATGGAACATCAACCACAATTAGTATTGACCGTGATGGTGCTGGTGGAACACATGACAGCGTGACATTACTTACGATTGATGTTGATACGACATTAAATGATCTCATCAATAACAACCAACTTAATCTGTTCTAATTATTGATATGAAAAAAAGAGAACCTTCGGGTTCTCTTTTTTGTTTGATTTCATTGATAAAGAATTATGCTATCTTGTCTAAAATATTTATAAATTATAGAAACTTAAAATATGACAACAACTTTGATTTCAGGAATTGATCAGTTAAAAAGTCAATTACTCGATTACCTAGAAAAAGTACAACTCTATACGCAAGTAGAGAAAACAGTCTTGTTTTTTTCATATGGAGAAAGAGAGGAACGTTGCAAAGTTTGGAATTCAGCGTATTCGAGTTTTTCTACTGCCAAAGCACAATTATTTAGTTTTTTAGATCAGCGATATGAAGCACAACAGTCTTTACCTGAATTTTTAAAATTTGATTTTGTTTTCAATATTCAAAAAGAGCAATGGGATGATGTTGAGCAAACAGTGAGAAACCAATTTCACAATAATCACTATAGAAAAGGCATTAGTTTCGATGAAAATTTTGAATGTTGCTTCTTAGAGCAAGAACTTTATGGCCGAGCAATCATTCGGGGGTTAAGCTATGATAAACCTAACTTTTTTGATGAGGATAATCTTAATACGAGTATCTTACGAAAATACGATGATTCAAAAAAAATAATAAATCTTAAACAACAGCAACAAGTATGGACGTTTGATACCTATGCTGTGTTCTATGAAAACAATCAATTGATTCAGTTGCAAAGCCAGTTCACCGAAAATGGTGTTCGATACTTGATGGAACCAAAGAAGCAACATTTTATAAAAATGATTAAGCAAAATGCAGCATTCATCACTTCACAGATTCAAGAAGATGGCAGATTTATTTATGGATGTTTTCCTGCCTTTGATCGAGGTATTCGAAATTACAATACGATTCGGCATTGCACCACGAACTACGCTCTAATCGAAACCTTAATGATCGATAATCATGAAGGGCATTTAAAGAAAATAAGGTCAGCAATTGATTATGCCTTGGCTCATTTTTATTTCGAGCAAGAACCTCAGCTTGCTTATATGTTAGATGCAAGTGAACCAGAAAAATTAGATGAAATTAAGTTAGGCGCAAATGCCGCTGCAATCTTAATGCTCACTAAATATCAAGAGCTTACAGGAGATAATCAATTTCTGGATTATGCTAAAAAGTTAGCCAATGGCATTTTATCAATGGTAAATTCAGAAGGTGAAACGACTCATGTACTGCATTATCCAAATATGGAATTAAAGCAAAAGTTTCGCATTGTTTATTATGACGGTGAAGCTGCTTTGGCCTTATTGCGGCTGTATCAACTCAAACCAGAAGAAAAATTATTAAGTACAGTAAAGCTCATGTTTGAACGTTTTATTTCTGAAAGATATGAGCGCTATCATGATCATTGGCTTAGTTACTGTACCAATGAACTAACGAAAATTTTCCCAGAGGAAAAGTATTTTCTATTTGGTATGAAAAACTACCTGAGACATATGATTTTTATTCGCAATCGAAAGACCAGTTATGCCACCTTATTAGAGTTAATGATGGCTGCGTATCAAATGATTGAGAGAATGAAGAAGCTTGGTTTAGCAGAACTGTTCAAGCAATCACATTTTGATGATTTGAAAAAGCTTATCGAGTTTCGGACTGAGTTCCAACGGACAGGTTTCTTTTACCCTGAAGTTGCAATGTATATGGCGCGGCCAGATAAAATTTTACATGCATTCTATGTCAGACATGATCGTTTTCGCGTTCGAATAGATGATCAGGAACATAATTTGTCTGGATATATTGCTTATGTTCAGCATTTTGAAAATGAATAAATTGAGGTTTAAATAAATGGATTTATCTCAAGAAATTAAAATAATAACGCAGATTAAATCTGAAGACTTTCAGCATTCGATTTGGCAAACATCGCTCTCGGTGGATTGTAATAACTGGATCGTTTTGTACCTTGCGATGCAAATGATTCAAGCTGAAAAATTAAAATTGGATCAAAGGATTGAATTAGAGGGAAGTCGACAAAACAACCTTTTCGGACGTTCAAAAAAACAAGCTTATACTGTTTTAGAGCTATTACAGTACATCGCATTTGCCCAACCTCCAGAACTAGCTTTGCAATTATTGAATCAATTATTGGGTGGTCGTGAGCAGACACAGATTGCATTACAGAACGAATTAAAAAAATTTAAACTTGATACACAAGTTCAAACCATTAGAGAGCTTTATCAATTGGCAGAAGCAATTTTTTTAATGCCAATTGAGATCATTCAACAAGTCTTTCAGAAGCAGCTAAGCTTCAAAGGCAATACGCTGACACCGATCAGCTCGATATTAACGTGCTCTCAACTAGATGCCGTGTTGTATTTGGAATATGCGAATAAACAGATT
Organism: Acinetobacter venetianus RAG-1 = CIP 110063; assembly: GCF_000368585.1. Taxonomy (GTDB): domain Bacteria; phylum Pseudomonadota; class Gammaproteobacteria; order Pseudomonadales; family Moraxellaceae; genus Acinetobacter; species Acinetobacter venetianus. The sequence continues at coordinate 6,491 of NZ_KB849558.1, forward strand.
TATTTTTCCTATCGAGCAGAAAATCAAACCATTGGTATCTTTTGTTTATTTGATTCAATTCAACGCATTGATCACATTATTCCTTATTATCATTATTTTACAGAGGGATTGATTCCATCAAAGTCGATCCAAGCAAAAAGCGAATGGATCAATATCATTGGCGATACTTACTTCGGTGAGTTTTACACTGAGATTCGTAAAAGCAAAGGCAATGATGACGCATTACAACGCTATGGTTATCAACATTCATTTGAAAAAATCAAAGCCTTTTTTAATGAAAATGATCTGAATATTGCGAATTTTGAGGCAGTATTTAACTCAGAAAAAGATTCTCCTCTACAAGACAAGAAAGCATTCATATTGGGTGCCGAAGCGAAAGAAACGATCCAAGAATTTAAAAGAGTTCATCTCAATACAGTTTGCCTCGGCAATAATCATTTAAAGGATTATGGCGCTGCCAGTTTACGATACACCTTACAGCAGTTTGATGAGGCGAATATCAAGTACATTGGTGCTGGATTAGATCAACAACAAGCACATCAGTTTTTTGAGATTAGAACAGCGCAAAAAACCTTTGCGATTTTTAATGGTTATTGGCATCGGGACATTGCCTATCAAGATTATGATTTTTATGCATTAGGGAAGAGTGCTGGAGTTGCTTGTCTAAATACGATTTTATTTGAACAGATTATCCATTATAAAACACGTCATCCTAACCATAAGGTCATCTTGATTTGTCATTGGGGTATTGATTTCAAAACAACTCATCCAGAGCAAGAAAGTCTTGCTAAATTATTTACCCAAATCGGTGTTGATCTGATCATTGGACATGGCGCGCATACGATTCAGCCGATTCAATATATTCATGATAAACCAGTAGTTTTTGGAATAGGTAATGGGGTGTTTAATAGCAATGGTGAATATAAAAAGCATCAGGCTTTACCTTATGGCATGATTGCTCGTATTAATGTTAATGAAGAAATTGTGCAACTGTATCCAATTTTTACAGACAATTTAGAAACTTTTTGGCAGCCATATCCTGTGAATGAAAAACAATTTAAGCAGGCAAGTGACTATCTAACGCAACATTTGGATCAAAGTCATTATCAATTTAAAAAGAATGCATTAGGTTGTTTTATTGAGCTGAAAATCTAAGGGTATTTGGCATAATTTTGCAAAATAGTATTTAATTGTTCTGAGGTAAAACCTAAGTTACGTAGACCTCCGCTACCTAATTTACAGTCGTAGCTTGTCATAATATTGGTTGGTGTACTTTTCTTTGCTCTCGGTGCACAAACATGTCCTAAGCCAAAAGCATGTCCCATTTCATGGATACTTGCGGCTTGTGTTTGATAGTTGAGTCGTTCCCAATCGATCAAGATAAAAGGCTGTCCCTGATTTCTAAACCCCCAACTGGTAATATCGTTGTACTTGAGTTTTTGATTGTATGCGTCATAAATAATAAAAAACACTTCTTTGCTTTTACGTTTTGGGAAACAGCTTTTCACAGCGCCGGGAATGTTGTCGGGAATGAGGGCAGTGGGCTGATTCAAACGATTTGCCAATTCACATTTTCGTTTGCTGAAGTCTTGATACGAATAGTAGTGATTGATTTTAAACTTAAAGATTTTTTGATTATCTTCATTAAGGAAGTAGCGGTTTAAAATTTCTAACTCTTTGTACATTTGCAAACGTGTATCAAATACTTTTGCTTCAGGACGATTGGTCGTGTAGACAAAGCTTACATAGACGACGGGAAGATGGCTTGCTGCGTCAATTTTGTATTTATATGGTGTAATTTTCACAGGTGGTTTTTTTGTGGTACACGAAGCTGTAAAGGTCAGACATAAGGCTGTAAGCAATATCAGTTTTGATCGCATTTTTATGTTCCTCTGTCCATCAATTTTTTAATTGTTCTTTAGGAAATTCGTTCTGATTTTCAATATGCTAACAGATTTTTTGAGAGGAAATTGTGAAAGATAGTAATGAGTTGCATCGACAGATTTTAGAGGTTATTGCTTTAATTCCCTATGGGAAAGTAGCAACTTATGGGCAGATTGCAAAGTTAGCGGGTATTCCTAAGCATGCGCGATTGGTTGGCTATGTTCTCAAGCATTTGGATCAGGAGAGTAGTATTCCTTGGCATCGCGTTATTAATTCACAAGGAAAAATAAGTGTGATGCGTATAAATGAAAAAGGAGGGAATATTCAACAACAATTATTGGCCGATGAGGGGATTTATCTTTTAAATAATAAAATTAATTTAAAGGTTTTTAGTTGGATTCCATAAAGCTAAAAATAAATAGACTGATTTGTATAAAAGGATATTGCCGTTATTTTATTTTTTAATTACAATAATTGTACATAAAGAATACATATGTATATTTGGTAATTAAATGAAAAAATTAGCTGTTATTTGTGGGATCGCTGCGCTTAGTTTATCTGGATGTGCGAGCATTATGTCTGGTAGAACTCAGACAATGACATTTGAGAGTACGCCAGAACTCAGTAATATTACGATTTTAAATAAAGCAGGTAAAAAAGTTCATGTAGGACAAGCACCTGTGACTGTAAGTTTGAAAAGAAGCTCAGGTTTCTTTGTACCTGAAAAATATACTGTAATCTTTGAAAAAGAAGGCTACGAAACTAAAACTGTGAATGTTTCAGCACACGTAAATGGTTGGTATGTTGGAAATATTGTTTTTGGTGGCTTACTTGGTTTATTGATCATTGATCCTGCGACAGGTGCAATGTATAGCCTAAGTACAAAAGATACGAATGTTGTTCTGAATGATCTTAAAAAAGAAAATCTTCAAGCAAATACGCAGTCATTAACTATCGTTTCTACGACTGAATTACCAAAAGATGTATTAGAAAAGGCAAAACCAATTCAATTAGCATCAGAATAAATATAAAAAAGCCAGTATCAAGATTACTCTTGTACTGGCTTTGATTTTTAAATTAATAAGATTCGATGGTTAAATCTTCATAAATATAATTAACGCACGATTAAAACAGGAATATGACTTTCTCCTAATACTTTTTGGGCAACGCTACCTAATATAAATTTTTTAATGCCTGTACGACCATGTGATCCCATAATAATAAGATCAGAGCCTAAATTCTGTGCTGCACCGATAATTTCTTCATGTATTGAAAAGCCTTCAAGTATTTGTGTTCCAACGGTTAAGCCAAGCTCTTCAAACTTTTTCTCTGCTTTATCTAAGTTTTCTTGTACATAACTGCGTACGCGTTCGATCAGTTCATTGCTTTGACCAAGCTTAAGATAGGCATCAGCTAGGTAAGGGTCTAAGGTCATCACTTCAACGACTGTGATTTCACTATTCAGTGCTTTAGCGAGTTGTGCAGCTTCTTGGATCACATTTACTGCAATTTCTGAATCATCTATGGCAACGAGGATTTTTTGATAAGTCATGGTGATTGCTCCTTATTATTACTGTCTAATTGCTTGTGAAATTTTTGTTTAAAATACTGTCTATGGTTTTATATTAAACTGATTATGAGATGAATAAAACCTAGTAAATTTATAGGGATAGTTATTATTTATAGGAGTATGGTTAAGCCATTACGGTATTTTAAATATATGAAATTTCCATAAAAATACAGTGTAGGTATACACATGATTTATTTGTAAAAAGTTTGATTAATCTTTCCTTAGATGCTTGAGAAGGGTTTCCACATCATCCGTCTGCAATGTTTCACGCATTCTTAAAATCTGCTTTTCATCAAAGTCATAGAGTTTGATCGAGAGCAATTTTTCAATATCAGATTCGGAGAAACGGTATTTGATAATTTTGGCAGGAACTCCGCCAACAACAGCATAAGGCGGCACATCTTGAGTGACCACAGCACCTGTGGCGACCACAGCACCTTCACCTAATTTAACCCCTTGCATGATCATTGCTCGACTGCCAATCCAACAACCATCAGCAATCACAGTATCACCAGCGGGTAGAAAGCTGCGTGTATCAAAAGGGAAGGTCGAAATCCAATCTGGGCGATGGAGTTGATTGCCACCCATCATAATCACGCATTCAGCACCAAAACAAACAAAGTTACCGATATGGAGTTGATCGATTGGCTTCTCAGGCAAAGATGGTTTGTCATGTAAATAACGGACAACACAACGTTCAAAACCCTGATCCCAATAGGCTGAGTAATAAGAATAATTACCTTTAATATGGATATTCGGATTTTTCACTGTTTTGGAAATAAATTCGAACTCACACCAATGTTTAACAGGAGAGTTGATCAAAGATGAGTCCATTGAATTTCCACAGTGTATCTTGAGAAGAAAAACCCCTCAGAAGAGGGGTTGATGATTTGGAATTAGAGATATTCCACACTTACGATTTCATATTCAACTTCACCTTGTGGTGTCTGAATTTTCGCTTCGTCGCCTTCACTCTTACCTAAAAGACCACGTGCAATTGGAGAGTTCACTGAGATTTTATTAATTTTAAAATCTGCTTCGTCATCACCTACGATTTTGTAAGTTTTGCGTTCTTCAGTATCAAGGTTTTCAATAGTAACTGTTACCCCGAACACAACACGACCATTTTGCTCAAGGTCTTTTACATCGATCACTTGGCATGCGCCAAGCTTACCTTCGATATCTTGGATGCGGCCCTCACAGAAACCTTGTTGCTCACGAGCAGCATGATATTCAGCATTTTCTTTGAGGTCACCGTGTTCACGTGCCTCAGCAATTGCCTGCGTGATACGAGGGCGATCCACTGTTTTTAGCTGTTGTAATTCTTTCTCTAAGGCAACCTTGCCTTCGGGAGTCATAGGATAACGTTGCATTTTAGTCCCCTCTAAATTGGTTGGGAAAATACAGGATTAAAAAAAAGAAAAAGCCCGCCACCGATAAGGTGACGGGACTTATCGGTAGAGAATTAACCTACAGTTTGTAAATCTTGCAAGCGGTATACATCCATTGGCAATTTCACAGCAAATGCTTGGCAAACTGCTTCAGCACCGTTGATTGTCGTTGTGTAATACACTTTGCCTTGGAGGGCAGCACGACGAATCATCGCTGAATCATACTGAGCTTGTTTGCCTTCAGTTGTGTTGACAATAAGATGAATTTCACCATTTTTCAAGCGGTCAACAATATGAGGGCGACCTTCAGTGACTTTATTTACTGCTTCGCACTCTAAACCAGCTGCTTGAAGTACTTGGTAAGTACCATTAGTTGCAACAAGTTTGAAACCATAAGCAATTAACTTTTGAGCAATATCAGTAATGTATTTCTTATCTGATTCGCGAACAGACAAGAATGCATGTTTAACTTCGCCTTCAGTTGGTAAGCCAGGCAAACGTTCATTTGAACCCAATACTGCTTTATAGAATGCTTCACCAAATGTATGACCAACACCCATTACTTCACCTGTCGATTTCATCTCAGGGCCAAGCATTGGGTCAACACCAGGGAATTTAGCGAATGGGAACACCGCTTCTTTCACTGCAAAACGTGTTGGGATAATTTCTTTAGTGAAACCTTGAGATTCAAGTGATTGACCCGCCATACAACGAGCTGCAACTTTTGCCAAAGATTCACCAATACATTTAGACACGAATGGAACCGTACGTGATGCACGTGGGTTTACTTCGAGTACGTAAATGTCGTTGCCTTTTACAGCAAACTGAACGTTCATTAAACCAACAACGCCAAGTTCTTTAGCCATTGCTACCGTTTGACGACGCATTTCATCCTGAACTTCTTGTGAAAGAGAGTAAGGAGGAATCGAACATGCCGAGTCACCTGAGTGAATACCTGCTTGTTCAATGTGTTGCATGATACCGCCGATTACAACATCTTTACCGTCAGATACGCAGTCTACGTCAACTTCAGTCGCATCATCTAGGAAACGGTCAAGTAGGACAGGTGCTTCATTAGATGCTTGTACTGCTTCACGAAGGTAGCGTTTAAGCTCTTCTTCGTTATATACGATTTCCATTGCACGACCACCTAATACATAAGATGGACGAACAACCAGTGGATAGCCCACTTTCGCCGCTTCTGAAATACCTTCTTCAGCAGATTTTACGATGCTGTTATTTGGTTGACGGAGCTGTAAACGTTGAATCATCTGTTGGAAACGTTCACGGTCTTCAGCACGGTCAATCGCATCTGGTGATGTACCAATGATTGGCGTACCAGCTTCTTCTAAAGCACGAGCCAATTTCAATGGAGTCTGACCACCATACTGTACGATTACGCCCTTAGGCTTCTCAGTACGTACGATTTCAAGTACATCTTCTAGTGTTACAGGTTCGAAGTATAAACGATCAGATGTATCATAATCGGTAGAAACTGTTTCAGGGTTACAGTTCACCATGATAGTTTCGTAACCGTCATCACGCATTGCAAGCGCAGCGTGTACACAGCAGTAGTCAAACTCAATACCTTGACCAATACGGTTAGGACCACCACCAATCACCATGATCTTGTCACGATTAGATGGATTTGCTTCACATTCTTCATCGTAAGTTGAATACATATATGCTGTACCTGATTCAAATTCAGCAGCACATGTATCAACACGTTTGTAAACAGGATATACACCCAAGTTCCAACGTTGTTTACGGAATTGCTTTTGTGAAATACCCATTAAGTTCGCAATGCGAAGGTCCGATAAACCTTTACGTTTGAATGAACGGATATTGTCAGCATTCAAGTCACCAAAACCTAAAGCTTTTACTTGAGCTTCTGTTTTAATGATGTCTTCGATTTGAATTAAGAACCAACGGTCAATTTTTGTTGCTTCAAATACGTCATCTAAAGAGAAACCGTGGCGGAATGCATCAGCAACGTACCAAATACGCTCTGGGCCAGGCACTTTAAGTTCTTTTAAGATGATGTCTTTGGCATTGGCTGTACCTGCTTCAACTTTTTCATCAAAGCCACATACACCAACTTCAAGACCGCGAAGTGCTTTTTGTACAGATTCTTGGAAGTTACGACCAATCGCCATTACTTCACCCACAGATTTCATCTGAGTGGTTAATACTGGCTCAGCTTGTGGGAACTTTTCGAAGTTGAAACGTGGAATCTTCGTTACAACATAGTCAATCGATGGTTCGAAAGATGCTGGTGTTACGCCGCCAGTGATGTCATTTTTCAATTCATCAAGGGTGTAACCGACTGCAAGTTTCGCCGCGATTTTTGCGATTGGGAAACCTGTTGCTTTAGATGCAAGCGCAGATGAACGTGATACACGTGGGTTCATCTCAATCACGACCATACGACCGTCTTTCGGGTTAATACCGAATTGAACGTTTGAACCACCTGTTTCAACACCGATTTCACGAAGAACTGCAACAGATGCATTACGCATCAATTGATATTCTTTGTCTGTCAATGTTTGCGCAGGAGCTACAGTGATTGAGTCACCTGTGTGAACGCCCATTGGGTCAAAGTTTTCGATCGCACATACGATGATACAGTTGTCGTTTTTATCACGAACAACTTCCATTTCGTATTCTTTCCAACCAATCAATGATTCATCGATCAATAATTGGTGAGTAGGAGAGAGGTCAAAACCACGTTCACAGATTTCAAGGAATTCTTCGCGGTTATAAGCAATACCACCACCAGAACCACCCATCGTAAATGATGGACGAATGATGACAGGGAAACCGAAACCAGCTTGGATAGCTAAAGCTTCTTCCATTGTTTCAGCGATAGCAGCTTTTGGACATTCCAAACCGATTTTGCGCATTGCGATATCGAAAAGTTTACGGTCTTCCGCTTTTTCGATTGCATCTTTACTCGCGCCGATCAATTCAACATTGTATTTTTCTAAAATACCGTGCTCATCTAATGCAAGCGCACAGTTCAATGCAGTTTGACCACCCATAGTAGGAAGGACTGCATCTGGACGCTCTTTTTCGATGATTTGAGCAACAGTCTGCCAAGTGATTGGCTCGATATAAGTTGCATCCGCCATTGAAGGGTCAGTCATGATGGTCGCTGGGTTAGAGTTTACCAAAATAACGCGGTAACCTTCTTCACGAAGCGCTTTACATGCTTGCGCACCTGAATAGTCAAACTCACACGCCTGACCAATGACAATCGGACCAGCACCAATAATTAAGATGCTTTTAATATCCGTACGTTTAGGCATTATTCGCTCCTTAATTACTTCTTAGCTGCTTCGATAAGTTCGATGAAATGATCGAACAATGGGGCACAGTCATGTGGACCAGGGCTTGCTTCAGGATGACCTTGGAAGCTGAATGCTGGTTTGTCAGTGCGATGAATACCTTGGTTTGTACCATCAAACAGTGAGCGATGTGTCACTTTTAAGTTTGCAGGTAAAGTACTCTCATCGACAGCAAAGCCATGGTTTTGAGAAGTAATCATCACTGTACCATTCTCAAGGTTTTGTACAGGATGGTTAGCGCCGTGGTGACCATGATTCATTTTCATCGTCTTAGCACCAGAAGCAAGTGCTAGGATTTGGTGACCTAAACAAATACCGAATACAGGTAAGTTTGTTGTATCAACCAGTGTTTTAACTGCTTCAATTGCATAGTCACATGCTGCTGGATCACCAGGACCATTTGACAAGAACACACCGTCTGGATTTAAAGCCAAAACTTTTTCAATTGGTGTCTGTGCAGGAACAACTGTTAATTTACAACCACGGTCTGCAAGCATACGTAAGATGTTGGTTTTGACACCATAATCGTATGCAACTACATGGTATTTTAATTCTGGTTGAGTGAAGCCATTCCCTAAAGTCCATGAACCTTCAGTCCATTCAAAGCCTTCAGGATCACAACATTCTTTCGCAAGATCTAAACCAGTTAAACCACCGAATTCACGTGCTTTCGCAATTGCTTCTTCTTCTGTGATATTTTCACCAGCAAGGATGCAACCATTTTGTGCACCTTTGTCGCGTAAAATACGAGTCAACTTACGTGTGTCGATGTCAGCGATAGCAACAACATTGTGTTGCTCTAAATATTCGCTTAATGATTGTTCAGAACGGAAGTTGCTATGTAATAAAGGAAGATCACGAATAATCAAACCATTCGCCCATACTTTATGGATGCGACCTGATTCAACGTCTTCGCTATTACAGCCTGTATTTCCAATATGAGGATAAGTCAACGTCACAATTTGTTGCGCATAACTAGGGTCAGTCAAGATTTCTTGATAACCAGTCATTGCAGTATTAAAAACGACTTCACCAGTCGTACATCCCGATGCACCGATAGACGTTCCTTTAAAGACCGTTCCATCTGCGAGGGCTAAAATGGCGGGGGTGCTCAAACCAAAGCTCCTGAACTAAAACCACAAAAATAAGGCTGTAAAAAAGCGAGAAGACATAAAAAAAGGCAGGCTGTCTATAAAAAACATGCCCCTCCTTCCAGTCTGCTCGCTTGTAACTTAACAGCGCATTATACGCATGAGAACGTGAAAAGTCTATGTGTTTTATTTATAAAATCAGGAATTGGTCGAATTCTCTTAAAAGTTTAAGTACAAACCTGTCTATTGCCAAATAACTCATTCCTTTATCGATATCGTGAGATATTATGCAAATTGTCTAACAATTTTTTATTGGTCCAAAATGAAAGAGCTTTATCTTATATTAAGCCAAAAAATCAACAATCAATAATGAGGGGAACCAACATGGCTGAGAATCAAACTACTGTAGCTGCAACCGAAGAAGTGAAAGAAGCTGTTGTTGAAAAAACAACAAAGGCTAAAGAAACTGTTGCTGCGAAAACAGCTGAAGTGAAAGAAGTTGTCGCTGAAAAGACTGCTGAGGTGAAAGAAGCGGTTGCAGAAAAAACAGCAAAAGCAAAAGAAGTTGTTGCTGAAAAAACTGCTAAGGCAAAAGAAGTGATTGCTGAAACTCAAGAACAAGCAAAGGAAGTGATCACAGAAACTCAAGAGCAGGTAAAAGAAGCACTTGCTGAAACTCAAGAGAAAATTGAGGCGGAAGCTAAAGAGTTAAATCAAAATATTCAAGGTCAACTTGCTCAAATCAAGCAAGATCTGTTAGAGCGTATTGAAGTGATTAAAACTCAACTTAATTCTTCACAAGGTAACTTGGTTGAATTAACAAATGCATTAAAAACTGAGTTAAATGCTTTAATCGAAGATTTAACTAAAGTAAGTAAAGAATTAAAAGATGACATCAGCCAAATCTCTGTGAAACATAAAGATACTTTGGTTGGCAGCTTTAAACGTACTAAAGAGCAAGCGGTCGAAGCTTGGAATAAAGTTCGCGCGAGCTAATCTTGCACTTTTGTAGAAAGTTAAAAAAGCGAGAAATTCATTTCTCGCTTTTTTATTTTTAAAATTGATGTAACCAATCTCGCTTATTATGGAAATCAGCTTGAGGGCTGCTATGTTGCATTGCAAAATAATGCATACCTTGTGTGGTATTCAATACAGCATTTAAACCAAGATAGAGATCAGCCCACTTTAATTGGTGCTGTCGCATAAATTGAGATAAATCTAAACTTACATTCAACCCATAATGGGTACGTTGTAAATGATTTAATTCAATGTCATATGCTGCGAGGGGCGGCATCTCTTCTGGAAAACGATATTCTTCAAATTGATAAACTTGCCAAGCTTGAGAAGGGGAAAGATTAATTTCACGATAAAAATCTTGATCTTTCACACCAATAAAAATTTCAAAGCAAGTTTGTTCCCATAAATAGTCTTTACGTGGATGCGCTGTAACTTGTTCTGGGTAAATTAAAAACTGATTGGGATCTCGAACCCAAAAGCCAATATTTAACGTGGCTGGGGTCTCTTGCTCAATTGCTCCAACGACAGTAATGGCACTGAAGCGATCGAAAGCGGAAAGTTCATAACTTGCCATTGATCTTACTTATTACTTAAATGAGCAAAGCGAACTAAGTTAGAAAGATGTTGGTTTTGTTTTGCAGCTTTTTTATAAAGCAAAACAATTTTACCGATTTTCTGTACCGATTCTGCACCAGTTGCTTCAACAATCGCATCAATAACAGCGGCGCGAGCATCACGATCTTCACCAGCAATTTTCACCTTGATTAATTCATGATCATTAAGTGCACGATTTGTCTCTTCAATGACGCTTTCTGTAAGACCTTGGCTGCCAATCATTACAACTGGGTTAAGTGCATGACCAATTTGACGTAAACGTTTACGTTCATGGATAGATAAAGCCGCCATTAAAAATACCTGATTGGAAAAACGACTTAGTATAACTTGCATCCCGAATCTTAGATAGATTTAGCATGCCAGCATGTAGAATAAATTGTGTGAAAACACACTTGGAATCATCAATTATACTTATCGGAAAAAATCTGTAAAACTTCGTGTGAATGAAGTACATCCGTACTGTAATGAGAGTAATTTTCACGTACAATGACTTATCAGAAGTTTTTTTAATTTAGTGAGTTATGGCGACACGCATTACCAATCAAAAATTGTCTAAAAGCAGTCGTGCATGGATGAGAGAGCACTTAGATGACCCGTTTGTGAAAAAGGCACAAAAGGAGGGCTATCGTGCTCGGGCAGCGTATAAGCTACTCGAAATCCAAGAAAAATATAGAATGATCAAACCTGGTATGACGGTGGTTGACTTAGGCGCAGCACCAGGAAGTTGGTCTCAAATCGCTGGTAAATTAGTCGGTGCAAATGGCTTAGTCATTGCCTCTGATATTTTAGCAATGGATGCACTTCCAGATGTGACCTTTTTACAAGGTGACTTCCGAGAAGAAGAAGTTTTTGAAAAATTGTTAAATATTTTAAATGGGCGCCAAGTAGACATTGTAATTTCTGATATGGCCCCCAATACATCAGGTAATAGGGCTGTTGATCAACCTCGTCAAATTTACTTATGTGAATTGGCTTTGGATTTTGCTCAGAAAGTATTAGGACCAAACGGACAGTTTGTGGTTAAAGTGTTCCAAGGCTCTGGTTTTGATGAGTTCAGAAAACAAGTGGTCGATAGTTTTGATGTATTAAAAACAGCCAAACCTGCGGCTTCGCGTGCGCGATCAAAAGAGGTTTTTTTGATTGGGCAAGGTCGTAAAAAGGCATTGCAATAAAAAGTGTACTTGCCAAGTTGTTAAAAATTGTGCATTTTGTACCTTTTAAGTTTTTTGCAACGCAAATTCATTGCTGTTTTTGTGAAGGTCAGCCAAGATTAGGTATGATCAAATTAGATTGATATGGGAATAAAGCCTTGAGCGATTACTTCAAGAATGCCGTATTGTGGCTCATCATACTCGGTGTTCTGATTTTGATTTTTAGCAACGTCAGTGACCGCAATAAACCTGCAGCGATGAAATACTCAGATTTCGTGGCAGCGGTGAATGCTGGGCAGATTAAACAAGTCACAATTGACGGTTTAAATATTAGTGGTGAAAAATCCAATGGTTCTTCTTTCGAAACGGTTCGTCCACAAGTAGAAGACACTGAATTGCTACCAAGCTTGAATAAACAAAATGTAGTGGTTGAGGGTACAGCGCCGCAACGTCAAGGCATTTTGATGCAACTTCTCATTGCGAGCTTCCCAGTCTTACTTATTATCCTATTATTCATGTTCTTCATGCGTAATATGGGTGGTGGTGCTGGCGGCAAAAATGGCCCTATGAGTTTTGGTAAATCAAAAGCAAAAATGTTATCTGAAGATCAAATTAAGTTAACGTTTAGTGATGTTGCTGGTTGTGATGAAGCAAAACAAGAAGTGGTTGAAATCGTTGATTTCTTAAAAGACCCTGCCAAATTTAAACGTCTTGGTGCGACCATTCCTCGTGGTGTATTGATGGTTGGTCCTCCAGGTACAGGTAAAACATTATTAGCAAAAGCAATTGCTGGTGAAGCTAAAGTACCTTTCTTCAGTATCTCTGGTTCTGACTTTGTCGAAATGTTCGTTGGTGTGGGTGCATCGCGTGTTCGTGATATGTTTGAACAAGCGAAACGCCACGCGCCTTGTATCATCTTTATTGATGAGATTGATGCTGTTGGTCGTCATCGTGGTTCAGGTACAGGTGGTGGTCATGATGAGCGTGAGCAAACCTTAAACCAAATGCTTGTTGAGATGGATGGTTTTGAAGGCAATGAAGGTGTTATCGTTATTGCTGCGACGAACCGCGTAGATGTTCTTGATAAAGCGTTACTTCGTCCAGGTCGTTTTGACCGTCAAGTGATGGTTGGTTTACCAGACATTCGTGGTCGTGAGCAGATTTTAAATGTTCACTTGAAGAAGCTTCCGTCTGTAACTGGTGTTGATGTTAAAGTCCTTGCCCGTGGTACACCTGGTTTTTCTGGTGCACAACTAGCAAACTTGGTGAACGAAGCTGCATTGTTTGCTGCTCGCCGTAATAAAAACACGGTTGATATGCATGACTTTGAAGATGCTAAAGACAAAATCTACATGGGTCCAGAACGTAAGTCGATGGTCATCCGTGAAGAAGAACGTCGTGCGACGGCTTACCATGAAGCGGGACATGCGATTGTTGCTGAAATTTTACCGGGTACAGACCCTGTGCATAAAGTTACTATTATGCCACGTGGTTGGGCGCTTGGTGTGACATGGCAGCTTCCAGAACAAGATCAAACGAGCCACTATAAAGATAAGATGTTGAATGAACTTTCAATCTTGTTTGGTGGTCGTATTGCTGAAGAAGTCTTCATCAATCAAATGTCGACTGGCGCATCGAATGACTTTGAACGTGCAACGAAAATGGCGCGTGCAATGGTTACTAAATACGGTATGTCAGATAAACTTGGCGTAATGGTTTATGAAGATGAAAACCAAAATGGTTTCTTCGGTAATGTTGGTAGCCGTACGATTTCTGAAGCAACGCAACAAAAAGTTGATGAAGAAGTTCGTCGCATATTAGATGAACAGTATAAGGTTGCACGTGATATCTTGGAAAATAATAAAGATATCGCACATGCAATGGTAAAAGCGTTGATGGAATGGGAAACGATTGATCGTGACCAAATCCGAGACATCATGGAAGGTCGTGAACCACAACCACCGAAAGTGTATGTTGCTGAGAACCCTGTGGCTGAATTTGAACCACCTAAAGATGGTCCATCTACACCACCACCATTGCCAGCAATGGGCTAATATTCGTTGTAATAAAAAGAGCGGCTTCGGTCGCTCTTTTTTTGTTTGGATTTTAGACTAAGTTGAAAATAAATCAGTCATGACAGGCATTATCTGTTGTTAAAATACCATCATTAAAGTGTGGAGAGTTTTGATGCAGTTGATGCCATTACCACAACGACAATTACAAGGTAGTCGTTTTACATTAGATTTATCGCAACCTCGTGTTATGGGAATCTTGAATGTAACGCCTGATTCATTTAGTGATGGCGGGCAGCATCATCAAAAAGACCAAGCTGTTAAACATGCTTTGCAGATGATGGCTGATGGTGCAACTATTATTGATATTGGTGGAGAGTCAACACGCCCCAATGCATCACCTGTTGAAGTTGAAGAAGAGATACGCCGTGTCATTCCTGTCGTAGAAGCACTTTCAAAATACGATGTGGTGATGTCAATTGATACCAGTCAACCAGAGGTTATCCGAGCGGCTGTTGATGCTGGTGCGCATATTTGGAATGATGTACGGGCATTAACTCGACCACTGGCTTTAGAAACAGCAGCAGAATTGAATATTCCTGTCGTGCTGATGCACATGCGTGGTGAACCCACCAATATGAATCAGTTGGATCAATATCAAGATGTGACTGAAGATGTGATTAATGAGCTTCAGCAACGTTTAAGCCAAGCGATTGCTATTGGAGTTAAATCTGAAAATATTATTATCGATCCAGGTTTTGGCTTTGCTAAAAATGCTCAACAAAATTTTCAATTACTCAATGAATTTTGGAAACTTAATCGAATGGGGTACCCGATTTTATCGGGTTTGTCTCGTAAGCGGTTTATTGGTGAGGCGCTAAATGGTATCCCTGCTCAGGAACGTGCTGTGGGGAGTGTGATGGGACATATATTGAGTATTCAGCAAGGTGCAAGCATTGTAAGAGCACATGATGTTAAAGCGACTGTTGATGCAATAAAAGTTTGGCAAGCGATGCTCGTTGCTAAATAAAATTAAAGAGAAATGATGTAGATAAAGATACATACGGACACGGTGTATCTTTATTTTTTTGCTTACAATGCTCTCAATATGACTATTTATTTGAAAATACAAAATAAAATTAGGGGAAATAAGAGATGCAAAAATCAACAAAAGTATTTGGTTTAACGCTACTGAGTTGTATGGTTGTGGCATGTAGTAACCCAGCTAAATATAGTGGGATTGCTACTGAGCTTGCACCCGCACCAGTATCAACTGCAAATTTTGGAGCAGATCGCTTCCGTAAATTAATCGCTCCAACAGCTTATGTTGCTGTAATGCCAAGTATTGAGCGACCGCGATTAGAACAGAATACTGAGAAGTACCAGAAGAATGAGGTCAATCCAGTTCATCGAGTTGCTGATGATGCAATATCTACTTTCAGCATTGATGTTGATACGGGGAGTTATACCAATACTCGCCGTTATTTGAATGATGGGAGGTTACCGCCAGTTGATGCGATTCGTGCTGAAGAAATGATTAATTATTTTGATTATCAATATCCGCAACCAAATAGCGTACATCCTTTTTCTGTAACCACTGAAACAGTTGATTCGCCGTGGAAAGAGCGTGCTAAGTTGATCAAAATTGGGATTCAAGCCAAAGATTTAAGCACGAAACAATTACCACCTGCTAATTTAGTTTTTCTTGTCGATGTTTCAGGCAGTATGAGTGCTGAAGATAAGTTGCCATTGGTTAAACAAACCTTAAGAATATTGACTGAACAATTACGCCCACAGGACAAAGTGACGATTATCACTTATGCGAGTGGGGAAAAATTAGTGCTTGAGCCGACATCAGGTGAGCAAAAAGACAAGATTTTACGTGTGATTAATCAGTTGCAAGCTGGTGGTGCAACGGCTGGTGAGCAGGCGATTCAACTGGCATATAAAGAAGCAGAGAAAGCGTTTGTTAAAAATGGGATTAATCGCATTTTGTTAGCGACTGATGGTGACTTTAATGTAGGTATTACTGATTTTAATACCTTAAAAGGCATGGTCGCGGAGAAGCGAAAAAGTGGTATTTCATTGACAACGCTCGGCTATGGCACAGGTAATTACAATGAAGAGCTAATGGAACAAATCGCTGATGCTGGTGATGGTAATTACAGCTATATCGATAACAAAAATGAAGCGAAAAAAGTGGTACAACGTCAGTTGTCTTCTACGCTGGCAACGGTTGCCCAAGATGTCAAAATACAAGTAGAGTTTAATCCAGCAACTGTCAAAGAATATCGTTTAGTTGGTTATGAAAATCGTATGTTGAAACAAGAGGATTTTAATAACGATAAGGTTGATGCTGGTGATATCGGCGCTGGGCATAATGTCACTGCGATCTATGAAATTATTCCTGTCGGTCAGCAAGGCTGGCTAAATGACTCACGTTATCAAGCACCTATAAAATCGGATACTGCTAAGAAATCTGAATATGCTTTCGTGAATTTACGTTATAAATTGCCAAATCAAGAAAAAAGTATTTTATTGAGTCAAGCGGTTAATGTGAAAAGTAAAACACTCGCCCAAGCCAATAATGACACCCGTTTTGCAATCGCAGTTGCATCATACGCTCAGCAATTAAAAGGTGGTCAGTACAATGGTGCGATGGGCTGGGATCAAATCATCCAGTTAGCCCAACAATCAGCAAAACCTGATCCTTATCAAATGCGTGAAGAGTTTATTGATCTTGCAAAAATTGCTAAGAGTCTCAGTGCCAAACAAAACTAATATTTTGGTCATACAACATGGTCGATTCCTTTTGAGACCGACCATAAATGATTTTTAATTTAATAACCATGAAATGATATTTGATATGAAAACACCGTTGATTAAATCCAGTAAGTTAAGTGAATTAAATAACTGCAATGTTTGGTTGAAAATGGAGTCTTCACAATCAACGGGTTCATTTAAACAACGAAGCATTGGAAATGCTTGCCAAAAATATGTCGAACAGGGGGCTATAAAATTCATTAGTTCATCTGGTGGCAATGCTGGTATTTCAGTTGCTTACATGGGAAAAGTTTTAAATATTCCTGTAACGGTTGTTGTGCCTAAAACCACATCTCAAAGAGCGATTGACTTGATGTTGAGTGAGGGTGCTGAGGTTATTGTTCATGGTGATTCATGGGTAGATGCCAATGAACTTGCGCTTTCTTTTGTAAATGATCATGCAGTTTATATCCATCCTTTTGATCATCAGTATCTTTGGGATGGTGTTGCTGAAATTGTTGATGAGGTGATTGCTGAAGGCATTCGTCCTACAGCCGTTGTGTTGTCCGTTGGTGGTGGCAGTCTAATTTCTGGTATTTCACAAGGCTTGCAAAAGCATCATCTGGATATTCCAATTTACGCCATAGAAACAGTCGGAACAGCTTCATTGAACACATCCATTCAACTGGGTGAGCATGTCACACTAGATCAAGTTACAGGTATTGCAACGACACTCGCTGCAAAAAAAGTGTGTGAACAAGCTTTTCGTGTTTCTCAAAATAATGATGTGCGTGGACTTACAGTTTCAGATGGGGAAACTGTACGCGCTTGCCTAAAGTTTTTAGATGACCATCGGACACTGGTTGAACCAGCATGCGGTGCTACTTTATCAGTGCTTTATGATCAGAAAATAGCGTTCACTGAAACAGATGATGTACTGGTGATTGTTTGTGGGGGTGCTTCAATTACTTTTGATCAATTATCAAAATATACTGTTGAATTATCAGTTTAATTTTTGATTTATTTCATAAATTCATCTATCTATTTGAGCGGAAGATGTATCCATTCCATATACGATAATAAAGGTGGTCGGAAACTATCGCTTTTTTTATGTCTAAATATCGTGATTTGTACGAGATTGTGATATAAGCATGGCGTTTTATTGACATATTATTTGTTATGTTTGAAAGTTTACTTCTCCCAATGTTTGACGATGAATATTATCCCGATATTCTGGTTGCTGAAGTCAAACAACATATTCACCAGTTTTCAAAAAAAGTGAGTCGCGCTGATTTATCTGAATCAGAAATCTATCGTTTTGCCCATCAGGCGATGATTGAAATCAATGAGATGAAACCACAATTTGAAGACTTAGATTCAAGCTTAGATGATACTGCTGCTGACTATATTGCTGAGGCAATGATGATGGTTGTGCAGGAATCAGGTTATCTAGAAATTGAAATGGAAGAGTTGATTGCAAATCGAGAGTGGTAAATGTCACTCTCGATTTTTTAATATAATAATTACTTACTATGGGCTTTCTAATTTCCAAAGCTTAGGCATTATAATTTTTCCAGAAATCCATGCCTCAATTTTAGGCTGTTGAATGCTTTGATAATAAATACTTTCAGTATTGATTAACAGACCTAGAGTATCTCCTTGATTAAGCTGTCCATTGACGCTCGGCAATTCAATTTCTTGTTCTGTTGTCGTACCTAATACGATTTGATCATAAGCCTGTTTTTTTGAGGAGTTAAATGGTGCTGTTTGTTCATTTAAAATGTCATATTTTCCAGATGCTTTTGATTTGATAGCAACCGAAATGAACAATGTCGGCGTACTTTGATCTGTAGTTTGCACATTTAATTTGAGTTGAGGTGAGCCAGTAAGTTGAGATGATTCAGTCGCAGTATGAATGGGAATAAACACGGCTTGAGTTGTGGTGGGTTCAATCCAAGTTTTGGTTAAAGTGTATTGCTCTGTTGCAGCTAAATCAGCGAGATGTTGAATGGGGCTATCATCTACACATAGTTCAGGAAGAGTTGTATTTGTATTTTGATCTTTCAGCTTTTGATTGAACCAATCCAGCACTGTTTTTTGTAGATCGTATTTTTGCTTATTGCCACAGCTGACAGATTTTCCAATATACCAAAATGGTGTGTTACCTGAAGGAGAGCTTTGTGCGAATGGTTGTAAATGACCGCCTTGTACACCAATTAAATGAACTTCATGATGAGCTTGTTGCATACATTGCGCTGCTTTAACGCCTTCATTAAAGGGGAACAACACATCTCTAAATCCTTGGATAATTAGTGCATCTGCTTGAGGCACTTGATTATGGCTACAGAACCAACTGGCCTGATGTGTTTTTAAAAAGTCATAGGTCGAAGCTTTTAACTGACCTTGTTGGGTATCGAGATAAGCTTGTTTTAAATCTGGGTCAAATTTATTCCAGTTCCACCAATCACCAATTAAATTAAGAAAGCTAATCCAATTACTTTTGGGAGTACCATTTGGTGCAAGGCTATTGACGATGTCATACCATGTCGTAATCGGGACGATCGCTTGTAGGCGAGGGTCAAGAGCGGACGCAAGGTATTGCACGCCGCCAGCATAAGATTCGCCGATCATACCTGCACGAACGCCATTTTGATTTTTTGCTAATTGAGGAAGGTTGTTTTCCGCCCAATTCATGATGCTAATAACGTCTTGAGCTTCTTTTTTAGGATCTGTTAAACGGATTTTGCCCTGACTATTACCATGTCCACGTTGATCATAGCTAATCACCCAATAGCCTTCTTTCCATGCTTTCTTGGCGATTTGTCCTGTTGGAAGTAAGAATCCATATAAACTCATTTCTGGTCGTTTCATGCGAGATAGACCAAAACCATGTGTATGAATAATTAAAGGGGCATCTTGACCCGCTTTTAACTGAGGTTGGTATACAGTAAAAGCTATAACTGTACCATCAGGTGTCGTTGTTTTGGCTTGATAATAGCGTTGTTTTAATTCAGTTGTTTGTTTTTGATTTGCCTTTGGTTGGATTGTTGCATGAACACAACCTTGTAAAGCCAAAAATAAGCTAAACCAAATCCATAAAAAATAACGACGCATAGATTCTTTCATCCTTGAGCAAATCTCGAAAAAGCCAATTTAGTTTACTGTGTCAGGGTGAGAGATACTACCAACTGATAGATCATTCTGCTGACCTACCAGTTTTAGAAGAGTTAAAGATACTTTGGCCTGTTCCGAAATGCATATAAGAATAATCCCAAGCAAAGCAAGACTAATCCTATAACCAGATGTGAGCTTAATCGTTCGTTATTGAAATATATGCCCCAAATGGTTGCCAAAACAGGTGTAAGAATTGTAATGAGCATCACTGTTGTTGGATTGAGCTTTTGAATTAAATGAAAATAGCAAATCATGGCCAAAACTGAGGAAAATAGGGCACTGTACAATACGGCTAAGCTTGTCTGAATACTCGGAAAATGAGTTGGTGCTTCTGAGATAAATAGAGGCAACAGACATAAATAACCTAACCACGACATCAGCGTTGAACCTGTCGTTTGAATAATAGGATGAATCTCAGCACCAATCTTTGCCACAGCAAACATAGATAAAACATAGAGTAAAACAGCGATAATTTCATACCCAATGCCTAACATATCGAGTTGAATATCATCAGTTCCAATTCCTAATGTAAAAGATAAACCTACAATTGCCAGTGTTAATCCATACCATTGACGTTGTAAAAAATGCTCACGTTTTAAAATCAATACAGAAATTAAGCCTGTCCACAAAGGCGCAGTGCCATAAATAATAGAAATCATTCCTGATGAAACTTTTGTTGCACCCAGATAGCAAAAAGACATCGAACCAAATAAGCCCAATGCACCTGCTGCATAGCTGATCATCGCTTGTTTAGTCACAATCAATTTAAGTCGAAAATAAAATAGACAAATCAATGCAAGAGGGATCGCGAGACTAAATCGTAGGAATAACCCCCACGCCCAATGAAGTTCTTGCACAGTCAATACCGCGGCTAATGGTGTAAATGACCAAATGAATACGACTGCAAGAAATTGACCGACTGTAGCAAGGCGAGGGTGAGTAGATACTACAGTCGGTTGTCCCTGTGTTGCTTGAATAAAGTTCTTCTGCTGGAATTGTGACATGGAAATTCTCCTGTATTAAAAAAGTGATTTACTATAAAAAATAGATGTTTAGGCAATAAAAAAGGTCGCTACTGAGGCGACCTTTTTGCAATTGATGTTTTATTTAAATTGTCATCATATTCATGTTTGCAAAGTCTCCTCGCATAAAAATGCAGACACGTCGCCACATTGCATGGATTGAAATGCAATTGGTGAATTGAGTCGGATATTGAGAAGAAACTCTATGGATCAACATGTGTGATATTTAAAATGAATTTAGATTTTTATAGCACAAGCTTTGGTTGAAAAATAGTCGTGTTTGAGAATAAAGTTAAAAATAGAATGATTCAGAAGATAAATTTTAGGATTGCTTAATTTTTGGTTTTTTTCATAATGTGGTGATGTGATTTAGATAGAAGTTTTGTTTTGTCTCCTTTAGAAATTATTGCTGTTGTAATCAGTATCATTGGTGTCGCATTGACGGTGAGACGTAATATGTGGTGTTGGTGGTTTAACTTCGTGGCATTCGTTCTCTATGGTTATCTTTTTTATACGTATAAACTTTATGGCGAGACCATTCTGCAATTTTTCTTCATGGTGATAAATTTCTACGGTTTTTATTATTGGTTGAAAGGGAAACGTGAAGATCACGAAATTCGAATTGAAGCGATTGCTCCACAAACGGTAATCATTCAAATGTTGATCGCTGCAACTGGTGGTTTAATCTTTGGCTTGGTATTAAAGCATTTTACTGATGCGGCAGTGCCGATGTTAGACTCTCAACTTGCTGCTTTTAGCTTACTCGCAACTTATTGGACGAGCCGAAAACATATTGCAACGTGGGTGTTGTGGGTCTTTGTCGATATTATTTATGTGGGCATGTTTATTTATAAGGATTTGTTTTTAACAGCGGCCTTGTATGCAGTTTTTGTTGGATTAGCTGCTTATGGTTGGTGGCAATGGGAACAAGTAAAACAAAAGCAATTCGCGGCTTCACACCAATAAGAAAAGGGCAGTTTAACTGCCCTTTTAAGTCAAGATTATTGTTTCTGAGTTGATAGATAGTTTTGAACTGCTTTACGACCAATCGCAGGATCATCCGTAAAGAAGCCATCTACACCAGCTTTAAAGTAAAGGTGCATTTCTTTGATTGAGCCTGTTTCACAACGTTCATCTGCTTTTGAACTACATTTAACTGATTCAGGTAAGAAGTTGTTTTCTGGGCGGAAAGTATAAGGGTGAACTTTTAGCCCAACATCATGAGCATCTTTAATAAATGATGTGGTTTCGGTCATCGCCGCATCTTTAAAGACATAGACTTTCCATGGCCCAACGCCATTGGCGTAGCTTGATACATCTTTTAAGCCTTGAGCCGTTGCCATATCGCCGTAAGTTGTTGGGTTTTGAGTAGCTACATAATCCGCTGGGCGCGCAGTTTGTTCATCATAAAGCTGAATGAGTTGCGCATGTTTCACACTTTTATGGAGATCAAGCTGCTGTTTTAGATATTTTAAATTGCCCACTTCAAATGACTGTAAGTAAATTGGTGCAATGTCTCGAGTATATTGATACTTTGCCAGTGTTTGCAGCAACTTATCTTCCATGGCTAAATTTTGATTTTGGAAATAAGTAGGGTGTTTGGTCTCAATATACAAACCAATGATTTTTCCAGTTTTCTTATAGTTTGTATTTGCAAGGTCAATGATTTGATCCAATGTTGGAATGTCATATAAATCATTATATTGCGTGTTTTGAGGACGGTACTGTGGGATACGTTCACGCGCTTTTAATTGCTGTAATTCTTTTAGTGTAAAGTCTTCAGTGAACCAACCAGTAAGTGTGACACCATCAATCACTTTGGTTTTCTTACGATCAGCAAATTCAGGTACATCTGCGACATTAGTTGTTCCACTGATTTCATTTTCATGACGTGCTACTAATAAGCCATCTTTAGTCGATACTAAATCTGGTTCGATGAAGTCAGCACCATCATCAATTGCTTTCTGGTAAGACTCAAGTGTATGTTCAGGTCGAAGAGCGCTTGCACCACGATGACCAACCACTAATATTTGGGGAAATTCATAAGTAGGTTGCTTTGAGTTTGAGTGATCGTTGTTATCGTCATTACAACCTACAAGGCTAATTAGGCTAAGACAAATGACTGCTTTTTTTAACATAAGTAAGCTCATGCGTTTTTATCAAAGCAACTAGTTTGCAAGTGTTTTTTATCAAACGGATGACAAAAAGATGATAGTTTTGTGAAATCTATAGGATTTCTAAGGCGAATAAATAAAAACCGAGCCAATCAGTTTTACCAAAAAATAAAGCTGATTGATGAACTAAATCTTTTAAGATTTATTTTGCCAGTAAGGCCAATTTGCTTCTGGAGTAAAATGATAATTATCATCTTGCCAATAGGATTGATGGCTGGATGATTTATCTTTTAAGCCCATAATGTGCATCAGGTTATTATCTAATTCGGCGGTGTTTAATGTTTTGGTATTATTTACACCTGCGATACGTTGTCTATCTGACCACATAATGACAGGAACTTGATAACCTGCTTTGGTGTTGGGACTATGACCTGCATAGTCGATTTCATGTCCAACCTCATTACCGTGATCTGAAACCACGGTAAATGATCTAAAGTCAGGAATATGATCAGCTTGTAATGTATCCAGAAATTTAGCTAACAAAGAATCTTCGTATAGCACGGCATTGTCATAATCATTTCTTAATGCACGAATCCAAGGATCAATATTTCTATTTTTTAGATCAGTTTCAACTAGATCATTACTATCACTGGTAAATTTATTAAAAGCGACTGGATAACGCTCTTGATAATTAGGATGTGCACCAATTAAATGAAGAATGATGAGCTTTTTAGGTGCTGGATCGGCTAAAGCTTGTTGGTAAATTGGAATGAGATTTTCATCTAATGAGGTGCTGCTACGACCTGAACGTTTATTCTTATAAATTGCTTGGTCTGCATAAGAACCGAACAATGATGAAAGGTAACTATCATCTTGGTTACTTAACCAATAAATTTTATAACCTGCTGCACGGGCATATGCTAAAACACTTTCAGGTGAATATTTGTCATGTTCAGCAGCGGGACTTTCAGTAAGTAAAACACGTAAAGCATTAATGGTCGATGGTGATGGAGAAAACGCATTACAAAATACTTTGATTTCTGATAGCCGTTTTTTTAACTCTGGAGTCGTGTCACGAGAATATCCACAAACACCGAGATTTAAACTGGTTAAGCTTTCAGAAACAACCAAAACATGGGTTTGTTTACCTTGAGATTGTCTTGTTTGTATTAGGTTTTTATGTGCACTGACATCCCATTGTTTATGAACATTTTTATGCTGTTTTATACGACCTCTAAAATCCTGAATTTTAGTCTGATAATCACTCCAAAAGACGAATGGATGTACTTTTCGAGACGGTTTCATGATATGGCTTGTCAAGCAGAGTAAAGTCAAGAAAATAATCAGGCTACGGAATAAACGACTTTGCCAAAGCTGCTGAAAATGTTCTGGTTTTACAACTTTATAAATTGCGTAACTATAGAAAGCAATCAGAAGCACTAAGCCAGTGAGTACACCGATTACGGCTACTCGATGAAGTTGTAGAAACTCCCAAATTTCCTGCTGATTAGTATTGGCAATCGCTTCGATTATGAAGTACGCTTCATTATCACTACTAAATAAAAACCAAGTGCTTGATCTTAAGAGTGAATCAAGTAGAAATATGAACCACCAGATCAATGAAAAACACAACCAGTATCTTTTTTTGCGTGAAATGGCTAGATAAATAAAAAGCACGCCAGGTAAGGATAAAAAGCCTAGACGTAAACCGTCTGATAAATTTCCTGCAAAAATGAGCAAACCACCAGTGATGAGTGCTGGAAGTAGAATAAGTAGCAGAATATTAAAACTTTTTAAGCTGGCCTTCATAAATGCCTAGTAAAATGGGGAGGAGAGAGTTAGGCGTGCTAATATCTGTTTTAGTTGATATGGTGTCAATCTTAATTTATGAAGTATTTGATTAGACTGTAAATTAATTTATATCGCATGATTTTGATGACTCAATATTTTGGGCATCGTGTTTTATAAATGTTGTTATTTTAAAATCCATTATTTCTCCTCATTTCCTTGTATTTTGAAATGATATGTTAAAAGAGATAGCGTTTACTTGATTGCTCGGTAATGATCACAAACGCAACTCCCAAAATGATTATCATTTGAAAAATTGACTGTTTCAGCATATGGAATGAACAGCCATGCTATCTAAGTTTTTTATTGAGCGTCCGATCTTTGCAACCGTGCTAGCGATTTTGGTGATGGCATTTGGTATTTTTTCGACACTCAATCTCCCTGTTGAACGTTATCCCGATATTGCCCCTCCTCGAATTACCGTTGCTGCGACTTATAGTGGTGCTGATGCACAAGCGGTTGAAGATAGCGTGACACAGGTGCTTGAACAGCAGATTAAAGGGATTGATCATTTACTGTATTTTAGTTCCAGTAGTGATGCGAGCGGAAATAGCAGAATCAGTTTGTACTTTAAGCAAGGTACTGATCCTGATCAAGCACAAGTTCAAGTGCAAAACGCAGTTAATGGTGCAATTAATCGTTTACCAGAAGATGTACAACGTCAAGGCGTGAATGTTAGAAAGTCATTAAGTGACTCTTTCATGGTCATCGGTCTTGGAGATAAATCTGGCCGATCAACAAATATCGATATTTCTGATTACTTAACCAATAATTTTGAGTTAAATCTCAGCCGTATTGAAGGAATTGGCGAGGTCAATGTTTTTGGTTCGCAATATGCAATGCGGATTTGGCTTAATCCTCAAAAATTACAAAGCTATCAATTACAGGTCAGTGATGTTCGCACTGCGATTGAAAATCAAAATACACAAGTTGCTGCTGGTGCGGTTGGTGATTTACCAACGATAGATAATCAATATCTCAATGCTAAAGTAACCTCAGGTTCACTATTACGTGCCCCTGAACAGTTTGAAAATATTGTTATAAAAGCCAATACAGATGGCAGTTTTGTTTATCTCAAAGATGTAGCGCGGGTTGAAGTTGGTGCTGAAAATTACCAAGTCTTTAACCGCTTAAATGGCTATCCTGCTTCTGGTCTATCTTTATCATTAACAGTCGGTGCAAATGTGATGCAAGTTGCCGATGCTGTATATAAAGAAGTAGCACGCTTAGAGAAAACTTTACCAGAAGGATATTTTGTTGTTTATCCACGAGATGATACACCTTTTGTAAAAGAGTCAATGTCACAAGTCGTTTCAACATTAGTTGAGGCAATAGGGCTGGTTGTGCTTGTGATGTTTATTTTCTTACAAAACTGGCGAGCTACATTAGTTCCAGCAGTGACTGTACCCGTTGTAATTTTGGGAACTTGCGCAGTTCTTGCTGTTCTTGGTATGAGCATTAACACACTGACTTTATTCGCCATGGTATTAGCGATTGGCTTATTGGTCGATGATGCGATTGTCGTGGTGGAGAATGTAGAGCGTTTAATGCATGAACAGCAGCTAACAGCGAAACAAGCTGCAATTCAGTCGATGCAAGAAATCAGTGGGGCATTGGTGGGCATTACGTTGGTATTAACGGCTGTCTTTATTCCCATGTCGTTTTTTAGTGGTGCGACGGGGATCATCTATCGACAGTTTTCGATTACGCTGGTTGTTGCGATGGGATTGTCCCTGTTAGTGGCTTTGATTTTGACTCCTGCTTTGTGTGCAATTCTATTGCAACCACAACAAAAACAAGCACGCTGGGCTGTCTGGTTTAATAAAAGTTTAGATTATATTAAAGCATGCTATCTCAATGTTGCTAGTAAGGTGATTGGTATTAAAGCGATCGCTTTGATTGTGATGTCTTTATTAATCTGTAGTTTTATTTGGATTTATCGTGATTTGCCAACCAGTTTTTTACCTCAAGAGGACCAAGGCTTATTAGGTGTGCAGTTTAGCCTCCCGCAAGGTTCGCCGATGACTAAGACAGAAGAAGTCGGTAAGGTTGTTTCAGACTATTTCCTTGAACATGAGAAAGCAAATTTAAATGGTGTGATGGTCATTCACGGAAGAAATTTTTCAGGAACGGGTCAAAATTTAGGGCAAGCTTTTATATCGTTAAAACATTGGGACGATCGCAAGGGAACTGAAAACAGCGCACAGCAAATTCGTGCCAGAGCTATGAAATATTTCTCTAAAAATAATCAAGCTCGCATCATGGTTGTGATGCCCTCAGTGATTCGTGGTCTAGGTAATTCAGATAAAATTGACTTTTGGTTGCAAGATATCAAAGGCTCAGGACGCGACAGTTTGGTCGATTCTTTTAAAGAATTGCAGCAGCAAAGTAATGCAATTGATTCTGTCGAAAATCTAGATAAAAAAGGCAATGATGACCAAGCTGTTTTAAATATCAAAATTGACCATAAAGCAGCAATGATCCATGGTCTGAATGTTAGTGAAATCAATAGAACTTTATCGACTGCATGGAGCGGTAGTTATATCAATGATTTTATTGATCGTGGTCGAATCAAGCGTGTTTATTTACAAGGTGATGCTCCATATCGTTCAAAACCTGAAGATCTAAGTGCTTGGTATGTAAAAAACGCCAATGGACAAATGGTGCCATTTAATCAGTTTAGTCAGATTGATTGGCAAGGTGCGCCACCGATGCTTGAGCGTTTTATGGGGTATCCTGCAATTAGTTTAGATGCTGACGCAGCGAACGGTTTTAGTAGTGGACAGGGAATGCAGGCAATTCAAGGTTTGGTTGATCAAATGCCAGATGTTGGCTTGGCTTGGAGTGGATTGTCTTATCAAGAACAACAGTCTAGCAATCAAGCAATTTGGTTGTATCTCATCTCTGTCGCCTTTATTTTCTTATGCTTGGCTGCGCTCTATGAGAGTTGGTCAATTCCATCGGTGGTGATGGCTGCAATTCCTCTTGGTGTTGGTGGAACGATTATTTTTAGTTATTTGTTTGGTTTTGCCAACGATATCTATTTTCAGATCGCATTACTCACCACAATTGGTTTGTCATGTAAAAATGCCATTTTAATGGTGGAATTCGCTGCAAGTCTGCAACAACAAGGAAGAAGTAGCTTGGATGCTGCACTCGAGGCAGCAGGTTTGCGCCTTCGTCCAATTCTGATGACATCGATTGCTTTTGGCGCTGGTGTGATTCCACTTATGTTCTCAAGCGGCGCAGGCGCGTTAAGCCGACAAGCAATTGGTTATAGTGTATTTGGTGGTGTGGTATTCGGAACGATTTTAGTACTGATCTTTATTCCGTTTATGTATGTATTCGTCACCACTTTGTTTAAACCGAAAATAAAAACTGAAACGATCTAGTCAAATGAATTGTATTACTCATCAATGAACAGTTCAAATGGAAGGTCATCTGCCTTTTCACAATTTGAATTGTTCATTTTTGTTGTCTAAGTTGAGAATAAAAAGAAATATTTGTAGTATTGCCGTGCCGTATAAGCGGTTAAATGAGGATTAATTCCCTAAATGGACACGCAGAGTTGTAGTTTTTCTAAAATTACATATTTTTATATTGATCAAAGTCAGAATGAAGAGCGCTTAACGACAGTACAATAATAATCTGTCTTTAAATCTTCATTACTGATGATTTGTAGTGAAGAGGCAGACATGAGCTACAACAATTTTTTATATTTATTAAGTGATGCATTAAAGAATAATCACATTGAACTTGCCCTTGAATCAATTAAAACGTTCAAGGCCGTAGATATTGCTGATGTATTGACACAGTTATCTATTGATCAAAGTCAGTTGTTACTCAAACATTTGCCTGAACGTGCTTATGTTTTTTCCTATCTTCCCCCAAATGAGCAAGTGAAATTAGCCAAAGTTATGCCTAGAAATACCTTGGCAGAAATTATTGGTGAAATGTCTTCTGATAAACGTGCCGATGTTTTTAAGTGTTTAGACGAAGAGCAACAAAATGCATTGCTTCCAGCTTTAGCTCAAGCCGAACGTGAAGATATCCGCCAGTTGTCTTCTTACATGGAAGGTACGGCAGGGGCGATCATGAGCTCTGAATATGCAACCTTAAAACCGCAGATGATGGTGAAAGATGCGATTAAGATGTTGCGATTAGAAGCACCTGACACAGAGACCATTTACTTTGCTTATGTCTTAGATGAAGCACGAAAAATTTTAGGTGTTTTGTCATTAAAACAGCTCATTCTTGCTGCCGAAGAACAAAACATCAATGAGCTTATGGTCACTGATGTTTTAACTGCTTATGTGGATACGGATCAAGATGAGGTTGCAAAGACTATTGCTCGTTATGATTTATTGGCGCTGCCAATTATTGATCGACAAGGCATGATGGTGGGAATCGTGACCTATGATGATGCAATGGATGTCGCAAGTGAGGAAGCTACAGAAGACTTCTTAAAGGTGGGAGCGGTCAATGCATCTACTAAATTAAGCATCAAATCTGCGCCGATTTTGCAGCTATACCAAAAACGTGTGTTTTGGTTGGTATTCTTAGTGTTTGGTAGCTTACTTTCTGGTATCGGGATTGCACATTATGAAGATGTCATTGCACAGAACTTAGTACTGGTCTTTTTCTTACCTTTGTTAGTTGGTAGCGGCGGAAATGCAGGTTCACAATCCTCTACACTCATGGTTAGAGCTTTAGCAACAGGTGATGTTCAATTCAAAGATTGGTTTAATCTACTCGGACGCGAGAGCCTTGTTGCATTATGTTTGGGCGGTACAATGGCAGTCGCCGTATCATTACTTGGATATTTCCGAGGGGATGAAATGGTCGCGTTGGTATTGGCTCTTAGCATGATGGGTATTGTGTTAATGGGCTGTTTAATTGGCATGAGCCTACCGTTTATTTTAAATAAGGTCGGGCTTGATCCTGCTAGTGCATCTGCACCTTTGGTGACATCGATTTGTGATGCAACAGGCGTCATCGTGTACTTATTTATTGCTTCGATGATTTTATTCTAAGTAAGTAATAATTTTTGTACCGACAAAACTAAAAAACTACTTTATTCTCAATACATAAACGTTGTTTAGGTTAAATGAATGTCTAATCAGACCCAACAAAAAAAATTAACTCAACAGCAAGCAGTTGCTGTTGAACGGGACTTAGCTAAATTTGCAAATACGATGGATAGTTTGGTGCGTATCCCATTTACTAAGCAAGGTGTGGGCGCCGATGCTGCGTTAAGTACAGTTCCTTTTGCAGGTGATATCGCTGGATTTATTTTGACACTTTATGCTTTTAAAAAAGCACGAGAGGTTGGAGTTCCTCAACATAAATTAAATGGGGTGGTTAAATTAGCCATCATGGATATGTTGGTTGGATTTGTACCAATCGTTGGAACGTTATTTGATGTATTTATTCGCCCAAGTCGCAAGACATTAGAAATCGTACATGATCATATTCGTGAGGAATATCAGGTTGACAATGATATTCATGTGGTACATCCATTCTTACATGAGTCTTTAGAGCAAAAGCAAAAAAATTCAGCTTTTTGGCGAAATCCTATCGTAAGCTGGATTTGGTTACGTATTCCAGACTTATTAGGCATAGCCGTTGTTTTGTTATTACTGATTGCACTATGGGCTGGTTTTAGCTATGCATGGCAGCTCTATCAATCTTTCAAAGCTAGTTAACGAATTTGTGATTAAAACAATAAAGCCTCCAAATGGAGGCTTTATTTTTCATCTATTTTTGATTATTGAACATTTAATTGCTGTAACGCAGCAACACGTTGTTCAATTGTTGGGTGGGTTTGGAATAAAGCTGCTAAGCTAAAACCTTGTTCCTTACCTTCCGCAATTGCAAATGCTTTCATTTCTTTAGGCATTTGATCAGGCATTTCAGATTCTGCTTGTAAGCGAAGTAATGCAGAAATCATTGCCTGTTTACCTGCTAAGCGTGCGCCAGCTTCATCTGCGCGATATTCACGTTGACGAGAGAACCACATCACAATCGCAGACGCCAAAATACCAAATACGATATCAAGTACGATGGTAATCGCAAAATATGCAAGACCGGGTGCTTCACCATCTTCACGACCAAACACATTACGATCAATAAAGTCACCAGCAATACGTGCAAAGAACATGACGAAGGCGTTTACAACACCTTGAATCAAAGCAAGTGTCACCATATCGCCGTTAGCAACGTGACCAATCTCATGTGCAAGTACTGCACGAAGCTCATCTTTATTCATACGCTCTAATAAGCCTGTCGAAACAGCTACCAGCGCATCATTTTTATTCCAACCAGTCGCAAATGCATTTGACTGATAAGATGGGAATATACCAACCTCAGGCATGTTAATACCTGCACGTTGAGAGAGTTGAGCAACTTCTTGTAATAACCACGCTTCAGCCTGATTACGAGGTGCATTAGGGTCGATTAATTCAGTTCCAGTGGTTTTTTTAGCCATCCACTTTGACATGAGTAGGGAAATAATCGAACCCACCATACCAAACACAAAACAGACGACTAATAGGTTGCCTAGGTTTAAGCCACCCGCGCCATGGTAACTACCGACACCGAAGAGTGACAAAATAATGCCAGCTACAACCAGTACCGCGAGGTTGGTAAGCAAGAACAAACCAATCCGCATCATTGAGAAAACCCTCTTATAGAGAAAAAGTGATCTGATTTACAAATTATAAATCATAACGTTAATATGCAGGGTGAACCCTAAAAATTCAAGCAAAAATTATGTGCAGATACATTTAGCTAATAAAATAATGAATTAGCAGAGAAACAGTTACTTAAAAGTCATTTTGAACAAAAATAGATAACAAAATCATCACATGAGAATTGGTTATAGATTCTTAATCACTCAAACGGATGTGCGCGGAAGCGACGGCATTTGCTGTGGTATAGGTTCCAGCAGGTGCATCTGTAAAAGTACCATCAGCAAGTGTGATAATTTGACGATTATATTGTTTAGGTGGTGGAGTGGTGGTTGGAGAGCTGGAATTGTTAGAACTCGTGTAGTTAGCTGATTGCGCTAATACTTGCCCTGTCTGATTATTATTACTTGATTCTGAAAGATTATTGCCTAAACCTGAAGCATAAAGATTTTGGTATCTACTGGTAACGCGACGGACGTAATCCTGTGTTTCACGGAAAGGGGGAATCCCGCCGTATTTATCAACATTGCCTTCACCTGCGTTATACGCTGCGATTGCAAGACGTGTATCACCATTAAAACGCTTGAGAAGCCAACTAAGGTATTTGGCCCCTGCAAAGATATTTTGTTGCGGATCATAAGCATTGCTGACATTAAAACGACGCGCAGTGGCAGGCATTAATTGCATCAATCCTTGAGCACCTACAGGCGAACGTGCCTTGATATTAAAACCAGACTCAGTATGCATAACGGCTTTAATGAGGCCTTCTGAAACACCATGTTGTTGTGCGGCTTGTCGAATCAGCTGATCAAAAGCATTTTTATTGCGGCTATAACTAGGCAATACAGATGCTTCACTTGCTCCCCAATTTGAATAGCTATGAATATTACTATCAGGGTAGTAAGTTGCTTTGACAACTTTTAAATGACTATATTCAGCTTTCTTCTTGTTTGTGAGTAGGGTTGTGCCATTGGTATCTTTAAATTGATAAATCGTCTGCCCAGCGTAAGCTGACACTGAACTATTTAGAAAACCGATTGTCCCCAAGCAAAGGGCAAAAAAATAAGTTGTTTTATCCATCGTTATAATATTCACAAAACATATGCTTAAGTTCTTCACAGCAGTTTAACAAAAAAAATCATAAAAAGTACTTTGACTACAATTTTTTTATTTTTCACTGTCTAACAAAAAGCAAGTCATTTTGTTCGAATGTTCAGCAAAAAAAAATTAAATATTTTTTTTGAAAAGTAACTATTGACTTATTTAAGTTATTGATTTTATTTTAATAAAAACATTGGTTAAAAAATGATCAATTTAATGCGAAGCCTTATTTTAAGATAAAAGCACTTTGTCAATAGCTAAGAAATCCACAATTTTATCCACAGCTTTTGTGGAAAACTGTGGAAAAGTTTGAAATATAAGCAATCCAGACAATTTGTACTTATTTTGATCACAATTTATCTAGTATGAAATCGAAATATGACGATTGAAAGAAATTGAAAAATTCTTTAGATGCGCAATTTTTCGGAATGAGATAAAATCTGTCGGTTATTTTGTTTATGAGTAAATCACGTCTATGTACGCGCCAGTGGAGTCCAACCAAGGATTTAATTTCAAGCCAGAACTTCCGACAAGTTCAGCGTATTATCGTTTGTTGAAAAAGCTTCGTCGTCAAGTAGGGCATGCAATTCGTGATTACAACATGATCGAAGATGGCGATAAAGTCATGGTTTGCGTATCTGGCGGGAAAGACAGTTATACCTTGCTCGATATTTTGTTGCAGTTCAAACGTATTGCACCAATCAATTTTGACATTGTTGCGGTAAACCTTGACCAAAAGCAACCAGGTTTTCCTGAGGACGTTTTGCCACGTTATATGGAAGAGAACAAGATTCCATATTACATTCTTGAAAAAGATACCTATACCATTACTAAACGTTTAACACCTGAAGGCAAAACATATTGTGCTGTGTGCTCGCGTTTACGTCGTGGTTCGCTTTATGGCTTTGCTCAAGAGATTGGTGCAACTAAAGTTGCATTAGGCCATCACCGTGACGACATCATGGCGACTTTCTTCTTGAACCTATTCCATGGAGGAAGTTTAAAAGCGATGCCGCCAAAACTTCTTTCATCGGATAAAAAGAATATCTTGATTCGTCCTTTAGCGTATGTAGAAGAAAAGGACATCATTAAATATGCTGAATTACGTCAGTTCCCAATCATTCCTTGTAACTTATGTGGTTCCCAAGAGAACTTACAGCGTGCGATTATCAATGATATGTTACGTGAATGGGATAAGCAGCATCCAAAACGTTTACACAGTATCTTCGGCGCTTTACAGAACGTTTCACCGTCGCAATTAGCGGATCGTGATTTATTCGATTTTGAGGCATTGGATGGTCAACGTGAGTTTGATATGAAAGATCCAGAAGAGATGAAAAACCGTCTTGATGTGGTAAATCTGAGTTTTGCAGCTGAGTAAAATGTAAAATTTTTTAAAAGGCACTTTATTAAGTGTCTTTTTTTTATAATTTTTTTAAAAATTGAATAGTGCGTACAAAAAATCATAGCCTAAAATAAAAATTACATGCTATAACAGGGCACGAGCAAATTGCTTCATGAGATGTCGTCTGGATAGCCGGCACAAGAAATTGAACAAATACATTTGAGGAATAATCATGGCTGCATTTTTAACTGATGATTGGTTTGCAACTGTTGAAAAACTTACTGCTGAAGCGGGTGATTTAAACTTACCACCAGCGCTTGCGAATTTAGCGATTAACTTAGTTGTAACAGATGCAGCTGGTAACACCGAATTAGCTTTAGATGCAGGTAAAATCCAAAAGGGTTTGTCTTCAAATGCTAAAACAACTCTAAATATGGATGCTGAAACTTTGCGTAAAGTTTTTCTTGAGTTTGATATGGCTGCTGCGATGCAAGCATTCATGACTGGCAAAATCAAAGTACAAGGCGACATGTCTCAGCTTATGGCTTTACAAACTGCTAAGCCAAGCCAAGAGCAAAAAGATTTATTCAAGAAAGTACTTGAGCAAACTGCTTAATTTATTTTCGCATAAAAAAAGCTTACTAAATGGT
This sequence comes from Acinetobacter venetianus RAG-1 = CIP 110063, assembly GCF_000368585.1. GTDB lineage: Bacteria > Pseudomonadota > Gammaproteobacteria > Pseudomonadales > Moraxellaceae > Acinetobacter > Acinetobacter venetianus. The sequence continues at coordinate 41,275 of NZ_KB849558.1, forward strand.
AAGCTTTTTTTATGCCTATTGGGTTAGATCTCAATACGATTATTGGTTTTCATGTGCTCTAAATAAGTACGGATACGCGTGACATATTGTAAAGCTTGCTTATAACGACCATTACGCGCTTTGTTACGCTCTAAATAGTCATATAAGTTGACCCACTGCTTCGGATCTTTGCCTTGTGCTTTGATACGTTTCTGAATCTGGTTCACTGCACCAGGCCCCATATTATAAGCGACTAGGGCATACCAGTTACGATCCGGAAAAGGGATGTCATCGTATTGATCTAACATCAAATCATAATACTTAGCACCACCTTGGATACTCTGTACCGGATCAGTACGATTAGTCACACCCATTGCTCGAGCAGTACCGCTCGTTAGCATCATTAGGCCTCGTACACCCGTGGGAGACACCGATGTAGGTTTTAGATAAGACTCTTGATAACCAATCGCGGCTAAGAGATGCCAATCCAAATCATACTTTGCAGCACTTTGCTTAAAGCTGGCTTTATAAATCGGTAAACGCTGATTTAAATCTTTCTGAATCGTTGACCATGACTCTGGTTTTACCACATTTCGATTATAAAAAGATGCTAACTGTTGTGTAGTACCAGCTTGCTTACTTTGGCAAACAAAACCACTTGCTGTTAAAGTAAGAGGATCATCTGCTTGTTTAAAGACCCAATTCAATTGAGGATTTAAACCATTTTTACTTAAAGTACCTTGATCGCCACAACTCGCTGAAAATGAAACAAGCTGTTTAGCCTCAATCGAAGCAAGGTTCGCTGTAGTCATCGCAAGATTTGCTTTACCTTGTGCTACCCATTTTAATGCGGTGGTATTATCAGGTACGGTTTTAAAATCAAGTTTTACATTCAGGCTTTGTGCGTAGTTACGTGCTAAGTCATAACCAAAACCATGTAAGAACTGACCTTCTTTAAAAACTGTGGTTGGATTTTCAACTGCAACGACAGTTAAAACATTTGTGTTTACAACAGTGTTGTATTGATGCGATTTTTCTGCATTCAAGCTATTAAAAGGTAGAATCGCAACACCTAAGGCTAGAGCTTGAAATGGACGTTTGGAAGATAAAGAGTTAAGGCTAGGCCTAGACCCAGAACTTGAATTACTGTGCATGTTGTCTCCGCTACAGGTAATTTATGCCCTAAAAGCTCAGCAAAACACGGCTTTAGCTTTTTAAAGTTGATAAATTCAATAAGGGGTGGGCAAGTCATGAACGTCATTCAAAATGACATTGAGTTAAAGGGACGCAATGTAAATGTTTCACAACATTTACAAAAAGTATAAAAAATAAACAAAAACTAACTTAGGGGCGCATAATAAGCGTCAAAAAAGTGATTGTCAAATTTTGAACAATAAAAAAGAGAGAAATACATCACAAATATCTGATTTGAAAAAGAATAAAATTTATACACTTTAGCGATGGTTAAATAAGGAATACAATGCAAAAACTTGTAAGTAAAATGTTGTATTAGCGTATTTTTAACTATGAAATCGAATTTAATTACTCGCACTGGACATGATTTATTAGTTGCTGAGCTAAAAAAACTTTGGCATGACGAGCGACCTGAAATTACCAAAAAAGTAAATTGGGCAGCAAGTTTAGGCGATCGATCGGAAAATGCAGATTATCAGTATAATAAACAGTTGCTTAGGAAAATTGATCGACGTGTTAGATATCTAGGTAAGCGCTTAGAAGAATTAAAAATTGTCGATTATGTGCCCGAACAGGACGGAAAAGTATATTTTGGGGCTTGGGTTGAAATAGAAAATGATCAGGGTGAGCAGAAAACACTCAGAATTGTTGGAGTTGATGAAATTTATGACCATCATCCACAGCATATCTCAATTGAGTCTCCAATGGCTAAAGCTTTACTCAGTAAACAAGTCGATGATGAGGTCGAAGTTTATACGCCATTAGGAAAAAAACTTTGGTATATCAATTCAATTCGATATGAAAAGCACGAAAATTCATCAAATTAGCTGTTTTTGTTTTTATTTTGAGCGTTCGATGTGATTTTTTAAATAAAAGATTTGCCAAGTTGAATTTTTATTTATATGATAGCCGCCATTGGAAGCGTGGCAGAGCGGTTTAATGCACCGGTCTTGAAAACCGACGAGGGTGTGAGTCCTCCGTGAGTTCGAATCTCACCGCTTCCGCCAAATACCTAAATAAGCCCTTGTTTTTACAAGGGCTTATTTTTTATCTGTACTTTTACCCCTCAACTTACCCCACATCAAATGTTGGATTAAATTCAACAAATTTGGATTAGTAAGGACAGAATTGGAAAGTGAATTAAACAGTTGGTAATTCCATCCAAAAATAATAGAACAAAAATTAAGATGAAAGACCCTGAAAATTTTATTTTGTGCTTATATGAAAAATATAGATTATTCTTATTGCTCTACATAAAAATGACCTTCAGTCTCTACGAGAGACTGAGGGTCGATTCAACTTAGTAGAGTCACTGTTTTTTTAATAAAGTTTACGTTCGATACTGACTGTTGGATTATGGTCATCAATTCGAGTCCAAAAATCAGAACCAATGAGTTGAGCTTTTAACACTTTCAATCGTTCTCCGACATAGAGTTGATTGAGATCGTAATAGTTATGCTCCTGAGACTGGTACAAGAGTAATATCCCTGTATTCATTGATGGGATCGTTCCTAAGACAACATGTAATCTCTATAAAGAGTGGATTTTCTGGGTATCTTTTACTGCTTATAAGCACCTCGTTTATTAGTCATTTTATCTAACTTCAAGGTGTCTATAAAATTGGTAACTATTCATCCTGGTGTTCCATTTCCTGCTGCATCGGCTTTGTTGCATAAATAAAAATAAAGATGAGTCTGTCTATCTTCCCGATATTTATGCAACAGCCACTATTTGAGCTGTACCGAGTTGAGTAAATTTATTCAAAATATCGACTCTTAGTTGCAAGTCGACTACCTGACGAGTAAAGCATCGACTAGACACACCTTGTTCAAGCCGTTTAAATGCAAACATCTTGGCTTCTATATGTGAGCGTTGATGGTAACCAATCTCTCTTTTCCACTGCTTTCGACCCTTGGTCCAATACTCTTTTACCGCATGATTCGTTGCTCTCCCACTCTCCATCACCTGTGACTTTGATCCCTATGCTATCAACTAAAATATGCAGGGCTTCCTGTGGTTTTTTTCTGATCTATGTAGAAGTGTTTGGAGTATATTTGCTCGCTGACTCAATGTTGAGAAATCTGGAACATTCCAATTGAGGTGAGCTAGTTGAAAGAGGTTTTGAATAAAACCCTGTGTTTGACGTAAAGCCAGTTGGAATAGGTTTCGTATGGTCAGGGTAAACTGAATGGCAGTATCAGAGTAGGTCGGTTGACATCTTTTTTGCCTGTAGGCATTGCATACCATTGCATTTGGTGATCAAACCAAATAGTGATAACACGACCGTTGGCGTGAAGCTTGATTGTACTCAGCCCAGTTGGTTGTTTTGTATCGGCTTTTTGATTCTGTATTCATCTAAAGTGTATGGGGGTGAATTCCTTTTATGCAACAAAGCCAATTCATAGTGTTAGTTGATTGAATACTCGGGTAATAAATCTTAAGCCTAATCTAAATTTAATTGTATACTTGGTAGATAAGGATAGTAACTATCGACTAATTATTTTTATAATTAACCCGAATCGCGGATAATAAATTGACTTGAAAAAAAGAGGACTAGAGCCATCAGTTGAGTTACCACACAAAACTAACAACCCTAGTCCTTATGTTCGATAGTACGCAATTATTCTGTCTAATTGATGATTTCTTTCTAAAATTTGAACCAATTTATTGGAAATTCTTAAAGCAGAACTTTAGATGCTTAAGAATTCGCTCCGCACGGCTCAGTATTTCTGAAATTGTCTTTATTGCAATTTGGTATAAATTCTCACTTCAATAACTTCAAAGCATTCTTTACAGCGCTGAAGCATAATTATTCCCATTTATTCAAAAGCCTACCTTGTTACCAACGTATGATTCATCTAATCAATACACATCAATTGGCTTCACATGCCTTGCATTATGCTTTGATGAAAAAGCATAAAAGTCATTATCTATGGATTGATTCAACAACATTACCTGTTTGCAAAAATCAGCGGATTCAAAGACATAAATCTATGATATCGATTGCAACGCGTGGTAAAAGTTCAATGGGCTGGTTCTTTGGTTGTAAGTTACATTTAATAATGATGAATCAGTCCGGTGACATTGTGAGTACAGCTTTATCGAATGGGCATACAGCAGATATCAAAATGGTTGAGCAGTTAGTCGAAGGACTAAAAGCAAAACTCTATGCTGATCGTGGATATATCAGTCAAGAACTAAAATTAAAACTGAAGGATCAATACATTGATTTGATTACATATCATTGTAGAAACATGCAGTTGGTTCAATTATCAAAAGAAGATGAATATCACTTAAAACAACGGAATAAAATAGAAACTTTATTTAGCTTGCTCAAAGGAACATACAATCTAGTAACAAGCAAAGCTCGAAGTGTCACATGATATTTTGCAGGGATTTATGCATCATTATGTGCTTATCAGCTTTGCCATCAAAATAAGCCAACGGTTCAAGTGAGTGAAGCGCTAGCTTAAACAGGATTCAGGTTAATTAAGTTTCTAAAGGTTAGCTTTTTCTTTTATGTACTCCATGTCCTACTGGACAGCATTTGAAAGATGCTGATCCTAGCCATATTTAATAGAGTCAATGTTTTTTTAACTAATTTAAAATTTTAATACCTGTCCTATCTAGAGCTATTCTAGATAGGATAAAATAATTAATTTTTTAGTAAAATATATGAGCTAATAAATAAAAATTACAGTAGGTTCTATTCGTCATTGGGGACGAAAAAACCATATACTCCATTTGATAGTTCTCCAGCTAAAAAAACTATTTTGGCATTATTGGGTAAAATTGCCTCGTACACATTTAAAGAATATTTTTGACTTGCTGAATCAAGCCATACTTCTTCACATTGATTAATACCATCTTTATTTTTCCATTGAATTTTCCATAAATCATAACCTTTATAATAGGTTGGTTGATTCTCAAACGAACTTTGTAAGAATTTAAATTTCATATTTATTTTAGACTATTCATCGATAAAAAAAACATAAACATTATTTGTGACCTCTTGAAATGCGAATTTAACTTTCATTTTATTAATATTTGTATAGTAAATATCGAATAAATATTTTTCTCCTAGTCGTGGTTCTAGTAAGATTTGTGGTTCATTAGATTCTTCCCAGTCAACTTTCCATAAATCTATATCTTGATAAATTACTGGTTGTGAACCATAACATGCTTGCAAAAACTTAAAAGTCATATGTTTTATTCCAAAATTATTTAATAGGTCCAGCTACAATTTCTAGATAACCTTGTTTGACAAGTGTTTCGACATTGGTCTTGCTAAAATATTGAATACCTCCACCTTTCATACCAAACCATGGTGCAATTGTACCAGACTCTACTGGTAATGGTTTAAGAACTCTATATACATAATAGATATCATCTAATGATGTTGGAGGTAATGATCTCATTTCATATGGAGTGCCATACACTCCTAAAAACCTACCTCTAGGACTGCCAAATCTATCTAATATGGTTCCAACAGGTAAAGTTATATCTTTGGCTGAGCCCTTAACAGCTCCATTTGGATATAGTGACTGTGGAGGCCAAACTACTTTACTTGGATCAGACATATTTTTTAGAACGCTATCAGGATACTTAACATTATTTGTGTCTGGTCTCTTGATTGTCAGTTTAAGTATATTGATAGATACTTTTGCAACTTGTCTCTTCCCATATGCAAAAACAGCTTTAAGCCCTTTAGCAATTCTTTCAAAGCCACCTGTAGCTTTAATTCCCCACATTCCTGTTAGTCCACCTACAATTTCGCCTGTACTGGTTACTAAGGAATGAGCTAGTCTATTTGCAGCTTTATTTAGATCACTTATATTTTTTGCACATTTAGCATCATTATTCAAATTAACAAACATTTTATAAAGATCTATAATTCCAGATCCTAATGTATAGATTGAATAACCAAGCAATGCGAGATCTGCAAGCCATCCTGCAGGAGTTGCTTGGGCTACTGCCCAAACTCCCAATATGATTCCCATTGTTGCTAAATTTGCTGGTTGGACCATTTCCAGCAATGCATTACCTATGATACTAGGTAATTGAGGAGCTGCTCTTAGAATAATGTCCTGTACTTTCTGATTAAATGAGGCATTTTTAACTTGATTATCTGTAACTAAATTAGGAGCCAATCCCAGCGGATCATTAAATGAGTGGGGTTGCTCTAGTGCAAAAGCATACAGATCAGGACCAACGGCTAAACCTAATGGGTCAGGTGTAATGTACTTTTCATTCTTGGCATCGAAATAACGATTGGTGTTGTAATGTAAATTGGTCTCAGCATCAAAGTACTGATTAGAACCTCGTAAATTAAACTCAATAAAACCGAATCGACCATGATTATAGGCAAGGGGAGAAGCATATAAGTTGTCACTGAGTTCAGCTTGCCAAACCACTTTACGTTGGGCGTTGGTGAGAGAAATAGGCGCCTGACGATGGTCGACATGAATGTAGTACAACTCATTATTGGCAATCATGCCAACAGGCGTTTGATTCATCCAGATATAGGATTTATCTACTTTGCCTTGGTCATCGGCTTCTGCAAGAAGCTGACTGCCATCGTAAAAATAATAAGTGGTCTTGGTGCCTTTCCCTGTCGTTGAGGCTACTGTTTTCTGGATACGTTGACCAAATAGATTATATTTATACTCAGCCAAGGTTTGTTTATTCAGTTGAGTATCTTGAGTAACATAATCACTAACTGTTTTAACCTGTTCATTCGGCTTGAGATATTCCACTTTAACTAGACGATCAACACTGTCATAACTAAAGAACAGGACCTTATCGTTCTCAATTGCCCAACGCTTACGACCAAGCTGATCATATTCACTGCCATACTGTGCAGTCACTTTAAAGCTATGGTTGAAGTGTTGAGAAGAAGATGCAGTGACAGGTAAAAGTTGGATTTCTGATTGCTTTCTAAATAGATCGAGTTGAAGCAAACGATCTGAAAACCCTGGACTAAATTGTTGCGGTGCTTGAGAACCTACTTCAGATTTATAATGATAATTGACTTTATTTGGGGAGGGTTCCTGATTGAGATAATCCAGAGCGGTTTCACCCGTGTAGACGTTACCTGAACTAACAATACGGCCTTGTTTATCAAGTTTTTCACGATGCTCTAGACCATTGCCAAATTGATAACCATAATTAACGGATGTGTCTGTTGCACTATTTAGATTCTCAATAACAGACTGAGAAACAATGCCTAACGGACCACGTTTAAGTTGAATCGACTCCAATAGACCAGCACGAGCTGCATTTTCTGATCGATAACGATATTCTAGCTGTTGCCCATTAGGTAAAGTTCGTCCAATTAATTGTGCATTCTGATTAAACTCATAGCTGACACTAAAATGTTGACCATCAACAATGAGTTCATGTTTTAACAGTTGAGCGTTTTCATTATAAAAAAAGCGCTCTTCACCAGCCTTAAATTGAATACGACTTGGCTTGTTATATTTTCCCCAAACAATTTTACCCTGTTCATCTAGCTGCTTTTGAGCATTCAATGATTTGATCTCAATCACACGTTGGGCAGCATCTCGAATATAACGGGCTGAGCTTCCATCTTGACGCTGTTGACCAATGATCAAGCCACTTGCATTATATTGATAGGTGGTGATTCCCGTAACAGGACTCTGAAGTTTAACAATCTCACCAAAGTCATTGTAGAAATAATAGGTTGAACGATTCTGAGAATCCTGATCTGTATTTTTAGCCTGAACGGGTACAGACCAATTTAAATGCTGGGGTGAGGCTAATAAATTATTGAGTCTAAACGCAGACATTCCTTGTGGGTCAGGACGAGCGATATTGCCTACCGTGTCATTCATTGTAGTTGACGTATTCTTTAATGCAGAGAGAACAGGATCATTCACTTGATGATCATTTAAGTCATACTTACGTTCTTGTGCGATTGATCCATCTGGATTTAGTAGTTGAGCTTGACTGACCTGATTTTCAGAATTTTTAATGAGCTTAATCTGATTATTTTGTCCATCGTACAAGGATAATAACTGTCCAGTTTCATCATAATTAAAATTCATTCTTTGACCTAACTGGTTAAGAATGGCCTTTAACTTTCCGTTATGGGTATAGTCAAGATGAGTTGATACCCCAGCATATTTAAACTGGCTTATTTCGCCTTGGGCGTTATAAATTAATTCAGCTTGGAGATGGTCTATTCCGGTATATTTAATTAAACGACCATGTTGATCATATTGAAACTTTGCTGATAAACCTTGAGGGTATACGATGTGATCGATTAACTCAGGATTTGTAGCATTATAAATATATTGTGTAATATCACTATCCTGAGGAGAGTTAGTTGGACCATTTGGCAGAGGACCATCTTCCCAGCTCAAACGTCCCTGTTGGTCATAACCATATCTGGTTTCCCGAACTAGGGTGTCACCGAGGGGGGAGAATCCAGTTTCCTTAACAGAGATCAGTTGATGGTTTTGATTATAAAGATAATGTTTACGATACTGTTTACCTGTGATTACACTGGCACGAGACTCCGCCTTTAACCGACGATAATTCTGTTGATTAAGCTGTACCAGTAGAGGAGAGGATGCATTCGCCAAGTCATCAGCCACATTCCCTTGTTGAACCCGATAAGATTCATAGGTATAGGCCGTGGTCTGAGACTGAATACCGATACCTGATACAGTTCTAGCAATCACTTCACCCAGATCATTATATTTCAACGCAATGGCACGAATCACTTTCCCTGAAGAATCTAAATCAGCGGCATAAGAGACCAAACCTTGAGCATTAAAGCGATAACGTTTATTGACTTCACCACAACTAGCACAACCTGCCCCAAAGCTTTCCAATAACTGAAACTGTGTACCGACAACCTGATAGGAATAAGTCGTTTTCTGCCCCAAACTGTTGGTGACCACATTTTTAAACACAGGTTTATTGGCAGCGTAGTTTGCAGGCATATCTTTATGGGTACGTGGATCAAATTGAATGGTGACTTTTTCCATACCTTTGGCATGTTGACTGAGGATAGCCCGATCTTGCTGATCATACTGCCACTGGGAAATTAACCTGTATTTCTTTTGATCTGGATCGAACACAGACTTTGCTGTCAGATTATGAATATCCCCCCCTTGAAACTTAGGATCGTAACTATACTTAAAGCGACGCCCATCAGGATAAACAACCTGAGCCAGATTGTTATTACGATCAAGAAAATAATAATATTTTCCGAGAGGCGTGGTTAAAGTCATTTGGGGTAACCCAAATCGAGTGGTTAAATAAGCAAAAGAAAGCTGCTGACCTTGCCCATTCTTCACCACAGCAAGGCGTTGCTGTGAATTATATATAAAAGAAAAATTAAGAGCAGGGTTACTTTTATCCAAATCAGATAAAGCAGAGATTTTAGTGATATGCGCCAGACTAGGGTCTTTACCGCCTAAATACTGAAACAAATAATCCTGATTGGATTGGGTTTTATGCCAGACCCATCCGGAGCCATCAATCTTCTTTTCAATCCAGCCATCGGCAGGATTAAGGGGTAAGGCCCGAATCACAAACTGATTATTACCTAAACTGATCTTATTTTTTTTGAAATTGATACGCTGTCCTGATTCAAGACGAATCTGGATAATCTCAGGTTGCTCATAGAGTTTGATATCAAAAGAACTATACCATCCATAACCAAGAGAGGTATTGGCATTGCTCTGGCTATTATAAAAACGAGAGAAAGAGAGCCCTTTAAAGGCAGGCAGTTCTTTAAAATCTTCAACAGCTTCAAACTTATTACCATTGAGTACATTGATTGGGTTTCCGACACCATTATTGATACCGCCACAGGCATAGGTTGGTCCTTCGCTTTGAGTGATAACTGCGAAGGAGGAGCTAACACCACATTTGCTAAAATCTACAACCCCAGCCTGAGTTAATGTTGAATTTAATCCTAAAACGGAAAGTCCAAGGTTAAATAACCCTGCTTTGAGAATCGTATTTTTCATATTAAGTTCTATAAATTTTAAATTAATAAAAGTTAGTGATGGTTTGACCAGAACTGCAGCTGATGAGGTTATTTGTATCCCCAATAATGCTATTTGTTGTGGAGCCTGTATGACCTGTTGGCGAGTTATTACCCGCCAATCCCCCAACTAGGGCAGAACCAATATCACCAATTGCGTTGAGATTAGTTGCATCCTTTTCAAACTGAGAAATTGCGGACTGTTCAGCTGAATCTTGAATGCCTTCTAAAAGATTATTTTTCTTTTGTCCTACTTGCCATTGCATGGCTTGATTTTCCTGAAAACGATTGATTAAGTCTTCACCAACAAGATAACCATTTCTGTTTACTGTATTTGTTAGTAAGCCACCTTCAATTGCAGGACTCAACATTTGTGCAGAAATATCGACAACAATAGGAATTCGACCCGCAGCTAACATTCTTAAGTTGGCGGCATCACGGTTACTGGTAAAAAATGAGGTTAAAGAACTAAAAACATTTTTCATCAAAGGAATTCTTGGTTCATACCCATAAATAAAACGGAGCTTTAGTACATTGGCATCTTGAATATTCTGTTTAGATTTTTCTTTAACGGTCGTTGCTCTAGTATCTAAATTATCATTTGAAATAATACGTACATTTTGCCCAGTTTTAATACGATAGGCTTTTGCTAAGGTGACATCATTCCAATCGTCAAATGAGGCTTTAGATGGATTAATCATATGAATATGAACAAAAGCAGATTCTGTTTTTTTAATTATTTCTTTTAATGCTAGACCTTGTAATGCAACTTGTGCCAAATTAGGATCTTTACTTGTGATTGTACTTTTAACATGATTATTTCCTGGTAAATAAATTCCAGGGGTTGCGAAATATGGGACTAAACCTTTAAAAAAAGCATTTTGAATCCTTGCTGGATCAGCATTATAGATTGCGCCAGCTCTAGCGGCTTCATAAGCTGCATAAGTCACATTTAAACGTGCCACATAAATCAGTCCATATTGAATACCGACAAGACCAATAAATAAAAGCAAAGGCGCAATAATGATAAATTCAGTAAGAGAAACCCCTATTTGCTTAAATTTTCTCATTTTTACCACTAATCCTTTTTTTTTAGAAGATAGTTGTTTTTCATATACTGAACAGTATAGTATACATGGGTACACAAAAAATACACAGTGTTACTAAAGTTGCAAAATAAATTCATTTTATTTATAGGGTCTATTATGAGTGTTATAAATATGTCTATACTGTTGAAACCAAAACGTATTCAAGGTCAAGGCATGACTGAATACATTATTATTGTTGCATTAATTGCCGTCGCAGCAATTGGTGTATTTCGCTATTATGGCAATACTGCACGTTCTCAAGTTGCAGTTGCTGCCGCAGAATTAGGTGGGCAATCTTCAGCAACTGGTCGTACTCAAGCTACTGCAAATGCTAATAAAGCAACACAAGAAGGAACAGTTGATAAAAAGTTAGGCACATATGAGCAACAAAAATAACAAATAAAAGAATTAATTATTTAATTTCTAAAAAATGACTACTTTTTATTTTTAACTTAAAAGTAGTCATGTTTTTTATTATAAGAGGTTGAAATGAAGCATCAATCTGGACAGTCAACTTTGTTAATGCTGGTCATGTCTTTGATATTGATGCTGACCATTGTTTTTATATTTAATACTTCTCAATTATTATCAGAACGACAGCAAGCCAAAATGCTTGCTGACCAGTCTGCGTATGCAACAGCAACACGACAGGCACGCCTTTTAAATCTTAATGCTTATATAAATCGAACACAAATTGCGAATCAATTAGCAATCGCTCAAGGAGTAAGTACTGCTTCATGGTCAAAATATGCAGCGCAAACTTCTACAAATATTAGTCGTGCAACTTCATGGTTTCCTCCTGTAAGTGCAGTATTCTCTAATATTGGTACAGGCTTAAACTATTTTGCTGATTCTTTAGGTATCTATATTGAGGGGTACGGTATTGAAGTTAAAGCTTTAGAAGTAGCACAGGACAGTTTAAATCTTGTGAGTAATGCAACAATTTTGAATTCACCTCAAGAATTTGGTAGTTTGGCAAAGGCCAATAGTTCAGATTACGATATTCGTCTTATCGTAAGCGCTTCTAAATTTCCAGCACAAATTATTAAAAAATATACAGCCCAAGAGCGGCAGAGGATGGCGGAAGTTGTTCTTAGTTCTGCTGATCCATTTATTACTAATCGTAGTAAAAATGATATTTTCCCTAAACTAGTTTTAGCTCCTGGAGGGTGGAATGAGTATCGTATTCATAAAGCAGGTGGGACCGAGTTAGTACAATTAGATGAATGGAAAGGGGTCGATACCTTAGCTATTCATCATTACTATAAGACTATTAAAAGGTTTAAAATTCGAAAGAAGCATGATGAAATTCCAATTGGTTGGGGGAGTGCATTAGGTAGTCAATTAGGGCGAGATAAAGCCTCAAAGTCGGGTAGTTATGGTGGTGCAAGCTCAACCAATCCTAAATCTAGAGGGTATGCTGAAAGAAATACACCGCAATGGGATGTCAGAAACTATGGCGGTGCCATTACTGGTGCGGGTATTCCTAAATTTTATGAGTTAAAAGACCTAAATAATAAAGAAAATATATTCCCATTAGTAGTTTCTGTAAGAAAATCACGCAATAAACTGGCAACTACAAATCGAAATTCAAACCTGAAAATGGGTAAAGATTTTACTGTTTTAGATAATTACGACACCTTAGAGCGGGGCACACTGAGTAATGGTGATATGCAAGCAATTACTCAAGCAGAAGTATATTTCCAGCGGCCATGGGAATTAGAAGTTTCGGGTAATCAAATCAATCATGAGCATGGTTCTTTGTTTAGTCCGTATTGGAAAACAAGATTATCAGATGATATGAATGCTGCACAGAGAGCATTAGTCAACACAGAATCAGCATTGGTGAATTGAGTATGATTAAAAATCAACAAGGACAATCTATTGCTGAATTTGCGATCGCAGCAGTCGTTTTGAGTATGCTGTTAATTGCAATCCCTATGGTTTCGAAGCTTGCAACTGTTAAGTTAAAATCTGAGCAGGCAGCAGATTATGTTGCATGGCGTGTTAATAAAGGGATTAATATCAACGATCAAGAGACGCTTTCACGAGAAGTTGGACAACGTTTCTTTGCACGAACGGGTGCGGACATTTTGAGTGATCGTAATGCAGATTGTGATGATGCAGCAGATCAGGATATGTCTGGAAACTCTTTGGTTCATTGGGATTCAGTCAGGGTTACAGCAAGGCAAACAAAGGAAAAATATACCAAAACCTTAGGTGCTGATCCTTTGGATGTAGTTGCTAAACCATTTAAGAGTATAAAGTCCAATGGTCAATATACCGTTGAAGTGGCAGTCCCTGTAAATTTTGTAACAGGTATTCGTGATTTTCCACTTGCACAGTCATTTGATATTAAAAGTTCGGCAGGAACGTTAAGAAATAATTGGGCAGCTAATAATTCGGCAGAGATAAAAACAACCGTAAAAAATTCTGTATATTTGAAACCTTATGAGCTGGTACAGGTGAATATTAATAAGGTTTATAATGCCGCTGTTGCTTCTATGGGGTTTGAAAAAAAGATTCAAAAAGACGGTATTTATAAAATGGAAGTCGTTCCTAATGATCGTAAAGCGACTTTAAAATGATGAAGAGAAATTATTTTTTATTATTTTTTATTCTTTTATTAATGCAAGCTTCAAGTGTGAATGCTTGTCTTGTTAATAATTTTAAAGAAAAACATATGCATCTAATTCAGATTGGTAAAAACACTATTTTGAATGGATCATCTATTCAAATGTATGACTTAATATCACGTTCTTGTAGCTTGGAATGTTATATGAATTTTTTGGATAAAAAAAATATTAGATTTTCTAAACAAGGTTCTCTTTTCTATATTGTAGAAAATGGCGGAACTACAATTCAAATTTTTTCAGCGAATCAACAATCATTTTCTGGCAGGGTTGTCTGTCCATCACAAACTAAGTATAAGTTATTACAATCACCAGATTATATAAAACTTCCCAAAGCAACCACGGACTTTCAAAGTGAAGATTATGGTGAAGTAAATAGAACGATGGTATTCAAAAGATTCAAGCGAATGGACTACCAAAATTTAATTACTCAGTTGCAAAAAAAATCAAAAGTTAGTGATGTAAATGATGCATTTTCATATTTTGATTTAGGTGAAGGTAATGAGATTAACTTGATTTTTGATGCTCGTAAGTCAATCAGCACATTGGTTTTTGTTAATATTAAAAAAGGATCATTTAAATGAGAAATAAATTAAATGGTAATACATCAATAGAGTATTTAATCTGTTTGACCTTTGTCTTTATTATACTAGTAGGGCCGCTATTACTTGGGAATGGTATTTTTGGAGACAAAAGTATATTTCTAATTTTTAAGAATGCATACGAATTATTTATGAATAAATTTAATGCAACAATTTTGAATATGGATGCAATCCCATAATGAATTTACCGAATATTAATAAAAAGTTTGTAGCACTTCTTGTTTCAATTTTAGTTGGAGTATTAAGTATCTGGGGGTTTAAGACAGCTTTCGACAATAAAGTAGAAAGTATGACGCAAAAGGGTCCAGGAGTTGCATATGTTGTTGCAAGTAAAGAGCTTTTAGCTGGAGGTCTGATTTCGACAGATACCGTTTCGCAAAGGAATATTCCATCGGATTATCAGCAGTCTAATGCAGTTTTGGCTACTGATTTTGGTTCAATTGATGGATTACCATTAAAGGTAGATCTAAAACCTGGTGACATCATTATGTATTCGATGGTCGATACTAAGAAAGATATAGCCAAACTTATTCCTCTTGGAAGAAGAGCATTAACGATTCCTGTTGATGATGAAAGCTCAATTTCAACAATGCTTAAACCAGGAGACTTAATTGATTTAATGGTGACACTGCAAAGTGCGGAGAAAACAGCGACAGTGCCTTTAATGCAAGGTGTAAAGATCTTAGCGACGGGTAAGCAAACAGATGTAAGTGATGAAGTTAGCGGGACTACGGGTTATACCAATATCACTTTAGATGTAAGTGCTGATGATGCGAAAAATATTACCTTAGCTACAAGCATGGGGCGAATTTCGGCGATATTAAGAAATCCTGATGATCAAGTCATGAGCGATACCAGTGGTTTTATACAGCTTATTAATACTCAAAAAGAGCAAGCCAGTAAAAATGTGCAACCAATTTCGATACCAACAATTAGACCAGAAATAAGGTCTGAGATTAAAACAAATAGCAGTCGTTCAGATTTTAATATTATCTATGGAAATAAAGATGAATAAATTTGTTGGTTATCAAAATTTTAAAAGTGCTTATCTACCTTTGCTTATGTGCTTAATAGCAGTCAACTCACATGCAATGTCAGATCAGCTTTACATTGGTGAAACGATTTATTTGAATGATCCAACTGTTACCGATGTAGTAATTGGAAATGATCAAATTGTCAAAGCTAAAAAAGTAGGAAACAAAGGTATTGCCTTAACTGGAGTAGCTGCCGGGGACACAACGTTAAAGGTTTGGAACGGTAATCGTTATTTCACATCGGAAATTCATGTTTATCCAAGTAATGTAAAGAAAACGCTTGAAGATTTGCAGACTGCGTTAAGAGATATACCAAAATTATCTATACAGTTAGTGGGGGATAATGTCCTATTACAGGGTAAAGACTTAACGCTTGAAGAAAAAGAAAGGGTAGATGGCTATGCTCATCTTTTTAAAAATGTCGTTAACTTTGCGAAGACAAAGGAAAATAACCTCCAAGAAAAACAAAAAATGATTTACTTGGATGTTCGAATTGTTGAGATATCAACATCTTCGACCAAAGAAATAGGGATTAAGTGGAACACTGCATCAGTCGACGGACCAAAGTTTGGAGTGCTTGGTGATTTTAAACGGAGTGATATTTTCACTGGTTCAAATCATCCTTTGGCAGAGCAGATTGCACCTTTAGCAAAGATTAGTCCTTTTCAAACATATTTCGGTTTAGCTAGTTTTATTGATAGTAAAATCAATTTGTTGCAGGAAAATGGCACCGCTAAAATTATCGCGCGTCCGTTACTGTCTTGTAAAAATGGTGGGAATGCGACATTCCTTTCAGGAGGTCAAATCCCTTACCAGTCTTCTGGTGCAACAGGTACGCCATCTATAGAGTTTAAAGACTATGGTATTAAATTAGATATCAATCCAACCATTTCAAATGATGGGATCGTTGCCAAAATTCTAGCCGAAGTGAGTACGATTGATCAGTCTGTACAGGTTTCTGGAGTACCGGGTTTTTTGACAAGAAGAACTGAAACTGAATTTGTTGTGGGGCAAGGGCAAACATTAGTCCTCAGTGGATTAGTTGGGGCGGAGAAAAATGGGGGGGAAAGTGCAGTCCCAGGATTAGGAAAAATTCCACTATTAGGTAATTTATTTAAAAGTAAATCTAATCGAATTAAGCAAAATGAGTTGGTCTTTTTCGTAACACCTTATGTGTATGAAAATGAATTTGAAATGAAGTTGGGTGGAGTTGGTCGTGATGCGGATGGTGTTGTGAAATCTGAATTAGGTTCAGGCTTAATAATACCAAATGACTATAAATTAAAAAATGAGCAGACTGATGAAACTGAAAATAAAAAATAAGAATCAAGAGTCGATACTGGCATTTGAAAAATCAGAAATTCTCATTGGGAAATCCAAGAATTGTGATTTGCAATTAAAAGGATGGTTTATTGCTGACCAGCATTGCTCAATTAAAAAATTGAGTGGTGGCTATGTCGTAGAAGATTTAAATCGTGGTGTGAATGGCACTGTGGTTAACAATCGCAAGGTTGATTTCTATGGGCCAATCAATCTCCAAGAGGATAGTATTGTTGTTGGTAGCTATACCATTCATTTATTGGAAGATGATGTCGAAAAAAGCGATATAAAAGTTGTTAATCTTGAATCCATAGATCACCGAGTATTGGATAATTTAAAGGATGTTCCAGAAGATGAGGCTGTTTATAGCACTCAAATTACCAATATTCCATATAACTCCAAAACCTATAAAAATCTTGAAGTAGAATGGATTCAGATTCTTCGGGAAAAATTAGTTAAGCAAATGGATCTTCGGCGTAAGGATATTAATGCCATGACCCCAGAAGAGCTTAAGCAAGAGACTTTGACCAGTTTGGATCAGGTTTTATTTGATATTGATGGGGATTTACCACAGATATTGAATATTGATAGATTGAAACAGAAGATTATCAATGAAGCAATTGGACTAGGCCCACTTGAGGAACTATTGAGTAATCCACAAGTAACGGAAATCATGGTGAATGCCAAGGACGAAATCTTTATAGAACAGTCTGGAAAAATTGTAAAAAGTGATTTGGAGTTTACCAGTAATAAGGCGATTTTAGATGTCATTGAAAGAATTGTAACTCCTTTAGGACGACGAATTGATGAAAGCTCGCCGATGGTTGATGCAAGACTTAAGGATGGGTCTCGTGTAAATGCGATTATCCCTCCACTTGCCATTAAAGGGCCTACAATTACGATTCGTAAATTCCCTGAAAAGCGTATTTTGATTGAGGACTTGGTTGGCTATTTTAGTCTTGACGATGACATGGCTGATTTTTTAAAGCTATGTGTGGCTGCGAAAAAGAATATCCTTATTTCTGGAGGAACTGGCTCAGGAAAAACGACATTATTAAATGTCCTTGCCAGTTTCATTCCTCATGGTGAACGTGTGATTACCATTGAGGATGCAGCCGAGTTAAAACTTGACCATGATCATCTTATTTCATTAGAAGCTCGTCCTGGCAATAATGAAGGCAAAGGAACGATTCATATTCGAGATCTAGTCAAAAACTCATTACGTATGCGACCTGACCGAATTGTGATTGGTGAGTGTCGTGGTCCAGAAGCCTTAGACATGTTACAAGCAATGAATACTGGGCATGAAGGTTCACTTTCGACATTACATGCCAATACACCTCGTGATGCAATTGCTCGTTTAGAAACAATGATTATGATGGCAGGGATGGATTTACCCTTGAATGCGATTCGTGAACAAATTGCATCTGCTGTAGATATTTTGATTCAACAGTCTCGGTTTTCATGCGGTTCCCGAAAAATCACTTATATCACTGAAGTTACTGGAATTGAGAGTGGAAAAATACAACTTCAAGACATTTATAAATTTGAGAAAACTGGGCTAGATGCTGAATCGCAAAAAACCAAGGGGCAGTTTGGAGCAACAGGACTGATCCCAACTTTTTTACAAGAATTAAGAGAGTCTGGATACAAAATCGATATCTCTAAATTTCAAAGCAATGGGTTATAAATGTATATTTATTTAATCTTAATCGCTGCCGTTATTGTTTTTTTGACCTACTATCTGATTGTTTCAGATGGTATCACTTCTGTTTTCCTGAGAAAAACCTCTAAGCTAGAAGAACAACTGAACTTAAGTTATGTATTCTTAAATTTAAAGAAGATTCTTTTTCTTTATTTCTTGTTGTTAATTATCATTTTTGCTGCAATTTTTTTCCTTTTTAAGTTCAGTGTACTCTATATTTTTGCTGCAATTTTTTTAGCAATTTTACCTTTTATAATCATCAAAAAATTTAAAAAACAACAGCTTGAAAAAATTGAGCAACAGTTACCTGATGCACTTATGTTGATAGCAGGTGGACTTCGCTCAGGCGCAAGCTTGAGTACGGCATTACTCCAGCTTACAAATGAATGTTTACCGCCATTAAAAAATGAAATTGCATTCATTATTAAAGAGCAGAAGGTTGGGCTACCTTTGAGTGATGCGCTGCTAAATTTTCAAAAACGTATGCCAATAAACGCAGTAGTATTAATGACCACAAGTATTCGAATCGCACTCGAAACAGGTGGAGAGCTAGCTGAGACTCTGACTAAGGCAGCAGAAACCTTGCGCCAAATTAACCAATCAGAAGGAAAAATCAAAGCCCTAACCGCACAAGGAAAAATGCAGGCTTGGGTAGTTGGATTAATGCCTATTGCCTTGATTTTTGTGTTGTGTCAAATGGAACCTGAGGCAATGGATAAATTATGGTCCACACCTGCAGGATGGATTGCTTTAACAGGAATCCTAATATTTGAGGTGTTTGGCATGATTTTTATTCGAAAAATTGTAGATATAGACGTATAACATGAATGATCTAATTTTATATGCTTGTTTTCTTGGCTTAGGTGGAGTTATTTCTTTCCTCTGTTGGCAAGTTTTTAGTTTTATTTATGCAGTACCCGATGAAAATAGGGAATATTTGGATAAGCCTCCATTTCTTTTTTATATTCTATGGAGTTTGATAAAAGCAGTCTCATTCTATATTAAGCCATTTATATCAAAAAAAATGGAAGACAGTCTTAGCAAAAAAATTATTTATGCTGGTTATGAGTATGTCTTTAAACCAAGTGAGATTATAGCTTCACAGATTGTTTTTAGTTTTGTATTTACACTACTCTCATTAGTTATATTATATTTGTCTGGTGTAGAACTCATATATAGCGCTGCATTTGGGCTTTATGGATTGATTTATCCTGTACTTTGGTTAAAAAGCCAAAAGAAGAAAAGAGAAAATCTTATTCTTAAAGAAATACCATTCTTTTTAGACATCATCGTTTTATGTGTAGAAGCAGGTCTTACTCTCGTTAATGCTTTGGATCAAGCTGTTACTAAGGCAGTTAAAAGTCCAACACGTAATGAGTTTTCAAGAGTACTTGCCGATATACGTAAGGGTATTCCAAAAAATGATGCGCTAAGAAATATGACACAGCGTGTAGATCAACCCTCTGTACAAAACTTGGTATCGGCTATTATTCAAGCCGAAAATATGGGGATGAACCTTGGACCAATCTTACGCGGTCAAGCAGAGCAGAGGCGAGTTGAACGTTTTCTACGTGCCGAGAAGTTGGCATTAGAAGCTCCTGTGAAAATGCTTTTTCCGTTAGTCGCTTTTATTTTCCCATGCACATTTATTGTTATTGGTTTCCCACTTTATATCATGATGAAGGATGCTTTTGGCTAATATGTATTTAAATCAGAGTGGTGAAAAATTTGAAATTCTAGTTGCTAAAAGTTTTCTTGCTAGAGCTGGTGGTCTTTTATTTAGAAAAAAATTGATGTCTAGACAATGTTTATTAATAACACCTTGTCGATCAATTCATACCATTGGTATGCATTATAGTATTGATATTATATTTATAGATGCCTTTGGTTATATTACTGATATTTACTATGATGTTAAACCTTTTAAAGTGGTTTCAGCCTCTGCAAATGCTTGTTCTGTAGTTGAATTTCTAGGTGGTACATTAAAGCAACTAGATTTAAGTAAAAATAATCATCTATTTATAAATTAAAGATTTCTATTCATAACGGCTTTGTTGCATAAACCTAGCCACGAAGATTTATTCAGCCATATAATTTCAAAATGAATAAACCTGCCCCTAGAACCTATCGCACAACCAATTGGCCTTCCTATAATCGAGCCCTCATTAACCGAGGTAATATTTCCATTTGGTTTGATCCAAAGACTCAGTGGTATGCACAACCACAAGGCAAGCAAGGTCGAAATCAAACTTACTCAGACATAGCTATTCAATGCTGTTTAATGATCAAATCTCTATTTAGACTCTCTTTACGCATGGTTACAGGTTTTGTTCAGAGCCTGATTAAACTTTGTGGATTAGATTGGACAGCACCAGATTATTCGACCATATGCAGAAGACAAAAGCATATTGATATTGTGATTAGCTATCAAAAAAGCAGCGATGAACTACATCTGCTCGTGGACTCTACTGGTTTAAAGTTTCTAGGTGAAGGTGAATGGAAACGCAAGAAACATGGATCTGAATATCGTCGCCAATGGCATAAGCTTCATATTGCTATAGATGCTGAAACCCTTCAAATACGTGCAGTACAACTCACCACAAATAATGTCAGCGATTCACAGGTACTTAGTGATTTACTTGATCAGATTCCATTGGATGAGCAAATAGACTCTGTTTATACCGATGGAGCTTATGACACAAAAAGATGCCGTCAAGTCATTGCAGATCGACAAGCGCATGCAGTGATTCCTCCTAGAAAAAATGCAAGACCTTGGAAAGATACAAAATCACATTCTCAGGAGCGAAATGAATTACTTCGAACAGTTAAACGTTTAGGCAGAACACTATGGAAAAAATGGTCAGGCTATCATCGGCGAAGTTTGGTGGAAACCAAGATGCATTGCATCAAATTATTAGGGGATAAACTCAGCGCTAAAAATTTTAACAATCAAGTCAACGAGATTCATGCACGTGTGGCAGTCTTAAATAAATTTACAGAATTAGGTCAACCTCATACCCAAGTTGCCACTTAAATTTGGATCACTTAGGGGCAGCTGTGCATTTCAAGCCTTTGTGCAACAAAGCCAGTTTACATTTCAAATACTACTTAAATACATCCTATGTAAATTTGAACATAACGAATATGTAAAAATTATTTGTTTAGATGTTGTTAGAAGTTGCTTGTGCGGAAATTGTTTTTATCCAGTGTTTTATTAATGACTTTATCTGGATGTACTTCTATAACTACAATGACACCTACACAATTTAATAATCTCGCTACGACCCAATTGCCATTTTCAGGGAGTTGGTTTGGAAAAGTTGGTGAGAGTTGGTCTGTACTAATGCTCGACCAACAAGGTAAAGGCTTATTATGTATGGATGATCGCAAAGATCTGATTTCATATAAGGTAAAGCTTGTGGATGATGTACTTTATACGGATCAAGGTATTAAGTTTAAAGTCAAAGAGCTTAACTATCAGCAAGCAAACCTATATATGAGCTTGTTAGGCGTAGGAGCGACTTTAAGTTTAGATAAAGATGATCAGCTTCAGAATGCAACTAATAAATGCAGACAATTGATAAAATCTTAAAGGTGAATCGTTGGGCATCATTTCAATCGAGATGATCAAAAAGTTGAACAAATAATAGGATGTTTATGTTTTCTACATATATTCATGCATTTGCACTATTTTTCTCATTACTGAATCCCTTTCTAATGAGTGTTTACATGATTGGGATGATTCGAAATACTGACGCGAAGGTATTTAGTAAAGCCTTAATACAAGGCTGTTTCATTGCCTTTGCAGTATTCGTCTTATTTGCATGGGGTGGGGAAAGTATTTTTAGTCGCTATCTAAATGTTAGATTTGAGTCTTTTCAAATTTTTGGTGGGTTGATTTTCTTGGTGATTGGCTATCGTTATGTTTTTCAGGGCGCAGAAACGATTGGTGAAATGCGCGGTGCTCCCGAACATTTAGCTGGGACAATTGCCATGCCATTTATGATTGGACCAGGCACAATCAGTGCTGCTGTTGTAACAGGTATAAGTGTACCCTTTACTGGGGCAATGGCTGTGATCGCAGTGACTTTGATACTAACGTGTAGCATTCTTATTTTAATGAAATTTGCTCATGACCATTTACGTTATAAACATGCCAAATATATCGACCGTTATTTTGATATTGTTGGGCGTTTATCTGCTTTGCTAATTGGTACGATTGCGATTGATATGATTGTGAATGGTATAACTGGCTTGATACAGACAACGAATTAATGTTCAAGTTTCTGTATAATAGGTATTTTTATCTGAAATGTGATTTTTATAATGAATGACAAATCAGATAAAAATGACCTTGATGTAATCATTTTGAAATACTAAATAAGAAGAGTATAAAAATAATTGATGGTAATTTGATCATTTTTGCATATGTTTACATGAATTAATACATCATAATAATGGGGTTGCGTATTTTACGAGTTTTACTCATGTCTCCTTTAGACCAATTAAATCAAGCACCTGATGATCAGTCGGAATTGACCATGTCAGTTTTAATGACACCAGATATGGCAAATTTCTCAGGTAATGTTCATGGTGGAGCAATTTTAAAATTACTCGATCAAGTTGCATATGCTTGTGCGAGTCGTTATTCAGGTAGTTATGTAGTAACTTTATCCGTCGATAAAGTAAATTTTAAAGAGCCAATTTATGTTGGTGAATTGGTCACTTTTTTAGCGAGCGTCAATCATGTTGGTCGTACTTCTATGGAAGTCGGAATTCGAGTTGAAGCGCAGAATATTCAAAAGCGAACGATTCGTCATACCAACACGTGCTATTTCACTATGGTTGCTGTTGATGAGGAGCGTCAACCTAAACAAGTTCCAGCATTAAATTTAGATACGGATTGGAAGCGTTGTCGCTTTGAAGCGGCAGAGCAGCGTAAAGTTCATCGTTTAGAAGAAGTACAGCAGCCTTCATGTAGTATTTTCAAAAAATCGACTCAGTGTTGATTCAAGAACCTCCTCACTTGCAAATAAAAAGATCGAACCGCAGCATGGTTCGATCTTTAACATTAATCATGTGATAAACATAATTAATGGCGCTCAAAAGTTCTGGAGGAACCTTTTAGTCTAATTTAGTTTGTTGCAGTTGGTGCTGAAGCAGGTGCTTCGCTTGCAGTCGCATCAGTAGCAGCTTGACCTTGAGTTTCTGGTTGCTCTTGAGTAGACACTACAACTTTGTCTTCAGTTTCTGGAGCTTGTTGAGGTGCAGCAAAAGTTGATGCAGCAGCAAGAGTTAATGAAGCAGCTAATAATGATTTAATAAGTTTCATGTTTGGCATCCTTAATTTCATTTGAAATAACAGCTGAAGTTTGATTCATTTGCGGTATGCAAAATCTCGCATTTCGGCATGAGGTCAATGCTAAGTGCCAATATTTTTTACATCAATATCCTTAACAATCTTTTACGACTAGCTTAACAATATGAAATAATAATTAACTTTATGTTGCTGCATTGTAAGTAAATGACCAGATTAAGCATGATAAAATGTATGAAAATATGTAATTTAGATTAAAAAATAGGCTCTAATTTTACGTGTTTAGAACATTCGATGATTAATATCCGCTTTTTCTGAATTGTATAAAACTATTATTTTATCAATATTGATAATAATATCAGATTATAAGTGATAACTATTTATCGTAATGTGATAAAAATGAGTTTTGTGTTTTATCATGCTGGAAAGTTAAATTAGCTGCATTTTTATAAACTTTATCTATAAAATATTTAAAAAATTCATTTTGAGAACTATGTGAAACTGATTGCTTCTCGTGCTGTGCCTACACATATTATTTCTGGTTTTCTTGGTGCAGGAAAAACAACGCTGCTCCAACATTTATTAAGTCAAAAGCCAGAAAATGAAGTTTGGGCAGTATTAATGAATGAGTTTGGTCAAATAGGGGTAGATCAACAGTTAATTTCTCAACAGCAAGGCTATGCAGTCAAAGAACTATTAGGTGGCTGTCTTTGTTGTAGTAGTCAACTTCCAATGCAAATTGCACTGTCTCGATTATTAAGTGAAAGTAAACCCGATCGCTTATTTATAGAGCCGACGGGATTGGGGCATCCAGCACAATTGTTAGAACAGTTAACTGAGCCGCATTGGCAAAAGACACTGGATATGCGTGCTTTAGTCATCGTTGTTGACGGTAGTCGTTTACATGATCAAGCGTGGGTTGAACAAAATTTATATACCGACCAGCTCAAAGCAGCACAAATTGTCGTGATTTCTCATATAGATTGTATGAGTGATGAGGATAGAGAAGCCTATTTAGAGTTGAAACAAGAATATAAAGCCTATGTGCGGCATTGGATTGAGGCTGATCATGGTATTGTAAATATTCAGCAGCTCGATATGATTCAGCAACCTTTACAGCGGAAAATACAACCTTTATTAAAACAACAAAGTATGCAGGCAAATAGTGAAGATGTACCTGCCATAAAACAACTTCCATACCATTATGTTGAAACGTCACAGGGTTATACGGTGGCAGGTTGGAAATTACCCAAACGTTGGCAATTCAAGTTTTATGATTTATTAGATTTGCTTTGTGCGCAGCAAGATTGGGTGCGTATCAAAGGGATTTTTAATACAGATCAAGGTTGGAAAAGTTTTAACTTCAATCCGCAGCAGTTCAATTATAAATCTGTAGAAGAGAGCATAGATAATCGAGTAGAGATTATTTGCCAATCAAATCAAGATTGGTTGTTGTTTGAAACGGAATTATTGGCTTGTCGTTTAAATGAAGCGGAATAAAACAACCAGATCGAATCATCTCATTCTTCTGCTAAAAATAGAGTATGCTTAGCGCCAAATTTTATGTTCCCTTAATTTGGAAAGTTGTAATGGCATTAAAAGCAACGATATATAAAGCAGATATTAACATCGCCAATATGGATGATCATATCTATGCAGATTACCAGTTAACACTTGCCTTGCATCCATCTGAAACAATTGAGCGTTTGATGGTGCGTATTCTTGCTTATGCACGTTATGCTGATGAAGGTCTAGAATTCACTAAGGACTTATTCGAGACTGATGAACCAGCACTTTGGCAAAAAGATTTAACGGGCTTGCTTGAGAAATGGATTGAGGTAGGGTGTCCATCTGAAGATAAAGTTAAAAAAGCCAGTGCACGTTGTAAGCAAGTCGCTATTGTCACCTATGGATCACAGGCAAATGATTGGTGGCAGAAAAATACCAAGATCAAGACGTTAAGTAATGTTGAAGTTTGGCAGCTTACACCTGAAACAACAGAAGCACTTGAACAATTATGTGAGCGAACGATGCAACTCCAACTCAATATTATGGATGGTGAGTGGACGCTGCTTAGTGATAAAGGCCAAGTTGATATACAGTGGCAAAAGTTACAGTAATCCATTAAGGTTAGTTGGAGAGAGAAATGAGTGCAGAACTAGAAATTATTGATTTAAAAGTCGGTGAAGGAAAAGAAGCAGTTAAAGGTGCTTTGATTACGACTCACTATACAGGATGGTTAGAGGATGGCACAAAGTTTGATTCCTCGCTTGATCGCGGCAACTATTTTGAAACTGTGATTGGAACTGGACGAGTTATTAAAGGTTGGGATCAGGGAATCATGGGAATGCGTGTAGGTGGAAAACGTAAACTCATTGTTCCAGCGCATTTGGCTTATGGTGAACGTAAGATGGGTAAAATTATTCCAGCCAACTCAAATCTAATTTTTGAAATTGAATTATTTGATGTAAAAACCCGAGATCAATAATAAAAATTTAAGATCAAACACTCGTAAAAAAGCCTGTTTTTTCGGTTTAATTACGAGTGTTTTAGTTGGGTACAAAAAATATACAAACCATTTTTTCTAACAAAATCTATCGTTTTGAATTATAAAGATTTTTTTATTTTAAAAATTTGCAACATTCTGCACAAAATTGTTGATTCTATAGACAGTTCTGTATATCTTTGAGTAAAAGAGCAATGTTTTCTGAATCAAACTTTTCTTGAAAAATGTGATTTAAATTTACCTTTTGGAAAAAATTGCTTTAAAGTGATGGTTGATAGAGGGGTTAATCTATTGATCTCATAAGGTAAATTACAAAAATATGATGCTTTATCAAAGCAAATGATAAAAATTGAGTGAGTAGAGGTAGATATGAATGATTATTTGGATATTACCGCGTCAGAGCTTTTGAAAGAGCTAAATAATTTTTTTATGATCGATACTTATGATGGTGCAGAAACAGGGTTCTGGGTCAACTCAAAAGCTCTGACAGATAAGCACTATTGGATGGATGGTGATAACAAAGTAGAAATTATAAAAGAATTAAGTCCTTCGCATCCGCACGCTGAGTATAGTTATAAAATTACATTGCTTTCACCAGAAGATGGTAATGTTTTGCTACTCGAATATGATGGAGTAAACAAACGTATCCAAACTTTTCGTCGAGGAGATTGGGTAAATCGTTTGTATCGTTATTTCTATCGTAAAGAGCGTTGTTATCTACAAGATCGCGCAGAAGACCCCAATTTTCAGCTCATTGAATACTAATTTAAAATACCCCTAATATTTTGAATATTGGGGGTATTTTTTATAATAAAAAATCATATCAATATATAAAATTTCACATTAAATTTTAAGATTGTTTTCAGCTTTCAAAATTATAAATACCTTCCTAAATGACAGCTAACGTACTATAAATTTTACCTGCCAATAAAATGTAAAATTCAAAGGCATGTTTTGCAGTCAATCATTTTCTAATTTTGAGAAAATATCCCTATGCTAACAGGTATCGTATCGTCGACCTATAAATTGATTATAGGTCTAGTCGTCGGTGTTGCTGCAAATACAACTCTCTTAGCAGCAACACCTAAAATTGATGCGACAGCATTAACTATTATTGGATACCATGAAATTACTGATCGAAAAGATGCTTTGATTCCAAGTTATGCGGTCACATCTCAACAGTTTAGTGAACATCTTGATTGGTTAAAAAATAATGGCTATCACTTTATCAATGTTGATCAACTTATAAAGGCGCATGAAGGTAAATATAGCTTGCCGAATAAACCTGTTTTACTGACTGTAGATGATGGTTATCAATCATTTTATCAAAATGCATATCCTATTATCCGCGCAAAAAAAGTTCCTGTTGTTCTTGCTGTTGTTGGTTCTTGGTTGGAGCCTAAAGAAAGTCAGAAAGTTGACTTTGGTGGTGAAGCAATTTCACGAGATAAAATTTTAAGTTGGAAAGAGCTTAAAGAGATGCAAAGTAGTGGTCTAGTTGAAATCGCTAGCCATAGTTATCACTTACATCAAGGGATTGTTGGAAATCCTCAAGGTAATTTAGAACCTGCCGCGATTACACGTATTTATGATTCTGCTAGCAAAAGCTATGAAAGTGACGAGCACTATCAGTCTCGTATATTCCAAGATTTAAAAAAGAACAATGATTTATTGAAATCACATGGACTTCGTTCTCCGCGTGTCATGGTTTGGCCTTATGGTCGCTATAATATGCAACTGGTACAAACTGCCAAACAGTTGGGAATGCCGATAACCATTACGCTGGATGACGGTGCGGATCATGCAAAACAACCGTTGCAGAATATGAGTCGTATTCTTGTACAAGGAAATATGTCGACGAGTGCATTGGCACAAGAAATTAAAAACCGTGAACTCAATTTAAATGACAATAATCGTCCGCAGAAGATTATGCATGTCGATTTGGATTACATTTATGATCCAGATCCTCAACAACAAGAACGTAATCTAGGAAATTTGCTCGATCGAATTAACGCGATGGGTGTAAATACTGTTTATTTACAAGCTTTTTCTGATCCTGATGCCAATGGTTCTGCGGATATGGTGTATTTCCCAAATCGACATATTCCAATGCGTGCTGATTTGTTCAATCGTGTTGCATGGCAAATTCAGACTCGTACACCAGTGCAACGTTTATATGCGTGGATGCCATTATTGGCTTGGGAATTACCGAAAACAGATCCTGTCTCAAAGGATTTAGTGGAAACCCAACAAGCCAAAACTGGCGAACATTTAAATATGGGATATATCCGTCTTAGTCCATTCTCTCCTGACGCGCGTCAAACGATCAAAGAGATTTACCAAGATTTAGCTAAATCAACACCGTTTGATGGTCTGTTGTTTCATGATGATGTGACTTTGTCAGATTATGAAGATGCAAGTCCTAATGCTTTGGCTGCCTACGCAAAGCAGGGTTTACCAACCGACTTAGCAGAAATACGAAGTAATGATGCAGAATTGCAAAAATGGACTGCCTATAAAACAAATTACTTAGATGATTTTGCGATGCAGTTAGCCGCTGAAGTTCGTCAATATCAACCTTATTTATTGACTGCTCGTAATCTATATGCACAAGTTGCACTTAATCCTTATGCAGAAAACTGGTATGCACAATCGTTGGAACAGTCATTAAATCGTTATGATTTTACTGCGATTATGGCAATGCCTTATATGGAGCAGTCAAAAAATTCAAATCAGTTCTATACCGATATTTTAAATCGCGTCAAAAAATATCCTAATGGGATTAAGAAAACGGTGATGGAGTTACAAGCCATTAATTGGCGTAACGATCAAAAAGTTCCTTCTGAAGAAATGGCTGAAACCATCAAGTCCCTTTATCAGCAAGGGGCTATGCATGTTGCTTATTATCCAGATGATCCAATTAAAGGACATCCTGATGTAGAGATTATGCATAAGGCTTTCGCATTAAAATCACCACAGCTTGTGCCTTAATGGAGTCAACTTAATGACTATTATTGCATCATTGTGGGCGCATGCCATCAAGTTCGTATTTTATTACCCATTATTCATGTCTTATCTATGGATGATGGGGGCAATTATTTTTTATTGGAAGGAGCGTCAGGAACCACCATATCAGCAACCTGCGGCCTTGGCTGAGTATCCAAAAGTTGCCGTATTAGTTCCTTGCTTTAATGAAGGCGACAATGCAGAAGAAACCATCAGTCATGCTTTGCAATTGGATTATCCTAACTTCGAGGTCATTGCGATCAATGATGGTAGTTCTGACAATACTGGTGAGGTACTAGATCGGCTTGCAGCACGATATGAAAAACTACGAGTTGTTCATTTAGCACAAAACCAAGGCAAGGCGATGGGCTTACAGGCGGGTAGTTTGATGACGGATGCTGAGTTTCTAATTGGGATTGATGGTGATGCTTTATTGGATTCGCATGCTGCTAAATGGATGATCCGTCATTTCTTAGAAGATCCAACGGTTGCTGCAGTCACTGGTAATCCACGTATACGTACCCGATCAACTTTATTAGGACGGATTCAGGTTGGGGAGTTTTCTTCGATTGTCGGTATGATTAAGCGTGCACAACGAACTTTTGGGCGTTTATTTACGGTATCAGGTGTGATAACAGCATTCCGTAAAAGTGCAGTACATCAAGTCGATTATTGGTCTCCCAATATGTTGACGGAAGATATTGATATCACATGGAAATTACAGCGTGCAGGCTGGGACGTACGATTTGAACCGAATGCATTAGTTTGGATACTCATGCCAGAAACCTTAAATGGCTTATGGAAACAGCGTCTACGCTGGGCAATGGGGGGAGCACAAGTCCTCGTTAAAAACATTGATGTATTTTTTATTCCTAAATTAAATTTTTTATGGCCTTTGATGTTTGAACTTTGTTTGACACTCATTTGGTCATATTTGATGCTTATTATGGCTGTAATTTGGATGCTGCATTTTGTATTGGCAATACCTGAATTAGCTGTTGTGAGTTCACCTTTTTTACCATACGGTAGCGGCATTTTGTTAGGGGCGACCTGTTTAATTCAGTTTGCCTTAAGCAAATGGATGGATAGTCGTTATGAACCGAACTTGGGGAAAAACTACTATTGGATGATCTGGTATCCCTTTGTATTTTGGTTAATTACGATAACGGCAACGATTGTCGCCTTTCCTAAGGTGTTAGTACGTGGTGAAGAGAAGCGAGCGCGTTGGATTAGCCCAGATCGTGGAATTCGTTGAGTCGAAAGACTTATTTTGCTGAGTAAAGAGCAATGAAAGCAAATAGTTTGATTATTGATTTACGTCGTCAGCTTCCTTGGCATAAGCGTTATGCTTCTACCACGACGACTGCAATGATGTGGGGTGGATGGTTATTATTATGGCGCCCATTTATTTTAATTTGGTTGTTAGTTGAGTTTCAGAAAACGCATTTGGCGCAGCGTCTAATGGTAGCTTTTAGTAATGGTGTAGAGCATGGTGCAACTGCTTTATTTGCATGTGCAGTAGCATTGCTGTTGTGGGGCTTTTTACCAGCCAAGCGTGTTCATAAAACGCATGTCGTTCAAAAAGGACTGGCCGATTACGCACGTTATTTTGAAATGCCAGAGCAACAGATTCAGAGTGGTCGCCAACAGAAGGTAACAGTCATTCATCATGATGCGAATGGTAAAATTATTGGTATTGAATGATGTAGTCTATTGATAAATATACAGCACCTTAGTTTATTTTGAATTAAGGTGTTTTTTATTCTCTTGAATTTTAGGCATAAAAAAAACCAGCTTACGCTGGATTTTTATTTGCACCATCAAACATTAGTTGAAAGATGGTGCCCGAGGCCAGACTCGAACTGGCACGCTTTGTGGGCGGGGGATTTTAAATCCCCTGTGTCTACCGATTTCACCACTCGGGCATGTGCGCAATAATAGAGGACACTTTAAAACTTGGCAAGAGTTAAACTTGTTATTTGCTTTCTTTTCAATCAATTCATGCATTTATCTGATGAAAAGTGAACGATATGAGGGTGTTTTCATGATTCTTTCATCAAACTGAGATCAAAAGTTCATCTAAGCAGCGTAATTTCAATCATTTATAGTTATAAAACGAAGGTAGCTATCAAATGACAGCAAAAATTTCGAGACGGGCACTCATTCAAAACAGCTTATTTGGCTTTGGGGCATTATCTTTATCGGTTGGGATTACAGGATGTAATGATAGTTCTGACAAGGAATCATCGACATTACAGGTGAATTTTGAACATGGAGTAGCAAGTGGTGATCCACTGCAAGATCGCGTAATTTTATGGACTCGTTTAACCCCGAATGAGGCGAGTGCACGTTTGCAAGTGACATGGCAAATCGCAAAAGATCAAGAATTTAAACAAATCATTAAAACAGATAAAGTGACAACATCAGCATCACAAGATTTTACCGTAAAGGTGGATGCAACAGGCCTTATTCCTGATCAAAGTTATTTTTACCGTTTTATTTTTGGAGATAAGATTTCTCCAGTAGGACAGACTAAAACTTTGCCAACAACAACAACTAAAGTGAGTTTTGCTGTTTGCTCATGTTCCAATTATCCTGCGGGTTATTTTTACGTTTATCGTGAAATGGCAAAGCAAAATGTAGATGTGGTTATTCATTTGGGTGACTACATATATGAATATGGCGCTGATGGTTATGCAACTGAAGACGCCGAAAAACTTGGTCGTACTTTGCCAGTGGATAACAATAAAGAAATTATTAAATTAGATGACTACCGCAAACGTTATGCACTGTATCGTAAAGATAAAGACTTACAAGCTGCTCATCAACGTCATCCATTTATTGTGATTTGGGATGACCATGAGTTAGCGAATGATACGTGGAAAGATGGGGCGGAGAATCATCAAGAAAATGAAGGTTCTTTCTTGGATCGTAAACTAGCAGCTCTACAAGCCTATTTTGAGTGGATGCCAATTCGTCCTGTTGATGATCAACATGTAAAAATCTATCGCCAATTCGATTTCGGTAATCTTGTTCAACTTACTATGTTGGATACACGTATTATTGCACGTGATGAACAGTTGGATTATGCAAATTATTTAACAGCTACAGGCTTAGATGTTACTAAATTCCAAGCGGATCTCACCAACCCAGCGCGTACTTTAATGGGGTTCGAACAACGTGATTGGTTGCTTGGAAAATTACAACAGTCAACTGCAACATGGAATGTGCTAGGTCAGCAGATTTTAATGGCGAAAATGTTTATTCCTGCTGAATTATTGCTTTCTTTGGCTGAAATTACATCTGGTAATCCAAGTGCTGACACACTTGCAAAAATGAATACGCAAATTACTGAGCTGGTAACACTAAAAGTTCGTTTGCAAAATAATGATCCAACACTTACAGAACAAGAAAAAGCACGAGTCCTTACCACTGCACCTTATAATTTAGATGCTTGGGATGGCTATTTCACTGAACGTGAAATTTTGTACGGTACATTAGCGCAGTTGAAAAAGAAAATTGTTGTTTTGGCAGGAGATACGCACAATGCTTGGTCTTCAAATTTATATAGTAAAGATGGGGCATATGTTGGTGTCGAGTTGGCAACGAGTTCGGTGTCTTCACCGGGACTTGAAAAATACCTCAATATTCCTTTGGCGCAATTGCAGCAGTTTGAATTTGCATTTAAAACATTAATTGATGAACTAAATTATTGTAATTTAAATCAAAGAGGTTACTTGGTCGTACAATTTGATAATGCACAAGTACAATCTCAATGGAATTTTGTAGATTCTATTAAGCAAGCAACTTATATGATTGATGAAAGTAGACAGCATCAACTTAGTCTAGATGCGAATCTTATGCCAGTGAATACAGCACAGCAAGTCGCTTAGTTATGTAATGCAAAAAGCCAAGTTTCAATACTTGGCTTTTTATTTCTTTAAATTTTAGACATAAAAAAACCAGCTTACGCTGGATTTTTATTTGCACCATCAAACATTAGTTGAAAGATGGTGCCCGAGGCCAGACTCGAACTGGCACGCTTTGTGGGCGGGGGATTTTAAATCCCCTGTGTCTACCGATTTCACCACTCGGGCTTTACCAATGGAGGCGGAGGTCGGAATCGAACCGGCGTACACGGAGTTGCAGTCCGCTGCATGACCACTCTGCCACCCCGCCATCTCTTGGTGATGCACATATTAGCAATCTTTAGAAAAAAAACAATAGTGTTTATAGCGAATATGCACATAAAAACAACATCTAAAAGAATATTGGCGAAATTATCATGTATTATTTACACAATTGATTCATACCCACTTTGGAGATGCGCTGTGGCATTGGTTTTAGACGGTCGTGCATTGGCAAAACAAATTGAAACGGATTTGTTGGTACGTGTAGAAGCATTAAAAGCAAAATCGGGTCGTACCCCAATTTTAGCAACAATCTTAGTTGGTGATGATGGCGCATCTGCAACTTATGTGCGTATGAAGGGGAATGCTTGCCGTCGTGTGGGCATGGATTCTTTGAAAGTAGAACTTCCAAAAGAAACCACAACTGAACAATTACTTGCTGAAATTGAAAAATTAAATGCCAATCCAGATGTTCATGGCATTTTGCTTCAACATCCAGTACCTGAACAAATTGATGAAAGAGCGTGTTTCGATGCGATTTCTTTAGAAAAAGATGTAGATGGTGTAACTTGCCTTGGTTATGGTCGCATGGCAATGGGTGAGGCAGCCTATGGTTCTGCTACACCAGCAGGTATCATGACGATTTTAAAAGAAAACAATATCGAAATCGCGGGTAAACATGCTGTTGTTGTTGGTCGTTCAGCTATTTTAGGTAAACCAATGGCTGCTATGTTATTGGAAGCGAACGCAACGGTAACGATTTGCCATTCACGTACACAGAACCTTGCTGAGTTTGTCAAACAAGCCGATATTATTGTGGGTGCTGTAGGTAAAGCAGAATTGATCCAAAAAGATTGGATTAAACAAGGTGCAGTTGTCGTTGATGCTGGTTTCCATCCACGTGATGGCGGTGGTGTTGGTGATATTCAACTGGTAGGCATTGAAGAAATTGCTTCTGCATATACACCTGTACCCGGCGGTGTTGGCCCAATGACAATTACCACTTTGATTCGTCAAACGGTGGAAGCCGCAGAAAAAGCTTTAGGTTAATATTTTGGCCCCTCTGAATAGAGGGGCTTTTTTCAAGAATGAAAGAAATATGAGTTGTACTTTTCAATTTGCAAAAGCACCTGAGCAATTGCTTAAAGCTTTGCATGACGTTATTCCAAACACTGATTTATTGGCACAGCAGCTACCTGAAACACCTATTTCATTGTGGTTGATTCCACCTGTATTTCCTACAGATCGTTTGGATGATGAAGTCATTCGCCGTATTTGGAATGAAACACCGTATTGGATCTTTTGTTGGGCATCAGGGCTGGCAATGGCGCAATGGTTACTTGCTGAACCACATCATGTAAAAGATAAAGTTGTGCTTGATTTTGGGGCTGGCTCAGGTGTGGTTGCGATTGCTGCAAAAATGGCAGGAGCAAAGCGCGTAATTTGCTGTGATATTGATCCGATCAGTTTGGAATCATGTCGCGAAAATGCATTATTGAATAATGTTGAACTTGAATACCTTGATGATTTGTACAAGTCAGAACAAGTCGATGTACTGCTTGCTGCTGATGTGCTTTATGATCAATGTAATCGTTTCTTTTTAGACGAGTTTTTAAAATTCGCACCAGAAGTTTGGGTTGCAGATAGTCGAGTTAAAAATTTTAGTCATCCTCAATATTTAAAAATAGATGAGCGGAGTGCGACGACTTGGCCAGATTTAGATGAGGCAAAAGAGTTTCGCAATGTGAGTTTTTATCGCACGAAATAGTAATTTACTGCCTGAATCATTTTTCAACTACGATATAAAAACTCAACACAAGCTCGTTCAACCTCATGCTAAAACATCAATGTGAAATCAAATTTGATTTGATGACGCATTTAGCGAATAAAGGTGATTTATGAGTTTTGAGCAAGTAGATGATGGGAAGCATGGTGTATTTAAACTGATTCAAGGTGATTTAGTCGCAGGGGAAATGGCTTATACATGGGCGGGTGATTCAATGCTGATCATTGATCATACAGATGTGAACGAAAGCTTTCGAGGTCAAGGCGTGGGGCGACAACTTTTAGATGAATTGATTGCTTTTGTAAGGGAGCGTCAAGTAAAAGTTATTCCTTTATGTCCATTTGCGAAATCTGTTTTTGATAAAGACGCTTCAATTCACGATGTTTTAAAAATATAAAAATGATGTGATGTGTGAGTCAAGAACGGCTCACACATCCTTTATTATTGAATTTATTTTATTAAGAGCAAGTATAACGAACGACTTTCAGCGTTGAAGGTCGAGCTTCAAGTGCCTGACGAGTTGCATAACCTTCGCTATTGTTTAAATCAGGAGAGTTGGATAGACCAAAAGTTGCTCGACTGTTTCCAATTTTTACACCGTATTGCTCTTCTTGTGTTGGATTCACAATTTCATTCACACTCAGCACAGAAAGTTTATAATTTTTTTCTACACCCAGCACTTGTTTGCAGGCATGTTGGAGCTTTTTCTCATCAATATCACGATTGCTTCGACCAGCCAAAGTATAGGCCAGTGTTGCAGAAGTTGCTGTTTTACTTTCAATTTGATAACCGGTCACGCCGTTGTATTGGTGTGGACTGCTTTGACATGCCGTGATCAAAAGGGTTCCGCTCATAATAAAAAATAAATTCGTTTTTTTCATATCAATGGTCCTGTTATTTCTGGTTCAAGTATCGCATAAAATAGATTTTGAATTGTGAGGATTCTTTAAAACAAAGGCTATTCATCGAATTTAGGTTCAAAGTTATAGAAAAGAATTTTCGTTTTCGAACAATTTTGCATATAATCTGCCAAGTTTTTTATTTAATACAGAAGTCATTGCTTTTTTGCAGTATTGGAGCCCGTTTTTTAACGGGCGTTTAATTTATTGCACTATACGAAAGCAAGTCTGGATAGGTATGTCATGATCTCTACAGATAGTCAAAAAAAATATGTGGTTGCATTTGATCAAGGTACAACGAGTTCACGTGCGATCGTATTGGATCACGATGCGAATGTCATCAGTATTGCTCAGCGTGAATTCACGCAAATTTACCCACAACCAGGTTGGGTTGAGCACGATCCTATGGAAATCTGGGCAACTCAAAGCGCAGTATGGGTTGAAGCCTTAGCGCAAGCGAGTATTTCAAGTGACCAAATTGCAGCGATTGGTATTACCAACCAACGTGAAACTACCGTCATCTGGGATAAAAAGACAGGTAAACCTATTTACAATGCAATTGTATGGCAAAGCCGCCAAAGCAATGAGATTTGTAATCAACTTCGTCAAGAGGGTTGGCAAGATTACGTTCATAAAGTAACGGGTTTGGTTCTTGATCCATATTTCTCTGCGACTAAAATTAAGTGGATTCTTGATCGCGTTGAAGGCAGCCGTGAACGTGCAGAACGTGGCGAGCTTTTATTTGGTACGATCGATACTTGGTTGCTTTGGAAATTGACCAATGGCCAAGTTCATGTAACTGACTATACCAATGCTTCACGCACGATGTTGTTTAACATTGAAACGCTTGAGTGGGATGATAAGTTACTTCAAGCCTTAAATATTCCAAAAGCAATGCTGCCTGAAGTTCGAAGCTCTTCAGAAGTCTACGGTTATACACATACCATTAGCGGTCAAGAAGTTGGTATTCCTATCGCTGGTATTGCTGGTGATCAACAAGCTGCTTTATTTGGTCAAATGTGTGTTGAAGTTGGACAGGCGAAAAATACCTACGGGACTGGCTGCTTCCTATTGATGAATACTGGAAAACGTATTGTTCAATCAGAGCATGGTCTATTAACAACGATTGCATGTGGCCCACGTGGTGAAGTGAATTATGCGCTAGAAGGTGCAGTATTTAATGGTGGTTCATGCGTGCAGTGGTTGCGTGATGAACTGAAAGCGATCAATGATTCGCATGATTCTGAATACTATGCAACTAAAGTCAAAGATAGCAATGGCGTCTATGTGGTACCTGCATTTACAGGTCTAGGTGCACCTTATTGGGATCCAACAGCGCGCGGTGCAATTTTAGGTATTACTCGTGGAGTTAGTATCGAACATATTATTCGTGCGACTTTAGAATCGATTGCCTACCAAACGCGTGATGTTTTGGATGCGATGCAGCAAGATTCGGGTGAGAAGTTACGGACCTTACGTGTAGATGGTGGTGTAACAGCCAATAATTTCTTGATGCAATTCCAAGCGGATATCATGGGAACATCTGTTGAGCGTCCTGCAATGAAAGAAACAACAGGCATGGGTGCTGCTTTCCTTGCTGGTTTGGCTGTCGGTTTCTGGTCGGATCTCAATGAATTAAAGAGTAGAATGACCATCGAAAATACTTTCACTCCTGAGTGTTCACAAGCTGAAACTGAAAAACTCTATAAGGGTTGGTTAAAAGCAGTTGGACGTACTCGAGATTGGGCAGAGGATTAAGTTAAAATACCCCAAATTTTATGACGTAAAATAACATAGGACGAATGAGCATGAGCTTGATACTACGCCAACAAAAAACCCTCGAATTAGTGAGAGAACGTGGCTATATAAGTATTGAAGAACTTGCTCAGTATTTCGATGTTACGCCTCAAACTATCCGCCGTGATATTAATCAATTGGCGGATGAAGGTTTGTTACGTCGTTATCATGGTGGTGCGGCGCATGATTCAAGTGTTGAAAATACTGAATATACTATGCGCGTAGGTCACATGCTTGAGGAAAAAAGGATCATTGCAGCAGCTGTTGCAGCGGCTGTACCAGATCATGCTTCTCTGTTTATTAATATTGGGACCACGACAGAAGCGATTGCTCATGCATTGCTGAATCATACGGGGTTAAAAATCATCACCAATAACTTAAATGTTGCGAAAATTCTAAGTACCAAAGAAGACTTTGAAGTCTTGATTGCTAGCGGTCGTGTTCGTCCTGATGGTGGTGTAATTGGACAGGCAACAGCTGATTTCTTCAAACAATTTAAAGCGGATTATGCTTTGGTTGGAATTAGTGGCATTGATGAAGATGGGACTTTACTAGATTTTGATTTTCAGGAAGTCTGTGTATCTCAGGAAATCGTTTCAAGTGCGAGACAAGTTTTTCTTGCAGCTGACAGTACCAAGTTTGGCCGTAATGCAATGATTCGTTTGGGTTCGCTTAAGCAAGTGGACTGTATTTTTACTGATCAGCAACCCAACGAACAATACACTAAAATCATCCGAGATTTAGGAATCGGGTTAATTATCGCCAAATAAATATTCATTTTCGAAAAATTGTTACTTTTATTGAGCCAGCGAAAGTTTGGCTCAATTTTTTTATAGATTAATACAACACAACGCTTTATCAGTCAGTCATACAGTTAATTTTCATAATTTCATTAAATTATTTTCATTTTTTACCATTCATCTAAAAATGTCTATTAATTGGCATTTTTTTGGCTAATTTTAATTGTTTATTTTCATTTGATATGTTTTAATTTTCAATATTGAACAATAATGAAAATTTGCGGTGATTTATGCAAACTTCTCCTCAGTCAAATGACAAAGTTTATGACCTCGCGGTTATCGGTGGTGGTATCAATGGTGTTGGTATTGCAGCGGATGCTTCTGGGCGTGGTTTATCTGTGTTCTTATGTGAAAAAGACGATTTGGCAAGCCATACATCATCTGCAAGTAGTAAGCTCATTCATGGTGGTTTACGTTACCTTGAGCATAAAGAATTTCGTTTGGTGCGTGAGGCATTAGCTGAGCGGGAAGTGCTACTGGCAAAAGCGCCTCATATTATTCGCCCAATGCGTTTTATCATGCCGCATCGTCCTCATTTACGTCCTGCATGGCTGATTCGTACTGGTTTGTTCTTTTACGATCATTTAGGTAAGCGTGAGAAACTATTAGGTTCAAATAACGTTTATTTCAAAGAAGATAGTCCATTAAAAGCAGCTATTACCCGTGGTTTTGAGTATTCAGACTGTGCTGTAGATGATTCTAGACTTGTTGTGCTAAATGCAATGCACGCACATGAAAAAGGCGCTGATGTTGTGACGCGTACACGTTGTTTATCTGCCCAACGTGAAGGTCAATACTGGGTTGTTGATTTGGAGAATGAAAAAGGTCAATTCCAAATTAAAGCCAAAGCATTAGTGAATGCTGCTGGACCTTGGGTTGCACAATTCATTAAACAAGACTTACAGCTGAAATCACCTTATGGCATCCGTCTAATTCAAGGTAGTCATATCATTGTGCCGAAGCTATATGAAGGTGATAAAGCATTTATCATGCAGAATGATGATCGTCGGATCGTATTCGCAATTCCATATTTAGACCAATACACGATGATCGGTACTACGGATCGTGAGTATCAAGGTGATCCAGCACAAGTAAAAATTACGCAGGAAGAAACGGATTATTTGATTAAGGTCAGTAATGAGCATTTCAAAACACAATTGACTCAAGCGGATATTATTTCGACTTTTGCTGGTGTACGCCCATTATGTGATGATGAGTCGGATAATCCATCTGCGATCACTCGTGATTATACTTTGGCTCTATCAAAAGAGTCAGATAATCAAGCGCCATTGCTTTCAGTATTTGGTGGAAAATTAACGACTTATCGTAAGCTGGCTGAGTCGGCTATGCAGCAGTTGAAAGCATTTTTCCCTGAAATGAAAGGAAGTTGGACTGCAACAGAAGCTTTACCTGGTGGCGAAAACATGGAGTCAGTAGAGCAGTTAATCCTTGAAATTCGTGCTCAGGTTACTGATGCATCAGAAGCGCTTGCTAAACGTTGGGCTTCAGCTTATGGTTCACGCATTTGGAATATTCTGGGCGAGGCAAGTTCAGTTGAGCAACTTGGACAGCACTTTGGACAAGGTTTGTATGCTCGTGAAGTAGATTATTTATGCCGTTTTGAGTGGGTGACGAACAGTCAGGATGTCTTGTGGAGACGTTCTAAGTTAGGTTTGAATTTTGTACCGAGCGAGGTTGAAAGTTTAGAAGCTTATCTAGCAAATAAACCAAATACCACAGTAGCCGCTTAAGCATCTAAAAAAGCCCTCTTAGATAAGAGGGCTTTTTTTATCAGTATTTAAATTTAAGAGCTACTGTATAATTTGCTGGTTCTCCGTAGAATGCCTGCCCATCAGTGAAGCTATTGAGGTATTTTTTATCGGTGACATTATCTGCATTAGCTTGAATGGTAAAGTTCGGACTAACCTCATAGCTCGCCATTAAATTCAGCAAGGCATAATCGCTTTGTTTAAGATAAGTCGAGTAAGTTGGATCAAAGCGTGTAATTTTGCTCTGCCATTTTACGCCTGCACCAACTTTTAATTTTGGTAATTGGGTAGGGGAGTAGGTTGTTAGTAAGTTGAAACTTTGGGTCGGATTGTAGGTTCGAGCCGCACCACCATTTTTTAAGTCTTGGAGACTAAATTGAGTGTAACCCAGAGATACATTCACTTGATCAGTTAATTGTCCTGCTAAACCAACTTCTACACCTTGTGAACGTAAGTCACTAATTGCAGAGGTACGATTAAGCGGATGGCTATCAGTTGGTCTAAGTGGGTAATTATTTTCTTCAGTTCTAAAGATAGCAAGTGTACCTGTAAGTTTGTTGTCTAACCATGCACTCTTTACTCCAATTTCATAGCTTTTGCCTTCAATTGGATCCGCTACTTTACCAGTTGCCTCATCAATTGAGGTTTGTGGACGGAAAATAGAGGTATAACTCATATAGCCTGTATACTCAGGCGTGAAGTTATAGGTAATACCAGCATATGGTGAAACTTTGCTTTCATCATAATTCATTGGTGCACTATAACTTGTCCCTTCACTTTTGGCCTGAACATAGTTCGCACCTAATGTGAGTTTGAGGTCTTTCGTTAAATGTAAGCGTGTTGCTGCATAAACAGATTGATTGCGTTGCGTGTAATCTGCTGCATCTGAAAAAGCACTCCATGAAACATTGTTTGGTGTCCAGCTTGCCCAGCCTGTTGTACATTGTGCTTCATAGGTATTTGGCGCTATACCACGGGTACATGTTCCAACATTACTATCGAGGATAGTCCCAGATTTTTGCTTATCATTTTGTTCACTTTGAGAGAATGTATAGCCTAAAATTGCTTCATGCTCACGCTCTAAAAGATCGAACTTGCCTTGTAGGTTAAAATCAGCAGTTTGTAGCTTGTTATTTTCTTTTCCACCCCAAGCTGTAAGATCTACATTTGAACCATCCGCATTTGGATAGCCATAGTAGTAAAGTAGCTGGCTTTGGCGTTCTTTTTCATTGTAGTTGTAACTTAGGTTAGCAGACCAAGTTTCCAAGAACTTTTGCTTTAACTCGATGAATGCATTTCGAGATGTATTGTCCCAGTAAGCCCAGTCAGGGTTTGGGTTGTATGAGCGATCATAACTAATTTGTTTGCCTGAAGAATCCATCAGAGGTAAAGCACCCCAGTTATTGGCATTGGGCTTATTTTTTTCTTGGCTAGCACCAACGGTCAATAGCGTACTATCTGTAAGATCGGCTTCCAATATCCCTGCAAGACCATTTTTCTCAGAAGAGTAGCGATCTAAATGTGAGTCGCCTGTTTGTTCAAAAGCACTGAGGCGACCTCGAATATTACCATTAGATGTTAAGCTACCTGATACATCGGCTTCATAGCGTTGGGTATCCCATGAACCATAGCTCAATCCAGCGTTTGCTTGAAACTCTTTGGTTGGGCGCTTACGAATATAGTTAATAGTCGCACTTGGATCACCGAAAGCATTGGTCAGCGCATCTGCTCCTTTAATCACTTCAATACGATCATAAAAGAAGCTATCTGGATTGGTGTCATTATAATTCCATACACTTGAAGGGAAGCCTACGCCATCAACGAGAATGTTGGAGATTTCAAATCCTCGTGCCATATACACTGAGCGTTCGGTTTCAAGTGAATTAACGGTTACGCCTGGGGTGTTGTTTAAAATATCTCTTGAGCTAGTCAGTCCGAAATCATCAATCTGTTGACGTGTTACCACATTCACCGTTTGTGGAATTTCTTTGGCTTCAATATTCAGTTTAGTCGCACTCGAACTATTTTTAATGTTGTAAGCTTTGGTTTTTTCACTACTTTCATCATTTTGAGTAGCTTGAACTTTAATTGTCGGAAGTTGTTGTGTCTGATCATCAAGTGCATAACTATATGTGCTAATACTGATTAATGTTGAGACAGCTACAAAGAGCGGAGTGCGTTTGAACAGGGGGGAAGAACTCATACCGACAACCATATTAATGAGAAATACTATTATTATCATTATTGTTAATATTTGTTAATTTTGCAATTTATTTTCTCTAAAGCTTAATGGGAATACCTAGTGTGGGGTGGAGGATTGATAGGAATTTTCGAAAATTGGGCATTAAAAAAGGCCGCCGTAGCGACCTGTGATCAGTTATGTCCAGTCAAATGTAAATAGAACACGTCGAGTTTCGGGTTGGTAAAACATCAAGATATTGTCGGCACCATGATTGCAATACTCCCAACCTGATGCTGAGGCAATGAAATAATAACGTCGTTGCTGTTGATCAAAGATGTGTACAAAACAGTTGTCATCTTGTTCAATATTTTCCAGTTTAAGTTGTTCTTCAATCGGATAGCACCAGTTGCCATATTCAGCATCACCACCCAGTTGATTGAGTAAAATGGTGGGTTTATTGTTTTGATAATTGACATCAGATGTACTAATCACTCTTTTTTGTTCTAAGAAGCGTTGTTTGACCTGTTGAAAATCTTCATGCATTGCTTGGCTATGCATCAAAACCTCAGCATATGAAGGATGACTTTTATTCTCTAAAATAAAATAGTGTTGATCAGCCAGCCAATGGTATTGTGACTGTTCATCCAGCTGTAAAATAAACCAATTTTCATGCGCAAATTCATTATGGAACTCAGCAGTCTCTGAGCCGATATAACACTCATAAGGTTCAATTGGATTGACTAAATGAATCCAGCCTTGCCATTCAGGATTGATCTGGGCAAGGTCAATCGAAATGAGGGGGAGTAAATGCTTTGCGAGAAAGGCGTCCTTGCTTGTAAAGACGGTGTCTGAGTCTGGGAGTAATTTTAAAAAATCTTGTGCGGTTGTAAT
The DNA here is from genome assembly GCF_000368585.1 of Acinetobacter venetianus RAG-1 = CIP 110063. Lineage (GTDB taxonomy): Bacteria > Pseudomonadota > Gammaproteobacteria > Pseudomonadales > Moraxellaceae > Acinetobacter > Acinetobacter venetianus. The sequence goes on from NZ_KB849558.1 coordinate 84,935, forward strand.
CTCTTGTTGCATAACTTTTCCTGTTTAAATCGATAAAATACGGATCTCTTTATATTTTTTAACTGACTTTTGCTGGCACATTAACGTCTTAATTTGTTCATCTTCGATGGATGAAAATTACTTTTGAGGCTGTTAGTTTATTATAGTTTTGCAATGTAAGATGACAAAAAAGGCCGCCGAAGCGACCTTTTTAAGTCAATTATGATTAAGCAGATTTAACAGCTGCTAATAATTCATTTTGACGATCTTTAAGCGCTTGAGGTAAGCGAGCACCAAGTTTAGTGAACAGCTCAGTGTGGCTTTCAATCTCTTTGATCCATTGATCTTTGTCTTGAGAAGTTACTGTATCAAACTGTTCTTTAGAGAAGTCAATACCAGCCCAGTTCAACTGTTCATATGTAGGAACTAAACCGATTGGAGTTTCTGTTGCTTCTGCACGACCTTCACAACGATCAATAATCCACTCAAGAACACGCATGTTTTGACCAAAACCAGGCCATACGAAGTTGCCTTCTGCATCACGACGGAACCAGTTTACATTGAAGATTTTTGGTAATTTATTACCAGCAGCTTCTGCTTTAGCACCAACTTCTTGACCAAGTTGTAACCAGTGACCAAAATAATCAGCCATGTTGTAACCAGCAAATGGAAGCATTGCAAATGGGTCACGACGAACGATACCTTGTTGACCAACAGCAGCAGCAGTTGTTTCAGAACCCATCGTTGCAGCTTTATAAACGCCATCAACCCAGTCAAAAGCTTCTGATACTAAAGGTACTGTGTCTGCGCGACGACCACCGAAGATGAACGCAGAAATTGGTACACCAGCTGGATTTTCCCAGTCAGCATCGATAGAAGGGCATTGACCAGCTGAAACTGTGAAGCGTGCGTTTGGATGTGCAGCTTTTTCACCATCAACGTGAGGTTGACCTTTCCAGTTGGTTAAGTTAGTAGGAACTTCTTTAGAAAGACCTTCCCACCAAATTTCGCCATTGTCTGTAACAGCGACGTTTGTATAGATTACATCTTTATGAAGTGTCGCCATACAGTTTGGGTTAGTCTTGGTATTTGTACCAGGTGCTACACCGAAGAAACCAGCTTCTGGGTTGATTGCATATAAGCGACCATCTTCACCTGGTTTGATCCATGCAATATCGTCACCTACAGTTTCAATCTTCCAGCCTTCATAGCCTGCTGGTGGAATTAACATTGCGAAGTTTGTTTTACCACAAGCAGAAGGGAATGCTGCTGCGATGTAGTGTTTTTCGCCTTGTGGATTTGTCACGCCTAAAATAAGCATGTGCTCAGCTAACCAACCTTGTTCACGACCCATTGCTGATGCAATACGAAGTGCTAAGCATTTTTTACCAAGTAAAGCATTACCGCCGTAACCAGAACCGTAAGACCAGATTTCACGAGTTTCTGGGTAATGAACGATGTATTTTTCGTTGTTGCAAGGCCAAGCAACATCTTTCTGACCATCTTTAAGTGGAGCAGCAACAGTGTGTACACATGGGATAAACTCACCATCTGTACCTAACACGTCATAAACTGCTTTACCCATACGTGCCATTTTTGTCATGCTAACAGCAACGTAAGGAGAATCAGTTAATTCGATACCGATGTGAGCAATGTGGCTACCTAAAGGACCCATAGAGAATGGAACCACGTACATTGTACGACCTTCCATTGCACCATCAAATAAACCATTTAATTTAGTACGCATTTCAGCAGGAGCAACCCAGTTATTTGTTGCGCCAGCATCATCTTGGTTTTCAGAGCAGATGTAAGTGCGATCTTCAACACGAGCAACGTCAGAAGGGTCAGAATTTGCAAGATAAGAACCAGGATGTTTTTCTTGGTTAAGTTGTTGCATGGTGCCGTTAGCGATCATCAAGTCGATCAGACGTTGATATTCTTCTTCGCTTCCGTCACACCATTCGATTTTTGCTGGTTTGGTTAATTTTGCAATTTCTTCCACCCATGCAATAAGCTTAGGGTGACGAACGAATTCTGGTGCGTTCACTTGGGTCATGGTCATGCCTTTTTAAAGTGTGTACGACGTACAATTCTATTCATTGGTTTACAATGAAAATAGATGAAGTAAAAAAAGTGGCTGTATTAAAGCACAAAATCATAAAAAAAATAAGACTATCGGATCATATGGCAGGTTAATGAAAAGCTGTATATTTTTTCTTAAGTTATTGTTTTTAAGTTTTTTGTCAGTTTTTTTTAGGCTTATATGTTTTTTTTATGCATGTTATTTTTATTAAAAATTTTATTTAAAAACAATTATTTATTTAATTTTATTTTTTTGAGAATTATTATTGATAAATTGAATAATCATCATCCAAAATTTACATAAACGGGCTTTTATTTGTTGATTTTATGCACAAAAATATGGAGGCACAATTTCAAAGGGTGAAATGAGTGAATCAAAATTTGCGCCCCTTATCGATTATCTACAATCAAAAATCTGGATTTCATGCTGCGCAACAAGATGAAGTCTATGAACGCTTAATGACGTTTTGGACGCAGCATGGTTTTGAAATACAGGTTTTTGAGCTAAATCAAAAGGTTGATTTTGACGAGATGATGAAATCTGTGCTTTCACGTCATCAACAGGCTGATTTACGTGGTGTTGTGGTAGCTGCGGGTGGAGATGGAACATTAAACGCAGTTGCGAAAAGATTAATGCATACCAATATTCCGATGGGGGTTATTCCATTAGGAACTTTTAATTATGTTGCCCGTGTTTTAGATATTCCAATTGATGTCTTTTCGGCAGCAGAAGTGATTGCAACGGGTAAATTTCGTGAAGTTCATGTTGCTACAATTAATGATCAGATTTATTTAAATAATGCTAGCCTTGGACTTTATCCTTTATTTATCAAAAAACGAGAACTATATAATCAGCACTTCGGGCGTTTTCCCTTAAATGCATACACTTCAGGACTTGATGTGTTGTTGCGTGAACATAAGTCTTTGAAACTGTCTATTAATGTTGATGGGCAGAAATATCCAGTCGCGACGCCCTTGATTTTCTTTGGAAATAATCAATTGCAACTGTGTGATATGAAATTAAGAATTGCTGAATGCGCAGCCAATGGCAAACTAGCTGGTGTAGTTGTAGCCAAAAGTGATCGATTTAGTTTATTGAAAATGTTATTAAAATTAATTCAAGGGAAAATAGAGCAAACGCCTGATGTTTATACTTTTTGTGCAGAAAATATTACTGTTGGCTGCAAAAAAGACAAAGTTACGGTTGCGATTGATGGAGAACTTATGGAGTTGGAGACACCACTAAATTTCTCAGTTCAAAAATCATCTTTAAAAGTTATGGTTCCAAATGTTATTACACCTCTCTGATTTGCATTTTGGAACTGAGCGAGATGTTTGTCTGGAAGCAATACGAAAGTTTTGTAAACAATATCGTCCAGAAGCGATTGTAGTGAGTGGTGATTTAACACAACGTGCTCGATTTAATCAGTTTTATGCATGTCGACAGTTTTTAGACTCGTTGTCGATTCCGTATTTAGTCGTGCCTGGTAATCATGACATTCCGCTCTATCATGTCTGGAATCGTTTTTTCTCACCATTTGTTCGTTATCAAGCTTTTTTTGGTCGTTTAGAAACGACTATGGAAACAGAGCATTTTTATATTGTTGGAATGAACAGCATTCGTCGTCGTTACCATACGCGTGGACATATTTCTTTAGAGCAAATTCATGAAACTTATGAAAAACTCAAACATGCTCCTGCTCACAAATTAAAACTAGTTGTATTTCATCAACCATTTTATACATTTCCAAACGATCATGGTGATAAAGATTGTCCAGTGCTTGGGAAAATGGCTTTAGAGCAGTGGGGAAAAACTCATCTTTTTGGTTTATTGCATGGGCACTTGCATAAAGTTGCTGTCCACGATTTAAATCAAATTTTTCAATTGGGTTTTGAATATCCTATTTGTGATATCCATGCTGGGACGGCAACATCAAATCGATTACGTTTTGGATTTTCTAATAGTTTTAACGTGATATTGGATAATGGTGTGATTGAACATTATTGGTTTGATGAGGATAAAAACAGCTTCGAAAAGCACTGATTTCCAGCTAAATGCAATGTGATTGAAATCAGTGTTTGAAAAAGCATCAAAAAATAGATTTTTTTTCACTTTTCCCCTTGAAGCCTTTTTTTTCATCCCCAAAAAAGTGGCATATCAAAATTTTATGCGTTGCCATGAACTGGCAATGCACATTAATCAATAAGACTAAGTCTGATGGAGTTAATTATGAGCAACATCCGCCCATTACATGATCGTGTTGTGATTCGTCGCGTAGAAGAAGAAACTAAAACGGCTGGTGGTATTTTACTTCCAGGTTCTGCTGCTGAAAAACCTTCTCAAGGTGAAGTAATTGCAGTAGGTAATGGTCAGATCACTGACAACGGCGTTCGTGCTTTAGACGTTAAAGTTGGCGACAAAGTATTGTTTGGTACTTATGCGGGTACAACGGTTAAAGTAAGCGGTGAAGAACTCTTAATCATGAAAGAGTCAGACATCTTAGCTGTGCTTGAAGGCTAATCGACGCATAACTCAAAAATTATCAGATACAGTATTTAAAAGATTCGGAGTTTAATATGTCAGCTAAAGACGTAAAATTTGGTGATTCAGCTCGCTCAAAAATGATTGCAGGCGTAAACGTACTTGCAGATGCAGTAAAAGTAACTTTAGGCCCGAAAGGTCGTAACGTTGTTATTGATCGTTCTTTCGGTGCACCACACATCACTAAAGATGGTGTAACTGTTGCTAAAGAAATTTCTTTAAAAGACAAGTTTGAAAATATGGGTGCTCAACTTGTTCGTGAAGTTTCTTCTAAAACAAATGACATCGCAGGTGACGGTACAACAACTGCAACTGTACTTGCACAAGCAATCTTAAATGAAGGGATCAAATCAGTAACTGCTGGTATGAACCCAATGGATTTGAAACGTGGTATCGATATCGCAGTAAAAACTGTTGTTGAAAATATCCGTACTAACGCTAAACCAGCTGATGACTTCAAAGCAATTGAACAAGTGGGTTCAATCTCTGCAAACTCTGACACAACTGTTGGTAAACTTATTGCGCAAGCAATGGAAAAAGTTGGTAAAGAAGGTGTTATCACTGTAGAAGAAGGTTCTGGCTTCGAAGACGCTTTAGACGTTGTGGAAGGTATGCAGTTTGATCGTGGTTATATCTCTCCATACTTCGCGAACAAGCAAGATACTTTAACTGCTGAACTTGAAAACCCATTCATTCTTCTTGTTGATAAAAAAATCAGCAATATCCGTGAATTGATTACCGTATTAGAAGCTGTTGCTAAAACAGGTAAACCACTTCTTATCATCGCTGAAGATGTTGAAGGTGAAGCGCTTGCTACACTTGTTGTAAACAACATGCGCGGTATTATCAAAGTATGTGCGGTTAAAGCACCTGGTTTTGGTGACCGTCGTAAAGCAATGCTTCAAGATATCGCGATTTTGACTGGTGCGACTGTAATTTCTGAAGAAGTGGGCATGTCTTTAGAGCAAGCTTCTCTACAAGATCTAGGTACTGCACACAAAATTACTGTATCTAAAGAAAATACTGTAATCGTTGATGGTGCTGGTAATGCTGAGCAAATCGCTGAGCGTGTACAGCAAATCCGCGCTCAAATCGAAGAGTCTACTTCTGAATACGACAAAGAAAAACTTCAGGAACGTGTGGCTAAATTAGCTGGCGGTGTTGCAGTGATCAAAATCGGCGCAGCAACTGAAGTTGAAATGAAAGAGAAGAAAGACCGTGTAGATGATGCGCTTCACGCTACTCGTGCAGCGGTAGAAGAAGGTGTTGTTGCTGGTGGTGGTGTTGCATTAGTACGCGCTGTAAATGTGTTAGATGGCCTAAAAGGTGCTAACGAAGATCAAACAGCTGGTATCAACATTTTACGTCGTGCAATCGAAGCGCCACTTCGTCAAATCGTTTCAAATGCAGGTGATGAGCCTTCAGTTGTAATCAATGCAGTTAAAGCGGGTGAAGGTAACTTCGGTTATAATGCTGCAACTGGTGAATATGGCGATATGTTAGAAATGGGTATTCTTGACCCTGCTAAAGTAACGCGTTCTGCACTTGAACATGCAGCTTCTGTTGCTGGTTTAATGTTGACTACAGAATGTATGATTACTGACATTCCAGAAGATAAACCAGCTGCTCCAGATATGGGCGGTATGGGTGGTATGGGCGGCATGATGTAATCACATCATCGTCTAAGTCGTAAAAAATCCCTGCAAATGCAGGGATTTTTTACGTTTCTAACATAGAAAATATTTTGAGAAAACGTTACTAATAAATTAATTCATATTAAAAATACATGAATCATACTTAAATTTTTATAAACGGTTTTTGGAGAAATAAATGTATAAATATTGCCTGTATATTCTGAGTTGTGGATTATTCATTCACCATGCGCAAGCAGAAAGTCTCAAAGACTCTTTCATTGGTGATACCAAAGCGTTTGTAAATATTTATGGATTTGCTGCTGATATTGATGGAAAAATTGGTTATCAGGGAATGAATTATCATTTAGATCAATCATTCAAAGATACGCTAGATTCATTAGATAAAGCATTAATGGGACATTTTGAAGTTGCTAAAGGTAAATGGGGCGTTTATTCAGATATTCAATACGTGAAGACTGAAGAAGAAAAACAGGTTTATTCATATCCGATAGCATTATCAACAAAAGTAAATTTAAGTAATTTTGGAATTTATTATCGAGCCTATGAGCAGTATCCGCAGGGAAAAGGTTTGGTGATTGAACCTACTTTGGGATTTATCTATACGGATCTAGAGGGGAATTTAGGCGCTTTGGGGAAAGTGGTTGCAGTAGAGAAAGATTGGTTTGAATACTTTGGTGGTGCGCGTTTTCGTTACAACACTGACTCTCCTTGGAACATTGCTGCTCAATATACTTATGGCACTGAACAAACACAAATTGCTCAAGCATATGTAGGATATCGCCAGAAAATATTCTCAGCACCTATCAACTTTAGAGTTGGATATCGTTACGTATCTCAGGATTATAAAAGTGGTAGTTTTAAATGGGATACTGAGCAGAAAGGTCCTGTAGTAGGGATTGGTTTCGCATTTTAGATCATTTTTATATCTGCATATATTTAACAATATGTTAGATATATGCTGAATGTTACGAAAAATTAACCTGTAAAAATAATTAAAAAATAAATTTATTTAAGCTTATATCAAGTATTTTTATACCCCAATTGGGGAATGGATCACAAAATTATGATTCAGTAATGTATTACCTACTGACAATGTTTAATACATTCCCTTAATAATTGCTAATATTTATATATCAGAAGTTATTAATGGAGTAATTAAGGAAAAGGTAGGGATATTCTATGAATCAAGTTAATAAAATCATAAATTTCAGAAATATTGATAGTTTCGGAGTTATATTTAAACTCAATAGATTAACTGTTGCTTTGGTAGCATTTATCGCAGGTAATACAGCTTTTGCTTTAGAAGATACCTCTTTTACTGTCAAAGTGGATGGTCTGACATATACGCAAATTGGGATGAAAAACAAACGCTTTTCTACTACAGAAAAAGAGGGTTATATACAAACGGGATATATAAAAGCAGATGAAATTCAAGCTGGTACTTTAATTGCGACTGATGGTCTAACAACCAAGAGTTTATTTGTTACAGAAAAATTAACAGCATCAGGTGCTTTTTTAAAAAATATTGATGCTGGCTCCACAAATATTAATCATGTTATTGATGCTGTAAGAGATGATCAAGCTGTCAATTTCAAACAACTTAAAGAGCAGGATGCTCAAACATTAGCTGATGCCAAAACATATATTGATGATACGACGACGGCATTAAGAGCAGAAGTTACAGCCGAAACCGAGCGTTTAGATCAGGAAATTGCAAAGGTGACAAATGGTGATGTTCAGACATTAGCCGATGCAAAAGCATATACAGATAATACGGCTACAACATTACGATCTGAAGCTGCAACAGAGTCTGCTCGTTTAGATAAAGCAATTGTGGATGGAAATACATCAACTTTAGCAAACGCAAAAACTTATACAGATAATATAGCAACAACATTACGTTCTGAAGCGGCAACTGAATCCGCACGTTTAGATAAAGCAATTGCAGATGGAAATGCGTCAACATTAGCATCTGCGAATAAAACGACGGCAGATATGGCTACAGCGATTCGCAATGAAGTGAAGGATACCAACGCAAAAACATTAGCAGATGCCAAGGCTCATACAAATAGTATAGCAGCCACAACCTTAAACAATGCTAAACAATATACAGACCAAAGCAGTTCATCTGTTTTAGAACAGGCGAAAGCATATACGGATGCAAACGCAAATGGTTCGCCATTTGTAGCACTGCAAAGTAATGATGGTGATGAGTTAGCTAAAGCAGAAGGGATGCAATCTATCGCAATTGGCGTTGGTGCTGTTGCACAAGGTGAGCAGTCAATTGCGATAGGTGTGGGAAATCAAGTCACTGGAAATCATTCGGGGGCAATTGGTGATCCAAACGTCGTCAGTGGCAATGCTAGTTATGCTGTAGGTAATAACAATACCGTAAATGGAGATAATACTTTCGTTTTGGGTAATGATATTAATACTAATGCAACCAATGCAGTTGTGTTAGGAAATGCGTCCACATCTGATCGAGATAATACGGTTTCAGTTGGTTCTGTTGGTGGTGAACGTCAGGTTATTCATGTAGCTGCCGCTACGGCAGATTCAGATGCAGTAAATCTTAAACAAATGAATATGGCGGATACGGCAACTTTGGTATCTGCAAAAATGCATACGGATAATACCGCAACAACATTGCGCCATGAGGCAGCAGTAGAAAGCACACGTGTCAACAAAGCTATTGTTGATGGTGATAAAGCAACTCTGGCCAGTGCTAAAGGCTACACTGACACTCGTGTAGCTACTTTTGATCGTAGTATTAATCAATTAAACAATCGTGTTAATCAGTTAAATACTAGAGTTGATGATATAGAGCGTACAGCTTACCGTGGTATTGCAATTGCATTGGCAGCTCAACAAGCTGTACCTAGTATTCAACCAGGTCAAGTTGCTGTATTTGGTGGTGTAGGCCATTATGAAGGTGAAACTGCCGGTTCTATTGGTGTAGTAACATCATTTACTGATCGTATTTCTGCTAGCGGGGCTTTGGGTTTCGCAGGTGGTAATGAATTCGGTGGTCGTGTAGGTGTTGCTTACGTTTTTGGCGGTAAGTGATAGTAAAAAATACTTAAGAAAACCTGAGTTTATAAATAAATTCAGGTTTTCTTTTAAAACAGTTCATTTTTAAGGTTGTCTCTACCCAGCAACGAGGCAACCTCTTTTTATTTAAATAAAATAATTACCCAAGTAAAGAAAATAATGGCTAAAGAAACAAATTGAGCTGCGCTCCCCATATCTTTCGCATTCTTAGACAATTCATGTTTTTCCAAAGAAATACGATCTACAACAGCTTCGATAGCTGAATTAAATAACTCAACGATAATTGCTAATAGGCAAACAGCAACCATTAATGCTTGTTCTAACGCCGATACATGAACAAAGAAGCTCAATGGAATCAGAATTAGATTCAGCAAAATTACTTGTCTAAATGCGGCCTCATGACTAAAAGCAGCCTTGAATCCAGCAAGTGAATAGCCTGTCGCGTCAAAGATTCGTTTGAGACCATTTTTGCCTTTATAAGGAGAATAAAGAGACATAGTGAAAGGAGAAAGAAAGGGGGATATGCCTATTATAAAATTAGAAAAAGGATTCGGGATTGGCAATACATCGCAACAATGCATCAAAATTTTAGTGCTTATTGCAATATTGTATGCAAGTTAAACAGATTTGAATTGTCAAATTTGCCTATGCTAAGGATAATAAGTGCTGATTTTCTATAGGACAATTCTGCATGAAAATTATCGCAGATGAAAATTTGGCATTTACCGATTATTTCTTCGCGGAATTTGCAGAAATTCAGCATAAAGCTGGACGAACACTTACATATGCTGATGTTGAAAATGCTGATGCATTGCTAGTGCGATCAGTCACAAAAGTAAATCGTGATCTTATTGATCAAACAAAAATTAAGTTTGTGGGTAGCGCAACGATTGGGACTGACCATTTAGATATTCAAGCTTTAGAGCAAAAACATATTCGATGGAGTAATGCAGCGGGTTGTAATGCTCAAGCCGTAGCTGAATATGTAATTACTGCTTTATTGCATTTAAATATTGATCTACTAGAAAAAAATAAAGCCTTTACTTTAGCGATTGTCGGCCTAGGCAATGTTGGAAGCCGTCTTGCTGTAATGGCACAACTCCTTGGTTGGCATGTGATCGGTTATGATCCATATGTACAACTTGATGGTATTGAAAATGTCGCTTTTGAGCAGCTTTTAAAAAGGGCTGATGCGATTTCAATCCATGTACCGTTAACAAATTCAGGTGAATATCCAACGCAGCATTTATTTAATCAAGCTGCCTTTGCTCAAATGAAAGATTCGACGATTTTAATTAATAGTGCGCGTGGACCTGTGATTCAGCAATCTGCATTAATTGAAAATATTGAGAAGACAAAACGCCAAGTGGTATTAGATGTGTTCGAGTTTGAGCCAGAAATTTCACAGCAATTACTAGATCAGCTCGCTCTGGCAACGCCACATATCGCAGGTTATAGCTTGGAAGGTAAGGCGAGAGGTACACAGATGATCTATGATGCATTTTGTAATACCTTTGGTTACAAGGCATCGAAACGATTTGAAAGCCAATTGCCTCATGTGGACCAGTATTTTGAGCAGCATGATTTAAAAACTGCGCTCAAACAGCATTTGACTCAAATTTATAATATTGCTGAAGATGATCGACAACTTCGTGCTTGTGTTGAAGCGGGCAAGGTTGAACAAACAGCGTTTGATCTATTACGTAAAAATTATCTATTGCGCCGTGAATGGGCTGCACATGGAGGGCCTAAAGCGTGAGTGAGGCAATGAATCGTTATCAACCGACATGTTCTATCGATGCACTCAAAGCACGTGCAGCAATGTATCAAAAAATCCGTCAGTTTTTTGCTGAGCGTGGTGTTTTGGAAGTGGAAACTCCTATTCTCTCACAGGCAGGCGTGACGGATGTTCATTTAGCATCAGTACAAGTGCAGCGTCATATTTATGGCAAGTTAAACACGCAATATTTGCAGACCTCGCCAGAGTTTCCAATGAAGCGATTATTGGCCAGTGGTAGTGGGGCAATTTATCAAATCTGTAAAGTATTTCGTGATGATGAACATGGTCGTAAGCACAATAGTGAATTTACTATGCTGGAATGGTATCGACCAGCTTTAGATTTAAAAGGGCTGATGCATGAAACAGCTGATTTACTGGAGCTTTGCCTATCACACCGTTTTGGTGAAGTTCGTCCTTATCTTTTAAGCTATAAGCATGCATTCCAAGATCGTTTAGAGATTAATCCTTTACAAGCAAGCTTAGAGCAGTTGAAGAGTGTAGCAAATAGAGTTGGATTGAATCTTGATCTAGGTGATGATCGTTTGGTCTATATGGATTTATTATTTTCCCATTTTGTTGAGCCGAGCTTAGGTTTTGATGGGCCTGTTTTTCTCACTGATTTCCCTCCTGAAATGGCATCTTTAGCGAAGGTAAAACAAGATGAAGATGGGGAGCTTGTTGCAGCGCGTTTCGAGGTTTATATCGAAGGTTTAGAACTTGCCAATGCATATGATGAATTGTTAGATGCAGATGTTTTAGCCGCTCGTTTTGAAGCCGATAATACTGAGCGTTTAAAGCAAGGTTTGCCAACAATTCCGACTGATCAGAACTTATTAGCGGCTTTACCTAATATGCCCGAATGTTCTGGCATTGCCTTGGGAATAGATCGTTTGTTGATGGTCTCAATGAATAAGATGAAAATTGACCAAGTGATTGCATTCCCAGCTGAGATTGCATAGTAAAAAATCTTTAAACTATTTATAGAAACTGCATTAATAACTGGATTAATCCAGCTTGCCGATTGGTTTTGGTCTTCTTAAAAATAGATTTTAGATGTTTTTTGACGGTATCTAACTGGATTTCGTGGGTGAGCGCAATTTCTTTGGTCGTTTTGCCTTCTAGTAATTGCTCACATATCTTATGTTCTACAGGTGTGAACATAAATAGTTGTGTATAAAGCTCTTTCTGATATTTAGGGCGGTGTTGAAGCCCAGAAAATGTTGCAAGTAAAACGGGACGTAATCCAAAAATTTTATGCGTCCTTTCTGGGCTAAGTAAGTCTAATGTTAGAAATAAATCATCGCTGAGCATCATGATTTTCGTCTGTTCTTTAGAATCAAATTGCCTATGATTTTTATATTTTCTTTCTAATTCTATTAGGTTTTGATCAAACAGCTGCTGATGATGTTCATTTAGGCAAAAACGACGCTGTTTAATTTGAATCAGCTCATTATTTTCAAATAATTGTTCTGCCTCAGCATTTATCTCTAAGATATCGCCATTTAGATTAATAATCGCAATCGGCTGCTTCATCTTTTGGATCAATTGTGATCCGAGAAGCGTCATTGTTGAATATTCAAAATGATGTCGATATTGCTGAATTTTTTGTTGTAAAACTGGCAAAATTTCATAGATCGGTTGTAATTCTGAACAAGTTAAGCTACCTCGATCTTGGCTACTGAGGAAAGCTAAAATAACACAAACTTTTTGATCATATATGACTTGAATCGCTGAACAAAATCTTAAATCTAGTGGTTGTAATACTTGTTGATAGACTTCAGTTTGGGTGATTTCATGTTCTTGAAAATGTTGTGAACAATGCATCCAACCATTCATTGGCGCTAGTAACATTTTTTTTAAGCGAGGGTCATCATCTATGGCTAGACGGATTTGTTTTAAAGCGGCTTGTTCGAGTTGATTCTCATCAAGATTTACGCCGTGATGGACACTGAAAGAGAGAGCTTGTACTTCCAGATCAACGGCTAAAAGCTGTGATGCTTGAACATTAAAATGATAATTAAGTTGTTCTAGAAAATTAATCCAATCATCTGCATGTTGAACCTTATTCAATATTTCGGTAACGACACAGGGCTGGATTAGATTCATCTAAGAAATCCCATAAAAATGAATTAAATACATTTCCCTATATAGTATATGGGTTTTGCGGGAATGAAATCCAAGAAAAGAAAAAAAGTGATGTTTTTTGCAATTATCTGATCGAGTAAATCGTAATTTAGATGCTTATTGTAGAAGGTTTAGAATACCTAAGCCCATTGCAATGAGCTTAGGTTAGAAACTGATTAGCAGCGACCTTTCTTTGCTTGACCTGGGGGACAGAAATTACCTGAACCACCATGATTATGATCTGGATCAACGACGACACTGCCGTGAGGTGTGTGTACAGCACAACCTGATAATCCAACAAAGAATAATGCGCTTAAGCACAATAAAGTTTTTTTCATGATTTCATCCCAATCTTTATGTTTATTCCATAGAAACTTTAAGGGTATATTGGATTTTCTACTAGATCAAAAATGAAATTTTTAACTGATATTTGTATCAATGACGATATATAAAAGCCTCAAATATGAGGCTTATTTTCAATTGAATTTATTTTCAGATTTTAAAAAGGTAATTTAGTCAATTGATTAAGGAAGTGTGGAATGACTCTAGGCTCTAATAAGATTGTCACGACGACACCATAAGCAGCTCCCCAAAGGTGAGCGCTGTGATTGATATTGCTATTGCCGCGTTTCCCTGACCAGATGCTATAAGCGACATATAAAATTGCAAAAATAATTGCGGGTACTGGAATGAAAAATACAAAAATTAAGTTCCAAGGTTGAAACAGAATATAGGCAAATAAAACAGCAGATACAGCTCCTGAAGCCCCAAGACTTGCCCAACGTACATCATTTTTATGTTTCAAATAACTTGGTAGTATCGCAAAAATCAAACCACCTAGATAAAACAACACAAAGCCCATGTCGTAGAAAAACTGACGATAAAAACTCTCAATGATATTCCCAAAAAAGAACAGGGTAATCATATTAAAAAGTAAATGTGTACCATCAGCATGGACAAAACCATGGGTAATGAAACGATCAAATTGACCACGTTGCATTGCAGGAGGCCAAAAAATCAGACGGTTCATCACAGCCTGATTGGAGAATGCCAATAAAGAAATTGCAACTGTGATAATGATAAGAGTCACAGTATGGCTAAAGGGTAGATGTAACATAAATGTTTTAAATTGATCAGTGTCTAAGCAATAATGCCATTAAAAACTTAATAAACAATGATCTTGCATATAATTCCTACAAAAATGGTTGATTTTTTTTTATTACCCTCCATCTTCGGTTAATATAACGACATCAGCTTGAGGATTATTGTTATGTCGACTGAGAACACCAACACTGCTGTCGCAGAAGAAATTCCAAACCTTTTGATTACTCCCTCTGCACAAGAGTATTTACGTGATTTATTAGCAAAGCAAAATACTCCAGGAATTGGCGTTCGTGTTTTTGTAGAGCATCCGGGTACACCACGTGCAGAGTGTTGTATGGCTTATAGTGCACCTGAAGAAGTTGTGCCAACAGACTATAAGCAGGATTATCCAGACTTTCCAGCTTATGTAGATGCACCATCAATTCCATATTTGCTTGATGCTGTAATTGACTACAATAAAGATCGTTTTGGTGGACAATTAACATTCCGTGCACCTAATTCGAAGGTTCCACGTGTTGGTCCAGATGCTTCAATTGAAGAGCGCATTACTTATGTACTTCAATCTGAAATTAACCCGAGCTTAGAAGGGCATGGTGGTAACTGTAGTCTTGTTGAAGTTCAGGATGATGCAGAACACGGTCTAACTGCTGTATTAAAATTCGGTGGTGGTTGCCAAGGCTGTTCAGCGATTGATGTAACTTTAAAGCAAGGTGTTGAAACCACATTAAAGCAACACGTTCCTGAGTTACAGCGTGTCGTTGATCAAACTGACCATAGCCAAGCAGAAGGCGCATATTTTAAGTAAAAAACTTGAAATATCATCTATTGGAAAAGGCCCTTTCGAGGGCTTTTTTCATGTCAGAAAAACATCAGTAAATATTTTTCTTTGTTTCATAACAAGATGTAGAACAAAAAAGATGAATATATAAATAATAATAATTATCATTTGTATTGAGTTTTATTTATTTTTTGTTAGAATTCTCCTAAATTTTTTAAGCAAATCTTAAGATTTGTCATGTTTAGGTGGGAATATGTCCAATAAATTAGCTCGTCAATCACTACTCGCCATTTCTGTTCTTGGTAATATGATTGCAATCGCAAATGCGAACGACACTCAGACAAACGAAGTTACTCAACTAGAAAAAATTGTGATCACAGCAAGTGGCTTTGAGCAAGATATTAAAAAAGCTGCTGCTTCTATTTCAGTTCTCACACAAGAAGAAATTAATAAAAAAGCTTATCGCGATGTCACTGATGCATTGAAAGATGTACCTGGGGTTGTGGTAACAGGCGGTGGAAGTTCAAGTGATATTAGTATCCGTGGTATGGGGAGTGCTTACACAGTCATCATGGTTGATGGAAAAAAAGTAAACACGCGTTCTGTAAGACCAAATAGTGATAACTCTGGAATTGAACAGGGATGGTTACCTAATATTGGTGCGATTGAGCGAATTGAAGTGATTCGTGGTCCAATGTCAGGCTTATATGGTTCTGATGCCATGGGCGGGGTAATTAACATTATTACCAAGAAAAATACCAATGAATGGACTGGATCAATTAAGCTAGATACGACATTACAAGAAAACTCAAAATCAGGAAATATTTATCAAACCAATGCATATATTGCAGGCCCTTTAATTGCAAATCTTTTATCTTTCAAGGCCAATGGTTTATATTCGCAACGTGATGAAGATGAAATTTATGGGGGTTATAGTGAGCAAAAAATTCGTGCAGGTGGGGCAGCATTAACACTTACGCCAAATGATCAACATACTTTTGATTTGGAATATCAACGTTCAATTCAAAATCGTGATGCAACGGTTGGCAACAGTATTTCGCCAATTCAAACAGGCAGAAATCCACCAGTAAACTCACTCACAGATTATTACCGTACAGAATACAGTTTGACACACCGTGGTACACTTGGTGCAGTGGAAACACATTCTTATATTCAACGTGAGGAAAATGAAAATCCATCACGTAATATGGAAGCGATTAATACGACATTTAATACAATCAATAAAATTAATTTTGATCGTCACAGTCTCAGCTTTGGTGGGATGTATTTAAAAGAAGAATTAGAAGATAAGGGCAATCAATTAAGCATCGGTGGTTCTACACCTGTTTCTAGCTTAGATCGTTATAGCTGGGCTCTATTTGCTGAAAATGCATGGAACATTGTGGATGATTTCACTTTGACAACTTCATTACGTCTAGATGAAGACGAGAAATTTGGTGATCATTGGAGTCCAAAGGTTTATGGCGTTTGGGGTTTAAATGATAACTGGGTGATCAAAGGTGGTGTATCTACAGGTTATAAAACACCAGCATTGCGTGCAACTGTTGCTGAATGGGGACAAGCAACAGGCGGCGGACAAAGTAAGGGAGTTATTGTCGGTAATCCTGATCTAAAACCAGAGAAAAGTGTGAACTATGAAGTGTCATTTAATTGGGATAATTTAGATAACTTAAATGCTGGGCTAACATTATTTAATAGTGAGTTTAAAGATAAGATCACTGAAGTTAGAACTTGTCAGGGTGAAAATGTTGGTGCGTTAGAGTGCGATTGGTTAGGTGAAAAATTTGACTTTGTCAGCTTACGTGAGAATGTTGATAAAGCGAGCATGCGTGGTGCGGAAGTAACGTTTGGTTGGCAGGCTCTGCCAAATGTAAATGTATCTGCAAATTATACCTTCACGGATACAGAGCAAAAAAGTGGTATCAATAAAGGAAAACCTTTAAATGAAATGCCAAAGCATATGTTCAATACAACTGCTGACTGGGAAATTAATGATCAATTCTCAAGCTGGGGACGTGTCAACTATCGCAGTAAAACATCTGATTATTTGAGTCGTACCGCAATGGCAAAAGGTAAACCTGCTTATACGATGGTTGATGTTGGATTGAACTATAAGCCAACACAAAACATCGCAGTTGCAGCAGGTGTTTATAATTTATTTGACAAAGAGATTGATAAAGATACCTATAACTATGTTTTAGATGGTCGTCGTTATAATATCGGTGTGACTTATAGCTTCTAAGTTGATTGCAAGAAAGGTAAGGTGAATTTGCCTTATCTTTCTTGTTTTAAAATACTCATCACTTGTTCAGAATAATAAAACTTTTCTAAATAAGAACGTGCTCGTTCTCTTAAATAATCTGTTTCAATCACTTGCTTTAAAACTGGTGCTAATAATTTGCTTAGCTCATTTTGAATTAAGTCTTCATCAATATTGAGATCACGTAACAGCAGATCAAAGCTTCGCTCTTGATTGCGTGCATACCATGCATAAACACCGTCATGGACTTGCTGTTTTAAATACGGTGTTTGACGAATATGCTCCCAAATTTCATGTCCCATACCTACGGTTTTGGGTAAATCCTGAACTTCTAAATAATTACGTAAAACTGATAATGGCATGACTTTAATTTTATGCCAAAGATTTGCCTGAAAATGATATAGTTTTTCATCATTAAAGTGTTGATTTAAAACATTTTCACTCATTTGGCTAATCTTCAAAATGTTCTTTTGTAAATAATGCCCGATAGTATCATTTAGGTTTGAGTCAGTGACTGTTTCTAAAACAGATTTTCCCATTTTCATAAAGTGACCCACACCAGGTACACGTTTAGAGATAACAGAGTTATCTAAATAATCCTGAATTGAGTGTTGGATCAGTTGAGTTACTAATGCTGAGAACGCAGGATTATTGACAATGGTTTTAATGAGCCGTTGACGATGACCACTTTTACTCGCAACGTATTGCGCGATTGAATCAATGGTCAGTACTGGAATCACATCTTCGATTGTAGTTTGATCGTTTAAAGGATGAATTAAAGCAAATCGGATATGTTCCGAAATCTGTTCGATTAAAAAAGAACTCGCAGGTGTCGCTAAAATTTGTTTTTCGATCAGATCAATAATCTGTTCAAATGACCAAATATGCTGAAGTTGTTGTAAGCGTAACCAATGATAGAACTGCTTAAACTCATGTTGAATGGTTTCCGCTTGTGCAAATTCATGATCTAAAAAATCAAGTTGTGCATCAATCAATTGTTCTATCATTGGATGTTTAGACATAAAAGCTCAGATAATGATTTAAATTATGGTGATGGTGCAGTTGCAGGTTTTTGAGCCTGAATCTTGCTTAAAAATGGTAAATATTGCTGAACCACCAATTGATCTGCTTCTAAGATTGGCATGTGACCAACATTATCCAGAATCACTGGGGTCTGTGCATTTTTCAGCAGGGATTTTAACTCAGGTGCTACTTCAACATTAATAATTTTATCTTGTTTACCCCATAAAATCAGCGTTGGGGCATCAATTGATTTCGCAAGTAAAGCAAAAGAGTCAGGTGTAAAGAGCTTATTGAGTGCAATAATTTGATCAACCATCTTTTGTGTTTCTTCAACTTGCCCAATCATCATTTTTTCTTGTGCTTGCGCAATTTCTTTTGGAATGAATGGTGGTGAGTACATCGCTTGTTGCATTAAGTAATTAAAATCACCTTTCTTGCTCACGATCATATTTTTCACTTGAGCTGGATCTTTTAGGTAAGGTGTGGTCGCTGACTTATAAACACCTGCGGCATCGATTAAAAACAGGCTTTTCGTTTCGAATGGATACTGACCAGCGTAGAGCATTGCAATTGAGCCACCTAAAGAATGTCCTGCGATATGAGCTGGGCCTGTAAGATTTGCAGCTTCAATAAAACGACGTAATTTTTCTGTGACGTTTGGAACGGAATAATCAAATTCTTTAGGGACTTTTGTTTCACCACTGGCAGGCAGATCAGGAATGATCACATGATAATTTGCCGTTAAAGCATGTGCCACACGATTCCAGTTATCACGACTTCCAGCTAAGCCGTGAATTAGAATCACAATTGGCTTACCAGCTTGTCCACCTTCACTATATGACCACGTAATATCACCAACTTTTAAAGTTTTGGTTTGTAAGCCTGCCCAAGCACGTTCTTGTTGTAATAAATTTTGAAAACTCATTTCAATTTCAGCAGCTTGTGTGGTTTGAATTGCCATCGCCCCAAGGCTACAACTGAGTAAAAAAGCTGTAAATGTTTTACGAAATGGTATCGGTAATAGAGTATTCATCATCATTGTTCTATCCTTGATTTATTTTTAAACCAATTGATTATTGTTGAAGTTTCCAGCTGAGTCATTTGCATAATCTACAAGGGTCTGGAAATTCTTGCCAATGAAATGAGTAAATTTCCACTATTTCCTTGATGAAAACGACAGCCTTTAACTTGAGAGTTTTTATTTTTGTCAGTGACTTTCGAACATGTCCACATTAAACTATTTTTTCATGTCAATCATAGATGGATTTAAGCATGCTCACCGCCCAAGAAACGCTAGAACGATTAAAAGCAGGTAATGCCCGTTTTGTGAAAGGGGAAGCAACCCAACAGAAACTACTCTCTCACCAAGAGCGCGCCGAAATGGCCAGTGAACAAAATCCCTTTGCAATTGTTTTAGGATGTTCAGATTCTCGAGTACCAGCTGAAATGGTATTTGACCAAGGGTTAGGGGATTTATTCGTTATTCGTGTTGCGGGCAATGTTGTTGCGCCATCGCAAGTCGGAAGTGTTGAGTTCGCAGCTGAGCGTTATGATTGCGCCGTTGTTGTTGTATTGGGTCATAGCCACTGTGGTGCGATTCAAGCAACGATTGATACCTTAAAAAATCCAGATCAACCACCATCGTCAAATCTAATGTCGATTGTCAATCGTGTGCGTCCTTCTGTCGAAATTTTAATGCAGACTGAATTAAAGGATGATTTGAAAAAATTGTCTGCACATGCTGTTCGTTCAAATGTATTTGCATCTGTGAATCAATTACGTCACGGCTCAGCAGTGCTTGAAAGCTTGATTGAAAAAGGCAAATTGATTGTAGTGGGTGCTGAGTATTCTTTAGAAACTGGTGAAGTGATTTTTTTTGATTTCTAACGACTCATATATTTCGTCATAAAAGGTGCTTATAAAGCACCTTTTATGTATGGGTAGGCGAGATTGAGTAGAATCGGTTGAGCTTTCGCATTCGGATGGATTTGATCGTTTTGGATCAAACTTTTATTTCCCGCTACACCTTCAAGAAAAAATGGTAAGAGCTTGATCTTATATTGCTGACTTACAACTTTATAATTATTTTCAAAGGCAGTGCTATACGCTGTTCCATAGTTTGGTGGTATCTTCATACCAAACAGTAAAACTTTGGCTTTTTGTTTCTGACTGAGTTGTACCAATTGTGCCAAGTTTTTTTGAATCATTTGCGGTGGCTGACCGCGTAAACCATCATTACCGCCTAGTTCGATCACAACAATTTCTGGTTTATAGGTCTGTAGTAGTTTTGGCAGTCTCGCCAGCGCACCACTTGTTGTTTCTCCACTGACACTTGCATTGACCACTTTATGTTGTTTCAGATACTGTTGGTTTAAGCGTTGTTGGAGTAAATGAACCCAACCTTGTTTTGCATCAATACCATAACCTGCACTCAGGCTATCACCCAAAATTAAAATAGTCTTTGCAGAAACCAGTGTTGGTACTAAACATAGAGTGATTGTTCCAAGCGTTTTTGATACCGACAAGATAACTTTAGATATTTGCATAGCACTTCAAATTTGTCCTAAAGGATACGTGACATCATGCCACAAGCGATTATTTCTGCCCAAAAAGTTACACAAAATATTCAAATTAATCAGCAAAATCTAACCATCTTAAAAGAGATTGATTTAGAGATTTATGCAGGTGAGCAAATTGCCATTACAGGACGTTCAGGTTCAGGGAAATCGACTTTACTCGGTATTTTAGCAACACTAGATCGTCCGAGTGACGGTGAATTATGGGTGTGTGGAAAGGCTGTGCATTCGTTGACTGAAGAGCAACGAGCGCAGGTTCGCTTGGAGAATATTGGTTTTGTTTTCCAATCATTTCAATTGTTGCCCCAGCTTAGCGCATTGGAAAATGTGATGTTACCTTTGCGTCTACAGCCTAATTTTCATTTTAAACAAGCTGAGCAAAAGGCTTTGGCTTGGTTAGAGCGAGTTGGATTAAGTCGTCAGGCTCAACAAACACCTAAAGTCTTATCGGGTGGTGAGCAACAACGCGTTGCCATTGCACGAGCATTGATTGCTGAGCCAAAAATTATTTTTGCAGATGAACCTACAGGCAACTTGGATGGGCAAACAGCGGAAGAAATTGAACAACTATTATTTGATTTAAATCGTGAGTTGGGCACGACTTTAGTGCTGGTAACACATGATCAAAATTTAGCAGCGCTGTGTCAACGTCATGTCAAACTTGTGGATGGTCAGATTCAAGAAATTGTAAAGGCTGAGGAGAGAATATGAACTCGATCCTGAAACCTTTACTGTTACAAAGCTTTCGCACAGGTGGTTTATATTTACTGATCATTGCACTGTCATTGGCTATTAGTGCGACAACCGCTTTAAAGTTCAGTAATACTCAAGTTCAGAATGCAGTAACGCTTCAAGCTGCTGAAATGCTGGGTGCGGATCTCGTTCTATCTGATAATCAACCGATTCAAGAAAATTGGCATGAACAGGCAAAAAAACTCAATTTAAAACAGGCTTCGGTCACGCTGTTTGGTTCAATGGCGCATACTCAAGATCAATTTGTCATGGTGAATGTCAAAGCCATTGATGGCGCTTTTCCGCTTCGTGGGCAGCTTGAGATTGCACCAAAAGCTCAGCAAATAAAACAAGGAGAGGTGTGGCTGAGTCCCCGTGCGATGGATCTTCTCGGCGTTAAATTGGAGGATAATGTTGCAATTGCTGATGGCGAGTTTAAAGTCACAGGTCTCATTGAACATGATTCAAATCAAGAGCTTGGGTTCTCAGGTTTTTCTCCAACCGTGATTATTCATCAAGCTGATATTTCTAAAACTAATGCAATTCAAGTTGGTAGTCGTATCGAATATCGCTTATTGATGGCTGGAGAACCAAATGCTGTCGATGTTTATAAGAAGATATTTAAGCAACAAATTGACCCTGAATCCGATAATCAAAAAGTAGAGTCACAAGCAGAAGCAGCCGAACAAACATCACTTAAGTTACGAGATGCAAGTCAATCCAATACAAGATTGATGAAGCCCATAGAGAATTTAGATACTTTTCTACAGCTTGCCAATCTTTTGACGATCCTGCTATGTGGTATTGCGATTGCTTTAACGAGCCAGCGTTATGTACAACAAAATCAAGATCATATTGCACTGATGCGCTGTTTAGGCGCGAGTAAGAGTCAGATTTTATCGGCTTACATTATTTTGCTTGGGATTGTGAGTTTGATTTCGATTGCACTTGGTAGTTTGATTGGGATTGGATTGGGATATGGATTGTTGCAGTTAATGCTACAGTTGATTCCTCAATTGCAGCTGAGCTTTGCGCTAAGTGATTTACTCATGGCTTTGCCTATCGCCATTTTTACCAGTGTAATGGTGTTGATCGGTTTTATTCTGCCAAGTATTTGGGAGCTGTTAAACACTCCGCCTATTCGAGTCATTCGTCAACAAGAACGTTCTCGTAAGTCCTATGTGGCGATGTTCGCTGTGGGGATTTCTAGTCTTATCATTTTTAGTTTGGTGTTAAGCGATAATTTAAAGTTAAGCCTTTTGGTTTTAGTGGCGATTCTTGTGCTATGTACTGTGCTTTTTGCGATGATCTGGTTGCTGTTAAAAGCCATTAAACGATTAAAGCATCCTTTGTCAGCTTATGTACGTATACCGCATCAAACAGCTTTACAAATCACGGCATTAGCACTTGGTTTAAGCTTAATTACAGTGCTGAGCGTATTAAGAACAGATTTATTGCAACGTTGGCAGCAACAATTACCAGAGGGAACGCCAAACCAATTTGTATATGGTTTACCTCCATTTGATATGCCTCAATTTAAACAACAGCTTGAGCAGAATAACTGGTCTTCAACACCACTATATCCAAACATTCGAGGGCGATTAATTGCGAAGAATAATCAGGCATTTTCTCCTGAGTTGATTAAGCAAAATAATTCACTTCGACGTGAATTGAATCTGACGCAAGCGAGTGCATATCCGACGGACAATGTCATTACACAAGGCAAAGCAAATTTCAGTGCGGTAGGGCAAGTTTCTGTTGAAGAAAAACTAGCCACTGAGTTAGGCATCAAAATTGGTGATCAATTACGCTTTAGCTTGCCTGAGGGGATATTAGAAGCCAAAGTAATTAATCTTCGCTCAGTGGAATGGGAAAGTTTTAGCCCCAATTTCTTCTTTATTTTCTCTCCTCAAACCATGGATGAAAATGCAGGAAGTTATTTAGGCAGTTTTTATGTTCCGACAGTCGATCAGCCAAAAATGGTACAGCTCATTCAGCAATTTTCCAATACGGTATTTATTGATGTTGGGCGGATATTGGATGAAGTTAAACGCTTGATGAATGTATTGGTTCAGATCGTGACGGTATTGGCTGTGCTTGTTGGCATGTCAGGTGTGTTGGTTTTAATTGCCTGCTTAAATGTATTAATGGATGAGCGCCGCAAAGAGGTTGCATTATTGCGTTCATTTGGTGTCGCTAAAAATAAATTAAAGCGGATGCTCAGCTTAGAGATTGGTTTTATTGGTTTACTTGCGGGTGTTGTGGCGTGTTTATTTGCAGAAGTAATCAGTGCAATTGCAAGTTATAAGATGCAAATGGCAGTCCAATTGCATCCAGAAATTTGGTTTATTTTACCTTTAGCTATGATGCTGGTATGTACTTTAATTGGACGATATCGTCTGAGTTATTTATGCGATATTCCGCCATTACAAAGTTTAAGAGAAATCAATCAATCTTAAAAAGTCAGTTGATTTTGACGCAGAATCTCATCCCATAATGGGGTGAGACCTGTACTTAACTGCGTACAATAAAAATAAAATCCAGCAAGTAATACGCTACACAGAACCAGTGCAATCATTTGTATAGCAACTTTACGTTGGGTCTTTTGAGCGAAATACCAAAGACTTGCAAGCAATGCCCCCATGATCATGCCGCCGATATGGGCTGCATTGTTAATTCCTGAAACCGTAAAACCAAAGATTAGGTTGATCGCCATCACCATAACTAGAGATTTTTTATCTAACCAAAAACGTTGTCTTGGTAATGCTGGAAATAATGAAACAGCGGTCAGTGCTGCGCCCAGCCCCATGACTGCTCCTGATGCACCTGCACTGATATGAGGGAGCAAGCTTGGGTCAAAATGTTGTAAGAGTTGATAACCGTCACGAATACTCAGATAGCTAGAAAGTACACTTCCCATCAAACCCGCAAGAAAATACATACCGATATAATAGGAACGACCAAATAACTGCTCAGCGACACTGCCAAATATATAGAGTGCCCACATATTTAACATTAAATGGATCAATCCAAAATGGAAAAACATGCTGCTAAAAAGGCGTTCAGGCTCACCCGAAAAGGTGAGTGGTGTAAAATCAGCACCCCAAGCGATTGCATCCATAGGGGATGGGTCGGTAATATTCACACCTGTAAGGATTTGCCAACCAAATAATCCAACATTGACCGCAATTAAAATTGCAGTAAACCACCATGTTTGTATTTGCAATTTTTGATTGATTTGTGGTGGAGTCGTTTCAGTCATATGTTTGAGCTAGCCATGAATATGAAAAATAGCTTAGCATGAATTGATGGGACGAGACATGGATCATATGTCATAACGCCGATGTCCGAAGGAGTGAAGCACTTTAATGAAAGCCTTTTTAGCACGTACAGGCATGTTGATTATTGGGGTAATTCTGCTCATCCAGCTATGGATTTTTTCTAGCTTGGTGTGGTGGAGAACACATCCTGTTCAAACAACAATGTTCATGCGGCTAGATTATTGGTCGGATTTCAAGCCTATTCAGCAAGAATGGCGTGATTACGATGACATTAGTGATAACTTCAAGCATGCGATCTTAGCTGGTGAAGATGCGAAGTTTATTCATCATCATGGCTTTGATTGGGCGGGTATCCAACATGCTTTAGAACGGAATAGTGAAAAAGGTGAAGTGGTCGCAGGCGGCTCTACGATCTCACAACAACTTGCTAAGAACTTATTTCTCTACAATCAACGATCATTCATCCGTAAAGGTCAGGAAGCCGTAGCCACTTGGATGATGGAGCGTATGTGGTCAAAGCGTCGAATCCTAGAGGTATATATGAACTCTGTGGAGTTTGGACAAAATATTTATGGCGTTGAGGCGGCAACTCAGTTTTATTATGGAAAAAGTGCAAAAAGTTTAACGCGTGAACAAGCTGCATTTTTAGCTGCTTTATTACCGAATCCTAAATATTACCAAGACCATAGAAATGATCGTAAGTTGCAATATCGCAAACGTGTCATTTTAAAATATATGAATGGTACACAAATTCCTCAATAGTTCATTTTATTTAAAAAAAGCCTAATATTTTTGGGCTTTTTTACCAAAATGACATAATTTTGCAGCATACTTAAACGATCACTTGATAAATTAAAGCGATAAGGTTCGGTATGAATACTGCAGTGACGACAACAGCGCCCATAGAATATAGTTACAACGATCGTTATATAAATCGTGAACTTTCGATTCTCGATTTCCATTTACGTGTACTAGAACAGGCGGTTGAT
Organism: Acinetobacter venetianus RAG-1 = CIP 110063; assembly: GCF_000368585.1. Taxonomy (GTDB): domain Bacteria; phylum Pseudomonadota; class Gammaproteobacteria; order Pseudomonadales; family Moraxellaceae; genus Acinetobacter; species Acinetobacter venetianus. The sequence goes on from NZ_KB849558.1 coordinate 110,912, forward strand.
CCACTCCATCCCTTGTTAGAGCGGATGAATTTCTTACTCATCTTTTCGCGTAATTTAGACGAGTTTTTCGAGATTCGTGTTGCTGGCATGATGGAGCAACTGACTTTAGGCAATGAAAGTCGCACTCCTGATGGTTTGACACCTAAACAAGTTTTGGATGAAATTTCTAGAACTGCACATGCGGCAATCGAACGCCAATATCGTATTTTAAATGAAGAAATCTTACCGAAGTTACGTGAAGAAGATATTTGCTTCTTACGTCGTGGCGAGTTAACACCTGCGCAATCTGCTTGGATTAAGAAGTATTTCCAAGAGCAAGTTGCGCCAGTATTGACACCAATCAGCCTTGATCCAGCGCATCCATTTCCTCGCTTAGTCAATAAAAGCTTGAACTTCATTGTCACCTTAGAAGGCAAAGATGCCTTTGGTCGTCAAATTGATTTAGCCGTTGTTCCTGCACCGCGTTCACTGCCTCGTGTTGTTCGTTTACCAGATGAGCTGACTGATGGTAAAGAACACCATGTCATGCTTTCTGCGATTATTCACGAGCATGTTTCTGATCTATTCCCAGGCATGACAGCAACAGGTTGTTATCAATTCCGTGTGACGCGTAATGCTGATTTAGCATTGAATGAAGATGTTGAAGATCTTGCTAAAGCACTAAAAGGTGAATTGAGTTCACGTCGTTTTGGTCGAGCGGTACGTTTAGAAGTAACGCATAATTGTCCAAAACATATTTATGAATATTTATTGGACGAGTTCGACTTAAACGAAGAGCAGCTTTATCGTGTTGATGGGCCGGTAAATTTAGCGCGTTTACTTTCAAATTTTAAACGTCCGCATTTACGTTATGACTCACATACACCTGTGATTCCAAAAGCATTCAAAAAATCGGAAAGCATTTTTGCTGCAATGCAAAAGCAAGATATTCTATTGCATCATCCATTTGAATCATTTGCACCAGTCATTCAATTGTTACGTGAAGCAGCGCGTGATCCACAAGTGCTTGCAATCAAGCAAACACTTTATCGTAGTGGTGTGGATTCTGAAATTGTACAAGTACTTGCCGAAGCTGCACGTAATGGTAAGGAAGTGACCGCAGTTATTGAGTTGCGTGCTCGTTTTGATGAAGAGTCAAATATCGAGGTTGCTAACGTATTGCAAGAAGCAGGTGCAGTCGTTGTATATGGCATTGTAGGCTATAAGACTCACGCCAAAATGATTTTAGTGGTACGCCGTGAAAATAATAAATTAGTACGCTATGTTCATTTGGGAACAGGTAACTATCATGCGGGTAATGCGCGTATTTATACCGATTATGGTTTGATGACGACAGATAAAGATGTCTGCGAAGATGTGCACCGTATTTTCCAAGAATTGACTGGTATGGGGAAAATGGCGAAGCCGAAAAAGCTGCTTCATGCACCATTCACTTTACATGCTCAACTGATTAACTTCATTGACGATGAAATTGCCAATGTAAAAGCCGGTAAACCTGCACAGATTATTGTGAAGGTGAATGCACTCACCGAAGTTCAGCTCATTAATAAATTGTATGAAGCTTCACAAGCGGGTGTACAAATTGATTTGATCATTCGTTCGATTTGTTGTTTACGCCCGGGTTTGCCAAATTTATCTGAAAATATTCGTGTTCGCTCAATCGTGGGACGTTTCCTAGAACATACACGCGTGTTTTATTTTAGTAATAATGGTAATCCACGTATTTATGGTTCAAGTGCAGATTGGATGGATCGTAACTTATTCAACCGTGTAGAAGCATGCTTTCCGATTGAAGATCCAGTTTTGAAAAAACGTATCTATCAACTAGGTTTATTGAACTATCTAAAAGACAATCAACAAGCGTGGTTGTTGCAAGGTGATGGCGTTTGGGAACGCGCTAAACTTGTGGAAGGTGAGGAACCGCATAACGCTCAACAGACTTTGTTAGATGCGATTAAGTAATTAAAAAATTAGGCATCTTGTATAAGCGTTTTTACAAGATACCTTTCAAAAACCGATCGATTTGAGATCGGTTTTTTATTGTCTGTTTAGTTACTTTTGATTTCTAAAACCAATTGGTTTACTAGATCGGCTGCTTCGAGTTCCCGAATTTGAGCAACATTACTACCTGCCCAAAATGCACCATAACTAAAATCATGTTGTTGATTGGCAATCGCCATCAACTGTTTGGCTAAATCATATGTGTATGGGTAGGCAGGTACATTTGGTCGGTTAGGACGATCAATTTCAGTATGCCAAGTCCCGATCAGACCTCGTGCAGGGCGACCTGATAAGCTAGCACTAATTTGGGTAATATTTTGATTAAATAATGCTTTACGATATGCAGCATTCGCACTTGAGCTTTTACATTGAACAAAGGCTGTGCCTAATTGAACGGCTGAAGCACCAGCTTTCAACATCTGCTTTGCCTGTTCGCCATTCATGATGCCACCAGCAGCAATTACAGGTGTTGTGCAATGTTTAGAAATTAGCTGCACCAGATCTAAGGTTTTGATTGCAGCATCAAAATGTTGATTAAATATTCCTCGATGCCCACCTGCTTCAATCCCTTGAGCAATAATCAGATCAATTCCAGCAGCTTCAATTTGCTGTGCTTCGATCAAGTTAGTTGCAGATACCATTGTGATAATACCTTCATCTTTTAATGCTTTAATTTGATGAGGATGGGGAATCCCAAAATGGAAACTCACTGCTTTTGGTTGAGTTTCTAAAACAATATTTAAGAAATCATCACTATCCAAAAAGCTTGGATAAATACAGTTCAGTTGTGTCGGTGGTGTTGTGCCAAATTTTTCAAAATGTGGCGCAATATATTCAATCCATTGCTGTGCGATGTCTGGATTGAGTGATTCAGATTGATGACAGAAAAAGTTGACTTGGAATGGTTTTTCAGTTAGCGCTTGAGTTTTTAAAATCAGCTCCTTAGCTGCCGAAGATGTATTCGCGCCTAAACCCAATGAACCTAAAGCTCCCTGATTAGAAACTTCAGCAGCAAGTTCAGGTGTAGAAACACCAGCCATTGGTGCAAGAAAAATAGGATGTTTAATTTCTAATAATTCTAAAATTGTCATGTCATATATACCTAATTGGTTTTGATTCAACATAGCTTAAATATCAAAAAAATAGCAAATAATACTGGTTATTTCTTTTTAGAATGGAGATACGTGGATTGTTTATCTATCTGAAAATAAAAGATGTTTGGCTAATAAATTAACCAAACATCTGACAATGTTATTGCTTATTGATAGGCTAGAACCAGTAGTGCTTTAAATAGGCCAGCAATAATCGCTAAACCTACAAAACCCAAGATCCATAAGCCGATAAACCATTTGATTTGTGATGATTTCATTGTATTTCACCTCAGTGGTAGCCTTGATCGCCAACACGGACTTTATCTCTAAAAATCCAATATCCCCAAAAGGTGTATACCAAAATAATTGGGATCATGATCAATGCACCAATTAATGCAAAGACCTGACTATCTCGCGGTGCGGCAGCTTCCCAAATGGTAACAGATGGAGGAATAATGTTTGGCCATAGAGTAATGACAAAGCCAGAGTAAGCCAAGAACATCAGCATCAAGGTATAAATGAAAGGTTTGTATTCACTCCTTTTTAGACAAGCTTGCCATGTCAAGAACGTAAAAATAACCACTAAAATAGGAACAGGACTGAAATAGATCAGTTGTGGAATTGCAAACCATTTTTCAGCAATAGCAGGTTGGCTGTAAGGAGTATATAAACTGACGGCTGCGAAAATAACGAACAGTGCAAAGATTAATTTAGGCATCAATTGATACATTCGATCTTGTAAACCATCATCAGTTTTCAAAATTAACCATCCGCAACCCAATGCGGCATACATGATCACAACGCCTAAACCTGTAAAGAGAGAAAAGGGTGTTAGCCAATCCAAACTACCACCGACAAAGATCCCATTTTCAGTTTCTAAACCTTGAATGTAAGCACCTAAAATCACACCTTGTAGAAAACTTGCTAAGGTTGAACCGCAAATAAAAGCCATATCCCATAATGCTTTTGAACGATTTGCTTTAAAGCGAAACTCGAACGCAACCCCCCTAAAAATTAGCGCAATTACCATCAAGGTAATCGGCATATATAGCGCAGATAAAACAGTTGCATAGACAATTGGAAAGGCTGCAAATAGCCCAGCACCGCCCAGTACCATCCACGTTTCATTACCATCCCAGACTGGTGCAACGGTATTCATCATCACATCACGTTCTTGTTGTCCCTTAATAAATGGGAACAGGATGCCGATACCAAGATCGAAGCCATCCAAAATGACGTAGATCAATACGCCTAGCGCGATGATCATGGCCCAAATGAGAGAAATATCCATCCTTATTCTCCTTTCGTCTGATCTTTGGTTTCGAGGCTATCCTCAACCGCACTGAGTGGGCGCATTGGCGTTCTAAAGTGTCCAACACCACCTTGTTCTTCAACAGGGGTATGAATGAATTGAGGGCCTTTGTACATGAGTTTAAGGATGTAATAGATACCTGTTCCAAAGACAACGGTATAAACCAATACAAAGATAATCAGCGTAATACCGACTTGATTTGCAGAAACATTCGACAAAGCATCCTCTGTACGCAGGACACCATATACAACCCAAGGTTGGCGGCCAATTTCAGTGGTAAACCATCCAGCAAGTAACGCAATATAACCCGTTGGCCCCATGATTAAGGCGAACTTATGAAACCATTTGTTCTCATAAATTCGTTCTTTTTTGCGCAACCATAAGCCAACCACAGCCAGTAAAACCATCAGTGTTCCTAGACCAACCATGATACGGAAGCTCCAGAAAACTAAAGTTGAATTTGGACGATCTTCAGGGGCAAACTCTTTCAACCCTTTGACTTCACCATCGAGACTATGGGTTAGAATCAAGCTACCTAAATAAGGAATGCCCACAGCATATTTAGTGGTTTCTTCTTGCATATCTGGAATACCAAACAAATAGAGAGGCATTGGTTCATCGACATTTGTTTCCCAGTGGCCTTCCATCGCTGCTAACTTAGCTGGTTGATACTTTAAGGTATTCAAACCGTGATGATCGCCGATTAAGACTTGCGCAGGTGCTGCGAATAAGATCATCCACATCGCCATAGAGAAGGATTTCTTTACTAACTCATCTCGACGACCGCGAATTAAATGCCAAGCCGCTGTTGCTGCGATAACTAACGCAGAGACTAGAAAAGCTGCAACCGCCATATGTGCAAAGCGATACGGAAATGATGGGTTAAAGACAATCGCAAACCAATCTTGAGGCACAATGATGCCATCTTCGATGCTGAAGCCTTGTGGCGTTTGCATCCAACTGTTTGAAGACAAAATCCAAAACATGGAAATACAGGTGCCAATTGCTACCATGAACGTTGCAAAGAAATGGGCTTTTTCACTGACTCGTCCCCAACCAAATAGCATGATTCCTAAAAATCCTGCTTCAAGGAAAAAGGCGGACAATACTTCATAGGTCAGCAGTGGCCCAGTAATACTTCCTGCAATTCGAGAAAACTCACTCCAGTTTGTCCCAAACTGATAGCTCATAACGACCCCAGAAACCACACCCATACCAAATGTCACGGCAAAGATTTTGAGCCAATATTTATAGAGGTCTTGATAGATTGGATTATGACTACGTAGCCATTTCCATTCTAGAACTGCTAAAAAACAAGCAAGACCGATTGACGTTGCAGGAAAAATAATATGAAACGAGACTGTAAAGGCAAATTGGATACGTGCTAACTCTAACGCTGTTAAACCTAAGTCCATAATGAGCCCTCCAACGGATGATTGAATCGTTGAAAAACTGGTTCAACAGACACTTTTTTAGCGATGTGTTTGTCTCGCTCTTGCTGTTGATCAGCAAAAGAAATTCGATAAAGCATATAAAACTCACTTTCTCAATAATTTAGTTAAATAAATGATTACATTGAGAAAGCAAAAGGTGGGGCTCGACCTTGGGGGATGAGAAATAAGCGTTGTAATGAGAAAAATAACGCAATAAAAACTTGATATAAGTGTAAAAAGCGGACTTGTAAGCGAACAAAAACTTCTTTAACCCCAAGTGTTGGAGGAGCAACTAAATGCCCATAAAAGAAACAGAATGGACATTGATGGTTAAAGTCGTGTTGATGCGAATGATGTGTCGAATCAAAATGTACATGATCGCTTGTTGCGTGATTATGTTCTAAAGGATTTTGATGTGATACATGTGCTGAGTGAGCAGTGTGTTCATGTTTCATTTGGGAAGACAAATGCGTTACAGTCTCACAAGCTGGAGAAATTTGATATTTCTCTGGCAATAGAGGCTGCAAGAAGACAGCTATCTGTAATGCTATTGTTGCAAAAGCAAACAATATCCCAAGTCGATGTATCAAGACACTTCTCTACATTGGTATTTCAAACCAGTAAGTTGAGATTTCAAGTAATTCTTACTGGCTAACTCAACTTTCGATTAGTAGTCATCATACACCTAAATTTTAGAAAAATCTTACTTATAAATTACATATATTATTATTTTTAAATGTGATTTATTACATAATGATTTTGCTATAGTTTCTTATATGGGTTGAACGTTGAATAAAGAACCGACCCATGCTGAAAATGCCATTGCTAAAATTCCCCACAAAGTGATGCGTACGCTGCCTTTGAGCATTGATGTTCTAGCAAAATAACTCGATAAAGCACCTAAAACCGCAAGGGAAATGACACCTGTAATTAATACAGAATGCGCTACCCATTCATGCGAACTGAGTAGAATCGCTAACATGGGGAGGGCTGCACCACATGAAAATGATGCAGCTGATGAAAGTGCTGCTTGCACAGGGTTTGCTGCGGTATTTTCATGGATACCAATTTCATCACGTGCATGTGCACCAAGCGCGTCATGAGCAGTTAACTGGACGGCAACTTCATGGGCTAGTTCAGGGCTTAAACCACGTGAAATATAAATTTGAGTTAATTCTTTTAGCTCGGCATGAGGGTTTTTCTCAAGTTCATGGGCTTCTGAGCGTAGATCAGATTTCTCAATATCTTCTTGTGATTTAACAGAAATATATTCTCCAGCAGCCATAGATGTAGCACCAGAAATTAGCCCAGCAATACAGGTAATTAAAAGTGTATGTGAGCTAGCGCCACTGGCTGCCATCCCCATAATTAAACTAGTTACAGAGATAATTCCATCATTTGCACCAAGTACGGCTGCACGAAGCCAGCCAGAACGCTGCATAACATGGATTTCAGAGTGGTGAGAATGCGACATAATTTTACTCTTATATAAAATATTGTTGGTTATCTAAAAAGTGATGTATTCAAGTGTTATTTTAGTTTTATCAATGATTCATCAACTTAACTTACTTATAAAATAACTTATTTTAACGATACCAGAACAGCTGTTTAGTTATAATATGTGAATAATTCGCCGTTTTAACTCTTTGTTTAATCTACTATTCGTGGTAGTTGCGCTGAGTGCTTTTAGTTGAGATATAAGATGAACTATTCCAAGAAAAAGCCCATAACTTATTCATTATTAGCTTTCAGTTTAATGTTTCCTTTTCAATTTGCATTCAGTGCTGAGACTACTTTTGTCAAAGAAGGTGATGCTGAGTATAAGCCAGGTAACCCAATTTATGATCGTTGGGATCAGTTTTATAAGCTTGAGCCAAATCAGCCAGAACAGGCTGAAAAAGTTTTACTAGAGTTGAGCGAGCTTACACCTCAAGATGTAAAGGTTTGGAAAAGCTTAACTTATCTACAAATTCGACTAAATAAGCAGAAGCTAGCACTTCAGAGCGTACAACAAGCCTCAAAACTTGATCCGCAGGATGATCAACTTAAATTGCAACAAGCCTATCTATTGAATCAGCTCCAAAAAGACAAAGATGCACTGCCGATTTTTAAGGATTTAACAACTTCAAATAACCCAGAAATTGCGAGTAAAGCACAAGAGGCGGTACGTAATTTAAGCGGTGGTGCTGTAAAACCAACATTTAAAGATATCTATTTCGCTCCATCATATGAGTCACGTTATGATGATTTTATTTTTCCATTAAAAATGCGCTATGGGAAAAACTTAGATAATGGACGTACACAAGTTTATGGTTTTATAAACCTTAACCGAGATACAAAGTCTAAAGGTGGTGTTCGACCAGAAATTATCGATGAGAATGCTGTAACTGTCGGTGTTGGTGCCAATTACCAACCTTGGACATCAATACCACTTCGAGCTTATTTAGAAATCGGTGGCAGTTATGATCTGATTGATCGTAATCGCGATAAATTCCGTGAAAGTGTGGTCGGTGGTGTAACAGGTTATCAAGAGTGGTATGCCAATCCAGCTCTTGAGCAACGTACAGTTTGGAATGACTATTTTACTGACTTATATGGAAACATAGCGAGTTATTCCAGAGAGGACTATAACGTGATTGCTGATTTGAGATTACGTTCAGGTTTTAATGTATATCGAGGTGAAGCTGGTACGGTACAGGCCTATGGCAAATTACATGCCTTAGCCGATTCAAAAGGTGAAAACTACAATAACTTATTTGAATATGGAGCTGGTGTGGCATGGCAACCATTTAACTACATACCTGTGAAAATTCGTGTTGAACGTCTATATGGGAACTACTTTAAAGATGCTTTGGCGGATGGTACTGACAGCTATAACAATACCCGTACCGAACTTGTTTTTTATAAGGATTTTTAAGAACCATAACGCAATTTATACCATAGCGTAACAGCATAAACAGTCCAGCGGTTCATGTAATGTGGGCCGTCAAAAATATAAACTTTTTGACCTTCATAAGCTTTTAATTGTTCAGCGATTTCCCAAGGATATGCTGAACGAAATTGTCCATTTTTCTTTGGCCTAAATGCTTCTAATACAATAATGATATGTTCTTTACCAAACTCAAGTTGAAGCTGTTCCAAAGTCTTTCTTGCTTGTTCAGGAGTACGAGTTCCTACACCGACGCCATCCTGAAAGAACACACCAGTATGCTCAGGTAACCAACTTCTTAACCAAGAATCTAAGTGATGTGGTGTTTGCTCAGCGCTATAAATACTGATCCAGACTGGCTTGGCTAGAATATTAATCGCTTTAGCTAGATCGTCTACACAAATCCATGTTGGATCTGCTTCTACGGGGAAGTAATATCCTTTAAGCGGGTATGATTGAGTTTGCTCAATAATTTTTTTTGAGTGTGTTGCCAGATTTACAACATTTGCTCGTGCTGTTTTTTCATCATATTCACCAGCAAGACCTAAAATAATGTTTTCTGCCCACGGTTTTTGATTCAGCTTTTTTAAGTTGATATTCTTTTCCCATTTGGGAAAATCCATATCGAGATCAAACCAAGATTTTGATTCAACAATCGACCACTGTGGAACAAAAGTATTTACCCCTAATAAGTCCCAATTTCCCTTAGGGGCTGTTGTGGCTAGGTCAGGTTGCCAAAACATACCTTCGATTTGAGGAGGTTGTATGACAGGGCTACTGCGCATACAACCTGAGACAATTAGCGCTGAGAGAATAAGGCCAATTATAATTGATTTTTTTTTAGTCGGCCTTGTTATTGTCATTGCGTCGTTTTCGCCAATACCAGAATAGAATCACCAGTATAATGATCGTAGAGATAGTAACAATCAAGATGAAAAATGAAGATTGTTGTACTAAAGGCGCTTTTTGATTACCAACGATGATTTTTTGCAAAATAAAAACTTGGCCATTTTCGGCAATTAAAATCTTGCTGGCATTATTTGGAATGTCATGCTGAATTTTATCCCAAAGTCGTGTGAAGTTCTGTGCTCCCTCTAACGAGTCTGTGATAACATCAAAACGTTGATCATGTGAACTCACCAAAAAACCACGTGCAGTTGCTGGTGCATATATCACGTCAGGGTGCATCAAAACTTGTTGTCGATATATATTTGGATTGACTTGAACGTTTAAGACTTCTGGTTTGGCATTGTCAAATTTCACTAGGTTTAATGGCACAGGATCATTGGTCATTAACATTTTCTTGGCTGTTTGACTAATTGCAATCGCCATTTCTAAACTACCAGGATGGCTATCTATTGCGATGGTTGGGTGAGTTGCAAAGCTTACTGAGAGTGATCCAACACCGTTTTTCATTTTATGCGGTAATTTTACGGTTGATTTTTGGGTATCAATCCATAATGAACCTTTTGCCGTCGGTAAACATTGTGAGTTTACAATCACTGAGTTTTCCAATTTCATGCTAAACGTTGTGTCATTAGAAATATTTTTAGCAAAGTAGTTGAATTGGCGATTGACTGGATCAGAAGCCAAGTCAGCAGTTTTTAAACTGCCTGCTAATCCACCATCAATCCACGTGGTGATATTTGAGCCTTCGAGTAAACCACTTTGTACACGAAGTGCAATTTGACCTTGTAAGATATCGGTTGGTTGCCAAACAGCAGGGAAGTTTAAAAATAGATTTTTCTCAGCTTGGTTTAATCGAAAATCACTAATCCCTAGATCGGCAAGCGTTTTAATTTCTTTCAACTGTGCCCAATTAGGCGCAGCAATTTTATTTGGAAGATATGTTGCCGAAGTATCTAACTGATCTAAATAGCTAGTATTGAGTAAGCCATTGATTGCCGATTTTAATTTCTCAGGTTGGTCATATTGAATTTCTAAAGTAGGAATATCATCCTTTAAAATAATTTGAGCAAATGTACCATTTGGTAAAGGTGTCGCTGACTTTTTCAGTTCAATAAAGAAATTTGCAGGTTGATTCGTCGGCGCATTTTGTTCGTACCATTTGATTTGAGTAACTGGCGTCCATGCACTCACTAAGCGACCAAGCATCGAAGCTTCAGTTAAGTTGGCGGGGTTATATTTTAAAACACCGATAAAAGGTGTTGGACGCACAATTTGTGGATTGAATAGGGCATCAGGTAAGTCTTTCAGTTTGTAAACTGGGCGATGACGTAAATAATCTATTTTTGAGTTGGTTAGGTAGGTAACTTGATCCACATCTTCACTACAGAATGTCGTGCGATTCGCTGCAGGTGAAGTTGATGGTGAATATTGTTGCAGAATAAAATCAAGGCGATGGAAGCCACTTTTACTCGCAGGAATATTAAAACTCAGTTCACCCGTGCCGTTAAGCATAGTGTTATAGATGAGTTTGTCATCATATTTCACCAGTAGAGATGTGTAGTGTTCAGTAGCATATTCACTGCTAAAACGAATACTTTGCCATTCTGAACCTTTTCCGATATAGAAATAGTGAGGCTCAATGGTGTATTTATTTGAGGTATCAATATTGTCAAAAGTCCAAGTATTCCATGTCTCTGCATTGGATAAAATCGGCAAAGAGAGCGCTGCGCTGGTTAAAAGAACTTTCAATACTTGATGATGTAATGGATTTTTTTTCATTTATTTTCTCTCTTTGCTACGTTCAGTTTTGTACCACTGTAATGAGTTTCCCTGTATTTTATTTTTCAACATATCGTATGCTGCTTTGAAAACGATGAATAAGAAAATTTGGGAATAGGTTACATAGGATAAAACTGAGAAGAAATACAGTTGTGGTTTTGCTCTTTCTAATGAAAGCGTGAACCACATTTGGGCAACATATAAGCAAAATGATAAGCCCCAAAGTAAGGTGAATGGACCCGCAAGTGTGATCCCTGCAATACCGAGTAAGCCTAAGCTTAACGTGATATGACTCCATATTAGTGCTGGCACAAACAGTACATAGCACATGATGTTATTAAAGATCTCGATCCCAATTGGAAAAGGTTTTCTTAAAGCAATAGGTAAATATTTACTGGTTACATAAAAGTTACCTTGTGTCCAACGAGAACGTTGTTTGATAAATACGCTGAGTGAAGGAGGGTCTTGTTGCCAACCCACCGCGTAAGGCACCCATTTGATTCTTCGCTGACCCAAGAAAATCCTAAAGCTCATTTCTGTATCATCTACCAGCGATTTTTCATCGAAACCACCTAAGGTTTCTAAGGCATCACGCCAGATCACATAGTTGGTTCCCATCAATGTTGAGAGCTCAAAACGTTGCCAGCGTCCACCTTGGAAAATCCACTGAAAGAAAATAAATTCAATTGCAATAAAGCGAGTCAAAATACTATCTCGCCAGTTCCGTGTTCGAACTTTACCGTTTACCGCAACTAACTTTTTATCAGCAATTAAGGTTTGAGCAAGTAAACGAACGCAATCTGGTTCAGGTGTACTGTCGGCATCATAAACAACGATTAATTCACCTTTGGCATGTGGTAAACCGTTATTTAAAGTGCGAGATTTACCTTTTCCTCCCATACCCTTAGGGACATTGACGATTTTAATACAGGGATAAATTGCTGCCATGCGCTCCGCGATTTCTAAGGTATTGTCTTTAGAACCATCATTGATCAGTAAGACTTCATAGGCATGAGCTGGATAATCTTGTTGTGCAATTGCATGTAAAGTATCTTCGATAACAACGCCTTCGTTATAGGCGGGAATCAAGACACTTAAAAATGGCCATTGCTCAGGCACAGGCATATTTTCGAGTTCGCGGGCGGCATTTTTTGAGTATTTCCAAGCTTGATAACTGAGCCATGCCCAAAAGGCTTGGGGAATCCAAATACCTAAAAAACCAAATAAGAAAAGAACATCAATTGCGGGCATTTATTCTTCTCCTACGAATGATGGACATAATCAGGATCAGCAATAAAGTGCATCCGAGTAATAACGAAATCCATGAAATTGAACTACCAAATGTGCTTAACAAGCTTGGATAACGGGCAGAAAAGATATAATCGAGTGGGATAACAACAGTGCTCATCACTATTAAAAAATAACCTGATGGAGTGGTTTTTACTCTTTCAGGCGTACTTTGAAACTTGGTATTGTGTATTTTCCAAGAAATCCCAAGCTGTGGATATTCAATATTATTTAGAGACATGTTCTCAGGAGGATTGATAATCACTTGATAACCTGAACTTAATGTCGCATCTGTGGTCGCGTTATAAAAATATTGTTGTTTACGTTGGATGGCACGAGCTGGAATATTTAAATCATCGTCTTGTGATTGGATGATATAACTCCCCGCAGGTTGTGAAATGATGTTTTCATCCCAGCCTGTTTGTACAAACGCAACCAATGGTCGTAAACCAATTGCAGTAGAAAAAGTCGCTTTAGATGCAAAGTATCTTGATTGCTTCATTTGATAGTAAGCAACAGGAATAGCACCTTCACTCACTGCTTTTTTAATTCTTATATAATCAATTAAACTAAAATATTCATTGGGTAAAATAACACCAGGCTTAATACCGTGTTCAACTAACTTTTTAAAACTTTCAGACTGTAATTGATCGGAAGTGAATACTGGCCACCATGTCGGAGGCTTTGAAAAAAAGTGCGGAATTGCCTGAGTAGATTGGATTTGCGTTAATGAGTCATCATAACGACGCTCAATTTTACAATGATAATATTGTTGATAAAAATCCTGTAAGGTTTGATCTGGGAAATTAGCGGTTGCCACTAATATTCCGCAAATGTTTACGATCACTGACATTTATGCATCTCCACTAATAGGAGCAACGCATTCATTGTGTTGTTCAATTTGAAGCTTAAGCACGCTTAGTTCTTGTAAGCGTTGTACAAATAGAGGGGGGGAGAGGTCATCATCTGATTTATTTTCATGAATGACAATACTTCTAATTTCACTAAGCTCTTCACTAATGAAATGATAAATGACACTGTCTTGATCACTTGATAAAATCTCCATGATCTTATTCTGAGTTTCTTTCCAAATATCTTCACCTAACATTTCTCGGATAAGAACAGTGTTAGTGATATGTATGCTAAAAACTTTATAATGATCTTTTTGAGTGAGTTTCAATAACTTGCGTAATTCAACCTGAAAATGATTTAAAGCTGTTAACGGTAAAATATCATGTTGATAGTTTCGATCATAACTTTGAATATCACGATAAGTTTTAAGGGCGTTTTGAATATTATGACGTACTGCACTCATAAAAATTGGTGCCATTGGAATCACAAAAAGTAAGAGTAGCTGTCTTTCAATATAGGTTTGATTGGCTAAATCTAAGGCAAAATAAACAGCCATACTTACGAATGCAACTAAGCCTAAAATCAGTGCTAAACCGACATTTAAAAAAGCACCCGCGATTAATAAGAGCAATAGGAAAATCCAACTACCGCGATAAGTTGCAGGCAGCCACTCATATGCGATTATTCCCATAAAAATTTGAGAGGAGATAATCCATAAGACGAGGGCTGGAGCAGGATTTTTTTGCATAATAGTTTTAATTTTATTAAATTATTCTGTGATTAATTTAGCATTTTAGCCGCATGCATTCGATTGTTTTATGTTATTTATTTTTTAAAATAATTGTATAAAACAGTAACATAAATTTTTTATCTATTAAATTTATGATATGCGAGGCAACTTATAAGTAAGTCTTAAATACTTCAATCGCTTTTGCTCTTGATATCTTTAGATCAACCATAGGGCGTGGATAATCTAAGTGTTTTATTGCATTTTTTGCATAAGGCTCATGGATGGTTTTAGCATCTAAATGGGCAAGTTCAGGTACCCATCGACGGATATAGTCACCATTTTCATCGAATTTTTTTGATTGGCTGATTGGATTAAAAATACGAAAATAAGGAGCAGCATCTGTTCCTGTTGAGGCACACCATTGCCAGCCACCATTATTGGCTGCCAAGTCTCCATCAATCAACTGTTGCATAAACCATTGTTCACCTTTACGCCAATCGATGAGTAGATTTTTGCTGAGGAACATCGCACAGATCATGCGAACACGATTGTGCATCCAGCCAGTCGCTAAGAGTTGACGCATACCCGCATCAACAATTGGAATGCCTGTTTGCCCTTGTTGCCATCGTTCCAATCCACTCGGATCATCATTCCATGTGATTTTTTGAGTAGATGCTTTAAATGGCTGATGCTTAGAAACTTGCGGGAAGTCAAATAAGATATGTTGATAAAATTCACGCCACAACAATTCATCTAACCATGTCTGTTGACCTTCAGACTCAATTAAAAAATCACCATGTTGTTGTCTGAACAACGCTTGAATGCATTGTCGAATCGAAATAATACCGATATTTAAGTAAGTGGATAATTGGCTCGTTCCAGATTGAGCTGGAAAGTCTCTTGCCGTTTTATAATCTGTGACATGATCTTTGATAAATTGATCTAATAACGATAAAGCATAAGATTCTCCAACAGGCCATTCTGTTAAATGGCGATCCTTGATTTGGGTCAAGTAAACTGAACGTAATGTTTCGATATCCGCTGTTGATGATTGAGCAATATCAATTTGTATTTTTTTCTGAGAAGAGGGTGATGGGTAGCATTGCGGCAGACCATGTTCTAGACGTTGATAGCAGGTTTTCTTGAATGCGCCAAAAACTTGGTAAGGAGAATCTGATTGATTGCGGATCGAGGCAATCGGAAATAAGGTACGATCATGAAAAAGATGAAACTCTTTTTTTTGTGAATTGAAAAAGGCTTGTACTTCCTTATCTCGTTTTAACTCGTTGACTCCGAGTTCGATATTGGCAAAGATGTTTTCAATCTGAATATCTTGCAGAAGTGCGTTGAAGTAATCAGGAATGTCTTTCCAAAGATCAATGTTTTTTATAATCAGCGGAATATTGAGTGCGTTTAGTTGTTGTTCCAATGTTTGTAATTGGCGTAAATAAAAATCTATTTTAATCGCTGCATCATCATGTCGTCGCCATTGTGCAGGTGACAAAATACAGATTGCAATGCAAGGACCAGCTTGAGTTGCATGCCATAGCGCAGCATGATCATGGATTCTTAAATCTTGGCGAAACCAAATTAACTGATAAGCATTTGACATAGAATGGCTGTATTAAAATTCAATTTAAAAGATTAATTATTATTTTATCTAAGTCTATGTGAAGAAAAAGCAAAGCCGAAGCTTTGCTTTTTTAAAATCTAATTCAAGAAATGAATTAGTGGTGGTGACCACCTACACCGTGTACGTGACCGTGATCTAATTCTTCTTGAGAAGCATCACGGATTTCTACGATTTCAACTTCGAAAGTAAGGTCTTGACCAGCAAGTGGGAAGTTTGCATCAACGATAACGTTTTCGCCTTCGATCGCTTTAACTGTAACGATTTGAACGCCATCATCGGTTTGAGCTTGGAATTGCATACCAGGTTGGATGTTGTCTACACCTTGGAACATTTGAGCTGGAACTTCTTGAACTAGGTCAGGATTGTATTCGCCGTAACCTTCAGCAGCTGGAACGTTCACAGTGAACTTCTCACCAACAGTTTTGCCTGTAAGTGCATTTTCTAAACCAGGAATGATGTTGCCCGCGCCGTGCAAATATGCAAGTGGTTCACCTTGAGATTGATCAAGTGTTTCACCCTCAGCGTTTGTTAAAGTGTAGTGGAATGAAACCACGTGGTTATTTGCAATAGCAGTCATGTTATTTGATCCATTCAATCAATTTAGGTGTACATCATAAAGTGAAAAATAGGTTCTTTTCCACTTTTTGACACTATTCAACTATAAATGGGAACGAAATTTGAGATTTCAACTCAATACAGTTTAATTTTTGGGCGTACACGACGCGTCAGAAAATCTTTCATGGTTAACATACCTGCTTGGGTATAACCATGAATATTCGCTTGATGCAGTCGGTAGAGTGCGACGTACATGGTTTTTGCAATAAAGCCTTGTACGCTAACATCGCCGAGCAATTCTCCTACAGCTTGATTACGGCTCAATGAAACCAATGAACCTTTATCATTAAAGCTAAACATAGGTTGTGGTGTGCCTGCTATGCGAGCAGCCATTGCATCGACTAGAAACGTTGCTTGCTGACTGGCTACTTGAGCACGAGGGCCCAGTGGTGGTTGACGTGCATCTAACTGGCAATTCGCACAGTCACCAAAAGCAAAGACATTTTGATCGGAGTAGGTTTGTAGCGTCGCGTAAACCATCAAACGATTAATCTTATCTCGTTTGAAATCCTCGAAACTTTCTAAAACCTTAGGTGCTTTTACTCCTGCTGCCCAGACTGTGATATCTGAATGGATGACTTCACCATGACTAAAATAGACATTTGATTCATCCACTTTTTGGACTTTATGTTGAGTCAAAATTTCAATGCCCATTTTTTTAAGCTGTTTTGCACTATGCGCAGCAGTCTTTTCATTTAATGCTGGCAAAATACGGTCAGATGCTTCGATCAGCGTAATTTTGACTTGTTTAGGGTCAATTTTCTTCAAGCCATAACGGTAGAAGTTCTTGGTGGTTTCAATTAACTCAGCAGCAAGTTCAACGCCTGTTGCACCCGCACCGACAATTCCAATATTCAAAGCGCGTACATCTGCTTGATTTTGCGCCTCGATATAAAGATGGAATAAATCTTGTTGGAAAATATCAGCTTGCTGGCGGCTATCTAGGAAATGACAATGTTCACGAACACCTTCTGTTCCAAAATCATTAGATACCGAGCCGACGGCAAGCACTAAGGTATCGTATGTCAGGTTTTGAATTTGAGGCGTGTGTTCTTTGGAAAGTTGTGGGGGAGAAATCACAATTTGCTTTTGGTCTTTATTGACCTTAATGAGTGTGCCGAGTACAAATTCGAAATGATGCTTTTCAGCGTGGGCAAAATAATTGGTTTGTTCTTCGTGAGGATTGAGAGAGCCAGCGGCTATTTCGTGTAGGAGAGGTTTCCATATGTGTGTGAGGTTTTGATCGACTAGGGTAATTTTAGCTTTCTTTCGTCTACCAAAACGTTCACCTAGTTGTGTTGCAAGCTCTAAACCACCTGCGCCACCGCCCACAATCACGATATGATGTAAGGTTTTGCTCATGATTAACCTAATTATTTTTGTGAAAGGATGGTTGGATTATGCCATCCTTTTTTCACGATTGTATGGTCAATCTTGATAAAAATAGTAGACTTTTTATCCTTGATTTAGAGGGTAAAGTTTGGCAACCTTAGAATCATTGGTTGAAAAAAATGAGAATAAATTAGAGAACCAAATCATAATTTTCTGGAAAATATTAGCCTCTTCAATATGCACATCATTCTCAATCTGAAAGCTGCGAATTAACTGATTATTTTGATAAATTGACACAGTTGCCAAGTTCATCACTTGCATCAATGGTGCAGTTAAATGCTGTTCATTCAACTCAATATTGATATGCGTATTTGTTGTTTGTAATGGCTCAACCGATGTTACTTGCTGGTTAGCATCCACTAAATGAATACGTTGTGTCGTTAAGTCAAAGCTATTTAAGTCGATGGGTGTCGTTGGAGCGTATAGAGAGGTAGTTACAATCGTCGGTTGTTGAGTTTCAACCTTAAACATTTTTAACGTTGATTTAATTACGGGTAACTCAGCGATCAATCTTTGTTGTGGAATAACTTCTTCGTCACGCGTATAGGTATAAGCTAGATTCATAAGCTTATGCGCCACTTCCGCACGCTTTTCCGCACTTGGCGTACCTAGAACCACAACAATCAGACGGCGTTTTTCAACATGAGGATTAAGGGTTGGGCGTTCAGCAGTGAGTGCCAAATTATAACCCGCTGCTTTTGTATAACCTGTCTTTAAACCATCTGCTGTTGGATCCATTTTTAATGCAAGGTTAGTTGCATGATGGAAATGTTGGTTATAGCTAAAGCTTGGCATTTTTGAATAATATAAATATTCTGGTGTTTGTTTCACGATTGCTTTTGCAAGCATGCTCAGATCAGCCGCAGTAGAGTAGTGATCAGTCATCGTAATCCCAGCTGGATTACTAAAGTGAGTGTCTTTCATACCAAGTGCTTGAGCTTCTTGGTTCATTCGAGCAACAAACTGAGGAACACTACCTGAAATCTTTTCCGCAAGTGTTACTGCCGCATCATTGGCAGACATCACTATCAGACCTGCTAAAAGCTGATCAACAGAAATTTGTTCTCCCGCTTTTAAATACATCTGGGACTCATCCCACATGATGGTATTCACCACAGGCGTTGCCGTAATAACGTCTTCTTTACGTAATTTTCCAGCTTCTATTTCTTTTAAAGCGATATAAGCAACCATCATTTTTGTCAGTGAAGCAGGGGCACGTTGTACATGACTATTGTGCTCAGAAATAATCTGTCCCGACTGAGCATCGATGATAGACCAAGCCTGTGCTTCAACTGATTCTGGTGCGATATTAAGTAAATTTGCATGCGCGAAGTTGACACATAGCAAGCTAAACAACGTAAAGAGAGAGAGGATGAATTTCACGTAAACACCTTGTGTTGCCGATCCAATGGCACGAAATGCGAAAGAAGCATCCTATGACTTTTTGGCTATGGAAGCTAGCGACTTTTGCTGACAATTACGACATCTACGCATGACTTTGTAAAAAAATGCTAAGCTGTGAGAAATTGTTCTTATTTTTACGATCTAAAGCTATGTTGCACTACCAAATTGAGTTCGACGATTATCGCCAACATCTTGTTCATGTCACCCTTCGTTTTCTAGCAAATCCTAACCAAGAACTTTGGTTGCCAACGTGGATACCGGGTAGTTATTTGGTTCGAGAGTTTTCAAAGCATATTGAATCAGTGAAAGCCTCCGATGAAGCAGGGCGCATACTGAGCATTAAAAAGACAGAAAAGAATCGCTGGCGTTTATTCAATACAGATCATGAGCTGATTACGGTTGAATATGATGTCTACGCATATGATTTATCTGTTCGTGGTGCTTATGTTGATCAAACTCGTTTATATATCAACCCAGCATGTGTTTGCTTAGGTTTACAAGATCAAGAACAAGCACCTTGTGAAGTTGAGGTTTTCCTACCTAATGAGCTAAAGCATTTTCAGATTGCAACAGGTCTAACTTCAAAGAGCCTCGTCAAAGGTCGTTTCACATTAAAAGCTGAAAATTATGATCAGTTGATTGATAGTCCATTTGAACTTGCTGATCAAAGTCGTTTTAGTTTCGAAGCTAATGGTATTTCACATGCGTTTGTGATTTCTGGTAAACACAGTACCGATTTAGATCGTTTAAAAGCAGACATCAAGAAAATCTGTGAAACGGAAATTAACCTGTTTGGTTCTGCGCCATTTAAAGACTATACCTTTATGACTATGGCGACTGGTAATAGTTATGGTGGATTAGAACACTGTAATAGTACGAGTTTAATTACGCCACGCGATGACCTTCCCAAAGCGGGCGAAGCTGAAGAGCCATCCAAGGATTATCAACGTTTCCTTGGTTTATGTAGTCATGAGTATTTCCATTCATGGCTAGTTAAATTTATCCGTCCTGAAAATTTTGCCAATTATGATTTGCACAAAGAAGGCTACACCAGCTTACTTTGGATTTTTGAAGGTTTTACCTCTTACTATGATGATTTAATTTTATTGCGTAGCGGTGTGATTTCGCAGAAGTCATATTTAGATTTACTCAAAGCACAAATTGATCGTTATTTGCAAAATCCTGGTCGCTTTATTCAGTCAGTTTCTGAGTCGAGTTTTGATGCATGGATTAAATTCTATCGCCAAGATGAGAACTCAAATAACGCGGGAACGAGTTATTACAACAAAGGCAGCTTAGTCGCACTGTGTTTAGATTTAGGATTGCGTTTGCGAGGTTCGAATCTTGATGCTCTCATGCGTCGTTTATATGAAAATACCCAAAATGGGATGCAGGTAAATGATCGTACCATTGTTGAGCTATGTAATGAGTTGACAGGGGATAATTGGATTGAACAAATCAATCACCTCATCAATACCACAGATGAATTACCACTTGATCAGTTGTTCCCTGAGTTTGGTTTAAGTTACAGCATTAAAAATGACAAGTCTTTGCCATTTGGTTTAAAAGTGGCGGATAAGGCGGAAGGTGTTGTGATTCAACAAGTGCGTCGCGAGAGTGCCGCTGCTCAGGCTGGCTTATCTGCTAACGATGTCATTATTGCCGTTGATGGTTTAAAGGCATCTGAAAAACTCTTAGCGAAGTACGCAAAGCAACAAGGCACATTTACAGTTTATGCATTCCGTCGTGATGAATTGTTGCAGTTTGAAATTTCAGCAGGAGAAAATTTACTCTCAACAGTTGAATTTAATATTGATGATCAAGTGAAGTTAGACGCTTGGTTGAAAGGCTGATTTAGTCAATGATCTAAATTCTTAGATCAAGATCTTGATCGAAAGGAGGGGCTCGATTTAGAGTCCCTCTTTTTTCTAATTGGATTTAATTTCCACGATATGTTGAATATCCATAAGGACTAATAAGCAGTGGGATATGATAGTGTTCAAGTTTTCCATCTACAGAGAAGATAACTGGAACTTCTGGGAAAAATGAACTCTGTTTGTTCTTTTGAAACCATTCACCTGTTTTAAACGTGACTTTATAAATACCTTTTTCAAAAGGAGTATCCTGTGGATATAGTGCAGTGATTCGACCTTGTTGATTCGTGGTGCTTTTACTTAGTTCTTTCCATTGATCCTTTTCTTGTTTTTCTAAAATCACTTTTACGCCAGCAGAGGGAAGACCATTCTCTAAATTGAGAACATGCACACTTAGCGGATTTTGAGCAAAGCTAAAAGATGAAATAAAAATCGCTGAAAGTGGAACAAGCGCTTTAATCATGTTTCTGATCCTAAAAATAAAAAAATGATTTTAATCATTTGTTCAAAATTTAGGTTTACAAAATGTATATGAAACTAGAGTCGAATATTCGTTTCGATTCAAACAATCTATTATGAATAGATATTTCTTGTAAAAGATTGGACATATATTTATGTACAAATATAAGTCCAAAGATGAATGCACAAATTGGATAAAGAATATTCATATTGTGGTATTTCGTAGCGAAATGTCGTTATCACGATATATTGCATTGACTGAGAAGTAATCAAAGCTGATACTCTCATGTTTTATTTAATCTAACCGGTTCGTTAGTGGTAAAGCTTAAGCTTTATACTATTATTTCGTAGCGAAATGTCATTATCACGGGATATTGCGTTGACTGCGACAAGATCAGGGCTGATACTCTCAGACCTTATTTAAGCAAACCGGTTTTAAAGGACTGGGTCAAAAGCTCGCTCCTCAAAAACTCAACCTAACACAAGGGGCTATATATGGCTGGTGGAAAGTCAAAAATCATTTACACACTGACTGATGAGGCGCCACTACTGGCGACCTATTCTCTACTGCCGATCATTGAGACCTTTACTAAGCCAGCTGGCATCGAGATTGTCAAGAGTGACATTTCTGTAGCTGCACGTGTACTTGCAGAATTCTCGGACTATTTAAGCGACGAGCAGAAAGTGACTAACAACCTTGCGGAGCTAGGTCGTCTCACGCAAGATCCAGATACAAACATCATTAAGCTTCCAAATATCAGTGCTTCTGTTGCTCAGTTGACTTCATGTATCAAAGAGCTTCAATCAAAAGGTTTTCCAATCCCTGACTATCCAGAAAACCCGACCACTGAAGAAGAGAAAGCAATCAAAGCTCGTTACGGTAAATGTCTTGGTTCAGCAGTAAACCCTGTTTTACGTGAAGGTAACTCTGATCGCCGTGCACCAACTGCTGTTAAAAATTATGCTAAGAAACACCCGCACTCAATGAGCGAGTGGAAGCAATGGTCACAAACTCACGTTTCACACATGGAAGAAGGTGACTTCTACCACGGTGAAAAATCAATGACGCTTGATCGCGCACGTAACGTAAAAATGGAACTCATCACTAAAAATGGTGAAACCATTGTGCTTAAGCCGAAAGTTGCGCTTCAAGACGGTGAAATCATTGATTCAATGTTTATGAGCAAAAAAGCACTTTGCGATTTCTATGAGAAAGAACTCGAAGATTGTCGTCAAGCTGGTATCTTGTTCTCATTACACGTTAAAGCAACCATGATGAAAGTTTCACACCCGATCGTATTCGGTCACTGTGTGAAAATTTACTACAAAGATGCTTTTGAAAAACACGGTAAGTTATTTGACGAATTAGGTATTAATGTCAATAACGGTATGGCTGGTCTCTACGAGAAAATTGAGACGCTACCTACATCACTCCGTGAAGAAATTATCGAAGATTTACACGCTTGCCAAGAACACCGTCCTGCATTAGCAATGGTAGATTCAGCAAAAGGCATCACTAACTTCCATTCGCCAAACGACATCATTGTCGATGCATCTATGCCTGCAATGATCCGTGCGGGTGGTAAAATGTGGGGTGCTGATGGTAAGCAGTACGATGCTAAAGCGGTTATGCCTGAATCAACTTTCGCACGTATTTACCAAGAAATGATCAACTTCTGTAAATGGAATGGTAACTTTGACCCACGTACCATGGGGACAGTGCCAAACGTTGGTTTGATGGCGCAAAAAGCAGAAGAATACGGTTCACACGACAAGACTTTTGAAATTTCTGAAGCAGGTGTAGCAAACATCACTGACCTAGAAACTGGCGAAGTTTTGATGTCTCAAAATGTTGAGGAAGGTGATATCTGGCGTATGTGTCAGGTGAAAGACGCACCAATCCGTGACTGGGTGAAACTTGCTGTAACGCGTGCGCGTAACTCTGGTATGCCTGCAATCTTCTGGTTAGATCCATACCGTCCACACGAAAATGAGTTGATCAAGAAAGTTGAAGAGTACTTGAAAGATCACGATACAGATGGTCTAGATATCCAAATCATGTCACAAGTTCGTGCAATGCGTTATACGCTTGAGCGTGTAGCTCGTGGTTTAGATACGATTTCTGTAACTGGTAACATCTTACGTGACTACTTAACTGATTTGTTCCCAATCATGGAACTGGGTACTTCAGCGAAAATGTTGTCTATCGTGCCGTTGATGGCTGGTGGTGGAATGTACGAAACAGGTGCGGGTGGTTCAGCACCTAAACACGTACAACAGCTGGTAGAAGAAAACCACTTGCGTTGGGATTCTTTAGGTGAGTTCCTTGCACTTGCTGTTTCTTTAGAAGAGCTTGGTATCAAAGAAGATAATAACCGCGCTAAATTGCTTGCTACAACATTAGATCAAGCAACTGGTAAACTTCTTGATAATGACAAGTCTCCATCACGCCGTACAGGCGAGTTGGATAACCGTGGTAGCCACTTCTACTTAGCAATGTACTGGGCTGAAGCTTTGGCTGCTCAAGACGAAGATGCTGAGTTAAAAGCTAAATTTGCGCCTCTTGCAAAAGCATTGGCTGAAAATGAACAGAAAATTGTTGCTGAGCTTGCTCAAGTACAAGGTAATGCTGCGGACATCGGTGGTTACTATGCAGTAGATACTGCAAAAGTAAATGCTGTAATGCGTCCAAGTGCTACGCTTAATGCTGCGCTTGAAACAATTTAAGTGTGAATACCGAACTAACAAGCTTGTTAGTAATGTAAAGAGACCGATGCGTAAGCATCGGTTTTTTATTTATAATATTAAATGGTTGAATTAAAATAGACCTAAAATACCAAGGAAATTAATTTAATAGGATATGACGTTGTAAAGATGAAAACTTCAAACGCTAATTAAAATTATAGAAGATTGTTTTGATGAAAATAATGGTTGAAAGAAAGAGTTGGAATGAAATCTTAATAAGTTGTACTTTGCTTGTAATTACTTATGGTATCTTGGCAATGCAAGTTGATATTTATCATAAAAACTTTAATTACAAATGGACTGAGAAATTTATTCATGAAGATTCTTCATTTAAGATATATAGTTCTTATAAAGTAAAAAGGAAAAGCTTTTTTAAGAATTATTATTTAAAAATATATAAAGGAGATCAACTTTTTTATACAGATGAATGTGCCTTATCTTTAGAAAATTACTGTAAATCTATAATTGAAAGTGGAGGCCTACCAATTCAAAATTTAAAATATAAGGAAGGCATAGGGGGATCTAATCAAGATGTTATTTATTATATTCAGTCTTTTGAGATAATAAATAATGGGGAAAATAAAAAAATTGATTATTCTTTGGTAGATACTAGTCCTAAAAAGGGAAATAATATTTTTTTTATAATCATTGCTCTCTTATTATGTTTGGCTGCACATATTTGGATTATAAGAAAATGGCTTTTAACGAGGAAAAAGGATTTTGCTGAAGTGAATCAATTGGAATATTGGATAGTTAAAATTGGATTGCCATTGAGTATGGTTGCGGCTTTCATCTTGTTTTTTAATAAATTTCAGCCTATTTAAGGTTTAAACATAAAGATTTGGAAAAATAAATATGTTATTAAGGAGCTATTTTATAGCTCCTTAATACTTTAAAAGATATTAACGACCATTACGGCTGCGACCGCGTGGTGCTTTGGTATTTGGACGCGTTGTACCATTGGTCTTACGACGTGGTTTTTCGCTCTCATCCATTTGCCAAATACGCTTAGTACCTGACTTTTTCTTTTCACCACCGTTAGCATCGCCATCTTTCTTCTTCTGATGCATTGGCTTACCGCCAGTACCACCCGGTTTTTTCACATAAGAACGAGAGCGATAAGGCTTATCTTCAGGCACATCTTTAAAATCAGGATATAGCAAAGGTTCGATTTCGGTTTGCTCGCCCGGTTGCAAACCCATACGAACTAAATCAATAGAACCAATCTTAGTACGAATCAAACGCAAAGTAGGAAAACCAACAGCAGCTGTCATACGACGAACTTGACGATTACGACCTTCACAGATTTGCAGCTCAATCCAACTCGTCGGAATATTCGCACGGTAACGAACAGGTGGATCACGCTCCCATAACCATTCAGGTGCATCAACTTTGATCGCTTTTGCAGGTAAAGTCATGCCATCAGCAAGTTCAACGCCTTTACGAAGTTGCTCAAGTGCTTCTTCAGTTACATCACCATCAACTTGAGCGAGATAAGTTTTAAATTTCTTATTCACTGGGTTGGTAATGTATTGATTTAAACCGCCGTGATCAGTAAGAAACATCAGACCTTCTGAGTCAAGATCTAATCGACCTGCGAGACGTAAATCTGGGTCGTGAATAAAATGAGCAAGCGTGAGATGAGCCTCATCCTCACGGAACTGCGACAATACGTCGAAAGGTTTGTTAAATACGACTATTTTCATATAAATATACTACTTGGGTTTTAGGCGGCATCACAAAAGTAACGGTTTTTATTTATAGGGAAAATGTTGTTATTTCCCGTATAAATCGCAAACAACCTTTGTTTTGAACTAAACTGTTTCATGTAATAAAAAACGAAAGTATGCCATAGAAGGCATGTATAAATTCGCTAAATACATGAGGGAGAACCTGCAAAATGGGTTATCAGAAGATCGTGGTTCCTGCAGATGGTGACAAAATCACAGTGAATGCAGACCTGTCACTGAATGTTCCAAATCATCCAATCATTCCTTTCATTGAAGGTGATGGTATTGGTGTGGATATTACACCAGCAATGAAAGCAGTAGTAGATGCTGCAGTTTTAAAAGCTTACGGTGGCAAACGTTCGATCGAATGGATGGAAGTTTACTGCGGTGAAAAAGCCGATAAAATTTATGGCACATACATGCCAGAAGAAACATTTGAAGCTCTACGTGAGTTTATTATATCAATTAAAGGCCCATTAACCACACCTGTTGGTGGTGGTATTCGCTCATTGAATGTCGCATTACGCCAAGAATTAGATTTATATGTATGTGTTCGTCCTGTGCGCTGGTTTGAAGGTGTACCATCACCAGTACAACATCCTGAGTTAACTGACATGGTAATTTTCCGTGAGAACTCAGAAGATATCTATGCTGGGATTGAATGGAAGGCCGACTCTCCAGAAGCCAAAAAAGTCATTAAATTCCTACAAGAGGAAATGGGTGTAACCAAAATCCGCTTCCCAGAGGGTTGTGGTATTGGAATCAAACCTGTTTCCAAAGAAGGTACTCAGCGTTTGGTACGCAAAGCTATTCAGTTCGCAATTGATAATGACAAACCTTCTGTGACGCTTGTTCACAAGGGCAATATCATGAAATACACCGAAGGCGCATTCAAAGAATGGGGCTATGAATTGGCTCTTGAGCGTTTTGGTGGTGAGTTATTAGATGGTGGTCCTTGGGTAAAAATTAGAAATCCAAAAACAGGCAAAGACATCATTATCAAAGATGTGATTGCAGATGCTTTCTTGCAACAAATTTTGATGCGACCTGCTGACTATTCTGTGATTGCGACATTAAACCTTAATGGTGATTATATTTCCGATGCACTTGCTGCTGAGGTTGGGGGAATTGGCATTGCGCCGGGTGCAAATATTGGTGGTGCAATTGCGGTTTACGAAGCAACTCACGGTACAGCTCCGAAATATGCAGGACAGGATAAAGTCAATCCGGGGTCGATTATTTTGTCAGCTGAAATGATGTTACGTGATATGGGCTGGGTAGAAGCTGCTGATTTGATTATCACAGGGGTTTCTGGTGCAATCTCCGCTCGTACTGTGACTTATGACTTTGAGCGTCTAATGCCAAATGCAACTTTGTTACGTTGTTCAGAGTTTGGTCGAGCGATCATTGAGCATATGGAAGATTAACTTTTATTGAGTTAAGAAAAAAGAGCGGTATGATCCGCTCTTTTTTATTTTCAGCTAAGAATTCCTGTCGTAATTTTTAGCCTACTATTTCAGTGGTTGTTAGTTTAGAAAAAGGATCTACATTTGGATCATTATTCCAAATATATTCAGCTTCTTCTACACATAACTGCGCAACTTTTTCACCTTGAGTCTCGTGGATAAATGCAAGGGTCATATCCATTCCCGCACTCACACCTGAAGATGTATAAAATTTTCCATCAACTACCCAACGTGCTCGTGCTTGCCATAACACTTTGTCATTTAACTTTTTGACGAGTTCAAAGGCCATTTTATTCGAAGTGGCTTTGATTCCATCAAGAATACCTGTCGCAGCAAGCAGTGAGCTACCCGTACAAATACTCAGCACAGAGCCACTTTGTGAAGCTAAAGTTTTTAGCTCATCTAGGAATGCTTGATTTTTAATCAGTTCAAAAGTGACGATACCCCCTGGTACGACTAAAATACTTTGGCTATTGATTTCCATTGCCTCAAAAGCTTGAGTCTGAATTGTGACCCCATGTTTATTGGAAATTAAACCGCCATTTAGACTATAGAATTGCACTTGATAATAGGTTTGCAGTAAGCCAAAGAGTTCAACAGGCCCCATAATATCGAGCGTCTCAAAGTCATCAAATACGATAGCATTCACTGGAATAGGCACTTTATTTCTCACAGATTTAATCTGCATAACACCATAAAGAGCTGCCTATTTTTCTGTGTGAATAACTGTATGGCTTATTTTTATTTATGCTAAATCATTGGACTTTTGAGCTGATCTGATAGCAAGCGATGCCTGAATTTAGAGGATTTTTTGAACATCCGAGTGACCAAGTATTTAAAAAATAGGTGTATCGAAAATTTAGAAAAAACTGTATCTATGATTTATCTACCAAACGTTCAAAATAACTGAAAATCAGAGAAGGTGCTGTGCCATGAAAATGTATCAAGTTGATGCTTTTACTAAAGAATTATTCAAAGGAAATCCAGCGGCAGTTTTTGTGATGGATGAATGGTTAGATGAACAGCTGATGCAAAATATTGCCATGGAAAACAATCTATCAGAAACAGCTTTTGTGAAAACGCTTGATGAGAGCAACTATGAGATTCGTTGGTTCTCTCCAACGGATGAAGTTGCATTTTGCGGTCATGCAACTTTAGCCAGTGCTTTTGTTCTTTTTAAGGATTTTACCACGGCGAAAACAATTCAATTTCATGTACGTGAATTGGGGATTTTTATTGTTAGCCAAGATGCAGATGGCAAAATAAAAATGAACTTTCCGATTCGTAAAGCTGAATTAGTTTCTGAGTATCCACAAGCGTTACGTGACGGGTTAACCAAGCCGTTTAAAGCAGTTTATCGAAATGCTCAAGCTTATATTGTTGAGTATGAAACAGTGCAAGATGTATTGGACGAGCGACCTAACTTGGAAAAACTCAAATTATTGGGACAAGTCCGTACAGCGATTACGGCATCTCAGCCAGATGTTGCAATTACAGCAAGAGGAGAAGGGCAGTTTGATTGTGTATCTCGTTATTTTGCGCCAGCAATTGGGATTGATGAAGACCCTGTAACGGGTTCAATCCACACTGCGATTGTACCTCTTTGGGCTGAAAAATTAGATCAGACAAGATTAATTGCTTTACAAGCTTCTAAACGTGGTGGGATTTTAGAATGTGTTATCGCATCTGAAGATCGTATTGAAATCTCAGGTTATGCACGTCTGTATATGCAAGCGGAACTTGCACTTTAAGTTTTTAACTAAATCAATATAAAAACAAAGAAAAAAGCTGTTTAAATAAGCAGCTTTTTTCAAAACATAACTATTAAAGATGCGAATCATTCTCTACTATAGTCTGTCATTTTTATTTAAATCACCAAAAATAATTGGATAATCTATGTTAATGCGGTTTAAGCAGCTTACTTTCTCTCTTTGTTTAATCGGGTTGAGTGCAGCGTCTTGGTCTCAGACGGTGCTCGTAAAAAGTGAAAAAAATATTGAGGAATATAAATTAGATAATGGTTTTAGAGTTATTCTTGCGCCAAACGATAAAGAAAATAAAGTTTATGTAAATACCGTTTATTTAACAGGCTCATTAAATGATCCAAAAGGTAAAGGTGGTCTGGCTCATTTACTTGAACATTTGGCATTTAAAGGCACACAAAATGTTAAAGGTGAAGAGTTCCAGCGCCGTTTAGATCAATACACATTAATGACCAATGCCAGTACGGATTATTATTCGACTAAGTACTTAAATATTGTTCGCCCTGAAAAAAATGCATTGAATGAAATTCTATACCTTGAGTCTGAGCGTATGGATAAATTGGTGTTGCAAGAAAAGTTCGTTCCTTCTGAAATTGAAATCGTAAAACGTGAACGTGAAATCCGTATGGATCAACCTTTTGCTGTTTTATTAGATCAGATGTGGAAAGCCGCTTATGGCAATCAATATTTAGGTCGTTTGCCGATTGGTGATTTACCAGAGTTAAAATCTATAAAAATGAATGAGCTGAATCAGTTTTATAGAACATGGTATGCACCAAATAATGCAGTGATGGTGATTTCAGGAAAATTTGATAAGGCTGAAGTTTTAAGCAAAATCGACCAATACTTCAGTCCGATTGCTGCTCGTCCTGTACCTGCACCAGTGCAAGTGCCAGTCTTAGATTCAAGTAAAATTGAACAACGTCAGTTTACCGTTCAAAAGGGCAGTGACTTAGCCAAATTCCATATTTACATGAATGGAAAAAATACAGCATTACAACCAACTTTAGCCCTCGCACCTGCACTATATACAATGCAACCAAGTGGAGTGCTGTATAAGAGTATGGTTGAAACGGGTATAAGCACAGCTGTGCAATCGACAACATGGCTAGATCAAGATTTTAATGTTGTGTTTATGGGGGCAATTTACGCACCAAATCATGATGCTAAAAAGGTTGATGAATCTCTAAAGGTCGGGGTTGAAAATAGCCAACCATTTACTGAAGCTGAATTGCAACGTATTAAAAATATTACCCAAAACTCTGCTGATACTATTATGAATGATGCGGTGGCTTTAGGTTCTCGTTTAAGTGATTATGCTATTTCATCTCATGGTCAATGGGATCAATATTTTAAAGATTTACAAGCAGTTCAAGATTTAAAACTTGATGATGCGAATAAAACACTAAAACAGTTTTTAGTGTCATCACATCGTATTTCAGGCGACATATTACCTACGCCTGAAGATCAAAAGAAAGCGATGACTTTAAAAGCAGAGGATAAACCAAAAACTTTGGATCAAACTGCTGAAAAGCCTGAACCAATGAAAGATCCAAGCGTTTATAAACAAGAGGTTGCTCAGTTTGTAGCCCAGTCTGCACAAGAATTGCAAAAGAATGAGCAGAAGATCAAACGCGGTGAGTTAAAAAATGGGATTCGTTATGCTTTGTTCCCAACATCGACTCGTGATGATAAAACCTATGCGACGATTAGCTTAGATTTCGGTAACGAAAAATCATTGTTTGGCAAAGGTGTTACTTTAGATTTAACCAGCTATTTAATGCTGCGTGGTTCTGAGAAGCATACCTTGCAGGAAATTACTGATAAAGCCATTGCTGCAAGTGGTGGTGCATCAGTCAGTTCAAACGGCAATGGTTTTACGATCGTTGTTCAAGCGAAGAAAGATAAATTTGAGGATTTCTTAAACTTCATTATTGATGTCATTAAGCAACCAAAATTCTCGCAAACGGAATTTGACCTAGCAAAAAATCAAAGCTTGTCTGTTTTAGATCGACCATATACTGAACCTGCGGTAGTAGCTTCAATGACACTCTCTAAAATTCTAGAGATTTATCAGCCGGGCGATTTACGTTATCACTTTGAACCTGAACTTGCGAAAAAAGAAATCAGTAATTCGACTCAAGCTCAAGTGAAACAATTCTATGATCAGTTCTTTGTTACTGATCATGCTCAGATTGCTGTGACAGGTGATTTTGATGCGAAGAAAATGCAAAAAACGTTGCAGAAAGCTTTTGGTTCTTGGAAATCAAAACAACCTTATGAAAAGGTAACTGGGCAATATACCGTCTATAAAGCACAGAAAGTTCATGCACTTTCTGAACAGCGTGAGTTTGGTAGTTATCAAAGTATTTTGGCACTTCCTGTAGGTTCATATCATCAAGATGCACCAGCATTGATCGTACTCAGCCATATTCTAGGTAATTCGCAATTGTCTTCTCGTTTAGCGCAAGAGTTACGTGAGAAGAATGCATTAGTTTACGGTTTTGGTAGCGGCTTAGACTTAGATCCAGATGTGAATGATGGTACGCTAAGTATTACGGCAAACTATACTTCTGGTCGTTCTGATCAAGTTTCTCAATCTGTACATAAAGTGTTGAATGAGCTTTTGAGTAAAGGTGTGACTGAACAAGAAGTCGAAGCTGCAAAAGCAGACATCATGAAAAAACGTGTGACTTCTTTGGAAGATGAACGAAATATTCATGGGATGCTCACTGGTCAATTAGAGCGTAATAAAACGCTACTTGATCGTGCTACTCGAGATCAAGCACTTGCTAAATTAACCAAAGCAGATGTAGATGCGGTGATTAAAAAATACATCAAGTTAGATCATTTCGTTGAGGTGATGGCTGATCAATATGGACAGGCTCAAAACTCTCAATAATTTATTGAATATAGTGGGTTAGCTTTAGCCCGCAACCTTACTTAGATGCAAGTAGATAGATCATTTCTTTCTGCTTGCATTTTATTATGCGTACAATCAATTGTTATGATGTTGATCATTATAAATAGAGGAACAAATCATGCTTTGGGCTGTGATCGCGGTCATTCTCGGATTGGTATTATTAGTTTGGAGCGCAGACAAGTTTATTGATGGCGCTTCAGCAACGGCAAGTCATTTTGGTATGCCACCATTATTGGTTGGTATGGTGATTGTTGGTTTCGGGACGTCTGCACCTGAAATTGTTGTTTCTGTGATGGCTGCGATAGATGGCAATCCAGGACTGGCATTAGGCAATGCTTATGGCTCCAATATCGCAAATATTGCATTAATACTTGGTGTTACTGTTCTAATTCAACCGATCATGGTGCATTCCGCTGTCGTGCGTAAAGAACTTCCTCTGTTATTGCTTGTGACAGGTATTTGTATTTTCCAGATCTTTGATGGTGTGCTTAGTCGAAATGATGCCATTATTATGCTGTTGATGCTTGTTCTATATATGGGCTGGACGATTTGGCAAGGAATGAGAAACCAAAGTGATGTATTAAGTCATGAGTTTGATCACCAATTACAAGAGAAAGAAGTTCCTTTAAAAACATCAATATTTCAGTTGATTTTTGGTCTGATTGTCTTAGTGATTAGTTCGCGACTATTGGTTTGGGGAGCCGTGGAAATCGCTCAAGCTTTTGGTGTGAGCGAGCTGATTATTGGCTTAACCGTTGTTGCTGTTGGTACATCCTTACCTGAGTTGGCATCTTCTATTGCAGCGGCCCGAAAAGGAGAGCTTGATATTGCGATTGGCAATGTGATCGGCTCAAATATGTTTAATACACTTGCTGTGGTTGGGCTTGCTGGCGTAATTCATCCTACGATAGTGCCACCAGAAGTCTTACAGCGCGATATGGTTGTCATGGGCACACTGACATTGAGCTTGTTACTTTTCACGTTGAGCTTTAAAGGGCAAGGACGGATTGGACGCGTTAAAGGTAGTATCTGGCTAGTTAGTTTTGTTGCATACACTTGTTATTTGATTAATACTGCATTTTAAATGAAAAAAGGCATTGAAATATTCAATGCCTTTTTCTTATTGAGGAATGAAATAGTCATTCCCGAATATTCGAATTAGTGATCATGCTTATGTGCGTGGAAGTCTTCGTTTTTACGGAAGCGAAGATAGTTTTCAAATTGTTCGCAATATTCATCAAAATTATCTTCTAACATCATTTGGAATTGTTGGAGTAAATAAGACATCACTTGTTCTTTCGCTTCACGCATTTCTTCGCCATCTTTAAAGTTATTGGCAGCAACCCACGTATTAAAACGAGCAGTGGCGAATAACATAGCCGCGCTAACTTGACCACGTAATTCTTCTGGCTTTGCTTGTTGACCTTTCGGTGGGCGACAGAAATCATTTGCTTGCTTGATAAACTCATCCGCACGCTCAAAAAACACCGCATTTAAAGCTTCTTCTTCCGTTACATCAGTGGCATTAATTTTTTGAGACATGGTAATTCCAAACAACAAATAAGACACATTATTATAGACAAAGCCTTGTCGAAACTAAACCTTTGCCTTAATCTAAAATAGCCTAAGCAATTCGGATCAAGATG
This sequence comes from Acinetobacter venetianus RAG-1 = CIP 110063, assembly GCF_000368585.1. Taxonomy (GTDB): domain Bacteria; phylum Pseudomonadota; class Gammaproteobacteria; order Pseudomonadales; family Moraxellaceae; genus Acinetobacter; species Acinetobacter venetianus. The sequence goes on from NZ_KB849558.1 coordinate 144,885, forward strand.
ATGCAAGATGCGATCGCCATTCAAAGTCTAAAAACAGATATTGCCTTACTTCGTCAACATATTTATCCACCACAATACTTGCAGCATGTCGAAGGTTTGCCAATTTATTATGGATTGAAAGAAGAAGTTGAAGAATATTATCGTCAATGGCAGCCTTTGATCGAAAGAGCACAGCAGTTGTGTCAGCCATTTATGGAAGATGAAGCTGTGAAAGCGATTCATCTACCAAGCCATTTGAATTTGCCTTTATTCTTCTTTCATGTAGATCGAATTCGTATTAATAAAACGAGAGCTAAAGAGTCAAAGACCTTTCGTGGTGTGGCTGCTTTGGTGGAGAAATGCGGGCAGTTTGACACGGATCAAATCTTTGCGATGCAGGAATGGTTGGGAAGTGATGACACGGCAGCTTTAGTCGCCCATCGTGAATTTATTGATTTAAGAACTTATGTGTTTCAGCATGGACAAAGTGAATATACACGAACACGTTTTTATATGAATGGCGTGATTCTGAGTGTTGAGCCACATTTTAAATTAGTAGATGCACGGGATAAGCCACGTAAGCAACGTAATGATAGTTATAGTGATCCGATTGCAGATAATGGGATTTGGAAAATTTTTGGAAAGTATCGGTAAATGATTTAATTGAGTATTTTACTCGCAAATATGAGTGTCGGGAGCGTCATCTACAACCTGAGCAAGCCAAAGCGATTAAAGCTTTGGCACAGCGCAAGACAAACGAAGTGCGTAGTTCATGCTCAAGCAAGCTTTCACCTTGCGGTACGGCAAAGATTATTAATCTTTGCTATTCGTACCTCAGGTTTTGTAGATCTTACGTTGCTATAACCGCAACTCAGGTTTTACCTACTTTTCCCGAAATGAGAAACAACGTTTCGCAAGGTAGGTCTCCGAAGGTATCTTCTGAAATTGAATGAAAAGTCGGCATGACTCCGATATGAAATAAACTTAGAAAATGAAAATTTATTACCAAAAAGCGTCTTGAATAGATAGAGTTTTCAGCTTTTTATCTGCTTTCTTTGCAACATGCGGTTGTTGCGCTTTGACCCAACCTAATGCAAATAGAAATTTTGGTTGTCCTACTGCCTGTTGCTCAAAGATTTTTTCAGCAACATAAAGATCATTATAAAAACCTAAATATTCCTGAATCGGTTCAAGTTTATCTAAAAACGGTTGGATATTTTTCTCAGGATAAAGACCTGCAATAAAGTCGATGCAGTAACGCAATTGTTTAACACGTTTGCGAGTACGGTGTTGCTGCTCAACAGGAAGATCCAGAAACTGAGCCGAGTCTTTTAGAATTTTGGCGTACAATTGAGATAAGCTTTTTGCCGCCTGTTTAGATAGTTTGGCTTTATGTTCATTTTCACTATACACAAAGTTTAATAGTGATAAAAATAACTGCGTTGTTTTGGGATGACTAAACTGTTGGGCAATGTTATTTGGCTGATTAGTGATCAGCCCAAATTCAAAATGAGACACCTGTTGAACCAAAGGGATGACAGCGTCTTTGATTGCATCAAAATCACGAGATTGTCCTAGAGCTTGAAAAATTTCAGCTAATTGGCTTTCCCATGTTGGATCAATTTGTGTCGACCAATTGGAAAAATGTTTCAAAGCTGAACGCAAACGGCGTAATCCAACACGCGCTTGATGAACATGAGGGGCTTCTGCTACACCATCTGCAATCGCAGCTGTATTAGGCAGAATATGGTTCAAGGTATTTTCAACAATCTGTTTTATTGCTTGTTCGGCACTGGCATTTGATTCTAAATTTAACGATTTAGCTTTGGTGGCAGGAGAAACTTTTTTGCCAATAGCCAATAAATTACCGCGTTCTGCTTTGCTTCTTACATCGAGCCATAACTGATATTTTTCTACCCAAGTTTTAGAGAAAAGAATTAAATCTTGAGCAGAACCTTGTTTCAGTTCAAATTCTACCTCACAGATTTTTGCTTGATCGGTAGGTGTACGGATTTCTCCGTCATCTAAGCAGACTTCTATTTTTGAGTTTTCAAATTCAAATACATGAAAGCTTCTTTGTACATCAGTTTGAAACTGCAAGATTAATTCTGGAGCATTATTACCCAAAATATCACGTAGGACACTTTGAACAGTTTGGTTATGTTTATAAAGAGATAGATCGAGTTCAGGTTCTTCTGCGCATTTACCCAAGAAAATATCTTCTTCGATACGCTGTAAATGATTTTTGCTCGCCGCTTTAAATGTCTGTACCCAATGTTCACCTTCTTGACGTAGACGAATCGCAACGTAGTTTTTCGCAAGTAGGCGGTCTGCTGTATCGTAATACTTAGCTTGTAAACGAATTTTCTGTGCTTTTTGCTTATTTAAAGTTTGTAAGACATTTTTTTTCTTAGATTCAGGAAGTTGAAATTTTAACTCTATTTCCATGATGTAATGACTCCTGATCAATGAGACTGATAAATATAAAAATGAGTATAACCTGTTGATCTTAACAATCATTGTAAAGTTGTTTTAAGTTGGAAAAGGATGGTATGCAATGACTTTATTTTGAACAAAAAATGCATTAACGTGTGCTAAGCCTTAGAAGATTAGGATGATCATAAAATGAATGCGCCAGCAAATTTACCTCAGCCAGTGGAATTCTCTTTGCCTATTAAAAACTACAATGAGTTTTACCGTTTTTATTTAACTGAGCATCGAAATATTACGAGCCGCCGTTTGCATGTGGTAGGCAGTTCGATCGGTTTGTATTTCTGGAGTAAAGCAATCCGCCAACGCAAGGCAAAATATTTGGCTTATGGTTTATTATCTGGTTACGCTTGTGCATGGGTGGGGCATTTCTTCTTTGAACATAATAAGCCAGCAAGTTTCAAGCAACCTTTATATAGTTTTATTTCAGATTGGCGTATGTTGTCAGATGTTGTACGTGGTCGATTGAGTCTGGTTGATCGTCAGTTTGATAAGATTGATAGCTAATTATCTTTGTAAGGCTTTGTTGCACAAAGGCTTGAAATGCACAGCTGCCCCTAAGTGATCCAAATTTAAGTGGCAACTTGGGTATGAGGTTGACCTAATTCTGTAAATTTATTTAAGACTGCCACACGTGCATGAATCTCGTTGACTTGATTGTTAAAATTTTTAGCGCTGAGTTTATCCCCTAATAATTTGATGCAATGCATCTTGGTTTCCACCAAACTTCGCCGATGATAGCCTGACCATTTTTTCCATAGTGTTCTGCCTAAACGTTTAACTGTTCGAAGTAATTCATTTCGCTCCTGAGAATGTGATTTTGTATCTTTCCAAGGTCTTGCATTTTTTCTAGGAGGAATCACTGCATGCGCTTGTCGATCTGCAATGACTTGACGGCATCTTTTTGTGTCATAAGCTCCATCGGTATAAACAGAGTCTATTTGCTCATCCAATGGAATCTGATCAAGTAAATCACTAAGTACCTGTGAATCGCTGACATTATTTGTGGTGAGTTGTACTGCACGTATTTGAAGGGTTTCAGCATCTATAGCAATATGAAGCTTATGCCATTGGCGACGATATTCAGATCCATGTTTCTTGCGTTTCCATTCACCTTCACCTAGAAACTTTAAACCAGTAGAGTCCACGAGCAGATGTAGTTCATCGCTGCTTTTTTGATAGCTAATCACAATATCAATATGCTTTTGTCTTCTGCATATGGTCGAATAATCTGGTGCTGTCCAATCTAATCCACAAAGTTTAATCAGGCTCTGAACAAAACCTGTAACCATGCGTAAAGAGAGTCTAAATAGAGATTTGATCATTAAACAGCATTGAATAGCTATGTCTGAGTAAGTTTGATTTCGACCTTGCTTGCCTTGTGGTTGTGCATACCACTGAGTCTTTGGATCAAACCAAATGGAAATATTACCTCGGTTAATGAGGGCTCGATTATAGGAAGGCCAATTGGTTGTGCGATAGGTTCTAGGGGCAGGTTTATTCATTTTGAAATTATATGGCTGAATAAATCTTCGTGGCTAGGTTTATGCAACAAAGCCGTGTATCTTTATCAAGCGATATGTTTTTAGAAATATATCGAAATATGAGGATAGAAAATGCTGATCAAAAGACATAAGAAACATACGATAGGGATGATTTTTGGAAGTTTATTAATAAGCTCTCAAATCTATGCAGCTGATTCAGTAACCATTTACGCTGCTGCCAGCTTAACCAATGCAGTAAATGAATTAGATGTGTTGTATGAAAAAAATTATAAGATGCAAGTGAAAACCTCCTATGCTGGGTCTTCAACATTAGCGAAGCAAATTGAGGCAGGTGCTCCAGCTGATGTATTTATGTCGGCAGACATACAATGGATGGATTACTTACAGAATAAACAAATCATTAACGCCAAAGATCGTATTAATTTATTAGGGAATCGCCTTGTGCTGATAACCCCTAAAGATCATCCTCTAAAACTTAAAATGGTTAAAGGGTTCGATCCAAGTAAGGTACTACAAGGTAAGGTATGCACAGGGGATACCAATAGTGTTCCAGTCGGAAAATACGCCAAGCAAGCTTTAAACTCACTCGGATGGTGGGAAACGATAAAACCTCGGCTTGTTGAAACAGAAGACGTTCGAGTGGCTTTAAATTTTGTTGCTAGGGGAGAATGCCAAGCTGGAATTGTTTATGCAACAGATGCTGCTATCAGCAAAGACGTTGTGATTGCAGGTATTTTCCCAGAAGACACTCACCCTCCAATTATTTACCCGATTGGTCTAGTTAAAAAGAATGCGGATTCAGTAAAGTTCTATCAATTTTTACAAAGTCAGCAGGCTAAAACTATATTTCAAAAGTATGGGTTTAGCGTATTAAAGTGATTCAGTCATGATATTAAGCCCAGATGAGTTAGAAGTACTGAAACTGTCTTGCAAAGTGGCTGCAAGTTGCCTCATCTTTAGTCTGGTTCCAGCCGTATTCATCGCTTGGGTTCTAGCAAGAAAAGAGTTTTTTGGTAAATCTCTATTCGAAACATTCATTTTTCTTCCTTTAGTTTTACCTCCAGTGGTGCCGGGTTATTTATTACTGCAAGTTTTTGGAAATCGTGGATTAATTGGTCAATATCTCGCACCTTATGGATTGGAGTTTGCATTTAATTGGAAAGGAGCTGTGTTGGCTTCTGCCGTTATGGGTTTTCCACTTCTGGTCCAATCGGTACGCTTGGCAATAGAGCTGGTTGATCAACGTTTAGAGATGGCTGCCAAAACCTTGGGGGCTTCTTCCCTTGGTGCATTCATGCAAGTGACTTTACCTTTAGCTAGTAGTGGAATTTTAGTGGGTGGAATTCTCTGCTTTTGTCGTAGCTTAGGTGAGTTTGGCGCGACCATCAGTTTTGTAGGTAATGTTGCAGGTGAAACCCGAACTTTGCCTCTGGCGATGTATAGTTTGATGCAACAACCAGATACTGAGACGGCTGTTTGGCGATTGATTATGATTTCATTGTCGGTTGCATTCTTTGCATTATGGTTTGCTCAATGGTTCAACCGTTATCAAAGAAATAAACGTGGTTTTTCATCATGATTGATTGTCATATCTCGATCCAGCAAGGGCAGTTTCACCTTGATCAAGCTTTTAGTTCTGCACATGCTGTAGTTGGTCTATTTGGTGCATCGGGTTCGGGCAAGACAACAATTCTTCATAGCATCGCGGGTTTGATTACGCCTCAATCAGGGTGGATAAAAGTTCAGGGTCAGACTTGGTTCGATCATCAGCATAAAATAAATCTGAGTACGCAACAACGCCGTGTTGGCTTAGTTTTTCAGGATGCGCAGTTATTTCCTCATAAGAATGTAATGCAAAATCTGTTGTTTGGTTTTAAGCATATTCGACCAAATCAACGTCAGTTTGAACTCGACTATATGGTGGAATTGCTTAAATTAGGACATCTGACGGAGCGTATGCCGATCAAGCTTTCTGGTGGAGAAAAACAACGTGTTGCATTAGGACGTGCGTTGTTATATTCACCTCATTTATTGTTAATGGATGAACCGTTGTCTGCGCTTGATGCTGATCATAAAGCTGAAATTATTCCTTTTTTTCAAATGGTTAAAAATGAATTAAAGATTCCTATGCTTTATGTCAGCCATGACAAATCAGAGCTTGAACAACTGACCGAAGACATTTGGTATTTATAAGTAGCGTTGTAACAAAGCTAAAAACTTCTGCATTTCCTCATCATTTACATGATCTGCATCTTTCAGCACATGTTGTTTTAAATGTTGCTCTATGAGCTGATTCATTAAACCATTTACCGCACCTTTGACTGCGGCAACTTGTTGTAAAACTTCAATACATGAGCTTTCTGGGTTGAGTATGGATTTTTCAACAGCCGCAACTTGTCCTTGGATTCGTTTAACCCGATTTAAAATTTTCTTGTCATGATGGAGATGAGACATACTTTTTTTCCAAAAAAAATATATACTGTAGGGGAGTATATTTTAAAGCTAAAACAAATGCAGCATAGTAACCTAGAAAGACGTCATTCACATCAGTTTGATCAAGGCAATCCTCTAGCGCAAAAGCGTATTTTAATTGCAACAATTTTGACTGCAATCATGATGGTTTTAGAAATAGCGGGCGGTTGGATTTTTAATTCAATGGCGTTATTGGCTGATGGTTGGCATATGAGCTCTCATATGTTGGCTTTAGGTTTAGCTTATTTTGCTTACCGAATGGCACGTCATTATGCGCATGATCCACGATTTAGTTTTGGTACATGGAAAATTGAAGTCTTAGCTGGTTATAGCAGTGCAATCTTATTGATGGTTGTTGCTTTAATGATGGGTATTCAATCACTTGAGCGCTTATTTAATCCTGTTACGATTCATTTTAATGAAGCAATTCCGATTGCGATTGTTGGGCTAGTGATTAATTTAGTTTGTGCTTGGTTACTACATGAAGGTGGACATGATCACCACCATCATGATCATCATCATGGACATTCACACCATCACCATTCACATGATCATCATCATGATTTAAATCAAAAAGCGGCTTTTTTACATGTAGTTGCTGATGCCGTAACTTCAGTTTTTGCGATTATTGCTTTATTTGCAGCTAAATATTTTGGTTGGAATTTTTTAGATGCACTATTAGGACTTGTTGGAGCATTGTTGGTCGCAAAGTGGTCTTGGGGATTGATTCAGGAAACAGGGAAGACGCTATTAGATGCTGAAATGGAGCATCCTGTGGTCGCAGAAATTCGAGAGCTGATTGCAACGTTTAAGGATGTTGAAATTACTGATCTGCATGTGTGGAAAGTGGGCAAGGGTAAATTTTCTTGTATTCTCGGTTTAGAGACGACAAGTGCTGATTTAAACCCTGATCAAATCAAAGCTGAATTATCGATTCACGAAGAAATTGTACATGCCTCCATTGAGATTCATCACATCTAATCGATAAACCACACTAAAGCTGAATTCTCCTTTGCTCTAGTGTGGTTTGATTTTTTTAGATAAGTAAATATACGGCTAAACCACAAAGCGCTGAGACAAAAATCACGTACAGGACGTTGATTTGAAATTTAAATAAAGCGATCAATGCGGCAATGGTGATGAGTGCTGCACTATAATCAAAAGCTTGTTCAAAGCCATTTGGCCAAAGTACATGATAACTAAAAAATAATGCCAAATTTAATATGACACCGACGACTGCTGCTGTAATGGCAGTTAAAGGTGCTGTAAATTTCAATTCATTGTGGGTGGATTCGATAATTGGAGCACCAGCTAAAATAAATACAAAAGAAAAAAGAAAAGTAAACCACGTAACGATGATTGCTCCTACAACACCAGCAATAAAGAGATGCTCTACACCGAATAAAACTTGATTAAAAGCACCCACAAAACCGACAAAAGCAACGATCATGATTAATGGGCCTGGTGTGCTTTCACCTAATGCAAGACCATCAATCATTTGCGTTGGATTGAGCCATGCATAATGATCAACTGCACCTTGATAAACATACGGTAACACAGCATACGCGCCACCAAAGGTCAGTAAAGCAGCTTTGCTGAAAAACCATGCCATTTGAGTGTAGGTATGTTGCCAACCTAAGCTGAAGCTCAAAATAAGTATCGGCAAACACCATAAAATAGCGGCAATTATTAAAATTTTCCCGAGTCGAGACCAACTAAAGATCGCATGTTGGGGTAAAGGAGTATCATCATCAATGTGTGCAGTGCCGTAATTCTTTTGCTGATGCTGTTGAGTATTTTGTTGATTAAATAACCGAGGATAATATTTACTGAATACATATCCCGATGCTGCCGCACAAAAAATTATGAGTGGAAAAGGAAGACTAAATACAAAGATGGCAATAAATGCTGCGACTGCAATTAACCATAAAAGGTGATTTTTTAAAGTTCGATGGCCAATACGATACGTTGCATGAAATACGATGGCTGTTACTGCGGGTTTGATCCCATAAAAAAGCCCCGCAATAATTGGAACATCACCAAATTGAATATAAATCCATGACAATAAAATCAGTAGAAAGAGAGAGGGTAAAATAAACAGTATGCCCGCGATCAATCCACCAGCAGTTCGGTGCATCAGCCAGCCCATATAGGTCGCTAATTGTTGTGCTTCAGGGCCGGGTAATAGCATGCAATAGTTGAGTGCATGTAAAAATCTTCGTTCTGAAATCCAGCGTTTTTGTTCAACTAGCTCGTGATGCATCACTGCGATTTGACCCGCTGGTCCACCAAAACTGATAAAACCTAGTTTTAGCCAAAACCAAAAAGCTTGCCAAAATGGAATTGCTGGCTGGATTGAAACATCGTTGGACTGCTGCATTCAGATTTCTCAATATATTCTTTTACTTATTAGGTCATTGAAATAAATCACCTAAGTCAGATAGGACATTTTAGTGATTGAATAATTCAGAATGATGAATTGTTAAAGTCACTTCAATTGAATTCATCAGATAATCTTAATTTCTATATATTAAAAATAAATAAGCAACGCATTTTTTCTTATTTTTAATCATAAAGCGTGGCGCATAACATAAGTCGATATTGTTGAAAGATCATCTAATTATGGCTATCAAGAACACGAAGCCGCTCATTGTTACAGCAATCGTCCTAGTGGCGATTGTTGCTTTTATTGTCTATCAAAATCAAAAAGATGCTACTCCAAACCTATCTAAAAATGGTCAGACCGTGGTGATAGCTTATCAAACTGGTGTGGATCCAACTAAGGTTGCTCAAGCCAATGGTGATTATGAACGTGATAGTAATCAAGCAATTCAATGGCGTAAATTTGATGCGGGTTCAGATGTGGTCAATGCATTAGCTTCGGGCGATGTCGTGATTGGCAATATTGGCTCAAGTCCATTGGCGGCTGCAGCCAGCCGTGATTTACCGATTGAAGTGTTTTTGGTGACAGCAAAATTAGGTGGTTCTGAGGCATTGGTGGTCAGCAACAAATCAGGCATTAAAACGCCGCAGGATTTGATTGGAAAAACCATCGCTGTGCCATTCGTTTCAACCACACATTACAGCTTATTGTCCGCTTTAAAGCATTGGAATATTGCAGACAATCAGGTCAAGATCATCAATTTGCGTCCACCTGAAATTACAGCGGCATGGGAACGTGGTGATATCGATGCGACTTATGTTTGGGAACCTGCATTGAGTAAAGTCAAAGCCAGTGGTCATGTATTAACAGACTCGAAACAAGTCGGCGAGTGGGGCGCGCCAACTTATGATCTTTGGGTGGTTCGTAAAGACTTTGCCGAGAAAAATCCTGAGTTCTTGAAAGCATTCGTGAAGACCAGTTTGCAACAGATCGAAGCCTATAACCAAGACCCAAAAGCATTTGAACAAAATGCGGACAATATCCAAAAAATGGCTCAACTGACAGGCTCTGATGCGAAAGATATTCCTTTACTGTTGTCAGGCAATATTTATCTGAATGGCCAGCAACAACACGCAACTTTAGCGGGTGAATTCGCCAAGAATATTTTTGATACAGCGACTTTCTTAAAAAGTCAGGGCAAGGTCGATCAGGTGAAGCCTGATTATCAAGGCAATGTCACCACCCAACTCTTACAGCCATAGGAGATCGAAATGAGCGTATTAGCTGCTGAGCATCTTCATTTAACTTTTCCAAAGCAGATTGTACCTGTATTGCAAGATATCAATCTCAAGATTGCAGAAGGGAGTTTGACGGTAATTTTGGGCGAGTCCGGCTGTGGTAAAACCACTTTGTTAAATATTTTGGCAGGCTTCCAAGCACCGAGTTTGGGGCGGATTACACTGGATCATGAAGTCGTGACTGCGCCTGATGCGCGCCGTGCGGTGGTCTTTCAGGATCATGCCTTGTTGCCGTGGTTAAATGTCTCGGAAAATATTGGTTTTGCTTTGCAGCTTAAGGGCTTGAAAGCGCAAGAGATTCAGCAACAAGTCGATGCTATTCTGAAAATTGTGGGTTTAAGCCATGTTGCTCAAGCCAATATCTGGGAATTGTCAGGTGGCATGAAACAACGTGTCGGTATTGCGCGTGCTTTGATTAGCCACGCAGCTTTTATTCTATTGGATGAGCCTTTTGCAGCTTTAGATGCTTTTACTCGTGAAACCATGCAACAACTGGTTCTAGATCTGTGGATTGAGCAAAATAAATCATTCTTCCTGATCACGCATGAAATTGAAGAAGCGTTGTTGTTGAGCAATCAACTGGTGTTGATGACAGCTCGACCTGGCAAGATCGTAGAAACATTAAAGCTGGATTTTGCAGATCGTTATAACCAGGGTGAATCGATTCGTGCAATTAAATCAGATCCGAAATTTATTCAATTGCGTGAACAACTGTTTGAACGTTTACGTGTGCAGAAACAGGCAGGGCATGAGGTGGCTGTATGACGGGTCAAGCTAAAAATACAGCCTATGAGGTGAGCAAGGCCGAAGAGCCACAACAGATCAACAAGTCACAATCCGCTTCGGTTTTAAGTCCAATATGGGCTTTCTTTACTCGACATCGTAGTTTAGCGCTGAGTCTTTCCAGTGTCTTGAGCGTACTGGTGATTTGGTATTTGATCACTGCATTAAAAATTGTCCCAAGCCTGTTTTTACCAAGTCCACAAGCAGTATGGCAAAAGTTCCTTGAGGTCAGTCAGCAAGGTTTTATGAAAGCCACTTTATGGCAGCATTTAGCAGCGAGTATTTCGCGTGTCTTGCTGGCACTTGTTGCAGCGATTGCGATTGGTGTGCCTTTAGGTTTGTGGATGGGGCTGAATAAATGGGTTCGTGCCGTGCTTGATCCATTGGTTGAGTTGTTGCGTCCGATTCCACCGTTAGCGTATTTGCCATTATTGGTGATTTGGTTTGGGATTGGTGAAACCACTAAAGTGCTTTTGATTTTCTTCTCCATTCTTGCACCAGTGATTATCAGTAGTACGCATGGGGTGTTGAGTCATCAGCTCAATCGTGAGCGTGCAGCCCTATCATTGGGTGCAAGTCAGTCACAGGTATTCTGGCATGTGATTTTACCGACCGCATTACCGCATATTTTAACGGGTATTCGTATTGGTTTAGGTGTTGGTTGGTCAACCTTAGTGGCTTCGGAGTTAGTCGCGGCAGATCGTGGTATTGGTTTTATGGTGCAGTCGGCGGCGCAGTTCCTGATTACTGATACTGTAGTACTTGGTATTATTGTGATTGCGATTGTCGCAGTCAGTTTTGAATTATTCTTGCGTTGGTTACAGAAGCAATTATCTCCTTGGTATGGTCAACAGCTGTAAGTGCAAATAGTAAAGATGAGAGAGTTAGAGATGACGTTAAATATTGAAATGATTAAACCAACAATCGGTGCAATTATTCATGATGTTGATTTAAACAAGGCTGATGAAAATACGACGCAACAAATTCAACAAGCGCTACTTGATCATCATGTGATTTTCTTTCGCAAACAACAGCTGGCACCACAGGCACAAGCTGAGTTAGCACGTAGTTTTGGTTCTTTGCACATCCATCCGATCTATCCATCTATTGATAATGTGCCTGAAATCATTGTACTGGATAGCTGGAAACAAGACTTGCGTGATAATGAGCTTTGGCATACTGATGTGACTTTTAGCCAGAAACCGCCATTGGGTTGTGTATTACAAGCCATCAAGATTCCTCCTGTAGGCGGTGATACGCTATGGTCGAGTGGGGCTGCTGCATTTGCTGCGCTAGATCAAGATTTACAGACGAAGTTAAAGGGCTTAACCGCAACGCATGATATCTGCCAGTCTTTCCCGCTTGAGCGTTTTGCGCATAATGATGTTGAGCGTCACAAGCTGGAAGAAACTTTTAAGCGTAATCCACCAGTTGTTCATCCTGTGGTGAGAACGCATCCAGTTACAGGTCAGCCAATTTTGTTTGTGAGTGAAGGTTTTACCACACGTATTAATGAGTTGGATGAGACCGAAAGTGTTGAATTGCTGCAGTACTTATTTGCGCATGCCACCAATGAGCAGTTTCATCTGCGTTGGCAGTGGCAGGCGGGTGATGTAGCGATTTGGGATAATCGTTGTACGCAGCATAAGGCTTTATTTGATTATGGTGATGCGCATCGAATTATGCATCGTGCCACGATTAATGGTGATGTACCGTTTTATCAAGCGGCAAGTTAAAATTTAGTTTTGATAAAAAGCTTGGGTAAAATCCTGAGCTTTTTATTCTTGGGGCTGAGGTTATTTCCAGTATTTGATACTCGGTAATCTCATCCACAACCTGCGTGGTTTTTATAAAGTCTAGTTTCTGCGAAAGATTTAAAAAGATTACAAGAAGTGGACAGGTTTTGTGGATGAGGATGCTTTTGGTTACTTTGGGCGAAACCAAAGTAACTCCAGCTGAAGGCTTATCCTTAAATTGGATGAGAGCACGGCACGACTCCGTTAAATCTATCTTTCAATAAATTAACTCAATATTTAAACAGACTTTAGTGGCTGATTTCACAGATCTGCTTATAAACCGAAGGTGCTTGTCCTGTCCAACGTTTAAAGGCGCGTCGGAATTCACGTAACTCACTAAAACCCAATTGCAGGCTAATCTCACTCATGGATAGGTTCTTTTCCAGTAATTGTTTAGCTTTACGCTCCAAGGCGTTTTGTCGAATTTGTTGGAAACTCAAACCTTCAGATAATAATTTACGTCTTAAATGGCGTTCACTCATTTGCAGATGGTCTGCTGCTTGTCGCATCTCAAAACGTTCAGGTAAATATTGTTCAATCAAATGCTCGACTATATGCACAAAGTCGACTTGATTGAGCTGATCAATTTCTTTTAAAGCCTGTTTGCAGATTTGTATCGCCGTAGCGTAGTTCGCTGGGCTGTAATTTTTGAGATTTCGATTGAGCATGCTGCTTTTAAAATGAATTTTATTGCTGGTAGTATTTAACTGAACAGGGCAGCCAAAAAGATATTGATAGTCTTCTAAATTTGCGGTGGGAGCATAGTTAAGTTCAAGCCCAATAACATCATCGTGGTCACCTAGCATTGCATTTAAACAGGCAATTACACTACTAAATAATTCATCGTAAAAAAAAGCTTTGAGATCAAAAGTTGGGCTCGATTCAGTCACTTCTAGCGTACAAATATCATCGTGAATTGAAAATTCGATGTTCAACACACTACCTGAAACGCGATGAAATTCGAGTGCTATTTCCAGTGCATCGGCAACAGTCTTACAAGATTGCATTGCAAAGCCTAATATTCCCATCGAAATGAGACCTTCACTACGACCCATTTTTAAACCTAAATCAGGTTGGCCGTAGGCAGTGATTGCCTTACGAATAACATCACACATTTGGCTAAAACGAACAAAGCCATTGCTTTGCTGGACTTGATCTAAATCTAAACCAGAATCTTCAAACCATTTTTTATAATCCCATTCTTGTTGTTCTGCATAGTGGATCAAGCTTGCCAAAATCGTAGCTGGTATAAATTGCTGTGTGCTTTCCGCATGAATGATTTGTTTAGGCATAAGTCCGTTTAGCCCCCCAAAAGAAGATTTTTTAACCCTTTTGGGTATCTCATAATTTTGTTTAACTTTCAACATGCTTTATTGCAGTTAGAAAAAGAATTTACAAAGGATGTGCCAATGTATCAAGTTGGTTGGGATAAACAAGAAATCAAGATTGCACCGAAAGGCTATGCCATGTTTGGCTATGGTCAATGGTCACATCGTGCTTATGAGCAGCGAACCGCTTTGTATGTGCGAAGCTTTAGTATTGTGGATCAGCAACAGAGTCGACTGATTCTGTGTTGTTTAGATTTAGGCTGTATTACTCATGCGATGCGAAGTAAGACCGTCGCTCGATTAAGAGAAATGTTGGGTGCTGAGTTTGATGAAAATCAATTGGTACTCATAGCAACACATACCCATTCAGGACCGGGGGGCTGCGCGCATGAAGCCTTATATAATATGCCCACGCCAGGATTTGTTCCTGAACATGTCGATGCAATAGTGCATGCGATTGTTCTCAGTATTCAGACTGCAATTGAAAATGAACAAAATACTGAAATCGGTCTTTCCACCCAACATTTTGAAAATGATACGCCTGTTGCATGGAATCGCTCAATCCGTGCTTATAACCGAAATCCAGAGGTGATTGAGCATTCAGAACATGAAACGCATTTAGCAATCAATCGTGAAATGCAGTTGATTGGTTTTTATAGAGAGCAGAAATTACAGTCATTTATTTCTCTGTTTGGTGTGCATGCCACCTGTTTAGGAAATAGTTTAAGTGCTTATGATGGTGATAATAAAGGTTATGCCGCGTCATTTTCAGAGCAGGCTTTAATTGAACGCGGAATTGAAAATCCAGTCACGATTTTTGCTCAAGCAACAGCTGGCGATGTGTCACCGCATTTTCATGGCAAAGATCAACTTAAGATTCGCAACAAGATTAAAGGCGAGCAGGAATATTACTATGCTCAGCAAAATGGTCGTTATCAAAGTGATTTGGCATTAACTGGTTTGCAGCAACCAATGCAGAAAGTGCAAGGTCAGATTGATGCAATTTTTTCTTATGTTGATCTGAGTCATATTGACGTTCCCCCTGAGTTTGCACATGGCAAGAAGGATGCAAAAACCAGTCAGCCCTGTCATGGTGTAGCATTTTTTGCGGGTACACCTGTGGATGGTTTAGGTGCGCCAAAGCCATTGATCAAAGGGATGCAATTTCTTGCTGATCAATTTAAAAAGCAAAAATTAAAGAGTGACGCTGCGCATGATTTTACTGCTTATCAACAGCTGTACGCTTCACAAGGGCCGAAGCAGATTTTGCTTGAAGCTGGCGCTAAAAAAATATTAGGTCAACCGATTGGTTTTCCTCCCAGTATTCTTGATCCATTGATTGCAGAGATGAATCGACAAGTCCGTGCTGGCGCGATTCAACAAAGCCCACTGGTTCCGAGTATTGTGCCGCTACAGATTGTTCGTTTAGGCAATTTAGCACTTGTTTGCTGTCCGGGAGAGTTTACGACGATTGCAGGGCAACGCGTTATGGAAACAGTAAAACAACAACTTATTGGAAAATCGTTAATTGATCGAGTTTGGCTTGCTTCATATTGCAATGATTACATGGGCTATGTCACCACGTATGAGGAGTATCAACAACAAGCTTATGAAGGTGGACATACCTTATTTGGACAATGGACCTTAGCTGCTTGTCAAAGCAAGTTTAAATTATTCGCTGAGCAATTATTGTTGGATAAAAAGTACCGCGACTACGATCAATCAACACGACCGAAATTAATTCCACTTCAAGAACTAGCAAAACGTACCAATCATGGAAATCTAAAAACTGCTGTGAGCCAAGGAGAGGCTGTATGAGCGATAGGCATCAAGCGAAGTGGTCAAATTGGTCTGGTTTTCAAACGTCCAATCCGCAGCAAATTTTACAACCTGCAAATATTCAAGAGCTTCAGAATATCGTCAGAGATCATGACAAGATTAGAGTGGTCGGTGCAGGGCATTCATTCACGCCATTGGTATGTACAGATGCAACCTTATTGTCTTTAGACCATATTGCGGGTGTTGTATCGACGGATACTAATCGATGTCAGAGCAGTATTTATGCAGGGACACGCTTATATGATTTAGACCAACATTTACAGCAGCAATCGATCAACCAAGCCTTGATGAATCAGGGTGATATTGATCAGCAAAGCTTAGCTGGAGCTGTTTCTACGGGAACACATGGTACAGGTGCAGATTTATATTGTATTTCTGGTTATGTTGAAGCTTTTGAGTTATTGATGGCTTCTGGTGAAATCCTGACATGTAGCCGAACAGAACATTCCGAAATCTTTGCCGCTGGACGAGTTTCTTTGGGAAGCTTGGGAATCTTGACCAAGATCACTATGCAAAACCGCCCGCGTTATAAGCTTAAAGAACATATTGAACTTTGTCCTGTAGAGGACATGATGCAACATATTCATCAATGGAAGCATCAGCATCGACATATCGAGTGCTTTGTATTTTCGTATGAAAAGCAATTGATGCTGAAAACTTTAGACGAGACTGAGGAAGCAATTTTGCCTAGGAAAGAAAATTTTCCTTCGGATGATACCTTGCTCACGATGTGCTCAGAATTAACCAAAACATTTCCTTCATTAAATCCCTATTTACAGAAGCTGTTAGGCATCTTTGTCAAACCGACCACCTATGTCGATTGGTCGAGCAAAATATTTCCGACGCCACGAAATACCAAGTTCAATGAAATGGAATATCAGATTCCAGTAGATCAAGGGGTTGCTTGTTTAGACGAAGTATTACATGCACTGCGAACACATAAAGTCGCGACCTTTTTTCCGCTCGAATTTCGTTTTGTAAAAGGGGATGATATTTGGCTTAGCCCTTTTTATCAGCAAGATTCAATTTCGATTTCAGTGCATCAATATCATAAGCAAGACCCACATTTAATTTTTGATGTAGTTGAACCGATTTTACAGAAATATCGAGGGCGACCTCATTGGGGAAAAATGCATACTATGACTACGGCACAGCTTCGGGCTTCATATCCAAAGTGGGATGATTTTATGGCTTTACGTCAGCAACTTGACCCAGAAGCCAAGTTTTTAAACCCCTATCTGGAAAAGCTGTTTTTAGGTTAGTTTTAACTTAGGTTCGACTTAAATGTTGATTTAATTTATTGAAAAATAATTAACTTAACAGAGTCTTGCCGAGTTTTATCCATTTTAGGATAAGCCACTTCGTCTTATACTTTGCCAAAGCTATAGTCGCTTCAGCTTGCTCAGATTGTAGATGACATTCCCTTGTATAAGATTTTTTTTAGGATCACGATTAAATAAAAAAAGGTATAGCCATGTTGGATCATTATTTTAAACAACTCAATTTCGATCTAAAAAAACAGGGGATGGCGACACCACAACTGATTGTTGATGAAGCGGCTTTAAAACAAAATATCCAGCATGTTCAGATTCGTCTTGCTCATGCCAAACATTTAAGAGCACGTTTGGTGGTGAAATCATTAGCAAGCCTGGATTTACTTAAGTTGTTATCTGAGCAAATCAATACGCAACGCTTTATGGTATTTCACTTACCACATATTGTTTCGATCCTAGAAAACTTTGCTGTAGCTGATATTTTGTTGGGTAAGCCAATGCCTGCTCAAGCTGTACGTCATTTTTTTGATCAGCATGTGGAGTGGCCGAATGCCAAAATTCAATGGTTGATTGATAGCAAGCAACGCTTACAGCAATATCTTGAGATTGCCCAGCTCTATTCTCTGTGCTTAGATGTGAATATTGAAATTGATGTTGGTTTACATCGTGGTGGGGTACAGTCGACACAACAACTGACTGAAATCTTAAAGCTGATTCAACAGTATCCACAGTATTTAAAGCTTTCTGGTTTGATGGGCTATGATGCGCATGTCACCAAAATCCCAGCCATCATTAAAAAACCAGAACTTGCTTATCAAGAATCTCAACATGTTTACGCGGTTTATAAAAAGCTAATTCAAGAACAGTTTAATTCACTATGGTCAGAACAACTTTGTTTTAATGGTGGGGGGAGTCCAACTTTTAGTTTTCATACTGACAATAGTGTCTGTAATGATCTATCTTTTGGTTCAATGCTACTGAAACCGAGTGATTTTGACAGTGATTTTTTAAAGGCATTACAACCTGCGTTGTGGATTGCTGCGCCTGTATTAAAAGTCCTACCGTTTACCCAGCTTCCCTCTATGTCATTATTGGATAAATTACCACATAAGCATAAGGCGCTATTCATCTATGGTGGCTATTGGCTGGCTGACTATGTCTATCCTAACCAAGCACGTATCCATGCATTGTACGGGCGTAGTACTAATCAGGAATTGGTCAATGTGCCGAAGGATTGTGATATTCAAGTTGATGATTTTATTTTTCTTAGACCGAAGCAAAGTGAAGCAATTCTTCCTCAGTTTTCAACGTTAATACGATATAAGCAAAATACCTTTGAAGCATGGGATACATTTCGTGAATAACGATACGGTATAAATAGCCCCTTATATTTTAAACAAAGGGGCTTGTTAAGTAGAAATGAGAGCGTTTCTATCTTCAATGAAAATATAAATTTTAAAATAAATCGTTTAAGTGACAGCTTTTGGCTTCTGTTATATTTTCAATTGAATCAACTAAAAGTACATTTGTATCTGCTTCTTGCTTATATGCACCAAGCACTTCTGCATAAATGGGTTGTTTTAGTTTTTCTGCTTTTGACAAATAATTTTCGACTGCTTTTGTTTCAGCCCAATCTGCATCTTTTAATGTATATTTATTTTCAGCAAGATCGCAGCGAGTCAAAATTGCTTTTTTATCTTTAACACTTAAAGTACCAATAAACATATCCATTATTTCTTTTGGCTCTGTGCTGTCTGCAAAAGCGATAACAGGTTGAAGCAACCCATATGTAAGCATAGAAATTAAAATATAAGTTTTTTTCATTGAGTTTTCCGAATTGGTGAGTAGCAATATAAAGAAATATGCGGATATTGTATTGAAAGAATTTATTCAATGAGACAGGGTTATTTTATATAAACTCAGTAAATTAAGAACAGTTTTTAAACTTTTTAATGGTGTTATTTTTTGTTTAAATCATAAAAATATCTAGTCGGTCAAAAGATCGTTAAAAAGATGAAGTCCAACTAGATATTTCATATGCCCAACATTTAAAAACTTAGAATTTATAGCCGATTTTCAAGCCATAGGCGATCGCTGAGTTATCTTTAAAATCTGCTTGCTCTGCAATCGGTTTGATTCCTGCTACAGGAATGTAATACGTGCCATCTTCAGCTATTACATCGCCTAGCCAGAAGTATTTAATACCGCCTGCAATAAAGTAGTTCTCAGCAGGGTTAAATTGTACGCCTAAACCAAGCCCCCAAGAACCTTTGGTTGGATTTAAGGTCGATGCAGGATTACCTGTGCCTGAGTCCCAACTCACCTCAGTGGATGCACTCCATTTTTCAGTAAATTGATGACCAATTCCTAGCGTCGCTGCCCATTGATCTTTTTGATAACTATCTAAATCAAAACCACCTGTATAAGAACCTTCACTGATTAAATCAGTGAGATATTCGGTGACTGCTCCAAATTGTGTCGGACGTATATGAAAATCTTTCCAATTGACCCAACGTAGATTCGCATAGGCGAGCGTGTCTTTATAAACACCTGTTTGAAAATCAATATTGACTGATTGTGGCGTCGTGATTGTGGTTTTACTTGGTGTGGTTACGTCTAATGGTTCACCAAACATGGTTTCTGTGACTTGCATGTCATGATCTATTTTTGAGCGATACGTCACAGCTGCTTTTAATGCAATACCTGGAATTTGATAGCTTAAACCTGCAAGCCAACCTACTGCATGATTTTGCTTAAATTTTGCATCATAGCCATTAAATGCTTCGCTATAAGAATTACCACGCAATGCGACATCACCTTTAACGGATTGATAAACTGCACCGCCATAAAGTTGAAAATTGGTAAATGGGCTTAATCCGAAGATCATGCTAATACTTTCAGTATCAACATTGACCGATGTTCCTTGCTGAGTATATTCATTATCCGAGAATGTATTATTGGATTGCATCGGATAGCGAATATCCGCGCCAAATGGTTGGTCATAGAGTAGACCAAAACTAATTTTTTCAGTGAGCTGGAGCTTTAAAGCAGCACTGTAATAATGAAAACTATTCCCCATATTGCCAGAGTTCAGATTATTAGGATCATTCACAAGTTCAGGACGATTGCGGATCGTTCCTGAAATATCTGGATCAACTGCTGTAGCATTCACCTCAACATAATTGCCATTTTCCAGAAAGGGCAGAATGGTTTGTCCTGATTGATCCAGTGCTGCTGCATGGTTCAATGTCGAGATACATATTCCAAATATACCAAGCACTATAGGGTTGAGTTTCATAGGCATCATCCTTGTTAAACCGTGTTTTATTGTTGAGGTTCTATTTTTTATAAACGGTCATTTTTTCTATCTATAGCAGCATGATTCCATTTACTATTTTGATAGAAAGTCTATGTCCATAGCGTAGTGAAGCATCTTTTGAAATGATGGAGTAGGGTTGTAATTCATCAAAATGGGGGGGAGATCGGTCAAATAAAAACGATAGACAAGAAAAAGCCTTGTAATAACGTACAAGGCTTTCAGATTTTTAAACAAATTTACTGCTTAACAATCAATACTGGAATATGTGATTCTGTGAGAACTGCACGCGCAACACTACCCAGCAATAGGCGTTTTACGCCAGTACGACCATGAGAACCCATGACGATCAAATCAGCACCGACTTCATCCGCAACGAAAATAATGCCTTCGCTAGCAGAGCCATGATAAATCTTGGTTGCAACCTCGATTCCATCACGTACAAATGACTGAGCAATATCTTGCAGTTGTGTCTTGGCATGTGATTCAGCCTGCATGAAATAATCCGTCACAGCGGGTGCAACTTGATAAAAATCGACACCTACAAATGGATCAACTGCAACAACACTGAGAATCGTAACTTTTGCCCCTGACAATTTCGCTAAAGAAAGTGCATGTTCAACCGCTGCATAAGAAATTGGAGAGTCATCGACAGGCACTAAAATATTTTGATAAGACATGTTTGCTCCTTATAGTTTATCGTTGTAAAAAAAGATAAAAGTTATAATAAGTTGATAGCATATTGAGCAGGTTCAAGCAAATTAGACCTTGATCAAAAGCATCTGATAAAACTGAAATTAATGTGGAATTGTTGGAAATTCCTCAGCAAAATAGGGGTATAAGAAAATCACTGTATTTTTGTAATTTAGTTAAAAATTTACTTTAGCTGCAATGCTGAAATTAAACCATTATTTTTGATCATAGGAATATCTGTGCTACTCAGTTTAGAAGCCTTTAAACAGCAAAAATTTGATCAAGTTGCTGCCAAAATTATGGCAGATCCAAAACTCTATTTGGAATTTGAATCTGTGTCAGATTTTTATAAAGCCGCTTGGTTAGATGAATTTCCTCAAGGAACAACATGGTCAGCAACAGGTTTGGATGATGGTGCTGAGCAGTTTTATGCAGTGATTGAATATGGGGATCATTATTTATATATCAGTCGTGCCGAACGTGTAACGGTAAAATTAGGTCGTCGACATCATTACAATAAAAATAACTAATCCGCGCAGTCATCCATTTTTGACTGATCAGATTTTGAGTTTTTAATGAGAATGCTATACTTTTGCGCAATGATGAGATCCTAAATAAAACGAAATGGAAATTTAAAGATGGCACATCAATTTACGGTTAATGAAACAATTCATGGTGTTTCGATTGAAGACTTTTCAAGATTAGTTGCTGAAACATCATTGCATGAAGCAGTGTGTAAACGCATTCCGGGTGAAAACTTAGAAATTATTGAATCTAATGTGAATGGTGATATTTATACGCTACGCCGTGAATATAACCTTGATGTCAATATTCCTGAAGTTGCAAAAAAACTATTAAAAAATGCATTTCGCTTAAAGCGTTCTGACATTACACATTTAAAAAATTTAACTTCGACAGTGGAGTTAGGTGCAAACTTGCCTTTAGATGCGAAAGCTGAGCGCAAAGTGACAGGTAATAGTCAGCAAGTTGATATTACATTGACATGGACTGTAAAAGTTAAAGTTCCGTTGATTGGCGGTATGCTGGAGAAACATGCAGAAGGCGAAATTCGTAAATTTAGCCAGCTTGAAATTGAAATCGTTGAGGATGAATTAAAGAAACATCTTTAATTTAACCTAAATCTAAAGCTCTCCATTTGGGGAGTTTTTTTATTTTTAAAAGCGTAGAAAATAGGGAAGGATCGATAGAACAATACCAATTACGCTGATGATCATGGTGTTATCAATAAAATAGGTAAATAGCATGAGAGCCAATCCACAGACGAGAGGTACCGTCATCTTTTGTTTTTTGCCATATAGAAAATAGCCGAAGCCTATAGAGCTAAAGATGACCCCTAGAAAAAGTTGTGTTGCATTCATTGTTTTATGCCGTGAATTGAATTTTTATTATGTAAATAATATGACAAGATTCTTAAATGAAAATTATAGAAGCGTGAATAAATATCGAATACGATGTGTATGAGTATTGATCAAAAATAATAAGGTCGTGGGATGAGTGTAATTTTACCTGTAGCGCAACGCGGTGAAGAAATTTTAAAAATTAAAGCGGCTGCGGTTGCTCATGCGGAGTTCAATAGCGAGTGGCTATTGCAACTGGCTTCTACGATGCATGCTACTATGCTTGAACGTAATGGTGTAGGAATCGCAGCACCGCAAGTGTATATCTCTAAGCGAGTGATTATCGTTGCTTCTCGCGCCAATCCTCGTTATCCAGATGCTCCTGAAATGGATCCAGTGGTGATGGTGAATCCTGAGATTTTAGAATTTTCTCAAGCGACTTGTTTGGGGGAAGAAGGGTGTTTGAGTGTACTGAATGAGCGTGGAGAGGTGGAAAGAGCACAAGCAGTCAAAGTACGTTATCACACCCTACAAGGTGAAGTAGTTGAAACGAACTTTGATGGTTTTCCTGCACGTATAGTACAGCATGAAGTGGATCATTTAGATGGTGTGTTGTTTGTGGATAGATTGAGTGCTTAGAAAATAAAAACAATGAAATCTTATAATAAAAGCTTAAAACTTCCATCGCGTGATTTACGCAGTAATATGACCGATGCAGAACAACTGCTTTGGCAAAGATTACGCCGTAAACAGATTTTAGGGTTACAGTTTTATCGACAAAAGCCAATTCTAAATTTCATCGTAGATTTTTATTGTTCTGCAGCGAATTTAGTCATTGAATGTGATGGTGGGCAACATTACACCGAGGTTGGGTTAGAGGCTGATCAAAATCGAGATTATGCTTTGAGTGAATTAGGGCTGCTCACTTTAAGATTTAGTAATCATCAGATTTTGACTGAAATAGATGCAGTTTTAGATCAGATTTATTGGATTGTGAAACAGAGATTGGAATCCCCCTAAATCCCCCTTTGATAAAGGGGGACTTGTCACGAATTTGATGATAGTTTTCGGATTCTTGGTACCCCCTCCTTTTTCAAAGGAGGGTTGGGGAGGATTATATTATTGTAATTTTCTATCATAAAATATTGTATTAATCCCAATCGAGTTTTGAAAAAGATAAAATATGTGCATGGAATAAACCTTCTTGGTTTTCATTTTTTTGTTCAATTTCTTCTAAAGTAAAAGAATCTATAATCGAATTTTTATGCCCATAATTAGTAATGAGACATCTTCTATCTCTTGGATTTTCAACAAGAGCAATATGATTACCTTTAATATTACTTATATTTTTTCTATAGCATAATTTTCCACAATAAATATTGTTTTCGATATGGTTACACTCATAAAAGCTTTTATTACAGATAGAGCAGCTTCCAATTGATGATGTGAATGCTGCACTTAGGTAGATTTTTCTCTTTGGAAAAATACTTTTTTCGATGCTATTTAAGTGCATTTCTAGATTGGAGAGACCTTTATATTCATTTATTTTTTTTGCAATGAATAAGTATTCATATGCATCAATTAAAGAATCCCATCCATTTTTAAATTGTTTTTTTTCAATATATAACCAAATTTTTAATGAAGATAATAAGCTGTTAAGTACGCATTGCATGTGGAATAACTGATCTGCAATATACGTTTTTTTGTTTTTTATTGCAGAATATTTTTCTTTTTTTATAAGTTTTATGAATTCCAAACAGTTTTTTATAGCTATTCTTTTTAGTTCTATAGAACAAGTATAGTTATTATAGGATTGTAATGTATCAATTTTTTCACAAAATTTTGAGTGAATTTCTTCAAAAGAAACTATAGTCATTATCTTAATCTTTTAACTGTTTGATTAATTTCTCGATCTCTTTCAAACCATCTTTATTACCTTCATAATCTAATTTTTTAAATTTTGTTGTAGATTGCTGGATCAAAAGGCTAATTTTAATATCTGGTTCCTGACGACCTTTAAAAAAATCTGTTATATAATTTGATATTACATTAAGTGTTATAGAAACTAGTTCTGGGTTTTGGGTTAACGCTGCAGTAGTAATTAATAGCGTAGGGCCAAACCAATCAATAGATCTCTGCTCCAAAATAATATCAGGTTTTCTTATATAGTTCAGATTAACTTGATTTTTTGCATATTTATAAAATGATATTGAAGAAGATGAATAGATACTTTGTTCATTTTCTATTAGTTCAGGAACAATCATTAGCTCGTGGTAACTTTCAAATTGTTGAGATTCAAAGTCAGTTTGTTCTATCTTCATAAGTTTTTTTACATATGTACTAATAGGAAATAACTTATCATAAAAATAAAAAAATCCCCTCAATTGAAGGGATTTTTTTATAAATTACCCAATTGAATCATCCAAATTCGGCGCTAACCAACGCTTCGCTTCATCCAGTGTCCAGCCTTTACGTTTTGCATAATCCTCAAGCTGATCTTGAGAAATCTTGCCCACGTTAAAATATTCACTTTCAGGGTGCGAATAATAGAAACCACTGACAGAAGAAGGCGGGATCATCGCAAAGTGTTCAGTTAGCTTCGTGCCAATCTTCGCTTCAGAATCTAACCAGTCAAACAACACCGCTTTTTCAGAATGCTCTGGACAAGCAGGGTAACCTGGCGCAGGACGAATACCGACATACTTCTCCTTGATCAGTTCTTCATTCGTCAAGATTTCATCAGTTTTATAACCCCAGAACTCTTTACGGATACGCTCATGCAAATGCTCAGCAAAAGCTTCTGCAAAACGGTCAGCTAAAGACTGAACCAAGATTGCAGAGTAATCATCACCTTTGGCTTTATATTCATCTGCAAGTTCTTCTGCACCGAAGATCGACACAGTGAAACCACCAAGGTAATCAGTATTCTCTGTGGAGGTACTGATAAAATCCGCTAAAGATAAATTTGGTTTACCTGTGACTTTGTCAGATTGTTGGCGAATATGCTCGAATGTATGCGTAACTTTTTGACCAGCTTCATCAAATACGCTGACGCTATCTGCACCTGTACGTTGTGCAGGGTATAAACCAAATACTGCACGCGCATCGAAACGATTATTTTCGATGATGTCTTTCAACATCGCTTGCGCTTGGTTATATAAATCAGTTGCAGCTTCACCAACCACTTCGTCTTCTAAGATTTTCGGGAATTTACCCGCCAAGCTCCAAGAAATAAAGAACGGTGTCCAGTCAAAATATTCAACCAGTGTTGCCAATGGATAATTAGTAATAACTTGAGTACCTAAAGCATTTGGCTTTGGCGGCACGTAATTGTCATCCACTTTAAAACCATTTTTGATTGATTCGGCATAACTCAGTTTGGCTGCTTTTGGCTGCTTATTGGCCAAACGCTCACGAATTTTGGCATATTCAGCACGGTATTCTGCAATAAAGTTACCACGCATTTCTTTAGAGAGCAGGGTGGTTGCCACACCGACAGCACGAGATGCATCCGCCACATAAATCACCGCATCATTTTGGTATTGCGGATCAATTTTTACTGCGGTATGTGCTTTAGATGTCGTCGCACCACCAATCAACAGTGGAATATCAAAGCCTTTACGTTGCATTTCTTTAGCAACAAACACCATTTCATCCAAAGATGGAGTGATCAAACCAGACAAACCGATGATGTCACATTTTTCATCAATCGCTGTTTGTAGTATTTTTTCACATGGCACCATCACGCCAAGGTCAACGATGTCATAACCATTACAACCAAGCACCACGCCGACAATATTTTTACCAATATCGTGTACGTCGCCTTTAACGGTTGCCATCAACACTTTACCTTTAGATTGGCTACCCGTTTTTTCCGCTTCTATATACGGGTTGAGCCAAGCGACGGCTTGTTTCATCACGCGTGCAGATTTCACCACTTGCGGTAGGAACATTTTGCCCGAACCAAACAAGTCACCCACTACATTCATGCCATCCATGAGAGCGCCTTCGATGACATCAAGTGGACGTTTGGCTTTTAAACGTGCTTCTTCAGTATCTTCATCAATATACGTGGTGATACCTTTGACCAATGCATATTCAAGACGTTTTTCAACTGATTCATTTCGCCATTCAAGATTTTCAGCTTCTTTCGCTGCACCACCATGACCACGGAACTTCTCTGCAACTTCGAGAAGTTTTTCTGTTGCATCGTTACCGCTTTCACCTTGATTTTGGTTCAAGATAACGTCTTCAACAGCATCTTTTAGTTCTTTCGGAATATCATCATAAATCGCCATTTGACCAGCGTTTACGATGCCCATAGTCATGCCTTGTTTGATGGCATAGTACAGGAATACAGAGTGAATCGCTTCACGCACAGGTTCATTACCACGGAAAGAGAACGAGACGTTAGAAACACCACCTGAAATCATGGCATGAGGTAAATTCTGTTTGATCCAGCCTGTTGCCTCAATAAAGTCGACACCGTAGTTATTGTGTTCTTCGATCCCTGTTGCAACAGCAAATACGTTCGGGTCAAAAATAATATCTTCAGCAGGGAAGCCAACGTCATTGACCAATACATCATAAGAACGTTTACAGATTTCACGCTTACGTGCAGCAGTATCCGCCTGACCTGTTTCATCAAAGGCCATAACAATGATCGCAGCACCGTATTGACGGCATAGGCGAGCCTTTTCAACAAACTCGTCATAACCTTCTTTCAGTGAAATAGAGTTTACAACGGGCTTACCTTGTACACATTTCAAACCTGCTTCAATGATTTCCCATTTTGATGAGTCAATCATGATCGGCACACGAGAAATATCCGGCTCAGATGCAACTAGATTTAGGAAATGTACCATCGCATTTTGCGAATCGAGCATCCCTTCATCCATGTTGATATCGATGATCTGAGCACCTGCTTCAACTTGTTGTTGTGCAACTTCTAATGCTTCAGCAAAGTTTTCTTCACGGATCAATCGTAGGAATTTTTTAGAACCTGTGACGTTGGTACGTTCACCCACGTTGACGAATAATGAATTTTCATCAATGTTAAATGGTTCTAAACCACTTAAACGGCACGCAGGAACCGTTTCAGGCACTTGACGCGGTTTAATGTCTTTAACCGCATTATAAATAGCACGGATATGATCAGGAGTTGTACCACAACAACCGCCTGTAATATTGATCAGTCCACTTTCAGCAAATTCTTTAATGAATGCTGCAGTCTGTTCAGGTGTTTCGTCATACTCACCAAAGGCATTTGGCAAGCCCGCATTTGGATGGGCAGAAACAAAAGTATCAGCAACATCAGCAATGGTTTTAACATGCGGACGCATTGCATCTGCACCCAACGCACAGTTAAAGCCGATTGAAAGTAGATCACCATGACGAACAGAGTTCCAGAACGCTTCTGCGGTTTGACCTGTTAAGGTACGACCAGAAGCATCTGTAATTGTCCCTGAAATCATTAACGGCAATTCATAACCAATTTGCTTAAATACTTCTTTAACGGCAAAGATCGCTGCTTTACAGTTCAATGTATCGAATACAGTTTCGATCAAGATGATGTCAGCACCACCCTCGATCAATGCATGTGCTGCTTCGATATAGTTTTCTTTGAGTTCATCGAAAGTAATATTACGGTAAGCAGGGTCATTCACATTCGGTGAAATCGAGCAGGTACGTGATGTTGGGCCGAGTACACCAGCAACAAAACGGGGTTTGTCAGGTGTTGAATATTTTTCACAGGCTGCTTTAGCTAAACGTGCCGCTTCACGGTTGATCTCAGGTACGAGGTCTTCCATATGATAGTCAGACATTGAAACGCGTGTGCCATTAAAGCTGTTGGTTTCAATAATGTCAGCGCCAGCATCAAGATAAGCTTCGTGAATGCCTTGAATAATTTGTGGTTGTGTTAAAACCAATAAGTCGTTATTGCCTTTTAGGTCTGATGCCCAATCTGCAAAGCGATCACCACGATAATCTTCTTCTTCTAATTTATGGCGTTGAATCATAGTTCCCATTGCACCATCAATAATTAAGATGCGTTGGGTGAGAAGGGATTGTAGGGTGGCAAGCGTGGACATAAGGAACCCCAGTACATAACAAATTGAAAAAGCAGGCGCATTGTAACAGAAGCGAAGCCAAAGCGCGTATTTTCATCAAAAACGAGAGGTGATTGCTGAGTTCAATTTGAAAATGTCATAAAAGCTTCATCAGGCTGTAACAATTGAGTTGAATAATGCTTAAAAAGAAAACGCATGAATGAAATATGACAAGCTGTTGTCATATTTATTTGCGTTTGTTGCAAAATCAGACAAACAGTTTTTACTGTATTTGTCTTATTCTATCTATATGTTTTTATTTGAATAAATAAAAAATCAGGGCTAAATTATCGCAAAAAACGGCAAGAAAATGTATTAAAAACATGAAATTTTGGCTTTATGTGACAGTGCTTTGTCATATAATTGTCATAATTTAATTAAACAATACAGGGGATTTTATTATCCTCTAGCCGTCTACATGAATTCAAATCTTCCTCCTGTTTCGGATTCACCGCTTGCCGACTCTTCGGCACAATCGACGAATGTACATGTACCAACACCAAAATTCTTTATGCCGGTGTTCCTGACGATCATTGTCGCGACATTGATTTACATTGGTTTTCAGGTAAGTGCAGATTTGGCACACGTGCCACCTTTGAGTTTATATTCCGTTATTCTTTTATCGACGGCTCTTTTCATTGCTTTAGGCTTTGAATTTGTAAATGGTTTCCACGATACAGCGAATGCTGTAGCTACCGTTATTTATACCAATGCTTTGCCTGCTCCAGTGGCAGTCATGTGGGCTGGTTTCTGTAACTTCTTGGGAGTTATGGTTGCAAGTGGTGCAGTGGCATACGGTATTATCGCGTTACTTCCTGTAGAAATGATCATGAATGTCGGCAGTGGTGCTGGCTTTGCTATGGTCTTTGCTTTGCTTATCGCGGCGATTCTATGGAATCTTGGAACATGGTTTTTAGGAATTCCTGCGTCTAGCTCGCATACTTTGATTGGCTCAATCTTAGGTGTGGGTATCATGAACCACTTTTTAAATGCATCGACTGGTGCAACGAGTGGAATTGATATTGATCAAGTGATTAAAGTCGGTAAGGCTTTATTGTTCTCTCCTTTAATTGGTTTTGCTTTTGCTGCGATCCTGTTTCTATTAGTAAAGAAAATCTTTAAGCGTCAAATGGAGTTATTCCAACCACCAGTTGGTAATAAGCCACCACCACCATTGATTCGTGCGATCTTAATTTTCACTTGTACTGGTGTAAGTTTTGCGCATGGTTCAAATGATGGTCAGAAAGGCATGGGGTTAATCATGTTAATTTTGATCGGTTTGGTTCCATTGGCTTATTCTTTAAATAAGAACCTTGATGCACATCATTTACAGTCTTTTGAACAGCTTTCAGTTCAGACTGCAACCGTTTTGAATGTTAATCAAAATGAGCTATCTGATGAAAAAGCCCGTGATGTATTGACGAAATATATCCAAACTAAAGAACAAACGGCTGAAGTTGTACCAGCACTAGCAAGTATGACAATGCATTTAGGTGAGCGTGTAGCAACTTATGGTGATCTTAAAGCGATTCCTGAAGGTGCTGTAAGTGAAATCCGTAATGACATGTATTTAAGCACGACAACATTCAAGCGCTTAGATAAAGCTGAAGCTTTACCAGCGATGGATAAAGACCAAGAGAAAGTTGTTAAAGAATACCGCAGTAACTTGGATTCATTCCTTCAATATATTCCTAACTGGGTAAAAGTTGCAGTAGCACTTGCACTGGGTCTAGGGACGATGGTGGGTTGGAAGCGTATTGTTGTGACTGTTGGTGAGCGTATTGGTAAAAATCATATGACTTATGGTCAAGGTATGTCTGCTGAGCTTGTTGCGATGAGCACGATTGCTGCTGCGGATGGTTTAGGGATGCCTGTGTCTACAACTCACGTATTGAACAGTGCGGTTGCAGGTACAATGGTTGCTAATAAGTCAGGTCTAAACTTTGCGACTGTGAAGACAATTCTTTCAGCATGGATCTTTACACTACCTGCGACGATTGCATTATCAGGCGGACTATATTGGTTGTTCCTGCAGTTTGTATCTTGATACATCAACACAAATATAAAATCGTTTCTTTAAAAGCTTTGCTTCGGCAAAGCTTTTTTTATGTCTATCATAGATGAGTTCAGTTACTTAATTAGATGTAGAGATAAAAATAAAGCATAGCTCATTAAATTGAACGAATATCTGGTTCTGAATCTCTTAATCAACGTTAAAGTGTGTAGCAACTGATCATATTATTTATAAGTGTTTTAATATCTTGTTCTGTAATGAGTTGGGCAAAATAAGAGGGTGGAAAATAGGGTTTATTCCCCAAACGGGGAATGTTTTTCTACAAAATTATCTACTAGTATTAACTTGCCTATGTATTAAGTTACTCTTCATAAAGTAACTAAGTTTGATTTCATTTACACTCCGCCATTCTCTGAAATAGAGGGTGGCTTTTTTTAGCTTTTAATAGAGATAAAGTTATTTTTGCTATTACCGCATCATAACTTGCCCATTTAGAGTGATTAAATTTAGCAAGTCATGCCTTGTATCATCTAAAAAGTGTTCTCTGTCGAAATGAGAGCTGAGTAGCTCGCAATGTGAAATGCCAACAGACCCTAAATTGAGCCATAAAAAAAGAGCTGACGAAGCAGCTCTTTTTGTTTTTTCAAGCTTTATGCTTGTTGAATACCAGCAACAACCCAATCTTGTTGAGAGCCAGCAGGTTTTACAAAATGCCAAATCTCAGTAAACGGTTGCGGTAAGCTATTTAAATCTTCACTTACTGTACCTGTAAAGCGAACACTTACAACGTATTGACCGTTTTCTGTCGTGCTTTCAACAACCATTGCATTTAAATTACTAAATTCAGCTACATCTTGGTCTTGGTTTGCCACGATGTCACTGTACATTGAGTTATAAAGTTCAGGCGTTAAATAACGACGAATTTCTTCAACATTGCTTGCGCTATTTACGGATTGGATATGATTGAAACGTTGGCGTGCGATACGTAAGAATGCAGCAGGCTCAGTGCCATCTGGTAGCTGGTTTCCGCTATTCATAGATGCGGCACCGAAAGGCGCTTGTGTTGCAGCACCACCAGCGACGGATTGACCAAAGATATTGGTGTTATCGCCAGATTGACGAGCTGTTGATTGAGGTGAGCTAGGGCGGCCAAAATTGTTTTGACCGCTATTGTTTGGAGCGTATGGGTTATTGGCTGCTAATTTTTTTTTTGCGCCTAATTTGCGGAATACAAAGAAGGCGATAGCAGCTGCAAGAAGAACCCAAAGCCAGCTAGGAATGCCACCTTTTTCCTCTTGTTGAGCTTGTTCAGCAGCTTGTTGTTCAGTTGCAGTTGGATTTTTATCATCAGCAAGCGCATTTGCAGCAACAGCACCTACAGCAGCACCTGCCACACCAGCAGCAACCATTGAACCTACACCAGGACCTGATTTTTGTGGAGCAGTTGTTTGTTGTTGAGTCGGAGTCGCTTGACGAGGTTGTTGGTACGACTGGCTAGTTGAGCTAGAACGGCTCATACCATGACTTTTACCGCCACCTGCACGTTTTGCTTCTGCAATCGGTGCTGCAACCAAAGTCGCCATTAATAAAGCTGCCATCAAGCCACGCTGATGTACTTGCATCGAAAATTCCTATTTAAATCCAATTTGTCAGTGTATTTATGCAGGCATTTGTCAGTAATTTCAACCAGAAAAATATGTTTTTTTATTAAGGATTTATTTAGCTCACATTTATGGTTGTTTTAAGATTATAGCCTATTGATAATAAACAGTAAGTTTAAGCTAATTTATTATTTTAAATAGAGTAATTATAGCGGAGTGAGATTTAAGCCTATAATTTGAAATAGGAGCTGTAAAGGATAAAATCACAATAGATTTTATTTTAAAATATAGAAAACAGCTTTCTACGCTTTACATTAAAATCAGACTTATTGAAATTTTATCCAAGCATACAAATGATCAAGCAGTATTGCTTATACCATTAGCTAAGTTCGTCACTTAACTGCATTGCTTCAGTTAGTGCTTCATGTAAGCGAGCGACAGAAATGATCTGGACTCCCTCAATTGATTTTTGAGGTGCGTTGCCTCTAGGTAGAATCACATACTTAAAGCCATGCTTTGCGGCTTCTTTTAAACGTTCTTGTCCATTCGGTACAGGACGAATTTCTCCTGATAAGCCCACTTCACCAAAGACAGCTAATTGTTGAGGCAAGGCTTTACCGCGAAGACTAGAAGCACAGGCGAGCAAGACGGCGAGATCTGAGCCTGTCTCAGTGATTTTTAAACCACCGACGACATTGACATAAACATCTTGTCCCGAAGTTTGTACGCCACCATGACGATGCATGACTGCGAGCAGCATATTGAGACGATTCTGCTCTAAACCAAGTGCAACGCGTCGAGGTTGTCCGTGAGCATCATCTACCAACGCTTGTACTTCAACCAATAATGGACGCGTACCTTCGCGGCTAATCATGACGATTGAACCCGGAATCGCTTCATCATATCGACTGAGGAAAATAGCAGAAGGATTAGCAACTTCACGAAGCCCTTTATCGGTCATACCGAATACACCCAGTTCATTGACTGCACCAAAACGGTTTTTTACTGCACGAATCATGCGATATCGCGAGTCAGATTGCCCCTCAAAATACAACACACAGTCAACCATATGTTCGAGTACACGCGGACCTGCTAAAGCACCTTCTTTGGTGACGTGACCTACTATGAATAGCGCAGTTCCACTATTTTTCGCGAAGCGTGTGAGTAGGGCTGCTGATTCACGGATTTGAGAAACACCACCCGGAGCTGACTGCAAGGTTTCTGTGTATAAGGTTTGAATCGAATCTAAAATAGCAACGGCAGGTCGTTCATGTGCCAATACTTCACAAATGCGTTCAACACAGGTTTCTGCCATAACCTTGAGTTGATCTGTCGGTAAGTCTAAACGTTGTGCGCGAAGGGCTACTTGGGAAAGAGATTCCTCACCTGTAACATAGAGTGCAGAACTCTTTGCTGCTGCCATGTGCGTTGCTGTTTGCAATAAAATTGTAGACTTTCCAATCCCGGGATCACCACCGATCAGCACAACAGAACCTGTAACTAAACCACCACCGAGTACGCGATCAAATTCGCCAATACCTGTTGCAAGACGTGTTTCATGTGAAACCGAAACTTGATTTAATGTTGTAATGCTTGCTGCTTGACCAGCATAGCCACCGCCCAACTTAGTTTGACCGCGATGCGTCACAACGGGTTCAATACGCACTTCAACGAGACTATTCCACTCGCCACATTCAGTGCATTGCCCAGCCCATTTTGGATGATCTGCACCACATTGTTCACAGCGGTAAACTGTTTTAACTTTTGCCATATTTTAAATTGAAAATTTTCTATAAATTAGTTAAAAAGTATAGTAATTACGAAAACGATGCGTCGAGTCCATTTTTCTTAATAAGGAATAAAGAAAAAGGGCGTTTTTCGTAACTCATTGGTTAAAGGGAAGTGCTCAGAAAAATAACATGATATAAGACTTTTACAAGTAAGATACAGTGTGTTTTTGAGTCAAAATATTTGTTCAATTCACTTTTACCATGGAAGGTCTGCGAGCAGTTGTTCAATTCTTGTCATATAACGCAGGTTGAATGGCATAGATATTGCTCCTGCTCAGACAAATGAAAATATATCATTTGCTATATTTTCAAATTATATAAAAAGGTTGATGTTTATGAGTGCAGCAGAAATTGTTGATTGGGTAAATGGAATTATTTGGAGCAAAGCTCTAATCTATTTATGTTTAGGTGCAGGTTTATTTTTCTCGGTTTTAACGCGATTTGTCCAAGTCCGACAGATCAAAGAAATGATGAAGCTTCTGATAAATGGATCTTCATCAGCACAAGGTATTTCATCGTTTCAGGCACTGGCAGTTTCGCTTTCAGGACGTGTGGGTGTAGGTAATATTGCTGGGGTTGCCGCAGCAATTGGTTTTGGTGGTCCGGGCGCTGTATTTTGGATGTGGGTTGTTGCCTTTTTAGGTGCGAGTACAGCTTATGTCGAATCAACCTTAGGTCAAATTTATAAAGTTGAGTATCAAGGTCAGTATCGTGGTGGGCCTGCGTTCTATTTTGATAAAGGTTTGGGACAACGTTGGTTAGGTATTCTTTTCGCCATCGCTGCAATTATCTCTTGTGGCTTATTCCTACCGGGTATCCAAGCAAATGCAGTTGGTAATGCTTTTACTCAAATTACGGGGGAAGGTGCGGTTGTATTTGCAGGTATTGGTGCTTATAAATTACTAGCATTGGTTGTCATTGTAACACTGTTAGCCATCATTATTTTTGGTGGTATTAAACGTATTGCACGTTTCGCAGAGTTTGTTGTTCCATTCATGGCTGTTGGTTATATCTTGATGGCGCTAGTGATTGTGTTTATGAACATTCATGAACTTCCTGGCGTAATCAAAATGATCTTTGCAGATGCATTCTCTCCAATGGCGGGTATTGGTGCTGCAATTGGTTGGGGCGTAAAACGTGGTGTTTACTCAAACGAAGCGGGTCAGGGTACTGGTCCACATGCTGCGGCAGCTGCCGAAGTTCAACATCCTGCACAACAAGGTTTTGTCCAAGCATTCTCTGTATATGTTGATACCTTATTTGTATGTTCAGCAACAGCATTTATGATCCTCATTACGGGTATGTATAACGTACAAGGAACTTTAGAAGCTGGAAGCTTTATTGTACAAAACGTAGGTGCAACGATTGAGATTGGTTCTCCTGCATTCACTCAAATGGCTGTAAGCACTGTATTCGGTGGTTTTGGTCAAATCTTTGTTGCATTAGCGGTATTCTTCTTTGCGTTCACAACAATCGTTGCGTATTACTACATTGCTGAAACCAACATTACTTATCTTAGCTATATCATGAAGATGCCATCATTGATGTTCATAACTAAGTGCTTCATTATGATTGCAGTAATTTATGGTGTGATTAGTGCGACAGGTTATATCTGGGGTATTGGTGATATCGGCGTAGGTTTAATGGCTTGGATTAATATCATTGGTATTATCTTGACCTATTTCATCTGGAAGCCAACCATGAAAGCATTGAAAGACTATGAACAACAGCAGAAAGCTGGCGTAAAAGAGTTCACTTTCGATCCAGTGAAATTAGGTATCCGTAATGCAACTTACTGGGAAGAGCGTTTAAAGAAACAACAAAAGAATGACTAAATATTGAAGGATTCATTAAGTAAAACTTAAAAAAGCAGCCATATAGGCTGCTTTTTTATTGTCAATATTCGGATTTTCTAAAAACTGCTGTGTCAAAAAAGTGCATTGTATTGCTCCATTCTTGTGCGTATTATCGATGCCCATTGTATCTCCCATGAAATATTGAGTAATACACACAAAGAATTGGTTAGCTAGAAGCCTATCAAGAATACTTAGCAGAAAAGATGCCTATAAATGGTGCAAGAGTATTTGGGGTTGGCTCTGAGCTAGCTCACTAAGAATACTGGAGCGGTTTTGTAAAAATGTCGAATCAAAATCTGAGTGAGTCTGTAGAACAAGACGGACTTCACCGTAGCTTATCCAATCGACATCTACAGTTGATTGCGATTGGCGGAGCAATCGGAACGGGATTGTTTATGGGGTCAGGTAAAACAATTAGTTTAGCTGGTCCATCTATTCTGTTTATTTACATGATGATTGGTTTGATGGTGTTCTTCGTAATGCGTGCATTAGGAGAATTATTATTATCCAACTTAAATTATAAATCCTTCATCGACTTATCTACTGATTTAATTGGGCCTTGGGCTGGTTATTTTGTGGGTTGGACCTACTGGCTTTGTTGGGTCACGATTGGTATTGCAGATTTATCCGCAATTATTTATTACCTTGAGTTTTTCAATGGTGGTGAATCTTTTGGTGCAGCAGAAGGATTATTGATTAGTACGGTTGCCATTCTATTCGTACTTGGTTTGAACCTTGTCACTGTCAAATTATTCGGTGAGATGGAGTTTTGGTTTGCGATGGTCAAAATCACAGCAATTATTGTATTAATTGCTGTGGGCTTATGGATGATCTTTACAGGTTTTACTAATAATTTAGGAACAACGGCAAGTGTCAGTAATTTGTGGACACATGGTGGTTTATTTCCTAAAGGATTGGATGGTTTCTTAGCTGGTTTCCAGATCGCAATTTTCGCCTTTGTTGGGGTGGAGTTGGTAGGTACAACGGCAGCCGAAACACAAGATCCGAAACGAAATCTTCCTAAAGCAATTAACTCGATTCCAATTCGTATTATTATTTTCTATGTGTTGGCCTTGTTCGTTGTCATGTGTGTAACGCCTTGGGACCAAATCAATCCTAAAGTCAGCCCTTTTGTAAATATCTTCTCTCAAGCGGGTATTGCTTCTGCGGCGATTATTATGAATTTGGTGGTATTGTCTTCGGTAATGTCATCGATGAATAGTGGCGTATTTTCTACAAGTCGCATGTTGTTTGGCTTGTCTGTAGACCGCCAAGCACCAAAGTTATTCGGTAAGTTGTCTAAGTCTGCTGTACCAGCCAAAGCATTGATTTTCTCATCAATCTGTATCTTCATTGGTGCATTCGTACAATTTGTTTATAAGTTGAAAACGGGAACAAATGATGAAGTCACAGCATTTACCTTAGCGACGACTTTATCAACGATTCTGTTTATATGTGTTTGGATGATTATTATGTGGAGTTATATTAACTACCGTAAGAATCGTCCTGGGCTTCATGCACAATCGACATTTAAGCTTCCAGGTGGAATTGCAACCTGTTGGGTTGTGATCGTATTTTTCCTTGCAACGATTTATTTCCTTGCTTTGGATGAGACCACTTTAGAGGCATTAAAAGTCAGTCCTATTTGGTTTGTAGTATTGATCATTGGTTATTTCTTTGCGAAAAAGAAATAGGCAGAAACATTCGATAAGAAAAAAACGCCAGCATAAGTTGGCGTTTTTTTATGTTTGGTCTTTAGCCAATCCTATGATCACGCTATACTGCTGCGAATTGTAAAAGTTAGGTGCTCAGATGCTTAAAGTCATTTGTTCGATCAGTTTATTACTGAGCAGTGTCGTGTTAACAGCATGTGGTCAATCAGGTGCATTGCAATTACCATCTGATCCAAATCATGACAAACGTGCCAAATATCTGCTTTATAAAAATGAAGCATCTCAAAGTAAAGCTTCATCTGATGTAATTACAGAAGATCAGAACACAGCTTCGACGACTCAATCTCAGACAATCTCACCTTAAGTTTGTAAATAAGGACATCTTCATGGGTTTCACTCGCATTAATGGAGTATTGCATGCTGAGCAATGTTCATTAGATCAGCTCGCACAGCAATTTGGCACACCTTTATATGTTTATTCAAAAGCAACTTTGGAGAAGCATTATTTAGATATGCATCGTGCTTTTGATTTCATTGATCATCAAATCTGTTTTGCGGTGAAGTCAAACTCAAACTTAGCTGTTCTGAATGTTTTAGCAAAATTAGGCGCTGGTTTTGACATCGTTACAGGTGGTGAGCTAGCTCGTGTACTTGCGGCTGGCGGTGATCCTGCAAAAATTGTCTTTTCTGGTTTAGGCAAATCTGAATCAGATATTGAAAATGCATTAAATGTTGGCATAGCTTGTTTCAATGTGGAGTCGCATGCCGAGCTTGATCGTATTCAAAAAGTTGCGGCAAAACTAGGTAAAAAAGCGCCAATTTCTTTGCGTGTGAATCCTGATGTTGATGCAAAAACACATCCCTATATTTCGACTGGTTTGAAAGAAAATAAGTTTGGTATTCCGAGTGATACGGTAGATGAAACTTATCAATATGCTGTATCTTTGCCGAATTTAGATATCGTTGGAATTGATTGTCATATCGGTTCACAATTAACAGAAACAAAGCCCTTTGTGGATGCGCTTGATCGTGTTGTCGTGATGATTGAGCAGTTAAAAAAATTAGGTATCAATCTTAAACACATTGATATCGGTGGTGGCTTAGGTGTTCGTTATAAAGATGAAACGCCACCAAGTGTTGCAGAATATGCAAACTCGATGCGTCCAGTATTAGAACAACTAGGTTTAAAAGTTTATATGGAACCGGGACGTAGTATTTCTGCCAATGCAGGTGCATTACTCACCAAGGTAGATTTATTAAAACCGACCAATCATCGTAACTTTGCCATTATTGATGCCGCAATGAATGACTTGATTCGTCCTTCTTTATATGAAGCTTGGATGGATATTCAATCAGTTAACCCAAATCCTGAAGTTGAAACAAAGACGTGGGACTTGGTTGGTGCAATCTGTGAGACTGGCGATTTCTTGGGTAAAGAGCGTGATTTAGCACTACAAGAAAATGATGTCCTAGCCGTATTAGGTGCAGGTGCTTACGGTTTTGTAATGAGCTCAAATTATAATACGCGTGGTCGTGCTGCTGAGATTATGGTTAGCGGTGATCAAGCCTATTTAATTCGTGAGCGTGAAACAATAGAATCTCTTTGGGAAAAAGAGCGTTTATTGCCTGAGGAGTAAATTGAGATGTATTTAGAATTTACCAAAATGCATGGTCTGGGCAATGACTTTATGGTCGTTGACCTTGTTACCCAACGAGCTTATTTAGACACGGTCACGATTCAGCGTTTGGCTGATCGTCATTTCGGCGTTGGTTTTGACCAACTGCTGATTGTTGAGCCGCCTGATTTACCTGATGTTGACTTTAAATATCGTATCTTTAATGCGGATGGTTCTGAAGTCGAGCAATGTGGTAACGGCGTGCGTTGTTTTGCGCGTTTTGTACATGAGCGTCAACTCACGACCAAAACCAAAATTCGCGTACAAACTAAGGCTGGCATCGTTGAACCTGAATTGGGTGCAAATGGATGGGTTCGTGTGAATATGGGCTATCCAAAGTTCTTGCCACAAGAAATTCCTTTTGTTGCGGAAGAAAATGAAGATGCTGAAGGTTTGTATTCATTGGCTTTAGCTGAAGAGAAGAGCATTAACATAGATGTCGTGAATATGGGAAATCCCCATGCGGTGACGATTGTTTCTGATGTGTTGACTGCTGATGTTGAGCGTATTGGTCCACAAGTGGAATCACATGCGCGTTTTCCTGCACGTGTGAATGCTGGATTTATGCAAATTTTAGATGAAAAGCATATTCGTTTACGTGTATTTGAGCGTGGTGTCGGTGAGACTTTGGCCTGTGGTACAGGTGCTTGCGCAGCAGCAGTCAGTGGTATGCGCCGTGGCTTACTTGCCAATGAGGTTGAAGTTCAACTGGCTGGTGGAAAACTACATATTGCTTGGCGTGAAGGTGATGTAGTTTGGATGACAGGTCCAACTACGCATGTTTATGATGCACGTTTGGATTTAAGATATTTCCAAAGTTAAAATTAGATCAAATAAACACCCATTATTGGGTGTTTATTTTTAGAGAGAATAATAATTTTAAAGGATGGCTATGAATAATCTTGTTTTTCTAGCTGGTGCATCAGGCAATACCAAATTTTGGACTCCCTTGATCGAAAAACTTCCTGAAAGTTATATAAAACAAGTGATTGCTTACCCAAGTTTTCATGGTGAACCAGCACATCCAGATATAAATAGTTTTGATGATTTAACGAGTTATGTGATTGAGCAGATTCAACAACCGTCTATTCTCATTGCCCACTCCATGGGCGGAATTTTTGCTATTGCAGCAGCATTAAAAAAGACACATTTGATTAAAGGCTTAGTTTTGATTGCAACCTCTGGCGGTATTAATTTAGATCAGTTTCAAGTCCAAGATTGGCGACAAGGCTATCAAGCCGAATACTTGCAATATCCAGATTGGTTTGTAACAGCAAATATAGCCTACGAAAATTCATTAACTGATATTGATATAAAAACTTTACTCATTTGGGGAGATCAAGATCTCATTAGCCCTGTTCCAGTTGGACAATATCTTAATCGTATTTTGAAAAACTCAACGTTATATATTGTCAAAAATGGTGATCATCAACTTGCAGAGAAATATGCAAATGAAGTTAGCCTGCAAATTAAGCATTATTTAGAGGAATTATCGTTATCAAACTGAAAAAAGCGTACCAACATAAAGTGGTATACTTTTTTATCTTTTACTGAATGCGAGTTTTAAAGCAAATACAATAAAAATGCTGCCTGTGATGCGATCCATATACTGAATAAACTTAGGTCGCTTTAAATAGCTAGAGACTGACTGCATTGCAGCAATTAAAAAAACAGACCAAATAAATCCTAATATGACATGGATAGAGACAAGACCCATCGTCCAAATTACTGGAGAAGATGATGGGGGGATAAATTGTGGAAGAAATGAAATATAAAAAATACCAACTTTGGGATTTAATAAATTTCCCCAAAACCCTCGTATGAACCAATTTTGAGTTACTGCTGTTTCATTGATATTTGCAAGTTGAGTACGTGGTTTTAAAATAAGATTGAGACCTAACCAAGCAAGATAAATTGCTCCAGCCCACTTCAATACATTGAACGCAAGATCAGACGTCATCAACAGCGCACCTAAACCACAGGCCACAATAATACCCCATGCGACACAACCTAAATTTATTCCTAAAGCAGCTTGAAAAGCTTTCGCTCGACCTTCTAGTGTTGCTGTACGAATGATAAGCGTGGTATCAAGGCCAGGCGTGATGGTAAGTACCGTGATTGCAATAAAATATGGAATAAGTATCGTTGACATTTTGGGGGCGCTCAGTAAAGCTTGAATTCGATTGTATTACATCAATAATTGTTCGAGGAGTACTATTAGTGCTATTTAGGAAATATTTGTTAAACTTTAATAATTGGTGATTCAGGTCAGAATGGAGAGCGAATTGGAAGTCCCAGAAAAACTGCTGTCCATGTGGTTAAAAGAACGAATTATTCAAAATCAGTCTGAACATACGATTTCAGCATATCAACGTGATCTAACTGACTTTTTTAAATTTTGTGAAAATAAGCAATTAAATTTGCAAGATGTTGAAGCTTCAGACTTGAGGGAGTATTTGGCGGCGCGTGTTGAGCGTGACCAATTGAGTTCAAGCAGTTTACAACGTCATTTAACCTCTATTCGTCAGTTTATGAAGTGGGCAGAGCAAGGTCAGTATTTAGCACAAAATCCATCAGAAGACTTTAAGTTAAAACGCCAGCCAAGACCTTTACCGGGACTAATTGATATCGAAACGGTTCATCAAATATTAGATCAGGCTTTGCCTGAAAAACCGATAGAGCAGCAACTTTGGGCAAGAGATAAGGCGATATTGGAATTATTGTATTCCAGTGGTCTGCGTTTGGCTGAGTTGCAAGGATTAACCATTAAAGATATTGATTTCAATAGACAGCTTTTACGGATCACAGGTAAAGGAAATAAAACGAGAATAGTTCCCTTCGGTTCCCCAGCAAAACAAAGCTTGATTGATTGGCTGAAGATTTATCGTATTTGGCAAGGTAACTTCACTGCTGAATCAGCGGTTTTTATTTCTCAACGGGGTCATGCATTAACACCTCGGCAGATTGAAAATCGAGTTAAGCTGCAAGCGCAACGCGCTGGTGTAAATATCGATTTACATCCACATTTATTAAGACATTGTTTTGCTAGTCATATGCTGTCAGCCAGTGGAGACTTACGTTCAGTACAAGAAATGCTCGGACATAGCAATTTATCGACCACGCAAATTTATACACATGTCGACTTTGATCAGTTGGCAAAAGTTTATGATCAAGCACATCCACGGGCGCAAAAGAATGAACATTGAAAAATACCCACAACCATTAGATCAAGTCGAATTTAGGCATTGTTGTGAATTAATTGATGAGATTTTGCATGGTTATCGAGCAGTTATAAATCAAAGCTATCAAGGTTATTTAAATCACTGTAAGCGTGTGGCGGCATGTTGTTTGATGTTAAGTAAGGATGACAGTAAAGAAACACTGCGTAAAATTGCGATTGCTTCGGCTTTTCATGATATTGGTATATGGACTGCACACACTATTGATTATATTAAACCTTCGGTTGAGGAAATGCGGCAATATCTTGTATCAAATGAGTTGTTAATGTGGGAAAAAGAAATCACATTAATGATTACTGAGCATCATAAGGTCACTAAGGCTGAATGTTCTCAATATCATTTAGTTGAAAAATTTCGACGGGCTGATTATGCCGATTTCACACTTGGGTTAGTTCGATCAAATATTCCATTGAGTAAATTTCATAAATTGACAAGAGAATTCCCAAATAATGGTTTTCATAAGACCTTAATTTATTTGGGAATAAAACGCTTATTGCAAAAACCATGGAGCCCACTACCGATGTTTAAATGGTAGCTAGAATTTATGATTGTGCTTTAGATAAACTTTGAACGATACATTATGTTTCAAATGCGGTTGATTAATAATCAGCTGTATACACACTTTATCGTTAGAGAATGTTTAATTCGTGTTCTTACTTTTTTGCCAAGTTTTAGTAAAATGAAAAATGTGTTAAAGCATAAGTCAAACTGATTAATTTGGGTTTTAAGCATTAAATCAATTTTGTGTTTTTTAGATCATTGAATTTATTAAAATATTAAATAAATCAAAGCATAATAATTTTAATTTAATTGTTCTGAATTGCATTTATCAAACTCAAATTTTATTTAGTGAACTGAGCATTTCATCTTTTTTACAGGCATAGCGGAAATTCTGACTTGACCGAAATGCCAAATACATTGCAAGATAGGGCACCTAAAAAGTTTCAATCGAAGAGTTAGAATACTCTTCACTACATTTACTTGCTTAGAACAGCCGAGGATTACATGAAGGCTCTTGTTGCTGTAAAACGTGTGGTTGATGCCAACGTTAAAGTTCGTGTTAAGCCGGACAATAGTGGGGTTGACCTTACCAACGTTAAGATGTCAATTAACCCATTCTGTGAAATCGCAGTGGAAGAAGCGGTTCGCTTAAAAGAAAAAGGAACGGTTTCAGAAATCGTTGTTGTTTCAGTGGGTTCTAAAGACGCGCAAGAACAAATTCGTTCTGCAATGGCTTTAGGTGCTGACCGTGGTATTTTAGTTGAAACTGCTGATGAAGTTGGCGCTTTAGAAGTTGCTAAGATTCTTAAAGGCGTTGTTGATGCTGAAAAACCAGAACTTATTCTTCTTGGTAAACAAGCAATCGATGATGACTCTAACCAAGTAGGTCAAATGCTTGGTGCTTTACTTGGTGCAGGTCAAGGTACTTTCGCATCTGAAGTTAAAGTTGATGGCGGTAAAGTTCAAGTTACTCGTGAAATCGACGGTGGTTTACAAACTGTTGAGCTTGCACTTCCTGCAATCATCACAACTGACTTACGTTTGAATGAGCCACGTTATGCTGCTCTTCCAAACATCATGAAAGCTCGTAAGAAGCCTCTTGATACTAAAACTCCAGCTGATTACGGCGTTGCAACAGGCACTAAGCTTAAAACTGTTAAAGTTGAAGCACCTGCTGAACGTAAAGCTGGCGTACAAGTGAAGTCTGTAGACGAGCTTGTTGAAAAATTGAAAAATGAAGCGAAAGTGATCTAAGGGAGTAAAATCATGAGTATTTTAGTTATCGCAGATCACAACAACCAAGCTTTGAATGGTGCAACTTTAAACGTTGTTGCAGCAGCTCAAAAAATTGGTGGTGACATTACTGTATTAGTTGCTGGTTCTGGCGCTCAAGCAGTTGCTGACGCTGCTGCTAAAGT
Source organism: Acinetobacter venetianus RAG-1 = CIP 110063 (assembly GCF_000368585.1). Lineage (GTDB taxonomy): Bacteria > Pseudomonadota > Gammaproteobacteria > Pseudomonadales > Moraxellaceae > Acinetobacter > Acinetobacter venetianus. The sequence continues at coordinate 189,277 of NZ_KB849558.1, forward strand.
TGCTGGTGTGAGCAAAGTATTGCTTGCTGACAATGCTGCTTATGCAAACCAACTTGCTGAAAACGTTGCTGGCTTAGTTGCTGACATCGCGAAAGGTGGTTACAAATACGTATTAGCTGCTTCTACAACGACTGGTAAGAACCTTCTTCCACGTGTTGCTGCGCTTCTTGACGTAAGCATGATTACAGACATCATTGCTGTAGAATCTGCAAATACGTTTAAGCGTCCTATCTATGCAGGTAACGCGATTGCAACTGTTCAATCTGACGAAGCAATTATCGTTGGTACAGTTCGTGGTACTGCATTTGATGCGGTTGCTGCTGAAGGTGGTTCTGCTGCAGTTGAAGCTGTTGCTGAAGCAAACGATGCTGGTATTTCTAAGTTTGTTAGCGAAGAAATCGTTAAACTTGATCGTCCAGAATTAACTGCTGCTCGTATCGTAGTTTCTGGTGGTCGTGGTGTAGGTTCTGGTGAGAACTACCATAAAGTACTTGACCCATTAGCTGATAAGCTTGGTGCAGCACAAGGTGCTTCACGTGCTGCGGTTGATGCTGGTTTCGTACCAAACGACTTCCAAGTTGGTCAAACTGGTAAAATCGTTGCGCCTGATCTTTACATGGCGATCGGTATCTCTGGTGCGATCCAGCATTTAGCTGGTATGAAAGATTCTAAAGTTATTGTTGCGATCAACAAAGACGAAGAAGCGCCAATCAACAGCGTTGCTGACTACTGGTTAGTTGGTGATTTGAACACTGTTGTACCAGAATTGGTATCTAAACTTTAATTCTTTGAATTAAGTTGAAAAACGCTCCGAAAGGAGCGTTTTTTTATGATTAAAAAAATCTGAATAATATGTATCGCGTCCTAAATTCTATTATCAAATTAAGTTATTGTTTTAATCTTAAAGTGTACTTGTTAGTACACTTTTGCTAAAATTAGCTTTTATCCAATTTGGATAGGTTATCTCCTGATGAAATTTGATATGCGTTTTGATGCTAAGGCGCTATTTTTGCTTAGCTTAGTATTGCTTATTCTCCTGATCTCTATTACAAAAGTTGAGTGGTTATTGACGTGGAATGTACATTTAATCGAGGATGTACAAGCTTTAATCTTACTTCTATGTGTGCCTTTTACTTGGTTCTATATGAAGCCTAAAAGCCTATCAGATCAAAAGAAATGGTTTTGGATGTGGGCTATCGCATGGTGGTTTATGTTTTTTGGGCGGAGTATCAGTTGGGGGCGTGACTTTTTCCCTGATGTTGCAAAGATTTACTTTAGAGCCATCTCTGTGGTTGTGATTGCACCAGTCGTATTTATGCTTTTCTCATCGAAATTACGTGCTGAGATTGCGTATAAAGTACGCTTTGTCAGGTTTCCATTTTGGTATTTAATGATAGCAATCGTATCTTTATTTTTCGCCGACTGTGTCGAGCATCATCGTCTTATTGGTTCATGGCTATTGACTGATCTAGCGAGCCAAGATGTTGTAGAAGAATTATATGAAACACCATTTATTTTTGCGTTATTTTCTGCTGCTCTTTTCTTTATGCAGCAAGATCGACCAGTTGAGGTTGATATGGCAATGGTGTGTACAGAATCTAACTAAGATTTAAAAAGCCTGCAGCTATTGTTCTAGATTAGTGGGCTTTAAAATCTATATTGCAATCCTAGGAATCATTATTTTTACAAGCCGTTTTGTTTATATTTTAATCAAATTGGGTCTTTAATTATTCGTATCTTTTCCAATCCAATTCAATGTTTTTAACTTGTTAATTCTAATAAACTTTTTATTGTAAAAAAATGCTATTTTCCGATTGCTGTACTCCCCGTTTATATGACCTTTATGCTATAATTTTTCGCTGTATTTTTTATTTTTAGTTCCAATTTCTGGGCTAAATTTTTGCAAGATTGAAGACATAAAAACAGATAGAAATTTCTATTTGTACACAAGGAGTATGCATGAGCGTATCGGAAATCAGACCGATTGCCATTGAGGACGAACTCAAGCATTCATATTTAGATTACGCGATGAGCGTAATTGTTTCTCGTGCATTGCCAGATGTTAGAGACGGTCTAAAACCTGTTCACCGCCGCGTACTATATGCGATGCATGAATTGGGCAACGATTATAACAAAGCGTACAAAAAGTCTGCTCGTGTTGTCGGGGACGTGATCGGTAAATATCACCCACACGGTGATAGCGCAGTTTATGAAACGATCGTTCGTATGGCGCAGGACTTTAGCTTGCGTTATATGCTTGTTGATGGTCAAGGTAACTTCGGTTCTGTCGATGGGGATAGCGCAGCTGCAATGCGTTACACCGAAGTTCGTATGCAAAAATTAACCCATGAGATTTTAGCTGATCTTGAAAAAGATACGGTTGATTGGGAAGATAACTACGACGGTTCCGAGCGTATTCCTCAAGTGATGCCGACACGTATCCCTAATCTTTTGATTAATGGTACGACAGGTATTGCGGTGGGTATGGCGACCAATATGGCGCCGCACAATATGACCGAAGTTGTGAATGCGTGTTTGGCTTATGCAAATAATCCGAATATTTCTGTAGAAGGTTTGATGGAGCATATTACTGGTCCAGATTTTCCTACAGGCGGTATTATTTATGGTAAATCAGGTATTGTAGATGCTTACCGTACAGGTAAAGGTCGTTTGCATATTCGCGGTAAATATCACTTTGAAGAAGACCAAAAAACAGGTCGTACCACGATTGTCTTTACTGAGATTCCTTATCAAGTCAACAAAGCAAAAACCATTGAGCGTATTGCTGAGTTAGTGAAAGAAAAGAAACTCGAAGGTATTTCTGAGCTTCGTGATGAATCTGATAAAGAGGGTATGCGTATTGCCATCGACTTGAAGCGTGGCGAAAACGCTGAAGTTGCGGTCAATAATTTATTCTTGCATACACAGCTACAAAACTCATTCAGCATCAACATGGTCTGCCTAGACAATGGTCAGCCAAAGTTGATGAACCTAAAAGATATCATTGCGGCATTTATTCGTCACCGCCAAGAAGTTGTGACTCGCCGTACCATGTACGAATTACGTAAGGCTCGTGAACGTGGTCATATCTTAGAAGGTTTAACGGTAGCTTTGGCAAATATCGATGCCATTATTGAAACCATTAAAACATCTGCAAACCCAGCTGAAGCACGTGAGCGTTTGCAAGCGGGTGAGTGGGCTGGCGGTGGTGTTGTTGCATTGCTGGAAAAAGCGGGTGCAATTTCCGTTCGACCTGATGAGATCGAAGGCGAAGATCCTGCACGTCCATTCGGTTTGTCTGGTGATATTTATCGCTTATCACCAACTCAAGTTGGCGCAATCTTAGAATTACGTTTACACCGTTTAACTGGCTTAGAACAAGATAAGTTACACGCAGAATATACTGAGATTCTAGGTCAAATCGCTGAATTAACAGCAATTTTAAATGACTTTAACTTATTGATGAATGTGATTCGTGAAGAACTTGCTTTGATCTTGCAACAATACGGTGATGGTCGTCGTACTGAGATTGTGGAGTCTGGTGTTGATTTCTGCCGTGAAGACTTAATTCCTGAAGAGCAAGTTGTATTGACTGTGTCTCAAACAGGTTATGCAAAAACTCAACCACTTTCTGATTATCAAGCACAACGTCGCGGTGGTCGTGGTAAGTCTGCAACTGCAATGAAAGATGATGACATTATTCAGCATTTAATTGTGGCTTCAAACCATGCAACGGTATTGTGCTTTACCAATGTGGGTAAAGTTTATCGTTTACGTGTGTTTGAAGTACCACAAGCATCTCGTGGTGCGAAAGGTCGTCCAATCATCAATTTACTTCCGCTAGAAGCAAATGAAACCGTAACAGCGATCTTACCGTTGACGGAGTTCCCTGAGAATCACTATGTATTCATGGCGACTGCATCAGGTACGGTAAAACGTGTCGAACTTGCTCAATTCAGTAATGTTCGTTCAAATGGTTTACGTGCGATTGAGCTGAATGAAGAAGATACCCTAATTGGTGTTGCGATTACTGATGGTAATCAGCAGATTATGTTGTTCTCGAATGAAGGTAAGGCGATTCGTTTTGCTGAAACTGATGTTCGTGCAATGGGACGTACTGCGAAAGGCGTGCGTGGTATGCGTGTAAGTTTTGCAAGCAATACCATCGAAGCTGAAGATGCGGATGTTGAAAATGATGATAGCGACGACAATGATGATTCATCAGATTCGAACTTAATCAGCCGTATTGTTTCATTGGTAGTTGTACCAGAAACTGGCGAAGTATTGTGTGCATGTGCTAACGGTTATGGTAAACGTACACCTGTAGATGACTTCCCAACCAAGAAACGTGGTGGTAAAGGTGTCATTGCAATTAAGACAAGTGAGCGTAATGGTGAGCTTGTTGGTGCAGTATCAATTGATGAAACCAAAGAACTCATGTTGATTTCTGATGGTGGTACATTGGTACGTACGCGTGCTGCAGAAGTTGCGACAACAGGTCGTAACGCTCAAGGTGTTCGTTTAATTCGTTTAAGTGATGCTGAAACACTTGTCGGTGTTGTATCTATTGAAGCTGTAGAAGATGACGAAGAGTTGGATGCTATAGAGGAATCGGTAGAAAATACTGAGCTTGATGCAGCAACTTCTGAAGAAGTTGTTGCTGAGCCAAAAGATGATGCGCCTGAAGCGTAATCATTGAGGTAATAAAAAAGGAAGCTAAATAGCTTCCTTTTTTACTGGTTTCATGATGACTAAGCGATAATAAGACAATGCCAAAAAGATTGCGCCCAGAGTTATAAGGTAGATGAGTTTTGGGATCACGAGCGATGTCGGCACTCCCATTTGATTGAGTTGTACAAACATCTGTACGCCATTCGTGGACGGCAGTGTCCATGCAAACCATTGCATCCATTCTGGCATTGATTCATGTGGCCATGCCGTTCCTGTAAGTAGAAATAAGGGAACAGAAGTCACGACTATTAAATGTCCCACGCGTTCTGGCATATCAACTAAGGAGCCGACTAGCATCCCTAAACCAATAATACAACTAACATAAATCGGTACAGCTAACAGCATGCCCCAGAAATTGCCACCATGTGGATATTCATACAACCAAAATGTAAATCCGAATAAATATAAACATCCTAAACAGCCAATGGTAAATATAGCTGTAAAAGTTGCCCAAAATTCGATGGGTTTCGCAGCCCAGCCATTTTCACGATAACTGGCGATCAGCATGGCTAAGCCAAGTAAAATTGTTTGGTGAATGATCAAACTTGCGACTGCTGGGAAAATATAGCTTCCATAACCTGAGATTGTGTTGAACAGCGGAATCTGATGAATTGAAAGCTCTGGATGAAACTGTGAAGCATTGCCAAATTTCTCTAGATATTCTTGCAAGGTATATTCAATAGAACCTGCTAAACCTACGCCGACTTCTTTTGTTCGAATGAAATATGCAGTACTCAGATAAAGGCCAATCCCTCCCATTTCACCGCGTTTGAGACTATTGGTTAGATTCTCGGGTAAAAGTAAAATGCCTTCCGCTTGTTGATTTTGAACCATTCGCTGAGCTTCAAGAAAATTATCAGTCACAGTCTTGATCTTGATATGAGGGCTGTTAGACGCTTGACTAATGATCTTTGACGTTAAAATACTTTGTTCTTCATCGACGATCACAATTGGAATATCTTCGGCTGTTTGTGCTTTATACGCGGTTGGATAAAAAAAACTATATAACAAGATCGCGGCAATCAATGTCGTAAAAACTGAGCTATTGGCAAAAATATTCTTAAACGTCTGAATGTAATAATCGAAAAATGATTTCATGGATGAATCTCCTGAATATTTTTCTTGAGTAGACGAATACTAAGTGCAAAGAACAGGATGGCGAAAATAACTAAAATACTAAAAGGTATAAGTGAAACATAAAGGTCACTACCGATAATCCATTGTTCCGTTTGTAGCTTGGCATAGGGAGTATAAGGAATAATCATTGACCAAAATTGAGTAAATGCAGGAGCATTATTCAAGGGTAAAGTGATTCCTGAAAAACTAGGTGATGATCCACCATAAAGTGCAATAAAACCAAAAGTTTTTGGCAGGTTTTTTGTCGCAAGAACAACAGTGCTGCTAATAACAGCATAGGAAAAATAGAATAGAAATTGTGCAGCTAAAATAAGTGTTAATGAACCTGCAATGAAATAACCGCGGACATGCGCTAACCAAAACATCCAACATGCTGTCCATGCACAGAAAATGAAAACATAAGGCAATATTTTACCTAGTAAGCTTGAAATCACCTGTTTAGAATTAACCCATTCGTAAACTGTTTTCCGCTTAAACTCTTGCCCAATGGCGAAAGCCACACAGCAACATAACAAGAGATGTAGCACAGCAGGCACCATAAATGGCTCAAGAAACAATTCATAACTCATACTTGGGTTATAAAGGGTCGAGATTTTGATGTGTGGTGTGGGGACATCTAAATATGGAAGAGTATTTGCCAGATAGCTTTGCCCTAAATACTCAGCCATACCATTTAAAGTACTGATGAGCATGGCGGAGGAGATGGTATTACCAATACTAAAAAAGGATTGGTTATAGGCAATGCTAATTTGCGCATCCTGAGCTTGTACTAATCTTTGTTCTGCACCTTCAGGAATCATCACAAATCCCCAAGCATCAGTTGTATTAATCAGTTTTTCTGCTTCATCTTGGCTAGAAGTAATCGTTTTGATTTTTAACGTATGATTAATACTGAGCGCATGAATAACCTTACGACTCATTTCACTTTGATCTTGATCTATCACCACAATCGGTAAATGTTCGGCTTTACCAGATGAAAACATACTTCCAAACAGCAAAATAACCAGCAAAGGCGCAATCACGGCCATAAAAAGATCAACTTTATGACGTTTGAGATAACGCAACTCCCGCAGCATGACTGCAAACATTGCTTATTTTACCTCTTCAATTTTGAATAATACGCTCATACCGACTTTTAGATCAGGAATGGATTGCTCTGGGACCAAGTGAAATTTAAAACTGCGAATATCGTAACCACCAGTTTGGCGTGTGGTTTTAATCGTCGCAAAGTCACCCTCGGCATCAATGCTCTTAACCTTAAATGTTGTTTTACGATCAAGGGCAGGGATGTAACCTTCAAGTGTTTCAGTTTTATAGACTGAGCTATATATATCTTCACGAACGTTCAAGCTGATCCACAGATCATGGTCTTCAATGATACTGACGACAGGAACTCCTGTTGCAACTAACTCAGTTGGTTTGCCATAAGTTTTTGAGATAGTGCCATCAGTTGGTGAATAGAGTTTGGTTTCTTCAGTCAGTGCATTTGCTTCTTTCACTGCTGCTTGAGCCATCGCTACTTGAGCATCGGCGGTAGATTTTTGTTGCTCGGTACTGCCGCGTTTTGCACGAGCATATTGTTGATATGCTGCTTCTGCTGCTTCACGAGCAGAGGTTTTTGCCGCTAACATCTCGTCACGACGCTGACGTGAAATAACACCTTGTTGATAAAGATTTTCACCACGTTTATAGGTTGTAGCAGCTAGCTCTGCTTGTGTCTTCATTGCTTGCCAGTTGGCATAGAGAGTATCGATATTTTCTTGTTGCGCACCACGATAAATGGTTGAGTGAAAAGCTGTCGCACTTTGTAAGGCTGCTTGGGCTTGTTCTTTCTTGGCTTCTAATTCAGGGCTAACAAAACGAACCAGTGCTTGTCCTTTTTTGATACTTTGACCTTCAGTCACATAAAATTCTTCAATACGACTCGGAACTTTAGTACTAATATGTACAGTTTCAGCTTCGACTCGACCTTGCAATTCAATCAATTGCGGTTGATAGGCTTTCCATAGTCCAAAAGCAATCAAGCCTAGTAATAGAATTAGGACAATTAAACCAATAATTTTAGCTTTACTTTTTTTGGGTGGTTCAGTTGGTTGAGTTTCTTGATTTGAAGGTGTATTTGCAGCATCCACTTTTTCGGTATGCTCAATAGGTGAAACATGTTCTATCTGAGTTTCTGTTGAAGAAGTATCTGTCGTTTGCTTAACTTGATCTGTATCACGTTCAGAATTGGATGATGATTGATTTTGGCTCATAGATTTCTCCAATTAACGGATATAGTCAGTTCGTGGTTGATTCACATAAAGCTTGAACTCGTCAATCGAGCCATAGCTTTGCAATAAAGTCGCGAGCGATAAAATATATTTATACGCATTGATCGACATTTCGCTTTTTAAAGCACTTAATGCATTTTGTGCATCAATCACTTGGGTTGCTGTTCCCATTCCTTCTTTAAAAGATAGCTGTTGAATGCGTAAGTTTTCTTGAGCAGCTTTAATATTTTGGGTGAGAAGTTGATGACTAGTCTGTGATGAGTTTAACTCGCTATAAGATTTGTATATGACATTTTCAACTTCTTGCTTAGTTCGCTCTGTCATGAGTTCAGCAGCATATTTCTTTAGCTCAGCTGCACGGATATTTTTATTATTATCGATTCCAGAGAAAAGGTTGTACTTTGCCATAACGCCAACAATCCAATTCTCTTTGCTATCTATACCGTATTCCCCAAAGGCAAAAACACTTGGTTTCTTCGCTGATTGTTGAATTTTGATATTTTCATTCGCAAGCTCAGTATCCATTTTTAGCTTTTTAATCAAACTTGAGTTTTGGTCATAGTTTGCTAGTAATTTGTCTAAAGACTGACTTTGCGTATTATTTACAAAAAGTGGTGTTGTCAGGTTGAGATCTTCTTTAGTTTTTAATAGATTTTGAAGACTAAATTCACTGGCGCGAAGATTTGATTTCGCATTTTGATAAGTACGTTCTGCATTGTTACGAGCAACTTCAAATTGCATGCGCTGGCCTTTATTAATAAAGCCTTGCTGTTCAAGTTTCAGAGCATTGTTATAATGTTCTTGCATCGCATTTAGATTAAATAAACTTGCATTCAGCAATTGTTGTTGTAACTGCACATTGAAATAAGATTGGATCATTTCAAATCTTTGCGAGTCTTGTTGTTGTTTTTCGCTAATGTTAGAGCGTTGTGCTTGAATCGTTGCAATTTGCTTGGCGCTGGTAATTTTTCCACCCGTATAAAGTGGCATCACCATAGAAATAGAGGTGCGAACATCGTGGTCTTTAATTGTGACGTCAACATTATTCGGTACTTTATTTAAACCATCACTGACAACTTGATCGAATCCTTGACCAACTTGATCAATTACATCTGGCGGTAATACATTTTCCCATTGCGATAATTTGTCATCAAATCCACGCGTGAGTGAGTTTTCGAGCCTACGTTTACTTGATTCGAGTGGGACGCTGGTTTCACTATGAAATGAATAGGCTGTTGCATTTAAATCAATGCGTGGCAGTCCTAAGTATTTAACTGCCTCCATTTCGAGTTGTGAAGCTTGTTGTAAAGCTTGCTGCGCTTGAGAGGCGTAGGCATTTTCTACAACATATTGTTCCGCCTCGTTATAACTAAATGTTTGTGCGAATAAAGATGTTGAAAATAAGGCACTGCTGATTAAGCTAATACTTAAACAAAGTTGCTTTGGAAACCGTTTGACCTGAACATTGGGCCGATTATGTCGTTTCAACATGATGATATATCGCAATTTAATAATACCTGCGCTAGTCTAAGTTTTTTTTGTAAAATTTAAATATTATGTTTTTAATTAAATAGTTGAATGCATAGAATTGGTGTAGTTAATTTGTAAAAAATAGAGCAATTAATCTATATATCAGATTGAAAATTAAAATAATTTATCTTTCATATTTTTTATTAAAAGACAATTTGAAAATTTATGGAAATCACAAAAACATCATTGAAAAATTAAACTATTTTTTACAGTCAAATTGAAATATTTACTGGATAAGCTGCTGCAAGCTTCGCCAATCTATGATTAAATTCCCATCTCAATTTGTTTCACTTTAACAAGGGAAAACTCATGCGTGCTTATAATTTCTGCGCTGGTCCTGCTGCATTACCTACTGCTGTTTTAGAAAAAGCTCAACAAGAGATGTTGGATTGGCAGGGTAAGGGCTTGTCGATCATGGAAATGAGTCATCGTAGCAATGACTATGTTGCTGTCGCAGAAAAGGCAGAAGCTGATTTACGCAAGCTCATGAATATTCCTGAAAACTATAAAGTGTTGTTCTTACAAGGTGGCGCATCCTTACAATTCTCAGCGATTCCGCTTAATTTACTCGGTAAAAATAATAAAGCGGATTATATTCATACGGGTATTTGGTCTGAGAAAGCATTAAAAGAAGCAAAGCGTTATGGCGATATTAATATCGTTGAAGCGGGCACCATGATTGATGGTAAACATGCGATTACTGAACAAAGCACTTGGAATCTATCGAATGATGCTGCGTATGTTCATTATGCAGATAATGAAACGATTGGTGGATTGCAATTCGCGAGTGTACCTGATGTAGCTGCTCCTTTGGTTTGCGATTATTCATCAAGTATTTTGTCTGCGCCAGTAGATGTGAATAAGTTTGGACTTATTTATGCGGGTGCCCAAAAGAACATTGGGCCTGCTGGTTTAACCATTGTCATTATTCGTGAAGATTTATTAGATCAAGCAAAACCTGAGATCCCAAGTATCTTGAAATATGCTGATCAAGCGAAGAACGGTTCTATGGTGAATACACCAGCAACGTATGCTTGGTATTTATCTGGACTGGTATTTGAGTGGTTACTTGAGCAGGGTGGGGTAGATGCAATCTACAAAATGAACCAAGCGAAAGCAAAATTGCTCTACGGTTATATTGACTCAAGTGATTTCTACAACAACCCAATCGCTGTACCAAATCGCTCTATGATGAATGTACCATTTACACTTGCAGACGAAGCACTTGAAAAGACATTCTTAAAAGAAGCTGAGCAAAATCATTTGCTTAACTTGGCAGGTCATCGTTCAGTTGGTGGTATGCGTGCAAGTATTTATAACGCTGTACCATTGGAAGGTGTTCAAGCTCTTGTGAACTTTATGGATGAATTCGCGAAACGTCACGGATAAGCCATATATTATAGATAAAATAAAAGCCCTCATCATTGAGGGCTTTTATTTGAATTAGGTCATGGTCAAAAATTAGAATTAGAACAAGCCAATTTGATGAAAAATGATTGCTGCTAGAAACATGCCTAGTAAAAAAAAGCAAAAAGCACCAACATCAAGTTTAAGCCCTTGGTCGCTTGAATGAATAAGACTGGTGGTCGTTTGTTCTGGTATAATTTTCATTAGAACGCCTAAAATGCCATTTATGTGATTTTTTGTCACTTAGAAGCAGTTTTAGCATAAATATTCGCCTGAATCCATAGGTTGCCGCGAATATATTCACCAATGTTAAAGTTTTTATACAAAACGTTTTTAGTTGCAATACGAATTAAGATTGCAGGTAAATCATCTTCTAAAACTAAAGTGACATCATAAAGGGTATATTCATCCTGCATAAACTGCATCGTTGTTTTACCCACAATATTACCTTGAAACCAAGCTTCATCTTCTTGTCCTAATGTCTCACCAAATAAATAGGCAACCATTTTAGAAAAGTCGACTGTTACAGGTTCTTGATCTTCTGGTGTTTTTGGTTCCCACTCATTAATAAGCTCCTGTAAATTTTCAGGTGCGATACCATTATGTTCAGCCAAAATTGCATTTAAAGCACGGTGATGTTTAATTGAAGCTGGATCATCAACAACGATTTTCTCATCTTTAGCAACAGGTTCTAATTCATATGCCCAAGCATTAAACTGAACTTGATAGGTTTGGTTTTTATCATACTGACAGTTATTTACGCTGAACAAATTATCGAAGGCATAAATAATGGTATTTTTATTTAAATTTAGACGTAATACTGCTTGTGTTGCAGAATCACAGGTAATAATACGCTCAATTTTCGCATCATATCTATATGGACTTTCAAAACTTGGAAAAGCAGTTTTTAATGCGCGAGGTTTTTGGTCTTCCACTGCAATAATTTGATTGATGCAAACCTTTTGTCCACTTGGTCCTTGGATAAGCCAAAATGACTGATCCATATCTTGTTCATCTTCACATAAGCCCATTGGCATTACGGGTGCATCTAGCGCCAATCCTAACCATTTGGGTACATCCACTTCGGGTGTATCTGTCAATAAGTTCCAATGCTCGACATGATTACCGAAATTTTGATCTTGAATTTTAATGGTTTCTGGACTGTTTTGATTTTTCATAAAGCGTGATGCTAAAAAGATTGAACTTATTCTATTAAATCGAGGGTAACCTCAATTTTTCAAGTCTGGATATGTAATTTCACTAGAAATAATTAGTGCTTACCTAGCTTTCTATAAGTTACATGCTATATTTTTGGTATGTAAATTTTAAAATGTATTGGTTATTTAAGTAATGAGCAAAGAATTACCTAGTAGGATTCATCAAGAAATTCTACAGTTGTGTGAGCAAGGTGATAAGTTATTTGCTCATCAAAAGTTTGTAGAAGCTAAAGCTTTATATGTTGAAGCGCTGAGACTATTGCCTGATGACCATCAAGAGTGGGAAGCTTCAACTTGGATATATGTTGCAATAGGAGATACGCACTTTTATCTAAATAATTATGAAAGAGCATTTAGATGTTTTTACAATGCAGTGCAATGTCCAGATGGTTTAGGTAACCCTTATATACATTTGAGATTAGGACAGCTTTATTTTGAGCAAAATGATTTAGACAAGGCGGCAGATGAGTTAACAAGAGCATATATGGGCGGTGGACTTGATATTTTTATGGAAGATGATGCTAAGTATTTGGAGTTTTTAGAAACAAAAATTAAAGTATAAGTTTTTTGATATAAAAAAGTGTCATGGATAAATAAACAAAGCTTTATATCTTAATCTGCTAAACTATATTTTTATTCAATTAGGCTTGTGCAAACGTGCTGCCATTTAAGTTATGGGTAGATGCTGATGCTTTACCTAAGATTTTACGTGAAGTGATTTTACGTGCTTCTGATCGCTATCAACTCGAAGTCACTTTTGTTGCCAATCAAAACGTTGGAATTACGCCTTCTGTCAGAATTAAATCTATTCAGGTGATGAGTGGCGCTGATCGTGCCGATCAAGAAATTGTGGAACGTATGCAAGAGAATGACATTGTCATTACGCAAGATATTCCCTTAGCAGCTCAAGTGATTGAAAAAGGTGGAATTGCTATCCATCCTCGCGGTGAAATTTATACCACAGCGAATGTAAAAGCCCGTCTTCATTTGCGTGATTTTATGGATACATTGCGTGGTGCTGGCGTACAGACAGGTGGCCCACCACCGATTTCTGAGAGAGATAAACGTGAATTCTCTAGCTCATTAGATCAAACGATTTTAAAACAAAAACGTAAAACTGCTTGCTGAGCACGCTATGCCATCACGTCTTAACTTAATGTTCACTTATGGATTGCTTGTATTTATTTGGGCGACAACGCCTTTAGCAATTGTCTGGAGCGTTTCAGATTTACATCCAATGTGGGCATTGGTTATTCGGTTCTTTATTGCATTACCGTTGGCAATGACGGTTCTACTATTTTTAAAAATTAAGTTTCCAGTTCATAAACTTGCCTTGCTAAGTTATGTTGCAGGTTCATTTAGTTTGATCGGATCACAGATTTTTACTTATGCAGCAACAGCTTATCTCAGTTCGGGTTTGATTGCGCTGATGTTTGGGCTTGCGCCAATTATGGCGGGTTTGATAGGGCGATTTGGCTTTCAACAGAAGTTAGCTGGGCTGCAATGGCTTGGTATGGGAACATCGATTGTTGGGCTGGCCATGATTTGTTTGAGTGGAAGTCAAAAGCATGTACAGCCAATTGGCATTATCTTAATGTTGATCAGTGTTTTTTCATACTCACTATCTATTTTCTTGGTTAAAAAGATTAATGCTGATGTGCAGGCGATGGCACAAGCAACAGGATCAATCCTTTTTTCGACGATCATTGCAGTTATGATCTTGCCTTGGATTTGGCAATATGCACCTACACACATTCCTTCGGTTAAGTCACTTTTAGCATTGGTTTATACCGTGATTATGGCTTCATTGATTGCAATGTTCTGCTATTTCAAATTGGTGCAAAATTTAAAAGCAACAACACTTTCACTTACAACAGTGATGACACCAATGTTAGCAATTTTAGTCGGTGCTTATCTCAATAATGAACAGCTATCAATCCGCGTGTTTGTTGGTGCTGTCATCATCTTATTTGGTTTGCTACTTTATTTCTATAAAGATTTAAAAATGTACCGTCGTTTAAAAATTTAACTTTGATTGTTGTCACTCAGCTGAATACTGTCAGCAAGCTTTGCACGATCTTGAGGGTTAATCGTAATAAAGTAAGCCCCGATTCTAAATTTTCCGTGCTCTTCGGCTGTACTATATGCCACTTGCGCAGTTGCTGCTATGTGAAAGAAGTTTTCAGGGTGGCTTAACGTAATATGAATATAGGTGCCTTCATTAAGATCTTGGGTACTGAAGAAACTTAAGCCATTTTCAGAGAAGTTAACTTGCTCAGGCACTGGCAATAAAGATTGCACAATATTGTCATAGAAAGACCCTGTGATAAGGTTCAACTTTTGATTAAATAGGGATAAGATGCGAGCAATTTGTTGATCTTTTTCATTTAATTGTTCTAATTCGTAGCGAAATGCATGATCAAATTGATCTAATTCTGCAAGTAGTAGAAAATAGCGTGGCAATACAAAATGAGAGTCATATGGGTCATTCAGTGCAACATCATCTGGAATGACTTGATAGTTGATTCTCAACACGGCATCAATACGAGACATCACACGACGTTCTGTGTTGTCGTCAACAAGATGATGTTGTGAACTTTCCATAATAAATCACCTCGGACTAGATGGTATGTTTAAGCCAATTTCGCTGTATATAGGGTTGAGATACACTCGTGCTCGGCGGAGTAATCATTTTATTTCTTTTATTGCCTTGGTTTCCATGATTGGTTTAACTCTCGGCGTTGCAGTCCTCATTACAGTATTATCTGTGATGAATGGTTTTGATCGTGAGCTTAAAAACCGTGTCCTTGGAATGGTTCCTCAAGCTACTGTTTCTTCTACTCAAATTCTAACAGATTGGCCTGAGCTTGTAAAAAAGGTTGAACAACATTCGCATGTGACGGGTGCTGCACCTTTTACCCAATTACAAGGCATGTTGACCGCTCAAGGGCAGGTCGCAGGCATCATGGTGACAGGGATTGAACCTGAATACGAAAAGAAAGTATCTATCATCCAGAACCATATGGTGGCAGGTGATTTAAATTCACTTAAAAAAGGTGAGTTTGGGATCGTGCTTGGTAAGGATATGACAGATGCATTAGGCTTGGGGCTTAATGATAATGTCACTTTGGTTTTACCAGAAGCAACGCCGTCACCAGCTGGTGTAGTACCTCGTTTTAAAAGATTTAAAATCGTGGGTATTTTTAGTGTAGGCGCTGAAGTTGATTCGATGGTGGGTTATATTGCCTTGAATGATGCATCGACATTATTACGTCTACCTGATGGGGCTCAAGGTGTACGTTTAAAACTTGATAATATTTTCGCAGCACCCAAAGTAGCCGACGAAATCGTGAGCCAATTACCAAGTAATTTCTACGCATCGAACTGGACATATACCCACGGTAATTTGTTCAATGCGATTCAAATGGAAAAAACACTTGTTGGATTATTATTATTCCTTATCATCGTGGTTGCCGCGTTTAACATCGTTTCATCACTGGTGATGGTCGTAACAGATAAAAAGTCAGATATTGCAATCTTACGTACTTTAGGTGCTTCACCATCGATGATTACTAAAATTTTCATGGTGCAAGGAACTGTGATTGGGGTAATCGGTACAATTGCGGGTACGATTTTAGGGGTAACGTTGGCTTTAACCATCAGTGATATTATTTCTTGGTTTAATACTGCCTTAGGTTTGAATCTGTTTGATGCCTATTTTGTACATTACTTACCTTCGTATTTAAGATGGCAAGATGTTGTTATTATTGTCATTGTTTCATTATTGCTGAGTTTCTTGGCGACAATTTATCCTGCATTGCGTGCAGCCAAAGTTCAACCTGCTGAGGCATTACGTTATGAGTAAAATTGTATTAGAAGCCAAAGATATTTTTAAACATTTTGATGATGGTAAAACTAAAGTTGAAGTGATTAAAGGTCTATCTTTACAAGTTAATGCGGGTGAATTTGTTTCAATCGTTGGTTCAAGCGGTTCAGGTAAAAGTACCTTATTGCATGTGTTGGGTGGTTTAGAGCAGCCAACACAAGGACAGGTTTTTTTACACGGCCAACGTTTTGATAATTTAGGCGAAGCAGAACGTGGTTACAAGCGTAACCAGCATTTAGGTTTCGTTTATCAGTTCCATCATTTGTTACCTGAATTTTCAGCGCTTGAAAATGTTGCAATGCCTTTGATGTTGCGTCGTGAAAGCAATTTTAAAGATGTGAAAAGACAAGCTGAGTATTTACTTGATCGTGTAGGTCTATCGCATCGTATGGAGCATAAACCTGGTGAGCTGTCTGGTGGTGAGCGTCAGCGTGTTGCATTGGCGCGTGCATTAGTAACGAAACCTGCAGTTGTACTTGCTGATGAACCAACAGGAAACCTTGATCGTAAAACGGCACTCAGTATTTTTGAGCTGCTGACTGATCTGAAAAAAGAGCTGAATATGGCGATGCTGATCGTGACACACGACGAGCAATTGGCACAATCTGCTGATTCAATTTTGCATATGCAAGATGGTTTATGGATTGATCAGCCATAATTTTTTAGTTTGTACTCTTGTTAAAGCCCTGAAAAAGGGCTTTAATTTTGCCCTTAGAAAAATCAAAAACTTAATTAAAAAATTAAATGTTAAAACTTATTCTTATAGGGTGGATTGCGGGTATTGCTTTGATGGGGCACAACCTTGCTTTTATCAATGCAACATGGTGGATATGGCTTGTATTGGCAATCCTTATATTTGCTATAGGATTTTATAAAAAACGACAGTCAGCCGTTCGTCAGCCTTTATCTATTTTTCTCATTTTAATAAGTTCAAGTTGGGCATTGTTTTGTGCTGGATATCATTTTGCTGATCAGGCATTGCAGCAACGCCTACAGTTCAGAGAAACTCAAACGCAGCCATTTGAAGCCATTATTTATATCAAGAAAATAGATGAGCTTAGCGACAATGGGCACAAGCAAATTGCAGAAGTTTTAAATCGCTATGATCAGCCTGTAAATTGGTTTCTGTATTTAAAGAAAAATAAAGATCAGTTTGACTTATCTTCTCCCTTAAAACTCGGTAGCTATTACAAAGTTTATGGCACGATCAAGCCAGCGCATAGTTATGCTGTTTCTGGTGCATTTGATCAAGAAAAATGGTTTCTGCAACAAAACGTCATGTCTGCATTTTCTGTAAAGCAGATCGAACTTCTGAGTGATGATGAGGTTTATAGACTCGGTTATCAACAACATTTAAAACAACAACAAAGTATCACTGCAAAATTTCTTTTGAATGTCGAAATGATGCGATTGTCATTTCGATTAAAGTTACAGACCTCAAATTATCAGAATAAAGGACTGATGTTAGCATTGTTGACTGGCGATGAAAGTTTACTTTCTGATGAAATCAAACAACAGTTTCAATTGCTTGGTATCTCACATTTATTGGCAATTTCAGGACCTCATGTACTGATATTTGCTTTGATGCTGACGTGGTTATTGCAGAAAGTGATACAACGTTATTGCCCACAACTTTATCTATGGCAGCCTCGACAAATTGTGCTGCTATTTCCTTTTATAGGTTGCGTATTACTCTATGTCGCATTTGTCGGGTTTGAAATCCCTGCACTTAGAACGTTACTCACGGTTTGTATTGTTGGCTTTTTTCTTCTTGTTCGACAGTCGATTCGACCTTTTGCTTTGTTGGTATATAGCGCAAGTCTATTACTGATTTTTGATCCTTTTAGTATTTTATCAGCGGCATTTTGGTTGTCTTATGGTGCATGTTTTATTCTATTGAGAATTTATCAAACCATAGCGAAATTACCACAAGATCAACCGATGACTTATGTGCAAAAGGGATATTTTGCGATTAAGCTCTTAGTAGAATCACAATGGAAAATTTTTGTGGCTTTACTGCCGTTAGTACTCATTTTCTTTCAGCAAATTTCCTTATTCGCACCTTTGACTAATTTAATCGCCATACCATTTTTAAGTATGATTGTCATCCCATTGGATATTCTTGCTGCTTGCCTAAGTTCCATTATTCCAATATTAGGAACGCTTTTATTTTATATAAATGATGTCTGTTTATCCATTTTGTTGTGGATTTTAAGCTTTTTACAGCAAGCTTCACCTGCGTTATATGGTGTCAGTTGTACTCCACTCATGATGGTGAGTTTAATTGTCGGACTTATCATACTTTTTTTGCCACATGGAACATTTCCAAAAGCTTGGTCGTTGATTGGTTTTTTGCCCATTCTGTTAGGTTTCAAAGCACAACCAACCGTCTTAAATATTTTAGATGTTGGACAAGGGCAGGCGATTTTCCTGCAACATCCTGAGCAAACTTTGATGATTGATACTGGTGGTTCATATGATGAAACAAAATTTAGTATAGGCGAGCGCGTTGTTATTCCCTTCTTACGTCAACAGGGTATAAGGGAACTTAATCATGTGATGTTATCGCATCTGGATCAAGACCACAGTGGCGCATTTCCTAAGATTCAAAATGCTTTCGCTATTGAGCAAGTTCAGTCAAATGAATATCGTAGCACTATGCAATTTAAAGATAATTTCTCATTGTGTCAGCAGGGACAGCAGTGGACTTATACTAATCTTAAAATTGAAGTGCTATCACCACGTACTGAAGATTTAGCACTTGCGAGCAGTCAGCAAAATGAACAATCCTGTGTCATTTATTTAACTTTTTCCAATGCCCAGCCTTATCAGCACTTTTTAATTATGGGCGATGCGGGATGGGAAACTGAATATAAGCTTTTGCAGCAGTATCCTGATTTAAAAGTTGATGTGTTGGTACTTGGTCATCATGGCAGTAAACATAGTTCTGCTTATGATTTTTTAGCAATATTAAGACCAAAGCTAGCGATTGCCTCAGCAGGTTTCGACAATCGTTATGGTCATCCGAGTTTAGAATTGCAACAGCGATTGAAAGCCTTGAATATCCCATTGTTTACAACTGTAAATGCTGGAACGATCAGCTTTATCTTTGATCAGGGGCAGGTTCAGCTCAAACAACAACGGCAACAAGTGAAATGGTTGCAGCGGAAATAGCTTAGATATTTTGCTGCTGCATTGCTTGATTGCGAACTTCATCAACTTTTTCTAATGCCTCTTTCTCATCAATGTCATAAATTTTTTTCAATGCCTTATTGGCACTAAAACGTTTATAACTCCAATGATAATGTTCAGGATAACGTCGAATCAGTTGTTCTAAGCTTTGATGAATGATCAGCGTACCATCCTCGGCAGTTCCTTGATAGATTTGAGGATTAATAGGTTCAATCACCATATCAAATCCATCTTGATCATTACGTTTAGTGTAGAGCAATAATGCAGCAGCTTTAGTTTTTTGAATCATTTTTGCACTCAAGCTGCTTGAAGCTAGAGGAATACCAAAATAATTGACCATCTCACCACCATGATCAGGGGTATGGTCAGGCAAAATAGCTGTGGTTCCACCTTGTTTTAAAGCTTTAAAAATTTGACGCACGCCACTTTCATCCGTTGGAACAAGGTTTGCTTGTTCTCGGCTTCTCGCATCACGGACAAAACGATCAGCGTCAGGGTTTTTAACGGGCTTATACAAAATAGTCATTTGTGTATGTTGAGATAACCATGCATTCATTACTTCCCAGGTGCCAAAGTGTGGAAGAATCAAGACAACCCCTTTTTTTGCGGCGAGAGCTTCATGGAAATAATGTTCACCACTCACATGAAGAATACGTTGAATATTTTTTTTGTTTGATGTTCCCCAAATGCTCAAAAACTCAAAATAGGACGTAATTTCATTTTGAATGGCTTGTTTTTTGAGTCGTTGATGTTCTTGTTCAGATAAATGTGGAAAAGCAATTCGGAGATTTAAACCAATAATTTTAGAAATTTTAGAGAGTTGAAATGTATTAAATAGTGCAGCCAGCAGTTTCGCAAAGAAACGCCCGAGTTGAATCGGCTGGCGGCTAATCAATTTTATAAGACGATAGGAAGTACTTGTCGATGTATGTTGGGTCATTTATCAGAAGGTATTGAGAATTACAAAGGAAAGTATAATGCAAAAAATAATTATAAGTTAAGACAAGTTATTTAAACAGTTTTATGCAAATCCGCGTATATAATAAAACCACTTTACAATATATTGGATTGGAATCTTATGTCCGATTGGCCACCGAAACCACAAAACGAACCAACAAATAGTAATAATGTCACAGGCAAAGAATGGCAAATTTTAGAAAAGGCTGTTTTAGCTTCCGTAGAGGAACAACGTCGTAGCCGTCGTTGGAGTATCTTCTTTAAATGTTTAGGTTTTGCTTATTTACTGATTGTACTTATAGCGATGACTAAAGGATGTTCAACATCAGCAGAAAAATCAACAACAAATATCAGTAGCGACCACCTAGCAGTGGTGGATATTATTGGTACGATTGATTCTTCTAGCAGTCAATCGACTGTCAATAGTGAAGATACCAATAAAGCATTAAAACGTGCTTTTGAAGCGAGCGGTAGCAAAGCGATTGCTTTAAATATTAATTCACCTGGTGGTTCTCCTGTTCAATCAGATGAAATTTGGCAAGAAATTCGTTATTTAAAAAAACAACATCCAGATAAAAAAGTCTATGCTGTGATTGGTGATATGGGTGCATCAGGTGCTTATTATATTGCTTCAGCAGCGGATGAAATTATCGTGAATCCTTCAAGCTTGGTGGGTTCAATTGGTGTGATTATGCCAAATTATGGATTAAGTGGCTTAGCACAAAAGCTTGGTATTGAAGATCGCACACTCACATCGGGTAACAACAAAGATATTTTGAGTATGACGAAACCGATTAATCCTGCTCAACAAGCGCATGTACAATCTGTCTTAGACAATGTGCACACACATTTTATCAATGCGGTTAAAGAAGGTCGTGGTAAGCGTTTGAAATCAACTGATCCTGCGGTGTTCTCAGGTCTATTTTGGACGGGTGAACAAGCGATTGCTTTGGGTGTTGCTGACCGTAGTGGTAGTCTTACAACGCTAATGCGTGAGCTGAAAGTTGAGCAAAAAGTTGATTACACAGTACAGCGTAATCCTTTAGAGTCAATTTTGGGACGTATGGGCGCGAAGATTGGTGAAGGGATTAGTAGTTCATTAGCTGCTCAATTAGAAACTCAGCAAAGTGCAAAAATTCAATAATTTTAGTTTTTAAAATTTGGTTTCCTCTTATTCGTAAGGGGAAACTAAGCAAATCAATTAACGCATCAAATTTCCCTCTTTAAAAATTACTCCATAGTTCTTTCTTTTAATTTGCATTAAAGTGACATAGCGGGATAATTGACCAATCAATAAATTTATAGACAAACTTATGAAACCTTTAATCCATTTCGCGCATGCGAACGGTGTCCCTTCAAAAGTTTATCAAAAACTTTTTGATCAACTCAAAGATGATTATGATGTCATTTATGTATCAGAAATTGGTGCTGATCAACGTTATCCAATTACGCATGGTTGGAAATATTTAGTAGACCAAGTGATTGATAGTATCGTTCAGCAATCGCATGGACGTAAGGTGATTGGATTAGGGCACTCTTTGGGTTCTGTTTTGACCTTAATGGCAGCATATCGTCGTCCTGAATTATTTTCTCAAGTGATCATGCTTGATCCACCTTTTATTATTGGTAAAGCATCTTTCGCTTTTCATTTGGCAAAGTTATTTAAGCCAAAACTTGTTGATCAGATTACACCAGCAGGTTTATCTGCCCGACGCAGAGATCGCTGGGAGTCGCGAGAGCAGGCTGCTGAATTGTTGAGACCAAAAGGTTTTTATCAATACTTCGATGAAGATTGTTTTCAAGCCTATATCGATCATGCCTTAACAAACGATCCGCAAAATAATGGCGTCATGTTAACCATACCTAAACAGGCGGAAGTTAAGATATTTAGAACAACACCATCAATGTGGTGGTTGCCGATGCCTAAGCCAAAAGTTCCTGTTGATTTGGTTGTCGGTCAAGACAGCGTATTTTTAAAGCAGAAGCTTCCTCAAGTGGCACAAAAGAAATTGGATATTCCATTTTCAGTTGTTGACGGAGGGCATATGTTCCCATTGGAACATCCACTGGATACGGTGAAAAAGATTAGAAGTTTGATTAAATCAAAATAAAAAAGATGAGAAGAATCAGCAAATCTAAATTTGCTGATTCATTAGCTACAATTGAGCAAATTGAATAGGGCGCTCTAAAGGTTTTTGGTTGAAATAGGCTTTGCCATTTTCCCAAGATAGCTGACCATTACATATCCATTGTGCAACTTGAGGATAAATGAAATGCTCAAGTTTATGTATGCGTTGCGCTAAGCTTTCCGCTGTATCATTCAAACTAACTTCAATAACTGACTGAGCAATACTTTGGCCAGCGTCGAGTTCAGCTGTTACAAAATGAACCGTACAACCATGCAGGCGATCCCCTGTATTTAATACGCGTTGATGCGTATTAACACCTTTATAGAAAGGTAAGAGAGAAGGGTGAATATTTAACATTTTTCCTTGCCATTTACTGACAAAGTTTGGTGTTAATATGCGCATAAAACCTGCAAGAATGACTAAATCAATCTGCCAATTCAGTAGTTGTTGATGCATTGCTTCATCGAAGCTTTCTCTATTTGGAAAGTCTTTATGCGAAATGACAGCAGTTGCAATATTGGCGTTCTCAGCACGTTGTAACGCATAAGCATCAGCTTTGTTTGAAAGAACACCAATGATTTGCCCTGATAGTTGTTTGCCTTGTTGGGCATCTATCAGGGCTTGTAAGTTGCTACCATTGCCAGAGACAAGTACAGCAATTTTCATTATGCAAAGATCACACGAATTTTTTCGTCTGCGCCTTCAACTGATTCAGCATTTTCTTGGATATGACCAATTTTCCAAGCTTTTTCACCTTGAGCGTTCAATACCTCAACGGCTTTATCCGCTTCGCTTGGATCAACAGCAATCACCATACCAACACCACAGTTGAATGTGCGATACATTTCAAAGCGTTCTACATTGCCTTCGCGTTGTAAAAGTTGGAATAATTCAGACCATTCCCAGCTTGATTCATCAATAACGGCTTGAGCGCCATTTGGAAGAACACGCGGAAGGTTACCCGGCAAACCACCACCAGTGATATGTGCCATTGCATGGACATCAACTTGTTTGCAAAGTTCTAAAACAGGTTTTACATAAATGCGAGTCGGTTCCATTGCAACATCTGCAAGTGGACGACCATCAACGATTTGAGTTAAATCAACATTTTTAACATCTAAAATTTTACGTAGTAAAGAATAGCCATTTGAATGTGCGCCGCTAGAGGCAACACCAATCAATACATCACCAGCTTTTACTTTAGAGCCATCAATAATTTTACTTTGCTCAACAACACCGACAGCAAAACCAGCAAGATCGTAATCTTCACCTTCATACATACCAGGCATTTCAGCAGTTTCACCACCGACTAATGCACAACCTGCAAGCTCACAACCTTTACCAATACCAGTGACTACATTCGCAGCAACATCAACATTCAAATGACCTGTTGCATAGTAATCCAAGAAGAATAATGGTTCAGCACCGCATACAAGTAAGTCATTTACACACATTGCCACAAGGTCTTGACCGATTGTGTCATGGCGGTTCAGATTAAGTGCTAAACGTAGCTTAGTACCTACACCATCAGTTCCTGAAACCAATACAGGCTCTTCATAGCCTTTAGGAATTTTGCATAGTGCACCAAAGCCACCTAGACCGCCCATAACTTCAGGACGAGTGGTACGTTTAGCGACAGATTTGATACGATCGACCAGTGCGTCGCCCGCTTCAATGTCGACCCCCGCATCTTTGTAGCTTAAACCAGTGTTTGGGGTAGAAGTTGAGTTGCTCATAATGAAGTCTCCGCATTGGCGGCAGATTATAACCCGAATATACGAAACTCTTATGTTATTTATGCTCGAAAATGCTATCTTTATTTAAATTTTTTTTTCATTTATAACGATTACACGAAAAAAGGCTAGATTTTATGCAAGATCAGGTACTGCGCCGTATCTTTATCATCGCTGGACTCGCATTGCTTCTCTGGGTCTTATACTTATTGAAACCTGTTGTACTGCCATTTGTCGGCGCATTTTTTATTGCCTACCTGTTTAGTCCGCTTGTTGATGTTCTTGTAAAAATTAAATTACCCCGTTGGTTAGCCATCAGTATCGTATTTGTTGGTATTGGCGTAGGTCTGACAGTTGTTTTGTGGTTCCTTGTACCGTTGGTATGGAAACAGTTAATGTACGCTAGAGACAGTATTCCTGCGGGTATTCACTGGATCAACGCGACGTTCTTGCCTTGGGTTTCACATACGTTCAATGTGGTACCAATGGAAATCGATACTGAGCAAATTTCTAAGACTGTAATGGATTATATCCAAACCAATTATAGTGCAGATAGTATTCAAACGATGGCGTTACGGCTTGCTCAGTCTGGTTTGAATTTTATTCAAATTGGTGGCGTGGTTATTCTTATTCCGATTATTTCTTTCTATTTCTTACTTGATTGGGAAAGAATGTTACAAAGCCTTCGACGTTTAATTCCTCGTCCTTATGAGGCGTCGACATTAACAATCGTTCGTGAGTGCCACAGTGTATTAGGTGCGTTTGTAAAAGGGCAGTTCTTGGTAATGCTTTTACTTGGAATTGTTTATGCGGTAGGTCTACAACTTATCGGTTTAGAGGTTGGCTTAATTATTGGAATGATTGCGGGTTTGGCGAGTATTATTCCTTATTTAGGTTTTGGTGTTGGTATTATTGCAGCTGTGATTGCTTCATTATTCCAATTCGGACTTGATTGGATGCAGCTATTGTTAGTTGGCATTGTATTTATGATTGGTCAAATGGTTGAAGGTTATATTCTGCAACCGTTCCTGTTAGGTGATAAAATTGGTTTATCTCCTGTCGCTGTTGTCTTTGCTGTTTTAGCAGGTGCGCAATTAGGTGGTTTTCTTGGAATGTTGATTGCTTTACCTGTCGCTGCGGTCATCGTTGTTTTGCTTAAACATGCAAGAAATAACTATGAAAAAAGTCGTCTCTATGGATTACCTACCGAAATTATTGTTGCAGAAGGCAGCACTCAGCACATTAGTATCGAAACGAATGAAATAGATATTGATATTGATGTGAAAAACTCTCAAGATACAGAGACTTCAGATACAAACACTTCCAAGTAATTGAGGAAAATACGACATATATGCGTCAACTCCAACTGGATATTGAACCCCAACTGGATGCTCGAATCAGTGATTTTTCGGGGCCAGGTTGGGGGCCTGTAGTTGATGCAATTAGACAGTTACATGCGGGTCTAGTGAGTCGTTTTTATATTTATGGTGGGGCTGGTACTGGAAAGAGTCATTTACTATCAGCAATTTGTGATTCTTATCTTGAATTGGGGCGCCCAGCAATCAAGGTATCTTTATTAGAATTATTAGATGCTCCTATTGAAGCGATTACCTCATTAGAGTTTTATGATTTAGTTGCTTTAGATGACATTGATGCAATCAGTGGTGTTCCACATTGGCAAAAAGCTGTATTTCATTTAATGAATAATCACGAGGGGCAGCTTGTTTTTTCTTCTCGTGTTGCTCCTATTGAATTAAAACTAGAATTACCAGATTTACAGTCAAGGTTAACGCAGGCTGTAAGTGTGAAAGTGCCAAATGGGAGTTCTTTTTCTGATCGACAAGCATTACTTCAATCTGTGATGATCCGTCGAGGCATACATTTTGATCAACAAATTGTAGATTATTTATTATTAAATGGCCCACACCAAGCCTCTATTTTATTACAAACTCTTGCGCAGCTCGAAAAAATGTTGAAGGGCGAAAAAACAAAGCTTTCAAATACAACACTTAAGCAAATTTATGCATTAATTGATGAATATCGCCAATAGCACAAAATTTCTTGAGTAATTTCGAGAGCTGTGACAAAGTACGCACAAAGGAATGTGGTTGCAAATGATTAGTTTGCAATACGAAGAAAAATGAAAAATAGAAGGAGATCGGTATGCTCAAGCGGACGCTTGCCTGTGCTTTATTTGCGATTACTGGACATGTATATTCTGCAGATATTCAAGTTACAACATTAGTTGATGAAGATAAAGATGATACTGTTTGTTCATTACGTGAAGCCGTATTCTTTTTAAATAATAGAGCTGAGACTAAGTACGAAAATGGATATCATGGTTGTGGAGATAAAGATGCAACTTCTACAATCATTTTGCAACGTGATAAAGAATATACTTTAAATAGCTCATTACAGCTTAAAGCAGCAATGACTATTACTGTGGCAAGTAGTGGTGAGTTTAATGATAATAAAAAAGGATTAAATAATGCTACATTGAAAATGGTTGGTAATGATCGATTGTTCTTTATTGATGATGGCAGTGTAGAAAAAGACCTTATTTTAGTTACATTTAATGAGTTAAATCTTAAGGGTTCATCAAGTAAGTTAAACGATGGTGGATTGATTTATAATCGTGAGGCATTAAATATTGTATATTCAAGATTATCTTCTGGCTACGCTGCACGAGGTGGGGCTGTTTATAATGCTGGTATTTTGTCAGATGAACGAAAAACAGCAGGATACGTAAGTTTTAATAATAGTATTATAGAAAAAAATAAGGCTGATCAAGGTGCTGTGATTTATAGTGAAATGCCTCGTTATTTAATTTCGCAATCAGTCATTAGAGATAACGAAGGCACTGCTACAACACCAGATGGTGCTTTATTATATTCACAAACAGGATTTACTGATACTACGACTGGAACAGCACTCGCTACACGTATTGCGGGTTTGCGAAACACAACAATTTTTCATAATAAGGGTGGATATGTTGCAAATGTACGAGAGGGCATGATTCTTAATAATATTACTATGATTAAGAATGCTGCTGGTCTCTATTTGCAAGCACCTAAGTGGACATATACATCTACAACCAATGGTGAAACAACTACAGAGAAATTACCAAGTGCTAATATTTCAAATAGTGTTTTAGTGGATAATGATGGTAAAAACTGCGTAGCTTCAGCAAATGATGAATCGATAGTACAGAGTAATTTAACCGAATTAGATTGTAATCGTAATGCCCCAACGGAAAGACCAAATATTATTTGGGATAAGAGTAAACCCGAACATAAATTAATAGCTGGTGGTGTAGACGATGAGGGAACTTGTGATGCCCCACCAGCAAATGGTCTATTATGTCCATACTACACTCCTAAAGATCAAATGCTTGGATACTTTAAACCCCGACTATTAATGTCATATATTCGACTATCTGACTCACTTATTGTGAATAAAGGTCGAATTTACAGTGATGGTAGTTCAATAGGATTGGCAAGTTGTGAGGCAAGTGATCAACGTGGGAAAACTCGAAGCGGTTATGATGAACTTTGTGATCTAGGAGCTATTGAGCTAGTTATTAATCGTAGTGAAATACCTGTTGCTGGACAAGATATTTTATACGGAGAAACAGCTAAATTTAATATTGCAGATAGCTTTTTAGATGGGGAGTTATTAGATATTGCTTCATGTGAGAAAATTTTGGGGAAACGCTCAGATGGCCAATCTTGGCAACCAGGTTGTTTAGAGATTCAGCAGACTCAAACTGTATCAAAAGGTAAATTAACGCTTGATCAAGAGGGTAATGTTATTTATACACCGAATAGCAATTGGCATGGTGCTGATAAATTCAATTTGCGTATTATAACAACTACAACTCGTTTCAATGATGTTTCAAATTATTACATCACGATCCCTACAACGATTGTTCAAGACCCGCCAAATAATTTCGAAAGTAAAACAGTCAATGTTGGTGGAGGAAGTTTTGGTTTTCCAGCAATTTTAATGTTGTTTGGGTTAATTGGTTTACGCCGTTTCAGAGCTTGAACAAGGATGAGTTTAAAGATGAAAAATTATAAAAAAGGAATTTTGGCTACGATGGTTGTTGCATCAATGCCATTAATTGCTGCAACAAGCACCGATATTATTAAGGTTACTACTTTTGCTGATGAAGATGGAGAAAATACGAATGCTTGCTCATTACGAGAAGCACTAAAAGCTGCCGAAATAAGAAAGTCCTATGGTGGCTGTAGTATTAGTGATATTTCTTCTAGTACAACAAAACAAATTCAACTTGAGGCAGGTACATATACATTAAAAAGTGAGCTGGTTCCTAATGTTACTGTTACTGTTTATGGTGCTAGTCCTTTGGATTGGGAGAAAAAAAGTGCAATTACTAATCGTTACCCAGCTCAAACTGCAATTAAAACAGTGATTGATGGGAATAATAATTCTCGTATTTTCAATACAACGATTGGTGGAAGAGGATTGTTTTTAAATAACCTTACCCTTAAAGGTGGCAAAACCTCTGATCGTGGTGGGGCAATTTATGCAGGGGCAGATATAAGTCTGAATAATGTACAAATTCTTTCTTCTCAGGCCGCGGTTGCTGGGGGGGCAATTTTTCTTGCTGGCCCAACAGCGGGGTTATCTGTCGCAAACTCTGTAATTAAGGCGAATCAATCTCCACTTGGAAGTGTTTTGGGTATGAGTTGTTTCAATGACAACGTGTACTCAAAGCGTGAGATTACTTTCTCTGCAAGTAGCATTATTGCAAATGGTTCAACATCATCAGGTAGCGTGTTCGATTTTTGTGGGGAACCAACAGTTAATTTAACTACAAATACTATAGCTCAAAACAAGGCAAATAGTGCAACTGGAACAATAATTAAGTTTAGTGGTGATACTAAGGCTGGAAGTGCTACAGATAATTCTTCAAGTATTCTGAGTGGTAATAGTAGCTTAGTGATGACGAGTAATACGGTCGTTGAGAACCAAGCGAACACAGTTTTTCTCTATGATAAATTAGGCTTAAAAGCATTAGGTTTCAATGTCTTATCTTTTAATAA
Source organism: Acinetobacter venetianus RAG-1 = CIP 110063 (assembly GCF_000368585.1). GTDB lineage: Bacteria > Pseudomonadota > Gammaproteobacteria > Pseudomonadales > Moraxellaceae > Acinetobacter > Acinetobacter venetianus. The sequence goes on from NZ_KB849558.1 coordinate 218,538, forward strand.
TAGTAGTTATGCGTGTCGTTATTTGCTAGGTGCTGCTGAGGATCAAGAAAATGTTAATATGTTACTTGCTTATAATGCTTTTGCTTTAAGCGCAAGTAATAATAAATGTGATTTACCAAAAGAAGCACTTCCTGAAGACCATACTAATCTTGATATTAGTACACAAAGTATGGGAACTTTATTAAGTGCTCTACAGCCCGAAACAGAAAATACTTCTTTCTTACCACTGTACTATCCAAAGAATAATAAAACTGAAACAGATTTAGTTGATGTGAGCACAGTAGGTGCGGATGGTTGTAGTACAAATGATCAACGAGGGATAGCACGTATTGCAGATGGTACTCTTTATTATGATCCAGATGCCCGAAATAGTTGTGATATTGGTTCAGTAGAGTTAATGAAGTTTACAGCTGGTGATCTAGAAGATCTGTCGAATGTATCTATTAAAGGTTTGGTTGATGGTTATAAACAGCAAATTGAAAACTATGAATATCTAATAGAAAATCCAGACGATCCATTGCTTACAACATCGGATAAAGATAATTTAGAAATCAATAAAAATCTCTATGACAGTACAAAGAATAACCTGCATTATCGTGCAATTTATGTTGATTTAAAGAAATATCAGTTACCTCTACCGGAAGAGTTAATACAATCAGATGGTACGCATAAGATCCAATTTTTTGATAAAACTTTGTATAATGTTACGACTGAGGCATTAGGGGTTGGTCAAATTAATGATGCCGTTACTAGCGTACAGCCAGATGAAAATTTAGTTTGTTCTTGGAATCAAGATCTTGGGCAAATCATTATTTATCGTAAAGATGACACAATTACTCAAGCTGGCGATAAAGTGTTTTGTAAGTATACTATTCAGTCAATAGCTAATCCAACAGTAAAATCATCGGGGTTAATTAAAGCCGCATTTACTAATATTGCGCCTGAAGTAGAAGATACCTCGGTAACTTTAAAGTATCAACAAAATCAAAAAATTGCTTTGAATTTATTGAAATATGCTAACGATGATGGTGATACGGGGGAGGGTGGAAATGGTCCAGATAATAATCCAAATAAATCAGCTTTTTGGATAAATGAAGAGGGTATTGAATTACCAATTCGTTTAACAAATGTACCGAGTAAGAATATTATTGTTACTGCAGATCGTCAGGGTGCTTGTCCTGCTCCAGATGATAAAGAAACCTGTTATGGCGGTAATATTTATATTCAAGAGTCAAATAACTTTAACCCGTTCAATTACTCATTTAATTACCAAGTTTACGATAATGATAGTACACCTGCTATTTCTAATGTTGGCACTGTAAATATCATTAGTACAGCAACAACAACAGATGATACTCGTAATGCAAGTAGTGGCGGGGGAAGTATGGGGTGGCTTTCTTTACTTGGACTGTTTGGGATGTTGGGCTATCGCCGTATGAAGAAATAAAATTTGATTCAATAAAAATAGCGCCTTTAGGCGCTATTTTTATGCATAGTTTAATTTTTGAAATCAATGTTCAGAATATTTACTTAAGTATTCTTCTCGGATGTTTAATCTTTCTTCAACACTGGCATTCTGCATTCTTTTACGCAATGTATTACGTTCTTGGGTGCTCATTTTTTGCCAAACATCACGCATTTTTTGTTTTTCATTTTCTGGCAGTTGAGTAAACCACTCCATTCTTTGTTGGAGTTGAGTGCTTTGATTTGTCGGAATTTCTTTTAGTGTTTGATAGCGTTGAATCAATACACGTTGTTCTTCAGGCGAGAGATCATCCCAAGCTTCTTCAGTTGTTGGTTTATTAGGTTTAGAAAAAACCCAAAAACGCTCTGAACTAGCAAAACTGGTTTGTAGCAGGCTGAGTGTGCATACAACAAGAGCAATTCTTTTAGCTGCCATGAGGAACTCTATCTTCACCAAAGGCCATTAACATTTCCATATCTTCAACCATTTGTGGTGAAAGTTTTGGATTTACGATCACTTGATTTTGCTGTTTGTCTGCAAGTTGCAATGAACTAGGTAATACAACAATACCCATAAGTGCTGCTGCAAAAGCAAAGCCCGTCATTTTCCAAATACTGTAGTAAGACGTTGGTTTCTTTTGAACAGTATCAAGAACATGATTCATCACTAACATTTTGTTGTGATATTGCTCTTTCTCAAGTTGATCGAGCTTGGAAGTCACTTTTTTTGTGAACTCATCTTTATTCATCTGATGATCCTCCATGTGGATTTAAATGCTCTAAAGCGATTCTGAGTCCTTGAATTGCACGATGATAGTGTGTTTTTACACTGCCTTCACTACAATCCATGATTTGAGCTGTGGTAGATGTATCAAAACCTTCCCAAGCTCTCAACATAAAAGCTTGCTGTTGTCTTACTGGTAGCTGGTTAATCGCTACCTGAATTTCTTCCATTGTTACTTCTTGATTGAGAAATTCAAATGGATTTGGAGTGGATTCATCGACGACATCAATAATTTCATTGTCGTCATCTAGACTCACTTTTTTGAATAGAGAAAATGGGCTTGCTCGACGCGCTTCTTTACGTCGCCAATCCTGTAATTTGTTATTAAGGATGGTATAGAAAAGAGGATACCATTCTTCTGTACTTTTATCAGAATATGATTTGTGTAAGGAAATAAAGGCTTCTTGGACTAAATCCATTGCAATACCTTGTTGTCCTTGCGTCGCACTTTCCATCATCACTAGGGCACGACCAGTAACATCTTGCATAAAAAAACGCAGACGTTGTTCAACAGTACTGTGATCAGTACTGCTATCTGTTCGAGCCTGTTTCGGTGCTAAATCCATAGAGATGGAAAATCCTGTCATGGACACCCACCATTATTTCCAATTCATTAACCATATAACGTTGAAAATGGTGGATTCGTTGACAACTTAAGCAATTATTTTTAGTAGTGTAATTGATTTTCTCAGTAAAAAAATCGTATTTAAAATAAATTAACGTTTTACTGACGTTGGCGAACCATTTCAAAAAAGCAAATTGATCCAGCAATTGCAACATTCAGAGATTCTTGTCCGCCTGGTTGTGGAATCGCAACCGCCTCAGCATGTTCGAGGGCATAATTACTTGCACCTTGTCCTTCATTTCCTAAAATCCATACGCAAGCTTGTGTTAAGTCCTTACTATATAAGCTTGTTGAACGATGGGAACTCGTAACAAAAACTGGAATTTTAAATTGCGGAAGAATGTCTTTAAGTTGAATATTTTCAAAGCAGACTAAGCTAAAGTGTGCGCCCATTCCTGCGCGTAATACACGCGGTGACCAAAGTGATGCAGATCCTTGTGTGCAAATAATTTGTTTGATATTTGCTGCTGCGGCTGAGCGTAAAAGCGTACCTACGTTGCCTGGATCTTGGACATTTTCAAGAATTAAAGTGTCTTGAGTGAAATCAATTTGTACAGGATTCTGTGGTAAATCAATGATTGCCAAACACGGTAATGTTGTACCGAGTGTACTTAAATCTTTATATAAAACTTCACTGATAACGAAAATATGCCCTTGATGAAGCTTAAAGACTTGTTGTAACTCGGGATTTTCTAATGCTTGTTCAGTGGTAAATAGTGAAAAGATTTTCTTTTGTTGTTGTAACCATGCTAGGCATAGGTGAGTACCCTCTAGAACGGTTTGCTGATGTTTCTTTCGGGCACTATTCAGCTCGATCAGCCCACGCAAATGTTTGATTTTTGCATTGTCTTTTGATTCTAGGAAAATAATGGCCATAAGAGTTTGTCTAATAAATTTAGGCTCAATGAATAGGATGGTTTAGCAGTATCAGGCTAAGTTCTCATCTTATTTAAGGGTTAGCCTTCGGTTAAACCTACTTTTCTTGAGAGAAAAGTAGGTAAACCATAGTCATCCACAAAACCTATCGATTTTATTCATTTAAATATCCCATTAAATCTATGAAATATTTAATTTTTTGATACATCGTAGGTTGTGGATGATGTTTCCGAGTATCAAATTTTGATTGGATTAGTGATAGCTTGTCACACGTTCAACTTCATTTTTAGAACCAATAATGACAGGAACGCGTTGGTGTAATTCTGTCGGTTGGATTTCCATAATACGAGCACGACCTGTTGTTGAAGCACCACCAGCTTGTTCGATTAACATACTCATTGGGTTTGCTTCATACATTAAACGTAAACGACCTGCTTTTTTAGGGTCTTTTAAATCGTAAGGATAGAGGAAGATACCACCACGGCACAAAATACGGTGAATATCGCCAACCATACATGCAACCCAACGCATATTAAAGTCTTTTTCACGAACTGAAGTTTTACCTGCTAAAAGTTCATCAATATAACGTTTTACAGGATTTTCCCAATGGCGTTGATTCGATGCATTAATCGCAAATTCTTGCGTATCAGCTGACACCTGAACTTGTTCGGTGGTTAGTAGATAGGTTTGTGTTACTGGATCTAATGTAAAGAACACTACGCCAGCACCAACAGTAAGTGCCAACATTGTTGATGGACCGTATAATACGTAACCTGCAGCAACTTGTTCTATGCCAGCTTGCATGAAGTCATTAGATTGAGTTATGGCATTTTTTGCTGGCAAGATTGAGAAGATTGTGCCTACACACATATTAATGTCGATGTTGCTTGAACCATCTAATGGATCAAATAACACGAGGTATTTACCATTTTCTTGTGCAGGTGTGAAATCATCTAATTCTTCAGACGCTAAACCGCCAACTTGAGGATGTACCTTTAAAGCATCAATTAAATAATCATTAGAAATAACATCTAATTTCTTTTGAGTTTCGCCTTGAACATTTTCATTACCAGCACTGCCCAAAATACCTGCTAAGGCACCTTTTTGTAATGCCTGATCAATTGTCTTACAAGTGTCTGCAATTGTTTCGATGACTTGTGCCAACTCTGGTGTCAAATTCCCATTTTGTTGTTCTAGATATTGGGACAAGGTAAGGTTTGACATAATTGAATAGCTCCGATTTAGCCGCGTCAAAAAATTGATAAAACAATGCGGCTATTTTAGATGAGAACGCTCGAAAATAAAAATTATCTTACTTTATTTATGTTGCTTTTATGATTACAAGCGACAGATTACATGCTATGTTGATCGCATACTAGACAGGAAGTTTGGAGAGCACAGATGTCGACTAAGAATTTTGACGCTACCCCAACGCCAAGTGAGCCAATTAGCTTAGAAAAGATTTCTAAAGAAAATGTGCAAGAGGCGTGGAAAGAGTACGAATCAAAGCCTGAATATAAAGAGTTTAATAAACACGATATGATTGAGTCGATGCAGCCATCTGATAAAAAAGATGATGAAGAATCTCAAACATAAAAAATGCTCACGATATGTGAGCATTTTTATTTGAAGCTAAATCATTATTATTTTAATAATGGTGGTACTGCTTCGTAGTTGATTTCCACACGACGGTTTTCTTTCCAAGCTGCTTCATTGTGACCTGTATTAACAGGTGCTTCTTTACCATAGCTCACAGCTTCAAGTTGCTGTGGATTTACACCATTGGTAATCAAGAAGCTTTCTACAGCTTTTGCACGACGCTCACCAAGTGCCATATTGTATTCACGAGTACCACGTTCATCAGTGTGGCCTGTTAAAGCAACTTTTGAGTTGGCATTTGCAACTAAGAATTGAGCATGTGCTTGTAGTGTTTGATAGTCTTCATTTGATAAATCACTACTGTCATAGTCGAAATGAACAACACGTTTAGCTAAAAATGCTTTATTTGCAGCAGTAACACCTTTAGAAGATGCACCAGCTAGATTTTGTGCATTTAATGCAGCATCTTCGCTTAAACCTTCTGTGCTTACAGTAGTTGAACCATTTGGTGTATTACCAGTTGTGATTTCAGCAGCTGGTTTACGGCTTGCACATCCTGTAAATACAAGCGTTGCAGCAATAAGTGGAAGTGTTAAATATTTAATATTCATTTGAATCTCCAATCGATTGAATTTATTTTGGTGCCCAAGCTGGTTCTCGAACTTCGCCTTGTTCGCTTGGCAAGTTCATACGGAAACGACCATCTGTTGACATGATTGATAACAGGCCACGATTACCTTCACGCGTTGCATAAACCACCATTTGTCCATTTGGTGAGAAGCTTGGTGATTCGTCTAGACTTGTTGGGGTTAAGATATTTGTGATGCCTGTATTAATATCTTGAATCGCAACTTTGTAATTGCTGCCGCTAGGTCGATGAACAAGTGCAATTTTTTTGCCATCAGCACTCAATGTACCTCGTGCATTGAACGCACCTTTGAATGTAAGTCGTTTAACTGATCCATCATCAAAACTATAACGATAAATTTGTGGAGAGCCACCACGGTCAGAGGTAAAAATAAATGATTTTCCATCTGGTGCGTAACGTGCTTCAGTATCAATCGCTGAGTCCGTAGTCATTCGTTTTACTTGGCGAGTTCCTAAATCCATTTGATAGATTTCTGGGTTTCCATGCATAGATGCTGTGAAGAGCATAGACTTGCCATCTGGAGAGAAACTTGGTGCGCCGTTCAAACCACGGAAACTCGCTAAAACCTCTCTTTCACCCGTTGCTAAATCTTGCATATAAATTGCAGGGCGTTTGGTTTCAAATGAGACATAAGCAATTTTCTTGGCATCAGGTGACCATGTCGGTGACAGAATAGGATCGCGTGATGAAAGTACAGTTTTCGGCTGTTCGCCATCTGTATCAGCAATTTGTAATGTATAGCGTTGAGCTGGAGTCGCTTGATTTCTTAATACATAAGCAATACGACCGCTGAAGTCGCCTGCAATGCCAGTTAATGCTTGATAAATTGCATCACTGATCATGTGACCCGCTTGGCGTACTCTTGAGTTTGGAACTGTTAACACTTCGTTGAGTAAGTATTGACGTTTTTGTACATCGTATAACTGGTAATGGACTTCAAAAGAGTTTCCAGTAATTGGCTTAAGTTGACCAACGACAACATAAGGAACGCCAGCACTTTGCCAATTTTCCGCTTGAATTTGATTGAGTTGTGCAGTCGCAGGAAGATTTTGTGATGCACTTGTAAAACGACCTGAACGATTTAAGTCGTTTTCAATGATGGGGTAGAGCGCATTATTGTCATTACCAAAAGGAACGATTGCAATCTTTGGTGCTTGTTCGGGTGCCTTAGCAATTTCTAGGTGTAATTGTGCAAAGGTCGTGGCTGGTACAGTTAAGCTAAGCGCTGTAAGAACTGCCAAAGAAATAAGATGTCTACGCGTATTTTCCATAATTACAATTACTTGAGCTGGTGTTTTGAGACAGTTGATTATTTAACATACTTAACATGCTTTCGGCTATTAAAAACGAAGCATGTTAACTATTCATTACTATTTTGCTGTGAAACTTGAAGTAAAGCTTCTTGCCTCACGACGAGCATCTGGATCTTGAGGCATCGGATATGGAGCAGCGGCTCGAACGGCAGCTTCAATACTAGCTTTCATGTCTGGATCTGATGAATTTACAATAACAGACATAACAGCACCGCTATCATTAAGAGTTACACGAGCTGTAGCTTTCTGACCAGATGAGCTCATTGGAATATTCCAAGTACGATAGATTTTCTTTTCAAAATCTTGCTTTGCTGTCGATGCAATTCGTTTAGCTTCCGCTTTTTTCTGTGCAGCATCTTGTTCAGCTTTTTTCGCAGCAGCAGCTTTTTCTTCTGCATCAGCTTTAGCTTTGGTCTCTGCATCGGCTTTACGTTTAGCTTCTGCATCGGCTTTACGTTTAGCTTCTGCATCAGCCTTAGCTTTGGCATCCGCATCAGCTTTGCGTTTAGCGTCTGCATTAGCCTTAGCTTTGGCATCCGCATCAGCTTTTCGTTTAGCATCAGCATCGGCTTTACGTTTAGCTTCTGCTTCAGCTTTGCGTTTAGCGTCTGCATTAGCCTTAGCTTTGGCATCAGCATCGGCTTTACGTTTAGCCTCTGCGTCAGCTTTTCGTTTGGCATCTGCATCGGCTTTTCGTTTGGCATCTGCATCGGCTTTTCGTTTAGCTTCCGCATCAGCTTTGCGCTTGGCATCTTGCTGAGCTTGTAACTTTGCATTTTCTGCAGCTTTCTGTTGCTGCTTCAATTTGGCATCTTGTTCAGCTTTTTGGCGTGCTTTAGCATCAGCTTCCGCTTTTTGATCAGCTCTGCGTTTAGCATCTGCATCCGATTTAGCTTTAGCATCTGCCTTTTGTTTGGCTTCTGATTCATCACGTTGCTTTTGTGCCTGAGCTTCAGCAAGTTTGCGTTGCTCTTCAATTTTTTTAGCACGAGCAGCTTCATCAGCATTACTTTTTTGTTCGGCTAACTTTTCTTGCTCAGCTTTTTGTTGTTCCAAATTTGGTTGTTGAGTCGTTGGTTTAGGCGGTACGACAGGAATATTTTCTGGCAAGGTTTGATCGACAATCTGACTTTGCACTTCATTTGCTTGGTTTTCTGCAGAAGCTTGTTCATCATTAATTTGAGGAAGATCTTCGGGTTTTACTAAAACTGTTGTCAGTTTTTTTGGCTGCTCAGGTGGTTTGCTCAAGCCTAAAAAAAGCAAGCCAACAATCGCGATTGCATGAACACCGAGTGTGAAACCCAGTGCAATCGCATTTTGCTTAAATGGAGGCTCTTGAATTTTTTTCATAGCTTATTTTAATGGCTCTGTAAGTAAACCAACTTGTGTTAAACCTGCTTCTTGCAAACTTGCCATGAGCGATACAACTTCGCCGTAAGGGCGTGTCTTATCACCATTTACCAATACAGTTAGTTGTTTGTTGTCTTGTTCAGCTTGCTTTTGAGCATCGCTTAGGACTGTTTCAAGTTGTTCTAGCGATAGGGGTTCACTATCCTTGTATTCTTGATACTGTAGATAAATATTTCCATCTTTTCCAATCGTTACCATTGCAGGCATATCTTTTGATTCGATTGGATGATTATTTGCTTGCGGCAAATCTACTTTAATTCCACTGGTGATCATTGGTGCCGTAACCATGAAAATGACAAGGAGCACCAACATGACGTCAATATAAGGAACGACGTTCATATCACTTTTAAGTGGTTTTTTGATACGTTCAAAACGTCCTGAGCGCTGAATTGCCATTATGCATCTTCCTGTGTCGTTCCAATTGACTGACGTTGTAGAAGAGCAACCATTTCTTCTGCAAATAATGCGCGATCAGAATAGATAGATTCGCCTTTTGCAGTGCAATGGTTAAATGCAAGTACTGCTGGAATTGCTGCAAAAAGACCAATTGCGGTTGCGATTAAAGCTTCTGCAATACCAGGGGCAACAGTGGCTAAAGTCACTTGATCAACGGCTGCCAGACCGATAAAGGCATTCATAATGCCCCAAACTGTTCCAAACAAACCGATATAAGGGGCAACTGAACCGATACTTGCGAGAGCACCCAAGCCTTGTTCTAAACCACCTTGATCGCGGCTTAAACCAACACGAAGGATGCGTTCAGTACCTTCAATGGTTTGGTTAGTATCAGCTTTACGTTTTTGAAGTTTGAAAAACTCACCTAAACCTTGATAGAAGATATCTTCTAAACCACGACGTTTAGAGTTGAGTTGAGCATTGTTATATAACGTATTTAATTCGGCACCTGACCAGAACATTTTTTGAAAATGTTCATCCTCTTGGCCTGCTTTCTTGAAACCCATATGCAATTTGGCAATTAAATACCAGCTATAAATCGATGCGAGTAATAAGATCAGCATAACCAGTTGTACAACAGGGCTTGCTTGTAAAATCAAATCAGAAATATGCAGGGAAGATTCTAGGTTAGTTGCCATAAGTTGCTGTGCCGAAAGTTTATTTTTAGTCCTGTGCTAATTCTTTTTGAATCAGATCACGAATTTCCTCAGGTAGTCTACGTGGCATTAATTCTTTATTCAAACATGCCAACGTTACCTCACCTGAAGCCAGCAAGATTTCACCACGATAAATATTTTGTTGCAACACAAATGATGCTGCTTTACACGAAATAACACGTGCTGTAACGGTAATTAAATCATCCATTAATATTGGGCGTACATATTTGACTTGAATTTGATGAACAACGAAGTTGTAGTCTTGTTGATGCCAGTAGTGATCAACACCCGCTGCGCGTAGCCATTCAGTACGTGCACGCTCCATAAAGCGGATATGATTGGCATGGTAAACAATACCGCCTGCATCAGTGTCTTCGATATAAACGCGAATATTGAACTCAAAATGATTTGCCATCTCTTTTACCTATTGGTTTCGTACTGGGAGCAATGAGGGAATGATAAGATCTCGATGAGACTAAAGAAATAGTAATAAATAACATATTCTTGGTGCTGATAAAAAAAGCCCTAACAAGTTGAGGGCTTCTTCAAAAAGAAATAAATAATCTTTATTCTAAGTCAGACCATTCAATCGTTTTAGGATATCCAGCCACTGTGATTCCATCGGCATAAGCTCGAATGAGCGCTTTGTAATTGCTCGTATTCGAAATCTTAATTGAATTTTTCACATTATTCGTATCTTCAATTACGATATCTGCTGAATTAGGGTAGAAAGCAATTTTATCATTAATGTTTTCAAATCTAATATCACTTTTGAAATTCACAGAGAAGATTTTGTTGTCTGGATCTCCTTCGACATTTCCTTGACTAGTTACTGTCAGATTGTTTACGTTGAGTTGATAGTTGTTAGCAATTAGTTGGTTCGATTCCTTTGTTTCGTTATCAAAAACATTAAAAGTCATTTTTTTAATTTGGTATTGAGCATTGTTATAACTGTATTTGCTGATAATACTGCCATTATAAGTAATAGTATCATTATTTGAAGGCGTGATTTTGAAGTTTTTTAGCGTAGTCTCATAACGGCCTGAATCTGTATAAAGTGTTTCTTTACTGTTTACTGATCCAGAAATAGTTATAACTCGTAACTGTGTAATGATGCTGTCGTCATTGGCATAATCTAGAAATGAGCATTTATTAAATGTAATGCTCTTATCGCTATTTTTTGTATACGATCCATCCGAACATTTAAAGTTATTATTAGCATAAATACCGTAATAGAGACTTTCAGCAAACTCAGTACCAATTAATAAGATGTTGTTTTGATCTTGAGATAAATTTGTTATTGGTTCATAAATTGATTCAATTGTCTCTGCTTTGGTGTAGTCTACTTTTTCTTTGCTTTGAAAAGAGTTTTCATTATTGTTGCTATCACTCCCACCACCGCAAGCTGTTAATAATACAATGCTACTATAAAATGTTGTTGTTAATAACTTATTTTTCATTTCGACCCTTAATAAAATAATGAAGCAATTAGAATAATCTGTATATTATTTTAATTGCTTCATTATAGAAAGTATTTTATTAAGAATGTTTTTATATTATTCAGGGGGAGTCATACCAAATTGTAAATAAGCTATATTAGTAGCAATACGACCACGGGCCGTACGCATCACATAACCTTGTTGAATGAGATAAGGTTCGATGACATCTTCTAATGTACCGCTATCTTCAGCCATCGCTGCTGCTAAAGCTTCAACACCTGTCGGGCGACCCTCAAAACGCTCAAGTAACATACTCAGATAGCGTCGATCTAAGGTATCTAAACCCATTTTGTCAACATTGAGCATATCTAAAGCGCGTTGAGCCATGTCTTGTGTCACTTCACCAGTGCCTTTAACTTGGGCATAGTCGCGGACACGACGGAGTAGACGATTTGCAATACGTGGTGTACCGCGTGAGCGACGTGCAATTTCCATTGAACCATCATGAGTAATAGGTACATCCATGAGGTTTGCCGAACGTGTGACAATGTGAGTTAAATCTTCGACAGAATAAAACTCTAAACGTTGTACGATCCCAAAACGATCACGTAAAGGTGAGGTGAGTAGACCTGCACGAGTCGTTGCCGCAACGAGTGTAAATGGCGGTAAATCGAGCTTAATTGAGCGAGCCGCTGGACCTTCGCCGATCATGATGTCGAGCTGATAGTCTTCCATTGCGGGATAGAGAATTTCTTCAATCACAGGTGAAAGACGATGAATTTCATCAATAAATAAAACATCACCTTCTTCTAAATTGGTCAGCATGGCTGCTAAATCACCAGCACGCTCTAAGACAGGGCCAGAAGTTGATTTAAGATTTCCACCCATTTCACGTGCGATAATATTTGCGAGTGTCGTTTTACCTAAACCTGGTGGGCCAAAGATCAATGTATGGTCTAGCGCTTCGCCACGACCACGAGCTGCACCGATGAAGATTTCCATTTGCTCACGAACCACAGGTTGACCAATATAATCAGCCAATGACGTCGGGCGAATGGCGCGATCAAAATGATCTTCGGGTTTTTCTGTTCCACTAATAAGACGATCTTGCATAAAGTTACTTCATCATTGATTTAAGCGCAGCACGAATAATATCGGCAGATTCAGTATGATCTGCTTTTACGGCAGCAACCGCTTTTTGTGCTTCCGCAGGTTTATAGCCTAAAGATTGTAAAGCGGCTTCAGCTTCAGCAACAGGTGAATTTGCCATAAATTGTATTTGAGTTGCAGTGGTATTTGTTGTGCTGCTTGTGGTTTGAGCCAATGCTTTGAAACGATCTCGTAGCTCAATCATTAAACGTTCAGCTGTTTTTTTACCAACACCCGGAACTTTAACGAGTGTATTAAGATCATCGTGCTCAATCGTATGGATGAGTAGTTCTACACTTAATGTTGATAGAATTCCTAATGCCATTTTTGGCCCAACACCATTCACTTTGAGTAGTGTACGGAAAATAGTTTTCTCTTGCGAATCAATAAAACCGTAAAGTTGTTGAGCATCTTCCCGAACAACTAAATGCGTCCATAGCGTGACTTTCTGTCCTTTTTGTAATTGGCAAAATGTCGAAAGAGGTGTGTCGATTTCATAACCCACACCATTTACATTGAGTAATACTGTTGGGGCTTCTAAGGCAAACACTTCGCCAATTAAACATCCGATCATCGAGTCTTTCACTTATTTGTTAATGGTTGAATAGTAGATGCCATTTGTTCTAAACGCAAAATGGCTTTTAGAATTTCTTTTCGATTTCGACTAGATTTTACCCAAGCAGGTAGGCGTGAGAAATAACTGCGATTGTAGTTAGGAAGTTTACGTTCTCTTAGCCCAGCTTGTATAAAACTTTTTAATATTCCTAAATGTGTTGGGTTATAAGCACAGATTTGACCCTGCCGAACAGCAATATTTAAAAATAATGAATATGAATAATAGGGATCAAAGCCAACTTTAGAATAACTGACCTTCCTTAAAATATAGACAGAGTCATCAAACTTATTTTCTCGTAGGCAAAAATTACAACTTACAGTTATTTGTCTTGGAATAAGTGATTTACGAGCATATTGCTGAAGGTATTTGTATTTTCCTTGCTTGCATATTGTACATTTTGTATTGATTTCGACTTCACATGCACCACTCCATTCAGTCATATTTTGATTCAAATTAAAGTGATAACTCATGTAGTCATAACTTTGGATACGAATATGCTGTAACGCTTTGCGATAGGTACACTGAGTACAAAAGACTTTTACAGTTTCTGATTCTCGATCTCTTGTTTCGATAATTTTTGCAAGCTTCTGACAAGATGGGCAATGTACCCAGATTTCAGGTTTGAGAAGAGATAGGCTATAAACTCCTTGATCAACAAATCTATTCATTAGAAGAATCCAACTTTATTGCCTTGTAGCTCTTGTGCCAAACTATACGCTTGATGGTCAGAAAACTTACTAATAATATCTAAGACTTGCATAATATTATTATAATGGTTGTTTTGCAGATTTACGCCCGAATGTTGCAAAATTGACATTAATCGCTGTTCTTTAAAGCTTAATGTCTTATGTGGCATCGTTAATGGCACAAAAGCATCTAAAATTGTTTGCAAACTTTGATGAGCAATAATCTCCAAACCAGATTTTTGTGGATGCTCAAAAATTCGATCACGCGCAAGATTCTTTGCTGTTTGAATACCTGCTTCAATATCAGGCGAGCAATATTGTAAAAGGCTGCCTTTAAGCTGACCTGTGATGATCTCATAATGATGCTTTGCAAAAGCAGTTGTGACTTCATCGACTAAGCGTTTCATTACACGCCCACGTAAAGCTGCGATTTTTTGTTGCCATGTGGTATGCGGTAAATGCAGTTCTTCAGGTGTTCCATAATCTGCAATTAGATTAAGAAAAATTGGTTCAACTTCTGCATAATTCAACATATTCAGAATGATGCCATCTTCTAAATCAATCAGTGCATAGCAAATATCATCAGCTGCTTCTAATAGATAGGTGAGTGGATGACGACAATAATGATAGTCACCAAGCTGAATCAAACCGAGTTGTTCCGCAAGCTGTTTTAAGATTTCTTTTTCAGATTGGTAACATCCAAACTTTGCACGTTGATGGGATGGCGTATCACCTTGTTCATCAATCGTTTTTGAAAGCCATGGATATTTTAAATAAGCGCCAAGTGTCGCACAAGTCAGTCGCATCCCACCATCATCGGGGTGATAGTCAATTCGACTGAGTAAACGAAGACCTTGTGCATTGCCTTCAAACTGACGCACGTCGGCTTCTTCTTCTGGCGTAAGTTTTGTTAAAAAATCTCGATGTGACGCATCATCAAACCATTCACGGATGGCATATTCGCCAGCGTGACCAAAGGGAGGATTGCCAATATCATGTGCTAAGCAAGCCGCTTGGATAATCGCGCCAACATCAGCAGGTGAAATCCACATTGGTAATTCATCTTTGATTTTTTCGGCTGCGAGCATACCCAATGAGCGTCCAATACAAGAGACTTCAAGCGAATGGGTAAGGCGAGTATGAATACCATCATGCTGTGTAAGCGGGTGAACCTGTGTTTTTCTATTCAGTTGTCGAAAGCTTTGGGAAAAAATAATTCTGTCATAATCTTTATGGAAAGGGCTTCGAGCCAATTCTGTACTGCTTTTTTTACTACCTAAACGAATTGCAGAAAGCAACTCTAACCAACGCATTTGTTCCATTTATCATTATTCAAACTAAGTTCAATGCATCATGCCAAAAAAAAGATTAAAGCACTAGAGTAGGGCGACATAAGTTGTCTTAATAAGGTAAATAGTGGAGTTTAAAGGTTTTGACTTATCTCTTCTGACAATTACAGCTGGATATGCAGCGATATAGCTATTCAGATCGATGTGTTAATTTGTGGTTTACTGAATATATTTAGACCTAAGATGAAAAATTCAATTGACTACCTTAGCCATAAATTAAAAAAGCATACGAAAGTTCAACCAAATACTGTATTGATTGCCTATCAGGTATTACGAAAAATCCCAGGTGGTTTAACTGTACTTTCGAAAACTATTAGTCGAGTTGCGCCTTACTTTCGCACAGTTAACCCCGTAATTACAAAGCTAGAAGTCGGTTTTTGTGAAGCCTCGATGTCTAAAAGTCGCAGTGTAGAAAATCATATTGGAACGGTGCATGTGATTGCGATTTGTAATGGTTTGGAGTTTGTGATGGGTGTTGCTATGGAGGCATCTATTCCCTCGCATCTCAGGTGGTTACCAAAAGGAATGCAGGTGGATTATGTGGCTAAAGCCAATTCGGATATTCAATTGACAGCAAAGATTAATGACGATTGGAGAGTGGGTGATATGCAAGTGGAAGTAGTCGCTAAAAGGGAGGATGGGCAGTCCGTTGTACAAGGTTATATAACAATTTGGGTTACTGAAAAGAAATCGTAAAACAGAAGGGAAAAGCCCTCAAATTTGAAATACAGCTTATTCAGATCAAGTAAATGAATTGTTACGAATAAAGTAAAACAGATAAAGCTAATAGAAATTAGACCATTTGGGGTAGAAAACTCTGATTTTTAAGATGGATATGGCTAGCTGAAATGAGGCTTTCACAGTAGAATATGCGCTCTCTCATAAGTCACATTGTGGTAGGTTCGTCAGACCCGCCCGTGGAGCCAAAGTCAACATGTTTATCGTGGCCGGTGCAGCAGCACATTCTTCTTTTAAGAAAACTCAACTCTTAAACCGTTTAGCGTCAATGAGTTCTGTTCAATCTTTTGACAGCCAGTGGGTTTATTTGTTTGATCAAGCGCTCAACGAGCAGCAACATCAATCGGCATTACAACTTTTAAACGATGGTCAATCTTTCGAACTTCGCCAAGCTGCAAGTGATGAAATCCAGATTTTAGTCACCCCGCGTGTAGGAACAATTTCTCCGTGGTCGTCTAAAGCAACGGATATTTTCCAAAACTGTAATACGCCAATTCACCGTTTAGAGCGTGGTCTGTTATTTACACTGAAAGGTGTGAAAGAGATTTCGAATGAAGTGAAATTGGCATTACATGACCGTATGACAGAGAGTGTTTTTGCTCAAATCGAAGATGCAAAAGCTTTGTTCTCAGAAACAGCGCCGAAGCCATTAAACTCAATTGATATCTTGGGTCAAGGTAAAGAAGCGTTAGTTAAAGCCAACAATGAGTTTGGTTTTGCTTTATCTGAGCAAGAAATTGATTACTTAACTGAAGCATTTACCAAGCTGGGTCGTAATCCAAATGACATCGAGTTGATGATGTTTGCACAAGCAAACTCTGAACACTGTCGTCATAAAATCTTTGGTTCAGAATGGACAATTGATGGTGAAAAACAACCATTGTCATTGTTCCAAATGATTAAAAATACGTATAAAGAGTCTCCAACAGATGTATTGTCAGCATATAAAGACAATGCGTCTGTGATCGTGGGTTATGACACGATGCGTTTTTATCCGAAAGCGGATGAAAATGGTCACTTTGTTTATAAATATAAGAGCCAAGCTGCTCACATTTTAATGAAGGTTGAAACACATAACCACCCAACAGCAATTGCTCCATTTGCTGGTGCTGCAACAGGTTCGGGCGGTGAAATCCGTGATGAAGGTGCAACGGGTCGTGGTGGTAAACCAAAAGCAGGTTTAACGGGCTTTACTGTTTCGAACTTAAATATTCCTGGTTTTGAACAACCTTGGGAAGAAAACTACGGCAAACCTTCACGTATGGCTTCGCCATTACAAATCATGATTGAAGGTCCATTGGGTGGCGCTGCGTTTAACAACGAATTTGGTCGTCCAGCATTAAATGGTTACTTCCGTACTTTCGAACAAAATGTAAATGGTGAAGTCAAAGGCTTCCATAAGCCAATCATGATTGCTGGTGGTTACGGGAACATTCGTCCTGACCATGTAGAAAAAGATGCGATCCAACCAGGTGACTTGCTTATTGTATTGGGCGGCCCTGCAATGTTGATCGGTCTTGGCGGTGGCGCAGCATCTTCTGTAGACAGCGGTACGATGGGCGAGAGCTTGGACTTTGCTTCAGTACAACGTGAAAACCCAGAAATGGAACGTCGTTGCCAAGAAGTGATCGACACGTGCTGGCGTTTAGAAGACTTCAACCCAATCGTATCTGTACATGATGTAGGTGCGGGTGGTCTATCCAATGCCATGCCTGAACTTGTGAATGATCATGAATTAGGTGCAGTTCTTAACCTTCGTAAGATTCCATCGTTAGAACCGGGTATGAGTCCGATGGAAATCTGGTCAAACGAAGCACAAGAACGTTATGTGTTAGCGATTCGTCCAGAATCTTTAGAACAGTTTGAAGAAATTTGTGCGCGTGAACGTTGTCCATTTGCCGTGTTAGGTGAAGCGACAGAAGCACGTCATTTAACAGTTGAAGACCCATTGTTTGAAAACAATGCAGTCGATATCCCAATGCAAGTCATGTTGGGCGGTACGCCACGTATGCAACGTTCATATGAAACGATTGAGCGTACAGGTAATGACTTTGACGTAGCAAAAGTTGATTTGAAAGATGCGATTTTCCGCGTATTGAAGAATCCAACCGTGGCTTCTAAATCATTCTTGATCACCATTGGTGACCGTTCGATTACGGGAATGGTTGCGCGTGATCAAATGGTTGGTCGTTGGCAGGTGCCTGTTGCTGATGCAGCAGTAACCACCACAAGTTTGCAAGGCTTCACGGGTGAAGCAATGGCAATGGGCGAACGTCCACCAGTAGCTTTATTGAATCCTGCCGCTTCTGCACGTTTAGCGGTTGCTGAAGCAATTACTAACATTGCCTGTGCCAACATCGAGCAAATCAGTGATATCAAACTTTCTGCAAACTGGATGGCTGCTGCTGGTCAAAAAGGTGAAGACCAAGCCTTGTTTGAAGGTGTGAAAGCGATTGGTATGGAAATGTGTCCTGCATTAGGCATCGCAATTCCAGTCGGTAAAGACTCACTTTCAATGCGTACAACTTGGAATGATGGCGAAGACAAAGCCGTGACCTCACCAATGACAGGTGTGATCACTGCATTTGCACCTGTTTTAGATGTACGTAAAACCTTAACGCCTGAATTGAAAAACTTGGAAGACTCTGTACTTGTACGTATTGATTTGTCAAAAGGGCAGTTCCGTTTAGGTGGTTCAATCCTTGCACAAGTGTATAAAGCGATTGGTTCGGTGACACCTGATGTCGATAGTTTTGATGACTTCAGAGCATTCTTTGCCTTGATTCAAGACTGGAACAATCGTGGCATGATCAAGGCTTACCATGACATCGGTGATGGTGGTTTATTGGCGACTGTTGCTGAAATGATGTTTGCTTCACGCTTAGGTGTTGCATTAGAAAATCAAACAACTGAAAGCTTGTTTGCTGAAGAAATTGGTGCCGTACTGCAAATTACTGCTGCTGATTGGGCGCAGTTAGAAGTTGAAGTTGCAGCATCAAGCCTGAAAGATGCAATTGCTGTTGTTGGTCGTGTAAATACCACGGATCAATTGGTTGTAAATGGTTTAACTTTGGAGCGTGCTGAATTACAACAAGCTTGGGCTGAAGTATCGCATCAAATCCAACGTTTACGTGACAATGCTGAAACAGCGGATCAAGAGTTTGCTTTGATTGCAGATAAAAACCATAAAGGTTTAATTGCACAAGCAACTTATGACTTGAATGAGCCAGTTGAAGCACCGTTTATTAATACACGTCGTCCAAACATGGCAATCTTGCGCGAGCAGGGTGTTAATGGTCATGTGGAAATGGCGGCTGCATTTGACAAAGTGGGCTTCAATACCATCGACGTACACATGAGTGACTTGCTTGCAGGTCGTGTCAGCTTGAGCGACTTTGAAGGTTTAGTCGCTTGTGGTGGCTTCTCATACGGTGACGTAATGGGTGCTGGCGGTGGTTGGGCGAAATCTGTATTGTTCAATGCAAAATTGCGTGATCAGTTCGAACAATTCTTCCATCGTGAAAATACATTCAGCTTAGGCGTATGTAATGGCTGTCAAATGATGTCTCAACTTGCACCACTGATTCCAGGTGCAGAGCATTGGGGACGTTTCCATCGTAACATGTCAGAAGTTTTTGAAGCGCGTGCAGTGAACGTTCGCGTAGAAAAATCAGTTTCTGTATTGCTTGAAGATATGCAAGGTTCGATTTTACCAATCGCGGTTGCGCATGGTGAAGGTCGTTTGGTTGCAACTGAACAGCAAATTGCTGCTTTAAATGCAGAGAATCAAGTGATCTTGCGTTATGTGGATAGCTTGGGTAATCCAACTCAGCACTATCCATTGAACCCGAATGGTTCACCTGAGGCGATTACAGGTCAAACTTCTAAAGATGGTCGTGCAACAGTGATGATGCCGCATCCAGAGCGTAACTTTCGTGCCTTACAACATTCATGGAAGCCTGAAGATTGGGCTGAAGATGGTGCATGGTTACGTATGTTCCGCAACGCACGTAAATTTATTGGTTAATTAAACAACCGATGATTGAAAATGCCACTTTTTTAGTGGCATTTTTTTTGGCAAGTTGTCGATTTTGCAGAAGAATAAACTATATAAGTGTATTAAATTTAAATTATTGATAATAAAAGTTATTTTATTTAAATTGGTTTTGTTGTGGTATTCTTCTGTACGTGAGAGGGGAACCACACTATGAAAAAAATATTAATATTATCTGTACTATTAACTGGATGTTCAACGACCTATCAACCACATTCATTGATTGGGCAAAATGGCTTTGCTGAAACTGAATTATCTCAGAATCATTATAAAGTAACGTTTAAAGGCAATGAGAAGACTTCACAAAAACAAGCCAATGATTTTGCAATGTTACGAGCTTCTGAGTTGATGATTGCGAAAGGTTGTTTGAATTTTAAAGTGCTTAATTCTTCAAACGAAATGATCAGCAGTGTGGTATTTCCACAAACAAATGCGATTAACCCTTTTTCAAGTGCAATCGAAAATCGTATTCATGGTAATACAAATACTTTTGGACAATATCACGAGCCAAAATCTACTGTAGAAGTGAGTTGTTCTGCTGCAAGTGGCAATCAGCAAAGTGAGATATATGTCTCAGCTGCGATCAATCAAGAGATTAAGAAAAAGTATGACATTGTTGGGCAATAGATCAGCACTAAACTATCTAAAAATTTAAACTTTGATTTGTTTGAATCATCTATGTAACCAATTTAATCTAATCAGTTAAATTGGCTTATTTTGTTGATATGAATTATGAAAAAAATTGTTCCTATTGTTTTAAGACGTCAGAAACAACAGTTGGATATATTGGTTTTTAAACATCCACTTGCAGGTATTCAACTTGTTAAAGGGACAATTGAAAGAGATGAACATCATCAAAATGCAGCTATTCGTGAATTATTTGAGGAATCGGGACTGATCGCTGAGCCGAATCCAAAGTTTATTGGAAACTTTCAAATTAAATTTAACCAGCAAAATTGGTATTTCTATTTATGTAAGGTAAGCGCAGATTTAGCTGAAACTTGGACACATCATTGTCAGGATGGTGGCGGTTTAGATTTTGAGTTTTTTTGGTTTCCTTTATATCAACAGCCAACTGATAATTGGCATGTAATGTTTCAAGAGGCCCTAGGTTTTATTAAGGAACAACAAGATTTATTCTAATATCCTATAGTCCATCTTCTCTTGGTGAAAGCCAATCTTTATATTTATCCCTTAAAGCTTGCCTTTTTTTATCGTCAAAGATAATAAAATCAATACCACCATCATAGGGAGCAACAATGATATTTTGTTCAAAAGAAATCATAAAAGCCCTTACTTCATCGTCAGCGATTTTTTTCAATAAGTCATTATGTTCATTAGCTTGCCAAGTTACTTTTACAGAGCATGGTCTAAAGTAGTGATCTTCATTTTCTCCATCATAATATTCAGGATTAGCTTGGGTTAAGTTGATTTTCTGCTCTAAATGAAATTTGTAGGGGAGTATAAAGGCTGGATCATAAGCTTTAATGTTTCTGCCAAATGTAAAGTAATGACCCGAAACGATGAATATAGAAGCATCATTTCCCAAGCAGTCTGTAATGATGTCATTATGTCGATTTAGTAGTAATTCATATTCGGCAGGCGTATCTGCATACCTTTTTGATTCGGGCAGGCTATGGATTCTAAACCAAGACTGTTGAAAGTATTGAACTAGATAATGAGAAATTGGGAGTTTGTTGGGATAGAACTGATCCCATTGAGATTGAAATGAGTTGCTCATATTTTGAAATCGAAGAATTTAGTAATATATTATGAATATAACTTGGCATAACTGATTTAAGAAGTATGGCTTCAGATCAATTTTGCTTTTAAAAACTGGTTCAATTTTTGCTTTCTCAATAATGATTATAAAACTCGGAGAACAATATGATGAAACATGAGAATCATATAAGGACAGCGTATACCAAAGATAAAGGCTGGTTCTGGTTTAGCTTAACAGTCATAATCCAAGTGATGTTTATCGTGGTAAGTTACCTTGTGATGAATATTTAACTTTGATTTTTCGTCATTTTTGAGCTTATGATTGGATGATCATATAAAGATTAACATCATTAAAACTATGCTTAAGCTTATTTATTACGTACCTGAATCACATTTAGAGTCAACTAAACTTACTATTTTTGAAGCGGGTGCAGGTGGTATTGGCAATTATGAACACTGTGCTTGGCAAGTGAAAGGAATAGGGCAATTTAAGCCTATTAAAGGTGCAAAGCCTTTTCTTGGGCAATTAGATGAACTCGAACAACTAGAAGAATGGCGGGTTGAAACCATTGTCCCAAAAGATAAAGCCAGTACTGTCGCCAAGGCATTAAAGGCAAGCCATCCTTATGAAGAGCCTGCCTTTGAATTTATCCAAATATTAGATATTGAATAATTATACTTTTTGAATGAATAAATCACGATCAAAACGATATTGTGGGAAGAATACGCCATCTTTAGCACGTTCACCCGCACCAATCACCATCACAGGGTATTGTTGATCATTCAATTTTAAAATTTTACGAACCAAAGGCTCATCAAAACCTTCCATCATACAGCTATCAAAACCATAAGCACGTAGAGCCAATACCAAATTTTCACAAGCGAGCGCAGTAGTTTTAGTTGCCCATAGTTTCGCATCAGCAGCATTAAAAGCTGTAACAGGAAGCTGTTTATCCAGTGTCCTCACAACTTTGAAAGCCACTTTTTTGAAGTTACCTAGGGCATTGAAATAGCCTGTCTTATAATTATATGGAATAAAACGATAATATTTTTGAACAGCAGGTGGCGCTTCAGGAAAAGGGAACTCGCTGATATTACGTTTTGCCATTTCATCCAGACGATCTGTACGAGCAACACAGACAATCAATTCAGAGGCAGTTTTCGCAGCAAGTTGGTTTAGACACGCTTTAACAAGTTGCTTTTTCTTACTCGGGTTTTGAACGACATAAAATGTCCAAGGTTGTAAGTTGGATGAGTTTGGTGCAAGTAGCGCCAAATCTAAACATTCATCTAAAACTTCATTTGGAATCGGTTTATCTGTAAATTTACGCACAGAGCGTCTGCTTTCAACAACCTTGCGGAAGTTGGCAATATCGATGTCTTGTGGGGCAGGTTCATAATAACGCTTTTTTTCAGTTTGATTTTGATCTGACATGAGTTTGATATTTTCCTAAAACTTTTATATTCATATTGGGACGTTCAATAAAAAAACCACCTCGATTTTGCAATGAAGTGGTTTCGTTTTATTAATGAGTTATTGTCTCATTAATTGAACTGAGAAAAGTCAGGTTTACGTTTTTGCATAAATGCTTGCACAGCTTCCATCATTTCAGGTGAGCGAACACGTTGCATAAAGATTTCTGCTTCGTCATCTACACAAGCGATGATTTCAACCAAGTCTTTTTTCATGAGTGCTTTGCTTTGTTTTAATGATGCTAAAGGTAATGCCGCTAGATGTTGTGCAGTTTGTTGAGCAGTTGCATAAACGTCTTCAACTACGTCATTGACAAGATTTGCCTTAACCGCTGTTGCAGCATCAAATTTTTTCGCTGTGAATAGTAATTCGGCCGCTTTTTGATAACCAGCTTGCTTCACTAATAAACGGCTTGCTGCGCCTTCAGGAGAAAGACCAAGACTGACAAATGGAATTTGGAATAGGGCAGTATTGTCTGCAAAGACGATATCAGCATGTAATAAAATCGTTACTCCAATACCAATTGCAACACCTTTCACTGCAATAATGAGAGGTTTAGAGAAACGAGCTGCTGCTTTTAATAGGACAAATGGAGGTTGATCACCTGCTTTGCCTTCGTATGGTTTTTGCATGAAGCCCATAAAGTCTTTCATGTCATTACCCGCGGTAAAGTCTTGTTCTGCACCACGGAAAATTACGACACGAACTTCTTTGTTTGCATCAGCTTCATCTAATGCTTGGGCGATCCAAAGATACAATTCGCCGTAAAGCGCATTCTTTGCTTCTGAACGGTTAATGGCTAAGGTGAGTACGCCATCTTCTAAATTTGCTTGCAAATGTTGATGAGGTTGTTGAATACAGCTAAGTGTCATCGTACTATCCTTGCTTTAATCCAGATTGATTTTTTAAGTGCCCTCATTATGTCGCATATTTACTGAATATAGTGCAACTGATGAGTTCACAAAAAGTGAAATTAAGCCTATGTACACATTTGACTATCTTGTTTTTATTGGACGCTTTCAGCCATTTCATTTGGCACATCTGCAAACCATTGAAATTGCGCTACAACAAAGTCAATCTGTGATTTTAGCTCTCGGTTCAGCACAGCCCGAGAGAAATATTAAGAATCCATTTTTAGCGATAGAACGTGAGCAAATGATTCTTTCCAACTTTTCTGAGCATGATCAAAAAAGGATTATTTTTGTGCATGTTATTGATGTTTATAATGATCAAAAGTGGGTGAAGCAAGTTAAAGATTTGGTTAATAGCGTTATTCAGCCCGATGCAAAAGTAGGTTTGATTGGTCATTTTAAAGATGAATCATCTTATTACCTGAGTCTATTCCCTGAATGGGAAATGGTGGAGTTGGATAGCTTAAAAGGTGCAATCTCGGCGACACCGATGCGAGAGGCGTATTATCGTGGTGATATTCAAAAGGAATATTTTCCTCAAGGAACGATTAAATTCCTGAGTGAATTTAAAAAGACGAATGTCTATGCGGAATTGCAACGAAAATATTTTGCTGAAGATAAAAGCAATTTAACTTAATCATTTTACGGCTTTAACGCTTCGATTAGGAAATCAATGAAAACACGGATATGAAAAGACTCGTGTTTTTTTGATGGATAAAGCAAAGAAAATGGGCGAGATGCGCCAGAAAAATCAGTTAATACTTCTATTAGCGCACCACTTTCGAGTTCTTTTTCCACTATAAATCGATAAGTTTGTAATAGGCCTGCATTGTGCTTAGCTAATGTCACCGTGCCTAAAATATCATCTAAACAACGAAGTTTAGCGTTGGTCATATATTCGATGGTCTGATGGTTGATGTTGAAAAGCCACGGTACATTTTTACCCGTGCTTGGTAGCACAAACTGAATGCATTGATGATGTTGTAAATCTTCAAGCTGTTGTGGTGTACCGAATCGTTTTAAATATGTTGGTGATGCAACCACGATAAGCTCTGCTTGTTCTAGCTTACGTGCAATCAAATTTGAATCGGCAAATTGTCTACCGCGAATCGCCAAGTCAAAACCTTCTGCAATGAAATCTACATTCTTATTGGTCAGTTGAATATCAATTTCAATCGATGGGTATTGCTGTGTAAATTTTGCCAATAAGGGCAAGATTCGATAATGCCCATAAGGTGTTGGCACACTGATGCGAATCAGTCCTGTAGGTTGTTGATTTTGGATTTTGAGATGCTGTTCTGCTTCTAAAATTTGATTTAGTGCTTGTTTACATTCCTCAAAATAGGTTTTTCCTTGTGTGGTCAATCGGACTTGACGTGTAGTTCGAATAAAAAGTGGCGTGGTTAAACGTTTTTCTAATCGGGAGATTGAACGACTCACGGCCGCGGGGCTAACGCCGGCATGTAATGCGGCTTTGGAAAAACTTTCATATTCAGCAACTAAGCAAAAAAGTTCGACACTGCTGAACATCATTCTTTTGAGTTGTGTCATTGATTACACCATGTAAAAAATGATTTGATTTGTATGCTATTTAAGCACATTAATGTAAATAATAAGATGGCTTTATCTCAAATGATGGAGTGATTTTATGAAACTTTTCTATTCACCAAATGCATGTTCTTTAGCGCCTCATATTGTTTTAAGAGAAATTGGTATCCCTTTTGAATTGGTCAAAGTCGACTTACAGCAACACCTGACTACATCCGGCGAAGATTTTTATGAGTTAAATTCTAAAGGGCAAGTTCCACTCTTACAGCTTGATGATGGTCAGTTGTTAACTGAAGGGGCGATCATTAGTCAATTTTTGGTTGATCAAGCAAAGCGTGATGATTTACTACCAAAAATCAATACATTGCCACGCTATCAAGTCTTGGCATGGATGAACTTTATTGCCTCTGAAATTCATAAAGCGTATTCACCATTTTTCCATGAATCTTATGGTGAGCAGACAAAAGCAGTATTTACTGAAATTCTAAACCAACATTATGCATGGATCGATCAACAACTCACTGGGCGGCTTTATCTAACAGGAAATTACTTGAGCATTGCAGATATTTATCTATTTGTGGTGACAAGATGGGCTGGATTTATTGGTTTAGAGCTTACGCATTTGAAGTATTTAACCAGTTTTATGCAGCGTGTTGCTAACCGAAAAACTGTTCAAGATGCAATCATGGCGGAAACTGAATAATAAAAAATCATCACAAGGGAAATGAAATGCCTTATATTTTAATTCAAATCACTAAAGAAAATGTTTCACAACAGCAAAAGCAGCAGTTGATTCAAGAAGCAACAGAGTTGGTTGTTCGTGTACTCGATAAAGATCCTGCCACTACCTTTGTCCTGATCGATGAGGTTGATACAGATAATTGGGGGGTTGCAGGGGAGTCTGTTACGACCTTACGGCAGAAACAAGCAAAAAGTACAGTTCATCAAGTTGAGTAAGAATATGAGTCAGCAAGCAATAGTTGAAATCCATTCACAACTACAAAAATATTTTGATGCTTTGTATTTTTGTGATGTGAGCAAGTTGAATGATGTGTTTCACCCTGACGCGATTTATATCAATGCCACGGATAAACCCATTTTAAAGTTGGATATGCAAACCTATTTTGCAATGGTATCACAGCGCATTTCACCTGCATCTAAACATGAAGCAAGGCAGGATAAAATTATGTCAATTCATTTACTCAATGATCAGCTGGCAGTCGCACATGTAGAGTGTGCGATTTCACCTAAATATTTTTATGATGCGCTAACCTTCGTTTTTGATCATGGTGAATGGAAAATTATGGCGAAAGTTTTTCAATATCAATTACAGACTGACTAAAGAACACCAAACTGTTGAGTCCAGTAAGCCTTTTGTTTTGCAGATCGGTCGGATGTGCAAGCAAGTGCATAATCCGTGAATTTAGGATGCATCAGATTTGCACAATGCACTGGACTCGCAAGCCATGTTGCCATGACTTCATTTAAGTTTTTCTGACCGCGCGCAACATTTTCACCACCGCCACGACCTTTGAAGTGGTAAAGTTTTAATCTCGCCTTCAAGTCTAAGCCCGCAGTGCTGATATGACCGAGAAAATTGTATTTTGCCATGTCTTCTGACTGAGCAAATGCACTGTTGTATAAATGACTATTCCAAACTAGAGGCGCTACAGCTGGATAGAGTTTTTGGCCGCAGTGACGTGGATGTTGTCGTATTTCGTTAATCGCATTTAAAATTGATTGTTGATAAGCTGGGTTTCGTAAATCTTGGCAACTAATTTCTATCGCAGATTTTGAGATTTGATCCACACTAGGAGAGACTGGTGTTGAGCTATCTGGTGCATTTGCACTACATGCGGAGATAAAAAAAGTAAAAATAAGAAGAAGTTTGAGCTTGTCCATGGCGATGTCTTAAATGTAATTTTTTTAGTTTTTTTATCATACGTGAAGAATAAAGCGCTGATCAATTTACTTCAGTAAAAAAGCGAGTTTAAAACTCGCCTTTAGTACTTAAATATCAATTTATCCAGCTTGTAATGCTTTTAAATCTTCTAATACCTGTTCAGCATGACCAGCAGCTTTAACCTTTCTATAAGATTTCACCAGTTGTTTATTATGGAAAATAAAGGTTGATCGCTCGATTCCCATCACTTGTTTGCCGTACATGTTTTTTTCTTTAATTACATCAAAATGTTTGCACAGCACTTCTTCTTTATCACTGATGAGATCAATGGTTAGTGATTGCTTTTCAGTGAAGTTTTGGTGGGCTTTTACTGAGTCACGAGATACACCAATAATTTGACAACCTAAAGCGTCAAATTGATCTTTCAAGTATGAAAAACCAACCGCTTGGGTTGTACATCCAGGTGTTGAATCTTTGGGATAAAAGTATAACACCAACCATTCACTTGTTATCTCAGCTAGATTAATTTCGCCTTGTGTTGTTGGGAAAACGTGATTTGGTAATTCAATATTCTCAGACATTGTGCATCCTTTTAATCAATTAAATTTGATCTAATTCAAATGGTAGAAAAGCATATTCTTCATGATAAACAATATTGCACTGACGTATAGGTATAGCTTTGTTAAAAATTGGCCCATCAATAACCGTAGTATGGAATTCGCCGCCTTCACCACATGGATCGATGTCACGGCTTTCAAGTTCTTGGATATATTCTAAGGTCAGGATTTTGCCAAGGTCTTCGACTTTCATACCGAGCTTTAAATTTACAGTGACGACGACACTTCGGAAACCTAAAGTGATGAACTCTTCCACGACTTCACGATGTGGGCGCAACCAAAGGGGCATTCCCAATTTAAGACCAACTTGCTGGGTCACGCGATCGTGCCAACAACCGTGTTGAGGCATATCCAGATCACCTGTCACTAAAACTTCAGCACCTTTTTGCTTTGCTTGATTCATTAAATCTATGAACTTATCTTCGTAATCAGCCCAACTCGAAGATGTCATAAAAACAGGTAAACTAATTGCATCTGCTTGTGCTTGAATAATATCAAGAGGCATAGCATGTGAACGTGATCGTTGTCCTTGCTCTTCCAGCATGACAATCAAACCAATTACTGTGCCTGATTGTAGCGCATGATATAACGCGAGAGAGCTATCTTTACCGCCACTGAATGACACGATAGATCGCCTATGATTGGCGTTAGTTTTCCATTGATCTTGCATGCGAATTCAACTGAATTAAGATCAATAGAGTCTAACAGAAAAGAAAAAAAGCCTGCAAAATGCAGGCTTTCTTTAGAACAACAAAGGCTTATTTTTTCTGCGCTTGTTGAGCTGCTTTCATTGCTTCTTCAGTTAGCTTTTCTAGCTTAGAAACGAGTGGTGCGCCTAAGCAAGCTTGTAAGTCTTTATTTTGCTTTTGTACAAAAGCTAAAGAACTAGGGCTTTTCTTGGCATTGATCGCGCTTTGGATTTCCCATTTTTGTGCTTCGGTTACTTTACCTTGAGCATCAATTTGGCAACCACAAAATTTACTGACTTCAGCAGAAGTGAGTTTACCGCCTTTCGCAGTTTGATCTTTACATACGTTGATCAATGCTGCTTTAACATTGGTACTTTTATACGCAGTTTGTAAAGGATTATCAGCTGCGTGAGCCCCTGTTGCCAGTAATGCAGCAGCTGACATCATTGTAGAAAGAATAAGATTTGATTTGAAAAACTTCATATATTGTACCTAATTATTACCCTATATCGTCTATTCAGTATAACGTGTAGGATCCGCAATACCTGCTTCGATAAAACCTTGTTGACGTAAACGGCAACTGTCGCATTTGCCACATGCACGTCCTTGAGCATCTGCTTGGTAGCAGGATACCGTTTGACTATAGTCTACGCCATGTTCGATCCCTAAGCGTATAATATTCGCTTTGGATAAATGTAACAGAGGTGTTTCAATTTTAAGTGGTTTTCCTTCAACACCTGCTTTTGTTGCAAGACGAGCAAGATTTGCAAAAGCATCAATAAATTCAGGGCGGCAATCTGGATATCCTGAATAATCAACAGCATTTACCCCAATTACAATCGCTTCAGCATCAAAAACCTCTGCTGCTGCTAGGGCATAAGAGAGAAAAATTGTGTTACGAGCTGGAACATAAGTTACAGGAATGCCTTCTTGTAGTTGCTCTGGAACATCAATGTTATGATCTGTAAGTGCTGAGCCACCTAAGTTACCCAAATCAATATTAATTACACGATGTTCAACACCTGCACGTTTCGCAAGTGCTTTAGCTGCATCAAGTTCTGTTGTTGAACGTTGACCGTACATAAAACTTAAAGCTATACACTCATAGTTTGCTTGTGCCCAAGCAAGACAAGTTGTCGAGTCTAAGCCACCAGACAATAATACGATGGCACGAGAACGCATATTATTTTCCATGATTCAACCTAAAATAAATTTGAAAAAAGCTGATCTATTTTGAGAACGAACTTTTAAAGTTTTCTAACGACCAGATTCATCGTTCCACAACAGTTTATGTAACTGTAGTTGGAACCGAACGGGGAGATGGTCTTCTAAAATCCATTGTGCCAAATCACGTGCTAAAGCAGGTAAGGCAACGGCACCTTTTTCAACAGCAAAGGCTGGTGAGAACCACACTGTACTCACTTTTTCCTGTAATTGAAATTGTTCAAGTTGCAGTTTAGACCATTCATAGTCTTCTCGATTACAAATGACGAATTTGATTTGATCGTGCCGCGTGAGGTGATCAATATTACTCAATAAATTACGATGATCTTCTTTTGAAGTTGGTGTTTTCAAATCAAGCACTTTAGAAACGCGTGAATCAACTTTTGATACATCTAAAGCACCACTGGTTTCGAGAGAAACTTGAAAACCTAGATCGCAAAGACGTTGCAACAAAATCAAGCAATTCGGTTGTGCCAGAGGTTCTCCACCTGTGACACAGATATAAGGTGTTTTATATTGGCTTGCTGTTTCGATGATATGTTCAAGTGAAAAACGCTCACCACCTTCAAAGGAGTAAGTCGTATCACAATAACTGCAGCGTAGTGGGCAACCTGTTAAGCGGATAAATACGGTAGGTAAACCAAAGGTATTCGCTTCGCCTTGCAAAGAATAAAAAATCTCAGTAATACGCAGCCCAGCCGCAGGATCAGAGACAGGAATTGCAGAAGAACGTAAGGAAGCCATAAAGAGTTACCACAAACAGTTATAACAAAAGCAGCATGCTATATAAAAACAAAATCTCTACGACCATGTCTGATCGTAGAGACGAGGAGCGACTGAAGCTCCAAGGAACGGTTAAGTTCCTTAAATAAATGACAGATTAGTCTGCACGTAATAAGTCGTTCAAGCTCGTTTTAGCACGAGTTTTAGCATCAACTTTTTTCACGATGATTGCAGCATATAAGCTGTATGTGCCACATTTAGAAGGAAGGTTACCTGCAACAACAACAGAACCAGCAGGTACACGACCGTAGTGAATTTCACCTGTTTCACGATCAAAGATCTTAGTTGATTGACCGATGAAAACGCCCATTGAAATCACAGAGCCTTCTTCAACGATTACACCCTCAACGATTTCAGAACGTGCGCCGATGAAGCAGTTGTCTTCAATAATTGTTGGGTTTGCTTGTAATGGTTCTAAAACACCACCAATACCAACGCCACCAGACAAGTGAACATTTTTACCAATTTGTGCACATGAACCTACAGTTGCCCATGTATCAACCATTGTTCCTTCATCAACATACGCACCGATGTTGACATATGATGGCATTAATACAACATTTTTCGCTTGGAAACTTCCACGACGAGCAACAGCAGGCGGTACAACACGCACACCAGCTGCTTTAAATTGTTCTTCAGTCCAACCTGCGTGTTTTGTATCAACTTTGTCATAGAAACGAAGATCACAAGACTCGATTGGTTTATTGTCATTAAGTTTGAATGATAATAAAACTGCTTTTTTTAACCATTGGTGAACAACCCATTCACCATCGATTTTCTCAGCTACACGAAGTGTACCGTTGTCTAAGCCAGTCAAAGCTTCTTCAACAGCTTGACGAATTTCAGTAGGGCAGTCCGCTGCGCTATAGTTGGCGCGGTCTTCAAATGCTTGCTCAATGATTGTAGAAAGCTGAGACATGATCTTCCTTCTTCCAAAAAAATTTTGAAGATTTTACACTAAATTAGATCAATTAGCTTTGAAAAAAGTAGTTACAATAAACTGTTTTAAATTTATGCAACAAAATTGTAATAAAAACGGATTTTATTGTTTTTTATTCATTATTTTACAATTCACAATTATTCTGAATTTGTATCAAAAAATAACAAAAAGTAATCATTTTCTGTATAAAAAGTTAGCGACCATTCTTTTATGCTAATTCCACAAGCAACAATTATACATTTTTAAATAAGAGCATTTTTTGAGGAGACTCCAATGAAAGCTTTGCGTGTTATGTTAGCAGCAGGTGCATTAACAGCGATTGCAGGTACTGCATTTGCAGCAGATGAACAAGTTGTGAAGGAATCAGTTTATGCTTTCCCTTCATATTTAGATCCAGTTTCTGTACGTGCTGAAGTAGGTACGACAGGTTATGGTGGTGCAATCTCATATCGTGTCAATCCTTATGTGGCACTAAGCTTAGGTTATAACGGCGGAGATATCTCTTGGTCTGATAGCTTGAAAATTGATGGCACTAAGTATGATATGGATATGGATAATAAAAACGCATATTTAAATGCAGAAATTTATCCATGGGGTGCGAATGAAAATGCGTTTGCTCGTGCATTATATGTAGCAGCGGGTGTTGGTTATTTAGATAATAGCTATGATTTGAAAAAATCAGTATCTAACTCGAACGATACGATTAAAATCGATGGTTCTAACTACTATGCACCTGGCGGCAGTGGTTCTGTAAAAGGTCATTTAAACTATGACAACCAGCTTGCTCCATACCTAGGTTTCGGTCTTAACACTCCTGTTTATAAAAACATTGGTGTGTTTGGTGAAGTAGGTGCTTACTATACTGGTAACCCAACTGTTGATCTGAAATCAGAAGGTCTGGTAAAAGTTGGTGGTGTTGAGTCAGGTCAATCAGCGGCTGATCGTGAAGCAGATAAAATTGCTAACAAGAGCAAATATGAGTGGATGCCAGTGGCTAAAGTTGGTGTGAACTTCAAGTTCTAAACAACTGGATATAAAAAAACGAGCTTTAAGCTCGTTTTTTTATGATCTAAAGAAAACAAAAGGCTTTTTTATGTACCTTTTGTTTTGTTATTTACTCTTCAGGATAAGCTACTTTTTTAAGTGCTTTAATGTCTGTTTTTGGCGAACATAGTGAAATGAACTCATAGCCGTAACCACGAAGTAAATGTCCTTTACGAACTGCGATCCACGTTGTGTTTGTACCAAAAATACCTGTTTTGATCTGTTGCAAACGATAATCTCGTTCAGCATCATAAGCAACATCATTGACAATACCGACACCCATATTTAGCTCAACATAGGTTTTAATAACATCGGCATCTAAAGCAGACATGACGATGTCAGCGTGCAGATGTGCATCTTCAAATGCTTTGTCGATTTTTGAACGACCTGTGAAGCCACCATGATAAGTAATGAGTGGGTATTCAGCTAAAATGTCGAGACTAATTTTATCTAGTTTTGCTAAAGGATGATCTTTCGGGGTGATGATACTGTGGTGCCATTCATAGTAAGGTACGCTCGCCAAATTTTCCTCAGTAGTTAATGACTCCGTTGCAATACCAATATCTGCTTCACCCTGTAACAACATTTCAGCAATTTCAACGGGGCTAGCTTGTTGTAGAACCAAATGCACTTTGGGAAATAGTTTTTTAAATTGGTTCACAATAGGAGGTAAAACATAACGTGCTTGGGTATGTGTCGTTGCAATTGTAAGTGTGCCTTCATCGACTTTATTAAAATCATCGGCAAGACGTTTGATGTTATCAGCATCAACCAACATACGTTCAACGATACTCAAGAGAGATTGACCTGGCTCAGTTAGTCCAAGTAAACGTTTGCCCTTACGCACAAAAAGTTGCACGCCTAATTCATCTTCTAAATCTTTAATGTGTTTACTGACACCTGATTGGGAGGTATAAAGTGCCGCTGAAGCTTCAGTTAAATTAAAGTTTTGACGAACAGTTTCTCGAATAATTCTGAGTTGTTGAAAGTTCATAATCATTTTCCACATAAAAGGTGAGGAACGGCTAAAGTTCCGCAAGAACAATTTAACCACCCTCAAGGTATTATTCTAAGCAACTTGCGTCGTTTGATCTGCAAATAAATGAAGTTGAGTTGCACTTATCCAAACAGTTTGATTTGGTTTGAATTGGTGTACATTTGCCTCTTCTACACTTAATAAAATTTCAATCGTACGTCCACTACGATCTTGTAATTCAGCAATAACTTTCCCAGCTATCCATACTTCACGTAGGAAAGTAGCCTCAATGGTGTTGTTGTGAGGTTGGGTATGAATATGTAATTCATTTGGCCTTGCAAATGCAATTACTTTTCCTTGTGGTGCTTCAACAGTATTTGGAAGCTGAATGCGATTTTCATCGATATGGATAATACCGTTGGAGTGTTCACCTTCAAAGCGATTTGCTTGACCTAAGAAATCAAAAACAAATGGCGTTGCTGGTTTTTCATAAACTTCTCGTGGTGAGCCAATTTGTTCGACATCACCTTTATTCATGACAATGATTTGATCTGCAACTTCTAAAGCTTCTTCTTGATCGTGCGTTACAAAGATCGAGGTGATATGTAGCTCATCATGTAAAGTACGTAACCAACGGCGTAATTCTTTACGAACTTTTGCATCCAGTGCGCCAAATGGCTCATCTAGTAATAAAACACGCGGTTCAACGGCGAGTGCACGTGCTAAAGCGATGCGTTGGCGTTGACCACCTGAAAGTTGGGCTGGATAACGGTCTGCTAAAAAGCCAAGTTGAACGAGATCAAGTAAGCGAGTCACACGTTTTTTAATTTCAGCTTCTGATGGGCGTGTTGCACGTGGGCGAACGCGTAAACCAAAGGCAATATTGTCAAAAACAGTCATGTGGCGGAATAAAGCATAATGCTGGAATACAAAACCTACTTGTCGTTCACGGACGTGAATGTCTGTGGCATCTTCGCCTTCAAGTAAAACCTGTCCACCGTCGGCAGATTCTAAACCTGCAATGATGCGTAATAATGTTGTTTTACCGCAACCTGAAGGACCAAGTAAGGCTACCAATTCACCTTCAGGAAAGTCTAAAGAGATATTTTTCAGCGCATGGAATGCACCAAAGTGTTTTTCAATATTTTTAACTTGAATACTCATGTGCTTATTCCTTAGTGGCTAGGTTGATTTTGATTGGATTGATGTTCATTTGCTTGGTCTTGGCGAGCTTCAAGCCAAGTTTTTAAAATTAATGTAATGATTGCTAGAAATGCCAATAGTGAAGACACAGCAAATGCAGCACTAAAAGTGTATTCGTTATAAAGAATTTCTACATGTAAAGGTAAGGTATTGGTTTGACCACGAATATGCCCTGAAACAACTGAGACCGCACCAAATTCACCCATTGCACGGGCATTACACAGAATCACACCGTAGATCAAACCCCATTTGATATTAGGTAAGGTTACTTTCCAAAAGGTTTGCCAACCTGAAGCACCCAGTACTATCGCTGCCTCTTCCTCCTCTGTGCCTTGAGCTTCCATCAAAGGGATTAATTCACGGGCTACAAATGGAACGGTAATGAAAATAGTGGCTAATACAATCGCTGGGATGGCATACAAAATTTTGATGTCATGATCCATTAACCAGCCACCCATCCAACCTTGTGTGCCAAAGATCAGAACTAACATTAATCCAGCAATCACAGGTGATACCGAGAAAGGCATATCAATGATGGTGGTTAAGATGGCTTTACCGCGGAACTGAAATTTTGCAACGGCCCATGCTGCTGCAACACCAAACACGACATTAATAGGGACGGCAATTGCAGCCGTAATTAGGGTAAGTTTTACAGCTGATAAAGTATCTGAATCGGTTAACGCATTGATATAAACCGCTAAACCTTGTTTAAATGCTTCAACAAAAACCAAAATCAGCGGCAAGATCAAACAACTGAGGAAAAAGATTAAGGCAACGCTGATTAGGCTAAGACGAACCCATGTCGGTTCGCGAGTTGCATCTCGACTTTGAAGTTTGAGAACTAAAGCATTGCTGTTGGTATTTAGACTCATTGTGCAACTCTCCCAGTGCGACGGCTCGCCCATGCTTGTACTAAGTTAATTAAAAATAGAATGGCAAATGACAGAATGAGCATGACTACGGCAATGGTCGTTGCACCTGCGTAATCATACTCCTCTAAGCGAGAGATGATCATCAGGGGGGCAATTTCAGTTTTATAGGGTTGATTGCCTGCAATAAAAATCACGGAACCGTATTCACCGACACCGCGGGCAAAAGCTAAAGCGAACCCAGTGAGCAATGCAGGGAATAGTATTGGTAAAATGATTTTGGTAATCGTCTGCCAACGATTTGCACCTAGGGCAGAAGCGGCTTCTTCCAGTTCAGTTTCAATATCACTGAGTACTGGTTGAACAGTACGAACCACAAAGGGTAGACCAATAAAAATTAGAGCAAGGGTAATACCAATTGGTGTATAAGCCACTTCAATCCCAAGCGGAGAAAGATATTGTCCAATCCAGCCTGTTGGTGCATATAAAGAGGTGAGTGCAATACCTGCAACGGCAGTTGGTAGAGCAAAGGGCAAATCAACTAATGCATCAACAATCCGTTTACCTGGAAAGCTATAACGTACTAAACACCAAGCCAGTAACAAGCCAAAAATAACGTTAACTAGTGCAGCGATTAATGCAGCACTAAAGCTAAGCTGTAAGGACTTTAAAATTCGTTCTGAAGTTAAAATTTCCCATAAGCCATCCCACCCAATTCCAAAAGATTTGATAAAGACAGCAGATAAAGGAATAAGCACAATCAAAGACACGTAAGCGAGGGTAAAGCCTAATGATAGACCAAACCCAGGCAGCACTCGGGAACGCTGCGACATGATATTTCCTCAAAGAGAAATGTTTGCTAAAACAAGCAAATAAATAATACGAATACTAAAAACACGAGAGTAAAGTCAGGCAAATTTCAAATTAAAATTTGCCTGACTCATTCGAGGGATTGGCAGCATCTTTTTTTCAGGCAGCAAGTAGTTCAGGATCTCAGGGAAAGGGCCAAATCCAGATGCGACATTGATATGACCAACAGCACCTAAATTGATTGGGGTTAGTTTCCAAGCCTGAGCAAGTTGTAGAGCATCGGCATAACCTAACCACGGATCATTTTCACTAATCAATAATGTGGTAGGTACGTCAATTTTAAGTTGATGAAAATATCGCTTGTAATCAGTCAAACTATGACGAGCGAAACCTGATTCACCAAAACGTGCAGGATTTGCAGGCGCAACCAAAATTAGATTTTTCACTTTTGCTCTGAGTTCTGGGTGTTCAGAGAGTGCGGCAACACTAGTTAAACAACCAAAACTATGCGCAACAATTTGAATAGGTGCTGGAGCTGCAACAATAGTTTTAATAAATTGAGTAACCCATTCACTTAACACAGGGCGATCCCAATGAGTTTGTTCAACGCGAGAACTAGACACGAGCTTATGTTGTAACCAAGACTGCCAATGTTGTGCTTCACTACCGCCAACACCGGGAACAATTACAGTATGAATCATGTCTATTCTCCTTAGAATCCCTGAAAATCTCTCTTGGGAACTACACGCTAAACGACAAATTGCGTTTGTAGCCATGCAAGAGAGGGATTTTATTTACCTGTACTGTTGAGTTTTACGATCTGGTCAAATACACCACCATTATCAAAGTGAGTTTTTTGTACTTTATTCCAGCCGCCAAACTCTTGATCAATTGTCACCAATTTAAGTGGCTTAAAGGTTGTACTGTATTTTTTTAAAATTGCGGCATTACGCGGGCGGTAGAAATTACGAGCAGCGATTTCTTGCCCAGCTGGAGAGTAAAGATAATTTAAGTAGCCACGAGCGATTTGAGAATTGCCTTTCTTTGCTGCATTTTTTTCTACAATGGCAACTGGTGGTTCTGCAAGGATGGAAAGAGATGGCGTAATGATCTCGAATTTACCCGGTTGCTCTCGTACTGCGAGATAAGCTTCATTTTCCCAAGCCAATAAGACGTCGCCAATACCACGTTCAGCGAATGTAGTAGTTGCACCGCGAGCGCCAGAATCAAGCACTTTGGTTTGTTTATAAATTTGGCGAACAAATTCTTGCGCTTTTGCATCGTTGCCACCTTTCTGGTGTTTCGCCCATGCCCAAGCTGCCAAATAGTTCCAACGAGCACCGCCTGAGGTTTTTGGATTTGGTGTAATAATTTCTACACCCGGTTTAATGAGATCACTCCAATCCTTGATTTGTTTAGGATTGTCTTTGCGAACGAGGAACACAATTGTTGAGGTATAAGGTGTCGAATTATTTGGTAATTTCTTTTGCCAATCGCTTGGTAATAATTTTGCCTTTTCTGCGATTTCATTAATATCAGCGGCAAGCGCTAAGGTCACAACATCTGCATTTAGACCATCTATGACAGCTCGTGCTTGTTTTCCTGAACCACCATGTGATTGCTTGAAATCAATCTCTTGTCCAGTTCGTTGTTTCCAAAATGCACCAAATTGTTTATTAAAATCCGTATATAGCTCACGCGTAGGATCATAAGAAACGTTCAAGAATTCTTGAGCAGCAAACGAGGAAACTGATAATAGTGTGGCAATAATACCAACTTTGATTTGAGATAAACGCATGAAAACCCCTAAAAATTCAATGTTTGTTTGGAATATGAATGCAGCATAACGCCAGTTTTTTTGCAAAAAAAATAATTAAAATCGAATTTGATATGAAAAATAGAGAAATATATAAATGAGATAAGCTATGCTGAATTATTGATAAAAAAGAAATTTTTATTTATAAATTTTAAGTTGTTATAATTTTTTAAAATCAATAGGTTGTTCTGCTATTTAGTGCGACTATATGCAAAATTTTGAAAGGTGTTTGGATCATGCAATGCTATAAAAATGGACAACTGATTGAGTCTATTCCTTTGCTTGATCGCGCTTTTCATTATGGTGATGGTTGTTTTACAACGGCTCGACTTTTTCAAAACAATTTTGAGTTAAAAGAGCTGCATTTTGCACGCTTAGCTTTGGCCTGCAAAAGTTTAAGTTTAGATGCAGATTTATCTTTGATTGAATCCTCACTTGAACAACTGCAAAAACAGAATTCTCAACTAAATGGCACGTTAAAGGTAGTTATTAGCCGTGGTGAAGGTGATCGTGGTTATAGTCTGCCTTTACATGCAGCGGATATTTATGTGTGGTATTACCCAAGAGTCATGCAAGCTTTTCGACCAGAATGGATTGAAAGTGGTTTACTGACACATGCTTTAGGTTTAAATATGCCTCATCTTGTTGGACTGAAAACATTAAATCGCTTAGAACAAGTGTTATTAAAGCAAGAGGCTGATCAACAAGGCTGGTTAGAGGCTTTGGTGAGTGATGTTCAGGGAAATATTGTTGAAGGGGTGAGCAGTAATTGTTTCATTCGTATAAATGATCAATGGATTACACCAGAACTTCGTTATAATGGCGTCCGCGGTGTTATGCGAGCAAAAATACTTTCTCTGATGCAACAATATCAGGTGAAATGTGAACAGCGTTGTGTCGAAATGCAAGAGCTTGGGCAGATTCAGAGTTTATTTTTCTGTAATGCTTTACATCCTATGAAAGCCGTAATTCGATTTGATCATCGAGTTTTAGCTCGACAGCCGTATCTTGATTTATTTCATACTTTAAAACTTAACCAGATTGATTAATATGCCAAAGTCACCAAACACGAGCAAAAGCAAGAAAAAGCCAAAAGCTAAACCGAAATCTACTTTCAAAGCCTTTTGGATTGCTATTTTCCTTTTAGGTTTGGTTATATTTGGTATTTTATGGGCAAATCTTTTTAAAAATTACCCTGTTGATGGCAAAAAGCAACTTTTAGTGATCTCATCTGGGGATACTTACTCTCGATTTATTGATCGTCTAGCTAAAGAGGGTAAAGTTAGCTTACCTATTGTGTTAAAGCTTTATCAAAAGTTTTTAATCCATGACAGTATGAAAGCTGGTGTGTATGAAGTCACACAGGGAATGAGTATTCGCCAAGTTTTATCGATGTTTTCTGATGCAGAAAATGCACAGATGAATCGTATTTTGGTGATAGAAGGGACAACATTTAAGCAGCTTGTTCAAAATCTTAAAAAAGATTCGAATGTAACCAAAACAATTTTGGATTTACCCCAAGATCAATTGTTAAAAGCACTCGATATTCCTTATTCACATCCAGAAGGTCTATTTGCGCCAGATACTTATTTCTTCGCTAAAGGTGAAACAGATAAAAAAATCTTAACCGATTTATATCATCGCCAAATGAAATCATTAGATGAAGCTTGGGCAAATAAGGCTTCTAATCTGCCTTATAAAGATAAATATGAAGCATTGATCATGGCTTCTATTATTGAGAAAGAAACCAGTTTGGATAGTGAGCTTCAGCAAGTTTCAGGTGTGTTTGTACGTCGCTTAAAAATAGGTATGCGCTTGCAAACTGATCCAACAGTGATTTATGGCATGGGCGATAATTATAAAGGAAATATCACACGTAATGACTTGCGCACGCCTACATCTTATAACACCTATACTATTAACGGTTTACCGCCAACACCAATAGCATTGCCAAGTAAAAAAGCCATTGAAGCTGCTATGCATCCTGATGATGCCAAAAATATCTATTTTGTCGCCACTGGCAATGGTGGTCATAAATTTACAGCGTCTTTAGAAGACCATAATCGTGCAGTTCAAGAATATTTAACTGTTCTACGTTCAAAGAAAAAGCAAGGTGAATGATGTTTATTAGTTTTGAAGGTACGGAAGGTGTAGGAAAAACAACACTGATTCGTAAAATTCATCAGTACTTTGAACAGCAAGGTAAAGAAGTGGTGTTGACTCGTGAACCAGGTGGCACACCACTCGCTGAGCAGATTCGCTCACTTTTATTAGCAGTGAATCATGAAGAGCAAATGAGTCATGATACTGAACTGTTATTGATTTATGCGGCACGAGCACAGCATTTAGAACAAGTGATTTTACCTGCATTAGTGGCGGGTAAGATTGTGTTAAGTGATCGTTTTACCGATGCCAGTTTTGCGTATCAATGTTCTGGACGCGGTTTAAGTCAGGAAAAGTTGCAACTGTTAAATCAAACTTTTGTGGCGAAAATGCCGAATATTACTTTTTGGTTGGATGCACCGATTGAGTTGGGCATGACCCGTGCGCGAGAGCGTGGTGCCTTGGATCGTTTTGAGCAAGAGAAATTAAGTTTCTTTGCTAAAGTTCGTGCAGGTTATGAGACTTTATGGCAAGCAGAGCCTGAACGGATCAAGCGTTTAGATGCAACACAGAATGCAGATGTTGTGTTTGAAGATGCTTTGCAATATTTGAAATAGGCCAGTCCTTATGAATAAAGATCATGATAGCTATCATTTAGATAAGGCAATTGATGCGATATCGAGTCATATTGAACTCGCGATTTTTATTCAAAAATTACGTCAGAATCTTATAGATGATCCCAATGGTTGGGAGAATATCAATCTGGCTGATTTTCTTGATGCTTTAGCTTCATGGACTGAAGATATGGACGGATATTATAAAAATACAGATCAGGTTGACCGTTTAGCTCAACCTGATTGGAAAACCTTTGCAGAAATGCTTATGGCTGCTCGAATTTATGAATAATTTTGGAGGCTAAAGATATAGAAGGAAGAATCTTTAGCCTTAATTTCATCACTCATTCACCAAAGGCTGTTCTACTTTAAAGTTTGGCGGTGTCAAAACTGTTTTACGAATTTCATTAGAAAGCTCAGGATAATCAAGTGTGTAATGTAAACCACGAGATTCCTTGCGTTCCATCGCACAACGCACAATCATTTCTGAAACTAGAACGAGGTTACGCAATTCGATCAAGTTTTTGCTGACACGATAATCTTGATAATACTCAGTGATTTCGCGTTTTAGCATTTCAATACGGTGTAAGGCGCGTTGCAAACGCTTAGTGGTACGAACAATACCGACATAGTTCCACATAGTTGAACGCAACTCATCCCAATTTTGCAGAATTACTACATCTTCATCCGCATCTGTAACTTGAGACTCGTCCCAAGATGGTACAGTAGGGAATTTAAAGTCCGAATCAAATTTTTGTTGGATATCGTTAGCTGCACTCATGCCATACACAAAACATTCAAGCAGTGAGTTACTTGCCATACGATTAGCGCCGTGTAAGCCAGTATACGAAGTCTCACCAATTGCATATAAGCCATCTAAATCGGTTTGACTATTCTCATCAACGACAACACCGCCACAGGTGTAATGTGCAGCTGGAACGACAGGGATCATATCTTTGGTGATATCGATACCAAGTTCAATAAGTCGTGCATATAAAGTAGGGAAGTGCTCGGTAATAAATTCTGGTGATTTATGCGTGATATCTAGCCAAACATGGCGAATACCTAGGCGCTTGATTTCATGGTCGATGGTACGTGCCACAATATCACGCGGTGCAAGTTCAGCACGTTCATCAAAACGTAGCATGAAACGCTCGCCGTCTGGTAAGCGCAAATAAGCACCTTCGCCACGCATTGCTTCGGTAATTAAGAAAGAGCGTGCTTTTGGATGATATAAACAAGTTGGATGGAATTGATTAAATTCCATATTGGCAACACGGCAACCTGCTCGATAAGCCATTGCAATACCATCGCCTGTTGCGATGTCAGGGTTTGATGTATACAGGTACGCTTTCATTGCACCGCCACAAGCCAATGCTGTAAATGGCGCTAAGAAAGTATGGACTTGTTCATTTTTCTCATCTAAAGCATATAAGCCAATTGCTCTATTCTTTTCACCTAAATGACCAAGTTTGTGTTTTGTGATGAGATCAATCGCAATATAGTTTTCAAAAATTGTAATATTTTTTCTTTCTTTTGCACGCTCGACTAAAGTTGTTGAAATTGCTTTGCCGGTTGCATCGGCTGAGTGAATAATCCGACGCTGCGAGTGACCACCTTCACGCGTTAAGTGGAGTTGCTCATCATCATCTAATGTAAATTGAACACCCTGTTCTAATAAAAAATCAACTGAGGGTTTACCACCTTCGACTGTATGCTTTACTGCATCTAGTTCACATAAATGTGCACCTGCAATCATCGTGTCATTAATATGTTGTTGAATTGAGTCAGTCTCATCTAATACCGCAGCAACACCACCTTGAGCATAATAGGTACTCGCTTCTGTGAGCGCAGCCTTTGCTAAAATCGCGATGTTGTAATGACTTGGTAAAGAGAGTGCTAGGCTTAAACCTGCACCGCCACTGCCCACAATAATCATGTCAAAATGATGAATTGTTTCTAAATCAGGCATGTCGATCTGCTTCAATTTCAAACGTTCGCTAATGACAACGCTTTTTGAACAAAAAGGCAAGAGCTAATCTGCTTAGAATTGAGCGATTTTTTGGCGAATGAGTCAATAATTTGCTTGTTTTGTTATATTGCTACATACCAATAATCATGCGATTACGTTTAGGAACATTTTTTTAATGTGAGTTTAAGTTGGTCATTATAAAACCTGTTTTGAACAGTGGTTATATTAATTTTCCTCCACAATTTATTCACATTTTAGGTTTTTATTTCTTTGTATACATTGAAAATATAAACATTTTTTAACGAAACGTATGAAATGGTTATGATACAACATAACCTTAAATTTTTATTCGATCATCAGTATGTAGGTTCTTGCTTCATGAAAAGTCGATATTTACAACAAGGAATGTTTGCAGCGGTATTTACAGTAGCAGCAGCTCAAGTCGATGCCGCAGCTCCAGTAGATTTTTCAAATCTCGTTGAGCAGGTTAGTCCAGCTGTAGTGAGTGTGAATGTTGTGAAGAAAATGACTCAGGAAGAGTTATTGCAACAACAGGTTCCTGAAATCTTGCGTCGTTTCTTTGGTAATCAAGTGATTATCCCTCAACAGCAGGGGCCACAAGAAAAAACAGCTTATGGAAGTGCATTTTTTATCAGTAAAGATGGTTACTTAGTGACTAATCATCATGTTATTGAAAATGCATCACGAATCAGTATCACATTGAATGACCGCCGTGAACTAGATGCGACATTGGTTGGTAGTGATGAACGTACTGATGTTGCTGTACTAAAAGTAAATGGTACGAATTTTCCTGAATTAAAAGTTGGTAATGTCGACCAGTTAAAAGTTGGTGAGCCTGTTTTGGCGATTGGTTCTCCATTTGGTTTCGATTACTCAGCATCAGCAGGGATTGTGAGTGCTAAATCCCGTAACATGAGTGGCGAAACATCAGTGCCATTTATTCAAACAGATGCTGCTTTAAACCCTGGTAATTCTGGTGGGCCACTTTTCAACCAAAAGGGTGAAGTGGTTGGTGTGAACTCTCGTATTTTTAGTGGTACGGGCGGATATATGGGCTTGTCGTTCTCGATTCCAATTGATGTTGCAATGGATGTTGTTCAGCAGCTTAAAACCAATGGCAAAGTGACACGTTCTTATCTAGGCGTGATGTTGCAGGATATTGATCGAAATTTAGCGGAAGCCTATAAATTACCAAAACCAGAAGGTTCTCTAGTTAATCAAGTTTCGCCGAAATCACCTGCTGAAAAAGCTGGGCTTAAATCAGGTGATGTGATTTTAAAAATCAATGGTACTTCGATTTCTCGTACAGGTGATTTACTCAATGTATTGAACCGTACTGCACCAGATCAAACAATTCAGTTAGAGATTTTACGTGATGATAAAACACGTACAATTTCAGCGACATTGGGTACGGCACCTGATGATACACCAGCAGCAGAAGATAAAAATAATCCAACAAGTGGGTTGGGTATGAGTATCCGTACACTGACAGAAGCTGAATTAGCAAGTTTAAATGTTCGTGGTGGAATTTTGGTTCAAGATGTTAAACGTGGTGGATTAGCATCTCTATCTAATATCGTTGCTGGCGATGTTATTGTTCAAGTAAATGGAACGGCAATTACGAACAGTCAAATGTTTGCAAAAACGGTTGCCGCTTTACCTAAAAA
This sequence comes from Acinetobacter venetianus RAG-1 = CIP 110063, assembly GCF_000368585.1. Classification (GTDB taxonomy): domain Bacteria; phylum Pseudomonadota; class Gammaproteobacteria; order Pseudomonadales; family Moraxellaceae; genus Acinetobacter; species Acinetobacter venetianus. Next base: position 263,307 of record NZ_KB849558.1, read on the forward strand.
TAGTGTTGCGCGAGTAACGATTATTCGCCAAGGCCAACGTGCAATTTTAGGATTGCGTTTACCGAAGTAATCAAATAAATGAGAAAACCACTCTATTGGATAGGGTGGTTTTTTTATTTTGTAATACTGAGTTGTTTAGACTAATGTACGGCACTGAACTTTTGTTGTTGAAGTACGAAAAATTATGAGCACAATTTTTGATTTAAAAATACAGGTTCAACCACAACATATTGATATATTGGGTCATGTCAACAATGTGATGTACATCCAATGGATGCAGGATGTTGCAGCAGCGCATATAGAAATGTTGGGTTTAGGCTTAACCCAATATTTAGAGTTAAAACATGCGATGGTGGCGGTTGAGCATCATGTTCAATATCGTAAAGCTGCACTTGAGGGTGATGAGATCATTTTACGGACTTGGTTGGATGACATTAATGCACTCTATTCATTCCGTCAGTACGCATTTTATCGACCAAAAGATCAAAGTGTTTTATTCGTAGGAAATACCAAATGGGCATGTATTGAAATTGCAACTGGTCGACCAAAGCGTATGTCGCCGAGTTTTACTCAGGCTTATCAGCCCATTTCAAATGAATTAGATCCAATGGATTTTTCAATTTCCTATGCGGAAAAATGAGAGTGTTAAGTCACTATTGCTTTGAGTTTGGGTATAAAAGCGCAGAATTATTTTGAATACTTTAAAATGTCATTCTGCTATAATCCCCAACAATTTTGTTAAACCATTTTGGCTCATTGCTTTTTATAAGTATAGGGCGCTCTATTTTCTCAAGGTAACCCATGGCGCAAGCTAAAAAATCCGTAGATATCAAAAATATACGAAATTTCTCGATCATTGCTCATATTGACCATGGTAAGTCGACTTTGGCCGACCGTTTTATTCAAATGTGCGGTGGCCTTCAAGATCGTGAAATGCAAGCTCAGGTATTAGACTCTATGGAGCTTGAGCGTGAACGTGGGATTACGATTAAGGCGGCATCAGTTACGCTTTATTATACGCATCCAAATGGTCAGCAATATCAATTAAACTTTATTGATACGCCTGGACACGTTGATTTCTCTTACGAGGTTTCGCGTTCTTTAGCTGCGTGTGAAGGAGCTTTGCTTGTTGTTGATGCTGCACAAGGCGTTGAGGCTCAATCTGTTGCGAACTGTTATACAGCAATTGAGCAGGGCTTAGAAGTACTACCAATTCTCAATAAAATTGATTTACCGCAGGCTGAACCTGAGCGTGTGATTCATGAAATTGAAGAGATTATCGGGATTGAAGCAACTGACGCTCCAACATGTTCAGCAAAAACAGGTTTGGGGGTTGAAGGTGTTTTAGAGCGTCTAGTCGATGTTATTCCTGCACCTGAGGGTGATCGTGATGCACCTTTACAAGCTTTGATTATCGACTCATGGTTTGATAACTATCTAGGTGTTGTCTCGCTTGTTCGTATTAAACAAGGCCGTATCCGTAAGGGTGATAAAATGCTTGTTAAGTCAACAGGACAAGCACATCCTGTGACTTCAGTTGGTGTGTTTAACCCTAAGCATACTGAAACGGATATCCTTGAAGCAGGTGAGGTTGGTTTCGTTATTGCAGGGATTAAAGATATTTTTGGTGCGCCAGTCGGCGATACGATTACATTGGTATCTACACCAGAAGTTCAAACTTTACCTGGTTTTAAAAAGGTAAAACCACAGGTATATGCAGGTCTATTTCCGATTGATTCAAGTGACTTTGAACCATTCCGTGAAGCCCTACAAAAACTACAGATTAACGATTCAGCTTTGTTTTTTGAACCTGAAAGTTCTGATGCTTTAGGCTTTGGTTTCCGTTGTGGTTTCTTAGGTATGCTGCATATGGAAATCGTACAAGAGCGCTTAGAGCGTGAGTATGATCTCGATTTGATTAGCTCAGCGCCAACAGTGATTTATGAAGCTGTAACTAAAAAGGGTGAAACGATTTATATCGATAGTCCTTCAAAAATGCCTGATGCTTCAACAGTTGAAGATTTACGTGAACCAATTGCTGAGTGCCATATTCTCGTTCCACAAGAATATCTTGGTAATGTCATGACTTTATGTATCGAACGTCGTGGTGTTCAAAAGGATATGAAATTCTTAGGTAATCAGGTTTCAGTTACCTTTGAGATTCCGATGGCTGAAGTGGTGATGGATTTCTTTGATAAATTGAAATCTTGCTCGCGTGGTTTTGCTTCGCTGGATTATAACTTTGTACGTTTTGAGAGTTCATCTCTAGTTAAGGTGGATGTGTTAATTAATAGCGAGAAGGTGGATGCGTTGGCAATGATTTGCCACCGTCAGGATGCGCGTCACCGTGGTATTGCATTAGTTGAGAAGATGAAAGATCTCATCCCTCGTCAAATGTTTGATGTTGCAATTCAAGCCGCTATTGGTGCGCAAATTATTGCACGTTCTACTGTAAAGGCGATGCGTAAAAACGTATTGGCTAAATGTTATGGTGGTGACGTTTCGCGTAAGAAGAAACTTCTTTCTAAACAAAAAGAAGGTAAGAAACGCATGAAACAAGTGGGAAGTGTTGAAATTCCACAAGAAGCGTTCTTAGCTGTATTGAAAGTAGATCGATAAAAAATAAGGCTAGAGAGTCTTATCATTCTCTAGCCGTAAGACGAGCAGCAAGGCTGCGAGTGAGGGTTTGTGGATTTTGATTTTAATTTGATTCTAGTGCCTGCTACGCTGATTTTTTTCTTGGTGTGGTTGCTTGATAAGTTTGTGTTTAAACAGCGAGCGAATAAAGGGCGTGATCAGGAAAATTTTGTTATTACTTGGGCATATGATTTTTGGCCAGTCTTAGCTGTCGTCTTAATTCTTCGATCTTTCTTGTATGAGCCTTTTAACATTCCCTCGGACTCTATGGTACCGACCTTGGAGACAGGGGATTTTATTTTAGTTAATAAGTTTGACTATGGTGTGCGTTTACCTATTGTCAATACTAAAGTGCTGAATGTTGGTGAACCTAAACGTGGTGAAGTTATTGTATTCCGTTATCCGCCTCAACCAACAATTAGCTATATCAAGCGAGTAGTTGGTCTACCAGGTGATCATATTCAGTTTAATGCAGGGCAGTTGATTATTAATGGTAAACAAATTGCAAAAGTTGCGACTGAGTTTACGCGTGAGAAAGATCAGCTAGAAACACCTACGGTTTATTATTTTAAAGAAACTTTAGGGGAACACCAGCATTTGATTCGTTATTTAGATGGACGAAATCCTTTGGCTGAACAATTCCAGTTTGCACAATTAAAAGGTGCTGAATCTTTAGTTCCTTTTGTTGCGAAAGAAAATGATGTGTTTATTCAAAGTAATGGTCAAGATTGGGAAGTGACAGTTCCTCAAGGACAATACTTTGCAATGGGTGATAATCGAGATCAAAGTGCGGACAGTCGTTTTTGGGGTTTCGTACCAGAAGCGAATTTAACGGGTCGTGCTTTTTATGTATGGATGCATAAAGAACCTGGGTTTCATATTCCAAGTTTTAACCGAAATGGTAAGATTGACTAATAAAAATATAAAGGAAATATCAAATGCGTAAATCTCAACAAGGGGCTTCGTATATTGCAGTTTTATTTGGGGTGATTTTATTTGCGATTGCAGTTAAGGCTGCTGTAGCAATATGGCCAGTATATTGGGATGATAAAATCATTGATACGCAGATCAAAGGTTTACTCAAAGATAGTCCTGAGAATATTTCTCCAACAAAATTTTATAACCAAATGGATCAGCGTTTGGAAATGAATAATGTTCGTGAGATTCATTTTAAAGATATTGCTTTAGTAACCTATAAGAATGATTTGTTGGTAAAGAAGAAATATGAAGTGCGTAAGCCATTCATGTTTAATGTTAGTTTAGTTATGACTTTTGAGAAGACTTTTGACCAAAAATCTGCAAAGCAAGCTGAATGATTCAAGATTACAAGGGCGAATAGGGTACCAGTTTAAGCAGATTGATTTGCTAAAACTTGCCTTAACCCATCGTTCCGTGAGTCATAAGCACAATTATGAGCGCCTAGAATTTCTAGGCGATTCATTATTAGGAATGATTGTCGCCAATTATTTATATTGTACTTACCCGCAAGAAAATGAAGGGCGTTTAACGCGTATGCGTGCGACGTTAGTTCGTCAAGAAGCTTTAGGGAAGATCGCAAATGATTTACAACTTAGTCAGTCATTAATTTTAAGTACAGGTGAATTAAAATCTGGTGGACATCATCGCGAATCCATTCTTGCGGACACAGTGGAGGCGATTATTGGTGCTATTTATTTAGACTGTAATGATCTGAACTTGCTACAAAGCATTGTGCTAAAATGGTATGAACCTTATTTAGATCATATCGAACCAACTGATCAACTCAAAGATCCCAAATCACGGTTACAAGAGTATTTACAAGCACGTAAAAAACCTCTCCCAGTTTACGAGGTTGTAGATATTCAGGGTGATGCCCCAAATCAACATTTTAAAGTGGAATGTTTGATTGAGGGATTGCCAAAAATTCAAGGCGAGGGCTCAAGTCGTCGTTTTGCCGAACAAACGGCAGCGGCAGAAATTTTAAAATTATTGGAGCAATAACCTGATGTCTCATTCAAATGAAAATCCTTTACCTCAAAATCCATCTGAAGCTACTGAACAGCAAGATGGTAATGATTTAATTAATCAATTTTTTAGTTCGCAAGGAACGACAATTCCTTCGGATTTTAAAAGCGGTTTTGTTGCAATTGTTGGTCGACCTAATGTTGGAAAATCAACATTAATGAATCACCTGTTGGGCCAAAAGCTTTCTATTACATCCCGTAAGCCACAAACCACGCGTCATAAGATTGTGGGGATTGATTCGCGCGAAAAATCACAAGCAGTATTTGTAGATACGCCAGGTATGCATAAGAAAGAAGTACGTGCGATTAACAAGATGATGAATCGTGCGGCACATTCGGCGTTACGTGATGTGAATTTGGTTTTATTTGTTGTTGATGCACAAAAGTGGACTCAAAACGATGAGCTTGTTTTGGAAAAGCTGAAAAATGCAGATATGCCAGTGATTCTTGTAATTAATAAGTTAGATACTTTTGAAAACAAAAATGAAGCATTGCCGCTGATTCAAGAACGAGCGAAGTTAATGAATTTTGCTGAAATTGTTCCCGTATCCGCTTTACGCGGCGCGAATTTAGAACATTTGCGTGACACGATTGAAAAGTATTTACCTTATCAGCCACCTTTGTATTCATTGGATCAAATTACAGATCGTTCTGAGCGTTTTCTTGCGAGTGAAATTATTCGTGAGAAAATCATGCGTCAGTTGGGTGAAGAGTTACCATATGATTTAACGGTACAAATTGAATCATTTAAAACAGAAGAAGCAACTGTAAATGAAAAAACAGGACGCTTAAAACCACCATGTACTTATATCGATGCAACGATCTTTGTTGAGCGTCAAGGACAAAAAGCCATTGTAATTGGTGATAAAGGTGCAAAGCTGAAAAGTATTGGTATGGATGCACGTACAGACATGGAAAAAATGTTTGAACAAAAAATCATGCTTACGCTTTGGGTAAAAGTTAAAGGTGGCTGGTCTGACGACGAACGCGCTTTAAAAAGCTTAGGTTATAGCGATATCTAAGAGGTTCTGCGATGATTAAAGCTCTTGTAATTGTTTCTTGTGTCTTTTTGCTACAGGGCTGTATTACTAAAATAGTTACAGTCCCTGTTAAAGTTGCCTATAAAACCACAAAAGGCGTGGTGAAAGGGACTGCAGCTGTGGTTGGTGCAGTTATTCCTGACGGCGATGATGAAAAGGACGAGAAAGAAAAGGACTAGTATCGTTTTATGATGCGTAATGAAGTCCTACATGGCTATTTAATTCATCATCGTAAATATCGTGAAAAAAGCCATATTGTGCATTTATTTACTCAAGAATATGGTCGGGTGGATGGAATTTTAAGACAAATTCCTCCACCTCAATATCAGCCGATTCGTATTCAAGCGACGGGTAAATCTGAACTTAAAAATTTCACAAAATTAGAAATTCTCAATCAACCTGTATTTTTCCACGGTGATGCGTTTTTTGCTGGTTTTTATTTGAATGAAATTCTATTGCGTCTTTGTACTTTGGAAGAGGCAATGCCACAAACATTTGAACAATATCAACTGATTTTATTGCAGTTACAGCAACTTGCTTTGCATGAGCAAGCCGCTTTATTTCTTCGACAAATTCTTCGACAGTTTGAACATGTTTTATTACAAGAACTAGGTTATGCAATCGATTTTTCTGTAGATGCAAATCAAACAGCAGTAGAAGCTTTGCAACATTATCAATTCCAACTCAATGATGGATTTTTACCAGTAAGGCAAGCTTCACGTTCTACACTTTCTGGTGCTCTAATTACTTCAATGCAAAGCTATGAAGATGGTCAAGATTTTTCTTTAGAACAACTGCAATTGTTGGGTAAACTATATCGTCAGATGATTAGTGCTTTATTAGGCGATCGGCCATTAAAAAGCCGTCAGCTGTGGATTCAAAGTACACAAACTTAATTTTCTTAAAGCATTTTTAAATGTTTAGAGAGTAAATGTTAGGATATTTTTATGGCTGTAATTTTAGGTGTAAATATTGATCATGTTGCGACATTAAGACAAGCGCGTGGCACGACTTACCCTGATCCAGTTCAAGCTGCTTTGGTTTGTGAAGAGGCGGGTGCAGAGGGGATTACTTTACATTTACGCGAAGATCGCCGCCATATACAAGATGATGATGTACGTCGTATGCGCCCGTTATTAAAAACGCGTATGAATCTAGAGTTGGCTGTAACAGATGAAATGGTCGCATTTGCAAAAGAGATTCAGCCTCAACATGTGTGTTTTGTACCAGAACGTCGACAAGAGGTGACGACAGAAGGTGGCTTGGATGTTGTCGGTCACTTTGAAAAAGTCAAAGCAGCGACTCAAGCACTCAAAGCAATTGGTAGTGATGTGTCTTTATTTATCGATGCAGATTTGGCACAGATTGATGCCGCTGTGGCATGTGGTGCCCCAACCATTGAAATCCATACGGGTGCTTATGCAGATGCGGAAACTGATGCAGAACAGCAAATAGAATTAGTCCGTATTATCAAAGGTGCCGAATACGCAGCAGCAAAAGGTTTGGTTGTGAATGCAGGGCATGGGTTAAATCTCGATAATGTTGCTGCAATTGCTGCAATTCCGCAAATCCATGAATTAAATATTGGGCATTCGATTATTGCGGATAGCGTGTTTGTTGGGCTCTCTCAAGCAGTTAAAGATATGAAAGCAGCGATTCAAGCTGCTGTGAGATAAGTTGATGAGTAGTTCGAATTATGATGAGCTAATGCAACCCGTTATTGCATTTTTGGGTTGTAAAACGCCACAAGTATGGTTAGATGAGGCGCTGAATAATCTCGACATCTTAATCCAGGATCATGCCAACTGTGAGAAAAAAGCAGCAAGTACGGCTATGAATTTGATGTTCCGCTATAGTTTTTTTACTGACCTACAAGTGAAATTGGCGCAATTAGTGCGTGAAGAAATGCTGCATTATGAGCAGGTTTTGGAATTCATGAACAAACGTGGCCAAGAGTGGAAGGGTTTGAGTGCAGGGCGCTATGCAGGTGGATTACGTAAAGAAATCCGTACCTATGAGCCTGAGGCTCTAATTGATGTGATGATTATTGGTGCATTTGTGGAAGCGCGCTCGTGTGAGCGTTTCTATGCGTTGGCACCGATTGTTGATGATGAACTGGGGCGTTACTATCGCTATCTACTTAAATCAGAATCTCGTCATTTTGAGGATTATCTGGCACTGGCTTTGGATGTTGCACAAACTGCAAAACTCAAAGATCCAGAAGAAACGATCCAGCAACGCATTGAGCATATTCGTGAAGTGGAAAAGAACCTGATTTTAAGTCCAGACGATACCTTCCGTTTCCATAGTGGTGTGCCAGCACAGGTCACTATCTCATCGTAATGAGATAGTGAATTGGGATATAAAAATAACAACTTTGAGAATTATAAATGAGATTTTTATCAAAAATAGTAGTTGTATTATTGTGCATTTGGGTAGAGGGTATTCATGCTAAGAGCATTGAATTTATTAATATTGATCTTCATGTCTTAAAATGGAAAAAAATACCGCAAATATTAGTTAATCCTTCTTTATTACAAGGTAAAAATAGGGATCTGAATATTTTGGTATATGTAAATGAGAAAGGGGAAGTAGTCGCATCAAAAATTAAGAAAAGTAGTGGTATTGTTGAGTTAGATGCTTTGGTGGTGGCTGAAATCAAGAAATCTAGTCTTTATCCGTATCAGTTTAATGGTAAATATTATCCTGTTAGAGTCGAGCAACCCTTCGAATTTTATATTAATGATAATCAGGTGGATGATCCAGCTTTAACAGAAAGTGATAGAAGTAAATCAATAGAAGAGAAAGTTCATAAAGAAATAATGAGTTTATGGGAAGTTCCTACTGGTAGTGCAAATTTAAGTAATATAGTGAAATTTAATATATCAAGAAATAACGCAATTGATTCTATACAGGTTCTTCAGAGTAGTGGGAATAGAATTTTTGATCTATCTACGAGACAAGCAGTTCGTCATTCAACAATTGTAAGTAGTTTAACGAATGCTGAGAAGAATGATTTCTTTGGTGGGTTAGAGTCAAGGGTGGTAACAATAGTATTTCGATCAAACTAAATATTAATTTGTACGTATAAAAAAAGCCCCAATCAATGATCAGGGCTTTTTAGAATCTTGGCTCTCCCACCTGGGCTCGAACCAGGGACCTGCGGATTAACAGTCCGTCGCTCTACCGACTGAGCTATTGGAGAATCTGATGCGCATTTTAGGCATGAAAACCTATGTCGTCAACAAGAATAGTAAAGAAAATGAATTGTTTGCTTGATAAATATTCTTTTGAAGCTGTATGCATAAAAAAACTGCCCGAAGTGGGCAGTTTTTATTCAAGAAATAATAATTATTTCTCAACACCTGCTGGTTGACCTGCAAGTTTTGCATTTGCATAGTCCCAGTTCACTAAGCTTTCTAAGAAAGTAGCAATGTATTTTGGACGTAAGTTACGGAAGTCGATGTAGTAAGCATGTTCCCAAACGTCGATTGTTAATACTGCAACTTGACCATGAGCAAGTGGAGTATCTGCGTTTGCAGTTTTAGTAATTGATAATTTACCATTTACTTCGTCAGCAACTAACCAAGCCCAACCTGAACCAAATTGAGTTGTTGCAGCAGCAGTAAATTCTTCAGCAAATTTTTCGTAGCTACCAAAAGCTTCATCGATTTTAGCTGCAATCGCGCCAGTAGGCTTTCCACCACCATTTGGTTTCATGCTGTTCCAATAGAATGTGTGGTTCCATACTTGAGCAGCATTGTTAAAGATACCTGCTTTAGATGCATCACCAGCAGAAGCTTTGATGATTTCTTCTAAAGATTTACCTTCAAGGTCAGTACCTTTGATTAGGTTGTTTAAGTTAACAACGTAAGTATTGTGATGTTTGTCGTGATGGTATTCTAAAGTTTCGCGAGTAATGTGCGGAGCTAAATCATCATAGCCATATGGAAGTGCAGGTAAAGTAATGGTTGTCATGTTTCAATCCTTGCATTTGCTGGGTTTTACATTAAGTGGCTCTATTGTAAATGATTCTAAAGACAATAGGACAGTCTTTTAAAGAACTATACACAATAAAGACTTAATTTAAATATATAACCCAAATGGAAAAAAGATTTAACAAAATCGGATTCTTCAATTCTATTAAATCGGATTATTAAGTTCAAAATAGACCGCTTCAATCATGAATTGATTAGCAAGCGCATTGGCTAATCGCTGTACCCCATAACGTTCAGTTGCATGGTGACCACATGCAAAATAGTGTACGCCCAGTTCTTTTGCTTCATAAAAAGTACGTTCGCTCACTTCACCTGAAATATAGGCATCACAGTTTTCCGAAGCTGCTTTTGCTATAAAATCTTGAGCCCCACCTGTACAAAAACCAACTTTTTGAATTGATGTTTTGTCACAAGGTAAATGGATGATGCCAAAATTAAAGATGCTTTGTAATTTTGCTTTGAACTGTTCTGGACTAAGTGGTTGGTCTAGATAAGCGATATTACCGATTGGGTGCTTTTCTGATGGGTCTAACGCTTCTAGGTTTTGTAAGCCAATTAAATCAGCAATTGCTACATTATTGCCTAAACTTGGATGTGCATCTAAAGGAAGGTGGTAGGCAATCAAAGAAATGTTATTTTGAATGAATTTCTTAATACGGTTTCCACGCATACCTGTGATTGGGTAAGCTTCACCTTTCCAAAAATAACCATGATGAACGAGCAGCGCATCTGCTTTTTCGGCAATCGCCGCATCAATTGCATCTTCAGATGCGGTGACTGCACAAACAATCTTGTTTACTTCAGCTTTACCTTCGATTTGTAAGCCATTTGGTGCGTAATCTTTAAATTCGTTTGCTTTTAAAGTTTGATTACACCATTGCACAATGTCATGCAAATTTGCCATGCGATTCCTCAAATGTTCAACATTTTATGGGAGTAAATAAAACACATTTTTAAATGTAACTAAAGCTAGACAAAACTTTTTTAACTTTTGCATTGATTTTAAGCTATTTACTTTACAATGATGGAAATTTCCCGTTCTTCAATATATTACTTATTTATAACTTACATTTGCCAAGAGGATAATAGACGTGCGCCGTGCATTTACATGGTTACCTTGGGTATTACTCATTCTGGTTGTATTTAGTTTTCTAGCTTGGCAGAAATCACATCAACCAAAACCAACTGTGGCTTCTGATGGTGTAAAAATGCCTGCTGAAAAGGTAGAACCATTGGTTGATACAACTCGAACTGGTGGGGTAGTCTCATATAACGCTGCTGTTAAAGTTGCTGCTCCAGCTGTCGTGAATATATTTACCACTCAAAAAGTGAAACAGATGAATCATCCATTATTGAATGATCCTGTATTTCGCGAGTTCTTTGGCAATCAAATGCCTCAACAGCAGCAAAATGAAAATAGTTTAGGTTCGGGTGTTATTGTTCGTGCCGATGGTTATATTTTAACGAATAATCATGTGATTGCTCAGGCTGAACACATTGTGGTGGCATTGCAAGATGGTCGTCGTGCTGAAGCTAAAGTGATTGGCACTGATCCCGATACAGACTTGGCTGTGATCAAAATTGAATTAGATAACCTACCTGTTCTGCCATTTAAGTTGAGTGGTAATGAAGTGGGTGATGTCGTTCTTGCAATTGGTAATCCATTTGGCGTAGGACAAACTGTAACTCAAGGGATTATTTCAGCAACTGGTCGTTCAGATTTGGGTATTAATACCTATGAAGACTTTATTCAAACCGATGCAGCCATTAATCCAGGAAACTCTGGTGGTGCATTGATTGATGTTGCGGGTAATTTAATTGGTGTAAATACGGCAATCTTCTCTCAGTCTGGTGGTTCACTCGGAATTGGTTTTGCGATTCCTGCCAAAGTTTGTCAGCAAGTTTTAAACTCAATTTTGAAAGATGGCCGTGTAGTACGTGGTTGGTTGGGTATTAGTCTAATTCCAAATACTTTGGATGAAGATGTAATGGCTACTAGACCAATTGGTGTTGTTGTTGCAGATGTGCTGAAAGGTGGTCCTGCAGACGAAGCAGGTGTTAAGCGTGGTGATAAAATTATTCAAGTGAATAGTGAGCAAATTACTTCGGCTTCACATCTGATTAATTATGTTGCATTACAGGCACCTGAAAGTGTGATTAACGTCGTAGTTGAGCGTGAGGGTAAACAAGAAAATGTTCAGGTGAAAGTGGGTGAGCGCAAAGTTCAACAAAATGCTCAATCACAATACATACCACTACCTAAACGCCAGTAACGTAATCAAAAATGAGAAAGGCTATTAATTAATGGCCTTTTTTCTTTTAGTTAAAGAAAAAAGCTCACTGACGGTCAATCAGTGAGCTTTTCATCGTTTTTTTTAGCTGTTTTTATTTTTTATTAAATCATCCAAATTTGATATTTTGATGACAGTTTTTTGATAATTAAATGACATTGCTCCTTGAGTTAGTATTTATAATCGAGTTGTAGCCACAATTTTTGTGTGTCTACACCGAATTCTTCAGCTTGATAGTCTGAAAATTTCGCTAAAGCTGAAAGTCCTTTAATTGGTAGAGCTTGTGAGTAAGAAACAGAGTATTCTTGACCATAACCCATATTCTTTTCGTCACTTCTGTATTGATGCAGCTCAGTGCCTAATTTACCTTTACCAAAGACATTGAAGCTTGAAGAAATGTATAAATCAGTTAAGCCATTGGCTGGTGTTGCTAGGAATAAATCTGTCCATCCATTAAATTTATGCTTGGTTGCTAAAGGAGTTTGGAAAGCTATTTTTCCATCATCACTGCCAAGTACTTCATAACCAATCGCGATTTCACCGAGTGCAACTTCCTTGTTTTTAATGCTGTAACCAAGTTCTAATGCATAGTAATCCGCATCATAGTCTTTGGGTTGGTCAGCATACTCACTTTGTTTGGCATATTCTGCTGCGTATTTAAAATTATCTTTTTTACCTATTAGGCGTAGACCATAGGTTTGATTTGACCATGCTGAAATATCTTCAAAATCCATTAAATAGCCATACACAGTCGCATTTAGCAGTGGGTTGTAATTCATTTTCGCCTGAATTAAATGAATTTTACTTTCCTGTTTACCATCTTGTGCTTGAACAAATTTAGGTTCAGGGTCTTCACTACCGAAAATAGTATTCACTTGATCAATATAAGCATAGTACAAACCAAACTCATTGCATGGTTTGATGTTGAGAGCAATCGCATCAAAAGTTTGATCGTTTTGACGCCAAGCAACGGATCCAACAAAGCGTTGATTATCTAAATTAATGACTTGACGACCAACTGTTATGTCAAATTTAGGGTTGTACACATATTTCAAATAGGCTTGATTGAGCTGTAGGTTTTTAGCGTCAGGTATGGTGCTATAGTTTGTTTGATCGTTTCGAGTGCTATTAAATTCGTCATTGATTTCTACAGTTCCTTCACCTTGCACAAAAGCACTTAGACCATGCCATGAGCCTGTTTGAATTGCAGGGCGGAGTCTTAATGTCCATGCATCTGCATGATTGAGTTTGTTGTCTTGTTCTACCCATTCATAGCGAAGACGACTATCGAGTGAAAGCTTAGTTTGAGAGAAGAACTCATCTGCAGCGTTTGTTAGTGTTGAAAAACAAGCGAGCGTGATTAATGAATAGGAGAATTTATTCATCAGAATATCCTTTATAAAATTTTTTGAAATTTGGGGGAGGATGAGTGATTTACTCATCCTCTATATGAGATGGTGTTAAGCTGCGGTATTACGCTCTAGTAAAGCTTGTTCAAATAACTCTTGTTCTTTTACTTTGTGTTCTGTTGTAAAGCGGATAAGAACGACACTAAACGCTGCAATGGTTACGAGAATACCTAAGATAGATAAACATGTTTGCACGTCAAGCAAGCCTTTTAGTAAGAAACCAGCTGCAACTGCACCCACATTACCACCTGCACCAATGATACCTGCTACACCGCCTAAAGCATCACGATCAATGAATGGTACAAGAGCATAGGTTGCACCACATGCCATATGGGTAAATAAACCGAAGATTGTCATGGCAATAATTGCGAACATTACAACGTTTACTTGAGAGAATACGAATAAGAAGATGCCTTCAAGTAGCACGAGGGCAAATAATACTTTGGTACGACCATCTAAGCCTTTTTTAAGTGCAACTTTATCTGAAACGATGCCTCCCAACGCACGTGCAAATAATGCTAGTAGACCGAAGATACCAGCAGTCATACCAGCTTCTTTCAATCCCATGTTGAAGTGATCGACGTAGTACATTGCTGCAATGTTATGAATGAAGATTTCGATACCAAAACAAGCGGCATAAGAAGTGAATAGAATCCAAACGCGATAGTTACGAGCAGCTTGCATTAAAATTGCAGTACCACCTTTTTTAACATTACCGACTTCGACTCCTTGTGCACGTAATTCTTTAAAGTTACCTTGTGGGCAATCTTGAGTGAGCTTCCAATACATCACGCCTACAATAAGCATCATTACACCAGGGACAAGCAGGGCAACTCTCCAGCCCATTGCTTGTTCAACACCGAACATCAAGATCGCACCTAAAATTAAAGGCATAATTGCTTGTGTAGCCCCACCACCAGCATTTCCCCATCCCGCAGAAGCAGCATTTGCTGTACCAACTACATTTGGAGCGAACATCACACTTGTATGGTATTGGGTAATCACAAAACTTGCGCCAATCGCACCAATCAATAAGCGGAAAAATAAGAATGATTCATAGGTATTAGCTGCAGCTACACCAAAAACGGGAATACTGCCGAGTAGTAAAAGTGCGGTATAAGTTTTCCGTGGTCCATATTTATCGCATAGTGGACCGACAATAAGCCGAATTAAAATCGTAATTGCTACTGCGGCAATATTGATATTTGCAATTTGATCTTTTGTTAAGTTGAACTCGCCTTTGATTACTGGCATAAGTGGAGCACAGGCAAACCAAGCGAAGAAACATACAAAAAACGCTAGCCAAGTCATATGGAAAGCGCGCATAGCTGGTGTGGAAAAGCTAAATAATTTTATTTCTGTAGCTTTTTTTGCATCTAAATTCATATCTGAGGACATGGCCTTCTCCTGAACTGTACGTCATTATTTATTGCTATGCCATTACTCTGCATAAGCAAGTCGAACAGAACGGACATCGTTGGCCGTCAGAAAAATATTTTGTGAATCATCGTTGATTCATCATAATTGGTATTAAGCAAACGTCATGCCAAAAAGATGAATTAACCAAATGTAAAATTTAAGATACTAATTCACATTATTTATTTACATTAAAAAACTTAAAGATAAATATGAGTTGAAAAATTGAATTTAAAAATCAAGAAAACTAATGAAGATGATGTCAGACAATCCATAAAAAAGTGCTTAGAGTTGGTGCGCAAATTTTATGCATGATGACTTAAAACATTGCGTTTTAAACAAGAAAAGCAGCCGAAGCTGCTTTTTAGGATATTTTGTTTATTTAGAAACGATAGCCCACACCAACATATGTAATCAGTGGGTCGATATCAATTTTGGTATTTGCCTGAATTAGTTCTTTTCCTGTATTGCGATCAGTCACATATATTTTTGCTTCGTTATTCATTTTTGAATAAGACACTGAACCTACAGCAAACCAGTTTGGATTGAAATCGTAGGTTGCTCCAATGGTTACAATAGGTGCAAAGGTATCAGTTGCTTTTAACTTCACAACTGGGTCCGCTGAGGATGTTTTTCCATCCAATGCAGCACCTGCTTTTCCATCATGAATATTTTGAATCATATGACCGGCTTTGATTAAGTCAGCCTCTATTCCAGAATTCATTTCTAAATCATTGAAGTAAGCATACATAACACCAGCACCAACATATGGGCGGAACTTATTGACGCCTGACTTACCAAATTGATAATGCAGCTCTACAGCTGGTAGCCAAGCACGTGCTGATGCAGCTTTTCCTCCTTGAGTGAGGTCAGTAATATGAATGTCTTGTTTTAACCCTAAATCACCTAGAGAAGTGCTTGCAGTTCCACTTAAAGGGGCGTAAATATCACCTTTCCCTTTAATATCTACTTTTGGTGGGATACCAGCTTTAATTTCCAAGGAGAAGTTGTCTGTAAAGTGATAGTTAGCCATGATACCTACAGTATCGACATCATCTGCTTCTAACCCTGTTCCTTGAGCTTGCCAATTCGATAGTCCGTTAACTGTTGCCGTGCCTGTGAGCAGAGAAGGTAGGGTATCAGTTGGAAGGATTTTAATTGCCTCATACAATAATGGATTTGAATCACGTTCTGCTGCATCTAGTACAGCTTGTTTAGATACCTCACCAACTTTTGAAGTTGTACCTTCTGCAACGCTGGTATTAATATTTACAGGATTTGCACTTCCTTGTGGCATGGCATGCAACCAGCCAGCAGATATAGAGAAACGTTTAAATCCATCTCCATCTTTCAAACTAAAATAAGGTGAGTTAGCAAAACTCATTGTTGGAAATGTTGTGGCAAAGCCAACAGCAATATAAAGCGCATGCTTCTTCATGATGGGGGACTCCATGTCCGATTTTGTAAACTTTTTATCCTGCTCAAAATAACGGTTTTTTTTAAATTGTTTGTTTAGTTAGAATTTATAATTGTTCTGCTTATGAAAACTTTTGTTTGATTTAGATAAATTGATGAAGAAAATATGAAGAAATAAAAAAAGCCACCAAAGTGACTTCTTTAGAATAATCTAAATAGAATAAATTACATAAAGCGAGATAAGTCTTCTTCAGGGCGAGCTGTTAAAACTTCGATGCCTGTTTGAGTTACTAAAATAGTATGTTCGTATTGAGCTGATAATTTATGATCTTTAGTTACTACTGTCCATTTGTCACCTAAAAGCTTAGTTTGCCAAACACCAGCATTGACCATTGGTTCGATTGTAAATGTCATTCCAGCTTCTAAGCGCATACCTGTGCCTTTTTGACCATAGTGAAGCACTTGAGGTTCATCATGAAAAACATTACCAATTCCGTGACCGCAATATTCACGAACAACACTAAATCTCTCAGATTCAACATATTGTTGAATAGCATGGCCAATGTCACCAAGATATGAACCATCTTTCACTGTTGCCATACCGCGATACATCGCTTCTTGAGCCACAGAACATAAACGATTTGCAAGAATTGACGTTTCACCACCCACGACATACATCATATTCGTATCGCCGTGATAACCATCCTTAATGACAGTAACATCGATATTAAGAATGTCACCATTTTTTAAAATTTTGTTTTCAGAAGGAATGCCGTGGCAAACCACATGGTTAACCGAAGTACAAATAGAGTGTTGGAAAGCAGGGCGGCCTGGAGCAGCACCATAACCCACACAGGCAGGAATTGCTTGTTGTACATTTTCAATATGGTTGCGACAGATTGTATCGAGTTCTAAAGTACTCACACCCGCTTTAATATGCGGTTTAATCATGTCTAAAACTTCAGCCGCCAATTTCCCTGCAACACGCATCTTCTGAATTTCTTCAGGTGTTTTGATTAATCGACGAGGAGCTGTATAAGTCGTATTCATGATCTCTAAAAACTTTTGGTAATTTGCAAGCGTCTATGGTATAAATAGCCGCCTATTTTATCAAATGCTTTTCGTGAATATATTTTACGAAAATATCTGATAATAATAGTCGTAAAAAATCCGCACATATATCGACACATTACTCTGGGTGCCTAGCAATAGGTGGAGAATGCGGATATATGGAGGCCTAACCCAAACTTTAAGGTAAAGAAAATGGCAGATTACAACGTAAGCATGCGCGACCTTCTTCAAGCAGGCGCTCACTTCGGTCACCAAACACGTTTCTGGAACCCAAAGATGCGTCAATACATCTTTGGTGCGCGTAACAAAATTCACATCATCAACCTTGAGCACACTGTTCCTGCGTTAAATGATGCTTTGAACTTTGTTAACAACCTTGCTAGCAAAAAGAATAAAGTATTATTTGTTGGTACAAAACGTGCTGCTTCTAACATCATCCGTGAACAAGCTCAACGCGCTGGTCAACCATATGTAGATCACCGTTGGTTAGGTGGTATGTTGACGAACTGGAAAACACTTCGCCAATCTATCAACCGTTTAAAAGATCTTCAAACTCAATCTCAAGACGGTACTTTTGCTAAGCTTACTAAACGTGAAGCTTTAGAGCGTACTCGTGAGATGGACAAACTTGAACGTGCTTTAGGCGGCGTTAAGAACATGGGTGGTTTACCTGACGCATTATTTGTAATCGACGTTGATCACGAAGCGATTGCAATCAAAGAAGCGAAAAACTTAGGTATTCCTGTAATCGGTATCGTTGATACAAACTCTAACCCTGACAACGTTGATTACGTTATTCCAGGTAACGACGATGCGATCCGTGCAGTAACTTTATATGCTTCTGCTATGGCTGATGCGATTCTTGCTGGTAAAGAATATGCTCAATCACAAGCAAATGCACAAGCGAAAGGCGACGACGCTGCTAAAGACGCTTCTGAGGCTTAATGCGTTTTGACGCAAGCTTGTCATTTTTGCGACATGTAATGGTGGCAAATTAAAGCGTCGAGATTGCAAACGGCCCAGAGATTCTTTGGGCCGTTTTTGTTGAACAGATTTATTTTCTACCGATTTTAGGAGATCAACATGACTGCAGTTACTGCGAGCATGGTAAAAGAATTACGTGACCGTACTGGTCTTGCAATGATGGAATGCAAAAAAGCATTAACAGAAGCAGGCGGTGACATCGAACTTGCAATTGATAACCTTCGTAAATCAGGTCAAGCAAAAGCTGCTAAAAAAGCAGGTAACATTGCTGCTGATGGCGCGATCACTATTATTCAAAACGGTAACAAAGCAATTCTTGTTGAAGTTAACTGTCAAACTGACTTCGTTGCTAAAGACGAAAACTTCAAAAGCTTCTCTGATAAAGTTGCTACTGCTGCACTTGCTGCAAATGAAACTGATGCTGCGAAAATTGCTGAACTTAAGCTTGAAGACGGCGCAACTGTAGAAGAAGCTCGTGTTGCATTGGTTCAAAAAATTGGTGAAAACATTCAAGTTCGTCGTGCTCAAATCGTTGAAGGCGAAAACTTGGCTGTTTACAAGCACGGTTTAAAAATCGGTGTTGTTGTTTCTTACACAGGTGATGCTGACACTGGTAAAGGCATTGCAATGCACGTTGCTGCGTTCAACCCAGTTGCAGTAAATGCTGAAGCTGTTCCAGCTGACTTAATCGCTAAAGAGAAAGAAATTGCTGAAGCGAAAGCATTAGAATCTGGTAAGCCAGCGAACATCGTTGAGAAAATGGTTACTGGTTCAGTTGAAAAATACTTGAACGAAGTTGCTCTTGATCGTCAAATGTATGTTATCGATAACGACAAGAAAGTTGCTGATGTATTAAAAGCAACTGGTACTGTTGTAGCTCAATTCGTTCGCTTCGAAGTGGGTGAAGGTATTGAGAAAAAAGCTGAAATGAGCTTTGCTGATGAAGTTGCTGCTGCTCAAGCCGCTGCTGCTGCACAATAATTTTTACTGATTTAGTAAAAGTTAAAAAAACCCAGTCTTTGACTGGGTTTTTTATTTCAATAAGATCAAAAAGAAAATTATTCGCCGTATTGTTCTTTGTATTTAGCCAAAGCTTCAATTCGATATTGAATCAGCATTTCACCTATTTCAGCACCTTGAATGTCAGATGGTAGATCTTGTGCACGAATATTTCTGACGATTTCCATTGCATCAAGAATGTATTTAGCCTGAGGATAGGGGCGAGTCTCCAATCCTAAGCGACCTCTTGCATCACATTCACATGCTTGCACAAAAGCTTCAACTTTCTCAGGTTTACGAAGAACATCCAAACGTTGTAGTAGCCGCCATAGTGTACCCGGTTTTAGATTTTTAGCTTGGTGACATTTTAGATGTTCTTTACACACAATTAGTGCAAGATTTTTTAACAGAGTTGGAACTTTCAAGCGATCACATACATCTGTAACTGGCTTTAAGCCGCGTTCTTCATGCATGATATGTCTTGGTAATTCATCAACAGGAGTAAGAGCTTTCCCTAAATCATGTACAAGTACTGCAAAGCGGACTTCTAACGCATAGTTTGCTTTACATGCTTCTTTCAATGCCATCAAAGTGTGTATACCACAATCAATCTCAGGGTGATATTCAGGGCGCTGTGGAACGCCAAACAGGGCATCAATTTCAGGAAATAATATTTTTAAGGCATCGCATTCTTTTAGCGTTTGAAAATAGACATCAGCTTGGTCTTCCATCAATGCACGAGATGTTTCTTTCCATACACGTTCAGGAGTAAGTGCGTCTAGCTCACCAGTCTTTGCAATATTCTTCATCAACTGGATAGTCTCATCAGCAATTTTGAAGCCATAAGCTGCATAGCGTGCTGCAAAACGTGCAACACGAAGCACGCGCAATGGATCTTCTATAAAGGCATCAGAGACATGGCGTAAGATTTTCCGTTCAAGGTCTTGTTGACCACCGTAAGGGTCATAGACAGTGCCATTTTCATCCATCGCCATTGCATTAATCGTGAGATCTCGACGAATCAGATCCTCTTCAAGTTTAACAGTGGTATCTGTAAAAAATTGAAAACCATGATAACCCACACCTGACTTACGCTCAGTGCGGGCAAGTGCGTATTCTTCTTTTGTTTTGGGATGTAAGAAAACGGGAAAATCTTTTCCAACAGGTTGGTAGCCTTCAGCTAATAATTGTTCTGGGGTAGCACCAACAACTACATAATCTTTTTCGTGATAGGGATGGCCGAGTAAATGATCTCGAACAGCACCGCCTACTAAATAAACTTGCATGAAAAAACCTCTATTCTTCACACAATCATGCTACAGAATAGAGGTTTTCTCAAGCATTAAGCGAGGCTTTTCTCGAAAAGCTTCGCTTAAGATAATTAGTTTTGACTTTGTTGGATTTCAGCAACAGTCAACGCAGTCATATTCACTAAACGACGTGTTGTTGTCGTTGGTGTAAGGATATGAACAGGTTTTGCTGCGCCTAAAAGGATTGGACCGATTGTTACGTTATTACCAGATGTTGCTTTCAACAAGTTGAATGAAATGTTTGCAGCATCTAAGTTAGGCATAATCAATAGGTTTGCAGAACCTTTGAAGCGTGAATTAGGGAAGGCAAAGTGACGAATGCTTTCATCTAATGCTGCATCACCATGCATTTCACCTTCAACTTCAAGTTCTGGAGCTTGTTCAGTAAGAAGGCGGTGAACTTCACGCATTTTCTGAGCGCTTGGATCAAATTGATCACTACCAAAGCTAGAGTGAGAAAGTAGCGCAACGCGCGGTGTAATACCGAAACGACGAACTTCTTCAGCAGCTAAGATAGTCATTTCAGCAAGCTGCTCAGCAGTTGGATTCGTATTTACATAGGTGTCTGCAATGAATAAATTACGATCTTCAAGCATCAATGCATTCAGAGTGAAGAAAGTGCTACGACCTTCTTTTAAACCAATTACATTACGTACGAAATCTAAATGAATGTCATAACTACTGTACGTACCACAAAGCATACCGTCAGCTTTGCCGAATTTTACCAATAAAGCAGCAATCAGTGTTGAACGACGACGAGCTTCACGTTGAGCGTATTCGACAGTTACACCTTTGCGTTGCATTGTTTGATAATAGTCTTTCCAGAACTCTTCGTATAACGGATTTTGTTCTTGATCAACGATTTCAATATTCACACCGTGTTGCAAACGTAAGCCTAATTTTTTGATATTGGCTTCAATTACCGTTGTGCGACCTACTAAGATTGGTTTAGCAAGACCTTCATCAACTGCAATTTGCACAGCACGTAATACACGCTCATCTTCACCTTCAGCATAAGCGATACGTTTAGGATCAGTTTTTGCTTGAGAGAAAATAGGCTTCATTAAGAATGCAGAGTTATAAACAAACTCTGAAAGTCTTTGACGATATGCTGCAAAATCTTCGATTGGACGTGATGCAACACCAGAATCCATGGCTGCTTTAGCAACTGCTGGTGCAATTTCTAAAATCAAGCGTTGATCAAGTGGACGTGGAATTAAGTAATCACGTCCAAATGAAGCAGATTTCTCACCATATGTTGCTGCATCAGCTTCAACGTGCGCCATACGTGCAATTGCGTGAACACAAGCAATTTTCATTTCTTCGTTAATCGTTGTTGCACCCACATCAAGTGCACCACGGAAGATGTATGGGAAGCAAAGTGCATTGTTTACTTGGTTCGGGTAATCTGAACGACCTGTTGCCATAATTACATCAGGGCGAACTTCATGTGCATGCTCAGGAAGAATTTCTGGATCTGGGTTTGCAAGAGCAAAAATGATTGGATTTTCTGCCATTTCTTTAACCATTTCTTTGGTTAAGATACCTGCAGCAGATAAGCCTAAGAACATATCAGCACCAGCCATTACTTCGTGTAATTGCTTCGCTTGAATATCTTGAACATAACGTTTTTTAGAGTCGTCAAGTCCTTCGCGTGAAGTTGTAAGTAGACCACGAGAGTCCGCAACCACGATGTTCTTTTTGTTAACACCCAAAGCACAAAGTAAATCTAAACAAGAAAGGGCAGCAGCACCTGCACCAGAAGCAACGATTTTGATTTCGTCAATTTTCTTGTTCACGATTTGTAAAGCATTTAATAACGCAGAACCTACAATGATACTTGTACCGTGTTGGTCATCATGGAACACAGGAATTTTCATGCGTTCACGTAATTTTTTCTCAATGTAGAAACATTCAGGTGCTTTGATATCTTCAAGGTTGATACCACCAAAAGTTGGTTCTAACGAAGCAACGATATCAACAATTTTATCTGGATCATTTTCAGCAATTTCGATATCAAAAACATCTACGCCAGCAAATTTCTTGAAAAGTACACCTTTTCCTTCCATTACAGGTTTAGATGCTAGTGGACCAATATTTCCTAAACCAAGCACAGCAGTACCATTACTTACGACGGCGACCAGATTGCCACGTGCTGTATATTTCGCAGCAGTTGAAGGGTCACGTTCGATTTCCAAACATGGAGCAGCAACACCAGGGGAATATGCAAGCGCTAAATCTCGTTGGTTAACGAGCTGCTTGCTAGGTGTCACACTGATTTTTCCTGGAGTTGGAAATTCATGGTAATACAAAGCGGCTTGTTTTAAAGATTGATCGTCCATCTGAGTCTCGATTGTTCCGATAATAATCAGGCATATATATGTCTAATTATTATATTAAGATAAGTGCACAAGAATATAGCACTAGTTCATGCTTTCGCACAGTCAAAAAAGCTTATTTTCAGTGAACTAGATGCGTATTGACAATCTATAATCAGCTTAAAATAAACTGTCAAAATGCTCTAAATTTACTTTTAAATGGAATATCTTGCGGTTGACAATTGCATATGTTTTTGAAGAAATTCTGTTGCATGTGCAGCCGTTAATGGCTTCGCAAATAAGTAACCCTGTAATATGTCACAATTTTGTCGTTTCAGATAATCTCTTTGTTGCTCAGTTTCAACACCTTCCGCTACGACTTTTAAGCCAATCGTTCTTCCCATTGCAATCATGGCATTAACTATCGCATCTTGTTTTGGATTGCCAATTTTTGAAATAAACGCACGGTCAATTTTTAAAATGTCAATTGGATATTCGGTTAAGTAGGCGAGTGATGAATAGCCTGTACCGAAGTCATCTAGTGCAATCGAAATATGACGTTCTTTGATGGCACATAAAACTGTTTTAACACTTTCAGTATTTTCTAAAAACGCTGACTCAGTGATTTCTAGTTCTAAGTTTTCACCAGATATTGCATATTGTTCGAGTACGTCATCAATATCATGTAGTAATTGGCCACGTAAAATCTGTTGTGCAACGATATTTACTGCAACGTGAATATCTGCAAAACCTAAGTTTTTCCATATCTGAAGTTGCTTAGCCGCTTCATATAAGACAAATCGACCAATATCAGAAATTAAACTGGTACTTTCTGCTAATGGGATGAAAATATCAGGCATGATCAAACCTTTAGTTGGATGGTTCCAACGAATTAAGGCTTCAAAACCACTGATATGAGAGGATTGCGCTGTAATTTTTGGCTGATAATAGACAACTAACTCATTATTCTGAATTGCTTTTCTAAGGTCTAACTCTAAATCTGTATGTTTAGCAACAAAATTGGTTCGTTCAGTTGAATAGTATCTAATCGTGTTGCCACCTAAACGCTTTGCCTCCGTGAGTGCTTGTTCTGCATGAGTATTTAAATTATCAACTTGTCTACCATGTTCTGGATAGATTGCAACACCAATAGAGATACTTACTACGTATTCTTGATCAGCAATATAAAACGGTTTGCTGAACGCCTCGACAATATTGTTGCAGAGTTGGTGAATTGGCGGATGAATCGGCGACATTTCATAAATGATGGCAAAGTCATCTGCACTTAAATGTGCAACCAGTAATGCATCAATATTACTGATACGCAAACGCTGTGCCACTTGTTTTAATAGCTCGTTACCTGCTTGATTGCTTAGCAATTCATTCAGTGCTCTGAAGCGGTCAATATTGAGACGAATGACCGCAAGATGTTGAATCGAAGCTTCATTTACCAAGTATTGATGCAGTTGTTGGTGATAATAAAAACGATTTGGTAGATCGGTGAGAGTATCGTAATTGGTTAAATAAGATAAGCGTTGTTCTTGATGCTTACGTTCAGTTTGATCTGAAACAATACCGATATAATTAATAACACGATCTGCCTCATCTTTAACCGCGTTGATATGCATCCACAAGAAACATGATTTTTCTGAAACATAGGTTTCTTGATATTCACCTTCGTACTCATGCTCTTCAAATAATGTATCAAGGATCGAAAGATGAAAATTAAGGTGGTGCTGCTTACTTTGCTTAGTAATTTCAAAAATATGTTTATTTAAAATAAATTGTTTATCTAAACCAGTCAGTTGTTCGTATTTGGGGTTGATTTCTAAATAGTGGAAGTTGTCATCTAAAATGAAAATACCTTCAGAGGCTTGTTCAAATACACTTGCTGCAAGTTTAAGTCTTTCTTGATCTTTTTTCTCTTGATTAATATCACGATGAATACCAACCATACGAAGTGGAGTCCCATCTTTAGGGTTTCTTTGGATGACTTGTCCTACATCATGAATCCAAGACCATTCACCATTCGGACGCTTGATACGAAAGGTTTCCTCATAACGATCATTTAAACCGCATAAGTGATTGTAGAGCGTATTTTTAACACGATCTGCATCATCAGGATGAACAATTTTTTCGAGTAGTGAATAATGATTTTCTGAATTTCGAGTTACTTCTTTGAGATGTGAGTTGGTAATGCCGACAGTGTGGTTTTCTAAATTCCAATCCCACGGGCGGATGCCCGCTGTTTCATGGGCAAAAGCTAAGTTTTGTCGATGTTCTTGCAAGCTCTCGTTCATTTCAGTGAGATCAAATGTCCGCTCACGTACCTTTTGTTCTAATAGGTGATTATTAAATTGTAATTGCGCTTCGATGTCTTTGGATTTGTTAACTTCACGTTGCAACTGCTGACATAACTCTTCTGTCCATTGATTGTGCTGTTCTGCTACATCAATCAGTTGTTTATTTTTCTCTAGAACTTGGAATAGACGTTTATGAATTTTGAATGTCGCTTGAGCGCATAGCAAAGTTGCGAAAAATGAGAGGTAATAAGCAATATAAAAAAGCGTGTGTTCTTGATCTTTATGCAATAGTTGCGAAATAACTAAAGGGCTAATACTTGGAATGAAAAATAAGAAGAAATAGCGAATATGCTGCGTTAAAAAAGTAAGTGCAATAATATGCGACGATGTCAGTAGAAAGGCGGTTAACGTTAAAATATGCGGGCTTGAAATGTTTGGAACATCTCTGGCTAAAAAGTAATTAATGATGATTGCGCCCAAGCCTAGAAGTAAGCCTGTTACGAAACAAATGACCTGAAAAATTAAATTGGTTTTTTTTGCATAGCGGACAGAAGAATATTGTTTTAAAGAAACATGGCAGACAGTGTAAAAAATAAGTAGAACAACAAGCGTTAGAACTGTCCAAATTGAAAAAACGTTTAGATCAAATGAGTAGAAAAAGCCAAATAAAACATAATCTAATAGAGTGAGGCAAAACACGCTTATGACAAATAAACGTACATGATTAGGATAGTTAATTTGATCCGTATAGATAAATTGTGGCAAATTTTTTTCCTGAGCCCCTAACATATAAAGAATAGTCCTTTTAATTTTTTATCTATGTTCACAGTCTATGTTTTTTTGTAAACACAATAGCGTTTTATTTTAAATTACAGCTAAACCAAATCGAAAGCAATGCCAATCATGCTTTGATGCTGAAGTGATAATTTAAAATAGACAAAGCAACGACTGGAGCGGTTTCAGTCCTTAAAACACGATCTCCAATACACCAGTTTTGAAAATTGTTTTGGTTGGCAGTTTCAATTTCTACTTCACTTAAACCGCCTTCTGGACCAATAAGTAAAGCAAGATGATTGTCACTTTTTAGCAAGACATTTTCTTGATTTTTATTTGGTGCAAGCACAAAACGAGATGTAGGTAATTCAGATTTTACCCAATCATTCAGCGCAATCGGCGGAAGAATTTGGGGAACTTTATTTAATCCACATTGTTCGCAGGCCGCGATAGCAACAGATTGCCAATGGTCTAATTTTTTTTGATCTCGATCATATTTTAGACGCATTTCGCAGCGGTCACTGGTTAAGAGTTGAATCGTCGTAACACCAAGTTCAGTTGCTTTCTGAATCGCATAATCCATGCGATCACCTTTGCTCATGACTTGACCTAAAATTACGTTAAATGGTGCAGTTCGATCTAACTCATTAAATTGATCAACCGAAACAAAGGCATTTTTCTTATTAATTTCAGTGAGTGTTACGAGGTATTCACCACCTTTTCCATTGAAAAAGATGGCTTGTTCTTGCTCTTTTGCTCGAAGCACACGTACCCAATGATGAAATACTGATTCTGTTAATTCGATTGTATTTCCAGTATTTAATTCAGTTTCGATATAAAAACGATTCATGCTTAGGTACGGCTCTTACAAATTAGTTCAAACCAAGATCAACAACGAGTTGTCGAGTTGGTTCTGTTTGGTTCATTGAGTAGAAGTGAAGTGTTGGTGCACCACCAGCAATTAAACGTTCACAAAGCTTAACAATCACTTCATGACCGAAAGCCTTAATGCTTGCGCTGTCATCACCATAGGCTGCAAGTTGCTTACGAATCCAGCGTGGGATCTCTGCACCTGTACCATCAGCAAAGCGAATTAAGTTGCTTGCATTTGTAATTGGCATGATGCCTGGTGCAACTGGAATATTCACTCCAGCTTTTTCTAGACGGTCAATGAAATAGAAATAAGCATCTGGATTGAAGAAGAATTGAGTAATTCCCGCATTTGCACCAGCTTGAACTTTTTCTACAAAACGCTTGATGTCTGCATCGAAGCTTTCTGCTTGTGGATGCATTTCTGGATAAGCTGCCACTTCGATATGGAAGTGATCGCCAGAATGCTCACGAATAAAACGTACCAGGTCTTGTGCATAAGGGAGTTCGCCAAGACCAACTTGTCCTGATGGTAAATCACCACGCAACGCAACGATACGGTCAATACCTTGAGATTTATACAAATCGAGTAACTCAGCGATACGAGCTTTATCATCACCGATACAAGACAAGTGAGGTGCAACAGGCGTGCCTTTACCATTAAAGTCATCAATTGCTGCTAAAGTTCGTTCACGAGTAGAACCACCAGCACCATAAGTGATCGAGAAGAACTCAGGG
Organism: Acinetobacter venetianus RAG-1 = CIP 110063; assembly: GCF_000368585.1. Lineage (GTDB taxonomy): Bacteria > Pseudomonadota > Gammaproteobacteria > Pseudomonadales > Moraxellaceae > Acinetobacter > Acinetobacter venetianus. Next base: position 290,884 of record NZ_KB849558.1, read on the forward strand.
TTGAGTAATTGTAGCTCTTGATGAACGACTCGTAATTTTTCTGCACCAGCGTCAGTTTTTGGTGGGAAAAATTCAAAAGAAATAGGAACACGTTTCGTCATTTCAAATCCTTTTTAAAATTGCTTAGAAATTTTAGAAAAAAGGGCAGTCCGTAAAACGTCTGCCCTCTATTTCTTAGTACTTGTAAGCGTCAGATTTGAATGGACCTTCTACAGGAACACCGAGGTAATCTGCTTGAACTTGAGTTAATTGTGTCAACACACCGCCAAAACCAACAACCATTGCAGCAGCAACTTCTTCATCTAATTTCTTAGGAAGAACTTCTACGCGAATCGCAGCTTGTTTTTGGTCAGCAGGCAAATCAGCAAATTTTTCAGCGAACAAATGCATTTGACCTAAGACTTGGTTCGCAAAAGAACCATCCATAATACGAGATGGATGACCTGTTGCATTACCGAGATTCACTAAACGCCCTTCAGAAAGAAGGATTAGATAATTGCTTTCATCTTCTGAACGATACACTTGGTGTACTTGAGGTTTTACTTCAACCCATTTGTAACCACGTAAATATGCTGTGTCAATTTCAGTGTCAAAGTGACCGATGTTACAAACAACTGCACCAGCTTTTAAGCTATCCAACATTGCTGAGTCACAAACATGGTAGTTACCTGTTGTGGTCACAACAAGATCAGTGTTACCTAATAGATCATGGTTGATGTCTTCTTTCTTACCAGTTTGTACGCCATTTTTGTATGGAGATACAACTTCGTAACCATCCATACATGCTTGCATTGCACAGATTGGATCAACTTCAGTCACACGAACGATCATGCCTTCTTGGCGTAAAGATTGAGCAGAACCTTTACCAACGTCACCGTAACCAATCACAAGCGCACGACGACCAGAAAGCAACATATCAGTCGCGCGTTTGATTGCATCATTTAATGAATGACGGCAGCCGTATTTGTTGTCGTTCTTAGATTTTGTGATTGAATCGTTGACATTGATTGCTGGAACTTTAAGTGAACCATCTTTCCACATTTCTAACAGACGTTGAACACCTGTCGTTGTTTCTTCAGTAATACCGTGAATACGTTCTAAAAGCGCAGGGTATTTTTCATGAACAAGTGCAGTTAAGTCACCGCCATCATCCAAGATCATGTTGGCATCCCAAGGCTGACCATTAACATTGATCTGTTGTTCTAAACACCAAACGTATTCTTCTTCAGTTTCGCCTTTCCAAGCAAATACTGGAACACCACTTGCAGCGATCGCAGCAGCAGCATGATCTTGAGTAGAGAAGATGTTGCAAGATGTCCAACGAACTTCTGCACCAAGCTCAACTAATGTTTCAATTAAAACAGCAGTTTGGATTGTCATGTGGATACAACCCAAGATTTTTGCGCCCGCAAGAGGTTTAGCAGCTGAATAACGCTTACGTAAGCCGATCAAAGCTGGCATTTCTGCTTCAGCAAGTTTGATCTCTTTACGACCGTAGTCAGCAAGGGAAATATCAGCAACTTTATAATCTGTAAATGAAGCATTCACCGCGTTCATCAGGATCTCCTAGAAAAAATAGTATGGATCATTCTGTTCGCGGATGCCGTTGTTGGTTAAAGCGAATGTTCAACCGATCGTCGAGCCTGGCAAATTGATCTTTAGTGCCGATCACTTGTCGCAGCATCCCTCGACTAGGGCAATATAATACTTGGAAATCACTTTTGTTCCAATGTTATTTTTATGACAGATGGTCAGAAAATGAAAGATTGAGGAGGGGGAAAGATAAAAGAAAAATTGTTAATCGTATTTTAGGGTTTCTTATCCTTTTGAAACCCTAATCAGCAAAATTTACCATTATGCTTTTAAATGATCTTCGAATTCTTCGCCAAGTTGCATGGCTAAAGCATTACCAGAAAGATCACAAGTCACCAAACCATATTCTTTTTTAAAACTAAAAGTAAAGCCACGATTGTCTGCTAAGTTTTTAACTGAATATCCTAATTTCTCTAACCAAATACGAAAAGCGACTAAATTCTTTGCTTTAACAACTCTGTTTTTCATAGCAGAACTCCTTGTGAACTTGTAATTATTAATAAGGGTGTCTTGAAAATTTTTAAAGGGGTGATGCATATATTTATTTTTCGGCTTGTAAATATTGTAAAACTGAAGTAATCAAAAAAGATTGGTTTAAAAATTAGATTTTATATGTACTTGTATTTTAATTATAAAATTAACGTTGGTCGCAAAATAAGCAATTGCTATTGTTAAGTTTTTCGTATTTTAAGATGTAAAAAATAATTTCATTTTTCACTTTATTGCTAAAGTGAAAAATGAGTACCCAGCGAGGAAGTTCTTGTTTAGAGCTGATCTTTTAAACTGCGAATTCGAGCAAAGTCTTCAGCACTTTCTGTACGCAGGAAAGGGTTAGTTTCTAGCTCTAATTCAATTGTACTTGGCAGTGTGATTTGCCCCGCATCTCTCAGTGCTTGAACTTCTCTAAAGCGTTCTTGCAACGCGACATTATGTGGTTCAACGGTTAAGGCAAACTCGGCATTCGCTAATGTATATTCATGTGTACAGTACACTTTGGTTTGAATAGGCAAAGCTGCGAGCCGATTGAGTGAATGATACATTTGCTCGGCAGTCCCTTCGAATAAACGACCACAACCCATCGCAAATAGTGTATCTCCACAGAATAAGCTGTCGATTTCTTCAATAAAATAGGTGATATGACCGAGAGTATGACCAGGGGTTGCAATAATCTCAATTTTGAGATGATTAAAGTGGAAATGATCATTGTTTTGCAATGGATTTGAAATTAAAGATATTTTACTTAGCTCATCACGAGGGCCATAAACGGGAATATTTTGATCTGCCAATAAGCCTGAAACTCCATCCGTATGATCGCGATGCCAATGTGTCAGCCATATTTGCTTTAACTGTAATTGCTGTTCGGCGCAGAACTGTGTCACAAGATGTGCCTCAGTAGGATCAATGACGACAACTTCTTTGGTATGCGTATCTTCCAATAACCAAATATAATTTTTTAAGGCGTTTTTAACGTCAATTGCATGAATTTTATAATGCATAGCCGAATCCTAAATCTTTGTTTCAAGAGGTTATTGTGCGGCCAATTGTGAAATTTAACCGATTGTATTAGTTTAAGTGTAAAAGATTCATAGTGCAAAAGCTGTAGGAGTTCGATGTGTTTTACTGACTTTTTAGGGCAGTATATGACGACTGAAATCAGCCATTATCTTTATGGTTGACAAGTGTAGTATTTTGAATAAAGATGATATAAAAGGTTTATAAGTTAATGATTTACATTCACCTTGACTCGAATAACAGATATTTAATTTAAGCTAAATAATTTAAAAGATTACAGTGAATAAGATAAGTATAGAGTGAATGCATAAGATCGAATGTAGGGAAATCATAAGAAGAAAGCGAGGGAAGTTATGTCTGATTTGGTAGATCATGAAGTTGTTGTTATCTTCAAAAAATATTTACACCCTTTGTCTGCCAAGCTTACCGAAATGTTGAATGAGCACTTTAGTCACCAAACTGAGCGTCGGGGCTGTGGTTATACTCAAGCAACACGGGTGATTGCAGAATTTGTTTCTCAACCGCGTGATCTGATCGGTTTTCAAGACTTTAGAATTTTTGAAGAATATGAAACCAAGGGTTTAAAGAATATTTTAAATCAAGCTTCTTTATATGGTTTGGAGCTAGGAACTTGGCGCAATTTGGACACCAATCCAGAGGTGAAAACTTGCCTAGGAAAACTCAATTCGCAAGAAACGTTTGCACAAAATTTAAAGCAGGAAGTTGATTTTCAAGCGACTTTAAGAACCTTGTATCAACATGCTGAACTTGAAGAAAGTATTTTAATTTGTCAGTTACTCGCGGATATTATTCTCCCGCAAGATGCTAAAAATTTAGAAATGATTGAGTGTGAGTCTTTGGAGGAAAAGCCAAAAGTAGGCTCATGTCCAATGGCGGAAAAATTCTTCTTACGTATTGCACATCATCGGTTACTCAGACAAGGTGAAATCAATATCTTTGTAGATGAGCAAGACCAGCCTATTATGATGGAAAAGATGAATATGGGTGACAATCACTCCTGTATCAGCTTAGTGCCGTTAATGATGAATGGGGTAAGGTTACCTGCAGGGAGTCTATTTTCTGCAAATTATGATTTAGATCACTTGGACAAACATCAGAATCAGCAATACAAAGGTTATGTCATTCCTATTTCACAAATGAACGGTTTTTGGTTTTTACGGTTAACCACTTTAGCTGTTTCTCCGCAAAATCGTGCGCGTGCATTTGGTTATCATTTTAAACAGCAAGTGGATAATGGGTTGTTCCGACCAGATACAACTGAGTTGAGCCAACTCATGGAAATTGCTCAAGATCAAATATGCGTAGGACATCCATGCTAAAAGCTTGTTATTCTCCGCGCTATTATGCCCAAACGCATACCAACAGCATGGAAAAATTGACCGCAGTTGCGGATGTACTGTATGAAAATAAAATGGTTGAGCTCATTGATCCTGGAATGATTGATGTAGAAATTTTAAAGAAATTGCACAATCCGCAATATGTTGAAGCTTTTATCTCAGGTGAATCTGCTTTTGCCACGGTGCAAGGATTTAAACCTTGGAATACGCAATTACGTGATGCGATTTTATCCGTTCAGGCGGGGCAGTTATTGGGAGCGGAAATCGCATTAAAAGAGGGTATTGCTGCAAATATTGCACAGGGCTTTCATCATGCAAGTTATGAGTCAGGCGCTGCATATTGCACATTCAATGGTTTAGCGCTGGTAGCAAAGCAACTCCCTGAAAAAAGAATCTTTATTTTGGATTGCGATCAGCATGGTGGCGATGGTACAGCAATATTTACCAACCGAATGACCAATCTAGTCAACTTTGGGATTTTTGGTATCCGTTTCGGCTGTAAAGCGAATGAACGCAGTCTGACCCGATATATTCATCCAAAACAAGGTAATTTTGATCTCTATCGAGAAGCGATCTTTGAAGCGTTTAATTATGCTTCCCGTTGGGAGGCGGATCTTATAATTTATCAAGCAGGAATGGATTGTCATCAACTGGATAAATATGGTTCTAAATGGTTTACAACAGAGTTGTTGTTTGAACGAGATCGATTGGTTTTTGAAATGGCAAAAAAAATGAAAATTCCGATGTTGTTTGTATTGGCGGGGGGATATCAGGAGCTTGAGGATTTAGTTCCATTGCATGTCAATACATTCAAGGCTGCGAACGAAATCTACTTTCCATAGGAAATTAAAATGTAAAAAGCACTCAAACAAGAGTGCTTTTTGATTGAGCTTGGTTAACGTAATTTGGCTAACCAATCTCCAAGCATTTGAACCATTTGTACCAAAAGTAATAAAACAATAACTGTTAAAATCACAACACTAGTATCGAAGCGTTGATAGCCATAAGAAATTGCCAAATCACCAATACCACCTGCACCGACTGCTCCCGCCATCGCTGTTGCACCGATAAGAGAAATCGTACCAGTCGTTAAGTTCAGGATCAGAGAACTACGAGCTTCGGGGATAATAAACTTAAAAATGATTTGCCAAGGCGATGCACCCATTGCTTGAGCGGATTCAACAATACCTTCATTTACTTCAAGTAAAGAAGTTTCAATCAAACGACCGAGATAAGGACCAACATAAATCGTTAACGGTACAATCGCGGCCCATGTTCCAATCGATGTGCCTACGATCATTTTGGTTAATGGAATGACTGCAATCAGTAAAATAATGAAAGGCAATGAACGCAGCGCATTCACAATTGGATTGAGAAAATAATAAACCGCGCGATTCTGTAAAATACCACCACTGCGTGTTACGACTAATGTAATGCCTTGGATCATTCCCCAAATACAACCAAACAACAATGAGAAGAACACCATTTGAAATGTTTCTTGTAAAGCTGTTACGAATTGATCTATTGACAGTGAGCTATGCCAAAATGGTGCTGTGACTTCTGTTAGCCATTGTACGATGAAGTCTCTCATTGGCTTACTCCAGATTGTTCAACTTTAACGCCTTGCTGTTCAAGGAATTTAATTGCTTCCTGAATAATATTTGGATCACCTAAGAGCTGAATAAACATCTGGCCAATAACAGTTCCGTTAATTTCAGTCATATTGGCAAAAAGAATATTGAGGCTTAAATCAAATTGTTTAATCACCGCTTGAATAACGGTTTCTTGAGCTGAAGTTCCTAAGAACTGGAGGTTATAGATACTCTTATGATGCTTATGCTCAAGGTTATTTAGAATATTGACAGGGAGTTGTTGCTGTAACACAGTCTGAATAAATGTTTTAGTCGTTGGATGTTGGGGCTGGCTAAAGATATCGAGTGTTGAACCTGTTTCAATCACATGACCTGATTCCATTACTGCGACATAATCACACACTGACTCGATTACATCCATTTCATGTGTCACCATCACAATGGTGATGTTTTGCTCTTGGTTGATTTTTTTTAATAAGGCTAAAACAGATTTGGTCGTTTGTGGGTCAAGCGCAGACGTTGCTTCATCACAGAGTAGAATTTTAGGATGATTGGCAAGCGCACGAGCAATACCTACACGTTGCTTTTGACCTCCTGATAATTCATCAGGGTAGGCATCTTTCTTATGTTTTAAATCGATAAAATCTAATAATTCTGCTAAGCGCTTTTCACGCTCAATCTTACTATGCCCAAGTAATTTAAGCGGCATTTCAATATTTTCAGAGACAGTCTTTGTTTGCAATAAATTGAAGTGCTGAAAGATCATGCCGATATTTGCACGTTCTTGACGAAGTGTACGCGCATCCATAGCAGTAAAGTCTTTTTGATTAATAATGACTTGTCCCTGTGATGGACGCTCTAGCAAATTAATCAAACGAATTAACGTACTTTTACCTGCACCACTATAGCCAATAATCCCAAAGATACTACCTTCAGGAATTTTTAAATTAATTTGGTCTAACGCATTAATCGTCTGACCCTTTAGCTGATAGTGTTTCGAAATGTTTTTAAATTGGATCATGTTCGTCAATACTAAGCAAAAAAGAAAAAACAGGCAAAGTCACTTTGCCTGTTTCGTTGAGAAGATTATATTACGAATTTGCTTCTGTGAGATAGCTTGTTGGTTTGTTCACGTCAACCTTAGTACCAGCAAAATGTTCTTGTACATATTGCTTAACAGCTTCGGTGTGATACAACGCACCAACCTTTTGCAATACAGCATCATCTTTACGTGATTCTGCCGTTGCTAAAACGTTCACATTTAATTTTGTGCTTTGATCGATTGGTTCGTAGAAGATTGCATCTTTAAGAACGTTTAAACCACCTTCCATTGCAAGCGTATTACCTAACAAGATTGCATCCACTTCGTCTTTAACACGAACAGCAGTTGCCATTTGAATTGGCTTAATTACGATTTTCTTGCTGTTTTCAATGATGTCAGCAGGTGTGCCTTTTACAGGGTCGAAATCAGCTTTTAATTTGATTAAGCCAGCACTTTGTAAAAGTAATAAAGCACGTGATTCATTTGCACCATCATTTGGAATCGCAATCGTTGCGCCTTCAGCAAACTCTTCAACTTTTTTCACTTTGCTTGAGTAGATACCCATTGGCTCTAAGTAAGTTGTTGAAACAGGTGCAATCTTATCTTTATTTGCCGCATTGAAAGCAACAAGATATGCATATGATTGGAATGCATTTAAATCAACTTCTTTGTTTGCAACCGCGGTATTCATTGCAACATAGTCTGTGAAGTTTTTAATTTCTAATTTAACGCCAGCAGCTTTGGTTTCAGGTAATGTTGCGATATAGCGCCAAATGTCTGCATCAGAACCAGTAGAAGCAATTACAACAGTTTGCAACGCGCCAGCATCACCTTTTTGTTCACTCGATGCTGTATCTGGTTGTTTGCTGCACGCTGCAAGCAATAACACAGATACACTTAAAAAAAGACCAATCAGCTTTTTCATGTATAAATCCTAATCGAAATAATGTTGAGAATGTTCGTATTTCTCTAGCATTAGTGATTGCAATAATTTTGTATGTTGCAAATTAGCATCATGCATAAACATTCATGTGAATTGCTTTTAAAATCTGCGTCTTGCAACATTATAAAAATAGATGAATATTCATGTTCAAATTTAATACAATTTATTTGAACAATGAAACCTTCATATTATTTTCATCATCAAATTTGGATCTAGCTGTAATTCAATCCCTAAACTACAATGTCTTAATTATTTGAAATAAATGAAAAAGATCATTGGTTTAACAAAAAAACAACATCTAAAATTTGGGCAATCATACCAATAATTTACATAAGGTTATAGGGGCGTAAATTGAACTAAAGCGTATAAGAGTATGATTATTTGAGGGAAATTGCATTCATAGTAAATATAAATGGATGATAGTTTTATAAATTTTTCAGAAAAGATATTGAGCTGAATCAGTGGAATAATGAATATATATTTTTCTGAATTTTATATCTAAATAATGAATATAGAATTTATTTTTATGCATTTTCAGGAATAAAAAAAGCCTTCCGTAGAAGGCCTCTTTAGAGAATGGCTTATTCAGCTTTTTCACGTGCAATTGCACGATAGCCGATGTCGCTACGGTATTGCATACCCGTGAATGTCACTTGACCACATACTTCTAGCGCATTAATTTGGGCTTCGAGCACAGTATCACCTAATGCTGTGACGCAAAGTACACGTCCACCCGCAGTAATGATATGACCATCTTCGGTGGTTGCTGTGCCAGCATGGAAGATTTTTGTATCTTCAGGAGATTGTCCGATACCAGAAATCACATCACCTTTACGTACAGTTTCAGGATAACCTTCAGCCGCAAGTACGATCCCAATTGATTTGCGTTCATCCCATTCAGCTTCGCTCGGTAAGTTACCATCAATACCAGCTTCAACTAAATCAACAAGAGATGATTTTAAACGCATCATAATCGGTTGGGTTTCAGGATCACCAAAACGACAGTTAAACTCGATCACACGAGGTTGACCTTGTTCATCAATCATTAAGCCTGCGTATAAGAAACCAGTGTAAACATGACCATCAGCAGCCATGCCTTCAACAGTTGGACGCATAACTTCATTCATGACACGCTCGAAAACGTCAGCAGTTACAACAGGAGCAGGGGAATAAGCACCCATACCACCTGTATTTGGACCCTGATCACCTTCAAAGATACGCTTGTGATCTTGTGAGGTTGCCATTGGAAGAATATTTTTACCATCAATCATGCAGATAAAACTTGCTTCTTCACCAGCAAGGAACTGTTCGATCACAACACGAGAACCTGCATCACCAAACTTGTTACCTGCAAGCATGTCATCAATTGCAGCAAAAGCTTCTTCGTTGGTCATTGCAACGATAACGCCTTTACCTGCCGCGAGACCATCAGCTTTAATAACAATTGGCGCGCCATTTTGTTCTACATAGGCTTTAGCTGCATCTACTTCTGTAAATACATCATAAAAAGCGGTTGGAATGTTATGGCGTTTTAAGAAATGCTTAGCAAATGCTTTTGAACCCTCAAGCTGCGCAGCATATTGAGTTGGACCCCAAATTTTAACACCCGCTACACGAGCAGCATCAACAACGCCATTGACTAACGGTGCTTCTGGACCAACAATCACCAGTGCAACATCATTGGCTTTAGCAAAATCAATGATCGCTGGGTTGTTTAAAATATCAAGGTCAACATTTTCACATTTGTCTTCTGTTGCTGTGCCTGCATTACCCGGCGCAACAAAAATTTTAGCCACTTTCTGATCTTGTGCGATTTTCCATGCAAGTGCATGTTCACGGCCACCGCTACCCAAAACTAAAATATTCATTATTAAGTTATTTCCCTTTTCCGTATTTAAGAATATACCTGTTAAGAATAAAAAAGTCCCTCTAATGCGACTAAGGCATCGCAGAAAAGAGGGACTTCGGGGTATTAATGACGGAAGTGACGCATACCCGTGAATACCATTGCAATACCAGCTTCGTCAGCTGCTGCAATTGTTTCTTCGTCACGCATAGAACCACCCGGTTGGATGATACATTTGATACCTGCTTTTGCAGCATTATCAATACCATCACGGAATGGGAAGAATGCGTCAGATGCCATTACTGCGCCTTCAACCACTAAACCAGCATGTTCTGCTTTGATTGCGGCAATACGAGCAGAGTTCACGCGGCTCATTTGACCTGCACCAACACCGATTGTTTGACGGTTTTTCGCATAAACAATTGCATTTGATTTCACGTATTTTGCAACTTTCCAAGCAAAGATAAGGTCATCAATTTCTTGTTCAGTTGGCGCACGCTTAGTTACAACCTTAAGGTCGTCTTTCGTGATCATGCCTAAGTCTTGGTCTTGAACCAACAAACCGCCATTTACACGTTTATAGTCAAGTTGTGGAGCACGAGCGTCAATTGCTGGAAGGTCGCCACACACCATCACACGGACATTCTTTTTCGCGCCTGTGATTTCAAGTACGCCATCAGCAATGCTTGGTGCGATGATCACTTCAACGAATTGACGATCGACAATGGCTTGTGCAGTTGCAGTATCTAATTCGCGGTTAAATGCAATGATGCCACCAAATGCAGATTCTGGATCAGTTGCATAAGCAAGATCGTAAGCGGCTTTAATGCCGTCTAATGAAACTGCAACACCACATGGGTTTGCATGTTTTACAATCACACACGCAGGCTTCGCAAATGATTTCACACATTCAAGTGCTGCATCAGTATCTGCAATATTGTTATAAGAGAGTTCTTTACCTTGTAATTGCTTCGCAGTAGAAACAGATGCTTCTTTTGCATTTTCTTCTACATAGAATGCTGCATTTTGGTGAGGATTTTCACCGTAACGTAAATCTTGTGCTTTATTCAATTGAGTATTGAAAGTACGAGGGAATAAGTCAGCTTCACCTTCAACTTTACCAACACGTGCACCTAGGTAAGACGCAATCATGCCATCGTATTGAGCAGTGTGTTCAAATGCTTTAACAGCTAAATCGAAACGCGTTTCGTATGACAATGAACCATTTGCTTTTAATTCAGCAATGACGCTGTCATAGTCAGATGCATTTACGATAATACCCACAGAAGCATGGTTTTTCGCGGCTGCACGAACCATTGTTGGGCCACCGATATCAATATTTTCGATTGCATCAGCAAGAGAGCAGTTTGGTTTTGCAACAGTTGCAGCAAATGGATAAAGATTCACAATCACAAGATCAATCGGATCAATGTTGTGTTCTTGCATCACAGCTTCGTCCAGACCACGACGAGCTAAGATGCCACCATGAATTTTGGGATGAAGTGTTTTTACACGACCATCCATCATTTCTGGGAAACCTGTATGTTCTGAAACTTCTACTACGGCGATGTTGTTGTCTTTAAGCAACTTATATGTGCCGCCTGTAGATAGGATTTCCACCCCAAGAGCTACAAGGTTTTGAGCAAATTCAACGATTCCAGTTTTGTCGGAGACAGAGATTAAAGCACGTTTGATAGTCATGATTTTAGTCAACAATTTGAAGTCTACAGATTAAGCATAAAAAAATGCCCACGAGAACGTGAGCATTTTATCAATTATTCACTCATTAAACCGTGAGCTTTTAACTTTTTACGTAAAGTTCCACGGTTAAGGCCTAAAATCTCAGCGGCACGTGTTTGGTTGCCACGAGTATATTCTAAGACCACAGATAAAAGAGGTTTCTCCATTTCTGCTAAAACCATGTCATAAACTTGAGATGGTTGCTCACCTTGCAATTGTGCAAAATAATGACGAACTGCGCGATCTACATGGATGCGAAGAGCGACATCAGATTGAGCCGTAAAAATAGGAGATTTGCTATTCATGCGTGTTAATCCGAAAAATCAAATATCGCTTGGGTAAAGCGATATATAAATGTGGTCTAAATTACTGAGCCCTGTTTTAGATCCTAAAACAGTGACTCTAAAACAAAAGGACTATTAGCTTGCCACAATTCCTCGATTTGTGTAAAAAATAAGCGTAACAATAGTTAAATATTTGTTACCGCCTACTTTCAAAAACAAAAAAACCAACAATGCGCTTATGGGATAGAAGCACAGTTCGTTTAACGATTTTATTGTCTATAAATAACGAGGAGTATGTAGGTCAAAGCATTCGTGGCGCGTATCATACCACTGTCTGTGAAAAAGTGAGCAAATTAACTGCACTTTTTTTTGTTTTTTTGTCACTTTTTTATGCTTTTAGGGCTGTACAATTTCTAAACTATAGTCATCAAAGCTATTTTTGCTTTTTGGAATGGTAAATTCGAATCTAAAAGGACTGTTTGATGGAATACGTTGAATCATTTTTAGACTGTCTACAAGATAGTCTTGTGGCTTCAATGTGATGTCGGTGATGGTTTCACCCTTTTCTTTTAGAACAACTTTAATAGAAGGAATCAAAATGCTGTTTTCATGGTGATTGATTAGCACGCCAGAAAACTTGGTTTCATCTTTGCTGATACGTTTTACTTTCACTTTTTCAAAACTGAGATACTTATATTGTTCATCTAAAGTTTTGCAGGTCAAAATACCGCATGCATAATTGAAAATTCGATTCAATGCTGGGCTTTCATGCATAAGCTTTGGATTGAACCACAATATTTGAAAAGCAAATACAAGAATTAAAACAATATTGCCGATTCCCCATAAAGAGTAATAAAGCCATCCGTGTTGTTTGGTATTTGGCTCGTGCTCTATTAATAAGGCATCTTCCGAAAGATTTAGGTTAGGAAGGGCTGTAACGGGTTCGGTATTAAAGTAATTTAAGTTATTTAAATAAGTCAGTAAGTCGATATTTGAGTTTTCAATTTTTTGATCAAAAATACTCAAGATCTGCATTTGCTTTTCTGCAAATGAGCTGTCTGGTTGTATTGATGAAAAGAGTGAACGGTTCGTAGTGCTAGGAACCGTTTCATTCGCCTCTGAATCTAAAAGATTGGTCAATGCATTGAAGTTGATCATGCATTTTGGGCAACAAACCATACCCTGAGCAACGCTGAGTTGTGAAAGGGTCACTTTGTACACAGTTGAACATTTGGGGCAGCGGGTCTGTTTTTCACTCATAAGAAAAAGTATTCTCAAATTGTTGTTTTGCGTTTTCCTGAAATGCGACACCAGTTTTCTTCACGCTTTTCGATGTCTAATATATCAAAAAACTCAGAGTAAACACTAGAAACATCAGCAACTTGCTCTTCGATTACACCTGCAAGTGCGAACTCTCCCTCACTTTTGATTAAAGTTGAGAATTCAGGCGCTAGTGCCATTAGTGGTGCAGCTAAAATATTTGCTACTAACACATCAGCTTGTTGTTGATTAAACTCCTGATCAAACTCTTCAGGTAGACCAACGTAAAGGCGATCAAGTACGCCATTTAATTCTGCATTTTGTTTTGTTGCCAACACAGCTTGTGGATCAATATCGGTTGCATAAACTTTTTTAGCACCAAGTAACAATGCTGCAACACCCAAAATACCTGAACCACAACCATAATCGATGACAATTTTGTCTTTAACATCGGTTTTGCCTAACCATTGTAAGCATAAGAAGGTGCTTGCATGGTTACCTGTACCAAATGCTAAACCTGGATCAAGTTTGATGTTTGTCGCGTCTGCTTCAGGTGGTTCTAACCATTCTGGCACGATCCAGTATTTCTCACCGATTTGGATTGGCTCGTAATAATCCATCCAAGCACGTTCCCATACTTGGTTTTCCAAATACTCATGGCGCATTGGAACATCTGGAAGTTGAGCTTTTAAGAAAGCTTCTAATGTATCAACGTCGATTGGATCTTCTTCGTCTTGTTGGTAGATCCCTGTAACGATAACTTTATTCCAAAGAGGGGTTTCGCCTGGTAGTGGTTCAAGTAAAGCCTGATCTTCTGCATCGTCTAAAGTCACACTGACAGCACCTAAAGAAAGAAGCAATGTTTCGGTGAGTTCAACTTGATTTTGATCAATAGTAATATGAATTTGTAGCCAGTTCACAGGAAAACCTAAGAAAATATATTTGCGATTATTGTAATAGATTCATGACCATGAAAGGGACAATAAAATAAGCTGATTACAATTTTAAGGCTATTTTTTTAGAAATTAAGCTATCTATGTATTCAAAATCCATAAAAAAGGATGCATTTAAGCATCCTTTTTTGAAAATATAAGTTTATGGAGCAGTTTGATCCATATCACCAGATGGTGCCATCATTGCTGGTGGTTGCTGCATCATTTGATGTTGCATTGGTGCCTGCATCGGCGCACTTACTGGGCGAGGTGCGGATTGTGTTTCTGAAATCTTGCTTTGCGTTTCAGGCATTGCATTACTTGCGGGCATTGGTGGTTGGAATACTAATTTACCAGCGTCATTTGGTTGACAAACACCATTGAAAATCACACCTTTTTGAGCAAAAGAAACCATATCACCTTGTTTCTTGCTCTTACATACTTGCACATACTTTTGAGCGAGTTGGTCTGTGTTTGATTTGGTATTTGCATGTGCCGCTACTGTGAAACATAAGCCACAAATTAGCGATGATAATAAAAGCTTAGTGTTCATATCATTTTCCTAAAGTATTTGTTATGCATTATCTAGAATAAGAAATTCCTTAAATAAAACAGTGGTGTTCAAGTTACCGATTATGGGGCGCTATGTTAACAGTAGGGTTGAATTGCAACATAACGTTACTTTTTGTGTATTTTGCAGCCATTTCAACGGATTGCTAAAAACAAGAATATTGACCATTTTTGTCAATTTAATGCAAAACTCCTGTATAATACTCTGTCATTTTTTGAATACACATTTACCACTATGCACTATCCTAAGGTTTACGACGTTATTGTAATTGGTGGCGGTCACGCTGGTACGGAAGCGGCACTTGCTGCTGCACGTATGGGAAGACAAACATTATTGTTAACGCATAATATTGAAACTTTGGGGCAGATGAGCTGTAACCCAGCGATCGGTGGTATTGGTAAGTCACATTTAGTACGTGAAATTGATGCATTGGGCGGCGCAATGGCGTTGGCTGCTGATAAAGGTGGTATTCAGTTTCGTATCCTAAATTCACGTAAGGGTGCTGCTGTACGTGCAACACGTGCACAAGCAGACCGTGTCCGTTATAAAGCCGCGATTCGTGAAACCTTAGAAAATCAAGCAAACTTGGATATTTTTCAACAAGCGGCTGATGACCTGATTGTTGAAGGCGATACTGTTAAAGGTGTCGTAACACAAATGGGTATTCGTTTTGATACCAAAACAGTTGTGTTGACGACCGGTACGTTCTTGGGTGGTGTGATTCATATTGGTTTACAAAACTCAAGTGGTGGTCGTGCAGGTGATCCGCCTTCGATTGCGCTTGCTCACCGTTTACGTGAACTCAAACTTCCTGTGGGACGTTTGAAAACTGGTACACCACCACGTATTGATGCACGTTCAGTTGATTTTTCAGTCATGACTCCACAGCCAGGTGATTTTCCATCGCCGGTGATGTCATTTATGGGTGATGTCTCTATGCACCCAGAACAAGTCAATTGCTATATTACCCATACAAGTGAAAAAACCCATGAAATCATTCGTGGTGGTTTAGATCGTTCACCAATGTACACAGGCGTGATCGAAGGTGTTGGCCCTCGTTATTGCCCATCGATTGAAGATAAAATTCATCGTTTTGCTGACAAAGATTCACATCAGGTATTTCTTGAGCCAGAAGGCTTAGATACCCATGAGCTTTATCCAAACGGAATTTCGACTTCTTTACCATTTGACGTACAGTTTAATTTAGTTCGTTCGATCCGTGGTATGGAAAATGCGCATATCCTACGTCCCGGCTATGCGATTGAATACGATTATTTTAACCCACAAGCATTAAAATTCACGCTCGAAACTAAAGCCATTCAAAACTTATATTTCGCTGGCCAGATTAATGGTACGACGGGTTATGAAGAAGCGGGTGCACAAGGTTTACTTGCTGGTTTAAATGCTGCGCGCCGTGCGTGGGAGCAAGAAGAATGGACGCCGAAACGTGATCAAGCTTATATGGGCGTACTCGTTGATGACTTGATTACATTAGGAACGAAAGAACCATATCGTATGTTCACCTCACGCGCGGAATATCGTTTGATGTTGCGTGAAGACAATGCAGATCAGCGTTTAACTGAAATTGGTCGTGAGCTTGGTTTAGTTGATGACGAACGTTGGGCTGCTTATAGTGAAAAAATGGAAGCAGTTGAGCGTGAAACTTCGCGTCTACAACATTTATGGGCAGCACCAAACAACCCAATGGGTAAAAAGTTTGTTGAAATGACAGGTGCTGATTTAAGTAAAGAATGTAGTGCAATTGATTTGCTTAAGCGTCCAAACATTAACTTCACTCAAATTGCTGAATTAACAGGCTCTGAGGTATCTCAGCAAGTTGGTGAGCAGATTGAGATTGCTGTGAAATATGAAGGGTATATCAACCGTCAGCACGAAGATGTCGCTCAATTAAAGCGTCTTGAGGAAACCCGAATCCCTGCTGATTTTGAATATGATGGTATTTCAGGTTTGTCTCGTGAAATCACATTGAAACTAAAAACAGTACGTCCAGAAACGTTAGCACAAGCAAGCCGTATTCCTGGTGTGACGCCAGCAGCAGTTCAATTGCTGATGATTACGATTCGTAAAAATAATATGGCGAAGAAAACAGCTTAATTTTTATTGAATAAGTTGGTTTTGCTAAAAAGCCTAATCTTTATGATTAGGCTTTTTTATAGCTTAAACTTCTCTAAAGTGCGACTTCAATGCCTTGGCTTAAATTGAATTGATCTGTTTGTGTATTCTTATCAATTTTAGCAAATGCTTTCGGAAGTAGACGTCGTGCAGTGCGATTTACTCTTTTTTCTAACCATAATGGCATTTTAATCGCTAAAGGATTTGTTTCGGTATCCGATACATCAGTTAAAACACGAGTCCCCATGATGTAATCAAACCAAGGCTTAGTTACACACCAGTTTGCATTTTGATTGCTAGTCATGTGGTGATCATAATGCCATGGGATGCGCTTTTTGGCATATTCTGGATCAAGATGAGATTTGGCATGAACTTTCCAATAATTCCAAATTCCATAGTACAGACCCGCTGTAAAAAAAGGCGCTACTGGTAAAAACACTGTTGATGCAATGGTTAAGCCAATTAAAGCTGATTTTTCATTATACATTTCTGAATTTTTAAACATAGATTCAGCATAGCCTTCATCATGAAAGTCATTTAGACGAGCACGTTTGTGATGGGCAATATGGGTGAAGAAAGGGCTATTTCTATTTTTGCTTGGGAACTCATGTAACCACACTTTATGAAAATACCATTCCATGCCATTTGCAACGAATATACCTACTGGAAAACCAATCATGTAAAAAATCTCTTAAAACATGAGTTGGATTTTAGAAAAATAATTAGGTTTCCTTTTGACTGAACTGACAGCTTTATATTGCCGACTTAATCAAATGCAGATTGCTTACGTTGTCTATATGCAGTAGGTGTTTCTCCCGTCCAGCGCTTGAATGCTCTAGAAAAGGCAGAGGGTTCAGAAAATCCTGTTAAATATACGATTTGATCAATTGTTTCTTGGGTTTGTGATAAAAGTCGTCGAGAAAGGCGTTCTCTATATTGTGCAATCACTTTTTCATAGCTGGTATTAATCAGTTGTAAATCTGCTCTGAGGCTTCTAGCACTTCGATTTAAATGTTGAGCTACACAATTTTGATCGAATTCACCTGACTCCAATAAGCCACTTGCTAAAATTCTTTCTATTTCGGTAATTAGTTGATGTTTATCTAAAAGCTCAAGTTGTGATTTAGCATGATGCTCATGAATTTTTAATAATTCAGGTTCGTAAGCGGGTGAGGGTTGATCCAATAGTTTTCGATCAAAACAGATTGCACCCTCAGTTTGTGCCAGTTGAACCTTACATTTCCATATTTTTTGATATTCTTCAGAACAAGCACCCTCATTGTAGGGCAGCCAAATTTCTAAAGGCGAAAAAGCATCTTGACTAATATATTTGAAAAAATTTAAAAAAATTCCAATCGCACATTCAAGGTAATGTCTTACAGGGTGTGTTAAACCTGAGATGATCATATAGTCGCTATTCGATTCATCCAGTTTGAAGGACATTGCATCCGTAAGTAAGGCTTGATAACGAACAGTTCGTTTTAATCCCTCACCAAATGTTGGGCTGCTCAAAAAAAGATATTCAATTACTTGACCGCGAAAGGCGGGGACATTCGCGCCGACATGTAACCCAATATCTTGATCATGGCTGATTTGTTCAGCCGCTTGCCAAAAACGTTGTTGGGTTGAATTGTCACGTCGAACAAATTTATCTGGGGGTTGGTCAGGTAAATGCACATTAGCAAAAATTGCTGCTGCATCTAAATCCATCTTTTGCATGGTTTGATACACCATCCACAAAAAGATGCCTGCATCGCTGGTTTTTCTTGAGTGCATAAAAGAACATAAATACGAGTTTTAAAATCAATATACTATGCTCTTTTCATAATGGAAATGAATTTCCTTTTACTTAAATATGGATATTAAGCTATTCATTGGAAATATTTTTGTTTGAGTTCAAGCAACACGAGTTAAAGCAATCAGTCTTTATTAGGAGTCAGTTTGATTGTTCCAAGATGAGTGTTTTAATTTTAGTTGCTTTTTCAAAATGATCTAATCGATGTTCCATAATCCACCAATGTGCTGCTTCCATAAGCTGCTCAGGATCATCATTTTTATTGGCAAAAAATGCATAAAAAGATAAACCAACATTACTGCCTTTTTTAGCAATTTTATCATCACATACTTCTATGATTTTAGTTCTCAGTTCTGTACGCATCTAACTCTTCAAATCTTCATTGATGGATAATTGCATCATAATATACATAAAGCGGAACATGAATGAATGTGAAGTTTAGGGAGGGAAGTATTTCGTATAAGTGATGATTTAACCGTTAAATTGTAGTAGCTAACCGATCATACATAATATTTAAGTCTCTAAAATTAGAGTTTCTTTTCTAGCGTTAACTCCAACGATGGAATCCCCTCATTCATTACTTTGGAAGTTGGAGAAGGGGAAGGTCAATCGTCTTGTCAGCGGCTAGGGGTAGAAAATTTATGCTGAGCGATAAGGAACTAAGAACACTCAATCTTCCATATTAGAATGGATGTTTATTAGAACCCTAAAAAAGATTGAATTATTTTGTGCGTAGCCGAATGTAAAATTGTTTAAAAAGAATAACACATGGATGTTAAAAATATTTTTGGCAATTTTTTACTCACTGTATCCGCTCTATCTATCTCATCTGGGCGATAAATAAGCACTAAAAGCAAAAAATAGACTTAAAGATGATGAAAATGAGAATTATTTTTATTAAAATTGTATCGTTTTTATATTTTTAAGCTTTTTTTAATTTTTATTTGAGTTTGGATATTTTTATGAGTCTCTCGATACCTAGTGCACATACTAAGCCTGTTTTTAAGTTCAGTTTACTTACGGTGATGCTGATCCAAGCGCAATATGCGATTGCGAACGAAGAAAATACGCAAACAGCTGTTATGCCTACAATTAAAATCGAGGCGATGAGTGAGCTTGATCCAATCAAAAGTTATATTGATTATGAACAGGCAAGTGTGACTCGTAACGGTCTCAAGAAAAAAGATATTCCCCAGACAATTGATACCATTGATGTTCAAAAATATAAAATCTATGGAGCCAATGATCTGAGCGTCATGTTGCAAGGAACACCGGGTGTTTCTACGAGTTATGACATGCGTGGAGATGGGATTAGCCTAAGAGGATTTAATGCAGATACTGGTGATATCTATCGTGATGGTATTCGCGAAAGTGGGCAGGTGCGCCGTAGTACTGCTAATGTTCAGCGAATTGAGATTTTAAAAGGTCCTGCCTCAGTACTTTATGGACGTAGTTCTGGTGGCGGTGTAATCAATATGGTCAGTAAAGTTGCCAATTTTGATTCTAAAAGTTCTGTTGGTATTTATGGTGGATCATATGATAACTATGGTTCAACAGTTGATCTAAACCAAGTATTAACGGATAACGTGGCTGTACGTTTGACTGGCGAATATGGAGAATCTAATAGTTTCCGTTCAGGCATTGAAAATAAAATCGAAATGTTGTCTCCAAGTTTTACTTATAAGAATGATGATGGTCTAACTTGGACGATGCAATACACCTATGACAAATTGCATCGCGTTCCAGATCGAGGACCTGAATTTTCTGAGCTTCCAAAAGGAACTTCGATCAAAACAGGATTTGCGCAAAAAGGTGATTATGTCAATGACGTATTACAGATAGCCCGTTCAGACTTGAATTATGAATTTGCGCCAAATTGGAACTTTCACTGGGCTTTAAGTCATCGTCAAGCTGAACAAAACTTTGATCACTTTTATTCTGGTACGTATTGTCAGACTGATCAGACGGTAGCTAAAAACATTGGTTCTTGTGATGGGCATGCAGGGGAAATCTCTCAAATTTATTATTGGCAACAAACAAGTAATAAGACGACCAGTAATAGTTTTGATATTCGTGGTGAATTTGATACAGGTCGCTTAAAGCATAACCTTCTAGTGGGTGCAGATTGGACCTATGAGCAACGTGAACCAAAACTCGCAAATAAAAATCAAGATGGTTCAATTCTGTGGGGATATGTCAATCCATTGACAGGTGAACGTTCTAACTCACGAGACGGCAGTGATTTAAAGCTTAATACGCATAACTATAATCAGAGTGAAGCTTATGGCTTATTTATTCAGGATTTAATTAGCTTTAATGATTATTTCAAAGTTATGCTCGGTGGGCGTTATGATTATTTCCATTCGAAGACAACCAACCGTTTGAAAGACAGTAATGATCCTGATTATCAACGTAGCATTGATGGTGAAAGCTTTAGCCCGAACATCGGTTTAATTTGGCAACCAATTGAAAGTCAAAGTTTCTATGCGTCTTATAGTAAAAGTTTTGCACCATTTGGGGGGAGTGTTGGTGTAAATGTAGTGTCTGCAAATACAAACTTAGATGCATTTGATGCAGAGCCGCAATACAACGAACAATATGAAGTGGGTGTTAAAAGTGATTGGATCAATGATCGTTTAAATACTCAACTTTCTGTATTTGATATTCGTAAAAACAATATTCGCTATAAGCCTAATCCAGATGATGAGCCAAATGTCTGGGCTGTCGGTGGGCAACATCGTTCTCGTGGTGTTGAATTTAGCTTCATTGGGCGTGTGTTGGATAATTTATTTGTTCGTGGTGGTTATGGATATAACGAAGCCGAAGTTACAAAGGATAAGGAGAAACCACAGAATATTGGTAAAGTACTGAATAACGTGCCAAAACATACAGGTAACTTATTTGTACGCTATTTGCCGACAGATAAAATCTATACAGAGGTTGGTGCAACTTATGTAGGTGATGCAACAGTCTATGCACGCGGTAATTTGGATAATGATCCTATGTCATTTGATGGTTTTACTCGAGTAGATGCGGCAATTGGTTACAGTACTGATCCTTGGAATGTAACGATAGCAGTGAATAATTTAACGAATAAAGAATATTGGCGCTCAGCATCAATGCCGGGAACACCGCGTAATTTCTTAGTTCGTTTAAACTATCAATTCTAAATATCTAAATTGTTGCAATACGGAACATCTTTGCTCTTTGAGCAAAGATGTTTTTTTAACTAAATGTAACAGCTTTATATATTGATAAATCAACCAATTGGTAAAATTTAGCTATACAAAATCTTGCTATCTAATTGAATTATATAAAATGCTATTGCTTTAAAAACTAGATTATTCTAGTATTTATTTGGATATAAAATGTACAGAACCAATTTGTGAAAGGTTATATAATTGTGACTTATTGCTAATTAGTGGTTGTTGAATGTTAACTGGTTCTCATTTTTGTTCTATTTTGTTAGTATTAAAGAAAAGCATACAATTGAGATAATAATAATGAAGATATTACTTGCACTATTAGTTGTTTGTTCCGTCTTTGTTTTAGGATATGCATCATATGCGGATGCCCAAAACAAAAAGCGGGAAGAGCTTATTAAGATTGTCAATGATGCTGAGCATAGTTTAAATGAGATCCAACATAATCCTAACTATGTAAAGCACAATACGCATTTGTCTTCTTATAAGCAAAAGAGTTGAATTTTGCTTGATCATCTAATCAAAAATTAGGTGACTCAGGATGAATGGATTGTTTATGCTTTTTTTATGCTGTGATACTCAAGTTTTGATGAGAATCTGTTAAAATATTTACCATTAAATAAAAAGCTGCATCTCGTTATGCAGCTTTTTACGTTTTGATATCGGAATCAAATTTATACCTATCGTCTGCGTAGCAAGTGCAATATTGGCATATAGATTGCTTTATTGTCTTGTATACCTTTTTGTGTACATTCAAAAAACTATTTGAAACACAAGCGTATAGATTTCAAATTCTACGATCTTAGATTTTAACAGGTGCTATGTTATGACAACGCCTAATGCTTCGGCTGGTTTGTTAGAACGCTTATTTAAGTTGAGCGATAATAAAACCAACTTTAGAACAGAAGTTCTAGCTGGTGTAACTACATTTTTGACCATGTGTTACATCATCATTGTAAACCCACTCATTCTTTCTGAAACAGGAATGGATCATGGCGCTGTCTTTGTAGCGACCTGTTTGGCAGCTGCAATTGGCTGCTTGGTCATGGGGATTGTTGCAAATTATCCAATCGCACTTGCACCAGGTATGGGCTTAAATGCTTACTTTACCTATTCAGTGTGTTTAGGCATGGGGGTGCCTTGGCAAACGGCTTTGGCGGCTGTGTTCGTTTCAGGTTTGGTTTTCTTAGCGATTAGCTTTTTCAAAATTCGTGAAGCAATCGTGAATGCAATTCCTATGTCGTTAAAGTTTGCAATCGGTGGTGGTATTGGTTTATTCCTTGCTTTGATTGCACTTAAAAATGCTGGAATCATTGTAGATAATCCCGCAACTTTAGTGGGTTTGGGTGATATCAAACAGCCTACAGTTTTATTGGCACTATTTGGCTTTTTAATGATTGTTGTATTGCACCAATTTAAAGTGCGTGGCGCAATTATTATTAGTATCTTGGTCGTAACAGCAATTGCAACAGCAATGGGTTTAAACGAATTCAAGGGCGTTGTTGGTCAAGTTCCTTCTTTAGCGCCAACCTTTATGCAAATGGATTTTGAAGGATTATTTACTGCAAGTATGGTTGGGGTAATTTTTGTCTTCTTTATCGTAGATTTGTTCGATAGTACAGGGACTTTAGTTGGTGTTTCACATCGTGCAGGCCTACTTCAAGATGGTAAATTACCTCGTTTAAAGAAAGCGTTATTTGCTGACTCTACTGCTATTGTTGCAGGTGCTGCCTTAGGTACATCATCCACCACACCATATATCGAGTCTGCTTCGGGTGTTGCAGCGGGTGGACGTACAGGTTTAACAGCGGTTGTGGTTGCATTCTTATTTATTGGATGCTTATTCCTTGCACCCTTGGCTCAATCTGTACCAGGTTTTGCGACTGCACCAGCTTTGTTATTCATCGGTGTGTTGATGATTCAAGGGATCACGCACATTGATTGGGATGATATTACGGAAGCAGTTCCTGCATTTCTAACCATCGTATTCATGCCATTTACTTATTCGATTGCAGATGGTATTGCAATGGGTTTCATTAGCTATGCGCTAGTTAAATTACTGACAGGCAAAGCAAAAACAGTTCCATATATGGTTTGGATTATTGCTGCTTTGTGGGTATTTAAATTCATCGCATTTGGTGGCTAAGCAAATCGTTACTATTCATTTATTATTCTCTTTGTGAAATATTTTCTCAAAGAGAACCCTAAAAGGGTGTACTCGTTCAGGTAACACCCTTTTTTATTTAGACGCGGAGTTTATATGAATCAAATCGAGCTGATTCGTGCTTTACCAAAGGCCGAATTGCATGTGCACATTGAAGGGACTTTTGAACCAGAACTGATGTTTGCAATTGCACAGCGTAATCAGATTCAGATTCCTTATCAATCAGTTGAAGAAGTGAAACAAGCTTATAATTTTCACAATCTTCAATCATTTCTAGACATTTACTATGCAGGTGCAAATGTACTTGTTCATGAACAAGACTTTTATGATCTCGCTTGGGCATATTTTGAAAAATGTGCTGAAGACCGAGTTGTCCATACAGAAATGTTCTTTGATCCACAGACGCATACTGAGCGTGGAGTTGAATTTGCAACAGTATTGGCTGGTTTAAAACGTGCTTGTACAGATGCAAAAGAAAAATTAGGGATTAGCTCTCAGTTGATCATGTGCTTCTTGCGTCATTTAAGTGAAGAAAAAGCATTTGAAACACTTGAGCAAGCCTTGCCGTTTAAAGATGACATTATTGCAATTGGATTGGATTCAAGTGAAGTTGGTCATCCACCATCAAAGTTTGAACGTGTTTTCACGAAAGCGCGTGAAGCAGGGTTTTTGATTGTTGCACATGCTGGTGAAGAAGGTCCTCCAGAATATATCTGGGAAGCACTGGATTTACTCAAAGTGAATCGTATCGATCATGGTGTACGTTCAGAAGAAGATGAGCGTTTGATGACACGTTTAATTGCTGAAAAGATGCCGTTAACGGTTTGTCCACTCAGTAACTTGAAATTGTGCGTTGTGAAAGATATGGGCGAACATAATATTCGTCGTCTATTACAGAAAGGTGTACATGTTACGGTCAATTCAGATGACCCATCATATTTTGGTGGTTATATGAATGATAACTTTATTGCGATTCAAGAAGCGTTAGCACTGAGTCATGATGAATTAAAGCAGCTTGCGATCAACTCTTTTGAAGCTTCGTTTATTTCTGATGAAGAAAAGCAAAAGTGGATTGAAGAAATTAAAGCCATTTAAAATAAAAAAACCGCATTATGCGGTTTTTTTTATGCCTTTATATTTATTTAGGTTGACGTAACATACTCAGCAAGACGTTATCTTTATCAATCACATGGTGTTTAATCGCAGCCAAAATATGCCCAGCAACTAGTAGACCTGCAAACCAAGATAAATAAATATGTAGCGGTTTTACAATTGCAAGTAGATCGGGATTATCTTGTACTAAACGAGGGATCTCAAATAAATATAAAACAGGTGCAGGATGACCAGCACTCCAACTAAACAAACAACCCGTAATTGGTAGAGCTAATAACATTAAATAAAGGAATAAATGCCCTATATGCGCTAAGCCTTTCATCATTGGTGACATCGTTGCTGGTAGCTTTGGTGCAGGATGTGTGTAGCGCCAAAAAATACGAATAACAACCAAGAAAATAATTGTTGTTGCTATATTTTTATGTAGGGTAATGACAGTTCCCTTAAATCCACCATCGACTTCATAGCTTAAAAAGTTTCCGCTATAGAATCCGATCAGCCATGCGGTAATAAAAATAGCAGCCATGAGCCAATGCAGAACTTGCGCCGTGCGTGTGTAATATTGTGCTGAGGTTGACATCGCAACATCCTAGCTGTGATATGAGTGATCTGATTTTAATTAGCTCTTTTTATTGCTTATACAGTGTATACGTAACAGAGCGTTTTATGCATGCAACGGTCAATGAAATTTGCCTATTGTTATATTATGTAATAAGTCTACAGAGTCAATTGATTAAATCTTTTATTTCGTCAAAATACGCCTGCCAAAATTTTGGATATAGGTCTAAGGTCGTGAAAAAATTATTACTTGTATTGCCAGCACTATTTGCGCTTAATGGTTGTGTAGCACCAAATGCGAATAACACTACAGCTACCACATCTCAACAGTTAGGCATGACAGCATTGAAAGTTGCTGTAAATGCGAAATGTATCAATGAAATAAATACTTTACCAGCTTGGAAAACAGCGACACGTTTGATGACGACTGAACAACGTGAAAACATTCAAACGAATGTTTGTGGTTGCGTAAGTGAGAAAGCTCCAAATAGCGTCACAACAGTAGAATTAGCGACTGCTGCAATTGATCCAACTGCTCGTGCAACAATCGTAAGCCAAGTGGTATCTGAGACGGTGAATGCATGTGTTGCTGAAGCATTGAATAAATAATTAATTCAGTACATTACTAGCAAAGTTGGATATTTCAGCTTTGCTTTTTTAATAAAAAGAAAATCAATACCATTTTTCAATTTTAAATCACGCTTAGATATTCTAGTTTGAACAATTAAAACTTTAATCACATAATTAGGCTATAAGTAATGAAAAAGAATCATTTGTTATTCATTCTATCAACATCCTTAACTCTATTGGTATGTAGCAGTGCTCAAAGTGCTGAACAGAGCAAATTAAAATTAGGTACATCTGCTATTGAGTTTGCAGCGCAAACAAAGTGTAGTCATGATATAGATGATTTTGCTGCGTGGAAGGTGGCGAGTCGATTAATGAGCAGTGAATTAAAGAAGCAAAAGAAAAACAAATATGTAAATGTGTTGGAAAGAATGCACCAACTGTTCTGTCTCCATCTGAACTTGCTTTAGCTGCCGTCGATTCAAAAGCTAGAACAGCGTTAACAGGTGTTGCTGTTGCAAAAACGATGAATGCTTGTGTGTCAGAAGTGATAAAATAATAAATTAGTTAATAATGTTTAGTTAGCTGCGATCAAGGCAGCTAATTTTTTGTGGAAAAGATATGTTTGTTGCTGGTGTAGATGAGGCAGGGCGTGGGCCATTGGTTGGCTCAGTGGTTGCGGCGGCTGTAATTTTAGATCCGAATAATCCGATTGAAGGATTAAATGACTCTAAAAAATTAACTGAGAAGAAACGAGAAAAACTCTTTTTAGAAATTAAAGAAAAAGCATTGGCATGGTCAATTGCAGAAGCAACTCATGCTGAAATTGATGAATTCAATATCTTACAAGCGACATTCTTGGCAATGCTTAGAGCAGTAGAGGGTTTACAAACTCAACCAGAAAAAGTCATCGTGGATGGTAATCAAATCCCTAAAGGAATAACTATTCCTTGTGAAGCGATTGTTGGGGGGGATGCGAGTCATGCTGAAATTAGTGCTGCGAGTATTTTAGCGAAAGTAACTCGAGATCATCAGATGAAAGCTTTAGATTTACAGTATCCTGACTTTGGATTTGCAAAACATAAAGGCTACCCTACAAAAGCGCATTTTGAGGCGATTGCTACTCATGGTGTGATAGATGAGCATCGACGTAGTTATGCACCAGTGAGAAAAGCATTAGGGTTATAAAATGCTTTGCCCAAAATAATTAAAGCGACTGTAAAAAGTCGCTTTAATTATTGGAGAAAAATTCTGTGCATTAACGATTGAAGTTATTATTTCGAGTAAAATCGGTATTATCTTCTTCATAAGAAAGTTGATAATCTTGATCAAGATGTTGTAGATGCTCATGCATGGCACGTTCATGTTGGATACGTTGGTAAATTTCCTCACGATGCACAGAAACTTCTTTTGGAGCATTTACACCAATACGCACCTGATTGCCTTTTACGCCAAGCACAGTAACACTGACTTGATCCCCAATCATTAATGTTTCTCCGACACGACGGGTCAGAATCAGCATGTTTATCTCCTTGCTAAACGCTTAAACTTGCGACAGGGAATTCATTTTAGAAAGCACAGCCTTAATATACAGAAAATTCTAACAGAAATATGTAAAAAACATTCTTTTTCGTAAGTTCTGTTGGAACTTCCTGAAAAACCTCACGGATTAATATAACAGAGCCACTGTAGGAAAAACTATAGTGGCTCTGTTTTTTTTTGCTATTTACTTGAAAGTAAATATGTTTAAGCAGCTATTAATTAAGCACGTGCACTGCTTTCGCCGTGTTCACGGTCTAAGCCAAATGCAGTGTGTAAACAACGAACAGCAAGCTCTAAATAGTTTTCTTCAATCAATACAGAAATTTTAATTTCTGAGGTAGAGATCATCAAAATATTGATGCTTTCATCAGCTAATGCAGTGAACATTTTGCTCGCAACACCTGCATGTGAACGCATACCAACACCAACGATAGATACTTTAACGATGTCATCACGAGTTACAACTTCACATCCTTCGATGCTGCTTGCAGTTTGCTCTAGGATAGCTTTTGCTTTTGCTAAATCAGTGCGATTAACTGTGAAGGTAAAATCAGTCGTACCATCTTCTTCAACATTTTGGATAATCATATCCACTTCAATGTTGGCATTGCTGATTGGTGACAAGATTTTAGATGCAATACCTGGCTCATCAGGAACACCCAAAATAGTGAGTTTTGCTTCGTCACGGTTAAATGCAATACCTGCAATGATTGGTTGTTCCATATCGTCCTCTGCCTCAGTCGTAATTAGTGTGCCTACGTTTTGTTTGAAATCTTCATCAAATGCGCCATCATCATCATTATCAAAACTTGATAATACACGCAGTGGAACTTGATATTTACCTGCGAATTCAACAGAGCGGATTTGTAAAACTTTTGAGCCTAAAGATGCCATTTCTAGCATTTCCTCAAAAGAGATACGGTCAACTTTCTTCGCTTTTGGTGCAACACGCGGATCAGTCGTGTATACGCCATCAACATCAGTATAAATTTGACATTCATCTGCTTTAAGTGCTGCTGCAAGTGCTACACCAGAAGTATCCGAACCACCACGACCAAGTGTTGTTGTATTACCTTCAGCGTCAAAGCCTTGGAAACCTGCAACGACGAGTACGCGACCAGCATCTAAGTCCTTTGTCATCACATCAGTATCAATAGATTCAATACGTGCTTTGGTGAAAGCACTATCCGTTTTAATACCGACTTGGCGACCTGTATAAGATTTAGCTTCTACACCAATTGAGTTCAGTGCCATAGCTAACATGGAAATCGTTACTTGTTCACCCGTTGACACCATTTGATCTAATTCACGTGGGTCAGGGGTGGTGGTAATGGCTTTAGCAAGCGCAAGTAAGCGGTTTGTTTCACCACTCATTGCAGACACGACAACGACCACCTTGTGACCGTGATCATGCCAACGCTTGACACGACGAGCAACATTTAAAATGCGCTCAGGAGTACCCATAGAAGTACCGCCATATTTTTGAACGATTAATGCCATAGTTGTTCCATATAAGCCATGACCCTGAGAGGCATCAGGGTCAGTTACACAAAAGTGAAGTTCTTATTGCTCAAGCCATGCAGGTAATGCTGCGATCACTTGATCAAACTTCTCGTTTAGTGGCGCGCCACCTTGTGCTAAGTCAGGTTTACCACCACCTTTACCACCAAGCTCTTGAGCTAAGTGTTTGATGATGTCACCTGCTTTTAGAGTTGCAGCATATTGTTTAGCGACGGACGCGATTAAACTCACTTTATCGCCTTCAATGCCAGCTAAAATAATGACTGCATCTTCCAATTTTGATTTTACGCTGTCATGTAGATTGCGTAGTGACTTTGCATCCAGACCTTGAACAGTCGTGATAAGTGTTTGACGACCAGCAATTGTTTTTACTTGGCCGAGTAATTCAGCTGCTTGGAAACTTGCTAACTTCTGATTAAGTTGTTCAATCTGCTTTTGCAAGCTAGACGCCGTATCAACAATTGCTTCAACCTTCTCAACAGTTTGCTCTTTCTGAGCTTTAAGTAAACCATTGATTGTCTGAATATCACGATCGGCTTTTTGAACAGCTTCGAGTGCTTTTGAACCTGTTACCGCCTCGATACGACGAACACCTGCGGCAACACCGCCTTCAGAGGTGATCTTGAATAAACCAATATCACCTGTACGTTTTACGTGAATACCACCACATAGTTCGATCGAGAAGTTCTTCTCTTCAATCACAGAGCCCATAGATAATACGCGAACTTCTTCGCCATATTTTTCCCCGAAAAGCATCATTGCGCCTTTCGCTTTTGCAGATTCGATATCGAGAAGTTCGGTATTTACTGGAGTATTTGCGATCACTTCAGCATTGACTAAACGTTCGATCTGTTGAATTTGTTCAAACGTAACAGGTTGATCATTGGCAAAGTCAAAACGTAAAATATCGCTTTCGACCAAAGAACCTTTTTGTTGAACGTGATCACCTAAAATCTGACGTAATGCAGCATGTAAAAGGTGAGTCGCAGAGTGATTTCGGGCGGTTGCATCACGTAGATCTGCTTTAACAGTCGCTTCTACATTTTGTGAAGTTTTTAGACTACCAACAGTAACGATACCTTGGTGTACAAATGCTCCACCAGATTTTTTAGTATCTTGAACTTCAAAGATACCTGTATCGTTCTTGAAGATACCTGTGTCACCAATCTGACCACCACTTTCTGCATAGAAAGGGGTTTGGTTCAATACAATAAGTGCTTCATCACCTTCGTTAACTTCATCAACCTGAACGCCATCTTTATAGATCGCAACAATTCGACCTTGACCCTGAGTTGCATCATAGCCATCAAATTGTGTTTCGCCTTCGACTTTAACAATGCTGTTATAGTCAACTGCGAATTTACCAGCATCACGAGCACGTTGGCGTTGAGCAGCCATTTCTACTTCGAAGCCAGCTTCATCAATCGTTAGATCACGTTCACGTGCGATATCAGCAGTTAAGTCAGTTGGGAAGCCATAAGTATCATAAAGTTTGAATACAGTTTCACCTGCAATCACACTACCTTTTAGTTGAGCGAGTTCACCCTCTAAAAGTTTTAAGCCTTGCTCAAGTGTCTTGGCAAACTGTTCTTCTTCACGAATTAAAGTTGCTTCAATAACATCTTTACGTGTTACTAATTCAGGATAAGCTTCACCCATGACTTCGATGAGTGGTTGAAGCATCTTGTAGAAGAATGTACCTGTTGCACCTAGTTTATTACCATGACGTACTGCACGACGGATAATACGACGTAACACATAACCACGACCTTCATTTGAAGGATTCACGCCATCCGCGATCAAGAAGCAGCAAGAGCGGGCATGGTCAGCAAGAACACGTAAAGAAGGTTGACCTTCTTCTTGAATGCCAATGATGTCAGCAGCTGCTTTTAACAAATGTTGGAATAAGTCAATTTCGTAGTTCGAATTGACATGCTGAAGCACAGCTGAAATACGCTCCAAGCCCATACCTGTATCGACAGAAGGTGCTGGAAGAGGGTGCATAACACCATCCGCAGTGCGGTTGAACTGCATGAAAACGTTGTTCCAGATTTCGATGAAGCGATCGCCATCTTCTTCTGGTGTACCTGGTAATCCACCCCAGATATGGTCGCCATGATCATAGAAAATTTCAGAACAAGGGCCGCAAGGACCTGTATCACCCATTGCCCAGAAGTTATCTGAAGCGTATTGACCGCCTTTGTTATCACCGATACGGATAATACGCTCGGCATCTACGCCGATCTCTTTATTCCATATGTCAAAGGCTTCATCATCAGTATGATAAACCGTGACATAAAGACGATCTTTTGGTAAGCCTAACCATTGTTCGCTGGTTAAAAACTCCCAAGCGAATTTAAGTGCATTTTGTTTGAAATAATCACCAAAAGAGAAGTTACCTAACATCTCAAAGAATGTATGGTGACGAGCAGTATAACCGACATTATCAAGGTCGTTATGTTTACCACCTGCACGTACACATTTTTGTGATGATACTGCGCGTACATAGTCGCGCTTTTCTAAGCCTAAGAAACAATCTTTAAACTGGTTCATTCCAGCATTTGTAAACAGCAACGTTGGGTCATTGGCGGGAACGAGAGAACTCGACGCGACACGTGTGTGGCCTTGCGATTCAAAATAACGCAAAAAAGCTTCACGAATTTCAGCTGATGTCATAAAACGAGTACTCACAACCAAGACACTCCATAATTTTGAATTTGGC
The DNA here is from genome assembly GCF_000368585.1 of Acinetobacter venetianus RAG-1 = CIP 110063. Classification (GTDB taxonomy): domain Bacteria; phylum Pseudomonadota; class Gammaproteobacteria; order Pseudomonadales; family Moraxellaceae; genus Acinetobacter; species Acinetobacter venetianus. The sequence continues at coordinate 322,875 of NZ_KB849558.1, forward strand.
TATATGCAATGAGGAAAGTTGTTTTAAGTTCTACAATCGAACCTATTGCATGGCATAGATTTTAAAAGTGCTAAATTATAACGGAAAATGTGTGCCCAACCAACGATTTTACAAGCAATATCATATAAAACTGTGTTTAAGCTAAAAATCTATATTCAACAATGCTTCTCATGTTTTACCATATAGCATAGAAAAGATGATGTTTTGATGAATAAGGATGCTACATGCAACGTATCGCTATCAATGGATTTGGTCGAATTGGTCGGAATGTGTTACGTGCATGGTTTGAAAACTCAAAGAAGTTTCAATTTGAAATCGTTGCTATTAATGACGTTGCTGATGTACAAACTTTAGTACATCTTTTTAAATATGATACAACGCATGGTCGTTTTGCTGGGCAAGTCGATATTCAAATTGATGGCGAGCACATTTTTTTGAACATTCAGTCAAATCAACGTCAACTCAGATTACAAGTGTTTAATAACGAATGTCCTGAATGTCTACCATGGGAAAAATTAAATATTGATGTTGTACTTGAGTGTACAGGTCTTTTCCGCTCCAGAGCTGATGCAACGCGTCATGTTGAGGCAGGAGCAAAAAGAGTCATTATCGGGGCTGCACCTTTTGATACCGTTGATGCTGCGATTGTTTATGGTGTAAATCACGCAGACGTAAAACCCTCGGATCAAATTATTTCAAGTGTTTCATGTACAACGCAAGCATTGGTACCACTGGTTAAAATCATTGATGATGCTTTTGGTATTGAAACAGCACTGATGACTGAAATTCATGCGGTAACAGCGGATCAATCTGTTTTAGACCATGCACATCGAGATTTACGTCGAGCAAGAGCATCTGGACAAAATATCATTCCAACGACATCAAGTGCTTTAGGTGCATTGAAACGTGTTATGCCTAAAATGGAAGATCGTATTGATGGATATTCGATACGTGTACCGACCATAAATGTGGCGGCAATTGATCTCACCTTTATTTCTCAATTACCAATTACCGTACATAAAATAAATGAGGTGTTGGTCAAAGCGGCACAATTTGATTATGCTCAAATTATGCAAGTGACAGATGAGGATCTTGTATCAAGTGATTTTAATCATTCACCATATTCTTTGATTGTGGATTTAACACAAACAATCGTTGTTGGTCATCAGGCGAAAGTTTTTGCTTGGTATGATAATGAATGGGGCTATGCGAATCGCTTACTAGATCTGTGTGAATCATTTAATAAATAATTTTAGAAAATAAAAATTGGAGAGGGGAAATGGGATTAATGATGATGTGGGGTTTCATTATCTTATTAATGTTGGCAGTTATTTTTTTATTTTGGTTTCAATTTAAAAATGTAGAAGTTAAAAATCAGGATGTAGAGGTTCTCCAGCTTGAAGAGAAAGTGCTTCACTTAGAGCTACACCTTAAAAAAAGCTTAGAAATTATGCAGGATTTGGCAAAGAAAATGCATGTTCAACAAGAGGTGTTGGATAGAACAGTGGCGAATATTGCCGCACTAGAAAAACAAAATGCCGAACTAGTAAATGTTTTAGAGATCGTAGTTAAAAGTGGTAAAGGGAAATAGTAAATTAGGTTGTTATATGTTTAAAATTTCAAATTGATTGCATTTAGTTTAATGATATAAACCTATTTTCAGACATGGGAATGATCTTACTATTTTTATTTAACTTCAAACTATTAAAATTCATAATAATTTTGAGGATGTGAATGAACTATAATTTAAGTAACTTTGAATTCCGTCTTACTTGTGAAGATGATTGGGAGATACTTAAAGCCATTCGTTTGCAGTCATTATTTGATAGTCCTGATGCATTTACTGCAACTTATGCAACTACTGAGAAATATGATGAGAAAGAATGGCGTAATCGGGCAGCTCAAAGGACTAACAATCAATATATTCTCGCGATTCACAATGCTCGGGCAGTGGGTATAGTTGGTGGAACTCTTAATTCTGAGTTAGAGTTTAATGTGATTGCTATGTGGGTTAACCCTTTATTTCGTGGCAGTGGTGTAGCAGATCATTTGATTGTTGCAGTTAAAAAGTTAGCGATTTCTAAAGGACATCATCGAATTGTACTAAGCGTCTCTGATCATAATCTGCATGCGAAAAATCTTTATCTTAAACATGGTTTTCAATTTATATCTAATTTAGATGGAATCTCTCTTTGTTCTGATACAACTGATACAAAAAGTCAAAAAATGGAGTGTTTTATTAAAGGTATAGACTTAGATTAATCATTAGAATTTTATTAAACTAACTGTTTTGATATTTATGAAAACTAAAAATAAACTCTAGGATTTTTTTCTTGTTAGCTTTTTGTTGTTTTTGATATTATTTTAGCTCCTAAATAAATTAAAAATGATTGTTAACCTATGAAGCTTGGATCAAAAAAAATAACAGGAACTCTTATTATATTTTCAACACTTCTTTTAACAGCCTGCGGTGGTGGCTCGAATCAGAGTAATGATAAAAAATCTGATGATGAATCATCTGAACAAAATGCACTGTACAAAGTATATTATCAACCATTTAATGTCTCATCTGGTTTGATCACAGATTTTTTTGAGATAACAACATATCTGATTCAAGACGATCAAATTAATTTTAATAAATCACATAACCAACCTTTAGACAGAAGAATTTTAACTGAATCTAAAATTTTAGAAATTGGAACACCGCAGAGCAATGTCTTCAAAAGACTTACACCTACTCAATGGCGATATGAGCGTACATCTGAGTTGCAACAGGATTTGAGTTTTGAGTTGGTGCAATTAGATGGGCAAAATGTTTTTGATCGCGTATTGCCAGGATACCGTGAAAATATTAATTTAAGTTCCAATGAAACAAATGGATTAAATCAAAATTTAATTAAATTTTATCAAAATTATAAAGATACTGTTTTTCCTAAAAATAGCATTTGCTATCGTTTAAAGGAAACGCAATGGAACCAGAATCATATTACTCAAGTCGATTCATTCGATAGTCCTTCCTTCGCAGAAGTACGTGAGCGGATTGTTAACCAATATGAAGGCTTGAAATATCCTCCGATTTCAAATCAATCTGATTATCAACTGGCTTGGGGAAATTGGCATGGATATGATTGGATATTCTTATTAAATAATTTAGATGTAGAAGAAACAGTTGGAACAATAGGTGATGCTACTGATCAATCTGCTTATGCTATTTATACGCCATCGCAGCCGTGGTCGGTAGAGCAGAGCTTAAGCTATGCTCGCGATCAGCTAAATTCATTTGAAAAATATGATAGGGATGATCAAATTAGTCAAATGATTATATTGGGTCAAAAGATGCGAATTGCAAACTTAGAAAAAGGCTGCTTTGCGTTTAACTTACAGGCGATTAAAACACTCAAAAAATTAAATCTGATCAATTGGAAACAAGGTGATAGTTCAGATGTTGGACAGTTCTTTGGATCACGAACGATAGTCGACGCTAGTCATGAGTGATTTTTAATTAATTGAATCTATTTATTAAATTCATAAATATGTGCTGATGTGCTGGAGGCAATACGATACCGAATTATTCAAATTCTCAGGTGCATCGCATAAATCTTCGTGCTACACTACGCTGAATCGGGCATTCACCCGATTTTTTTATGTGGTTGCTTTTTATGTGGATGCCTCCACATTGAACAGATTTTAGGTTTGAAACATGACCATTTCAGAGACATGGTTGCTACCAGATGGGGTAGCAGATGTATTGCCAGAACAAGCGCAAGTCGTTGAAACTTTGCGTCGCGCAGCTTTAGATTTCCTTGCAGTTCGAGGTTATCAATTGGTATACACACCATTTATTGAATACATTGAATCGTTGTCGTCATTATCAGAATCTAATCAAGATTTAGACTTAGTGACTTTTAAAGTCATTGATCAGCTTTCTGGTCGTTTGCTTGGTGTGCGTGCAGATATGACGCCACAAGTTGCGCGTATAGATGCGCATGTACGACCAATTGAAGGTGTGGCTCGCTATTGCTATGCAGGTACTGTGCTTCATACTAAACCACAGAATTTTAATGCAACGCGTGCGCCTTTACAGCTTGGTGCAGAGTTATATGGTCATGACAGCATTGAAGCTGATGTTGAAATGATTGATGTGATGTTGGCTTTGATTGAGCATACGCATACTTTAGATGGCGCTCATTTAGATTTAGGTCATGTTGGTTTATTCCGTAGTTTAGTAAAGCGTGCTGGTTTAAATAAAAATACAGAAAATCAGCTCTCTGATTTATATCAGCGTAAAGCATTACCTGAACTTGAAGAGTTTACTAAAGATCTTGCAATGGGTGCTGATTTTTATGCTTTAGGTCGTTATGCGAGTGATCTAGATGCATTACAAACGCATCTAAGCCAAGATATTTTAAATGATATTGATTTTAAAAATGCATTTGATGCATTGAAATCTACTTTGACTCAAATTCAGTCACGTTGGTCTAATTTAAATATTGGAATCGACGTTATCGAGTTACGTAGTTATCACTATCATACTGGTTTGATGTATGCCATTTATGCGCCAAATCGTGCTGCGCCACTTGCACAAGGCGGCCGTTATGATGGTATTGGTGAGCACTTTGGACGTGCACGACCAGCAACTGGTTTTAGTTGTGATTTATACGCTTTAGGCGCAACTCAATTTGTAGAAATTGAAACGATTGTTGCACCTAAAGGAAGTGAACAAGATTTATTAAAAGCAATTGCAGATGCACGTCTGAACGGTTTACGTGTCGTGCAGTTGTTAGGTAATGATGATTTAAGCTCAGTGCCATATGCGACACATCAAATGGTGTCTCAAAATGGGCAATGGGTCATTGAAAAAATTTAATTGCTAAGCTGACTCAACAGCTTGGTTTCCAATTTTAACAGCATGATGTAATGAGGCTATTATGGGCAAAAATGTTGTGGTACTTGGTACCCAATGGGGCGACGAAGGTAAAGGTAAAATCGTCGACCTGCTCACAGATCAAGCGGCTGCCGTTGTACGTTATCAAGGTGGTCACAATGCAGGGCATACGCTTGTCGTAGGTGGTAAGAAAACTGTATTACACCTCATTCCATCAGGTATTTTACGTGAAAACGTATTGTGCTTAATTGGTAATGGTGTGGTGTTATCACCTGAAGCTTTAATCAAAGAAATGGCAATTTTGGAAGAAGAAGGCGTACCTGTTAAAGAACGTTTACGTATTTCTCCAAACTGTCCTTTAATTTTGCCAAACCATATCGCACTTGACCAAGCACGTGAAAAGAAACGCGGTAACGCGAAGATTGGTACAACTGGTCGAGGTATTGGTCCTGCATACGAAGATAAAGTTGCTCGCCGCGCTGTGCGTGTTGCTGACTTGATTCGTGGCGGTGAATTGCTTGAAGAAAAACTCAAGGAAATGCTTGAGCTTCATAACTTCCAACTTTCTCAATTCTATGGCGTTGAAGAAGTTAAGTTTGAAGACGTACTTGCACTTTGTAACGCTTGGCGTGAAGTGCTTGCACCATTAGTGATTGATGTCACTAAAGTGTTACATGATTACCGCAAAGAAGGTAAGGCAATCATGTTCGAGGGTGCACAAGGTTCTTTACTTGATATCGATCATGGTACATATCCATTTGTTACGAGTTCAAATACCACTGCTGGTGGCGTAAGCTCTGGTTCGGGTATGGGGCCATTACATTTAGATTATGTATTGGGTATTACAAAAGCATATACAACTCGTGTAGGTGCTGGTCCTTTCCCTACAGAATTGCACTATGATGCTTCGACAGATACAGGTGATGCAATTGGTCGTCATTTAGGTACTGTGGGCCATGAATTTGGTGCTTCTACTGGTCGTCAACGTCGTTGTGGTTGGTTCGATGCTGAAATTCTGCGTCGTTCTGTAGAGGTGAACTCACTATCTGGTATTTGCTTAACTAAACTTGATGTATTAGATGGTTTAGAAGAAGTTAAAATCTGTGTCGGTTATGAAGATGTGGATTCGGGTTGTGCAGGTTCTTCTGATGCGATTTCATTTGAAAGCTTGAAGCCAATCTATGAAACAATGCCAGGTTGGAGCGAATCTACAGTTGGCTTAACTCAAATTGAGCAACTTCCTGCAAATGCATTGGCTTATGTACGTCGTATCGAAGCTTTAATTGGTTGTCCAATTGATATCGTTTCAACTGGTCCTGACCGTGCAGAAACAATCGTTTTACGTCATCCATTTTCAGCTTAAGCTAATGGTATGATTTAAAGCTCCCTTTGGGGAGCTTTTTTATTTTATAGATTTATATATTCAGTATATCTAGCAGAAAAATAGCTTTTAATTGCAATCTTTGTTACTTCTCTAGCTAAAAAATCATTGTTATATTGGTTCTTCATTTAAATAAAGAGGGCTTTTATAATGACCAAAAAGCGGATTCGTTATAATGGTTATGAACTTGCATGCTGTTTTTAATTAAACTCATCGTGATCATACAGTTCAAGCCAATTTTAAACAGTGGGGGAAATTGGCTTAATTCAAATTAATCTAAGAAAAAAATACTGATTATTTAGGATAAATTATATAAAAATTTTAGAGAACCTTGATGGTTCTCTTTTTTATTTATAAACCAGTTGATCCGTTTAGATAGCCAATACCTAATAAAGTACTATCCACTTTAGTATTAGAGAAAATGACCTCATAATTATTTGAATTATATGATGTATTTCGACATGGTGTGCTTTGTGGTGTGCATGAGAAGAATAATGTTAGGCCTGCTGAGGAAGCTGGTTGATAATAAAAACTATTGACCTGATTGTTCTTGATTAAAATATATCCCCAAGCCTCCCAAAAAGATCCGTCTCCTAAATGTAAGGTCGCTTCATTATGATTTGTAAAATCAAGTTGATGATAGTCACTAATTACACTGAAACTTTCCTGACTTGACGGATTTGTTGACCATTTGAGTTCATGATTTTGACTCGTTGTTAATTGCACATTAGTCGGAGCCTCTGTAAGTGTTCCTTCAACATAGCCTGCAAGAGTAATTGTATTGAGCTGTCCATCTGACCATGATGATTTGGTTAGTAATAAGTTATTAAATTTTAGCTTAGCTTGACCTGTTCTCATATTGATTGAGTTGATAATGTTTGTACATGGATTATCTTCTTCTGAGCAGTAGAATTCTTTGTTGTAGGTTAATTCCTGACCATTTTTCTTAAATTCTATGAGTTTGATTGAGTATGGTATTGAGTTGACTAACTGATCATAGTGGGCTTCTAACCGGTAAAGTGTATTTGTATCAATATTAAAATCAAACTCTAATCGATAGCTTATCTTGAACTGATCATTTTCTTTATTAAAAATTTGAGTATAGCGATAGACTGGAGTATCTACATTTGTTGATTGAGCAGAGGGTAGTGATGTATTTAAGAATTTTAAATTAGTTTTAACTTCACTCATTACTTTTGGTGGGGTGTAACTACTATCCGAGTTTGTAGAGCTACCACCACAGGCCGATAAAAAGATAGTTGTTGTAATAAGTCCTAGTAAGGAAATATATTTAATGTGGTTATACATTTTAATTCTACCAATAGATATTTTATATAAATTATCTGTCTTCAATGACTGATAATTTGTGCAAAGCTATTATATAGAATATTATGTATATTTTACCATCTGTTATTAGTCACCCTAATCAACTTACTCCATCTTTATAGTAAAGTTTAGGTATATATAGTATGTAAAAATATTTATTTTTCTTCAATTTCTTTGACTGCATTATAAACAACAGTTGGTTCGATATTTAGTAGCTTTTTGCCAAAACTTCTTAGCCACCAAACGAGCTGAGATGTAAAAGGAACATTTGCTGAGACTTCAACAATATTTTCTTCTAATGGCGTGATGATCTGGTCTTTACTTAACTGACTTTCATAAAAGCTTTTGGCAGTATTCTCAGTCATTGTGAGTTTAAGCTGAATTTGTTCAGTCGGTTTACTGTAATCGACACGGAAACCTAATGCACCAGAATCAATATAATGATCAATGTCAAAATTTACAGGATGTAAGGCACGGCTTTCTAAAACGGTGGCTGCTTTAAAACGGTGCAGCGCAAAAGTTTGGACATCAGTTTTATCATTTCTCGTGCAAATAAGATAAATAACAGCACCTCTTTGAACCAAAGCGAGTGGATTCAAAATATACGTTTTATCTTCGCCTTGGTTTGTTCGTGCGCTGTAAATGCACTCAATTTGTTTATCTTGCAAAAGACCTTCATAGATCGCTTGTTGAGCTAGTTTATCGACCATTGGTGGAATGAGTGGTTGATTGGCAGGCACAATACGAACGCGATTGATCCATTGTCGAACGTTATTTTGAGTCGATAAACTGCGTTTTGCGAGGTCGAACCAAGGCATCATTTCTTCGAGTAAACTTGGTGGTAGCAAATGTCTTAGGTGTTCCTCAACCATCATAAACGTAACAGCTTGAGAGCTAGTCATATGTGGCAAGCTTTGAATTGGTGCATCTGAGCGCCAGCGCCAACCTTGAGGAACTGTTTTGTTGCTTTCAATTGGAAAGCGTTGTGCAATTTGATTTAGATCACGTTGAATGGTGCGTAAACTAATATCGATCCCTTCTCGTTCTAATATTTCTTGAAGTTCACGTGTTCCCATCCATTTCCCTGTCGAGAGACGAGATAAGATTTGCCATTGGCGATAAAGACTATTGGATGTTTCTTTTTCTTGTGCAGATGACATATGCGTAATAAATAATTCAATGCTCTAAAGCACACACAATAAAAAAACTATTGGCATTTGGCAAGCGCATCATATCGAGATTACGTATTTACGACTGAAACGTCGGCAGCTTTGCAGGAGTATGTTTAGGCTGTATAAAAAATATCCATCAGATATAAGTGGCATCGAAATTGCTTTGCTAGTTATATAAATAAATGATGAGACGAGGTTTCTATGTCAGAACAAGAACACAACCTACATGTCAGCACAGATTATTATGCGCCAGATCAAACGGCTGCAGCAGTATCAGTACATTCGTCTACATTTATTCAACAGCTCAATGTCACACCAAATTTATTTGAGCAACTCAAATCGCAATTTTTCAACGAAATGTTAGACGATAAAAGTATTAACGGTGAAGCTTCTAAAAAGATTGAACAATGGTTAAGTCTGCGTAGTTTGGAGGATCTTAAATTACTTGGTGCACAAGCTAAACAACATTTTCTCTATCAAGGTATTACATTCAACGTTTATGGTGATCATGAGGGTACTGAAAGAACGATTCCTTATGATTTAATTCCAAGAGTCATTGAAAAGAAACAATGGGAAAAAATTTCAACAGGCTGTGCACAACGTGTCAAAGCATTGAATCTATTTTTAGATGATATTTACCATCAACAAAACATTTTAAAAGATGGTTTGATTCCAGCAGCTCAAATCATGTCGCATGAAGCATTTCAGCCACATATGTTGAAGCATAATCTAAAAGGTAAGATTTATTCGCAAATTAGTGGGATTGATATTATTCGAGACGGTCAGGGTGATTTTTTTGTACTGGAAGATAATTTAAGAACACCATCTGGGGTGTCTTATATGATCGAAAGCCGCAAAATCAGCCAAACACTCATGCCTGATTTATGTTCTAGTAATAATTTACAGGGGATTGAGCAATATCCAACTTTACTAAGAGAAGTTTTAGCAGAGAATGCACATGTCGATAATCCGTTGATTGTTGTCTTAACACCGGGACGTTTTAATAGTGCTTATTATGAACATGCATTTCTGGCCCGTGAAATGGATGTTCCACTAGTGACAAGTCGAGATTTATTTGTTGAAAATGATCATGTTTTTGTGAAAACAGTTCGTGGCCGTCAGCAAGTGGATGTGATTTATAGACGTTTAGATGATGATTTCTTAGATCCTTTAACTTTTAGACCAGATAGCACGCTTGGGGTTGCAGGGCTGATGTCTGCTTATCTGCAAAATAATGTAGTGATTGCAAATGCGCCGGGAACGGGTGTGGCAGATGATAAGTCGATTTATCCTTATGTTGATCAAATGATTCAATATTATTTGGGAGAAAGTCCAATTCTAAATAATGTGCCAACTTATCAATGTCGTGATGCTGAGCATTTGGATTATGTATTAAATAACTTAGAAAAGTTGGTTGTTAAAGAAGCTCAGGGATCTGGTGGCTATGGCATGTTGATTGGCCCTCAAGCAGACCAAGAGCAAATAGAAGCATTTAGACAGAAAATTATTGAGTCGCCATGTCTTTATATTGCTCAGCCGACATTAGCACTTTCTGTCGCACCGACTTTAACGACGGAAGGTGTTGCTGAAAGACATATTGATTTACGTCCTTTTGTATTGAGCTCTCCTTATCGTACTGAAATCGTGCCGGGTGGATTGACCCGTGTTGCAATGCAAGCAGGCTCTCTAGTTGTAAATTCCTCTCAAGGTGGTGGAATTAAAGATACATGGGTTGTTGAAACACTACGATCTTAGAATCTTCCACATGGAACTTTAGCTTAAACACTTATTTAAACATGAGTGAGTGTTTAGGTCTTTTATTAACGATAAGGGAGGACATTTATGCATTTACTCAGCTCAAGCGCACAACATATTTATTGGTTAGGACGTTATTTATTTCGCATCGGTTATGTTGCTCAACATTTGCCTTTTACAAATGACCAGCAAGCCGAGACATTTGCTCAAGCATTATGTTTACATATTGATGATGCTGAAAATTTGAATCAGTTTATGCTTGATCCGCAGCAACCATATTCTTTAATCAGCCAGCTTGAGATCGCTAGAGATAATATTCAAGAACTTAGAGGCCTTTTAACAGCAAAAGCATATGCAGAGTTGAATCATTTAATCAAAAATGTGAAGTGTGAGGCTGAAAATATTCGTGCAGTAATTGATGATTGCTGTGAAATTCTAAAAGCTGAACAACCAGATATATTTTTATTTTTTTATTTAGGGCAAAGCATAGAGCAAATAGATACTTATTTTCGGTTCCAACATAATATTCACAATGTATTAGAAACGGTTGATCCAGTTGTCGTTCAGTTATATGACTTAGGATGGCAAGACTTGCAAAGCACTTGGGAGATTCTAAAAAATCAACCTTATGTGAACCAGTTCTATGCCTTTACATACCAGCTAGAAAATCAATTTGAGGTATACGCATGAAGCTGATGGTGAATCATCAAACGCATTATCGTTATACTCAGATTGCACGAAATAGTGTGCAGTCGATTAAGATGATGCCTCAGAGTTCGAGGCATCAGACGATTGAAAACTGGCATATTAGTGTTCCGGGAGAATACGCCTGTAAAAGAGATGCCTTTAATAATTTATGGATCACGGCAACTCAAAGACATGATTATCGCTACCTGACGATTATGGCGCAGGGAATAGTTGAGCTTTTTGACACCGAACTTGGTTTTTTTGAAATTGATGTTTCGCCTATGTTGTTTCTACAGCGTACTGCGATGACGCATTGTGATTTAATGATGTTTGATTTTGCGCAGTCGGTAATCAAAATGAAAGATCGTCAGCATTTGATACTTTTATCTGAAAAAATATTACAACAAATGCCATATCAGCCTGAGAGTACTTCAGTGACTACCGCGGCGATTGATGCATTTTATGCAGGCCAGGGGGTTTGCCAAGACCATGCACATGTGTTTATCGCTATGTGTCGTGCCTTACAGATACCAGCTCGTTATGTTTCTGGTTATTTGTATGACCAGAACCAACCACACCTCGCCAGTCATGCATGGGCGGAAGCTTTTATTGAAAATGAATGGTATTGTTTCGATATTAGTAACCAGATATTTACGCCTCAAAATCATATCTATGTTGCGGTTGGTCGAGATTATCTCGATGTCGCACCAGTACGTGGTGTGCGTGAGCAAGGCGGAGTAGAAAGTATGATGTCTGTGGTTCAGGTTTTAGCTTGTTGAGTGTAAAGAGAGAAAGATGACCTATTGTTGTGCATTAAGATTAGAGCAAGGTTTGGTATTGATTAGTGATACTCGGACGAATGCAGGGGTCGATCATATATCTGTTTTTCGTAAATTACATACCTTTGGTGTTGAAGGTGAACGATTTATCGCGCTACAAACAGCGGGTAATTTAGCAACAACACAGGCCGTTATTGGACATTTACAAAATGCTTTGGCCTTAGATCAAGAGCCTAATTTATATACCGTAAAAACAATGTTTGAAGTTGCAGAACTTGTGGGCAAAACATTACGTAAAGTTTTAGAAGACATCACGACGGATACGCAAGAGCAAATGAATTATTCTTGCAGTATTTTAGTAGGTGGCCAAATTAAAGGGGAGGATATGGAGCTTTATAATGTCTATCCTCAAGGAAATTTTATTTGTGCGACAACGGATACACCATATTTTCAGATCGGTGAAAGTAAGTATGGCAAACCTATTTTAGATCGTGCTTTACATTTTACAATGCCTCTAGATGATGCATTGCGCTGTACCTTGATTTCTTTTGATTCGACTCTACGATCAAATGTTTCTGTTGGGCTGCCTTTAGATGTCTTGGTTTATCATAAGGATAGTTTCTTGATTCCAGAAGGGAAGAGAATCAATGAGGAAGATCCTTATTTTAGTCAAATTAGTAAGCAATGGTCTGAGACATTAAGACGTGGTTTGCAGGAATTGCCAAAGCCAACTTCGGATTATGGTTTGTAAAACTAAAAATCCAAGCAATTGCTTGGATTTTTTCAATATTTTTATTTCAATTTTCGCACTGGTCGGTTACTCAGTCTGCATAGTAGCTCATAACCAATAGTACCGTTTGCAGTCGCAACATCATCCACTAAGCGAGTATTTCCCCAAAGTTCGACTTGAGTGCCTATTTCAGCTTTAACCTGACTAATATCAATTGCAATCATATCCATGCTTACTCGCCCTACAATAGGAACAAGTTGCTGATGAATCGCAACAAAGTTAGGGTGAATAAATGCTCGTGGATAGCCATCCCCATAGCCAATTGAAACTATGGCAATATCAGCATTTTGTGTAGCAGTATAAGTAGAACCATAGCCCACATATTCGCCTTTTTGGATATGATTCAGTGCAATAATTTCTGCACTAAAAGTCATCACTGGCTTTAAGTCTAGGTCGTGCACAGTTTTATCTGCAAATGGGCTCGCACCATAAAGCATGATACCTGGGCGGACATAATCAAAATGTAGCTCTGGATATTTATAGATTGCAACAGAATTACAGCATGAAGCAAGGATGGGTCCACAAGCCTGTTTTACAGATAAAAACTGTTCAATTTGCTGCTGATTGAGTGGGTGATCTGCATCAGCATTGGCGAAATGCATGGTCAATACACAGGTGAATCCTTCAGCTTTTAAGCATTGAATAACATCAATAATTTCATTTATTTTGAAGCCTAGGCGATTCATACCACTATTGAGTTTGACCCAAACCTTTAAGCCTAAAGCGTTATAAGCTTGTTTGTGAGCGAATAGCCATTCAACTTGTTGACGATGATGAACAATACATTCAAGTTTCTGCTCAATCACTTGCGTCATTTCATCTTCAGAAAATATGCCTTCAATCAAGGTAATGGATTGTTGATATCCCAATCGCCTGATTTCTAAGGCTTCCTCTAAGCAGGCGACACCAAAAGCATCTGTGGTATTTAAGGCAGCTAAGCAGTTTTTGACTCCATGTCCGTAAGCATTGGCTTTTACCATACTTACAATTTTTGAATGTGGTGCAAGTTGTTTGACACGGTTTAAATTATATTGAAGTGCTTGACTATCAATATAAACTGTTGCTTGGCGCACCCTGAGTACTCCTTTGGGACGGCTTGGGAAGATATATAAGAGCTAGAAATTAAAAATTATTCCTCGTCATCATATTGAGCATAGAACTCAGGCGAGAGATTACTAAAACGCGTATATTGACCTTCAAAAGCAAGGCGAACAGTACCAATAGGACCGTTACGTTGCTTACCGATAATGATTTCTGCTGTACCAGCTTCTTTAGATTCTTTGTTATAGACTTCATCACGGTAGATGAACATGATCAAATCGGCATCCTGCTCAATCGCTCCTGATTCACGTAAGTCTGACATAACAGGGCGTTTGTTTGGTCGGTTCTCTAGACTACGGTTAAGCTGTGAAAGTGCAATCACAGGACAATTCATTTCTTTGGCCAAAGCTTTAAGGCTTCGTGAAATTTCAGAAATCTCGCCGACACGATTGTCGCCCATACCTGGAACTTTCATCAACTGTAAATAATCGACCATGATACAGCCAATTTTACCGTCATGCATTTTTGCAATTCGACGTGCACGAGAACGTACTTCTGTTGGTGGTAGTGCTGAGGAATCATCAATATACAAATGCTTTTCTTGAAGTTGAAGAATCGTACCTGTAACTTTTGACCACTCATCACCATCAAGTTTCCCTGAACGTAAATGTCCTTGGTGAACTTTGCCGTAAGAAGAAATTAAACGCATCGCAATGGAGTCGGCTGGCATTTCCATTGAATAAACCAGCGCGGGTAAATTACAGTTAAATAAAACACTTTCAACTAAGTTCATTGCAAAGGTTGTTTTACCCATAGAAGGACGTGCAGCGACAATAATTAAGTCACCTGCTTGCATGCCATAGGTTTTATTGTCTAGCTCAAGGAAACCTGTCGAAAGACCTGTGATATTGCCATCCATTTTGGATAGTTCATCGAGCTTGCTAATCACATCAGCAGTAACTGAGCTAATTGATTTAGGGCCAGCATCCTTTTTATTGTTATTGTGCTGTTCTGCTAACGAAAAAATATTGGTTTCAGCTAAATCTAAAATTTCACTGACAGGTCGACCTTTCGTATCATAAGCATTTTGTAAAATATCACTACTGACTTTAATCATGCTGCGTAGGGTTGAGAATTCTTTAATTTTATTGGCATAGGTTTCCAAGTTATAAAAACTTGAAGGGGAGTCTGCCATGAGTTGCATTAAATATTCTTCACCACCAATTGCATCTAATAGGTTTTGCTTGAGCAACCAGTCATTAACGAGTACAGCATCATAAGGTGAGTTTTCTTGAGCAAGCTTTTCAATTGCGCGATAAATATATTTGTGGCGCGTCGCGTAAAAATCATTTTCTTTGAGTAAATCACCCACTTGCTCAAATGATTCTGCAACAGTCATTAGTGCTGCTAAAACTGCTTGTTCAATTGCAAGGTTATGGGGGGGGGTCCTGAATTCTTTGAGTTGACCTGAGTCATTCACTTTACTCTCTGTGTTGGGAGTATTTTTTGCAAAATTGGCATTTGCCTGTGACATAACTAGACCTAATAAAAAAATGAAACCGTAAATGAATGACTATCTTAATCCAAATGGATTCAAACAGGAGGGTTTAATTGGAATAAAATTGTTTAATTGGTGAAAAAGTACAGCCTAAATTTTAGGCATAAAAAAAGAGCATGTAAAACATGCTCTTTTCTTTGCAGAAATTACTCAGATACGATAGTAACGAGAACTTCAGCAACAACATCATGATGCAATTGGATTGCGATGTTGAATTCACCAGTGTGGCGAAGCGCACCGTTTGGTAAACGAACTTCTGCACGGTCAACAACAAGACCAGCATTAGTTAAAGCATCAGCGATGTCACGAGTACCGATAGAACCGAATAGTTTACCTTCGTCACCAGCTTTAGCAGTGATCACGATGTTAACTTCGTTCAATTGTTCAGCACGTGCATTCGCAGCAGCTAATACTTCAGCTTCTTGTTTTTCAAGTTCAGCACGACGAGCTTCAAATGCAGCAGTGTTTGCTTCAGTTGCAGCTACAGCTTTACCTTGAGGGATCAAGAAGTTACGACCGTAACCAGCTTTAACTGATACTTTGTCGCCTAATTTACCAAGGTTCTTAATGCGTTGTAATAAGATAATATCCACGGCTCAACCTCACTTATGATTGTCAGTGTAAGGAATCAAAGACAAATAGCGAGCTTGTTTAATTGCTAACGCTAATTGACGTTGATAACGAGCTTTAGTACCTGTAATACGGCTAGGAACAATCTTGCCATTTTCAGTGATGTACTGTTTCAAAGTGTCGATATCTTTGTAGTCGATGTACGCAACATTCTCAGCTGTAAAGCGGCAGAACTTGCGACGACGGTAAAAACGTGCCATTGATGTTCTCCTTATTCAGCTTCTTGAACTGCTTGTTGTGCTTCTTCACGTTGAGCTTTACGCGCACGTTTTTCTTCAGCACTCTTAGCAAGTAAAGATTCTTCAGTAATTGCGTTTTCACGACGGATGATGATGTTACGAATGATTGCGTCGTTATAACGGAATAATTCTTCTAATTCATCAAGAGTCGTTTGACCACATTCAACATTCATAAGAATGTAGTGTGCTTTGTGAATTTTGTTAATTGGGTAAGCCAATTGGCGACGGCCCCAATCTTCTAAACGGTGAATTTGACCTTCAGCTTCTTTGATCTGAGAGATATAGCGTTCAACCATACCTACAACTTGATCGCTTTGGTCTGGATGTACCAATAGTACGATTTCGTAGTGACGCATTGTCAGCTCCTTACGGTTTAAGCAGCCCCTAAATATAAAAATTAGAAGCAAGGAGTCATAACTAAAAAGTTATGTCGCAAATTGCGAAGCTGCGATTTTAGACACCTTTCACTAAAATCGCAAGTTAATTCATGTTTTTGATCGAAGCAAAAAGATCACATAGCCTTTAAAATTGGGATCGTTGGTGTATTTCACATCTTTTTGATAGCGACCACCTTGTACAAAACCAATTTTATAGGGCAGCTTTAAGCTCGAAATTCGCTTTAAGTATTGTGAATAATTCGGAATCGTGGTTGTACCTTGATAGGTTTGAATAATTAACTCATTAATATTTTGTCTAAAAATAGCTAAGGTCGTTTGATCTTTAAAATTAGTCCAATCAAGCAAGCCAGTAATACTCAATTGATAGTTTTGAGGAAGTTTATGTCTTAGTTTTTGTAGGAATAAGGCGTAATCTCTAAGATTCTTGGTTTTGCTATCAAAATCAATTTGAATACCAATGACATTGTTTCCTTGATTTTTCCACTGAGCGAGACGATTAAAAATATTTTGGTAGTCCTGTTCAGTCCAATTTAAATGATGAGTCCTAAACACTAACCAGATTTTTTGATGGGGGAGTTTTAAAACAGAAATACCTTGTGGAATAAGGATAGAACTTTGCTTTTGTTTAACGTAGCGAATCTCACCTTGTAAGATATAAAGCTCTTTTGCATTGATTAGATAAGAGGCGGTTTTAATGTCACCCCAAATCCAGAAACTGTCAAAATTATTTGCATCAATTGTTGAAGTCGCTGACTGTGTGGGTTGGCATGCATTTATGCTAAACATGAGAAAGAAGCACGCAACAAGCTTTATTAACTTCAACATATTGATTTACCAATAATACTTCAGTGATTTTGCCCACGACGTATTTGGATACTCTTTTTTAATCCGATCAAACCAATTTTTTCGTGTTATTGAACTCACTTCAGCATCATTGCAATCATTTATTCCGCTTGGTGCATAACACTGTACAGCACGATAAAGAGCATAAGCTTGCAAGTCACCTTTTGATGAAGACTTGATAATGTCTTTATACACTTGCCCACGAGAAAAAATCTGTCCAGAAAAACTTGAATGTTGCTTTTCGGCGTAAGTAAGTTGCTGTAATGAATATCCTTGTTCACTCCGAATATATTCACCTAAACATACATTTAATAATGGATCTTTGGGTGAGGAAATGAGTTGTGTAATTAGCGTTTCAAGACGATTACATTTGAGTTGAGGCGTAATTGTTGTTCCATTCCATATAAATTCTGCAAATTCAGGCTTGCTTTTTAATTGTTCGTTTGGGCTGTTATAACCTTGGTATTGATCTGCATTTTTTGGCATGTAAGCATAAGTTTGTTTGAATAATGCATAGTCTTGGTGGATTAAACTTTTACTTAATAGGGTAAAAGTTGCTGCTTGTTTTTGATCAATCGTACTTTTATCTGACTGGATAATCGCTTGTAAGCTTTTTGCGTCAGCAACTAGAGTAATAAAGTTTCTTTGAAGATTTGCTTGGCTAATTTTTGCAGTTTTACCAATAAATGCAGAATAGTCTTGTTTTGCATTTAGGTGATTTGAGAGAGCGGTTTCAAACAGCGATTTTTGATAGTTATCTTTTGCATGTGCAAGTAATTGTCCCCAGTACGCCTCAGCAGTATTCTTTTGCCCAGTTTTTTCTAAAATTTGACCTCTCAAAAAAATCTGACTGAGTTGCAAATAGTTTTTAGCGGTATAACTTTCTTGTGGAAGATAACTAAGCGCTTCTTTGGCTTTATTTTGAATAAAGAATAGATGCGTCGCCTGTAAATATTGAAACAATTCCTGCTGATCTTTGAAGTAAGGCTTTTGAGCATTCAATTGTGTCCATGAAATTGGACGATATTGATCAGAGGATGATTTCCTCATATACATGAGATCATAGGTTGCCAAAAAGAATGGATCTTTGAGCTGTTTGGGATCGAAATTCCGGCTTTCAAAAATACGGCGGTTAACTTCAGCAGGGAGTTGATTGACCGTCAGATTGTAAAACTTTGATTTTGGATTTTGGATTTGCCATACAATTTCATTAATCAGTAAATCTTGTCGTCCAGCAAGCCAAAAACCACGACGCATAAAACCACGAGCACTCGCGACATATTGCCCATTTGGATAGGTCTTTAAATAGGTGCTAATGTGATCTAAAAAGGCTTTTATGAGAGGGGCGTTAATTTTGTCTAAATTTACGTCGCCGTATTGATTCATGCCAGTTGCATAAGCGGCATTAAGCGATGTACGAATGAGCATATATTGCGAAGTTTCTTTTAACCAAGTATCTTCAACGGTCGCGAGAACGGTATATATTTTAGTAGCTGCTACATAATTTGCTTTATAAAATAAAATGCTGGCATTGAGATAGGATGCATATTGCCTAGTGGTTACAGACCAATTTGGGTCTACCGCAATTAGCTCAATTTTGTCACCACATTGATCTACTTTTTCTCTCGCTTGAATCAGAATTTGTTTTTCATTTTCAGGAATTAATTTTTGTTTTTTTACTTGGGAATTAAAAACTTGTTTACCTGAACTCAATGTTGCACAGCGTTCATCAAAAAACGTATCGTCACTATCAAGTTGTTTTCTTTGATTTGGAATTTTATTACTGACAACATAAGGGAAAGAAGAGGCTTCAAATGGAACTGAGCCATAAAAAGCATCCCATAAATTTGGATCAGCGGATAATGGTGCAATCGTTGCTAAGCCTGAATCGCTGAGCAATAACAACATATTAGTTTGATTATCATTGGCTGGGTAGAGAATGGGTAAATTGCTGCAAGATTGATATTCATTGCTATTCATAGCGAAATCAGGTTCACAAGTGATATCCGCACCTGCATATGCAATATGGCTATGATAAGCAATGAATGAAAAGCACGAATAAATGATAACTTTTGAGATTAGATTTTTATGTAGATTCATTATGGTGATAAATATTAATTAATTATTCAGCAAAATGATAACAATAGAAGCAGAGAATAAAAAGATAGAGATATCCTCTATCTTTTTTAGAAAAGAGGGAACATAGGTGCAGGACTTTTGAAAGTAAAGCTAAAACTCAAACTGATCACAGTAATTAAAATTACTGAAAATAAGAAAAAGCGCTTTGCCCAAAGCTGATCATTTTCAGCTTTAAATCCTAAAACACCAATATAGAACCAATATGCGCATAATAAGTTACAGATCACCAAGAAAATAATATTGGTATATCCATAAAAATATAGTGCATTCATAGCAAGTGTAAATAAAACCACATAAATTAGTGATTCAATTTTTGTTCTAAGAATAGAACGTGCTACGGGTAAAATTGGTACACCTGCATTTTTGTAGTCATCAAAACGATAAATCGCGATCGCCCAAGAATGTGGCATTTGCCATAAAGCATATGCAACAAAAATCAACAAGGCCGCCATATCGAACTGATGCGTTACAGCCGTATAACCAATAACAGGAGGACTCGCTCCAGAAATACTACCAATGACGGTTTGATGGATTGTAGTACGTTTTGTCCACAAACTATAAAAACCGACATAGACAACAAAACCAATCACAGCGAATAAAAAAGCATAAGCATTCACATAGAACCAAAGAATGCTAAATCCAATGACACCTAAGACCAATGCATAAAACATCGCAACAGTAGGGGAAATCGTTTTTTTAACAAGTGCACGGTTCATGGTGCGTTGCATTTTTTGATCGATATCTTGATCAATTACATTATTTACGACACAACCAGAGGCAACTACAAAAGTTGTTCCAATCAGTGTAAGTAATAATAAGAGGCAGTCTATAGAGCCTTGGGCGGCTAAGAAGAAGCCGCCCAAGGTGGTAATAAAATTACCGAAGAGAATTCCTGGTTTAGTCAGGAATAAATACTTTTTCCACATGACAATCAGTTTAGATCATCATGTTGTAGTGTAAGTAATTCATAATCCACACAGAGCCGACTAAGAGTACAGCGATACATAAGATTGTGTAGATAAATGCAATAAGATTCCAACGTTGTTCAGACGATGTATTCATGTGTAAGAAGTACACAAGTTGTACAAGAACCTGAGCAACAGCAGTGATTGCAATTACTGTAACTAAAATGCCACGACTGAAACCGCCAGCCATCACCATCCCGAAAGGGATGATGGTGAGGATAACAGATAGGATAAATCCAACAGTGTATTGCTTGAAGTTACCGTGTGATGCACCTGCAGCATTATGGTCATGACTACTCATTAGACAACTCCCAGTAAGTAAACGACGCTGAATACACAGATCCAAACGATGTCAAGGAAGTGCCAGAACAAGCTTAAGCAAGCAAGACGACGTGTATTCGGTAATGTCAAACCATTCTTTTTGATTTGATACATCAATACCAACATCCACACTAAACCAGAAGTTACGTGGATACCGTGTGTACCAACCAAAGTAAAGAACGATGATAAGAATGCACTGTGAGTTGGACCATGACCTGCGTGTACAAGGTGATGGAACTCATAGACTTCCATACCAATGAACGATGCACCGAAAAGGAATGTAATGAATAACCAAGTGATTACTTGATTTACATTCTTTTTATAAGATGCAAGTACAGCAAAACCAAAAGTAACCGAAGAAATCAATAAGGCAAAAGTTTCAGTAAGTACAAAACCTAATGACTCGCCAAATAATTCTTTTGGACTTGGTGTGCCCGGTGGAATATGACTGCTTAATACAGCAAATGCGATGAAGAGTGATCCGAAAAGAATCAAGTCACTCATCAAGTATGTCCAGAAACCAAAGACCGTTAAGTCAGTATCATCATGTTCATGATGACCATCATGGCCGTGGTTGTCGTGATGAAGTACTTCAGCCATTTCCTTAGTCCTTCTTCAAGTGTTTTTCAAGTAACGCGTAGCGTTCATTCTCAATGCGCTCAACTTCAGCAGCAGGAACGTAGTAATCAACATTCTTAGTGAATGAGCTTACGATCAAGCTAACTACAGCAGCAACGAATGAAACAACGACAAGCCACCAAATATGCCAAATTAATGCAAAACCAAGAACAGTAATGAACATTGCAATGACGAAGCCCGCAGCACGATCAGTCGGCATGTGGATATCTTCATATTTAGTGTTACGCGCGTATGCTACACCATTTTCTTTGTCAGTCCAGAAACGGTCAACACCGCTAGCATCTGGTACATGCGCAAAGTTATAGAATGGAGCAGGAGACGAAGTCGCCCATTCAAGGGTACGGCTATCCCATGGATCGCCAGTATGGTCCATGTTGTCCTTACGTTGTAAGAAACCAACGATGATTTGCATTAAGAAACATGCAATACCAATAGCGATAAGAACAGCACCAAACAACGCAATTGCTAAGTATGGGTCCCACTCAGGGTTGTCATATGTATTCAAACGACGAGTCATACCCATGAAACCAAGGATATAAAGTGGCATGAATGCAAAATAGAAACCGATGAACCAGAACCAGAATGCAGCTTTACCCCATGCTTCGTTGAGCTTCCAACCAAACATTTTCGGCCAGTAGAAGATGATGCCGGCAAACATACCGAACACCACACCACCGATAATTACGTTATGGAAGTGAGCGATCAAGAATAATGAGTTGTGTACAAGGAAGTCCGCAGGTGGAACAGCCATAAGTACACCAGTTAAACCACCGATACCAAAAGTCACAAGGAAGCCAAGTGTCCAAAGCATAGGTGTTGTATACGTGATACGACCCTTATACATAGTGAATAACCAAGAGAAGATTTTCACACCTGTAGGAATCGCAATAACCATGGTCATGATACCGAAGAACGCGTTCACGTTCGCACCAGCACCCATAGTAAAGAAGTGGTGAAGCCATACAACGAACGCAAGTACAGTAATCGCGATAGTTGCATACACCATAGACTTATAACCGAACAACGCTTTACGAGAGAAGGTTGCAACGATTTCTGAGTAAAGACCAAATGCTGGTAATACTAAGATATATACTTCTGGGTGACCCCATGTCCAGATCAAGTTCACGTAAAGCATTGGGCTACCGCCAAGCTCATTTGTGAAGAAATGGAAGCCGAAGTAACGGTCTAAAGTAAGCATTGCAAGTGTACCTGTTAATACAGGGAATGATGCAATGATTAATACAGCCGTACAAAGTGAAGTCCACGTGAAAATAGGCATATCCATCAATTTCATGCCAGGTGCACGCATTTTGATGATGGTAACAAAGAAGTTAACACCAGATAAAAGCGTACCTAGACCAGAAACCTGTAGTGCCCAGATATAGTAGTCAACACCAACACCAGGAGAATACTGAATACCAGAAAGAGGAGGGTAAGCCATCCAACCTGTTGCAGCGAATTCACCTAATACAAGTGAAACCATCATTAAGCCAGCAGCACCTGCGAATAACCAGAAGCTTAAAGAGTTTAATAATGGGAATGCTACGTCACGAGCACCGATCTGTAATGGAACAGAAATGTTCATCATACCTACAACGAGACCCATAGCCACGAAGAAGATCATGATGACACCGTGCGCGGTGAAGATCTGGTCGTAGTGGTCAGGATGTAGATAACCTTCGCCGCCGCCTTTCGCGAGGAAAAGTTGTAGACGCATCATGATCGCATCTGCGAAACCACGCAAAAGCATGACAACAGAAACGATGATATACATGATACCGATCTTTTTATGGTCTACAGATGTAAACCACTCATTCCACAAATATCCCCATTTTTTAAAATAGGTGATACCGCCTAGCACTGCAATTCCACCAAGAGCCATCATGACCATGGTAACGAGTACAATCGGCTCTGTTGGGATAGAGTCCCAACCTAGTTTGCCAAAAATCATATCCATGTCTTATTCCCCTTGAGCAGCATGTTCAGCTGCAGCATGAGTTTCTGCCATTGCATGGCCAGCAGAGTGATCAGCACCGTGATAGTTACTCATATAGTGGTTGATAATTGTTTCAAACAATTTTGGTTCAACTGAAGAGTAATAAGTCACTGGATGTGGCTTGTTCGGGAACGGTTTCATAGCTTCGGCTTTAGCAAGAGCTTCTTCATCACCAGCAGCTTTAGCACGATTTACTAAAATCTCAATCTGGTGTTTAGAACGATCACCGTCTTTAAGTGTCGCTAATTCAGCTTGGTCAAGTGTTCCTTTCTGAATTGCTTCAGGATTGATACTTGTGCCATTACCAGCCTTAACTGCTTCAACCCATTGTGCAAATTCTGGTTCAGTCACACTATGAGCTTTAAAGCGCATTTGAGAGAAACCGTAACCTGAATAGTTTGCAGAGAAACCACGGAATACACCTGGTTCATCAGCTAATAGGTGAAGGTGAGTTTGCATACCCGCCATTGCGTAGATCTGACCGCCTAACTGTGGA
This sequence comes from Acinetobacter venetianus RAG-1 = CIP 110063, assembly GCF_000368585.1. Classification (GTDB taxonomy): domain Bacteria; phylum Pseudomonadota; class Gammaproteobacteria; order Pseudomonadales; family Moraxellaceae; genus Acinetobacter; species Acinetobacter venetianus. Next base: position 346,915 of record NZ_KB849558.1, read on the forward strand.
ATGAAGAACGAGTTCATCGTAAAGTTAGAAGTGATCTTAAAGCTTACTGGTGTTTGTTCTGGGAAGCGTACTTCGTTTACCGTTGCAATATTTTGCTCAGGATAGATAAAAATCCACTTGAACTGTTCAGCGACAGCTTGAATAGTCAATGGTGCTTTATCTGATTCTAACGGACGGTAAGGGTCGTACTTGTGGGAACCCCACCAAGTTAACCAAGCTAAAATACCAATAATAATGACAGGAACACCCCAAACAACGATCTCAATTGTCGTAGAGTGTGCCCAAGTAGGTTTATAGTCTGCATCTTTATTCGATGCGCGATATTTCCAACCAAACCATAATGCCATTACGATTGATGGAATTACCACCAATAGCATTAAATAGATCGCAGTCATCATCAGGTTACTTTGACCTTGACCAACTGGACCTTTATTGTTTAGAAGTACCATATCACCGCCACACCCAGTCAAGAGTGCAGCCATCGTTGATAAAGACAATACAGCTAAAATCGTTTGTCTCATTTTACAACCTCGGTGAAGAGTCCCATTCCCTAATTAAATTATGGGATAGCGATTAAAGTGTCGCATGATTGATAAGAATTTTTTGTGAAATGCTTAGCAATCATGCGACACCGCTACGTTGTTGGGCATTATGCCTCATATTGAAAAAGTAAGCTACTCATAAAGTACCTTGAAATACTTGTTTTAAAACCCGATTTATATTGTAGGGATTGTCATGTAACTCTTGTTTTTTTCTATAGATATCAATTTAATATATAAAAAAAGAGGAATAAATCCTCTTTTTTTATGAATTTGTGATTACTGCTTAATCACTTTGGTTTTTGCCAATTTATCGTGCAATGTTTGACGATTTTTACTAAAGCCCAATGCATAATCGATAATCGTGATAAAAGGCATAAACAACATATTTAAAATAATGAATAAAACGCTTCTCAGCCAGAAAGCACGAATCACAGAAACAGGAGTAGAAGTCTCAATATCAACAATCTTAATTTTTGCTAGTTTTTTGCCAATACTTTGACCTGATTTCGCAATAAAGAAAGCTTGAATCATAAGCATGATAATCAAATAAGCAAACATACTCATCCATGCTTCATTTGGAATCAAGTGTATGACTTGTTGCTGTAGTTCGACTGCTTTAGTTGATGCAACTTCAGTCGCTTGCAATTGTTTTTGAATGTCGAATAATTCTTTGTACTGGCTTTCATTGAAAAAGAAAGATGGAATTGCAAGCATAGGTAACCAAAGCATAAGATCTAAAACTTTAGCTAAAGCTCTAGATGCAAAAGAAGCTAACACAGGCACAGGTACTTTCTGCTCAACTTTAATATTAAAAGCAGTATTCTCAGTTTCATTTTTTATTTGGGTACTGAAAGGTGAATAACCTACAGGTTCGTATACAAGTTTTCCTTGAGTTAATTCGCCAAGTGTTTTCCATTCAGTCATACCTTCATGCCAAACTAAGTCAGTGAGTAAGACTTGTTGGCTAGAAAGCATTTGGTTCACTTGTTCTAAACTATAAGGTCCAGCTTGTTGATTGTTACGAGCCAAGTAAATTTGCATAATTTAAAAATCTCAAAGACTAAAGATGAAAAAAGACCCCACGAAAGGGTCTTTTTTTAAAAAAGACTAGGCTTTCTTGATTTGCTCTTCTGCAAGGAAGAACCAAGTATCAAGTACTGAATCAGGGTTAAGTGACACAGATTCAATACCTTGTTCCATGAGCCATTTTGCAAGGTCAGGGTGATCAGATGGACCTTGACCACAGATGCCCACATATTTTCCAGCTTTACGGCAAGCATGAATTGCCATCGAAAGGAGGGCTTTTACTGCTGCATCACGTTCATCGAATAAGTGAGAAACGATACCAGAGTCACGGTCTAGACCAAGTGTTAATTGTGTTAAGTCATTTGAACCGATTGAGAAGCCATCAAAATGTTCAAGGAATTGTTCAGCCAATAAAGCATTGGTTGGTAATTCACACATCATAATAACTTTTAATCCGTTTTCACCACGTTTTAAACCATTTTGAGCAAGCAATTCGATAACACGTTTTGCTTCAGAAACAGTACGAACGAATGGAATCATGATTTGGACATTGGTTAAGCCCATTTCATCACGTACTTTTTTCAACGCACGGCATTCAAGTTCAAAGCAATCACGGAAGTTATCAGAAACATAACGACTCGCACCACGGAAGCCCAACATTGGGTTTTCTTCTTCTGGTTCGTAAAGCTTACCGCCGATTAAGTTCGCATATTCATTTGATTTGAAATCAGACATACGAACAATGACTGGTTTTTCAGCAAAAGCTGCAGCTAGAGTTGAAATACCTTCAACCAATTTTTCTACATAGAATTCGATTGGTGAAGAATATCCAGCAGTACGTGTCATTACAGCAGCACGAGTTTCACGAGGAAGACTTTCGATATTCAACAACGCTTTTGGATGCACGCCAATCATACGATTAATAATGAATTCAAGACGGGCAAGGCCAATCCCTTCATTTGGAATTTGAGCAAAGTCAAATGCGCGGTCAGGGTTACCAACGTTCATCATGATTTTGAACGGTAGTTGAGGCATTGAGTGAATAGAGTTACGTTGAACTTCGAAGTCTAACGCGCCTTCATAGATAAAGCCTGTATCACCTTCAGCACAAGAAACAGTCACTTCTTGACCATCAGTCAATACTTCTGTTGCGTTACCACAACCAACGATTGCAGGTACACCAAGTTCACGCGCGATAATCGCTGCGTGACATGTACGACCACCGCGGTTAGTTACAATCGCAGCTGCGCGTTTCATTACTGGTTCCCAGTCTGGGTCAGTCATGTCAGATACAAGTACATCACCGTCTTGTACTTTATCCATTTCTTTAATAGAAGTTACAACACGTACTTTGCCAGAACCGATACGTTGACCGATTGAACGACCTTCACAAATAACCGTACCGCGTTGCTTTAACAGGTAACGTTCCATTGTGCCAACATTTTGACGGCTTTTTACTGTTTCTGGACGTGCTTGAACGATATAGATTTGGCCATCATCACCATCTTTTGCCCATTCGATATCCATCGGTGAGCCATAGTGTTGTTCGATAATCAGCGCTTGTTTTGCGAGTTCATGTAATTCATGGTCGTTTAATGCAAATTGTTGACGTTCAGGTTTTTCAACATCAACAACAACAACTGATTTACCAGCAGCACCTTCTTCACCATAAATCATTTTTTGGTGTTTAGAGCCAAGGTTGCGACGTAAAACAGCGTGTTTACCACCATTTAAAAGTGGTTTTGATAAATAGAATTCGTCAGGGTTAACTGCACCTTGTACAACCATTTCACCCAAACCGTAAGATGCCGTAATAAATACCACATCACGGAAACCAGATTCTGTATCAAGTGTAAACATTACACCAGCAGCACCAGTTTCTGAACGAACCATACGTTGTACGCCGGCAGAAAGAGCAACAACACTGTGTTCAAAACCTTGGTGTACACGATAAGCAATTGCGCGGTCATTATATAAAGATGCAAATACTTCTTTGATCGCGATAAGAATGTTATCAATACCACGAATATTCAAGAAAGTTTCTTGTTGTCCTGCGAAAGAAGCATCAGGTAAATCTTCAGCAGTTGCTGAAGAGCGTACTGCAACAGCAATGTCTGGGTTGCCGTTTGAAAGTGCTGCGAAAGCCTCGCGAATTTCTTTTTCTAATGCGTTAGTAAGCGGCGTATCTACAATCCATTTACGGATTTTGGCACCTGTTTCAGCAAGTGCAATAACATCATCTACGTTAAGTTGTGCAAGTTCAGCCTGAATGCGAGCGTTTAAACCGCTCTGATCCAAGAACTCACGATAGGCAGCAGCAGTAGTTGCAAAGCCGCCTGGTACCGATACACCAGCATTGGATAAATGGCTGATCATTTCACCCAAAGATGAGTTTTTCCCACCTACGAGTTCGACATCGTGTTTTCCTAATTTTTCCAGACCGATTACGCGCGCTTCCAAAGTATTTACTCCACTTTTTTTGCAGTATGAATGACCATCATTGGTATGAAATTATACGAAAGTGCTTAGAATTAGTGTTTTACTAAGCGACAGTCATGTTAGATGAGTTTACTATAAAGATTATAGAGCACTAAGACAAATGTTTAAGGAGAATTTTGATGCCCGAAAGTAAACAAATTAAACGGAGCGTATTCTTTATTTCAGATGGGACAGCAATTACAGCAGAAACCCTTGGACATTCACTACTTGCACAGTTTCCGAACGTTGATTTTGATATTCATATCATGCCGTATATTACAACTGAAGAAGCTGCAATGAACGTCGTTGCGGAGATTAATACTTGTCAAAATCGTGATGGCTCTTTGCCACTTGTTTTTGATACTTTGGTTGATCCTCATGTTCGTGAAATTATTAATACAGCTAAAGCCGTAAATTTGGATGTCTTCGAGGGATTAATTAGTAAGCTTGAACAAGAACTTGGAATTCCGCCAACAACTTTGGTTGGGCAAACCCATGCGGTAACCGATTCAGAATATTATAAAGCGCGTATTGATGCGGTTCATTTTGCATTAGATAACGATGATGGTGCTAGAACACGTCATTATGATAAAGCTGATATTATTTTAATTGGTGTGTCTCGTTCAGGTAAAACTCCAACTTCTATTTATCTGTCATTGCAATTCGGAATTCGTGTAGCAAACTATCCTTTGACGGAAGAAGACTTAGATGACAACCGTCTACCTAAAGTTTTGAAAGAGCATAAACATAAACTCTTTGGTCTGATGATTGATGCAGAACGTTTAGTTGCAATCCGCAATGAGCGTAAGGCAAATAGCCGTTATGCAAGTTTTAGTCAATGTCAAATGGAATTGCGAGCAATTGAGGGAATTTATATTTCTGAAGGCATTAAATACTTGAATGTTACTGAAATGTCGATCGAGGAAATCTCAACTCGTGTGCTGCAAATGACTGGCTTAAAACGTCGTATAGGTTAATGAATAATACGCTAATCAAGTTTGATAACTTGGTTAGCGTTTTTTGTTTGTGTTGAATACGTAAATGATTCGTTATAAAACTTAGCATTCATCATCGAATGAGATATTAAAATTTTATAATTATTTGAAATTTAATTGGAAAAATTAAGTGATTTTAATTGCTTGTAATAATTCTATAAATAATGATAAATAGATCACATTTTGATATAATAATGGTGATTTAAATCTTGTTGTGAAATTGCCAGTATATAAATAATATTTCTGGCTCGTCGTCTTTTCAGTGGGGGCATTCCATCAGGAACCTAAACTTGCGGAGTTGAATGAGCAACATATGAATCTAGCTTCATCTTTACAATTTATTCATCAAATGAATGAAACTCAACAAAAAGTCTTCAATAGTATTCCAAGCTTAGTCTGGTTACTTACAGAGCAAGGCGACGCATATTTCTTTAATAAGATTAGTCAGGAATATCTTGGTTTTCATGAATCTGAATCTCTTGTAAAAGAATGGATGGAGTTGATTCATCTCGATGATTTAGATGTGTTCCAAAGTGAGTGGTCTCAAGCCCTACCATTAAAATCTCAAATTCAGGTTGAATGTCGACTCAAACATCACACTGGCGCGTATCGCTGGTTTTTAGTTTCTGCAAAATTTGTAGAACAATGCTCAGATGAAGCTGGTTATTGGTTTGTGAATAGTGTTGATATTCATGAGACAAAACAATTTCAACAAAATCTCGTAAAATATATTCATGCCCAAACTAATATGTTGGATACCAGTGTTGACTGTATAAAACTGTTAGAAGCGGATGGATCTTTATTACATGTCAATAAGTCAGGTTGCGCTGCGTTGAATATTCCCGAAAGTCATCATACTTTTGGGATGAAATGGATCGAACTTTTACCATCAGAAATTCGAACAAAAGCAACTCGAGCACTAAAAATTGCATTGCAAGGTAAAACTGCTCGTTTCCGTGGTATGAGTGAAAATGGGCAAAAAATACAATATTGGGATAATTTACTCACACCGATTTTAAATGATCAAGGCCAAACGGAATGTGTATTGTGTATGTCGCGTGATGTAACAGCACAAAGAGAAACTGAGATGCGTTTGCGTATAGCTAGCGAGTTAGACGAGTTAACGGGCTTATACAATCGACGTTTTTTTAAATTACAACTTAAACGTTCATTACATAAGCATAAAGCCAATAAAAAATTAATGGGCTTGATGTTGTTGGATTTGGATTACTTCAAACACGTCAATGACACATTGGGCCATGCAGCTGGTGATCATTTATTGCGCGTTTTATCCAAACGTATTGAAAATATTCTCCCTGATAATACTTTTGTCGCGCGTTTAGGTGGGGATGAATTTGCTATCGTTGTAAATGGTATTGATTCAGAAAGCGAGCTTGAGCGTATTGCGATTGAGGTTGGTAAACAGTTGGATGCACCTATTACTTATGCGGGAAATCTAATTAATGGCAGTATGAGTATTGGTTGTGCAATTTACCCACGAGACTCTAAAGACTCTGTTAATTTGATGAAATGTGCCGATACAGCTTTAAATGATTTAAAAGCGACAGGGCGCGGCGGTTTTAGAATGTTTAATCAACATATGCAGATCGCAGCTCAAAACATCGCAATTCAATTGAATGAAGCCCGTCATATTATTCGAGATGATCTGATTATTCCATTTTATCAGCCTAAAGTTCGTTTGAGTGATGGCAAAGTCGTTGGTTTTGAAGCATTACTTAGATGGCAAACTTCAGATCATCAAGTGCATTCTCCAAGTAATGTCGAACAAGCGTTTCAAGATTATGCACTCGCTACAAAAATCAGTGATGCAATCCAAAATAAAGTCTTTAAAGATATGTCTATTTGGATGGAGCAAGGGCTTGAGATCGTGCCTGTTTCGATTAATGCAGCACCAGTAGAGTTTCTAAAAGACAATTATGCTGAACGTTTATTGCACAGATTAAATTTATATAAGATTCCACATCATTTAATTGAGATCGAAATTACAGAGCATATATTGGATGATCGTGGTTCAGACTATGTTGTTAGAGCGTTAAACCTATTAAAACAACATGGTGTACGTATCGCACTGGATGATTTTGGAACAGGGCATTCTTCTTTAACAAGATTGAGAGATTATCCTGTAGATTGCTTAAAAATTGATTGTGATTTCATTCGAAGAATGAATCAAGATGAAGCTATTTTAGCGATTGTGCAGGCAATCGTAGCTTTAGGACCAAAACTGTCTTTAGATATTGTGGCAGAAGGAATTGAAAATACAGAACAATTAGAATTATTAAAAAGTTCTGGATGTACTATGGGACAGGGGTATTTGTTTAGTCAAGCTGTCAATATGCAACGTGCAAAACAAATGCTTACGCAGGCTATTTAAATGAAGACAGTTAGTTTTGTTATGAATAAGGCTTATTATTGATCAATAAGCCTTATTCATTATTTGAGTTTATGTATTTTTAATATCCATTAGTAAGCTAAAGTTTTCTAAGCGCTTATCCGTATCGTAAATATCACAAGTAAAGATAAATTCATCAACATCGTATTGCGCAGCGATCTTTTCTAGACCTGTTTTGACTGTTTGTTGTGATCCAATTTGAGCCATTGCATAGAAGTTTTGAATCGCCATTTGTTCAGCACTTGTTGCTAAACCCTCAGTCGATTCAATAGGTGGTTTTAACTTTAAACTATGACCACGAATTAAATTTAAAATACGTTGATACGAACTGGTCGCTAGATATTGAGCTTCTTCATCAGTTTTAGCTACAACAGAGGGGATACCCATTGAAACATAAGGTTTATCTAGATATTCAGAGGCTTGGAAATTATCGCGATATAGTTGAATCGCTTGACCTAGCATCCTAGGCGCGAAATGTGATGCAAATGCGTAAGGTAATCCTAGTTTAGCTGCGAGTTGTGCACTAAACAGACTAGAACCCAATAACCAAACTGGAACATGAGTATTTTGCCCAGGCGTAGCAATGATTCTTTGGTTTGCTTGAGGTGCTTTAAAATACTGCAAAATCTCCATAACGTCTTGAGGGAATTGGTCTTCTGTTTCTTGTCTCCCTCGACGTAAGGCTCTCATTGTTAACGGATCTGTTCCAGGAGCGCGACCCAAACCAAGTTCAAATCGATTGGGGTAAAGTGTTGCTAAAGTTCCAAACTGTTCTGCAACAACGAGTGGAGCATGATTAGGTAGCATAATGCCGCCCGAACCTAAGCGAATATTTTGAGTATGTGCAGCGATAAAGCCTAATAAAACTGCTGTAGCCGAACTGGCAATACCATCCATATTATGATGTTCTGCTAACCAAAAGCGCTCATAACCTAGTTTTTCAGCATGTTGCGCTAATTCAAGTGCATGTCTTAGAGAAAACTCGATACTTTTGTCATCTCTAACGGGAGCTAATTCTAAAATAGAGAACTTTAAATCTTGCAGTGATTTCATAATAAATACTCAATACTTTATATCGCAATAATACGATATGTCCGAGATTTTGTATATCGTTATTTATCGATATTTATTTTGAAGTAATAAAAAAAGCACCCGCAGGTGCTTTGAGAAAAACAGATTAACGGTTTTTATACCAACCGCGGTGCAAGCCAATGTCATGACGGTATTTATGACGAGAGTTCGAATTATAGTAGCGACGATCATCGTAAGAACGACGATTATCATAGCGACGGTCATAACGATCATTATAACGACGATCAGCATCACGATCTTGACCAACTTTTTGACCTAATGCAGCTCCACCAGCAGCACCAATTGCAGAACCAATATAACCACCATTTGTGCCACCCATGTTACGACCAACGGTATATCCGCCTACACCACCTAAACCACCACCGATGGCTGCTTCAGTACGATCGCGTTTATTACTTGATGCGGCTGCACCACCGGCACCACCAATTGCAGAACCAAGCATAGCGCCTGTTTGACCGCCAAGCTGCTGACCAATTGCTGTACCAACCACACTACCTAAAGCTGAAGTCGCTGCAACGCGTGTAGAATTATCAGCATGGGCAACATTCATCATTGAGGCAGTTGCTAAAATTGCACCACATAACCAAATATTCGATTTCATTGTGAAACTCCTTATCCATTGTTCTGGACAGCATTCTTTTTAACTTGATGCAAATGTAACAATACTTTTTAATGAAAATATGGAGTGCAATATCTGGAATGAGATAGTTTGACGATGCTTTTGTATGTGTTCTATTACAAGTGAAGAGATTGTGAAGAAATTATAAAAAAGAATGAATAGAAAGCAGGCAACGAAACTAAAGTGAATCGAGTACAATAAATTAAGTTTGATTTAGGTTCTTCATATGTTGCTGGAAAAAATTTTACAGTCTCAAGGTTTTGGTTCGAGAAAATATTGCCAGCAACTGATCAAAAATGGTTCTGTAATGGTTGAACAGCATATCTGTGATAATCCAAAACAGAACTTTAGTACGGATCAACTCAGTTTTCAGGTATTTGGTGAGCAATATCAATTCAGAGAACACGTTTATATTGTTTTAAATAAACCGAGTGGTTATGAATGTTCGCATCAAGCAACACATCATAAGAGTGTTTTTAGCTTATTTCCCGAGATTTTGATTCATCGTGGTATTCAATGCGTAGGTCGTTTGGATCAGGATACAACAGGGTTGCTACTTTTAACGGATGATGGCCAATATCTTCAAGCTTTAACACATCCGCGTAAACATGTACCTAAGGTCTATCATGTGACTACAGCAGATCCAGTTTCTAAAGAGCAGAGAGAACAATTAGAGCAGGGCGTAGAGTTACGTAATGAAAAAGGAGTGTTTGCAGCAACTGGTGTTGAGCTATTTTCAGAATATCAGTTGTCTATGACTATTCATCAAGGTGTTTATCATCAAGTAAAGCGGATGTTGGCAGCAGTGGGAAATAAAGTAGAAAAGCTTCATCGAAATCAAGTTGGCTCACTTATTCTTCCTGATTTAGAGGAAGGTGAATGGATGTATTTAACACCCGCTCAAAAGCTACTGAGCCAAAATATTTCTAAAGAAGACGCTTTACTTTAAAAAGCAGTGAAAGGTGTTGAACTCGTCATCGCGGATGAAACCCATTTGCTCATAAAGGCGATGAGATTCAAGATTATTGCGTTGAGTTTCTAAACTAATTCGAAGCGCATTTTCATGGCGAGCAAAAAGAATAGCAGTATCAATTAATTGTTTTGCTGAACCTTGTTGTCTGTAGAAAGGAGTGACATAAACATCGTCTAAGACATAATAGGTTTCACATGCAACTGAAGAGAATGCGAGATATAGAAGTACAAAACCTGTGAAGACATCATCTTTTACGTGAATAAAAATAACACTGTCTTTATTGTCATAACGATGTTTTAAAAATTGATAAGATTGTTTGATATTTGAAGATGCGCCATAGAATTGGCGGTATTCATCAAATAAGGTCGCAAGTTGGTGAAGATCTTCTTGAGTTGCCCTTTTAACAATCATCCTAAGTCATCCTTACACTTATAATTTTATTTGGACTGACAGGATAGCGAAAAAATTCAGCTTAAAAAATAGAAACTTGTGTATAAATGCAACATTGTTAAGTTTTGTCACTTTCACCTAAAAGTGCATTCAACTCTTCAAATAAATCTTCATGGTCGTCTTCAACATCGATTGAAGATGGATTTTCAGCATTTGCGGCGTTCTTAGATTTTCGCAATTTGAGCAACTGTTCCATATTTATATTTTGGTTTTCAATTGCAAAAGGAATTGATTTTGTCAGAACCACCTGCTTAAAGAAAAGACGAACGGCTTGAGCAGGGGAGATCCCTAGTTGTTTAAAGACAGCAAAAGCTTGTTTTTTTTCCTGAGAATCAAGTCGAACCTGATAAACTTCTGTTTTTCGCATGAAGAATAAGACCAAATATTTTTAGTTATCGTCATGTATTTTAAACCATCGCAATGTAATTTCAATATTTTTGAGCTGAAAATATAGAATTTTTGTCATTACGTTGTGTTTGCAATGTGAGTTCGTGGTGAGAACTGAACTGCATTTCTTGGTTTGTGATGGGATCTATGAAATTAATTGCCTTTGCTAGTAATTGGAGTGGGGTAGAAAAATCATCATCATCTCTATGCTGAATCGCTGGATAAAATGAGTCATTAAGTATAGGAATACCAAGTGAATTCAGGTGTACACGCAGTTGATGTTGCTTCCCAGTTTTCGGTTTTAAAAGGTATTTCGCGAGTTGTTGATCATGCTCTAATAGTTCAATATAAGTTTCACTATTACTTTCCTTTTCATCATTAATTTGCATCGTGTAAAAAGGATGTCCTTTTTCTAAATGCAAGTTTACTGTTTGTGGAAATGTGAGTTCAGAGCGATAACCTGCAATAGCATGGTAGGTTTTTTGTACTTTTCGTTCGGCAAATAACTGTTGATAAACACCTCGAGAGGCAGGTCTTTTACTGAATAATACGATGCCTGCCGTTTCTCTATCTAAGCGATGGATTGGAGTTAAGTCTGTATAGCCTGTTTGTTTTTTTAATCGCACCAAAAGCGTTTCTTGAACGTATTGTCCTGTTGGACTCATGGTTAAAAAATGAGGTTTATCGACCACGATCAGATCATCATTTTCAAATAATATTTCATGTTGAAAAGGCACATGAATTTCATGTGCAAGAAAGCGATAATAAAAAATATGGGTATTGGGTGTATAAGCACTATTTAATTGTAGTTGTGAGCCATCAGCAGCATAAATAAGTCCATCATCAAAACGTTGTTGCCATTCACTTGCATGAATATGCGGGAAATGTTGGCAGAGGTAATCAAAAATCGTATTTGCGATAACTTCTCTTGGTAAAAAGACTTTGCTTGCACTGACGCCATTAATAAGTGGTGGGGTAAATTCTAGAATAGATGACATACAGTACATTCGACTCAGTATAAACGATGTAAAAAAAGCCAGTTTAAAAGCACATGATTAGGCTTTGTGGCAGTGCAATGTTATTATAACGACCATCCCAATTTTGTTCTATTTGCCATGTCGTATTCAGTGAAATTTACTTTAAATCATGAACAAGACACTCAGCGTTTTGCACAAGTACTCTCTCAGCATGTGCATGCTGGCATTATTTACTTAATTGGAGATTTGGGCGCTGGAAAAACCACATTTACCCGCTATTTTCTGCAAAATTTAGGTCATCAAGGCTCAGTCAAAAGTCCAACTTATACCTTGGTTGAACCTTATAATATTAATGGTCGCGACATTTTTCATTTCGATTTATATCGTTTGGATGATCCTTATGAGTTGGAGCTCATGGGAATTCGTGACTATTTGGAAACACCTGATGCTTTATTTTTATTTGAATGGCCATCCAAAGGCGGTGAGGAAATTCCAAAAGCCGATGTGGTCATCGACATTCAAAAGTCAGAAGATGAGCTCACTCGATTTGTGACTTTAACTGTAGATTCTCAAGCACTGTCTCAAACGTTGCAGGAACAATTGCATGGCGCATGATTTAATAGATCGTACAACTCGCCGTATCCATACCCTTAATGCCGCATTAGCCAACCAAATTGCTGCGGGTGAGGTGATCGAACGCCCGTCATCCGTCGTAAAAGAATTGTTAGAAAACTCAATTGATGCTGGTGCGACTGAGTTGATCATTCGTGTGGCTCAGGGCGGTTCGACTTTAATTGAAATCATTGATAATGGTAATGGCATTCACCCAGAAGATTTACCTTTGGCAGTGATGCGACATGCGACTAGTAAAATTCAAACTTCTGAAGACTTACATGCGATTGTCAGCTTGGGCTTTCGTGGGGAAGCATTGGCATCCATCGCTGCAGTGTCTCGTTTAACTTTGACCAGCAGTCAAGATGAACAAGGCGTGGGTTATCAAGTAGAAGTCAATGGCACCGCTTTCGATCATCAGCAAGTTCAAGCAGTTGCTGCACAAAAAGGCACACATATTCGTGTTCAGGATTTATTTTTTAATGTTCCTGCACGTCGTAAATTTCTAAAAAAGCCAACAACAGAATTTAACCATATTGAAGAAATTGTTCGCCGTTTGGCTTTAACACATTTCGATATTCGTTTTGTGCTTGAGCACAACGATAATATCCGTTTAAACCTACCTGTGGCTGATAGTGGTGAGTTACGTTACCAACGTGTTCAACAGTTACTCGGTCAACAATTTATTCAAAATGCCTACTGGGTTGATGCTGAAAGTATCAATATGCGCTTATCTGGATGGTTGGGGCATCCTTCTGATGCGCGTGCACAAGCAGATTTGCAATATGTTTATGTAAATGGTCGTATTGTTAAAGACAAAACCATTTCACATGCGCTGCGTATGGCATATGAAGGTATTTTGCATGGTCATCAGCATTCTTCTTATTTGTTGTTTTTAGAAGTAGATCCTGAAAATATTGATGTCAATGTACATCCAACCAAGCATGAAATTCGCTTTCTAAATCAACGTGAAGTGCATGAATTTGTGCGTCATTATGCCAAATCAACTTTATCGCAATTTCAAACAGCTAGTGCAGATTTAGCACAGGCAATGAAAACAGATGAAAGTACAACAGAAAACTTTGATTATCAGCCTCAGCCCAAATACCAAGAACAATTTAATTTACATCGTGCTGCGGTTGAAGCAGAGTCATCAGCCAATCAACATGTAGCTGTTTCAACTGATTTATTGACTGAATTTAATCAAAGTCGTCCTCAAGCCGTAAATTATAATTCTGGATCACAAGAACCTCGTTATAATGGTTCTGCACAATTAAATAATGCGCTTAAAACATATTTGGCGCCATTGCGTGGTGGAGAAACTCCTACCACCTTTGATCACGGGGAAGTTGAAAGTAATCAAACGGTTCCATCACGTGTGGATGAATTTCCATTAGGTATTGCAATAGCACAACTTCATGGCATTTATATTCTTGCGCAAAATACCGAAGGCTTGATTATTGTTGATATGCATGCAGCACACGAACGCATCTTATTACAACAAATGAAGTCAGCATGGGATAAACCTGAATTTTGGACATCGCAGCAATTATTGATTCCAAAAATTGTTTCAATTACGCGTATGCAAGCCACTCGCATCGAAGATTTACAACCCCAATTACAACGACTCGGTTTGGAAGTCGATCAGTATGGGGATGATCAAGTGATCGTACGTGGTGTGCCTGCCATTTTACATAAAGCAGATTTTGAGAAATTGATTCCAGAATTGCTCAATGATCTTGATCCAAATGATGAAGCAAGAGGTTTATTGCAAAAACGTGATGAATTACTCGCTGGTATGGCATGTCATGGCGCTGTGCGTGCTCATCGGCAGTTAAGCCTTTCTGAAATGAATGCTTTATTGCGTCAAATGGAACAAACTGAATTTGCTAGCCAATGTAATCATGGACGTCCGACTTGGCGTGCATTTCCACTGCATCAATTAGATAAATTATTTGCTCGAGGAGAGTAGTTGTACATGTCAAATCAATTGCCCGTCATCAATTTAATGGGGCCTACCGCAAGTGGTAAAACTGCATTGGCATGTGAACTCTATGAGCGTGGTAATTTTGAACTGATTTCTGTTGATTCAGCCTTAGTTTATAAAGATATGGATATTGGTACGGCGAAACCGACCAAAGAAGAACAAGCACTTTATCCACATCATTTGATTGATATTATTACGCCGTTGGAAGTGTATTCTGCAGCACAATTTGTCGAGGATGTTTGTCCTTTGATTGATGATATGCATGAGCGTGGGAAAACTCCCGTTCTCGTTGGTGGGACAATGTTATATTTCAAAGCACTGTTAGAGGGGCTTGCTGATAATTTACCAAATGCTGACCAAAATGTTCGTGATGCAATTACGGAAAAAGCGGAGCAGGAAGGGTGGCAGGCTGTCTATGATGAATTGGTTGCAGTAGATCCAATCGCTGGTCAAAAATTTAAAGTCTCTGATAAGCAAAGAATTATTCGCGCACTTGAAGTATATCGAATTACAGGTGAGCCAATAACAAAGTTACAGGCTGAACAACCTAAAAATCAACCTTACCGTTACACTTTTCATAACTACGCTTTGATGCCTGATCGGTTAGAATTACATAAACGCATTGAGCAAAGATTGAGCAAAATGTGGGAAATCGGTTTTTTAAATGAAGTGGAGGGCCTAATTGTAAAATACGATTTAAATGATAATTTACCGTCTATGCGGTCTGTTGGTTATCGTCAAGCTTTAGATTTTTTACTAAAAAGTGACTTAAGTCTCGAAAATAAAGTAGAAATGGAGAACAAGGCGCTGTTTGCAACACGGCAACTGGCCAAACGTCAATACACTTGGTTACGTTCTTTGCAAGAAATACACGATTTTAAAACTTACGTGACGATAAAGCAGGCGAAAGAAGACTTGCGAAACTTCTTTGGATAAAGCAAAATTCGCAGGCTGTCTTTTTATAATTTTTAGTTGAAAAATAAAGATAGTTTTTTTGCGCTGATTTAAAAATTTTTTGGAGTTAAAAATGTCTAAAGGTCAAACTTTACAAGATCCGTTCTTAAATTCTCTCCGTAAAGAACGTATTCCAGTTTCTATTTTCCTTGTGAACGGTATTAAATTGCAGGGGCATATTGAGTCTTTCGATCAATATGTTGTTTTATTAAAAAACACTGTAAGTCAAATGGTTTATAAACACGCGATTTCTACAGTCGTTCCAGCACGTAACCCACGTCCAGCTGGTGCTCAAGGTGCTGGTGGCTTCCCTGCTCAAGGTGGTGCTACAGGTGGCTTCGGTGGTGGTCAAGGCGGCGGCTTCGGTGGCGGTCAAGGCGGTGGCTTTGGTGGCGGTCAAGGCGGCGGCTTCGGTGGTCAAGGTGGCTTCGGTGGTCAAGG
>NZ_KB849558.1:362872-441170 GCF_000368585.1 Acinetobacter venetianus RAG-1 = CIP 110063
GGCTTCGGTGGTCAAGGCGGCTTCGGTGGTCAAGGCGGCTTCGGTGGTCAAGGCGGCTTCGACGGCGAAACTAAATTTGAAGATGGTCAAGAAGACGAAAACAATCGTTAATTGATTGATGATCTTTAAAAATGCCAGTCTAATTATAGACTGGCATTTTTTTATGTTTAAAAAGTAAGAATAAATACTATGGAAATGATTATTGCGGCAGCATGTTGTAGCGTTCTAGTCTCGATTCTATTGAAATATCTAAAGATCAAAGGGTTTGATGTCTTTCAAATGATTGCTTGGAATTATCTAAGCGCAAGTATTTTATGTTTTTACTGGTTTAAGACAGATCTCACACATGTTTCAATTCAAAATACACCGTGGTGGCTCATATTCACTTTGGCAATATTGCTGCCAAGTATTTTTCTATGTTTAGCCAAATCATTACAATTCGCGGGTATTCTTAAAACAGAAATTGCTCAACGTCTAGCGGTTATTCTTTCCTTATTAGCAGCGTATTTTATTTTTGGTGAACAATTTAGCCAATTAAAATTAATAGGTGTTGTTCTTGGTGTGCTTGCAATATTGGCAATTATTGTTGGGCAGGCAACAGAACAGGCCAATAAAGGATTAAGCTTAAAGTCAGCTTTGTTTCTATTCAGTGTATGGGCGGGTTATGCGGCAGTAGATGTACTACTTAAATATAGTAGTAGTCTGGGTTTGCAGTTTGCAGTCACGTTGAATTTAACATTTATTGCTGCCTTCATTTTATCGATTGCTTATATTGCGATTACACAAGCGAACTGGCAGCCTAAAAACATTTTTACAGGTTTGTTTTTAGGAATATTAAATTTTTCCAATATCGCTTTATATGTTAAAGCACATATGATTTTTAAAGAAACGCCTGCGATTGTCTTTGCTGGAATGAATATTCTCGTTGTTGTTTTAGGTGTATTGAGTGGAGTTGTATTGTTCAAAGAGCGAATAAAAGCATATACATGGATTGGATTAGTTTGTGGCGTGATTGCAGTATTATGTTTAGCCAAAGCTATGATGTAATAAAAATAAGGGAGTAAAATGAATAACTCCCTTGTTCTGATTCATTATAAACGAGTAAACACTACGTCATCTGCTAAGCGTGATTTAGGTAGTTTGGCATTAAAATCGCTATCACTGCGATAGCCTAATGCAACAATCACTGAGGCTTTTAAACCTTTTTCTGTCAATCCAAATTCTTTATTGATTGTATCGCGATCAAAACCTTCCATTGGTGTCGCATCAATACTTTCTAATCCTGCTGCAAAAAGCAATTGACCAAGTGCAAGATAGGTTTGGTTTTCCATCCATGCTGAAAGATTTTTGAGTTCATTGCGATAGAATTCGACATAGCCAGAACGAGTATCTTGTTGACCTTGTTTAGCTGTTTCATCTTTAAATCGTCCACTTACATCATCTTGTTGTAATAATTGTTCTAAATATTCTGGTGTAATATCTGTACGAGTACAAAAGATGATGGTGTGTGATGAGTTCAAGACTTTGGCTGCATTGTAAATATATTTACCCGTGAGTCCTGAAGCAATGCGCTGTTTGGCTTCATCAGATTCTGCAACTAAAAAATGCCATGGTTGAATATTTACCGAAGAAGGGCTAAAGCGCAAAATTTCAAGTAGCTTTTCAAATTGTTCTTTTGGAATTTTTTTCTCTGTGTCATAAGCTTTTGTCGCATAACGTGTTTTTGCTGTAGCTAAAGTATCCATCAGAAATTAACTCAATTTAAAAATTTAATTTATTTTACTTGATCTATATTTCACTGAAAGTAGTGAAATGTGATTTCTATATAGATTTAAGTCGTATGTGCAAAGTTTTAGCTGACTTGAATAAAAGTGATGTATTAAATTGCAGAATAAAATTTTCTTAATAGTGCCACTGTTTAAAATCTAAATGATAATTTTCTAGTGGATTGATTTCTAAAATCCACGCTGAATCAGCACGCCAATCCCCTAAGACAATACGTTGCTTATTATCAACTTGGTGGATTTCTGGACGGTGAGTATGACCGTGAATTAAATAATCAACTTGATCGATCAAGCACTCTACTGCATGAGCATTCACATCCATGATGTCATAACTTTTCAGCTGCTTGGTTTGGCTACTTTTTTTGCGAAAACCATTGGCTAGTTTTTGTCGAAAACTAAGTGGTGTGCGCTTTATGAAACCCAACAAAACTGGATTACGAATCACTTTACGGAAACGCTGATATGCCACATCATCAGTACAGAGCGCATCACCATGTTCAAGACGAAATTTTTTATGGTGAATGTCAAGTGTATAAACGTCTGGTAATAGAATACCATTAAATTTGTTTAAGAATTTTTGTCCCAAAGCGAAATCACGATTACCAACTTGGAAGTACACTTGATTTCCGTCATTGGTGAAACTTTGTAATGCTTGAATGATTTCATCTAACCATGGAGCTGTGTAGTCATCACCAATCCATGCATTAAACCAATCACCTAAAATATAAAGTTGGGTGTTTTTATCTTGATATTGTTGCAATAAAGCCAAAAACCCTCGAACGAGTCGAGGGTGATCAGGTGACAAGTGTAAATCTGAAATAAACAGGTAGGTCACACTTTTATCCTTTTTAAATCTCCCTAAATCCCTCTTTCTTAAAGAGGGACTTTCCTCCCTTTATAAAGGGAGGTTAGGAAGGATTATTATTCAGAGATAATTTTAGCAGATTCAATCACAACGTTTTCTAAAGGAACATCAGCGTGATAACCACGGTTACCAGTACGAACGCCTTTAATCTCGCCTACAATGTCCATACCTTCAACAACTTTACCAAATACTGCATAACCCCAGCCTTGAGCTGTTTTACCAGTGTGGTTTAAGAAAGAGTTGTTTTTTACGTTAATAAAGAACTGAGCAGAAGCAGAGTGAGGTGCTTGTGTGCGCGCCATTGCGATTGTACCTTCATCGTTGCTTAAGCCATTGTCAGCTTCGTTTTCGATTGAGTCACGCGTTGCTTTTTCTTTAAAGTTTTCATCCATGCCACCGCCTTGGATCATAAAACCATCAATCACACGGTGGAAAATTACGCCGTCATAGAAACCGTCACGTACATATTCTAAGAAATTTGCAACCGTTTTTGGTGCTTTTTCAGCGTTAAGCTCAAGAACAATACGACCTTTGTTGGTATTTAATTCGACTTGAGGAAAACTCATTACATTAATCTCCTAAACATGGTCTTGTGACCATGGGTTTTTGGTTGAGAGAAGCATAAGCAAACTGTAAACTACAAGGCAAGTAAAAAACGTTAAAATCTTTGAGAAAAAGCAAAGATTGCGTTTTTATGTCCTATTTTTAACAGTAAGAAGTGATTTACTCCCTATGAAGCCAAATGATGTTGTTTCAGAACTGCCAAAGACCCCGACACCGAACACCCAAGCCATTGTCGATGCTGAGCAGCAAGAACAACAGGTAGGCTTAGATTTTGTACGTCAAGTCATTACTGATGATTTAAAAGATGGACGTACGCAAAAAGTTGTTACACGTTTCCCTCCTGAGCCAAATGGTTATTTACATATTGGTCATGTAAAAGCAATTTGTTTGAACTTTGGTATTGCTGAGGAATTTGATGGGTTATGTAACTTACGTTTTGACGATACTAACCCAGATGCTGAAGAACAAGAATATGTTGATGGTATCGCCAACGATGTGAAATGGTTAGGTTTTAACTGGAATGGCGAGCCTCGCTATGCCTCAGGTTATTTTGATCAACTGTATGCATGGGCTGTTCAGTTGATTGAACAAGGTGATGCTTATGTTGATTTGCAAACTCCAGAAGAAATTAAGCTGAATCGCGGTAATTTCGTTGAGCCGGGTAAAAACTCACCTTATCGCGATGCTTCTGTTGAACAGAATCTTGCGCGCTTTGAACAAATGCGTAATGGTGAAATCAAAGAAGGCGGTGCTGTACTACGTGCCAAGATTGATATGGCGAGTCCGAATGTACACATGCGTGACCCGATTCTTTATCGTGTGCTTCATTCAGAACATCACCAAACAGGCGATAAATGGAAAATTTATCCAATGTATGACTATGCTCATCCATTATCTGACGCCATTGAGGGTATTACTCATTCACTCTGCACTTTGGAATTCCAAGATCACCGTCCATTCTATGATTGGATTGTAGAAAAAGTTCACTCTCAAGCTGTACCGCGTCAGTATGAATCCTCTCGTTTAAATGTGGATTATACGATTACCTCTAAACGTAAATTGCGTAAACTAGTTGAAGGCAATTATGTACAAGGGTGGGATGACCCACGTATGCCAACTGTCGTTGGGATGCGACGTCGTGGTTTCACACCTGAAGGTTTACGTGATTTCTGTAAGCGTGTTGGCGTATCAAAAACTGATGGTATTGTTGATGTCGCGATGCTTGAGTTCTGTATTCGTCAGTCTTTAGAAAATGCAGCAGCTCGTGGTATGGCGGTGCTTGATCCATTGAAAGTAACGTTAACTAATTTGCCAGAAGAATTAGATTTAACGCATAAACGTCATCCGAATGTTGATATGGGCGAGCGTGTTATTCCATTAACACGCGAAATTTATATTGATCGTAAAGATTTTGAAGAAGTACCTCCAAAAGGTTTTAAACGTTTAATACCAGAAGGTGAGGTGCGTTTACGCCATGCTTATGTGATCAAGTGTGATGAGGTGATTAAAGATGCTAGTGGTGAAATCATTGAACTAAAATGTTCAATTGATCCTGAAACTTTAGGTAAAAACCCTGAGGGTCGTAAGGTAAAAGGGGTGATTCATTGGGTATCTGCGAGTAAAGGTGTAGCTGCGGAAGTACGTATTTATGATCGCTTGTTTACTGAGGCTGCGCCAGATGCAGATGATGATTTCTTGGCGCATCTGAATCCTGAATCATTAAAAGTGGTTCAAGCTGTGATTGAACCTGCTTTGGCACAAGCAAAACCAGAAGATCGTTTCCAATTTGAACGTGAAGGTTACTTTGTCGCGGATCAACATGATCACAATCCAGAGAAACCTGTGTTTAATCGTATTTTAGATTTAAAAGATAGTTTTAAAATCGAAAAAAAATGATTTTATAAACTTATTTTAAATTATATCTAATTAAAAATAAAAAGCCCAATGTTGTCATTGGGCTTTTTATTTTTAAGGGTTAATATGATAAAAATAAATGACGATAAAAATAAGTACAAAAATCGAGATAATTAGGTACGTATTAATTGTATGAAAACTTTTTAAAAACTTTAGCATGCTGCTGCTGACCCACCCAAGACACAATACAATAAAATATAATGTTTATAGTTTATTGTTTTTATTGACTGTTGCTAATATATATTGTTTTAAATTGACTTTTTTTATGTTTATTTATGTAATTGATTTTATCAAATTGTAAAAATATTGAGTTGAAAATTATGGGATTTTAAAGAACTTAAGCAATATATTGTTTACGTTTAACATATTGCTTGAATATTTATCTATTAATTTTAAATAAGATACTCTAAAAAACTCCTCATCAGATTCTGTGTCTTTTGTTCTAAATCTTGTGCATACAAATAATTATCATTCCTCAACTGTTGAATCGATAGTTGAGCATTACGTATTTCACAAGTATGCCCAATTAGCCATTTTTCGAAGCTTTCTTCAAGAATTTCTAAATGAAATTGTAGTGCTAAAATATTTTTTCCAATGGAAAAGGCTTGATTTGGATACATTGCAGAACTTGCGAGTAAGGTCGCATTCTCTGGTAAATCAAAAGTATCTCCATGCCAATGCAATACTTTTGTATTTTTAAGTGGCGATAAAATATTCTGTTCTACATTTTTGATTTCTAATTCACTCCATCCTATTTCTTTTTGTTCACCTGCATAAACGTTTGCTCCTAGCGCATGTGCAATTAATTGAGCACCAAGACAAATACCAATCGTTGGCTTATCGTCTTTTAAGCGTTGTCTTAAACCAGAGATTTCATCAATTAAAAAAGGGTAGTCTTCTGTTTCGTAGACACCAATTGGTCCACCTAAAATAATCGTGAGACCTTCATAATTAAGCGCTGGACTGAGATCATCAACACCAGCTTCAAAATAACGAACACGGAAACCGAGCTGATAAAATACGTCTTCTAATGAACCTAAGTCTTCGAATGCTAGATGTTGAATTGCATAGATTGTTTTAGGAAATGATGTATTCAAGTTCATAGAAATATTTCTTATGTCAGGTGTATTTGGGGACTACTTGTAAGACAATTAATCTGAATGACTGTCCCAATCAGATCGAAGTAAGCCATAGTGTAGCAAATCATGAAACTGATTTGACCAATAACCTGCTTCTCTGTGATGACCTTCATATTTAAAAGCTAAATTTTCAGCTAAGCGAAGTGATGGATAATTCTTAGGATGGATAAATGCTTCAATTCGATTGAGTTTCATGTGTGCAAAACCCCAAGCAATCATGGTCTTTAATGCTTCCGTCATGTATCCATGACCCCAAGCAGAGGATGAGAGTTCATAACCAATTCTACATTTCTTCCAATCAGGCTCCCATTTGAATAAGCCACAGGTTCCAATCAATTGATCACTTTCTTGGGTTTGTATACCCCAACGCGTTGCAGGGTTTGGGTGTGTTCTCCAGTCTGCAAAAATTTGAACATATTTTTGAGCTTCTGATATGGATCGAATAGGATCTGCACCAAACCAACGCATTGCCTCGGCATTTGAATAAATTTCAAAAAGTTGAGGCACATCATCCATCGTAATTTCACGTAGTAATAGTCTTTCAGTAGATAAAATTGGAAAAGGTGTCATCGTATTCTACTTCTAAAAATATGGTATTAGAAAAGGAGCTTAGGTTGATCTATATGTTGAAACTCTGGGACTTGATGCTCATCTTTTAAGTCCACGCCTGATAAGCCAAGTCGTTTTGATTCTTTCATTAAATTCATCAGTCGTTGCGTAGCGATTAGAATGCTCAAGCCTGCTGGACGAACATTTGAAATACAATTGCGTGCTGAATCGAGACATCCTGTGCGGGCATGCCATGTATAGTAAATTCCCATGCTATCTGGTGAGCTTAGACCTGGGCGTTCTCCAATTAGCATAACCAACATGGATGCTTTGAAAATCTGAGCAACATCATCACCTAATGCAACTCGGCTACCTGTTGCTAAAATAATAGGTGCAAGACTCCAACCTTCTTGCTGAATATATTTGTTTAGAGACAAAATAAAGGGGATCGCATTTGCTTCAATCGCACGTGCAGAGAGTCCATCACCGACAACAATACAAACATCATAGGGTTGTGAATCAATAGATTGCTCAATAAGTATTTGTTTTGAATGTTCTGAAAGTTGTCGTCCTAAGTCTGGTCGTTTTAGATATGTTTCTTTATCTTCGGCATTACTATTTACATGGAAGCTTTGTAGTGAATGATCTTTTAATTGCTCAGTTAAATAGGCTGTATTCAGGTTCTGATAAACTGCATCTTGAGCTTGCGCATGCGAAAGTTGAAACTCAAGTAGCGCTTGAGTTGGGATGCTGCAACCTGCACGACCAAGCGCAATTCGAGCATCCGTAAATTGTTTCAGTTTTTCCCACTGATCTTGATGTAGATGTGTAGGATATTGAATATCACGATCAAGTTTCATCGGCATTCTCCTAATTCATCAGTAATCGTGAAAATTTTTCTGGCATATGATCAGACCAACAAATTTGCGCATGTTGCTGTTTAAAAATGCCTTGTTGTTCTAACCAAGCTGAAAACTCAGGGGCAGGTTTTAAGCCCAAAAGTTGTCTTAAGTACAACGCATCATGGAATGATGTGGTTTGATAATTCAGCATTACGTCATCAGAGCCAGGGATACCCATAATAAAATTAAGTCCAGCCGCACCAAAAAGGGTGAGGAGTACATCCATATCGTTCTGATCTGCATCTGCGTGGTTGGTATAACAAATATCACAGCCCATCGGTAAACCGAGTAATTTCCCACAAAAATGATCTTCTAAACCTGCACGGATAATTTGTTTACCGTTGTAGAGATATTCGGGGCCGATAAAGCCAACAACAGTATTTACCAGCAATGGTTTATATTTTCGAGCAACAGCATAAGCACGTGTTTCAAGTGTTTGTTGATCAACACCATGATGTGCATTACTGGATAGAGCACTGCCTTGTCCAGTTTCAAAATACATGACATTTTGCCCTAATGTCCCTCGATTTAGTGCCAGTGTTGCCTCATAGCCTTCTTGTAATAAATCAAGTGAAATCCCAAATCCTTCATTGGCTCGTTGTGTTCCTGCAATAGATTGGAACATCAGATCAATGGGCACATTTTTTTCAGCCAGTTGGATCCCTGAACTGATATGTGTCAGCACACATGACTGCGTGGGGATTTGATACTCTTGAATGACGTGATCAAGTAGTTTTAACAACTCTGTAAGATTATGCAAATTGTCTGTTGCGGGATTAATTCCTATCACCGCATCGCCATTGCCATACATTAAACCATCTAAAATACTCGCTGAAATACCGAGTGCATCATCAGTTGGATGGTTAGGCTGTAACCGAGTCGATAAATGACCTTTTAGCCCAATGGTATTACGGAACTGAGTGATGACTTCACATTTGCTTGCGACATAAATTAAATCTTGATTGCGCATGATTTTACTGACTGCAGCAACCATTTCTGGCGTAAGCCCTGAAGTAAGCTGAGATAATGTTTCAGTCGTCGCTTGTTCGCTCAACAACCAATTCCTAAAGTCCCCCACAGTGAAATGAGAGATTGCAGCAAAAGCATATTGATTGTGCTCATCAATAATCAAGCGTGTGATTTCATCTATGTCGTAATCAACCACAGTTTCATTGAGAAAGGTTTTTAGTGGTACATCCGCTAAAGCCATTTGAGCAGCAACACGCTCTGTTGCATCAAGTGCAGCAACCCCTGCCAATTCATCACCAGAGCGTAAAGGTGTTGCTTTTGCCATCAATGTCTTTAAGTCAGTGAAATGATATTGTTGATTGGCAACCATAATTCGATAGCTCATTGTGATTTCCTTATATTATTTGGCTTCTTGTTCTGCTGCCTTGATATTGGCAAACTCTTCTTCTGGCGTACCTTTAATTAAATGATAGCGGCTATAGAATAAAAAGTAAGCAATAAAGCAAGCGTAGATTGCAGCTGCGATAAACCAAACTTTAGGATTCACCACGAAACCTGCAACAACCGCAGCAATGGCAAGCACTAAGGCAATGATTGAAGTAAAAATGCCCCCAGGTGTTTTGTAAGGACGTGGCATATCAGGTTTAGATAAGCGTAATTTGATATGCGCAAGTAACATCAGCACATAAGAAATGGTTGCACCAAATACAGCAATTAAAATAAGAGAGTCGCCTTCACGAGTGAGAGAAAGAAAAAAACCGATAATTCCGGGGATAATAATGGCTAAATAGGGGGCTTTGTTTTTATTGGTAAGTGATAACGAGGTTGGTAAATATCCTGCACGAGACAGAGCGAAAATTTGACGAGAATAAGCATATATAATTGAGAAAAAACTCGCAATTAAACCAGCCAAACCCACGAAATTAACAAAGGTTGCTAACCATGTTTCTGTTCCATAGACTTTGGTCAATGCATCAACTAAAGGTGCGCCTGAGTTTTGTAATGTACTTGCACCAGCAGCGCCAGCCCCTAAGACTAAGATCAAGATTGCGAAGGCTGTTAAGATCAACATCGCACCAATTAGACCTCTAGGTAAAGATTTTGCAGGGTCTTTGGCTTCTTCAGCAGCCAATGGAACACCTTCGACTGCAAGAAAAAACCAAATGGCAAATGGAACAGCCGCCCAAATACCTAAATAGCCTTGTGGAAGGAATGCGCTTGCACCTGATGCGGTGGTGGTCGGAATATCAAATAAATTCTGTAAGCTAAAATGTGGTGCCATTGCCACAACAAATACCACCAGAGCAATGACCGCGACTAAAGTAATTGCAAACATGATTTTTAGTGCTTCACCAGCACCTTTTAAATGAATACCCATAAAGAGTAAATAGCAGCTTAAATACACCATCCAACCGTTGAGACCAAACAGGGATTCACAATAGCCACCAATAAAAACAGCAATCGCAGCGGGTGCAATTGCATACTCAATTAAAATGGCTGTTCCTGTTAAATAACCTCCGAACGGTCCAAAAGCAGCACGAGCAAAGCTATAACCACCGCCTGCGGTTGGCATCATTGTCGCCATTTCCGACATGGATAGACATAAACATAGATACATAATTGCAACGAGGATGGTCGCACCAAACATACCACCCCAACCACCTTGGGCAATCCCAAAATTCCAGCCTGCAAAATCACCTGAAATGACATAGGCAACACCTAAGCCAATGAGGAGAAGCCAACCGACCGTACCTTGTTTGAGTTGACGTTGAGAAAAATACTCAGCCGATGAAATTTCTGCGCTTGACGAAGAAGGGGCAGATACAGAGTTCGCTTGGTCCATACAACTTTACTCCTCAGAGTGAATTTGTATCAAACAGTGCAAAAGTAATGCCTAAATTTAGATGTGCTGATTTATTTTTAGGTTTTTTTATTCCAAATGGTAAAAATAAAAGCTTTTTCTCTTTTCATTTGAGAGTTTATATCAGTTACCAATAGGCAAATTTATTTGAGCAAAGGATAAATGCAAAAAAAGTAGGAAATTTTGAATAATATACTTTGTGGTGCTCAAATATGGTGCGAAATATTAAAAAAAGAACTCCAAAACAAGTTTTTGGAGTTCCCTCATAAAAATTAATTCTAGTTAATCTTTTGCTCTAACCATTGAAAGAGCTGCTGATATACTTCCGCTCGAACAGCGGGTGCTGACAGTACAAGATCATGTAGCCCATTATGAACTGCTAAAGTCTGCACATCACCTTGCATTTTTTTAGCATTATCGGTCATGTCTTTAACATCTAGAATAACGTCGCTTTGTTGCGCATCCGTACCCCATTTACGAGGGTATTTAGACTGGTGCGAATGCATAATCAGTGTAGGGACTTTTAGACTAACACCTTTATGGATTTCTTTTTGTGCCTCGTGAATTGCTGTAACAAAACAGAGATCCACAAAAGGCATGG
Organism: Acinetobacter venetianus RAG-1 = CIP 110063; assembly: GCF_000368585.1. Taxonomy (GTDB): domain Bacteria; phylum Pseudomonadota; class Gammaproteobacteria; order Pseudomonadales; family Moraxellaceae; genus Acinetobacter; species Acinetobacter venetianus. Next base: position 374,021 of record NZ_KB849558.1, read on the forward strand.
TTTTAGGCTTCCAATCCAGATTGAAATCCCATTCGCCGTAAAAATCTTTATGTAAACTTGGTGTGTACCATTTATTTAAGCCACTTGGAAATTTGGCATTCGGTAACCGTTTACCAACCTCACTGAGTAAAGGAATGCCAACTTTTTTCTCAATAACACTTTTATAAAAATCATAAAAAGGACTATTTGCCCAAACTGCTTTAATGAGACGGTGATCAGGGTAATGTGCTGCATAAAGTGTTGTAATCAGACCACCTGTTGAATGCCCAGCAAGCAAGACTTGATTGTGATTTTCTTGACCAATAATTTCGAGTGCTTTACTGATTTCAGCATCGTACTCTCTCAAATCAAGCACATAGTAAAGTTTTTGATGAGCGAGTTTAGAGCGACCATATTTTCTTAGATCGAGTGCATAGAAATCATAACCATGTTGATTAAATTGCTCAGCCATTTCTTTTTGAAAGAAATAATCGGCAAAACCATGGATATAGAGAACGGCTTTTTTCGTTGCTAATGCGGCTTTCTTTCGGATCAAAGTCGCAACAACTTTTCCATCATAATCATCAGCAAAATCTAAGGTCATTTGCTGATAATCTTCACCTAATATATCTGTTTGATATGTATTGAGATTTGAGCTATTCATTTTTATATATCAAGTCTGAATTCATTAACAAACACATTAAATGAAAACCTTCGTATGTCAATGTAAAAGTGAGGCATGATGAGTTTTCTCCATGACATAGATTTTTATTTTCCATAAAAAATCGTTAAGCTATGTGCTGTTGTTTTTGACTGAAGAAATTATGAAACAAGAGACTGCACTCAAGTTACTTAAAGCTGGGGAAAATGTTTTTTTAACGGGCTCAGCCGGTGCAGGAAAAACTTATACGTTAAATCAATACATTCATTATTTAAAAGCACGCAAAGTACCTGTTGCAATTACAGCTTCAACGGGTATCGCTGCAACGCATATGAATGGGATGACTATTCATACATGGGCAGGAATTGGAATCAAAGATAGCTTGAGTGATGATGATCTCAAGCGGATGAAAGAGCGAAAATATTTAAAAGAGCATTTAGAAAATGCCCAAGTTTTAATTATTGATGAAATTTCAATGTTGCATGCCAAACAGCTCAATCTCGTTAATCAAGTCCTCAAATACTTTAAAGAAAGTGACGAAGCGTTTGGTGGAATTCAAGTGATTGTCGCTGGAGATTTTTTCCAGTTACCTCCTGTGGGCCGAAATGGCGAGGCCAATCGAGATAAATTTTGTTTTATGTCGGATGCTTGGGTCGAAGCAAAATTTCGTGTGTGTTACTTAACGGAGCAACATCGTCAGGATGATGAAATTCTCAACCAGATTTTAAATGCAATTCGCGCGCAAAATATTCAAGGCAATCATATTTCGGCTTTACAACAATCTCGTCAGCACGATATAGGTGAGACATTTACCCGCCTTTATACACACAATATGGATGTTGATAATATTAACTATCAGCATCTCAATGAAATCGATAATGAAAGCCACCAATTCAATGCAGTTTTAGATGGTAATGAAAAGCTGATTGAAACCTTGAAATCATCAGTTCGCGCACCAGAAGAACTTACCTTGAAAAAGCATGCCAAAGTTATGTTTGTAAAAAATAATTTTGATATGGGCTACATTAATGGCAGCTTGGGTGAAGTCATTGGATTCGAGGAAGATGATAAAAATGGTATTTTGCCTAAAGTGAAATTAACCGATGGTACAACTTTATTGGTTGAGCCAGAAACTTGGTCAATTGAAAATGAAGCAGGTAAGGTGATTGCGAGTTTTCAGCAAATTCCTTTACGTTTGGCTTGGGCGATTACCATTCATAAGAGTCAGGGTATGACCTTAGAAGCCGCAGAAATTAATTTAACGCATACTTTTGAGAAAGGTCAGGGCTACGTTGCTTTATCTCGATTGAAGTCTCTGACTGGACTTAAATTATTAGGTTTCAATGAGCAGGCTTTAGAGCTAGACAGTTTGGCAATCAAAGCAGATCGCCGTTTTCAGGAGTTGTCTACTGAAGCTGAAACGAACTTTGAAAATATTGATTTAACCACACAACATAATGCCTTTATTCGTCATTGTGGCGGAACACTTAATGCGACTGAAATTAGTCGTAATGAGAAAAAGCTCGCTAAAGGCGCAAAGCAGAATTATGCTGCGGCAACTTTAGAAGAAACACGTGCTTTATTTGAAGAAGGTTATGAGATAGAAGATATTGCACATGAGCGTGGTTTAACGCCAGCAACGATCATTAATCACCTATCTCGTCTACATAAAGAACAAGGTTTAGATATTTCTGTGGCGAATCCTGGTGATGAAGTTGTGGAAGAAGTACGTAAGATTTATAAACGTTTGCATAAGCGTAAAAACCCTGAACATTTTACTGATGATGGCGCAATTAAACTCAGACCGATCGTAGAAGCAACAAGTCCTAGAATGGCCTATGATCAAGTGCGTTTAGCTTTATTATTTATTGAATAGGAGCAATAAATGCCTCATATCATTACGAATTATTCTTCTAATTTAAATGATTTAGATTCGTTGCAACTTTTGAAAGACGTAAATACTGTATTACTCGATACAATGCTATTTAGTGAGCATGATATCAAGTCTCGTATTTTTAAAGATCAAAATTTTTTAATTGGTGTAAATGGAATTCAAGATGCTTATATCCATTTAAAACTCTATTTATTAAGTGGTCGATCTGAAGCCCAAAAAAAGTCATTAGGTGGATTACTGCTCAACATCCTTGAACAGAAAAATTATTTAAAATCAAAAATAAACTTCAAAATACAACTGTGTGTTGAGGTGATTGATATGCCTAAAGAAAATTATTTTAAAAGTACTGTTTAACTTTTGAATTACTATATTAACTCTCATAATCGCAGGATACCAACTCTACATCCACATATTGCCGAATTAAATTATCATCAAGCATATGCACATAATCTAGGAATGCAATATTAAAACTACCGACTGTTTGTGCATGCTCATAAGCAAGTTTACCTGCGATTGCAAAGTGAATATGTGATGCAAGTGCAGCAATTGTAGATGCACTAACAGCACTATACGCGGCTGTTAATGCACCTAATGCACAACCCGTTGCTGTGATTTTAGGTTGCAAGTGACAACCACCATTTACCCGAATAACAAGATCTAATTCTTTAGAAATGATGTAATCCGATTTACCTGAAATCGCAATACATTTAGCATGGTTTAATAAGCTCTTTGCTTGTACATATACATCTTGGCTATTTAGCGTACTGTCTACACCTTTGGATTGAATTTGATTGCCTGCAAGCGCACTGATTTCAGAGGCATTTCCGCGAATAATTGTTGGATTAAATTTTAAAAGTTGATCTACAGTTTTACTACGCCACTTCAAAATCGCACCATAACCCACAGGATCAAGTATCCATGGTACTTCATGCTGATGAGCAGTTTGTGCTGATATTAACATTGCCTGTGTCTGTTCAGTTGTTGGTGTACCGACATTAATACTGAGTGCAGAACTGATTTTTGTAAAATCTTCCGCTTCAAAAGGATTATCAATCATCGCAGGTGACGCACCAGCAGCAAGTAAAATATTCGCCGCATAATTACTGGCAACACTATTGGTTATACATTGAACGAGTGGCGATTGTTTTTGTAATGAATGCCAAGCTTCTATAACTTGATCAATAAGTTGTTGTTTCTGTGACATGATAAATCCTGAGCTAACTAACGCGTAAAATAATGGTCTTGATGTTTACATTGACGACAAATCAATGAGACGTAATCTTTAGCATCATAGTCCACAACTAAATCATTCGAACCACAATACATACAACGCTTAACCGAATAAAAATTTAAACGAGGTTCAATTTTACGCCAAGATTTCCAAACAGGTTGAAAGAAAATATTTTCGTCATAACCCAAAAACTTAAATAACAAAACCTCACTCATTTTACTAAAAGGAATGTTATGTGGTCTTGGCAATGTGCTTGTTTCCCAGCGTTCAGCTAAAGCGCGTTCACGATATTGTTCAAGTGTCTTTTTCAATAAGTTGGTATTAATAAACTTATCATTTCTCGGCTGTAATGCTTTCTGTTTATAAAGATATTCTAAAGCGGTTTGAATAAGATAGTAAATTTGGCCAATCGCTAACCCCTCCATCAAACGGTAGCAAAAAGCCTGAAACGAACGATTTCCAGCAATTTGAATTCCCCAAGTACGACAGTAGAACTGCATGAATTGCACAATCTCTTGGTAAAGCAACAAGTAGAGTGCATCCTTAACTTCATCTGTACTTTTAAAGGGAACACCTAAACTTAAATTTTCATAAAACCACTGGCGAAGCTGATGGGTAATACTAAACAGACTTGGTTCAGCATAGCCATCTAAGCGAACATTCAAATAATAATGTTCAGTTTCAATCCCAGAATCTTGTGGTTTTAAAATACCGAGTTTGACGAGGTCTTGAATCAAATGGTTCTGGAATAAAAAATTAGGTGTAAATTCATGGTATTTAATGTTTTTCCAATGGATGATTTCATCATGCTGAATGTCTTCACGTGCATAACCATCCAATAGACTCAACAAGAACAGTTTATGTAAAAAACTAAGTTGATTGAGGCTATAGATGATTTCATCTTTTGCTTTGTATTTGCGTTGTTCTTGTAAAAGTGCTTGTTGCGTTTGTTTCTTTCGTTGTGCCGTGCATTGAGTACAATGACAGTTCATATTGCTATCAGGCTTAAACACACGATGTTCGCAATGGCTGCACTCATGAAATTGGATATCTTGAGTGTATTGTTCAGCTTCGACCCAGTACATTGAAGCTTGGCAGAGAGGACAATGGCTACTTTCATCTAACTGTTTTTGTAGAATCTGTAAATCCATTGAGAAGAAACCTATTGTGCCTAAATAAAAGATTATACATGTTGGCATAAAAGAATGATGCATAGTTTTAGATTGCAAATTAAAAGCTTGAAATTTGATTTAATTTTTTAGATTTTTACAGTCTTTAATTACAGAGAGAAAATATAACTTTGCTAACCCTTATTCATTTAACTGTTAATTTGTGACTTAGTTAAAATTCTTTTTGATTTTAAATAATTAAATATCTATTGGTCGTGTTGACTGCCGATTGTTGTTGTAATACATATGTATATTAGATGGATCAATTTTGCATTACGGAGCATATTATGCAAAGAAACTCACTCATGAATGGACTCATGGGAGTATCATTTATTTTATTCACTTCTACCAGTTTTGCTGCAACCCCTGAAGGTTTTTGGAAAAGTATTGATGACCGTACTGGTGAGCAGCTTTCAATCATAGAAATTAAGAAAAAACCTGATAATACATATACAGGAACGATTGTTTACCGCTATCCAGTTTTAGGTGGTGGAGCAGTGTTAACCAATTGTGTGAAATGTCCCGAACCATTTAAAAATAAGCCAATCTTAGGTCTACAAATTGCTTGGGGATTAAAAGAAGATCCTAAAAAGCCAAATCAGTATATTGATGGTCGTGTGTTAGAACCTAAAACCGGCAATATTTATAAAGGTAAAGCACAATTGAGTGCTGATGGAAAACGTATGCGTATGCGTGGATATATGGGGATTTCAGCATTAGGTCGTACCCAAGTTTGGATTAGAACAGATAGTGCGAATCCTTAAATAAGAACTATTTACAGAGACGCCTGAACAACGAGTTTAGGCTTTTTTTTGTTTAAAATTATGTACATATGTATATGAAATAAAAATGACGATGTGATTATTTTTTGTTCTAAAGAGTGGTTTTGTACGATGTAACTTCCTAAAAAGTGTGATAATTTTCGACCATTAAATTTATAACGATGAATAGCTTACTTTTTAAAGACGGGGGTTAATATGCTAAATCATATGCTCATGAAAGGAATCATGGGACTTTCAATTGCTTTTGCAAGTGCGACGACATTTGCTGCTTCAATCGAAGGCTATTGGAAAAGTATCGAAGAAAGAACAGGTGAACAATTATCAATTGTTGAAATCCGTAAAGGAAATGACGGACGTTTTCATGGAAAGATTGTTTATCGTTACCCAACACGCGGTATCGCGTTAACCAACTGTACGAAATGTGCAGCGCCAAATACAAATAAACCATTGCTAGGCTTAGAGATTCTGTCTGGATTTAGAGAAGATCCAAACAAAGCTGATGCTTATATTGATGGGCGTGTATTAGAAGCTACCAGCGGTCGTGTTTATAAAGGCAAAGCTGTTGTGACTGGTGATGGTAAACGATTACGTATGCGTGGCTATATGGGCGTATCTGCTTTAGGCCGCACTGTGGTTTGGTTACGAACAGATAGTGCAAATCCGTAATGAGCCTTATAAAAAACCTCGAATCTAAACAAGGTTCGAGGTTTTTTTATTGGATAAAGTAAATCGTTAAACAGGGCATGGTAAGTTTTCGTCCTCCTGACCAATTTTTTTAGCTGCAATTAATGCTTGAACTTTCTTACTTGGTACTTTCTCTTTTCCAAGCGCATCGTAGGTGTTGATTACATTGGTGACTTCTAGTGTTGTTAGACTAATTCCCTCCGCTGATAAAAAAACTGAGATAACGTTATGATCGATGCCTGCAGCGGCAAGATCATGGATTGCTTTAATATTTTCTAGGCGATAAAGATGCGCTTTCAATTCCATAGTCGTAGCCCTCACTTGTTATTTTAAATACCTACATTGGCATATATGTTTAAGCAATAACCGTGCACAAAATGTAAAGCTAACGAAAAAAATGTAAATTAAGCGATGAAATGCAGAGAGGTTTGTCACTTTTATTTATAAAGAGAAAACTATGTTGTAATTTTGTCTAAACGATAAGCTGATTCTTCAAATTCTATTTGAAAATAGACAGTCTCAACCCAATAAAAATTTTAAACGCATGTCGGGTCTTACAGACAGTTTTTATTCGTTGGCGTATGATTTGTGCAGATGTCTGAGATACTCGTGGTAGTAACTGTTCCAAGGCGAGGTTTTTAGACCAAACGGCATAATTTATGCAAATAAAAGACGCTTCAAGAAGTCTTGTCGACAAGACCATATACATGAAATCATGAAAGATAAGGAATACTGATGAATATCGCGGCTCAACCTCCTGTTCAAACGGATCAAACCATTTATTTAAAAGATTATCAAAAGCCATCGTTCTTGGTTGAATCAATTAATTTAGATATTCAAGTTTATGATGATCATACAATTGTTGATTCAACACTAGTGATGAAGCGTCAGGCAGCAGGCGCATTAACGCTTTTAGGCCGTGATTTAGAGCTAAAGTCGATTCAACTCAATGGTCAGATGCTTAGTGCAGATCAATACGTTCTAGACAGTGAACAATTGCAGATCACAGATGCACCAGATGAGGTCATTCTTCAAACACAAGTCATTATTCATCCAGAATCAAATACACAACTTGAAGGCTTATATAAAGCTGGCGATTTATTTGTTACGCAAAATGAGCCAGAAGGTTTTCGTAAAATTACTTTCTATCCTGATCGCCCAGATGTACTTTCAGTATTTACTACACGTGTAGAGGCAGATAAAAAATATCCAGTTTTATTGGCCAATGGTAATTTGCTCGAAACAGGTGAGGCAGGTGATGGCCGTCATTTTGCGATTTGGCAAGATCCAACCAAAAAACCGAGCTATTTATTTGCCTGTGTGATTGGTGATTTGGCGGTACTGAAAGATCGTTATACGACTTCAGAAGGGCGTGACGTTGCATTAGAAATTTATGCCATCGAAAAAGATATTCCAAAATGTCATATTGCGATGGAAGCTTTAAAGCATTCTATGCGTTGGGATGAGGAACACTATGGTCGTCCTTATGATTTGGACAACTATATGATTGTGGCTGTGAGCCAGTTCAACATGGGAGCAATGGAAAATAAAGGTCTCAATATCTTTAATACCTCATGTGTACTTGCCGATGAAGAATTCACTACGGATGCTGCGATTATGCGTGTGCAGTCTGTGATTGCGCATGAATATTTTCATAACTGGACAGGTAATCGTATTACTTGTCGTGATTGGTTCCAGCTCTGCCTCAAAGAAGGTTTAACGGTTTTCCGTGATCAATCTTTCTCTGAAGATTTGCAGTCAGCCGCAGTACAACGTATTGATGATGTTGCTGTACTTAAATCACATCAATTTCCTGAAGATGCTGGTCCGTTATCACACCCTCCGCGTCCAGATCATTTTGTGGAAATTAATAATTTCTATACTGCGACAGTGTATGAGAAAGGTGCGGAAATTAACCGCATGATGGCGACTTTATTAGGTAAAGAAAAATATCGTAAAGGGACGGATGAATATTTCCTTCGTCATGACGGTCAAGCCGTAACCGTTGAAGATTGGGTTGCTGCACTCAGCGCTGGTTCAGGTGTGGATTTGTCTAACTTCCTCACTTGGTATAACCAGCCAGGGACACCTAAGTTAGAAGCAAAAGGTGAATATGATGCTGCTGCGCAAATTTATCGTTTGAGCTTTAAACAAAGTTTAAAAGCACATCCAAAATACTCAAATTTGAAAGCTGTTCCGATTCCTGTTGCTTTGGCATTATTCAATGCCAATACAGGTGAGCAATATACATTGCATAGCACTGATTTATTTGTAAATGATGTGAAAGATGGTGTCTATCTGTTTGATACGGATGAGGCAGCGATTGAGTTAACAGGCATAACTGAACAACCTGTTGCCTCATTATTACGTAATTTCTCTGCACCAGTGAATTTGATATTTGATTATTCGAATGATGATTTAGCGTTCTTAATTCAGCATGAAACCAACGGTTTTAACCAATGGCAAGCAACTCAAACGTTATTAGAACGTATCCTATTAGAAGATCATAAAGCAGATACTTATATTCAGGCGATTAAAAATACATTGCCAGATTTAGTGAATAAAGATCCATTACTCGCTTCACGTCTGTTTGATGTACCAAGTGAAAACTATTTGGGTAGTCGTATTGATCAAGACTATGAGCCAGAAATTGTTCGTGAAAAACGCGAGTCTGTGCTCAATCGTTTAGCGCGTGAATTAGGATCATTCTGGAAAGAAACTTATCTTGCTTTAGATCCAGATCAGCAAAAAGAGTTTTCTTTGGCAATGGGTGTTCGTGCGCTAAAAAATATCATGTTGAATATGTTAGCCCGTCAAGGTGATGATGCTGTATTTGAATTGGCTTATGAACAGTATCAACAGACAGGCAATATGTCTGAACGTTTAGGTGCTTTACGTGTATTAGTTTGGAATGATGCACCACAAGCACAGGCGGCTTTAGATGATTTTTATAATCGTTTCAAAGATGAAGCCTTGTCTTTAGATCAATGGTTTATGATTCAAGCTTCAAATCCATGCGCAACAGCAGAGACCATTGAATATCTAACCAAACACGTTGATTATGATCTAGGTACACCGAACCGTATTCGTTCAGTTAGCGGTGGTTTAGCGGCGAATCCTGTAAATACATGGAGTTATGGCGTTGATCATTTCGTTCAGCTTGCTGCATATTTAGATGAGAAAAACCCGATTTTAGGATCACGTTTGCTGCAAGTGCTTTCACGTTGGTACACACTCATCGAGCCGCAACGTACTCAAGTTCAACAAGCCCTAAAAGCATTACAGCCAAAGGTGAAGTCGAAAAATGTATCTGAAACATTAAACTCTTTATTGAGTATCTAATCTGATTTAAGCTTTTTGTTAGCCACAGTCGTTTACGGTTGTGGCTATTCTTTTTTTATTGAATACGGAATTTTCCCCACTAAAAAATCATAAAAATAAAAATGGGACATTACAGGAATAATCACAGATGGCTTTGAGTGTATTTGATCTTTTTAAAATTGGTGTTGGTCCTTCAAGTTCCCATACTGTTGCCCCTATGCGAGCAGCGTATCGATTCGTTCAAGTTCTGAAAGAGCGTGGTGATCTACAGAATATTGAGCAAGTCAAAATTTTCTTATACGGTTCTTTATCATCCACAGGAATCGGACACGGTACAGATAAGGCAACAATATTAGGTCTCATGGGTAATGAGCCTGAAACGATTGATATTGCAGAAAGTCGATTGATCCTAGATCAAGCTTTAGTGACTAAAAAACTAAAAGTTGATGGTACAAAACTGATTGATTTTGATGCTGACCGAGATATTACTTTTATCGATGAGGCCTTAGCTTATCATCCAAATGCGATGAAAATTGTCGCGTATGACAAACATGAACAAGAGGTTTATGCCAATACCTATTATTCAATTGGTGGTGGTTTTGTTTTAGATGAAAGTCATGTCAATCATGGCAGTTTCATTGAAGACAACACGCAAATTCCTTATCCATTTCAAACGGCCAAAGAGTTACTAGCGCTGTGTAAAAAGTATAATTGCAGTATTAGTCATTTGATGTTGGAAAATGAGAAAAGCTGGCGAACTGAAGATGAAATACGCACTAAAATTATCGAAATTTGGAAGGCAATGCAGACCTGTATCCAAAGCGGATTAGAGCATGAGGGCGTTTTAGAGGGTGGATTAAATGTAAAACGTCGAGCCAAAAATATTCATCAACGGTTATTAAGAAAAGAAAATCAAAATTTGATTGAAACGACCTTTAATGCAATGGAGTGGGTCAACTTATTTGCTCTTGCAGTAAATGAAGAAAATGCCGCAGGTGGTCGAGTGGTAACAGCACCAACCAATGGCGCAGCAGGCATTATTCCAGCAGTTTTATCCTATTATGTAAATTTTTCAAAAGATGAGTCTGAAGATACCATCGTAAAATTCTTTTTAAGCGCAGCAGCAGTTGGAATTTTATGTAAATTGAATGCTTCTATTTCAGGTGCAGAAGTTGGATGTCAGGGCGAGGTTGGCTCAGCATGTGCAATGGCTTCGGCTGGTTTAGCAGAAATTTTAAATGGCACACCTGAGCAAGTTGAACATGCTGCTGAAATTGGTCTGGAGCATAATTTAGGCTTAACGTGCGATCCTATTGGTGGTTTGGTACAAGTGCCGTGTATTGAGCGAAATGCAATTGCTGCGGTAAAAGCGATTAATGCAGCGCAAATGGCATTACATGGCGATGGCGAACATCATGTGTCTTTGGATAAAGTCATACAAACTATGAAAGAAACAGGTAAAGACATGTCAGATAAATATAAAGAAACCTCCAAAGGTGGTTTAGCTGTCAATTCGATTGAATGTTAAACCTGCGCTAATAAACTATTAGAGTTAAATGAATGCCTTGCAGAATGGGTGGTACAAACCATCCTTTTTTATTTGACAATAAGCATTGTCATAAATAGTATAAAATCGATTCGAATATTACGGATGACTAAAATGGAAATAAAAAAAATCACATTACCCACCCGCCAAATAGAAGTAGAAGTGTACGCACCTAAAGAAACATCGGGGGCAGTGCCATCAATTTTATTGCTACACGAGTTATTCGGTATTCTTGATGTTTATCGTGAGGATGCCCAAGATTTAGCTGATCGCGGCTATCTCGTTTATGTACCTAATTTGTTTGATGGTGGTGCAGTCAAATATTGTATCCGTGCGATGGTGAGTAAAGCGGGGCGAAGTAATGCTGCTGATAGTGGAGTAAATCAAGAGATTCATGTTTTATTGGATGCTTTGAAATCCGATCCACGCTCAAATGGGCGTTTAGGCATGTTGGGACAATGTTTAACAGGTGGCTATGTGATTCAAATGGCCAAACGTGAAGATATGTTAGCTCCTGTGGTTTATCATCATTCTTTAGGGGTTGAGGGCGTTGGTGTGCCGAAAAAAGAATCCTTAGATGATATTCGAATTTTGCAAGGACATTGGGCGAATGTCGATCCATTTTGTCCAAAATCGAAAAGAGAAAAGTTGATTCAGCAATTAGGCGATCGAGTTGAAGCCTATACCTACAATATGCCGCATGGTTTCAGAAGTGTAAGCCGCGGCATGCCTGAGGCCAAAGTCGTATGGCAACGTACAGTTGATTTTTTTGATCGAGAGTTAAAACAAAATACTGTATAAATGATATGCTTAGCCGTTATTATGTATAAATATTTATTCATTTATAGAAATAAAATGAGAGGGGCTAATGTCATATAAATATGAGTATGCAGGTTTCTGGATACGAGTGGGCGCAGCAATTATTGATTCGATTATCGTGGCAGTTGCTCTAATACTAATTATGATGATTATTGCACCTAATGTGAGTAATAATTTTTCGGGTTGGACTTGGGCTGATTGGCTAGGTCAAATTCTCAGTGCTATTTTTTATATCTTTTGTTGGATCAAATTTGCAGGAACACCCGGTAAACGTCTATTACGTTTAAAAGTATTGGATGAGCAAACAGGAAATAATGTTACTGTTGGGCAAGGAATTATTCGCTATATTGGTTATATTCCAGCCACTTTAGTTTTATTTATAGGTTTGATCTGGGTCGCTTTTGATCCTAAAAAACAGGGTTGGCATGACAAAATGGCTAAGACAGTTGTGGTAAAAGAGCTTTAGAAAGTTGTTTAATCAAATTTAAAATCGTCCTCCGTGGCGATTTTTTTATTTCTAGATCATTAAAAAATAGATTGAGAAGCATTGTCTCATAAATGGTATATAAGTCTTTTCGTGTTTCAAATAGAATAAAATCAAATTGATAAAAATGAGAACAGTATGAGTTCAGAGGCACACTCAATCAGTTTAATTGCGCCTGTAGTTTTATTAGCTGCGGCTGTTATCGCCGTACCCATTTTTAAGCGTATTGGATTAGGGTCCGTATTAGGATATTTAATTGCAGGCCTTATCATTGGCCCATTTGGTTTTGCTTTTTTTCATGATTCTACTTCGATTTTACATATTGCGGAACTTGGTATCGTGATGTATCTATTTGTGATTGGCTTAGAAATGCAACCGTCACATTTATGGAGTCTTAGACGTGAAATCTTTGGTTTAGGCACATTACAGATTGTTGCTTGTGCTTTGGCTTTAACAGGTGTCGGCTTACTCTTTGGTTTTCAATGGCAAGTTGCATTTATTGGGGCGGCTGGTTTCGTTTTAACCTCAACTGCAATTGTGATGCAGTTATTGGGTGATCGCGGTGATATTGCACAACCACACGGACAAAAAGTTGTTGCAATACTTTTATTCGAAGATTTGTTGATTGTTCCGTTATTGGCGATTGTTGCATTCATGGCACCAAATCATGTGGTCGAAACTACATCAGCGCGCTTAGAAAATATTGGGAGTGGTTTAATTGCCATCGCAGGTTTAATCGCTGCGGGTTATTGGCTACTGAATCCACTATTCAGACTCTTGGCAGCAGCTAAAGCGCGGGAGGTGATGACAGCCGCGGCACTTTTAGTCGTATTAGGTGCAGCATTGTTAATGCAGGTCAGTGGTTTGTCGATGGCGATGGGCGCTTTCCTTGCAGGTGTATTGTTATCAGAGTCAACCTTTAGACATCAGATTGAAGCAGATATTGAACCATTCAGAGGCATCTTATTAGGACTATTTTTCCTTGGTGTGGGGATGTCTTTAGATTTATCTGTGGTACAACAGAACTGGCAGCTGATCGTAAGTGGCGTTTTGGCCATGATGTTTGCCAAAGCCTTGATGATTTATGTTGTTGCACGTATGACCAAAAGTTCGCATACAGAAGCTTTAGATCGAGCTTTATTGATGGCGCAGGGTGGTGAGTTCGCTTTTGTACTTTTTGCCGCGGCTGTGAGTGCTCAGGTGATTGATAATACAGTTAAGTCAAATTTGACAGCAATTGTGGTTTTATCAATGGTGCTAACACCGATTCTTGGTGTGGTATTTAAACGATTTACTCAAAGTAAAAACGAAGTTTCGTTGGAAAATGTCAATGTTGCTGAGGGACTTAGTGGTCGTATTTTGTTGATCGGCTTTGGTCGTTTCGGGCAGGTAGCTAGTCAGTTATTATTGGCCAGAGGTGTTGATGTCACCATTATCGATAATGACATTGATATGATCCAAAACGCAGAAAAGTTTGGTTTTAAAATCTATTATGGTGACGGATGTCGTTTAGATATTTTACATGCGTCAGGTGCTTCAACAGCAGAAGCAATCGTTATATGTGTTGATAGTAAAGAAACAACTAATCGTATCGTTGAACTGGTTACACATGAATTTCCTTTAGCAAAGCTATTAGTTCGCTCATATGATCGTGAACATTCTTTGCACTTAGTGAAACAAAAAGTGGATTATATGATTCGTGAGACCTTTGAATCTGCAATCAAATTTGGTGGTGTAATTTTGGATCGTCTTGGTGTTGATGAAGATGAAGTCAAACGGATTAGTGATGAAATTCGTGAGCGGGATGAAGAGCGTTTTGAGACAGAAATTGCCGCAGATGATGTTTATGCAGGGGTAGGTTTACAATATTCACACCGCCATCCTCGTCCAACTTCACCTTTATTACGGCCAAAACAAGCTGGCCGTATTTTAAATGATGAAGAGGTTCAGAAGGATTTCGAGGGTAAATAGAACGTATTCTCTAAATAAGCCTTAATCTCTAAGGCTTATTTTTTGTTTTAAATCTAAATAAGATCAGTACGAAAATTCCAAGCAATAATCCCCAAAATGCTGAGCCAATACCCCAAAATTGAACACCTGATGCGCTGCATAGGAAGGTAAGTAAAGCTGCTTCACGTTCTTCGACATTTGAAAATGCGACTGCTACGTTGTGGCTAATTGTTGCAAATAAGGCAATTCCTGCAAGTGCGACAATAAAAATTTGTGGGAACGACATCAGTAGACTGACTAGAGTCGCGGCAAAAAGCCCCATTAAAATATAAAACAAACCACAACTAATCCCTGCGATATAACGTTTGCTTGGATCAGGATGTACTTGGTCATCTAAGCTTACTGCTGCGCTGATTGCTGCTAAGTTAACGGAGAAGCAGCCAAAAGGTGCAAAAACGGTGTGTGCAATACCTGTCCAACCAACCAATTGATTCACATGTGGTTGATAACCATAACTTTGAATCATTGCAATACCCGGTAAATTTTGTGAAGTCATATTGATCACAAACAACGGTAAGGCAAGTCCAAGAATGGCAGACCAAGAAAATGAAGGTTGCATCCACACAGGTTGTGTCAAAGACCATGTGGTTGCATGAAGTTCAAAATCAATGAATAGAGGGCAGATGATAGCCCCTACAATAACAGTAAGAACAATACTGTAACGAGGGAATAAACGTTTAGATACGAGATAGATTACTAACATACTTAGAATAAAACCAAGCTGAGTTTCTAAACTGCTGAAAATTTGTATTCCAAATTTTAATAAAATACCCGCTAGCATTGCACAGGTCAGGCTTTGGGGGATATGAGCCAATAATTTTTGGAAAATACCTGAAAAGCCAACGACAGCAATTGCAATCCCACAAATAAGGAAAGCACCAATTGCTTCGTATAAATCGTAATGTCCTGTAGATGCAATAATCAAGGCAATACCTGGCGTTGACCATGCGGTTGCAACAGGATACTTATATTTCCAAGATAAAATTAATCCAGATAGACCAATTGCAAGCCCAAGCGCCCAAAACCAAGAATTAATTTGAGCAGTATTTGCACCCAAAGATTGGGCGCCTTGGATCACCAGTACGGCTGAAACACTAATTCCGATAAGAAAAGTAATAAAGCCAGCAAAAACCGCGGGAATCGAGAAATCTTGAAGGAGACGTTGCATCTATGCATCTAAACTTGATTAAAATTTGTTGAAAAGTATATCGTTAATCACAAATGAATCGAAGTATTTAGGCGATTGAATAAACTGATCATCTCTGCAAAATTAAAACTAAGAAATGGTTGAAGTTGCAAGTCTTAAACCAAATCCAAAAAATAAAAGCCCGACTAAACAAATACCACTAGCTGCGAGTTTGTAATTATGTTTAAAGAAGTTAGCAAGCTTTACACCTGAAAAAATTAAAGCGGTTAAATAACTAAAACTAATGATTTGTAGAATAATTGCCAAAATTAAAAAACTTAATGCAGGGTAAGCGTAATTGGGTTCTACGAATTGAACAAAAAAAGAAAGGAAGAATAAAATTGCTTTGGGATTAAGCAGACTAATACTAAGTGCTGTACGGTAAGGATGAACTTTATCTAATTGTGGTAAATCAGCCATTTCAGCATGTTGCGTTGGTCGACTCCATGTTTGAAAAGCACTTTGCAATAACTTAAAGCCTAAATACGCGAGGTAACAAGCACCAGATAATTTTAAAACGATAAATAAAATCGGAAATGCTTTTAATAGTGAAGCTGCGCCTAATACAGTACAAATAATTAAGATAAAATCGCCTGTAAATACGCCACAAGCAGCAGCATAACCAGTTCGTATACCGTAACGTGATGCCACTGACATCACATATATAGAGTTAGGTCCAGGTAATAACACGATCAAGATTGTACCAATGATATACGTGGTTAAATCTGTTATGCCGAACACGTTAAACTCATTAAAAAACCGATTTTCGCTAATATAGCAAAAATCGGTTTTTATAGGTGAAAATTCGACTAATTATGCTTTGATTTCAGCATCAATACCAAAAGATTGACGTAGCAATAAACTGAGTTGATCACGTGCTTTGATAAAGCCATCGATTCCGCCTTGTAGCAATTGGAATGCCATCAAATCTTGTTCAAGTTCAGCTTTGAAACTTTCTTTGGTTTGAACTGGACGTTCGATTTTTTCTGCTTGTTCCGCCACTTCAACTGACAACTGAGCTTTAACAGGCTGTTGATCTTGTTCTAGTTGCGACAACAGGCTTGGTGCAATTGTCAATAAATCACAACCTGCTAAACCTAGAACTTGCGCCGTACTACGGAAACTTGCGCCCATCACTTGAGTTTGAATACCTTGCTGTTTGTAATAATTATAGATCTGCTTAACAGACAGTACACCAGGATCTTTTTCAATTGGATATTGCTCAACACCTTCAGCTTTTTTATACCAATCTAAGATACGACCAACAAATGGGGAAATCAGAGTGATTTTCGCATCTGCGCAAGCTTGAGCTTGATGTAAACCAAATAACAAAGTGAGGTTGCAAGGAATACCTTCCGCTTCAAGTACTTTCGCTGCTTGAATACCTTCCCATGTCGAAGCGATCTTGATCAAAATACGTGACTGAGCAATGCCATAGCCTTGATAGAGTTTAGAAAGCTCACGCGCTTTGGCAATTGTTGCCTCAGTATTATAAGAAAGAGAAGCATCAACCTCTGTTGAAACTCGACCATCAATCAGTTTTAAAATTTCAACGCCAAATTTAACCGTTAAAATATCAATGGTACGTTCAATCAGCGCATCACTTTGATAGCCTTCCTGTTTTGCTTGTGTATAAGCATCTTCAATCAGCTGTTTGCTTTCTGGCTGTTCTGCTGCGGCAGTAATCAATGAGGGGTTGGTTGTTGCATCTAGTGGACGAAATTTTTCAATCGCCTCTAGGTCGCTACTATCAGCTACAACAGTTGTTAGATTCTTTAATTGGTGTAATGCAGTTTCAGTCATTGATATAGCGTTCTTAATAAACAAAATTACGGATAACTTCTTTATAACATAAACTGTGTGAAATCAAAGCATGGCATTGCCGCATTTATTTATGCAATAGAATGCTTTTTATTTATTCGTTTGTTGACGTTGAGTTCTGATATGTTTAATCAGAAATCTTGCTGCTGCACCAAGTTCGCTTTCACGACTCCAAACAAGATCGACGTAGTATTCAAACTTAGGCGTGAAATCATAAAGTTCCAAAATTTTTAATTTCTTTTTCAGTTCAGGGTTTTCATTAAACATTTCTAAAGGTAAAACACCCCAACCCAAATTTCGGACAATCATCATGCATGCAGAATGATGATTATCGGTGCGCCAATAATCTTTAGAATAAAGTAATTCTGGCTTAATTGTATTATCACGACTCGCGACTACGATTTGTCGAGTTTGGATCATTTGTTCAAAAGAAACTTCTTGAAGTTGTGCAAGCGGATGAATATTTGAAACAACAGGAACGAGAGCTTCTCGTTTTAATTCAACAAATTGTTCGCGGCTGTCCAAGTGCTCTCTCTCAAACATCAGTGCGAGTTGTGCGGACTGATCGAGCAACATTTGTAAAGCATCTTCTTGAGGTGCAGACACGATATTAATCGCAAGACTCGGGAAGTGTTGCTCAAGTAGGGTGATGTAATCTGTCCAATTGGTATGCAGTAACTCAGAAACCACCACAATATTAAGTGTAGATTCTAAACCCGTACTTAAAGCATGAGCATGTTGCTTCCACTGATTCATTTCAATCAGTAATTGCTGTGTTTTCTCATATAAAGCCCATGCTTCATCTGTTGGTTTTGGTTCACGTCCAACACGCTCAAATAAGTTTAGATCGAGGTCAATTTCTAAATTGGCGATGGACATACTTACTGCTGAGGGGACTTTGCCTAGCTTACGTGCAGCAGCAGAGAATGAACCTGTTTCAATGACGGTTTGAAACATGAGAAGTTGTTCTTGATTTATATTCATCTGTCAAAAAAACTGAAAGAACCTGATTGGATTAATCAAAATTATAAAAATAAAATGCATAATATCCAAACAAGAGAGTGTTTAAAAATGTTGATTTCCAAAAGAAGACTCGTTCATGCGATTAGCTATGAAGTGATTTTATTGGTCATCATCGCAATTGCGTTAAGTTTTATTTTTAGTATGCCATTAGAAGTCACAGGTATTCTAGGTGCAATCATGGCGGTCATTTCGGTCATCTGGAATATGATCTTTAACCATTATTTCGAAAAAATAGAACATAAATATCAATGGCAAAGAACGATTCGTATACGTATTCTTCATGCGATTGGATTTGAGGGCGGTTTGATGCTCGCAACGATTCCAATTATTGCTTATATGATGAATATGTCGTTCATTGAAGCTTTGATTTTAGATTTTGGTTTAACGATGTGTATTTTGGTGTATACGTTTATCTTCCAATGGTGCTATGACATTGTTGAAGGACGTTTCTTTCCAAATGCAAAATTTGCATCATCATAATTGTTTGATGAAAAGCATTCTTCAGGATTAACTGAAGAGTGCTTTTTTATTGCTGGCAGCTCAGCATGATTTGATTACAGTATTGATAAAGTCAGATTGCTCAAGTTGATTTAATATCGTGAGAGCAAGTTTTAAATAATATAAGAAACAATACCAAAATTTAATGACGCTAGGTCGTTGGAGAATAAAAACATGCCAAGTGTGCTTATTGAAGTTAGACAACAATATCCAGTCGCAGTTGAGCTGGAGATCATGGAGGCAGTGCATACGGCACTGAGAGATGCTTTTAAAATCATGGCCAGTGATCGGAATGTGCGTTTAATTGTGCATGAAGCACATCGCTTTCAATGCCCGCCTGAAAAGGCAAAACCAGAATGTTATACATTGATTAGTATTGATGCATTTCTTGGACGCTCTTTAGATGCCAAGCGTCAGTTGTATAAATTGATTGTGCATAATCTTGAACCGATAGGCATTCCTAAAGATCATGTGAAAATTATGCTTCGAGAGTTGCCTTCAGAAAATTTTGGTGTTCGTGGTGGACAAGCGGCTTGTGATGTTAATTTAGGTTTTAAAATTGATGTTTAGATTAAATTTTTGCTAGGAAATTGCTTTTAAGAACCAACATACATTTTTAAGCCGTTAAGAATTTAGCCATGGCATGAGATTTAAAAATATGCCATGGTTTATTTATGGGATATAAATTGTTTCCAGAGGTAATAGTTGAGTAGCTTCATCCAATTTATTTTCTTCTATTAATGCATGAATCTGATGAGCTAGAGGGGTAACATCTGTAATTGATGTGATCCATTCATTCACATATAACTGAACCGCTTCATGACTTAGGCCTATTTGTATTGCTCTATGGTCAAGAGGACTTAATTTTAAGTCTCGTTCAGGATCCCATTGGATTCGGACTGGAGAGCTCGCTTTGAGTTGTTGCCACTGTTCCTCATTCATTGATGGATTACGGTGACTTAGGCAACTATGTGCCAATGCCCATTCGAAACCTTCACGCGTTATATCAACAGCTAAGATTCGGCTTTGTCCATTATCTTTAAATCCCCAGCCAGAGCGATACATCATCCAAAGGAATGAGGGTTTAATCCACGTCATTCTTTCCATCTTGAATGGCGGCGAAACAAAGGTTTGATTTTTTAGAGCGGAGTTAGCAATAACTTCAGAATAAGCTTGATATACACGTATCGTTTTATGGTTATAAACGGCGCGAATTTGATATGTAGGAATGTTAGTTAACATAAGTTTGTTAGAATCTCTCACTTTTTTAAATATTTGTTTTTAAATATAAAATTAAATTTATCTTTTTTGGCAGTTAGCTTTATTAAACTTAAATTACGTGAATAAAATATCAAATAAAATGGCCTAAGTAAATTAGAATGCATTTAATTCAACTGCGAATTTCTACTTCAACTAAAAAACATCATGCTAAAATAGGGTACTTATCTTTTTAGATTGCATGATTTTCTCTATGTTTCAACAAGAAATCTCTCAATTAAACTTACAACAATTCAAAGCGGGCGAAAAACGCTGGATTGGTTCACTACTCGGATCATCAGCAGCACTATTATTTAAAGAAATTGCTACGCAGAATTCTAATTTATATGTGATTGTCGCAAGAAATAATCAGCACCTTGCTCAACTTGAAAGTGAACTTGAGTTCTATGACATCAAGCCAACGATTTTTCCTGATTGGGAAATTTTGCCTTATGACCGTTTGTCTCCACATCAGGATATTGTGTCTGAGCGTTTGGCACTTCTTTCCAATATGCCACAAAAGGGCATTTTGCTGATTGCTGCAAGTACTTTAGCGCAACGTGTAGCACCATATTCGTGGGTTGTGGGCGAACACTTTGATATTAAAGTCGGTCAAAAGCTTGATTTAGAAACACAGAAAAAGCAACTGGTACAAGCGGGTTATCGCTTGGTTGATACGGTTTATGATCATGGTGAGTTTGCAGTTCGTGGCAGTATTATGGACATCTACGCATCTGGACAAGACCAGCCGATTCGTATCGACTTGTTTGATGATGAAATTGAGAGCTTAAAATTCTTTGATCCAGAAACGCAACGTACTACGGAATCTCTAAAAAACTTCGCTGTTTTACCTGCAAAAGAATTTCCACTTAAAGAAAGACGCTCTACATTTCGAGATCGCTATGCTGAAAGCTTCCCAACTGCCAATCCAAAGAAAAATCCAATTTATCAGGATGTGCTAGAGGGGATTGCAACCCCTGGTTTAGAGTTCTATCTACCATTATTTTTCGATAAGAAATTGATGGAATCACAAAGTACGCTTATGACGTACCTACCAAAGAATTGCGTTGTCATTACAAATAATGAAATTGAAGATGAGCTGATTAATTTCTGGAAAGAAGTTGTGCGTCGATATGAAGATCGTCGTCATAATATTGATCAACCGATTCTTCCGCCAGAAGATTTATTTTTAATGCCGAATCACGTATTGCAGGCACTCAACCAATTTCCTCGTATTTTAGCCTCTGCAGATGCATTTGATGCCAAATCAGGTGTGTTGAATATTGCTGCTGAACAACCACCCAAATTAGCAGTTGATCCCAAAAAAGAGCAACCTTTTGAAGCAGTCAAACATTATATCGATCAAGCTAAACATCCTGTTTTACTCGTCGCCGAGAGTGCTGGTCGTCGTGAGACCTTAAAAGATGCACTACGTTCTGTATTGGGGGAGATTCAGAATGTAGAGAGTTTTGCACAATTCCAAAAAGAACAATTACACGTTGCAATTACCAGTGCACCTTTAGATCGTGGTTTGCTGCTCACAGGTCAATTATCTGTTATTTCTGAAAACCAACTTTATGAGCATCGTGTGGTACAACGCCGCCGAAAACGCCAACAAGAAGTTTCAGAAGAGTTTTTAATTCGCAGTTTAACTGAGCTGAGTATCGGTGCGCCTGTCGTACATATTGATCATGGTGTTGGACGTTATGCGGGTCTGATTACATTAGAAATTGATCAGCAAGATCACGAGTTTTTGCAGCTCGATTATGCCGATGGTGCAAAAGTTTATGTGCCTGTGACCAATTTGCATCTGATCAGTCGATATAGTGGTGGTGATCCAGACCTTGCACCATTACATAAACTTGGCACGGATACGTGGAGCAAAGCGAAACGCAAAGCGCTTGAGCAAATTCATGATGTTGCTGCGGAGCTGTTGCATATTCAAGCTCGCCGTCAATCGAAACCTGGTTTTGCATTTGAGTTAGATCATACTGGTTATATGCAGTTTTCCAGTGGTTTTGCCTATGAAGAAACACTGGATCAAGCCAATGCTATTGAAGCAACTTTGCATGACATGCAACTTGCCAAACCGATGGATCGTTTGGTCTGTGGTGATGTTGGCTTTGGTAAAACTGAAGTAGCAATGCGCGCTGCCTTTGTGGCGGTGCAAAATGGCAAACAAGTTGCTGTACTTGTTCCAACCACACTTTTAGCTCAGCAGCATTATGAGTCTTTCAAAGATCGTTTTGCCGATACTGCTGTTCGTATTGAAGTGCTTTCTCGTTTTGGTAGCAATAAAACCCATTTGAAAACGATCGAAGATTTGGCAGAAGGCAAAGTCGATATAGTGATTGGAACACATAAGATTTTGCAAGAAAGCATTCAGTTTAAAAATTTGGGTTTGATGATTGTTGATGAAGAACATCGTTTTGGTGTTCGAGATAAAGAACGCATCAAAGCACTACGTGCAGATGTCGATATGCTCACACTTACTGCTACACCGATTCCGCGTACGCTAAATATGGCATTCTCAGGAATGCGAGATTTATCGATTATCGCGACTCCACCTGCACGCCGCTTAGCAGTAAAAACATTTGTACAAGAGCATACAGATGATTCTGTGAAAGAGGCGATTCTGCGTGAGTTGTTACGTGGTGGTCAGGTGTATTTCTTACATAATGAAGTCGATACGATTGAACGAGCAGCGGAAAACATTCGCAACCTTGTGCCTGAAGCGCGTGTTGCTGTTGCACATGGTCAGATGCGTGAACGTGAACTCGAGCAAGTGATGCAACAGTTCTACCATAAAGAATACAATGTCTTGGTCTGCTCGACGATTATTGAAACTGGGATTGATGTTCCAAATGCCAATACCATTTTAATTGAACGGGCTGACAAACTTGGTTTGGCACAGTTACATCAACTACGTGGTCGTGTTGGACGTTCACATCACCAAGCCTATGCCTATTTATTAGTTCCATCCATTAAACATCTCAAAGGTGATGCTGAAAAACGTTTAGATGCAATTCAACGTGCTTCGACTTTGGGTGCAGGTTTCATGCTGGCAACCGAAGATTTGGAAATTCGTGGTGCAGGTGAACTACTTGGTGAACAGCAAAGTGGTTCAATGCAGGCGATTGGTTATAGCTTGTATATGGAAATGTTGGAAAAAGCGACCAAAGCAATTCAAAAAGGTAAAACCCCCAATTTTGATGCGCCATTGTCACTTACTGCTGAAATCAATCTGCATATGCCAGCACTGATTCCTGACGATTATTTGGGTGATGTACATCAGCGTTTACTCTTTTATAAGCGCATTAGTAATACCGATACACAAGAGAAGCTCGATAATATCCGTATGGAATTGATTGATCGCTTTGGTATCCCTCCGCAACCAGTGAAGCAATTATTCAGTGTGCATCAAGTTCGTTTGCGAGCAGAGCAATTAGGCATCACTAAAATTGATATCAATAGCAATGGTGGCTACATTGAGTTTGCACCAGACACCCCAGTGCAAGCGATTAGCATTATTCAACTCATGCAAAAGAATCCAACCTACTATCGTATGGAAGGTGGTCAGCGCTTAAAAGTCATGGTGCAATTGGCTGAGTATGATAAACGCATCCAATTTATTGTTGATTTGCTGAATAAGCTTCTTACTGAATTGCATAGTTAGTGGAAAAGTATATTTTTGCTGCTTAAATGATCAATGTGTGTGGTCTTTAGCCAATGAATAGTCCTTTGGTCTGATGTATATGTAATAAATGAGGAAAATCATTGTTATTTGTAATCAAACAGGTTACTAATAATATTCACATCAAAACTGATGTGATAGTATTGATCATCATTATTCTGCATCATTTATAAAGATATGTTTAGTTTGCATCCACAACTTGCTCAAGATACATTTTTTGTAGGCGACTTTCCGCTTTCAACATGTCGTTTAATGAATGATATGCAATTTCCTTGGTTGATTCTTGTGCCGCGTGTACCGGGAATCACTGAGTTATATGAACTTAGCCAAGCAGATCAAGAGCAGTTTTTGCGTGAATCAAGCTGGTTGTCTAGCCAACTTTCACGTGTGTTCCGTGCAGATAAGATGAATGTTGCCGCTTTAGGTAATGTTGTACCTCAACTTCATTTTCATCATGTTGTGCGTTACCAAAATGATGTTGCTTGGCCGAAGCCAGTTTGGGGAACTCCAGCTGTACCATATAGCAGTGATGTTCTCGCTCATATGCGCCAGACTTTGATGCTTGCACTACGCGGTCAAGGCGATATGCCATTTGATTGGCGTATGGACTGATTTAGACAACAGAATAAAAACAGTCTTCTATAATAAGGAAGGAGCTAAGGGTGCCACTAGATAGGTTGATTGATAAAGAACCTAGACAGTTCGCATATTTTCATCGGTTGATGGGATATTCGATACTGTCGCTGATATTGGTAATTTATACATTTACCTCTTCAAGTGCTAACCATCAACTTTACATCCTTCCTCTATTATTTGTTTTTTTTCTGTTTTGTCCAAAGTTAGAAAAGTGGTTACAGTACAAATTTGATAAAAACACAGAAAAAAATGTTCTCTTTGCTTGTGAAGCAGTCATTGTTGCAATCGTTTTAGCTGGGTTGCATTTAAGTTTAGTTCCAACATTTACAATCTTATTTGCATTACTTTACGTTGGTCTCAATAATAAAATCACATTACCTGTTGCTTGTTTGATTGGGCTAATCGGTGTTTTAACTTTCTATTTCTGTACATTCTTCATTTTTGGCGCAGAAGAATATTTTGAGCCAACGAATCCAGAGCTGACCGTCGTCAGTTTACTGGGTTTGATGATGTTTATTGTGATTGGAAACTACTATCAGCATCGTCGTATCAATATTCTTGGTCAGCAACGTCAGCATTATCATAACCAAATGACGCGTTATATTGCTTTCGCGAATCAGTTGAGTCGATATGCACCACTGCAATTATGGCAGTCGATTATGCGTGGTGAGGCCGAAGCAAAGATTGAATATAAGCGTAAAAAATTAACAATCTTCTTTTCAGATATTCAAGGTTTTACTGAGCTTTCAGAAACACTAATCCCAGACGATTTAGCTTTCTTACTCAATGATTATCTCAGTCATATGACAGAGATAGCGAAGCAGTATGAAGCGACTGTCGATAAGTTCATGGGTGATGCGATTCTGATCTTTTTTGGTGATCCAAACTCGCAAGGTGTTGAGCAAGATGCAAAATCTTGTGTAGAAATGGCGATTGCGATGCGTCAGCAAATGAAGCTCTTACGTGAACGTTGGAAGAAGATGGGTTATCCTGCGTTACATATCCGTATGGGTGTAAGTACAGGGTATTGCCACGTTGGAAACTATGGTGCTTCACATCGTATGGCTTATACCATTGTTGGGCGTGATGTGAATCTTGCTGCACGCTTACAATCGGCAGCAGAAGTTGATGAAATTCTGATTGCTGACGATACGCATCAGCTCATTAAAAATGAATTTCTTTGTGTTCCTAAAGTGCCAATTTATTTAAAAGGGATTCAAGGTCCTGTTAAAACTTGGCAGGTTATGGAGAAGTTCACTGGTAAGAAGTCAGACACTCAAAAATGGTTTGATTTTGAATATAAAGGCTTCCATTTAGTGCTGAACTTAGAAGAAGTACAGAACTATGAATATCCAGAATTGGTCGAAATTTTGGAGAAAATGATCCAGCGTATTAAAACTCAGCAAAAAATTACTAATGCTCAGGGTATCCCAAAACTGACTTTGGATGATGAAGTCAGATAATCCTCAGTATAATTTTTTTAATTCAAACTGTTATTTCTAGTGGAACAATCGTTGTATGGTTTCTTGGAAAGAATCGTACCGAAGTTTTGTTGATATCTTAATGCTAATAAAGAGAATAAATAAAGAATGCAGCAAGTGATAGAAAACCTAAATACGGTGATGCTGGATAATTTGGATATTAAGGATTTAATCTTAAATTTGCCAAAACCATTAAGACCGTATTTACAGGTAGCACCTTCTATGTGGATGTATGAAGATCCGCTTTATGGTCAAATCAAAGCAATGCGTATGTTATATACGACGGGTAAAATTGTCTGGGCATCATTGGTACAAGCGAATAGGAATTTATTTGAACCTGAGTGGATATCGTGTGCTGGAGAGGTTGTATTTGATCCATCGGGGAAAATGCAGCCTGTTCAACTTGTGGAAGCGGCAGAGCAATTGTTTTCCCTAAAGGGAACTACTCCAAAGGTCTTGGATCAACAGAATTATGCAGCGCATTTGACCAATGAATTTACACGAGTATTTAATTATCCTTTTCCACAAAGTTTAGCGACTTTACCCTTAAAGATGTCTTCCATGTGGTTTGAGTATCGACATTTACCAGGTGGACTTCTTGCAATGAAGGTTTTTCCAATCATTGTGTCAGAGCAAAACCCCAATTATATTATGCCTTTACCATCTTATTTTTGGCCAAATAACTTCTTTAAAGATAAGTGGCTGGAACTGGCTGCACGAGAAAATGGTGGTGGTTTATATGATGTGGAGAAAGAGGTTCTTAATAAGATTACGAATAAAGTATATTTAGAAGAAATTCTACTTCAACCTAAATTACCTCAAATTTTTGAAGAACAAATACCGCGAGAATCTGCTGTTACAAGTTCATCAAAAACTAAACTTAGTCGGTTTTTCTTGCTCTTTTTAGCCGTGATTTTGCTGTGTTTATTTATTTTTCTTAATAAATAAAAACTCCTCGTGAACGAAGAGTTTTTATTTGAACTTTGGAAATTAATCGATTTAGATATCGTTAATGATTTTCCGAAGCATGGTTGATGGTGTATTTAGGAATCTCGATTTCTAAATCTTCATCAACAATCTCTACTTGGCAAGACAGGCGAGAATCTGGTTCTAAGCCCCATGCGCGGTCAAGTAAGTCAGCTTCTACATCATTCATCTCTTCAAGGCTGTCAAAACCTTTACGCACAACCACGTGACAAGTGGTACAGGCTGCAGACATGTCACAAGCATGTTCAATTTTAATGCCATTTTTTAATAAACTTTGGCATAAATTGGCGTTATGTTCGACTTCAAATTCTGCACCTTCAGGGCAAATTTGTGCATGAGGAAGAACTTTAATACGTGGCATATTGATCACCTATACCTTTAGTTTGAGTTTGACCAATCTTCAAGTTTCGTACCTTTTAAGGCATGGTCAATATGTCGGTTCATACGAAGCGCAGCAAAGGCATCGCTATGAATTTTAAGTTGCTGAACAGCATGTTCAATCGCTGCAAGCTCATCTGTCTTAAGACGGGCTTTTAACGCTTCAGCAGCAAGAATTAAGTCACGAGCCTGTTGCTGAGAGAGCAAATCAGTATCTGCTTTTAACGCTTGCTCTAAAGCCTCCAACTCACGTTGTGCTTCAACTTTGGTTTCTTGCAAGTGACGAAGATGTTTATCTTCTTCTGCGTATTGGAAACCTTCAACCAGTAAGCGCTCAGTATCTGCTGAAGATAGGCCGTAAGATGGTTTAATATCAATTTGCGCCTGAACACCAGAGGTGGTCTCTTTAGCTGAAACTGTCAATAAACCATCAGCGTCAACTTGGAATGTCACTTCAATACGCGCTTGACCAGCAGTCATTGGCGGAATACCGTGTAATACAAAGCGACCCAATGAGCGACAATGTTCTACTAAATCACGTTCACCTTGTACCACATGGATTAACATTGCTGTTTGACCATCTTGATAAGTGGTGAATTCTTGGCGGCGAGCAACCGGAATTGCTGTGTTACGTGAGATTAAGCGTTCAACTAAACCACCCATGGTTTCTAAGCCAAGTGACAGTGGAGTAACATCAAGCAATAATGAACCGTCTTGGCTGTTTCCAATCAGTTGATTTGCT
Organism: Acinetobacter venetianus RAG-1 = CIP 110063; assembly: GCF_000368585.1. GTDB lineage: Bacteria > Pseudomonadota > Gammaproteobacteria > Pseudomonadales > Moraxellaceae > Acinetobacter > Acinetobacter venetianus. The sequence goes on from NZ_KB849558.1 coordinate 402,304, forward strand.
GTAATAGAAGCGCCGATCGCGACAACTTCATCTGGATTAATTGTACATAATGGTTCACGTTCAAATAGCTCACGTACAGCTTTTTGAACGGCATAAGAACGGGTTGAACCGCCGACTAAAACAACATGCTCAATCTCATCAAGTTCAAGTTTTGCATCACGTAATACGCGTTTGCAAACACTTATTGTCTTATCAAGAGCAACCTGAATAATCGATTCAAAAGTTGGACGGTCTAAAGTAAGACGGTCATCCAATAGTTTTAATTCGGCAGATTCATGATCCGTTAAATATTCTTTGGCTTGGCGGGCAGCAACAACAAAGACAGCATATTCTTCATCACTTAATGTCTCGATATTGAGCTGTTTCTTTGCCCATTTTACGATTAAACGGTCAAGGTCATCGCCACCTAACGCAGTGTGTCCACCTGTCGCTAAAACCTCAAATACACCTTGTGAAAAACGTAGGATAGATACATCAAATGTACCGCCACCTAAATCATAAATCACATAGTTGCGATCAGTGCTTAGATTAGTTTCTTGATCCAAACCATAGGCAACCGCAGCGGCTGTAGGTTCATTTAATAAGCGTAAAACGTTTAAACCAGCGAGTTGAGCTGCATCGCGCGTTGCTTGACGTTGTGCTTCATCGAAGTAAGCGGGAACTGTAATGACGGCACCATTTACAGGATTGTTTAAACTTGCTTCAGCGCGATCTTTAAGTTGTTTTAAAATCTCAGCTGAAATTTCAACAGGCGTTTTACGACCAGCAGCAGTTTCAAATGCTGGCATCTCATTTTCTGCGCCAACAAGTGTATACGGATGTTGAAATTTAATATCTGCTTGTGAACGCCCCATAAAGCGTTTTACAGAAACGACAGTATTTTTTGGGTCAGTCATCATAAACGGTTTGGCCTCATAGCCAAACGTTGTTGAATCCTTTGCATAGTGAACAATAGATGGCAATAAAACGCGATCTTTGTCATCTTGTAGAACTTTCGGTTTTCCCGATAGCACTGTCGCCACTAAAGAGTGGGTTGTTCCCAAGTCAATGCCAATCGCAATACGATGTTCGTGCGGGGCAGTCGATTGACCAGGTTCAGCAATTTGCAAAAGTGCCATGCGTGAGGTATCCCTTGAAAATAATTGGTAATAGCGGATTAAAAATCATCATCTAGATCGAAGCTTTCTTCTTCATCTAGTATGCGATCTTCAGCCTTATCAATATCATTCATAACACGTTGGAAAAAACGCAGTTTACGAACAGTATCACGTGCTTCAGCCCAATCTTCGTCCGCAAAATCAATTTTAAACTCACGTACTAGACCATCAATCCATTGTTGCACTTCAACTTTTAATGTGTGCAATTGTGCTGAAGAAGTTGCTTCATCCAATTGTTCACGCATTTCAAGTGCAGATTGTAAGAACTCAAAATCGCTAATGGATTGGTCAAGATGGTGGTCTTGTTTCTTTAAACCAAGTAAATATGCAGCACGGCTGTCAACTTGTGAAAGCACTTTGAAGGCTTGGTTGATTTCGCTTGACTTAATCAGTGCTTGATCTTTGTCAGTTGCTTTGTCAGGGTGATATTGCTGTTGCAAACTTAAAAATTGTTTTTTTAAAGCTGCTAAATCTATATCGAGTGCTTCGGGTAATTGGAACAACTCAAAATGATTCATGGGAGATGAATTCCGCTATTGATAAATACGTTAAAACAGTGCGGAACACACTGTTTTGACGAAAAGAAAGAGGGTGGGAGTGGATTAAACAGTAAATGATTCACCACAACCACATTCACCTTTTTGATTTGGGTTGTTAAATTCAAAACCTTCATTGAGACCGTTTTTAACATAGTCCATCTCTAAACCATCGAGATAAACTAGGCTTTTTGGATCAACGAAAACTTTAACACCGAATTGTTCAAACATTTGATCATGTGTGTCGACATCATCGACGAACTCAAGTACGTAAGCCAATCCAGAACAACCCGAAGTTTTCACACCAACACGAATGCCTTCACCCTTACCTCGGTTTTGTAGGTAATTGCTGATGTGAGTCGCAGCATTTTCAGTTAAATTGATCATGAAAACTCCAATTTTGTTCGGTAATCAATTAAGCTTTTGCTTTTTTACCACGATAGTCTTCGATCGCAGCTTTAATCGCATCTTCAGCCAATACAGAGCAGTGTACTTTTACTGGAGGAAGCGCAAGCTCAGTTGCAATATCAATGTTTTTGATTGCTTGAGCTTCATCAAGTGTCTTACCTTTTAACCATTCAGTTACAAGAGAACTTGATGCAATCGCAGAACCACAGCCATAAGTTTTGAAGCGAGCTTCTTCAATTACGCCATTGTCATCGACTTGAATTTGTAAACGCATCACATCACCACAAGCTGGTGCACCGACCATACCTGTACCAACGTTTTCTGCATTTTTATCCAAAATACCTACATTACGAGGGTTTTCGTAATGATCAATTACCTTTTCGCTATAAGCCATGTCGCTTCTCCAAACCTCGGGGTCAGCCTAATATTAAATATGAGGGTTAAAACACTGTTTTCAATGAAGAGTTAATTAAAACTACAATGAATTTAGTGTTCAGCCCATTCAACTGTTGAAAGGTCAATACCTTCTTTATACATATCCCAAAGCGGAGAAAGTTCACGAAGTTTCTCAACAGCAGCTTTGGTAAGTGTTAACACATGGTCAATATCTGCTTCAGTCGTATATTTACCAAAACTGAAACGGATCGAGCTGTGTGCTAGCTCATCAGATAAACCTAAAGCACGTAACACATATGATGGTTCTAAAGTTGCAGAAGTACATGCTGAACCGCTTGAAACGGCAAGGTCTTTTAGTGCCATCATCAATGATTCACCTTCAACGAAGTTGAAGCTGACATTGAGATAGTTTGCAACGTTTTGAGTAGGGTGACCATTCAAGAACACTTGCTCAAGATCTTGGAAACCATTCCAAAGCTTGTCGCGTAAGAGGCGAAGACGTTCTTGTTCTGCTTGCATAGTTTTGCCAGCAATTTCAAAAGCTTCACCCATGCCAACGATTTGATGTGTCGCTAGAGTGCCAGAACGCATACCACGTTCATGACCACCACCGTGCATTTGAGCTTTTAAACGAACACGAGGGCTACGGCGAACGTAAAGTGCACCAATCCCTTTAGGGCCATAAATTTTATGACCTGAAAAACTCATCAAATCAATTTTCATTGTTGAAAGATCAATTTCAACTTTACCCGCCGCTTGTGCAGCATCTACATGCAAGAATGTTTTATTTGCACGAGTGAGTTCGCCAATTGCAGCAACATCAGTCACTGTACCGATTTCATTGTTCACCATCATGAGTGATACAAGAATCGTATCTGGACGCAAAGCAGCTTGAACCATTTCTGGAGTAATTAAACCAGTACGTGGTTCTGGCTCTAAATATGTAATTTCAAAACCTTGTTCTTCAAGTTCACGGCAAGGATCCAACACAGCTTTGTGTTCGATTTTACTTGTAATGATGTGTTTGCCTTTTGAACCATAGAACTGAGCAATACCTTTCAACGCCAAGTTGTCAGATTCAGTAGCGCCAGAAGTCCACACGATTTCACGCGGATCAGCTTTGATTAAGTTTGCTACTTGTTCACGAGCATACTCAACTTTCTCTTCAGCTTGCCAACCATACGCATGTGAACGTGATGCTGGATTACCAAATGTACCTTCGAAAGTTAAGCATTCCATCATACGCTCTGCAACTTCAGGAAGTACTGGCGTAGTTGCTGCATAATCAAGATAAATTGGACGTTTCATGTCAAATACCTGTAACCGATAGAAGGGCTGAATCTAAACTTACTGAATTTTGGCGTAGTGCAACTGTTTGAACGTTGTCACGAGCAATCAGATCAGCAAGGGAGATTTTTGCGAGATAATCGGCAATATGGTGGGAGAGTTCTTGCCATAAGTCATGCGTCAAGCACATTGCACCATTTTGACAGTTGCCTTTATGGTCACAACGCGTCGCATCGACAGTTTCATTTACAGCTTCAATAATTTCTAGCACAGTGATTTCAGTGGCATTGCGTGCAAGATGATATCCACCGTTAGCACCACGAACGCTTGAAACTAACCCATGACGCTTAAGTTTCGCGAATAACTGTTCTAAATAAGCGACTGAGATGGATTGGCGTGCTGCTATTTCCGCAAGCGTGATCGTTTGTTCAGTTGGCTGCAAAGCTAAATCAAGTAGAGCAGTCACTGCGTAACGACCGCGAGTTGTAAGGCGCATGATTCGATACACATGGTTAGACTAGATGTCTAAATTTTATGAATTCCGACTAAAATAGTCAAGTTTTTTAATTGCGAATATCAACGTGAAAAGTGAAATATACTGTAATTATTGTATCCACATATTATAAACAAAAAAACCAATAAAAATAAAGCTCAATAAAGCAAAGCAAATATTGATGAAACGCTGACGTTTCTGCATGCGATGAATACGATTTTGGTACTGTTTTACTTCAACGAGTAAAGTATTGATTTCAGAACGTTGTTGGTCAATTTTATCCAAGAGCGGGGCGATACGTTGTTGAGATGCAACTGCTTCTGCTTCGTCATTAAAAGCATTGAACCATTGTCTCCAATTTGCGAAGATACTGGTTAATGTTAGATGAGGAATGAAGTCTAAAAACTCTTCAGATAAGGTTGAATCACCCAAAATACGCATATTGGTGATGCTGCGTTGATTGTTAAATACAAATATTTTAACTAAATCAATCAGTGTGCTATTCACCTCTAAATCAATTTTTCTATCCAAAGCTTTCATATCAAACAACAAGCCTTTGTCAGTAAATTGGATATAAAAATCAAAGAAAGGGATATAGCTATTGATGCGAATTGTAATTTTTTGCTCAATAAATTTTTTTGCTTGCAAACGTAAAGCGGCATCATGGGTTAGGATGAATGAGAAAAAAGTCTCTAAAACAATGATGACAATGTTTAGCAACAAATGAGGGTGCTTGTTTCTTTGTTGCGTATAACTCATAAGTCTCTTTTTCCTTACCAATCAAACAATAAAACCACAAATCTGTAAACTTGAGCATCCTTACTCAATTATTAAAAATAATTTACATGACTTTGTTGCTTTGTAGAACAGTTTTTTAAAACGATCAAGTCTTAACTTTGATATTATAAAAACATTTTTATGGTTAAATACGACATACTGTTTGTAAAGTGCTTAGGAGCATGGTTCTATGGATAACTCAAATATAGAAAATTCGAGTGAAGAAAATGAGGTAAAAACTAAGACAAAATCAAAGAGTTCTAAAAAATCTGCGCTTGATTTCAAGAAGTATACACAACAAATTTGGTTAGCTGGTTTAGGTGCTTTTTCTCGCGCTGAAGAGGAAGGAAATAAATTATTCGACTCATTGGTCAAGGTCGGCGAAGAGTTAGAATCAAAAACAGTTGATTTTGCGGATAACACAGTGGGTAAGGTCACTGAGAAAGCCAAAGAGTCTGTTACAGATACCAAAGATAAAGTTGAAAAGATTTTAGATACTGGTGTAAATCACTCTTTAAATCGCATTGGTTTAGTGACACCAAAGGATCTTCAACATATTGAGCAACTTTTAGTGCAACTTCACATTAAAGTGGACGCTTTAATTGAAGAAAATAACCAGTTAAAAGCCAAATTGAATAAAAAGTAAAAAAAATCGTTGGCACTCGTCCGTTTATGTCGTATTTCAGTATTTATTTTTGCTAAAAGGCCTTTCTAGTATTGCGTTCTCCCCTAAAGCATTGCTATAAAGGCGTCATGGCCTTTTAAACTATAGCCTTGGATCTTAACAAACGATATTAAGAGGATATTTTTTATCATGAATAAATCAGAATTAATTGATGCGATTGCTGAAAAAGGGGGAGTATCTAAATCGGATGCTGGTAAGGCACTCGATGCAACGATTGCGTCAATCACTGAAGCACTTAAAAAGGGTGATACGGTTACTTTAGTTGGTTTTGGTACTTTTAGCGTTAAAGAACGTGCTGCACGTACTGGTCGTAATCCAAAAACTGGTGAAGAGCTTCAAATTAAAGCAAGCAAAGTACCTAGTTTCAAACCAGGTAAGGGTTTAAAAGATTCAGTTGCGTAATCTTTTTAAATCAATAAACGCACCATTTCGGGTGCGTTTTTTATTTAATGAATGAAAAAGTGAGTTTGATCCTTAATCTGCATTCATTCGCTTTTATTTTTCAGTTAAAATTGCTCCGAAATAAAATATTGGAATTCTTATGGAATCTTTTCGTACACTCATTAAGGGTTGGCTTGGCAAAGTCCTTTTAGTTTTGTTTTTGACTCCTTTAGCGCTTGTAGGTATTGAGGGATATTTTAGTGGTAGCAATAAGGCAGACGTTGCGAAATCTGTCAACGGTCAAGATATTTCTAATAAAGAATTAGAAAGTGCAACCAAGAATTATAAAGATCAGTATTTATCTATGGTTAAAGGTGACGAGTCACTTTTAAATCTACCCGTTATTCAAAACAAAGCTTTAGATGCGCTTGTGACGCGTGCTTTATTGCAACAGCAAGCTGAAAAGTTAGGTATTTCATTAAGCGATGCTCAACTTGAACAAATGTTGGCTCAACAACCAAGCTTCCAAGAAAATGGGAAGTTCTCTGAGCAACTTTATGGAAACTATTTACGTTCAGTAGGCATGACCAATCAAAGTTTGCTTGCAAGCTTACGTCAAGACCATGCATTGAAAATGATTTCATCAACGTTGATGGACTATGCATTAGTAAGTAAGTCTGATTTACAACAATTGGCGAACTTGCAAACTGAACAGCGTACTTTGCACTTAGCAAGCATCAAACTGGATGACTATAAGAAGGGCTTAACTGCGTCTAATCAAGAAATCACAGATTATTACAACAAGCATAAAGGTGAGTTTAAGCAAGTTGCTGCTGTTGATGTTGATTATGTTGTTTTAACACCTTCATTGTTGCCACAAACAAACTTAGCTGTAACTGATGCTGATTTAAAACAAGCTTATCAAGCTTTTGTTGAAAAACAGCAGAAAGAAGCTAAGCGTGAAGTGAAGCATATTTTAATTACGACTGATACTCGTGATGCTGCCGCTGCACAAAAACTTGCGAATGATGTTTATGCGAAAATTCAAGCAGGCATGACGTTTGCTCAAGCAGCAGCTCAATTCTCTGAAGATCCGAGTTCGAAAGATCAGGGCGGTTTGGTTGATGCTTATGCACCTGGTATTTTCTCTACTGATTTTGATAATGCTGTAAATGCTTTGAAAAATGGTCAAGTTTCAAAGCCTGTGAAAACTCAGTATGGCTATCACATTATCGAAGCAAATACACAGACAGTGACTATTCCTTCATTTGAAGCTGAAAAAGCGCGTTTGACAGCTGAAGTTGAAAAAACAAAATCAGCTAATTTATTCAGCGATACTGTCAATAACTTAAATGAAATGGTTGTCGGTGGCGACTCACTTGATGCTGTAGTGCAAGAAGTAAAAGCTGCACGTGTTGAATCAGCAAAAGGTGTAACTTTGACAACGCAAAATCCTTATTTAAGTGATTTAAATGTTAAAGCTAAAATCTTTAGTGATGATGTGAAGAATGGTGATCGTAATGCATCATCAAATATTCAGTTAGCAAATGGTGATACGATCTGGATCAAAGTTCGTGATTATCATCCAGCAGGTATTAAGCCGTTAGCTCAAGCGACAGCTGAAGTTAAAGCTAAAGTTATTGAAGATAAAGCGTATAAAGCTGCGAAAGCGAAGATGTCTACAATTTTGGCAGACTTTAAAACACAGCCAGCAGCGCAAGTTATTGCTAAGTCTAATGTGACTTTTGAAAATGCAGGCGTATTTGTTCGTTCTCAAGGTTTAAAACGTGCAATTGAACGAGCGGCTTTCAGTATTCCAGCTCCGACGAAAGAAGGGATGTGGTCAGCAACTACTGCGAAATTACCCAATGAATTGGTTATCGTAGCTGTATCAAATGTGAATGCGAATGTTGCTAGTGAGCTACCACAAGAACAATTGACTGAGTTGACAAAACTATATCAACAGTTCCGTGGTCAGCAGATATTAGAAGATTACACTGAATACTTAAAATCACATGCAAAGATTAAATAAGTTTAATCTAGGTATAAAAAAAGCCAGTTCAATTTGAACTGGCTTTTTTTGATCTATTTTTATTTTTTCTGAATAAACTTTGCTTCTTCAGATTGTGGGTATTGAGTGAGTAACTTTGTGCGATATTGACCAGCTAAAGCTGCATTTTTATCGACTTCTTTAGCGATACTATAAAGTTGATAAACAGCCCGTGGTGCTTTGGCTGAGTTTGGATAGCGTGTGGCAACGATATTGTAGTTTTGTTTAGCTGCTTTATAGTCAACAGGCTCTACAGCTAAATAAAATTCTGCTAGCCAAAAATATGCATTCCCGACATATATACCATTTGGATGGTTTTTGATGAAGTTCTGCATAGGCTGGATCGCATTTTTAGCACCGCCTTGTTTGTATGCATCTAAAGCAACTGTATAAGCAGCTTTTTCGAGCTCTATTTGGTTATTTACGCTATTGTTTGCTTGTGGTTGAACAACTGGTGTTTGTACAGGTGTTGGTGTGATTGGCGCTGTCTGCTGTGTATTTGCTACTGGAGCGACCTGATTTGTGGTATTTGTTGTTGGTTCACTAGAAGCATTTTCTGGATCAGTATTTTCTTCTGGTGGATCGATTTTTTGTGATAGCAATTCTAAGCGTTGATCTAAATCAGTATAACGATTTGCTAGCTCTTTTTTGAGTTGGTCAATTGCATTTTCATGCTCTTCAAGCTGACCACGCAACTTTCGGACTTCTTCTTCAAGTTTTTGGTTCTTTTGAATTAAATCCCAATTTAAATTCGTCGCAACAGGCGAAGCATTTGTATTGTCAGCAATTTGTTGGCTTAAAGCTCTCGACTCAATAGGAACATTGGCATACAAATGCGCACTGCTAAGCAGAGCAATGAAAAGTACAGAATGCTTTTTTAGCATGAAAACTCATCCGTAATGTTGAAAAATAAGCGATACAAGCAAGCTTTTGAGCTTGTGGCATGTTGGTATGTATTTTACTTTAGTCATTAAAACAGTAACTCATTTAAATGCAATAAGCATTTACAATCTTCAAGCACTTTTGAAGGGATTTAGTTTTTGTTGTTTATAATTTCTTCATATTTAATCGGCTGTAATAAAAAAATCTAGATTTTGATGAGGAATTAGACAGTTGAATTGAAAACTTAATTAAAAACAGTTACAAGACTTGCAAGTGGTCTAAAAATCTCTATACTTTGTCAGGCAATGGTAGCCCTGCTGGTAGCTTCGCAATTGTACTCTATGAACCCCGCCAGGACCGGAAGGTAGCAACGGTAGTAGAACTATGATGTGCCGAAGTCTTGCTGGTAGGGCTGCCACCAGCTATTCTTCTTCGCTCGTTCGAGCAATCGCTTTCATTATCGCATCCATACTAAATCCTCTATATTGCAAGAAGCGAATTTGCTTAGCTTTGATTTTTGGATCTTTTGCGACATCTATACCAAATTTTTTAATTTTAAGCTGATACGCTTGCTCTGACCAATCGACTTCTTTTAATTCTTCTGTAATCAGTTCTTCATCTAATTCTTTCGCTTTTAAAGCCTGTTTGATGCGCTGTAGCCCTTTACCTTTTCTCAATTGGCTTGCTAGGGTAAGTTCTGCGACTCTTTGATCGCTTTGATAGTTTTGCTGTGCTAATTCTGCAACTAACTCTGCAACCTCATCAGGATTGATTGCATATTGATTGAGTTTATTGCTCAGTTCGGCTTGGGAATAATCACGGCGTGTCAGAAGTGCAAAGGCGTAAGAGCGTAGTCTTGTACCTGTAAGCGTTTTGGGTTTTTCTGATTTTTCAGTATTAAACACGTTTTATTTCCTCATGAAAGAAAAACGCCCCGAAGGGCGTTTCAGCTTAGCTTTCTAAAAAGTCTGGTTCTTCTTCTTCAATATCTGTATTTTCGGCTGGCTTGTTTTTAGTCAGAAGTTGTTCTCGAATCAGCTTCTCAATTTCTTGAGCCATTTGAGGGTTTTCTTCAAAATGACGAATTACATTATTTTTACCTTGTCCAATCTTATTACCTTGGTATGAATACCATGCGCCAGCTTTTTGGACGATATCTTGTTGAACTGCGAGGTCAACCAATTCACCTAACTGATTAGTCCCTCTACCGTACATGATTTGGAATACAGCTTCTTTGAAAGGAGGCGCCATTTTGTTTTTTACAACTTTAACGCGTGTTTCGTTACCTGTAATTTCATCGCCTTCTTTTACTTGACCGATACGACGAATATCTAAACGTACAGATGCATAGAATTTGAGAGCATTACCACCAGTTGTTGTTTCTGGGCTACCAAACATCACACCAATCTTCATACGGATTTGGTTAATGAAGATCACCATACAGTTAGAGCGTTTTGCATTACCTGTAATTTTACGTAATGCCTGACTCATTAAACGTGCTTGTAAGCCCATGTGTGAATCACCCATTTCGCCTTCAATTTCGGCTTTAGGGGTTAATGCAGCAACAGAGTCGACAACGATGAGGTCAATTGCGCCAGAACGCACCAGCATATCTGCGATTTCGAGCGCTTGTTCACCATGGTCAGGTTGTGAAACCAAGAGGTTATCAATATCTACACCTAATTTACGTGCATATTCTGGGTCTAATGCATGTTCTGCATCAATAAATGCACATGTACCGCCATTTTTCTGACATTGAGCAATCGCTTGTAATGTCATGGTCGTTTTACCTGATGATTCAGGACCGTAAATTTCGATGATACGGCCTTTAGGTAATCCGCCAATCCCTAATGCGATATCTAGTGTTAATGAACCTGTAGAAACAGCTTCAACTGCTTGTACAGTGTTATCACCCAAGCGCATCACTGTATTTTTACCAAATTGCTTCTCAATTTGGCTTAACGCAGCTTGTAACGCTTTGCTTTTATTATCATCCATCTCAAAACCTCAAAACTTTATATTCTTAACGACTAACCCAAGTGGATGTATTGAATCTCAACTTGTTGGGACTCGGGTATAGTGGCAGATTCTAGTTGTTTATTCTACATCTGATCTGTGTCTTTGCGACACAAAATGACGCACCTGAAAGTAGGGAAATTCACTCATCATGATAAGACCATGATTGTACATTTTCCTGTTTAAAACGATTGATATCACGACGATCTTTTTTACTTGGTCGATGATCTGGTCGAGCTAGATTATGCATTTTCCGCTGTGATGCATGCAACTCTCTACGCGCAATACTTTCTTGTGTTTCTTCATAGAGTTGTTGGGCAATAGGAGCGCCACCACGAACGGCAGATAGTGCTTTAATCACTACGGTCTTTTTTTCGAAGCCTTGCTGGATGGTCAGTTCCATTCCTATACGAACTTCTTTAGAGACTTTAACTCGATCATTGTGATGGTGGACTTTACCGCCTTCGATCGCAGCTTTGGCAATGGAGCGTGTTTTAAAGAAACGAGCCGCCCAAAGCCACTTATCAATACGCATGCTTTCCATGCTGTCTGGTTCATGCTGTTTTGGCATCTGTTACCTGTAGGTTGGTCTCGAGATTGTTGGACTCAAGATAGTCAAATAATTCAGTTAGATGATTGAGTGCAGGATATGGGAGTTCGTTTACGTTTCTACTTGGTTTACTACTTGATGGCTGTAGAATGCTTACAAGTTTAGAAATACCAAAAGCTTCAGCACCTTTTAAGACAGCAACGGTATCATCAATAAATACAGCTTTTGTTGGATCAAAAGGGTGAAGCTGTTGAAGCTTTTGCCAAAATCCAACATCTTCTTTGGCATGTCCCAATTCTTCACTACTGATCATAAGTTCAAAGTAAGGGCTGAGTTCGACATTTTCAAGTTTCAATTGCAGTCCAGCTTGGTCTGCATTGGTTAATAACCAGCAGCGATAACCTTTCGCTTTGAGTCGTTCTAACAGTTGATGGCAGCCAGCGCGTGCAGCAATTTTCTCGCGATGTTCATATTGAAGTTGCAGTACATCAACCCCAACTTTAGCAGTCCAGTACGCCGAAGAATACCAAGATAGTGTATGCTTATGCTGTTGGTAGAATTGAAATAGTGTCTGCTGGCTTTGTTCAAGACTGCATTGATGGACTTGAGCATGTCGTTCGGGCAAACAATGATTCCAAATAAAATCATCAAAGGCTAAATCGAGTAATGTGCCATCCATGTCGAACATGGCAATCGGCTGCTGCTGTAAATCTGAATATGACATAAGGTTGGTCTATGTTTTTAAAAACGCTTGCGCCACAAGATCCGTTAATTTCTCAACTTGTTCCGATTATGGCGCAGGCAAGTCAAATATTGTTGGAAGAATACCAAAGTTATTGTGCAGGTTGCGAATTTAATATTCAGGAAAAAAGTGATGATTCACCAGTAACGCAAGCAGATTTGAAAGTGAATCGCTTTTTATTGAAGCATTTAGCTGAAGTGACACCAACCTTACCCGTGCTCTCTGAAGAAAGTGATTATTCAGCTCGAAAGGCATGGCCACAATGTTGGATGCTTGATCCGTTAGATGGGACGAAAGAATTTATTCATGAGCGTGATGAATTTACAATTAATTTAAGTTTAATTGATGGGCATTTGACTACATTTGCAATCATCGCAGTGCCGTGTGAGCAAGTGATGTATATTGGTTACACTTCACAGCGCCCTTATAAATATAGTTTTAGTCAACAACAATGGTTTCAATATCAGATTGAAGAGCATTCGGTTAATACACCGATTCAAATTGGATTAAGTCATAATAGTAAAAACCCTAAATATCAAAATTTCATTGATCCGATTTTAAAATCAAGAGATGTTACTCGCCGTGAAGCGGGCAGTGCTTATAAGTTCTGTATGATGTTAGAAGGCGAAATTGATATTTATCCACGTTTTCATCCAACTTCTGAGTGGGATACGAGTTCAGGGCAAGCATTGTTAGAAAGTATTGGTGGTGGTTTGTTGACTTTAGAGGGTAAACCATTTCTATACAATCAAAGAGATACCGTACTTAATGGTGGTTTTATCGCATTTAAAGATCAATATTGCAAAGATCTTGCTTATGATGCTTTAACACATTCGGGTATTTTAGATTGAGAGTTATTTCGCGCATGGTATAGTGAAATAAATTTTCATCATTTATAAATATTATGGCGTTACATCTCTTGCCCAAAAGTATGTTTGAAGCAGTCGACTTGTTGCCTGATGCTTCAACACCAGTCACTTTATTTACACGCCACTCTTTGCGTGAATTGGTGAATGGGCAGGGTTTTGCTGGTTATGATCTTCAGCTTACAGAGCAAGGTCGAGATCTTGCTTATGCATGGGGGCAGTATTTAATACAAAATACGGATCGCGCCATCCATCATTGTATTTCTAGTCCAATTCAGCGTTGTGTCGATACAGCCGCTTTAATGATTGAAGGGGCTGATGATGCATACAAAGCTTCAAATACACATACGATTGAAATAGTTGAGCAACGTTTGTTGGTTGAACCGGGAAGCTTTGTATTGGATATTCAACAAGCTGCGCCTTATTTTCGTAAACAAGGTGCATTGGGTTTTATTAATAGTTTTGTGAATAATGCCTTACCGGGAATGAAGCATCCGATTACAGGTGTTTTTGATGTGATCGAATTGCTATATCACACGCATCCTTCACAACAAAAAGGATTAAGTTTAGCTGTCAGTCACGATACGATTTTGGCGGCGATAGTTGCAGTGATTTCTGGCAAAAACCAAATTGATAAAGCGGATTGGCCAGATATGATGGAGGGATTATTTGTTTGGTTTGAAGGTGAGGATTTTGCTAATAGTAAATTGAAATGGATTTGGCGTGGGCAAAAACAAGAACTATTAATTAAAGATTTTAAAGATAATTAAAAGAACCATTGGGTTTAAATTAATTTTAGTCATTCATTTTATTTTAGATATTTTATTATATTCTGAATATATTTTTTCATCTTTAAATTAAAGGTGATATTATTATAAATATATGATTTTTATTAACTTTAACTAATAATCATAATTTATCATTACTGATAATTCATTGTAATTTTTTTGGGGAAATGTGATGCAATTGCAACTCAAACATTTATCTGTATGTATTTTCACTATTATGCTTACTGCTTGTGGTGGAGGTGGTAATAGTGGTGGTTCGGAATCTTCAGGAGATAATACGATAGGGACAGGCAGTACAGAAAATCCTGCTCCGCCTGTAGCTGAGAAATATCCAGAGCCAACAAAGGATGTAATCGATGATAATGTTCTGGGCTTTTATGATTACGATAAATTAGGACAGCCACGCTCATTAAGAAATGATTTGAATGGTAGCTTTGCTGCGATGATTCAATTTGGTCAAAGTCATGTAGTTAATCCTAAGAATAATGAAAAAGATTACATGCCACGTTTAACAACGGATAAAGAGGCTTTATTGTTAGTCACACCATTGACTGAAATGGGGGATGTAAAGACCTTAATGGCTGAGATTTATCAGGGTAATCAATTACTGAGAACCGTTGAGTTAGAGGAGCCATCGCGTTTGGCTGCATCTGATCAATCAAATAGCGATGGTCGACCTCCTGTAAGCTATTCAAAACGTGCTTGGAGTGCACCTTTGAATTGGGATGAGGTTAAGGCGGGTTTACATATTCGAGTTCTGGATCCATTAAATAATCGTACAGGCGATTTGACTGAGAATGATATTGATTTTGCTGCTCCAGGCGAATTAGTGCTGCAAAACATTCGATTAGGTTTATTGACAGATCCGCCTAAATCAAATGGTCACTATATGCTGTTAGAACCAGCAAAAGCGGGAACAGATTATTTTCAGACGATTCCAGCTGCGCGAATGATTGTCACAAAATATGATGATTTAAAATTAGAAAAAGTGATGGTTGCAAGTGGTGTCATTTACGACACTGTGAGTGCAACCACTGGCGATGTTTACAGCGGAGACATGCGTGAAAATACAGCTAAATCAACTTTTGGCGTCGGCATAAACTTAGCCAATTGGGGGATTACAAGTGCTTCTATGGCAAGTCAGGAGCAGCCACAACTAACTCAAAGTGTTGTTGCTCATCATGCTCGTGGTAAATATAGCAATGGAGAGGCGACACATGGGTTAAGTGGTGGAAATGGAATGCTTACGTTGATTGATTCCATAGGTAATGAATTTAGCCATGAGATTGGTCATCACTATGGATTAGGGCACTATCCTGGTTCTGTGGGCAATAATATGTTTTGGGCTGCACATCATGCAGATAGTGGCTGGGGATATATTGCATTTAGAAATAAAATGCGAGGCAATCTAAACTGGACGGCAACAAATTTAGGTGATGGCAGTAATGGTGTTCCAAACTTTTTAAACAAATATGCTTATGGTTGGGATGCAATGTCTGGTGGCGCAACAGCAAGTACCATCTCTAAATATACGCATTACACAGGTTATAGTACCTATTTAAAAATACAGCCAGCTTTTGATCGCTATGTATGGGATAAAAACTCGCCAACTGGTTATAAAAAGTGGAACGCGACCACAAGAGTAATGGAGGTTGCTCAGCCAAAAGTACCGAACTCTGGAAATGTTTGGTACAACAGTGCAGATGGTAATTATTTAAAACCAAGATTATTTGGTGTTCCTGTTTATACGATTCTCGGTGGATATGATCCTGTGAATCAGATTGGTTTAATTTATCCTGCTGCGAAAGGGAATTGGGGGAATGTATTTAATTTGCCTCAAGTTAATACTAATGCAACTACGGCAAACTGTTGGCTCAATGTTCAGTTCGCATCAACTACACAAAATATTGCGCTTGCACCTCAGCGTATGAATAGCAATAGTAATGCCAATAAGTTCCATATCAATATTGCCCAAAGTGAAGCACCTCAACAAGTTAATTTGTATTGTCGAAAAGCCAATGAAAATGCAGTATTACTCTCTACAATGAGCATTCCTGCGAATAATACACCGATTGCACCATTTGTTGAGATTGGTGAGGAAGCTGGTTACTCTGCATTAAAAGAAATTGAGCTTCCAGTGCTTGAACAAGCGCTAGTTGCGAACAAAGCTAAACCAGTTGTTAGTCTTTCAACAGATGCTAAGTTGTTATTTGATTCTTACCAGAAATTTAAAAACCAGCTTTCATCTGATGCGCAAACTGAAATGAATCGTTATACGCAACAGCAAACGAAGCTTTATCGTTTGAACCGCTGGATGAATGTATATCGAACTGATCTGATGGATATGAATGTTGATGCCTTGGATGCATTCCATACATTCCTAGATAAACTCGAATTAAAAAATGATTTTAATTTAGACTCGGCAGTGAGTTTGATGAATCGAACCAATTGTTTGAAAGCTGAGAGGCTTGAAAGTGGGCAGTTGAATGCATTTATTAGCGGTGCTACTGGATGTGTGGGGGATGACTCTGAAAAATGGGTTTATGATGCTCTAGGGAAAATACACAGTAAACAATACATTGATCATTGCTTGGCAACAACCTCCGGTAATGTAATTAATTTAATGCCTTGTGATAATAATCAAGTTAATCAAATTTGGGTCACTGATGTAAGCGCTCAAGCGATTAAGCAATCGAATCAATGTTTTGATTTAGAAGGTGGTTATCTTACCAATAATAGAGCGCGTTTGATTCGTTATAGATGCACTGCTGGCGCGAACCAAAAATGGACGATACCATCTGTGAATAATAGCTTAATACTTTCAGGTTTAGCGACTAAGAACTTGGCGTTATCTTCTAAAGTATTCACAGTTAATTCATAAAACTCAAAAGGGAGGAGGTAAACAATTTACCTCTTTCTAATTTTTGTAATACGAAAAACTGTAGACAATAAAAAAGCCCGAAAATCGGGCTTTTTTATTTGCTTCAAATTAGTTAGCTAACGCTTTAACTTGAGCATTTAAGCGGCTCTTATGACGAGCAGCTTTATTTTTGTGGATGATGCCTTTATCAGCCATACGGTCGATTACAGGTACAGCTGTTTTGTAAGCTTCTGAAGCAGCAGCATAATCACCAGCAGCGATCGCATTTACTGTACGTTTAAGGTAAGTACGAACCATAGAACGCAAGCTTGCGTTGTGTTTACGTGCTTTAACGTTTTGACGAGCACGTTTTTTAGCTTGAGCAGAGTTTGCCACTCGTGCACTCCTTGAAAATAAGTTGGTCTGGGCGGGCTGAAGTTAAAACCAAAAATATTGGCAACATTCACCAGCCCGTAAACAAGTGCCATATTTTGATGAAACTAAGCATCGAAGTCAAGCCTTGTAATGTTTATAAGTGCATTTAACAGGTGATTATGTTGCAAGAAAACGTTACATTAAGCCTAGTTATAACTTGGATGAAATAAAAATGAAAACAGGTGATAAAAAAGCGATTGTAATAGGTGCTACAGGGTTGGTTGGACAAGCTTTAATAGAACAATTGCAACAGTCTGAGGAATTCAGTGCGATAACTGCTGTGGTACGTAAAAAGTCTGATGCATTAGATACTTATAATAAAGTTACTCAATTTGTCTTAGAAGATTTTTTGTTATTAAATGATGAAGACGTGAATGCATATACGCATGCTTTTAGCTGTTTAGGTAGCACAATTAAACAAGCAGGTTCAAAAGAAGCATTCTATGCAATTGACTATGAAATGAATGCTCATTTTGCTGATTTACTTCAAGATAAAGATGTTCACTTATTGGTCGTTAGTGCTTTGGGAGCGAGTGCAAATTCACCAATTTTCTATAATAAAGTTAAAGGTGAATTAGAAAATTACCTCAGAAGTTTATCTTTATATAAATTGTCAATCTTTCAACCATCATTATTGATTGGTAAGCGAAGTGATGTGCGTTTTCTGGAAGATATGGCACAAACTGCATTTAAGCTTGTAGAGCAAGCATGGACTAAGCCGTTTAAATATAAGCCTGTAACCGCAGAGCAATTGGCGCATACTATGCTGGTTGCAGCCCAAACACAAACTGCCGCATTTAAACTGTTTGATAATTTAATGATACAACAAACTCGATAATGGAGAAGCTCAGTGACAACAGTATCTTTCGTAACTTGTGATTTGTTAGATGACAACCCTGAAAAAGATTTACAAGTCGTAACACCATGCTTAGATGGGAAATTCTTCAAGAGTTATGGTGCTCGTAAAACTTTTGGTGGCCAAATTGTGACTGTAAAGTGCTTTGAAGATAATTCTCGTGTTAAAGAATTATTGGCAACTGATGGAACAGGTAAGGTACTTGTTGTTGATGGTGGTGCTTCCATGCGTTGTGCATTGATGGGAGACATGATTGCAGAATCAGCAGTGAAAAATCACTGGAATGGTGTTGTGATCTATGGTTGTGTGCGTGATGTAGATGCGATTGCGGAACTAGATTTAGGTGTACATGCATTGGCTGCAATTCCACAAAAAAGTAATCGTAAAGGCATAGGTGAAGTTGATATCACATTGTATTTTGGTGGTGTGACAATCAGTTCTGGTGATTATATCTATGCAGATAATAACGGAATTGTGATTGCGAAAGAAAAATTAGTCGACTGCTAAAGGGTTAGCGATATGCTGAAAATGGTGAATCATCAATTTAAAGTTTTACAATCTGTGGTTGCGAGTATCATTGAGGGTGGGCGAGGTGTATCAGGTACGCCTTTTCCTCAACAACCAACAAAACCTTTAAAGCTTTATGAATTTGAAGGTTCGCCATTCTGCCGTCGAGTTCGAGAAGTAGTGACCTTATTGAACTTAGATGTGGAGATTTATCCATGTCCTAAAGGCGGTCAGAAATATCGACAAATTGTAAAGAGCAAAGGTGGAAAAAGACAATTTCCATTTTTAATTGATGAAAATACAGGTGATCAACTTTATGAATCACAAGATATTATTCATCATTTATTTAAACATTATGGTAAAACAGGGCAGACCCCTAAGAAATACAGCCATTATCCTAAATTACCTTATGTTTCGACCTTGGCTTCAGTTGCGAATGCAGCACGTGGTGTATGGATCAATAAGAAAATTATTGATCGAGCAGCACCAGAGCAACTGTTAGAGCTGTGGAGCTTTGAAGCGAGTCCTTATACGCGTTTAGTGCGTGAAGCTTTATGTGAATTAGAAATTCCATATGTTCTGCATAATGTGCCTAAGGAGCGTTGGCAAGATATGGGGCCAGCCATTCTACGCTTAAAACCAGGTAAATATATTCCATTACCGAATGGTAAGCGTGAAAAGGTTGTTGAAATTATGGGGCGTGATATTCAAGTTCCGTTTTTAATTGATCCAAACACAGGCGTGAAGATGTTTGAGTCGGCTAAGATTGTTGATTATTTGAAAAAACAATATGGTTAACCTGATTTAAAAAAGCATCCGTTAAGGGTGCTTTTTTATTCCTGATTGATTGTTAGCTTGCATCAATGGGTACTTTATCGTTTTAATAAGCAAGTCATCAAAGCAAAGCTGTATAGATAGATCATATGTTAAGCCAACTAACTAACTTATTCAAAAGTTCAAAGGAAACACCTGAACAGCTATTCCTTAAAGAAAATGACTTGGTTTTTGATAGTCGTGGTGCAATTTATAAAGGCATCGTTTTGAATGAGTTGGGATTCCGTCTGGAATATTTCTCAAACCGAAAGTTAGATCGATTTGACGATCTTGAAAAGCTATTTCGGATTGCACCGCAAATTAATGAAAAGATCGATCTAGAAATACACTCACAGCGTTTTGTTGAGCGGTTGGGGAATACAGAAGAAAATCTTAAACAGTTGAAGCAAGCGATTAAAGTTTTAAATGATTATTATGTGAAGTTTAAAAGAGCTAGATAGTTTGGTTTCAACCCTGAATTAATAAATATATTTTCATAGTTACGATAACTAGATAGGCTGTCTTTACCTTTACTTTTCAGAGATGAAAAGTAACCAAAATCTTTTGTTGGACTGACGGTACATCCTTGTTACCGCAGTCCAACAAGGCGGCGCCCATGCCGCCAACCATGATAGTAAATGATGGTTTAAATTTAGAAGGGTGAATTTTTTTAACTCAGAATATAAAAAAGGGACTAAATCCAAAGATTTAATCCCTCTTGAGTCTAGCTAGTAATTATTTTTCAATAATTGCTGTTACGCCTTGACCGCCAGCAGCACAGATCGAAACTAAGATACGACCTGAACCTTTTTGGTTTAAGATTTTTGCAGCAGTCGCGATGATACGACCACCAGTAGCAGCGAATGGGTGACCCGCAGCTAAAGAAGAACCTTTAACGTTTAATTTGCTACGATCAATTGAACCTAAAGGTGCATCTAAACCTAAACGCTCTTTACAGAATTTCTCATCTTCCCAAGCTTTCAATGTAGAAAGAACTTGTGATGCAAATGCTTCGTGAATTTCGTAGTAGTCAAAATCTTGAAGTTTAAGACCAGCGCGTTCAAGCATACGTGGAACTGCATAAGCAGGCGCCATCAATAAGCCTTCTTTCTTGCCAACGAAATCAACAGCAGCAGTTTCAGAGAACGTTAAGTAAGCAAGGACTTCGTGACCATTTGCTTTAGCCCATTCTTCAGAAGCTAAAAGCACGCATGAAGCACCATCAGTAAGAGGAGTAGAGTTACCCGCTGTCATTGTTGCAGCTTCGCCTTTACCAAATACTGGTTTTAACTTCGCTAATTTCTCAGCAGTTGAGTCAGCACGTAAGTTGTTGTCACGGCTTAAACCTAAGAATGGTGTAATTAAATCATCGAAGAAACCTTCTTCGTATGCTTTTGCCATTTTTTGGTGAGAAGAGGCAGCTAAAGCGTCTTGATCTTCACGAGCAATACCCCATTCAAGCGCAGTGATTGCTTGATGGTCACCCATAGATAAACCAGTACGTGGTTCACCATTTTTAGGTGCATCCATAAGATCTTTAACATTGATCTTAGAAAGTGCTTTTAAACGGTCTTTACCAGTTTTAGCGATGTTAAGCTCAAGTAAAGCTTTACGTAAACCATCACCAAACGCGATAGGCGCGTCAGAAGTCGTATCTACACCACCTGCGATACCTACTTCGATTTGACCTAATGCAATTTTGTTTGCAACTTGGAATGCTGCTTGTAAACCAGTACCACAAGCTTGTTGAAGATCACAAGCTGGAGTTTCTGGAGCAAGTTGAGTATTCAATACACATTCACGAGTCATATTGAAATCACGACTGTGCTTTAATACTGCACCAGCAACAACTTCACCTAAGCGTTGACCTTGTAGGTTGAAGCGCTCAACCAAACCATTCAATGCAGCAGTAAACATATCGATGTTTGAAGCTGTAAAATAAGCGCCGTTTGAACGAGCAAATGGAATACGGTTACCGCCGATAATGGCAACACGGCGAACAGTGTTTTGGCTCATGGTTTTATCCTGTTGAACAGAAGGTTTGGTTGTTTTAGCTGGCGCTGCTTTTGTAGATGTAGAAGAAGCAGTGCTTTTCGGACTACGAGTAGTAGCACGCGTACGAGTCGTTTTAGGTGTCGTGCTTGCTGCTTTAGAGGTCGTGCCAGCAGTTTTACGTGTAGTAGAAGCTGCTTTTGATGTATTTGACACATTTTCTTCAGCAGAATTCTCGACTGCTGGATTTTCTTGAGTTGTTTTGCTCATAAGGCTTTTCCAAGCATAATTGCGATATTCTTGTGACAACAATACCATATTTACAATACTGCTGTATTGACTAGAATGACGCTGTAGACCACATTCAGGTCAAGACATCAGAACATGAACTCAAGTATGATTTATGACGAGTCAATCAAACATTGATTTCATGTAATTTGATTAACATGATGCATGTGTTTGTAAAAAATTCATTTGTATGAGAGATAATAATCATGACCGATCAATACCAAGCATTTACACAATCGCCTTTGGGTAAATTTGTTGTAAAAAATTTAGGTTTACCATCGCCAGTAACGTTAGATCGTTTTGAAAGTGCTCAACCTGTTGTGAATGGTGCAGTATTGCTTGGCGCAGCGCCTTCAAGCACGATTTCTGCTGCTATTGCTCAGGTTCTTAGCAATATCCATGCAGATAGTTATGTGGGTAATAATGTTGAATTACAACAAACTGCGGCGAAAGTTGGTTTAAATCTTCGTCCTTTAAATGCAGATGATAAAGAGTCTAAGTTTAAAGCAGTTGTATTTGATGCTTCTGGTATTCAAGATTCAGAACAACTTAAAGAGTTGTATAACTTCTTTAACCCAATTGCTCGCCAGATTTCTAGTTCTGGTCGTGTAATTGTAATTGGTACAACGCCTGAAACTGCAAAGACAGTGAAGCAAGCGATTGCTCAACGTGCGCTTGAAGGTTTCATCAAATCAGTTGGCAAAGAGTTCAAAAAGGGCATCACTGCTCAAGTTGTTTATGTAGACCAAGGTGCAGAAGCAAACCTTGAATCTACGTTACGTTTCTTAATTTCTCCACGTTCTGCTTATGTTTCAGGTCAAGTGGTTCGTGTTTCTAAAGCTGATGTTGTTGATCTGGACTGGGCGAAGCCACTTGCAGGTAAGACTGCATTAGTGACTGGTGCAAGCCGTGGTATTGGTGAAGCAATTGCAAACGTACTTGCTCGTGACGGCGCACACGTAATTTGCTTGGATGTACCACAACAGCAAGCTGATCTTGAGCGTGTTGCAGGTTCGATCGGTGGTTCTGTATTGGCAATTGATATTACAGCTGCGGATGCTGGCGAGAAAATTAAAACTGCTGCTGCAAAACAAGGTGGTTTAGACGTTATTGTTCATAATGCTGGTATTACTCGTGACAAAACTTTGGCAAACATGAAGCCAGAGCTTTGGGACTTAGTTATTAACATTAATTTATCTGCAATCGAACGCGTTAACGATTACTTACTATCAAATGATGGTTTAAATGCAAATGGTCGTATCGTTTGTGTATCATCAATCAGTGGTATCGCTGGTAACTTAGGTCAAACAAACTACGCTGTTTCTAAAGCAGGTGTTATTGGCTTAGTGAAATTTACTGCGCCTACATTGAAAAACGGTATTACGATTAATGCTGTTGCGCCTGGTTTCATTGAAACTCAAATGACTGCTGCGATTCCTTTTGCGATTCGTGAAGCTGGTCGTCGTATGAACTCAATGAACCAAGGTGGTTTACCTGTAGATGTTGCAGAAGCAATTGCTTGGTATGCATCTACTGGTTCAACAGGTGTAACAGGTAACGTTGTTCGTGTATGTGGTCAAAGCTTATTAGGTGCGTAAGCATTAGGGTTTTGAAGAGGGGTGCTTGTGCATCCCTTTTTTATAAAAAATATCAAAAGGTTGATTATGAACACACGTCATTTTAGTGAATTACCAAAACCTTATTTGGCTTATCCAAAAGTTATTCAGGGTTTAATTTTTAAAAAGCCAAAAGGCGAGAAAGTATTACCACAAGTTGAGTATGTGGTGGATACATTAAAAATTGATACCAAGCATTTAGAAAGCTATAACGAAATCTGTGGTTTTAAAAATGATGGTTTTGTGCCTGCGATCTATTTAGCTGTACTATCCCAAAGCCTACAAATGCATATGATGACAAGCGAAGCTTTCCCGTTTGCAATTTTAGGTTTAGTTCATATTCGCAATCAGATTAAACAAATGCGTAAAATCGGTGTGAATGAACAAATCACATTGTCATGCAAGTTTGGTGAGCTTAAACCACATGATAAAGGCTTACAGTTTGATTTCATTACAACAGCTAAGGTCGGTGGTGAAATTGTGATGGAAAGCCTGACAACATATCTATCACGTCAGAAAGTTGAGAAAAAAGCGGCTGAGAAAACGAAAGAAACTCAAGAGCCCGCTTATCAACCGCAGGCTGAATGGAATATTTCAGAAAATACAGGCCGTCGTTATGCGTTGATTTCAGGTGATTTCAACTTAATTCATATTCATGCGGTGACTGCAAAAGCTTTTGGTTTTAAACAAGCGATTGCACATGGTATGTGGAGCAAAGCAAAAGCTTTAGCAAATGTGCAGCTTCCAGATGCTTATGAAGCAGACGTATGGTTTAAGTTACCAATGTACTTACCTTCAAAAGTTGAATTTTTAACTGCTACAGATGCTAAGCAGACTGACTTTTTAATTCGTAATGTTAAATCTAAAAAGCCACATGTTGCGGGTACTGTAAAAGCAATCTAAGCCATTATTCATATGTTCAATATCCCTTTTGTTCGCAAGAGGGATATTTAAAAATATAAATATCATAAGGATGCGTACATTGATTAAAGAGATTTTGTTTGCCGATACACATAATTATCATGGCAATGTTGATGACCGTTTCGCTGATCTAGCAACACAATTTAGCCGTTTACAAGATGCGCGAAGTCATCAAGGCGGTGCGGCTTTAGTGGTGTATTTTAAAGGCCAAAAAGTTGTTGATATTTTCACTGGTAAGAAATCTCAGAATGAAGCGTGGCAAGCTGATACTTTGTCGATGTGCTATTCAACTGGAAAAGGAATTTTAGCCACGCTCACGCATATTTTAGTGAGCGAAGGTATATTAGATTATGATTTACCGATTGCGCACTATTGGCCAGAGTTTGCACAAAATGGCAAACAAGCAATAACTGTACGAGATGTACTGTCTCACCAAAGTGGTTTATTCGATATTCGAAATACCATTGAGACAGCAACAGAAATGTTGGATTGGTCGCATATGCTAGATGTTATGGCTGCTGCTACACCACGTTTTTCAGCAGGACAAAGCTTTGCTTATCAACCGCTCACGTATGGTTGGATTATTGGCGGCGTTCTTGAGAAAGCAGCAAAACAACCTTTAAGTTGGCTCATGCAGCGCTATCTTGTACAGCCACTTGAACTTGATGGTGCATATTTTGGTACGCCAACTTCGGAGTTGGGGCGTGTCGCACGGTTATTAGAGAAGCCAAAATCTCAATCTCAAGCAAAACCGCAAGCACAAAAGCCTCAAGCCGCTCGTAAAGCATCTTTATCAGAAAGATTATTAGAGTTATCTGGGCAAAGTCCACAAGATTTCCAAGATGCGATGATTCCAAAAGGAATGCGTAATTTTAGTTTTTATAGTGATGCGGGTTTACAAGCAGTCATTCCCGCTGCAAATGGTGTTTTCACTGCAAATAGCCTTGCAAAAGTATACGCAATGCTTGCTAATCAAGGACAGTGGCAGGGGCAACAACTGATTCGTCCAGAAGTCTTTAAACAATTGAGTACGGTACAAAGCAAGACTCGTGATCGAGTGATGCCGATTCCTATGCATTGGCGTTTGGGTTATCACCGTATCTTAACGATGGGCAAACGTGCACCGCATGGCTTCGGTCATGTTGGTTTTAATGGTTCAGGCGCATGGTGTGATCCAGAGCGAGAACTCAGCTTTGCTTATACGCACAATTTTAATATTACTTCAGCTACAGGCGATTATCGTTTGTGGGGCTTAAGTCAAGAAACTTTACGTTGTGCAGATGAAATTCTAAAAGGAAGAAAAGGCTGGTTTTAAGTTAATTGGTCTAAATACGGGGGAATATGATAAATGACAGCGTCATATTTCCTCTCAGTCTTTTTATCTGCAACTGCGCCACCTAAAAACTCTGCCAGTTTCCGACTTACATAATTATGAATGGCAACGGGATACAAAAAATATTTAGGTTGTATTTTTTCAGAAGCCCAGCGGAAAACTTCGTAAATCGACTCTTTGGCAAAACCTTGATTGTGATAGTCTTCTCTGATCCAAAGACCTAGCTCTGGTGTGGGTGTTTGGGTGCGATGTACACCAATCAGACCAATAAAAATATGCGTTTCTTTACACCGTAAAACAAAGTGATAATCTGTATTCTCTGATTCGGCTAGCAGCCATTGCTGTCCAATTTGTTGTAAAGCTTCAAAATTCTCAGCAGGTTCCCAAGCCATATAGCGAGTTAAGGTTTTGGTAATACAAGGGTATATATCTACTAGATCATCCATTTGAAATAGAAATAGATTGACTCTTGAGCTTTGTAATATTGGTAATGTGTAATTCATTTAATTTCTAAATAGCTCTGCTTGTAAAATAGCTTCGGTATGTCGTTTAAAGTCTGCATCATTTAGACCATTCAGTCCTAATTTATATATACCTTCTAGACCGCAAACAAAAGCAATTAATCGCCAAGCAATGTCTTGGCTATCTGATTCAAAGTTAAATTCACCTTGGTTTTTACCCTCATTAATCATTCGGACAATTGAGCGATGCCAATCTTGCATCGCTAGATTATAGGCATGTTTGATTTCTGAATCTTGATCAATCAGGATTTCAGCTTCATTCCACAGACGGAGATAGGGCTGAATTTGCTCAATATTTTCACAACCCAATAAAAGAGAGACACGTTGTAAATAATTTACAGTATTTACTTGGTCTTCAATTTCATCGAGTTGTTGCATAAGTTTGATAAAAGCTTCTGCTTTAAGGTGAGAGTTTGATGCAAAATGATGATGAACTTGTCCTGTGGAGGTTTGTGCTTCGGTTGCAATACGACGAACAGTCATCGCTGAAAATCCTTCATTTAAAGCAACATGCATCGCTGCTTGTAAAATCATTTCACGGCGTTGTTCTCGATTTAAATAAGCCATTTTTCTGACCAAAACTCGTTTTGTAAAAACAGATACAAATTAACTTATATTTTAAAGTTGGACAAGTGTTCAATTTTGCTTATAATTACACCAATTTGAACAGTCGTCCAAAATTTAGAGGCATTTATGTCACGCAAGTGGTTAATTCTTGCAATCATCGTATTGATCTATCTTCCTGTTTCGATCGATGCAACTGTTTTACATGTCGCTACACCTACATTGAGTGAGTCACTTGGACTATCAGCAAATGAGATGCTGTGGATCATTGATATTTATTCACTGGTTATGGCTGGTCTTATTTTGCCAATGGGTGCCTTGGGTGATCGTATCGGTTTTAAACGATTGATGCTTATTGGTGGTCTATTATTTGGTTTAGCGTCTTTAGCTGCTGCATTTTCACCAACAGCTTTGACTTTGATTGCATCAAGGGCATTACTCGCCGTTGGTGCAGCGATGATTTTGCCAGCGACTTTATCTGCTGTACGTAATACTTTTTTAGATGAGAAAGAGCGTAACTTTGCTTTGGGTATTTGGGCGACTGTTGGTGGTGGTGGTGCAGCCTTTGGCCCATTGCTTGGTGGTTTTTTACTTGAGCACTTTCATTGGGGCTCAGTTTTTTTGATTAATGTGCCAATTATGCTTGCAGTATTAATCATGACAGCTTTAATAATTCCAAAGCAAACAGGGCAACCCAAGCAAAGCTTGAATTTATTGCAAGCGCTTATTTTAGTTGTGGCTATTCTAAGTATGATTTATGCCATTAAATCAGTGATGCATGGTTTTTCAATTTGGTCGGTACTGATTTTTGCTGTGGGTCTGAGTTTGTTGGTTGG
Organism: Acinetobacter venetianus RAG-1 = CIP 110063; assembly: GCF_000368585.1. GTDB lineage: Bacteria > Pseudomonadota > Gammaproteobacteria > Pseudomonadales > Moraxellaceae > Acinetobacter > Acinetobacter venetianus. Next base: position 429,860 of record NZ_KB849558.1, read on the forward strand.
GTTTGTACGTAAACAGTTAATTTCTGATGCTCCAATGATTGATATCCAATTGTTTAGGCATCCTGTGATTGCGACAGGCGTCATCATGGCCATTTTATCAATGATGGCTTTGGTTGGATTTGAGCTATTAATTTCTCAAGAATTACAGTTTGTTTATCAGCTTTCACCACTTGCGGCAGGCGCATTTATCTTACCATTTATGATCGCCATTAGTTTGGGTGGGCCAATTGCAAGTTTGTTGGTGAATCGCTTTGGTCTACGCTCAGTTGCGTCACTTGGAATGTTAATGAGTGCGATTAGCTTATGGGGATTGGCGCATACAGATTTTATGGATGCACAAATATCGGCTTGGGCATGGATGGTGGTTTTGGGATTAAGTGTGGAAATCGCATTATTGTCGTCCACCTCAGCAATTATGTCTTCTGTACCTCCGAGTAAAGCGACAGCAGCAGGAGCAATCGAAGGAATGGCATATGAATTAGGGGCAGGGCTAGGAATTGCATTTTTCGGTTTGATGCTTTCATGGTTTTATGCCAACTCAATTATTATTCCAAATGAGTTGCCACATGCATTCATTGAGCAGGTGAGTGGTTCAATCGGAGAGGCGATGCAAGTCGTCAAACAGTTACAGCCTACGCTTGCTGAAACAGTCATTGATGCTGCGAAACAAGCATTTAGTCAATCACATCGTTCTGTGCTGAATGTCGCTGCATTCCTGTTTTTGATATTGTCTATTTTTATTTGGTTTGCTTTACCAAAGAAAGTGACCGTTGTTGAAGAATAAAGATTACCCTTAGTTTGATCATTCAAGCTAAGGGTATTTCTCAGGGAAGATTCAATCCGAATTTTCGCAAAATCCTACACAATTGAATCATGGGTAAGCCCATCAACGTAGTTTGATCATCACCTACCATTTTTTCAAATAAGCTAATTCCTAAGCTTTCACATTTAAAACTACCTGCACAATGCAGGGGTTGGTCTATGTCAATATAGCGCTCGATTTCAGCTAAAGTGAGTTCTCGGAATTTGACCTGATAATGTTCTACGAGCGTTGTTTCAAAACCTAATTGGAAGTGTTGAACGCTGAGTGCAGTACTGAAAAATACGGTTTTACCTGAATTTGCTTGTAGCTGTTGAATGGCATTCTCAACAGTTAATGGTTTTCCAATAAAGTCATAGGGCGCATGTTCACGCCACGCCACTTGATCAGACCCAATGACGATGGCATTAGGATGCTTTGCGGAAATAACATGAGCTTTCTCATATGCCAATCGTTTAGCTAAATCATCGGCATGTAACTCACCATCTGCTGACTCATCAATATCAGGCGAGATACAGCGATAATCAATGCGCAGACGACCCATCAAATCTTTACGGGTTTGGCTACTAGAAGCCAAGATCAATTCTAATGGCTTCATTAGACCGCATATTCCACAAGAATATTGAGTGGTACATAGTGTAAAACAGCATTATGGCAAGCATTCAGCTTAATTGGAGGAGCATGTCCTGCTTCATAAGCCTCAACCCAACGGGTCACACAAATACACCAGAAGTCACCTGGTTTTAGGCCTGGGAAACCTACTTCGGGTAATGGAGTAATTAAGTCATTGCCAACTTTTTGTGAGAAATTAAGAAAATCTGAAGTCATTTGGGCGCACATGGTGTGCTGACCTAGATCAGTAACTGCCGTATGGCAAAAACCGTTACGAAAATACCCAGTGATTGGGTCATAACAACAGCTGGATAAAGGTTCGCCAAGCACATTTAAGCGATTAATTTTAGGATCTGGATGAATAGACATAATAATATATAGATTTAATGACGATGATTATCATAATCAAAAGTGAAGCTTTAGACAGCTTTTCTGCAAAAAAACTCACCTTTATTTCAGAGAATCATTTAAAATTGTGCCGTTTTTAAAATCAACTAGAGAGCCATCCATGAATTTTCAGCGCATGACTGACCTTGATTTAGCAGGTAAACGTGTTCTTATTCGTGAAGACTTAAACGTTCCTGTAAAAAATGGGGAAATTACTAGCGATGCACGTTTACGTGCTGCATTGCCAACCATTAAAGCTGCTTTAGAAAAAGGCGCAGCAGTTATGGTGTTTTCTCATCTTGGTCGTCCTGTAGAGGGTGAGCCAAAACCAGAACAATCACTTGCTCCTGTAGCGGCGTATTTAACTAAAGCTTTAGGCCAAGAAGTAAAATTATTTACTGATTATTTAGATGGTGTTGAAGTCGAAGCAGGTCAAGTTGTATTGCTTGAAAACGTTCGTTTCAATCATGGTGAAAAGAAAAATAACGAAGAGCTTGCTAAAAAATATGCAGCACTTTGTGATGTATTCGTCATGGATGCATTTGGTACAGCACACCGTGCAGAAGCTTCAACTGAAGGCGCAGCACGCTTTGCTCAAGTTGCTGCGGCGGGTCCTTTGTTGGCAGCTGAATTGGATGCTTTAGGTCGTGCAATGCAAACACCTGAAAAGCCAATGGTCGCAATTGTTGCGGGTTCTAAAGTTTCAACCAAACTCGATGTACTTAATTCACTTTCTACAATCTGTGATCAATTGATCGTCGGTGGTGGTATTGCAAACACATTCTTAGCTGCTGCTGGTTTCAATGTGGGTAAATCACTTTACGAAGCTGATTTAGTTGAAACAGCAAAACAAATCGCTTCAAAAGTAAGTGTGCCATTACCAACTGATGTTGTTGTTGCTGATGCAACTCAAATCGATTTTAGTGACTTTTTGGGTTCTTTAGCAAACGCTCAAGCAGTTGTTAAGAAAGTAGAAGATGTTGCTGATACTGACATGATTTTAGATGTTGGTCCTGAAACTGCGAAAGCTTTTGCTGAGATCTTAAAAACTTCAAAAACGATTCTTTGGAATGGTCCAGTGGGTGTATTTGAAGTTGATCAATTTGGTGAAGGGACGAAAGCACTTTCATTGGCGATTGCTGAATCTGCTGGTTTCTCAATTGCAGGTGGTGGTGATACGCTTGCTGCGATTGATAAATATGAAGTTGCTGATCAGATTGGTTATATCTCAACAGGTGGCGGTGCTTTCTTAGAATTTGTAGAAGGCAAAACTTTACCTGCTGTTGCTGTTTTACTCGAACGTGCTTAATTGCGTTAATCGATTGATTTACAATAAAAGATAGAACTAAAGAGCTGATGTAAATCAGCTCTTTTACTTTTGCATTACAAAGTAGTCATAAAATTGTCATATATTTGAAATATGATTGTCATCAACTTAACCAAGTAACTGTGGAAAGCCGTGATGAAATTTAAATTAACTCTTGCCGCTTTAATCATTGCACCAATCATGTTAACTGCATGTGCAAAAAAAGAAGAAGCGAATAACGCTGAACAGCAAGAACAAGCAGCTTCAACTGTAGCAACACAGACTACTCCAGAACAACAAGCTGCGATCGATGCGATCGATAAACCGAATTTAGATGAAAAGAATACTGATGTTGTAGAAGGTGCAGCATCAGAAGTAGCAGCGAGCGAAGCTCAGTAAGCTATTCTGACATAAAAAGCCGATGTGATTACATCGGCTTTTTTTATTTAAGCATTTGGTTTGCAGTAGAATGTTAGGGTGGTTTGATAATCATCATCTTTAGCCAAAGACGCATTTTTACCAGTCAATGTTCCGATGACACCTGCGGCGGCTTCAACCATTTTTCCAGTTTGTTCGTCGACTACACCTTTTAATATACCTTGATAAGTCGTTTTCTCATCTACCACGACAGGTGATGTATTTTTAGTACAAGTTTTTTGTGCTGCACTTACCGCATTATTTTTTGAAATAAGATTAGTTTTGCCAATTCCAGTCACTTCATATTGGTTATTTTCTTTTTGAATCGCGATAGTGTTGGTTGGTGTAGAGGCGCATGCCGTTAATCCAAGTGCTAAGCCACCTAATACACTCATCATCAAAGTTTTTTTCATTGCTTTTTCTCTAGTTACTACATAATTGTTTTATTTGAACATACAACTTTTGATTGCTTTAGCTGATTATGTACAGTTTATGCTGAGGGTCTGTTAAATTTTTAAAATTGATCGTGAAGCGCGTAGGGGATCAGTAGTGGAAATTAGACATATTATGCTAATCTAGCGAAATCCTTGTGTTAGTTAGATTCATGTCAATGACGGACTCAAATATCGAGACAATTCATCAAAATATCCATCAACGTCAATCTATTGGTCAACTCGTTGAGCCAGCTCCAAATTCAGAACAACTCGAAAAAGCTGTCCAAGCTGCATTAACGGCACCAGACCACCATCGTTTGAAACCAACTCGTTTTGTGATTGTTACTCCAGAGCAAAGGGCTGCATTTGGCGAGCAGTTAGCCAATGCTTTAGCTGATTTAGGTGAGACAGACTCATCTCAGTTGGACAGAGTAAAACAACATCCGTTCCGTGCTCCGATGTTAGTCCTCGCTTTAACGACGATACAAGATCATCCTAAAGTTCCTCATTTTGAACAGATTCTCAGTACAGGTGCTGCGATTCAAAATTTCTTGCTTTCCTTGCAAGCGCAAGGTTTTGCAAGTATGTGGCGCTCTGGCGCAGTGGTTGAATCAAACTGGTTAAAACAGCAACTTGGTTTGAAAGAGCAAGATCTCATTTCGGGCATTATTTATGTTGGAACGGCAGCAAAAGCAATTCCGCCACGGGCTGAAATAGATAGCCAAGCATTTATGAAAACATGGCAAGCGACTTAAAATTTTTTTAGATTTAAAAATAGAGTTTCAGGATAAAAAATGACAGAGTTAAAATTTAGTGATTTAGTTGAGCCTGTTGCGGTCGATCAAAAAACAGCATTAAGAATCACCGTGTTGGGTGGCGGCAGTTTTGGTACTGCTATGGCAAATTTAGCAGTACGTAATGGTTGCGATACCATGATTTGGATTCGTGATGCTGCTGCGGCTGAAGAGATCAATCAAACGCATATCAATAAACGTTATTTACCTGATTATCCATTAGAGCCTGCATTACGTGCAGTTGCCGACTTAGAGCTTGCAGTAAGAGATCGCGACATTATTCTTGTTGCAATTCCGAGTCATTCATTCCGTGATGTATTAAAACAAATTGCGCCGTTTATTACCTCGCAAGCTGTAGTTTCACTCACGAAAGGGATTGAAGCAAAAACTTTTAGCTTCATGAGCGATATTATTCGTGAAGAATTACCTGAAGTCCCTTATGGAGTTTTGTCAGGTCCAAATTTGGCAAAAGAAATTATGGCAGGTATGCCATCAGGTACAGTGATTGCGAGTGAATCTGAATTGGTTCGCTATGCTGTGCAGCATGCGTTGCACAGTGCTTTATTCCGTGTGTTTGGTAGTGATGACGTACATGGTGTAGAGCTTGGTGGTGCATTAAAGAATATTTACGCTGTGGCGATGGGAATGGGTGCGGCATATAACATTGGTGAAAATACCAAGAGTATGATTTTGACCCGTGCTTTGGCTGAAATGAGTCGTTTTGCGGTTAAGCAAGGTGCTAATCCATTAACTTTCTTGGGGTTGTCAGGTGTTGGTGATTTATTTGCAACCTGTAATAGTCCACTAAGCCGAAATTATCAAATTGGTTTTGCCTTAGGTTCAGGTAAAACATTGGATGACGCAACCAAAGCTTTAGGACAAACGGCTGAGGGGATCAATACAATTGTTCAAGTTCGTGCTAAAGCGGAAGAACTTGATGTGTATATGCCAATTACTAATGCTTTATATGAAGTTATTTTTGAAAATGCGCCACCGATGACGATCGCTTTATCTTTGATGAAAAATGGTCATCGCAGTGATGTCGAGTTCGTACTACCACATCATGAAGTGTAGGGTGGCTTTTAGGTCTTTCAGCAAACAAAGATACTGGCACCAATTAAATATCTTTTAATTGGTATTATCTCAATCTTTTAAGCTAAGGCTGGGATAAAAAATAGATATATTGGCCCTTTTTAGAAAGGGCCTGGTAAAGTGATGATAGATTTATCAAATTGTCATCAATCATAGTTAAAATATAGAGATAAGAAATAAGGTATTTTTATGCAACTCACTTTAGTTCGTCACGGTGAAGCTTCTCCAGCTATTGATGGTGATGATATCAAGCGTCCATTAACACCGCGTGGACATCAGCAAGCTGATCAAACAGGACATTTTCTAAAAGATGTCATTCGACCTGAGATTTTTATTGTAAGTCCTTTGCTGCGTGCTCAAGAAACATTGTCACATATTAAGGCACACTTTGAAGGTATTCCTGTTTTAATATGCGATAAAATTAAACCTGATGATGATGCTAAAGATGCGATAGAATGGTTGTCAAAACTACCATATGAATCTATTGCAGTTGTATGTCATATGAATGTCGTAGCGCATATTGCAGAACAATTAACACATGAAAGTTTTAATCCATTTGCATTAGCCGAAGCGCGTATTTATGATCAGACTGTGATTGCAAATGGCTTATCGACACAAAAGAAACGTTTTACGCCAACAATATAAATTTTATCTATCCTAAGCGGATAAAAGGGTAATTAAAACCGATGCTGTATATATGGATGCCCGAAACCAATGGAACATGGTATTGGTCGGCAGGGGAAAATTGGTTCGTCGCTGAAAGTCTTGAACAACTCATTCAAGATTTACAAGAGCATCAAGGGAAAGAGACGACTGTTTTTTTCCCGAGTCGAAATGCTCAAATCTTGCAACAAACAATGACGAAAGCACATTACAAACAGTTGGGGCAAGAAGGAATAAAATACCTCCTTGAAGAGTTTGTAACTTTACCTATTGATCAAATGAAAGTCGTTCATCATTTTCAAAATGATCGACTTAATATTTTAGGCGTAGCTCAATCATCTATTGAAACTTGGCAGCATGCATTAAGTTTATTACCTATTCAAATTGTTGCTTTTTTACCAGACTTTTTGATGTTACCTGAACCAGAACAGGCCGAAGTTGTGATCGCAAATATTTACGATCATTTGCTTGTTCGAGAAAATCTTTGGTCTGGTAACTCCGTTGATGACTTAGGTCTATTTCTTGAGTTTCAAGCACCAGAAACGCAATACAAGTTTGCTAATCTCAATATTCAACAATTAGATAGTTTGGCAACTGCTTCGAGTAAAGATCAGCGCAGTGAGTTTAGTTACCAATTTCAGCAGTTACAGCGACCTAGACAGCATCCGTTTAATGTTCTTCCAAAAGCAAAAAATGCTGATGTGCAATGGTCTGGCTACTGGAAAGCTGCTGCAATCGTTTTTATCGCCGTAATTTTCGTTCAGTTGACTTATGATGCTTTACGCTGGGCTAAGCTCAAAAAGGTGGGGGATCAAACGGCAGCCCAAGCGATTGATCAATATAAATATTGGTTCGGTGAAAACAGTCGTGTAACTGAACAAAATATAAAAAGTCAGTTTGAAAGCCAGCTCAGAATGAGCCAGTTAGGTGATACGCAAGCATTGTCACTGTTGAGTCGTGTTGGTCCTATTCTAATGCAAAAACAAATCCTTGCTCAGCAAGTGAATTACGATGCATCTGAATTGACGATGTCATTGAAAGCCAAATCATCGGATGATTTACAAGCATTAACTCAACAGTTGAATCAACAAGGATTTCAGGCTGAATTAGGTAACGTGCAAGCTGATACAGTAGGTGCAATCGGGGTGGTAAAAATAAAATAATGAAAGCATTTACAGGAATAAAAAACCTTTTTGATCAAAAGGTTGAAGCAGTCAGTCAGTATTTACAGAGCTTGTCTGTTCGTGAACGTGTTATGGTGGTTTTCACTGCAATATTTTTAACAGTTGTGATTATCGGTTCTGCACTTTGGAAAATGCATTCTTTAGCAGATCAGCAACAGACACGTTTAAATGAACTTAAAGATTTAACGGTTTGGATGCAGAGTAATGCTGCAACGATGAAGCCTGCGAATGATCTTGATCTTACACCAGCAGATAAAATTCAACGGACTGCTCAACAGCAGGGCCTAGCAGTTTCATCACAACAAAGTGGTGAGCAAATCCAAATCGTCGCAGAACATCAAAATTATGCTGTGCTTGCTAATTTTTTAATGCAATTGTCTCAGATGGGATTAAGTATTCAAAAAATGGAAATGGTTTCTAATAATAATCAAATTAAATTATCAGCGACTGTTGAATAATTTAATTTTCAGAAGCCTTTGAAATATATTTAATTGAGGTGTTATTTAGTAATAAATGCACCTTTATTTATTTTAAAAATTAAGTGAATTTTATTTAATAAAGATTGTATTTATTTTAAAAAAGGCCAAGAGAATATGCAATTTTAATGGCTTTAGAGCGACTATCGACTGAAAGTTTGCTGTAAATATTGCGTAAATGTGCTTCTATGGTATACCGTGATAAGCCTAATTCATTTGCAATATCTTGATTGTTAAACCCTTGAGTCACAAATTCTAAAATTTCTAACTCTCTTGTAGATAGATTTTCAGGAGAATGTTCAAGCTTAATTGGCTGTCTTAGTCTTGCTGATAAAATGATACGCACTAAAAATGGATCAATAGGAATTCCACCTTGTAAAATCTGCTTGATTGACATTGTAACTTCAACATCATTTCTTTCTTTTAATAAATAACCAGTCGCTCCTGCATGAATTGCAGTCAAGACGGCGTCTTTTGTATCCCATTCAGAGATAACCAATATTAAAGTATTCGAATTCTGTTGTTTCAGGGTTTGAATAAGCTTAGTTCCATTTCCATCAGGTAGGTTTAAATTAACTAAGGCAAAAGCAACTCTGTTTTCTTTAACAATAGAAATAGCGTCTTTAAGGGTATTTGAAATGATCAAATCACTATTTTTATAATTTAATTTAATTAATAAGTTTGTTAACCTATTTTGAAGTTTTTGGTCTTCTTCTGCAATTAACACGGGTTTAGGCAAGATGGTGCTCAAGATATTTTTGTCAAATAAATCTTGCCTTTCCTGTAGTTGCTCAACCATGATTTTATTCTATTGTTATCTGTGTTTAATTATTATAAACATGTGGTGTTTATTTTCTATATCTTTGTTAAATAATTTTGATAATATTGGGTCTGAATTTTATTTGTTAGTTTGTTTTAATATGCTTTTTAATAATTGTTTATGTGGTGATAATGAGTTTCTATTTAAATTATTATCAATAAATAGAAACCCATTTATAAATTAAGAACGAGAAGGGTAAATACCTTGCAAACTAATAATGTAATAAAGCACAAGATAAGGGTTTGTGATATCGACAGGAATACTGCCACCTGCAATTGATGTATTTTGTTGAGGTAATGGTATGTTCGCAGGCGAACTTACAGGCTTCATATTCATCAATTGGCTTGGATTTTGAGTAAAAGTATCAAAAATACCGCCTGTAGTTGGATCATTTGCATTTGCCCACACAGCATTTGACGGATCACTTGTATTTCCTCCACCGTTGCTTGCTTGCAATGTTAAAGAGATTGCAGTTGAAACGGTTTCAGCAGGGACAATGTGATTATGTGCAGGCAAGTTGGCAACAGTTAAGGTCGTACTGCTATGACCAGCACTTTGACCCAATTGATTGGTATTATTGTGCCCCATTGCAAAACGACCACCTAAATTTGGAAGAGCAAAAGTAGTTCGACCATCACCACCATAAGTTGTGCCTAACAAGCTGAACAAAGCTTGGTATTGGGCTATTGATAGTAACTGCCCATTACATGCTGCCCATCCCTGAGGGACAAAAGTATATGGAACAAGAATAATTTCCCCTAAATATGGATCTGCGCTCATAATTTTTACCTATTATTTTCTTGAAAAGTTGTTGATGTTTATGTGCCATTTAATTAAAGGAAATTTGTTTTTGTCTGAATATCCCCAAAACATCGTATTTTTCTTGAAGACCTCTTAATTTTTTATTAATTGATTTACGATGGCTATAGATTGTTTCAACTGTTAAATTTAATTCCTCAGCAATATCTTCACTACAAAGATCTTGGGTCAGTAATTCAATAATTGTACTTTCTCTAGGAGTAAGTAAGTTTAGAAGTTCTAAATAATAAGGTGAAAATTGAATCAGGCTAGCACGATGATGGATTTTAAGTTTTTGGTAAATTCTTTCTTGATGTGTTGTGACTGTGCGATCACTAATACATAGTTTTGCGGCAATTTCTTTAATTCTAAAACCATGAGCTAACATTTAAAAAAATTTCATGTTCTCTATGACTTAATAAGGTGGTGTTGTTCATATTATTCCTTTCTAGAAAAATCGTTGTTGTTTGCAGCACGGTTATTAAAAAGTAAATGTCTAAGTTGCACATCATTGAAATTTGTTATTTAAAAAAATTAAATTTATACCAAATTTCAATGATTCATTGTTTTAGAAAATATTCTCTAATTTATGTATTTATACTCACAAAAGTAGGGAATAACATGAACCATATCTTTAAAAAAATTTGGAGCAAAGCTCAAGGGTGCATCATTGTCGTATCAGAAAATGCTAAAGGTGCGGGAAAGACCAATAAGTCGATATCTGTTTCGGAATCATTAGATAATATTAAAAACATCAAAAAATTAAATAATTTCACCTTGACCTTGAAGCCAATCACGATGGCTATAAGTTTAATTTTTACAACAATATATTCGCAACAAACATTTGCTGAACAGGTAATTACTTGTGGTGCTCAAGGGGCAAATACCAATCCGAGTATCGCAACAGCTGGACTAAATAACTCAATTATTTCACAGCAGTATTGGGGAACGCTGTATTGTTTAAACCAGCCATCTGGAACACTCGTTTCTGATAATAAGTTATTAAATGACGATATGAATGTAACGATTAGCACAGACACTTTAAAGGTGGGGACAGGGGGAATTACTTCCAAGGGTGCGCTCGGAAATGATATTGGTAACGGTGAAATCTCTTTTAATAGCAATAAGATTACCAATCTTGCAAATGGTACTTCTACAAATGATGCAGTGAATTATGGGCAGTTAAACTCTCTGGCCGCCGCTTTAGGCGGTGGAGCTGGTTTTACAAATGGTTTTTTTGGTAGTCCCACATATACGATTCAAGGATCTAACTATAACAATGTAGGCAGTGCGTTTAGTGCCGTAAATACAAAATTGACAAGTTTACAGAGCCAAATTGACAGTTTACCTACTGGCGCTGGTGCAGATGGTAAAAGTGCTTATGAAATAGCGCAAGATAATGGATTCACTGGCGATGAGACACAATGGCTGGCATCTCTAAAAGGCGACAAGGGTGATAAAGGTGACACTGGAGCGATAGGTGCAACAGGTGCGCAAGGTGACAAGGG
>NZ_KB849558.1:442624-537698 GCF_000368585.1 Acinetobacter venetianus RAG-1 = CIP 110063
GACAAGGGAGATAAAGGCGACACTGGAGCGACAGGTAAGAGTGCTTATGAAATTGCGGTTGATAATGGCTATACGGGCACAGAACAACAATGGATAGAGGGACAGCAAGGTCAAGGTGGCTCGTCACCATTCTTAGATGCGAAAGCTAATGAATCTAGTACTGGTGCAAAAGCGACAGGTGCAGGTGCAACAGCATTGGGCGATGGTGCTATAGCTGATGGCAATAATAATACGGTTGTTGGTTCAGGAGCATCTGCTACAGGAGAATCGAATACTGTAGTGGGTAAAGGTAACAAAGTTGAAGGAAATCGCTCAGGGGCATTCGGCGATCCAAACGTAATTCAGGCAAACGACAGTTATGCTGTCGGCAATGACAATACCATCACAGGGGATAGAACTTTTGTTGTTGGTAATAATGTAAATACTTCAGCTAAAAATGCTGTTGTGTTGGGTAATGATTCTGCCTCAGATCGAGATAACACTGTATCAGTTGGCGCTTCAGGTCAAGAGCGTCAAATTATTCATGTCGCAGCGGGTGTTCAAGATACTGATGCAGTTAACCTCAAACAAATGAAAGATGCTGATGCAAAAGTTCTAAGTGATGCTAAAACGTATGCTGATGTTGGTGATCAGGCAACTTTAAGTAGCGCTAAAGGTTATACAGATAGCCGTGAAACCGTCATGCGACAAGAGTACAAAACTGCTGATGCTAAAGTATTATCAGATGCGAAAGCTTACACTGATACAAAAGTGACTGATCTAGAAAATAGTTTTAGGGATGTATCAAATCGTGTAGATCAAACCAATCAAACCGTTAGAAAGAATCGTGATATTGCTGCACAAGGTATTGCAGGTATTAGTGCGATGACAAATATTCCGATGCCTGCAGAAGCAGGAGCTTCAACTGTTGGTGTAGGTATGGGTTATTACGATAGTCAGTCCGCGATCGCAGTGGGAGCAAGTCATTACTTTGATAATGGTGTCGCAATTAAAGGCGCATTCTCAACTGGCTTTAATAATGGTAATACAACCGCTGTAGGTGCTGGTGTTTCCTATTCTTGGAAATAACACATCATGTATGAATAACAAGTAGGTAAGTACTCGAAGGTACTTACCTACTTTTATTTGATAGAGATGTAAATAAAAAATAGAGGATTTGTATCGACTTATTTTCATAGTTGTATATTCAAGGAACATTAAAGCAACGACTCTACAAAATAAGCGCTTGTCAGGCATGGCGTTTTGTTAAGCCTATGCCTATAATATGCCTACTTGAAAATCAGTAGACTGTGATTGGTATGTTATATTCATTGGCTCGCCCTTTGTTGTTTACTTTAGCACCAGAGCGTGCACATGAACTCACACTTTCTATGCTTGATAAAGCGCATAAGTTGGGTTTTATGCATCAAAAAGTTGCTGCAAAACCTGTAACTTGCATGGGTATCGAGTTTCCAAATCCTGTTGGTCTGGCCGCGGGTTTGGATAAAAATGGTGCGCATATCGATGCTTTAGCAGCATTAGGTTTCGGTTTTATCGAAATTGGTACAATCACTCCGCGTCCTCAAGCCGGCAATCCTCAGCCACGTTTATTCCGTATTCCTGAAGCAAAAGCCATTATTAACCGTATGGGTTTTAATAATGATGGTGTTGATAAACTGATTGAAAATGTTAAATCATCAAAGTTTAAAGGGATTTTAGGAATTAATATCGGAAAAAATGCGGATACTCCTGTCGAAGAAGCTGTTTCTGATTATTTGATTTGTTTAGAAAAAGTATATAATTACGCTTCATATATTACAGTCAATATTTCCTCTCCAAACACTAAAAATCTGCGTAGCTTACAAAGTGGTGATGCACTTACAGAGTTATTACAAACTTTGAAAGATCGACAGCTAGAACTTGCTGAACAATATAATCATTATGTTCCTTTAGTGCTCAAAGTTGCTCCTGATCTTACACCAGAAGATATTTCATTTATTTCAGCTCAACTCATTCAGTTCAAAATTGATGGTCTTATTGTGACGAATACGACGCTTGGTCGTGATGGTGTTGAAAACCTTCCAAATGGTAATGAGGCAGGCGGATTGTCTGGTGCACCAGTATTTGAAAAGAGTACTGAGTGTTTACGTCAATTTTCTAAAGTGCTGAACGGACAGATTCCACTCATTGGTGTTGGTGGTATTTTAAATGGTGAGCAAGCTGTAGCAAAACAGCAAGCAGGAGCGAGCTTGGTTCAAGTTTATAGTGGCCTTATTTATACAGGTCCAACGCTTATTAAAGATTGTGTTAACGCGATGACAGTGTGAAATGAACACGCTTGATATCATTATTCTGATCATTTTGCTCATTGGAGGGCTAAACGGTTTGCGTCAAGGATTTATTAAAGCCTTTGCGAACTTGGTCGGATGGATATTTGCATTGATCATTGGGGCAAAGTACGCAGTTATATTGGCACCTGCAATGAGCAGTCTCAGCCAAGACCCTGTTGTGCAAAAAATTGCAGCTTTTGCTTTTATTGTATTGATCATTGTTGTGTGTACATGGATTGTTAGCGCACTTTTAAATGGGCTCTTGAAAAGTTTAAAACTGGGCCCATTAAATCGTTTAGCAGGTGGTGCTTTTGGCTCTCTAAAAGGACTATTGATTGTTCTGATCGCCATGCAAGGTGTAGGACCTTGGGTGGATAGTTCTCCCCACTGGAAACAGTCAAAATTAATTCAGATTTTATTACCTTATGCTCCTTTGGCGACTGAAATTTCCAAAGATGCTGCAAATCAAGCTTTAGATCAAATGAGGTCTGAAGGTGCGCTATTGCATCGCCCTTCAACTGAAATGGACGAGTCAGAACGTGCTGCTACGGATCAGCGCGCTGATCATTCGACGAAAAATCCTTTTTATTAATTGGGGTCAAACCCCGTTCCTAGCTTGTCGCGAGGTTGCTATGTGTGGAGTTGTTGGGATAGCCGGTAAATCGCCAGTGAACCAAATGTTATTTGATGCCTTGACGATGTTACAACATCGTGGACAAGATGCAGCAGGTATTGTTACTTGCCATCAAGGGCGTTTGTTCCTCCGCAAAGACAACGGTATGGTGCGCGATGTATTCCATACTCGTCATATGCGTGCTTTGCTTGGTAACTATGGTATTGGACACGTACGTTATCCAACAGCGGGTTCTTCTAGCAGTGCAGAAGCGCAACCATTTTATGTAAACTCACCTTACGGTATCACGCTTGCACATAATGGTAACTTAACCAACGCAGCTGAAATTCATGATGATCTGTTTAAAACAGATTTACGTCATATGAATACTGATTCTGACTCAGAAGTATTACTTAACGTATTTGCGCATGAGCTACAGAAAATTGGTACTTTAAATCCAACACCTGAAGATATTTTCCATACGGTTTCTCGCGTTCATGAGCGCTGCAAAGGTGCTTATGGTGTAGTTGCGATGATTACAGGGCATGGTTTGGTTGGCTTCCGTGATCCAAATGGTATCCGTCCGTTGATCTACGGCTCAAGAGAAACTGATCAAGGTACAGAATATATTATTGCTTCAGAGTCAGTTGCAATTACTGCGCTTGGTTTCAAAATTGAACGTGATATTGCACCAGGTGAAGCTATCTTTATCGACAGCGAAGGTCGATTATTCTCTAAGCAATGTGCAGTTAATCCTGAATACCGTCCATGTATTTTTGAATACGTTTATTTTGCTCGTCCAGACGCAACAATTGATGGTATTTCAGTTTATAAAGCTCGTTTGAAAATGGGCGAAAAGCTTGCGCATAAAATCCTAAAAGAATGGGGTGAGGAGCATGACATTGATGTTGTGATTCCAATCCCTGATACAAGCCGTACATCAGCTTTAGAGTTGGCAAATATTTTAGGCGTGAAGTTCCGTGAAGGTTTCATGAAAAACCGTTATATCGGTCGTACCTTTATTATGCCAGGTCAGCAACAACGTAAAAAATCAGTTCGTCAAAAACTGAATCCGGTAGAGCTTGAATTTAAAGACAAAAATGTTCTTTTAGTCGATGACTCAATTGTACGTGGTACAACGTGTAATGAAATCATTCAGATGGCGCGTGACTCTGGTGCGAAAAAAGTATTCTTTGCCTCAGCAGCACCGATGGTGAAGTATCCAAACGTGTATGGTATTGATATGCCAGCAAAATCTGAGCTTATTGCTTCTGATCGTACAGTTGAAGAAATTCGTGAAATTATCGGTGCAGATCGTTTAATTTTCCAAGAAATTGAAGATCTGAAAAATGCAGTGCGTACAAGCAAAGTTCCTGATTTAAGAGAGTTTGACTGTTCTGTCTTTGATGGTGTTTATGTTGCTGGTGGCATTGATAACGACTATTTAATTAACCTTGAGTTAAAACGTAGCGATACAGCAAAGAAAAAAACTGATGGTTATATTGATGTAAATATTGATGCAGCTTCAGTTGATTTAACAGGTATTAAAGAAGAGTAATCATTTTAATATCCAGAAAAGCGGGAATTTCCCGCTTTTTTATTTTATGATACAGAAGGCGCTAATGCCTCGGATAGAAACAATGTAATAAGGAAAATTTACATTGAAAGAAATGAGCCATTATTTAATTGAAAATAAGAATATTGCGTGGTCAGTTAGTTTCTGTATTCTCGCAATGTTATTAACCGTCTTTATTCTCAATTTAATTTTGGGTTTGGTGGTGCATTTCTTTGATTACACCCAGCTGATTTGGTGGCATGTTCTCAGTCCGTATTTCATCTTTCTGCTTTTCTTTGTCTTAGTTTGGTCTGTTTGTGCTGAGCTTTATGTGTTGCGTGAAGGTGGACATTCGCTTGCCAAGCAATTAAAAGCTCGTCGTCTTGTTTTTGATGAAAGTACCCCTGAAGAAAGCACCGCACTTAAAGTAGTAGAGCAAGTCGCGCGTAGTTTTGCAATTGATACACCAGCAGTGTATGTATTGCCCGATGAAGTCGGTGTTAATGCCTTAACAGCAGGATTTAAATCACAGGATATTGTGATTATTCTAACTTGGGGTGCTTTGCAGAACTTAGATGAACTTGAGCTGTATGGCTTACTTAGTTATGAGTTCAATCAAATTCTATCTGGTGAAGCTGTTGAAAACACCAAGCTTAAAATTTTATACAGCGGACTAACAACGTTCAGTCAATGGGGAAGTAAATTAGCTCAGGCAGGCTATAACCCTTATGCAACTTCCTATCGAAATAAGTTTGAAACGATTTTCGTGGCAATCGGTGGCGTGATTTGGCTGATTGGTAGTTTGGGTATTTTAATTACTCGTTTAATCAAATATTTGACTTTGAGTGGTCGAACTTTCCGTAATGATTTGAAAACCATGCGGTTGATGAATAACAATGCCAATATCCAAACGTTATTAAGAATTTATGTGCATCATACTGGTTCGCAGATTCATAGTGCTTATTCTGAATCAATCTCGCATATGTGCTTTGCCAATTCATTGAGTCCGCAAAGCTGGATGAATATTCATCCAAGTATTAAAGATCGTATCTACGAACTGAATCCAACACTGTTGCAAGATTTACAGCTAGAAAATCTGCGCAAACTTCGAAATCGACCATTATTCAGTTTGTTTCGATCATTAGAAGAAGAAATTACCGATATTACGACACCTTGGAGTTCACCGCAGCCTTTACCTTTATTGCGTTTGTCTCCAATTAGTTTTGCGTTGAATGATGCCATTAAGCCTTTGAATCCTGAGATGCGTAAAAATAAAAAGCGTCCAGAGTTAATCCAACGTGCTATGCAGACCGCAACGGGTTCTAGAGAAGTGATGGTGGCGATCTTGATGATTCGTCAATATCGAGAGTTTATTCCTCAAGATGCACCTGTGAGCCATGCGATTGTAGATGCTTTGTTGAATCTTGATGGCCGTATTCATGTGCAAATTTTCCATGATGCTTGTAAAAATATTGGTCATATGCCAACCAGTATTGCCCGTCAATTTTTAACTAAGCTTGCTTGTATCATTCAGGAAGATGGCGAAGTTGGTTTACTTGATGCTTTGCTACTTGAACGAGTCAAACATGAGTTAAATTTGATGCCTGCACATTTACCAACAGCTATTGAAGATGTTAAATCGCAGATTGTTCATTTGGTTGATGCATTATTGCATGTTCAACAAATCAATAGTCCGAATCAGTTAGAAGTGCGTGAACGTATTTTAAGAAAGATTTTAACTGCTGTTGAAATGCAAACTTTTGCTGATATTTCAGATGAACCTTTAGATTTAGCTGAAATCCTAAATGATGTCTCAGGCCTGTTATTACGTGATCGTCTAAATATCTTGGCGATTGCTGAACGCTGCTTGTGGAGTGATCGGATTATTACTCAGGACGAGCTAGATGTTTTGGAATTGCTGTATTGGCGTTTAGGATTTGATACCAAAGATGTTGTTGAACAAATGCAAAAGAAAAACAGCTTGATGATTATCTAGAATCTACTGATAAATTTTTGCTTATTGTGCTGTCAAAATTATTACGTGACAGTCACATAAAATATTCTTATTTACATGTAAGCTTGCCATTTATTTTTATTTTTGTATTTACGCTTTTTGAGTAAGTTATGGAACATATTGAAATTTTAAAAGCCTTATTTTTAGGTTTTATCGAGGGTCTTACCGAATTCTTACCCATTTCAAGTACAGGGCATTTGATCTTATTTGGTCATATGATTGACTTCCATTCTGATGATGGTCGTGTATTTGAAGTTGTTATTCAGCTGGGTGCAATTTTGGCGGTATGTTGGTTATACCGCCAAAAGATTGTGGACTTGATTAAAGGTTTCTTTAGTGGAGATACTGAGGCAAGACACTTTACCTTTAGTGTTTTATTGGCTTTTATCCCTGCTGTCGTGATTGGTATTTTCGCTGTTGATTTCATCAAAAGTGTATTGTTTAGCCCACTTGTTGTGGCAATTGCTTTGATTGTCGGTGGTTTAATTATTTTCTGGGTTGAGTCGATTAAGTTTGATCATAAAACCACTGAAGCAACAAAAATTACCTATAAACAAGCATTTTTAGTGGGTTGTGCGCAGTGTGTTGCAATGATTCCTGGAACATCTCGCTCAGGTGCAACGATTGTCGGTGGAATGTTCTCTGGCCTATCTCGTAAAGCAGCAACCGAGTTTTCTTTCTTCTTGGCAATGCCAACCATGTTAGGTGCAGCTGTATTTGATTTAGCACGTAATGCGGATGTCCTGACGCAAGAAAACATGCTGAATATCGGTGTTGGTTTTGTGGCGGCATTTATTGCAGCGCTACTTGTAGTGAGTGCATTAGTAAAGTTTGTTGAACGTCATACTTTGCGTGTGTTTGCTTGGTATCGTATTGTGCTTGGTATCATTTTATTGTTCATTTTCCTATAAATAATTAAAAAATAAGCCTCTTTTAGAAAGATGACTAAAAGAGGCAAATTCTAAGTTAAACTGTTTCACCTTAATTTCGCTCTTTTTATTTTTAAACTGGTTCAATAGCAACATGACAATAGCAAAAATGAATGCCCGGGATTTGATCATTGATTTACTTCTAGGGTTACAAGGTCGTGAGATCTCGATTAAACAAATTATTATTGCAGGGAAACTTTTTGAGATTAGTGAAAATAGCATACGGGTCGCGGTAACTAGATTATCTGGTGACGGTGTCATTGAGGCGATTGAACGAGGGGTTTATCAATTTACACTGCAATCACATGAATGGGCAGATGTGATGCTCAACCGTAAGAACGGAATTAAACAAACCAAAAAATGGAATCAGCAATATTTAGCTGTGTTTACAGGTGAGTTGGGTCGTGTCGATCGTACCGCTTTAAATCGTCGAGAACGAGCGTTAAAACATTTTGGTTTTAAAGAATTAGAGCAAGGGATTTATATTCGTCCAGATAATTTGGCAATTTCATTTGATCATCTTTTTACTGAATTAAAAGCTTCAGGCTTAGAGAGTAGTGCCAAGATTTGTCAGATTTCTCATTTTGATCAAGACACAGTAGAAAAGATCTATCAGTTATGGCCAATAGAGCATCTCAATCAGCACTATAAAAAATACAGTCAAATGATTCAGGAGTGGTTGCTGACGGTAAGTCAATTAAGCTTGGAAGCAGCAGCTAGAGAATCGTTATTACTCGGTCGCCAAACGATTTCACTATTAATGAACGATCCGTTATTGCCCAAAGATTTTGTTGATGTGCAACTAAGAGATCAATTTGCGACAAGCGTTCAACAGCTAGATCGAACAGGTTTGGAATTGTGGCAGAAGTTTTATGAACTCAGTTTAGAGTAAAGATTGATTACAAATATTACTAAAAAATAAATTTTAATAGATTGACAGAAATATTACTTAATTTAAAATAAAATTAAGATTTATGTATTTATAAAATTAGAACAATTGTAGGTAAGGGATATGAATACGCGTATAGCAATCAGTGATTTATTCACGAGAGATGAAATAACGGAATTAACAACTAAATCAGATTTGCATGGTGGCTGGGCTGTTTTTTCTACTTGGGCAGTCATTGGCGGTACTTTTGCTACCGTGGCCGGATTTTGGGAATATTTACCGAATTGGGGAAAATTATTACTCTGTATTGCTGCGCTAATTATTCTGGCAGGTCGTCAGTTAGCTTTGGCAATCATCATGCACGATGCTTCTCATCAAAGTTTATTCAAAACGAAATGGTTAAATGACACTTTAACGGACTGGTTGTGTGCTCGTCCAATCTGGAATGATTTGCATAAGTATCGTGCCCATCATCTGCGTCATCATAGTAAGACTTCTACAATGGATGATCCTGATTTATCGCTTGTAACAGGATTTCCGACGACGAAGAAATCGTTAATGCGTAAATTTATACGTGATTTATCTGGCGTGACTGGATTTAAGTTTGCAGTTGGTCGGGTATTGATGGACGTTGAGAAAATGGAGTGGACGGTGTCGAATGACCGTCGTTGGATTTATCAAGAAGGTCGTCGTTGGTTTGATTATCCCAAAACATTCTTAAAAAATAGTGGTGGTGCGATTGTAACCAATGCAGCTTTATTTTCAGCTTTATGGGCATCAGGGCATCCTAAACTGTATGCACTTTGGGTGCTGGCTTATTTGACACCATTTCCATTGTTTTTGCGAGTTCGTTCGATGGCTGAACATGCTGGTATGGAGACCAGTCATAGCGCATTAACCAACACACGAACCACAAAGGCAGGCTATATTGCTCGGGCTTTAGTTGCACCAATTCATGTGAATTTCCATAAAGAGCATCATTTGATGGCTACTGTTCCATATTTCAAATTGCCAAAGATGCATCAAATGTTACGCGATAAAGGCCATGTCGATGAAGCGCCGACATATTGGCAAGTTTTAAATGAGCTTTCTAATCAAGCCGAATAAAATTTGAAACGGATATCTTAAAAAAACATCACATTGAAAAATTTGGAAAGCAGATGAAGATTGGAAAACATGAAATTATTGATTTTTTGGCTCAAGAGTTTCCACAAGCACTTAAAAAAACCAGCATTGAAGAAATCACCGATAAAGGCGCTCAGTTATTGTATCAAATTGATGCTGATGACTTGCGTCCTGGACAAACGGTTTCTGGTCCAACACTGATGTTGGTGGCTGATTTCTCGCTCTATGTGGCAATCATGGGTCATATTGGTTTGGTGACGATGGCCGTTACAACCAACATGACCATTAACTTCTTTCGAAAACCGAATGGGAATCAAAATATTCGGGCAGTGTGTAAACTGATTAAAGTAGGTAAAACATTAGTTACAGGTGAGGTTTGGCTCTATTCTTTAGATGATGATGAGCCTGTCGCTCATGTGATTGGAACCTATGCGATTCCACAAAAATCATAAAATCTTTAAAAATAACAATCAGCAATCGTGCAAAACATAACAACAATTCAGTATGCGAAATAGTAAGAACATGCTAAAAATAGAATGTTCAAATTTATTTGTTCTTATTATTTTCTATTTCTATGACCATACCGCTTGATTTAATTCCTTTATCACAGCTTGACATAAATCAAGAACATATCTTGGCGATTAAGCGTAATGATTTAGTCCCGTTGCTGAATGATCCGCATCGTTTAAATCATTATGCTGATCATTTGGTGCAAGCTCAAAGCGTACTCTTAAATGGTGTTGATCCTAAATTGAATCAGCAATTGAGCGAAGTTATTCATCAAATTATTCAACAACTGTCTCGTTCGAATAAGTATCTGGGTCAACGAAAATTTAATGTATTGCAAAAATGGCTAGGGATCGACATCGAGTACGATGCTGGTCAGATCAAATACCTAAAGAATTTTGATCGTTTAATTGATGAGGCAAATTATCTCAGTCAAAAATTACAGATAGAGATTCAAAAATCTCAATCACGGTTACAGCAGGTTGTCGGTTTAAGAGAGCAAATGGCTGAGTATATTCGTGCTGCTGAAGAGTTCTTGCAAGAGTATCCTCAGTTCAGTAAGCAACAAACTTTAGATCACTTTGTAGAGCGACTGTCTAAAAAAATAAACACCTTACAAACCTTACAAACCAGTAATGATATTGCATTAAAACAAATGCAGTTATCACAACATTTATCATTTAGCTTATTAGATCGTTTTAAAGAGGCGCAGCAGGTTTTGATTCCAGCATGGCGCTATCATTTGGAACAAAGTCGAGAGAGCAATTCGACAAAGACACTTGAACAGTTGGATAAAAGCAGAGAACATCTCATTCAAAATCTTAAGAAATCATTACAGAAATAAGAGGGGAATATTATGTCTAATTCAGAACTGAGCAATTCATCAAATGAACTGGTTGTTAATCAAGAGCAACGCTTTGAACAACTTAACTTGAAAGAATTGGGCTTACAGGTTCAAGACTTTGCAGAAGTAATGGATGCACATCAAGAGCTTGCTGACATTAGTACGACAGTTGTTGCTGAATATGGTAAAAATATTGCCAATAAAACATCTACATATACAGATGAGTTGCTTAATCTTGTTCAAAACAAAGACTTAGATGCAACTGGGCAAAAGCTAAATGAAGTTGTGCAAGTTGCACAGCAGTTGAATACGACAAGCATTTTAAATAAATCAAAGAGTTCAGGATTCTTTGGCGGATTGCTAAGTAAGTTTAAAGGTGCAAAGCAAAGTTTTGACCAACACTTTAATACGACAAAAGAACAGATTGATGTTCTTGTGAAAGAAATTGAAAGTTCTCAGTCTGGTTTGAAAGCACGGGTTGGAACTTTGGACAAAATGTTTGATGCCGTTCAAGATGAATATAAACAACTTGGTGTTTATATTGCTGCTGGACAATTGAAGCAACAAGACATTCAACAACAGATTTCAACACTTACAACTCAAGAGCAAGATCAACAGACAACACAGCAGATTTATGATTTAAATCATTTGGCAAATAATCTGGAAAAGCGAGTCAGTGATTTGCAGGTTTTACAACAATCTGCAATGCAAACTTTGCCGATGATTCGGATCATTCAATCCAACAATTTAATGTTGGTTGATAAGTTCTATGCGATCAAAAACATTACGCTTCCTGCATGGAAAAACCAGATTAGCTTAGCGATTTCATTGCAGGAACAAAAAAATAGTGTGCAGTTAGCCAAAGCAATTGATGACACGACAAATGATTTATTGCGTCGAAATGCTGAATTATTGCATCAAAACTCGGTCGATACCGCAAAAGCGAATCAGCGCTCGGTTATTGATGTCGAAACCCTTGAACATGTGCAAAATACCCTCATTAAAACTGTAAATGATGTGATTCAGATTCAGAAAGAGGGGATGCAAAAACGTGCTGAAGCAACGACACGTTTACGTGCATTACAAGAGAGTTTGAATCAATTGGTTCTAGAAAATAGCCAATCTTTTCAATCATGATTTAAGCAGAGGAAAAATCATTGTCACCGATAGACGAGTTCAGTGTACAGCCAATTGATCAGCGTTTAGTGGTTTTAAAAAAACGCCAACGTCATCTGATGATTTGGTTTTTTTTAAGCAGTGCTTTGGTGTTAATGACGATCACTGCATTGTTTTTCCAAAAAGAATTTGTCTATCGTTTTTTTGATCTTTCTATGCATGTTAAAACTTTGGACTTGCCTTACCATGTTCAAGATCTAATTCCATTTAAACAGCCAGTAGATTATTTTTTTAATTTACTGTCTTGGTTTGGCTGGTTATTTATAAAAATATTCGTTGCATTCATTGGTGCATTTTTATTACTACGTTGGGCAAAAAAATTAAACTTTTTTCGACAACGTTTTCAAGCTTGGACACTGCGAGTCGTTGCTTGGATCATTGCTTTCACACTGTTATGGTCAGGTATGAGTTATATTCAGTATGACTGGCAAGATGAAACTGAAAAAGCTTATCAGCAGTGGATGAGCTATAAAAATAATATTATCGAAAGCCAAATCGCACAGGATTTGAATCAGTCGAATGCTTCTGCAACTGAGAAAGCTTATGTGTTGGCGCAAGTCGCTTTATTGCATGATCCGATAGACCGAAAAACTGCCAATATTTATGTAAATCAGCTAATTAATGCAGAGCGAAATAATCCTACAGAGTTCCAAAAGTACGATTTCAAGCCTGAGCAATTATGGGTTATGCAACAACAGCTCTACGGCAAAAGTATTACATTAATGACACAGCCATTGGATTTACGTGCCCAACAGGCTGAGCGTATCGCTCAAATCGTAAATGTGGTGGTGTGGGGATTGCTGTTCGTCACAATAGCGATAAGTATGGTTTTATATTTTTTAGCATCTCATTTGAAAAGTCGACGTAATCGAATTGCACATCAACTTGATGCTTAGCCTTGTATTCGGTTTATCCGATCAAACTCATAAAAACATACTGTTTTACCTATTTAACGCTTTTGCGTACTATAGCCTCATTGAATGAATTTAGCAGATTTTAAAGTCTTAGCATTTGGAGAAATACATGTTAGATCAAAATATTAAAAATCAATTAAAAGCTTACTTAGAACGTTTAGAAAGTCCAATCGAGTTGGTTGCCGCTTTAGATGAGTCTGACAAAGCAGAAAAAATCAGAGAACTTGTGACTGAGATTGCTGAACTTTCTGACCAAGTTACGGCGCGTTTTGACGGTTCAAACGCTCGCCGTCCTAGTTTTGGTGTGGCTAAAGCAGGCGAACAACCTCGTGTGTTCTTTGCAGGCTTACCAATGGGACATGAGTTTACTTCTTTGATCTTAGCATTACTACAAGTATCTGGTTATGCACCTAAAGTCTCTGATGAAGTTTTAGCTCAAATCAAAGGCTTAAATTTAACTGCAAACTTTGATGTGTTTGTATCTTTAAGCTGTCATAACTGTCCAGATGTAGTGCAAGCATTAAACCTAATTGCGATTAATAATCCAAATACTACGGCAACCATGATTGATGGTGCTTTCTTCCAAGACGAAGTTGAAGAACGCAAAATCTTAGCAGTACCCATGGTATTCCAAGACAATCAGCATATCGGTCAAGGTCGTATGACTTTGGAAGAAATCGTGGCTAAGTTAGATACTAACTCTGGTGAGAAAGATGCTGCTGTGATCAATGCCAAGGATGCATTTGATGTATTGGTGATTGGTGGTGGTCCTGCGGGTGGTACAGCAGCGATCTATGCAGCACGTAAGGGCATCAAAACAGGTATCGTTGCTGAGCGCTTTGGTGGTCAGGTGATGGATACCATGGATATTGAAAACTTTACCACGGTTCAAAAAACGGTTGGTCCGAAGTTTGCGCAAGATATGGAAGCGCATGTACGTGAATATGGCGTAGACATCATGAACTTGCAACGCGTCAGCAAAATCACTGGTGCAGATCAAACAGCCAATGGTTTGGTTGAAGTTGAACTTGAGAATGGTGCTAAGCTTGAATCAAAAACCATCATTCTATCAACAGGTGCACGTTGGAGAGAAATGAATGTACCAGGTGAAGCAGAATACCGTACTCGTGGTGTTGCCTACTGCCCACACTGTGATGGTCCATTATTCAAAGGCAAACGTGTTGCCGTGATTGGTGGCGGTAACTCTGGTGTTGAAGCTGCGATTGACCTTGCAGGGATTGTTGAGCATGTGACTTTGGTGGAGTTCGATACCAAACTTCGTGCAGACCAAGTCTTGCAAGATAAGTTAAATAGCTTACCAAACACCACAGTGATCATGAATGCTTTAAGTACGGAAGTGGTGGGTGATGGTTCTCAAGTTACAGCATTGAAATATAAAGACCGTACCACAGATGTTGAACATACTGTAGAACTTGCAGGAATCTTTGTACAAATTGGTTTATTACCAAATACAGATTTCTTAAAGAACAGTGCGGTTGAACTCAGCAATCGTGGTGAGATCGTGATTAATGATCGTAACGAAACCAATGTTAAAGGTGTGTTTGCGGCAGGTGACTGTACGACCGTGCCTTACAAGCAAATTATCATTGCGACAGGTGAAGGTGCGAAGGCTTCTCTCTCTGCTTTTGATTACAT
Organism: Acinetobacter venetianus RAG-1 = CIP 110063; assembly: GCF_000368585.1. Taxonomy (GTDB): domain Bacteria; phylum Pseudomonadota; class Gammaproteobacteria; order Pseudomonadales; family Moraxellaceae; genus Acinetobacter; species Acinetobacter venetianus. The sequence goes on from NZ_KB849558.1 coordinate 457,156, forward strand.
GATTCGTTCAGGCGTATAAATCGACTGATATAAAAAAGCCCCAATTTATTGGGGCTTTTTTATACTTAATTTTTTGGTTTATACAAACCATGATCAACCAAGTGTTGGCGTAAAATACGACGCAATTCTAAAACTGCAGCTGGTGTTTCTTGAATTGAATGTCCACCTGGAAGTATTTTTTCTGAAACAGCACCATCTAAATGAGCGCTTTTATAAGTCACAATTCCATCTGTGATCACATTTGGATCATCACTTTTGGTAATGTTGCCCATGATAGAGTGGAACACCAAGCCTTTTTCCGGTGGAATATCAGCGGTAAGCTCCATAAATTTAGATTTTTTACTGAGATCACTTGGTCCATTTTGAATGACATCATTAGTGAGTGTTTTCACGAAATCTTTTAGATCAACATCATCACTGGTTAATGTATCTGCTAACGTAGTTAAGAAAGTTGCAGGAAGTTTAATAATTTTACGTGCTGCTAAGGTAAACCATCGATCGGCATAGTCTGTACCACGATGCGGTGCAGCGAGGAAAATCGCACGATCAAAGTTTGTAATTGGTTCCATTTTCAAGCGTTCACCAATCACAGGATGTTTTCTTAAACGTGTTTGCTGACGATTGCTCATCATTGCGAGTGCTTGTTTTGATATGTCTGCATCACTAACCAGCAATCGGCTGATGATTCCGCCCATACTATGTCCAATAAGCACAGAATCTTTAGCTGCTGGATCTTTTGGATTTAGTGATGCAAAAGCTTGTTTGAGCAATGCATAAATTTGAAAGCGACTCTCTAAAATTGGCATATTGGTAGAATAAAAAATCTGCCAAACTTGGTAGTGCTCACGTAAAACTGGATCACCCATGATGTCATTGGTCACAGCAATCCATGCTTCAGGGCTACTGGCCAAACCATGTACCAATACAATCACTTTTTTATTCGGATTATACGGTTCGAGCATATATAAATGAGGCATAGTTAAACGTTGATCACGATCAATCAAGGTTAAATAGGCCGCAGCACCTAAGTTATTTTCTGCAAGCCAAAGTCCATAGGGTGCTGAGAAATTTGCAGCGAGAGAGTATGTTTTTCCAGCAATATCAACTTTATCTACACTGTAGGGATCATAAACTTTAATTTCGAAATTGGGACTATTTAAAACATCGTCAACTGTTGCAGTTCTCTTTTTCGGTTGCGCAATAATGGTTGCTGCTAAATAGCGGGCTTTGTGAATATTTGGATTGATCCCTTTCGGATAATGATAGGTGAGAGGGTCAAGAATGTATTTATTTTCTAATTTTGATGGGTCACTCGCTGGAAATACCGCAACGAAATCTGAACCAAAACCATCTCGACGATTGATCGCACGTAAACCAGAAAAGTTCATATTATAACTAGAGATAAACTTCTCTAATTTCATATTTTGCAGTCGTTGATAAGCTTGTATATCAATGGTGTAGGTACTTTTACCAATTTTTAAGGTTGGTGCAATATCTTGAGAGGGTGTTCTCACATTATAGACATTTACCAGCTGTGTAAGGGCTTGGTTATAGAAATCTCTAATCTGAACTTGTCGGTTATCAAAAATTCGTTCTTGCGGTTGGCGCGAGGTTTTAAATAGATAAGCATAGCTATAGCGCAGACTTTTATCTAAAGCTTCTAGTTCTTGATCAATACATTTTTCATAGTTTTGCTGAATAATCTTTTGTTCATCATCAGACTTATGCTTACTTAATTTGCTAATTTTACATTCCGAAGATTCAGAAAGAAGCTTAGATTTAGCAAGATACAACTCACTCGCTGTAGAGAGCAATTGCTCATCAATAATTTCTGGAATCTTATGTAGATCAGCAATACATTGATCTGGATTCTGCATACAGACTTTTGATTCTTTACCAGACATCGAAAGAACATTCAGGCTGGCTTCACTCAGTTTTTTCTGAGTTAAGATACTGTTACGTTCGTTGGCGATTGTGACATTTAATGCCTGTTGTTTGAGACTAACAACTTGGCAACCACTCATTACGATTGTGCTCAGTATCGTGAGGGCGAAGAGACGATAATTTGGCTTGAATGCAGGCATTAGAATTCTATAAATATGCACAAAGATTATGGTTATCATACGAAATTTAATCGCTTTTTCAATGTACATAAAAAAATAGACCGTGAAAAAACGGTCTATTTTTACAAAAAAGGATGCAAATTAGTTCAGAACTTGCCAAACGTTCCAGCGTTTACCAGATTCAACTTCTTTGATTAAACGGTCGGTTACTTCTGCTTCATCAGGGTAATTGATCTTGTAGTTCTTTAACGTTTGAATTGCATTTTTCTTTTGCTCTAACCATAAATAGTTATTTGCAGCAGAAAGGTAAGCTTCTTGAACACCACCTTTAATTGCTTTGTCTAAGTAAGGAATGGCTTCACGTTGACCACCGCCTTCAGATAGACCGAAACCAAACCAGAAATTTGTTTCAGGATCATTTGGTTTGATCGCTAAAATACGTTGTGCATAATTCAAAGACTTCGATGTGTATGACGTACCTAAGTCTAAATTACGCGCCATAACGCTCGCTTTAAATGCACGTGTGAGAACATCCAGAGAAGCATTTGGCTTTTCCGCTAAAGCATCAAGTTTTTGAGTGATTTCTTTCAATTTTACTTCGTAGCCTTTGCGCTCTTGGCGATCAGGGAAGCGAGGTGGGTAATGACGAGCTTTACCTTCAACAAGTTGTAAGAAATCATCGATTTCAGTGACATCAACTTCATTCTCACCCGCGAGAACAGCATATTTCATGTTGCGTTCTTTGCTATCAATCGTTGGTACTATGAGTTTATTGATATCTAAAGTTGCAGATTTTGATGGATCGTTTTGTAGAGAAACTACCATTTTTGTTACAGGTTGTGCAGAGGCATCTTTGAGTGCAACTTCAAAACTTGGAGGCGCATCATAGTTGGTTGGATTTAAAGCATAAAATGGTGCAGTAGGTTCTGGTTCTTTAAAAACGAACGGTTCGGTTGCCTTGTCCTTTTTAGTGGGAGCGATACCACAGGCCGTCAAAACAGAAGTTGAAAGTACAAGTAGTGCCAAAGGCTTAAAATTCATGCTTTACATCCATTAATTTTAGTTAAATGAGAGGTAGATCGTTGGTTTTACCAGTCTAGGAAAAGCAAAACCAACTTGCAATGAGAAGCATGTTACATTTTTTATAAATTGTATTATGTTGCTGAAGTTTTACTCTGTGCCTCACATTCACGACGTAGTTCATCAATGATTTTGAGTTCTTCTTTACTAAATGGTTGAGTTTTTGAGCTTTGCCCTTTAAAGGTTGGGTCAAGCAAAGAAAGACGTTGGCAGAGTGTTGTCATACGCTTCTCATTTTGTTGCATACGATCGAGTAAAACACGAATACCCTCCAAAATTGGATCAGATTGGTCTTGTGTAGTGGCATAGGGTTCAAAGCCAATAGTCGCTGCATAATCACGGCGACGCGCTTCTTGTTCAGTTTGCTCAGTTGTTGCTTGTTCTTTGAAAATATAACGTGCTGGGCTGCCGACCGCAGTTACACCTTCAGGCACTTCTTTGGTAACGACAGCATTAGAACCAACTTTAGCACCTTTATGTACTGTAAATGGTCCTAATATTTTCGCGCCTGCGCCTACAACTACCCCATCCTCAAGTGTTGGATGTCGTTTACCTTTATTCCATGTTGTACCACCTAGCGTCACACCATGATAAAGCGTTACGTCATCACCAATTTCAGCAGTTTCACCAATCACCACACCCATGCCGTGGTCAATGAAGAAACGTTTTCCAATTTTTGCACCGGGATGGATTTCGATACCTGTTGCAAATCGGCTAAAAGAGGAAAGTAAACGTGCCGTACCTTTATATTCTTTTTTCCAGAGCTCATGTGCCATACGATGCATAATCAACGCATGAATTCCTGGATACGTTGTTAAAACTTCAAGTGTATTTCGAGCAGCAGGATCACGCGCAAATACAGCTTCGATATCTTCTTTAAGCTGTTTAATCATGAGAATGATCCTCCTTGTTAGTTTTTTTCCATGAGCCGTTGGCTAATGCTTGTGCACGACTGAAAATACCACGTAGTAAATGATACTCCATACGATCTAATTGTATTCTGCCAAATAAACGACGCAAACGTAAAGGGAGTAAGCGCGGGTTATTTGGATCTAGAAACTCGATATCAGTCAACATCTTCTCAAGATGTGGATAAAATTCTTCCATCTGTTGTTGGGTGACTAGAGGCTCATCCCATTCCATGCTTTGCTGTTGTTTAAGCTGCATGTGGTCATTTGGAATTTCAGTATTAGAATGATTTTGTTCTAAAGCTGCCATACGCAATTCGTAGCAAACCACTTGAATTGCTTGTGCAACGTTTAACACTCCATATTCAGGATTCACTGGAATCGTTAAATGATAGTTTGCCAATGCGAGTTCTTCATTGGTCAGTCCACGATCTTCGCGACCAAACACAATCGCAATATTTTGATCTTTACTTGCAGCTTGTAATGCTTCTGTTGCAGCAGGGCGCACGTCCAATAGAGGCCAAGGAATGGTACGACTGCGGGCACTTGTACCAAAAACAATGTGGCAGTCTTGGATGGCTTGTTCTAAAGTCTCAACGATCTCAATTTTTTCAATCAGATCTTGTGCACCAGCAGCAAGTGCATCAATGTCTGGATGCGGATAAGTTTTCGGTGCAACAAGTACAAGTTTTGATAACCCCATTGTTTTCATTGCACGTAAAGCACTACCAATATTTGCAGGGAGTGTCGTATTGACCATCACAATACGCACATGCTCCAAATGTTTGGACACATTATTTTGGTCAAACTGATTCATATATTATCCAAAATTAAGAGTATTGAGAGACTTCGGCTTGATAAAGATCTAAAGCTTCATCCATTGACATATTTGCAGGCGGTGGGGCAACAACACTGACTTTGGGTGTTTCAACCGCTTTAGCCGCTTTTGATTTGACTTGGTATTCGATGTGAATCGCTTCTTTACCAAAGTAATCACGTAATTTACCCAGTAATTCATCTAGTGGTGCAACTTTCCATTGAGGGCCTAGATGTAATTCAGCCGTTGCAAAACTTTGCTCTACTTGTATATGTATGCCGATATGTTGGCACATATCGACATTGCAATAAGGTAGCAACATATTCTGTAAATCTTTGGCTAATGTTTTGGTTATTAAATCATTTGGCAAACGAATTTGAATGCTTTGTGCACGCTTTTGGCGAATTTCATTTAAGTTAAAAGCTTTGCTTAATCGAGCCATCGGACGATCAAAGCCTTCACGCTCGTAGATTTCACCTTCAATGACCACAACCTGCTCTAAGCGAACAATATCTTTGTAACGTTGGAAGCGTTCGTGATTACAACTGACTTCAATACGCGCTGTACCATCATCAAGCGTGATCATGATGCGATTTGGGAAGTTTGCGACATCTAGTACTAGACCTGCAAATACTGTGGTTAGACCACGACGTGTCGGTGTAACTTCATTGAGTTTTGCAGGGATAAATGATTTCAATTCAGGGCGATAAACATCAATTGGATGACCTGTTAAATACAAACCAAGTGTATCTTTTTCACCTTTTAAGCGAATTTCATCAGACCATGGTTTTACAGGTTTAGCAGGTTTACGTTGAACCTCTTCAACTTCACCAAACAGGTCCATGATACCTGTTTCACGGTTGCTCCGCGCTTGTTCAGCTGCTTGAACAGCTTCAGGAAGTTGCGCCATTAAACTTGAGCGTTCGATACCAAGACAATCCAATGCACCTGCTCGAATAAGTGCTTCAAGGGTACGTTTATTGATTTTTTTAAGGTCAATACGATGGCAGAAATCAAATAGATCTTTATAAGGTCCGTCATTAACCCGTGAATCAATCACAGATTGCATAGCTTGCTCACCAACGCCTTTGATCGCGCCTAAACCATAAACAATCGTTTGTTCATCACTTGCATGGAAGTGATAGAGCGACATATTTACAGAGGGTGGAAGCACTTCTAATTTGTTATTACGGCAGTCATCAATCAAGAACACGACACTATCGGTGTTTTGCATTTCCGATGACATCACCGCAGCCATAAATTCAGCTGGATAATGCGCTTTTAACCAAGCTGTATGGTAGGCAACCAGTGCATACGCGGCGGCATGGGATTTGTTAAAGCCATAACCTGCAAACTTTTCCATGTAGTCGAAAATATGGTTGGCAGTGGCTTCGTCAATCTCTTTTTCAGCAGCACCTTTAATAAAGATTTGGCGTTGTTTCACCATTTCTTCAGGTTTTTTCTTACCCATTGCACGGCGAAGTAAATCTGCACCGCCAAGCGTATAACCCGCGCAGAACTGAGCAGCTTGCATGACCTGTTCTTGGTAAACCATGATCCCGTAAGTAGGTTCAAGGACACCTTCTAGTAAAGGGTGTAGGTATTCAAACTCTCCACCATGCATACGATGGATGAAGTCGGGGATTAGATCCATCGGACCCGGACGGTATAAGGATACGAATGCAATAATTTCTTCGAATTTGCTTGGCCTTGCTTCTTTTAGCATTTTTTTCATACCGACGGATTCAAACTGGAATACCGCGGTTGTATTGGCTTCAGCAAAGACTAAGTATGCATCTTTATCATCTAAAGGCACATTGGAAATATTGAGGGGTACTTCGGATTTGATGCGCTTATTAATATTCTGAACCGCATCTTCAATTACAGTTAAGTTACGCAAACCCAAGAAGTCGAACTTAACTAGACCCGCAGCTTCAACGTCATCTTTATCGTATTGTGCAACACGGTTAGTACCATCTGCATCACACAGCACGGCAGAGTAATCAGTAATTTTACCCGGCGCAATGACCACACCACCCGCATGCTTACCTGTATTACGTGTAATACCTTCGAGTTTAAGTGCCATTTCCCAAATTTCACTGGCATCATCATTATCTGGGTTAGCAGGGTTGGTGACAATATCTTTGAGTTGAGGTTCAAGTTCAATTGCTTGCTTTAAGTCAACTCCGAGCGGCTTAGTTGGAACCATTTTCGAGATGCGATCTGCTAAACCATAAGATTTACCCAAGACACGTGCAACGTCTCGAATCGCACCTTTTGCGGCCATCGTACCAAAGGTTGCAATCTGTGAAACAGCCTGACGACCATAGTTTTGTGCCACATATTCAATAACACGGTCACGACCTGCGATACAGAAATCGACATCGAAGTCGGGCATCGAAACACGTTCTGGATTCAAGAAACGTTCGAAGAGTAGATCGTAACGAAGTGGATCAAGGTCTGTAATTTTTAAGCTATAAGCGACTAAAGAGCCTGCACCAGAACCACGACCCGGTCCAACAGGCACACCATTATTTTTTGCCCACTGAATGAAGTCCATGACAATTAAGAAGTAGCCAGGAAAGCCCATTTTCAAGATAATGTCGACTTCATACTTAATTCGTTCATCGTAAGGCTTACGAATGTCAGCCCAGTCTTCATCACGTTCAGCGATTGGATAAAGATGATTTAAGCGTTCTTCTAGACCTTCACGGGATAAATGTTCGAAATAAGTATCGATGGTATAACCATCGGGAATAGGAAAGTCTGGTAAGAAATAAGTACCTAACTGCAACTCAACGTTGCATCGTTTTGCAATTTGATAGGTGTTTTCGATTGCACTAGGAATATCTGAAAATAGTTCAGACATTTGCTCAGCTGTTTTGAAATATTGTTCAGTACTATAGTTTTTAGGTCGTTTATCATCGCCTAATACATAACCATCAGCAATACATACACGTGCTTCATGTGCTTCAAAGTCATCTTGTTCAACAAAGTGAACGTCATTATGCGCAACGACGCCAATTTGATATTTTGCTGCAAGTTTTACTGCTTGCTGAATAAAATCCTCTTCACCACTACGATTGGTACGGGTGAGGGCGAGATACACACGATTACCAAATTTTTCAATCCACGCTTCTAATAATGGTTCTGCCTTTTGCGGATTTGATGAGCATAGCATTCGGCCAACATCACTGTGTTGGCCTAAAAGAATGATTAAATCTTCTGATTGCTCAAGTACCCATTCTTTTTGAATGCATGGAATACTCAGTTGTTGACCTTCAATAAATCCGCGAGAAACGATTTCTGTGAGATTTCGCCAACCTGTATTGCTCATTGCCAATAGGGTTGCTTTATGCTCAGCATCATTTAAGCGAATGACACTTCCCATAATCGGTTTAATACCTTTGCCGAGGCAAGCACCATAAAATTTGACCGCGGCATGTAGGTTCGATAGGTCAGTAATGGCTAAAGCAGGCATTTCTTCAGCGACTGCAACTTTGACCAAATCTGGTATGCGAACAATCGATTCGGTGATCGAAAATTCTGTATGAATACCGAGATGAACAAACTGCATAGAAGGAATATCCTGTTTTCAAACCAACGCATAGTTTAGCACGCAAACCCAAAATGACATGCCTAATATTTTGGCAAACCGTAGTTCGCCGTAAATGATTTTAAAAAAAGTTAAAATTTAACGTATGAATTTTCAGTGTTTATAAATAATGATGTACTAAGATTGATTTGTAGATAGAATGTATTCGTATAAAAATGTAGCAAAGTGAGTCACATAATGAAATTAAAGAATATCGCTCTTTCCATATTATTAATGAGCAGTTTATGGGATGTTGCTCATGCTGAGGACGTTGTATTTAGTCAGGAGTTAGTACAGCAAGCAAAATCAGGGGATGCGGTCGCTCAAAATAATTTAGGGGATGCTTATTACTATGGCTATGACGTTGAGAAAGACTTTGATAAAGCTTTAGACTGGTTTAAAAAAGCGGCTGCAAAGGGCAATGCAGATGCACTTTTCTCAGTTGGTTATATGTATGATTATGGCGAAGGTGTTGAGGAAGATAATCCAACTGCTCTGAAATGGTATACACAAGCGGCTCAGAAAGGTCAGCTCTATGCGCAATACTATCTCGGTTTTCTTTACCTGTATGGTGATGACGGCGTTACTGTAAATACTAAAAAAGGTTTGGAGTGGATGACAAAGTCAGCGGATGCTGGACTAGATATTGCTCAAGCAGAACTTGGTCATTTATATAATGATGGTATTGAAGGTGTTCCGCAAGATTTGAAGAAAGCCCTTGCATATTACCGTTTGGCGGTAAAACAAGGCGAACCTGCTGCTATCAATAACTTGGGTATTTACTATTTAGAAGGTAAAGGTGGAATTAAACAAGATTATAAAGAAGCACTTAGATTATTTACTTTAGCATCAGAAGCTGAGAATGGTTTAGGTTCATCTAATATTGCTTATATTTATGAAGAGGGCAAAGGCGTAGCAAAAAACTATACGAAAGCAGCTGCGTATTACGAGCTTGCGGTTGAGCAAGGTGAAAATGATTGCTTATTAGATCTCGCTAGATTGTTTGGAAAAGGCGGCTTTGGTTTAACCAAGAACACAGAGATTTCTCAACAATACGAAGATCAGTGGGATGAGTTGCAATAACCAAAGTGATTTAGAGTTATAAAAAGAGGAAGCATTGAAGCTTCCTCTTTTTATGTTTAACGCATCTTTGATAAGAAACGACTTAAACGATTAATTGCTTCACGTAATTCGTTCTCCGCAGGTAAGAATACTACGCGGAAGTGATCTGGTGTTGGCCAGTTAAAACCAGTACCTTGAACCAATAAGACTTTTTCTGCAGTTAATAAATCGAGCATTAACTTCTCATCATCTTCTACAGGATAAATTTCAGGATCAAGTCGAGGGAAGCAATACATTGCGCCTTCAGGTTTTACACAGCTTACACCTGGAATTTCATTTAACATTTCCCAAGCAATATTACGTTGTTCATAGAGGCGACCGCCTGGACGAATCAAATCATTAATAGACTGATAGCCACCTAGAGCTGTTTGAATTGCATATTGTGCTTGATGGTTGGCGCAAAGACGCATTGAAGCCAACATATCTAAACCTTCAATATAGTCAGCAGCACGTTTCTTGTCACCAGTTATCGCCATCCAACCCGCACGATAACCTGCTATACGATAAGCTTTAGATAAACCATTGAATGAGATACAAAGCTGATCACCAGCCAATGCTGCTAAAGCAACATGCTCGATACCGTCATAAATGATTTTGTCGTAAATTTCATCTGCAAATAAAATCAAATCATGTTTTTTAGCTAAAGCAACGATTTGTTCTAATACATGCCGTGGGTAAACAGCACCAGTTGGGTTATTTGGATTGATAACAACGATACCACGGGTATTTGGCGTGATTTTACTTTCCATATCCGCAATATCAGGATACCAGTAGTTTTCTTCATCACATTTATAATGAATTGCTGTACCACCAGAAAGATTGACAGCGGCTGTCCATAATGGATAGTCAGGCATTGGAACGAGCATTTCATCGCCGTCATCCAATAAACCTTGCATTGCCATTACGATGAGTTCAGATACACCATTGCCAACGTATACATCATTGACATGCATATCGAAAATGCCTTTTTGCTGATAATACTGGCAAATCGCTTTACGCGCAGGGAAGATACCTTTTGAATCTGTATAACCAATTGCATTCGGCAGGTTTAAGGCAACGTCATTAATAATTTCTTGTGGTGCTTCAAAACCAAATGGAGCAGGGTTGCCGATATTGAGCTTGATGATTTTATGCCCTTGCTCTTCCATTTCATTGGCGGCGCGCAATACTGGTCCACGAATGTCGTAACAAACATGCTCAAGTTTAGATGATTTTTTGATTTCTCTAGTAGTTTGAGCTGAGTGGGATGTAGCAGTATTCTTAGACATAGAAGGGCTCACCTTTGCATATCGGTATAAGTAACTCTTAAAGGTTTCGACTGTAACCAAATTCAGGTTGTGTTGATCTCTCAGTAATTCAACAATCTTTTCATGGGTAAAGCCTGATTGTTGATATTGCCTGATGGTTGGTAAAAGATTTTTAAAAACCACACTTTTTTTCTGTGACATTTTTTGTCCTATACAACCGAGCTGAATAAGAATAACACTATCTTTGCTTACTTGAAAGATAAAGTAAATAAATTTTGCTTACTTTTATTTTTTAAATTTGCTCACTATTTGCTATCTAATATTAAGCATTCAAAATATAAGAAATTGTACGATCTGAGACTAGAGTTTTTGTTTTGAATGGCGTAAATATAAAACCTGAACTTTAACAACAGAATAAAAGGTGCAGGTTATGGGTAAAGTAAATAAGACGGATCGCGAGTGGCAAAGAGAATTATCCGCAGAAGAATATCGTATTACTCGTCAAAAAGGCACAGAACCAGCATTTACAGGACAATATTGGAATAGTAAGCAACAAGGTATATATGTATGTCGTTGTTGTGGTGCTGAGTTATTTACATCAGAAACGAAATACGACAGTGGATGTGGTTGGCCAAGCTTTTTCAGACCAATCGATGGCACAGCAATAGATGAACATGAAGATTTATCGCATGGTATGGTCAGAACAGAAATAGTCTGCCATGATTGCGAGGCACATTTGGGTCATGTGTTTGAGGATGGCCCACAGCCGACGGGACTGCGTTATTGCGTGAATTCGGCATCATTACAACTTAAAACACAAGAAAAGAATGACGAGGAAACTTATCCATGAGTAACATTTATCAGTTTGAAGCTGAATTGTTAGAGGGAGAAACAAAGGCATTTGCTGATTATAAAGGCAAGGTCATGCTGATTGTAAATACTGCAAGTAAATGTGGGTTTACACCACAATTTGCAGGGCTTGAGAAACTCTATGAAAAATATAAATCTCAAGGTTTAGAGGTATTAGGTTTTCCTTGCAATCAATTCGGGGGACAAGACCCAGGAACAAATAAAGAGATCGGTTCATTTTGCCAGCGTAATTATGGGGTGAATTTCCCAATGTTTGCTAAAGTGGATGTAAAAGGGCCTGAGGCGCATGTTATTTTTCGTTATTTAACACGAGAGGCAAAGGGAATTTTAGGTAGTCGTAATATTAAGTGGAATTTCACTAAGTTTTTAGTTGGACGCAATGGTGAGGTTTTAGGGCGTTATGCACCAACAACTAAACCAGAAGCATTAGAAGCTGATATTGAAAAGGCATTATCAAAGTAAGTGTTGCTATCCCAGAATTAATTGAGGTTTCTGTTTGGACTCAACGGTTGAATTTTGGACTCATCCAGCCATGCCTTATGTTGAAACACGTAGGGCATGTCAAAGTCGCATATGTTATCAATCACACAGCCATCCCACATTTTCAATTGGTGCTGTGGATGAAGGGCAAAGTTGTTTTTCAAGTGCTTTTGGCAAAAATGAAATAATCAAAGCTAAAAGTATCGTTGTTATTCCTGCACATGTTGAACACTCATGTAATCCATTCTCTAATCAAGCATGGAGCTACCAAATGATGCATCTTGATGCAGCATGGTTAATGAGGCTGTTAAACGAGTTAGAGATAGAAATTGGCAAAACATGCACTCAGCAGATTACATCTTTTCCAAAACTAAGACCAAAGATTATTCATCATGTTAAAGTTTATGAAGCTTTTACTGAATTAAATAACATCTTGTTTGATAAAAAAATTTCACTATTCGAAAAAGAACAATCTCTCATTCAGGTTTTAACCGAGATTCTTATACCGAATTTTGAGTGGGAAAGCATAAGTTTTTCTGGTTATTTTCAGCAATATTTACCAGATTTGATTCTCCATCTTCAGTCAGATGTTGAGGATTTATCTTTAACGCATTTAGCTGAAAAAATGAAAATCAGCCGCTATGCGTTGATTCGCTTATTTAAACATTATTTTGGTTTCACACCGCATGCCTATCAACTGAATCACAAGATCAATCAAGCGCGTGAACGATTGAAAGTTGGTGCTGATATTGCTCAAGTGGCATATGAGCTTGAGTTTGTTGATCAGAGTCATTTTCATCGTGTTTTTAAAAAGCTGACTGGTGTAACTCCTAAGCAATATTCTAAAAAAGCGTAATCCTCGCAATTTTATACAAGAACATAATTCAGCACTTTTTTACTCTAGCTCCTGATTTTTTAGGAGTAGATCTATGGAGCTTTTTCTGACCATTGCAGTAACACATTTCATTGCATTACTGATGCCCGGGGCAGACTTCTTTTTAATTTTAAAAACTCTTTTGCAAATTCAGAAAGTTGCAGCACGAGTGACTTGTTTTGGTATTGCGTTAGGTAATGCCATTATTTTAGTGGTTATTTATTGCAGTTTATTTATTATTGGTGCAGTAAAAACTGAATTATTGATAGGGATGAAATGGTTAGGGGCATTTTATTTTATATATCTTGCTGTTCAATGCTTTCGATCGGCTCGCCTTAGTCAGATTATTCGAGGTCAATCGGAAAATACGTCTTATGTTCATCCGAATGAAAATCTATTCAAGTCTTTTCTACTAGGATTACTTTCGAGTTTATTAAATCCTAAAAATCTGATGTTTTATAGCGTTTTGGTGATCTTGATTTATCCTCAATATAATTTTGTTCAAAACTTTTTGATTTGTTCATGGATGGTCCTTTTGGTACTGATTTGGAATCTAAGTATTGTGCAATTCATGAGTTCGAATATTTATTTATCATGGTTAAATCAGCATATTCATCATTTGTATTATCTTGCTGGTACGAGCTTTCTCTTTTTCATGTTGGTGCTGGTATTTTCCTAAATAAAAAAGACGGTGATTAAACCGTCTTTTCTGAGTAAATGATTACGATGACTCAATCGGTTGCTGCTTGGTTTTTCTAAAACTATGCAATTTTCGATTGATATCATCAATGAATGTATATACCACAGGAATTACCAGTAAAGATAAGAATGTACTGGTAATTAATCCACCTATAACTGAGATTGCCATTGGCGCACGGAAACTTGGGTCTGTACCAATCCCAAGTGCAATGGGTAACATGCCAGCGCCCATTGCTAGCGTCGTCATGATGATCGGACGTGCACGCTTATGGCAGGCATCTAATAGGGCATTTATCCTAGAATATTCTTTTTCCTTTCTTGCAATAATCGCGTAGTCCACGAGCAGAATCGAGTTCTTACTTGCGATACCCATTAGCATAATCAGGCCAATTAAACTTGGCATAGAGAAACTACTTTTTGCTAAAAGGAGTAAAACAAATGCACCGCCGAGTGATAAAGGCAATGCAACCAAAATCGTAATTGGCTGTAAGAAGTCTTTGAATAGAAGGACTAAAACGACATAGATACAGAGTACGCCAGTTAACATTGCCAAGCCAAAGCTTGAGAATAACTCTTGCATGACTTCTGCATCACCGATGTTGGTGCGTTTTACTGTTGGTGGTAGATTTTTCATCGTTGGCAATTGATCAACTTTGGCAGCAACATCACCTAAAGGTTGATTGTTGAGTTCAATGTTGAAGTTAATGTTACGCAAACGATTGAAGCGATCAATTTGAGAAGGCCCACTTTCAATATTCACCTCCGCAATCGTACCGAGCATAATTGGACCACGACTACCTTTAACCATGAGCCGTTTCATGAGTTCCTGATCTTGACGTGCTTGTAACGGTAGTTTGATTACGATAGGAACTTGGCGTTGCGAGAGGTTGAGTTTCGCTAAGTTTTGATCAAAATCTCCCGCCGTCGCGATACGTAAAGTTTCAGCAATGTCATAAGTAGTAACACCTAAATCAGCGGCTTTCGCAAAATCAGGTCGAATCACCAACTCAGGTCGAATCAATGCAGCACTTGAAGTAATACTACCGATATTAGGAATCGTGCGTAATTCACGTTCTAGCTTACGTGCGGTTGACATTAAAGTTTCAGGATCATCACCTGAAAGTGAAAGTTGGTATTGGCTATTATTTCCAGCTAAACCAACTTGAATACGTGCTCCGGGCACAGGGGAAAGTCGTTGACGTATTTCATTTTCAATATCTTGTAAACTTGCGCTTCGATCTGATCGTTCTGTGGTTTGGATCGTTAGCGTTGCTTTACGAGGTTCTGTTGATGCACCACCCGCAAACGGATCAGTTCCCGCCGCACCACCACCAATCGTAGTGTAAATGCTTTTTATTTCAGGATGATCTTTAATTAAATCACGCGCATATTCCGCCGTTTTTAACGTATCGGCAAATTGTGAGCCTGGTGTTAGCTCAAGGCGGACTTGTGTTTGACCTGTATCTGGCGGTGGCACAAAGCCTGTTGGGAGTAATGGAATCAGCATCACTGAGCCAATAAAAAAGGCAATCGCACCGAATAGGGTAACCCAACGATGATTTAGACACCAAGTCACTAAACTCATATAGCCACGCATAACATGTCCATCTTTAGAACGATCATGGGCTAATCGAGTTGTTCCTTGGTCATTTAAAGCAATTTGATTTTCTTCAGTTGTGTCTATTTTGCCCACCCAAGGCTTGAGAATATATGCAGACATCATTGGGGTCAGTAGGCGAGCGACGAGTAATGATGCAAAGATCGCAAGCGCAGCAGTCCAACCAAATTGAACAAAGAATTTACCGGCTATACCGCTCATAAATGCAGTTGGTAAGAACACTGCAATCAAGGTGAATGTCGTTGCAATGACAGCGAGGCCAATTTCATCAGCAGCTTCCATTGCTGCTTCGTAAGGTGTTTTACCCATCCTCAAATGTCGAATGATATTTTCAATTTCAACAATTGCATCATCGACCAAGATGCCGACAACCAAGGACATTGCAAGTAGGGTTACGGTATTTAGTGTAAATCCAAAGTAATACATACCAATCATGGCAGGTAGGATTGAAAGTGGTAGAGCGGTTGCAGCAATAATTGTTGCTCGCCAATCACGTAAGAATAACCAAACCACTAAAATCGCTAAAATTGCACCTTCATATAACAGTGACATTGATCCTTTGTAGTTATCAGCTACAGGTTTTACGAAGTTAAATGCTTCTGTAATTTTTATATCAGGGTGCGCAGCTTTGAGTTTATCCAGTGCTTCGATTACGCCTTTTTCAACATCGACTTCACTTGCACCTTTACTGCGAGTGATTTCAAAACCAATAACAGGTTTGCCATTTAACAGTGCTGCGGAGCGTCTTTCAGCAATGCCATCATGAATTTTTGCAACTTGATCTAAGCGAATATGACGTCCATCACTTAGTGCAATATCCATTGAACCAATTTCATCAGCAGTTTTTACCGTTGCAATGGTACGAATGGACTGTTCGCTACCCCCAATCTTGGTTTGACCACCAGAAGCATCTTGCTGTGTTAGTCTAAGTTGGCGTGTAATATCTGTTGCCGTTGCATTCAGTGCTAACAGTTTTTCTGGATCAAGTTCTACTTCAACTTGGCGGGTAACACCGCCAACGCGAGAAACAGCTCCAACACCTTTAACTTGAAGCATCGCACGCGAGATATCATAGTCTACAAACCATGACAGGGCTTCTTCATCCATCTTCGGAGATTGGATGGTATATGTGAGAATAGGAGAGCCGGATAGATTAATTTTACTAACAATTGGATCTCTTAAATCAGCAGGAAGATCAGAGCGAACTTGTGAAACAGCGTTGCGCACATCATCAACGGCTTCTTGTAAGGGTTTCTCTAATTGAAATTCGGCTGTGACAGTTACTACACCATCTTGAATTTTAGTGTATTGATTTCTTAATCCTTGTAAGGTTGCTATTGAGTTTTCTATTTTTCGGGCAACTTCTGTCTCAAGTTGTGGTGGTGCTGCACCGGGAAGTGCTGCCGTGACAGTCACCATCGGTAATTCAATGTCTGGAAACTGTTGGATTTTCATCCAGTGAAAACAAAGTAGACCTGCCAAACCCAACATAATGAAGAGCAGAATGCCGGGAATCGGATTTCGGATTGACCAAGCGGAGAAATTCATTTTAATTCTCCTATTCGGTTACAAGCTGTTTGGTCAATGGTGTTTCAGGAATATCTTTAGCGATCGTCACCAAATCACCATCGGTTAAGAAGCCTGTGCCTGATGAAACGAGTTTGACATTACTATTTGCCAAATCTAAGATTTCAACCCGATCACCAACGCGACGTCCAACAGAAACTTTCTGTTGGCTGACACGGTTTTGCTGATCGACGATAAATATATAAGAAAAGCCATCGCGTAACAGCAACGCAGTCTGTGGAATCGTGAGCGCCGATTTTTGGCCTAAATCAAATTCGCCTTTTACAAACATGCCCATCCGAACAGCTTGTGTTGTTGGTAGGTCAACATAAACCAAGCCATAACGAGTCTGCGGATCAATCACAGGAGCAATCATACGCACCTTACCTGAAACTGCTGGTTGAGCTGGATCAGGAGAGAAGACACGAGCATTCATGCCTTCTTTTAACTTGTATAAATCTTCAGAAGTGACTTCAGCACGCCACTCCAATCGCTGATCTCTGATCAGGCGGAATAGCTCTTGACCTGTTTGAGCAAGTGATCCAACAGTAGCGGTACGTGCTGAGATGACACCATTGTCTGGTGCGACAATCTGAGTCTGAGCTAAACGAAGCTGATTACTATCTATTTGTGCTTTCGCAGCATCAAGACGAGCTTGAGCAGTCGCTTGCGAGGTTTGATATTGGGTGGATTCTTGTGCAGAAATCGCACCTGTATTTTTAAGTTGCTGGATGCGTTTATTATTGGTAATTGCATCGGCTAAAACTGCCTGTGCTTCTGTATAGCTTGCTTTTGCAGCCGCTAAATCGGCTCGAATCGTATCGCTATTGATTTCGGCCAGAACTTGCCCACGACGAACTTTATCGCCTACATTGACATTAACCTTTGTTAGTCGTTGTCCCGAAAGCTCACTACTAATAACAACTTCTTGCCAAGCTGCGATATTTCCATTGGCTGTAAAGGTTTGCTTCCAGTTCTGAACTTCTGGTTGAATTACCGTTACTGTTAATGCAGCCTTAGGCGATAAATTGCCATCGTTTTGATCTTTGTTTTTGGCTGTATTTTTATCAGCCTTAACTTGCCAAATCACGACACCGATCATTAAAATTACGATGATGATTGCTAATATAAACCAAACTTTTTTCTTAGTTTTCTGAGGAGTTTGAGAAGCCATCTTTCCATAGTTAACTTAATATTGATGGCTAAGTATAGACGAAGATTTCAACAGATGGTCAATCACGGATGGATGGATGCAAAAATTAATAGATGCACACCATCCGTTTTAGTTAGAGCGGTAGCAAACGATTGGTCACTACATTTTTCATCACAATAGTTGAGGTTAATCGTTGAACATTAGGCAGTGCAGATAAGCTATCATCATAAAGTTTTTGGAAGCTGGCTAAGTCTTTAGCTACGACATGTAATAAATAGTCTGGATTGCCAAATAAGCGTTGAGCTTGAATCACATTAGCAATATCACTGACTTTCTCTTCAAAATTTGATAAGGCTTTCTTATCACCATCTTTTAACGTCACGAAAATAATCGCGGAAAAATTAAAGCCAATTTGCGAAGCATCCAGATCAGCATGATAGCCTTTAATAATTCCCAGTTCTTCTAATGCCTTCACTCGACGGTGACAAGGGGATAGGCTTAAGCCAACCCTTTCAGCGAGTTCTGTAACAGATAATCGCCCATTGGCTTGAAGTTCAGCAAGAATTTTCTTATCAGTGCGATCCATATAGAAGAATTTACCCTATAGCTTTTAAAATGTAGAAACATTTGAAAGAACATTTCCATCATTAAAGCATATTCTCTCAAACCAGTCTTCACCATTTGGTGAAAAATAAATTCTGATTTCAAAAGTAATTTGCTTTGCTGCTCTAGGTGCAATTATGGAAATGAATGTTGTTCTTGCTTTCTGGTGTGTTTCCATTTTATTTGTCTTAACACCTGGGGCGGATTGGGCGTATGCGATTTTGGCAGGTATAAAGGGTAAATTTATCGTCACTGCTGTTACAGGTTTGGTGCTGGGGCATTTTATTGCCATTCTCTGTGTTGCTGCTGGAGTGGGGGCTTTGCTCAGCCATTATCCTGTTTTGTTAACAGGGCTGACCATTGCAGGTGCATGCTATTTGTTGTGGATGGGGATAAATTTACTGATTAAACCTGCTGTTATTTCAAATCATTCAGATCAAAATGTTGCATTAGATTCTGCTAAATTATGGTTGATTAAAGGTATTGGAATTAGTGGCTTAAATCCAAAGGTTTTATTACTTTTCTTTGCTTTACTACCACCATTTATTCATCCGCAAATGGCATTGTCTCCAACCGCGCAAATCATGTCACTTGGGGTCATTCATTTAATTAGTTGTGCGATTGTCTACGTTTTAGTTGGGTTTGCTGCAAAGAAACTATTAAGTACCCGACCTTATGCGGTCAAAATTGTTAGTCGAATTTCAGGAGGGCTTATGGTAATGATTGGATTGATTTTAATTGTAGGTCAGAGTTAGTCCGTGATAAAAGAATCCACGTTGTTACGTGGATTCTTAATAGTAGGCTATAAAATATTTTTCAAGCGTTTAACAACTTCTTCACATTGCGCTAGATCTGCGACCAATGCCATACGGACATGACCTTCACCCGGATTACCTTGTTCTGTATCACGAGATAAATAACGCCCAGGTAAAACTTTAATATTGGCTTTTTCTAGGAGTAATTTTGCAAAAGTTTCGTCATTATCCACTTTCAGCCAATAGTAGAAGCCCGCATCAGGTTTTTGCAATGGAAGTAAATGTCCAAGTTCAGATTGGAATAACTCAAACTTTGCACGGTATTGCTTACGATTTTCTTCAACATGTGTTTCATCATCCCAAGCAGCAATAGATGCTAATTGATGCTGCACTGGCATTGCCGCGCCATGATAAGTACGATATTGCAAATATGGTTTTAACAAAGCCGCATCACCTGCAACAAAACCAGAACGCATACCCGGCAAATTTGAGCGTTTAGAAAGTGAGTGGAATACGATACAGTTTTTATAATCGTCTCGTCCTATTTCTGCGCACACTTCTAGTAGACCAATAGGTGCTTGATCAAACCAAAGCTCTGAATAGCATTCATCAGAAGCAATTACAAAGTTGTATTGATCTGAAAGTGCAATCAGCTTTTTAAATTGTTCTTTTGATAACACTGCACCCGTTGGATTGCCCGGTGTACATACAAATAATAATGCTGTTTTTTCCCAAACTTCAGCAGGAACAGCATCAAAATCACCTAGATATCCATTTTCTTCTGTACAGTTAATGAAGTAAGGTTTTGCGCCTGAGAGCAATGCCGCACCTTCATAAATCTGATAGAAAGGATTTGGCATAACGATATAAGGTGCATCTTCGCGCTTAATTAATGCTTGAACAAAAGAAAAAATACCTTCGCGTGTACCAGAAACAGGCAAGATATGATCTTCTGCACTAATTTGATTCAATTTGAAGCGCTGAGTGAGCCATTTTGCAATACTTTGACGCAGTTCAGGTAAGCCTTTGCTATTTGGATAAGTCGATAAATGTGCAAAATTTGCAATAATCGCTTGTTTAACGAACTCAGGCGCAGGATGTTTTGGCTCACCAATTGATAGTGGAATCAAAGGCAGATTTGCAGGTTGCACATCTTTGAAAAGTTGGTTTAACTTTTCAAATGGATAAGGATGCAATAGAGACAAGCTGGAGTTCATTTAAACAATTACCCAAGATAAGTGTGGAGAATCCTTCTTTTGAAAAGAAGGATTCAGTAGGATTCTAAGATGGATTACAAATTTGATTAGATGCTTCATCTAAAGCAGCTTTCAAGGTTTCCGCAAAAAGTTTAACTTCTTCGTCATTCAGCAGTACACCATTTTTCTTGGTGACAAAGAAAATATCTTCCGCACGCTCGCCCAACGTTGCAATTTTGGCTGAGTGAATATCGAGACCTTGCAACATAAATAACGCACCAATACGCGCTAACAAACCCGGTTGATCGAGTGTAGAAATTTCTACCATATGTTGTTGTAAGGCTGGGTTAAGTACGATATCAACTGTATTTTGAATGTCAAAATGACGTAAATGACGAGGAATCCGACGTTGCATGATCCCCGGATACTGATCTGAATGACTCAATGCATCGACCAGTGCAGATTTAACTTTTCGTTCACGTTCAGGGTCTGTCAATAATGTGCCGAAACGATCGAGTACCAAGTAAGTATCTAAACTAAAATCTGTACTTGCCGTGATAATTTTTGCGTCTTGAACATCGAGATTCATGCGATCCAATACAGCAACGGTTGTTGCAAAGAGATTTGCTTGATCGCGAGTGTAGATAAAGATTTGCACTGCATCTTGTGCTGCATTTCGATGTGCACGTAACAAGACCAACGGCTCTGGATTATCACCGTGTTGTAAAATAGCTTGCGTGTGCCATGCAATTTCATTGGCAGATTCTTTTACGAAATATTCATCACCAAGTTCTTGCCAAACTTTTTCGACTTCGGCTAATGAAAAATCATTTACAAGCAATTCACTGGCAGCGAATTTAGTATCTTCAATGAGCATTTGATAATCAACAGGTCGGCCTAAACCAGAACGAATGACATCACGCGCATAGGTGTAGAGTTGACGCATCAATGAAGCACGCCATGTATTCCAAAGCTTAGGATTTGTGGCATTAATATCTGCAACAGTCAATGTGTACAAGTAGTCTAAGTGCTCCATGTCACCGACTTTTTCAGCGAACTCTTTGACTTCATCAGGGTCAGAAATATCTTTTTTCTGTGCAGTAAGTGACATCAGTAGGTGATTGTTGATTAACCATGCAACGAGTTTACATTCACGTTCAGTAAAGCCATGCGTGCGGCAGAATTCAATTGCATCGATTGCCCCGAGTTCACTGTGATCACCACCGCGACCTTTGGCAATATCATGGAAAATTGCTGCTAAATAAACAATGTCATGTCGAGCAATACGTTGGAATACTGAACTGACGACAGGGAAGTCTTTAGCAAACTCAGGTTCTTTAAAACGACTGAGGTTACGTAGTAAAAGTAGGGTATGGGCATCGACGGTATAAATATGGAAAAGATCGTATTGCATCAATCCCATAATTTGCCCGAAAGCGGGAATATAATTGCCTAGAACACCATATCGTTTCATCGCAACCATAGTGTCGTATAATCGATGTGGTGAGCGAATAATCGACATAAACAAGGCTTGGTGTTCAGGATTGTCACGGAAACGTTGATCGATACGTTTTGCAGCTAAAACTAACAAGCGTAAGGTACGGGCACGAATACCTGTAATTTCTGGGCGATTTGCAAGTAGATAAAAGATTTCTAAAATTGCACTTGGTTCTTCAGAGAAAACCTTATGGTGTTGAACAGCAAGTTTGCCATCTACAATTTTGAAACGATCATTAATGTCTTCAATTTCACGTTCATAATCGGTCAAACGTGGCGTAATCACTGATTCATTGAAGTAGGCGAGTAGCATTTCGTTTAAAGTAGAAATTTGCTGAGCAGTCCGATAATAACGCTTCATGAACTGTTCAACAGCGAAATTGACAGGCTGACCTTCTTCACGCACATAGCCAAATTTTGCAGCAATGTCACGTTGATATTCAAACAATAATCGATTTTCATCACGCTTGGCTAAACGATGTAAATGGGTACGAATTTCCCATAAAAAGCTTTCAGCTTCTTCGAGAACTCCCAGCTCAAACTCAGTAATAAAACCGAGATGTACAAGGTCATAGATACGATTGACACGGAAATGGCGCTTAGCAATCCAACCGATTTGATTAATATCTCTGATACCGCCGGGTGCATTTTTAATATCAGGTTCTAAATTGCTTTCAGTATTGTTGTGCTGCGCATATCTTTTTGCTTGCTCTTGCATTTTGGCATCATAGAAAGTTTTATCCGTCCATGTTTGCGCAACGATACGACGTGGCCATTTAGCAAGTTGTTCATTGCCTGTTATCAGACGAGCTTCAATCAGTGTGGTTGCAACAGTTAGATCATTTGCAGCTTGATCTACGCAGTTTTGAATGGTACGAACACTGGTACCCGGTTTAAAATTTCCAACATCCCAAAGTGATGAAATAAAAGCAGAAATGAGTTTACCTTGCTCCTCACTAATTTCATCTTCTGATAAAATCATAATGTCGGTATCTGAATAAGGCAGCATTTCACGGCGGCCATAACCGCCGACAGCAAATAAACCTAATTCAGTTTGATCTAAACCTGCGTGATTCCATAAAAAAATCAGAGCTTCATCAATAGAGTTTGATCGAGCTTTGATGACTTCACGGATAGGTTGTCCATTTTCATAACTCTCTTGTAATTGTTTCTCTACTTCTGTTCGCCATTGATTAATGGCTTGAATATCATGATGACTGGTGACGTAGTTCAACAATGGAGATGTATTGATCATGAAAATGTTCTTCTATCAAAGTCTTTCTTTATCCTGAAACCACTTGATTGTGGCTCAGGATTCAGGTGGTTTAAGCGTTTGTTTGAACACTCACTTGGTCAGCGGCATGTTGTGCCAACTCACGCGCTAAATCTGTATTTTCGGCACGCGCTGTTGCAACACCCATACGACGGCGTTTGAAGCCTTCTGGTTTTCCAAATAAGCGTAAATCTGTATTCGGATTTGCCAAAGCAAGATCTAAGCCAGTAAAGCTAAGATTTTTCGCATCTACACCTGCATAGATCACTGCACTTGCAGCAACACTATGGCGCTCTGTATTTACAGGTAAACCTAAAATTGCACGCGCATGTAATTCAAATTCGCTTTGGAATTGAGAAGCTAAAGTCACTAAGCCTGTGTCATGTGGGCGAGGCGATACTTCGCTAAACCAAACTTTATCGCCTTTTACGAATAACTCTACACCAAAAATACCGCAACCGCCTAAAGCAGTTGTTACTTTATTTGCAATACGTTTTGCTTCATCTAAAGCCGCAGCTGTCATTGGTTGAGGTTGCCAACTTTCAACATAATCACCCGCATCTTGACGGTGACCAATCGGATCACAGTAATGGGTTTCGATTTCGGTAGTTTCAGGATTTTTGGCGCGAACAGTTAAAAGCGTAATTTCAAAATCGAAGTCAATTTGAGACTCGATAATCACAGTCCCTTGATTTACGCGGCCACCTTGCATCGCATAATCCCAAGCAGCATCGACTTCATCAAAGCTTTTTACGCGAGATTGACCTTTACCTGATGAAGACATAACAGGTTTAACGAAATTTGGATAACCAATATCATCACAAGCCGCGCGGAAGCTTTCTAAAGTACTTGCAAAACGGTAAGCAGATGTTGGCAGTCCTAACTCTTCTGCAGCTAAGCGACGAATACCTTCACGGTTCATGGTGAGGTTGACAGCTTTTGCTGATGGAATGACTGTAGCTGTTTGACTCTGTTCAATTTCAACTAAAACCTCAGTTGCAATCGCTTCGATTTCAGGGACAATTAAATTGGGTTTTATTTCTTCGATAAGTTTTTTTAATTCAACAGGATCAGCCATATTCAATGTATAAGAATAATGTGCTACTTGCATTGCAGGTGCGTGATCATAGCGATCAGCTGCATGAACTTCGACACCTAAGCGTTGTAAAGAAATAACAACTTCTTTCCCAAGCTCTCCAGAACCTAACAGTAAAACCTTAAATGCAGAAGATTGAAGTGGAGTTCCAAGAGTGACGCTCATGCGAATAATCCTATCCTGAGTAATTTGTGTTTAAGCATAGCAGAACTTGTTGCTGAGTTAAGCTTGTGTGATACAAAAAAAGTTGTTTTTGTTAGACAAAAAAGATGATCTAAATCTGTTTTTTCAGAATTAGACATTGACTTGGTAATTCAGCAGAAGTTCATTAGCATTTTGACCTCGAATTCCCCAATTACTTCTAGGTGTTTCAAATATTGTAATTTCAATGTCTTGTGCTGAAATACCACAGTGTTGATAAATATTAGAAAATAGAGTTTGGATCAGTTTTTTCTTGGCTTCGATTGTCCGACCTTCGAACATTGATATCTCAATAATGGTGTAGTGATCACTACGATCTGTAGGATAAATAAAGTCATCTGTTTCAAGACGGATAAAGCGCTGAAACCTCTTTTCAATTGGATAATTTAAGCTTTCGACCAAGGCATCATGAATAGCTTCAGAAAGTAAGTTTCGGTATTGATCAATCGTTTTGCTCAATGCATAAATTTTGATTTGTGACATGAATATATGATTCCAAGTGATTTAATTATTTTGAAGACAATTATGGGTCTAACCTTAGCATAAAATTGATAAATCTCAGGTTGATCAGACTTCGATGATAAAAAGGTAACAATGATTGAGTATTGCAACTGAATTGACTAGGATTATGGGCAAATGTTTCATCGACGATTTGGTTAGATATGTTGAACAGAAAAACTCATCTTGTGGCTTTGATGCTATGCAGTACAGTTCTAATGACTGCATGCGGGAACTCAAATAATGAAGCTGAAAAAAAGGTTGAAATTAAACCAGCACCAAAATTGAGTAATGATGCGACAACATATGCAAATGCAGCATGGGATTTAATCAATCAAATTGATCCAATTGTTTATCAGAAACAAACAACAGAAATCGAAGATAAAGTAAGAAAACCATTGCGTCAGCTTAGTACAGATTGGCGTATTAATGTGAAAATGACTGATTCGGTGACGGAAGGGAAATATGCCTTATGTCGTAAGGCTTTAACAAGTTTGGATACTTGGGCGAGAGAAGTAAAAGACAATCCAACCGCTTCGAGCCAAAAACAAGCTGACTACGAGCGTGATAAGGCACAGTGTAAAGATGCAATTGATAATCCAGCGTTAGGCAATACTTCTCCGAAGTAAAACTAAAACTGACTACGATAAATATTGCTATTTTTTAAGTAAAAGATAGTAATATTTTTAGAATAGATACAAAATATATCCAAAGAATTGACTTGGTTATGGGTAAACCGTAGGATGAATTTCCTAAGTTATATAAGGAATCTGTGGTTAAAAACCAAGTTCGCATATGGATACTCCCAGTTTAATTTCTGAAACCGTTCATCAATTTTCATTCGCTTCCATTTTTCATGGCGATCTTTTGCTTTTACTGCTGTATGTCGTTTTAGCATTACTTTTTTCTTTTTTGTGTTCGATTGCAGAAGCAACATTATTAAGTATCACACCAAGCTACATTGCGAGGCTTAAAGAGACCAAGCCTAAAAAGGCTGAGCAATTAAGACGCTTGAAAGAAGACAATATTGACCAATCATTGGCTGCTATTTTAACCGTCAATACCATTGCACATACAGTCGGTGCGATTGGTGCAGGCGCAAAAGCAACGTCTGTTTTTGGTGAGGTTTGGTTTGGTGTTTTCTCCGCAGTAATGACCTTACTCATCCTGTTTGTTTCGGAAATTGTTCCAAAAACATTAGGTGCGGTGTATTGGCGTCAACTTGCTGGACCAACTGGCGTTTATGTTAATTTCTTAATTAAAGCCATGTATCCTTTAATCGTGATCTCGGAAAAGTTAACTAAGTTAATTTCTGGCGGTACCAAAGCAAATCAGTTTAGTCGTGATGAGTTTGTTGCGATGGCTGGGATTGGTAAAGAAGAAGGCATGTTGAATGATCGAGAGTCTAAAATCATTCGAAATCTTTTCCTCTTTAAATCTTTGGATGCGAGCACTGTCATGACGCCTCGTGTAGTAGTGTCGGCATTACAAAAAGATTTAACAGTTGATGAAGTTTTATCTGCCCCAAAAAGCTCAAATTTTTCAAGACTGCCAATTTATGATCAAGACTTGGATAGCGTTGTTGGCTTTGTTTTGCGTGAAGATTTATTGGTTGCAAAGAACCAAGGTCAGGGTAGTCGAATAATTAGCGACTTCAAAAGAGAAATTGTTACGGTTATGGCAAAAACACCATTATCAAAATTAATGGAAGTTTTGTTGGAACAAAGACAACATATTGCATTGGTCGTGGGTGAGTTTGGAGATACTAAAGGGGTCGTTACTTTAGAAGATGTCGTTGAAACATTGCTAGGTATCGAGATTCTCGATGAGGGCGACAAAGTAGAAGATATGCAGAAACTTGCTCGACAACTATGGGTGAAAAGGGCTGAAAAAATTGGCATTTATTTAGAACCGCCAACACAATAATCAATAAAAGTGTGTCAGCCTAATTGGTTGGCATGCTTATTCTGTAAAAAATCCTGAGGATGCCAGCATCCTCAACCCCTCTAAATTCAGCACTTCTATTTTTTTAAATCCAAGCTGAATTACACCTTGTTTTTCAAATACATTGAGTTCTTGATTTACCGTTTGTCTTGATACAGTCAGCATATTGGCAAGTTGGTCTTGAGAAATATGGATGTTCAAATCTTGAATACTGGATCGATTGCCATAACCCTCTAAAATAAACAGCAATCGTTGTGCTAAGCGCTGGGTTATGCTTTGGGTCTGAATCGCAATTTGCTCTAAAAATACATAGCGGAGTTTTTGGCTAGTCAGCAAAGCAAAGTAATACCAATAATACGGATGTTGATCTAATAGTTGCTTCAGGGGTTCGGCAGGAATTTGAAGAACAACACTTCTTTTTAAGGCAATTGCATCATGCGAGCGAGGTTGTTTGTCGATTAAGGAGATTTCGCCAAACCACATGATTGGTTCTGCGATTGCAGCAATTGCTTCATTACCATTGACATCAATATATCCCAAGCTGATAGAGCCTTCTAAAACACCATAGACACCATCAAACTTGTCTTGGGCATTAAATACAGCAGTATTTTTTTCTACAGATTGCTTTTTACTGTGCTCAATAATGAACTCTTGAAACGGCTTGTCTAAGCGACTAAACCAAGAATTTTGCTGTAAATGCTGGATATATGCATGTTCTAACACAATCATTCCTTTGTAAATATGAATCCATTTGTCAGCTACATGACAACTTCACTTTGATTTTTCTAATAGATTAATAGCATAACTGAATTGATCTGAGGAAAATAAAATGACAAATTTGGAACGTCTATTGAGTCAGTATGCAGCTTATCATTTAGACAGAAATAATATTGTGACCCATTTTGTGGGTATTCCATTAATTGTTTTTTCTATTCTATGCTTAAGTGCTCGGGCTGCAGTTGATATATCTGGCTTTTCGGTCACTTTGGCTATCATACTCATAGTTTTAAGTAGCGTTTACTATCTTTCATTAGATAAGTTATTTGGCATTTTGATGCTTATTCTATTTGTCTTGGTTTATCCATTGGCTATCAAAATTGCTGCATTGTCGATGTGGAGTTGGTTGGGCGCTAGCATTGGTATTTTTTTGGTGGGATGGGTATTCCAATTCATCGGGCATTATTTTGAGAAGAAAAAGCCAGCCTTTGTTGATGATCTGATTGGTCTAGCAATCGGACCATTATTCGTCTTGGCAGAGTTTGTATTCTTACTGGGCTTCCGTAAATCATTACATCAACGTATTTTAAAAGAAGCACAAATGAAACGTGCTGAAATGGATATGAAACCGCAAATAGTGTCTTAAATCGAAGTCTAAAATATCAATCAAATAAAAACCGCCAATAAGATCATTATTGGCGGTTTTTTAGATTAGAAAATCGATTTATACGTTAAAACGGAAGTGTAAAACATCGCCATCTTGAACGATGTAAGTCTTACCTTCTAAACGCCATTTACCAGCTTCTTTAGCGCCATTTTCACCGTTATATTGAATGAAGTCGTCATAAGCCACACACTCAGCACGGATAAAGCCTTTTTCGAAGTCAGTATGAATGACACCAGCCGCTTGTGGCGCAGTTGCTCCGACTTTAACTGTCCAAGCACGAACTTCTTGTACACCCGCAGTGAAATAGGTTTGTAGGCCTAGCAGTTTATAACCTGCACGAATCACAACATTTAAGCCTGGTTCTTCCATACCCATCGCTTCCAAGAATTCAGCGCGATCTTCATCTTCTAATAATGAAATTTCAGCTTCGATTTGGTTGCAAAGTGGTACAACAATGGCATTTTCTTCAGCAGCGAGTTTTTGTACTGCTTCAAGATGTGGGTTATTTTCAAAACCGTCTTCTGCAACGTTAGCAATATACATGGTTGGTTTAAGTGTCATTAAACCAAAACCGCGAACCGCTTTACGTTCGTCATCAGACAGGTCAGCTGCACGCGCTGGTTTACCTTCATCAAGCAAAGGTTGGATTTTTTCTAAAACTGCTTTGGTTGCAAGCGCTTCTTTATCACCACCTTTTGCTGCTTTAGTTAAACGTAACAAAGCTTTTGCAACGGTATCAAGGTCAGCAAGTGCAAGTTCAGTGTTAATAGTTGCGATATCATCTAATGGGTCAATTTTACCATTTACGTGAATCACGTTTTCATCTTCAAAACAACGAACCACATGCGCAATTGCATCAGTTTCACGGATGTTTGCAAGGAATTGGTTACCCAAACCTTCACCTTTTGAGGCACCAGCAACCAAACCTGCGATGTCAACGAATTCCATTGTGGTTGGTAAGATGCGCTGTGGTTTTACAATTGCAGCAAGTTTATCTAAGCGTGAATCTGGAACAGGTACAATCCCTGTATTTGGTTCAATGGTACAGAACGGAAAGTTTTCAGCTGCAATCGCTGCCTTTGTTAATGCATTAAATAATGTAGATTTACCTACGTTTGGCAGACCAACAATACCGCAATTAAAACCCATGAAACCACTCACAAATGTGTTATATAAAAATTGCTGCTGATTTTACATGAAAGCCATGACAAAGTCATGGCTAGAGCAGATTATCAATTCGACATTAAACTTTGCGTTTATCCAGCTGTTTGGCAATATGATCACCTGTACTTTGCACCAATATCACTAAAACAATAAGAACTAAAATCACGGCTAACATCACTTGCATATCAAAACGCTGATAGCCATAGCGATAGGCAATATCACCGAGTCCACCCGCACCAATCGCACCTGCGATAGCAGAAGAACTGATCATGGTGACAATGGTCACAGTAAAGCCTGCGATGATGCCTGATAATGCTTCGGGAAGTAGTACGTGCCAAAGAATCTGTTTGCGGTTACAGCCCATGGCTTGTGCGGCTTCAATCAGACCTTGATCGACTTCACGTAAGCTGACTTCTGCAATACGTGCAAAGAAGGGAATGGCAGCAATGGTTAAGGGTACAATCGCGGCTAATACGCCATAGCTAGTGCCGACAATCCAGCGGGTAAATGGAATCAATGCCACCATTAAAATCAGGAAAGGGACAGAACGGGTAATGTTAATGATCCAGCCTAAGGACTGATTTATTTTCTTAGATGGATAGATACCAAAATCTGCAGTACTCACCAAAATTAAGGCTATTGGCAGACCAATTAAAAAGGCAATAAAGGCAGAAACCCCTACCATCACTAAGGTGTCGATTGTGCCTGTCAGTAATAGATCAATGAGTTGATTGTACATAACCGATCACCTCAAGTTGTGTAATGGCAGGGTGTTTTTCAAATTGTGCATCATTTAAGTCAAATTCGAGATTGCGAATCCCGATGATCAATGAGCCGATAGTACGCTGCTGAATGCTATCAATTTGACTGTAATACACTTGAACTGGACTATTAAAACTGCCCAGCAATTCATACAGATCAGGAACCGATTTCGATTCACTTACATATTTGAGTTTTAAAATCTGCTGTGTGGTGTGCTGATCAGCAGATTGGCTCAGCTCAAAGGGTAAATTCACTTGTTCAAAATTGAGTAATTCCTGCGTGATTTGTTGTTGCGGATTGGAAAATACCGACCAGACTTGCCCAGCTTCAACAATTTCACCCTGATCAATTACGATGACTTGATCGCAAATTTCTTGGATGACCTGCATTTCATGGGTGATCAAGACAATGGTTAAACCAAGGTCTCGGTTGATTTGTTTTAATAAGGACAGAATATTGGCGGTACTCTCAGGGTCGAGTGCCGAGGTAGCTTCATCACAGAGCAGGATTTCAGGCTGAGAAACCAAGGCCCGCGCGATACCGACACGTTGTTTTTGCCCACCAGACAGTTGAGCAGGGTAATCATTTCGCTTTGCCTCTAATCCCACCAGCGTCAGTACCTCACTGACCTGTTGTTCGATCTCAGCCTTTTCATAACCCGCAATACGTAGCGGTAAAGCCACATTTTCCCACACGGTTTTGGCTGACATTAAATTAAAGTGCTGAAAAATCATGCCAATTTTTTGTCGTGTTTTGATCAGTTCAGCATGACCCAATTCAGCAATATTCTGCTGGTGAATCAAAATACTGCCTGTATCAATCGCTTCAAGACCATTCAAGGTACGGATCAGTGAGGATTTACCCGCACCACTTTTCCCGATAATGCCAACAATCTGTGCTTTGGGAATATCCACATTAATGTCTTTTAATGCATGTAAGCGTTGGCCCTGTACATCATAAAACTTATTTAAACCGCGTATTTTCAGATGCGGGACTGAAAAATTGACCTGTGAACCAAAACTCACCATGATTGTTCTCCTTATTTCCAACCTGGGAACCACAACGTTGGACCGAAATCGCTATCCAATGCAGCTTTGACCTTCGGTGAGTTTTGATAAATCTCGACAAATTTCTGTAGTTTATTATCCTTGTCCTGATAGTCATCACGAACCACAAATAAAATCGCATAACGTTTATTGGTGTTGTCATCAAACAATAAGGCACTTTCAGGATCAGTCGTCTTAGCTAAACGTAAGTAATGTGGATAGCCAAAAGCGAGATCAACATCATCAATGGCTCGTGCAGTTTGCGGGCCTTCAACTTCGGTAAATTTCAGGTTCTTCGGATTCGCTGTAATATCTTTAAGTGCAGAAAGATGATTGTTGCTGTCTTTCAGCTCAATCAACTTGGCTTGTTGCAATAGCAATAAAGCACGCCCTTGATTAACTGGATCATTGGGAATGGCAACCGTTGCACCATTCGGGAGTTCATCGAAACTTTTATATTTTTTTGAATACAGTCCCACATGCGAAGCCGCACCTGCAGCAAATGACTTTAATTTAAAGCCAGTTTCTTTAATGGCATTATCCAAAAAAGGTTGATGCTGAAAAAAGTTCGCATCGATATCACCATGATTTAAAGTGATGTTAGGCGTATTCCAGTCGGAAAACTCAACCAATTTGACATTCAAACCTTGCTGTTTGGCTTCATCTGCTGCAACTTGCAGTGGATGAGCAAAAGAAGGACTAATCCCAATCACCAGTTCACTGCTATGGTTCTGTCTTTGTTTATTCCAAATCAATAAGGCAATAATCGCAACAACAACGACAAGGCCAATACCCAACCATTTTTTAGAGGCTGTTTGAGCCATATATTTCTCCAATTCTTTTATTAAATGTTAACCACTAATTTCTTCAATTATTTTTAGGTGATGTGTGTTGTTCTGCGTTCTACATCGGAACTGATCGGCAGGATGGCTTGCAGTTAAATGATCGCCTTGGGCAAAGAGTTTATTGCGTAATGAACCTGTGGCATATTCAGTTTTATAACGTCCACGTTGTTGTAACTCTGGAATCACCAGTCGAATAAAATCATGATGTGATTCAGGTGCAACAGTACGAGTCAGGTTAAAACCATCAATGCCAGTTTGATCGAGTAGCTCAATGAGGTATTGCGCAACCTCTGCGCCACTGCCCACAATCAATGGATAACGTCCACCAAGAACATGCTGCGCTTTCAGACCATTTTTACTGATACGTTGTTCTTTAAACTTTTCATTGACGGAAGCAATACTGTTGCTCTTTTGATAGGGGATCGCTTCATCATCTTCGAACTTGGCAAGGTCAATACCGACTGAACTGGCATAATGTGCTAAACCTGCTTCAGGGCTGGCATATTGACGATATTCAGCCAGTTTTTGCTGGGCGAGTTCATTTGTTTCAGCCACAACTACAGTAATGCCGACAAAGATTTTAATCGCATCTTCATCACGACCTTGCTGTGTTGCTTGTAGTCTTATCTTATTGACTTGCTGACGAATCTTTTCAGGTTGATCACCACCAATGAAAATACATTCGGCATGACGCGTGGCAAACTGTAGTCCTTTCGGTGAAGCACCTGCTTGGAAGAGTGTTGGCGTACGTTGAACCGATGGTGCAACCTGAAATACTCCTTGGCTTTGGTAATGTTGACCTTGATGATTGATCGAGTGGACTTTGTTTGGATCAGTAAAAATACGCTGTTGCTTGTCTTTCTTTAAGGCATCATTTTCCCAAGAACCTTCCCAATATTTATAACAAAGCTGTAAGAACTCCTCGGCCTGATCATAACGTGCATCGTGATCTTTTAAACCTTTTTGCCCAATTAAGCGTTCGGCACTGTCCAGATAACCTGTGACAATATTCCAGCCCAGACGACCTCGGGTTAAATGATCAAGACTGGCAAAACGGCGTGCAAATTGGTAGGGCTGTTCATAGCTGAGATTGACGGTCACGCCAAAGCTTAAATTCTGTGTCACCAAAGCCATTGCCGAAACTAGGGTAGAAGGGTCATGACTAGGCAACTGGATCGACTCTTTTAAAGTCAGATCGATCCCATTCTGATAGACATCATAAACACCCGTAATATCTGCGAGAAATAAGCCATCAAACAAACCTTGCTCTAAGGTTTGTGCCAATTCAGTCCAATAATTCAGCTCATTAAAACGGTGTGATTGATCGCGTGGATGGGTCCACAAGCCATGATTGATATGGCCAACACAGTTCATATCAAAAGCATTCAGTAAAATTTTCTTCGGGAGATTTTGACTCATCACAGCGTCCCTCGGCGTGGTGGTAAGATACCGTTCAGGACATAATTGCCAATAAAGTAATATTTCCAGCGCGCAGCATCATGTAAGGTATGAACCCGTGCATTACGCCAATGACGATCAAGAGCATCAGCACGTTGGCTGCCACGACTACCTGCTAATTCAATCAATTTAGATGATGCCTTTAATGCTGTTTCAGTACTATGTGCACGAACTTTGGCGACATCAATTGAGGCTTTGGCTAAGGTCTCAGCATTCAACCCATATTTAGCAGCATCAACAGATCGAGCTGCTTGTTTGAGGAGTAATTCGCTGGCTTTGACATCGGTTGCCACACGACCAAGCTCAGACAGGGTTAAGGGGTCTTGAGTTGCGGACTCAATATTGGCATCAATCCAAGGACGCGCCACACGCACACGCGCTAGGGTTTCTTCAAAGGCTGCACGGGCAATCCCGACTTCAATTGCAGCATGCATGATTTGAGCAAATGGCCCCACCAAGGACAGTTGTTTAAAGGCAGCATCAAAAGGAATCACATCCTCTTTGGCGACAAAAACTTGATTAAACTTTACTGTGCCGCTGCCTGTGGTGCGTTGCCCAAAGCCTGACCAATCATCAATCACTTCTAAACCTTGGCTGTCTCTTTGTACAAAAGCCAAAAATTCATTGCCTGCTTCATCAACGGCTAGTGTTGGAATACGATGTGCAAACAGGCTACCCGTGCAATAAAACTTTTCTCCTTGAATCAGATAACCATTTTCGCTTGGAATTAATGTTGTTTGCTTATGTGCAGATGTGCGAGTTTTAAATTCAGCCAGTGCATTACCAAAACGAGCACCTTGTAAAACTTCTTGATAGAGGCGTTTCTTTTGCGCTTCCGTACCAGTATTACGCAGTACTTCTAATGCATAAAAATGATTTTGTGGAATTTGACCAATTGAACCATCCGCACCACTAAATAAAGCGATGACTTTGGCAAGGGTTAGACTTGAAACCTCTGCACCACCGTACTGTTTAGGTACGGTAATCGCCCATAAACCTGATTGGCTATAGGCTTCTATTTCTGTGAAAGGTAAGTTCCGATTGGCATCGCGTTCAACCGCTGCTTGTTTAAACTGTTCACTTAGTTGAATAGCAATGTCCAGTGCTTCTGCATCGCTTTGAATGATATGCGCTGTTTTAAAATTGGTTTTGGCAAAGCCTTGTAATTCTTGGTATGAGGTCATAATGATTTTCTCCTTAAATCCAAGCATGGCGGGCAGGGTGGGTACCATTGAGGTAATAGTCGCCGATGGCATGGAATTTCCAACGCACAGGATCGTGTAAGGTATGTACGCGAGCATTGCGCCAATGTTGATCAAGATTGTGTTGGCTCAGGCTGGCACGGCTGCCACCAAGTTCCAGTAGCTTTTCGGAGATATGCAGGGCAGCATCATTGGCATAAATTTTTGCTTCTGCTACTAAAATAGAAGCGCGCGCGACTTGCTCGGCAGAAATCTCAGCGATTTGATCAAGTTCATCCAGATATTCGGCAGCATCATCCAGTAATAAAATCGCTGCATCGAGCAGGATGTTGAGCTTGCCAACTTCTTGTAGGGTGTAATGTTCTTCACTGGCTTTTTCTACACCTGAATCGATGATCGGTCTTGCTTTACGAATGCTAGATAAGGTGTCGTCAAAAGCTGCTTCGGCAATACCAACATCAATGGCAACCTGCAAAAGTTGAGAATACGCACCGCGCACATTTGGGGTGTCAGCAATAATGCGCTCATCAAAAAATAGTGTACGATCAACGACAACATTGCGTAGTTTTACCGTTCCACTGGCTGTAGTACGTTGACCAAAGCCATTCCAGTCATTAATCACTTCGACACCAGTAGCATGGCGATCAACGATCACCAATACTGTATAGCCATCGGGGTGTAAGGCACGAATCGCTAACCAATCTGCAAAGCTAGTGCCTGTAGAGTAAAATTTTTCCCCATTTAAAAGGTATTGACCATTTTCCAACGTTAACTTGGTTTGAATGGTTTTGGTATCTTTAGAATTTTTTTCAGGCCCACCATTGGCAATGCGTTTACCTGCAAGAATTTCAGCGTAGATAAACTTCTTTTGTGCATCTGAACCAGTGATATTAATCAAATTTAAAAGACCGAATTGGTTTTGTGGAATTTGTCCAACATTGGCATCGGCTTTACTTAAAATACGAAACACATGAGCTAAGGTTTTATTAGAAACAAATGCGCCACCATAGTCTTTAGGTACACGGATTCCACCTAGACCTTTTTGACTAAACTGAATAATCTGTTCACTGGGCAAGATACGCTGTTGATCTCGGATATTTCGTTCTTCTAATGCAAAGTCAGCAACTTGATAGGCAGCATTGATGGCCTGCTGATCATTTGAAATCAGTTGTATTTGAACTTGAATCACTGATTGATTACTGGACATGTGAGCACCTCTAATAGATAAGAGATACTTTACAAAAGTTTTACTTTTCCACTAAACCATCAGTTATGGCTTGAATATCACAATAAGTATTAAGCATTTTTTATGAGAAAAGTAACAAAAAAATAGATAATGAATAGCTATTTAAAACAGTTGCTTAGAGTTTTTAAAATTGCATTGATCAACACAAAAAGGCTATTTCTATGAAATAGATGAATAATCTCTCCAATAATATTGATAAAGACTTTTAGCCAAAATTAGAAAAGATCAAGCAAAAATGACATTGTCTTGAAGGACTTTTACTTCTAAAGTATGAAAAACCTTATGTTTCATGAGTAGAAAAATAAATTTGGAGAGTCTATGCGGGTTTTATACCAATTTCCTTTGTCTCACTATTGTGAAAAAGCTCGCTGGTTGTTAGATCATAAGGAGTTGGACTATGTTGCACATAATTTAATTCCTGGTTTTCACCGTGCGTTTACCTATCTTAAGTCAGGACAATATCTGTTGCCGATGCTAAAAGATGATAAACAATGGATTGCTGATTCAACACAAATCGCGCTGTATTTAGATACAACTTATCCTGAGCATGCCTTATTAAGACGTGATGAACAATTACGTGAACATGCACTTGAAATTGATCAACTTGCAAATGAGCTAGGTATTCATGTGCGCCGTTGGTCATTAGCTCAAGCACTCTCAGTTGGCGATCATCCTTTAGAAATTATGATGGGTGAGCAAGGCTATTTACGCCAGTTTGAAAAAATTTCCAAGCCGATTTTAAAAAGTCTGGTATCAACTAACTATAAGCTTAACCCTGAAAAAGTTGCGCAATCAAAATTGCGTATGACAGAGCTGATCACTGATTTAAACCTCAAATTGATCGAAAATCAGGGACGTTATTTGGTCGGTGATCGTTTAGGTTTGGCTGATATTGCAGTTTGTTCGTTCCTTGCACCTTTATTATTAATTAAAGGAACGCCTTGGGAATTGGAAAATGATGATATTGAACAGTTTTCAGGTGAGCTAAAAGAATATCATGACTATTTGCTTGATTTGCCATTAGGGCAATATGTCCAACGTATTTATGCAACAGAGCGCAATGCGAGAGTTGATTGGCGTGGCATGTAATTCAAAGTGATCAAAAAGCCCTAAATTTTTAATTAGGGCTTTTTTATGAGAAAAAAATAAGATTTTTCTTAAAAATGTAAGAAATAAATGACTAATTATTTTCTAATTTAAAAGATAATTCGTTTTATATGGGAAATATTGGAATTTATTTCCAAATTTACTTTAAAAAAACTGAAAAGAGGGAAATAATTATAAAAGTGCTTTGCTATCTTATGTTTCAGGGTGTGATGGGGATCGAAACAAGTTGTTCAACTATTGGGAGATGAGTTGAACATTTGCTCAAAAGGTCTTGTTTCGGCTTTGGGACAAAGATAAATCACAAATTTATCGGAATCATGTTTGCGTTATCCATGCAACATCGTCAAAAGTTAAACGAATGTTTTCCCTTGACCCTTAAAAATTCACGAACATATAAACAGTTCCGATAAAAACTGAATTTGATAATGAGGACTGTGAAATGGAATTAGATCGTTTTGATAAGCAAATTTTAGAAATTTTGACTCATGAAGACGTAAATCTGAATGAATTGTCAGAGCGTATTAATCTGTCTGTCAGCTCAGTCCATCGTCGAATCAAAAATTTGATTGAATCCCAAGTGATGGGACAGCTCAAGCGAGAAATTAATTTTAATAAACTTGGTTTTAGTCTGCATATTCTTTTGCAAGTTTCGTTGAGTAAACACGATAGTGAAACTTTTGATAAGTTCTTACAAGAAATTGAAGATATCCCAGAAGTGACCAATGCATTTCTCGTGACGGGGCAGAGCGCTGATTTTATTTTAGAATTAGTGGCGCGAAATATGGATGATTATAGTGAAATCTTATTACGTCGTATTGGTAAGATCGATAGTGTCGTTGCGCTTCACTCTAGCTTTGTGATTAAAGAATACAATGTTTTTAATTGCTATAAACTTTTAAATAAGCTATAAAAAATGCATCTAAAAAGATGCATTTTTTACTATTCTGAATGAATTAAGCATCAAGTTGCGTTAATACATCTTCAGAGAATTCAACGTTGGTATAAACGTTTTGAACATCATCTAGATCTTCAAGCATATCAATCATTTTCATGATTTGTTTGGCTTGATCAATATCATTGATTTCAGCTTTAGTCGATGGGCTCATCACAACTTCAGCATTGTCCGATTTTAAACCTGCTGCTGTGAGCGCATCTTGTACATCACCAAAGCTTTCTGGGCTAGTGATGACGAGAATACTATCTTCATCAATCTCGATGTCATCAGCACCTGCTTCTAAAGCAACTTCCATGACTTTGTCTTCTAAAGAAACATCTTCAAAAGAAATTTCACCACGTTTAGTAAACAGGTAGGCTACCGAACCGTTGGTTCCCAAGTTACCATTGGTTTTAGAGAAGCAGTGACGTACGTCAGGTACAGTACGGTTTAAGTTATCTGTCATTGTTTCTACAATAACTGCAACACCGCCCACACCATAACCTTCATAGGTTACTTCTTTTAAATCATCATTGTCTTCACCGCCAGCACCACGTTGGATTGCACGATTGATGGTGTCACGTGTCATATTGACTGAAAGTGCTTTTTCAACAACAGCACGCAAACGAGGGTTGCTCGCTGCGTCTGGACCGCCTAAACGTGCAGCGGTTACGATCTCACGGATATATTTAGTAAAAACTTTACCGCGACTTGCATCTTGTTTAGCTTTACGATGCTTAATATTGGCCCATTTAGAATGACCCGCCATGGAAGTAACTCCAAAAAATTAAAACTTAAAAAAGTGCACGAATATTAGCATAGCGATGGTTTTGTTGAAAACAGCCATGTTCCATATTCAAAACTTAAAATCACAGTCACTTTACAAAGATTGATCGAAACAATGAGCTTAGCTAATTTTTACATCAATTCCATATTCTGCATAAAGTGATTTAATTTTTTCTAAGTCTTGTTGAAGATCCGTAGGGTAGACTTTCCCTAAAATACCGCCTTTCTTCGTACGAGCATTTGCATACATTAGAATGATAGGCACATTCGCTGCCTTAGCTATATGCCAAAAACCTGTACGGATTGGCTTTCGAGTTTCACCATCTTTGGCACGCGTTGCTTCTGGGGCAATTACAAGGTTGAAATTTTCATTTTGATTAAATAAGTCAACCATTTGCGTAACAATATCTTTATTTGCTTTACGATCAACAGGGATGCCACCAAGCTTTTCTAGAATTGGTTTAAGTGGACCTTTAAAAAGCTCTTTTTTGATGAGAGTATGAATTTTAAGCTCTAAAATTTCGAATAAAGCTAAAGATAAGATCGTATCT
This sequence comes from Acinetobacter venetianus RAG-1 = CIP 110063, assembly GCF_000368585.1. Classification (GTDB taxonomy): domain Bacteria; phylum Pseudomonadota; class Gammaproteobacteria; order Pseudomonadales; family Moraxellaceae; genus Acinetobacter; species Acinetobacter venetianus. The sequence goes on from NZ_KB849558.1 coordinate 496,796, forward strand.
AAGTTCGATGTGTGTTCAAATCCAATAATAACTTGCTTCTTTTCCAAGATAGTTGGATCAACTTTGTATTCCCAACCTGTTGCTTTAAAAATAGATTTTCCTAAAAATTTTTTCATATTCTTTATCATTACAAATGAATTTCAGCAGTTTAATCCGAGTTCTATATAAAATATATGGCTGAAAATTTAAGATCACAAGAAAATTTGGATGTCTCTAAAATGATCAAAACAAGGAAATATTTTCTTTACTCAGCTTGCGAATATCAGGTGGATTTATCTAAGAATATGATTTTAAAAGTAATTTTATAAAATCATCTGTTTGTAATTTTATTTGACTAATATCAGGCATCTTTAATCATTAGCATTGTGATTTAGGGTCTATAGCTCAGTTGGTTAGAGCAACGGACGGCGAGTTGATGTAGACAAATCTGAATTGTTTTAATGCGCCGGCTTAAGATTTTTTATAAAAAAACTGAGAGAATTGTAAACAAAAAAAGCGCCGACTCGGAAAAGTTGGCGCTTTATATTTGATATTTAAGTAGAAGCTATGTAAAAAATCAGTTGTAAAATCGTATCAATATTATTAAAAATCAAAGATTAAGCATATTGTTTTGTCGAAAAATAAGCATTATCTTTACTCCATGTTTGCAAACATAATAACTTTAACTTTATGAAAATTAATGATTTTTAGGAGAAATTATGTTTATTTTTGAGGAAGGTCGAGAAGCCTACAACAAATTCATGACAACTATACTCACTCAAACTATTTTTGGTGGTATTGCTTTTCTTCTTTTATATAAATCGAATGTACTGAAATTGGCATTTAATCACGTTCCATTTTATATATTTACAGTATTTATATGGGTCGCATTTGCTTTCTGGATAGTCAATGCGTACATAGAATTTAATAACTCCTACAAGTGTTATTTATATCCAAAGGTTAAAGGTGTTCAATTTTTAGAATTTTCAAGAAATGAAGCAATAAAAATTTCAGAAATATAGGAATGCGACAAAAAGCTAGCGATAGAATATTTTTTATTTCAGGTCTTAGTTATAGGTATTCTTATGTTCGCCTGTTTTGGATCTATCTTGTCTGCCGTGCAAATTGCGAATGGTGCAAATATTAGCTAATGAACATGTTGCCGGGATGCTTGATGCAATCCAAAACAAGCAGGTGCGAACCATAGAATATTTCATGAATTAGTATTTAGAGAAGTGACTAGGCTCTTTCAGATTACAAATAGCATGATTCAAGATTCTCTTGAGTTTAGTAAGGAGAAAGAGGATTCATATCAAAGTTGAATTCGTTTCACTATTGACCTTGTACAAAGGATATGACATATTTCTGCTATAGTGAGCGAAATTATAATGGTTCACTAGATATTTAAAAGCTCGCTAATGCGGGCTTTTTTTGTAGTGGGTACAATTAGGTAACGATTTTTATAAATTGTTTGAATGTTTTCAAAAGGTTTTTCCCTTTCATGTTTATAGAATTTAAAGATTTGAAGAAGAAAAGAAATATTGCTCTCATGAGTGTAGTTTTACTTATATTTTGGGGAGTACATTCTATGATTAATAATAAGAATAATGTTCAGCGTGTTGAATCTGTAATATATACAGATGATACGATAGGAAGAGAATTTGGCAAAGTTACCGACTATAGTATTAGAGCTGTTGGCGGTCCAAGTTCTTATGAATCCAAACAACCGGCATACTTTTACAAAGTTGAAATAACTGGTGATAAGAATTATGGAGTTGTTAAATTATTAATTAACGAAGATCAGAAAGACGGAAAGCCTGTTTACACCATGCAAATACAAGACATTGGATCAACTAATTTTCGTATAAAGATTGGAAAGAACTAACTTCACAAAAATATTTTTTAATATCTGATTTTTTTTGAGGTTTTAAGTATAGTATTTGATTTAAAAATATATATAATCAAAAAAATTTTTGGTAAAAACCATGCTTAATAAATTGTTTTTTTGTGCTTTATTTCTATCTTTAAGTGGATGTGCAGCAACTCAAGTTGACTATATTAAAATGGAAAAATTAGATCCTTACTCAACGGATAAGTTAATTATTGATGGTGTTGAATTTAATTTTAAGGATATAAGTAATAATGAGAACATTTGGGTTTATTTGCCAAATATAACTGTGTACAACAGTGAGCTTGAAAATAGATACAGAGAAATTGAATTTTTAGTTTTCATTGATAAACGTGGATATGTTAGACATATCAAAGTGTACAAGAGTACTGGTCTAGAAAACTTAGACAGAAAAATTGTCCATTTACTTATAAATAAGGCAAGAACAAAAGTTTGGCTAAAAGATGGGAAACCAGAGTGGATTGTTGCCCAACAAAAAATGGTCTTTATTCCAGAGTAATAAATAGCACTTAAAGATGTTGTGTTAAAGCCGCCGTTGAGGCGGTTTTTTATGAGTGAAAATTATGGAATCTTAGTTGCCGAAAGCAAAGCTAAACAAAACTATTTATAGGCCGAAAAGCAATAAAAGAATATGATAGGGAGTGGAGGTTTTTTTTAAATTTATATAAAATTTATTCATTCCAACGGTTTGTAATGAGCTATACATTTGATGTTTAGGATACTATTGTTTTTTATTAGTTTAGTGGTTTTCAGTTCTGTATGCAGAGCCGATGATTTTTTCGAAAAAAAACCATCTATTTTAATTGTTAAAGAAGATAACTCTCATAATAAGACTGACAGCAATGAGAGTGTGGATTTTTTTGAGATATCAAATCAACTAAAAACAAAATGGGCAAATCAAAACTATAATTATATGACACAAAGAATTGAAGATGTATTTCAGACATCCGGTATGAGCGCTTATGATAAAACTCAATATAATGCACAAAATAAAACTTTAAATAATAAGCCTTATTTGAAGCTCATTGAGACTACACCTGATAAAGGAGTAATTTCACAAGAAGAGTATCAGCAGCAAATAGAGCAAAGTAGAAAAAAGGAAATAGATGATAGAGATCTACTATACTTATTGGACAAGTATTTTCAGAAGTAGGTTATCATCAGCTAACAGAACAACAATAAAATAGTTTATTGAAATTGATTGTCAAAAATACGCCCACTTCGGTGGTTTTTTTTATGCCTGAAGATTGAGGTGAAACAGAATGAGCAGACCTTGCAGAGAGTTTGGATGTCCAAACCTAGTCAAATCAAGAAGCCAAAAAGGCTTCTATGATGATCATGCAGATAAGCGCAGTAATTGGAACAAACGACCTCAACGATCAGGCTCAACCACAGAGCGGGGCTATGGACATGCATGGCGCAAGCTTAGAGAACAAGTGCTTAAAAGAGATAATTATCTTTGCGTAAAACACTTCGCAATCGGTGAAGTTGTTATGGCCACTGATCTCGATCATATTGTCTCAAAGGAACAGGGTGGCACAGATGATATGGACAACCTGCAATCGCTATGCTCGCCGTGTCACCAAGAAAAGACAGCGCGAGAAGACAGCAAAAGCTCGCCGTGATGGGAGGTAGGATACAAAAAGTTCAGAAATTTACTCTGAAATGACCGCCCCCTAAGTCACATTTTTACGTGCGCGAAATTAAAAAATCGGGGTATTGACAAATGAGTGGAGTTGCGACCGTACCAGGGCGAGGTAGAAAGCCAAAACCTCAAGAGACAAAAAAGACATTAGGGAACAAAGGGAAGCGACCACTTAAAACGAATGTTCCTGAGTACATCTCCGTAATGGACCATGCTGCCATGATGTGGCGCTCGATCATTCCTGAGTTGTTAAAGAATAAAGTATTTCGTATTACTGATATGCACAACGTTGAAGCATTCTGTATTGCTGATTGTAAGAAATGTAGGGGTAATCACTTTATATGTAAATGGGGTAGCGGTTGGAAATGTAACCCATATAAGTGCGGTATCGGCTAAAACATTTTATTGGGGGGTAACGGTATTTCTACCGATTATTGGAGAGGCATTGTTGATGAGGTAAGAGTGACTATCGGTGTTGCAAGATATACAACCAACTTCACATCACAAACGAAAGAATATCATGACTTCTAATCCTCCTTTCCTGAGATAAAAGCACTTTAATCTTCAATTTAGTGATAGATCCGTTATAAACTACTAACATATTGAAAATATTAAGTTTGAATTTTATGAAAAATAAAATAGTAATTCCAATGGTGCTTGGGGGAATTATTTGTATTTATGTACTTTATCTTATGGGATGGACACCCGTTTACACCCTAGATGATGCATACATAGTACAACATTCGGTTAATAATTTTGTTAACTTTAAAAGCGAGTCAGTGTTTTTAGATTCTGCAAAAAACTCAGGGCTGACAAGCATTGTGCATGTAGGATTAATTACACTCATTGCTTTTGTTTTTGATACAAATTGGAGTCAATTTTTAATAGCTTCTCTAAGCTACATATTATTTCTTGTAGCAATCTTTTTATATTCATTTAAGTCGACTAAAAATATAGTCACAAGTTTCTGTCTAACCTTATTAGCAGCTGTTTCTGGATACGTAATTGAGCAGTTTTTTAATGGGCTTGAAACAGGCTTACTCATCTTTTTAGTCACTATAAGTTTAATTTTGTTTAGAAATGGAGTACCACAGCAAAAGTTAGCATTTGCATTGTTACCAGTATTGCCATTTGTACGACCTGAATTGTCATTTCTAAGCGCGATAATATGTGTTAGAGCTGCTTTTTTTTATTTTAAAAACAATCAAAAAAGCGAGTTTTCAAGAGCATTTTTTATCTTAGTGATAGCTTCAGCAATGGTCGCAATTTACGCAATCATTTTGACTGGAAATATATTACCTAATACAGCAGGAGCTAAATCATACTTTTTTGCTGAGTCGTGTAAGCAACTAGATGAAAAAATTAGAGTGTTAAATTCTGGTATTGGCAGGTTCTTGTCAAGCCTGGGAGTTCTTTCACTAGGTTTTATAGCAATTTTGTTTACTCGGTTAAGATTCGTTTTTCTTACATTTATTTCTATTTTTTACATATTGTATTTGTTAGAGTTTTCAGGTGGTATTCATCACAATAATTACAGATATCAATACGTTTTTTATGCGTTCGCGATTATAGGGTTAATTGATTTTTTATCATTAAATTTAGTTGCTAAATATAGTAAATATCTAAGTTTACTTATGCTAGTTCTAGGTTTGTATAGTGTCCCTAAAAACATTCACAATTTAAATACTTCTATTCAATTTACTCAAAATGAAAATTTTACAGTTGGGGAGTGGGTAAAGGAGAATATCAGTAAGAATGATGTAATTTTGATTCATGATGCGGGTTATATCTCGACTGTAACTAATAGTAAGCTTGTAGATATAGTTGGACTCAAAACATCATATTCAGCCCAAGTAAACAAAGTTACTCGATTAGTAAATTGCGGAAATGATCCAAGAGCAATCGATGCTATAGCTACCAAATTTAATGCGAAATACTTTGTTGTTTTCGGTATGTGGGACGACATCTTTCAGTTAACAAACTCATTAAAAGTAATGGGTTGGAAAGTTGAAGTAGCAGATAAATCTAGAGATGGAGCAGCTTATCGAGTATACAAGATTTCAAAATAACCTTTTTAAAAGTAACCATTTTCCCCGTATTCGTGGGGAGTATATCTAGAGAAATGAAAATGGCAGAGCGAGTAAGTAGCGGTGTCGGGGTCGCAACTGTAATTCAAGTTTATGGTATGTGGTTCTTGATAGCTATAGTAGTTTAAACGTTTTATCGAGAGGCTAAGGTTGACATTAATTAGTTTAGCATATACATTGTATATACATTTTGGGAATTAAAACGATATGGCTGAGTTACCCAAAAAAACTAAGGTGAATAAAAAAGATGGCCAACTCTTAATTCGTATTAATACGGCTGAGCGTGACGAGTTTATTCACCTATGTGATAGCTTAGACACAAGTGCAGCTAGAGAATTAAGAAAATACATCCGTAGTTTTATAAAAAAACATCAGTCAACGGATAAACTAACCAAGGAGTAACATCGTGGCTAAACAAGTTAAATCCCTTAAAAAACAAATTAAAGCGCGCCTAAAGAAAATAGCTAAACATGAAGGCAAATTAGCTAAATTGAAAAAGAAACTTAAAAATAAAAAGTAATCATTTTGATTAAACTCTGATTATAAGAAAACCCCTCAAGTTAATTTTTGAGGGGTTTTTAGTTTTTACAATAAGCGGTGAATATTTAAAAAATTGATTTATTTTCGTACTACTGAAAGCGTATTTCCATTCATCTTAATTTTTTTACAACTGTACTACTTTTAGTATACTGACCTTTCTATTACAACAAAGAGTATAAAAGTGAAAAAATTAGTTCTAGGATCTTTGATAACAATTGCTGCTACAAGTAATGTATTTGCTGAGTGCAGCTATATTTTAGATGCATCTAACAACCAAATTGAGCAAATGCAACCAAATATTTCTCAAAAATTCTTGGAAGTAAATACTCTTAGCCAACAGGTTAACCAACCAATTGGGGTTTTTTGGGAATAAATATATTTTTCTTGCAGGCTCTTCACTAGGAACACAAAATTTACTTAATTTTACTCAAAACCCCCAGACAACAGCTTTTGGCGATGTTGCTGTACAACAAAATGGTATTTCAGTTTTTGAATATAAATTTAATAATTATCCTGCTCAACTAACAGGAGTTAATAGGCAAGTAATTAAGAGTGGTCTTATTATTTATGCTGGTACACAAGATACTGATATTCAAAATATAGTTGTTAATGCCACCTTAGATAATGTAAATGAACCTTCTTATTTGCAAAGCACAAATCTTAATGTGAGTTTCTATAATTTTAAAACAAATCAAAATGCTAATTATACTTACCCTATATCAATACCATTGCAGAGTAATTTTAAGCTTGGCTTTTATATAAACCAAGAATCCAAACAGATTGGATTAAATGTGAATGGTGTAAACAAAGGCTATATATTTGGATTGGAAAAGAAGATTGGTAAAATTTCATTTTTCCCAAGAGCAGATATAGAGGTTCCTCAAAATTCATCAATTATAGGGCAAAATTTAAAAGGAACATTGCTAACAAACAGTGCGGATATTTCTCTGTCGTATCCAGTTGGGGCGACAGATATCTGTGGAAATGTAATCTAAATAAGATTTCCCTCTGGAAGTTCTTATATAACGAATTGACCGCCTTTACAGGCGGTTTTTTATTATCTGGAGAAATGAAAATGCATGAGCATTTATCGATCAAAGCACTACCGTGAGTTTTAAAAATCTTTGCTGCAATTGTAGGCGCGATTTTCGCACTTATTTTAAGTGGAGATATTGATAAGGAAGGGCGGATCAAGATCAATATTGGTGTTGTGATGAAGTTTGTTTTCAGTGTGGCTATTAGCTTATTTGGAGGGGCTGCATTCATTGAGTATTTTAACTTAGGTCATTATTCACACATGGCTCAAGGCTTTGTGATGCTTATGTTTGCTGTGTTTGGGATGTTGTGCATTGGTATCTTGTGCATTGGTATCTTGTACCAAGCCGTACAATTAATGAAAGGCAAGTCACTTGCAGAAATTATTGTCGAAGTGAAAGAAACGTTTAGCTCAATTTTTAAATAAATCAAAGCTAAGGCGATGTATCATTTCAGAGTATTTTCCTTTTATCCAAATTTTTAAATTACCGTACCGATTTAAGTATACTGGGTGTTCTATTATAAAAAGGACATATTTGTGAAAGAGATTCTTCTAGGAACGATGATTAGTCTGGTAACTATGGGAAGTTCGTATGCAGCTTGTACTTATAATTTAAATGCAACGCAGGCCCAAGTTGATGCTGCGAATGCTTTAGGAGGTCGTCAGGCTTCTTTAATGCCAACAATTAATGTTACAGAACAAAAAGGTACAGCAGTAATTGGTCACTCTGGTAATTCAGTTGATTAAATAGCGACATCTAGTAATTTTATAAGTAATGGTTCGATTAGTTCAACATTAACGGATAAAGCTGTTTTAGGCTCAAATATTGTTGCAACGGAGTTTGTTTTTGATATTTCTAATATCAAAGATATACCTCTAGGGACAAGTCATGAAATTCAACAACTAGCTGTACAGATATTAGGGGCTTCCAACTCAAAAAATGAGTTAAGTTTGGATCTGGCTTATAGCGTGGTAAACAATGATCCAAACTATACAAATGGAGGTTATGTCACTTTAACAGGCGTAACTACCAAATTAGACTCCACTGGACAGCTAGAAGCTAAAGATTTTGATCGTAAATTAATATCTGTGGCAACACCTAGTGATGGTAAGGTTCGAATAGGTATTTATTTTAACCAAGTGGCGAAGCAATTAGGCTACATCATTAATGGTACTAATTATGGATATCTGAACATCAATGCTGAAAATGCTTTGAGCAATATCGGTTTCCAAGCAGTTTCTCAGCCATCTCCAAACACAGCTTCTAAGTTTCTCGGTAAACAGGTTTCAATCCAGATGATCACAGATGCACCAAACATCCAATTTACCTATCCAACTGGATCAAGTGATATTTGTGGAGTTGGTCTTTAATCATCAAAGAAGTTTTAAAAAAAATACCGCCGAAAGGCGGTATTTATCTCCATCTATTTGATATTATAAATATTTTTATAATTTATTTATAGTAAACGTTGAATTATAAGAAAGGATTTAACTGTGAAAAATATAATCTTGGGTACAATTATTATCGCATCAACAATAGGAAATAGCTTTGCAGCATGTACTTATAATTTGGATGCTAGTACTGCGGAAATTGAGGCATTACCTAGCAACATTCCAACTACAAAGTTTCCAACTATTACAAATCAGAAAAGCTCATTTCTGATACCTAGTTTCCCATCCAACTCAAACACATTTCAAATGTATATGGGCACGAGTTCAGATATAGCACAAAAAATTTTGATCAATAGTGAAAATATTATTGCTGATAAAGGTATTGGTACCACGGGTGAGTATGCTGTTGAATTTTTAATTGATAACTTTATTAAAACTCCTATTACAAACGGTAGTTATATTTCAATGGGGTATAGTTTTTTACTTTCAAATACAGATAAAAGTATAAAAGTGGGTACTATAAGTCTGGTCAATGAGCAGGCAAATGGTATTAATTTAAACGTTTCGCTATCTAAAGAAGATGGAAGTGGTGAAAATTCCTATACATACCCAATTTCTTCAATACCAGCTGCGGGATTAAGGATAGGGCTTTTTATCAATCAAAATTCTAAACAGATCGGTCTAAATATCAATGGTGTCAATAAAGGCTATATTGACTCTTTTACTACTACGCCAACTAAGATAGGTTTTATTGAGTATGGTGTTGCATGGGGCTTTACTGCAGGAGACCCGAATATTGGTAAAACCATTTCAGGTGAACTCATTACAGATAAAAGTAAAATTACTCTAAATTATGCAGCCAGTACCAAAGATATTTGTGAAATACCTTTGTAATTTCGATTAAATTTAAAACAAAACTCTATTTAACAATGATCGACCCACTCTTTTGAGTGGGTTTTTTATTACCTGGAGAAAAGTGAATACAAGATTATTTTAAATATGCAATTGATTGGTTAGATGCGCATAACCTTACAGTGGTCGCTGTAATTCTGTCAGTGATTGTCGCGATCTTAAGATCACTCAAGAAACGTGGAAAGATCGACTGGTTAGAAGCTGTGTTGTGCGGATGTCTAACGTTAACGATTGTGAGTGCATTAGAGTATTTAGCGTTACCTATGCAGCTTTCAATCTTTGTGGGTGGTATTGTGGGCTTCAAAGGCACACTTTGGGTAGATCGAATGATTAGCAAAAAAGTAGGTGAGGAATCATGAAAGCGATCATCGAATATTTACGTAAAATCAGTGGTGGAAAGCTGACTCAAAAACAAGTTGATGCCACTGATAAATTAATCAATGTAGCTACAGCCTATGATGTTGCCGATATGCTTGGAATCGCGATTGATTCTGAAATGACCATAAGTTCTGAAGGGATCCAACTCATCACCAGTTTTGAAGATTTAAGATTGAAAGCTTATGACGATAGTGTAGGAGTCTGGACCATCGGTTACGGGACAACGATTTATCCAAATGGTGTTGCTGTAAAGAAAGGGGATAGTTGTACCTTAGAACAAGCAAAGTCTTTTTTTCAACATGATTTGAGGCGCTTTCAAACTGCTGTAAATGATTCTGTGAGTGTTCCACTATCACAAAATCAATTCGATGCATTGGTTTCTTTGGCTTATAACATCGGTACGAATGCTTTTAAAACGTCGACCTTAGTGAAGTATCTGAATGCTTTAGATTATAAAGCTGCAGCAGATGAGTTTCCAAAGTGGAATAGAGGCGGCAGTAAAGTGTTAAAGGGCTTGGTTCGCCGCCGTGAAGCAGAGAGGGCATTATTTTTAAAGAAATAAAAAAAGCCCTTTTTGAAGGGCTTAATTCAACTATGTATAAGTACTACAGTTTCTCATCTCAAATAAAAGCCAAGCATCACAACAAACATACCAGGAAGCATACATAAAAAGCCCATCGCATGACTTTCTTGGTGGTTTCTGATGTGTTTATGGAATATATATGGGCCAAAGATTAATCCAGAGAAAGTTAAGATGAATCCCATGATTATGAAAAATGCTGACATATTTTTATCCATTAAGATGCTTTTTTATCAAAATTAGAACTCAAATACACAACATTTTTTGGTTCAACCATAGAGACATTTTTCTTTTCATCAATCACAGCACATAGGGTAGAGCCACATTTTAATAAATATCTAACAGTTTTATCACTTTGTTCTTCAATCTTAATTTTTGGTAAAACATCTAAATTGTTCATTACTTTTTCAGCAACAATTTTACTTTTTTTCTCTATATATATGAACGCCTGAAAAGTTCCCCACAATAAAGCTAATATTAATAATGAGTTTATTACAACTGCTGAATAATTCTTGTCTAACTCATCATATTGTTGCGAGTTATGAATTCTCAAAACTTTCTCGGGACTACGTTCATTTTTAGGTATGTAAGTAAGTAACTTTGTATCAAGTTTTTTTGCTAAATCGAAATAAACAAAAATGTATCTTAAGAAAAACATTATTAAACAAGCCGTACAAAGGTACAGAAGCTGATTAATTCCTTTAAAAAATCCAAGATAAATTTTGTCTTGTACTGAAAAGTTAAGGGCTATCGGATCTACTAAAAAATAACCTAAATAGCCATTCAAATAAATCTGACCAGAAGTGAAAAGAAAGACTGTAATTAAAGTGAGGGCAATAGCCACATCTAGAGAAAAATTAAACTTCATGTTCTTTCCTTATTTTTTCTTCTTCGGGCATTTCTTGCCATTTCCACCCGGCAAGCAATCACATGCTTGACCATCGCCGTCACGATCTAAGCTTTTCCATCCAGTCTGACCAGATTTCTTTCTTTTCTCGTACCATGATTGAGCTTCTTGTTGGGTACTAAAGTCAGCACATTTCTTTGCATAGACCTGAATGGTAGTAAACCCCAAAACTAAAATAAGTAAAATTTTCATAAATTATTTTAAAGTCATAATATTAGCTCAAGTCTAGCAATACTTAAGTATTTTACTCAATGAATCTAGTGAAAAAGTCTTATAAAAACTAGTTTGCTTGACAAATCATGGATTAAGTCATAAAAAGTGATTTGAATCAATATGGTTAAGCTTTTTTGGATAGTGAAAATTTCATCTCAACTATAAACATATTAGGTAAGAGTTCAAAATAATATGAAAAGACAAAATAGGAAATTTGAAAAGTTTGATGCATTTGAACTTTTCTCTGCTTACACAAGTAAATATTCTATTAATATTCAAGATGAATCTTCATTAAATACTTTTTTGAAAGAAATAAGAAAAAGTATAGAAGGATCTCAAAAAACACCAATAACAATTCATGGTAAACGCATAGAAATGCTTTTTGCTTACGTTACAGGTGCTCTAGGTTCAGTAAAGCTAGTTAAGCAAGAAGATGCAGGAAACTTATTTACAGCAAAATCAGATATCGAAATGCCTGATTATCGAGTTATACTTAATGATGATGAGCAAATATTAGTTGAGGTAAAAAGTTTTAACTCAAAAGATCCGTATAAAAAGTTTGAATTGCAGAAAAAATATTTTAACAAACTAAAAAAATATGCAGATATTATGAATGTAGCACTTTATATTTCAGTTTATTTTAGACTTTTCAATCATTGGGTTTTATTACCAATAAAAGCATTTAATGATGAAAATGATAAATATACTATAGATTATATTCAAGCTATGGCACGATCAGAAATGTCTAAAATTGGAGATTGTATGTTAGCGACAACTCCAGATATAGAAATTAGAATTCTTACTGATGAGGAAAATGCTCATGAATTACCAAGAGATAATAGTAATAAGGTTCTATTTTTACCTAAAAAGACAGAAATTTTTTGTAATGGAAATATGCTAAATACTGAACTTGAAAATCAATTAGCCTTTTATTTTATGCGATATTCCTCTTGGATTGAGAATGTTCATGAATTAATTATTGAAAATAATAAAGTATACGGTGTTCGATTTGTATATTCAGGAGAAAAAATAGATGGACAACCTTTTGCCCACTTAGGGTGGAGAAGTTCTATGATAGCTGAATTTTTTAAAACATTAACAATTAAAGATGATAAAGTGATTGCAACAGAATCATTTTTAAATCCATCGGAGTTTAGCATTCAAATTCCTGATAATTATGCAGAAAATTATAATGACTTACCTTTGTGGATTTTTATTCAAGAACCAAATTATGAAAAAATAAAAAGAGTAGGGCCACTTTGAGTGTCTAAACTCTTTTATGATAAAGCTGGATCGTAATTAAAATTAGCAGAGTACTTATTAGCATTTACCATTCTTTCAGCTTCTAAGTTATCCATATGGAATTTTTTCAACTTATCAATAGTAAGTATTTCATCAATAATAGAAAGTTCCTCTGTTTCAGGTTCATTCGAATATACTTCAATATTAATAGCAAAAGTTAATGGGAACTCAATAAAATTATGTACTAAATCTTCATCATCTCTAAACATCATTAATAATCTATAATTATTTAGACTGTTAAGGACATATTGTGAATTGATATAGGCAGCATTGTTTTCTAAGGAATTAGAAAAAATTATATTGCTTTTTGCGAAAGGTTTTTTTTGTAAAATATTTAAATAGGTTTCTTTCTCTATTTTTTCAATTGTTTTTAAAGATTCATAACTTGTTGTTAATTTTTCAATAAAATTGTTGATAGCATTTAATGGATTATATTTTAATAAATTCTTCATCTTTTGTATTTCTGATACTTTTTTTAATGATTTAATGTAATCAAACATGAGTAAAATTATTTTTATTGCCAATATATGACGACTTGAACCTCTCATCCAATCCGCTTTAATCGAGTATTTATAATGACTTCCAATAGTTTTATAAATTTCATTACTTATGCTTGACATCATTAATCCCCCCATATCCAAACAAAGACCCGTGATTGCCGAACATAATTTTAATTTTTGTATGATGTTTAAACCAAATTTGGAATAGTGGATATCAATTAATTTTAATAAAATATTATATTCATGATAAATTGGATTGTTCATAAAGTTTATGTAGTTTTCATGAATTTGGTTTATAATTTTTTGCTTGATTTTTAAATTTTTTATTTTAGAAGCATCCATATATTTTGATAAATACTCATTGGAAAAAGCATGTGATTCCAAAACTGATAACATGCTCACTGGAACTGAAATGGAAGAGTTTTTATAATTCAATTGAATTTCTAAACATACACCAACATTTTCATCGTAGTAATAAAAATGTTTGTAGTTGATTACCTTTCTATAATCAAATAATAAATTATCATTTTTATTAAGAGGTCGATGCATTTTTAATAATTCTGAATAGTTCAATGAAAATACATTCAATGCATTTTTTTGCTCCTCTACATTATTTTTTGTTAAAAAAACATTATTTTTCCTAATGCTAAACTCCAACCCCCAAAGGCTACTAGTTAAATCTAGAAAATGAGTTTGCTCATGTATGATTAAAGATTTAAAGTCAATAACTCGATATAATTGATATTCATTTTTTATAGATTTAATGTATTCATCATGACTGTTGTTTTTTAAGGAATTTAAAAATTCAGACATGTCTTGGTCACTATACTTGTGAATGTAACTAATTAAGTTTGTGAAGTAAATCTTTCCTTCGGCATCAAAGGAACTAGCAGAATACATAACAAATCCAGATTTTAAATATACGTGTACGATTTTACTTAAAGCGGTATCTATTGTCTCTAAGCTATTCGTCATTGTTTTAGTCATAACGCTTGAAATTTCTAGTAATTTTTTATCTTGCGTAAAACTTTGCTCCAAACGAAAAACTGCTTCTGCATTAATTGAGCGACCACTTTTCTTAGCTGCATCTTCAACTATTTGTTTTAGTTCTTGCGGAACACGTAAATTAAATTGAGGAACTGTTCTAGCCATATTATTCCTAAAAAATAACGAAACTTAGGTTTTCTCTATTTTTTAAAATTCTTTTGCGCGCGCGATTTCTTCACGAGTAAGGCTCAAAGAATTTTTCCCCAATTTTTCCATAACTGCAGCCAAAAGTTGCTCTAATGGAACTTCGTTTAATTTACTAAGATTTTTTTGCTCAAAACTATCTTCTAATCGTGCCACAATATCTGCATTCATAGAACGATTCAGCTCTTTAGCAGACTCTGCAATTTTATCTTTTAGTTCTTGCGGTAAACGCAAATTATAAGCAACACCTAAATGTTTACCCATGACATCGCCCTAATAAATTCTGTTGACATGGTATCAAGTGGACATATATATTTGCAATATGTCCAGTGGACATTATTTTAAAATTAAAACGCCCCGAAAAATCTTGGCGGATCACGGGGCGAGTTACCAACATTCAGCGAGAAAATTGATATGAATAGTCTAACATTTAATACCGTAACATTGCATCCTATACAACAAAATGACGAGCAAATTTGGATTACATCTACAGAATTAGCTCGTACTTTAGGTTATAAACAGGAAAATGCGGTCAGTAAAATCTTCAACCGTAAAGCAGATGAATTTACTAATAAAATGACGCAAGTGATAGAAAATCCACAGTTACCCAATTTGGGTATGCGGATTTTTTCATTACGTGGCGCATATCTTATTTCCATGTTTGCAAAGACTGCAGTTTCCAAAGAATTCCGAAAATGGGTATTAGACATTTTGGAAAAAGAAATAGAGCAACCAAAACAACATCAACTTGAAACACGCATCAAAATCAATAACCGTCAAATTGCCGAACTTAAAGCAATCGTCGATCGTCGCTGCGAAGGTAGCGTCAAAAAACGTACAGAGATGTGGCATAGACACCATCAACATTTCAAAGTATCAAGTTATAAAGATTTACTGGCTATCCATTTCAATGACTCAGTTACGTTCCTTGAAACAATGAAACTACGGAGTCTCGAAGAAGAGGCGAATATCCGAAATCTTGCTTTACACATGGTTTGGTTGAGCCAATGGTGGAGTGAGTTCGGTAATGCGATGCAGCAATTAAATCCAAAGATGAGCTATGGCATACAAGACCATTTTAAAAATGGTGCATACGAAGCACGTTTACTACTGGGCGAACGCAACTATGTATCACTCTTTCAAATCGTTCAGACACATGACTGGCAAAATGAAAGCTTAGATCTACAAGATTTAATGAGTCGATTGATGCACATGGATGGAAAATATTCGAATTTTCTTTCTTTGAATAACATAGATAAATAAGGGGAATAAAAATGAAAACCCTGATGAAATCTTATGACGAAAACGATGTAGCCGAAGGCTTTGCACTGGCTTATGAACAAGTAGCCGACATCGCAGCGATGCTCGATGCCATACAGAACAAACATGAGCGAACCATTGAATATCTAAGCAAGGTCTATAATGTGCCTGAATCTGTATTCAAAGAACTAACTCGGCTTTTTCAGATAACAAATAGCATGATTGAGGATTCGCTTGAGTTCAGTAAATCTCAGGAAAACCATTATCATGCAGAAGTTGATAACAGTTCATAATTTTAATAATTGACAATTCATTTTCAAATGAAATTATTACCGCTCTAAAAAGCGGTAATTTTGTAAAAAAATATTTCTAAAAAAGTATTTAATTATTCAATTATGAATGATAGCAAGGTTATTTACTTTATTGGAGATTTCATTAAATCAGCAGATGAAAACAGAATGAAACGAACTAAAACGGACTAAAGCGAACAAACTATGATGATCATTCAGATAAGAGTAATTCTAATTTGTAAATAACAGTATTATTCAATAATGAATAAAATAATAGCATATCAATGATATTGCACGACAAGATTTAACGCACTTGTTAGATGTCAAGGGTAGCCATTTAAGCGTAACTCTTATACAGTAAATCATAGAGCCAAATCAAAGAGTAAGCGAGCCAAGTTTTTTGCTCATGTGCTCAAAAGAAAAAAGACCAAGTACGGCAATACTTGATCTTTTTTGTGGTTCAGGTGGTATTCAGTAACGGCAATTACGAAATACCGAAATTTTTAATCGCCGTTGGATGGCACTAACTAAGAGAACTTAGATGTAAAGATTAAAAACTAACTTAACTTAGTTAATATTAGACCACCGATTTAAGCAAGTAAACATTTTGTTTAATTTGGTGAACTTTTCAGTTTAATTCACTAAACATATTGTTTGGTGAGGTGGACTGTTAATGGATTAATTGAAAATACTAAGAAAACTTATTTTTATCTCTGTTCTTTCTGGATTTGCCGCTAAACGGAACTCTTTATAAGAGGTTTTGCATATGCAAAAATTCCAAACTTTAGACAATGCTTTAATTCCAGTTGTCGATGCCTCAATTGCTGGTGAGATTCAGCCATGTGTTGATGCTCGTGAGTTACATAAATGGCTTGGTAGCAAACGTCAATTTGCTGACTGGATTAAAGAGCGAATTGCAACATATAAATTTATTGAAAACGAAGATTATTCTATCGTTCCACAAATTTCTGAAACGATAAGGAAATATGGGAACACAATTCGTAAGGGGAATACAAAAAGTATCGAATACTTTCTTACTCTTGACGTAGCTAAAGAACTCTCAATGGTTGAAAACAACGAACAAGGTCGCATAGCTCGCCGTTACTTTATTAACTGTGAGAAAGAATTGAGGCAATCGACATTTGGTTTATTCAACCAATTTAATAAAGCTGTACTTGAGTTAGAAAAGCTATCAGATGTCGCATCAAATGCGGGGCGAACATTATGCCTAGTTGGTAAACAGTATAAACCAAAAGCAAGGCATAAAGTTGAGGAGTTAAAAAGTCAATTACAACCTTTATTAATATAATTAACAAGAAAAAAGCACACTATGAAAGTGTGCTTTTTTCTAAATATTACTTCTTATACTTCTCGTCTAAAATTTCCCACTCTTGAGAAGTGTGTTTTTTACAATCGTTGATTGTTTTATGCAGATCATCAACTGAAAAAACTGCACTTTTAACAGCAAAGCCGTCATCAACAAGTCGCGTGAATAGATTTTCTGAAATCAGATAATTTTCTTCCTTTAACTTATTAATTAACTCTTCGGTATAATTATCTTTTGATTCTTCAACAAAAAATTGATTTGATCCAAGAACATGCTCAACCACACTTAAAGTATAAGCTTCGGTACGATTTAGTTCATCAGACATATATTTGCTGTGCCCACCATAACAAACAAGTTTTGTAGTCATCTTATTTTCTCTCTAGAAAGTTTAAATTTTTGTTTTGTATTGAAATAAAGCTCTTTAAACATAAGAGCAGTGACAATGTATAGTATGTTTTTTATACGTTGGCAAGAGAGGTTTATCTGATAATTTTACTATCCGATTGCCTCAAAAAGTGCATCCATATTTCTAAAAAATTGTTCAAAAAAAGTATGATTCATTTAGTTAGTTATTAGTTGAAGATATAACTTTTTCATACATCATTGCCTAGCATTGGTTTCAAAGTTGTAGCGAAATCATTTAAAAATTTTATTTGGTCCTAAAACAATATCTTCAATTTCATTCATAGCAGCCCTTAGCTTTTTATCGCTTACTTGTACATATCCAGCCGTTACGTCTCGATCATCTTCTTCTTTATGATTCAGCAGTTTTTTGATCGTATATTTCCCATAATCTAAACCTTCAGCAATTGAGCCGAACGTTCTACGAAGATCATGGAAAGTGAAAGGTATACCGCAGCTCTCGTTGATTTTATTCCGCACCTTAGAAATATTTGTAATATGGCCAGAAACTGATTTTGCAGAAGGGAAGACCCATTCTGTATTTATAGCTGTTCTTCTTTTTTTCATCATTGCCCATAAATAATCGCCCATAGGTAATGTATGCGGCTCATTGTTTTTGGGATCTATTGAAGTGATAAAGCCGTATTTAAGATCAATTGCAGACCAAGCGAGTGATTCACATTCTTCTCGTCTAAAGCCAGTCAAAATCAAGGTGAGCAGGAAATCTTTGTTAGTCTCAAGTTTTTGACCACGATCATGAAAATTTAATACAGCGTTAATCCAGTCAGGTAATTTATCTTCATTAATATATGTTTTTCTTCTTTTAATTTTATTCCAAGCTTTTTTTGCAGTTAGCGTACGCACAGGATTGATAGGTGGAAGAATTGGATTCTCATCATCATCTAAATAATGTTCTATTGAGAAATTATAAATCGCGCGAAAAACTCGCATCACCATATTTGCTTGAGCCTTACTGCGTTCGGATAATTCTTTATGTTTATCCTGAATCATCTTGCGGTTGATATCTTTTAATTTGATATCTTTCCAATCAGATAAGTAGCCATTAATAACGTCACTATAGTCATCTAGCGTACGTGGTTTTAGCTCTCGCTCATCAATATAAACACTGTAGGCTTCAAAGAGAGTCGGTTGCTGTTGCTTTACCTGATAGAGCTTCTCTGCGTCCGTAATACGATTCTTTTTCTTCTCATTAAGATTTACACCTTTCGTCATTTCAAGTAAGGCTTCTTGAGCCAATACTCTTGCTTGAGCAAGTGTTATTTGACCGTGAATACCCAAAGTAGACCGAGTAGACCTGCCATTTACCTTTTTCTCAACGATATATGTTTTATATGAGGTATTAACCCGTACAGCAAAACCAATTAACTCACTATCACGAAAAATAGCAGGTTTTAGTTCGAGTTGATCAATAAATGACTTTGTAAGCTTTACTCGGTTTGCTGACATGGGCTAGAATCCGCTAGGCTTGACAATATATAGCTACATATTACAGTAATTTCTGCGGTCTACTATGGGTCTACTCAAGAAATAACTTGTAATTAAATTTGAATTTAGCTAATATTGGTCTCAAGCTGAATTGTAGTGAATACAATAAGTTACAAAGTATAGGGCCTATAGCTCAGTTGGTTAGAGCAGCGGACTCATAATCCATCTGTTACAAAAAAGTTTAGACAATAATAGACAACAACAAACAATAATTCGCAATAAATTTTCTATCTAAGCTTTTAATTTTAAATAATATTTTCTAAATTCTGCAATAATTCGCAATAATACACACCAATTCGCAATATTCCAAATGCCTACATAGCGCCTACACGATTTTATCAAGAGTGCCTACACAGTGCCTACACGCCTACATAGAAAAAAGCCGCTAAATATAAGCGGCTGATGATGTACTTTGATGTGTCTCTTTGGAGAAGTAATCAATGGCATCTTGTTTCTTATACAAGATGGTTCGGCCTTCTTTGCTGAATGGAATACCTCCACCAGCACAGCGTTTAAGCTGGAACCATGACAAAGATTTTTTATAAACAATTGCCAAAACTTCGGGAGTGAATGTTGCATCTTTGGGGGCCGCCCAAAATTTAATAGCCTCCGCAGCTTTTTCCTCAGAAGTCATATGATCTAATTTAGTCAAACGCGCCATTTTATACCTCCTCAATTAATACTGCTATGTTAGAAGGGTAGTAACACAATGGATTTGCACAGTTCCTAATAGCATCATTTAAGGTGTTAAAAGCTTCTGCGATTTCATCTGGTACATTTATTCCATCAGGTAAATGTTCTTCAAAATATTCGTCTGGATCAATTTCATATGCATTTTTAGGTTCACCAATTACAAGCATTAGTTCCTGAGCTGATTGACCAGTTTCACGCATAACATCTATTACTGAATTTTTATCAAAATACCATTGGTCCAGAGCCATTGAATATAAGGGTTCATCATTCCACTTTTGCTTTGGGTAGGTTGCATATTCTTCCTGGTTATTAAGAGGAACGCATTCTGCACAATACCCTTGTTTAGGAGATAGATGTCCACGCTTGCAAAGGCTATGTGTTGAACCATCATATCTAGCTACTTTTTCATCCAGAAATATATGTCCAGTATTCGACTGCCAAGCCGTTACATTAATAGGCCATGCAGCTTCGCTAGAATCAGGAAGAATGACTTTTTCATCAATTTTAAATTTTGAGTTATACATTATTGGCCAACCTCCACTTTTGCTGCATATTCCTCATCAAAAATTTTATCCAGAAATTCATTAATGAAAGTTGAGCCAATCCGTTCTTGTTCAGATTCTTCACCGCAACAAAGAGTGTGAAGATCATCTTCGCTTAATTTAGATAGCTCAGTTTCAGCCAGCATTAATTCATTGCTGTCTAAAGTCATTAACCATTGGTTTAATAACTCAACTTTTACACCGTATGGTTCATGACGATTAACCATGCCGTTGTCACACCAGATTTCTGTAGCTGCCTCTAAAATATTTGGGAAACATTCTGCCATACGTTGGCTAATAAACATTTCAAGTTCTTCAGGTAAGACAAGTAGGTGGTCGGGATATTCTTCAGGGCTAGATCTGTCAGACAGCTCGCAAATATCACGGATGATTAATTCAATTTTATCTTGTAAATTACTCATGATTTTTATCCCTTGCTGCTATTACCATTTCTTTAGTTTCAGCCTCAAAAACATCAAAACATTTATCTCCATGAAGCAAGGCCAAATGTAGAATTTTAAATATAAAAAAGGCTTGTTCTTTTTCTGCCTTAGGTTGAATATCAAATCCATGAAGGCGATAAATTTGGGCTGCTTTTATAAATTTAAAACAAGGCATTCCTAAAATTTCTTCAATTTCGGGTGTGATAGTTTTAGGTAAAAGTGCAAATTCAGTTTCTTTAAATACCGCGCAGTCTTTGTGATTTTTGGCTTCGTGGGCTTTGGCTGCTTGCCAAGAGGACCAAGCCGTATTAACCATTGTGTTCCTGTACGACTTACCACTCTTAATAAATGCACTTTTTAAGTTAGGCTGATGAGTTGCTATGTACTCAATAAGGGCTTCATACATACCTGTTGTTTTAAACCAAGCCTCAAAAGCCTCTCTCTCAATATATTTAGTCATTTACACGCCCTCATCCTGAAAATCATCTAAATCAAATTTCCATTTAGCGATCTGACCATTTACATCAATATTCATGATGATATAGTCACCATAACCGCATTCAGCAGGGCATAATGTTTTTGGGACATATCCTTCATCTTGTGATTTGATAACTTTTCTAGTTGAATCCAATAACTCCCACCCACAACCATCAACTACTTTGTAATGAATAAAGGCAGTTTTTCCGATTTCCCAATTCTCAATAATGCCTGTGTCAACATTGATTACTGGGCACCATAATTCACCTAGTTTGCATGGGACATTTTTACCATCTTCGGTGTCATCAACATCATTGATGGTTGTATCCTCCCAATATCGAACATGTGCTTTAACTTTAATTTTTTGGATATTAAGCATTAATATTCTCCAAAAAAGTTGTGTGAAGCCACCAGTTTGGATTTGTTTTGAGATACTCAGCATGTTCAGCTTCAGTACCTTCCCACACCTCAAGCGCTACAGCTTCGGCAATAGATTTACCAACAGTAGGGAACTGCTGTAATGCTTCTTGTTTCAGCCTGTGTACTAATTGCTTTCCAATTTTCTGAGAAGGGACAGGGTGTAAAATTGATGCTGAATCAGGTTCTTCTGGAATATTTACACTCCAAAGCTTTGTTTTGATTAATGCTTTATTTTCATTAAAGAACTTAGTCACTTGTTCTACAGTTGAAGCTACGATTGATTTATCACCGATGTAGCATTCAACACAATCATTAGTTGCTTGTATATATTTAATAGCTAATTTGAGATCGTCATAACGTTTTAATGGTTTTGCAAACCATTCTTCTGTTATTTCTAATTGATCTGCATGAGCTTGTTTTGAACTATTCCAGACCGCTGGATAAATCCAACTTGCTCCATCGTTAAAAGGTGAATGGTCTTTATTAAATCTTGGATTAAAGATAAAATCTTTTCGTAAGCGTTGAGCAGCTTTGAATGCGAATTCCGCGGATGCAGCTGCTAATAGTGTTACCTCATCCTCATGACTATCTGAAATCGCAACACAAAATAATTCTGAATCTGGGTTCTCGCTTCTAGGCATTAATACAGCATTTACATTTTCAAAATCACTAAACGTAAAATTGATAATTGCTGCTTTGTCTATACCTGTTGGTTTCAAATTATGGCGACAAATACTGCCTAATATTCCTGAAATTTCTTCAAGCTTTTTAATGTAATCTCCACCAAAGCATACAAAACCTTGGTATTCAGAATCTGCTTCTGGTAATACTTTTTGCCATTCTATAAATGAATCAGACAGAAATACTTTAAAACCTTCATATGCATTATGATGATTCGGGATTTCAATTAATCCAGTTTGCTTATCCTTGTCGTAAGAAATTTGACAGTTGATTAATCCAGAACAGTATTCAGTTTTACTCACAAAGCTTTGAGCATATGCTTTTGGAATAATAAAAGAAATTTCATTTTCTACATTTCCCAATTTTGCATAAAAAAGAAAGCATCCATCTGTTGCGACAATATGTCCTTTGTTGATAGCAATGGCATCTAGATTTCTAAAATCAAATTCATCTTCATCTTTAGAAGCAATTAGAGCAGCTCGAAGTAGTGCTAGTGGCACAAGTATTTTGTATTCCATTAGACATTACCCTCATTCAAAATACCATGTGTGTATAACTTTTTGCGAAGAGTACCGCGGTTTAGACCTAATCGGAGTGCCACCCGTGTTTGATTACCACGTTCTTGAATTAATAATTCCTCAATTAGTGGCTTTTCGAAAACTTGCACAACTTCGTTATAGATATTGCTATCTTTAGACTCGATAATTGAGCGAACAATCGCTTTGACTTGTTGTTCGGTGTATATAGGCAAATTAACTTTTGTATTCATTTACTTTTCCAATATTTAATAGATAACTTTAGAGAAGGGCACCAAAATTTAGGCTTGGCCCCATCGCTCATGAGTTTTTTTGTTCTTACATGCTGCAACGATGGCTTTTTCGAAAGTCGTGCCTTTAAAACGGTTATATGCAGCATCTAAAACGGAAGTATCAGTAGCTTTGTTAATTGCTGAAATTGCATCATTAAAAAGCTGGTTTTCAGTGCGTTTAGGTCTGGATTCACTCACGTTTTGTTGAACGTCTTTAGTTTCTTTAACAGCTGTGGCCTGTTGCTGTTGAGATTGCTGATTTGAATTTATAGGCTGTGAATTACTGTAATAGTGGTCGTAAGCTTTTTGCTGATAACCAGGTGCATTCCAGTATCCAGCATGAATATCACCTGCAAATCCAAGAAGGCTCAAAGCTTTAACCGTTGCATTGGTTTTTGACTTTTTAATTGCATCTTCGTCATAAACCATTCCAGTGCTTGCCTTATACATAGCTTTAGAACCAGCAGTTTGATCAACACAACATTTTTGACCATCTTTCATGTACCAAAGGGTGATTACTATCCAATGATGGATAGTCAGATCATCAATTTTTTGAAAGCCATGATCTTTAACATCTACGCCCCAACCATGACCAATGGGTCCGAAAGTCTCAGTAGCCCTTTGAATTAACCAATATGCTTTAGGAGAGGTGCCTTTATATGGTTTACCTTCAATCTTTTTGGTTTGTGTAGGATCAGTAATACAAACTGAATGCCATAAATGCATGTTTTGGTTGCTTGAATTTCCCATGTTCACAACCTCCTAACCCAAAGTTTTACGTTGACGTGGTTCACTTTCAAAGAAACCCTTTTCATCTAAATACTGGCAACGACGAGCTAATTCTTTAGCTTGACGGGCTTTATATAGATGAGGTGTCACTTTTTCAGAAGGTGTTGTCGGGATTAATTGACCATTACGTTCAATATAAAAATCAAATCCGTTTAACTTGGTTCCCCAAGTTAAGTGCTTACTTAGACCAGCTGGTAACTTAGAAACAGGATTCTTCTTCAGAACATATACTGAATAGTTATCAAAACCTACGCGATATCGCTCATTGCCATCACCATCAATATTTAAAAATTCGCAAAAATACTTTGATGATTTTTCTTTATGGCGCTGAGTTTCATAAGTTTTCATTGAGTAACGGAATTTTAGAAAACCACCGTAAATATCAGCAATAGAAATAGGGCAATTCTTCTCTATGAATGTCCAGTCTGATGTTTCAACCTCTGCATATTCAATACCGATGCCTTTACTAAGTGACTCAAGAACTTGAGCAGGGCCGATATTTTGACTAAAAGCCTCAAATGTAGAGTTGATCTGCTGTTTAATAGTCGATGACATTAGCGAACCTCCACGAGTTTATTAGCTTCAATGAAGTTTTTTAATGCTTCATTGATTCTCTTGTGATCCTGAAAATTGGTGAAGTCATCGATATGATTTCCGTTTCTATCAGTGATTTGACCAATTTCTAAGTTTGTAATATCTACAGCTGTGAACGCGGTTTCTTCTATACCGTAGTCACTTGGATAGGTTTCAAATTTGAAATCTACTGGTACTAAGTAACCATCAAGATTGATTAATCCTGTCCCAGTATTTTTTGATGTAATTGAAAGAAGCGAAATACCATAAGTGGATGTTTGAATATCAGGAATTGAATCATTCTGAGTCGTATGTTCAATCTTTCTTGGCTCAGCTAAAAAAAATAGTCCAAGCAAAGTCATTAACGCTATTACAGCGGTAATTTTCATTACATTAGAGATACTAAATGTAATGTTGTTTTGAGAAAGCTTTTGTTCCATAATGCTCTCGTTCCATAATTTTCTTGCTTAAAGCAATGAAGGTTGACCTTAAGAAGCCCTGAATCCGCCAAGATTAGCAGGGCTTTTTTTGGCTTTTATTTAAGTATTACGCTTGAAACGTACCAATTAAAACTTGATGATCTGGAAGAAGGTTTGTAACGAGAACCTTAAATTCTTGAATGATGTCATTACTTAAAATTTCTTCTTTTACGATTTGGAGCGCGAATACAGGTTCACCGCTACTACCGTTAACGATTAAACGCAACTCAATTGTTTTAGCTTCCAAACCAACATAAGCGGTATCGAGAATCTTGAATTTTGCTGGTAATTGCCCTTTTTTGGCCTTAGCTGCAATATCCGCCTGAGCTGTA
The DNA here is from genome assembly GCF_000368585.1 of Acinetobacter venetianus RAG-1 = CIP 110063. GTDB lineage: Bacteria > Pseudomonadota > Gammaproteobacteria > Pseudomonadales > Moraxellaceae > Acinetobacter > Acinetobacter venetianus. The sequence continues at coordinate 522,389 of NZ_KB849558.1, forward strand.
CGGACTTCACGAGTGTTTTCAACCTCAGCATCACTTGAGGTGTTAATATCAACCTTCATATTTCGTACAGCGACAATTGCTTCTTTAATATTGATTTCTTTGTCATCTGCATCAAGTGCGGTAAGAACAGTTGCCCAATCTTCAAGAAAGGTTGCAAAGCGTTTTTGGTCAAGCTTTGTATCTTTAAGTTGATTTAACTTTTTCCAAACTACAGTCGGATCAAGTTGTAATGTTGCTGTGTGGTCGCAATGACCTTGGTCAAAGCCTTTTTCACTATAATTCAATACAGCAACAGCTTTAACATCATCACGAGATACGAATACTGGCACTGGTCCAATCGTTGGTGCATCAGCAATGTATTTTGCAAAATCTGCGAAGATTGGTGTTGCAAAGATGCCACGAATGCGATTTCGACCATTTTGATGAATTTCCAAATTATGAATTTTGAAATTCTCATGAACAGCTTGAAGCCCGCCACGGTCTAAATCCATTACAGGTGAACAATGTTCAACAACTGCTGCAACTTCACTTTTTTCTAATGACATGATTTTTTCCTTTACAAAGGTTTTGGGGGAGTTAAGAAGAGGCCTTATGCATCTTCAAAAAGTTGAGCTGTGTGATTTGCAAAAAGAGATACATCACCGTCTTTATTGACATGCATTGATGTTTTTGCACCGTGATTTTCAATTTTATTGCCATCTGGAAAGGGGGTATTTGATGTTAATTTGTGCTCAATTGTGACGCTGTTTGCACCGACACCTTTTGAGAATTTGATCTTGACGTTAATTTCACCTTTGCCGTCATTATCAACGGTTGCTGATGCAACTTCACTGATTGCATAGCCTAATTGTTGAGCAAAGACACCACCGTCAATGTCATCGATAAATTGGTTATGATCGGTTGATTTCATTTTCAGTCACCTAACTTTAGGTTTTTGTTGTTGGTGAATTTAGTTTATCAAAGGAAACTTTTGTGTCAAGAAATAATTTACTAAAGGAAACATTTATTTTTCCTAAGGGAAACTTTGTGCTTTAATAGGCAAAAGAAAACCTGACATAAGGTCAGGTTGTTTGGAGTTTATTAAGCTTATGAGCCAAAAATATAGAAATCGGAAAAAGAAAGATCGTCATATTAAATGGCTTGAAAAACAAGCTGGCGAGTTGAGAAATATTAAAAAGTCATCTCTCATGTTTGAGGATATTGCCGTCTTGATGCAGAAAATGCAGGATAATTATAGACAAAAAATTCAACTTAACAGCATTAAAAGAGGTGATGTTTCTGTGAACGAATTAAGGAGAAAGTTGGAACAAATTAGCTATCCCTCCATTCTTTGAATTGTTAAATCAATAAGCTTATTAAGCTCATCATTAAAACCCTGTAACACAACACTTATGGCCTCAGATGCTACTTCTGGAGTCTCAAAGTAGTCTAAAACAAATAATTTTTGAATAACTGGATTCTGTTGGTCAGATATTTCTTTGATGCTGATTAAAATTGATGCTGCCAAATTTGGGTTTGAATGAATAATTTGATTCACAAACATCATAAGAGCAGCATTTTTCCCTTGTAAATCAAATGAATTTATTTCACTAACTGAAAACTGATTATTTGGCATGATTTTTAACCTAAGTAAAGAGAATCTAGCTTTTATAAATATGAATTAGCGCCTAATCCTCTTTACAACTTGTTTCCACCAGTACTGACCAACTACAAAGATACCTTCAGATTCAATGCGTTGAGGCGAGTAAAATTCATCTGGATATTGAATTTTATCTGGGTTAGCCGAAACTGCTTTAAACCCACCTTTACCTTGATCATTCCAGTTATAAAGATATTTGATTTTGGTGTCATCTCCGACTTGGAAGGCGTAAATCTCTCCATCAAAAATATTTTTTGCTGACATATCAATAGATATAGCTTGTCCATCTTTTAGTTTTGGAAACATACTTTCACCACGTACATGGATCACTTTTGTTGTATCTGGTTTGACATTGCACTCTCTAACTAAATCTACAGGAAAGAGCATTTTCTTATCGCTTGGTTTTTCTAAATTTAAATAACCATTCCCAGCGCTTACATAGACATCATCATAATAATCAATTGCTACATAACCATCTGGTACAGGATCGCCTTCCTCATAAACTTCAACTTCCATGCTACTTATAGAGGCATTGGATTTTTCTTTAATTTCACCATTAATAATCCATGCTTCTGTTGTCTTTAATATTTTAGCCAGTTTAGTCAGGTTCTCACCATTTGGTGTATTTGTACCAGAGACCCACTTGGAAACAGTACCTTTCGATAAACCATAAGTATTAATTAAATCTACTTGTTTGATATTTAATTCACGCATTCGAGTAGCGATGCGATCTGAAATTGTACTCATAAAGAATTTCCAAAAGTATGGTTCTTGGTTTCTTATAGTAAACTCAAGTATTGACCTTAAAATAAACTTATGGTTTACTTTTATAAACTTTAAGTTTATTAGGGTAAACTATGACTGTGGATGAGCTAAAGGCATTGCTTAATGTCACAACTGATAAAGAGCTTGCTGAAAGATTTAAGCGCAGTAAGGGGCAAATTAGTAAATGGCGATCAAATGGCATTCCTGAACAAGTATTGAATGTTATTGATGCCATGCTTGTTAAGCAGAAAAAATCTGCTTAATCAAAAGATTGTAGGGATTAAACGTGAGCAAATGGAAGAGCAAGTACTTAGAGCTTTTAAAAATGAGCAAGAAAACTGTGTGTATACCCACACACTTAACAGATGAACTTTCCAAGCATGTAGCTAGACAGGCGTTAGAGAGGGGCTGGTCAAACAGCCAATATTTACGTTGGTTAGTCACTTTAGATAAGAAGCGTTGTGAAGATGATGCAGAGCTTATGTCAGAGGTGACAGGGATTGAAAGAGAACAATTCGATCTAATCGAACGGAAACAATAAAAATCACGTAATTGAGTGAGGTTGACTAGAAATGAGTAGTTTGGTGCAAAGTTTAGATTGTCCTAATCAGGTAACAATGAGCTCCATTGAGATTGTCAGTTTCATTAATGCATTCCGTAAAGAAAAGAATGAGCCTCTTTTGCGTCATGCTGATTTTATGGTGAAAGTACCTAAAGTCTTAGGTGAAGGGGTAGGTGAAAAATTTCGTACACCCTATATCCATCCTCAAAATGGTCAAACTTACAGCATTTTTAGTTTTCCGAAACGTGAGGCATGTCTCATGGCTATGTCATATAGCTATGAATTACAAGCGGCTGTTTTTGATCGAATGACAGCTTTGGAAGAAGCACTTAAAAAACCAGCTATTCCTCAATCATTTTCTGAGGCATTACAACTTGCTGCTGATCAAGCACGTCAATTAGAACTTGCAGCTCCAAAAGTTGAGTATTACGACAAGGTAGTTGAGCGTTCTACATTACTGAATGCATCACAGGTAGCACAAAAAATAAAAATTTCAGCCGTAAAAATGAACCAACTATTAGACATTTTTAATGTTTACCACAAAGGCGTTAAACGAGCTCGTTTATTTCAGCAGTGGTTTATTGATAAGGGCTTTGGAGAAGTTAAACAAACTGAACTCGGTTTTTCACAGCCGATGTTCACAACAAAAGGAGAGGCTTGGGTAATAGAAAAATTAACCAATGAAGGTTTGGTCTAACCGCCTCCTGCGCCAACAAGAAGCGGTTAAAAATTTTATTCATTTATTTTCGAGGTACAAATGAACTCAATAACTCTAACAGATCATCGCTGTGCAGACAAATGTACTGATTTTAAGAAGAATGGTGAACAGTGTAATCACTGCATCATTCCAGAATCTCAAAAAGAAAGTTTCGTTAAGAATCATCTACAACTTTTGAGTTCTGTGGGGGGTATCAAAAATGCATTGAGCATTTTGCAAGATAATCCAGATTCTTTCGATTTTTACTCAATTGAAAAAAAATACTATTACGATTCTAAAGTTAGAGAAAACTTACTATCTCTTGTTGATCTTCAACAAGCTTGTAATAGCTACTTTTTAGAAATATTCGGTGGCATTAAAGCCATCAAATATATCATTGAACAAGCACCGCAAGGTTCAACCCACTATGATCGTTATTTTGAAAAGATCGATTTTCGAAATAAATCAATTAATGTTTGGGTAGATGGTGATTGGGCGCACCAAGAGCTGCGGATACCAGGGTTTTCAAAAGCCGTTGAAACGAGCATTAGTTTAGATGCACTTAGAACCGTATTGGAAACATACCAGCCATTAGTTCTTGATGATCTTGATTCATCAAATGAGGTCTGTTTTTCATATTCTCTCCTTACTCAAAATACGATTGATCAAATTGAATTTTTTAACAATCAGAAAGCTATAGCAGAAGCTGATAATAACGTTAAAGAAGCAAATTCTTTTGATGATCAAGCTGATGGTGCATATCTGCTTTGGTTGCGTTTAACTAAAAACTGTCGAAGCAAATTCGATAATGAACGTCTACAAGTTTTGGTAGGTGCGAAATCATGAAAATGCACAGACTGAACCATCAAAATCTCATAGCTCCATTTCATTATCACAAAGCTGCAATTTCATTGCTTTTGGAAATGCAACAAGAAGCAGTACGCGCCGAGTCACCAGAATCAGTTGTATGGCGAGAAGATTGGAAAGTACGTTTAGCTTTTGAAAATCAATTGCAAGATCACGTTTGCGACCAAATTGAATCATCTTTGTTTGCTTCAAACCTAATCAATTTCCATGGAGAGAATATTTTCGTTGTTGTTGCTGATGAAGCACGGGAAGGTGCTCTATGACTAGTTTTGTAGAGTACTCAACTGCCTTTAAAACTCAATTTGATTTAAATTTCTCTGAAAAAATCATTGTAGATTTCTTTGCTGGTGGCGGTGGTGCCAGCACTGGTTTAGAAATGGGTTTAAATCGCAGCGTCTTTGCAGCCGTAAATCACAATCCTAAAGCCTTATCAATGCATGAGGCAAATCATCCTCATGCTAAGCATTATGTTCAGGATGTTTTTGCAGTAGATCCTGTGGAAATCTGTGAGGGGTACCCGGTTGGTTGGTTTCATGCAAGTCCAGATTGTACTCATCATTCCCAAGCTGCTGGTGGTCAACCACGGAAAAAAGAGATTCGTGATTTAGGTTGGGTCATTCCTAAATTTGCTGGCAAGGTAAAACCAGACATTATCTCAATGGAAAATGTTAAGCAGATGCTTAATTGGGGGCCATTGATTGCAAAAAGAGACAAAGCCACAGGGCGCGTTGTGACCTTAGATAAAATAATTATTAATGGGAAAAAACAGTATCGGGTTGCAGAACCTGGTGAATATGTACCACGAAACAATCAATTCTTGGTACCTGACCCTAAAAGAATCGGTAAAACGTGGAAGCAATTTGTTCGGCATCTTGAGCGATTGGGTTACGTGGTTGAGTGGAAAAAGCTTGTTGCCGCTGATTTTGGTGCTCCAACTACCCGTGAGCGATTATTTGTCATTGCTCGATGTGATGGACAACCAATCGTTTGGCCTGAGCCAACACATATTAAGAAATCAAAAATTACGAAGGTTACTAAGAAAAAGCAAAAATGGCGTGCTGCTGCTGAAATTATAGATTTTAGTGACTTAGGGAAATCTATTTTCAATCGACCAAAACCATTGGCAGAGGCAACTTTAAAAAGGATTGCTCGCGGTCTTAAGAAATTTGTTTTAGAAGCAGATAAGCCTTATTTGGTTGAGTCATCATTGCCATTTATCAGTCGTGACTTTGGAAGTTCAACAGGGCATCCAATCACTGAACCTCTTGCGACTACAACATCTGCATTTGGTGGTCATAGCGCCTTGGTTAGTCCAATTATTGCGCCATTTCTCACAGAATTTGCTAATGCTTCGCAACAACGTAATTGGTCTATTGAACAACCATTATCGACAATCTGTGCACAGGTCAAAGGTGGTCATCATGGTTTAGTTGCTCCATTGCTTATTCATGCTGGGCATGGAGAGGGTACGACAGATAATCCTCGATGGAGTGATGGTTGTGACAATATTCAGGACCCTTTAGGAACGATTACGGCATCGGGTTCAAGTAGAAATTTAGTTGCAGCCTACATGATGCAAGCTAATGGTGGATTTAATGAAACAGATGGACGACATCTTTTCGAACCGTTATCAACGATTACAAACACAGGTAGTCAGCAGCAATTTGTTTCAGCGGTATTTACTCAAGCTTTTTATGGTGACAAAACAAATTCAGATCATAGAGCAGATTCACTTGATAGCCCACTAAGGACAATTACAACCGAAAATCGGCACAGTATTGTTAGTGCGACTTTAAGTAAAGAAAACTATGAAAGTGCTTTGCAAGTAGCAGCGTTTTTAATCAATTTCTATGGGAATGGTGATGCTCGTGACATCACTGCACCAATAGACACTCTCACAACAAAAGATCGTTTAGCTCTAGTCACGGTTTGGATCAAGGATGAGCCTTGGGTAATTGTCGATATTCGAATGCGTATGCTTAAACCAAGAGAGTTATACAAAGGGCAAGGTTTTCCTGATTCGTACATTATCGAGTATGGGCATGATGGCAAATCATTAACAAAAACTGATCAAGTGCATATGTGTGGCAACAGCGTTTCACCTTATCCAATGGCAGCTATAGCACAAGCAAACAATCCGTTTGTAAAGGTGGTCGGATGAATTTATTAAAACTATTAAACAATGACTGTCTAATTGAACTCAAGAATATTGAAGATAACTCAATAGACAGCATTGTTACTGATCCGCCTTATGGACTTAAGTTCATGGGTAAAAAATGGGATTGTGAAGTACCAAACATTGAAATATGGCAAGAATGTATTCGCGTTCTTAAACCAGGTGGGCATTTATTAGCGTTTGCTGGTACACGTACACAGCATCGAATGGCTTGCAATATTGAAGATGCAGGTTTTGAGATTAGAGACATGATTGCTTGGATTTATGGTTCAGGCTTTCCAAAGTCTCATAATCTAAGTGGTGAATGGCAAGGCTGGGGTACAGCATTAAAACCAGCGCTCGAGCCAATAACATTCGCTCGTAAACCTATAATTGGTACAGTCGTTCAAAATGTTGAGTTATATGGTACAGGTGTAATAAATATAGACGAATGCCGTGTTCAAACGGCTGATGAAATTGCCAGTACTAAAAATAACAACATTAAAGGCAATGCTTATAACTCTGATAATGAAGCTACCCGCGACACTGTATATGTTCAAAACCAATTAGGTAGATTTCCAGCAAATCTAATTCACGATGGTAGTGATGAGGTTAGATCGTACTTTCCTCAAGCTGCTGGGCAACAAGGTGATTTGAGAAAACAAGATTCTAGCCGCCAATCTCCAAATGGAATTTATGGAGGTATGCGACCAGCACTAGATCATGTTGCTCGAATTGAAAACGATAAATCTGCTGCTAGATTTTTCTATTGTGCCAAGGCGAATCGCACAGATCGAAACGAAGGAACTGAAAGCTCTAATAATCCAATGCTACAGATGAACTCAACAATGCGAGATTGTGAAAATGTTGATTGGTCTAAGCGCAATGGAAATTTCCATCCAACTGTAAAACCCACTCAATTGATGCGCTATTTGTGCAGATTAGTAACGCCTAAAGGTGGTGTGGTGCTTGATCCGTTTATGGGGTCTGGTAGCACAGGAAAAGCAGCCATTTTAGAAGGTTTTAGCTTTATTGGCATTGAACGTGAAGCAGAGTATTTCGAAATTGCTCAAAAAAGATGCCAGTTTGTAAAAGATGGCATTAGTTCAAAAATGCCAGATCAACAAGATTTATTTATGGAGGCGTTCTAGTGCATTACTACGAAAAGAAAATTGGTGATTACCATCGTAAAGCAGGTCGCCTTAATATTTTACAGCATGGCGTTTATAACTTGCTTATAGATGCTTGTTATGACCGTGAATCATTTCCAACTGAAGAAGAAGCGATTGATTGGGTATGGGCTGAAACTGATGATGAAATTGCAGCAGTTAAGTTTGTGTTGAAAAAATTCTTCGTTAAGAATGAGCAAGGCTTCTTCATTCAAAATCATATACAAGAAGATTTAATCGCATATAAAGCTTATTTAGCTAAACAGTCAGAAAATGGAAAGCAAGGTGGTCGTCCTAAAGGATCAAAAAACAAACCTAAAACTGGAAATGTTTCGGGTGAATCTGAACAGGGTGAACAACCAATTGAACAAACCCAAGAAAACCCAACTGAAAGCGAAATAAACCCACCGCTTAACCAAGAAAACCCAAACAAAACCCAAAAAAAGCCTAAACCAATAACCACTAACCAAGAACCACTAACCAAAAACCAAGATAGTAATTGTAATAACACGGGCGAGGGAAAAGTTAACTTTGTCCCGATTCAGTTCTCGACGTATCAACCCGATGACAATGGATCGTACTCACTACTTGAACTTGCTAATCACTATCAACAATTTCAAATGGATTTTTTTGATCTTGCAGAGTCAAGACACGAATCAATTTCATCAACTGACTTTCAAACTTTGCTTCAAGGTTATTGTGATTTCTTTTCAGCTAAGAACGAAAAGAACACACCTAGTATTTGGTTTGTGAAATGGCTTACTTGGATTCAAAACAATATTCAAGACGTGATTAAACGTCGTGAAAAACAAACTAAAGCAAATCAATCTGTAAATACTGATCAACCAGCTAAGGGCTATTTTGAGCGCATTCTCGATGAAGAACAAAGCGAAAACGTCATAGTGGACGTGACTCCATCAAAAAAGCAGATAGCTAATTTGGAGTACGGACATGCATAAAATTACGATCAAAGAAATTCGTCAGCTCATTTTAGATTTACGTGTGTTACATGCTTCGCAATTCAATAGAAATTTTCCAACATCGGGTGAAATGGCTGTACCGATGTCGTTTATTGAATCAAGAGCAATGGAATCCCTTTGTGATGTCAATGTTGATCAGTTTGAACGGGCACGAAACAGACTATTGAAATCGGGCGGTAAGTTCATGCCTTCGTTCTCTGATTTCCGCGATTGGTGCATAGGTGAAACTTGGATGTCAGCAGATGAAGCTTGGGCGCGTGCATGTCGATTTACAGCAGATAAAAGTGTTCAAATCACTCAAATTACGAAAGTTGCTTTGGATGAAGTACAGCACTTAATCACTGATGGTTATATGAAACCAGCACGGGAACAATTTATTAATACTTACAATGCATTTGTGGCGAAGGCTCAACTTATAGGCCGAACTCAAGAAATGTATGTCCCGCCAAAACAATTGGAACATAACAAAAAAGATCATGTTCCTGTGTCGAATGATGATGCTTTAGAGCGTCTTAACGCATTGAAGCAAAAGCTAAATATTCGTAATAGAGAGATCAAACAACCACAGAAACTTGAGCTTAAAGCTAAAACTATTGTTCCAGCAGTACAGGAACCATGGCCTGATCCTTTTGATCAACCAAACGAATATTTAGAAGCTTGTGAGCGTGATGGTCTGAATGTCCCGAAAACCGTTATTAAACATATTGGTGGTACAGCATGATTCAAAAGCATCTTCAAGAGACAGAGCAAACAGAAACGAACTCAAAGCAATTCACAAAAGGCGCGAGAGTCTATGTAGATTTTATCAGTGACTCAAGAACTGAGTTCTCAGGAAAGCAAATCAAAGGATTTGCCAGAGTTGATAGACACGAAAATGGTTATGTCTATGGACAATTGGAACAAGGCACTCCATTTATGTGTCCTGAAAAATATGTAGAACTTACACCACAAGAATACATAAAGCAGTTAAGACTTGAGTTTGAGCAGTGGTTGAGAAATCAAGAACAATATTCAATTTTGATCCAACAATACGGCAATGACGTATTTATTTACGACGCAATTGATGGCTACCAGAAGTTAGCCATTTCATTGGCATTTGAACTATGGAAAATGCTGCATCTATGTCGTGAAGAAAATAAGGTTTTACTCAAAAAACTTAGTATTCCAGCATCTGCGACTGAAAAAACTAATTTAGTAAAAGCGGGTGGCAATCATGAGTAAAAATCGCAATGCATGGGGGCAATGGTCTAAAGGCAAAACATCATTCTTCACGATGAACCCGCTTGTTGAAACAAAAACTAATCGACAAGCACGAGTAAGGAGAGCGTTAGATAAGAAAGTGATTTTACCTTGCTCTGTCACAACACAAGACATAAACGGAGATCAACTTCATCAAGGAAGTACAGGTGGCTTAATCATTACTGGTGAGGGTTTCGTAACGGTCAAATTGCCATACGGTATCAGTGCAAATGAAATTTGGCGAGCTACTATTGATGAAGGTACTGGCAAACAAAGAAATAGCTTATCTATGGGAGCTAAAAAATTCAAAAAAAATGTTTTTGAAATTTATGCACCAATATTCAAAGCCCTCAAGTGGAAAGCCATATCTCAACAATGTGAAATCCGTTTGATGGTTCAGCCACCACGAAAACTTCGTAGTTACAGCGCAAGCACTTATCCGCGGTTTGATATTGATAATTATCCGAAACTCTTAATTGACTCTTTGAAAGGTACAGAATTGCTTTTTAAAGATGACAATATTTTTGTTAAAGAAAAAATCGAATTTGCTGAACCCATTGAAAACGGTTGCGTCTGGTTATCTTGCATTTTTATCAATGAAACGAATTGGCTTGATAAAAAAGTGAATTTTGACTGGCTTGCTGGGAGAGTTGCGTAATGGCTAAAAGAACAGATTTTGAAAAGCGCGTAATGATCGGGCGAAAGTTAGCACTGGCGAGAGAGCGTACCGGGTTAAGACAAGATGAAGTTGCTATTGAATTGTTTGGCGTTGAGCAAAAGAACCGTATTTCCGAAATGGAAAACGGAAAAACTTTACCCGATGCTGAACTACTTCAAGTGATGTGCAGCCTATACCATTGTTCAGTTGATTGGGTATTAGGTTTTACGATCAATCCAGAGCTAAATGAGACTGAATCAGTAGCAGGGATTCTCTTTAATGGTTTAGGTGATTTACTTGCAGAGAATTTAAATGCTGTAACTTCTCAAATGGCATTGTTATGTGCAAAGCATATTGCATCTTATCCACCAGCTTTACAGGTACGATTATTAGAAAGTTCAAAGGCAGTTGCCAAAAAGTTAATCAGCTTAGATCGTGATCAACAGGAAAAAATTCAGAATGAATTGATTGATCTCATGCAAACAATCAAGGAGTGTGACAAAGATCGAGCAATTCAATTCACCAATTTAGCTAAAGGTATCGAAGATATTACATACCGCGATGAGGGAGATATTCAAGAAAAGCTAATTCAAGACCTGAAAAGCCAACGTAAAACACGTTTTACTCAAACAACATTACCTACTGAGGAGAAAGCAGAACCTCAGTTTGACTTCTTCTCTGGTGATGCATTGAGTACATAATTATGGCTGTTCAATCCTATTCACAAGAAATCTGGGATCGACTCAAATTAGTTTATGAGTCATCCCCTAAGATCACTTGGCAGAAATTAGTTGACCAGGTAGGTGAGGAGTTGGGCTGTGATATGCCTTCTCCTTCTGTTGTACGTCGTAAAGCAATCGCTGAAAAGTGGAAAAAGTGCACTAAAAATCTAGTCAAAAAGTCTGCTCGTGAACTAAATAATGAAATAAAAAAATTGACTAGTAAAAAGACTAGTCAAGAAAACAAGCAAGATGATGAAAGTAAAGGAAAAGAAAGTAGTCAAAATGATGTCAAAAAGCCGTCAAATATTGCGAATGTTTGGGGTCAAAAATCGAAGTCAGAAAATGATTTTAGTAAGGCTGATTTTAACCGCTTAACTTCAGCTCAAATCATTAAGCAAAACCGATATAGGTTGGCGAATTTGGGTGAATTGGCTGGCGATACAATTACAAGCGTAATTCATATCCGAGATGAAGTCTTAAAACTAGATGTAAGTAATCTAGATCCTGAAGATAAAGAGGCTATTAACATCATCAATGGTCTTAAATTCAAAATGGGTCTGATCAGTCAAATCGTGGACTTGAATGTTAAGCAAAGTATCACACTTGCCAATATAGCCAAATCAGAGGCCCTATTCTGGGGCTTTGAAATGGAAGAACTCAAAGATCAGTCAGAGGTCCAAGCAAAACGATCTGCTGTAATTAACAATGCAGAAGAGCGTATGAAAATTGCTAAAGAAAAAATGGCTACAGATAAGAGAGCAGCTTTTGCCCGTAAGTTGGCAATGATTGAGGCTGGTGATGAGGATGAGAATTAATGATTATAAAAAGTTAAATCACATTTGAATGCTTAAAATTAGAATATCGATAGAGTAAAGTTTTAAATAATAACAATAATTTATTTATTGCTTTTGTCTCATTTTTATAAGACAATTGATTAAAAGTTATTCAGATTTCGCAGATATGATTTGTAAATTAACTCCATATGAAGTTAGTCTAGAAGTTAAAAAGTATCTTGATAGGGAGAAAGTCTCTCTAAGAGATTTTTGTAATAAATATAATACATTGAATAATATGGAAATAAGAGATGGGGCTATTAAACCTTTAAATAAGGATTTTTTACTTAGAGTTAAAAATAATGAATTTAAAGTTGTTAATAAGCGTGTCTTGGATTTATGCGACTATTTGGGTTTGAATGTAAGTAGAAAAGTTTTATCAAAGTCAACAATGGTTAATGAATTCCAAAATTTACAAAAGATTGCTCAAAAACATCCTTATTTAGAGGAAAAGCTAATAAATATTTTAGCTGAGGTGGGTGAACTTTTAACAACAAACATAAATGGGTGAAACGTGAAATTTATAGATTTATTTTCTGGATTAGGTGGATTTCATGTAGGTTTGTCAAAACATGGACATCAATGTGTTTTTTCTTGTGAGCTTGATGAGAGCTTAAGGGAATTATATAAAATTAATCATGATATCGTTCCTCATGACGATATTCGTACCGTCAAAGAAGATGAAATCCCAGAGCATGATATTTTATGCGCAGGCTTTCCTTGTCAACCATTTTCCTTAGCAGGTAAAAAAAAGGGAGCAAAGTGTCCAGATTCAGGAAAGTTAATTGATCATGTTTTAAGAATTGTACAGTACCATCAACCAAAATATATTTTTTTAGAAAATGTTCCTAATGTAATTACTATTGAGGATGGAGCATTTTGGGATTATCTCAAAAATTCTTTTGAGAGTTTGAATTACAGACTAGAGTATAAAATTATTTCACCTACAGATATCGGTATTCCTCAAAATCGTAAAAGAGTGTTTATAGTTGGAAAAAGAAATGATTTGGTTAAAGCTTTTGAGTGGCCAAAATTAAAGAATGCTAAGAAAAATGATTTTCAAAAATTACTAAATGATAATTTTGAACATAAAAAACTTGAACCGCAAAAAGTACAATTACTTGAAAAGTGGCAAGAATTACTCGATGTACTTAATTTAGAAGAAATAACTGGAGTATCAATTGTTGCTCCAGAGTTTGGAGCAGATTACCCATTAGATTTCAGTAATTTGACTTTAGAAGAAATAAAAAAATATAAAGGAGCTTATGGGAAAGAGTTAAAAAATTGTAAAAATTGGGATGAAGTATTATCATTTATGCCTAGTTATACAAAAAAGAATTTTAGAGTTGCGTCTTGGATTACAAAATCTATTATTTATTCACGTGGGTTGTATAAAGAAAATACAAAGGCTTGTGAAGAGTGGAAAATTGGGTTTCATTTTACTAATAATAGTTGGCAAATTTTGGAGTGGAGAGGGTTAAGAAATAATCCAAATATTTTTAACCACTTGGTGCAATTTAGAGCCTCAGGAATTCGAATTTTGAAATCAAATATTGCACCCTCTCTTATTGCAATGACACCAACGCAGATCCCTGTAATTCCTTCACAGAACAGATATGTATCTACGCAAGAGGCTGCAAAATTGCAATATTTACATAAGCTCAAAGCATTGCCAAATGATAGAAAAGCTGCATTTAAAGCATTAGGTAATGCAGTAAATGCAAAAATTGTTGAATTAATCAGCTATAATTTAGTTTAAGTCATTAAAAAAATGGAAAATATATGAAAGTAGAAGTTTCCCCAGATATGCAATTTTATAATTTATTGGAGGGATATCCTTATAATCCAACGGTAGCATTGTGTGAGTATATTGATAACGCTTTACAAGCCGCAAAGAATGCAAATATTCTAAAAAAATCATCAAAGCTAAAAGTAGAGTTAAATTTTTTTAATAAAGATAAAATTTCTTATATTACTATTCGGGATTTTGGAGTTGGTATATCTTCTGATGATATACAACGTGCTTTTAAGCCAGCATATCGACCTAACACTCAATCATTAAATGAATTCGGTATTGGTATGAAAGCTGCTTCTTTATGGTTTGGTAGAAAATGGGAGTTAGTGAGCTATCCTAAAGGGGAAGAAAATTCATTAACTATTTCTTTTGATTTAGATGAATTAATTAGTAATAACTCTTCAGAGATTGAAGTCACATCAGAACCAAAACTAAATAATGAAGATGGGGTAATCATCACTTTAAAAGAATTAAGACGTGAATTTACAGCTGGTAGTGTCGAAACGATATATAGAGAGCTACAAGAAATTTATCAAATTTTTATTCAACGTGAAGAAGTTTTAGAGTTGAAATGTAAATTCAATGGCACCGCTCTGATTGGTTTAAATGGTGATACGTTAAGGTTTACACCTGAAGTGGAGGTTCTTGATTACCCTGTTACTGTATTACATAAAACCAAGCCTTATTCAATCGGGGATTCGAAAAAATGGTTTCAAGAAATTGATTTTGAATTTGAAGGTCGTAACGTAACAGGATTTCTATTAGCACTTAAAACAGCTAGTCAGACAAGTAATCCAGGACTAAGGTTATTTAGATTTAAAAGGTTGATACGAGGTTCATCCCATCAACCTTACAGACCGATTAATTTAGTTGGAACACCTAATAAACATGCGCCTTCTAGAGTATATGGTGAGATACACTTAGATGGACAATCTATAAGTACCCACAAGTCTAATTTTCAATTCGATGAAGCTTTTTTCTTAGACACATTGAGTAAGCAGCCTGGGATTCAAGAACTTATAGATCAAGCTGAAAATTATAGAGCAAAGGAAGCTGAAAAAGGTGGGATAAAAAATTTCAAAAATGAAAATGACTATTTTGCATTTATTAAGAAAAAGGTAAAACCAACACTGGGAACGACAGGAACGACAGGAACGACAGGAACGACAGGAACGACAGGAACGACAGGAACGACAGGAACGACAGGAACGACAGGAACGACAGGAACG
>NZ_KB849558.1:537708-538421 GCF_000368585.1 Acinetobacter venetianus RAG-1 = CIP 110063
GAACGACAGGAACGACAGGAACGACAGGAACGACAGGAACGACAGGAACGACAGGAACGACAGGAACGACAGGAACGACAGGAACGACAGGAACGGCAGGAACGACAGGAACGACAGTTGATTCTGGTGAACAAAAGAAAGATTCTGATGTAAATGGAGCGAAAAAAGCCTTTACAGCTATAGATTTACTAAAAAATATTTATACTGAAAATACTCTATTACAAGATATCGTCGAAGAAACTGTAAAGTTGTATGAGCAAGAACAATGGTGGCCGTTTAGCTTATGCTATAGGGTGGTGCTGGAAATAGGTGTGATAGAGAAAATAAAAAGAGTAGATAAAAATGCATATATGGAAGCCAATCAAAAAGGTATACATGCTCTACTGAAGTATTTATCAAGTAATTTACAGTTAGTAGATCAAAAAACACATCCTTCTCTTTATAGATCATTAAAGGGAAATGTGCTGAGTTCAATGCCTCAAATTGATTTAATGAATGTGGCATCTCATGGGCATTACAAACCATTTCAAGCAGACAGTGAAACTTTATTGCAAAACACTCAAGCTTTATTAAAATGGATTTTTGAATAAAAAGTATTCAATAAAGAGTGCGAATATCACCCAAACTATGGCTTGGGTGATTAAGAAACTTTACAAATCGGGGGAGGCTTTACACCTTTCTTTCTCTTTCTCTTTCTCTTTCTCTTTCTCTTT
>NZ_KB849558.1:538721-1135687 GCF_000368585.1 Acinetobacter venetianus RAG-1 = CIP 110063
TCTTTCTCTTTCTCTTTCTCTTTCTCTTTCTCTTTGTTTAGTTTCGGGTTGTGAATTGTTATATCCTTAATATCATATGTTTTGATACTTCCATGACAATCAGTGACTGCACATATACCTTTAACGCACAATGGTGTTAAAAAATAAGTTGTCTCTGATTTATCACCCTTAATTTTAATTTCGGGATACTCATCCGCCTTGGGTTTTTCGTCCTTTTTTTGCTTAAGTTTTCCCGTAGAGACTTCAAAGTCAACTTTAGCTTGTGCTTCTCCACTATTTGCTAACTTTTCAGCTGTTTTAAATACAGCTAAAAAGAAAACAAGAAATAAAATCATACCTAAATAATGTAACAAGGCAGAAATTTCAAATCTATTAGAGTCTTTTTCAAATTTTAAAGAAGTATCTATTTCTATATGCTGCAATGTCATCTGATTCTTTTGAAGAAAAGCATATGAACCAGCATAAACCCACTTAAAAACTCTGATAATGAAATTTATCCCTTGTTTGGGTGGATTTGTAAATTTATGAACCTTCTGGAAATCCATTTCGTCATAAAAAAATTCTGAAACATTAATTATTAAGAATTTTAGTAGAACAAATAATGGGCGAAATGTAACAGCAATTAAAGCTATAATTATGTTGCCCAAGTAAAATAATTGACGAAGTGTAATTTTGGATAGAAATGAAAATATAATCATTAAAATAATTACATTTACAAAAACGTCAAACCCCCTTAAAAGACCCTCCATAAGCATCAGAGATATTGGGAAATCAAAAGCATTCAATTGATAGTTGTAATAATAAGCGTAACCGTAGTTGTACCAGTAACCACACCAGAAAAGCAAAATAGTAAAAACAGATGTGATAAATGCCCAGTCAAAGCGGATATTTATTTTCATTAAGGACCCTCCCAGTTTTTATATTTAAGCTAGGGCGGGAGTATACTAAATAATGTCACAGAAATTTTGGAACAACTCTAAATATGAGAAGTGAATTTATTTAAAAATCACTCTATGTAAAATAGGGTGATTTTTTATGTCTAATTCAGAAAGTGGATTGCAGTACGACGAACTTGGGTTTCTTATTGGTCTTAAGCAAACAGGACGTGACGTAGCAAAGATTGATAAGAATGTAGAACAAATACGCGATATTTTACTTGGGCTGCATAAAGAACTAGAACATCAGTACTCAACTAAAAGCATTCAGCCAAAACCTAAGCTTAGTGCATTAGAGCAAGCGCTAATTAATGCCCAAAATAAACCTGTTGAATTAGATGATCTAATCAAAGATAAAGCAAATTCTTTTGTGCAATCTGCTGTTGTTCTAGATCGAGTCGCTAAGACGCTTGAAGAATTAATTGCTGAATCTGATACACCGAAGAAAACAGAAAATAAGATCAAACAAACAAAACCCCGTGCTGTAGAAATCAGTAGTACTGAAGATTTAGTTCGAGAGTTCGGAAACAGTGAGCGTAAACGTGACGAGAATGGCCGCTTTGTTGGCTCTTCGAAAGAAACACAATCAACTGTACGAAAAGTTGCTCAAACATTAGGGGCAGCTATAAAAGACGTAATGCCATCAAATCCGCAAGGTGTTGATCCGACTTTAGACGCGATAAATGAAGTTTCTACAGTTTTGTCACCAGTTA
The DNA here is from genome assembly GCF_000368585.1 of Acinetobacter venetianus RAG-1 = CIP 110063. Lineage (GTDB taxonomy): Bacteria > Pseudomonadota > Gammaproteobacteria > Pseudomonadales > Moraxellaceae > Acinetobacter > Acinetobacter venetianus. The sequence continues at coordinate 540,370 of NZ_KB849558.1, forward strand.
AACGAGCTGCTGGGTTTATGTTACGTCCGCTTACTGGTTTTATGAAGTCACGCAAGCGAAATGAACCATTACCAAAGGAACAGGCGGACCACAATAAAAAGCAAGTAAAGTTGCTTCAGCGTATTGCTGACAATCTTCAATCAAAAGGTGGATTATTAGGGGGGATTGGAAAGCTATTAGGTGCAGGCGGTGGGATTGTCGGCGGTCTGCTTGGTAGTCTAGGTGGATTATTTAAAAAAGGTGGTAAAGGCTTAAGTAAAATCCTTAAATTTGGTAAAGGCATTCCTGTTATTGGTGCATTACTTACTGCAATGTCGTTTAGCGGTTGGGATAAAAAGAACACTAAGGAAAAAGGAGGGACTGTTGGTTCTGCTGTGGGTGGTATCGCAGGTGGTGCACTAGGAAGTCTATTAGGACCGCTAGGAACGATTGCGGGTGCTGCTATAGGTTCTTGGGTGGGTGAAAAGCTTGGCGGTATTGTCGCGCCGTATGTCAAAGAATGGACTGACTCCCTTATTAATGCTGATATTCCATCAACTATTAAGAAAGGCTGGGATGGATTTATTGATTTGGTATCAAAAGCTTTTGATGTTTCACCCGTAGGTGCTGCTATTGAGGTCGGGAAAAGTGCTGTTGATTGGATCAAAGAGAAAGTTGGTGGTGGTAAATTTAATCCGAGTGATCTATTGCGAAAACAATATGGTGGTAGCGGTTTAAATGAGTCTAATCCTGTGAAGTTTGGGGATGCTGCTAATTCAGGGAAGTTAGAAGGTACAACAGCAGCTGAGAAAACTAAATCTTTATTAAGAAAACATGAGGGCTTTAGTCAAGATGCATATTGGGATGTAAATGCTTATAGAATTGGTTATGGTAGCGATACAATCACCGACGAAAATGGAAATATAAAACGAGTAACTAAAAAATCCAAAGTAACTAAAGAAGATGCTGAAAGGGACTTGGTTCGCCGTTCAGAAATTTTTGCAAAGGAAGCGAGAGAAAAAGTTGGCGCTTCTTCTTGGGATAAATTGCCAGAAGATACCCAAGCAGCCTTGACTTCTGTGGCATATAATTATGGTAGTTTACCTAAGCGAGTTGTTAAAGCTGTTCAAACAGGGGATTTGGATAAAATCTCCGATTCAGTAAGAGGTTTGGAGGTTCATAATAATGGAGTAAATAAAAATCGAAGAAATAACGAGGCTGATATTATTAAAAATTCAAAGTTTCAGAAACCATCAAACGTAGAACCATCCAAAAATGTAAAAGAATCAAATGACGTAGTACAAAATACTGACTCAACCATGCCGAAATCAGCCATAGCACAACAAGCTGAATCTACAATACAGAAAGCAAAGAACAACACCTCAGTTTTGAATATGCAATCCTCCGTAACACCTGTTGCAGCAAGATCAAATTCGCTTGCTACTAGTTACACTCCACCTAAAATTGAATCAAAAATTCAACCTGCAAAAGAGTATTTGACATCCCCAAAACCGCAGGAAGTAGTTGTTAAGAATCAAAATAATGGTACTATCAATCAAAATGTGAGCAATCGAATGCTGGCTCATGCAATAACAGGTGGTTTGGGGCAGGATAAATGGAATGGTTAAAAATATTAGGTATTTAATGGCTGGTATTTTATTGGTAGGGAGTACACTTTCTTATGCAAATATGGATAAATGTATAAAACTAAATTCTCAGACAGAGCTTAATAAGTGCGCTACCCAAAGTTTAAGCATTGTGGAGGGGCAGATTGGACGAGTCTATCAAAAATATTTAAAGGAGTTAAATGATAGGGAGCAGAATCAACTAAGGGAATCTCAAAGACTTTGGGTTCAATTTAAGGAAAAAGACTGTGCATTTGAAGCATCTCCAGTAAAAGGGGGGTCTATGCATTCTTATGTTTTATCAGCATGTTTAATTGATCGTACTGAGAAGCGTATTACAGAGCTTGAGAACATGATGAATTGTAGTAATGGCACAGAGCCTAGTTGTTTATAGGAGATATTGCATTGTCTTTTTATCCAGAAGAATTAAAAAGAACACCTATTCAAATAATACTTTTAAAAGCATCATTGGCATGTTTTCTAGTTGCTATTGCAGCTTTAATATTTGAAACATGGAGTGGTAATTCTCATAAAGAGGTAGCTACTCAAAGTGTTGATATATCAAATTTACTATCACAGGCCAATCAAGCATATAAAGATGGTGATTATTCTCAATCATTTTCTTTATTAGAAGTTGCTGCTGAGAAAGGGAATGCGAAGGCGCAATATAGTCTTGGTTATATGTATGAGCATGGTGAGGGTGTAAAAAAGAGCTTAAGTGATGCGGAACATTGGTATCAGGAATCCGCAAATCAAGGACATAAAAAAGCAAAAAAAGCTTTGGATAGATTAAATAGGTAATTTGGTGTTGTTATGGTTGTTTTTGGGGTTTGTTTATTTTTCTCACTCTTATTTCTGGTAATTAGTGAGGGTTTTCAGTTCTTGCGCTTTATAAAATTTAAAGCAAAAGGTGTGTATGATTCTGTTGGAATCAATAGCTCGGTTACACATGCGATACAAAATCCTGTGAAGTTTTCTAAAAATAAAAAAGAATACAAAGAATTTAAGGGGTTGTTGGTCAAAGCTCTTGAGGATGGGGTTTTAACTAAAAATGAAAAAATAATGTTAAGTAATTTTTGTGTTACAAATAGCATAGATATTAATGATGCATTAGATTATTCAAGAACAGTTATTAATGATGCTTTACATTTATTACTTGCCAGTATCATTTCTGATAGAGAAATCACTGCAAAAGATAAGAAGTCAATAAATGATATTTGTGAATTTTTAAAACCAGATCAAGCCTTGCTGGAGGAGGTAAATGAAATTATTTCTGTAATTGAGGAGCTTAGTAAAATTAGGAGTGGTGATATACAGCCTATTCAAGTTCCTGGTTTAGTTACGAAGAATACAGAAAGTATTTGGGCTGTATTTGATGCTGGTTATGTTATCAATGAGGATGAGATGTATGAGGGAGAGCTTTATATTACGAGTGATAGACTTATCTTTAGTGGGATATCATTTAATGTAGAAGCGCCATTTTCAGGTATTTTGTCTTATGAGGAAGAGGATGATGTACTAGAGATTCGTTCTAAAACAAAAAAAGCTACATTTCTAATAATAATGGCAAATGATGGTGATGGTTTATTTGTGGATGCCTATATTGACCAGGCAATTAATCGCTACTACAGAAGATTGGATATCAAGAAAACGGCAAAATCAAAGTCTCGTTATATTCCTCAAGCTGTGAAAACTCGTGTTTGGGAATTATGTGGTGGACAGTGTGTGGAATGTGGAGCGAAAGATTATCTTGAGTTTGATCATATTATTCCTATAGCTAAAGGTGGGGCCAATACAGAACAAAATCTTCAAGTGCTATGTGGTAAGTGTAATAATAAAAAACGAGATAAAATTTAAAACTTAGTTTAAAAAATATCGCCGTAATGGCGATACTTTTATTGAGACAATAGATCATCTGTATGATAAATAACTATTAGACTTATAGGAATCCTTGTCGATAGATTACACGCCCATAAATTGGGACATTTTCACGACTATTGGTTTCCATTGGTATATGGCCTGTTGTAGTGCTGAGTATTATCTGCCCATCTAGTGTTGAGTGAATTAGCCTGAAATATAGGGTTTGATTAATATCAATAGCATAGATTTTTCCATCATGGATATCTTGCTTAGATTTATCAATTAAAATTATATCTCCATCATTTATATGAGGAGCTAGAATATTACTATAAAAAATTAAAGCTTCTATTTTGTCTATATTGCAACCTAATCTTATGAGAACACTTTTCCTGATATGAACAACATTTCCCTCGGAGAGGTTTTTTACAGGAATAGCTATTTCATCTTCAGCTAATTGCTCAGAATTAGCATTGGATAAATTAATGAATTGGGTTTTTAAGAATGTATGTTCATCTACATTTAGAGCGTCAAGTAACTTAACAAATGTTGCTTGCCTTGGTGTGGATGTACCAACTTCATAATCAGAAATTTGTTTTGGAGAAATACCTACTTTGTCCGCAAGCTCCTTCTGAGTAAATCCAGCTTTTGCCCTAAAATATTTTAAACGATCTGGAAAAGCATTCATATAAAAACCTATTGACACGTTTGATAACTTATTTTAACTTATAAAAATAAGTTGTAAATAGGTTTTTATAGCTTACTTAATGGTGGGATAGGTTGTACTTGCAGGCGCAACCTATCCCTATCAACAAAAATCATATTAAGGACATTATTGACATGAATACTCTAACACAAATCAATGCACCGTTTAACGGTGCTGAGTTACTAATTGTTGAATGTAATAATCAACCGTACACTCCAATGAAACCCATTGTTGAAGGTATGGGATTGGCTTGGCAGGCTCAATATGACAAATTAAAACAAAGATTTGCATCAACCATCATGGAAATCATGACAGTTGCAAATGATGGAAAAGAACGTTTAATGATCTGCTTGCCACTCCGCAAACTCTTTGGTTGGCTCATGACCATCAGCCCTAACAAAGTAAAACCCGAGCTACGTGATCGAGTCATCATGTATCAAAATGAATGTGATGATGTACTTTGGGATTATTGGATGAAAGGTCAGGCGATCAATCAACGTCACACTATCACAGCAGAACAGCAAGATGCCTTGCATGCAATTGTTGCTCGCCGTGCAGGCGGAAATCGTAAAATTAGGGCTGAAATGTGGTCACGACACAATCGACATTTTAAGATTGCAAAGTACAGCCAGCTTTTAGACATACATTTTGATGATGCAGTGCATTATCTTGAAGAAATGGAATTACATGCTAAAGCTGAGCTTGATTCTATCAAGCAACTGGATGACTTTTTGAAGAATATCGCAAGCCGTTATCCAGCCTTAAAGAACCCGATTGCACATGAAATCGCCGAGAAGATTGAAGAAAAGATGCAATTTCAGGATACCAGCGCAAGACTTGTTTATTGGGTTGTTTCTGAGGCTGGGAAAGTAATCGTTCAACCAATGTCTACTCATCATGCACCGGTCGATATTGTCAGATTGAGTGATGACTTTAGTAAGATGCACGACTATTTAACGGGTAGTGGAATTCTTGAGCGGGCAAGACATTTGAGCAAACTAGAGTTGCGTACTTTACCTTAAGTTTAGCTGTAAAAATTTAAGATAAATAATTCAGTGATTTGTGAAATATCTATAAAACTAAAGGTAGCATAACAAAAGTTATGCTACCTTAATGAAACTAGATTGATTGTTGTTTGATTTCTATAGTTGTTCATCGCATAGATGATTTAGAAAAGAAACCCAAGCGTCGCCATAAACCTGAGCATGTTGTTCATCGCATAGATGATTTAGAAATTTAGAGCTAGGTCGAATCAAGACCATATTTAGTTGTTCATCGCATAGATGATTTAGAAAAAAAGATTTCACTGAGCGCAATTTTGCGCTTTGCTTTGAAATCAGTGAGTTACAGAATGGAAAGCCTAGAAAATTTTATCGAATGACTAAAGATGGCTTGATGTTTTTAGTGATGGGCTTTACAGGCGAAAAGGCTGATGCAATCAAAGAACAATTTATCGAAGCCTTTAACTGGATGGCAACTCAACTTACACAAGTTTTCCAGTCAAAATGGGTGAGATACAATCAAGTTAGTCTTGAATATAAAACCAGAAAAGTTCATGTAAGTTGCTCTGCCCGTGATATGCGTAATTGACGAGATGAAAAGCCTATCTATGAGGGCGAAATGGCTCAGCTGGAAATAGGTTTATAGCCACAATTATTATAACGAGTTAAAAGCTCTCATTTTAAGAATCTTTTCATTTGGTCATTTCGGTAGTGTTAAAGTATTGTTTATGCGCTACAATCCGCAAAAAATTTATGTGGATTTTGCTGGATGGCAAAGAAATTTCCTGGTTTAAATGAAGCATGGACTGCTTTCTTGTTATGTATTCTTGCTCACATGTTATTACCACTACTTCCTTTGGGAATCGAGTGGCTAATTACAAATACAATATCTGATAACTCAATAACAATTACGATAGCAATTTATGCCATGGGAATTGGGATGTCATCTACCAATCCAATCATTGCGCTAATCTGTATTCTTATCGGTTTTATATTTTCTGTTTTGTACGGAGTGACACTGACTGCAAGCATGAAAGATATAGAATTAAATTTAGCTATTTCAACATGGTCAAAATTTGCACTTGGTGCTATATTTATTCCACATGCTATAGAAAGATATAACAGGCATGTTGCAAATTTGCAGCCATTTCATATTTTGGGTCAAAAGTAGGAGGTGTTTATGAATGAAATTTTAAACTTTCTTGCTGATCATACCGAAATAATATCTGTACTTATGTCTATGATAATGTTTTTCATGACCTTATCTTCGTTACATATTTCAAGAAGAATGTATAGGGTGAGAAGAAAAGCGGAAAGAAAGTATATTGAAGCACTTTTAAGAAATGATGATTTTCGAAAAATTATGCAGAATCCTGAAAAAATGAACAAACTTCTTGCTCTATATTCTAGTTCTCAAAGAGAAATGTTAGATGACAACAAGTTATTTATAAGGGTTTTTAAGGAGTTAGATATTCTGAATCAAGAGCAAATAAAGCCTGCTTTGTTCCAGATTGATCTTGAAAGCAGACATGCATATATGAAAAAAGTTGTTGATGAAGCTGTTTCAGCATTTTCCAAACAACATTGTTAGTACAATTTAAAGAATCTTATCTAATTGGTGAGATTCTTTAAATTTAAATACCTTTTATAACCATTTAAGAATATGAAAACTAAAATTTTAACCTTAACGATTTTTTCTCTTGCAATCGTAGGATGTAATAAGCAACCAGAGGCAAAAGCAGTATCTAAGTTTACAGCTCAAGTCGCGGAAGCTGACAAAAAAATAGGGCTTTACTTCGATGTTTTAGATAATCCTAAAACGGCTAGGGTTCAACAGGTCAATGTGCTCTGCAAACAGTATCCTAAAGTATTTGAAAATGAGTATATGCCAGCCTTAATCGCGTTAGAACCTGACAACTACTCAGAAAAAGGATTGCTTAAGGATTTAAAAATAGTAGTTCAATACTATTCACGGAAATTAGATATCCAGTGTAGATAGTAGGTATTTAAAATTATTAGAAAAGCTCACAATAGTGGGCTTTTTCATTGCTTACAAAAACTTATTAGACCTGTTAATAGGTCTTGAATCTGGTCTTTTATTCGGTTATATTGATCCTGTAGTTAACTTCAATGAGCTTAGGACCCTCTTCTTTATTCTTTACTCAATAATAATGGGATTAATTTTTGATGCCGACTACACATCAACTTGCTTACGAAAGAGGTATTTAACGATGAACCACATTATCCACAGTCGATTTGTGGCTAGTGTTTCAGATCTTAAGAAGAATCCTATGGAAGTAGTTGGTAATGGTTTTGGTGAAGCAGTTGCTATCCTTAATCGTAATAATCCAGCCTTCTACTGCGTGCCAGCTGCTATGTATGAAAAGCTGATGGATTTAATTGAAGATAAGGAACTTATAGCATTAGCTGAGCAAGTCGACACCCAAGAAACTATTAAGGTGTCTATTAATGACTTACGAACTAGAGTTCTCAAAGAACGCACTGAAGAAATTCGATAAATTAAATCCACAAATTGCAGAGCAGTTTATTCGTAAGCTGGAAGCAATACTTGAGAATCCTAAGATACCAAAAAATAAGCTTAGCGGTTCGATAGACTTATATAAAATTAAGTTGAGATCAGCAGGCTATCGTTTGGTTTATAAAGTTAAAGATGATGTTGTAGTTGTCCTAGTACTTGATGTTGATCGCCGTGACAGTATTTATAAGAGTTTATAAGTAACTTGAATTTCAATAAGTTGTTTGAATAAAAAAGCTCAGTTATGGGCTTTTTTATTTATGGGGTTTTAATTTTTATATAAGGTTGGTGTAATAAAGTCGAAGGCTTTAAGGAGAAGATGAATTTCAATGAATGAATTAGACCTAGAAAAGAAGAATTATGTTTCCTGGTTATCTGAGTTTAGTGATGAAGAACTTAATATTTTGAATAGTATAGGAATTATTGATCCTACTGATTACTTGTTCTTTGATAATGAAATGTCATTTTTAGCAAAAAATTTAGCGAATAATAAACTTATAGACTATCCTGAACTTTTTGAAGAATTCCTATACAGATACTTATTTTTGATTCCTTCCTTTGTGTCGAAACAAACAAAGAAAGAGCATTTGTTAAATAATAACAATTACAAGAGTTGGTTCAATAAAAGAAAGCAATTCTTTAATACTTTAGAGTTAGCTGTACTTTCATCATCATTTAATTCTCAGTTTAAAAAAGACTATTTGCGTTGGGATGCCGACCCAATCAATTGTTCTTCGAAAGAATGCCAGAAGCTGCATCAAATGGTTTTTAATTCATGTGATGCTAACTTTCTTAAACTGGCAATTAGTCATTGGTCAGAATATCAAAATGGTTGTCGTTGCTCGTTGCATACGATCACTGAGAAAGAATATAGCGATAGCACTGAGTCATTTTAGCAATGCGATCTGCCCAGCATTGAGTTTTGTGAATTTGGAACTCTGCGTCCATTAAAGGACTTAAATACTCCACAATTTAACCAAGTAGTTTTAGGTTGATGTCATGGGCACTCTAAATTTAACGGCAGTCACACCAGATACGCCGTATATCAAAAAAATCAAATCATCGCTAGAAAAGGCAACAGGGCAAAGCATCCCATTGGTTGAAATTAAAAAGGTTCAACGTAAAGGCGGTGTAAGTGTTGTACCTGTATTCCTTGTGTTTGCAGGTGGGCAAGAACTCACACTATATGCTCGTGCGAGCGCTGATGTATTCAAAGCTGAATTGAATGGAAAAGAAGTCGTTTTGTCGGGTGATTTTAGTGATGACTATCAGCAGACATTTGATAATGCCGTTTCTGGGTTAGCAAAATTAATTCGTTCATCACAAGCCAAAGTTGAGCAACAAAACCGAAAAGATAAGGTCAAATTGCCACCACGAAAAAGTCGTAGTACTCAACAAATGATTAGCGATAAGCGAGATGAAGAGACTAAACTCGATCAAGAGCTTATTGATCTAACTACGCAGCGTGATCAACTCCGAGAGCAATTGAACCAACTTCAAAGTAATGCTGCTTAATTAATTCTCTATAAACAAAGACTACTAATTGTAGTCTTTTTTATTGGAACAAGAATAAAAGATAACAAGTACAAAGAAATAACCTTAGCTTAAAGCTTTGGAGTTTGTCATGTATCAAAATTATCAATCAGTGGTCGTTGATCTGTTTATTGTGACTAGTTTTTTAGTACAAGTTTGCCTTGCTTTGACTAGTATGAACAAAATGATTACACCATTAAATACATTGCTGAATAAAGGCGTAACTGATCATATTTTTAAGCAAGCCAAAAAAGCCATTTATATTTTCTTATTTGTCGCTCTAACAATTTCATGCTTAGTGACATGGCGGTTGTTTGAGTTACTTACTTTTTTTGATATTACTGGCTGGGGTAAATATATCTTAGTTGTGGCATTTGCTATCTATTGTTTCTCTTTTCTTGGCGTATTTATCTTTTGTAAATTGCTTCTCATGACTGCCCAAAGGTCAGGATTATGATCGATTACAACAAAATCATGGCGATGATAGCGCATTGGCTGGAGTCTGAAATCAATGGGTATATCGGTTCTGATTATGGCCCAGACTATAACAGTCTTTTTTTGTCCCCGTTGAGTAGACCAGTTGCTAATAGCTTTATTGAAAAAATGAAAAGCGACATTCCTTTATTGAAGAAATTAAGTGCTGATCAGATACAGCTATGGGCTGAAGATGAAGGATTTGAGAAAAAAACAATTTATCTAAGGGTTGGTCAACAAGTCGCTATTAATTTAAATCAAGTGCGTGAAATGCAATTAGCGCGAAATGGAGAAACCTTCGATGTTGACGCAAGCTGATTTTGAAGCCCGGTTAGTTGCGAATCTTGGTGACTATGAAATTATTGAAAGATATAACGCTCAAGATCCTATTGTCATTAGATTTTTACGTTCTATAGGCGCTTACTTAGCATTATTTGGGCAAGAGTTAGATATTGCAGAAATTGAACCTTTTATAAAAACTAGAGATCGCTCGATTATTGCCGATGCGACCAATAAAGGAATTTTACCGATTGGCACACCTGCACAGCATACTCTTGAAGTGATTAACCGTTCAGCCAATAGCATCACGTTAAGTCAAGGGCGAATGATCGAGGATAACAGCGGTGGTCGACCTTGGCGTTTACTCCAGTCAGTTACTGTGAATAGTGGAGAAACAGGCGAAGTACTAGTAGAACAAAGTGAGTACAGAGAGATTGAATATACTGTACAGAACACCGAGAATTTTCTACGTGTCGAAATTGAATTACGCGATGATCTAGCACTAGCTGGCTTGACTGTAAAGGACAGCACTGATCAAAATTATTCACTTAAAAAAAGATGGATGAATGTAGCACCACTGGATTATGCATTTAATTTAACTACGGATAGTTTACGCCGAGTATTCATCGAATTTGGGGATGATGAGCGTGCTGGTAGAACTGCCGCCGCAAATCAAATCTTTACATTTGGTATTCTTGAGACTTATGGAGAAGTAGATAGTTCTCGTTTAAAAGATGCATCTTTGATTGAGGTATTAACAAATGATGAAACAAAAGTTTCAGTTCGCTTTAAGCAGGGCGGCAGTGTCAAACAAGGTGCAGACCCGCTGAATATCTCACAATTAAGAGTCTTATCTTCATATCCAGCACTTTATGACGAAAACGCCGTGTTCTTGGGTAATTTTGATTATTCAGTGCGACAAAAATTTATGTCACGATGCCACTATATCGCCGTTTGGAATGAGAACGAACAGGACCGATATTATGGTGCGACTTACCAGGATATAAATCATTTGCATATTGCAATTGTTGCGAAAAATGCATTAGAACAAGCAAACATCGAACAAGAGATTATCCAATATATTGGCCTACTTGATAGTTTATACAAGGACAGAGTTCGCGTTCATCAAGTTATTGAAAAACCATTTGAGTTGACTTTGAATGGCCGCTTAGCAGCTGTACATGATTTGGATGGTGTTAAAGCTCAGATTAAAGGTTTATTGGTTGATCGTTATGGTCGTACGCAGCTGAGTGCTAGTCGATGGTTGGTAAATGGTTTCAATACTCAAGAGATATCAACTCAATTAAGAAAAACCATCACAGCCTTTCAAGATAACATCAGTGACTTTTCATTAACTGTTCCTATATCCCTAAACAAACCACATGAATGGGTTTATATCGATGGCGATAACATAACTTTAAATTTGGTGCGTACAGCAGAAACAGGTGCGGCATGGATATTCTAAACTTCACACGGCCCATCGATGAGCAAGCTAATAACCATTTAGGTTTAGAGACAGCATTAGCACAATCGTTTAAGCAGGTGTTTGCTGATGTTTTTCAGGAAAAAATACAGAATTTGCTTGATTATGGTTCACCACAAATAGGTAGTCCTGAAGTAATTGAGCGATTCTCAAAACAAGATGGGTTAGTCGTTTTACGTCGTCCAATTTCGTCTGATACTTTAATGCGTGTGATCTATGCAAATTGGGCAAGTATTGCAAGTGAACGCGGACTAGGATTTTTAGAGTTCGTGATGCGGTTGCTATGGACTGATCAATGGCAAATTAAACGGATGTGGCATCCAATAAGTAGTTATGCAAGCTATCCAAAATATATAGTAGATCAAGAGTTACCTGACCACTTTCTTACAAGCCGCATTCGTATCACTATTGATGAATCAGTTGATTTACAGGAAATTATTGAGCTATCGCCAATCATTCGCCGTTTAGTACCAGCAAATATCGTAGTGAAGGTACATGCCAAGGCCATGGACCAAGATTTAGGTAATACAGGCATTGGAGTTGCTCTTATAGGTCAAGTATTTCTGGTACAAGATGCTAGTGAGGGCATAGTAAATAACTCAAATTGATTTGGAACAAACATAAATGATCTGATCTGAGAAATGGTTTTATTTAATTGCTTTTGAAAAAGTTATTAAAATCATTTTTAGGATTAATTTATGACTCAAGAAAATGCGGAAGATTATGCACTAACAACAGATGTCGGTAGCGATAACAATCTAGCGGTCGAGCAGTTTTTAGGTTTTGCAAAATCAGATATCAGCGACGAAGCATTTGAACAGGTTCTTGCAGGTCAAGAAGTAGAGGGTGTTACAGCCTATAAGCCAGCTACCTTTTACAAGATTTCAGCTCAACCGACTTCACCAGACTACAACGAGCCATTTGATATTCACATCCATTTCCAAGATGGTCCAACTGTGATTGATGGTGTAAATGGTGCAACCAATGAATCGTTATTGAAGATCCTGATTCATCGCACCCAGTACTTAGACAGTAAATTTCCTTCAGATCAAAACAAACAAGCTATTGCTGCTATGCAAACTGCTTTAGCCGCATTTGATGCACGCACAGCAGAACGTCAAGCGCGTGGTGTTGAAGGGCAACAAGCTATATAAATACAACTTTAATGCCTTAGAGATAATAATATCTAGGGCATTAAAAATCTAAATGGTAAAATTAAAGACCTCATATAGTGCATATTTGGATTTATTGCATTACAATTAAAACATATTGATATTTCATTATTTTATTTAACGTATTTTAAGTTTATTCACTATGAGAAAGTTAACGGATAAGTGGTTTATTAAACAAAAAATCTCAATTAAACGAGAAGAAAAATGTAAGGAAAGAAGGAAAAATACTGATGACCCATTTAATAAAAGTAAAGGAATAGTTTTTCCTGATATTTTAAGTCTGAGAGACAAGAAAAGTCGAAGTGTATTGGTTAATTCAGTAAATAAAATTCGTAAAATACACACATCAAGTTCAGAAGAAAAACTTTATATAGATTTCAATAAAGTTACTACTTTGTACGCACCTGCTACTATTTATTTTTCTCATGTGTTAGAACAATTTCCTAAAGTTAATATCTTAAGCAGAGCTTCAAAAAGTAGCGTAGTTCGATCAATGCTAACAAGGTTAGAGTTGAATAAAAAACTGGGATTGCAGCCCTGCTATTCAAATCACGATATGGTTAATTGGTATACTTTTAGAGGAACTGATCTAACCTTCGGTAAAGATTATGACGAAATTGAACGTATCCTAGAAGAAAACTTAAGTGAAGAAAATTTTCTCATTGTGAACGACGCTATATCTGAAGCTGTTAGTAATGTTTTAAACCATGCATACGAAAAGCATCAAAGACATCTAGGGTGGAAAGTTTCATTAAAAGTTACAGATGATTTTCTATCATTGGTGATAACAGATTTAGGAAAAAGCATTCCTACCACTGTACCAGAGAAGATCGATGACCAAATTATTAACCGATTAAGTAATATATTTGATTTTTCTAATATTTTAGGAATTGATGATGCACAATTAATTGATATAGGCAGCCAATTTAGACGATCTAGTACAAATCAAAAACACCGAGGAAAAGGATTTGGTGATATGTTAGAAGTCTGCAAAAAGGTCAAAGAATCAATTTTGATTGTCTATAGTAGAAGAGGAGTTTGGACTAGCGATGGACAGGACTATAAAAAAATGACCAATTATAATAACAAAATTGATGGTACAATAATTTTCTGGAAGTTGCCTTTAAATTCTCCTACCGATGTAGAAGTTGGAGATGGACTATGAGTGATATGATTATAAACATCGCTACAGACTTTTACCCGCGCCCTGCTGGGCGGTTTTCTTCTGATGGAGAATATACGGGTCAAACTTTTCGTGAAAATTTTTTGAAACCAAAGCTTAAAGTACTTCAATCAAGTGTCGGAAGCCATTTGGTTATAGACTTTACCGGAGTAACGATGGCAGGATCTTCCTTCTTAGAGGAAGCATTCGGTGGATTAGTACGAAATGATCAGTTTTCTAAGGATTTTTTAAAGAAAGTCTTGATTATAAAAAGCCCTAGGAGACCGATCATTAAAGAGCGTATTGAGACCTACATCGAAGAAGCTTAAATGATTTGTATGATTCTCGAATTTATAGCCAATATTTTTATTGGCTTTTTTAAAATCTTATTTTCTCCTGTTACATTAAAAGTTCTTGTAATTGTCCCTATTTATGTATTTGTGCAAAGAGTTCACAATCAGACACAACAGCGTTCACTTAAAGCTATCAGTGATGAATTAGTGAAAGTAAATGACTTCCTAATCGAATTCATTATTAAAATTTCATTGATTGAAAAAGAAGTTGAAGTTGATGAAAAGTTAATTTCTGAACTAAGCATATTAAAAAGTAAAATTAACGCACACATTATTTATATGAATGAGTATTTAAACGCTTTTCCTTATGGTGGTCCTGTAAACTATCTTTTTCATTTTATTTTTAAAGTTTATTTATCAGAAAAAGAGAAGGAAATGTCAGATAGTTTGGACATGCAATATCAAGAATTGATACTGAACGATACAATATTGAGCTTAGAGAAAAAATTCATTGATAAGAAAAAACTTGTAAAACTTGATAGTAATACTATTGATCTTAATCAAAAAACTATTGATAAAGTAATTTCTGTAAGTAGAAACCTGCTAGAACATTTAGAAATGAATACTAGAAAAATGTTTTAGAATGATTGGAACAGATTAAGAATAAACAACTAGAATTCTGAAAAAATAGCCCTAATACACAACATATTAGGGCTTTTTCATGTCTGAAACAGGTCGAAAAACGAAAAGAATTACATACAACCTTTATGATCGCGGACGTTCACATTCTGGAAAAGATCGTAGCAATGTTGATATGAAAGAAATGATCAATCGAATCAATGATCCAATGGTTCAAGATATGATTAAGTCAGGCACTTTCTATGGTTACAACGGTCACGAAATACGCCGTCGTTACGGCATGAACCCGCCAGATTCTGTCATTATTGATGGAAAAGTTGTTTATTTAGAACGATCAATTAGAACATTAGAATCATATGCTGAACCAAATGGGGATGTAACTCACGTCCATGAATTTTTAGAAAATGAATCAGGTGAGTTTGCACGTAAACAATATCTTGCTCGTGCAGGCGGTTTTAGTTCTGCTCAGAATTATAAACGTGCAGGTTTAAGTTTAATTCCTGTCGGATTCTACGGTTTTGACTATGTAATGCAGCCAAATTACACCACTAATGTAGGTGATGGGCAATTGTTTGATGGTTTGGCAATTCCTGAAGAACAAGATGGATTGGTTGCTAGTTTTGATGATGCAACTGATATTGCTCAACTCTCTGCATCTGATGCAATGATTGTTCATTTGCTTGAACAGCAGATTCTTCGGGATTTTGACAATATTCATATCCAATCCCAACTCTTAGAAATGAATGGTCAGGCTTTAGATCAAATAGACACTTTATCAAACCAACTTCATAGAAAAGAGCGACGTGAGGCTTTGCAGTTGCAAAGAAAGCAAGACCTTTATTCTGGCATGATTGGTGAAATACGTTCCTTTGATTCAGTTTGTGAAGAGGCTAATGAACTTTTAAGTGAAAGTGATTTAACTCGTATGAGATTGAGTGGTGAGAAGCCTAAGAACAAGGAAAGCAAGCCTAGAATTTTTAAAAGTATGTTCCGTTTTGGAGGGTAATTACTTATGTCATTACCTAAAGATTCGCTCAAATGCATTCAAGATGCTTGGTATAAGCTTTTAGTAGACTTTAGAGCTTGGTACATGCCTGAAACTACTCAAACCGATGAATGGAAAAAGCGTGACATTAAAACAGCGATTAAATCATGTCCAAGCCGCATGATGGACGATTCGGAAGCAATGCTTGCTGAATATCGAAAAAGCCAAAATAGTGACGTTACAGGTGGCGCAACGGCTTTTATGCCGATTATGTTGACTGCTACAGCGATGTTGGATCAGCCTCCAGATACGATGCAGCTTTTACCAATGCCTTACTTTGTGCCAATTGTGATAGGCGATAAACATGTAAGAATTCGACTCATTGCTAAAACTGTAAGAGCACAGATCGCATTTTATGCAACAAATGCTCATGATGCGCGCTCTGTCTGTGACCAGTTCTGTAGTTACGTGCAAGATGAAAATAAACGCCGTTTTAACGTGCCTTTCGATATGGGGATGCAACATATTGAAAAAAGCACTTTCACTTTGGTTGAGAATCAATTATTCCCTTCACCTGTACCAAGTGAAGCAATCAATCTATCAATCTTCACAATTGATGCGCAGTTAGTTGGGTATGCACCACAAATTATTGGTTTAGGTGGTCCTAACGACAACACTGTTGGCAATGGATATAACCCTGATGGTTCATCTATAGATAAGCCTTTAGAGGATCTTGTAGTAATTCAAGCAGATCAATATTCAGTTGATGGACATACTCGTGTCACAGCTGACCGCGATTCAGGCGACATTACTGTGGAGCATATTGATGACTGAAATTATTAAAATCGATGCTCGAGTCACTGGATTCTCTAATGATGAAGTTCGTTTAATCAGCTTGTGTTTTTCTGACTCAGGACAGATTCTTGTTCAGAAACTTGATGTTTTCACTGCTTTACCTGTTCGACCAGATCAGCAAGCTGACACCATTGTAGTGACTGATTCGCCTAACTTAATTCAAAACTGGCAACTGAAATTTGATGCTAAAGAACATTTAGAAGAAGTCATAAGAATTTATCAATCGAGTTTTAGGGCAGGGTTAGTCAAATTTGAAACATCATTAGAACGATACAATCCGTTGAATATCTTGCAAGTCCGAAAGATTGATAAAAATGGCTTACAGCAAGAGTTTGACAGTAGTTCATTAGACAATGGGCATATCGCAGCGCTTATTTCAATTTGGGCAAGCCACAAAATCGCAGTTTCTCATGCTGTCACATCAAAAGAGGAAGTCAAAGAAGAATATATAGATAAAACCATGTTGCCGTTTAGTATTTAGCGGTGGCGCATGGCTTTAAAACCTCTTAAAGACATCCCAGAATGGTGGGAACTCTGTGCACGGTATCGATATGACATATATGCCTTTGCTGTTGAGGCTCTCGGTGTAACTCCTACCTGGCAACAAGAACTTTTATTCGAATCGATTCAGTTTGACGGAAGCCGAACATCTGTTGCTTCTGGGCATGGTTGTTTTGGAAAAGGCACAAAAATCCGTTTAGCGAACGGGAAATGGAAACGTGTCGAAAAAATAACAATAAATGATGCCGTAATGGGCACGGATGGCTTTACGCCGCGTGAAGTGATTAAGGTTGTCCAAGGATATCAAGAGCTTTATCAATTTGAGTATGGAAATGGCTCAAAGAATGTCTACAACAAGTCCCACATTTTATGCTTAGTCTCACTTGAATCGAAAAATGGCTGGAAAGCTGGCGATACCATGGAAGTCTTGGTATCGAAATATCTAGAATGGCCTGAAGAAACCAAGCGTCAATTTGCTGCTTATGAACTAAAACATCGAAAATTCCAGCCCGTAAAAATTAATAGTGTTACGTCATTAGGTGAGGGTGACTATTACGGTTTTGTCCTAGATGGTGATGCAACTTTCCTAACAGCTGATGGAATGGTCCACCACAACACTGGTAAGACCGCATCGGCTGGTATCGTTGCATTATGGCATCTACTGTTCTTTGATGAATCCATTACGATGTTTACTGCTCCTCAAATTGGGCAGTTAAAAAAACAAGTCTGGAAAGAAATCAGTATTAACCTGTCACGTCTTAAAGCTGGACCATTGGGATGGCTTGCGGATTATGTCGGGTATCAGTCTGAATTAGTCTATATCAAAGGCTATAAAGAAAAGTGGTACGTATTTGCCAAAACAGCACCAAAACACCAGCCAACTAACTTGGCGGGGAACCATGCAGATAATTACTTGCTTTGGGGGGATGAGGCAAGTGGTATTGCAGATGAGATTTGGGATGTAGCGCTTGGTGCATTAACACACGTAGATAACCGTGCTGTTATGACATCGCAGCCCACACGTAATGCTGGTATGTTCTATGAAACACATCATAAGCTAAGTCATAGAGCAGGTGGTGCATGGATAGCTCTAACGTTCAATGGTGAAGAATCACCACTAGTAAGTAAGCAATCATTAGAAGAACAACGACAAAAATACGGTAGCCGTGATGATCCTCAATATCAAATCCGTGTTTTAGGCCGTTTCCCAGATCGTGCCGACGAGTTCTTAATCACGAAACGTCAATCCGAAGAAATGTATGTCGGTGCATCGATTTTCGAAGAACACGTTTTTGGTTACGTGATTACAGTCGATGTTGGCGGTGGTGTGGGGCGTGACGATTCAGTAATTGCTGTATCGAAAGTTTGGGGTGAGGCCCAGTGGGGTGATCGTGCTCGCCGTGTTGAAGTTGTTGATGTTCCTTTGTGTAAGAACAAAGATGACATTACTGAGTTATTTGCCAAGATTAATGAATGCATTTTGAAGTACCCGAATGCAACTTTAGTTGTGGATGACAATGGTGCTGGTAAAGGTTTAGGTCAGTTACTCAAGAAACACGGTATTTGGTTTATGCCTGTCTATTGGGGTGGTGCGTGCTTTAATAATGACAATCGAAAAGAGTATGTGAATAAACGTGCCTTAGCATACGTTTGTTTGAAACGAGCAATTGAATCAGGGCGTTTCAAAGTCAAAACAAAGAAATTTAAAGTTAAGATTCAAGATCAAATTATTAAAATACCCTACACATTCGATGAGCACAGTCGCTATAAGATTTTGAGCAAAGATGAAATGAAACGTCAGGGTATTAAATCACCCGATCTTGGTGATGTTTTTGCATTTATTTTCTTGGAAAATGTTTTCTACACTGAAGCATATGAGAATGTCGTTATTGCGGATGATAGTCCAGAAGCACAAGAAAGAGCAGAGCGTAAATCTAGGTTCGACCAGCTTCAAGAAGCTGCTAAAGCACTTGAAAAATAGTAATTGGAACTATGCAACAAAACACAGTGTATGAATACCCAAAATAGCCATAGTGGACTAAAGGGTGAACTATGGCTATTCAATTCTATTTAACAGATGCAGGTCGAACAGCAATTCTAAACGCTGAAAATTTAGGATTTCAATTAACCCTTTCTGAAATCGCCGTAGGTTCTGCAAAATATGATCCAGCTACTCACCTAAGCAATACATCTCTCGTTAATGAAATCGAACGTTATGCGTTAAATGGCGGTAGCGTTGAACCTGTTACACATACAATTCGATTTATCACCAATATTGAACCTACTGTGTCAGCTGATGGTTTTGAAATAGGTTTAATTACTGATCAAGGCGTATTGTTTGCCATAGCATCAACAACAACTGATACGCCACTCATTCGTTTAGTCGCTAATCTTGTATCAATTGTGACGTTTGGGATGATTGTTTCGAATTTAGATATTTCTAATCTCGTTATTTCAAATGATCCAAATACACCAGTTTCTATAGCTTTGATGAATGAGCACATAGCCCATTCCAATCCACATCCACAATATGGTTTACTTTCCAAACAACAAGAGATTGAGCAAAATGTCTCTGATCTTATAATTTGGGGCAATCTCAAAGATTTTGAAATTGCTGCTAATAAGCAAGCTCAAGAAGCTGGGGACGCAAACCTTCAGCAGCAACTCTCAGATTTATCACAGCAATTTCAACAACAAATTTCAAATATTGTGACCAATATAGCCAATACATATCCAAAAACTCGAATGGCTGGAGTATTAAACACAAATGCTGAACAAGCACTTCATACAGTAAATAAGCCAGATGGAACAAACATCAACTTTTTAGATTTGAGATTTGCAATTGTTGTATCCCATGAAGCAAAGGCAATTAACCAAACGTATGTGAAACGATACGCCGATAAGTTCGAAGTATTTTTGAATGTCGATGATCGTTTATCTGGAAGCCTAAATAGTAGAAACGTAAATTACGCGGTAATTGAAACTTCAGCTGTCGGTCAAAATAGTGGTAATGGTGACTACTTATACAGTGGTAATCAAATTGCTGTGCCAATTCTTGCTGGTGAAAGTAAAGCATTCTTGATTGTTGGTGCAGGTGGTGGAGGTGGGTCATCTCGCTATGTTGATCTCGTAGCAAACTCAAGTCCTGAAACATTATCTGGATCTGATGGACAAGATAGTTATATCTCCATTCAAAATACGACAATTAAATTCACTTCAGGCGGTGGTAAAGGTGGTGTTGGTGGAGTTCGAGATAATCAGACGCTTCAATATATCAATGGTATTGCAGGTGCTGGTGGCCAATGGCAGCTAGTAGGTGAACCAACATCAGCGACGAGAACCAATGGTACGGCTGGTAATGCTAATGGAGAAAATCATACAGGTGCTTCAACTGATTCTAATGGTCGTGGTGCTGGCGGTAATGGTGCTGATGGATATGAGGTTATTACAGAAGGCTTTGGTGGGGGTGCTGGAGAAGGTGCACGCCTGACGATTGTTTATACAAATGATACTCAAGATATCCAATATGCACTCTTGTATGTAGGTAAGGGTGGAATTGGTGAACGTTCCCTCAATACTTATGACGAGGATGGAGTATTAGTTGAGCCTGCTACTGAAAATTATGTAGTTGGTGAAAACGGTGCAAATGGATTCATTCGCGTTTCAAGTGCTGTGTAGGTATTGCTGAAATGATCAATGAATATCGAAATGCTATCCGAGATCTGATCAATAAGAATATTCAGCAGGGAATGTTGAATAGCTTAATCGTTTGGGATGTTAAGTCAGATGAAGCACAAGATCCAACCTTACTCAGTCTAAGAATTTATGGTTCACGAAATCACACCGATGTAATTCAAGTTGCATGTGGTGTTTCTGGTATATGGGAAAAGTTACCTGAAAAACGAATAGCAGTGCCTTTAATTTCTGATGTTTTACGGTTACGCCGTGAATTTTTAGATTAGGAGGATTCATGGCTGAAAATGATTCTTTCCAAAATGCATATCAACAAATGCAAGAGGCGCTTAAAAGTGGGCGCTTGCGTCGTGATTTACAGGGCCGTAGAAGTGCTGATAAACAGCAACGTGCATTAGCAGAGCGAGAGGTTGAATTTGATGATCGTGGGCGAAAAATACCACGCCCTATGTTTTTACGTCCTGAAGACATTGCTCAAGGTGTTGATTACGATGTTGAAAAGGTTTTATTCACGACGTTAGGACAACAAAAAGGGGATTCTCCAAGACGTATTACCCGTGATGATATTTTGGCATTTCAAGACAATATTCTTCTTTTAAAAGATCAATATGTTAAAGGGATTACTATTCAAAATATCATTAACTTAAGTATGCAAGATGATATTGATCGCGCAAACCAACAAATTTATATGGCTGTGCCCTTGAATCGAAAAGGAGGATTAGTTCATTTCTTAACGAATGCTGGTCCTAACAGTGAAGCGCAAAATCACCATGTAGAAGTTGAATTCTCTAATTTCAATTCTGTTGTATTTGATATTAAAAAAGAAGCGGTTAATACCGTAAAAAATCGACTTGCAAACGGGAAAATAAAATTTGAATGCGATTGCGGCAGACATACTTATTGGTTTCGATACATGGCAACGATTGGCGGCTATGGTCTTGGGCGGCATGAAGGAGGATTTCCAAAAGAAAGGAACCCTCATTTATCTGGTGTGGCATGTAAGCATGTTTTGCGAGTTGTTCAATGGATAACATCACCCGCAGGAATTGAATATTTAAAAAAGCAAGTTGATATTGATCGTAAAAAACAAGTTGGAACGCGCTATAAACAATCAGATGCTCAATTGAAGAACCAGCTTGATAAGCAATTAAATGATCTTGAATCGGGTACATCTAAACAAATTGTGGCGAACATTCAAAAAGCCGAAAAAGAAATGATGCGCCGCGCGAACAAAGTTGCCAAAAAATACTTTGCTGATCAATTAAAACAAATGAAGAAAGCTGAATTTGAGTTTAGAAAGGCATCGGTGCAGGCACAGATCAATGCAGTGATTCATACCTTTAGTAAAGAGCATCAATTAGAAATTAACAAAACTGTTGATTCATGGGTAAAAGGCAAAATGTCTGATATTAGTTTTGAGATATTTATGCGAGGTCTAAATGCTAAATAATGCCGTTAACCGGGTTGCTAATGGTAGACATTTAGCAGCTAGACGTGTGGTTATGAATACGCTCGGGAGTATTCCAGCTCAAGTATGGCGTAAACGAATTGTCTATAGTAATCCATTAGATGCTGAGGTTCCTGTTGATCCATTGTCTTTCGAGGCAAATGCTTTATCTATCCAAGATGAGCCAAATTATGAATATGACCCACTTGGCTTTGCTTTTGTCTTACCTGATAAGTTCAATGGTGGCGTAATTCATAAAAATAATAGTATGAATAATCCAAGTGAATTGACAATTATTGCCCAAATAGAAGCCTATGATGCTGGTCTATCTACACTTGCTGAACAGATCATGAATATCCCTGATACTCAATTTTTAGAAGGTGACTTACTAGGTTTGATGATCTATGAGGGTTTCATGGTTTGGTTCGAGATTGTTGGAACTACTGGTCAAACCCTTATGGCAGATTTTGGTAAAAAGTATGTATTAAATCGCCGTGATGAATTGGGTATGGACCCAGTTCAGGGTGAAGTGGAATCGAGGATTTAGTGATGGGCATAATTGATGATAATTTAAACTGGGATTTGACCATCACCAATAATGGGATTAACAATTATTTTGAAAATATTACGAATACAACAATTTCAGTCGGTGAAACTAAATCGATTAGAGTAGGAAGTACATTATTAGCTGATCAAATTTTTTACAATGCTAAACAGAGAAATGCATTAAAAAAAGCAGATTATATTCTTGTTGAAAAACAATCTGTAAATCAAAACAACGGTGGAAATTTTAACTTTTCTTTGCAAGAGTTGAATTTAGTCGCAACTGCTGAAAAAATCTATTCTACGATGCAATTAACGCCTGATCTTGATAATTTTATACAAGGTACTAGCGCAGTCGGTGACGTTAAAACAGTTCAACCACCACCACCTGAGTTATTTTATGATGCATACACGCTATCGAATGCTCAAAATATGCTTTTGCAGCAAAATAATATGTTTGTGCCCGATGAAGCGAACAACCCTTTTGCGAGTTTTAGCGGTGACATTGAAGCATTAGCAAATAGTCAATATAAGATCAATATTGGTGATCAACTACATACATACATTTATTTTAGATCAAGTCAAAATGAAGAATCGCTAGAAATTTATATTGATAATGTATCGTTTAGAGTTCAGGTTGCTGGACAAAATGCATTTAATTCAGTTGATCTAATCACAGAAATTGTTTTAAAAGTTGATCAAACTGTACAACTTCTAAGTTGCAACGGCTCTAATAATGTAAATCCGAATAACGGAGCATTACCAAGTAATTACGATAAGACCTCATTATTTGTGAGTAAGGTTAGTGGTGCTGAAGTAGTTGAGCATACAGTAGCTCAGTATGTGCAACTAGCAAGAGGCAATAACTTAGTCGCTATTAGACCTTTATCTGCATATTTCAAAGCGACTAAAGGCAAGTTCATGTTGAGTTTTGATAGCTCGAATTTGGGCGCATTTTATCTGTTCAATATGGAAAATCAACCAATTGATAAGCTGACATATTCAGAAGTTGCAGCAAATTATTTAAATAATATGGCCCTAGCTATTCAAAATAATGCCGACGGTAATTTGTTTCTTTCATTCGGAAGTGTAGTTGCACAACCAGCATTAAGCTTACAATTTTCTGATGCAAGCGGAATTGAAGATTTTACTTTTGATTTAATTGATTTAAAGACGATTGATGTATATAGAAAACTGCAAAAAGTCGGTACTGTGAAATTGAGTAATGAACTATTTCCGTATTTTCAAACAGCATGTGAGTTGCCGATGCCTTTGTTTAATAGCTTCGGATTTAATCTTAGTCAAAGTTTTGAGTTATTAAATTATAAGTTGCCTGATACTGCGTCAGATGGTGATATTTTTCATTTGCAAAGTGGCGGTACTCTTTTTAATAAAGAATTGCTTGTCGGCGATTACATCACTGTATATGCGAATAAAACAAATGTCTCAATTAATCGTTTACCTGAAGGTGATAAGCGAAAATCGCTTTATGTATCACTTGTGACGGCATCTGGTACCAGTATTGACAATATCTTTGCCATTTACGATGTTGAGCTAGGGATTATTAGTTTGAGTGGTTATTTTTATATGGGTTCGCCGTATACAGGATCTCTATTTTTAATAGATGTCACAGATATTCCAATCAAAAGTACGAAAAATTCATACAGTATAAATAATGGTGATATTACACCTCTTACGATCTCTTCTATGGACGATAATACGCTGGCAGTTGTATTAAACAATTCATCGGCAACAGGACAACACGTAATTATAAACTCTGTTATTGCTGAGGTAAGCGCATGAATACTTATGATTTAACACAATCAGAAATTGCAAAGGTTTTGGTTAGTTTACCTACTCATATCGTAGATGGTTTCTGTAAACCTGTATTCATTTTTGATTATGAAAAAGCACAACGTTTGTTAGATGACTTTGTTCTTCGTAGGGATACACTACCTAACTTATGGCCTGTTCAATTTAATTACATGCTTGCAAAAAGTGGATTGGATATTGCTATGAATAGTTTGCTAGATGCTCTACAAGATGTAGATATTGAAAAGTACGCAATGTACAAAGCTTATTTGAATGGAGCACGATATTATGAATTTGCTAAAACATATACAATGTATGAAGAAATTAAAGTAAAACTTATTGAGATTAATGCAGCTTTAGATTTTAGTCTCGAACAATTAAAAACGATGTGGATAGAAGCTTCAAATGTATAAATGGAACTTCGCCATTCCTTCATGAGTAGTCATTTCATACTATCTAAAAGATACTATTGAGATTAAAAATGACTTTCCTCGTATTCAATGAAACAGAAAAAACTGTGGGTGATAAGGGCATGGTCGCCCAATGTACCTCAGCAATCTTTAATTACCAGGTGATTGGTGCTGATGCAGTAGTTGCGTTTTATGGAAGTAATCATCCAAAAGCCGACGTAAATATTGAAGAGCATTGGTCGCCAATTGTTACGGTATCAGCAGATACACCAGATACGGAACCATTTAGACAACATGCATGGGATAAGATACGTTTCGTTGTCACAGCTGGTTTAGATGTCCAAATTTACGTTTCAAGTGGTGTATCAGGCTAGAACCAATAGAATAGTGAATAAAAGCCCATCATTGTGATGGGCTTTTTTATTTTGAGAATAGAAATCTGAATTTGAGTAATTGGAACTAAGCAAAATTAAGTTTTTGTGGCGTGCGAAATTAAGTTATCAATTTTCAAAAACCTATATGCAGGTGAAAAAATGTCAGTTTTATCTGATTCTCAAAACGCACAATTCCAAGCACAATTATTAGCTACTGCACAATGTCAAAACTATTTTTACCAAAATGGTGATACGACAGGTTTTGATAGTGCAAACCACATGGTCGAAACTCGTCCTACTTCGCTAAATAAAATTCTTGATATCGTAGGCTTTGATAGCGCATCTGATATTGATGGAGCAATCAAAGTTGGCTTATCTCAATATCAATACTGTCATGGCGGTGAATTGCCACATCCTTCCGTTTTAGCGACGGCATTAAATGCTGGTCTATCGGTTGCAAGTAAGATTCAACCTCTTGCAAGTAAATTTCAGGAAGTTGAAGATGGCTTTGATGACGCGAGTAATACCCACCAAGAATCCGTCAGTATTGTACCCGCCGTAACAGTTGCAACGATTGCAACCTTAATTGCTTTTGCATCTCCGATCATTGCATATATTCCTAATAGCAATGGATCAAATGAAGTACCTATTGTTGCAGTTCGATTTACTACGGATCGTGCATTTGGTGCGATGGATAAAGGTGAATACCTTGATGGTGTGAATGCATCAAAACCATATTCAGAAGGTCGTTTCCGTTTTGCATTAAGTAATGGTGGTGCGGGTGTAACATATACAGCTACTGCACGCACCAAATATGCTGATTTTGCGGCTAAAACACCTGATACGAACGCACCGTTACTACCATTTATCGCAGGTAATATTTCGATTCGAATTAATGGTAAAGAAGTAGCTCATACTCGCAATCGTAGTAAATCCAAGTTAGAAGGCCAAATTTCAGCGATTGCAGAGAAAGCAGCAAAAATTGCGGGTACTGAATACCGAGTAACGGGCAGTACTATTAACATCGATACCAGTACAATTTCAGTTACCCTTGATCAAGAGTTACCAGTTGGTGCTAAGTTAGAAGTGTTTTTAGTTGCTGATTATGATGCGCGTGATGGTTCAAACAAATTTAAGCTTGATCCCGTCGGTGTGAGCATCGTTTCAGATTATGAAACAATGGTTAGCTCGCCAATTGTGACTCAAATCCGCGCATCAAAACTTCTGGTTAATCAGATTACCAATGAATTAAATGTAGGTTTTGTTGGTACTGCTTTATCGTTGATGCAAGGCAAAATCTATTTAGAACAAACGGTGCGATTATTAGCCGAAGGTAAAGAACGTGCTCAATATAATCAGCGTGAATTTACGTTTGATGCGAGTCGTGGTGTTACTGGTAATTTAGCGGCGGCATACAACACTACGGGCGATTTGTTTGGCGAGTTAATGAAATATATCGAAGCTGCCAAAACTGGAATTGTTCAAGACTCTGGTGGTGCAACCGTTGGTTTTGATTTGTATGTTGGTGATAGTGCAAAAGTATTCTTTGCTCAATTATCTTCTGACAAGATGCCAACAAAAACAGGTGCAACCGCAGGTCATGGTCAAATTGTTCGTATTGGTACGCTGGCAGATGGAACAAATGTTTACCATGTCCCTAGTTCAGCTGAGGCACTTGTTGAATCAGAACAAGCTTTCGAAATGCTGTTAGTTGGTCGTGGAAGTGAACCTGTTCGCAATCCTCTTGTCGGCTTTATTGAAATGCCTTTAACAGTGAGTGAGGCAACACCTGATCCGCGTGAGACGTTGCTTGGACTAATCGGTTCCCAAGCAGCTGAATTGAATCCTTTAGATCGATATGCCGATCAATTCGCGCTTATTAATGCATTGAATATGCCGAAACTTAAAAATTAATACATCAAAGCTAAGGCACTTTAGGGTGCCTTTGTTGTTTTTTTTAATATCAAAAAGATTAGGTGAATACAAATGACTGAAGTTAAAACCAATGGGACTGATGAACAATCAAATGAAGAAGTTGTAACTGGTCCGAAGAAAAGAGGTCCTAAACCTAAACAGTCTCTTACTCAAGTAGATCCTAAAGTGAGTGCTGACAAGACTGAACAGCAGAATAATCAAACTAAGAGTTCAGATGATTCTAATGCAAATGATGTAAACACTGATGATGCTGTGAATGATGAAGCAGGCAATACTGGTTCAACTGATGCGGCTACTAACGCAGAAGTATCAATTCATGAAAATTCATCTTCCCAAGCAGAGCTAGAAAAAGCGAAAGATGAATTGAAAGAACAACAGTCAAATTCAATGCCTGACGATGGTAAATTGAACAACGAAAAAAGTGTTGTAGATTCTCAATTGCCTCCAGAACTAACGAGAAGAAATGATCTTGTCATTGACGTTAAAAACAATGGGTTGAGTACGATCTTTGAACCAACTTCAAAGACAACACTTAAACCAGGTGAATCAGCAACGATTGAATGCTCTTCCAAAATGATTAAGCATTCTGTTTTAAATAATATTAAGCAGTTGAACAGTCTAGGCAAAAATGTAGAGGTTCTAAGCAATGAATGAGTTTCAGGGAACAAATCCAATTCTAGAGATATTAGGTGATGAACCAACGATTCGTGATATTACGGTTTCTAATAATTCAAGCCTTAAAATCGTAGAGCCATTAACTGGTGTTTCTTTAGATGACGGTACAGTAATACGTGTGCATGGAGACATAGCTCTACAAGAAATTCAAAACAACATTGATCAGCTTAACAGTCTGAAAGGAACGGATATTTCCTTTACGGCTGAACAGGTTGTTGAAGAACCAAGCCCGTAATTTAGTTTTCATTAGTGTATGTCATAAAAACTCTGCATTACTTAGCAGAGTTTTTTTATTGGAACATCACAAATACTTAGAAACATCAAAGCGCAAAATAACCATAACGTTTAGCCAAAGGCAAACAAAGTGAACACAACAAAGATTTTAGGTGAAGCGGTTGGTATTCAAAGCCAAGGTGTAGTTGATAAAACTGAAGCTCAAACAAGCGAAGGGCTTACTTCGGCTGTAATTGTTGGTCGGTTCTTGCGTGGACGAACTGATAAACCAATGACAATTCATCAAGGGAATATACGCGGTCAACTAGGTTATGAACCCAATAATTTAGATTACATCGCCGTACAAGATTGTTTGGATACAGGTGTACCAAACATTCAAGTTCTGCGTATAGGTCCAACTTTAAATAGCGAGCCCGAGCCAGCGGAGTAAATATGTCAAACCTAAAATTAGCTAGTAATGGTAGTTTAGTTTTAAATGGTAGTAATCCAGCTGTTTTAGACCTAGACTTCTTAACTCATAGTTATCTACAAAATACAGAATTAGAAATCTCATTTTTTAGCAAAGTAAGTTTACCTTTAGTCTTAGAGGACATCACTTTAAAGCTTAAAATTGTTGATTCTATTACTGGTGATGAAGTGATAAGTATTCAGGGTATTCTTGATTCTGATCCTGAAAATTTATCGTCAATTGTTGCTGTCGCTGATGCGACTGAAGAATTCGAACAATTTGACTTAGTGCTAAATGACGCGCTAAGTGCAGTTTTATTGTGTAGTGCGTTTAACCCATTAAATGGCCTTGGTCGTAACAAAACGGTATTAGCTTTACCAGATGAGTTACCACCTCAATTTAATGCAGATCAGACCTATACATTACTTACCAATTTGGTAGATAAGCCTTCATATCTGACCTTACCTAATGGTAATGATCTTGAAGTTTATGTTGCTTTACTAAGAGCTGCTGAAAAGTTAAATATTCCTTTGGATATTGAGGTTGATCCTTCAATTACAGCAAATCAGGCAGCGCAATTTGCCAATAGTTTAGACGCTCAATCCCATCAAGTTCAGTTGATTTGGTCGCCTAATCTATGTCGACCTCGTGACGCAGTTTCTTTGCGTGGACGGAAGGTTTTAGCGACATATATTGGTCAGTACATTGGCGATAAATTACTTCGAAATGCAAGAACCAATGCGCAGGGATACGCACCAATTCAATATGCAGTTGCATGGAAAGATTATCCATTCAAGAAAAAAGCTTTAGAGCTGCGTCCCGATATTGTACTCGATGAGCCAACAATAGAAATGCTTGCAAAAGCTAAAGTAAACGTTGTTCGTCCTATCAAGTTTGACAGTGTCCGTTATGTACTAAGTGATGTATTTACTCAAAAACAAAGCAAGAATAGCGCTTTACGACTAGTGAATGCTTCAGAAATTGCAATGCGGACAAAAAACGATGTCGTAGACATTCTAAAAAATCATATGTTGAAACCAACTGAAGACTATTTAGAAAAGGCCAGTAAAGAAATTGATAAATATTTATCTGGAGCAGCGACTTCAGGTTGGTTAAAGCCAGCAGAAGATTTAAACGGTAAGCCATTCGAGTTTCGTTTAACTCCAGATAATGATTACCCATTCGAGCGAGTTCGTTTGTATTTGGCACGCCGTCCAGAGGGTGCGACTCGTACAGTAGTCTTTGATGACGATATCTTAGTTAAATAAATAGGTGGTAAAAATGTTTGGTTGCACTAATCCATTTAATCAGAAACCGCAACAAAACGTATTGCGAGATTTCGATTCGGCTGCTGCTGAAATTAACAGTAGTTTAAATTCAATCACTAGCTCAATTCGAGAAGAATTATCCTTTATTGAGCATGTACGTGAATTAGCTTTAAATATCGTTTCAGACTTGGTAGATGCTGTTATTGATAACACATTAGATGAAAATGAGTTGCCAACGGACCGTTTAGATTCTCTAATTTTAGATGCAATTGACGAAATTGATGATGAAAATGGCACATTAGAAAATTCATTAGTGGCTTCATTAGATGATGCTTTCTCTACCTTCGGGGTTGATGATTCTGTAATTGCAGAAATCTTTAGCGATAACGTTGAAGCAGCGGATGCTGCGATTGAAGTGGCTGCAAGTACAGTGATTGCCAACATGCCAGATGAAGGTGATCCATTAGATGAATTGGTTCGTGAATTTATCTACGGTGAACCAGATGAAGAAGAGGGATTTGACTCTGTTGGTGGCAAGAAAAAGCTTTCTCGTGGTCAAATGAGTGTCAAATCTGTTGGTGGTCGTAAAGTACGTTATAAGGCGATTGCAGCAATCCGTAACGGTGTAAAAAAGATTGTGAATAAGCGCTTACCAGGTCAAAAAATTCGACTTTCTTCTGAACAAAAGGCTGGACTGAAGAAAGCAAATTTAAAAGCCCGTTCTGCAAATGCCTTAAGAAAGCGCATGAAGTCCCTTCTTAAAGGTAAGAAGATCGGTTTGTATAAATAGCATCTAAATAAAAAGACCACATAAATATATGTGGTCTTTTTTTCTATGTTAATTATTCCATTTCAACTTCAATTAATTTTGAAAGATAGCCATTATTATCATAAGAAAATCTATAAAGCTTAGTAACCCCATTTGGAGAAGTTTCTACCAATGATTTGTCTGCGTCTTTGGTCGCTTTTAATGCAATATCTAATAGTTTGCTTGCAACGGTTGTATTGTCAGATTTATCAGAAATTTTTGATAACTTCCACCCATCAGTGATATCGAAAGAAATATCTGACTTAGCAAGAAAGTTCCATGTTTTAACCCGATATCGGTCATTATAGTTTGGAAGCCAAATAATTTCAGAAGTATAGGCTTGATTAGTTGATTTGATTAATAGGTATGGTTCAGGTTTATAGAAGTCGAAACCATCTCCATCACCTCCTTTTTTAATTGAATAACCAGCACAGCCTGATAATAGCGTGATAAAAGCCAAGACTATTGATGATGTAATAAATTTCATTGTTTTGCCCCTTATATAATTTTTTCTCTTTAATTTTAATAGCTAATTATTTGTATTAGCATATTATTTATACAATTTATGTGAGTTGATCTCAATAGTTATTATTGTTGGAACAAGATTAATAGGCACAAATCAATAAGATTCAAAATATGCGTATCACTTAAGATTTGAGAATAATGATGCGTCAAGTCAATCCAATTCTTTTAAACCAAATGCGGGCCGATTACTTGGCAATTCAGCAGCTGGGTTCTCCAATTTTATCTTGCCAAGGTATGCTTGTGCCTCGGGGGATGGAAGATTATCGATTTCTAATTAAAAGTTGTCCTCGGCCAATTATAAGTAATGAGGATCCTGCGGAAGTGCAGTATCCGGGTGGCTTTACTGGAATTGTCGCTGGTCCACCTAAAACTCATTACACAGGAAACTTACAACTTCTTGTAACTGAAGCTGGTCATGACCAATTATTTGCAGAATTCATTGTTGCAAGTAAAGGCATAATCGACTGCGATTATTATGATGGGCATGTTAAAAGTTTCACGCGTGCATATGCATTAGAAAATTGCGCGATTCGGTTTGAAATGGCGGAATATGACACAGACAGTCGTTCTCAAGCCATGACAGTTTCTTGTCCAATTGATTTCAATTTCTTTGGGGGTTTTGCCAGTATCGGTGGCAATGGAACGGTTTTACCAGGTCAAAGACAAATTGATGGTGTTGATGGATTAATCAATCGTGTTCAGAATGTAGTGAATGCAGCGCAAGCCGTTACGAGTTTAACTGGTGCAGCAGCTGGTCTTACACGTCAAATTGGTTCCTTGTTTGGGTAATTGTTATGCAACTTTTACCTGATGATGGTTCTCAAAATCCGCAAGTTATCGCTGGTTCGATTGAAGCACTAGCGTTAATATTTTTTCAAAAACTGCAAATGAAAGGTTACTCCTTACTTCAAAATGATGTGTTGTTAGCACTGATTGAGGAAACTAAGCGTTATGCAGGGTGGGCCACCCTATCATGCCAACGTGGTTCTACTAATATCATCCAGATTGATGAAAATCTTGTTCTTGAAGCATTTGAATGGGTCATTATTGAGCCGTGTTTAAATGCGAATTGCGATTTGATTCAAGCCCAATTGGTAGAAGCTTCACGAAGTATGGGTGGTGACGGCTTTGGCATGACGGTCAGTGAAGCTGAGCAAAATTATAAAGAAGCAAAGGAATTAATGCCTAAAAATGCATTTGTTGCACCTCCGTTCAGTTTTAAAACATCAGAGGGTAATTGATGCGTATAGTAATTTTGGCTACTAACAAAATCATTTCTGCATCAGAGTTAATGATTGCAACTTTGAGAACTGATTTAGTACCCGTACCAGTCAGTATCGAATTTGCGGTGAAATATACAAAGGAATTGAAAGAACTGTTAGTAGATGGTGCTGAAATTTTAGTTAATGATATACCGTATTCGTTTGAGATCGTTTATTCACAACCTGTCAAATCACAGACAATTAAAGACAATTCACGAATTGGGGCTATTTCATGTATTGCTGTATTCAAAGGCTGTAAAAGCATCCTAGACCAAGCGAAAAAGGCTGTAATTTTAGAGCAAACTTCATTCAATGCTGCATATCGAGCTTGTGGATCAACGAACATTAGCTTAGGTGATGACGTTCCACTTCCTGAATTTATATGTCTAAAAGGTTATTTGATTTCAGAGCGTTTGGCACTTTATTTACAACAAGAAGCTGCGGTAATTTGCTTTAAAGAAAATAAGATTCGTATTCTAAAACTGGATGCACTTTTCAAACAAAATGTTGTTCTGAAGTTAGATCCAAGTGAAATCCAATGGTTCAATAGTGAACAAATTGAGAAATATCAAAAATCATCCTATGTTTCGGTTGATCAAGATGGTTCAACAGTAATTGGGGATGATACCACTACAAAAGGCCAATCCATTGTTTATAAAGCTGGTCTTGATGCAAGACAGTTAAAGAATTTGGAAAAAGTACTAATACCGCGTGGCATTGTGCATCGGTCTTTAAGTCTTGACTTGAATGGCGGCGATATTATTGAGGTTGAACAAAAGAAATATGTCATTTTGACAGCTGCACATGAAATTGAAACAGGTGCAATCGGTGGGAATGTTGGTTCAACAACAAAGCTATGGTTAGCCAGTTTATAGGATATTGAATATGTATGGATTCAAAAAGGCTAAAATTCTATCTTATGATGCAGAAGCCCGAACTGCCAAAATTCATATACCAGGTTTGACTGATGGTGCTATAGAAGGATTAACAGCAACTTTTGCTTATCCTGTGGGTGACAGTGATAAGGATACAGAAAGAGAAATTTTAGGGGGTGAGGATGTTTATATTTTTTTTGAAAATAATGAACAATCACGACCTGTAATCGCATTTTATAGTAGTCATGGTACGGGCGCTGTTGTCGATACACGCCGTATTAGACAAGAAAATATTGAACTACTCGCACGATCAAAAGTTCATGTCGAAGCACCTACGATTCATCTGAAAGGTAAAGTGATCATTGATGGTGATGTTGAGCATAATGGAAATCAAAAAACCATAGGTAAAATTGAAGCCACTGTTGATGTAATCGCAGCGGGAGTATCTGGCAAAAGTCATCCTCATTCTGGTGTCCAAAGTGGTGGTTCAAATAGTGGGCCACCTGTCCCAAGTGGAACATGATGGTTTGATATCAGCATTAACAAGTCAAAATTGATTTATTTCATAAGAAACTTGGCTTTATTATGGCTGCTTCTCACATTTTATCCCTGTTGCTAGGACCAAGCATAAATAGCGTACCACAACCGTTAGTTGATGCTAACCAAGAAGCAATGGCTCAAATGTATGATGCTGTAGCTCCTTTTTCATTAGGTACACATACAACACAGGAAAATAGGAAAAGAACTCGAAAGGAAATTCTAACCAAGTGGGAGCAAATGCTGAGGTTTGCACCTATAGCAGAGGGCATTGGTATACATGTCATGGCGGCGCTAGGTGGGGATACACATACAGGCCAACAAATCTTTATTACACCTACTGAGAGATTGCGAGGTGAGTTAGGTAAAACTGAAAAAGCGCAATTAGAAAAACTACAAAAGCGTATCAAGCCAATAGAAACTATTATTAATAAATACATTACTAAATTATGTTCAGAAGGAATTTCCTTTGGGGATGCTTATGCTCGGGTTTATGGGAAAAAGGGTGTAGGTGTTACTGACTTACTTACTAATGAATATACCTATGCACCACAAATACAGGCATTTGAGCAAGGTAGTAAGACAGTTGCTTACTTTGCGCTGAATCCCAAAAACTGGTCTAAAGTCACGGCCAAATTAAATGACAGGCAGATGGTGCGGATGAAGTTGCCACGGATTCAAAATGTCCCACAATTTGATCCAGTTGAAGCCAGCTTAATTTCTCAAATACTTGAAGGTGATAATCCAGCAGAATTGCCGATCTTGCCAGCCCAAGTTGGAGGTTCATTTCTCTATTCGATTGAGAAAACCTATGATGATGTCATTCTTGCCCTAACCACAATGAATAGCCAACAAGTTGCAGATGCTGTTAATCAAATGTTTCTTACATTAAACATGGCTGGAATGCCACCAGCACAGCGGGAGGCATATATCCGTGGCTTAGAAGGAATGCTCAAAGATCATGAGAAGTTTGTAAAAAATGCTATGGAGGGCGGAGAAGGTATTTGGAATACTAAATATCACGTACTGCCGACTTGGGATGAAAAACAGATTCTTAACCCGGTGGGAGATATCAAAGGCCAACGTAACTCACCTGTCAATATCGAAACATTTATGATCAATGTTCGCTTGCTAATGGGCGGTATTGGCCTTGATCCTTCTATGGTGGGGTGGGCGGATATGCTTTCAGGTGGTATTGGTGACGGGAATGCATTTCATACTTCTAGTCAAATCATGCGCCGTTCAATGTATATCAGGCAATCAGCAGTACAATTAGTAAATGATGTAATGCATATTGATTGGGGTTACTGCTATAACGAGCAATTCGAAGCAGGTGAGCTAGATTTTCCGTGGCAAGTGGAGTTCTCAAGTACCCAATCTGCCGCTGTGACAGAAGAAAACACCAATAAACAAACTCAAATGAATACTTCACTACTTAAAATTCAGGTCATTAACTCACTTAAAGAATCTGATTTAAGTGAAGATACGATGCAGTACATCTTAGAAAAAGATGCAGGTTTCAATTATGACGATTCGTGCCGTATCGCAGCCGATATTGCGAAATCTCGTATAAATGGAGGGAGTGAGCAATAATGGCTAAAGTTGAAAATGACGGGCAGCTTGAAACGATCTCAGTGGTATCGGATAGATTTGGCGTGTGGTCTGGTATGACTGTAGATCAGGCGAAAATTGAATACAGCAAACTCTATGCTGTAGGAACGCTTTCAACAATCCATTTTGGTGTAAAGCTTGAGCCATTTGATGCAAAAGGAAAGTTAGCAAGAGCACAAAGTGACTTATTAGATACGTATGAGTTGGTGAATGCAGATGCAAGAGATTTTGCTAATTTTTCAAGAGAACAAGGATGGGATATTAAGGATAATGAGACTAATTTTACTCCAATCCCTCTTATTGATAATAATTTTAGCTTGCCATGGCTCTGTCAAAGCATCGATTTATCCCTATTAGACGCTCAAACAGATAGTGTTCAGGTTGGTAGTTTTCAACTCAATCATATTACTGGTAATAATTCAGGTGAAATCTCAATTCCTTTTATTGAGACTCGAAATGCGGCCATTCTAAACAGTGCCTTAGCAATAAAAGCAATCATGTTTCCAGATGGAGAGGATGGTGGAACTCAAGCTGTACCGAATGACTATCTAATGCGAATGACGATTTTTCTATTCGATAGGCATAGTCATTCTACAAGAGTGTTCGAAGTACAGCATTTAGTTGCATTACAAACAGGAAGTATCCCTTTAGATGCGACGAATAGAAATGGTGTAGGGATTGTCACACTTAATTTCATAAAGATGTTTCCAATGCTGAAATGATTGGAACAGCTCATGAGTTAGATGATTCTAAAATGCAAAAATTGCCTCAATCAGAAAAATATTGAGGCATTTTTTCAATGCGAAATATCGACATATTTATTTCACAACATGACCCACATACAAGTCGTTTGGTACAAGGGTTTGATTCTGTAAATAGTGGGTCAAATTCGATTGGGATTGTCAAAGGGCAATATCGACAACTTAATGCAATCGTTACAGAATCGGCAACAGATGATGACCAATGGCGTATCGTTAACCTGAAAGGATCAATCAATAACATTGCAGCCTTTGATTCAATTGCCGTTTTGGGTGCAGTTGATAATGATCATGCAAGTACATTAGCTCAATTGCAATTTGGGCGAATGTTTGATGCCGTTGAAGATGATGTGATTGAAACTAATACGAGTGGATTAATGCGCCATTTAGCAACACAGCAATTTCATAAAAATAATCAATTGATTCAACGTACACATCTCTTAGCATTACAAGATATACCGTGCTCAACAATACCAGGTTGGGATGGTATTGAACTCCTAACTCATGAAGGAAAAACTGCTAATTTACTTTTGGATATGCAGCTTCATGATGACCAGTCGGGATTGCTATCAAGCTTTGATGGATTGCCGTTTTTGCTTGAATCAATTGATGCCGAATATGCAGACTTTGACTCAATCATCGTGGAATATCAGTATCTCGATAAATTGATGAACATGCTGCATAAGGCGATGCAGACAGCCTCAAAAGGCGGGGTAAAAGTCTTAAAAGTGGACCAAAGCGACAAGCCTTTCCGCCACAAAAAAGTACTAAATGTTGCCGTTTCATATGATTTTGAAGATGGGCAAACAATCACAATTCTGTTTCATCATCCTGATCGTGATGCTAAGCGTATCGCGCCACATGACACCTTGTTGTCTTGGAAAATCTTGATGAATAACCGAGATGTAACTGGTGTGGTTCAACCGAATCAAGGAGAGGGTATTGCTTTACCAGTGCTTGCAGGGCGTGTTGCTAAACTGATTAACCAGAACAGTGCACGGTTTAAACGCACACAAGCAAAAAAGGCAGAAAGTGCGAAAGCTCTAGCTGATGCTGAACAGCGTATTATTGAAAAGCAGAATCAAAAATCTGTTTTAGCTACGGAAATTCAGGAACTTCTAAATCAAATAGATGGCTTTAGTGCTCAAAATAATACGCCAAACACTGATAATTCAACTAGCAATGATGAAACGGAAACATCTAATAAAAAGGTTGTAACAAAGACCGAAGCACGTCAAATCTATGATGCTTTAGCAATTCGTCATCGTTGGTTAACAGGTGGAACCACCGAAGAATTCTACAAACAAAATTATCCAAGTGGTATTGCAGAAGCACTTACAGATGCAAAAAATCTGCTTGAACGTCCATTTGGTAAAGTAGCCACTGCAAATGGTTTAAAAGAATCTCTTCAGCGAATGGTTGTTGCTGTAGAAAATACAATTGAGCGCTGGAATAAAGGTCCTAGTGAAGATTCAACAAAGAATAAAACCTATCCACCAATCGAAGATTTGGGTAATGGATATTATAAAGCCTTCAAAAACGATAAAAAAATTGATGATTGGACTGCACATATTAATACATATGGCGAATGGCAGGTTTCAGCAAATAATGCTTCATCTCGTGCTTGGAGCAATGGATTTGGGGCACCACGATTCTTCAAGACAATTGATGACATGATTGCTAAATATCCAGCTTTTTCGGCTTTACCTGCATTGTTACCAACAGAAGATAATGCTCATTCAAATAGCCATAATGATGATGCAGACTATCTGAATAAAGTCATCAAGGGTGAAGTTGATTTTTCTAAAGCTAGTGAAGTTGAAGGCAAACTAGAATCAATTGGTGGCCGCTTAACTGATGAAACTAATGATCTATTTGAACAGGCTGTTTCAGCTTATTCAATGTATCAAGTAAATCAAGCTGCAACTGTTAGTTAAGGATTAGAAATACATGAATGCCTTGGAAAAATTAAAGCTCACGAAAGAACTTCGTACTTTGCTTGAACAAATCCCGAATCTTAAGGGGATGGATAAACTACAAAGCACTAAACGGCTACGTGAGTTGATTGAGTTGCTTGGTGGCAAATCAAATGAATCCGTGAATAAACTGTTTAAATCAATTATCGATGGTGATGTCAAAGTTTCTATTGAACTACTTAAACAAGTTCGTAGTGAAGCTGAAAAGAACTTAAATGATCCTTTATTGTTGGAAGCGGTGAATGTTCTTATTACTCAAGTGAATGACTTGGTTGGAACTGAACAAGCCTAGCTAGTCTTGATACTCTCAAAATAGTCCTAAATGGGCTATTTTTTTGTGCGTGAAATGAGCAAGATCGATAATATTTCTAAAGATGTTGATGTTTTGGCTGCTATTGATTCAATGGTTACAGCATTAGGCAATCAAGTCATTGTTGATTGGGATGGTGAACAGGCGAGTAAAATATATCAGGAATATTTAGATAATCTTGATCAATATGATGGTAAATCAATTACAGCTTCAAAGGCTTATTTTAATGAACATTTAAATGGAAAGTTGATTAAAACTAAAATTGGTTTAGTTCGTATTAACTCTAAATCTCGCGGAAAAATTCATGACCGTATGCGAGATGCAAA
The DNA here is from genome assembly GCF_000368585.1 of Acinetobacter venetianus RAG-1 = CIP 110063. GTDB lineage: Bacteria > Pseudomonadota > Gammaproteobacteria > Pseudomonadales > Moraxellaceae > Acinetobacter > Acinetobacter venetianus. The sequence goes on from NZ_KB849558.1 coordinate 579,277, forward strand.
GTATCTTGCAATACCTTACATTCCAGAAGTTTTGATGACGGGTGATGTTAGTGATTTAGTGCCGCTAAATAAAGATCGTGATGATAGTGCGGTAGGTTACTATGTATTTAATAAATTGAAGGAATTTGAAAATTACAGTCTGAATATTACATTAAAAGTGGCTTTGGATTCTGATGGGAATTTATTGTATTACTTAGCAGCAGCAAAAGAAAAAACCAACTTACGGACTGTCTCACAGGTCATTAACCCCACAGGCTCTAAAGTTGGCTTTGATTCTATTGAATCATATGATGATGATGAAATCAATCTGTATGTACAAGTTTTAGACAAAGACGGTAATGCACTAACCGAAGAACAAGCTGAAGCACTACTTTGGAGGGAAAACCAAAAGGTTGAGCCTAAGTTCGTAAAAGGCAGGGTCAACAACGTAAAAACAGCAAAAGGGACAAAGGTATCAACTGTATTTGCTGTGTTAGAAGCGGATCAAGTGATTGCCTCACATACCGCTACAGGTGCTGAAAATCCTAATTATCCTCAAGAATTACAGCCTCGAGATCGTAGTCGAGAATCATCACAGACTTGGGTACAAAAAACGTCAAATACATTAGATCCTGAAAGCTTGGGTCGATCAGGACGTGCGGATACTGGTGCGCCAATCGTTGGTGATGATCTGGTGGTTGAGTCAGGGAATGGACGTACAATGGCAATTCAGCTCTCCTATGAACGTGGGAATGCAGATGAATACAAAGAATGGTTGATTGAGGAAGCTGAATATTTTGGCTTTAGTGCTGATCAAATAAATCAATTCAAAAAGCCCATCCTTGTGCGTATTCGTACCTCAGAAGTTGATCGTGTCCAATTTACAGTAGAAGCCAATCAAGATGATAAGTTGTCATTTAGTGCTACAGAACGAGCAAAAACAGATGCAAAACGTTTAGATGATAACCTACTGTCTTTGTTTACGCCTGGTGAAGATGGTGACTTAATCACAGCAAGCAATCAGAAGTTTATTCAAGGATTCCTCAAATCCTTGGGAGAGACAGAAGCAGCGCAATATATTGCTACTGATGGGAAGCCAACACAGGCATTGGTCACACGAATGAAAGCTGCAATATTTAGCAAAGCTTATAATGATGACCGACTGCTTGAAATGATGGCAGATCAAACGAAGCCAGATTTGCAAAATATGCTAAATGCATTGGGAGCGGCAGCTCCAAAATTTATTGAGGCCCAAGCGGTCAGTCGTGGTGATGTTCAAGATGTATCAAGTTCTATCGTTGATGGTATCGAACAAGCCCTTGATAAGCGCGTAACAAACGCAATTATTGATGCAGCAAATACGATCTTAGCTGCAAAGCAAAATGATCAAGATATTATTGAGTTTGTAAAGCAGCAGGGCTTATTTGGTGATCTTGGTGAAGGTGTACCTGAATTGGCGGTATTCCTGTCTAAAAATAGTCGTAGTGCCAAAAAGATGAGTTTACTTTTTAAGGCGATGGCAGAGTTTGCTGAAAAGGATGCTTTGGATAGTAAGAATATGGGGCTATTTGGTGAGCCTGAAACAGTAAGCATTAAAGATGCAATCAATTACGCTGTAAATGTGATTGAAGAAAATTATGGAGAAAATGCCAATCTAAGTATGTTTGATTCTGCTGAATCATACACGTTGTACGATAAAAAGGCGCATGAAGCAGCTACATCACCTCATAATAATTTAGATTTCCCTAGTAACGAGCAAAAGCAATCTGGTGAATATACAAAAGGCCTCTTTTCTATTGGCGATTTAAAAATTGCGATAGAGAATCCAGCAGGTTCAACACGTTCAGGTATTGATGATAATGGTCAAGAATGGTCAAGCACATTGCAACATCACTATGGCTATATTGAGAATACATTAGGCGCAGATGGTGATGAAATTGATGTGTTTATTAAGAATCACCTGGATCATATCCCAAAGTATGCATATGTTATCAATCAATTAAATTTGAATGGTACTTTTGATGAACATAAGGTTGTAATTGGGGCTGAAACTGAAGAAGAAGCAAAAGTAATCTACATGTCTAATTATTCGGAGGGGTGGCAAGGTTTCGGTAGTATTTCAAAGCTATCTATGAAAGATTTGAATACTAAGATACAACACACTTGGTCTGAATTTGATTCATGGGCAATGGATGGAGTTTATGAGCATATTCCAGTTGATAAAATTAGTATCGAAAATGCCCCCAAAATTCATGAAAGTAAAATTAGCAAAGAGGACCCTGTTGTAGTTATCGAAAAACATGGGAATTACTTTCTTATCGCAGGAAAAGAACGTATCACTTATGCAAAACAAAGAAGCGAAAAACTCATTCCAGCGATCATTTTTGATGATAAGGATGTGAAACCGTCTATCATCCAAAAAGCAATTTTCAAGGCTGGTTCTAAAGTTGATCCAGTAGCTTTAGCTGCTCTGATTGTTGATGAATTAGAAAAAAATTTAATGAAAGGTTTTGATGATATTTCAATTGCACATTTAGATGTGCTCTATCAATCTTGATTATTGGAACGCTTTAAAAATCATACACTTTACAACCTTTAACATGATGAAGTTAAAAAATCCCATGTTGAGGGTTGTATGTCCATATTTGAAAATAACTTTGCTTTAAAACCTGAAAATGTTCTTAGTTCATTAGATCAGTTAATTAAGACACTGAGTAGCATTAATGAAATTAATACTTATTTCAAGAAGGTACTTTCTGGAGAAATTGAACTTGATTTGAACGAAACTAGAAAAATCATCGGATATGCAGAAAAAGATAGTGAGAACCAGTTTTTAAATCAAATTTCTGAGTATGTTTTTAACGATTCAGTTCAAAAATTAGATTCAAATTTACAATCCTTTCTAGTTAAACAGATTCCAACAAATCCACTGGATAAATTAAAAAAATCACTAGTTTTTTATATATGTGAACAAGAGCTTATCGAATACATCACCAAAAAAGGGAAAACTCTTCTTGTTATTTCACTAAATGGTGTACCTGTAAAAACAGCAAAGCAATTTGATCCTTATGCATTCATATTTAACCAATTAACCTTAATTCGAGCGAAGCATATCCTCGATTTACCAGATTCAATTCTTTCAGAAGATCAGAAATTAATTAAAGAGGTTTTCTCTAATGTTACAGATACCGATTCAGACTTGGCACAACTTAGCGAACTTCGTCGCGGATCTGGAAGATCAGCAATTCCTCAGTCTGAATCAAATGGAGATGGAGCAACGCCTTCAACAACAGGAACAGCTTCTATTAAGCAAGGGCTATACCGAAACCGTAGTATTGGCCTATCAGAAAATAATGATGCAGGTTTACTTGGCACAGGAAATAGAGGAAATGAACCTTCAGATGGGAGAAGTCCAACCAATCTTACAGGGGATGACAGCAGCGGAAGCCGTGCGATTTTTAACTCAGGATCACCTACTAGAGACAAGCGAAATAAATCAATTATTCAATCTGCTAAGTCAGTTAGAGTTGAGTTAGAAGGTAAAGCAAAATTACAAGCTGAGGCAGAGGGAACACCTACAGAATGGGGAGATCCTGAAAATATTAGTGAAGCATTACCTTATCTTTTACCTGAACAATGTGATGATATTGTCAAAGCTGAAAAACGATTAATTCAAGATAATGCAAATGGTATTTTATTTACAAACGGCACAGGTACAGGCAAAACATTTACTGGATTAGGTTCGGTTAAAAGATTTTTAAATGCTGGCGCTAAAAACATTCTGATTATTACTTTAAGTGACAAAATTGCTCGTGATTTTATAAAGTCAGGCAAACCACTGAATATTGATATTCATCAATTGGCAAATACACAAGACAATGGTGGTGATGCAAATGTTGTAGTAACAACCTACGCGAATTTTGGTCAGAACAAATCTTTAGGAAAGAAAGATTGGGATCTTATTATTGTTGATGAGGCTCATACATTAATGCAAAGTGCAGATGGTGGCGTGACTTCAGCACTTGATAATTTAAGAGCATTAACAGGTCATCATTCAGGTTTCTACACTTGGTCGAAAATGCGTTTTCCTGAGCGAGATCCATATGCATTGCCAGAGGAAGAACGCACCGATGAAATGATTCAGGAATGGAACGCATTTCTCCATGATTATAAGGTTGAATGGGAAAAGAATTGGACTGAGCAATCTGGTAAACGTGCAAAAGTTGTATTTTTATCTGCTACTCCATTTGCTTATACAAAAACAGTTGATTGGGCAGAAGGATACCTATTTAATTTTACACCGCCAGAATCACAATTTAGCAATAATTCCTATGGCGGTTATAACACTGGTGGAGCGCGAGAACGATTCTATATGGCTAATTTTGGCTATAGGATGAGATATAACAAGTTGACACGGCCAGAAGGTGGGGTTGATGAAGGTGTTTTTGAACGTCAATTTGCTGAAGGCCTTAAATCATCTGGTGCAATGGCTGGTCGAGAACTTCAATTGAAGTTTGACTATGATCGGAAATTTGTCTTGATCAAATCCAATATCGGTCAAAAAATTGATGAAGGATTAGATTATCTTTGGGATTCTAAAGATGCCAATGGGAATAGCCGTTTCTCTGATTTAAGCAGTTTAGTTAATAAACGTTTTGACTATCTTTCTCGCCGTAGATTGCTTGAGGCAATAAAGGCTGAGGAAGGAATTCCATTTTTCAAAAAAAACTTAGCATTAGGGCGAAAAGTAATTATATTCCATGATTACAATGATGGTGGTGGGTTCAAGCCATTCGCATTTTCAGATGATCAGTTCAAGACAATTGATGGGAAATACAACGCAGTCGCAGCTGCACAATATCAAGAGTTTGCTAAAGAACGAGCTGATTTAGTTCGCTTAAATTGTAATTATAATTCTCCACTTGTTACATTGCGCCGTGCATTCCCCAATGCTTTATTATTCAATGGACGTGTTTCCAAGAAGGATCGACAAAAAAATGTCGATTTGTTTAACCAGGATAATAGTGGCTTTGATATTTTAATTGTGCAATCAGATGCAGGGTCGACAGGTATTTCTTTACATGACACTACCGGGTCTCATCAACGAGTAAACGTAAATATCGGTCAACCAATCAAACCAGCTAAGCTTCGCCAAACTGAAGGCCGCATTTATCGTGTAGGACAAGCATCAAATGCAATTCAGCGTTATTTTACAACTGGAACAAATTGGGAACGAACTGCTTTTGCAGAAACAATTGCGGGACGTGCAGAAACAGTAGATAACTTGGCTAAAGGTGAGGATGCTTTAGTAAGTATTAAGCAAGCACTTATCGAAGCTTATGAAGATGCTGAATACCATGAACCATCTCTTATGGATGGAATTGGTGGTAAAGCATATGATGAAGAAAATGCACGAATCGCACGACTATCTCCTTTCGATAAAGCGATGACTTATTATTATGCCAAAGGCAAGCGTTCCGAAAGTAGAAGCAACCGAGAGGGAAAAGAGTGGTATGCAACGCCTGAACCTTTAGGTTTAAAAATGCTTGAATGGGCGGGAGTACATAAAGGTGATGATGTTCTTGAACCAAGTGCTGGGGATGGTGCAATAGGTCGATTTGCTCCAAACGATGTTAATTTGACAATGATTGAACCAACTGAATCATTAGCGAGTCGTGCAAAAATGGCAAATACAGGTGCTAATGTCATTATTGATGGTTTTGAAGCTCATGGTACAAATAATAAGTATCATGCAATTGTGATGAATCCACCTTTCGGAAATGCTGGCGCTCTTGCAATCAAACATGTTCAAAAAGCGTTTCAACATCTTTACGATGGAGGGCGAATCGTGGCACTTATTCCTCGGGGCTCAATGGATGAAAAGCTTTCTAACTGGATTGCTAATGAAAAAGAAGCGTACCAAGTTGGAGAAATCTCATTGCCAATGAGTACATTTAGGAATGCAGGTACTGGAGTCAATACTCGTATCGTTATAATCGAAAGACATACAACGCCTGATGAAGCACCATCTTATCCAAATAATCTGAATTTCTCACATGCTGAAAGCCCTGAGCAACTTTTTGAGCTTATACGCGATGCGCAAATCAGACCTCGTAAACTAAGAATTGATGAGCAACTTGATCGATATGGTCTTTATATGAGAACAGAGCGAAGCAACTATGTTTTCAATGGCGATGGTTTGAATGTTGAGTATATTAAAAAGATTCTAACTAGTTATTGGTTTGCGCATGAAAATCAATATGGTGAAATTGTGATGTCTTACAATAAGTCAGCCGAGATCATTAAGAAAATTAAGGAAGTTGAAGCTTCTTTATGAGCTGATTATTCTAAGAAATGTAAGATTTTTAAGGTGAATTTATGAAAGATGCTCTATTACTTTTGCTTGGAAAATATAAGCTATTTTGCTTGATATTTACGGGTTTAATCATTTTTATATCTATTATTTATGCTTTTATTTTTACTTCAATTACTGTAAGTGATTTTGCAATTCTAATAGTTGCTTGGGCGTTTTTTGTTTCAAGTATATGGAATGTCAGTTATGTATATGCACCTAGTGTAAATAAAAATAGCAACATTTATGATGTGGTATCAAGGTGGGGGCTAATTATGATTTCATTGATAATATTAACTTATGGAGTTGTTAATATTTTCTTACATTCATAATAACAGTTTTAACTCGCTTCCTAAACCAATTAGTGATTGGTTCTTTGATTTGTTGTAGTAAAAGGTCTAAGAAAAGATTAGTTATATTAGTATCTACATATTATTGTTTAACTAAAGAGAATTAAAGAAGTTGAGGCTTCTTTACAATCTGCTTAATTGGAACTTGACCAAAATATACGTAAATTCATGATCAAAAATAGCCTTATTCATATAGGGCTTTTTTTATGTCGGATAAATTAGCAGGTGCTCAAGTAGCAAATGCAGAACAGACAATACAACCAGTGGATTATAGTGCTGATCCATTCTGGGGATATGTGTCAAAACATAAATTTGCTGAATTTAGTCTTTGTACGATGGAGCGTAATCCGGATACAAATGAGCCTTATTTTTCTTATGATACATCTCAGCCAACCATTCGCGCATTCCTAACCGATGGGGATATTAATTTTGAGAGTCAATGGCAAACTCCGTTTGAAAACTCTAATCCGGAATTAAAAATGCCAATGATGATGGCCGCTTTGCAAACAGGACAAGCCGTAGCTTCAGGTGGCGTAGTAGGAACAGCATTTGGCGGTTTACTTGGTGATACAGCAGCAGGTTTATTAACAAAGGCATTTAAGCCGATTGCTGAATTTGCTAAAAGTGTAGAAGGCAAAACAAATCTTAATAAAGTCAACACAACACAAGTATTTCTCTCTACGGCTTCAGTTCACTTAAATCTAAGTGTTTTTTTTATTGCATTAAAAGATGCTCGTGCAGAAGTAGAAAACAAATTAATGCATCTCCAATCATGGTCACTGCCAGCGCAATTATCACAAGGAACAGTTTTAACTGATCTAGTTGATCAAGGTGTGGATGGGCTATTTTCGGGCCTGATACCCCCTTATATCACGGTCACTACGCACGGTAAAACTTATATTCCTTTCATTCTTCAAAGTGTTTCAGCGCCAATTGTTGCCCCTATTGATAAAGAGGGCAATCGGCTGAGCCTAACCGTAAATTTAAGTTTGATAAGCCGAACAGCTTGGGATGCTCAAGATGTTCGTAATCTATATGCAGTCAAATAAAGGAAAGTAAATATGGCATTGATCTTTGATCCTATCCCGATTGCTGATAACAACTATCAGTTAAATGAAATAGCATTCAATGATGCCCTAAAAGTTGCAGCAATCGATCCTAAATTAAATGAGAAACGTATAACTGCTTTCTTATCTTTTGCTTTGAACAACTCACAGCTTCCATTAAGTATGACTGTTCAAGAACGTTATTTCTTGATGCTTAAATATGTTCAGAAACAAACTAATACTTTATTTTCAACCGCGACTGACTTATCAAACTGTTTCAAAGATCAAACTGAATTTCTGAATGAAATCCAAGAAGTTGGTATTACAGTACGTCAACTTAATGGCACAGAGGCAGAATATCTTGAGGCAAAATGTGTGAATGCGGCTGAATGGATAGCTTGTCTTTTGGCATTTCAAATTAAATATGATGGTCATGAACATTTAGGTGCTTTGCCAGATCGGAATGCTATTAATCAGGTTTTTTCGCAGCAATTCACACACCGTTTGAATTATTTGAAAGCACTACCACAAAGTGAATTTAATCTCATTTACCTTGATTTCCAAAAGTTAAGTAGCCAGCTGTACACACATGTTGAACTTGGAATTAACAACGAAGGATTCGTAGTAGAAAGAGGTGCAGATGACGCGCCTTTACGATTTCGCGCCTCTACCTGTTTTATCGGAATCATCAAAGAGTTGGACAAGTCATTTACTTAGTACCATCCAATCTCTCTCTAGTCACTGCAAAATGTCATTTTACGAAACCATGAAGTTACCCATTAGTTTTGAAGCGGATTATTACGCCTCAGATGCTTGGGAAGATCGAAAAAAAGAGATTGAAAGTGAAGCGCAGCAGCAAAGTTTACTTATAAAACTTGGCAATGAAGTAATTAAAAGTATCAATAATTTAGGCGGTAGAAGATGAACACAACAAAGATTTTAGGCCAGGCGGTTGGCATTCAAAGCAAAGGAGTAGTTGATAAAACTGAAATTCAAACGAGAGAGAGACTTACTTCAGCGATGATTGTCGGTCGTTTCATGCGCGGGCGAACTGATAAGCCTATGACCATTCACCAAGGGAATATACGTGGCCAGCTCGGTTATGAACCAAATAATTTAGATTACATCGCTGTTCAGGATTGTTTGGATACTGGCTTGCCAAGTATTCAAGTTTTGCGTATCGGAATTCAAGGTGCTGGAGGAAGTCAAATTAGCTGTACTGGTGCGACTTCAATATTGAATCTTTTAACATCACAACCAGCAGATTCTTTAGAGTATGAGTATTGGAGGTTTGAAGTATCAGATGCAACTACTGGTCAAGTTTATTCAATTGTTAATAATTTAAATAGGCTTGAAACTGAGAATTTAGGCCAATCGCTTGAAAGATTAAAATCTGGTAACTGTCCTCTTTCATTTAGCGAAAGTCCTTCACCTGATTTTTTCACTGTTATTCAAAATACATCTGATCAAGATTTAAGGCTTAAAGTGGTTTTTAAAAAACTTATTTCAGATGGTGAGCCTGATGTGATTGACCTATCTATTATGGGTGGTTCCACCCCAACATATAGTTGGGAAAAACAAGTTGGTGGGGAAGATTATGAGTTTGTAGTTTGCTTATCACCTTACACGCCTGTTTTGATTTCTTGTGAAGGTGCTAATGCTGGAATTAACTTTGAAAACATATCTGGAACGTGGGACTTTTATATAGATGATTTTGATGATCCTATACTCACTGGTACAGCAGGTTCTTTTGTATCTTTAATAGCAACAGATTATCCATATATTCAAAGTGATTATGATGGATTCTTCTTCGTATTAAACATCGACAATCAACCTCATAGATTTAAGATGGAGCCTGTTAGTGGTGCAAGTTATTTAAATGCAACACGTAATCCAACATTCATCGAGCATGAGGATGGTTCGCTTACATTCTGTTTAGCGCCTTTCCCTGACAGATTATTTGAATATGCTGAAATAGATATTGAAAACTCTAAAATAAAATTCTCATTTTCTGGTTCAAATATAGGAACAATAGATATAACAGACCCAAGTGGTACTGTGACGCAATATACGCCAATAGCTAATCAGATTTTAGTTTTGGATTATGTTGAAGGTTTCTATACTTTCCACTCTGATGGAGGGTTTAAAGGATTTAATTCAGATGGAAGTACTTACAATATTGGTGATATTCACTACAGGGCTTCTACTTATGACGGAGTAATGTACGAACCAGTTATTAATAGCGTTACAAGAGGCGCAAATAATATTGTCACAATTACAGGTACAGCTACAACTTCAACTGTTGTGGGACTTATATCAGATATAAGTAACGATGACCCTATCGCTTATGAAAAAGTTTTAGATGGTGAGACTGATTTTACTTTTGTATTAGAATTACCGCCTAATTTTAGTGGTTATATCCGTTGTCTATTAGGTAATCAAGGTTCACCTGGTGCAACATTCACAATTTAAAGTTTTAAATCAAGCCACCCAAAGGTGGCTTTTTTATTGGAACTCAAAAAAATTGATGACTTTTAGTAAAGCAGAATAAGTCTAAAGAAAACTTGGATAATTCAAAATGTCAGATCATACCGAGACTATAGTTGAGACGACAAATGCTTTAACTGCGGGAGCTGCCAAAACGACTGTATTAGGTGGTGGTACAGCAGCAGCTGCAAAATTTTTTGGTTTTGACCCGATTACATTTATTGGTTTAGTCATAGGTGTAGGGGGGCTAGTCGTAAGTATTTTAAGTTTCTTAATCAATTGGTATTACAAACGAAAAGAAGATATCCGCGCTTCAGAAATCCATGAATTAGAAAAACTCAAATTGATGGGGGATTGTAATGCAGAACAAGACTAAGCTTTGTGTTGGTGCGATTGGTGGCATTCTAGCTGTTAGTATCGGCGGTGTTCAATGGACCCAAGAGCGCGAAGGTACTGTTCTAAAGCCTTATTACGATTCTGGTCGAGTAGCGACGGTTGGTACAGGTACAACAGTTTACCCAAATGGGCAGAAAGTAAAAATTACAGATCCACCAATCACTAAAAAACAGGCTACAGAATTCCTTCAGTATCACATGAAAGGTGATTCCACTGTTCTAAATCAATCTTTAAAAGGCGTGAAGCTATCACAAGATGAATATGACGTTTACGCTGACTTTGTTTACCAGTATGGGCGCAACACATGGCTGAGATCATCGATGCTTCGCAATTTAAAACAAGCCAAGTATGTTCAAGCATGTAACTCACTTCTTTTATACAAGTACATTACTAAACACGGCAAAAAAGTAGATTGTTCAATTGCTACTAACAAGTGCTCAGGTGTTTGGAAATGGCAAGTAAAGCGTAATAAAAAATGCTTGGAGGCTCAATAATGTTACAAATATTTTTAGCCAAATTTTATGAAGCCATCATTTGTATTTTGATGGCTCTATTCTTGATAGCTTCGATTGGTTTAGGTATCCAGACATGGCGTTTATCAAGCATACAAAGTGACTATGAATTACTTGCTGCAAAGTATCAAACCGATCTAGCAAAGTCTGAAGCACTTACCGAAAAAGCAAAAGCAGATGCTATTAAAGTTGAAAAAGTGTGGTCTGAAAAAATATTAACTGCTGAGATTAATCACAATGAACAAATCCAAAAAATACTTGCTGATAGTAATGATGCTAAGTCCTCTATTGATCGCTTGTCAAAGCAAATCAATACAGCCTCAAGTCGTATGTCCACAGCTACCAAAGAAACCGTTATTGAGTACGCCAATGCCAGCGGTGACGTACTCGAAAAGTGCGTCAATGAATATCGAACAATGGCGCAACGAGCTGATGAACACGCAGCTGATGCAAAACGATTAAGTGATGCTTGGCCCATAGGTGACTTATGAGAAAAAATCATCATTGTAAGCCAAGCCTAATAAGTAGAATTATCCGTAAAATGTGTAAAGTCCTCTGAGGAGGGCCTTAGTTTCTCATCTCAAATAAAAGCCAAGCATCACAACAAACATACCAGGAAGCATACATAAAAAGCCCATCGCATGACTTTCTTGGTAGTTTCTGATGTGTTTATGAAATATATATGGACCAAAGATCATTCCAGAGAAAGCTAGAATGAATCCAATAATTATCAAAAATGCAGACATATTTTTATCCGTTTACATGCTTTCTTATCAAAATTAGTTTTTTATAGTCGATAAACCATTCTACTTAAATGTTTTTCCTCATGTTAATCCTTTGGGGGCTCATAACCCCTTGGCTCTGAAATTTATGTAAAAGCCCTCTTATGAGGGCTTTTTCTATTCATCTACTCTAGTTCTATTTGGTGATCATCTTTAGTCACTTTGATTTTTAGTTTTCTAAATTTACGTTTATTGGGATCTAGTGCTGAATTAGCTACCTCTTTGGAAAATGTTGAATCTTTCATTAAAGCCCCATAGGCTTTATACCCCAAAATAATTCTGTCTGGTTGTCGTCCATTTCTAGAAACATAATGATCAATCATTAGGTTCAATTCATTTAAAAGACTTGTATCACTCATAGTTCTGATGCATCACTTTTAAGAATTTTAGAAAGAATAATTTAATTAAGCCGAGTTTTCAATTGATCAACTTTTGAGAGTGCTTTTAAGGCATCATCAATATCGACTGGATTTTCAACAACAGATTTTTCCAAGTAATCATGATGCCTTGTTATTTTCTTAAAAGTTCTATTTTTTATCTTAGAAATGATCTCATCATCCAAAAGTAAATCTTCAATCATATTCATCGCAATTTGAAGATCCTCAAATGATACTTGTACATAACCTTCCGTTACATCAGAGGATTCCTCTGTAGCATGGTTAACAAGCTTTTTGATTGTATATGAGCCAATGTTTAAGCTATTTGCAACACTTGAAAATGTACGTCTTAAATCATGGTAGGTAAAACTAATACCAGTGATTTCAGCAATTTTTAGCCTAGCTTTGCTTCTATTAGTAACATGGCCGACTCCTTGGCGAGCTTGGAATACATATTTACCTCCACCAGAGCGTTCAAATCGCTTTTGCATTATGTGGAGTAAAGTCTTGCCCATAGGTAAGGTGAGAGGTTCGCCATTCTTTGGATCTACTGAAGTTATTGAGCCATATTTTAAGTCGACATGTGACCACTCAATTGTTTCAGCTTCTTCACGACGGAAACCAGTCAGCAGTACAGTTAATAAAAAATCTTGATTTGTATAAGCATTATGGTTCTTGTATTGCTGTCCGACCCATTCAGTCGAGATAACTGCATCTAACCAATCTTTCATTTGATTGTTTCTAATATATCCTTTTCTACGTTTAATTTTATTCCAAGACTTTTTAGCCTTTAACGTATTTACCGGGTTAGATACATCAATTATGTTTTTATCATTGGCATCAAGATAATGTTCAACAGAAAAGTTGAAAACAGCTCGAAAGAAACGCATAGCTAAATTTGCACGAGCTTTAGATCGTTTTGAAAGCTCAGCATGTTTTTCTTGAACCATTTTACGAGAAATATCTATTAATTTTATGTCTCGCCAATCAATTAAATAGTCTTTAACGCATTGCTCATAATCATCTAATGTATTTTTACTTAATTCACGCTCAGTTTTGTAGGCAGTGTAGGCATCTAAGAGGGTAGGTTGCTGGTCTGCTTTTGCATAATCAGCAAACATTTCTTTGCGCTCTTGCTGCTTTTGTTTATTAGGGTTGATTCCTTGTGACATTAATCCTAATAAATGGCTGGCTTTGTCGCGGGCTTGGGTAGGTGTAATTTCGCCATGTTTACCGACAGTCACACGTACAGAAGATTTACCTACACGACGTTCTACAACATACACTTTGATATTTGTGACACGTAATGCAAAGCCGATAAGCTCCGAATCCCTATAGATAACTTGCTTATCAGGGGATAAGGGCAAAGAATCAACAAATGTTTTTGTTAGCTTTGTTCTTTCAGATGTCATGGTGTATGATCACGTCTGTTTGCAATAACTCGCAATAACATACAATATTTTTAGATGCCTACATAGTGCCTACATAAAATGATATTGCAAAGCAAAAAAATATTATGTAGAATCGGTATCAAGTTAAAGCATTGTATTAATTGTAATTAACTTTATAGGGCCTATAGCTCAGTTGGTTAGAGCAGCGGACTCATAATCCGTTGGTCCCGTGTTCAAGTCACGGTGGGCCCACCATATATCGAACCCTCTAAATCATGAGTTTAGAGGGTTTTTCAATGGAAAAAATAAGAAAAACAGTTTAGACCAACGGTCTATTTGATGGTCCATCAGTTCAAAAATCCGATGGTCTAATTTATGGTCAAACCTCTTCTAAATTCGACATTTCCGCAAGTTCATTTGCTAATTGCTCAGCCTGTTCTATAACCGTTTCAGTCGCTAATAATGCCATATCAGGTGGGTATCCTATTTTTTTAGCAACCGTTTCACAATTACTCTTAGCTTTGCCCGTGCTGCTTCTTTAATTGTCCAATCCAACGTGACATTTTGGCGAATGGATTCAGTAAGTACCACTGCAAATTCTCTGAGGATATCTTTTTACCTGAGTCCTCTTGCATTATCATTTTCAGCGACAGCAGAGTAAAAGGCATACTCGTATTCAGTTAGATTGCTTTCAGCAGCAAGCTTGTCAGACTCCAAAATGGTCTTTACAAGCTTGATGAGTTCATCAATCACTTCAGCAGCAGTAAATATTTTATTCTAATTTTAATGGCAGTACTTAGCATATCCACGAGCTTCTTGCTTTGGGTTACGCTAGGTTGACCTCTTATTTTGATTTCATCAGTTTATTGATTTTAAATTATCAAATTTTTGTTCATAGTTGAATTATAATGGCTATTAATTAGTTTAAAATTGATTAGAAAAACAAACAGTTCGGATCTGTAATTAATGAATAGACTTTATATTATTTTAGGTGTTGTAGTCCTTTTAATGATCGTGATTGTTTGGAAAACGAATTCTGAACGGATAGCACGAGAACAAGAATATCAACAAAAAGCTGTACAACATATGCAAAAAATGGCTGAACTCGAAACTGAACGCCGAGCGAAACTAGCTCAGGAAGCTATCGATAGAGAAAGAAAAGAGCGACAACGTATAGATGAAAATGCTAAGGCTAAACTTGAATCAGAAAAATACATGCAATATGAATGGCAAGCTGAAGAAGATGGTTATTCAGAAAATCAGCATTTAATTGAACAGGAATCTTTAAGATATTTCTATGATCCTGATTATTAATGTTTAGAAATAGCTGATTTAGCCTTAATTAGGTAAGAACCATTTCGGTATGGTTTTAAGAAGTTTTAGAATTTTTTCAGAATCTATGCTCTAAAATAAGTTTAGATTAATGAAATAATTGTTTTAAGTTTGATTGTCGTTTAACAAGAATTTGATAGCGAAAGGACTTTGTTGCACAAACCTTATAAAGGCTGATTTCACCAAGTCCTACCAAATTCAAGGCACAACTTGGGTGTGAGGTCTGCCTAATTCCGTAAATTTATTTAATACTGCCACACGTGCATGAATCTCATTCACTTGGCTTTGAAAGTTCCTAGCATTGAGTTTATCGCCCAATAATTTGATGCAATGCATCTTAGTTTCAACCAAACTGCGCCGATGATAGCCAGACCACTTTTTCCAAAGCGTTCTTCCTAGACCTTTGACTGTTTTCAATAGTTCATTTCTTTCTAAAGATCCCAATTTCTTATCTTTCCATGGCCTTGCATTTTTTCTTGGAGGAATTACGGCATGTGCATGACGATCTGAAATCACTTGTCTGCACAATTTCGTGTCATAGGCTCCATCGGTATAGACAGAGTCAATGAGTTCATCAGATGGGATTTGATTTAGCAGATCACCCAAGACTTGTGAATCACTGACATTATTTGTTGTGAGCTGCACGGCTCGTATTTGCAAGGTTTTAGCATCTATACCAATATGTAGTTTACGCCATTGCCGACGATATTCAGGCTGATGTTTCTTGCGTTTCCATTCGCCTTCGCCTAAAAACTTTAAGCCAGTTGAGTCTACCAATAGATGTAGTCCCTCATGACTTTTTTGATAGCTTATCGCAATATCAATATGCTTTTGTCGTCTACAGAGGGTGGAGTAATCTGGTGCTGTCCAATTTAATCCACTGAGTTGAATAATGCTTTGCACAAAACCTGTGACCATACGCAAAGAAAGTCGAAAGATAGATTTGATCATCAAACAGCACTGAATTGCTGTATCAGAATAGGTTTGATTTCTTCCATGTTTAGCTTGTGGTTGAGCATACCATTGAGTCAGGGGATCGAACCAAATTGAAATATTTCCTCGCTTGATTAAAGCTTGGTTATACGAGGACCAATTGGTTGTACGGTAGATTTTAGGGACAGGCTTCTTCATCTGGAAATTATATTGCTAAAGAAACCTTCAAGAATAGCTTTGAGCAACAAAGCCTAGCGAAAGTAGGCTCTAAGGCTCAAAATACAACTGAAAAGATTGTTGCATGAGCCTTATATCATTCATCATTGATAATACTGATGTACTTTCCAAAAAGCACTATCTAACCATCGTTGTTCCTCTTTATATAATGAATATCTTCGGTGTTCATATACTTTAATAATCTTTTGGAATTCTTTTAAATAATTGCTTTCTAGCGTTATTTTTTGCTCAGCAGATAAAATATGTTCAGAAGCTTTTATTGCAGTATAAATTGCATTGAATAGGCCTTGTCCTGCGATTGGATCAAAAGCCAATAACGCATCACCACAAGCAACCCAACCTTCACCAGAGTTTTCGGGCGACCAAGTTGTGCGAACATCATGAGCGTAAATATCAGCGCTTAACCCTAATTGACCTAGAAGATCAGTAATACCACTTTTTTTATTAATTATGTCATCCCAATGCGATGCATGATTCCTTAGATTAAATGCAAATTTAGGAAGAGTATGAAAACCTAACACCCATTTTTCCTCAGAGATTTTTCCTGCATATAACCATCCACTTTCATTGGATGAAATTATTGTTTTATTCAGTGATATGTTTTTCTCAGGTACACAGGTACGATAAAGGGCTACTAAAGGAGCTCCTCGATACCGTTGAACACCTAGTAATTTAAGAATCTTAGCGCTGCGGCCTGTCGCATCGATAATCCATTTTGAAGTAATAAGCATTTTACCGTCTAAGGTAATTTTCCATAGACCATTCTGTTTGGTTAAATTTGTGATATTCGCGTTCAGATGTGTAATGTTTTTCAGTTGAATATATTGTTTTAAGAGCGTATCAAATCGTTGACGATCAATTCGAAGACCTAAGCCATAAGGATCATGAATAGCATCTGTTATAGATGCTTGTTCAGTTCCCCAAAAAGCCATATTTCCTGTGACTTTTGGGGGGAAAGAATTATTGTCATTTGAAGTATTTAGCAGTGTTTCAACCAGCTCTTTAAGACCTAACTTCAGAAGTAGTCGAATTGCTGCCCCAGCTAAGGTTTCTCCAAATTTATGCATTTGATGATTTGGGCTACCAATTATAATTACTGATAGCCCAGCTAAAGCGAGCTGCCTTGCTGCAATCATACCAGAAGGGCCGTTACCAGCTACGCACACATCACAATCATAATTGAGCATTTAACGTTTCTGAACTCTTACTGCTCTAAACGCGAGTAGTTGTTCATGACTAGCCCAACCTGCTTTATCGAGATTTGTCAGTGGTTTAGTGCTACTTTCGAGTAAATGTGTTGCATATTCAGCAGCAGCTTTTAATTTTCCTGCTATTAACGTTTCAACATATAGATATTCGGGAATATCTGGATCATCTTTAATGCCTTCACGAACCTCAACAATACCAAGTTCATTGAAGTGTGCAACCATACGCATCATAACGTCTGCCGTATTTGCATCTTGAATGGCTCTTAACCAACTACGTCGTTGATTAAAGGCTGCAATCCGTTCTTCTCTAGGCAAATCTAGATTAATAACCTTTTGATAATCTTGTTCTGTTAACACTTGATTGGGAACACGGGCAGCCCAGAATGTAGGTAGATAAGGATCAAAGTCAGGATCGTAGCCCGAACGGCAGAATGCTGTATCTCCTTGCCAAGGAATTGCCATCCAACGAGTGATACTTCCTGGTATTTGAGCATAAAGTGGCCCATCTACTTGTTGAACTTTGATAGGTGTCATCGTAGCACCATAATCTGGTTCAGGATCAGAATCTGAACGTCGTCTGATTCTAAAAGGTGAACTATACATACTGGCGTGACGCATAGGCCATGTCATTTCACATCCAGGATGGAAAGTGTCAGCTAAACAATAATGCAATGCTGCTTTATCGAGCGTATGTGGTTGGTCTTTTAGTGGAACTTGGTCAAAAGAGCTGAAGCCTTTTAGCTCTTGATCTGACCAATCATCAATGAAGTTCCCTTCAACCCAATGATGTAGTAAGCCTTCTTGTAGCCCAGTCATGGTCAACATATTACCTGTACCATTTTCTGGAAAACTACCAAAAGCATCACCATAAATCCAAGGCCAAATATGTGGCCATTGAACTGGCTCTGCTACAACTGGTCTTGATGGTCTGAAGTTATGAAAGATTGCTCGGCGAAGTTCGCTATAAGGGTCTGCTTGATTTAGATCTTTGGGTTTGTATGACAACTTGGCGAGTAACTGCGGATTGCTAAAATCCATAGGGCAGCCTTTACCAAAATAAGCTGCAAAACCTTTATTCACCCATTGAAGCCCACCCAAACGATTTAATAATGGCAAAATATCATCGGTAAATGATGGTTTTTCTGGCATTGTCATCCAGCCAGCATTTACGTATACATCGCACATCAAGTCATACATCGTACGCCAACTGATGACATCAGGTGCATAATTGGGTGGTGCGACAACAACCCAAGCAGATTCAACTGGGATACTTACACCATTGATTTTTACGGTCGCATCAACAGTACCATCTGAGGTGTCATCGTACCAATCATTTGCATTATTAAAGCTTGGCGGATTATCTGGATCGAATACTGGTGCATTGGTTGGTGATGCAGACTTTCCATGTCCACCTAAAAATAGTAGTCTCCCATTTTCATCAGTTTGTATTTCACCTAAGGGCACAGTAACAGGCTGATCAGATGCAGCTTGAAATGTTCCTGTATCAAAGCGATGCTCAGCACCACCTGAAATATTTCGACCACAAATACTTCTTGGACCTGGATCAATTGCTAATTTAATTCGATTTTCTGCTTTGACTTTAGGGTTGCGTAAAGCAAATGCATTGTCTGGTGCATTGACAGCCTCAGGTATATCTAGCGCATATTGAAACTCATACCATTGAGATTTGCGGTTGGCAACATGCACGGTCCAAACGATGTCTGCATTATCTGGGGTCAGTTCACGGACAACTTCACCAGCTGCATTGTATCCATAGAGTCGAAAACGAGCCGCTTGTCTTTTAATAGCGCCCGTTGAGTCTCGGTAAAAATTTGGTTGCTGATTAAGATCAGCAGGGGCATCAACTATTTCAGGCCCAATGAAAAACTCATTTTCACTATCGCCTACTCGAGCGATACCAATCGCTGGATGTATTGCTGCACGGACAATATGAGTATCGACACAGGCAGCAGGTGAAATAAGTGGACGAGGGGAGTTTGGTTCACCTAAAGGTATTCCATTTACATTACGTCTTAATTCAGCAGAAGCTGCATAAACCACACGCCTAGCATCGGCAATAGAACCAACAGGTTCATGATCGGCTGTTACGCGCCATATGTTCATGGCAAGATTTTCACCATACTCAGCTTGACCGCGAGCTTCTATATCTTGAATAGGGATAACAATATCAGCGACATGAATAGGTGGGCTCAAATCTTCTGACCAGACAACAGTTGCTTGATCTAATGGCATTTGGTCTGGATCAGTTCTTAATTGAATCATAAAGCGGAATCGCGCTTCTGATTTTTTTAACCGAGCAACTAAATCCGCACCTAAATAAGAAGGGTCATTGGGAGAGTGATTTGGTGGATCAAGATAAAAGTTGGGTTCTAATTTATATTTAACGAACTGGCTCTCACCAAATTTAAAAGGTAAGCCACTCCAATATGCCGAAGATAAAACACTGGCAACTGGTTTTGCCATTGCATCAAGTAATTCAGAGGTTTTTGGATGATCTTTTAAGTAGGGATCATAGTTGCCATCAACAACGCCAGCCTTCGTGAATTCACACATGTCTTTAGCCGTATCGACGAAGAATGCATCGAAGTTCTGCATGAGGAAGTCAAAAGTACCTGCATCGGGATTTCCTAGTAGCTTTTTACCATCAACTTCAAATAGTTTGATGCCTATTCCTAAAGTAGATTTGAAATCAGTACTGGTAGGCGTAGTATCTGATGAGAATCGAATCCATGTTGGATAGCGTTTACCTAAATGAGCAAATAATCCAATACGTAAGTTTTCTGGTAAATCTTCTCGAATAATAAATTCAGCAGCAGCTATGCCATGCGGTTTTAAAAAAACAGGTCGCATAGCAGGGCACTGACCTTTGCCGATTCTCCCCGCTTGTACCATATCGACAAACATTGTTTTTAGCGATTCGATGGGATCTGTACTGCAATCAACACAACTTGTATCTGTGGGTGAATCTGAATTCATATGATCCATTTTTTTGTCCTTATTATTTTAAAGTTTTTTAATTTTTTACAACGGATATAAAACTATAGAAAATAAAATGTCTGGTCAATATTTATGCTTAAATTTATTTTTTTAAATGAATGTGTTTTAAATTTTAGTTAAACATGTTTTTAATCATAATTTAATAGCACCATAGATTAAATACTATTAAAAATAATCTATGGTGAGTAAAAATATTAATAATAACTGGCAATAATTACAGCACTGTTATGTTCAGGGATTTTCTCAATACTAATTTCGGTTAGATTGTTATTTTGTGGGCTGTTTCTCAAATCTTCTAAAGATACGCTTTTTGATTCAATGTTTTGTTTTATAGTGTTGATTACTTGGCAGTCTTTGTCTGAGTGGATTGTTGAACACGTATCTTCAACAATATTTCCATTAATTTGAATTGTACCCGATGAATAACTCACCGAAGCAATAGTCATTAATGATGAAAGTAATATGAATTTATAAAGATTTTTATGCATGATTATTACCTTTATTTAATGTAATTATTATTAATCTGCATGAAAATTATTATTAAGGCAATATTAATTTTGGGTTGAAGTTAAAAATATTTTTTAAATGTGAACTGTTTAATATTTTTAATAAATAATGTATTTTTAATTGATTTTTAATATTGTGATTTGATTTGTATTTTTATTTAAAATTGATAATTATGTTGCAAATAATAAAAAACCCCAAATTATATAGAAATAATTTGAGGTGAGTAAAAGTCTTATAAATTATTCTAGTCGTACTCAATCGTAACGGTTGCCATAGCGCGTACAGTTCCCGCAGTTACATTTGCCGCAGTTTGATAGTATTGTGCTGTCATTGGAACATTGTATTGAATCGTTTCGTTAGATTTTACAGTCCCAATTTCTAACTTATCGCCTTTTTTAATAACTTGGTTTTTGTTGTCATAATTCCAGAGTAATTGCACACCTACACCATTTGCTTTCGTTGAAACGGGTGCTGTATTAGAAAGTACCTGATTATTTGTGCCATCCTGAATATAATCAAAACTTAAACTAATTAGATTTTTCTCTTCATAGCCAGTAGGGTTTTGTCCACCATTACAAAGAATATTTAAATCAAATGATTGCGGGCCTTGGGTCGATCCGATTCCAGAGAATCCTGATTTAGTCACAGTTGGAAGGGTAACGACTTTATTGATATTTCCCTGTAACTCGCATGATGAAGATGCAATGGTGATCGCATTTCCGTAAACAGTACTTGTTAAGAATGGCTTACTAGCATTTCCTGTAACGTAATAAGAACTATAACGGCCGGGAACTAAAGTGCCAGAACCTGTTTGGCTTGCAGTCTTAACAATCTCTACAACAAAGTAACCCTGAGCTAAATTATACGTTGTGCCGGGTGTTAAACTCCTAGAGTAAGGATAATAGCCAGAGAAATTGGTCGCATTTTCTGCTTCACGATATAAACGAATACCGATACCAGGAATATTTGTTGTGTAAATACTATTTCCAAGGGAGCTAATTGGATAGTTTTGTGTTAAATCAGCGTAAATTCGATCAGAACTTGATGTGCAACGTAACGTAGAACCATTTGGATTAATAGGGAACGTTGCTTTGCGTAAAATAGTTCCTACTGCATCGCTAGGGCGTACGACCACGCGACCAACTGCCATGGAAATATCAACAGTTGAGAATCCAGAGCTTAAAGTACAAAATGCATTTGATACTGTGCTAAAGCCAAGACCAGCTGTGAATAAAGCACCAGTTATTAGTATTTTCTTCATTTACAAACCGCCTCAGTCATTATTAAGTTCTGTTGATCTTTAGCCAATTCAGCTGTGACATCATATGAGATTGCACATTGTTCAGCACTATCGTCACCCCATTTCACAACGAGATGATCTTGTGCTTTCTTGGTACGGAGATAGACCATACTACCCTGAGCAACAATACCTACAGCTTCATTATTTTGGTCAAATACTTGTGCTGCAAAAGGTAGGTTTTCACCATTTGCTGTTTTTGTAGCAATATAAATTGCGTAACCTGTTTTCGTAGAAAAATCGACTTTAGCAATCGCACCAGCATAAGGTGCGATACGTTGACTTGTTTCTTCTAATTCAACATTTGTCGACATTTCTTGAGGATCTAAAGTAATATCATTTAAACGATATGGCGTTACATATGGAATAACAGCATAACCGTCTTTGTTTACACTTAAACCAGTTGTGTTATTTACCTTCGCGCCTGCGGCATCAGGTGCATATATCAGTACCATCGTTTGACCTTGCTCTGGGCCAAATAAAACACCGTCTTTATGAGCAACGATATTACCAGTTAAGCTAACCATGGCTTGTTGATAAGAGTCAGCAACACTATATGAGCCACCAACAGTTGTGTAGTTTGTGCGGTAGCGTCCATTGACGTTGAAGGTTGGATTACTGCGATCTTGATGTGTTACTGATGAACCATAACTGAAACGATCACCTACAGTTCCACTTACACCAACTGTTCTACTGTCTTGAGATGCATTGGCATTCACATTCATAGAATGCTTTTTAAAGCTGAGCGGGAATGACAATGTCATCAAATATTCAGTATCACGTGTTTGATTACTAGATCCATAATCAACTTGGCGATTGATCGCAGAAAGACCGTAGGTTAAACCATGGTAATTGTTACTATAACCAATTTGGTATTGTTTAGTACTTTCATTGCGATTCCAGTAGTCAACCCAAGAGCCGACCATATAGAAATTACCCCAACCATCAGGTAAACCTTGGTTTAAGGTAATTTGGAATTCACTACGTTGCTTACCTACAGCGTAGCTATTCATACCACGATCTTCTAAATCACGAATTAAAATTGCATCACGTAATTTGTAATAATTTTCAGTCGAGTAGCGATAGGCTGCTAAGGTTAGGTTAGTATTTGTTGGCGTAATTAATTTGCTATAACTTAAACGGTAACTTTGACCTGATTGAGATTCTTTTCTTTCAAAATCAGCTTCTGAATGTGTTACGTCTAACGAGATCGCACCGATTGGTGTTGCAAAAGCAGCACCAGCCAAAACCGAAGCGTATTTCTCAGTGGCTTGAAAGCCAGTATAACCTGTGAGGTAGTTATTAATTCCTCGTTGGTATTTACCTTGCACAACCCACGGATCTAACTCGATATCGCGATCACGAAATTCACCAGCAGTTAATGAGTATCGGCTCATACCTGGTCTGAGCATTTGAACTACAGATGCATAAGGAATAGCAAATTTCTGAATCTCACCATTTGATTCGATTACAGAAACCTCAAGTTCACCACCGAAACCTGTTGGATAGAGATCATTAATTTCAAAGCTACCCGGAGCAACCGTGGTTTGATAAATTAATTGACCTTGTTGGCGAACTTCAACTTTTGCATTGGTTTTTGCATTACCACGGATGCGTGGGGCATAGCCCAACATACTATTTGGTAACATACGGTCATCACTAGAGAAATCGACACCACGATAACCAAATGAGTCGAAAATTTCGCCATTGGTAAAGCTGTCACCTAGTGTCAATACACTACGATACTGTGGGAATGCACGTTGTAAATAGGTACTTGTTGACTGATAGTTTGACTTACTTTGGTTTTCAGTCGGATTGTCTTGCCACTGCCATTGACCATTATGGCGTAATTGCCAGCCTGCAATATTTGCCCCAGCAGTAACTGCCATAAATGCATTGGTTGTTTCTTTATTATCGCCAGTTGTATTAAATGTTTTATAGGCGCTACCGCTATACGATAAAAAGCCAGCATTGATACCGCGATCCCAAATACTTGGATCGACATAACCTTGCGCATTTTTTTGTAAAGCAACTTGAGGAATTGAAATATCAATACGTAATTTTGAAGTGTCAAATTCATAGAAAGAATCTTCAATCCAATCTTCAATTTTTAAACAACTGTTTTTTGATTGATTCGCAATATGTTGCGAAAGAACGTCTTGCTTTACACCATACTCAAGTAAGGTGCTTGAATTAAAACAGGTTGTTGCATTTTCTTTTGGGTTTACAGCTTTAAACATCATTCGACGTTTGCCGAACCACTGACCATTTACATATACGTCGACGTTATATTCACCCGGTAAAACAGGGTTACCGTATTTGAATCGTGAAATATCGATTTTCTGTGCGTCACCGATTAAAAAAGAAGAGTCAAACTCAGCTTCTACAGCATTTTTTTGTGTAGGTTCATCTGCATGTACCATCACAGGCAGAGTCATGCTGATCATGCCTGAAGTAAGGTAAAAGCAAATATGACGCTTTAATAATCTGTATGTTGCGTGCTGTTTTGACATATTAAAAATCGCCTATATGGTATAGGTACTTAAAATTATTGATTATCTAAACGAATAATGATTATTGGAATTTGATCGGTCTTTCGACACGGCCACCGTAATCATTAACATTAATAAAACTCATTTTTTCAGTGTTCGATGTTTTTAACTGAACTTGATCTTCAGAAAAAGGCTTTAACATTAAACCTTTAGGCAATAAATCAACTTTCTTATCACCATTGGCCTGATAAATTGAAGTCATCGTGATATGAAAAGGGGTTGGGTTTTTAACAACAATGTTTTGACCAACACGACGCCATTGCAATTTGTCAGCAGCTAAGTTGGCATCTTCTTTGATACTTGCTGGACGATAGAAAAATTTAATTCTTGAACGAATTGCAAGTTGCAAAAAGTTATCTGGAACAGTTTCTGTACCTTTGCCTGTTGGTCTCGGTGGAATATCCAGAACGTTTAACCAAAGTACAGTTTCTTGTTTTTGATCTAGTTGTAACGCATTTGGTAAAGCCGTAATACGAAGTGTTTGACTTTTAGTTGGCTCTACACGGGAAATAGGTGGTGTAATCATAAAAGGCACTTTAGATTGGTCTGGTGTGCTTTTAGGATCACCTTCATCGATCCAAGCTTGGACGAGAGCAGGTTTTGAGCCATTATTGCTGAGTTGTAAAGTTACTTCACGTGCATCAGAAGGGTAAATCACGCGTGTGCCATGAATGATTATCTCAGCGTTAGCGGCAGTCGCCATAACTGAACAAAGTGCTAAACCAGACAAAAATTTACAACCGTTAAATGACATGCTCAACATTCTCAAAAAAGGCAGATGAATTTAAATAAAAAGAGTTTCTATGCTCTAGAACATAGAAACTCAGCGATCAACAAATTATTGATAAATAATTGTGTATTGAACGTTAGTTGTTACTTCACCAGCAGTAGATGCGCCAGTTGCATAGTATTCAGCGTAGTAGTTAAGATCTGCACTACCGCCGTCAACAACGTCAACCCATTGAGAGTTCGCTTGAGCACCAGAAGCACCAGCAGCTAAAACTGGGATTACTTGGTTGTTGCTACCTAAAAGTTGAACGTCAACGTTTTGAGCACCGCTAGCAGCTTGGTTGATTAAACGACCAGTGTTGAAATCAACAGTTGCACCTGGTTCGAAGTAAGTTGCAACTTTACCTTCTGAACAATCTTCTAAGTTGATTTGGAATGGTGTACGGCCAGCAACATCACCTGCATTCGCAAGAGTTTGTCTAGAAACTGTTGGAAGCGTAACTGTAAAATCTTTACCCGCTGGAGTAACGATGTTACAAGTTTTATCAGTCACTAAACCATTGATTGTGATAGTACCATCTGCAGCGTGAGCGCTAGCAATACCAACAACTGAAAGAGTAGCGAGCAAAGCAAGTTTTTTCATAATAATTTCTCTAAGACATCAGCTAAAAGTTTGAATTAGATTACTTTTCCAGTTAAGTTTTTGCGCTGAACAAGTAATGTGCGAAATATACCAGTAAATAAATAAAATGCAAACTGCATAACATTTTTAGCAATTCTTAAATAATTATTAAGCTGGCTGAAATAACTTGTTGTTTATTTTTTAGTTTTTCTGAAATTGTTTTCCTGATTATGTGAATTTTCAACAAAAAGTGTTGTTTTTAAGATTTATTTTTTAAGAAATAGTGGATTGTTTGTTTATTTTTTATACAAAATAATGGTTTTTTATATGAAATTTTTGTGACAGGACTGCTGTAATCATCAAAAAATTGAATCTTTGTTAAAAATAAAAGTAGAAGATTTTTAAGTTCGTTAACAAAAACGCCAAACTTTTTTTAAGATTTTTTTAAGATTCAATCCTTAGTGTTTTAGTCATGATTTGATGAAAAAATCATCTAAAGGAGCTATAAATGAACATGCTTTATACACATAAACCTAACTATTATTTCTTCGCACATAAATTTGTATTGTTCTTAGAGCAACACTTAAAAAGTCATCCTACAGAACAACATACAAGTTTTAATTTACAGACAATCTACGACTTGTTCAGCCATGATCGTGCGTCTAGTACAACCAATCTCGAAGGTATCCTAAATATCGCGGATGAGTATGTGTTAGATACAGAAGATGGGCCGCAGTCATTGATTCGTTCTTATCATGTTCATTTAGACAATCACGTCCTGACATTAGAGTTTAATCCAAAGGCCATAAATAGCTTAAAAGCAGGTCAGACATTGATTAATCCTAAAGCTGCCTAATCGCTAAGTTTTATTCCTCGTTAATACACTTAGTTATCTCCTTTGACTAAGTGTTTTTTTATCTTACTGCTTTTGATAGATGATTTGGTTATGATGTTTAAATCAATTTATCTCAATAAAGCATTATGGATAAGGATTTTAAGTCAGAAACGTACATAGTTGATGAGCATATCGCTGATACCATTTTATGGTTAATGCATCATCAAGAGATATTTGATTCATTCCATTTTGATGTACATACGCAGGAGCTATCTGTTACGCATGCAGCTGGAGTGGATGTAATTAGAGTTGGAATGTTTCTTACTGCCAAATATGGGATTTTAGTCACATCTATATGAGTGTGATTATTACAAGAAAAAAGCCTTGTCAATCGACAAGGCTTTTATATTTATGCGCTCATAGCATCTACGGAGAGTTCTGCAACTGTAGGTTTTGCTTTTTCAGCAGTTAAGCCGAGTTTTGCAAATAAGATCTGATCTTTGCCTTCCCCCGCGTTTGGTGTCGTTAACAGTTTTTCACCAGAGAACAATGAATTTGCACCTGCCATAAATGCAAGTGCTTGATCCGAGTCACTAAGGGATTCACGACCTGCTGATAATCGAATATAGCTATGTGGCATGATGATACGTGCGACAGCAATTGTACGAATCCACTCAGTCACATCTAATTTTTCCACTTCAGCGAGTGGTGTGCCTTCGATAGGTACAAGCATGTTGATTGGTACAGATTCAGGGTGTACTGGCATCGTAGCAAGCTCTTGCAATAGACCAATACGGTCGTTACGACTTTCACCTAAACCGACAATACCGCCGCTACACACTTTCATACCCGCATGACGTACATGATCAAGTGTATTTAAACGATCATCAAAAGTACGAGTGCTAATGATATGCGAATAATATTCGCGTGATGTATCTAGGTTGTGGTTGTAATAATCTAAACCAGCATCTTTCAAACGCTCAGCTTGCGATTGGTTGAGCATACCTAACGTCATGCAAGTTTCTAAACCTAAGGCTTTTACTTCACGAACCATTTCTAAGACATAAGGCATATCTCTTTCATGCGGGTTACGCCATGCAGCCCCCATACAGAAACGAGATGAACCTGATTCTTTTGCAGCTTGTGCTTCGCTAATCACTTTATCAACTGCAATACGTTTTTCTGCTTCTAATTTAGAGTCGTAATGTGCTGACTGAGAGCAATATTTACAATCCTCTGGACATTTACCCGTTTTAATCGAAAGAAGGGTGCTGACCTGAATCGTATTTGCTTGGAAATGTTGACGATGAACGCTTTGCGCTTCAAATACTAAGTCTAAAAAGGGTTGATCATATAAAGCTTGGATTTCATCACGAGTCCAGTCATTACGTAAGGTCATTGTTATATCCATGATGATTGATTACAAACATTGAGATTAATCATACAGAAATCGTGCCAAAGCCAAAGGGCAAAAAACATCAATTTTCTATCTGTTATACATTGGCTCGTTGCAATTGTTGTTGAATTGCCCAATCAATGTGTACATTGACAATCTCATCGTGCAAAGGTTTTGCTTCTTGCAATTGTGTGACTACATCAGCCGAGTATGGCGCATTTCCAAGCCCGATTGCAATATTGCGTTTAAAAGATTGGTAGCCAGTTCTACGAATCGGACTGCCTTCGGTATTGGCCAAAAAAGTTGCTTCATCCCATTGCCAAATGTCGAGTAAACTAATGTTATCTAAGCCATGTCTCGCATCAAAATCTGGGATTGTTGCCATTTTAGCAAAACTATTCCAAGGGCAAATCAACTGACAATCATCACAACCAAATATACGATTGCCGATGCCTTGGCGAAGTTCTTCAGGAATAATGCCTTTATATTCAATGGTCAAATATGCAATGCATTTCCTTGCATCTAACATATAAGGTTCAACGATCGCTTGTGTTGGGCAAATATCAATACAGGCAGTGCATGAACCGCAGTGTGCAGTTGCAGGTTGATCAAAAGGAAGTTCGAGAGAGGTAAATAGCTCCCCCAATACAAAGAAAGAACCTGATTTTTTATGAATCAGTAAAGTATGTTTTCCTGTCCATCCCATACCTGCGCTTTCAGCTAAGGATTTTTCAAAAATAGGTGCTGAATCAGCAAATGGGCGTGACTCAAAATCGCCCACTTTTTCTTTAATTTGGCTTGCTAACGTTTTGAGCCGCCCACGCATTACTTTGTGATAATCACGACCGCGTGCATAACGGGCAATAATGGCAGAATTTGGTTCAAATGGTACATAACGGGGCTGGGGGGATGCAACAAGATAGTTCATGCGCACACAAATAATGCTTTTAGTTCCTGGAACTAATAAAGTTGGATTAGCACGTTTTTCTAAGTTTTCTTCTAAATAGTGCATATCTGCATGATAGCCGCGTTCTAAATATTCTTTAAAACGAGGCATTTGATCTTGAGCATCTGGTTTGGCAATGACACAATCAGAAAAGCCCAAATCTAAAGCCTGAGCTTTTATCCATGTTTTAAGTTCTTGAGGATCAAGCTGTTGCAGCTCGATTTTATCAAGTGATTTTTCTGAAGGTGTGGATGAAGCCATAAACCAATAATAGGGGATAATATGCAACGTTCAGTTTACCATAGCCAAAGTATTCAAGCATGGGAGCAGCGTTGGTTTGCTCAGCAAAATTCCTCTTTAGGATTAATGCAACAAGCAGCTTGGTCAATATCGCAGCAACTGATTGAGCAATTTCATCAACAAAATATCCAAAATATCGCTGTGTGGTGTGGGCAGGGTAACAATGCTGGTGATGGTTATTATATTGCTGCATTTTTGAAGCAATCAGGTTTCGATGTAACGGTACTCTCAACTGAAATGGGAAGTTCTACTGATTTAAAACATGCCTATGCGTATGCTGAATCTCAGCAAGTTGAAATGAAGCCAATAAATGGTATTACAGCTTCTTTTTTTCAGAACGAGTCGTCTACAGATTTAAATAGCAATGTCATTGGTGATCTTGCGGAGTATACCCCTCATCTCCATAAGGATAGGTTAGGAGAGGTTGATTGTCATATCGATGCGTTATTTGGGATTGGCTTAAATAGAGTATTGAATGACGATTGGCAAAAAAATATTCAGTGTTTTAATGCACAAACAGGTTTAAAAATTTCGATTGATATTCCAAGTGGACTACACGCCGATACAGGACAAGCTTTACCTTGCACAATACGAGCAGATCAAACCTTTACTATTTTGGGATATAAAGCAGGTTTATTTACGGGACAAGGCAAAGAGTATGTAGGTCAATTGCATTTGGTTAGCTTAATTCCAATTGATACAGCATTAAAACCACTTGCCTATTTATCACCTGAAAAAATTGTATTGCCGAAACGTCAGGCATTTGGTCACAAAGGCAGTTACGGGCATGTACTCGTTGTTGGCGGTCATGCGGATATGGGCGGAGCCGTGATTATGTCAGCTGAAGCCGCTTTTCATGCAGGTGCTGGCAAAGTAAGTGTGATTTGTCATAGCAAACATCATCAAGCGATTTTGTCACGTTCGCCCAATATCATGGTTCGAGATATTAATGCGTTAGATCAAGACCTGATTCAACAACTATTAAAGCAAGTCGATGCGGTCTGTTTTGGAATGGGCTTAGGACGTGATCAATGGGCAGAGCGGATTTATCAGCAATGGTTCGATTTACTCAATCAAAATTCACATTTAGAAGTTGTGCTTGATGCAGATGGACTTTGGTTTTTAGCAAAGCATCCGCAACAATTAAATGGTCATATCTATGCGACTCCACATTCAGGCGAAGCAGCAACTTTATTAGGTTGTAATCCTGTTGACATTGAACAGGATCGGATAGACGCAATTTATCAACTACAGCAAAAATATGCAGGGCAATGGGTGCTAAAAGGTGCTGGTAGTTTAATTTTGGAAAGCGAATTATTTATCTGTACCCAAGGTAATGCGGGGATGGGAACAGGGGGCATGGGGGATGTATTGGCTGGCATGATTGCTAGCCTAAAAGCTCAATTTCATGAACAAATTGCATTACATGCAATTGTTAGTTTACATGCGCAGGCAGGAGATTTACTGGCTGAAAAAGGTATGAGGGGTTTGCAAGCGCATGATATGGGGAAAGTGATTTACAAAGTCGTAAATCAGTAGTCTTAACGTCTTCTAGTACTGGAACGGCTTCTACCTCTTGCCATTCCACCTAAAGCATTCAGCACTGCCATTTTACTCATACTTCCAGAAGCGTGTGCATGACAAATAGCAGCAGCAAGGGCATCGGCCGCATCAGCTTGGGGTTTAATGCTTAAGTTTAATAAGCGCATCACCATCATTTGGACTTGTTCTTTATCAGCCGCGCCATAACCCACGACAGATTGTTTAATCTGACGCGCTGTGTATTCAGCTACTTGTAAGTCTAAATTTACAAGAGCAGCAATCGCAGCGCCACGAGCTTGACCAAGCTTTAGCGCAGAATCAGGATTTTGTGCCATGAAGACTTGCTCTACCGCAGCTTCGGTTGGTCCGTGAAATTTAACGATACGTTCTACACCCGCAAAAATACGTTTTAAACGTTCGGGCATTTCCTGTGTTTCAGTACGAATCGTGCCTGCATCGACAAAACGTAACTTATTGCCATCTTTCTCAATAATTCCGTAACCTGTTAAGCGTGAACCAGGATCAATACCAATAATTAATGACATGCAGCACTATAAGAATAAAAGATTGTTGATATTGTTACATATAAGGCTTTTAGCTGTATATTTTTTTTGTATTATTTTGAATTTTAAAGAAATAGATGGTTTTGTAGGCAGCTTATATTTTGAGCTATCTCAAAACTATTTTCGCTTTTTGGACAATATGTGTCGTTAAGGCTTGAAGAGGAGCAGATTGTTGATTCCAATGGTGCCAATATAAAGCAATATCTGTTTCAGCTTCGGGTAAAATCTCAACTAAACTTTTATCTTTAAAAGCTTGTTTGAGTTGAAATTCTGGAACCATGCCATATCCCAAGCCAAGCTGGATTGCCGTGACAAAGGATTCTGAAGATGGGATAAGGTGACATGGATAAGTGCCTTTTGTTAACCCAAACATTTTTTCAAGTACGTCAAAATGAGTGTGATCTTTGTGATTGAAAATAATTGCAGGGGCAGTCCTTAAGCTTTCTCTCGTGATTCCATTCTTAAACCATTTTTTTTGAAACAATGGCGTTGAAACCATTTTATAGCGCATAGATCCCAGATGTATGGCATTACAACCTTTCATGGCTTCATTTTCGATAGAAATACATGCATTGACTGTTCCATTTTCAAGTAATGAATAAGTATGCGACTGATCGTCACAGTTAAACTCAATCATAATTTTTTCTTGAATGAGCACATCTTTCAGTGCGGGAAGCAACCAAGTTGCTAAAGAGTCGGCGTTCGTTGCGATTGTGGTTTTAAAATAATTAGATTCAGATTTACCTGTGAGACTGTATAGTAAATTTTGTTCTAGGCGTTTGCTATGTTGCAAGTATTCAAATAGATGTAGACCTGATTGAGTTAAAACGCAAGGTCTGCCGCGTATCAGCAAGAGCTGACCTAAATGCTTCTCAAGTGCTTGAACCCTCAATGTCACAGCAGATGGGGTAATACACAGTCTTTGGCCTGCATGTTCAAAGCTACCTGTCTCTGCAACAGCAAAGAAAGCTTCACATTGTTTGCTATCGAGCATAATTTCCTTAAAAAAACTTAGCTGAACTGAAATAAACTTAATTTTACTGAATTAAAAATTAAAAAAAAGATAATAACAATCTTTCAGCGTGATCTGAATGTGCAAAGAAATAAATCCCTTTAATATTTTTAGTTTGTGGAAAAAGTGAATGAGTGCATTTGTATATGGGCTTGGAATTGGCTTCTCTCTGATTTTAGCAATCGGGGCGCAAAATGCATTCGTATTAAAACAAGGTTTAAAGCAGCAGTATGTATTCTGGGTTTGTTTTATCTGTGCATTATCTGATTCTATTTTGATTTACTTCGGCGTAACAGGATTCTCCAAAGTTATTGCTAACTTTCCATTTCTCCTTACCGTGAGCAAATATTTTGGTGCAGCCTTTTTATTCTTTTACGGATTGCGCAATTTCTATTCAGCTATAAAAAATTCTTCTTCGCTAAACCCAAGTGATATTGAAAAAGATTCGTTACTCAAAATTATCGGAATATGCTTAGCATTCACTTGGTTAAACCCACATGTGTATTTGGATGCGATTATCTTGATCGGATCAATTTCAGTGCAATTTTCGGATCAACTGTATCAGTTTGCGGCAGGCACAATACTCGCTTCTTGGATATTTTTCTTTTCAGTAGGCTACGGGGCTAAGATGTTACTTCCTTTATTTAAAAGAGCGACATCTTGGAAAATTTTAGACGTTTTAATTGGGATCACAATGTGGACAATTGCTACGATGTTAATTATTTAAAATTGGAATGGGTTAAAAATTGATGTTTGGGATAATTTTTAATCATATTTACTTTTTCGTTATTCAAAATAGGTTGCTGAAACTTGATCAATTGCATAAGAAGAAAAATGTAAGAGAATTTAATTGAAAATCTTATCTATTTGACTTGTTTTTCTTAATCTATATTATGGAAAAATATTGAAATTAAATAATTTTGGAAATGGTTTTCGTAGCTCAATCTTAGTTTTTGAATGTTATGTCATCCATTTATATGAGTGGTTGAAGCAATAGGGATTGCTTATAAAAAGTAAAGTCGTGTATAGTGATAGTTAACTAGAAGAATAACTCTGTTGATTCAGCAAATCTCTAATTTCGTATGTTTGTCCAAACTTCTCGTTTTATCAGATTTTAGTGTCATAGTTTTATTATTCCAAGTTATTTGCTGCTAAGTATTACGAATTTTCAAATAGGTTAAATTTATGTCTAACACTGTGACTGGTACAGTTAAATGGTTCAATGAAACTAAAGGTTTTGGTTTTATTCATGCTGATTCTGGACAAGATGTTTTTGCTCACTTTAGCGAAATCCAAAGCAACGGCTTTAGAGTTCTTCATGAAGGACAACGTGTATCTTTTACTGTAGCTGAAGGTAAAAAAGGACCTCAAGCAACTGCTATTACTGTAGTTGCTCAAAACTAAGAATAAATATAAAAAAGCTCACTTTGGTGGGCTTTTTTATTTGAATATTAATAATTTAGAAAAATTGCAAAAAACCATTAGAAATTTAAGTGAAATTGCTTAATTTTGTCACTAATTGACCATATGTTTAAATTTTTACCCTAGCTTGATCTACGACTTTTTGCTAATTTCATTTCATATATTATTTAGGCAAATTAATAATTGCAGTACATTAAATGAGCATTAGGTTATGGAAAACTTAGAGCGATACTCTCAAGGGTTTGAGCAAGAAGTTCATGTACATTGTAAAAGATCTTTAGGTTCGTTGTTGTTCAGTTTTGTGGTTCTGATCGCAACAGGCTTATAAGAGAAAGAAAGCACCTTCGGGTGCTTTTTTCAATGTTTGAAATTTAGCCAAAACAAATTATAAAAATATAAAATGACTGGCAAGATTGAGCTTTGAGCTACAAGGAAATATTTACTCTATGTTAGGCTTATATCTATAAGAAAAGGGATAAGCCTATGGATATTTTACAAGTAAAAGATTTTTCAGCAGTGATGGGTTATACAGAAGCCATTTTGGAAATGGATGAGTGGGTCAATACTAGACCATATTTCTATATTATCAAAGATCATTATTTAGTTGATCAGGCTATTCGGCTTGAATATTTCATTGTCCAATAAGATTAAAAAATATATGGTTAAATTATGCATAGTGAAAACAATGATTGGTTTGTTCGTTATCAACTGAAAGTAACAACATTCTGGGATAAAGTTGATATAGCTGATGAGCGGAAACTCTCGTATTTAATTAATCTGTTTCATACAGCTATTCAAGAGAATGACGAGGACACAGCAGAGCTTTTAATTGATGTCGTATTTCGATTAGATAATCAAAGTATTAAGGTTGCCGCTTTAAATGAATTTTTATTGCATGATGGTCATTTTAGTCATCAAATGATTACTAAAGAGCTGCAAGATATTGGTCATCCATCAAGTGTTGCAATTATTGCCAAGATACTTGAACAAGATTTTAAACGTTTTGAGTATGATGCTTCCGACGATGGTGTAATCGCAAAATGGTTTAGTCATGCATTAGCTGATATTGGTACTGACGAAGCCTTTGAATTGTTAAGAAAATATGCAAAGAGTGAAAATAAGGAAGTCGCTAATGAAATGCGGTATCGCCTAAGAAGAATAACAGAACGTAATAACTCCCGTAATCAGACATCAAATAAGAATAAAACTAATATATTTAAGAAATTTTTGAGTTTTATACAAAAATTATAAGTAGAACTGGCGAGAGATGTTTCAAATCATAGACATAAATTTATTATTTGTTTGTTATATTAAATTTTTTGCAAGAATTCAAAAATATGAAAAAGATCTTACTTTTAGGTACAGTTGTTATGTCATTGGCAGCGTGTTCTTCAACTCCAAATAAAGACGATATGCCACCAAAAATTGGTATGGCGAATCCAGCGAGTAAATATTGCGTTGAGCAAGGTGGTCAGTTGGAAATTCGAAATGAAACAAATGGTCAGGTTGGATACTGCAAGTTGCCAAATGGTCAGGTGGTTGAGGAGTGGGAGCTATTCCGTGCTAGCCAATCGAAATGTGTTGCTGATGAGGCAAAAAAGTTAATTGGTCAATCAGGACTTAGCGAAGAACAAATTAAGCAAAAAACCAAGTCTGAGATCGTGCGTAGTGTTGGACCTAATCAACCTGTAACTATGGATTATCGAGAGAACCGCGTTACAGTAACGATTGATCCACAATCTAAAAAGATTACCAATGCAACTTGTGGTTAATTTATAAATTCTTTCTAGGCTCTCAATTGATTGATTTCAACTGAGAGCTTTTTTATGTAATAAACATAAACATCAGACTTGATAAATTTAGAAAAGAACCCATCAAATAATTTATTGAGTTTATTTTATTAAATGTGTCAGCATTGTTTTATCAATATGCACATTGTTTTATTTTGAGATTTAACATGAATCTACTTCTTATCGTGGTTTTTGGCACAATTGCTGAAGTGTTGGTTTGGATCGGCGTGGGCGATCTCGTTGGAAGTATGTGGTATGTATTCTTCTGGTTTATTATCGCATTTTTCATTGGCTTGAATATGCTGCGTTCAAGCACGTCAGGTATCATGCCTCAGTTACAGCAAATGCAAATGACAGGGCAGTTAGGTGCTGATCCAGCGGTAACTAAGAAATTAGCAATCGCGATGTCTGGTTTCTTTTTAATGCTACCAGGTTTGATTTCTGATGTAATCGCCGTTTTAGTGTTAATCCCATCGGTACAAACAGCTTTCCGCAATGCATTGATGAAAACAATGGCAAAGCGTCAACAAGCAATGATGGACCAAATGATGGGTGGTATGGGCGGTGGTGCTTCAGGACAAAGTCCATTTGTTGATTTAATGCGTCAGATGCAAGAAATGCAAAATCAACAAGGTGGTGGGCAATATCGTGACTCAACCGTGATTGATGGTGAAGCGCGTGAAGTAAAACCAGATCAAAAGAAAATTGAATTTAAAGATGTAAACTAATTCGGTTTAGTTATAGAAAAGCACACGATCAAAAGTGTGCTTTTTTATGGTTTGTTGTTTGTATCTGTAGTTTGGTTATTTTCTGCATTATTGGCGACCGTAGTCTGTTTGTCTTGAGGTTGGTATTGGCTCGGTGGCAAAGTGGTCACCTCATTTTCTGACTGTTTGTATTTTCGACTACGGTTGGCACGTTCACGAAATCCACCTTTGTTGATTAATTGAGTCATGGTGCTATTTCCATAAATTTAAAGCAATATTTTAGCAAATTATGTGAAAGATCAAAATAATACGCTTCTGTAGAAAAATTTAAAAATACTTGTAGTTCATTAAATTGACATAAAAACTTTGTAAATTTGAAAGAATCGGTCATATAACTGCATTGTAATCTCGTTTTTTTTTTCATAGGATAAAAGTACAACGGTGAAAATTGTTGTAAAAAGAAAATAAAAAATAACGAGTGGGAGGAACAAATGATGTTATATCAATATCATTGTGCATGTTGCGACAAGGTGGTCGCGTCTACAGATAAGGAATGTCCTTACTGTGGTTCTCAACATATTCGCAGCCCTTACGGTATGTGGATGTTCTGTGTTGCTGCGTGTTTAGCTGTTGTGGTTATCGTAAAACTTGCACATTTGTATTCGCAACATCATCAAGAAGAGCAACCTGTTCAAAATACGTCTATTTTTGAAGTTTTAAAGCAAGATAATATGAATTCGGGAAATTAGATTGGGGAATAAAAAAGCTCGCAAAATGCGAGCTTTTTTATTAGATGACGCAGAGCAATTAAAGACCTGCTGCATCCTTAAGGATTTCAACTTTGTCAGTTTTTTCCCAAGTAAATGCTGTATCTGAACCTTCACGGCCAAAGTGACCATAAGCAGCTGTTTGCTTATACATAGGTTGAATAAGGTTAAGCATGCGTGTGATGCCATATGGACGTAAGTCAAAATGTTCACGAACAAGTTGAATGATCAACTCATCAGATACTTTACCAGTATTGAAGGTATTGATTGAAATTGATGTTGGTTCAGCAACACCAATTGCATAGCTCACTTGGATTTCACATTTATCAGCAAGGCCAGCAGCAACAATATTTTTTGCGACATAACGACCAGCATATGCAGCTGAACGGTCAACTTTAGATGGGTCTTTACCAGAGAATGCACCACCACCGTGACGCGCCATACCGCCGTATGTATCAACGATAATTTTACGACCAGTTAAACCACAGTCACCTACAGGGCCGCCGATTACAAACATACCTGTTGGGTTGATATGGAATTTTGTGCCTGCATGGAACATTTCAGCAGGAATGATTGGCTTAACAATCTCTTCAATCACAGCTTCTTTCAACTGAGCTTGAGTAATTTCTGGGTCATGTTGAGTCGAAAGCACGACAGCATCTAAGCGAACAGGTTTGCCATTTTCATAAGCAAAAGTAACTTGGCTTTTTGCATCTGGACGTAACCAAGGTAAAGCACCTGAACGACGTAACTCTGCTTGACGCTCCATTAAACGGTGTGCGTAAGAAATCGGTGCAGGCATAAGCACATCTGTCTCACGGCTTGCATAACCGAACATTAGACCTTGGTCACCAGCACCTTGATCTTCAGGTTTTTGACGATCTACACCTTGTGCAATCTCAGGAGATTGTTTTCCGATCATATTGATTACGGCACAAGTTGAACCATCAAAACCTAAATCAGAGTGGTGGTAGCCAATACCATTTACGGTTTGACGTACGATCGCTTCGAAATCAACGTTAGCCGTTGTTGTGATTTCACCAGCAAGAACAACCGCGCCTGTTTTTACTAATGTTTCACAAGCGACACGTGCATACGGGTCTTCTCTTAGGATTGCATCTAAAATCGCATCACTAATTTGGTCAGCCATTTTGTCTGGATGACCTTCGCTTACAGATTCTGAAGTAAAAACAGCATACTCGCGCATGAACGTCCTATCATGGTTATTTTCAAAAAGACAGAGTATGTTACATCGACTTGGCTCATAGGACTAGCACAAGCTGACTAAAAACCATAAATTTATTGCATTTTCATTGTGTTTTTATTGATATGTGTATCAGTAAAGCTTATATGTGAGGATTGATTTTTAATATTTTTCTGAATAAGCGAATAGATTCTACAAACCAGAGATATTTACTTTTGCTTACGCTGTGAACATTTGTTCACATAATTGAAAATGAATGATCGAAATATAAGAAATATCGTGTATTAGACTTTACCCCATGTCGTTTTTTTAAGACAATAGTCTCAATTTTTGAAAGATGATTTCTCGTCTTCTTTATCACATTGATTTAATCGGATTCTGACTTATGACAACCCCTTTAAATGAACGTCGTATTGCTAATGCAATTCGTGTCTTGGCAATGGATGCTGTGCAACAGGCAAACTCAGGGCATCCAGGTGCACCAATGGGGATGGCAGATATCGCTGACGTCGTATGGCGTGAGTTTTTAAATCATAACCCAACAAACCCACAATGGGCGAACCGCGACCGCTTTGTATTGTCAAATGGTCATGGTTCTATGTTGCAATATGCTTTATTGCATTTAACAGGTTATGACTTATCTATTGAAGATTTAAAGCAATTCCGTCAGTTACATTCTAAAACACCAGGTCACCCAGAATATGGTTATGCACCGGGTATCGAAACAACGACAGGTCCATTAGGTCAAGGTATCGCCAATGCTGTTGGTTTTGCTTTAGCCGAAAAAACATTAGCTGCTCAGTTCAACAAAGATGACTTAAACGTTGTTGATCACTTCACTTATTGTTTCTTGGGTGATGGCTGCTTAATGGAAGGTATTTCTCACGAAGTATGTTCACTTGCAGGTACTTTAGGTCTTGGTAAGCTTGTTGTTTATTATGATGACAACGGTATCTCGATTGATGGTGAAGTAGAAGGTTGGTTCAGTGATGACACTGAGCAACGTTTTAACGCTTATGGCTGGCAAGTGCTTCGTGTAGATGGTCATGATGCAGATGCAATTCGTCAAGCAACTGTTGAAGCAAAAGCTGAAACTAATAAGCCAACAATTATTATCTGTAAAACGATTATCGGTCTAGGTTCACCAAACAAACAAGGTAAAGAAGATTGCCATGGTGCGCCATTGGGTAAAGACGAAATCGTTTTAACTCGCGAAGCATTAGGTTGGAAAGAAAATTCATTTGTTATCCCTGAAGATGTATATGCAGCCTGGGATGCAAAAGCAAAAGGTCAAACCTCTGAAGCAGCGTGGAATGAATTGTTTGCTCAATACAAAGCAAAATATCCAACTGAAGCGGCTGAATTATTACGCCGTATCAATGGCGACTTACCAGCGGAATTTGCTGCACAAGCAGATGCTTTCATTGCTGAAACAAATGCTAAAGCTGAAACCATTGCTACACGTAAAGCAAGCCAAAATACATTACAAGCATTTGGTCCATTACTGCCTGAATTATTAGGTGGTTCTGCTGACTTGGCGGGTTCTAACTTAACACTTTGGAAAGGTTGCCAAGGTGTACAAGAAAATCCAGCGGGCAACTACGTGTATTACGGCGTTCGTGAATTCGGTATGACTGCAATTGCGAATGGTGTGGCTTTACACGGTGGTTTCGTTCCTTACGTTGCAACATTCTTGATGTTCATGGAATATGCGCGTAATGCAGTACGTATGTCTGCATTAATGAAGCAACGTGTGATTCATGTTTATACACATGACTCGATTGGTTTAGGTGAAGATGGTCCTACGCATCAACCAATTGAACAAATTGCATCGTTACGCGGTACACCAAACTTAAATACTTGGCGTCCATGTGACACAGTTGAAGCAGCTGTTTCTTGGAAGTCTGCACTTCAACGTAAAGATGGCCCATCAGCATTAATTTTCTCTCGTCAAAACTTACCATTCCAAGCGCGTAATGAAGCTCAAATTCAAAACGTTGCAAAAGGTGGTTATGTACTTGCTGAAGAGAAAGGTGAATTGAAGGCAATCATCATTGCAACAGGTTCAGAAGTTTCATTGGCAATGGAAGCATATGCACAACTTGAAGGTGTGCGTGTTGTGTCTATGCCATGTGCTGAAGAGTTTATGAAGCAAGATGCTGCATATCGTGAAGCGGTATTGCCTGCACATATCCGTGCACGTGTAGCGGTTGAAGCGGCTCATGTGGATTACTGGTGGAAGTTTGTTGGTTTAGACGGCAAAGTGATCGGTATGACCACTTACGGCGAATCTGCGCCAGCAAAAGACTTGTTCCAATTCTTCGGTATTACGACTGAAGCGGTTGTTGCTGCGGTTAAAGAATTGACTGCTTAATTGAATTAAGTGGTATAAAAAAGCGTC
The DNA here is from genome assembly GCF_000368585.1 of Acinetobacter venetianus RAG-1 = CIP 110063. Lineage (GTDB taxonomy): Bacteria > Pseudomonadota > Gammaproteobacteria > Pseudomonadales > Moraxellaceae > Acinetobacter > Acinetobacter venetianus. The sequence continues at coordinate 620,269 of NZ_KB849558.1, forward strand.
CTGAATAGGGCGCTTTTTTATATTTGTGAGTTGAGTTTCTTAAAACAATAGTGATAGAAAGTTAAAGAAATTATGAAATACTCTTTGGTTTTATAAGTGAATAAAAATTATTATGAATTACATGCACCCATATTTATTTTCAATAATTTGTAAAATCGCAGCTAACCAGACTTATTGTTTTGAGTGTGATGAATGGCGTTTAAAACTTAGAGAAGCTTTATTTGAACAAAGTACCATGGCTGATCTCGATATGGGGTTTGAAGCAGAAATACTTTTTACAAAAGATCCAAAACAAAATTTATGCAAATATCAATTATTTAAATATACAGACAGTTTAATTCAAAGCTTGAACTACGTTGAGAATTTATCTATTTGGCGGGTCTTTGGAGTCAATTGTAATGATGAGTATGAAACACATTTTTTGAAGATGGCAAGCTTGGATATGGTTCATAATTTTGAAAAACCAGAGTTATTTCCGCAGTATAAGACCAAAATTATAGAACTGGTTAACATGCTTTTAGCCAATAAGTATGGCTATGAGTTAAGAAGTGTTGATGAAAAATATATTAAATTAGACCAGAAACAGGAGCTTTTCTATTGTCCAGATGACAAAAGTGAAGCGAATTGGTATGACTTAATTTATATGATCATAAGTCCAGAGGCAAAACAGATCATTCCTCAGCATATGTTAGAGGGATTTAAATGTCAGGAACTGAATTATCAGTTTACGATTAATTTTTTATAAAATATGGTCTTTAATATAAAGACCATATTTGTATCTCTTACCCGACACTTAATTCACTCTGAATCGAAATATTAGAAGTTAGTAATTTATGAACAGGGCAGCTCTCAGCTACTTTGAGTAATCGTTTATGTTGATCCTCGGTAAATTCACCTTTTAAGATAATTTTACGTTCAATATTATTTTGACCTGATTCAGGATCACCATTTGGGTTTAATGCTAAATCAACTTGAACATGCTCAAGCTTAATACCTTTGTGATTTGCATACATTTCTAACGTAATCGTGGTACATGCTCCAAGAGCGGAAAGAACAAGCTGTATTGGATTTGGTGCAGTATCTTGCCCACCTTTGTCCATAGGCTCATCTGCATACCATGTATGACCAGAAGTATCTGTAAGTGTTACACGATAAGGAGTTGCTGTACTTAATGCTTGTGCTGAATGAGTCATGTTTTACCTTATTGTTTATCTTTAAAAATAAAAATGATTGTACCTAATCATGCAGTGTTCACTACTGATTGTGGAGTATCGAATAGTCTAATCATATGTTGTTTAGCTGGGCTGCGTAATACTTTTATTGTTGCACCGATGAAACATATCGTTTTATAAAGAATAGTGAATAAAAATACTTGATGTATACACTAATACTCATATCAAACAAGGATACGAAAAATGCAATTTAAAACATTAAGCTTCGGTTTAGCATTCGCTTTAGCAAGTTCTGTAACATTAGCTGCGCCAGTGGACTATAAAATTGACCCAACACATACAGCAACAGTATTTAGTTGGAATCACTTTGGCTTTTCTACACCAAGCGCTAACTTCACTGATATTCAAGGTGTGATTAAAGTTGATAATGCGAAACCTGCAAATTCATCAGTAGAAGTGACAATTCCTTTAAGCAGCGTAAATACTAACGTAGCGGCTTTAGATAAAGAGTTCCAAGAAGAAGCTTGGTTTAATGCAGCTAAGTACCCAAACATTACTTTTAAAAGTACTAAAGTAGAAACCAAAGATAAAAAGCATTTCAAAATTACAGGTGATTTAACTGTTAAGGGTATTACTAAGCCAGTTGTATTGGATGCAGTATTGAATAAGCAGGGTGAGCACCCAATGGCAAAAGTACCTGCTATTGGATTTAATGCAACAACTTCATTTGATCGTTCTGCATTTGGTATCGGAAACTATGTGCCGAATGTTGGCGATAAGATCACTGTAAATATTACGACTGAAGCAACAGCAGCGAAGTAATAGTTATACACTTAAATGTGAAAAAAGCTCACGATGAATATTCGTGAGCTTTTTTATTTGTACTGTAATTATGGCCAATAACTATGACGTTGCATTAAATGCATCTGAATAGATGACATAGCCACTTGCTACATGGTCGGTAAAAGCAAGAATTTGAAAATACTCTGCTGGAACACCTTTTAAGATCAATCTAGCATCAGCCTTAAACCCAAATTTTCCATAATAATTAGGATCACCGAGTAATAAGCATCCTTTTGCATTCAGTGTCTTTATTCTATTCAAACCTTCTCTCATAAGTTCAGAACCTATACCTTTTCCTTGATATTCAGGAATAACGGAAATAGGACCTAAGCCATACCAGTCTGTCGTACCATCGGAAATTGATACAGGTGAAAAGGCGATATGGCCAACGATTTTGCCTTGAGTTTCAGCAACTAAAGAGACAGTAAGTTGTTTGGCTGCTCTAAGCGCATTTACGATAAATTGCTCTGTATGGCTAGAGTATTCTTCATCATTAAATGCTGCTTTGGTTAAATCAAAAATTGCTTGGATGTCAGTGTTTTGTTCATCACGGATTTGAATATTCATTTTAATTGCCTACATGTTTTTAAATAACTGACGAAGCAAAAGTATGTTGCTGCTTCATCAGATGATTGTTAAGGATGTTTATTGATTATCGAGTTGAGGTCGTACGTTTCTAAGCCCATTCAAATTGATTTGATAGGGTTGTCCTTCCTGTGATTTGATCAATCGTTTCTTTTTAAGTTTTCGAAAAACAACGAGAGTGCAATCATATAAGACAAAACCTTCACGGCTATAGCATTCTACAGCGATGAGTTGTCCAGATTCATTTTTGAGTTTTACGATTTTTCCGCCTTTGGCTAAGACGTGTAAAGTCCGTTGTTCAGACTTGGATAGGTTCATGTTGGAATCCTGATATAAGTAATCAAAAGCAAAGATAGGCATGCAGCCTGAAAATTCGCGTTGATAACCCATTTCAAATTTTCATTGAAATATGGTTATCAGATTACTGCTATCCCCAACATAAAATCCTCGATGTAGATTGGATATGAAATATATGATTTGAATATATAGGTGCTTATATTTAAAGTAAAGGATTATGTGAATTTTACTTTATTTGTAATGGGTTATGATCATGTGTAGTCTGATTTTCTTGATCAATTTATAATAAAAGCATTATTTATTAAAAGCCTTTAAACATATAGCTTGAATTTTATTATTAAGGTAAGACAAAGATGGATGATCAACTGTTTATACAGAAAGCAGTAGATTTAGCATTAGAAAATGCAAAATCAGGTGGTAGACCTTTTGCAGCATTGGTTGTGAGAAATGGTGAAATCATTGCTACAGGTGTCAACCAAATCAAATTAACCAATGATCCTACAGCACATGCAGAGCTATTGGCATTGCGTGAAGCTGGCAAAACTTTAGGTAATCCTAATTTAGAAGATTGTATCGTCTATGCAAGTGGGCAGCCTTGTCCGATGTGTTTAGCTGCGATGCGTATGGCAGGAATTAACCAAGTGCGTTATGCATTTTCCAATCCTGATGCAGAACCATTTTCATTATCGACAGCAAATCTTGCTGAAATGCTGAGAATGCCGCCTGAAAAACAAGAGGGATTAATATTTAAACAAATTACGCCGTTGCAGAACTTAGATTTATATAAGTTATGGCAAAGCTATCAAGAGAAATAACTTTATGTGCACTTGAACCTTACTATTATCACTTTTTAGTCTGTTTCTCTTTCAGTAATAAATATGCTGGTGTGGATTTCTTGGCTTGACGACGGAGCATGATTTTGATGTATAACACGATAGCAAAACATGCTGTAGCAACCGTAAGCATAATACTATTCATATAACTCATAATTGAGCTGACATAACCAATTGTTGCCAAACGCCGTTGCATTCGTTCAACTTGAGTACTGGATTCTATACCTGTAATTGCCCACGTACAGAGATGTTCACAATTATTAATAATCAAATGGTAATGGTTTTCATGCATACGTGAGCGCATACGCCGAACAACAGCCTTTGCTTTGTAGCGTGGTGATTGGTAGTCTCTTGTGTGGATCGTTTTTCCACGTGCGAAATGTTGGATAGAGGTCATTTCAATCGGATGCTTTTTGAAAATATGAGCAAAACCTGAGTAATGGATGACCCGTCCACGACCTGCATAAATTCCATGATGGCTATAACCAAAGTGTTTTACGATCAGGTGTGCACCAAGAGGGAAGCGTTGATGTTTTTGCTGCATGCTGATACAAAAATATTGTATTTATAGTGTTATTTTAGTGAAAAATAATGAATCAATCGAGCATATTTAGACATAGAATCCTATGATTATGTGTTGAGTTTGTATCTGCTGTTTTCAGGATTGATTTTGCTATGTGAAAATAATAAAAATTGGCTTCATATATAAAATGACGATGAAGATTTGGCTTTTAGCTTTTTTATCAATGTACTCAGTAGCTGAATTACATGCAGCACAATATCAAAGTATTCAGGTCGATCAGATCACGTATGACGTGATTAAAGTTGAAAAACTAGATCAGTTAGAATTATTTTTAAAAGATAAAAATTCAGATCGTTATTATCATAATTTTTCTCGTCTTCAAGCAAATCTTCCAGCTTGTGCTCAAATGAATTTTGCAATGAATGCAGGAATGTATCATGTGGACTATCAGCCTGTGGGTTTGTATGTAGAGCAAGCCAAGCAAACATCTCAGTTAAATGAGAATACTGGTTTTGGGAACTTCTTTATGCAACCAAATGGCGTACTGGCATGGAATCATCAAAATGCTGTAATTCAAACCACGGCAGATTATAAGAAAAGTAAATTTAGGGCGCTTTTTGCGACACAATCAGGGCCAATGTTAATCAATCATGGAAAGATCAACTCCCAATTTTTGCCAAAATCAAATTCTTTAAAAATCAGAAATGGTGTAGGAATCAAAGATAATCAATTGTATTTTGTGATTTCACAACAGAGGATGAGTTTTTATCAGTTTGCCCAATTTTTTAAACAGCAATTGCAGATTGATCAAGCTTTGTATTTGGATGGTTCGATTTCAAGCTTATATTTAAATGAAACTAAACGACATGATAAAAGAACGAATTTAGGGCCAATTGTTGTGGAAATAGATAGAAAAGCCTGTAAATAGTAAAAAGCCCTAATCTTTCAAGGAGAGATTAGGGCTTTCTTTCTTATTGTACTGGTGGATTGATCATCGCCAGTAACTCTTTGCGGCTGTAGCCGCGAGAAATCAGTACTTTCTTGATGCCTTTAATGACATCTTCATCAGTTGCTTTTACTAAAGCATCCAATAGTTGTTCATTTGATTTGCAAGAACAATCATTTTCAACGCAAGAAGTTTGATTCTTCTGTTCGTTATACTGTTGATCTGCACTGAACATTTTTTGCCAAAAACTCATAGAGCCTTCATTCACAAACTAACATAGATCGAAATATAGCCGCTTTAAAATAAAAAACAAGTCAGCTAAAGTGATAAAAGCAGCAATCGAACTTCAATTTTTTCGATAAACATTTGGAAGATAAACGAAATTATGACGATTTAATGACTTGATCTTTGATATATATGACTTTTTTACTCGGATTTAATATTTAAACTTGCTGAAAAAATAAAGGGTTATTGCAACCCTTTATATATAAAATTTACGTTGAAATAATTTGTTTAAATCTTTTCAAGTAAAACACCAGATTCAACATGATGAGTAAAAGGGAACTGGTCAAACATAGCAAACTTTGTGATGCGATGCGTTTGTGCAAGTGTCCCTAAGTTATCATGTAGCGTGTCTGGGTTACATGAGATATAGATAATACGTTCAAAGCCTTGTAGCAGTTTAAGTGTTTCATCATCAATCCCCGCACGCGGTGGATCGACAAAAACAGTATCGAACGCATAACTTTTGATGTCGATCTCTGCTTCTTGTAAACGCCTAAATTCACGCTCACCTTGATAGGCTTGCGTGAATTCCTCAGCAGATAAGCGTGCAACTTGAATATTTTCGATTTGGTTCTGTTCGATATTCCATTGCGCGGCGTAAACAGATGATTTTGCAAGCTCAGTCGCAAGTACACGTTTGAATTTTAATGAGAGTGGTAGGGTGAAATTCCCATTTCCACAGTACAACTCCAGTAAATCTTTTTGAGCTCCTTCAGCTGCATCACATGCCCATTCAAGCATATGTTGGCACACTTGCGCATTTGGCTGAGTAAAGCTACTTTCAATTTGTTTGTATTTAAATGTACGACCATGAACATTAAGTTGTTCAGCCACGTAGTCATCACCAATAATCACTTTTTGACCGCGACTACGGCCCATAATTTTAATATTCAGCTTTTCTGCAAGTGCTTTTGCTGCAATTTCCCATTCAGTATCTAATTTCCGGTGATAAATCAGCGTGACAAGCATTTCTCCACTCAGTGTCGAGAGAAAATCAGCTTCAAAAATACGCTGAGATAAAATAGGGTTTGCTTTTAATTCTTCTAATAAGCGTGGCATTAAATCATTAATGTGACGATCTGCGATTGGAAACTCATCTACACGAATGACTTGTTTTTGCTTACCGTCTTCAGCACGTTCAAACATTGCATAGAACAAATCTTCTTCAGTGTGCCAGATACGAAACTCAGCACGCATACGGAAATGTTGTTCTGGTGATTGAAACACTTCTAAAGCTGGGGGATTGAACGGTGCAAATTGTGCGGTAATTCGTTCAACTTTCTCTTGAAGTTGCTGTTGGTAAGATACAGTCATAAATAATGAAAACTATAGGTGAAATTTAAACAAGGCATGGTATCAAAAAAGGCGTATGAGGTGGATGGAAATTATCAAATTCATATGTTTATCTCATAGATTCGTACTTAAAACTTGATCAATAAATTCAGCTTTGATTTGTCGATATTCATCTGGCGATAAGCCCATACAGTTTTGTTTTAACTCATTATATTGGTGTACTAGCTGAGCTGAATTCCTCAAGCGATCTCTAAAAATGAGAAAATTAGTAAATTTTGATCCAGTGACCACTATTTGGAAGGCAACATCCTCATCAGATGCTTGGCTTTCAAGCATACACAGTTCATCAGTGCGTAAAGTATTGAGTTTTTCTTTAAATCCTAATGTTTTAAGTTGCTCTATTGTTCGTGAAAATTGCTGAGCGGTCACCTCTATATAGATATCTAAGTCACCCTTTGAAATTGCATGAGGGATTGCTGAAGAACCAATATGTTCAACAATCGCATTTGGGGTTAGCGAAAGTATTTCACTTTTATATTTTTCGAAAAGCTCAGTAGCATTTTGCTGATATTCAGTTGCTGGAAAAACTGCATTATTCTTCCTCTAAAAATTTATATAAAAATGCAGCAAGTTATGTACCTAGTTTTGAACACACATATTATTAAAAAATAAGAAAAGAATAGGTTTATGCGTCATTTTACGACGTTATGTGAATGCACGATGCTGTTAAATTAACTGTAATTATATTTGGACGAGATGAGAGATAAACTCATGGTGAAAAAGAAAACTATTGAATTTGATGAGTTAACTCGTGAGCAATTGCTGCACGCATTGAAAAAATATGTGCTGAAAGAGTTAGATGTAGATTTAGGGAATTTACCTGCACAGTTTTTATTGGACTTTATTGTTGAGGAGTTCGGGCCTTATTTTTACAACCAAGCTTTGAATGATACACATGAATGGTTGGCAGAGCGTTTTGCTTATTTGAATGATGACCTTTTTGTTTTAACCAAAGAAAACTCAAAAGCTTGAATACTGAAAAGACACTGTACTCTGGGACAATAATCTCTAAAAATGAAAAACCCGAACCATGTAGAACATGATTCGGGCTGGGAGATTGAAGACTTAAATTAGTCTTCAGATAAAGTCATTAAACTCGCATTACCACCGGCAGCAGCAGTATTTACGCTAATAGCGCGTTCAATGACTAGACGTTCTAAAGGAATCTGCTCATCTGTTTGAAGATGAGTAATGCCCACGATTGCTCCAGAACGGTTCGCAATTTTGTTTTGAAGATCTGTTAATTGCTCAACAGAACCATGATGAAGTACAGCATCAAACTGATCAGTTTCAACATTAGAAATAACTTTGATCGCCGCTAAAACTTCTTTAGGTAATGAAGCTTGATGTTTTGCTAAGAACATATTGTCTTTTAACACAGCTGCTGAACTACCTACTGCAAAAACTGCGAGGAGTTGTTGCAATTGACCACGTTCATCGTTTGCAATTGAAAGCACACGATGGCGAGGTAAGATAATGTATTGGTTGCTTTCACCAGTAGGGCCTTGCAACTCGTAGAATTTACCAACACCGAATGCTGGAGTTTCTGGAATTGCTTGAGCCATATGTTTTTGTGCCCAAGTTAACAAGTTTTGATATGCAACATTTGATACTGCATCAAACTGAGAGAGTTCAGATTTAACAGCAAACGGTGTTGCTAAAACTTTCTCAGAACAATGTTCCATCAAACGATACATATAAAGTGGACCACCTGCTTTTGGACCAGTACCAGATAAGCCTTCACCACCAAATGGTTGTACACCAACAACTGCACCAACGATGTTGCGGTTAATATACAAGTTACCCACTTCTGCACGTTGAATGACTGTATTAATCGTTTCATCAATACGAGTATGGAGACCCATTGTTAAGCCATAACCTTTGGCGTTGATGCGGTCGATCAGTTGCTCAAGTTCACCGTATTTATACGTGATGATGTGCAACACAGGACCAAATACTTCACGTTCAAGATCATCAAGGTTTGGAAGTTCGATCGCTGTAGGCGGAACGAAAGTACCTTGTGCAAGTGCTTGTTGGCTTGCAGCATCATTGAACATCAATTGATGAACAGGGTAGCCCTTAGATTTCATCTTTTGAATGTGATTATCAATCGTTTGTTTTGCTTCTTGATCGATAACAGGACCAATATCAGTTTTTAAGATTGCTGGATTGCCAACGATCAATTGCTGCATTGCACCTTTCAACATCTTAACGACGGTCGCTGCACTGTCTTGTTGTACACATAAGATACGAAGTGCAGAACAACGTTGACCAGCACTATCAAATGCTGAGCTTACAACGTCTAATACAACTTGTTCGGTTAAAGCTGATGAGTCAACGATCATGGCATTTTGACCACCCGTTTCCGCAATTAACGGAATTGGTTGACCATTTGGTGATAAGCGTTTTGCTACAGTCTTTTGCAAGATTTTTGCAACTTCTGTAGAACCAGTAAACATAATGCCTTGAATACGATCATCTTGGCTTAGTTGAGCACCAACTGTTTCACCACGACCCGGTAAAAGTTGTACTGCACCATGTGGAACACCTGCTTCCCAAAGCATTTGTACTGCTTGAGCTGCGATAAGTGGTGTTTGCTCAGCTGGTTTTGCAATAACACAGTTACCGCTTACTAACGCTGCTGCAATCTGACCAGAGAAAATCGCAAGAGGGAAGTTCCATGGACTGATACATAACACTGTACCCAATGGCTTAACTTGTGCATTTGCTGGTAAGTTTTCAATTTGTGTTGCGTAATAACGTAAGAAGTCAACAGCTTCACGAACTTCTGCAATCGCATTGGCATAGGTTTTACCGCTTTCACGGCAAAGTAAAACCATAAGTTCTTGAATACGAGATTCCATCAAATCAGCAGCGCGTTTTAAACAAGCAGCACGCTCGAATTTGTCTGTCATCGCCCAAGTTTGTTGTGCTTGTACCGCTGCTTCTAATGCAAGTTGTACGTCAGCACTAGTTGCTTCATTTACATAACCCACGATTTCACTATTTTGTGCAGGGTTTGTAATTGCAAGGGCATTACTTTCTGGATGAACTGTAGATTCAAAGCCAAGTAAAGGCGCGCTGTTCCAAACACGGTTACGTAATTGTTGAGCCGTTTTGTCTAAATCTGTTAATGGTTGATCATTGTTTAGATCAAAGCCATTTGAGTTTGGACGTAATGGATATAAGTTGTGCGGAAGAGGAATTGCAGGATGTTTTAATCCGAGCTGACCTTCATCTTTCGCAGCAGTTTGAATATCTTTGATTGGAGATTGAATTAGATCTTCAACCTTCAAAGTCTTATCTGCAATACGGTTTACGAATGATGTATTCGCACCATTTTCAAGTAAACGGCGAACAAGATAAGCCAATAAGGTTTCATGGTTACCTACAGGCGCGTAGACGCGGCAAGGAATCCCCAATTTTTTATCTTCTTTTGAACCTACAACTTGTTCATACAATGGCTCACCCATACCGTGTAAGCATTGGAACTCATATTGACCTGGGTAATATTTACTTGGATCAGCAAGGTTGTAAATCGTTGCAAGCGATTGAGCGTTATGTGTTGCGAATTGCGGATACACTTGATCAGGCGCAGCAAGTAATTTTTTCGCGCAAGCAATGTAAGACAAGTCCGTGTGAACTTTACGAGTAAACACAGGGTAGTCTGTCATACCGTCGATTTGCGCTTTCTTGATTTCGCTATCCCAGTATGCACCTTTCACCAAACGGATCATTAAACGTTTGTTACTACGTTTCGCAAGATCAACGATGTAATCTACAACGAAGAAGCAGCGTTTTTGGTAAGCTTGAATAACGAAGCCTATACCTTTCCAGTCAGCAAGTTTTGGCTCAAAGCAAAGACGCTCAAGTAGCTCTAAAGAAATTTCGAGACGTTCTGACTCTTCTGCATCGATATTTAAACCGATGTCATAGTGTTTAGCTAAACACGCTAGTTCATAAACTTTGTTATAAAGTTCGTTGTGAACACGATCAATTTGCGCACGTTGGTAACGTGGGTGCAACGCAGAAAGTTTGATTGAAATACCTGGGCCTTCGTAAACACCACGACCATTAGATGCTTTACCAATCGCATGAATGGCTTGAGTGTAGTCGTTATAATAACGCTCAGCATCATGGTCAGTCAGCGCAGCTTCACCAAGCATATCATACGAGTAGCGGAAGCCTTTGTGCTCAAGTGGTTTAGCATGTTCAAGTGCTTCTTCGATGGTTTCGCCAGTAACGAATTGTTCACCCATCATACGCATAGCTACATCAACGGCTTTACGAATGATGCCGCGACCACTGCGTGCGAGAAGGCCTGTCAATACGCTTGATAAACTGGTTTGCTTAGGCGTTTCCATTAACTTGCCAGTAAGCATTAAGCCCCAAGCAGCAGCATTGACGAACATGAGGCTACTTTGGCCAACGTGTTCTTTCCAGTTACCTTGGTTGATTTTGTCACGAATGAGTAAATCGCGTGTTGCCGTGTCTGGAATACGAAGTAATGCTTCAGCCAAACACATAAGCGCAACACCTTCCTGTGAAGAAAGTGAGAACTCTTGTAGTAAGCCTTGAACGATGCCTGCTTTACCCGCTGAGCTTTTACGCTCACGTAAGTTATGGGCAAGGTCAAAAGCCAATTCATAAATTTTTTGATCAAGATCAGGAGAAATATTAGCTGCTTCAGCAAGTTCTGCTACGGCTTCTGGCTCTGCACGTCGCCAAGCAGTATTAATGCGTTGCTCAAGCTCACTTTTTTCTTTAAATTCGGTGATATAACCACCATTGTTGTGAGCCGTGTCCATTTGTGCGGGGATATCCAAAGTATTCATACGAAATTCCAATAACAATCTCTAGTACATATTGAGTAGAGAGGTTTAGATAATTTATGATTACAGAATAAAACCCGAGTAACTCACTATATTTTACCCATTTTTTAGAGGAAAATTCAGTTGAATAGCCCTATTTATACCTTAGATCGGACGGATCTGAAAATTTTGGATATTCTTCAAACAGATGGGAGAATTTCTAACAGTAAATTAGCCGAACTTGTGAACCTTTCACCCACAGCTGTAATGGCGCGTGTGCAGAAGTTAACGAAAGATGAATTCATCTTAGGGTATGAGGCAAAACTCAATCCAAACAAGCTCAATGCGAACTTTCTCGTGTTTGTAGAAGTGTTGCTTGATAAAACCACGCCGCACGTTTTGGATGATTTCATCGACGCTGTAACGCAATATCCTGAGATTGTTGAATGTCATATGGTGAGTGGTGGCTTTGATTTTTTAATCAAGCTGCGTAGCGGAGGAATGGAGGAGTTTCGTCGTATTGCGGGTCAGATCTTATGGCAGTTGCCAGGGGTAAAAGAGACTCGGAGTTATCCTGTGATGCAGGTGGTCAAAGATAGTTCGAAGATAAAAATTAAATCACGTTCAAAATTTTAAATAAAAAAAGGGGCTCTAAAGCCCCTTAAATTTCTCAATGAATTATTTCATTTCGCGTGTATAGATTTCATCAGCTTGTTCAAAGCGGCTTGTCACAGTCGCGTTTGGTGCTTTACCAAGTAAGCTCACCACAACGATGCTGATCAAAGCGAGAACGAAGCCTGGAATGATTTCGTAAATACCAGTATCGCCGAAGAAGTTCTTCCATACGATTACCGTAACAGCACCAACGATCATACCTACCAATGCACCGTTTAGCGTCATACGCTTCCAGAACAATGAAAGAATAATCAATGGACCAAAAGCAGCACCGAAACCAGCCCATGCATAAGCAACCAAACCAAGTACTTTACTGTCTGGGTTTTGAGCTAAAGAGAGTGCAAGCAATGCAACAGCAAGTACCATTGCACGACCGATCCAAACCAACTCTTTTTGAGATGCATTTTTACGGAAAAGGCCTTTGTACAAATCTTCCGTCAACGCACTAGAGCAGACAAGAAGCTGACAGCTCAACGTACTCATCACAGCAGATAAAATTGCAGCAAGGATGACACCAACAACCCAAGGGTTGAACAAAATTTTGGTGAGTTCCATGAACACAGTTTCAGGGTTAGCACTTACAGCAGCGGCAAACTCAGGATGTTGTTGGAAGTATGCGATACCGACGAAACCAGAACCAACTGCACCAATCAAGCATAGGACCATCCAAGTCATACCAATGCGGCGGGCAGCAGGAATTGATTTAACAGAATCAGCAGCCATAAAGCGAACGAGGATATGAGGTTGACCAAAATAGCCTAAACCCCAAGCCGCCGCTGATAGAATCGCAACAAAACTTAAATTCGAAACAAAATCATAAGCGTGTGGACGTGCACTTTCTACAATCGCTGTAAACTCTTCCGCGCCAATTCCCAATGACATGTACGTCACGATAGGGAGAAGCAATAATGCGAAAATCATTAAGCCTGCTTGGAAAGTATCTGTCCAGCTGATTGCTAAGAAACCACCGATACACACATAACCAATCGTTGCAAAAGCACCTAACATAAGCGCAGTTTGATACGGTAAGTGGAATAGCGTTTCAAATAATCGAGCACCAGCAACCATACCTGAAGCACAATAAATTGCAAAAAAGATCAGAATAATCAATGCAGATGTGACGCGTAAGATTTTTTTCTGATCATCAAAACGACCAGTAAAATAATCAGGCAGGGTGAGGGCATTGTTTTGTACTTCGGTATGCACACGTAAACGACCTGCAACCAAATACCAGTTAAGCCATGCACCAATGATCAAACCGATTGCAATCCACGATTCTGATAAACCAGTTAGGTAAATTGCGCCTGGTAAGCCCATGAGCAACCAACCACTCATATCCGATGCACCAGCAGATAAAGCGGTAACAAAACTGCCTAAACTTCGGCCTCCAAGAATATAATCATCAAGATTTTTGGTGGAAAAATAGGCGTATAGACCGATGCCGAGCATGGCAGCGATGTATACCACGAATACAACAACTGTGGGATTAGAAAAATTCATAATGGATGCCTGTCCTTACATATCCATAATTTGCAATCACATCCGAATAGTCAAAAAAATGATCCACTATTCCTTGGATTGATAAGGTCACAGATTCAAGCACGTTTGTTTTTTGAAATACTGTTAACTTTATGTGTATTTTATGTATTGTTTATGTAATTTAAAATAAGTGTATGAATATTCGTTTTTTAATCTGAAAAAAAGCATTTTTTCTTGCGTAAAAAAATGAGATTTTAGCTCAAAAAAACGGTACGACGTTTTAGTTAGTTACAAAAGTATATTCTCCAAGCCAAAAAACAGCGATATGGGTGTGAAAAGTAGGCAAAATAAATGAAACATGATGTTACATTTGCAACAAAGCAGAGAAATTTCATTATAAAAAATACGTAATGTTAAGCAATTTTGCTAATGAATATTTACTCTAAATCTTCCATATTAATGTCTCGCACCAATAAGGTGCATCGTCTGAGAGAAATGGAAAGTGAACACGGTTCAAACGGCAACTATAAGAATAGAGCATGACTTGCTCGGCGCGAAAGAAGTTCCTGCTGATTGTTATTATGGAATTCATACTTTACGTGCAATAGAGAATTTTAAAATATCTTCGCAGAAAGTTGGACAAAATGGCTATTTTATTCGTGCGCTAGCACAGGTAAAAAAGGCTTCAGCTCAAGCGAACCTAAGTTTTGGAAAACTGACGGAAACTCAAAGTATTGCAATCCAGCATGGATGTGATGCTTTAATCAATGAAACTGAAAAATGGCAAGATTCTTTCCCAATTGATATTTATCAAGGCGGTGCAGGAACTTCCATCAATATGAACACCAATGAAGTCATTGCAAATATTGCATTAGAATCATTGGGTCATCAAAAAGGTAAGTATGATGTGATTCATCCGAACGATCACGTCAATAAATCCCAATCTACCAATGATGTCTATCCTACAGCGATCCGCTTATCAACGTATTGCTCTTTGGATGCTTTATTTACACAGATGGATAAATTAATCACTTCATTTGAAAATAAAGCGATTGAGTTCCGTTATGTTTTAAAAATGGGACGCACGCAACTGCAAGATGCTGTGCCGATGACACTTGGGCAAGAATTCCATGCATTCGCAACCTTATTAAAAGAAGATGTTCGTTTAATCAAGCGTACTCGCGAATTGTTGCTCGAAGTGAACTTAGGTGCAACGGCAATTGGTACTGGTGTAAATACGCCGAAAGGCTATGCAGCAAAAGTCGTAACCTGTCTAAAAGATATTACGGGTTTAAAACTGGTTGGTGCTGAAGATTATGTTGAGGCAACCAGTGACTGTGGTGTTTTCATCATTTTATCCAGTGCTTTGAAGCGTTTGGCGTGTAAGCTTTCAAAAATCAGTAATGATTTGCGATTGTTAAGTTCAGGTCCTCGTACTGGTTTAGGTGAAATCCAATTGCCAGAATTACAAGCTGGCTCTTCAATCATGCCAGCAAAAGTAAACCCAGTTATTCCTGAAGTGGTAAACCAAATTGCATTTAAAGTGATTGGCAATGATTTAACCATTACTTTCGCTGCTGAAGCAGGTCAATTACAGCTAAACGTGATGGAACCAGTGATTGCGATTTCATTGAATGAATCAATTGAGCTACTGACACATGCGATTCAAAGTCTGGATGAAAAATGTGTACGCGGTATTAAGGCGCATCAACAAGCATGTCATGATGCAGTGATGCGTAGTGTCGGAATTATTACCTTGCTTGATCCTTTATTGGGGCATGCGTTGTGTGATGAGATAGGTAAGCAATGTATCGCTGAAAATAAAACCATCCAAGAAGTTGTATTGGAGCGTGAGTTATTGACTCAAGAACAGCTTGATGAAATTTTCTCTTTTGAAAATCTAGTTTCTGAAGTCGACGGCTATCCAGTTGATTACGTTGCATAGATAATTCATGTCATAAAAAAAGCCTAGTTCAATGACTAGGCTTTTTTAAATTTATAAAAATTATAAACCTGATTCATATTCGCTGTTAGAAAGTAATTTTTCAACATCTGCGATATTGTCTGGTTTAATTTTATAAATCCAGCCTTTACCGTAAGGCTCTTCATTAACAAAATCAGGATCATCTTCAAGATCAGTATTTACTTCGACCACTGTACCTGAAACAGGTGCGTGAATATCAGAAGCAGTCTTCACTGATTCAACAATACCAGCTTGTTCAGTTGCTGTAACATGGCTGCCAACTTCTGGAGCTTCAACATAAACTAGATCACCTAGCTCTTCTTGCGCGTGGTCGCTAATTCCTGTAACAACCAAATCACCTTCAATTCTTACCCATTCATGCGTACGCGCATATTTCAAATCAGCTGGATGATTCATGACAACTCCTTAACAATTTGTCTCATCATTTTTGTGGCTTTATACATGTTTTTTAATCAAAACAAAAGCAAAAGCATTTATAAAATAAGTACTTTTAGAGATTGTTGAGTCATTCTTGAAGTCACCCAACAAATTCTAACTTTATAAATATGGATCTTTACGCCAGTTACTCGGGCTACGACCACTCCAGCGTTTAAATGCACGACTAAAGTTGGCAACGTCTGAATAACCTAATTCATCAGCAATCTGTTCTAAACTGTAATCTGTACGAGAGAGTAAAGACGTAGCATGACGGTAACGAACTTCATCAACGAGTGTTGAAAATGATGTTCCTTCAGCGGCTAACTGGCGTTTGAGAGTTCGATCCGACATATGCAAACGTTCTGCAACACTTTCAATGCTTAAGTAATGTTGTTCTGAGTTGGTTAAAATATCACGAACACGCATAGCTAAACGACGACGTTCACCTAAAGCTGACAATTCAGTTTCACATTGGTTGATCGCAATTTGGCTTGCAATTGGATCAGCATTGACCATTTTTAAGCCAAGATATTTTTTATCAAAGCTAGAAATTAAGTGTGGTTGGTTAAAACGAACGGTACTCGTTAACTTATCTTTATACTTATCAAAACCTTGAGGTTCGGGAAAATCTAAATCAACTTCACCATTAAGATCTTCAATACCCGTTAAAGCTTTTGCCATCGTCATGATGCCAATCGTCAAACCTAGAATAATCTCAGTGCGTAATGGTTCAACATCGATATCACATTGAAGCTGTAAAGTTGCTTTCGGACCAAAAGTAGAAAAATAAAGTTGTAAAAAGGGTAGACGTAATTGAATAAAACGACTCGCCAACGCGATTGCATCAGTAATGTCGTGAGCTGTCATGATCGCATAGCCAATAAAGCCATGGATTGAGATACGCATTTGCGTACCTAAATGAAAGCCAAGTGTACTTTCGCCTGTAAGACGTAAAGAGTGTTTTACGAGTTCATTCGCAATTGGTGTCGGTATGCGAAAATTTGGATCAGCCAGTTGTTCGCTTGTTAAATGAAAAGGAGCGAATAAAGTTTCATCGTTATATCCCCAACGAGAAACAACATCTAATAACAATAAGCCATAGACGCCTGGTATTCCTTGATCTTGACGAGTTGAGGTCGTTTTCATGTGCTTTCCGTGGCGCTCATCAATTTTTGCTAATATCTTTAATCATCTAGGTTTTGAACATCTTTACATGAAATAAAATAATCAATCATAAAAATTGTTGGACAAGAGAGTCACCTCATGTTCAAAAAATTAAGTTGGTTTTCTAAAGACCATGATTTTAGTTGTAGATATTAATAGCACATCACCATGTTGGTTCAAAGCTTGAGTAACGTAGCTGACAATACCACGGTCAGTTTTGGTTTTAGATGGCACAATTGCAGTAATTTCAACTTCCACATGAATTTTATCGCCAACACGCGTTGGGCGAGGCCATCTTAAACTAGACTCAGAACCGAGCAACCCGCCCGCAATTGGAAAGCATTCTGTCCACAGACGCATAGTCACGGCTGATGTATGCCATCCACTTGCTGCTAATCCTTGGAAAATAGGATGTTCAGCAGCAGCCTCTTCATCTAAATGGAAGGGTTGAGGGTCGTATTGACTTGCAAACTGCTTTACTTCTTCAAGCGTCATTTCATATTCACGACTTATGAAACGATCTCCAATACTTAAATCTTCTAAATACAACATTATTCTGTTTCCTGAGTCACTCGTTGTTCAACCAAGAAACCACCTGTTTGTCGTTTCCAAAGTTGAGCATACAAGCCATCATTAGCAATCAATTCCTCATGTGTGCCTTGTTCAGCAATTCTGCCTTGATCAAGTACGATGAGACGATCCATTTGAGCAATAGTAGATAAACGGTGTGCAATTGCAATGACTGTTTTGCCAACCATTAAGTCATTTAAACTGCTTTGAATCGCAGCTTCGACTTCTGAGTCAAGGGCACTGGTTGCTTCATCTAAAATAAGAATCGGTGCATCTTTTAAGAAAACGCGTGATATTGCAATACGTTGACGTTGTCCACCTGACAGTTTTACACCGCGCTCACCCACATAAGCATCATAGCCAACACGCCCTTTTTGATCTGTTAACTGTGGAATAAACTCTTCGGCTTTTGCCTTTCTAACTGCGAGCTCAACTTCTGCTTCTGTCGCATTTGGACGACCATATTTAATGTTTTCCGCAACAGTACGATGTAGTAGTGAAGTGTCTTGAGTTACCAATGCAATATTGGCACGTAAGCTGTCTTGAGTGACATCATGGATACTTTGACCATCAATCAAAATACGACCTTGGTTCACATCATAGAAGTGTAGGAGCAATTGGATTAGTGTTGATTTGCCAGCGCCAGAACGACCGACAATACCAATTTTTTCGCCTGGTTTAATCGTGAGATTAAAATGATCAATGACATTTTTTTGATTATAAGCAAAGCTGACATTTTCAAAACGGATTTCACCTTTTTGAACTGTAAGTTCCGTTGCATCTTCTTTATCTTGAATTTGAACGGGCTTGCCTAAAGTTTTCATTCCATCTTGAATCGTACCGACATTTTCAAACAGCATGGTGACATGCCACATTAAAAACTCAGCCATACTATCCAACTTCAAAACCATTGCAGTTGTTGCTGCAATAACGCCAATAGCAGCTTGACCTTGTGTCCACAACCAAACAGAAGTACCAATCACACCTATATATAAAAAAGCACTGAGGAAGCGAATACTGATTTCGTATTTGACACCTAAACGCATTTGCTTATAAACAGTGAGCATGAACTCTTTCATGGACTCTTTGGCGTATTGGCTTTCACGACCAGCATGAGCAAACAATTTTACGGTTTGAATATTGGTATAAGCATCTGTTACACGACCTGTCATGATTGCACGCGCATCCGCTTGTTCTTGAGAGATTTTTCCTAAACGAGGAATGAAATACGTCGCGATGATGATGAAAATAGCCAACCATAAAATCAGTGGCACAATTAAAATAGGCGAGATTGATCCAAGTACTAAGCTAATCGTGATGAAATAGATCAGCACATAAACCAACATATCGCCGAGAATCATCCAAAACTCACGCACTGCCAAAGCAGTTTGCATGACTTTCGCTGAAAGTCGACCTGCGAAATCAGTATGGAAAAAGTCTAAGCTTTGTTGAAGCAATAGATTGTGAAAGCGCCAACGCATTCGCATTGGAAAATTACTAAATAAAACTTGGTGTTTAACGACAGATTGCAAACTAACAAAGAAAATATTGGCGAAAAGAATGCTAATCAGAATCGTGATATTTTGCTTATTGTTCTCTAAAAAGGTACTCGGTTGGCTTTGAGTCAGCCAATCCACTAATTTACCAATATAAGAAAAGAATAATGCTTCAAAGCTTGCTGCTGCTGCGGTACACGCAATTAAGATAAAGAGATATGGACGAATGCCTTTTGTTGCTTGCCAAACAAATGCAAAAAATGTGGTTGGTAATGGTTTGTTTAAGTCTTTGGTGGGGTATGGGTCGACTAGTTTTTCAAACCACTGCAACATGCTTGTTTCCTCTAATTATAAAGTATCGATTCGCCTAGCTTCCGTAGCATATCAGAAAATGGATAGGAGTAACGATAAAAGCAAACGAGTAAATATTATTTTTACTAAATGGAAAAATTAATGAGCTGATTTATCAAGTGATGAGATTGAATAAAGGCTTTTTATAGTGGATTCAGCGTTTCTAAAAGTAGTCGAACTAATTCATGAAATTTAATTTAAGAGCGTGATTCATCTAGGACTAGAACTCATTAAAGGATTTTATCTATTCAATGAGTTCCAGTTGTTCTGAAGTGTATGAGTCAATTCTATTGATCTATACAGAAATTAAGCTACATAACTATTTACATCAAGTTCAGGCTCACCAGCTAGTACTGAAATAAAGTTTTCAGTCGTTTCGGCCGTCAGCAAATAGGGGTTGAACTCTTCTAGATGATATTTCATAAAAAAATCAGTAATGTTTTGATTTACTGGTGAAAATTTCATAGACCATTGTGAGAATAAATTATCTTCACATGCAGCATAGTAGAGAATTTCACAATTAACATGTCGGTCATCTTTGACAATCTTTGTATAGAACAAGTCATCGATGGTATCTTTTTGACCCTCAAGACATTGTACAAAATATCCATGGCCATAATATAAAACACCAGTAACATCATTGCGATAATTAAAATCTACTGCTTCATCTAGGATTTCAATCAAATTTGTCTTTAGATTGGAGTCAATATTCTTAATTTTACTTACGTATAAAAGCCTTACTGACTTCATCATTGATGTGCTCATTTTAAAGTTCACATCCAGTTATATAGATAAAACAAAGGTTTGTATATTTTTAAGCGTAATAATTGTCCGAACCTTACAAGATTACTACAACTGCCTATAAATATTAGGAATGAGACATTAAGCAGACTATTTGCTAGATTATGTGATTTTTATAGTATCAAGAGGCGATAATGACGAAGTTATTTATGGGGTGTGTATTTGCAACAAGCTTAGTTGGTTGTTCTTCTATGAATTATGAGAATTCTATGAAACCGCCGATTGTTCCTGAAAATCAGGCAATTAATACTTTTAAAATGCCTGAACACGGTGTGGTGACTGATCAAGATATTCACAATATACCCGAAAATTCTAATCTTAATTATCAATACAAAGTTGATTTTTGATTCTGTTAAAGCGATTTGGACTAAAGTTTTTCAAATTATAATCCTTTGAGGGCTAAATGGAGTTATCCCTCGTATATATAGTTAAAAGTCTTTAAAATTTTATTTTAATGATTTTATTTTTACCGTTTGGTAAATTATGGACATGAATAATAAAAGGCATGCTAAATGAAATACATAATATTATTAGTTACATCGCTTCTATTAACAGAATATGCTTTTGCAAGAGAAACGAATTCAATACGTTCTTCATATGAGCTTGTGGTTGTTGGTGATAGTGAGAGTGATTTATTGAGAAAAATGGGAAGATCTTCGCCGAGATATTTCATTCATAGAGAAGGGCGTCGCTCTTGTGCGGTAACTGAATATATTTATGACATCGATATGCAAACTTATACGGTTTGGGTGTGTAATGGAAAGGTATTTAGAATAGATGTGAACAATAAGTAATATTGTAATATATTGATTTTATTTGGATTAAATCTTATTAAGTCCTGAATTTTGTTATATTAATATTTTACACTGAAAATAAAAAAGCTCTCTTTTGAGAGCTTTCTTTTAAATCTTTTATTCTAATTCAAGCTGATAATCGTCTTTAGTCACCTTAATTTTAAGTTTTCTATATTTGCGCTTATTGGGATCTAGTGCTGAATTAGTAACCTCTTTCGCAAATTCTCGGTCATTCATAAGTGTTGAATAAGCTTTGTACCCCAGAATTACTCGACTTGGTTTAGAGCCATTTCGAGAAACATAATGATCAATCATTAAATTTAATTCGTTTAAAAGACTAGTATCGTTCATGCTATGGATGCATCACTTTTAAGAATTTATGAAATAATAATACAAGTTAATTAACTTATCTACATGAATTTATGAAAGAATTATTAAAATTCTGTCATAAAACTGTCATATTAAAGCTATACTTTTCAATTAATGAAGAAAAATTTAATGAACAAGATGTAAGTCCTCATACTTTTGGAGGGATTATAGAGATGGGAAATAAAATTTCGGAAAGTCGTAAGAAGCGAAGTATAGGTTTTCGTTTAAACTATTTAATCTCAGCCTATCAAAAATTTTTGATGGAAAAGAATTTATTAAACACTGAAATCAATAGGATGATTTTTGTAGAAAATTATATAAGTTCTTTAAAATTAAACATCTATGATGAGTTTTCCAAGCATCAGTTGATTAAAGATCTAAATATTTTTTATCGAGAGTAAAGCTTCAATCACACATATTTAAAAAGTGATAAATCCCTTAAAATTTGTAATGTTATTGCATGATAAAGAGGCATATAATTTAAGCTAACAACAATTTCATAGGATCAAAAAATGCTTCTCAAGTTTGCAATTCGATTCATGGCTGTTTTATTTTCTGTGTTGGCCTTAGCTGCAATCGTCATCCACTTCTTTTTCTCAAGTAAACTTACTACTGACCTATGGATTATTGTCGTTCCAATCATTCTAGGTGTTCCAATGGTCGCTTCCGTGATTGTTGCCAAAGATACAGAACTCAATGTTCAATAAGCTGTTGACTACAAATGAAGCTCGTAACTAAGAGCTTCATTTTCTCATACGAACTAAATATCTATTAATTCGGTTCTTTTCGTGGTGCTGCATTCATTTCATGACGGACTCTGCTGATATCTTCATAAATCACTTTTCTTAATCTATTGATCGCACCGAGTGGTCTGTGTTCGGGTAAGGCGTGCCATGGTGTAAATGAAAGATTTTCACAGAACTCATTTTGCTTTGCTGTATCAAAGTTTTGTTGTGGAATATGAATTGTTGCGATGCGATAAAAAGGCGCTTCAGATTCTTTCCATTCTGTCATCGAGTCTTCAATAAGCATTTTGTTGGATGTTCTTGGTTGAATGAGGAACTCCATACAAGCATCTTGATGAGCTAATGTATTCTTCAAAACGCTTCTTAGGAAGTTTGGTTCAGCATTTTTAGGAATAGTTGCTTTTTGAGGCTGACATGCTCTAACAGAGTATTTTACTGCTTGTCGGTTTTCACCGATGCCAAGTTGGTAGGGTACCATTGACCAATAACGTGCTTGGATTGGATTTGCAATTAATGAGTTACGAGCACCTAAAGCATTGATCGTACCTTTTATACCGAGTGCAAATGGAACTTGAATTTTGTCGGTAAAATGATCACCGCTAATGTGTTTGGTAAAACTCAAATATCTTTTGGCATCATTTACGAAGAAAACAGGATGATTAATCATAATAAAATCCTGAGTTGTTGCTTGAGGATCAGATTCTAGAATTTTCTTTCCAGCAACGCCTAGAATTTTAATCGCAATGCCACGAGCATCTTTTTTGTTATCTGCTTGGGTCGCATCACTTGATGCATTGGAAAATCTAATCCAAGCTTGATAGGTCTTGTTCGGTATAAACACGCCTTGGGCAAGTTGCTTGGGAATGTCATTTAAAACTTGAAATTCAGCTTGCACACAGCCATGTGCTTTGGGGTGAGCATCACGTAGGGCATGACCATTTTGATACTGTTTACGTATGGTTTGCTCGATGGTCTTTGAAATTTCTTGTGCTAATAGTGCTTCATTCGGTTGTAATTTCTCACCCAAGTCTTGGTCTATTTGTGGATAAGGAATTTTCGTCTCATTATTCTTGAATGTTGATAGCGGGGGCTTTTGATATATTTTTTCACTACATCCAGACATAGCGATGAAAACTGAGGAGAATACAAACAGCGAAATGATGTATTTTTGATAAAACATGACCGATTTCCTCATTTATGCTGTTCTGGTTTTAGTCGTTATATTGAATCATTGTGTTGCATTGATAAGTAAATGACAATCAAACGGTTGTAAGTGTCTTGAAACTCAAAAGAATTCTGAAAAGCATAAGACTCAAATATATTTTAAATACCTAAGTTTACTCAAAAGCTTATCTATCTTAACAATTACGTGAAAAATAAAATTTATGATGAGGCTTTATATTGATGACTTGAGAATAAATAAATGACAGAAAATAGTAAGCAAAATGAAACTCTTATGAATGATGCTACATCGTTATTTTTAGTTGAGGACATGATCATTGATCGATTTAGTCCGATGTATTGGCGTGTTGATGGCCCACAAACAATGTCATTTGCAATCACTGATTATGAAAATGGTTTTGAGGCATCCTTTCGTTCACGAGCAACGACTGACCTTGTTGGCGTTAGTTGGGATTCTCATGACAATAAAGATCATCAGTTTTTAGCTTATGAGACGAAGTATGATTATTCAGGGATGATTTGGGATTTTGATATTGAGTTATCACCCTCTATGCCTGTATTAAATAATGAAACACTCACGCCCACATTAACGATTCAATATACTGAAAATGATCAGACTAAAGTCGCTTACGTGGTGTTGTTTAATTATGCAAATC
The DNA here is from genome assembly GCF_000368585.1 of Acinetobacter venetianus RAG-1 = CIP 110063. Taxonomy (GTDB): domain Bacteria; phylum Pseudomonadota; class Gammaproteobacteria; order Pseudomonadales; family Moraxellaceae; genus Acinetobacter; species Acinetobacter venetianus. The sequence continues at coordinate 644,601 of NZ_KB849558.1, forward strand.
AGCCAAGCTCAAGAACAGCGCATATTCAAATTGATTGGGATTCAGTAAAAGCAGGGTTTTCAGCCACGGATAGCTTTCCTATCAACAATATTCAGCGGATTTCATTTTCAGGATTTACAACCAGTTATAACGGACATTCAACAATTCCGCTAGCGCAAGCAGAAGATGGATATATTCGTATCACTAATTCTGTAACCACTGGAGTGAATGCAAAACTTGTTCTAAAGCGAGTTTCTATAGCACCTCATGATTATGGAATTTGTAGCAGTTATGATGATCACTATGATTTAAACCCTAAGCGTATCGTCAGTAATATTGCAGCATTGGGCTATCAGGGCTTTGTTAATCATTATTGTGGAATGTCTAAATATCCTGAGATGTCATGGCAAAGTGATATTGGCAAGTGGCAAATATCAGATACATTGACAACCAATGAAAATGTAGTTAATCCATGTGCCCGTAAATGGCATGAGCATTTTGCAGAAGCACTGCATGATGTTGGAATGCAGCCCATATTTGGTGTCAGTTTTGAAATGTATTCATTAGGAGCTAATGAATTTTGGGCGCAACGTGATTGGAATAATAATTTAGGGAAAACAGGTTACGAGCCTCCGAGTTATTTTTTTAGCATGTCGGATCAAAGTGCACTGGCGTATCTAAATAAAGCATTTGTTGAGTTCGCAGATATGATGAATATAGGTGGATGTGATGTATTTATGCAAATAGGAGAACCTTGGTGGTGGTATAACCAAGGTAGCAATTTGCCTTGTATCTATGATTATCCGACTAAACTTGCCTTTAATGCAGATACGGGCTTGTATGCACCTGATCTGGGAACAATTTATGAGGCAATGAATAAAACAGGCACGCCATATGATGAATTCAAGGCATGGTTGCGAAATAAATTAGGGCAGACCTGTCGTGATATTCGCAGCACTGTTAAAGCACAGTTTCCATCGGCTCAAGTATGTCCATTGATCTTTTTCCCTACCATTCGGACGGAAATAGAAACACTTGTCACAGATATTAATTATCCAAGTGAACATTATAGTTATCCAAACTTTGATTTTATTATGACCGAAGCTTATGACTGGATATTAGAAGCTAGATTAAATACAGCTCATCAGGCAGTTTCTACGATACCGACTCAAGATCTGAATTATCCTGAAAATAAAGTGGCTTATTTGGCTGGTTTTGTTCCTGATGAAACGATTGCTCATGTCTACGGTTTTGATAAAACGAAACCATATCGAACACCGATTTGGCAGCGAGTCTTTGGTGATATGAGCAATAACGGTTCGTTGGGATTAATGAAGCAATTTATTTGGGCATATCCGCAAGTTATGGCTGACTCCATCGTGATTGACGCAGCTCAATTACCGAATACTTTTTATGTTGGAAATACGCCGTATACAGCAATTACAGATGATACGCCTTATCCACCCGAAATTTACTTATAGGAAATGGATAAAGCCCACTGAAAAACCATAGCCTTTGCTGTTTTTTCAGTATAAATTGGTTTTAATTTTTATGAAAAGCTTCAGTAAAGTATGTACTTATGAAAAGAATTTTGTTGATCGGCTTTGTGTCAATGTTATTTGTTGGTTGTAATAAACAGCCTGAAGTTAAAAGTGATAAAGCTCAGGAAAGTTTTGAGGTTGTTGATAACAAAATTTCAGCGTATATGGATACATTAGACAACCCTGACACACCGAAAGAAGAGCAAACACGCGTACTTTGTAAGGATTATCCTGAATTGTATGAGTCTCAATATGTACCCGCTTTACTTAAGTTAGCACCGAAGGACTATACAAAAGAAAAATTGATGTCTGATCTAAAAGTCTCTACGGATTACTATTCTCAGAAATTAAATATTCTTTGTGATTAGTTTTCAGCACCGTTAAAAGAGAATCTGCTAAAAAGCAGATTCTCATTAATTTAAACGTTATGCATGCTCTTTCTGTTCTGTTGTCATCACTTGAAAGTCATAACCAGAAGGGGCTTGATAAACTCTCAATCCAAATTCTGGGACAATTGCGATTAGATGGTCAAAAATATCTGACTGAATCGCTTCATAAGAAGCCCATGCAATAGTATTGGTAAATGCATAGATTTCTAAAGGTAAACCTTCACTGGTTGGCTGCATTTGGCGAACTAGAATCGTTTGATTTTGAGCAATGCCTTTGTGTTGACGTAAATAAAATTCTACATAGGCTCTAAACGTACCAAGATTCGTTAAACGACGTTTGTTATAACGCGATTGATTACTCAGTTGTTTATTGAATTCATCAATTTCAGATTGTTTAGCGTCTAAATATTGGTCTAGCAACAAGAAGTCTTTGAGCTTTTGTTGTTCCTCATCTGTCATAAAATGCACGCTGCTTTGGTCGATGAATAAAGAGCGTTTCATGCGACGACAACCTGCATTACTCATACCACGCCAGTTTTTAAAGGTATCAGTAACGAGTTTATTGGTAGGAATAGTCGTATAGGTCTTATCGAAGTTCTGAACAGTCACAGTATGTAATGACATATCAATGACATCGCCATCCGCATTGAGCGAAGGCATTTCAATCCAGTCACCAATACGTACCATGTCATAAGATGCAATTTGCACACTGGCTACGAGAGAAAGAATCGTGTTTTGGAAAACCAACATCAACACTGCAGCCATCGCACCAAAACCAGCGAGCAGTGTGAAAACATCTTTTTTCAGGAACGTTCCTAAAATCATTAAACCACACACGACAAATAAGATTAATTTGACGAGCTGTAGATATCCTTTAATGGGCTTATTTCTTGATTTAGGATTACGTTGATAGATTAAGTTAAAGATGTTCAGTGCTTCACTTACCGTTAGGGCAATCGTAAGGAAAATAAATGCCTGAGCGCCCATTTGTATAAATGAAATGACTTTAGCGGGTAAATGAGGAATGGTGGTTATGCCATTCATAATGACAATCGCTGGGACAATATTCGCAAATCTTCGAATAATGCTATGTTGAGCAAAAATAGATTGGTTTGGAGATTTAAGTTTAGTAACTAAATGACGAATTCCACGCACGATAATCCGCTTAGCGATAAAATTTGCTAAAGCAGCAAAGAAAATCAGCATGGCTAATGCTAATAGCATTTCGAGCCATGGATAATGGCTTAACTCACCTCGAATTTCACTAACAAACTTTAAATAATCCAAACTAAAACACCTTAAAATTCTTTGAAGGAGAATTGTAAGGTGTTAGGGCAAACTATAATAATCTAATCACAGTTTATATACGATTTGTAAGGTGTTTTTACATTTCTTTGGTTCAGGGATTACCACATTAAATCATCAGGAATAACATATGCTGCGTATGGATCTTCTTCATCGGTTGTCTGGTCGTTATTTTCAGCGTTGTTATTCACAAGAATAAAACCCTGCATTTTTTGATCAATACGTTCTGCCAAGGCTTTAGGTAGACAAGCATAACTTTCTTGGTCTTTGGCAATGACCAGAGATCCTGATACCAGTGCGTTGTAAACTTGCTGTGATAAATATACCTTTTTAATTTTATTTTCATCAATAAATTGATAAGCCACATCACCGTCAGTTTCTTTGATCTTGTGTTGCTTGATCATTTGAATGATTGAAGCTTTGAGCGCCTTTTCTTCTAAGAGATTTTGCTTTTCTTGGTTTAATGCTTGATCTTTAGCAAGCTTTTCTTGTTTCGCTTGGTCAATTTTTGCTTTAATTTCAGCATCATCATTCTGACCAGTACGTTGCTCATGTTGAGCTTGTTTGGTCAATTTCTTCGCTTTCTTGTTATCGACTAAACCTGCTTTTAATAGCTGAGCTTGAAGTGCATTTTTAACCATAATTTAATCCAAATTTGAGTTCTTTGAGAAGCGAAAATAAACGATCCAATAGGCCATGCTCATGACAAAGCTAAGTGCTGCTGGAACGAGAAAAGCATGTAATTTTAAATAAGGATAAAGCAAACTGGCAACAATGCCGCCAAGTAAAAAACCAATAAAAATGAGTAAATGTAAAAAAATGCGTCGATTATCTACTTTTAGTCCGCGAGCTTTGTAGCCTAAGGTTAGGCCTATATCAGTCAGTACACCTGACAAATGCGTAGTACGGATGATTGCACCTTTATAGTGACTGACCATTGCATTTTGCATGCCCATTGCTGCACAAGCCCACAATAAGCTATAACGCGGAAAATAAGGGACAAGTAGCCAAGTAAGCAAGAGAAAAACAGCAACAAAACTTAGAGGAAATCCGTAATGACGACCAAAAGCCACATGACTGTTTCCTAAAATTAGACCACTATAAAATGAGCCTACAACGAAGCAGAAGATGACGAGTGTGAGATAAATGAAGTGTTCTGGTTGCCAGTCAATTAAGCTCATCGCTAACATACTGACATTGCCTGTCATATGTGAGACAGACTGATGAAGGACAGTGATTAAGCCAAGAACGTTTACCATTCCTGCATTCAGGGCTAATAAGAAAGCACCTAATTGAATCCAGTTCGGTAAACGTTGTAATGGCATAGCAATCTACTGATTTTCTCGGTTTCTAAAATCTACTGCAGCTGTAAATAAAACATCGGTCGATGAGTTGAGTGCAGTCTCAGTTGAGTCTTGCAACACACTAATAATCATACCAATAGCAACCACCTGCATCGCTACTTCTGATGATATACCAAACAAGCTACATGCAACAGGGATCAACAGTAATGAACCACCTGCAACACCTGAAGCACCACATGCCGAAACCGCAGCTACGATTGAGAGAATCAGCATTGTGCTTAGGTCAACGTGAATACCCAAGGTATTTACCGCAGCTAAAGTTAATACGGTAATCGTTACTGCTGCACCCGCCATATTAATGGTTGCACCAAGTGGGATAGATACACCAGCAGTTGCTTCATTTACACCTAAACGTTGCGCAAGATCCAAGTTCACAGGAATATTCGCAGCTGAGCTACGAGTAAAGAATGCAGTAATACCACTTTCTCTTAAGCACTTAAATACCAATGGATATGGATTTGCACGCATAGTGATCGCAACTAAAATAGGGTTGATCACTAGTGCAACGAACAGCATTGTGCCGATTAACACCATGAGCAAATGTGCATAACTTGCTAAAGTCGCAAAACCTGCGCTTGCAAAAGTTACTGCAACTAACCCAAAAATACCGATAGGCGCAAAGCTAATGACAGTATGAATAATTTTATTCACGGCATCAGCAACATCTGTCAATACTTGCTTGGTTGTATCTGAACTATGGCGCAAGGCAAGACCTAAACCAATCGCCCAAGCCAGAATCCCAATAAAGTTTGCTTCACTGATCGCTTGAACAGGATTGGCAATAAAGCTAAGCAGTAGATTTTTTAAGATCTCAGCTAAGCTCCCAGGTGCTTGTAAATCTGATTGAGCTGCTAAGTGTAAGAACAGCTGGCTAGGAAAAACAATACTCGCAATCACCGCACTAAAAGCGGCAAGAAGCATACCTGCTACATATAACACCATCACTGGTTTTAAATTAGAATTCTGTCCAACTTGGAAATTGGCAATTGAAGAAAGCACAAGAACAAAAACGAGAATAGGGGCAACCGATTTCAACGCTTTAATAAATAATTCACCTAATAAACTAAGATAAGGTGTAACGTTAGGAAACAGCAAAGCCACGCCAATCCCTAAAATAATAGCGATAATAATTTTGCTAACTAAACTTAAGCGAGACAATACACTAAACATATAAAGGCCTTACAAACCTATGCACGGTTTAAGGTTAAACAAGCGCCGTATTCTATACCCAAGCGCTACGAATATTGAAATTTTTTTTGATGACTATTTATTTTAAAAATACTGTAAAAAATAACATAATGTTTTTAAAAGTATTTTATAAAAATCAATCATATCCTTTTGTGTAAAAAAAATACGCTCAAAATAAAAGTTCAAACAGTACTTTCTGATGAAAGGTATTGAATTGCTTGGTAATGTGACAGGAAAATTTGCCCTGTGAGTTCCTTAATCAGTTTTGAGTCTACTAAGCGATCCATTACAGGACTTTTGACTTCAGATAGATGTAATTTGATATCTAAAATCAAGAGTTCTCTATTAAGTTCTTCTAACATTTCAAGTGCGCTAAGATCGATATTGCTAATGCTTGAGCAGTTAATCACAACATGTTTAACAGCCTTATTATGACTTAATTCAGTAATGATATAGCCTTTGAGCACATGCGCATTTAAAAAGCTGAGATTCTCATCTACACGAAAGGATGCAATCGTTGGAATGGTCACAACATCGTAACGAGAGACATTTCTAAAATGTTGCGTTCCTTCAATCAGACCAATGACGGCAATGTGTGGGCGACTGATCCGCCACAACAATAAAATAAAAGTTAAGACGATCCCAATGATTAACCCAGTAGAAATATCAATACATGTTACACCTAAAAAGGTTGCAATCATGGCAAGTCCATCAGCTTTAGAATATTTCCATGTTTCATAAAAAGGAGTAAAGATAACCAATTTCCAAATCGAGACAAAGATCGTTGCAGCTAAAACAGTTAATGGTAAATTTTGAAATAGCCCTGTGAAATAAAGACTAACTGCAATCATAAATAAAGAAGATAAAACACCAGCCATGGGTGTTTTGGCTCCCGCATCTGCATTTACAACTGTACGGGATAAGCTTCCAGAAACTGCAAAACCTGAGTTAATACCTGCTGCAATATTTGCCAGCCCCAACGCGATGAGTTCTTGATTACTATTTAAGTCATCACGTTTTTGCAAGGCTGTGGCTTGTGCGATTGCCAAAGACTCTACGAAACTAATCATGGCGATCATGAACGCACTTGGAAGTAATTTCTGTACTAACGCAAAATCCCACGTTGGAAAATGAAAGTTAGGTAATCCCGTTGGAATCACGCCAACTGTTTTTAAACCATACTGATCAAGACTGGTCAGATAAACCATAACAATAGAGCTTATTACCAATACAAGTGGTGTCGTTTTTGCGATAAAACTGCTTGGAACGACTTTAGGTAAGAGAATCAGCATTGAAATAGCCGCTAGGCTGAAGCTAATACTTAAAAAACTGAGTTGATGAATATTCTGTACTAAAGAGAAGATAAACTCTGGAATATTGTTGGCTTTTATAGGGATATCTAATAAAAACTTTAACTGTCCAAGCGCAATCAGTAATGCAGAAGCAATGATAAAGCTTTGAATAACAGGGTGGCTAATCAGTTGAATGAGAAAGCCAAAACGGAAAATACCGAGAATAAAGGAAATAATTCCTACTAATATCGCGAGTAAACAAGCGGCTTCTATATAAGCCTCTGATGCCACAGGAAAGAGCGGATTCAGTGTCGCAAATACCATCATTGATATAATTGCGACAGGTCCAATTGAGAGAGTGGTGCTACTTCCCGTAAAAGCATAAATAATCATGGGAAGAATACTTGTATATATCCCCATGACTGGAGGTAAACCAGCCAGCATGGCATAAGCCATTCCTTGAGGGACGAGCATCGCAAGTACGATCAGTGCTGCAATTAGGTCGGCTTTAAAACTATTGTATTGATAGTGCTTTAACCATTGTATGGCAGGAAATATATTCGATATTTTTATATTTAATTTTTTCATGCACGATGATCTAAATTATAAAATCCTAAATACATTATGCAGAAAAAAGTAATCCAATTTTAAAATTAGTATGTAATTTCCTGAACAATTAAATATTTGGGCAATAATTCTCATATAGAGTAGTCAAAACAACGCGTAGTTTTGGATCGCTAATAGAGTAGAAAATCTGTTTACCTTCACGACGTGTTGCAACCACATTACTTTTACGAAGCATCATGAGTTGTTGAGACAGGGTTGGCTGGAAAATTTGGGTGAGCTCTTCTATTTGAGAAACATTTAACTCCTGTTTGGCTAAATGACACAAGATGATTAAACGATCTGTGTTTGCTAGAGATTTAAGCACATTAACAATTGAGCCTGCTGACTCCCTCATTGCTTCAATCTCAAGACCTTTTTGCATATTCACCTCCCTAAATTACGACCAAAGTGTAGTATAAAATGCTTGAAAAGAAAAAATGTAGTAAAACTGAATAATTGCAATGGTTTTTAATGAAAACATATATAAGTAAAATTGATAATTGGTTTGATAATGTCTGTTATTTCACTTTTGTATGAAAAAATGTGTTCTGATCTAATTTATTGGCTGATTTTTGAGAAATTATCAGTGGTGTTCGTAAGCCATAAAGTGTAACCGCATTGTTAAATTTTACTTATTAATAAAATTATGTAGTTAATTTAATTAATTAATTAATATAAAAAACTTTAAAAAGTAGTTGTGATTTAAATAAAAGAGTATATAATTGGAAATAAGACAGAACGATCTGTCTGCATAAAAAGGATCGGGATGTGCAATTTGTACGACCGCCAGAGGGTAATAATTTTTATTATTCTTTCCAACTCAGACGCAAGCGTGAGCCACAATAATAACTATAAATCACGCTTTGTTTTTTTTCTTCTAATTAGCTTATATATAAATTGATTTTTCAACAAGAAAAAAGCGCCGCTATTTAAGCTAACGCCTTCTCATAATTGATTAAATGTTCAACTCGTGTCCAGTATTGATCCATTTCAACTGAATGTCTATTTACATGGGCTTGAATTGTCATACCATCCAATATACTTACAATCAATGTTGCTAAGTGAGTTGGATTGTGAATTCCAAGTTGTGTCAATAAGTTTTGAACAAGTGCGGTGAGCCAAATTTTGTATTGGGTCGCTGGTTCAAGTGTAGAAGGGTAGATCTTGATAACTTCTTCTAAGGCTTTCTGGAACATACAACCATTGAAGTCTTCACTATGAAACCATGCGTTGTACCATTCAAAAATAGCCTTTAATTGTCCTAATGAATCTTCAGGATCACATTCAGCTAAAGCAGCATTCAAAGAGGTTTGTAGATTAATATTACGTTGAAGTAAACATTCCTCGATTAATTTTTCCTTAGAGGGAAAATATTTATAGAACGTCATTTTTGCAACGCCTGACTCACTGATAATTCGATCAACCCCAATCGAATTATAGCTATGTGAATTAAAAAGTTTTAATGCTGTGTTAATAATATCTTCTTTTTTTGACATACATAGCCTCGAGTTTGCTCATCGTCAGCAGAGCATGGTTTTGCATCCTGTCATGCGATTTTGGCAGGGATTTTACATGGTATTTATAAAATATCCTAGTGAAAACTAACAATAGTTCTTTAAATGAGTTTGAAATTTCCTGTTCTAGTTCTTTGATAAAATTAACAATATGAATAATTGGAAGTAATTAAAATAATGTAAAAACTGTTTGTTGTAATAAAAAGCATTTTATTTACATATTTTAGATAGTTTTAGAAATTCGCTGTTATATTAATCATTGTTAATGATATTTATTATCATTTTCTTGGTGCTAAATTAAACTTCGCTCATTACCTATAGTGGAATAAATAACGAGCGCTGATGTCTGAGATTATTTTACTTGGCTGATTTATTTGCTAGCTCAGAAATCAAACGAGCAAAATTTTGATAGAGCGTAGATTGTTGAGTTGGTGTATATACAGACCGTTTTATTGCGCCTTTATCCGTGTCAATCGAAAGCTCTACATTTTTAGCATTTCTAAGTTCGAGTAAAAAACTGCTTGGAATGCTAAATGAATTAGAAGAACGTTTAGGAATTAAACGGTTAATATACTTTTGCTCAGTTTTTCCAACTGGAGTGTAAGAAAACGACTTTCCATCTACATAAAACGTTAAACCGTTGATGTCGTAATATTGATACGTACTTGTCAATGCAACGTCGATCTGCAATTTATCCTTTTGCTGTTTGTCCCATTCAACAACGACATTTGGGCATAGCTCATTTGATTTGCAGTTTAATGAGCCCGCAGTAGCAAGATGATCGATTGTCGTCGATGCTGTTGTTGTATTTTGCATATTTGCACAACCCGTCATAATCGCGCAAAGACTTAGCAAACAAAGTACGTTCTTCATATTTAACTTCTCAAGTTTATTTTCAATTTAACGCTTTAATGATGTAACTGTGGGCCAAGAAATTCAAATGGTTTTGATGCTTTAAATTGATCAGTCGCATCACCAGCAAATGTATTTTGTTGATCTTTGCCTAAATCAAGCTTCCGTGTTACACCATCTTTAAAGTTGATTTTCTTTAAATCTACCCAAAAAACATTCGGAGATACAGCGGATTCAAAGAAATATAATTGTTGTTTGTGGTCAGCAACTGTTCTCCAACGTGTAGATGAGATATTCGGTTCTTCGGCTGTGTTTAAACCAAAAGGGACAGAGGCATTTCGAATTACACTAAATACAGAAGCGAGTGCTTCTTTAGCATTATCATTTTTTGGAATGGCATTTATGTAGAATGAAGCTCGCGCAAAACGGTCGGCAGCTCTATTCGTACCCGGTAACATGACCGTACCGCCGATTTGCTGCCAATATGTATTTAACGCGAGTTGTTGGTCAAATATAGGCGAGTTTGTCATTACCTGATATTTTTTATTATGGTGAATGACTTGTTTTCCATTGATGTATTCAATGATCGCGCTATCACCAGTCTTGTCAGATAGTGATAAATGTAAAGTAGTTAATCGTTGTTCACCTGGTACATTGTCTGTAATGAGGACGAACGGTTCTTTTTCTAAAGCGGCTACAGCCTCAGAAACTGTCGCATAATTATCAAGAACATATTGCGCCCATGCAGAAATACTGAGTTGAGGTTTATTTGATTTTTTTGCGTCAGGGTATTGAGATTCCACTAACCATAATACATTTGCAACTAAACCTGCTTCGTTCATACCATCCGTTGTGGAAAGATCATAACCCGAAGCAATTACGCTGCCGTATTTTGATTTCCATTTAAGTGATTTAGGGCCTGCATTACTATCACGATCAACACCACTTGGCATAATCCACAAGTTAGTACCAACATCAACTTTCCAGTCCATCGATCGTGCTGTAATAATGTGATTATCATTTCCTAGATAAACAGCACGTGTACAAGCTTGAGCTGTCTGAAGGAAAAGAGAGGAAGCAACAAATGAACAAAATAATGCTTTTTTTAACACAAGCGTTCTCCGTTATTGTAAATAGAATGGTTTGATGTAATTTATGTTTTTTAAGTTGTTGTAAATGAGTCTATTAAATTCGGTATCTTATTCAATAATTAAAATGTAATCGTTGGAAAAATTTACTTCTAATATCAGTAGGTCTCGTTATCGCAGTTAAGTAAATTAACCTGAACCATTGATATTAGAAGTATTGGTAAATCGTTTACTCTTGAGGTGGTAACAACATCACAACAGCATTGTTGAGTAGCATGGCAATGTCTTCTAATACTGCATCGTCATTGAATGATTCATCTAAAGCGATATTTTCGCCATCAGCGATGCGTTTTAATTGAGCTGCAAACGGTTTTGAAATACAAACGTTTTCACCATTTGCCCAAAAATCGAAAGAACCATTTTGCATGCGATAAAGTAATCTTGATGCAGGTTCAAGTATTAATTCATAACCCGTACCGATGATTTCACTTAGATCACTTGCTTCAACTTCTTCTGGTTCGGGAATGTTGTTTGGATAACTCGATTCACTCATGTATGCCATGATGGCAGCATCGAACTCAGGTGCTTTGGTTAGATAATCTAATAGCTGTGTTTTTAAATATGAAAATTCGACTTCATTGATTTCGCCAAGATGTGCAGTTTGCTGACGTGCAATATCTGCAAGTGGATTTTTAAGCAAAGTGTTCTCTGCAAATTTATCACTCACTTGATCAATCATTTCAGATAGGTTTGGCATACGAAAGCCAAATGAGAACGTTAAACAATCATCTTCAGCAACACCATAGTGCGATAGCCCTGGTGGTACATAGAGCAAGTCACCTGGGGCAAGAACCTCATCAAATTGAATATCCATTTCTGGCAATAGTTTTAAAGGCTGATCTGGGATAAATTGAGTTGATTCATCACACATCTGTCCAAGTTGCCAGCGGCGATGACCGTGTCCTTGAACTAAAAAGACGTCATAAAAATCAAAATGCTTACCAACTGATCCACCTTTAGGTGCATAAGACACCATAATGTCATCACGACGCCATTGGGGAATAAATGGAAATTTTTTCCAAAGTTCTGAAATATCAAACGAGTAATGATCTACTGCTTGTACAAGTAAAGTCCAAAGATTTGGTAGTTTTTGAAAATCACCCTTAGTGAGAGGTGATGATTTGACATGCCATTCATTTGGGTTCTTGTTTTTTTGACGAATCAGACGTGCAGTGACATCTTCCTCAAGTGCAAGTTCCTGCACATCTTCAGGTTCTAATAAGCCAATAATTTCAGGCATTGCATTGCGAACGAGTAATGGTTTTTTTTGCCAATATTCATTTAAAAATTGTTCTGCGGTAATGCCGCCTAAAACCGCTAAAGATTGAGACATGGGAAATAAACCAACAACATAAAAAATTAGGGGCTATTTTCCCTTGAGTTGCGAACAGGTGCAAGTCTTGCTTGATGTAAGCCTGCTGAGCAATTGTCCTTGAACTAATCGAATGTATTTAATCTTGATCAATTAAACATGTATTCATTTACAGCTCTTTCTAAAAAACAGTATGCTTAAGCTGCAATAAGGAGCATACATGTATCAAGTACTTGCAAGAAAATACAGACCACGTAATTTCAATGAGTTAGTGGGGCAAAACCATGTTTCTCGTGCTTTAACGAGTGCATTAGAACGTGGTCGTTTGCATCATGCTTACTTATTTACAGGAACGCGTGGTGTCGGTAAAACGACGATTGCTCGTATCTTAGCCAAGTGTTTGAACTGTGAGACAGGTGTAACTTCAACACCATGTGAAGTTTGTGCAACCTGTAAAGCCGTGAATGAAGGTCGTTTTATTGATCTTATCGAGATTGATGCGGCATCGCGTACCAAGGTAGAAGATACGCGTGAGTTACTTGATAATGTTCCATATGCTCCGACTCAAGGTCGCTTCAAAGTTTATTTGATCGATGAAGTGCACATGCTTTCAACGCATTCATTTAATGCCTTATTGAAAACATTAGAAGAACCACCTGAACATGTAAAATTCTTATTTGCGACAACTGATCCTCAGAAGTTACCGATTACGGTGATTTCTCGTTGTTTGCAATTTACACTACGTCCTTTGGCGGTAGATGAAATTACCGAACATTTAACAGCGATCTTAAATAAAGAACACATTGAGGCAGATCAAGATGCCATTTGGCAAATTGCAGAATCGGCACAAGGGTCGCTGCGTGATGCACTGTCACTGACGGATCAAGCGATTGCTTATGGTAAGGGCGCAGTACACCATCAAGATGTCAAAGATATGTTAGGTCTGATTGATCGAACGATTATCTATGACTTGATTCTCGCGATTCATCAAAATCAGCAAGCACGAGTGAGTCAGCTGCTTTTGCAATTTAGACAGCAAGCTTTAGATGTATCTTTAGTTTTGGATCAATTAGTTTCGACGCTTCATGAGTTGGCATTGTTGCAGTACCTACCTGATTTAGCGCTTAAATATAGTGAAGAAATCAATCAAAAAATCCTACAGCTTTCGAAGCTTGTTTCTGCACAAGACCTACAACTGTATTATCAAATCGCTTGCAAAGGGCGTGCTGATTTGCAATTAGCGGTCACCCAAGAGCAGGGTTTCGAGATGTGTGTTTTACGGATGCTTGCGTTTAGGCCTATGCATTCAAATGAGGTGACTGTTCAGGCGGCATCTGTAGTGCAGATACTTGAACAGCAAAATCAGCAGGTTGCTTCAGATGTAAGTCAAGAAAAACAGTTTGCAGCACCTGTAGAAGTGGCTAGTGTTGAACCTGAACCTGAACCTGAACCTGAACCTGAACCTGAACCTGAACCTGAACCTGAACCTGCTCTGCAAGATCAAGATAGCCATCTCATGGTTTTCGATGCGGAAGGTGGCCAGCTTATTGGTTTAGAGCAGGCTGAAGCGCAAACAGTAAGTTTTGATATCACTCAGTCAGATAATGTACTCGTTTTCCCTGTTGAGGAAAATTCTCAGCAAGTTGTGCAGGACGATGCAACGAATCAATTAGTCGATCAGTCAGAAGCTGCGATGCTTTCTGAACCTGAAATCGTTGAACCGCTTCTAGAAAAGGCTGTGGAACAGGTTGCATCATCGCAACAGCAAGATGTTGAGATAAATAACTTAATGCCACAAGATATTTTGAAGCTTCCAGTGCAGGTGTTAGAAGGTGAGTGGAATTTAGAAAAGTGGGAATATTGGTTTAGAAATAGTGAACTTTCGCCAGCTGTTCAAGAGTTAGCCCAACATGGTGTGATGACAGGACAGATTGATGGCGCATCTGTATTTCATATTCCGCAAGAATATGAGGGAATGTTGACTCAGTTACAACATGCTTTAGAAAGTGCTTTGAAAGAAAATTGGATCAATACTCAATTTTCGGTGAAGTATGGGCAAGTTGATTCCACGACACCATTTGCGATGCAGGCTGTACGTAAGGAAAAAGCATTTAATCGAGCAGTGAATTTGTTACAACAAGAACCAACATTGAAAGGTTTGATTGAAACCTTTGATGCGGAATTACAGAATATTCAGTTAAAACCCTAAGCCAAAAGCAAAGGTGAAATCGTAATTTCCCTTTGCTCCATATATGCTTATTGCGCTAATAAGTAGTTTGTAAGCACATCACGCATTTCTTGAGGAATCGCGGTGCTCTTTCGATTCTCACGATCTACAAAGACATGCACAAAATGACCTTGCGCAGCGGCTTGAGTTTGTCCTTGCTTAAAAATAGCGAGTTCATAACGAAGTGATGAATTGCCAACTTTTCCAATCGCTACACCCACTTCAATCATTTCTGGAAAAGATAGCTCTTGTAGAAAACTACAAGCAGAATCGACGACAAGCCCGATAATTTCACTGTGATGAATATCGAAGCCTGTTTTTTGAATCAGCAATGAATTAGCGGCGGTATCAAAATAGCTGTAGTAAGTGACATTATTGACATGACCATATATATCATTGTCAGCCCAGCGAGTTTGAATTGGAAAAAAGAACTTAAATTGTTCACGCGTTTTTAAAATAGGTTTACTCATGCGTAAATCGCCTGATAAATGTTGAAAGCGTCCTGTTCTGTCATTTCTCTTGGATTGTTCTGCAATAGTCGAGTCTGTAACATTGCATCTTTTGCGAGTTGTGGAAGTTTAGCTTCAGGTACATCGAGCGCTTTTAATTTCAAAGTTAGACCACTTTGATCGAGATGATTTTGCATATGATCAATGAATAGATCGCAGAGGCCATCTGTGCATCCAGTACTCCTTGGATCCATGAGTTGCATCAATTCAGCATAGTATTGCTTTGCCTTTGGTGCATTAAATTTTAAAACTTCAACCAGCACTAATGCATTGGTATGACCGTGCGAAAGATGAAAATGCCCGCCTAGAGGATACGCAAGGGCATGTACTGCACCAACAGGTGCATTTGCAAAAGCTTGTCCTGCCAACATTGAACCCATCAACATATTTTGACGAGCTTCAAGATCACTTCCATCTTTTAAGACTTTTGTTAAGTTGTTGTTGAGTAGTTTTAAAGCATTCTTCGCCAGCATATCAGCATAAAAGTTCTTTTTAATATTTGAGGTATAAGCTTCAATTGCATGTACCATTGCATCAATCCCTGTTGCTGCGGTGATATGCGCTGGTAAGCCTTGGGTAAAAGTTGCATCTAAAATAGCGACATCCGCATATAAAACAGGTGAAACAACGCCCATTTTGGTTGTTGCGCCAGTTGTGACAATTGAGATGGGTGTTACTTCTGAACCTGTTCCTGCTGTTGTTGGAATCAGCAAAAGAGGCAAACGTGGTGCTTTAGCTTGGTTTACGCCGTAAATATCAGTTAAAGCTTGCTGTTGTTGTGGGTGCGCGAGGAGGGCGATGATTTTCGCAACGTCCATAGAGCTACCACCACCAAAGCCAATAATGACATCAATTTTTTCTTGTTTCGCAAAATCGACTGCTTCTAAAACAATATGTTCTGGCGGATCGGCTTGAATATCTGAGTAAATAATATGTTCAAGAGCAATTTGATTCAAAATATCAACAATTGGCCAGTGAAGTTGATGTTGAATCATGCCTGCATCAGTCACGATCAGGGCTTTATGATAGTTTTGTTGAGTTAAAATATTTTTAAGTTCTTGTATGGAACCTAGCCCCGAGATGATATTGGGAACAGTTTGAAATTGAAATGGGTTCATACATACATCCTTATGTTTTGAATTTGTTCACACTTTATATTTAGGGTCTGTTGATATTTCAACCATGCATTGCGTTATAGGCTAAAACGACATAAACAAGGCGTGAAATGCAGGCAATGGCGACCCCCTTGTCAAGTTTCATAACGCAGTTTAGGGAGGTTTTAGCCATAACCCTATGGGACAGGGACATTTTTGCCGCTACTGCGTTATGTCTTATTGACTTAGAATGACTAAGTTGTATAAGTCATGCCTTGTATCGTCTAAAAATGTCCTCTGTCGCAAGCATCTGTGAAATGTCAACAGACCCTAATCAATTACATCATGAGATAAAATGTTAACAAACCCTAATAAATACAACATTTTTATATGAAGTGACTATAGGTTTCATTGTGCAAATAACTTAACATAAGACGCTGTAAAAAAGTGTAGATTTGAGGTGAATATGCCATCCAAAACGCCATATAAGGTGTTGTGTGTTTGTTTGGGAAATATCTGTCGTTCTCCTACGGCTGAGGCCATTCTTAAACATTATTGTGATGCGCATGGTTTAGATGTAATCGTAGATTCGGCAGGTACAAGTAATTATCACCCGAACAAAGCACCTGATATTCGTAGTCAAAAACATGCTGCGCAACGTGGTTATGACCTTTCCGCATTGCGCGCAAGACAAATCACCATCACGGATTTTACTGAGTTTGATCTCATCCTTGCGATGGATCATGAAAACTTTGATGATATTCAGACTTTATTACGAAAAGCAATTCATCAATATGGTACACATCAAATCCGAGCGAAAATCGCTTTGATGAGTGAACATGATCCAAACTTTAAGCTACAAGCTATTCCTGATCCATATTATGGTGGTGCTGATGGATTTGATCGGGTACTTGATCAGTGCGAGTCAAGCAGTCAAGCATGGGTTGAAGTTTTTAAACAACATATGAATGTAGGGCAATAGGATTCTATTTAACATGCATGTACAGCAGCAGGTTCAGCTTAAACACTTAAATACTTTAAATCTTAATGCCATCGCCTCACATTATATTGAGATTAACGATTCAAATGATGTTGTTGATGCTTTAGCCTTCGCAGAACAAAAGGCTTTGAACGTCCTAGTGCTCTCAGGTGGCAGTAATGTGTTATTGCCACAACATATTCATGCTTTAGTTCTGCATCTCAATATTCATGGTATTGATGTGATTGATGAAGATGAGCGTAATGTGACTGTTCAAGTGGGTGCAGGTCAGGTATGGCATGATTTTGTCTTGCATAGTACGAAGCAGAATTGGTTTGGTTTACAAAATCTTGCGTTGATTCCTGGTTTGGTCGGTGCATCACCTGTACAAAATATTGGTGCCTATGGTGTCGAAGCAGGCGAATTTATTGAATCAGTACAAGTATATGATCGCGAGTTAAAACAATTTAGCTCGATTGGTGCGGCAGATTGCCATTTTTCTTATCGTCACAGTATTTTCAAAGATCATCCGAATCGCTACATCATTGTTGCTGTGACTTTTAAATTATTAAAACAGCCAGATTTGAAGTTGAATTATGGTGACTTAAAACAAGCTGTGGGTGATGTCCTTACCGCTGAAAATTTGCAGAATCAAGTCATTCATATCCGACAGAGCAAACTTCCAGATCCTAAGGAATTTCCAAATGTCGGGAGTTTCTTTAAAAATCCAATTGTTACGCAAAGTGACTTTGACAAAATTGCACAACAATTCCCAAACATTCCTCATTATCCACAACCAAATAGCAATGTTAAAGTGGCTGCTGGTTGGCTGATTGACCAAACTGGATGGAAAGGTAAACAGTTGGGTTCTGTAGGTATGTTTCATAAGCAAGCATTGGTTTTAGTCAATTATGCTGATGCTACACTGAATGATGTTCGAAATACCTATCAAGCTGTACAAAGTGATGTAAAACAAAAGTTTAGTATTCGTTTAGAGCCTGAACCTGTGTTATATAATGAGCAGGGTTTAATTCAAGCTCATGGTGAATGAGGAGATTTATGGCTAAAGTACATTGGATGGTCAGTTTAGTACGAGTAATTACAATTTTATTCGTACTTTTAGGCTGTTTTGTGCTTTTTTTATATTCACCATTTTACTCACAGTTTGTCGTGAAAGGGTTGAATTATTTTGTCCCTGTAGATGTCAATGAAGTTGCTGCTGAAAGCCAAAAATCGGCAGCACTAAGTGAACATGAGACCTTAGAACCTGGTTCAGATCTTTGGATTGCACGTCAAGCTTATCTCAAATTGATGGAAAAAACCTTTCAGTCAGAGAAACCAGAAGATTTAAGATTGATACAAGCTCGTTATAAGTTGCTACAGGAGCTTATTAACGAAGAGCAAGAAAAAGAGAATGAAGAAGCTGAAAAGCTTAATATTCCGATGATCAATCAACAAGCTGAACAGGACCAAGAAAGCTCAGCGGTAGCAGCAAGTACACCACTTGATTTTTTAAAGTGGAATACACCAGACAATCAGGCTTTGATGGAAAAGTATGTTTCTTTTTTAGAAACATTTCCAATCGAACTACCTGTTGAAGATGCTGAAAAAGATGAAACCAATAAAGATTTAGTCGAAATCAAAAAAAATAAAGATGGTGTAATCGAGACCAATAGCTCATCTAAGCCTTATGCAATTGTTGTGTTGGGTGGTGGTTTAACACTCGGTGCAAATGGTAAAGACATCGTAGTAAATAATTACACTCGGTTGCGCTTAGAAAAAACACTTGAAGTTGAAGAAAAATATGATTTACCGATTGTGCTGAGTGGGGTCGAAGCACCATATATGCAGGCGTGGTTAAAAGAGCGTGGAATAGAGGCGAAATTACTTGAAAATCGAAGCATGAATACCTGCGAAAACTCAAGATTTAGTTCTTTATTACTTCAGAAAAAAGGTGGTGCACCAACAGTAATCTTGATTACCGATGAATATCACATGCCTCGTACCCGTCGTTTATTTGCATTGAATGGAATAGAAACGGTGCCTGTAATCGCACCAATGCCAACGACTTTAACTCAATGGCGTCCAAGTGAGCAAAACTATGATCATAGTCGTCGTGCGAACTATGAAATGCTCGCAACGATTCGTGATATGTTGTTTGGATCAAGTGATTGTCGGGAGGTACCATAATGTCGAATATTCCTTTTTTAAATCCGACAATTTTAAAACAGCTTGATTTGCCTGTTCCTAATCGTGAAACGACACCTCAAGTGCTTGAACCTTTAGATTTATCACAAAAAAGTGAGGTTTCATTAGCGCTACAGGCTTATCGCAAACTATATGGTTTGCATTTATTGGATTGTGAACATTGGCAAGGCTATGTAGAAATGCCTTTGTTTCGACTCCATGTGCAAGTATTTCAGCCAAAGCAACAAAAAATACAAGGTACCGTTTGCTTATTGCATGGCTATTTAGAACATAGCGGAATTTATCAGCCAATTATTAAAGAAATATTAGATCAAGGTTTTAGTGTTGTTACATACGATCTTCCTGGGCATGGTTTGAGTAATGGTTCGCCAGCGAGTATTCAAAATTTTGATCATTATCAACAAGTATTACATGCTGTTTATGATGCAGTTAGAGGTGCAACGCAGTTACCAAAGCCGTGGTTGGGAATAGGACAAAGCACAGGTGGTGCGATTTGGATGCACCATTTGTTAGAGTTTGCTGAACGTAGAGAAGACCCGATTGTTGATCGTGTATTGTTACTTTCTCCCTTGATACGTCCTGCGAAAACGGCATGGTGGCATAATTCGGTTGGTTTGGGCATTATCCGCCGAATTAAAAGCCAAGTCCCGCGCCATTTCCGCCGTAATAATCATAATCCTGAATTTCTACGGTTTGTTCGTCTTAAAGATCCATTACAACCGCGGATGATGGGGATGGATTGGATTCTAGCAATGTCAAAATGGATGCTTGAAATGGAACATCGGCCAGCTTGTAGAATTCCTGTTTGGTTAGCGCAAGGAGCGTTAGATCAAACTGTAGATTGGCGTTATAACATCGAATATATTCGCCGAAAATTTAGATTACAAACATTGTTGATGTTAGAAGAAGGTTCGCATCAATTGATTAATGAGCGTGCAGATATTCGTGCGGCATTAACAGGTTTAATCCCTGCATTTTTACATGCTAAACCCAATAACTATTATTATTAGACTACTTTTTAACTGAATATCAAAATGATAGAATCCCTAACATTATAAAAATTATCAATAAATTATATGTTGGGGTTGTCATGTCAAAATCGATAGCACAGATCATTTATGCTTTTTGCTTTATGAGTTTCTGTTATTCTGCCCATGCGCAAGAATTATATAAGTGCGTTACCAATCAAGGGACTTCGTATCAAAGTAGTCCTTGTTCAGCAAAAGCAAGTCAAAAAATTGCATGTACTGGTTCTGCTGCTGATGGATTCAATGGGGAGTGTGAATCGCTCGAACAGCGACGTATGCAGGCAATTTCAAATGAAAAAAATGCGTATACGCAAGATTTAGCGAGTAACAACACTAAAGTTTCAGCAAAGCGATCTGAATTTCAAAGAGCTATGGTACAGTTCCCTGAGTGTAAACAACGTATTATGTATATGGAGCGTTTGGCTCGTTATTCTAGTCATCCGACACAAACCCTTGAAAATAATAGTCGATTATATGCTGCAAGAATTTGCACTGATGATGGGAGTGTTTATTTGAGCTGTAATGCGGCGACAAATACATTGCTTACTCAAACTAACCCGACATGTTCTTTGAAACGCAAGAGATAAATGTCTACAGGATTTATTTTCTAATCAACTCAATTCTCATTAGAAACTGAACAAATAATCTGAAAAAAGCCATTCTAAACGAATGGCTTTTTCTTTAATTAAAATTGAGTCGCGTCAGCCAATTTCCACATACGATAATAAAAATTCTCATCATCATCTAAATTACCTTGCAGTAATTCATTTTCTTTAAGGAAGAAATGAATTTGTGCATAATTTTTGATTTCACGATCATTCATACGTTGAGCAAGATGGTGGGCTTTAATATCAGAAGGGTGATTTAAGCCTGCTGCTGCAATCATTTCAGACAAAGCATGTAACGTGTTTTTGTGAAAGCTAAACACACGTTCAGCTTTACTCGGGACATCAATCGCTTTTTGTCGGTCTTTATCTTGTGTAGCAACGCCAACAGGGCATTGGTTGGTATGACAACTTTGAGCTTGAATACATCCAACAGCGAACATAAATCCACGCGCAGAGTTCACCCAATCAGCGCCGAGTGCAAAGGTGCTAGCAATATCGAAGGCGCTAATGATTTTACCACTTGCACCGATTTTGACCTGACTGCGTAGACCAGCTCCAACTAAAGTGTTGTGCACAAAACGTAACCCTTCTCTTAATGGAGTACCAATATAGTCACTAAATTCAATAGGTGCTGCACCCGTACCACCTTCAGACCCATCCACAACAATAAAGTCAGGAATGATTTTTGTTTCAAGCATCGCTTTTACGATACTCATGAACTGCCAAGGTTGACCGATACATAGTTTAAAACCAACAGGTTTACCACCAGAAAGCTCTCTTAGTTTCTGAATAAAATGCATCATTTCGATTGGGGTGTTGAAGCTTGGGTGGTTAGATGGAGAAATACAGTCATGGTCACGAGAAACACCACGAATTTGAGCAATTTCTTCGGTAATTTTATGTTTAGGTAAAATACCACCATGACCAGGTTTAGCGCCTTGAGAAAGCTTAAGCTCAATCATTTTGATTTGAGGTTGTTTCGCTTGTGCCGCAAATTTTTCAGGATCAAATAGTCCTTCTGGTGTACGGCAGCCAAAGTATCCACTCGCAATTTGCCAAACGATATCGCCACCGTTTTCTAAATGATAGGGACTCAGACTTCCTTCACCTGTATCGTGGTAGAAATGTCCCAGTTTTGCACCTTTGTTCAAAGCGCGAATTGCATTGGCACTTAAACTTCCAAAACTCATCGCTGAAATATTCAGAATAGAAGCACTATAAGGCTGACTACATTGCAAATTGCCAATTTGAACTCGGAAGCTTGCTGGATCAGCAGGTGGGCAAGGGGCAATTGAGTGAACAATAAACCGATAATTTGGCTCATACACATCTATGATTGATCCAAAAGGTTTATCCGCATTTTCATTTTTTGCACGTTGATAAACGAGACTACGTTGCATACGTGAAAATGGTAATGCATCTTGATCTGCCTCAATAAAATATTGGCGAATTTCAGGGCGTACATCTTCAAAGAAAAAACGGAAATGTCCCAAGATTGGATAGTTTTTTAAGATGGAGTGTTTCTTTTGCAGTAAATCATGAAGACCAACAAGACTCAGTAGGCTAGTCACTAACCATAGCCCATTTAATAACGTGTCTGAGATGAAATAATAAATGGTCTGTGGCGTATAAATTGTTTTAAACCAAGTAATTGTTAAAGCAATAAAAATACATAGGAACCAAACGGAATGTCTTGAAAAAAAGGTATTAAGTAATTTATGTCGTATAGCTTGTGCTGGACTAGCCATTGGCAAGGGATTCCTAAATTAAGTAATGGGTTCACGATGCCAAGAACGATGTATAACTACAAGTAATGAATTGTTAGATATGAGAATTATTCTCCATTTAAAAGTTTATCATTTGTTATATTCCGACCAATGTCGAGTTTAGGTTTAGCCTTATTTCTCTTCTAATATCGGTTTTACTTGAAGCATATGCAGATATGTAAGTGACTTCTAAAAGATTATAAAATTACATATAACATAATTTAATTATGTATTGCATAAATTAAATCTTTCTTGTAGCATGAATGTCATGGTTGAGAGCCAAAGCAAAAACTGTATTTTTCACGTTTGCTTTGGTGAGCTCATGGAAGGAAAAGGCAGTACATGGATGCTTTTACATATTTATAAAAACACCTGTTACCTTTCCTAACAACGTGCACAAGCGTTAATCATGCTAGATGGTTTATGATGACTATAGTGATTGACATTGTGTTCAGCTTAAAACGGATGAATTTATCTAATATAAGATAAGGGAAACTAGATGGACATTTTAGATAACCCATTAGAACTATGTGGCTTTGCTTTTATTGAGTTTGTTTCGACGGAAAATGGATTAGATCAGATCTTTGAAACAATCGGTTTTACAAAAGTTGCAAAGCATAAATCTAAAAAAGTTTATTTATGGCGCCAAGGTAATATCAATATTATCTTGAACTATCAGCCAGAATCTTATGCTTCATTCTTCTACAAGGAACATGGTCCTTCGGCATGCGCAATGGGTTTTAGAACTCGTGATGCTGCGAAAGCATTCAAAAATGCAATCGAATTGGGCGCAGAGCCTATGTATTCACAAGCAGGGCCGATGGAGTTAAATATCCCTGCGATTAAAGGGATTGGTGGTATGCCAATTTTCCTTGTAGATCGTGATATTTATGAAAATGATTTTAT
The DNA here is from genome assembly GCF_000368585.1 of Acinetobacter venetianus RAG-1 = CIP 110063. Taxonomy (GTDB): domain Bacteria; phylum Pseudomonadota; class Gammaproteobacteria; order Pseudomonadales; family Moraxellaceae; genus Acinetobacter; species Acinetobacter venetianus. The sequence goes on from NZ_KB849558.1 coordinate 668,416, forward strand.
TTTCTTTGACGATGTTGAAAAAAATCCGCGTGGCGCAGGTTTAAATGAAATCGACCATTTAACACATAATGTTTATAAAGGTCGTATGGATTACTGGGCGAATTTCTACGAGAAAATCTTTAATTTCCAGGAAATTCGTTACTTTGACATCAAAGGTGAATATACAGGTTTAACGTCAAAAGCGTTGACTGCACCAGACGGTATGATTCGTATTCCTCTTAATGAGGACTCTGATAAGGGCAATGGTCAGATTGCTGAATTCCTTGCTGATTTTAATGGTGAAGGCATCCAACATATCGCATTCATTACAGATGATTTAGTTTCAACGTGGGATAAGTTAAAAGGCTTAGGTCTTAAATTTATGACACCACCGCCAGAAACCTATTATGAAATGTTAAATGAACGTTTACCTGAACATGGTGAGCCGACGGATGAGTTGAAGAAACGCGGCATTCTCTTGGATGGTAATACCAAAGAGGGCGAGAAAAAGCTGTTGTTACAGATATTCTCTGAAAATATGCTTGGGCCTGTATTCTTTGAATTTATTCAACGTAAAGATGATGATGGCTTTGGTGAAGGTAACTTCAAAGCGTTATTTGAATCAATTGAACGTGATCAAATCCGCCGTGGTGTGCTAGAAGCCAAATAAGCAAATATCAAATCAAAAAAGCCAAGATCAATATCTTGGCTTTTTTATTGAATAAGAAAAATAATTAACGTGTTTTGATATATTGATTAATTGCAGCTACTTCGCGTTTGAACAGTTCTAGCTTTTCACTACCATCATGAACAGGTAGGAACATTTCACTATCTAGTGCAACGATACAAAATTCCATTGCTTGATGTGCATTAAAGATTGGTAGACCAACAGCATTGATCCCAACCAATAGATCTCCTTTCGCAACAGCCATGCCTTGTCCCAAGATATTCTCTTTCAGAGCTAAAAACTCCCCCCAGCTTGACGGCTTAATTTGATAATGATTTTGAGCTGCTTTTTCCCACTCTGCAGACATTAAGGGCTGAATGACTGCTTCAGGTAAATAAGAGGCAAAGACACGACCAGCGGCAGAATTCACCAAAGGCATGATTGAACCGACTTTGGTTACAATCGAAATAGGATGGTTAGATTCAATAGATTGAACGACTAAAGGGCCTTTAGGAGACCACTTGCTAATTTGAATACCACAACCAATCTTGCTTTGCAGATCATAAATCAGATGTTGTACAAGCTGTAAAACATCAGTGTGTTGAATACAATTTAAGCCTAAACGCCAAGCTTGATCTCCAAGCGCATACTGGCCAGCATCGAGTTGCTTTGCGTAATTCATGCGGATAAGACTCACTAAATAGCGATGCACTTTGGCTGGATGCATATCTAATTTACTTGATAAGTCTTTTAAAATAATCGGTTTATTATGCTCTAAAAGCGCATTAAGTACAGATAAACCGACCTCGAGTGATTGAACGCCACCAGATAATTTTTCTTCAATCATTCACTAACCCTTAATCCGCATTTATCCAGTTGTATTTGTTTCAAGTAGATATTCAATGTTACACATGATGCCTGAGCATTTTTCAAAATAGAAATCATCTTTTTGAATGATGCAAATAGGCGAATTCTATAAGTATATAACGACTCAAAAATGAGTTTTTACTTTTGTTCATATAGCAGCAGAATACAACAAAAGTTTGCTTATTGATCATTCTTGAGCGATAAAAAATCGGCATTGAAGACAATCTGCTCCAATGCCGATGCGCTGAAAATGATTAAGCAGCAATTCGATTTCGAATCTGAATATCCATTGCTGCTTGAATGTCATAAAAAACCTTAAGCGGCAATGATGTATTCATCTTTGACAATACCATGCTGCGATGTTTTGACTATACTCCTAACTCTTCTTCATGAAGGAAATGAGTATGGTGAGGCGCACGTTTAGTACGACTCCATTCATCTAACATCTCGAGTTTCATTTCTTCAGTAATACGTGCAATTTTCGCATCTGCGTGAACATCATTATAAGTGAGTTCTAGGCGATGACCGTTTGGATCGAAGAAATAAATAGAGTGGAAAATACCGTGATTGGTTACGCCTAATACTTTCACACCATTTTCTTCTAAGTGTGTCTTTGCACGTAACAAAGCGTCTTGGTCTTCAACTTCAAAAGCAATATGTTGTACCCATTGCGGTGTATTCTCATCACGACCCATTTCAGGTTGCGTTGGCAGTTCAAAAAATGCCAGTACATTGCCTTGTCCTGCATCTAAGAATAAATGCATATAAGGATCAAAGGCTTTGGTTGAAGGAACGTGGTCTTCTGCAAATGCCAAGATGAAATCCATATTGAGCATTTTTTTGTACCACTCAACCGTTTCTTTGGCATCTTTACAGCGGTACGCGACGTGGTGAATTTTTTTAATTGCAAAGCTCATCATAAAACTCCTTTTTCTTTATTCCCAATCTGGTTGTTGTTCTGGTGCGGCATGTAAAAATGCTGGGATGGTAAGACAGTGTTGATAAATTGATTCAATCTTGGGAGATGGGCTCAAATCTACTTTGAAGCGTTTTGCGTTGTAGACTTGGGGAATCAAGCAACAGTCAGCAATTGTGGCTGAATTTCCGAAACAGAATTGACCATTTGAACGCTGCAATTGTACTTCAAGACTTTTAAAGCCTTCTAAAATCCAATGTTGATACCATTGGCTTTTTTGTTCGTTGGTTAAGCTCAGTTCATCTTGTAAGTATTTCAGCACTCTTAAATTGTTGAGTGGATGAATATCGCAAGCGATTGCTTGAGCAAAGGCACGAATTTTGGCACGCTCAATCAAATTTTTAGGCAATAAGGCTGTTGCTGGATAGCGTTCTTCCAAATATTCCAAAATGCTTAGAGATTGCAGCAAACTTTGCTCTTCATCAATCAGGGTTGGAACCAGCTGGCTTGGATTCAATACGCTATATTCAGCTTGCTGCTGTTCATTTTTAACCAAATGAACTGCTTGAGTCGCATAATCGAGACCTTTGAGATTCAAAGCGATCCGTACTCGATAAGCTGCGGAGCTACGAAAGTAACTATACAGTTTCATAGCTTGCTTCCTCTTTTTCAGTAAAGCGAAAGCTTTTTGCAGCTAAGACCTTATTTGAAACTTCGCCGAAGCCAACACGAATACCATTTTTTTCACAATAACCTTTCATGATGACGCGGTCGCCGTCTTCCAAAAAGCCACGCTTTTCGCCATTAGAAAGAGTTAGTGGTTTGGTTGTGTTCCACGTAAGCTCAAGTAAGCTGCCGTATGAGTTTTCAGTTGGACCTGAAATCGTACCCGATCCCATAAGATCACCAACTTGAACATTACAACCTGCAATGGTGTGGTGAGTAAGTTGTTGAGCCATCGACCAATACATATATTTGAAGTTGGTTTCGCAGATCACATCAGTTTGTTGCGATTTAGGGCTTTGTACTTCTACGCTGAGATGAATGTCATAGCTATTCGCAACGTTTTCTTCTAAGTAGCACAGTGGTTTTGGTTCTTGAGTTGGGCCTTTTACTTTAAATGGTTCAAGAGCTTCCATCGTAACAACCCAAGGCGAAATAGCGCTCGCAAAAGTTTTTGCATTGAAAGGGCCAAGAGGCACATATTCCCATTGTTGAATATCACGTGCTGACCAGTCATTGAGTAAAACCATACCGAAGATATGATCCCATGCATCTTCAATGGCAATTGGCTGACCCAGTTCAGTTGCTTTACCGACCACAAAAGCTGTTTCTAATTCAAAATCCAGCTTGCGAGTTGCAGAGAAAATTGGACGATCTTCATTTGGTAGTTTGATTTGTCCAGATGGGCGGATAATATCTTTACCGCTGACGATCACTGAGCTTGCACGACCATTATATCCGACAGGAAGTTCGCTCCAGTTTGGTAAAAGCGCATTCTTTGGATCTCTAAACATCGTACCTACATTGGTCGCATGTTCTTTAGACGAATAGAAATCGGTATAGCCAGGCACTTGTAGAGGTAAGTGTAAAGTTACCGTATTTTGTTTAAAAAAAGCTTGTTGGCGTAATTCCGTATTATCACGAAGCGTTGGATTGTCCGCTGAAAGTAGACTTTGTAATGTTTGACGTACTTTTTGCCAGTTTGCTTTACCTGAATCGATAAATTTATTGAGTGTTGGCTGATCGAAATAGCGAATATTTTCATTGAGTTGTAGTAAACCATGCGTTTCTAAAGCAGCAAGGTCAAGGACTAAATCACCAATTGCAACACCAACACGTTTGTTACCGTCAGGTGTTTCACTAAAAATACCATATGGCAAATTATGCATTGTGAAATCTGATAGAGCTTGAATCTCAACAAAAGAGCTTAAATTCTGTGCCATGATTTACTTTCCTTGTCTTTAATTCTATCTGGACGAAGCCATAAATTTTACTTTTTCCTCATCATCTTATTGAAAAATATGTAGATACTCTCAGTTGAGTAGCAATAATTTCCTGTGATCAAGAAGAAGGATTAACCGTTATGAGTTCTATCATACTTAAATTTAGTAATTACGCAATACATAATTTAATTACATATTTCATAATTATTGTTATTTGTTGAATTTTCTGCTTATATGCGCGGTTATGAGAAAAGTAAATTAATTATTTTTCGATCAACTATAGGCATTTTTGATTAATTTATGATATACGTAATTTAATACAAAAAAATTACGTGACAAGGATGAGAATAATCATATGTCAAAACCAGAGCAAGGAAATCTGAAACACGGTTTGAGCAATCGACACATCCAGCTTATCGCGCTAGGTGGTGCAATTGGTACAGGACTGTTTCTTGGTATTTCACAATCAATCAAGCTTGCAGGACCTTCAGTTATTTTAGGTTATGCAATCGCAGGCTTTATTGCATTTCTAATGATGCGTCAGTTAGGAGAAATGGTTGTACAAGAACCAGTAAGTGGTTCTTTTAGTCATTTCGCATACAAATACTGGGGTTCATTTGCAGGCTTTATGTCAGGCTGGAACTACTGGGTACTCAATGTTTTAGTGTGTATGGCAGAATTAAGCGCAATTGGGCTTTATATACAATATTGGTGGCCAGAAATCCCGACATGGGCTTCCGCTTTAGCCTTCTTTATTTTGATTAACGGTATCAACTTATTACACGTCAAATTCTTTGGTGAAATGGAATTTTGGTTCTCTATTGTTAAGATTCTTGCAATTTTGGCGATGATTGCCTTCGGTTCATATCTACTTGCGACAGGAACAGCAGGGCCTCAAGCAGGCATCAGCAATCTTTGGGCACTCGGTGGATTCTTTCCATTTGGTGTAGAAGGTTTAGTCATGGCAATGGCTGTGATCATTTTTGCTTTTGGTGGTATCGAACTATTTGGTATTACGGCTGCCGAAGCACGTGATCCTGACAAAACCTTACCTAAAGCTGTAAATCAAATTATTTATCGTATTTTGATTTTCTATATTGCGACATTGTTTGTTTTATTTGCACTTTTCCCATGGAATCAAATGGCAGAGGGCGGTAGTCCATTCGTGATGGTCTTTGCTTCATTAGACAGCCAAGGTGTTGCGACGCTTTTGAACTTTGTAATATTAACTGCAGCTGTGTCGGTTTATAACGGCACAAGTTATTGCAGCAGTCGTATGTTATTAGGTTTGGCTGAGCAAGGTAATGCACCTAAGTTTCTAAAGAAAATTAATAAGCGCGGTATTCCAACCAACGCCGTATATGTATCTGCTTTTGTGACGGTGCTTTGTGTATTGTTGAATTATGCGTTCCCTGATAAAGCCTTTGGCTTGCTAATGATGTTGGTGGTTGCAGCGATTGTAATTAACTGGATTGTTATTTCGTGGACACACTTGAAGTTCCGTAAGGCGATGTTAGCAGAAGGGCAAACGACTAAGTTTCCGAGTATTGCTTATCCATTTAGTAACTACCTTTGCATCGTATTCATGTTGGGTATTCTTGTAGTGATGTCATTGACTGCGGATATGCGTATTGCGGTGATGATGATTCCTGCTTGGATTCTGTGCTTAATGTTTGCTTATTACATGAAGCAACGTAAGTTGAAAAATGCACAACCAAGCGTTGCATATAATGCTGATGTATAAGCTTTAGATTTTCACTCAAAATCTTGGATAGGACTGAGTTTATCCTCAGTCCTATTTTCTTTTTATCTTTTGTTATAAAAGAACGGTGGAAGTGATGACCGTTCAAGAAAGGACTTTTTAATGTTTCAACATATCCCACCTTATGCAGGCGATCCAATCCTCTCTTTAATGGAACAGTTTAATGCTGATTCTCGCGCTGAAAAGGTTAACCTGAGTATTGGTTTGTACTACAACGAAGACAGTATCGTTCCTCAGCTTGATACCATTATCGAAGCTCAAAAACGTATTGTGCCTAAAAATGATAAAACCAAACTTTATCTCCCAATGGAAGGCTTCAAACCTTACCGTGATGCGATTCAAGCATTATTGTTTGGTACAAATAGCCCAGCAATTCAACAAGGTCGTGTTGCTACCATTCAAACTTTGGGTGGTTCAGGTGCATTAAAAGTCGGTGCAGATTTCTTAAAAACTTATTTTCCAAATTCAGAAGTTTGGGTGAGCCAACCAACGTGGGATAACCATGTTGCGATCTTCAACGGTGCAGGCATCAAGAGCAACTTCTATCCATATTTTGATGCTGAAACACGTGGTGTTGATTTTGACGGTATGTTGTCAACATTAAAAACTTTGCCAGAGCAAAGCATCGTGTTATTACACCCTTGCTGCCACAACCCAACAGGTGCGGATTTAAATCCAGCACAATGGGATCAAGTGATTGCAGTGTTAAAAGAGCGTAATCTGATTCCATTCCTCGACATCGCTTATCAAGGCTTTGGCGATGGTATGGAACAAGATGCTTATGCAATCCGTGCTCTAGACCAAGCGGGCTTGAACTTTATTGTCAGCAACTCTTTCTCTAAAATCTTCTCACTGTATGGTGAGCGTGTTGGTGGTTTAACTTTCGTATGTGATGATGCTGAAGCCGCAAAATGCACATTCGGCCAGTTAAAAGCAACAGTACGTCGTATCTACTCTAGCCCACCAACAACAGGTGCATGGTTGGTTGATCAAGTACTCAATGATGCTGATTTAAACCAACAATGGCAGGGTGAAGTGAAAGAGATGCGTGAGCGTATTATTAAAATGCGTAGCATCCTCAAAGATGAACTGACTAAAGCCTTACCTGATCGTGACTTTAGCTATCTTGTGAATCAAAAAGGGATGTTCAGCTATACAGGTTTAACGGCTGAACAAGTGGACACGCTTCGTGAAGAATATGCGATCTACTTAGTCCGTAGTGGGCGTATTTGTGTGGCTGGTTTAAACATGAACAATGTTTATAAAGTTGCCAAAGCAATGGCTGAAGTATTGGCGAAGTCAGCTTGATACCATCAAGAAAATAGAGCCGAGAGGCTCTATTTTTTTATAAAAATAAAGAAAAAGTATTGATCATTCTCTATCTAGAGTTAAGAACTCAATGTTTAAATAAGATAGAATTATAAAAATATCTCATCTCTTTTCAGCTTGGCATTAAGCCACCAAAGGGTTTCTTAAATTGTTGCAATCATTGAATATTAAAACCCGACTTGGTGGTTTTTACTTTTTCTACTATTCAATTGTTGGCACGTTCATGCCTTATTGGAATCTTTATCTACAAGATCAAGGTTTTAATTATCAAGAAATCGGTATTTTATCTTCGATTGCAATCATTACTCGTTTTTTTGCGCCATTTATTTGGGGGTGGATTGCAGATAAATCAGGTAAAAGGATGCTTTTGGTTCGAGTTGCAACTTGGATGGAAGCCTGTATTTGGTTTGCAATTTTTATTATTCCAAATAGTTTTCAATCCGTGGCTTTACTGATGCTGATTTTTAGCTTTTTTCAAAATGCAATTTTGGCACAATTTGAAGGGGTTACTTTATTTTGGTTAGGCGAAAAGAGAGCTGAGCTATATGGAAAAGTACGTAAATGGGGGTCTGTGGGTTTCATTGTAGGTGTGTTTGCGATAGGAGCATTGTTAGAAGTTATTCCCATTTCAATGTTACCGATTTTACTGTTATCCGTTTCATTTTTAGCCTTTCTGTGGTCTTTCAGCATTAAAGAGCCAGAACATGCACCAAGTTCACAAAAAAAATTAGAACCTTTATTGCCGATTTTGAAAAAGCCGATGATTGCGGTATTTTTCACAATTGAATTTATTTTGCTTTTTTCACAAGCACCATTTTACAGTTTTTATAGTAATTTTCTGAAAGAAATTGGGTTTAGTACTACACAGATCGGCTCATTATGGGCGACAGGCGTTATTGCTGAAATTGTCATGTTTGCGATCGCTCAAAAAGTCTTTTTTACTCGATTCTCATGGCGATCACTGGTTATCATTTGTCTGCTACTTACGAGTTTGCGTTGGTTTTTAGTGGGAATGCTTGAAGCTAATTTTATAGGACAACTTCTTGCACAATGTTTACACGCATTTAGTTTTGGCTTATTCCATTTGATTGCAATGAAAGTTATTTTCCAAAACTTTTCAGCAGAACAGCAGGGACGTGGTCAAGCACTCTATAGCACGATGTGGGGATTAGGCGTCGCATCAGGTAGTTTATTAGCGGGACATTATTGGCAGATTTTTTCAGGCTCGAGGATATTTCTCTGTGCGAGTATCGTCGTGCTATTGGGCTTGATGTTGGTAATTTGGCTGCCGAATCAAGTTGAAACAACAGCCTAATGATCATTTAGATTTTTATCTTTTGATATTCTGGCATCCAAGGTTGTGCCTGTTCAAGCTGAGCAGCAAGTTGCAGTAAACGATCTTCGCGACCAAAAGGTGCAATGAATTGACTTCCTAAAGGTAAGCCATTTTTATTCCAATAGAGTGGGACAGACATAGCAGGTAAACCAGTTACATTGGCAAGTTGCGTAAATGGAACCCAACTTAAATTATCTCTCACCATTTGCTCAACTAGCTTTCCTTGAGCTAAATAATGTGCTTTTCCAACTTTTAAAAGACCTTTTAAAATTGGTTTTTGCCAAGCAGGGGTTGCGACTTCTCCATTTTTTGGGGCAACCGAAGCAGTGGTTGGTGTTAAATATAAATCATACTGTTCAAAGAAAAGATTCATTTGAGTACTGTAGTGTCCCCAATTATTCAAAGTATGAATATATTCTGTTGCAGTGGTTTTAGCTCCAAAAGCAGCCAAGGCAACAGAATCAAGTTCAAAATCATGATCTGTTGCACCTGACATTTGCTTAATTTGCGCTTGCATATAAGAGAATTGGCTAAACCAAGTTGTGACGAAATCTTTTGCTAATGCCATTCCATCAATTTGTGGGTGATCCTCAACCACAATATGTCCTAATGATTCCAAAAGCTTTGCTGTTTGATGAACGGCTTGAATCGCATCCTTAGATACTTTAGTGCCGATTGGTGATGCAGTATTAAATGCGACTCTTAATTTTTTAGGAGTTTGTTGAATAACATCTAAATATTTCTGGGTTGGTGCTTCAATTTTAAATAGCGAAGTTTGTTCTGGACCTTGTACTGCATCTAACATCGCCGCACTGTCTCGAACGGTTTTACTCAAGACGTGCTGCATTGCAGCACCATGCATCGCTTCACTATATTGTGGCCCCCAAGGCGTACGTCCTCGGCTCGGTTTCAAACCGAATAAACCACAATAAGAAGCTGGAATACGAATTGAACCGCCACCATCACCAGCGCCTGCAATTGGAACTAAACCACCAGCAACAGCCGATGCTGAACCGCCAGAAGAGCCACCACTATTATATTTTAAATTCCAAGGGTTATGACAAGTACCCCAAGCATCAGGTTCAGTAATGCCTTTGATCCCAAACTCAGGCGTATTGGTACGACCGAATGTAATAATACCTGTTTCTTCCCAACGATTGACAATTTCAGCATTAAAATCAGGCGTATAGTTTATATTTTTGAGTGCTTGGCTTCCGTACGAGGTTGGAATACCTTGATATTCTTGAAATAAGTCTTTGACCAAAAAGGGAACACCAGCAAACATACCTGATTTAGGTTGATGAGCACGATGTTTTGCTTGCTCGTACATTGGAATAATGACTGCATTAAGCTTTGGGTTAACCAGAGCTGTACGTTCTAATGCGATTTCCAATAACTCAGAAGGATGAACTTGCTTTTGTTTGATCAACTGAGCTAAACCTAAACCGTCGTATTGGATGTATTCAGAAAATTTCATAGCCTTTATCCCTTCAGCTAAATTTTTATAAAGTACAGAGAAATAATTTTAATCATCAAGAATACCTTAAAAAAATTAGATCACAATCAAATAAATCGTCCGACAAAAATATTGTGTTTATATGGTTATGATTAAGTGTTTTTCTTAAAAAATATGCTAAGTTAAGGCCATGGAACGTTTTAGAAGACGACTTAATTAAATCTATGAAAAATATTTATATTATTGGATTATTATGTGCCTGCTCGACATGGACGATGGCAGAGACAGTGACAAATACAGCAACAGCGCAACAAGCAGCTAAGGCAAATGCAATTCGCGTCATTACTCGACCTGAAATTATGGGGCTGTGGGGAATGGAAATCGCAAATAATAAAAAATGTGTAGAGTACTATAACTTCCGTGGTATGAGCGATGTCGTTATCAAAAGTGGTAAAGAATGGACTTATGGTCTCTATGATTATCAACCTTCTGACGATCATAAAGAGCGATTACCAGCTCTGATTTTACAGATCAAATATGACAACAATGAAGTTGATTGTTCAGGTCAACAGCAAGATCAAACTGGTGAAGTTTCACAATATTTCGTGAAATGGGAAAATGAGCATACGATTGATTTCTGCGCTAATGAAAAAGGCGACAAGTGCTTTGCAACGCTACGCCGAGTTTTACCATAAGATTTTATCGATATAAAAAAGCCTCTTAAAATTAAGAGGCTTTTTTATTTATGCTTTCTCAGCTTGTGGTTCGAGCTGTTTGAGCAAATGTTTTTCTAGGTAGTGAATATCCATTGCTTGTTCACAAAAGTTTTTATCTTTTAAGATTAAGTCTTTGTGTAATGGAATATTAGTTTTAATACCTGTCAAAATCATTTCATCTAAAGCTTGACGCATACGAGATAAAGATGTTTCACGATCTTTACCATATGAAATCAATTTAGCAATCATCGAATCGTAGTATGGCGGAATGCTATAGCCCTGATAAATATGAGAGTCTAAACGTATGCCAGCACCGCCCGGAGCATAGAAGCTCTCGATTTTACCGGGTGAAGGTAAGAACGTCGTTGGGTCTTCTGCATTGATACGGCATTCAATCGCATGACCTTTAACTTCGATTTGATCTTGTTCAAGTTCTAAGCCTAAACCAGCAGCAATACGAAGTTGCTGTTCAATAATATCAACACCTGTCACCATTTCAGTAACTGGATGCTCAACCTGAACACGCGTGTTCATTTCAATGAAGAAGAATTCACCTTCTTCAAATAAAAATTCAAACGTACCAGCACCACGATATTGCATCAATTTACAAGCATTTACACATGCTTCTAAAATATCTGCACGTGCTTGTTCTGGTAGGTTTGGTGCAGGCGCTTCTTCTAACACTTTTTGATGACGACGTTGTAAAGAACAGTCTCGATCATATAAATGAATCGCGTGACCATTACCATCACCTAATACCTGTACTTCGACATGGCGAGGCTTCTGTAAGAAGCGTTCCATATACACGGTATCATCACCGAACCACATTTCAGCATCGCGTTGAGCAGCTTGAACTGACTCGAGAAGCGTATCGACACGTTCAACAATACGCATACCACGACCACCACCACCAGCGGCTGCTTTAACGATTAATGGAAAGCCGATTTCTTTGGCTTCAGCAAGTGCATTATTGATCGTTACGGCATGGTCACATCCAGGTACTGTCGGTACACCTGCCTTTTTCATAGCAATAATCGCTGATACTTTATTGCCCATAAGGCGAATATGTTCAGGACGTGGACCAATGAAAATAAAACCTGAATTTTCTACAATTTCAGCAAATTCAGCATTTTCAGATAAGAAACCATAACCCGGGTGGATGGCATCAGCACCTGTAATTTCTGCAGCAGTAATAATTGCAGGAATATTTAAATAGCTTTCGCTACTTGCACCCGGCCCGATACATACTGCTTCATCAACAAAGCGTAAATGCATCAAGTCTTTATCGGCATCAGAATAAATACCAACAGTTTTAATGCCAAGAGTTTTGCAAGCCCGCGTAATGCGTAAAGCGATTTCACCACGGTTTGCAATTAATACTTTTTGCAACATAGAAATCCCCAAACTGATTAAGCACGGTAGCGGAAAAGTGGCTGACCAAATTGAATGACTTCGCCATTTTTCACTAGAATTTCTTCAATTACGCCACTTTGAGTTGCTTCAATTGGGTTCATGATCTTCATTGCTTCGATGATACCAAGCGTTTCACCCGCTGAAACAGTTTGACCTACATTTACAAACGGTGCTTCACCAGGGCTTGGAGCTGCGTAGAACACACCAACCATTGGTGAGGTTTCTACTGCGCCACGTGGTGTTTTTGCAGCAGGTGCAGCAGGCGCTGTAGCTGTAGGAGCAGCAGCAACTGGAGCAGCATAAACTGGTGTTGGACGAGTTAATGAGATGGATTGATCACCTTCCTTAACTTCAATCGCCTGTAAGTCAGATTCAATCATCAAGTCGATGAGTTTCTTGATTTTACGGATATCCATGAGTGAGCATTCCTGCAAATGTATAAATTAGTTAGAAGATTGAATTTTTTCGATAGCGTAATCGAGTGCGAAGGAGTAACCCTTAGCACCTAAGCCACAAATCACGCCGATGGCTTTATCTGATAAATACGAGTGATGACGAAATGCCTCACGTGCGTGAACATTTGACAAATGAACTTCAATAAATGGAATCGCAACGCCGAGAAGGGCATCACGTACAGCAACTGAGGTATGTGTTAGCGCAGCAGGGTTGATAATAATAAATTTTACCCCATCGTTTTGCGCTTGATGAATGCGATCTACAATCGCACCTTCCCAATTGCTTTGAAAAGTATCTAGGGTTAAAGATGCATTTTGAGCTTGAGCAGTGAGTTGTTGGTTAATATCATCTAAAGTGAGATAACCATATACCTCTGGTTCGCGCTTTCCTAGCAAGTTCAAATTCGGTCCGTGAATCACCAAAATGGTTGAGCTCATTCAGCCTGCTCCAATTCTAAATCTGCAAAAGTTTTTTGCAAGATGTCTGCAAAGTTTGCTTATTATGGCACAAAATTCTGCATTTTTTTTATAATTTGTTTTAATCAGTGAAGAAATTTGCATACCAAGCATGGTGCATATAATGAAAACTTTGCAAGGAATTGGCAATGTTAAAAAATGACAAATTTTTAGATATTTTGCTTTTTGAATATTTTAAACTGAAATCCCTTATTTCGTAGAGGTGATTTGTGTAACTCGGAAGTCAAAAAAAATGAATTGCTATTTTTAGTGATGATTAGATGTACTAACTGGTGGACTAAATTATTCATTTTGTAAAAACAATGGAATAGGTAATTAGTCGAATAATTTAAGCATAAATAACTGTTTTTTATGCTTTTAGTTGATGGTTCTTGTTGGCGAGTGAGCATTAGTTTTGCACGAGTCATTCTGTTATTTGCGCTCGAATACATGAAATATCCTTATAGTCTTTATGGTTTATACAAGTCTTTATTGTTAATCATTTTCGATTCAGGTCGTTGTTTGCTCTTTATTCAATTTGCTGTGCTTAGCGATTGGCAAAAAAGCATGAATTGTGTCATTTCGGGTAGCGATTAATGACATAAAATTGTCTGAAAAAGTTAAGTTTAATCATTTAAAATCATTATTACTCAGGACTTGTTGATGATGAATGCATATCATTCTTGATTTTTGAGCTGTCTTTTTACAAAGACAGCTTTTTTTATTTTGTCATTGAAATTGCAGCAGTGTAAGTATCTAGCAAAAGACAACTAGATGCTTGAATTTCATAGGATTCTGCTCGGTCATTTGAACTGTTCCACTTTTGCATTTGTTGAAAAAGCCATTCGAAATCACTGTTTTTAGGTTCAGCCGTATTTTGCACAAAATTCCGAATGATATTTTGGATGGTATAAAACTTTTCAACATGTACATCAGCTGAGCAATTGAATTGTATGACATCAAATTCTGTCAAAAGCTCCCAAACAGGACTGAAATCCTCTAAGACTTGAAGTTCTCGTTGAGCTTTCAAAATGGCGCTGCTTAATGCAATGAGTGTATTTGGATTCTGAGCAGCCCATTCTTGAGTCACAGCAAGTACTTTATCAGCGACATTTGGCGCAACTTGTTGACTTGAACAAACGATATGGCTGAGACCTTGTAACTCAGCTTGAGTATTCCAAGGTTCTCCTACACAAAAGCCATCAATTAAATGATTACTCAGAGCTTCAACCATATACGGAGGTGGTAAGGTTTTCACTTTGATCGTATGGGCAAGTTCTGCATCAGCAAGTGCTAACCATTCTCTCAAACAATAATGATGGATCGAATGTTTGAATACATGCGCTAAAGACACTGGATTTTGCTGTTTGATATAACCAACCAATTTGTTTGCAGTAACTTGTGCAGAGTCTTGCTTTTGTATGTCGAGTTCAAAACATAGTTTTTGACTTAAGCTAATAAATGCACGGTTTTCACTTAAAACTAAAGGTGTTTGTAAAGGGATGCCAATTTGATCTGCACCGATTGCAGCAGCAGGTAACATTGCGGATAAACAATGTGCAGCATCTAATAAGCCAAAGGCAAGACGGTCACGGAGACTTGCCCACGATGCTTCTTTGACTAATGTGACCTCTAGCCCAACTTCTTGGAAAAAGCCTCGATGTTTTGCCCACAATAACGCGGCACAATCAAGCAAAGGAATATAACCAAGTTGCAATTCGGTTTTTTCTAAGTTTCCTAATTCAACTGAATGGCTCATCTATTCATCCTTTATTTGATTATTTAACAATTCTTGGGCATCAAGCAGACGACGTGCCATTTCACCAATCGTCATACGATGACTCATTGCATTTTTTCGTAGTAACTGGAATGCAGTATCTTCAGTCAATCCATGCAATTGCATGAGTAGAACTTTGGCTTTTTCGACATCTTTACGATCTGCAAGTTTAGTTTTTGCATCTCTGAGATCACATTCGAGTTTCTTGTGCTTTTTAAATTGTTCAATAGAAATATCTAAAATGGTATGCAAACGACTTGGGTCGATACCATCAACGATATAGGCTGTGATCCCCGCATCGACAGCTTGTTTGATGGTGTCTTTATCTGTGTTTTTGGTGAAGAGGACAGTAGGTAAGTCAAAGTTACTCACACAGCTTTCAATGACATCACGATGTGGGTGATCCATATCAAGTAGAATTACGTCTGCTTGAAGATGTTCTAACTTAAAAATATTCAGGTGATCGAGTGTAAAGCAAGCAACTACATCAAAGTCATGTTGAATTAAACTGGTCTTAATGTATTCCGCTCGAGCCTGATCATCGTCAATGAGTGCGATTTTGAGTTTCGGCATAAGTATAAAGGTCAATCTATAGATATGAGCACATGAATGTGCCGTAAGCATTGTTTTTGAAGCAATATTAGTGCCATAAAGAAATTCTTATTCGGTGCAATTCCTTTATAGACTTGTTGTTTATGCGCTTTATTGTATCGCTGCTTTTGTGATGATGAAATGAAAATCGATGTTGGAATCCTTAAAAGATGGATTGTGTATCTTTATGGTGCAAAAAAAGAGTTTTTTTGAAGCATAGATGAGGATGCAATAAAACAGGTCATTATTCATAGTGCATGATGTTAAAGCATGTTTTAGCATTTGTAGAGACGATGATATTTTAAAAAAATATAATAAAAACAATTCCTTAATATTTTAATTAAAAATTAATTGTGAGTTGGCATAGCACTTGCTTATTTAATCTCAGTCAAAGACGACTTTTTAAAATTGTAAGACGGCCAACGATGTCCGATCTGATCGGTTTGTTAACACAGCTTGATGTGTCGACAAAGCAGTATACGTTCAGTATGGGAGATGGCAATGTCTTTAGATTTATCGGCGAAAAAGGCCACATCAATTAAGCTCTTTAGCTTTTCCGCACCAGCGATGCGAGCGTTTCACCTCAGTTGGCTTGCATTCTTTGTTTGTTTCTTTGCTTGGTTTGCTTGCGCACCGTTGATGCCAGTCATTGCAGGTGAATTTCATTTAACCAAAGATCAAATCGCGAATATCAATATTGCAGCAGTTACGATCACGATTCTTGTTCGTTTGATTGTTGGACCGCTGTGTGACAAATATGGCCCACGTAAAACGTATACCGCTTTATTACTAATTGGCAGTATTCCTGTCTTTGGTGTTGCAGCAGCGAATAGCTATGAATCGTTCTTATTCTTTCGTTTACTGATCGGCGCAATTGGCGCGAGCTTCGTAATTACTCAATATCATACCAGTGTCATGTTTGCCCCAAATGTTGTGGGCACTGCAAATGCCGCATCAGCAGGTTGGGGTAATGCGGGTGGTGGTGCGACACAAGCGATTATGCCGCTATTGCTTTCTGCTTTGGTGATGTTTGGTGTTGAGCAAGCGATGGGTTGGAGAATTGCACTGCTTGTACCGGGTGTGATGATGCTGATTGTCGGTGTACTTTACTGGAAATTTACTCAAGACTGTCCTCAAGGTGATTACAAAGAGCTTCGTGCCCAAGGTGTTGTGGTGGGTAGCGACAAAAAGGGCGGTCTTGCAATCTTGATGCATGCAGCACGTAACTACCGTGTATGGATTCTTTTCTTCTCTTATGCAGCATGCTTCGGCATAGAAATCTTTATTCATAACATTATTGCGATGTACTACGTAGATCATTTCAGTTTTGGTTTAAAAGAAGCAGGTTTAGCGGCGGGTATCTTTGGTTTACTTGCACTATTTGCTCGAGCGCTCGGCGGTATCCTTTCAGATAGAGTCGCACTTAAAAAAGGTTTGGATGGACGTACTAAAGTTCTATTCCTTCTCATTTTAGGCGAAGGCTTATTCCTCATGCTGTTCTCTCATATGAATAGCGCAGCACTTGCAATCTTGAGCATGACTATATTTGCACTGTTTACCCATATGGCATGTGGTGCAACCTATGCATTGGTTCCTTTTATTGATCGTGAAGCACTTGGTGGTGTTGCAGGCATTATCGGGGCAGGTGGAAACGTGGGAGCAGTTGCAGCAGGTTTCTTATTGAAAGGAATGCTCGATATTCAAACTTGTTTAATGGTTTTAGGTGGCTTGGTGGTGGTAGCAGCGAGTTCTGTCATGCTGATCCGATTTTCGGTAGAGCATAAAGAAAAAGAACAACGCTTATTCGAACAAGCAGTGTTAGAACGCGGCACAGAACAAAACAGCGCAGCTTAACCCAGATTAGATTTTAGGAGAAACACAATGAAATTAGTGATGATTGGTCACGGTATGGTGGGGCATAAATTCATCGAAGCCATCTTAGAAAAAGCTGATGATGAATTAGAAATCACAATTCTCGCTGAAGAACCACGTATTGCATATGATCGCGTTCATTTGACTGAATACTTCTCTGGTAAATCAGCAAAAGATTTGTCACTTGCTCGTTTCGATTTCGCGGATGCACATGGTATTGATTTAAGACTAAATACAAAAGCAATTGCCATTGATACAGCAGATCAAACGATCACTACCAGCATGGGTGATGTGATTAGTTACGATAAGTTGGTTTTAGCAACAGGCTCTTATGCTTTCGTTCCTCCAATTGATGGTAATGATCGCGAAAACTGTTTTGTATATCGTACCATTGAAGATCTAGACGCAATTCGCGAAGCGAGTTTGAATGCTAAAACAGGTGTGGTAATCGGTGGTGGTTTGCTCGGTCTAGAAGCAGCAAAAGCATTACGCGATTTAAACTTAGAAACGCATGTGGTTGAGTTTGCACCGCGTTTAATGGCTGTTCAAATCGATGATCTAGGCGGTAAAGTTTTACGTCGTAAAATCGAAAACCTAGGTGTTAAAGTTCATACTCAAAAAGCAACTTCATCGATTGAGGCAGGTAGTGAAGCGACGCATGTGATGAAGTTTGCTGATGGCAGTGAACTTGAAACTGATGTGATTTTATTCTCAGCAGGTATTCGTCCACGTGATGAGTTGGCACGTTCTAGCGGCTTAGCAATTGGTGAGCGCGGTGGTATTAAAATCAATGATTATTGCCAAACTTCAAATGACAACGTGTATGCGATTGGTGAATGTGCGCTTTGGGATAATAAAATTTATGGTTTAGTTGCACCGGGTTATGACATGGCTCGTATTGCAGCAAAACATATCCTTGCCGAAGAAACACATAGCTTCGCGGGTGCCGATATGAGCACTAAATTGAAGTTAATGGGCGTAGATGTAGCTTCGGTTGGTGATGCGCACGGTATGACACCAAACTCACTAAGCTATTTCTTTGCTGATGAAGATGCATTGGTTTATAAGAAAATTGTTGTTGATGCTGATAAGACGAAACTGTTAGGTGCTGTACTGGTTGGTGATGCGAAAGAATATAACGACCTTTTGCAAATGATGTTGAATGGTTTGGCACTGCCTGAAACGCCTGAAAGTTTGATCATGCCAGGCTTTGCTGATTCTGGTGCGAAAGCAGGCGGTAGTGGCGTTGATTTACTTCCAGACAGTGCAACGATTTGCTCATGTAATAACGTATCTAAAGCGGATATTTGCCAAGCGATTTGTGATGGTTCAACTTCACTCGGTGCTTTAAAGAAATGTACTAAAGCTGCAACAGCATGTGGTGGTTGTGCGCCGTTGGTGACACAAGTTTTAAAATCTGAGTTACAACGTCAAGGTGTAACCGTTAATAACCATGTGTGTGAGCATTTCCCATATTCACGTCAAGAGATTTATCACTTAGTACGTGTCAATGAAATCAAAACATTTGATGATTTGATTCAACAACATGGTCATGGTCTAGGTTGTGATATTTGTAAGCCAATGACTGCCAATATTTTAGCATCATGCTGGAATGACTTTGTATTAGAACCAAGCCACGCGGGTCTACAAGACAGTAACGACTACTACTTGGGGAACATTCAAAAAGATGGTTCTTATTCAGTTGTTCCGCGTATGGCGGGTGGTGAAGTCACACCAGATGGCTTGATTGCCGTGGGTCAAATTGCCAAAAAATATAACTTATACACCAAAATTACAGGTGGTCAACGTGTCGATTTATTCGGTGCGCAACTACACGAGTTACCATTTATTTGGGAAGAGTTAAATGCTGCTGGCTTTGAATCTGGTCATGCTTACGGTAAATCATTACGTACGGTGAAATCATGTGTCGGTAGTACGTGGTGTCGTTATGGTGTGGATGATTCTGTCGGTTTAGCGATTGAATTAGAAAATCGTTATAAGGGCTTACGTTCACCTCATAAATTGAAAATGGCGGTGTCAGGCTGTACTCGTGAGTGTGCTGAAGCACAAGGTAAAGATGTTGGTGTGATTGCAACTGAAAAAGGTTGGAATTTATATGTCTGCGGTAATGGTGGTATGAAACCGCGTCATGCAGAGCTTTTGGCTTCTGACTTGGATACTGAAACTTTGATTCGCTATATCGACCGTTTCTTTATGTTCTACATTCAAACCGCGGATCGTTTACAACGTACCAGTGTATGGCGTGACAATATGGAAGGTGGCTTAGATTATCTCAAAGCGGTGATTGTTGAAGATTCTTTAGGACTTGCTGAAGAACTTGAAAACCGTATGTCGCATGTGATCGGTACCTATCAAGATGAATGGCGTACTGCCGTTGAAAATCCTGAGATCCGTAAACGTTTCCAAACTTATATCAATGCGAGTGCGGAGCAACAAGCCGATCCATACATTCAATTTACAGAAGTGCGTGATCAAATTCGCCCACTAAATGAAGCTGAACGTTCAGTTGATCGTATCCCAATGGTTGAAGCATAAGGAGAATCAAAATGACCAATTTAAAAGATATGAATATGCTTCCAAATGATCAATGGGTAGATGTATGCCATCTGAGCGATATTACACCGAATACAGGTGTAGGTGCTTTGATTGAAGGGCAATCCGTTGCTTTATTCCGTGTTGGAAATGAAAACCGTATCTACGCATTGAGTAATAAAGATCCATTTAGCCAAGCGAATGTCATGGCTCGCGGTATTATTGGTGATCTACAGGGCGAGCGCGTGATTGCATCACCAATTTATAAACAGCATTTCAGTCTAGCAACTGGGCGTTGTTTGGAAGATAAAGATCAAAAACTTTTAGTGTTCCCGACTAAAATTGAAAATGGTCGTGTGTGGGTCAACCCGATACCACAAAAGACTTACATCACCAATAATGGAACATCACAAGATAAATTAAAATTGGTGTTGATTGGCAATGGTTTAGCAGGTATGCGCTGTCTTGAAGACTTGTTAGATATGGCACCTGATCGTTATGAAGTGACCGTGATTGGTGAGGAACCATGGGGTAATTACAACCGTATCATGTTGTCACCAGTGCTTTCAGGTGAAAAAACCATTGATGACATTATGTTGCATCCACATGCATGGTATAGCGATAAAGGAATCAAATTTATTGCGGATGATCCTGCGGTGAAAATTGACCGTACCCGTAAGATTGTACATACAGAGAAAGGTGAAAGTGTTGATTATGATCGCTTGATTATTGCAACAGGTTCATCACCATTTATTCCTCCAGTCCAAGGCGTGGATTTAAAAGGTGTGATTAGCTTCCGTGATATTTACGATGTCAATACCATGATCGAGTATAGCCAAAGCAAGAAAAATGCAGTGGTGATTGGTGGAGGTTTACTTGGTCTCGAAGCAGCGTATGGTTTGGTACAACGTGGTATGAACGTGACTGTATTGCATCTGATGGATCGCATTATGGAACGTCAGCTTGATAGCCGTGCGAGTGGCATGTTACGTCATAGCATTGAGCAAAAAGGCATTAAAATCATGACTGAAGCGAATACTGAAGCTTTGATCGGTAAAGATGGTCATGTCAGCCAAGTTCGTTTGAAAGACGGTACAGTACTAGACGCTGATTTAGTGGTGTTTGCGGTGGGTATTCGTCCAAATATCGCATTAGCACAAAGTGCAGGCTTACGCTGTAACCGTGGTATTTTAGTTAATGACACCATGCAAACTTTTGACCCAAGTATCTACGCGGTAGGTGAGTGTATTGAACACCGTAATCAAACTTTTGGTTTGGTTGAACCGTTGTGGGGACAAGCATTTATCTGCGCAACACATCTTGCAGAGCATGGCAGCTTGACGTTCAAGTCTCCAACCGTACCGACACAGTTAAAAGTCAGTGGTGTGGATGTGTTCTCGGCAGGAAATTTTGAGCCGAAAGAAGATTATGAAGACATCATTTTGAACGATGAAAAACGTCAAATTTACAAACGAATTATCATTCAGAAAGATCATGTGATCGGTGCGGTGCTGTTTGGTGATACAGAAGATGGTATGTGGTATGCCGATCTGATTGCCGATCAAACACCGATTTCAGGTTTTAGAAATAAATTGTTGTTTGGTAAAGATTTTGCAATGAAAAAAGCAGGTTAGTCATCTTTGGTTTAGGGGAGTCATCCCCTAAGCTGAAATCGAATATGAAACGCAGTCAGAGATGAAAATAGGTAGAGGGGCAGTCATGAACAGTATTCAAAATTTAGAACACAGTCGCTCCGATCATGTAGAAAAAATCATTACAAAAACGACTTGTCCCTATTGTGGCGTGGGATGTGGTGTCAATGTTGAGGTGCAACATAAAGCACATGGCACAACGGTTCAAGTGTCTGGTGATGCCGAACATCCATCTAATTTTGGTCGACTTTGCATTAAAGGTAGTCGTTTAGCTGATACTTTAGGTTTAGAAACACGTGTATTGAGTCCAATGTTTGGACGTAAAAATCACCGTGAAGCAACCACTTGGGATGCTGCGGTGGAAAAAATTGCGACACAATTTCAGGCATGTATTGATCAATATGGTCGTGATAGCGTTGCCTTCTATGTCTCTGGGCAGTTGCTCACTGAAGATTATTATGTGGTAAATAAGTTTGTTAAAGGATATTTAGGCACTGCCAATATTGATACCAATTCACGCTTATGTATGTCTTCTGCAGTTGCAGCGCATAAGCGTGCTTTTGGCGAAGATATCGTTCCAGCCAGCTATGAAGATTTTGAATATGCCGACATGGTGGTCTTAGTTGGCTCTAATACAGCATGGTGTCACCCTGTGTTGTACCAACGCATCATGCAGGCTAAAAATAAAAATCCAGATTTATTTATTGTGGTTGTCGACCCACGTTTTACCAGTACTTGTGAGCAAGCTGATTTACATTTGCCAATTTTACCTGGGCAAGACGTTGTTTTATTTAATGGTTTGTTGCAGCACTTGTATCAGAACGATCATGTTGATCATCATTTTGTTGAATCCTATACAGAAGGTTTAGAAGCACTATTAGACGCAAGCGCAACCGAACAAGATTTCGACAGTATTGTAAAACGTACAGGGATTTCAGCTGAAAAATTACAACTGTTTTTTGAGAAGTTTGCTGAAACAGAAAAAGTAGTCACGCTATTTTCGATGGGCGTGAATCAATCTTCTCAAGGGGTCAATAAAGCAAACAGCATTATTAATTGCCATTTACTCACGGGAAAAATTGGTAAGTTAGGCGCAGCGCCATTCTCAATGACAGGCCAACCGAATGCCATGGGTGGACGTGAGGTTGGTGGCTTAGCCAATATGCTTGCGGCACATATGGATTTGGAAAACCCATCGCATCAAAACCTTGTGCAAGATTTTTGGCAAAGTCCCACCATTGCCACACAAGCAGGATTGAAAGCGGTCGATTTATTCAAGGCAGTTGAAAGTGGCAAAATTAAAGCCATTTGGATTATGGCAACCAATCCTGTGGTGAGTTTGCCAGATGCAGATCAAGTGAAACGTGCCTTAGACCAATGCGAGTTTGTGGTTGTTTCAGATATCTGTGCTGAAACTGATACCACAGCGTATGCCGACGTGTTGTTACCAGCACTTGGTTGGGGGGAGAAAGATGGCACAGTGACCAATTCTGAACGCCGTATTTCACGTCAACGTGCCTTTTTAGATTCACCGAAACAAGCCAAAGCGGATTGGTGGGCAGTTTCTGCAGTTGCGAAAAAACTGGGATTTACAGGCTTTGACTTTAATCATGCATGTGACATTTTTAATGAACATGCAGCTTTGTCGGCGTTTCAAAATGCAAGCCTTGATCAGCGTGATCAAGTTGAAAATTTTCGCTATTTTAATTTAAAAGGTCTAACTGAATTATCAGTTGAAGCCTACGACCAATTGCAACCGACACAGTGGCCTGTATGGGAAAAAGGACAAAGTATTGCTGTTGAGCAACTTTTTGATCAAGGTCGTTTTAGTCATAAAAATAGCAAGGCGAAATTGATTCCAACAGTTGCGATTGATCCTGTTCATTCGATTTCGGAAGATTATCCGCTTATTCTCAATACAGGTCGTATTCGTGATCAGTGGCATACCATGACCCGTACAGGATTATCAGCAAACTTAACCACACATCGTGCAGAACCATTTTGTGAAATCCATCCAAATGATGCTTTGAAATTTGGTATACGTGACAAAGCGCTCGTCGAAGTGCGTTCAGAATGGGGCAGTTGCGTGCTACGGGTGACGTTGGCGCAAGGTGTGCGCCGTGGTCAAATTTTTGCACCGATTCATTGGACTGAGCAAGTCGCTTCTGATGCTAGAGTTGGTAAAGTGGTCAATCCAGTGGTCGATGCCATTTCGGGTGAACCTGAATTCAAACACACACCTGTTGCGATTCAACCGTTCCATACGACTTGGCAAGGTGTACTCTATGTTCGTGATGGTTTTGAGCATCATATTAGAGCTTCACTGAATAGCTGTGCTTGGTGGACTAAGATAAAGATTGCTAAAGCTTTACGTTATGAAATTGCTGATCGTCATCACTTTGATGAAACGCAGAAAAACCTGAAAAGTTTTTTACCTTTTATTGATGAAACCTATGAATGGTTGAGTATTGAGGATATTTCTGCTCAGATGAGTCACAGTGTTATTCTGAAAGATGGTATTTTGATCGCAAGCCTCTATATTGCACCATCCGATATGTTGCCTGATCGCGATTGGGTCGCTAGTTTATTTAAACGTGAACGTTTGAGTGCTTTACATCGTAAAGCTTTACTCGCAGGTATGCCAATGTCCGCAACTAATAATGATGGTCCATTGGTGTGTAGTTGTTTCAAAGTTGGAAAAAACAAAATTATTGAAGCAATTAAAACGCAAAATATGACACATGAGAAACAAGTGACTGCATGTCTAAAAGCAGGAGGAAATTGTGGTTCATGTTTACCCGAAATTCGTGGTTTGATTAAAACCTGTCAAGTGGAGGCTGAGGCATGAATACCGATTTTCCCGCTACAGATCTGGTGATCTTGGCGGGAGGGCAAGCACGTCGTATGAATGGGATGAACAAACTATTGCAGCAGTTTGATGATCAGATTCAGCTCTCCAAAATTTGTCAAAGGTTCAAACCAGAAGTCCAACATATTTGGGTGAATAGTCATAGAGACAATTCGATTTATAAAAGCATAGAACCTGATATTCAGTGTTTTTCTGATGATCAAAATGGTTTCTTTGGCCCGTTAATGGGAATGAAAAGTGCTTGGTCACATGTACAAGCGGATCACGCGCTGTTTATACCATGTGATGTCACTTATATTCCGAATCAAGTTTTGACTAAATTGCATCGGATGTTAGAGAAAAACCCGCAAGCAGCGGCAGTTTACGTTTCTGTGAATGGTGATGCACTTTATCCATTCTGTCTCTTAAAAAGGGAAAGTCTTGCTGTTTTAGAACAACAAATTGCAGTGAATAAACTCAGTTTGCGTGATTGTTTCAAGCTGTTGCATGCGCAAACTGTGGCATTCCAAAAACAAAGCTTGTTTTGCCACAGTATTAATTCTTTGGATGAGTTGCAACAATATCGTCAAATGAAAGCATTTAAACAGATATTCAGCCCTTAATTGAGATCATGCAGAAGCTTTGCTGAGGTA
The DNA here is from genome assembly GCF_000368585.1 of Acinetobacter venetianus RAG-1 = CIP 110063. GTDB lineage: Bacteria > Pseudomonadota > Gammaproteobacteria > Pseudomonadales > Moraxellaceae > Acinetobacter > Acinetobacter venetianus. The sequence continues at coordinate 693,660 of NZ_KB849558.1, forward strand.
GTTTTGCATTTCCTCTGCTGGTACCATACCACCGCCAGTACCCCAAACAATATGATTTGCAAGCTGAAGTTGTTGCTCAGTAAACTGATGTAAATCGATATAGTCTGAATGTGAATGAACCAGAACTGGGCCTAGCATTCCAGCCAAAGCCGAGGGTTCCAGCTTTAAACTTTCAGATTGATTGAGTATCCCGAGCAGGTTATACATGGTTTGGTCATCTAAGGTGTAAAAACCATCCAATAACCGTTGCATTGCTCGTCCAACAAAACCTGATGCACGACCTACAGCTAAACCATCGGCAGCTGTGATGTTGTCAATGCCGATATCTTGAACTGAAATTTCATCATGTAGACCTGTTGCTACGCCAAGCAACATACACGGTGAATGAGTGGGTTCTGCAAAAATACAATGAACATCATCACCAAAAGCCATTTTCAAACCAAAAGCAACGCCACCAGGCCCACCACCAACGCCACAAGGTAAGTAAACAAATAGAGGGTGTGCTTGATCAACAATGACTCCTTGTTGAGTCAATTGTTGTTTTAAACGCTCACCAGCAACGGCATAACCTAAAAACAATGTTTTTGAATTTTCATCATCGATAAAAAAGCAATTTGGATTTTTTAACGCCGCTTTTCGACCTTCTTGTACAGCTATGCCATAGTCCTGCTGGTATTCCACAACAGTGACACCATGTGAGCGTAGTTTGTCTTTTTTCCATTGGCGTGCATCAGCAGACATATGAACGGTGACATCGAAGCCCAATTTTGCACTCATAATTCCGATGGACAGCCCAAGATTACCAGTAGAACCAACAGCGATGCTGTATTGACTAAAGAATGTTCTAAACTCATCACTATTCAGTTTTGAATAATCATCATTCAGATTGAGTAGATTTGCTTTTAGTGCAAGCTGTTCTGCGTGATAAAGCACTTCATAAATGCCACCACGTGCTTTGATTGATCCTGAGATGGGTAAATGGCTATCTTTTTTTAGCCATAAAGTACCTTGAATGTTTTGATTAAAATGCTGTTTTAGATATTTTTGCATATTTGGAATGGCAGTCAGTTCTGATTCGATAATGCCATTTGTCGTACTCGTTTCTGGGAATACAGCCATCAAGTAGGGTGCAAAGCGTGCTAAACGATCTCGTGCATCATCAATATCTTTTTTGGCTAGACCAACAAATGGTAAGCCTTCAGCCAGTGTTGTGAATTCAGGATTAAACCAAACAGTTTCTTTGAGTTCAATCAAATCTTTGACGATAGGATGCTGATTAATAAGGTCTTGAATTTGCTTTGAATCCATTCATTTTCTCTTGAAATTTATTTAACCAATAGTGATGTAAGCTTGAAGGAGTTTTCTTCTTTCAAAGCCTTTTTTCAATATCCTTGAGATTAAACCAAGAATAGTGATTTTTCACGTTTTAAAAGTGCTTATTTTTTATGAAGTGCATTTTTGATTGATAAATTGTTTTTATGAATTTCTGATAAGAGCTATTGACCTTTAAATTTATAAGTTCTATTTTGGAACTAACATGTCTAACATTGTGCTTCTTATTTTCTGTTCATGTCTATATTAAGATTGATCAAAATAAGAATGCTAGAAAAATAAAATCAACAGGAGCGCCAAATGGTCGCCTTACGTTATCAGCAGATACCTCTGCAATTTCTGTTTGAACATCAAGCAACGTTAGTAGGATTGGGCAAGATCGGGTTGCGAAGTATTGCTAAAAAGAAAGTAGCCACAGTGAATTGGCAAGCTTTAGCTCCGATTACGGAAATTATTGATCCACCAAGTACTAAATTGATTGAGCACTATATTCAATGGAGTGGTGCAGCACCTAATAAATATAACAACTCAATCCCCGCGCATATGGTTTCACAATGGGGATTATCGTTTGCGACACGATTATTATTGCAAACCAGTTATCCATTGAGCCAAGTGATCAATCAAGGGGTAAGTTTGACGATACATGGTGAGCTTCCTCGAAATGAAAAGCTCATGGTTCAAGCCAAAATTTCCCAGGTTGACGAACGCAATGGTCTCGCTAGAGTTTCGGTGCAGATCAAAACAGGGACAGTCATCGAACCAGAGTTGATTGAAGCCGTATTGCATATGGCATTTATTTTGCCAAATTTCAAAAAGATGAAACGTACTGAAAAGGTAGATCAAAAAAATTGGCAAACTTTAGGGCAATGGTCAGCAACAGCTGATGATGGCTTTAAATTTGCGCTATTAACGGGTGATTTCAATCCAATACACTGGGTTGGATCACTTGCAAAACTATCGAGTTTTGATCAGAAAGTTTTGCATGGTTTTGGCGTGTTTGCTCGTAGTTTTGAGTTTCTGCCTGAGTCTACAAAACAAATCGATATCCGATTTTTAAAACCTGTGAAATTGCCGTCTAGGCATAATAGAGTTGAGATCAGTACGGAGCAAGATCAATACTTTGTTCGAGTTGTTGGTTCTGAAGGTCAGATTTGTTTAATGGGACAATTTCAATAAAAAATTGGGGAAATAAAAATGACAAACTCAGCTGTAAGACAAGATGTGACGGCATGTATTCTATGCTCACGTAATTGTGGTTTAAGTGTCGAAATTGAAAATAATCAATTCAAAAAAATTAAGGGGGATGAGCAACATCATTTTTCCCAAGGTTATATTTGTCAGAAAGCCGCGAGATTACAGCATTATCAACAACATGCTGATCGCTTAACCTCACCATTAAAACGACAGGCAGATGGTTCATTCACAGAGGTTACATGGGAACAAGCGATTCAAGAAATTGCTGATCAGCTTGTCCATATACGAAATACCTATGGTGGAACTGCATTTACATCGGTGGGTGGCGGTGGTCAGGGCAATCATTTGGGTGCTGCTTATGGTCGTCAATTGCTATATGCCATGAAAAGTTTTTATGCGTATAACTCTTTGGCGCAAGAGAAAACAGGTGATTTTTGGGTCAATGGTCGTTTGTTTGGTAGTCAGGCATGTCATACCACTGAAGATGTCGAGTATGCAGATTATGTGCTCTTTATTGGGACGAATCCGTTTCAAGCACATGGCATTCCTAATGCACGAGATACGCTAAAACATATTAAGAAAGATCCAAATCGTACCATGGTGGTGTTTGATCCGCGTGTCACCGAAACTGCAAAACAGGCAGATATTCACGTTCAATTAAAGCCTGGAACAGATTCTTATTTAATGTCTGCCATGATTGCGATCATGTTGCGTGAAGAGTTATATGATCAAGCATTTATTCAACAACATACGCATGGCTTTGAAGAAGTAAAGAAAGCTTTTCTTGCAGTTCCAGTCGAACAATATATTCAAAAAGCAGATGTTTCCGTGGAACTGATTTATCAAATCGTGCGTGATTTTGCCAAAGCCAAAAGTGGCTGTGTGCGGATTGATTTAGGGATTCAACACACCTTAAATACGACTTTAAATGGCTATTTAGAAAAGCTTTTGTATTTATTGACTGGGAATTTTGGCAAACAAGGCACTAATAATTTACATACCATGTTTGTCCCAATTCTCACCAATACCGATGAGCGAAATCCTAAATATCGCCGTACGGTTTATCATAAAATGTTCCCAATCTCTGGATTTTTTCCACCGAACATTTTGCCAGATGAAATTTTAAAAGCGGGTGATCAGCGTGTTCGTGCGGTGTTTGTCGATAGTTGCAACCCATTACTCACTTATGCGGATACGGCAGCATATGAGCAGGCGTTTCAGTCTTTAGATTTGTTGGTGGTTGTGGATGTCGCAATGACTGAAACAGCACGTTTAGCGCATTATATTTTGCCTGCGCATAGCCAGTTTGAGAAATGGGAGTTCACGGGATTTAACTTAGAATTTCCTAAAAATGGTTTCCATTTACGTCATCCCTTATTCAAACCACAAGGGAATACCTTACCTGAAGCAGAGATTTATACACGCTTACTGGAAGCAATGAAGGTCATTCCTAAACAATTTCCAATTTTAAGCAAAATTGCTGAAAAAGATTCGGACAAAACAGCTTTTCTTGCTTATTTCACTGTATTGGCGGCAAGCTTTGCAAAAAATAAGAAACAGATTCCTTTTGCCGCTTCAATTGTTTATCGAACCTTAGGTAAAACATTGCCTGACGATGCTGCATCAACTGCTTTGTTATTACCTTTATGTATGCAATACGCTGCTCAGCACTATAAGGCGGTGAAACAAGCAGGATATCTAGGTAATCGTTTGAATCTAGGTGTGAAACTATTTCAAGCAATTTTAAAACAACGTTCAGGGATTGTGTTATCTCAACATGAATACGATGACGTTTGGAGTTTGATTGCCTATAAAGATAAAAAAATCCGTTTGGCTATTCCTGAGATGTTGATTGAGCTGGCTCAGTTAAAACAGCAAGCTGCAAAATTGAGTGATAGTTTCCCATTTATTTTATTGGCAGGCGAACGCCGTAGTTATAATGCCAATCAAATTTATCGTGACCCTGCTTGGCGCAAAGTGGATGCGGAAGGACGTTTGAGAATGAATCCTCATGATGCTGCTGATTTTGGTGTGGAAACAGGTCACACATTGCAATGCGTATCTGAACATGGAAACATTCAAGTCGTTGTTGAGTTAGATGAAGGAATGCGTCAAGGTGTGGTGTCATTGCCTCATGGTTATGGAATTCGTTACCGTGATGGTGAACCAATTGGGCCACAACTGAATCGGTTAACCTCCACAGAACATTGTGATCCATTGTCGAAGACGCCATATCATAAATATGTACCTGTTCGATTAGAACGGGTAGATGCTTAAGTGAGTTGACTATTTTGCACCACATTATTCCTAAATTTCATTTCTGTGGTCTAAAGTGGTGCGATGTCAATACAACAAAAATACGCAAGACATTGTGTATTTTCATGAGTAGATTGAAAGAGTTGTCTATTTGAACGAATAAACTACTGAGCACTTAACTGGCTTTTAATACTGGAATAATTATTGCTATATTAAAACTTCTACGTTTGGGCAAAGAACAAGAATGCACGCTACTTGTGCTTAGACGAAGAAAAGTGTTCCCAAAATGAGTGCATATGATGAAGCATGAGAGCCCTGAAACGATGTTACCGATCTTGCAAGATCAGTATGGTCGTATTAAGCGTAAGTTACGGATTTCTGTAACTGATCGATGCAATTTCAAATGCGTTTATTGTATGCCTGAGCATCCAGAATGGATGAAAAAACAAGATTTATTGAGTTTTGAGGCTTTGTTGGTCTTTTGCCAATATATGGTTAAGCAAGGCATTGAAAATATCCGTATTACAGGTGGTGAACCTTTGATGCGTAAAGGTGTGGTTCATTTTATTCGTGATTTACAAAGCCTAAGAGCAATTGGCTTAAAGCGAATCTCGATCACGACCAATGGTCATTATCTGGCTAAATATGCAGAACAATTGAAACAAGCAGGTTTGGATGATTTAAACATTAGTTTGGATAGTCTGGATGCTGATCAATTTAAACAACTTACGAAAAAAGATTTAGCACCTGTGTTGAGTGGTATCCAAGCCGCGCAACGTGTGGGGCTGCCATTTAAAATTAATTGTGTGCTGATCAAAGGACAAAATGAAGATCAGATTTTGCCAATGGTGAATTGGGCGAAACAACAGAACATTCCACTGCGTTTTATTGAATTTATGCCTTTAGATGGTGATCAGCATTGGACTGATCAAGCTGTGGTGAGTGAAGCAGATATTTTGGCGCAGTTACAACCTCATTATGACATTCATGTTTTGCAACAACAGCATGAGCCAGCGCGTCAATACCGTTTAGATGATCAATATACGATAGGTATTATCTCAACGATTACCCATTCATTTTGTGGCGACTGCGATCGGATTCGATTAACGGCTCAAGGTGAATTATATAACTGTCTATTTGCTCAACAAGGTTTAAATATCAAACCTTATCTACAACGAGCGATCAAAGAAAAAATGTTTCAACAACTTGATCAGCAGATTAAGCCTTATATTTGGCATAAGGCAAAAGGTTATCATGCAATACAGAATCAACATGTACGTAAAATCAGTATGCACATGCTGGGTGGTTAGTTAAAAAAGGTGGTCTAAGGAAAATATGCAAACCATTGAAATCAAAATTGAAGCTTTTGGCGCGATTGAGCGCTTGTTACCAAAGGCACTTGCATTTGAGTTTGCAGCAGATCAACAGGTTCAAGATGTTTTAACACATATCGTTGGATTATATCCTGATGCAGCACTTGCCATGGAAAAATGTGCATGTGCAATTGGCGAAGATATTGTGACAAGACAAGTTTCCTTGCCGACATCATGTACCCTTGTTTTATTATCACCCGTAGCTGGAGGATGAAAAATGCGTGAGTTCGCCAGAGTTCAAGATCAGGCTTTAAGCTTGGATAGTTTTGATCCGATTCAAGATTTTCCTGAATGTGGTGGTGTCGATGTTTTTATTGGCACAGTACGCAATCACCATGAAGGTAAAGCCGTTAAGGCATTGAAATATACCTCTTATACGCCTGTTGCTGAAAAAATGATTCGTGAAATCGAACAAGACGTAAAAGCTAAATATTCAGAAGTCTCTTATGTTCGCGTGATTCATCGTATTGGTTATTTGGATGTAAGTGAAACAGCGATTATTGCAATTGCATATGCCGCACATCGCCGTGAAGCGTTTCAAGCCTGTGAAGAGGCCGTTGAACGTGTCAAGCATGAAGTTCCGATTTGGAAAGAAGAATTTTTCATGGATGGAACGAGCCAATATGTTGAAGGCTGCTGTATTCGGAAAGATGCAACCGAGCAAACAAGTTCTTCGTTAGCTAAAGAAGAAAAAAGTGCAAAACATGCACATCATCACCATGAACATTGTGCACATACACACGATTAAGTCTTAGGAAGTAAAAATGAAAAATGTAGGGATGAAACCCGAAAGTTATCGTGTTGCAGAAGCACAAGCAATTTTATATGCACCATCACATTGTATTCAGTTACTTCGCGATGGAAATACCGAAAAAGGTGATGCTCTTAAAACAGCACGTATTGCAGGTATTTTGGCGGCAAAGAGAACAGATGAGCTGATACCGCTTTGTCATCCATTACCGATTTATCGTGCGGATATTGATTATACGTTGCAAGATGATCATGTGCTGATTTTAGCCACTGTTGAAACGATTGGGCCGACTGGCGTTGAGATGGAAGCACTGACAGCGGCGAGTCTTGCTGGTTTAACCATTTACGATATGCTAAAACCACATTGTGAACCTGATGAGTTGTGTTTAGATCAATGTAAACTACTCAAGAAAAAAGGCGGAAAATCACATTTTAAACGAATGCTACGTCAGCCTGTTTCTGCGGCAGTCATTGTGTTATCTGATACGGTCGCAGCGGGGCGTAAACCAGATACCGCTGGAAAATCTGTGGTTGAAACCTTGACTGAGGCGGGTTTTGATCCGATTCATTATCAAATTTTGCCTGATGAATCTGACCAATTAAAAGATTTAGTTTTACAGTTAACAAAATCCTATGCTTGCGTTATGACTGTTGGTGGCACAGGGATCGGTAAGCGCGATATTACTGTGGACACATTAGAACCATTACTCGAACGTAAATTGGATGGTTTGATGGAAGCAGCGCGTGCATTTGGACAAAAACGTACCCCTTATGCTGCCATGTCGCGTGGAGTTGCAGGATTTATTGATCGTTCATTAGTTGTGACCTTGCCGGGAAGTCGTGGTGGTGCAAGTGAATCAATGGCTGCGATTTTGCCTGCCTTGGTACATATCTTTGATGTTTGTCGTGATCTACCGCATCCAGGAGGATATGAATAATGTCGGGATGTGGTGCTGAGAAAGGTCTCATAAGTATTGATGAAGCACTTACCTTAATGCGGTCAACACCTCAAACATTAATGACAGAGACATTACCTTTAGGAGAATGTCTCAATCGCTACTTAGCTCAAGATGTTTTCTCACCTGTTGATTTGCCAAGTTTTTCACAAAGTGCTGTAGATGGTTATGCATTACATACGACTGCTGAGCAGCTTCAAGACAGTGTATTTCATGTGATTGGCGAAATTAAAGCAGGGAGTGATGCTGAACATCGACTTTTAGATGGGCAGGCGATTCGTATTTTTACGGGTGGTAAAGTGCCAGAGGGGACGACGCATGTTGCACGACAAGAGATTGTTGCGATTGAGTCGGATCAAAAAATTCGTTTAGTTGAACACATCAAGCCACAAGCAGATATTCGTTTTACTGGTGAAGAAGTTCAGCTTGGACAAACACTTGCTGAAGTTGACCAGAAAATCAATATTGGTGGATTAGCTGCTTTAAGCATGGCAGGTGTTCAACAACTCAATGTATTTAAAATCCCTAAAGTGGCTGTGGTGATCACGGGTGATGAAGTCGCTGAAACACCAGATGATCTCAAAGCAGGTAAAGTCTTTGATGCCAATGGTCCACTTTTAAAAGCATGGTTTAAAGACTATGGACTAGAGGTTGAAATCTTACATATTGCTGATGAAGCCTCATTGGTGACTCAGTGTTTTGAACGTTTAAAACAGCAATTCGATGTGATTATTACCACAGGTGGTGTCTCTGTCGGTGATTACGACTTTGTTCGGCCATGTGCGTTTGAAACAGGGTTCGAGCAAATTTTTTGGAAAGTTAAGCAGAAGCCGGGGAAACCACTATTTTTTGCTGAATATAAGCACAATCTACACCACTGCTATTTATTAGGTTTACCGGGGAATCCTGCTGCGGTTTACGTTTCAATGCAGGTTTATGGCAAAGTTTTACTTGATGCGTTGCAAAATCAACGACAAGACATCCAATGGTTTAATGGGATTTTAACCCATGATCTTAAGTCGGATGCGCGTGAACGATTTTTAAGAATGCATGCTTATTTTGAACACGGCCAGTTAAAGTTGAAAAGTTTAACGAAGCAGCAATCTCATATGTTAAGTAATTTGATGCAGGCAAACTGTTTAGTGCGAATTCCAGCAAATGAAATGCTAGAGGCAGGTCGCGAATTATCTGGATTGTTTATTATCAGCTGATTGATTTCCATCAAGTTATCGAATCGATACATTTTTGGTATTTTTAGCCAAGTACCAATATTGCATCTGATAGCAAAGGTGGTTTAGTGTATATTTTATATTGTTTAGATTCTAAACATTACGGTTCAAGACATGGAAGATGTCTTTTTAAAACTTTAAAAATAATCAGGTGATAATAATGAAATGGGAAGAAATTGGTGATCAGCCGTGTTCTGTCGCGAGAACACTTTCAGTTTTGGGTGATCGTTGGACAATGTTAATTCTGCGGAATGCTTTTATGGGTGTACGCCGTTTTGATGATTTTCAACGTAGCTTAGGATTGACGCGGCATGTTCTCTCTGAGCGTTTGAAGCGTTTAGTCGAACATGAAATTTTAGTCAAAGTTCCTTATGTACAGCGCCAAGAACGTTTTGAATACCAACTTACTGAAAAAGGTTTGGATTTATATCCAATTATCCTTGCGATGGTGCAGTGGGCGGATAAATGGATGGATCTAGGAATGGGGAAGCCGCTTGAATTTACTCATAAAAGCTGTGGAAAAAAAATTAATCCTAAAGTAGTTTGCTCCGAATGTAATGATCCGATTCATGTTCAAGATGTGCGCGTAGCCGCTGGACCGGGATATTTTGCCTTTGTTGAACAAAAGCAAAAAACAGCTTAATTTATAATGGATATTGTTCTATTTCATGTTTTATAGCATGAGATAGGACTTCAAAAATTTTTGGATTTTGGCATTGTGCAACATTGAAGCGGATAAAGTTTTGATATTGTTGACTCTGACTAAATGCATTTCCAGGGGCTAAAATAACACCTTGTTCAAGACATTTTTGTGCGATATGAGAACTGTCTAAATGTTTATCCAATTCACACCATAAAAAAATACCTGCTTGTGGTTTAAGCCAAGGCTGAATCCCTAATTTTTCTAAATTTTTAATGGTAAAATCCATCGCTTTTGCAAGCCGTATTTTTAATTCCTCTAAATATTTACGATAACTTCCATCTGTAAGTGCAATATACAGAATTTCAGCGGATAGATGATTACCTCCAAAACTTGTCGCAATTTTAATATCAGTCAAATCATTAATCCATTCTGACTTACTCGCGATATAGCCAGTCCGTACAGAACCAGATAATGTTTTTGAAAAACTACCGATCTGTATTACACGAGATAGACCATCTAATGTAGCAAGACGAGGGGCTGGATTTAATTCAAGATCAGCGAAAATATCATCTTCAATCACAATGAGATTGGAGTTCTCAACCAATTTTAAAACTTGATATGCAGTTGTTGGTGTTAATACAGCACCTGTTGGGTTGTGTATACCTGAGTTGGTGATGTAGAGCCGAGGATTATGGGTCTGGATTGCTTCTGCAAATGCATCTAAATCAGGCCCAGTTTGAGTATATGGGATACCAATGATCTGAATTTGATGAACTTTGAGTAAAGCATGGAAATTGAAATAACAAGGATCATCGACTAAAACCACATCATTTGGTTTAAGAAAATAACGACAAATTAAATCAATTGCTTGTGTCCCTGAATCCGTCAGTAAGATTTGTTCAGGCAATGCTTCAATGCCTTTGTTCAAGATTCTGCGAGAAATTAATTCTCGAAGTGACTTTAAACCAAGCGGTGTTGAGTAATCTGTCAGGATATTGGCATGGGTTTTCGAAACCGTTCTGATGGCTTTGCGTATATTTTCGTGTGGCATCCAGTCGTCTGGTAGCCAACCACAGCCCGGCTTTAAAACATTGTGTTGCGCTTCTAAAGATTGTCTAGAAATCCAAAGTGGATCAATCGTTCTGTCGATTATTTTAGGATGGATTTCTGAGATAGATAAAGGAGCTAAAGGTGCCGAGACAAAAAAACCAGAACCTGTTTTGGATTCAATCATGCCTTTGGCAGCGAGTCTTTCATATGCTTCGACGATTGTTGATATAGATAGATTGAGAGTTTTGGCTAAAGCACGCACGGAAGGAAGCCGTGAGCCTGTGGTTAATGACCGCGTCTTAATTTGTTCGTTGATATGCGATACCACAAAATCTATTTTTGTATTTTTCATCAATGATCTCAACTGTATTGGTTTATATACCAATACAGTTATTTAATATTGTACTGTATTGTGTATGGTGCAATTACCTTATCACAGTTTAAATTCTCCATATAGGTTTGGAGAATATATATGAAAGCGATACGTGATGGTTGGTTGAATGGGCTTGTTGGCGTAGTGATATTTGCAGGGTCGCTACCAGCTACTCGAGTTGCCGTGATGGATATGAGTCCAACTTTTTTAACTGCTGCGAGGGCGGCTATAGCTGGTGTTTTAGCATTATTTCTCCTCATACTGTCTCGACAAAAATTACCCGAAAGACAAGACTGGCTTTCTCTCTTATATGTTTCGATAGGTGTTGTTGTCGGATTTCCACTCTTTACCGCACTTGCTTTACAGTATGTGAGTGCGGCGCACACCATCGTTTTTATTGGTTTGTTGCCATTGGCTACGGCTATCTTTGGTGTCATTCGTAGTGGAGAAAGACCAAGTTTAATCTTTTGGTTATTTGCTATTTTTGGTGCTTCTCTTGTTTTTGCTTTTATGTTGTTTCAAACGCAAAGTTGGTCATTTAACTATGGTGATTTTTTCATGTTGGTGGCAATTTTACTTTGTGGTTTTGGTTATGCAGAAGGAGGGAAACTGTCAAAGCATTTAGGTGGTTGGCAAGTGATTTGTTGGGCTTTGTTAATAACACTTCCGATCATGTTATTACTCTCATATTTGTATTTACCTACAAATTTTCAGTTGATTCCTGTACAGGCAAAATTGGGGTTAGCTTATGTTTCGATTTTTAGTATGTTGATTGGTTTCTTTTTTTGGTACAAAGGCTTGGCACAAGGCGGCATTGCAACGGTTGGTCAATTGCAGTTGCTTCAACCGATTTTTGGGCTTGCAATAGCAGCTGTCCTCTTGCACGAGCAAGTGAGTGTTGCAATGTTTATGGTAACCATTGCAGTAATTGTTTGTGTTGCTTGTGCAAAGAAATTTGCTTGAAAATGATATTTATAAGCAATTTGCGGGTTTAGGTACACCAGCAAGTCGACTTAAATGACGAGCGACTAAACCTGTATTGAATCTTTGTTGCAGCTCAGTATTGTTGATTTCAGGACTCACAGTTTTCATTAAAAACTTGATCAACGGACGAGTTGCTGGCGAATGACCATACTGCTGATAGAATTGACGAACAGCATTAAGCACCTCAATGTGCCATTCTGTTAATTCCAAATCCAAAGATTTAGCGAGTTCTTGTGCAACTTCTTGATTCCAAATGGTGTAATCCACCAAATGACCATCTTGATCCAATTCTAATTGCATAAAATAGCCTAAGTAAATTTTAAATTAACTTCATATTTCTCTATTTCAAAGAAATAGAACGCTCGAATTGTAAAACTAAATCTGCAAATTGCGAATATTCGATGATGCTCATTCGATCTTTTACTGAGTCATTGAGTAGGCTTTGTTCGTTACTTAAACAGTAGATATGAGAAAAAGTAGCCAAGATATTCTCAGGAATGTGAAGTAATGCTTCACCCATTACAACAATAGAATCATTGGCTTGAGCCATCAGAGGCAACTCAGTCCAAATTTTATTTAAATTAGCATAGGGTGCTTGAACAAGAAAAAGAGTGTGCTTTTGCATAAATGACCTTACCAATATAAAACATGGTCAAATGATTGAATAAACTCAGGTTGAATGTTGATAAATTCAATTTCCTGATCAGTATTTTTTACAATTGGTAGTGCCTGATTTTTAGTTTCAACTAATATTGGCGTTAGGTCGTAAAATTCAAAACTTTCGACCATATTGGCAGCGATTTTAAACGCGAATTTCAATTGATCGAACTCTAATTTATTGTCCAATAAACTGAGTGCAGCATCTTTCAATAATACTTTGACAGAAATACCAAAGGTTGCTAAAACCATAGTTGCAGACAAACTTTCATTGATCTGCAAACTAGTTAAATTGGGCTGCGTTAGGATGACGAGTACAGATTTCACACAATTTACCTTTTTAAAGCAACACTCTATTAAAAAACTTGAATTAAAATTGAATTAAACGAGAACAGCTTTGCACAGCATTAGCAAGCTCTCCAAGTCCAACCAACTCAAAACTTTGAGCTAGGTTGTGGTGTTGAAGTGAATGACGTTGTGCATTGCTGGCATCAGTGATACCCCGTGCAAGGGCAGCACTGACACAGACAGGGAGTCGAATGCCGAGCTTTTGCCATTCTTGTTTTAAGTTGCGTTGATCATCAGGATACCACTGTAAATCATTCGCAACATGAACACCGTCTTGGTAAAAGAAGACACGAAATTCCTCATGCTTATTTTGCAGGGCTTGTGCTAAACCAAATGCATGCCAAGCCATAATCGAAGTAGGTGCTGAGGTAATTAATAGTAGTGTACTCATTGAACATTCACTATGGTCGCGAAGACAAAACGATGATGGATATATTAAAAAGAAGGTAAGTATACAATGATTTTGGTGACAGGTGGTTTAGGCTTTATCGGTTCACATATTGCTTTGAGTCTATTGGCCCGCGGTCAAGAGATCGTCATTGTTGATAACTTAGCCAATTCGACTTTGCAGACTTTGGAGCGTCTAGAATATATTTCTGGAATGTATATTCCATTTGCGAAGCTTGATGTAAGAAATACGCCTGCTTTAAATAAAGTTTTTGAACAATATTCAATTGATACCGTGATTCACACAGCGAGTTTTAAATCACTGGAAGAATCTAACTTAAAACCTCTTGAGTACTACAATGACAATGTCAGCAGTATTATGAGTTTACTTCGCGCAATGCAGCGAATGGGGGTTAGGCAACTCGTTAATCTCTCTAGTTTAGCTGTTTATGGAAAATCTGATGCTGAACTGACTGAAGAAACTGAATTTAATTATAACTATCCAAATCCATATGTTCGTACGCAACAAATGGTAGAAAATATTATCACGGATACCTATAGAGTTGATCATGAATGGAAGATTGTGAATCTCCGTTTGTCCAATATCGTCGGCGCATTTGAGCACGGTGTATTGGGTGAATATGTTACTCAACTTCCTAAAAATATTGTGCCTCTGGCTTTACAAGTTGCAGCAATGCAACGTGATTGTATTGAATTACAAAATCAAGCAGAGACGGATGATGGTACTGTTGAGCGGAGTTTTTTACACGTCCTCGATGTTTGTGATGCTGTATTAGCAACATTGAACTGGTTTACGAATCAGCAAGGCTGTTTGGAAAATTTTAATATTGCACATGATCAAATGACTTCGATACAAGCACTTTTGGACGAGGTTGCTAAAGTGACTCAAACAGAGGTACGCGTGCAACCTGCAGTTTATCAACATCAGGAACTAGCTCAACTAGGTGCAAAAATTGAAAAAGCCGAACGCATTTTAAATTGGTCGCCAAAAAGGCCTTTAAGTCAGATGATTGAAGATGAGTGGCGTTTTTATCTGAATACATTAAAAGGTAATTAAGATAATGATTCTTATTTACATTAATGCGTGGTTTAATTAGGATAATAACTATCCATTAAATATTCCAATAAATTTTTAATGGATATTGATTAGCCAAAGCATCTATTTGCTTCAGCCCAAAATATTTTCAACCAAATAGAGCAGAGGTTGTTTATGCAAATGCGTATTGAACATGACACAATGGGTGAAGTTGAAGTCCCTAATGAAGCTTTGTGGGGCGCTCAAACTCAGCGCAGCTTACAAAACTTTAAAATAGGGCAAGAGCGTTTACCGCGCGCAATGATTCGTGCCATGGGCTTGGTAAAAAAAGCTGCTGCAATCACAAATGCTGAGTTGAAGCAGCTTCCAGATGATTTGAGTCAATATATTGTGGGTGCTGCTGAGGAAGTGATTGCTGGACAATGGGATTCACAATTTCCATTGGTCGTGTGGCAAACAGGTTCTGGTACGCAGAGCAATATGAATTGCAATGAAGTGATTGCGAATATTGCGAATCAAAAACTAGGTCAAGCGCTCGGTGCTCAAAAACCAGTACATCCAAATGATCATGTCAATCGGGCGCAATCAACCAATGATTCCTTCCCAACGGCAATCCACGTTGCTGCTAGCTTGCAAATCAACGAGTTACTCATTCCTGCTGTTGAGAAACTGAAAGAAACTTTACAGCGAAAATCTGAAGAGTTTGATGAGATTGTTAAAATTGGTCGCACACATTTGCAAGATGCGACGCCCTTGACTCTAGGTCAAGAGTTTAGCGGCTACGTATCTCAGCTAGAGCATGGATTGAAGCGTTTAAATCAAGCATTGGCTGGTTTATATGAGTTGCCTTTGGGTGGTACAGCTGTAGGTACGGGCTTGAATGCGCATCCTGATTATGCAGTGAAAGCAGCAGAGCAACTGGCAGTGCTTACGGGTTTACCATTTGTCACCGCTCCCAATAAATTTGAGGCATTAGCGGGGCGTGATGCCGCTGTTTTTGCTTCAGGTGCGTTGAAAACATTGGCTGCGAGTTTAAATAAAATTGCCAACGATATTCGTTGGTTGGCGAGTGGCCCTCGTTGTGGCTTTGGAGAAATTCGTATTCCTGAGAATGAACCAGGATCGAGTATTATGCCCGGTAAGGTCAATCCTACTCAGAGCGAAGCAATGACAATGGTTGTTGCGCAAGTCTTAGGTAATGACACAACGATTAACGTTGCAGGTGCATCAGGTAATTTTGAACTTAATGTTTTCATGCCTGTCATTGCATATAACTTATTACAATCCATTCAGTTGCTTGGTGACGCGTGCAATAGCTTTAATGATCACTGTGCGGTGGGTATTGAGCCGAACAGAGAGAAAATTGATTACTTCTTACATAACTCATTGATGTTGGTGACTGCACTAAACCCAGTAATTGGTTATGAAAAATCGGCCAAAGTTGCTAAAACAGCTTATAAGGAAAATAAGACATTAAAACAAGTTGCTGTTGAACTTGGACTAGTGACAGCAGAGCAATTTGATGAGGTGGTCAAACCTGAAAATATGGTATCTCCAAATAGCAAGTAAGCCTTAGCACCGCACAAAGAATCCTTCTTTTATAGAGGGATTTTTTTATGAGTAGTTTTTATAAAGTGAACTGCGTACAATATGCTTTTGATTTATCTGATTGTTGCTTCATTATGCTGAATATCTATTTAACAGATACTAAAACTAACATCCAGTTTGCTGATCTTCCAAACGAAAATCCTGTTAAGTTTCTGTTGAATTTAAAGAAAATTTTCCCAAGTACTGCGGATTTATTGTTACCTGTTTTACCAGAGGACAATAACTTGGAGAATGTGACGTGGGAAGCAACGTCTAAAGACTTTGAAACATTTAAAAAACTATTAGAAGGTTGGGGGATTATCGAGCTTCGTTTGAGCGCAATCACAGCTTATAAAGATAAGAACTTTGCGAATGACTTGGTTAAAAAAGCACAAATCAAACGTAAGCAAATTTCTCAAAAACATCAGCAATTATCATTGATTGCTTTGGATTATATCTTGATGCATGAGATTCATGCGCTTATTGATGCGGAACTGGTTATGATTGGTGAAAAATTCTATTTACCAACCTTACGTGATCTTTGGAAAGGTCAACTATCAGATCAAATTTTACAATGTAAATTTTAATTTGAAAAAGCAGGTTATTTAACCTGCTTTTTTATTATTTCACTGATAATATAGAGCAAGTCTTGACCTACAAACAATTACAAGATTTTAATGTTGGAATGTTGAGACGGCATATATATTGCTTATATGGATATAAATATTATTGCGGGAGAGAGGTTCTGCAAAGAACTCGCCGAAGGAGCAACGACCCCGGAAACTCTCAGGCAGAAGGACTGTAATAATAGAAATACAATCTGGAGAGTAGTGCGCTATACGTAGGAATTTATTCATAAACTAAGGTCTTCTACGTGTAACACTCACCGAAGGGGATGGCTCGATGATTAATTGGTAATCATTTGCCGAAACTCTCAGGTACCATGACAGATGGGGCTATGCATTAAGAAATGTTATGCATTTCTAGGAGTTTGCTATGCCTCATGTTGTGATAGTTGGTGCGGGGATTACAGGTGTAACGTCTGCTTATGAATTAATTAAATTGGGATATGAGGTGACCGTTATTGATCGCCATTTGTTCCCTGCAATGGAAACTTCTTTTGCAAATGGTGGTCAATTATCAGCATGTAATGCTGAAGTTTGGAACCAGAAATCTACGGTACTGAAAGGTATTAAGTGGATGAGTAAAAAAGATGCACCATTATTGCTCAACCCATCATTTAGTGTGCACAAATACCGTTGGTTGGTTGAGTTCCTGACTCATATTAAAGATTATAAAGCTAATACAATCGAAACAGTCCGTTTAGCCCTGTTAGCTAGACAACGTCTTTTTGAAATTGCTGAGAAAGAAAATATTTCCTTTGATTTGGAAAAACGTGGCATTTTGCACATGTACCATACCAAAGAAGATTTTGAAATCGCTAAAAGAGTAAATGATGTTTTAGTTGAAGGGAAACTAGAGCGAAATGCGATTACGCCTGAAGAAATGAAAGCGATAGAGCCTAATCTAACGGGTAATTATTACGGTGGTTACTATACGGCAGGTGATGCTACGGGCGATATTCATAAATATTCTGTTGGACTTGCTGAAAAAACGGAACAATATGGTGTCAAATATCGTTTTGGTTTAGATGTTGTTGATGTGAAGTTTCTACAAGATAAAGTGGTTGTTGATTGTAAAAACAGTTCGGAAAATGTTGATCCAGATACTAATCAACTGACTCAAATTGAGGCAGATGTTATTTTGGTTTGTGGTGGCGTAGGCAGTTATCATCTTGCTGACTTACTTGGTGATAGTGTCAATGTTTACCCTGTAAAAGGCTATTCAATTACAGTCCAGTTGAAAGATGAACGCAGTGTACAAAATGCACCTTGGGTGAGTTTATTGGATGAAAGTGCAAAGATCGTAACGTCTCGTCTTGGTGCTGATCGTTTCCGTGTTGCAGGAACGGCAGAATTCAATGGTTATAACCGTGATATACGCGCAGACCGAATCCAGCCTTTGATTAATTGGGTAAATCAAAATTTTGATATTTCAACAGAGCATTCAGTTCCTTGGGCAGGTTTGCGCCCAATGATGCCGAATATGCTGCCAGTTGTTAAGCAAGGTAAACAATCGAGAGTTTTCTATAATACAGGTCACGGTCATCTTGGTTGGACATTATCTGCTGCAACAGCAGTAATCATTAGCCAAGAGATTGCTCAAAAATTCCCTCGCTAAAACTAAAAAGCCGATGTGAAAACATCGGCTTTATTTTTCTATAAAAGCTTAATCGTATGGACGGTAAATACCTGTAAAACGTTCACAACCTTTTTGTTTTGTTTTCACAACCAACAATGCTTTTTGATAGTCAAATTGATACTGGCATTTTTTTTCATTGTCGATAATTTCGTTTTTTTCACTTGGTGTGCTGTATGACAAAAGTGAAATAGTCTGAGTTTCGATTCGATTATTGGGGTTACGATAAGCCAAACCTTCAATTTTTAATTTGTCTTTATCTAATTGATGAACTTTTAAATGCACAGGTTGTTTTGCAATTTTGCCATGTTCATATTTTAAATAATGCTGTGTCAATGTTTGGTTCATTGATGTGAAAAAATTCAAATCATCAATACGTGCATCAAATTGCTGTTGAAAACATGATTTGGTTTTGCACTGCCTTATTTGGTTTAGCCAAAGTGTTTGTGTGTCATGCAATAGCTGTAAAGGAGCATCTGTCACTAAATAAGCGGTTAGAAACTTGGTATTTAACTGTGTGCGCTGCTCTTCATATTTTTTAGAGCATATTTTACCTAGTTCAATATTGTGATTTGAACATTCGATCGAGGCTGCAAACGCAAATGTTGAGCAAAAACAACTCAATGTCAGGATGTAACCAGATTTCTTTAATTGATTTCTTACAGTGTTAAACAGCATAATCACTTATACTTTCAGTCTAATTTGCTCAATGTACTATAGCGAAATAGAAAGCCTGAATACAAGATTAGTTCAGTATATTGTAAAAGGAAAATCATATGGTTGCTCATATTCGTATTGGTCAAGGGATTGATGTGCATGCGTTTGAAGAAGGTAATTTTGTTACCTTGGCTGGTGTAAAAATCCCACATACGCATGGTATAAAGGCACATTCAGATGGTGATGTCGTATTACATGCGCTATGTGACGCATTGTTGGGGACTTTAGCGTTGGGAGATATTGGGCAACATTTTCCTGATACAGACCCTGAATTTAAAGGTGCTGATAGCCGTGTTTTACTCAAACATGTTTATCAGTTGATTTTGGATCGTGGTTATCATTTAAATAATGCAGATATCACAGTTGCGTGTGAACGTCCCAAATTGGCTAAACATAATTTAGAAATGCGCCAAAGTATTGCTGATGTACTTGATGTTGATATCACTCAAATTAGCATTAAGGCCACAACAACAGAGAAGTTGGGTTTTACAGGTCGCCAAGAAGGGATATTGGCAACCGCGACAGTATTGGTTTCACATCAAGCGAAATGATTACTGTTGATTAGCGATTGTTGTAATTCTTGTGTTGCTTTACGGCCTTGCAGTTGTAAAGTAATGCTATGAATTAAACCCGTCCAAGTTTCATTTGGTTCCCAAATCTGATGCAATAGCTCTTGTGCGGCCGGCATATCTAAATTCATATAAAATTGGCGATATAAATACATTAGGCTGCTTACACGCATATTTTTGGCACAATGCAACCAAACGATTTCATTTTGTACAAGATGGTCAATTAGATCTAAGACCAATAAACATTGCTCAGAACATGGCACATCCCAGTCAATCGGAATGTGAATGTAATTTAGACCCAAATCTAAACAAATTTGATCCTGTTTGGATAAATGGTTTTCAGACTTGCTGGTTGCAAGGTTAATAATTGTGCTGCAACCATATTCCTTAATCTGTTGAAGCTGCTCAGCGGTGGGTTGAGCTGAGGTAAATAGATGCTCGTGAACTAGAGAAAAGCTAGGTATTTGAGAAAGTGCTTGTTCAAGTGAAGTCATAACGTCCGCTGTACCATAGTGGGTTGCAGTTCTCATATTATGAGAAATTTATTGTAAAAGCTGTTGCTACTATAAGTCTTTTTATTTAAGTGTTCAATTTAGATTTTATAAATAAAAACAGCATCAGAAGATGCTGTTTTTTAATGCACAAATCAGTCTTTTTTTAGATTTTCATTGAGCAAAAATTCCACCAGTGCTTTTTGTGCATGAAGGCGGTTTTCAGCTTCATCCCAAACCACTGCATTTTTGTGATCTAGCATATTTTCTGAAATTTCTTCACCGCGGTGTGCAGGTAAGCAGTGCATGAATAAACAGTCAGGGTGAGCTAAGTCCATGAGCTTTTCGTGCACTTGGAAATCAGCAAAAGCTTTTTCACGTAATTTTTGCTCTTCTTCTTGTCCCATGCTTGCCCATACATCAGTAACGATTAAATCGGCATTTACAGCGGCATCTTCAGCTTTGTTGAAAACTTCAACACAATCAGCAAATTCAGCTAAAAACTCTGGTTTTGGTTCATAACCTTCAGGTGCAGCAATTTTCAATTTAAAGCCCATCAGATGTGCTGCTTCAATATATGAATTACACATATTATTGCCATCACCAATCCAAGCAACTGTTTTGCCTTCAATGCTACCGCGATGCTCTTGATAAGTTTGTAGGTCAGCTAAAAGTTGGCATGGATGATGGTCATCGGTCAGACCATTAATCACAGGTACTTTAGAATAAGAAGCAAAACGCTCTACGATGTCATGACCAAAAGTTCGGATCATCACAATATCGAGCATGCTTGAAATAACACGTGCTGAATCTTCAATCGGTTCGCCACGGCCAAGCTGTGTATCGCGAGGAGATAAGAAAATAGCGCTACCACCAAATTGGCAGATACCAGCTTCAAATGAAATACGAGTACGTGTACTCGATTTTTCGAAAATCATTCCCAAAACTTTGCCAACAAAAGGCTGAAATACCGTATTGCTATGCTGCATGCGTTTGAGCTCGTGAGCACGATCTAAAATGCGTTGCAGTTCTAAAGAGGATAGGTCACGTAAAGTTAGGAAATGCCGAAGCGCCATAATTACTCCCACAATAATTATTGAATAAAAACAATAATTAATTGTTATTTAATGGGTGGTGAACAAAAAATGAATTGACTACTATACTATACACCCAAAAAAATGCAAAAGAATTAGACCTTTTGGTGGGCTTTTAAAAATAAATCGACAGAATAATTAATATAATCAAATATTTCAGCATCATTTTCAGGGGCATCTAGCCCCATCAAATTGCGCCATTCTACATCTCGCAAAATACCAAAATACATCATTGCGGAGAATTTAGGTTGCAAGCAATAGATTTCATTCTTTGCATGGGCATATTCGAGAGCAAAAGCAATAGTGTCTTGGATATTTAAGGCACATTTGTCATAGAAATACTGAGCGAGTTGTATGTCCTTCTGCGATTGTTCGGTGAACATGCGCATAAAAGCGATATTGTCAGGTAGTATGATGTGTTGGTAGAAACGTTGTAGTGTTTGAGTTAAATAGTTTCTTAAATTGATTCTTTCTGGATCAAATGGAAAACATACACCAGCGAAAAAAAGTTCACGACGATATTCACAAATCGCAGTAAAAAGACCTTCTTTATTGCCAAAATATTTATAAATCGATGCTTTAGAGCCGCCAGCATGATTGACGATATCATCCAAAGACACAGCGTCATAACCTCGTTCTAAAAACAAATCGGTAGCACAAAGCAAAAGTGCAAGACGACGTTCTTCACCACGACGAGTTTGAGGTTTGGCACAGCTTGGATAACAAAGTTCAGTCATTATTTACGCTTGAGATATTGGGAGTGATGTTAGTATAGCAAAAACCATATCTTTTGTATGGCTATCACGTTTTTGTATGTTTCAAAACATCTCCATACGAAAAAAGCGAGTAAATGATTTACTCGCTTTGTATATTTAATGGCTGTAATTATGCAGAGCGAACTTCTTCGTCTTCATCATCCTCTGTTGAGTCCATGCCGAGCTCTTTTAGTTTGCGTGTCAAGGTGTTGCGCCCCCAACCTAAAAGCTCAGCGGCATGGCGTTTACGACCACGAGTCTGTTGTAAAGCTGCATTGATTAAAGTACGTTCAAACATCGGAGTGGCAATATCTAAAATTTTCATTTCGCCATTTTTTAATTTTTGAACAGCCCATTGACCAAGTAACTCATCCCAATGATGTACTGCAATTCGATCTACAATTGCTGCACTGTTTGGGGTTGCTGCCGTTGCATCGCTAGTGCTTTTTTGCAATGAGACTTGTTTTAGTTCAGCAGGCAGGTCTTCAGGGTAAACTTCACGACCTGTAATCATGACAGTTAACCAACGGCAGGTATTTTCTAATTGGCGAACATTGCCTGGCCAAGGAAGTTGCTGCATGTAGTCTGTTGTTTCGGTACGTAAGATTTTAGGGCTAACTCCTAATTCTTTACCTGCACGTGCCAAGAAGTGTTGCGCAAGCATTGGGATATCTTCGCTGCGGTGCGCAAGTTTAGGAATGTGAATACGAATCACGTTCAGACGATGATATAAGTCTTCACGGAAGCGTCCTTCATTGACTAGCTTTTCTAAATCTTGGTGTGTTGCAGCAACAATACGAACATCAACTTTGACTGGAATGTGCCCGCCAACACGATAAAACTCACCGTCTGCAAGCACACGTAGTAAACGAGTTTGAGTTTCGAATGGCATGTCACCAATTTCATCTAGAAATAATGTACCGCCATTGGCTTGTTCAAAACGCCCTTGGTGTTGTGTATTTGCTCCAGTAAAAGCACCTTTTTCATGCCCAAACAATTCTGTCTCAATCAGGTCTTTAGGAATCGCCGCCATATTGAGTGCAATAAATGGTTTAGCACGACGAGGTGAGTGCTTGTGTAGAGCATGTGCAACTAATTCTTTACCAGTACCAGATTCACCATTGATTAACACAGTAATATGAGATTGTGATAAGCGCCCAATCGCACGGAAAACTTCCTGCATAGCAGGAGATTCACCAATGATCTCGGTTGATTGCAATGGTGACGCTGCTTTAGTTGCTTCTTGTTGTTGTAACTTATTGATATGCAAAATTGCACGATTAACCAGTGCTAATGCTTCATCAATATCAAAAGGTTTTGGTAAATATTCAAAAGCACCTGTTTGATAACTTGATACAGCGGATTCAAGGTCTGAATGCGCTGTCATAATAATGACAGGTAGGTCTGGATGTGTATTTTTAACTTTGGATAGAAAAGTTAAACCATCAATCCCAGGCATGCGGATGTCAGTTAAAATGACATCAGGTGCATCATCATGTAAACGCTCAAGTGCCGTTTGTGCTTCTTCAAAATTGGTAACGTCAAAACCTTCTTCTTTGAAAGTTTTTTCGAGTACCCAGCGCATGGCACGATCGTCATCGATTACCCAAATTTTATTTCGTGACACGGTCTGACTCCCAAGGTAAATATAAGCTAAATACGGTTTTTCCAGGAACGGATTGACACTCGATCATTCCGTTATGTTGATGCATGATGTTTTGAGCGATACTTAGGCCTAGACCTGTTCCTTTAGCTCGCCCAGTGACGAGCGGATAAAATACTGACTCTAAAATACTTTCTGGCACACCAGGGCCATTGTCTTCTATATCAATACGTACTGTTGAGCGATGCAGAGCACCATTAATAGTGACTAAACGTTGAATACGTGTTCTTAATGTTAATTCTGGCTCTGAGTCGGTAAAGTAATCTTTATTCTCAGTCATTGCTTGAACCGCATTGACGCTGATATTGAGCATGACTTGTATGAGTTGATCACGATCAGCCATAACATCTGGTAATGAAAGGTCATAATCTCGAGTAATCTTAATTTTCTTTTTGGTTTGATTAGCAATAAGTGAGCGAACGCGTTCTAGTGGTTCATGCACATTAACATGTTCATAGCTAGGTAATTGGCGCGAACCGAGCATCGTGTCAGCCAAGTTAGTCAAACGGTCAACTTCATTGATAATGATGTCAGTAAATTCTCGATAACTTTCATCACCCAAGCTACGTGCTAAAAGTTGAGTTGCGCCACGAATACCTGCTAAAGGATTTTTAATTTCATGCGCAACACCTCTAACCAATTGGCGAGCCACATGATGTTGTTGTACTAAATTTTCCTCTTTGGAAATTTTCAACATACGATCAATCGGATTGAGTTCAATGAGAAGTAAGGGGTGGTAGCTTTTTCCTGCATTTAATTGCGAGGCGGTATAGTCAACATGAATTGGTTTGAAGTTCACGTTAATTACAGCTTCTCGTCGCGTATAATGTTGTCCACTTTGTAATGTATTGATTAATGCTTCGTGTGTATTAAATGTATCATCATGTGCATGCAGTAAATTGAGTACAGGTTGGCCCGATGCGCGAAGCAAACTGATATCAAATAATGCTTCACAAGCAGAATTTAAATAAAAAATATTAAGATTACTATCGACCAATAAAATGGCAGTCGTCAGATTATCTACAAGTAGTCGATAGTCGATAGTGTTGTGTTGATCCATTTGTGAATCGTCCTGTTTTAAAATGGCGCAATTAATATCAATATAAATGAATAGCCATTAACTTCTAAATTGTACTTAATGCAAAATATAAGCCAACTTTGTATTGGCTAAATTTCAATAACTTATTCGTTGAATGTCTAATTTATACGGTATTTTTCACATACATTGGGTTATTTCTATATTTTATTATGATTCAAAATGGTGCATTGTTGAGTTTTATTTAAAATATTGGTTGTATTTTGGTGCATTACACAAAGAGATGTCTTTGCTGCTATGCGTAAGCAAAGAAAAGACATACAATACGCCGATTCTAGTGGAGCGCAGATTCATGAAGACCCCCAAAGTCGGTTTTGTATCTTTAGGTTGTCCTAAGGCATTGGTAGATTCTGAACGAATTTTAACTCAGTTAAAGACTGAAGGTTATCAAGTTGCATCAGATTATGATGGTGCAGATTTGGTTGTTGTTAACACCTGTGGTTTTATTGAATCTGCAGTACAAGAGTCTTTAGACGCGATTGGTGAAGCCATGAGCGAAAATGGCCGTGTGATCGTCACAGGCTGTTTAGGTAAAGATGAAGACAAGATTCGTCAAATGCACCCAAATGTTCTAAAAGTAACAGGTGCGGCAGCCTATCAAGATGTAATGGAAGCTGTACATGAATATGTACCAGCACCACCAAAGCACAACCCATTTATTGATTTAGTTCCTGAGCAAGGTGTTCGTTTGACACCGAAGCATTATGCATATTTAAAGATATCAGAAGGCTGTAACCATCGTTGTACATTCTGCATTATTCCAAGTATGCGCGGAGATCTTGTTTCTCGTCCAGTGGGTAAAGTCTTGGATGAGGCGGCAGCACTTAAACGTGCTGGTGTAAAAGAAATTCTAGTGATTTCTCAAGATACGTCAGCTTATGGCGTGGACACGAAATACAAGTTGGATTTCTGGAATGGACAACCTGTAAAAACTAAATTCTATGACATGTGTGAAGCACTCGGTCAACTTGGAATTTGGGTTCGTTTACATTATGTGTATCCATACCCACATGTAGATGCTGCAATTGATTTAATGGCACAAGGTAAAATCTTACCGTATTTAGATATTCCTTTTCAGCATGCCAGCCCACGCATCTTAAAATTGATGAAGCGACCAGCGCATAGTGAGAATACATTAGAGCGCCTCAAATTGTGGCGTGAAAAATGCCCTGAATTGGTGATTCGCTCTACTTTTGTCGTTGGTTTTCCTGGTGAAACTGAAGAAGACTTCCAAATCTTATTAGAATGGTTGAAAGAAGCTCAACTGGATCGAGTTGGATGCTTTACTTATTCACCTGTAGAGGGTGCGACAGCGAATGATCTTCCTGATCATGTGCCTGAAGAAATCAAACAAGAGCGTTATGAACGTTTCATGGAAGTTCAGCAGGCTATTTCCGCAGCGAAACTACAAAAACGTATTGGTCAGAAAATGACTGTGCTTGTTGATAGCTTAGAAGAAGAGTTCCCAGTAGCAGTAGCTCGTTCTTATGCTGACGCACCTGAAATTGATGGTAATGTTTTTGTTGAAGATATTGATAAGAGTGTGATTAAAGCGGGTGATCTGCTTGAGGTCGAAATTACTGACGCGGATGAATACGATTTATTTGCGAAATTAATTCAGATTAAATCTGCTTGATGTTGAATTATTCATTTTTATTAGATTAAGAAAATTTTGAGATTGGTCGGTTTGGAGTAAAGGTATGTCAGCTTCTAAAAATCCACGTTATGCACGAATTTTACTAAAGCTTTCTGGTGAAGCTTTAGCGGGCAATAAAGATATGGGTATTGATGCCCAAGTATTAGATCAAATGTCACTTTCAATTGCTCACTTAGTTGGCTTAGGTGTGCAAGTTGGTATCGTTGTAGGTGGTGGTAACTTATATCGTGGTAGCCAATTACAAAAAGATGGTTTGGTTGGTCGTGTTACGGGCGACCAAATGGGGATGTTGGCGACAGTAATGAATGGTTTGGCGATGCGTGATGCATTGGTACGCCGTAACATTAAAACTCGTTTAATGTCTGCATTGTCAATTGGTACAGTTGTTGAGCCGTATTCAAGTCGTGATGCGATCCGTCATTTAAGCCAAGGTGAAGTGTGCGTATTTGTTGCAGGTACCGGTAATCCATTCTTTACAACAGATACAGCAGCATGCTTACGTGGTATTGAGATTGAGGCGAACTTAATCTTGAAAGCAACTAAAGTTGATGGTGTTTATAATAAAGACCCAAGCAAATATGAAGATGCTGTTAAGTACGATAGCTTAACATTTGATCAGGTGCTTGATGAAAAGCTTGGTGTCATGGATCTTACAGCAATTTGCTTATGTCGTGACCATAATGTGCCATTACAAGTATTCGATATGAATAAATCAGGCGCGTTACTTTCTGTTGTAATGGGTGAAAAAGAAGGAACTCACGTTACGAACTAATGTACGTGAGCCTGAAAGCTCTTTATACTACGTTAAATATTTTGTAATACCTAATGAATAAGTAAGGAAGATCATATGATTAACGATCTCAAAAAAGATAGCGAACAGCGTATGCAGAAAACACTTGACTCTTTGGAGCAAGGTTTTGCGAAAGTTCGTACTGGACGTGCGCACCCATCAATTTTAAATGGTGTGATGGTTCCTTACTATGGTTCTGATGTTCCACTAAACCAAGTTGCAAACGTTGGTATAGAAGACTCTCGTACGCTGATTGTTCAACCTTTCGAACGTACAATGGTTTCTGCGATTGATAAAGCGATTCGTGAAAGTGATTTAGGCTTGAACCCAATTACTGCTGACTCGATTCGTGTTCCGCTTCCAGCATTAACAGAAGAAACACGTCGTGACATGCAGAAAGTTGCGCGTTCTGAAGCTGAAAATGCAAAAGTTGCGATCCGTAATATTCGTCGTGATATTTTAGGTGATATCAAATCATTATTGAAAGAAAAAGAAATTTCTGAAGATGATGAGCGTCGTGCTGGTGATGATATCCAAAAAATCACTGATAAATATGTTGCAGAAGTTGATAAGCGTCTTGCAGCGAAAGAAGCGGAATTAATGAAAGTCTAATGATATGACATTATCAGAAGAGCAAAATCTTCCTCAGCATATTGCCATCATCATGGATGGCAATAATCGCTTTGCTAAAAAAAAGCAAATGCAAAAAGGCGATGGGCATCGCGAGGGCAAAAATGTCCTAGATCCTATCGTTGAACATTGTAAAAAAGTTGGTGTTCGTGCTTTAACTGTTTTTGCTTTTTCAAGTGAAAACTGGAATAGACCACAATACGAAGTGGATTTGTTAATGCAATTGTTGGAAGAGACAATTCATGAGCAACTACCTCGGATGGAAAAGTTTAATATTGCGTTGCGTTTCATTGGTGATCGTTCTCGTTTATCGACGAAATTGAGAGCGTTAATGGAATATGCAGAGCAAAAGACAGCAGCATTTGATTCGATGACACTCACGATTGCTGTAAGTTATGGCGGTATGTGGGATATGGCTCAAGCTGCGAAGAGCATTGCAGAAGAGGCTCTCGCTGGCAGGCTTGAAACCAATCAGATAAATGTTGATTTATTTGATAAGTATGTCAGTCTAAACGATCTTCCTGCCGTCGATTTATTAATTCGTACAGGCGGTGATTATCGTTTATCTAACTTTTTGCTCTGGCAAGCTGCATATGCAGAATTGTATTTTACCGATACTTTGTGGCCAGAATTTACAGTGCAAGAGTTGGATTATGCATTTAACGTTTTTTCAGGACGTGAAAGACGTTTCGGTAAAACTTCTGAACAGATTCAACAAGCGAAAATAGAGAATTAATAAATGTTAGAGCGGATTGTTACCGCATTGGTTTTAGTTGCTGTTGTTTTAAGTTGCATGTTTGCAACGCAATCACATTATCCAATGTTTGTGCTTATGATTTTAGCAGCTGGGGTTGCTGGGTATGAGTGGTTTAAGCTTATGCCTAGAACGGCATCAGTTGTTTCAAAGCCAAAAGCTTGGGTTTATGGTGGATGTGTCGCAGCAGTTTCGACGCTAGCATTATTTTTTGATGATGTGGCTTTGCTTTTATGGGCTGCATCAATTCTCACTTGGCTTGGAAGCATTTATTGGGTTAAAAATTTCCCTGAATCTGATAATTGGTACAATGTTTCCTTATATATCATTGGATTTATTTTAATCTCTGCGGCAGTTACAGCCTTATATGCAGTCTGGCATAGCTCTCCGTGGTGGTTGATGTATTTATTCCTATTGGTATGGGGGGCTGATAGTGGCGCTTATTTTGTTGGCCGTAAATTTGGTAAGAAGAAACTAGCACCAACAGTTAGCCCAAATAAATCGGTTGAAGGCTTATATGGTGGTATTGCGACAACTGTAATCATTATGATGATTGTTCAATATTCTTATTTGAATTTAACCGCAGTACAGCTTATCTTATTTTTAGTTCTTTCAATCATCACTGTTTTTGCTTCGGTGTTAGGTGACTTATTTGAATCAATGATTAAGCGTCGAGCTGGTATCAAAGATTCAGGTCGAGTGCTTCCTGGGCATGGTGGTGTATTAGATCGAATCGACTCATTACTAGCCGCTGCACCTATCTTTGCTGCGGGTATGTACATATTAAAACTTATTGGTGTAGATCTTTAAATGACTCAAGCTGTTTGTATATTGGGTGTTACAGGTTCAATTGGTCAAAGTACATTAAAAGTATTGGAACAACACCCAGACCAGTACACTGTTTTTGCAGTGTCTGCTTATAGTCGTTTAGATGAACTTTTAGAAATCTGCAAAAAATATCATCCTAAAATTGTAGTCGTACCGAATGAAAAAGCTTTTGAACTTAAACAAAAGCTAAATAATGAAAATCTCAAACAGATTGAAATTTTGACTGATGAAGCTGGATTAATAGCAATTGCAGAACATCCTGACGTTGATGTTGTTATGGCTGCAATTGTTGGTGCGGCTGGTTTGTTGCCAACGCTCGCAGCAGTAAAAGCAGGTAAACGAGTATTGCTTGCAAACAAAGAAGCTTTAGTGATGTCTGGTGACATTATGATGCAGGCGGCAAAACAGCATAAGGCGTTATTGTTACCTGTAGATTCTGAACACAATGCAATTTTTCAATCATTACCGCATAACTATTTAGATGCAAAAAGAACAGAACAACCGCAACTCGGCGTTTCTCAGATATTGTTGACTGCATCAGGCGGCCCATTTCTTAATCATTCAATTGAACAATTAAAAGATGTAACACCTCAACAAGCATGTAAGCATCCAAATTGGTCTATGGGGCAAAAAATCTCCGTTGATTCTGCAACTTTAATGAATAAAGGCTTGGAATTAATCGAAGCTTGTCATTTGTTTTCAATATCAGAACATTTTGTTACAGTTGTTGTTCATCCACAAAGTATTATTCATTCAATGGTGCAATATGTGGATGGATCAACTTTGGCTCAAATGGGTAACCCTGATATGTGTACGCCGATTGCGCACGCATTGGCTTGGCCGAAACGTTTAACAACACATGTTCCTGCTTTGGACTTGTTTGAAACAGCGCAATTAAATTTTCAAAAGCCAGATGAAATTAAATTTCCTGCGCTTAATTTAGCTCGTCAAGTAATGCGAGCAGGTGGTTTAGCACCAACAATTTTAAATGCATCTAATGAAATAGCAGTGGCTGCGTTTTTGGATAATAAAATTCGATTTACAGAAATTCCACAAGTTGTCGAAAATACTTTGCAAGTTGTACAAAATGCCAAAGCAGAAAATATAGACATCATTTTACATACTGATATGATCGCAAGACAGGTGGCAGAGCAGTATATTATGGAAGTGGGGGGTTAAATCGTATGAATGCATTGTTCATGATCGTTGCTGCGATTTTGTTGTTGGGTCCTCTCATCGCCATACATGAGTTTGGTCATTACTGGGTAGCTCGTAAATTAGGTGTCAAAGTTTTAGTCTATTCGATTGGATTTGGTCCTACTTTACTAAAATGGCAATCTAAAAAATCTGGTATTCAGTATCAGCTTTCAGCCTTGCCACTTGGTGGGTATGTCAAGATGCTAGATGAGCGTGAAGGTAATGTCGCTGAACAGGATTTACCATATGCTTTCAATAGGCAATCTCCGTGGAAACGTATTGCGATTGTCGCTGCTGGGCCATTGATTAATTTAATTTTCGCTATTTTTCTCTTTTGGATTTTATTTTTACCAGCTCAAGATCAGCTGAATACACGTATTGGTAAAGTTTTACCAAATACACCTGCCGCTCAAGTTGATTTGAAAGTTGGAGATAAAATATTAGAGATCGATGGTCAGACGACACCAACGTGGGAAAAACTTAACTACGCGCTTGTAAACCGTGTGGGTGAAACTGGGCAAGTTTCTGTTTTAGTTGATCGTGCGGGTACTGAAAAACAAGTTAATTTATCGATTAAAGATTTTCTTAAAGATCAGAGTCAATCACCTTTAGATGCATTGGGCTTTTTACCTTATCGTCCTGTTATCCCTGCAGTTGTAAAAGAGTTAAGTGCGGATGGTGCTGCAATTCGTCAAGGGATGAAAGAGGGTGATAAAATCGTAGCAATCAATGGTGTTACGATGAAAGACTGGTTTGATGTAGTTGAAGTTGTACAAGGTTCACCTGAAAAATTGTTGAATATTGATGTGATGCGCAATGACAAGATTGTGCATTTACAAGTTATGCCGCAAGGTCAACGTGACAATATGGGCAATACAACGGGTGTTCTCGGTGTAAAAAGTGATATTGGTAAAGTTACTATTCCACAAGAATATAAACAAACGATTCAATATTCACCTCTTGAAGCTTTAGGTGTTGCGACTGATAAAACAGTGCAGCTCTCAGGTATGATTGTAAACTCGATCGTAAAAATGGTAAGAGGCTTGATTGGTTTAGATAATCTATCTGGTCCAATAACGATTGCTAAAGTTGCTGGACAAAGTGCTGAAATGGGATGGCAAACGTTTATCTCTTTTATGGCGCTGATGAGTGTAAGTCTAGGTATCTTAAATTTATTGCCAATTCCAATGTTGGATGGTGGTCACTTAGTTTATTACTTTATTGAAGCAATTCGTGGTAAACCTGTTTCTGAACAAATACAGATGTTTGGTTTAAAAGTTGGTATGGTACTGCTCGGTAGCATGATGCTTTTAGCTTTATTCAATGACTTCATGCGTTTATAAACGCAAATGGAATTTAACTTACTGGAAAATATATGGGCATGCGTCACACACATTTATTAATGCCTTTAGCACTTGTTAGTGCGATGGCAGCGGTACAACAAGTATACGCAGCAGACGAGTTTCTTGCACGAGATATACGAATTGATGGCCTTGTACGTTTAACACCTGCAAGCATCTATTCAATGTTACCAATAAATAGTGGCGATAGAGTAAGTGATCCAATGATCGCTGAAGCAATTCGCACTTTATATGCTTCAGGTCTATTTGATGACATCAAGGCTTTTAAAGAGAATGATGTCTTAGTCTTCAAAGTAGTTGAACGTCCAATCATTTCAAAGCTTGAATTCAAAGGCAATAAACTTATTCCAAAGGAAGCTTTGGAACAAGGCTTAAAGAAAATGGGTATTGCTGAAGGTGAGGTTTTCAAAAAATCTGCATTACAGATTATTGAAACTGAACTTGAGCAACAGTATACACAGCAAGGTCGTTACGATGCTGATGTAACAGTAGAAACAATAGCTCGCCCAAATAACCGCGTGGAGTTAAAACTAAACTTCAACGAAGGTACACCTGCGAAAGTTTTTGATATCAATATCATTGGTAATACTGTATTTAACGATGCTGATATTAAACAAGCTTTTGCAGTGAAAGAAAGTGGTTGGGCATCGATTGTTACGCGTAATGACCGATATGCTCGTGAAAAAATGGCTGCAAGTTTAGAGGCATTGCGTGCACTATATTTAAACAAAGGCTACATTAATTTTAATATCATCAATTCACAACTGAATATTAGTGAAGATAAAAAACATATCTTTATCGAAGTTTCTGTTGATGAAGGTAGTCAGTTTAAGTTCGGTGAAACGAAGTTTTTAGGTGACGCACTTTATAAGCCAGAAGAGTTGCAAGCACTTAAACTTTACAAAGATGGTGAAACGTATTCGCAAGAAAAAGTGAATGCTGTTAAGCAACTTTTACTACGTAAATACGGAAATGCTGGTTATTACTATGCAGAGGTAAATGTAGTTCCTCAGATTAATAATCAAACAGGAATTGTTGATCTTAATTACTATATTAACCCTGGCCAGCAAGTCACAGTTCGTCGTATTAACTTTACAGGTAATAATAAAACTGCTGATGAAGTTTTACGACGTGAAATGCGTCAGATGGAAGGTGCGTTAGCGAGTAATGAGAAAATTGATCTTTCTAAAGTTCGTTTAGAGCGTACAGGTTTCTTTAAAACTGTTGATGTAAAACCCGTTCGTGTACCGAACTCTCCAGACCAAGTTGATTTAAATGTTGATGTTGAAGAGCAGCACTCTGGTACAACAACCCTTGCTGTAGGTTACTCTCAAAATGGTGGTATCACATTCCAAGCAGGTTTGAGTCAAACAAACTTTATGGGTACTGGTAATCGAGTAGCAGTTGATTTATCTCGTTCTGAAACACAAGATTATTATAACTTGAGTGTAACAGACCCATACTTCACTATTGACGGTGTGAGTCGTGGATATAATGTTTACTATCGTAAAACCAAACTGAATGAAGACTATAACGTTAACAATTATGTGACTGATAGTTTAGGTGGTAGTTTAAGCTTTGGTTATCCAATTGATGAAAATCAAAGTTTGAGTGCTTCTGTTGGTATCGATAAAACTAAAGTAAGAACAGGTCCAAGTGTTTCTACTTATATTCGTGACTATTTGTTAGCAAATGGTGGTAAAAAAACAGGTTCAAGTTCTTTCTGTGATGGTGAATACAAATCTCAAAGAGAGATTAATAATGAAAAAGGTGATCCAGATCCTAGTCCGATACCAGAAGATTATGATTTAGCAACACATTGTGTAGATGATAATTTTAATGCAAAAGATTTAACAGAGTATGGGAATGCTTTTGAGGGAGACTTCTTAACATATACTTTGAACTTAGGATGGTCATATAATACGCTTAATAGACCTATTTTCCCAACTTCAGGTATGTCTCATCGAGTTGGTTTAGAAGTTGGTTTACCTGGTAGTGATGTTGATTATCAAAAGTTGACCTATGATGCGCAAGCATTTAAGTCATTGCCTAAAGGATTTGTATTACGTGGCTATGGTAAGTTAGGTTTCGGTAATGATCTACCATTCTACAAGAACTTCTATGCGGGTGGATATGGTTCTGTGCGTGGTTATGATAACAGTTCATTAGGTCCGAAATATCCAAGTGTGATTTTCCAAGAAACTGGCAAAAATGATCCAGATCCTGAAGAAGTCGGTGGTAATGCGCTAGTTCAATTCGGTACGGAACTTGCTCTACCTTTACCATTCAAAGGGGATTGGACTCGTCAGGTGAGACCTGTGTTGTTTGCTGAAGGTGCACAAGTTTTTGATACACAATGTGATGTACCACAAGGTGATATTTTAGTTAACGGAAATAATGTTGATATCAAACAATATTGTAAAGATAACTATAAATTTGACTTCGGCAACATGCGTTATAGCGTTGGTGTTGGTTTTACATGGATTACGATGATCGGACCATTATCACTCAGTTATGCATATCCGCTTAACGATAAGAAAGGCGATGATACTAAGTCTATTCAATTCGAAATTGGTCGTACTTTCTAAGTACGACTCTAGGTTTTCAAAATATATAAAAGGATGAAACAATGAAAACATTAACAATGCTTATGATTGGCTTAGGTCTAACGGTTTCAGCAGCTGCGAATGCAGGTGGTATTGCTGTTGTCGATCTCGCTAAAGTTGTTGAAAGTAGTACATATCTCAAACAACAAAACGCAAGTTTAGGTCAAACAGTAAAACCAACTTCAACAAAGTTGGAGCAGTTGGGCAAAGAAATTGAAGGTTTGCAACAAAAAGCCCAATCAGCTAATCAAGCTGATTTGCAAAAACTTTCTGCTCAATACCAAGCTAAAGTTAATGAATTTAATTCTACTCAGCAAGGTTTACAGACGAAAGTTCAGTCTAGTTTACAAGCGATGAACACAACTTTTGAGAATCGTGTAAAGCAAGCAGCGGAACAATTACGTAAAGAAAATAATTTAGATTTTATTTTGAATAAAAATTCTACGATTGCATCTGACGCTCAGTATGATTTAACTGATAAAATGATTCAAAAGGTTAATGCAATGAAATAATCAATGAATAGACGTAGTTATCGTTTAGAAGAAATCGCTCACCTTGTAAAAGGTGAGTATTTCGGTGAAAAAGATTTTCAAATTTTTAATTTAGCAAGTCTAGAAAAAGCTCACAATCATCATATTTGCTTTGTAAATGGTGAAAAATACTTAGCGCAAGCTGAAGTAAGTCAAGCTGGTGTTTACATCGTTACTGAATCATTAAAACAATTATTAGGCAGTAAGAAAAACTTTATTGTTGTTAATAATCCATATCTGGCGTTTGCCACATTAACCCATATATTCGACAAAAAAATATCTCAACGAGGTATTGAAAGTACTGCAAAGATACATCCTTCTGCGATTATTGCTGACGATGCATATATTGGACATCATGTTGTTATTGGTGAAAATTGTGTTGTTGGTAATAATACAATTATTCAAGCAAACGTCTTTCTTGATGACAACGTCGAAGTGGGCAAAGATGGTTTTATTGATGCAAATGTGTCGATTACAGGTGAAGCCAAGCTAAAGGATCGTGTTCGTATACATACAAATACTTCAATTGGTTCAGAAGGTTTTGGATTTGCTCCTTATCAGGGTAAATGGCATCGAATAGCACAACTTGGTTCAGTTTTAATTGGTAATGATGTCAGAATTGGTTCAAATTGTTGTATTGATCGTGGTGCATTGGACGATACTATTCTTGAAGATGGCGTAATTATTGATAACCTTGTGCAAATCGCGCATAACGTTCAAATTGGTCAAAATACTGCGATTGCCGCTAACTGTGCTATCGCTGGAAGTGTTCGTATTGGCAAAAACTGTATTATCGGAGGCGGTAGTGCAGTTGCAGGGCATTTAAATATCGCGGATAATGTCACGCTTACTGGAATGTCAATGGTCACAAAAAATATTTCTGAGGCAGGAACTTATTCTTCAGGAATTGGGCTCTTTGAAAATAGTCATTGGAAAAGGACGGTTGTACGCTTGAGACAATTAGCAGATGTGCCATTGACCCAACTCACGAAAAGGCTTGATCATATGCAAGCTCAATTAGAGTCCCTTGAATCAACCCTTAAGTTACGTAAATAATTTATTATGACTGAGTCAACATTTCCAGCATTCACGATGCCTGAATTACCAATGGATATCCAAACTATCCGTGAATATTTACCTCATCGCTATCCTTTCTTGTTAGTTGATAGAGTGACAGAAGTAACTGAAAATAGCATTGTCGGTTATAAAAACGTATCTATTAATGAAGAGTTTCTACAAGGACATTTTCCAACTTATCCGATTATGCCTGGTGTATTGATTATTGAAGCTTTGGCTCAGGTTTCTGGTATTTTAGGTTTTGTATTAACAAATCAGAAGCCAAAAGCTGGTTCATTGTTCTTGTTTGCTGGCGCAGAAAAAATAAGATTTAAGAAACAGGTTGTTGCTGGTGACCAGCTTATCTTAAAATCTGAGCTTGTTATGCAAAAACGTGGCATTTACAAGTACAATTGTACTGCTAGTGTTGACGGCAAAATTGCAGCAGCAGCTGAGATTATTATTTCCCATCAGAAAATTGAGCAGACATGAGTAGTCAAAATTTAGTTCATCCTACAGCAATTATTGACGCATCTGCAGAAATCGCATCTGGTGTACAAATTGGGCCATATTGTATTATTGGGCCAAATGTAAGTATTGATGCAGGAACAAAATTACGTTCGCATGTTGTAGTTGGTGGCTTTACGAAAATTGGAAAAAATAATGATATTTTCCAATTTTCGAGTATTGGGGAAATTTGCCAAGATTTAAAATATCAAGGTGAAGAGACGTGGTTAGAAATAGGGGATAATAACTCTATTCGTGAACATTGTACTTTGCATAGAGGTACAGTTCAGGATCATGGTATTACAAAGATTGGTAGCCATAATTTATTGATGGTGAATACCCATATTGCACATGATTGTAACATTGGTGACCACAATATTTTTGCAAACAATGTTGGTGTAGCTGGACATGTAAATGTTGGTGATCATGTGATTGTTGGTGGTAATGCTGGTATTCACCAATTCTGCCGTATTGACTCTTACAGTATGATTGGTGGCGCGGCTTTAATCCTTAAAGATGTTCCTGCCTATGTGATGGCATCAGGTAATCCAGCACGTGCTTTTGGCATGAATATAGAGGGCATGCGTCGTAAAGGATGGTCTCGAAATACCATTCAAGGTCTTAGAGAAGCTTATAAGTTGATCTATAAATCTGGCCTTACAACAGAGCAAGCAATCGAGAAAATTCGCAATGAAATTTTAGAAAGCACGCCTGAAGCTCAGCTGTTTATCGATTCTCTAGAAAAGTCTACACGCGGCATCGTACGCTAAGATTTTCTAAAATAAAAAAAGACACATCAGTGTCTTTTTTTATTTATGTTTCATTTTGAATATATTGCTGCCGATATTGTTTAGGTGAAATTTCAAAAGTGCGTTTAAATGCTTGACTAAAAGCAGTTTCCGAAGAGTATCCAACCTTATTTGCAATTTGCTGAATAGAATAATTACTTTTACGGAGATATTGGCTCGCTAAACGCATTCGATGTTGTTGTAGATATGCTAGTGGCGATTCACCAATGACTTCATGGAATAAACTTGCAAACTTTGAGCGAGACATACAACATTGTTCAGCTAAAGTTTCTACTGTCCAAGCATCTTCAGGATGGTTGTGGATAGCGGCTAAACTATTGCTGAGTTCGGGGTGATTGAATGCACTCAGCCATCCTGATTGATCAGAAATTTGTTGAATATGATCTCGAATACACTTAATTAATAAAATATTTACGAGATGGTCAATAATAATATCTCGGCCTGCTTGAATATTTTGTGTTTCAAGGGCAAGAAAGTGCAAACCAATTTGTAACCATTCAGGCGTACTTGTATCTCCATGTTGTAGGTGTATTAAAGTTGGAAGCGCTTGAATAAAAGGACGTGCCATAAGTGTATCAATTTGACAGCGCACTGTTAATATTAAATTTTTCTCAGATGATTCAGTACCAAACTCGATAGCATCTTCTTTATGACCATCAAAAAATTTAGATATGTCTACAGCATTAACAAGCTTGGTAATGGCATTGTCAGCCCCTGTATGTGCTTTACCAGAAGGGATAACTACGATTTCACCCGCATTGGCTGTCAGACTATTTTGTCCATCAACCTGTATAAATACCGACCCAACTAAAACAATATGAACAATTAAAGCAGTTTGATCTTGGCAGATGAAACTCCATTCTCCTTGTGTTTTCAAGTAGATATATTCACTGTGGTTTAAATGAATATCGGCAAATATTTTACTTAAAGCATCCATATGATTTTTTATCGACGTGTTCATTTTAAATTATAGAGAGCTAATGTAATAACTCAATATGTGTTTTAAGGACAAAAACAGGGTGGATGATGCCAAAGACTTTCACATAGGTTTTTTGGACGCTTGCAACTGTAATGCATCTCATAATTCCTGAAAATATACATATATATACAAAGACATGGAAAAGATGATGAATGCGCCAGTAAATGTTGAGCAAGAACTTACGCCAGTAAGCATTCCAAAATCAAAAACTGAATTGGATCGTAAACGTTATTTATGGGCAATTAGCCCAGCTTTGCCTGTAATTGGTATCGGTATTTTAGCAGGCTATCAATTTGCTCCACGTCCTTTGAAAAAGATCTTTGCGCTAGGCGGCCCAATTGTTTTGCATATTGTTATTCCAACAATCGATACGATTATTGGTAAAGATGCAAATAATCCAACTGATGAAGACATTAAATTACTTGAAAAAGATCCTTATTACTCTCGTTTAGTAAAAAGCTTTATTCCATTGCAATATGCTGCAAATTTTTATGCATGCTATTTAACAAGTCGTAAAGAAACATCGTTTTTAGATAAGATTTTACTTGGTATTTCGATGGGTGCGATCAACGGTATTGCAATTAATACTGCGCATGAGCTTAGTCATAAGCATGATCGTATTGACCATATTTTATCGCATTTAGCACTTGTGCCAACGGGTTATAACCATTTCCGTGTTGAGCACCCATATGGTCACCATAAACGTGCTGCAACACCAGAAGATCCAGCATCTTCACAAATGGGTGAAACATTCTATGAGTTTTGGCCTCGTACAGTAATTGGTTCATTCAAATCAGCTGTAGAAATTGAAACTACACGTTTAAAACGTAAAGGTAAAGAATTCTGGTCTACAGACAATGAATTGTTGCAAGGGTGGGGCATGAGTGCTGCCTTTCATGGTTCTATGGTTGGTATCTTTGGTAAAGGTGTCATTCCATATTTAGCAACACAAGCATTCTATGGAATTAGCTTATTTGAAATCATTAACTATATTGAACACTATGGTTTGAAACGTCAAAAAGATGAAAATGGTAAATACCAACGTACCATGCCTGAACATAGCTGGAACAATAATAATATTGTGACTAACTTGTTCCTATATCAACTACAACGTCACTCTGACCATCATGCATATCCGACACGCCCATTCCAAGCATTGCGCCACTTTGATGAGGCACCAGAATTGCCAAGTGGCTATGCAAGTATGTTATTGCCTGCTTTGATTCCACCTTTATGGTCAAAAATGATGGATAAGCGTGTATTTGATCATTACAAAGGTGATTTAAATAAAGCGAATATTTATCCTAAACGTCGTGCAAAAATCTTTAAAAAGTTTGGTGTGGTTGATAAATCTTTAGAGCAAACTCAAGTAGAAGTAGTCGCTGAGTAATTTAAAGACATGATCAAATGAAAGCACTGCTTAGAAATGAGCAGTGCTTTTTTCTTGTATTAAATAAATTAAAAATCATCGGTTTCTCCATCTTGTTGTTGTATATCTATAGTTTTGATCTAACAAGAATTTTGCAGATTTAGATAATTCATGAGGCGATGATGACAAAACATTATGATTATATTGCGATAGGTGGCGGTAGTGGCGGCATAGCATCTGTAAATCGTGCAGCCATGTATGGAAAAAAATGTGCCTTAATCGAAAAGGGAGAAATCGGAGGTACATGTGTAAATGTTGGATGCGTACCTAAAAAAGTGATGTGGTATGCCGCGCATATAGCGGAGAGCATTCAAAAATATGCGCCTGATTATGGATTCAACACCCAAGTCGAATCTTTTAACTGGCAGACACTGGTCAAAAATCGCCAAGCTTATATTGATCGAATTCATCAATCTTATCAAAATAGCCTAAGTAATAATCAAGTCGATGTGGTTCAAGGGCCAGCAATTTTCATTGATAAAAATACAATTGAAGTAAATGGTGAGCGCCTAACTGCCGATCATATTTTAATTGCAACGGGTACTCAGCCCTCATTACCTGATATAGAAGGTGTTGAGTATGGTATTGATTCAAATGGTTTCTTTGAGTTATCCGCTTTACCTCAAACAGTCGCAGTTATTGGCTCTGGTTATATTGCTGTCGAGCTTGCTGGTGTGCTGAATACATTAGGGTCTCAGGTAGGCTTGTTTATTCGAAAGAATTTACCTGTACGACGATTTGATCCATTTCTGAGTGAAACTTTGGTCGACGTTATGCAAACGGATGGCATTACTTTACATACTCAAGCAACCCCAAAAAAAGTGACAAAAAATGCCGATGGTAAAGTAACTTTGCATCTAGAAAATGGTGAAGAACATATTGTTGATTGTCTCATTTGGGCAACAGGCAGAGAGCCGAATACTGCAAACTTAAATTTGGATAAAGCAAATGTCCAATTAGATGAGCGAGGTTATATCGCTGTCGATCAATTTCAAAATACCTCACAGGCAGGAATTTATGCTGTTGGTGACATTACTGGGAAGATGGAATTGACGCCTGTCGCTGTAGCAGCTGGTCGACGTTTATCTGAAAGATTATTTAATGATAAGCCAAATGAATATTTGGATTATGAGAATATTCCAACGGTTGTGTTTAGCCATCCACCTATTGGCACAGTTGGAATAACCGAACAAGAAGCAATTGAAAAATATGGTCAGCAAGCGGTGAAAATCTATAATTCTTCATTCACAGCGATGTACAGCGCGATTACTCAACATCGGCAGCCGACTAAAATGAAGTTAGTATGTGTTGGTGATGAAGAAAAAATTGTGGGTATTCATGGGATAGGATTTGGTATGGATGAAATCCTTCAAGGCTTTGCAGTCGCATTGAAAATGGGTGCGACCAAACGGGATTTTGATAATACTGTCGCTATTCATCCAACTTCAGCCGAAGAGTTTGTCACGATGCGATAGCGTTAAAATTCACGATACTATAAAAAAGGACGCCATTATAGACGTCCTTTTTATTTAACTTACTGAAATTATTTCAATTCACTAGATGATTTACCCAACTCACGACGAGCAATAATCAGTTGTTGAATTTGCTGTGTCCCTTCAAAAATATCGAGAATTTTTGAATCGCGTGCCCATTTTTCTAACAACTCATCTTCGCCATAACCAACACTAGCAGCAAGCTCGACGCATTTTAAAGTGATGTCATTGCCAACACGTCCAGCTTTTGCTTTTGCAATAGAGGCTTCTTTAGAGTTTGGCTTTTTATTGTCTGCCATCCATGTCGCTTTGATCATCAGCAGGCGAGCAGCTTCCCATTCTGCCTCCATGCGATAGATTTGTGCAGCTAGATTTGAAGTTTGTAAATAAGGGGTTTTATAGTCCGCATCAAGTTGGTCTTTAAAGATTTCTTTGATACGTTCCAAAGATGCTTTTGCACAACCAATTGCCATTGCAGCGACGAGTGGGCGTGTGTTGTCAAAAGTTTCCATGACACCAGCGAAACCTTTAGCCACGTCAATCTCAGGATTACCTAATAAATTAGCGGCAGGTACTCGGCAATCAATAAAACTAATCACAGCTGTATCAGAAGCTTTGATCCCTAGTTTATGTTCAAGACGCTCAACTTTCATACCAGCCGTACCTTTAGGTACAACGAATGACTTAATTGCAGCACGGCCAAGCTTTTTATCGAGTGTTGCCCAAACGACGACTGAATCAGCACGTTCACCAGAGGTAACGAAGATTTTTTCACCATTGAGGATATAATCATCACCATCTTTCGT
This sequence comes from Acinetobacter venetianus RAG-1 = CIP 110063, assembly GCF_000368585.1. Classification (GTDB taxonomy): domain Bacteria; phylum Pseudomonadota; class Gammaproteobacteria; order Pseudomonadales; family Moraxellaceae; genus Acinetobacter; species Acinetobacter venetianus. The sequence continues at coordinate 735,912 of NZ_KB849558.1, forward strand.
TGCTGTTGTGCGAATAGCAGCCGAATCAGAACCACAACCTGGCTCTGTAATTGCCATCGCTGCCCAAGTTCCTTTGAAACGCTCGAGTTGTTCATCGTTGGCAACGGCTGCAATTGCCGAATTTCCTAGACCTTGACGTGGCATGCTAAGCAATAGACCTGTATCGCCATAGCACATTTCAATAATACCAAGTGCTGTTGACATATTATTGCCATTCTTATTTCCAGTCTCGGTTTCACCGCGTTTCCCTACGGCCGCGCCAGCATTAATACCTTCGCCACCTTCATTCATGCCATCAATTAAAGAGGCAAGCATGTCTAATTCTTTGGGATAGGCATGTTCAGCTTTATCGTATTTACGTGAAATAGGGCGTAACACATTCAACGCAACTTCATGTGCTTGATCGACCATCATTTTAAATTTTTTAGGACTTTGTAAGTTCATGTTGTGATCCTCTGATAGTCAATTAAGCATGTAAGCCAGAATGTAAGATAGCGGTTGCACGTAGATCACGATACCAGCGCTCTACAGGATGCTCTTTGGTAAAACCATGACCACCAAGAATTTGCACACCATCTGTACCCATTTTCATAGATTTTTCAGCACAAAGTATGCGAGCCAAATACGCTTCACGATGGAATGGTTTTCCAGCTTCTGCCAAACTTGCGGCATTGAGAACCAACATACGCATCGCATCAATTTCAATTGCCATGTCCGCGATCATGAAAGCCACACTTTGACGATGAGAAATAGGCTCACCAAAAGCAGTTCGCTCATTTGCATATTTGATACAGTACGCTTTGATCGCTTCACATGTACCAACGGCCATTGCGCACCACATTAAATTGCCAAGATCGACAAATGCCGTGTAATCAAAATCTGTATCACCCAAACGTAAAGCAGGGGTTTGATTGAATTGAAGTGTTGCTGTTTCTGTTGCTTTTAAACCCATTGCTGGATTTGCTTTGATTGAAAGGGTTTCATTGCATTGCACAACAAAAATATCAGGTTTACCGTTTAACTCAGCACTGACTAAGAAAACATCGGCTGTATCACCCAATATCACAAGGGTCTTTTCACCATTAATGAAAAACTGACCATTTTGTTCGGTTGCAGTGGTTTTAAGCTGAAATGGATTGAACGCTGGTGTTGCTTCTTGAAATGCAAATGTTGCAGTGATATCTGTATCTTCAGCAAAACAAGGCAGATACATAGATTGAACTTGAGTTGAACCCCAACGTGTAATTGCATTAATGACGCTAAATGTGCTGAGTAAACCAGATGTTAAGCTAAAATCACCTTTAGCTAGGCTTTCAGCAATCAAGATATTGCTGACAATATTTTGTTCTGATGCAACGCCACCTAAAGCTTCTGGTAAAGCGTAATAATTGAGTCCAAGATCAACTAAATGCTGCCAGAGTTCTTCAGGAAATTGCGCATTATGATCTGCATCATGTGCGAGGCTATATAACACTTCTTCAGCGAACTGTGACATTGCATCACAGGTCATTTGCTGTTCTTCAGTTAAGCCAAGGTCAAATAAATTTTTATTGATTTGATTTGGGAGACGTTGCTTATCAATTGGTTGTGGCTTAAATGCTTTCTGAGTTTTGGTGAGTACCTTAAAACCAGTTTTTGAACCTTGATATAATGATTTTTCAACAAATTTTCTTAATTTGAGTTGATCAAGAACTTCGCTTCCTGCGATTTTGGTAATTAAAGATAGCCCGAAGCCTTGAGCCTTATTCATCATATTCGACATGACTTTATCCTAGAGGATGGTTGTAAAATTATGCTGACATGCTCTAAGTAAAAAAACTATGTCTTCTTTGACGTGCTGTTTTGAGAATGATAAAGGGTGATTTATGGATAGGTTGTTTTATAAGTATATATTTTTAAAAGATTTAAAAAAAATATGAAAAAATTGAACTCAAAAAAATTGACCAAACTGACAAATCAGATTGGTCAAAATGACTTTCTAGTGAAAATTATGCAAATTGACGAATCATTTTGCGAACATTGGTCTTTGCTTCAATGACCGTCATGAAGGTATAAGCACCAATAAATTTACGGCTAATAAACATAAATTCTTTAGGTGGAACTGAGAAATAGCGAGAAGCCATAGACTGCGCAGCTTGTTGCATGACTCTGCTATGTAATTGGCTTTTTTTCCAATCATAACGATCTTGTTCATCCATTACGCCAGCTGGCATATCAGGATTATTGCTCGGGCAACTAAATGCTTCTGTCGCGATTAGAAAAACATCAGCCATCCCAGGTTTAATACTTTCTGGCATTCCATCAAAGAATTCATAACCTGTCATTGCTTTAACCATCGCTGTTTTATCGTGGTCATATCCTGCATGAATCAGATTTCGAGCAACCGTAAGTAAATTGTCGTCGAATTGGCGAATTGCGCCAAAATCGAGGAGAACGATTTGATCTTTTAGATCATCACCATTGCCAAGACGAACAAGATAGTTTCCGAAATTCGGGTCAGTTTGCATTTCACCCCATTCAAACAGCTCTCGAACTGCAATTTCAAGCGAAGCTTCACCCAGTTGATTACGGCGTTCTTGAGGCAATGAAAGCATGACAGGGCTATTAATCGGCACACCACGCTCAAAAGTCATACATAGAACTTTTTCAGCACAGAATTCATCAACAATTTGAGGCACGATATAGCGTGGATCATCATTCAAGCGTTCAGCAAAACGGCGTGTTGTCGCTGCTTCAATATCGTAGTTGACTTCACGATGCATCATTTCACGGACCTCATCAAACCACTGATCAAATTCACGAGTTTGCGGCACCATACGGGTAAGCTTCAGCATGTTCTTGAATAGATTCATATCTGAATCAATCGCTTCTGCGACACCCGGATATTGAATTTTTAAAACAAGCTCTAATCCATCTGATTTACGCGTTGCTCGGTGTACTTGCGCGAGGGAGGCAGTACCAATCGGTTCATGATCAATCGTTAAATCATCTAATTTAGAACCGAGTTGTTCCTGTAAATGACTTTTAATCGCAGGCCAAGCAAGGGCAACAGTTTGATTATTTAACGTATTGAGTGCTTGAGTGATTTCTTCAGGTAAGAAATGCTCACCATATAAAGCCATCATTTGTCCAATCTTTACGATTGAACCTTTTAATTTCCCAATTTCAGAAACTAAATAATGTGCTTGTTCAGCCATAGCTTTTTTACGTTTCTTCTCTTTTTCCTCTTCACTAGAGAAAAGGGAAGTAGCACTTGCAGTTGCCCAGCGTGTTCCAGCAAGTAAAGAGGCTTTAGCGATAGATAAGCGACGATCCACAGACGAGGTTTTTAGGTTCTTAAGCTTATCGTTCTGATCTGACATGAAAGAAAAATCCTATGCTGAAATCGGATGGTTGAAAGCCGAGAGATAAAGTGTAGAGGATATTACAGCTTTTGAACGTATTAAAATAGTTCAATCTCTTGAATTATCAGTCTAAATTTGTGAAATAGATCAACAATCTAAAATAGCCTAAGTAGATTTTTCATCCTAAATCTAGCTTAACTATACAGATGTCCTATATTTTAAACTGAATTTTCAGTACTGATTTACGCATTAATGCAGCGCGGTTGCTGTGAATATGTTTGATCAACATACGTTTCACATGACTGTGATGAAAGCCTAAGGCATGAGCTTTGACGATAATAATACTGGGTAATGTGAAGAAAAAATACTTCGTGTCATCTAAAGTCGCATTCTCAAAGATACCTTCCTCAATCAAAGTATTCCTTAGAAATTGTTTTTCAGCGTGAACGGTAGAAGATGATTCATCATTCCAATAGCTTTCTCGCATTGCCATTAAATTATTATGCTTGTAACTCATTAACTGATAGAGCCTATTCGTTTCACTATTAGAAAATATATGAGGTTCAAGATCGAGATATCAAGAATAGATTTATATCTAAAATAGCCTAAGCAAATTTAAGATTTTTTATAAATAATGCTACACTAATACCACTTATTAGATGAATTAAGAATAGTCCGAAAGAAAATGACACCTGCATGTAAATTACTGGAAAAAAATAAAATACCATTCTCAATTCATGAATATGAACATGATGCAAATGCCAAAAGCTTTGGCTTGGAAGCTGCTGAAAAATTAAATTTAAAAGTAGAAGAAGTATTTAAAACTTTAATGGTAACAGACGAAAAAAATTACTACGTTGCAGTACTGCCAGTGAATCATCAATTAAATCTAAAAAAAGTTGCAGTGGCAGTAGGGTGTAAGAAACTTCAAATGGCGAATCCTAAAGACGCTGAGCGATTAACAGGATACTTAGTCGGTGGGATCAGTCCATTAGGGCAGAAAAAGCGTTTAAAAACAGTAATTGATTTAACGGCGCAATCTCTTGAAAAAATCTATGTCAGCGGTGGGAAAAGGGGCTTAGATATAGGTTTGAACCCTCAGGATCTAGCAAAACTACTGGCAACTGATTTTTTTGATCTTTTAGACTAGAAAAATAATCTCTACAGACAATGTTTTTTAAGCTATTGTTATATTTGCTTTTTTAAATCTATAAAAACTATTGAGAATTATAAAACTATCATTTTATTTAATGAGAATAATGATCATGCTTTTGGGTGTTTTTTATACTTTTTTTAATTAAAGTTATTTGATTCAAGTATTTATATTTTATTTTTAATTTGTTTAATAAGGTTGAAAATGCAAATGATAATAATTATCATTGCTTAATCTTGATGATCACTTGTGGTGATTAAGATGTGTTGAGCGCTCAAACATTAGGAAAATAAATTCTACTCTTTCGATAAGAGGATACAGTCTGATGCAATCACTTGCCAATCGGCTGGCGATACAACATTTCGTCAATGCATACACGCAAGAAACTGGCAGAGGTCACTTACTCAATAAAAGTCAGCAGAGTCCCCATCAACAAGCGTTTAGCCAAGGTTTGACGCTGTTATCAGTTCCGATTCATTCTATCCAAGCCCAATGCGATTTCCCTTTAAGCTATGTCAGTCGAGTCGGGCGACATCGGTTACATGCTCTCCCACAAATTACGATTCAAGGACAGATTAAAACATTTAGCCCAGTTGCAATTGTAGGCTTACTGTTGGAAGAACTTGTCTTTGAATCATCAATTCCTTTAGATGCTGCTTCTCTAGTTGAAAAGTGGATTCAAAGTCGAGATGCACTACAGCAGTTTTTAGTACAGCGTGAACATGATTTTGATGATCTTGTGAAAGCAGGGCAAAGCTTTATTGAAACCGAACAAGCTTTGATTTTGGGGCATAGCATGCATCCCGCGCCTAAAAGTCGAACGGGTTTTGTGCATGAGGATTGGTTGAAGTTTTCGCCAGAACATAAGGGACAAACCCAACTGCATTATTGGTTCGTACATCAGGATTACATTGCTGAAGGATCTGCCACAAACGAGGAAATTTCCGAAGAGCTTAAAACAAATTTACAATGGTATCTGTCTGAAAATGATCTCAATCTATTAAAAACGCATACCGAATATAAGCTATTGCCTTTGCATCCTTGGCAAGCACGTTATTTGCAAAGCAAACCTTGGTTTGAACGACTCAAGCAAACGGGTCAATTGATTGATCTTGGTTTGCGTGGATGGCAATTTTTCCCGACAACATCGATTCGTACTTTAGCAAGCTTTAGTGCACCGTGGATGGTCAAACCTTCACTTTCTGTGATGATTACTAATTCAATCCGCGTTAATTTAGCAAAAGAGTGTCATCGTGGAGAGTTAACGCATCGTCTATGGCACAGTGAATATGGTCAGAATATTTTAAAACAATGCCCAAGTTTAAACGCAGTCAATGATCCAGCTTGGATGGCATTAAAAATAGATGATGAGGTCGTGAATGAAAGTATTTGTATTTTCCGTGATCAACCTTTCCATCCGCAGCAGCAAGTAACGTGTATTGCATCACTTTGCCAAGATCATCCAAGTAAGTCTTTAAATCGCTTTAATGCATTATTTGCAAAAATTGCAAAAACGCATTCAGACACTGATTTTTCTGAAATTGCGTTGGATTGGTTCAAGCGCTTCCTTGAAGTCAGCCTACAGCCATTGATGTATTTATATCATCGTTATGGTATGGCTTTTGAATCCCATCAGCAAAATGTGCTCTTAGAAATGGAAAATAATTTTCCAAAAACATTATGGCTACGTGACAATCAAGGTTTCTATTACATCGAAGAATTTGCCACTGAGATCTTAAAAGTATTACCAGAGCTAAAAGAGAAAGCGTTTGCGGTTGGACCTAAAGATTTTGTCGACGAGCGTTTTAGTTATTATTTCTTTGGTAATACTTTGTTTGGCATCATCAATGCAATTGGTGCAACGGGTTATATCACCGAAGATGAGTTGCTTGAGCATCTTAAAGGTTTCTTACAAGATTTATTGCAGCAGTATCCAGAAAGTACCTTATTGCAAGGTTTATTGTTTAATGAGACGTTGCCTTATAAAGGAAATTTACTCACGCGTTTACATGAACTTGATGAACTGATCGCACCTGTTGAGCATCAGTCTGTTTATGTGCAGCTGCAAAATCCACTGTTCGTAGAGCAGAAGGATGTGAGCTATGCTTGATTTTATTGGAATCGGGTTAGGACCTTTTAATCTGAGTTTGGCTAGCTTGCTGCATAATAAAAGCACATTGAACTATGCATTTTTTGAGCAGAAAGCTCAGTTTGACTGGCATGCGGGTATGCAGTTACCCAATACGGTCTTGCAAGTGCCGTTTATGGCTGATCTGGTGTCAATGGTTGATCCGACCAGCCCGTTTAGCTTTTTAAATTATCTGCGCCATCAGCAACGCTTATATAAGTTTTACTTTTTAGAACAGCCACATATTCCACGTTGTGAGTATAACGATTATTGCCAATGGGTTGCACAACAACTGGATTGTATTGAATACCAATCTCGTGTTTTGCAAATCGAGCCTCAAACCATTGGCTTTAAAGTGACGGTGGAATCCGAGGGTGTTCAGCACAGTTATTTATGTCGTCATTTGGTCATTGGAAGTGGTAATACGCCTTACTTGCCTGACTGTTTGACTAAAGTACAGCAACAGCAACCGCAAAAATGTCTGCACTCTGCACAGTATATGATGCATGTTGATACGGATTTACATGGCGATGTGGTTGTACTTGGTTCAGGGCAATCCGCAGCTGAAGTCTTTATTGATCTATTTGATCAGCAACAAGATAAAGAGAGCGTGAATCATCAGTTCGACCTGCACTGGTTTACTCGCTCTCAAGGCTTCTTCCCAATGGAATATGCTCCATTAGGGCTAGAGCATTTTAGCCCAGACTATGCACAACATTTCTATGCGTTGCCAACTGAGGAGAAAGAACAACAATTGCAGCAGCAGGCATTGTTATACAAGGGGATTAGTGCAAAGACCATCCGTGAAATCTATCAAAAATTTTATCACCGCAGCATTGCGGGTCAAGGTTTGCAGGCACATTTACATAGTCAATGTGATTTGAAAGATGCAGAAGTATTGGAGACGCAACAAATTCGATTGCATTTTCGACATCGTGCTACGACGCAAGCTTTCCATTTAGATTGTGATTTCCTTGTTGCCGCAACAGGTTATGTTACCCCTGACTTTGCTTTTATGCAGTTGCTGAAGCCTTATATTGAATTTGATCATAAACAGCGTTGGCAAATCACTGAAGACTATCGTGTTGTACATGATCTAAATGGTCATATTTTTGTCCAGAATCAAGAAATGCATAGCCATGGGGTCGGTACACCTGATTTAGGGCTTGGTGCTTATCGTGCAGCGACGATTATTAACCAGTTACTTGCTGAGCCTCTTTATGAATTAGGCGATCAAGCACAGACCTTCCAACATTTTAATCTCTCTCAAAATCCAAAGATTTGTATGGCAGATGACACATCGCAATCAAACGAGTGCCTTTGTGAAAATCCTGTCCATAAGAAGCATTCAATTTTCAAGAAAACAGAACCGAACGTTATGGCAGGACACCCGAATCGTCGTGGTGCTCATGCACGTACACAAACTGCATCTGTACATTCAACTTATGAGAAACTGATATGAACTTTGCAACTTTAAAAATTAATCAGCAACAATGGCGTGCCGCTGGGCAGCGGCTTATTGAAATGGCGATTGCAGAGTTTCTATATGAAGAAATTATTGAAGTTAAAGCATTGTCAGCAGGACGTTATCAGTTAGATCTGGGCAATCGTCAGTATGAGTTCCAAGGTCACCAATATCGACTTGGGCACTGGAATATTCAAGAAGGCTCTGTACGTGATGTAAGTCATGTTCAGCAGTGTGATCAGCCTGCTTGGAACTTGCATGAGTTTATTGTGGCAATGTCGGACAAATCAAATGTCAAGCCCTTTACCAAAGCCTATTTGATTAAGGAAATGAATAATACTTGGTTGGCAGAAGCGCATCTGTTTGATGAAACACGTTTACCAAGCACGGCGGTGCTGACCGAACCACATTATAAAGTGGAAGGCATGCTACGTGGTCATCCTTGGCTGATGATGAGCAAAGGTCGTATGGGCTTTGGTTATGATGACTATTTAAGTGCTGCGCCAGAGCTATCACCAGAAGTCAAAGTATTATGGTTAGCGGTACATCGTGACTTGGCTGAGTTTCGTAGTACAGAGCAGTGGAATGCCTGCGGTTTATACCAGCATGAATTTGATGCCAATGAGCTACAGCAGTTCAACAATACACTGAAAGAAAAGAATTTAGATCCGCAAAATTACTTTTTGATTCCTGTACACGCATGGCAATGGCATCAATGGTTGGTTCCAACCTATGCCAATGAAATTGTCGATCAAAAAATCATTGAGCTCAACATTAGCCAAGACAGCTATGTCCCAATGCAATCCATTCGGACTTTATGTAATACATCTAACCTACAACGTCATTACATTAAGCTGCCAGTCAGTATTTTTAATACCGCTGTTTATCGTGGACTCCCTTCAAAACGTAATCTAGCAGCGCCAGCAGTGACTGCATGGTTAAAACAAATCCATCAGCAAGATCAAGATTTACAAAAAACGGGTGTGATTTTCTTGGGAGAAGTGGCGACTTTAACCATCCACCAACCTTGTTTTGACCAAATCGAAGGTGCACCGTATCAATTTAAAGAATTATTTGGTTGCTTGTGGCGTGAAAGTGTCGATCGCTATGTTGATCCATCGCAGCAAGTGCTTTCTCAAGCAGCGTTATTACACCGAGATATTTCAGGTCAGTCGATTCTAGGCGTGCTGATTCAAGCCTCTGGTCTCAGTCCTTTGGCATGGTTAGCACAATTTGCCCAAGTTTGTCTCAGCCCATTGTTGCTTTGTCTATATCGTTATGGTTTGGCATTTTCTCCACACGGCGAAAATACCATGTTGGTACATGAAAATGGTGTGCCTAAAGCATTGGTGCTGAAAGATTTTATTGATGATATCAATTTGGTGGATGAGGATTTCCCTGAGTTAGCGCAATTACCAGTCGAAGCAGATTTATTGCTACGCCATGAAGCGACAGATTTAAGTCATTTTATTTTCACAGGGTTATTTATGGTGCATTACCGTTATATCTGTAATGTGTTTGTACAAGATTATCCTGAATATTCAGAAATTGACTTCTGGCAGACTATTTCTAACAGCATTGTTGCGTTTCAGCAGCAGCATCCAGAACTGGCTGAACGTGCTGAAAAATTTGCGATGTTGCGCCCAAGTTATACCAAGATTTGTTTGAACCGTGTTCGTTTATTTACCACCAGTTATAACGATGAAGCAGAACGTCCAGTACCTGTTTTTCTTGATCCAATTGCAAATCCAGTCAGCCCTGAAACATTGGCTGAATGGTCAGCTCAACAAGCGAAGTCCAAAGCGGGTTAAGTGTTTTTCTAAGTTTATAAAGGTTCGATATGAAAACGATCTCTCAACAGTTACCAGATTACTTTGAATATTATGAAGAGGGCACGCAATACTATGTGCGCCAAGTGCAATATCCTCAAGATATTGCTTTGTTACACCAGTGGATGCATGAACCGCATGTGATTCCGCAGTGGCAATTGAATAAGTCAGAGCTGGATTTACAGGTTTACTTTGACAAGATGCTAGCAGATGACCATCAGCGTTTATTGATTGTCGGTGTGGATGGTCAGGATGTGGGTTATACCGAGATTTATGAGGGCAAGCGAGATCGTCTAGGTCGCTATTATGATGGTGATGACAATGATCTCGGCTGGCATTTGTTGTTTGGTGATAAGTCAGTGTTTGGTAAGGGTTTCTTACGTCCAACCATTCGTTTGCTCAGCTTTTATATTTTTGAACATTCGCAGGCAAAAAAAATCGTGGGTGAACCTGACCATACCGTCAAACCTTATGCTGCGGTGGTCGAGGATCTTTGCTATGATGCCCAAGGTCTTATTCCAATGCCAGAAAAAACGGCGATGTTATATTACTGTTTTAGAAAGACTTTTTATAATAAGTTTGGTGAATATTACCAGCAATCACAACAACAGCTAGCGGATCAGCCAGCCACAATACTGAGTGTTACATGAGTTTATCGATCAATGAGATGCACATCTTGGACATGCGCTTTGCAGCGCATGTCTCAGTAGCAGAGTTTGAACAATGGTTAATGCATATTCAACAATATTTTGAACAAAAAAGAAGTTTTGTGTTGATTATGCAAACCGATGTAAATACAGAATTTCCAGAAGAATATCGGGCGATTCAGGGGAAATGGTATAAACAATATAAACAAGATTTTTATCAATATTGTTTAGGTCTTGCCCGAATTGCTCAAGATGAAGCAGATCGTATTCGATTAGACACGCCAGCGTTGCAAAAAGCGTGGCATGTTCCGTATTTTGTCAGTTTAGAAAAGACCGATGCCGTGCAATGGGCGATGCAGAGGTATTTATGAATCAACAGACAAAACCTGAGCAAGCTTTGCCATTCAAAACAGTCTCTGCACTGAGTTTATCCGTGGTGGTGGTGCTCTACCTTGCACATGCCTTGCCACTTTATTTTTACAACGTTGCCTTACCTGCAATTCTGCGTCATCAAGGGATCGATCTACGCTGGATTGGCATGTTGTCACTACTCTATATCCCTTGGGCATTCAAATTCTTTTGGGCACCCTTAATTGATCGTTTTTACTTAAAAAAACTCGGAAAGCGTAAGACTTGGTTGCTATTTACCCAAATCGCCTTGGTCATCGGCGTCGTGGCTTTAGCCTTCACTCAGTTTGATTATGGTCTAGGTGTATTTGTCATTGTAGGGCTTTGGATTTCAACCTTTGCTGCAACCCAAGACATCGCCATAGATGGCTATACCGTCGAAACTTTTTCTGAGTCTGAATATCGGTTCGGCAGTATGGCGCAAAGCATTGGTGTTGCGCTCGGCAGTATGGTCGGTGGTGCTGCAACTTTATGGTTATACCAACTTTATGGCTGGCAAACTGCATTGATTTCCTTAGCTGCAATGACAGCACTGACCATGTTGGCAGTGTTTCAAACCAAAGAGAAATCAACTTCTGAAAAGATCGCGAAACAGCCACCAAGTCTTATCCGTGCTTTTAAGCGTCCTGAGATGTTATGGGCTTTGGCATTAATTGTCTGTTATCGCGTGGTCGAAGCACCTGCTATGGCAATGCTCAATCCAATGTTGATTGATCAAAAATGGTCATTGGCACAAATTGGCGTACTCATGTCTGTGATCGGTGCGGGTATTGGTTTATTGGCGGCAGTAACCGCCGCATTCCTATTAAAAAAAATAGCCGCAACACGCTTACTGATTTGGGCTGGCTGGGCGCGCAGTTTGGTCTATCTATTACTGGGTGTCGCCGTTTTACTGAGCTGGTTTAACCAGTGGCATATGTTATTGGGGCTATTTGTTGTGGTTATTTTGGCGATTCGTTATATCGCGATGACCGCTTTATACGCGCATTTCATGCATACCAGCTCTAAAGAACAAGCAGGCACGGACTTTACCATTTTGGTCTGTTTTGAGCTGCTGGTTTATTTCATTGGCGGTGCAATGTCTGGCTTTTTAGCAAAAGCTTTTGGCTATGGAAATTTTTATCTCATTTTAGCAGTAGCATCTGTTTTGAGCGTTTTGCTCAGTCAAGTGTTAATCCATAAAGCAAAACAAACGCAACAACTCACTTAGGGGACATTTATGAAAGTTCGTTCACTTTCGACATCACTCACACTGCTCAGCTTGGCAATCAGTACTCAGCTCTATGCTCAAACCGTTGAAACGGATGCTTCTGTTCAAACAACGACTGCAGAGAGCCAAAAGCCAGCTCAACTAGCACCCATTGTGGTGACAGCAACGCGTTCAGCACAGAGCATTGCCGAAATTGCAGGTACTGTTTATAGTATTGGTCAAGAAGACATCGCAAAACAAGCAGCTGCGGGTAAAAGTACCGCAGATATTTTAGGTTTGTTGGTTCCATCGTTAACTCCAAATTCTGGCACAACCAGTAACTATGGAATGACCATGCGTGGTCGTACTGTGCAATATATGATTGATGGTGTACCACAAACTGGATCACGCGATAGTTCACGTCAATTAAATAGCATTAGCCCAAACTCTATCGAGCGTATTGAAGTTGTGTCTGGTGCGAGCAGTATTTATGGTTCTGGTGCAACAGGTGGGATCATCAATATCATCACCAAAAAAGGACAAAGTGATGGTTTCAGTTTTGAATCGAAAGTGGGTGTCACTTCAGGCGATAACGTAAAAAGTGATGCGCTTGCTTATGAAGCCTATCAATCTGTTGGGTTCAATCAAGGTAATTGGAATGGCTTTTTAGGCGCAGGCTATACCAAGCGTGGCGAGATTCAAGACAGTCATGGCGACAGAATCGGACCTGAAGTTGCACAAACAGACCGCCAAGACACAGAAACCATCGATGTCAATGGTCGTTTGGGATGGCAGTTCGCTGATAATCAAAGTATCAGCCTTGGCGCACAGTACTATAATGATGAACAAGACAGTGAATATGGCGCAGACTATGGACCTGGCTTAGCTGTTTTATTTGGTGCAAAACCAAGCCAAAAAGCAGTTAAAGGTCTAGAACTGGATACTCAGCCAAGAACCAAACGTGCTGCGGTCAATGCCCAATATGAAAATCAAGATTTCTTTGGTCAGACCTTAAATGCAGAAACGTATTACCGTACTGAAAAAGGGCGGTTTTACCCAAGTGCAAACTTTTTGGGACATGCCGCTATTCCAAACGGGGGAGCTTATATCGTGACTCAGTCTGAGACTGATATTGATGTTTTTGGTGCGCGTTTAGCACTTCAAAGTAAGCTCAATCTAGCCGACCATGCATTGAATCTGACTTATGGCGTGGATTACGATAAGGAAAGTGGAAAACAAACCGCACAACTTTATGATTTAAATACTTTTATGAGTAGTAATGGTCTTAAATTTAAGCCTTTAAATAACTATGCTTTTGGCCCTGATGTCGATACTGAAAAGCTTGGTTTCTTTTTACAAAGCCAATTTGAAGCTACTGATCGCTTAAATCTACAAGCGGGTATTCGTCATGAGCGCATCGATAGTGAAGTTAAGGATTCAATTCCATATTCTGAAGCAATCGTTGCAGATTTTGTTCCAACTTACCAAGCTAAAACTTTAAAAGGTGGCTCAGTCAAACACAATGCAACTTTGTTTAACTTAGGTGCAGTTTATCATTTAACTGATGCTCAACAAGTCTTTGCCAATTTCTCTCAAGGCGCGAACTTACCTGATGTGCAACGTATGTTACGTGATGTTCCTGCGGACTTTGTCGTGAGCAATCAAACGATTGATCCGATTAAAGTGAATAGCTTTGAGTTGGGTTGGCGTCTACAAGACAATGCTTTGACGACGGGATTGACGGCATTTTATAACAAATCGGATAAATCTTTGAAATTTGGTCCACCAAACTTTGCAATTGAAGTGGTTGATACTGATGAACGTGTTTATGGTGTTGAGGGTAATATCAAATATACGATTTCTGACGATTGGAATGTCGGTGGAACCTTGGCTTATACACGTGGCCAGTTCAAAAATTCAAATGGTAAATGGCAAGAGCTAGATGCAATTCGTGTTGCACCGTTAAAAGGAACTATTTATTCAGATTGGCAATTTAACGATGGTCTAGGTTTACGTGTTCAAACCTTGGCAATTGGCGGTACAGACAAAGCGCGTAAAGAAGCCATTGAAAATGGCAGCCGTCCATCTGCTGAAATTAAAGGTTTTGCAGTGATGGATCTGATTGCCAATGCGAAAGCTGGTCCAGGCACATTAGGATTCGGTGTTTATAATGTTTGGAATACCGATTATAAGTCTGTATATAGCCAAGCAGTTTCGACAGTGTATGGTGATATTTCTAGCCTACCTGCACAAGGTCGTACTTATGGTTTGAGCTATACCCTCAAATACTAATCTAATCAAAAAGGCATCTGTTTAGATGCCTTTTCTTTTGATGATTTGCATGATGAATACTAATCTAAAATTTTTAGCTTTAGCGGCTTTGATTAATGGAACTTGTTTTTCCATGATTCTTCCGTTACTTGCGCCACTGACTCGTCAGTTACATTTATCTGAATTTCAAGGTGGTGTGATTGTTTCAGCAGGGGCAATCTGTATGGCGATTGCATCGATCTGGGTTGCAAAAAGAAAAAGTCAACTTTCTCCTAAACAACTCGTGAATTATGGTTTTTGGGGCATGACCTTTACTTGGGCGATTTTTACCTTGATGCTGTATTTTGGCATACACGCGATTTTACCCACGTTATTCATTTTTATCTTACTGGTACTCAGTCGCGCCGCTACAGGTATTTTTATGGCTTTGCCTCAAATTGGTTTGCAAAGTTATGTGATGACCCATGCGAGTGAAGACGCTGAGCGCAGTAAGCAGATGGCTATGTTTGGTGCGATGAATAGCTTTGGCATGATTGTAGGTCCGTTTGCAACTTCAGTCCTATTGTTCGGAGGTTTGCTTTTTCCCATGTGGCTTGCGGTGGGTTTACTCGGTGTGGTGAGTATTGCACTTAGCATCTTATTTAGCCAAATCCAGATGGATGGTTCACAGCTTGAGCAAGAAGAAAAGCGTACCATTGAACATGAGCCGATGCCTCAACAAAGCTTGATTTGGTTGGTTTTAGGTTTTGTAACTTATGTTTCGATTGTCACCTTAAATATGACAGCTGGCTTTTATATTCAGGATAAGTTTTATCTCAGTAGCCAACAAAGCGCGATATATTTCTCTCAATGTATGTTGGTGGTTGGGATGTGTTTGGTACTGACTCAACTTTTAATCGTGAAAGTGCTCCAGTTAAAGTTAAATAGCTTAGTAATTATAGGTCTAGTGACCATGTGCTTTGGTCTATTGCTTTCACTCTACGCGCCTACAATTTTTGTATTTCAGGCAAGTTATGTTTTTTATGGGATTTCTGTGGCGTGTTTATTGCCTGCCTTTACTACAGGTGCTGCACAGGCTGTATCACAGCAAGCACAGGTCAAAATGGCAAGTTTTTGTACGGCGATACAGGCATTAGGTCTAATTGTTGGACCATTGCTCAGTACTTTTCTGTATGGTTTTAACACTCATTTTCCATTTTATTTACTGTTATTTTTGATGTTATTCATTGGATTATACTTTTGCTATTTTTTATCAGTCGGAAGGAAAATCTTTTAGCCTAGATAAATGATAGAACGTCTATTTTCATATTTGTTAGGTAGATATTGCTTTTGAGCATTTTATTAAGGTTTGCTGTTTTACAGGGACGAATATAGTGGATAAAAGTATCATCATTCGGATCTCAATAGCTCGATTAGGATGTGTTGACTTTTCATAATGGAAGCTAGACGCATATTCAAGTTAAAGCACCAGTACTTTCATAGTTCACTTTAGTTTGTCATATCGGGTTGTTATCCCGCTAAATTGCTTCAATCTAGCAAATGTATTTTCGACTAAATATCTAATTTTTATGAATTACAATCCATATGATTATTGTTCGATTGGATATTTGATTTTCCAGAATATAGACTTTTGAATTTTTGAATTACCAAAATTACGCAGAATAGCTTTTAACTTTAACTAGTGTCGATTATTCAGCATTGTACGAGGTATAGCGAGTAGTAGATTTAGTTCGGAGATTGAATTTTACTTACTCGCTTTCTTTATACAACAAACGTCAACACTGTCTTAAATAGGTATAGACAAGAAATTATTAAAAATCATTCTCATTAATATTTAAGTTTAGTATGATTAGTCGCCTTTTGGATGTTTTTTGAGTGATATTAGGGCTCTGGAGAAATGAGAAAATGAAAGCGAAGAATGAGTTTGGGACGAAAAAAGTACTGTTTAAAATGACACCATGTTGTCTTGCTGTCATGGCAATGTTTGCTCAGCATGTCTATGCAGATACAAGTTCAAATGAAGTTGCCACTGACGAATCTAAGGAAAAACCTGTTGCGCAATTAGAGAAAATAGTCGTTACAGCAACGCGTATACCAAAAAATATTGCAGAAATTGCGGGAAGTGTTCAGACAATTGAAAAAGAACAAATCGTCCAACAGGCTGCTGCAGGACGTAAAGTAGCTGATGTGTTAGCGCAACTCGTTCCATCACTTGCACCAAGCAGTGGTACGAGTAGTAACTATGGTCAGACAATGCGTGGTCGTGATGTCATGGTTTTGATTGATGGGGTTTCTCAATCTGGTTCACGTGATGTTGCTCGTCAGCTCAATAGTATTAGTCCAAGCATGATTGAACGGATTGAAGTTCTACCTGGTTCAACCAGTATTTATGGTTCAGGTGCTACAGGTGGTATTATAAATATTATTACCAAACGTGCAGATGAGTCTAAGCCATTAAATTTTGAAACGAAATTAGGTCTTACTTCTTCAGATACTTTTCGTGGTGATGGTTTGGCTTATGAATTGGGACAGTCTGTTTCTTTTTACAAAGACAATGTAACTGGCTTTTTAGGTGCAAACTTTACCAGTCGCGGGTCACAATTTGATAGCCATGGTGATCGTATTGCAATTGCTCCAATGCAAACAAGTCGACAAGATACTGATACTATTGATGTCAATGGTCGTATCAATGTGGATTTAACAGATACTCAATCACTTAGTTTTGGCGCGCAATATTATAAAGATAAGCAAGACAGTGAATATGGTCCTGATTATGGTGAGGATTATGTCTATGGTGGTTTACCAAACTCTTATATAGGTAAAAAAGGCTTACAATTACCAACTCAGCCATTTACTGAGCGTTATGCATTGAATACACAATATCAAAATAAAGATGTATTTGGGCAAGTGTTAAATCTCGAAGCATACTATCGTAAAGAAGATGCTCGTTTCTATCCTGTATATACTGGTGCAGCGATGACGGAAGCAAAGCAAAGTCAATCGAATATTGATGTTGCAGGTTTTCGTTCAACCATGCAAAGTGAGATCAATGTTGCTAATCGTGCTCTGAAACTGACCTATGGTTTAGATTATGATCATGAAAAAGATGATCAATATTATGATCATCTTGCTGTATCAAACACAGGGTTGCACTTTAAGCCTACAGGTAAACAGTCGGATGCTGGTCCTGATACTACACTTCAAAATATTGGTGCTTTTGTACAAGCAGACTATGAATTGACTGACCGCTTAAATATCCAGGCAGGTAGTCGTTATCAATACATCAAGGCTGAGACAAAACCATATAACGCACGAGGAGTTGATCAGCCAGGAGGCTCAGTTAGCGATGATACGGTACTGTTTAATTTAGGTTCAGTTTATAAACTGACAGATGACCAACAGGTTTTTGCTAATTTCTCTCAAGGATTCAGTTTCCCTGATGTACAACGAATGATGCGGGATGCTTTTAATTTAACAACTGCTGATTTACAACCAATTCGCGTAAATAGTTATGAGCTAGGTTGGCGGTTAAATGATGAGCAAGGGTTTAATCTAGGAATAACAGGTTTTTATAATACGTCTGATAAAGTTACCAAGTTTGAAAACCGAATGGCGAGTATTGTCGATACTGATCAACGCGTTTATGGTGCTGAGTTGACTGCAAGTTATCCATTTCTGGAAGACTTTAAAGTCGGTGGTACTTTAGGTTATACCCGTGGTCAGTTTAAAGATAAAGCAGATAACAAGTGGAAAGAGTTAAACGCCACTCAAATTTCACCAACAAAAGGCACTTTATTTGCAGAATGGAATAATGCAGAAGGTTATGGCGCGCGTGTTCAAATGCTTGCCGTAAAAGGTACAGATGAAGCTTTAAAGGATGGTTCTCCTGCTGCAGTGAAAATCAAAGGATACTCAACGATGGATGTTCTGACGCATTTCCCTGTTTGGAAAGGCCGTTTAGATTTTGGTGTGTATAATGTTTGGAATAGAGAGTATCGCTCGGTCTATAGTCAGCAGGCTGAAACGGTATATGGTCTTGTCGAAAGCATTCCAGCAGAAGGTCGTACTTATGGTTTGAGTTATACCTTTACTTATTAATCCATGATGACAAGAAATATTCATCTCTCAATGAATATTTCTTTGTTTTTATTGTTTCAAAGTTAAAGGGTTATTTCAATGGGCCAAATAAAACAACAAGAAAAATTTAATCTGACTTATCGCAGAGTATTTTTCATCTGCCTTGCAGCTTATTGTTATAGCTCTTGGCTAAGTTTGGTTTTGGCAAATTGGTTACCGTTTGCGACAGCAGAAAACGTCTATTTGGCCGTATTTTTAAGTTTTATTTTCTTCATTTTCTATGTGGTATTAGCCACTGCGGTGATATCTAAACTTTGGTTTTGGAGTATGAATAGTTTAGGAGTATTACTTCTTGCAGGTTATTGGTTATTAAACAGATGGGGAATGACCTAATGAATTTTCGTCAAATACAAGCCATTGTGCATAGCTGGTTTGGCATTGTTGTTTTATGGGGCATCTTCTTTATATTTTTTACAGGTTCCGTCGCTTATTTTCGTACAGAGTTGAATGTCTGGGCGCAACCTGAAGCGATGAGTCGTATTCAACATATTCCATCTACTCAACAGTTCGCTCAAACTGCTTTTGATTATCTTAACCAACACGCTGAAGATGCGAAACGTTGGAGAGTCACCGTTGCAAACGAGCGAATGCCTGTCAATTTACTACAATGGCAAGATGAAAATGGACGGCATCAACAATTACAGAATCCTCTCACTGGCGATTTACTGAATCCAGTACGCGATACTTTGGGTGGTGATTTATTCTTTAAATTGCATTACACCTTGTATCCGCTACCCAGCAAAATTGGCAGTTTTATTGTCGCTATTATTTCAATTATTTTTTTAATTAGCCTGATTTCAGGGATTATTACTCATAAGAAAATCATCAAGGAGTTCTTTGTTTTCCGATCTTATAAAGGACAACGATCTTTACTCGACCTACACCATATAACGGGCATTGTGACGTTTCCTTTTTATTTGATTATGGGGTTTACAGGCTTATTGATTCTATTTTATCTAGTATTGCCGTGGGGACTGTCGCAGCATTATGGGAAAGCCGGCATTCCTCAATTTTATAATGAAATGCAGTATATAGAGATGGCGAAACCCTCTACATCATCGTCATCTAAAACAATGCAGCCGTTTAAAAAATTTATTGAGCAATTACCAGCTCAGACACAAACAGGGGCATTTTTAGATAAATTTGAAGTAAGAAAACCCAATACAGCGGATGCGGTGATTAGTTTTGAATATAATTATAAAAATATTATCACCTTAAATACACCTCAATATTTTTTTGCGGCAAATACGGCTGAGTTACTTGAGCAGCCAAGAAACTTAAGTGCTGTAGCTCAATTGGCCTCATCGACGTATGGTATTCATCTTGGTTATTTTGCATCGATGTGGATGCGTTTTATTTTGTCGTGCATGGGTATTATTGGCTGTGTAATGTTGATAGCAGGAGCATTGCTATGGCAAAAGAAGCGAATCAAAGCCCAAAATCATTTTAGTTATAAATTAGTACAACAATTGAATTTCTTTACCTTTTTAGGGCTTCCTTTGGCTTCCGCAGCCTATTTATTCGCTGGGCGAATATTGCCTGCAACGTTTGAAAGCAGAAGCAGCTATGAAGTGGCTACTTTTTTTATGATTTGGATTTTGAGCCTGTTATTCAGCTTAACTTTAAGTGTTCGCAAAGCGATTTTATCTTTGTTGATCATTACGGCATTGGTCTTGCTCATGATTCCAATCATTAGTTTTATCACCGTGCCTGAAGCATCTTTATTAAATAGTACAGTTCATGGTCAGTGGTGGTTGGCAGGTGTTGATCTTGCTTTTCTATTGCTTGCTTTGGCTTATATCGCAGCAATCCTGTTCTATCTCAAAAAGTTTAAAGTATCTGGAGAGATAAAATGAGTTTTGCAGCATTGTTTTGGTCCTTAGCTGCCGTGATGCAGGGCTGTATGTTGAGTCAGTTTGGTCAGAAGCATCTGAAATACGATGGGTTAAATCAAAATCTTAAAAGAGTTTTGCCTTGGCTAACAGTTTTATTCCTGATGATTTCATTGCTAATGAATTGTCATTATGAAGGTTCTTCAGTTGGACCTTTAACATGGCTATTCGTGATACTAACAACAGCATTTTTTTTACAAGTACTTAGTTTTTATCTATTTAGAAAATATTTCATTTTGATTTGGTTAGGTTCGATCATTTTCGCTTTTATTTTTACAGCACTAGAGCTTTTAGCGTTTATTTAAGCTTTTCGAGGTAGAAGCGAATACGCTCTTATAAATAAATTAAATTAACAAAAAACAAGAAAAATAAATTCCACCATTTAATGAAAACGATTATTATTATCATTTAATGGTAAAAGCAAGGAACTGTATAATGCTTACGCTTTCACAAAAACTTCCAGACTATTTCGAATACTATGAAGACGGAACGCAATACTATTTGCGTCAAGTACAATACCCGCAAGATATTCCGCTTTTACACCAATGGATGCATGAACCGCATGTGATTCCTCAGTGGCAATTGAATAAGTCAGAACTAGATTTACAGGTTTATTTTGACAAGATGCTGGCAGATGATCATCAACGTTTATTGATTGTCGGGATTGACGGTAAAGATGTCGGTTATACCGAAATTTATGAAGGGAAACGTGATCGTTTAGGCCGTTATTACGAAGGAGATGAGCAAGATCTAGGTTGGCACTTACTGTTTGGTGATAAGTCAGTTTTTGGTAAAGGTTTCTTACGTCCAACCATTCGTTTACTAAGTTTTTATATTTTTGAACATTCGCAAGCAAAAAAAATTGTAGGTGAACCTGATCATACCGTTAAGCCGTATGCGGCTGTAGTTGAAGAAATGTGTTATGAAAGCCAGCGGTTAATTCCAATGCCAGAAAAAACGGCGATGTTGTACTACTGTTATCGAGAGACTTTTTATAATAAGTTCGAGAGCTATTTCAAAGCTTCACAACAACAATCAGAGGCTCAACCAGCCTAAATCTCGTAAATAATATAGGTGCTGCAACTGAGACATGGGTGTTAACTATGTCTCAGTGATAATCATAGCTTTGGATATTTATTTACTTTTTAAAGTCTAATCAACGTAATTTAACTGAAGTCCTTAGACATTTAATCTCTGTATAGATTAATCCATATGATCAAATAGCACTCATATTTTATATGGTTATGCAAGTCAACTTCCCCATAAATTACAATTATAGTGTGGGCTTGAAATGATTTGGTTGTTTTTTGATCAAATTTATTTCATTTATTTACAATTCGGATTTTATGCTCATTTTTTAGTTAATCTATAAAAAGCGATAGTAAAAGAAAGGAGTACAAATGCTTATTTTTCATGATTATCCTGTTCAAGGGGCGCTTTTTGACATGGATGGGACGATGTTTGACACGGAACGTTTACGTTTTCAAACATTGAAACAAGCTTCAGAAGAGCTCATTGGACAGGAATTCTCTGATGACTATTTAATGCAATGTTTGGGACTGAGTGCTCGAACTGCTGAAGAACTAGCGAAAAAGTTCTATGGTGAGGATGTACCTTACGCGCAAATAAGAAAGCGCGCTGATGAATTAGAGTTAGAATCAGTTCGTATGAATGGTGTACCGATTAAAAAAGGTCTCATTCAGGTATTAGAGCGACTACGCAAGTCTGGTTTGCGTATGGCTGTTGCGACTTCAAGTCGTAGAGCAATCGCTGAAGAATATTTAATTAATGCAAATGTATATAAGTTTTTCGATTTACTGGTTTGTGGAGATGAAGTAGAGCGTGGTAAGCCTCATCCAGAAATCTTTTTAAAAGCGGCACAAAAACTAAATCTACAGCCACAACAATGTTTAATGTTTGAAGATTCTGAAAATGGTATTTGTTCTGCGAGTGATGCAGGCGGTATCACGATTTTATTTAAAGATATTAAAGAACCAAATGACCGAATGTTGTCTAAAGCAAAATTCTACTATCAAGACATGTATGAATTTTTGAATGCTTTGGATGAATATACTCCCGAAATCGGTATGCCACATTTACAAGAACCATTTCCGCAAAGTTTGAATCAGCTTACTGTTGGTATTCATGGCTTTGGCGCAATTGGTGGTGGTTATATTGCCCAAATTTTATCGCATTGGGATGGCTACACACGTCCAAAACGAATGTTAGCATCTACGCGAAATCGTTTATATCTTGAATCTGTAAATAGCTTTGGTAGCTATAGTATTCGATATGGTCAGTCTTCTTATGATGAGCGTATTGAAAATCTAAGCGTGATTGACGCTGATAATGAACAACAAATGCTCGAGATGTATATGCAATCGAGTTTAATCGCACTTTGTCTCCCAGAACAGGCGATTGCATCTGAAGCAAAAATTATTGCTAAAGGGCTGTTGGCGCGTTTTATGTCCCAGGATATGCAGAACAATGAGCCGATCACGTTCCTGATCATTCTCAATAAAGTATGTGCCAAGTATTTGGTCTTAAAAAATATTCGAGAAGCTTTGCTTGAAATTACAGATGAAGATATTGCTGAGCACATTTTAAGTGAACATTATTTCTGTGACACTGTTGTAAACAGAATGGTTTCAAAACTCACCGATCAAGCTTTATATCGCCAGTTAAATATTAAGCATCGTCTGTTTAAGCAGTATCAGTCTGATCTTAATGATGAAACCATCGAGCTTTCGGATGAAACTGCTTTAACGGAAAAGCAAGAACAGCAAATTACTAACTGTCTGGAAGATATGCGTGGACAATTCCAAGCAGGTCAGTTCTTACAAAATATGGACTTAATCTTGTTCCATAGTGAAACGGATATGCCGATTTATGTTGAAAATCGCAGTCCATTATTGAGTAAGATGCGCCAAATGATTTTGGTTGATCAAATTTCAGACATTCAGATCATTAAGAACCGTTTATGGAATGGTTGTCATGCAATGCTAGCGTGGTATGCAAGTACCATCGGCCATGAAATGATTGGTATTGCAATGGCTGATTCAAAGATCAAGAAATATGCGGAACAGGTTGTCGATGAAGTGAAACTAGGTTTGGTTAATATTGTACCGAATCAAGCCAAAGAACTAGATCGTATGGCTGAAAGTTTCCTGAACTCGTGTCGATCAGCTTATAAAGATCCATGTGAACGTGTCGCGCGTGATCCGCTGCGAAAGCTTAATTTTAATGAGCGTGTGTTTGGAAGCATTGAAAATCATATTCATCAAGCACTTCCTTATCAAAATTTATTGAAAGGTGCGGTATATGGTTATGTTTATGCACTTAAAAATTTAAATCTTGATGGTGAAGAGGTTGCACAACATCTTCACAAAAACATTGCTCAGATGGATATTACGGATAGCCAGAAGAAAGTTTTGTCAGGTTTGGTCGTGCAAGGCATCCAAAATGAATTGAAAGAAACAGGTATTCAATTCGATCTTTTGAGTTTAGAAATTAATCCTGAATATGCCTAAAGCGATACACGAAAAGCACTTTAATTGTTAAAGTCATTTATGTTTGAATAACACAACTTTCTATAAGTATTTAAAGTTGTGTTATTACAAGCATCTACTCAGCTCATTTCAACTGAACGCCGTGATTATCCTGAATGGCATCATGGTCGTTCAGATTTTGCTGTGTGGTATATCGAAATAGATCAAGCAGAAGTTATTCAGTATTTAGGTCATATTAAAAATTTTTTTTCAGACTTGTTGATCGATTCCAATCAACGGCAGTACCACATCACTTTATTCGTTTGTGGATTTCTAACGCCAAAATCTTCACATTATGATGATGACTTTGAAATTGATACATTAAAGCAGCAGATTCAGGCATTAAACTCGCTGGAAATAGAAACTTTCGAACTTGAAATTAACGGTTTGGATAGCTTCAGCAGTGCATTATTTCTACAAGTTGAAGATAACAATAAAATTTTAGATGGGATTCGCCAGCAACTCGCTCAATATTCAGATGAAATAGCTGCACTTGAGTATTGTCCGCATATTACTTTAGGTTTGTATAACGATGCTTGGCAAAGTGATTTAGTGCTGGATCGTATTCAAAGCATTGCAATAAAACCATTTAAAATTCAGGTGAAATATTTAACTTTCGGCTATTATAAAGCTCAGATTTTACAAGGATTACTTTATCCTTATCACCAAATTAGATTAGGTTAAATATGTTACAACTGATTTTAGGCGGTGCTCGCTCTGGAAAAAGCCGTTTGGCGGAGAAAATTGCAAAAGATACTGGTTTGACAGTTACTTATGTTGCGACAGCACAAGCCTTAGATGAGGAAATGCAACAACGTATTCAACATCACCAACAACAACGCCCAGCAGATTGGCATTTATGTGAAGAACCTATATTACTCGCGGATCAGCTTCAACTGCTAGATCAAGAAAACCATGTCATTTTGGTTGATTGTCTGACGTTATGGTTAACCAATCTATTGCTATCAGAAGATATCGCCTTACAGCAGATAGAAACAGAAAAATTATTAAATGTGCTACCGAAATTAAAATCACACATTATTTTAGTCAGTAATGAGACAGGATTGGGTGTTGTCCCAATGGGCGAAATAAGCCGTCATTTTGTCGACGAAGCAGGGCGTTTACACCAAGCTTTAGGCCAAATCGCAAATAAAGTGATGTTTTGTGTCGCAGGTTTTCCGATGATTTTAAAAGATGAGAAATAACATGTCTGAACAAGCTTCTTGGTGGTTAGCGTCTATTCAACAGCCTGATATCGCTGCACAATCACAAGCTGAGCAACGTCAACTACAATTGACTAAGCCTACAGGTGCATTGGGTGATTTAGAGCAAATTGCGATTCAGCTTGCGAGTTTACAAGGAACTGTTCATCCACAGATTCTAAAACCTTGGATTACGATTTTTGCAGGTGATCATGGTGTTGTAGAGGAAAATATTTCAGCCTATCCACAAGCTGTCACACGCCAAATGCTGCAAAACTTTGCTTCAGGTGGCGCTGCAATTAGTGTAATTGCGAAACATCATCAAGCTCAGTTGCAAGTGATTGACTGCGGAACGGTAGGCGAGCCTTACCAATATACCGGCGTTGAACGTCATTGTATTCGTTCTGGAACAGCGAACTTTGTACAGCAAGTTGCAATGACTGAGCAAGAATGCATTGCAGCCATGCAATTAGGGAAAGAGAGTGTTGATCTTGCTCGAGCTAAAGCGGCGGATATCTTTATTGCTGGTGAGATGGGTATTGGGAATACCTGTTCTGCATCAGCATTAGCCAGTCTGTTATTGAATGAAAGTGCTGAGCAACTAACAGGTGTTGGCACTGGAATTAATCATCAGCAGCTTGCACATAAAGTTTCTGTCATTAATCAAGCAGTCAAGTTACATGCAGCACATGTTGCTGATGATGCTTTGAAAATACTTGCTGCTGTAGGTGGTTTAGAAATCGCTGCAATGACAGGTGCATATCTTCGTTGTGCACAGATTGGAATGCCAATCGTGGTTGATGGTTTCATCAGTTCTGTTGCTGCATTATGTGCTGTTCGAATTCAGCCTCAGACAAGGGCGTGGATGTTGTTTGGACATCAATCTGCTGAGTATGGTCATCAACGCATTTTAAAAGAATTAGACGCGCAACCGATTTTAAAAATGAACTTGCGATTAGGTGAAGGCAGTGGTGCAGGTTCAGCGCTTTCAATGATTCAACTTGCTTGCGTTTTACATAATCAAATGGCAACTTTTGCTGAAGCAGCTGTATCAGGTGATAAGGTTGCTGATTGATTTACTTCGGCACGGAGAAACGACTTTAAGTCATACCTTGCGTGGCCACACCGATGATGAGCTGACAGAACAAGGTTGGTTGCAGATGCAATCAACCATTCAGAACAATATAGACAATGGTTCGTCTTGGGATGTCATTTTTACTTCGCCATTACGCCGTTGTCAGTTGTTTGCAGAACGATTAGCTGTGAAAATACAACGACCTCTCATCGTTAATTCGAACATCAAGGAAATGAACTTTGGTGACTGGGAAGGATTAGCCACTCAGCATATTTATGAAAACTTTCCAGAGCTGTTGGCAAATTTTTGGCAGTTTCCAACACAGTATCACGCGCCAAATGGCGAGTCTTTAGCCCAATTTAAGCAACGCGTGATGATTGGTTTTGAAGAAATTTCAATTCAAATGCAAACAGAAGATTGGAAAAATGCATTAGTTGTGACGCATGGTGGTGTCATCAAGTTATTAACCTGCCTCGCTAGAGAGCAACACCTCAATGATTTATTAAAAATGCCAGCTGAATTAGGCAATCTATATCAAATTGAATTATTAAAATCATTAGATCAATTGACGTTTATTGAACGTGATTAAGCACTTTTCTTTAATATTTTTTATTTTAACGATGTAATAGAACTGTCATTGTCACTGCCTAAGATACATGACATTTCTTTATTTATAAGTAAATTAATTATGAAGATATTATTTAAAAGCAGTGTGTTATGTCTCAGTATTTTATTGACGGCTTGTAATAGTGATGATTCTCAAAATTCGCAAAAAACTCCTGATACAGATAGCTCATCTAAATTTTATCAAACCAAAACACCTTACCAACCACAGCAAGAAATAAAGACCTATGAGCAAATTCCTGAAGGTTATCAAGCAGTATTCACTGAATTAGTTGCTCGTCATGGCTCTAGAGGTTTATCAAGTATTAAATATGATTTAGCGCTTTATAATTTATGGAAACAAGCCAAAGCCGAGAATGCATTAACGCCGTTAGGTGAGCAACTGGGTGCAGATATTGAAGCAATGATGAAAGCAAATATTTTGCTGGGCTATGGTATTGATGGTATTCGCCAGTTTGGTTATGGCAATGAAACAATGGTTGGGATTCAAGAACATCGCGGTATTGCGGATCGTTTATTACAACGTTTACCCACATTATTTAAAACTGCAGCTGCTCAACCAGCGTCTATTTTAGTACAAAGTTCTGGTGTAGATCGCGCAATAGATAGTGCTAAATTCTTTACAAATGAATTGATTCAGCAACAGCCTGAACTTAAAAATCAAATTACACCGCTTTCGTATACCAGTTTAGCCAGTAGTAGTGTTCCAACGATTGAAGATGGTGGTGTAGACCGTTTTAAACTTTACTTTCACAGCCTGAACCAAGAACAAGATTTAACGCAGCCTTTATCTGTACAGCAACAAGCGATTTATGATGCAAGTCAGGCTTATCAACAGTTTGAGGAAGAAGATGCTGATTTAGCTAATAAATTAGATGAGTTAGCTGAAAATACGCGTGCTGAACAGGTTGCAATGCGTGTGTTAACACCGATTTTTAAACCTGAATTTATTAAAAAATTAGGTACAAGCGGATATACTTTTTCGAACACTGGCTCATATACCGTTACTGCTCCATCAGGTGAAACCGTAACTGAAAATGGCAAAGGAAAGAATAAGATTGCTAGCGCTGTAGATGCGGCTGCTTATATTTATGAGTTGTATTCGATCTCAGGTGGAATGCAGTCTGAGCTTAAAGACGTGAGTTTTGATAAATACATGCCAACGGATGCCGCAAAATTTTATGCAGAGTTCAACGATGCCGATGATTTTTATTCTAAAGGCCCAAGTTTTACCGAATCAAATGGTGTTACAAGTGTGATGGCGCAAGGATTAAAACAGGATTTTTTTAGTCAAGTTGATGCAGTTATTGAAAGAAAACAGTCGCATCGTGCAGTCTTGAGATTCGCTCATGCTGAAATCGTTATTCCATTGGCAACAAGTTTGGAATTAAATAACATGATGCAACCGTTGCCGTTACGTCAGACCTATAGCTATGACAACAGTGCATGGCGAGGTGAAATGGTTTCTCCTATGGCAGCAAATTTACAGTGGGATATTTACCAAAATGCTCAGGGGAACACCTTGGTCAAAATGTTCTACAACGAGAAAGAAACCTCATTTAAGCCATCATGTGATTATGCGCGTACCAACTCAAATAGTTTCTACTATGACTATTTGAAATTAAAACAATGCTATCAAATGCAATAACCAACTGATCTTGTTTGATTGGGAATAGGCTTGCTATTCCCAATTTTATTTCTTCATAATCTGTCTATTAAAAAATTATTGAATGAAGCTGATTAAATATGATGCCTTTTTGGATTGCCTTGCAATTTTTGACGGTTCTACCAGTTGAACTAAAAACGATGCCAAGTGCAAAACAAAATGGCCAAGCCATTCTTTTTTATCCTGTTATTGGTCTACTTATCGGTCTTATTTTATTTGCTTGTTCAATTCTCTTGGTCAAACTTCCAACCTTACTCATTGCAAGTATCATTCTTGTGTTATGGATTTGGCTAACGGGCGGTTTACATCTTGATGGTTTAGCGGATACTGCTGATGCTTGGGTGGGTGGTTTTGGTGATCCAGAACGCACATTGGAAATAATGAAAGACCCAACGTGTGGCCCGATGGGTGTACTCAGTTTAATTGTTGTTTGTCTTTTAAAGTTTGCAGCTTTATATGTGCTACTAGAACAGCATTTAGATTACTTTTTGCTGATATTTCCCGTATTAGGGCGTTGTGTTCCTTTATTCCTTTTCTTAACAACACAATATGTACGTGAAAAAGGTTTGGGCAGTTCTTTGACCGATTATCTACCTAAAGTAGCTGGTTGGATGGTTTTTGTCATTACATTATCATTTCTTTGTCTATATAAATGGTTAGGGTTTCTAGTTTTTATCTGCTTGATTTTTCTACTGATTGTTTTTCGATCATTATTTGTAAAAAGAATTGGCGGGATTACAGGTGATACCGTTGGTGCAACGATTGAATTAGTTGAAACGGGATTGATCATGACTGTGGTGATAGGTTCTTTTTATATTTAGATGCGAGTTTAGTGACTAATCTCTCTTATCAAAGAAAGATTAGTCTGATAGTTGTTAGCGTTTAGCTCGAATGAAAAAACCGAGAATGACGAGCAAAGCAATCAATCCAGCAATGGTTGCTAGAAGAATATCTCTTAGTGTCTTATCTATCGGCAACCATGTCCATTTATGCAGATAGGCAAAGCTAAATCCTTCCAAAGCATCTTGCTGCGTGACTTGAGCTGCGATCACACCGCTACTTGGCTCGATATAGACTCTAAGTTGATTACTCAAACTCGTTTCTACTTTCACGACAGGCAAGCGTTTATTAATAAAACTGTACTCACCACCAAAGCTTGTGATCCAAGTTGCTTGTTTGAGTTGATGAATAGATAGATTTAAGTAACTTGCTGCTAAGTTTTTACTTTGCTTAAGAATATCTAAATCTTCCGCACTTTGCGCATCAATCATTTGAATCGCGGGTGTCATATCTTTTGAGTGGTGGTGATGATCATGTTCATTTACTGCGGTCATACTTCCTTGCAACTGAGGTTTGCCTGCCGATTGGATTAACCACGCTGCATGACTACGATCTAGACCAAATGTAATAGGTACAATGCTTAGACCCTGAACTGGATGTTGTGTAGCTCGTTTCCACGCGTCAGGACTTAAATCTTGTGCATGAAAAATAGGATTAAATGCAGGTATTTCAGGCTTTTTATTCCAAATATGATAAAAACCACTTATAACCCATAACAAGATAAATGTACTTAAGCTAACCGCAAGATAACGATGTAAAAATCGAATCGGTTTTTGACGTAGTCGATGGTTTTTACGATTGTGAATTTTAAAAAATAATCCAAACCCCATAAAAACTAAGCACAAGATTCCAATCAAGGTGAACTGCATAATCAGTGATTGACCTTTCCAAGGTTGATCACCCCAAGTCCATGTATGACCTAGGCGGAAAATTTTCGCCATCCACATTTTTTGATCATTTGACAATGTTGCAAGTCTTGATTGCGACGGATCAACATAAGCTCTAAGTCCATTGTCATAATTGACACGCCAAACGGGAAGCAGACGGTTCACACTAGGATAATCATCACTAAAAGTCGTAATGATTTGTGCTGAAACAACCTGCTGTTTCGATAAGCCTGTGTACCAATTGGCTAATCGAATTACATTAAATTGTTCTGCATTTTTAATGATTTGACCAGTTCGGCTGTCGTAGTATTCAGCAATATTCTGCTTTGGTTTCAATATACGATAGGCAACTTGCTCATGTGTTAGTTGTATCGTTTGTAATGCTGAAAACTGTTGAATGTTTTGCAGCTGTAATACTTGATTTGCAGGTATTGCAGTATGCAAATCAAGTTGCTGAGATGGTGGCATTCGTTTTACAGGCTGAGGTTGTGTTGCACTCATAATAGGATGCAACACACCAGTTAAAGCCCACAATAAAACTAAAATGCCGAGAACTGTTCCAAAACTACGGTGCAGAGACAATAGCTTCTTAAGTTGCTTGGCATTCATATTTTATTTCCCGAAATGATAGCTTAAACCGACTAAGTATGTTCGAGGCGCAGCTGGGGTATAGCTGGCTTGGTTATTACTAAACGAAGTGCTTTCAGCATAATGAACATCCGTTGCATTTAGAATTTGTCCATAAATTTCATATGCAGCTTTACGGTAATTCGCACGTAAATTTAGAATGGTATGTCCATCATATTTTTCGGTATTAGCATCGTTAATCCAGTATGAACCGACATAAACACCTTCGGCCGAAAGTAACAGTTCAGGCGTAGGTTTGATTTGATATTCAACTGTACCAAAGGTTTTTGGTGCGCTTGGCATGGTATTGCCGCTGTAATCTAAAACACTAGATGGCTGAAACTCTTTGTATTCATGTTTTGACCAACTACCAGAAAGTTTCAGGCGTTGATCATACAAGTCGCTAATTTTCCATGTCCCACCAATTTCAACACCTTGGTGCAGCGTTTTACCCGCATTACGTGGTTCGCGTGTATTATCAGGTTTGGTATAGCTAATGACTTCATCTTTGCCATTTAAGCGATATAAAGTGATTTCTCCATCAAGACGATCATCAAAAAGCTTAAAGCGCAAACCCGCATCAATATTGTTAAATGTTGCCTCTTTTAGATCAGGTGTAACGAGGTTTGCACCATATAAGCTACTCACTTCTGGAGGAACAAAGCCCTGTGACCAGTTGCTATAAAGGTCCATATCAGGGGTTATATTCCACACAAAACCTAATTGAGGACTGGCTTTGTGAAAGTTACGTTTTTCATCAGGCGCACCAGTGACTTTAGAGGGTGTTAATTTATTATCATAGTCATAACTGATCCAGTCATAACGTGCGCCAGCAACTAATTTTAGATTTTCTACTGCCTGCCAATTTATCTGACTGTAAAGAGCTTGGTTGTTGACATCGACATTAAAATCGCGAAGTAATTGGCGTTGTTTATAACCTGTGTAAACTAACGTGTTTGGATCACGGAACACTTCTATATCGCTGGTTTTGGCTTGGTTAGGTGAGTGATCAGCCATCGCACCAACGATCAACTTTACTTGGTCGAAGTTCATCGAGTGCTGTAAATTCAAACCATAAGATTGAAATGCATTATAAGTTGTTTGACCGCTATAAGTGCCAGTTGGCTTACCATTTTTGATATCTGTGCGGATGCTATAGCTAGGGTTTTGATCAGTCGTATTATCACGATAATACAAGGTCGCTTGGCTTTGTTGTTGGTCACTCCAGCTATGGCTGAGTTGCGAGGAGATACGAGTTGCATCAACTTCACGATAGGTAAATGTTTGATAGCTATAACCCGGACGTTTGTTATAGTCATCTGTATTTAAACTACCTGTCATATCCGCTTTGAGATGGTTATAACTGACAATATTTTTCAGTTGTGTTGTATCTGAAATATGCCAATCATGCCTTAAAGTCACACTTTGTTTATTACTTTCGGCGTGATCTTGCCAGCTATTACCACGATCACTCGCGTATGCGGAAATCCTTAAGCCATGTTCACCATATTCGCTATCAAAGGTATTAGATGCACCTGCATCTAAACGGCGGTATCCCTCAGAACTGGCACTTAAACCTATATTTGCTGTGGGCGTTAAACTTGGTGCTTTAGTTAAAAAGTTAATCGTTCCACCAATCGCATTGCTACCGTATAAGCTACTCGCTGGGCCACGTAGGATTTCTATATTATCGATCCCAGCCAAATTGACTTCGTATAACGCATTATGGTTAAACACGCCCACAGGACGTATAGATAAGCCATCTTCTAAATATTGATAAACCGCAGCAGTAGTAATCGGTTGGCGAATGGACATCATGTGTTGTTCATTACCCAGATCATTCATACGGACGCCAGGTGCTTGATTAAGCACTTGTCCAATGAATGTTGCATGTTTATCTTCGATATCTTGAGCGTTAATTTTACTGATTGCAGCAGGTGTATTGTTGATTGATTCACCTTCACGGTTTGCGGTGATCACAATTGTGGCTAATGTTTGCGGTTGTTCAGAAGGTGTAGCTTCAGCAAAAATGATTGAACTATAGCTCGCAGAAAGGCAAGCAGCGGTTAATACTGACAAACGGAATTGAGTAGTCATGTTGAACTCTATAAAAGCAATAAACAGGGCTGTACCACAGTGGTTTACTGGGCACGATGTAAAAATGCGGTTTATAAAGTGAGTGGTGGGGCTTGTTTTAAGGGAAGTGTGTAGAAGATACGGGGTATATGTAAATCTTCCGTCCATGTATAGCAAAGGCAGCGTACACGGCTAAACCACGCCAAAAGAAAGATAAGTACAAAAGCAAGTAATGGTATGATCACAGCAGCATCTAAACCATGAGAACATAAAGGACAATGTTTCATGATTTGACTTGCAAGCGCAAAAACAGCCTGTGCATGTTCACTAAGATGTGAATGCTCAGCATGCTGCATATGCTGTTCGTGTTGCATATGATGCATCGTGTGATGATGAATTGAATGTGTTTCTGAAGCCATCAAGCTATTTTGTATATCTGTAACTTGGCAATGGCTTGGCATTGCATAGAGCGCAGGTACGACACCTATATGCACCATTGTGGGCAAGAAGATATGCCAGAGTAAACACAGCAAAGTTACCGCGCCTAGGGAGGCACGCCACTTTAGCAAGTGTTGACGGAAACTGGATTGCATATCAGCAAAGCGTCGTAGTAGAAATGTGGCAGCAGTATAATTAAAAAAATATTACAGTTCAAAACGTATTGGATACATTTAAAAAAATATTTATATTTGTTTGGAGAATTATCCATTAATTTTTCATCTAAATATGCTAAGGCGAAATAATGTTTTATGTCTAAAATAATAGATGATATTCATCCTCTTATTTTAGATCAGATTAAACATTTTTTTGAACACTATAAAGACTTGGAAGAGGGTAAATGGGTCAAATTTATAGCTTGGAAGAATGTGCAAAAAGCGAGAGAAGAAATTATAAAATCTGTGCAAGCTTATCTAACACATAAATAATAGATAAAAGAAAAGCCCATATTACATGGGCTTTTTCTTGTGAATGTAGCTTAACGTGTTGGTAGTACGTCTTTTAATGCTTCATGCATTTCGAGTAATGCTTTTTCTGTCGTATCCCAATCAATACAGCCATCAGTTACTGACTTACCGTATTCAAGATCACATAGGTTTTCAGGAATATCCTGACGACCGCCTTTAAGGTGACTCTCAACCATAATCCCAACGATTGATTTGTTACCATCAAGAATTTGTTCAGTGATATTTTTCAAAACTAAAGGTTGTAAGTACGGATCTTTGTTTGAGTTGGCATGGCTAGTATCAATCATGATCTTGTTGCTAACTTTAGCTTTTGCCAAAGCTGCTTCAGCATCGGCAACAGAAGTTGCATCATAGTTTGGCTTACCATTACCACCACGTAATACGACGTGAGCGTAAGGGTTGCCTTTAGTATTAATAATTGCAACTTGACCATTTTCATTTAGGCCCAAGAAGCTATGGCCATGTTTAACAGATTGCATTGCATTGGTTGCAACTGTTAAGCCACCATCTGTACCATTTTTGAAACCAACAGGAGATGATAGGCCTGACGACATTTCACGGTGAGTTTGGCTTTCTGTAGTACGAGCACCAATCGCAGACCATGAAATCAAGTCTTGATAGTATTGTGGTGAGTTTGGATCAAGTGCTTCAGTTGCACATGGCAAACCTTTTTCATTTAAATCAATCAATAATCCACGACCGATATGTAAGCCTTTTTCAATATTGAAAGAGTCATTCATGTCAGGGTCATTGATTAAACCTTTCCAACCAACGGTGGTACGTGGTTTCTCAAAATAAACACGCATTACAAGGTAAAGAGTATCTTTAACTTTTTCGCTTAACTCTTTCAAACGATCAGCATATTCATGCGCAGCTTTAGGATCATGGATTGAACAAGGGCCAATCACGACAAAAAGACGCTTGTCATTGCCGTCTAAAATATTACGTACAGTTGCACGTCCTTGTAATACAGTTTGAGAAGCAGCTTCAGATAAAGGAAGATCAGCTTTCAATTCCGCTGGAGTAATCAAAGTCTGAATGCTTTTAATATTAACGTCGTCGATATCTGGCTGAGAAACTGGATTTGACTGTAGAGTATTCATTGCTGTCACAAATTTAATCTAAAAGAAGAGGTTATTTTGTCTACGAATATAGCACGAAATGTCGACTGATTAACTAGCGAATCGCATAATTTGTGCAGAAACAATCGACATTTATTGGCTTAAACTGTTGTTGTTGAATGGCTTGTTTGTTGAATTACAACAGCCTGATGAGTTTCAACTGGCTTTGGTTTTGCTTTAATCGGGTTCACCATAAAGTTAACACCTAAGGCAAATAGGGTAATACCAAGAATCTTACGGATCAAGCGTTCTGGCATACGTGAGCTGATGAGTGTACCAACGACGATCGCAGGGATAGAACCAACCAGTAGCCACATCAATAATGTAAAGTCGACATTGCCAGATGACATATGACTTAAACCAGCAACGGCTGTCAATAAAACCGCATGTACCACATCAGAACCAATAATTCGAATCATCGGTAGATTTGGAAACATGATCACCAATGCCATGATACCGAAAGCGCCAGCCCCAACAGACGATAGTGTTACAAAGATGCCAAGCACGATGCCCATGATCAAAATATACAAGCGTTTATGTTGTAACGCATGTTGTTCACTTTCCATATTCGCTTGTTCACGATTACGGAAACGGTCAAAAAACTTTTCAATCTGAGTGCGGAAGACAATTGAAATGCCAGTCAAAGTCAACATGAAACCCAAAACTGTAGTTAAGACTGCTTTATAGTGAGTTGATTGACTTAGATAGTGTTCAAGCACCCAAGACGTTGCAAATGAAGCTGGGATACTACCTAAAGCTAGCCAAAGAACAATTGGCCAAACAATATTGAGCTTTTTTGCATGTACCACCGATCCACAGAATTTAGAGATAGATGCATAAAGTAAATCTGTACCGATAGCGATATGTGGTTCAATCTTAAAAAGGCTAATTAAAATGGGAGTCATTAATGAACCACCGCCAACACCTGTAATACCTACACAGAAGCCAACGAGGACACCAGCCATAATAAATTCAATAGGACCAAACATCGACAATATGCCTAATTATGCAAAAACCAGCATATCTTATGCCTTTTTTAGATAACTCGTTGTGATGAATAGTGATTTACTTATGCAAAAAAAAGCTAAAGAAATTTTAAACACATTAATTCTTCAGTTTCTTCTGCGGTTTTGACATCACCTTATTTATGCGAAGAACCATAAGCAAAGTAATAGGTGTCGCTAGAATCCACCAACTGACAAATCCAATAGAACGACCATAAGTGAGAGCAAGTAAGCTACCAGCAACCAAGAAACAGATAAATGCACATCCTCTAAACTGCATTTTAAAACGAATCAATCGCTGTTGTTGATTGGGAGATGCTTGGCTAATCTGTTTGGCACTACATTTATAAAGCACAAACATACCGAATAAGATAAGTAAAAAGCTGAGTACGATCATGCTCTTGCCTCAGTCTGTGTCAATTTCGCTTTGATTTTTTGTGCCGATTTTTGTTGGATCGGATGGATATTTCTATAAACAAATAAGGCAAATCCAGCAGATAAAATAAAGAATAAATCTACTCTTAAAAAAGCCCAATAACTTTGAAAATCAGTAACAAGTTGATGATTGAGCAGATAAATTAAATCATAAATTGGTAAGGCAATCGCGACTATGCCTAAAATAGCAACTTGAGATTGCCATAAATATTGTTTCTTGGTGAAAAGCGCAATGATTAAACTTAGCGTCCATACAACAAAGAAACTGTATATCTCATAATTTGGTGTAGTTTCAGTGATTTGTACAAACCGATTAGTAAACATATAAGCGAGCATGGCAATTGGCAGGCCTATAAACGTCGCGATATTTAAACGATCAACCAAATAATGCCCTAAATGGAATTCATTAGATTTATTTTGGATTTGACGTTTTAAGCTCCAAAGTAATAAGCCAGATGCAATCATCAAACATCCTAAAATCCCTGAGCAGAAGAAAGCTAGACGCAGTAAAGGCTGAGCAAAAGTTGCCATATGCAAACCATATACACCCGCATTTAAAGTGGCTACAGCACTGTTATTTTTAGTATTTCCTAAGATATTACCTGTCGCATCAAAAGTAATTTGGGGTTGATTTAAGGTGATTGAGCGATCCTCTAATTGTTTAAAACTGATCGTCGCTTGATCCGTATTTGGATTTTTCACTTCTATTGTTGCAAGTGCTTGATCGTCCCATTGTTGTTTTACCTTTTCCAAGAGCGATTGAATTGGCAGCATTTCAGTTTTGATTGGATCAGCATTATGATTATTATTCACACTGATCGTTCTAATTTCAGTGAAATATTGAAAAGGATTATCTGGATATAATTTTTTCATTCCGAATGGTAAGTAGAGATAAAAGAAAATCGCTAACCCAGTGAAAGTGATCGTCAGGAAAAAGGGCAGTGCAAGTACAGATGAGACATTATGAAAGTCGAGCCATGAACGCTGTGATTTGAAAGTTCGTAATGTAAAGAAATCGGTGATAATTTTTTTGTGCGTTATGATTCCTGAAATAAGTGCAATTAACATAATAAATGCAGCAAGACTGGTAATTAAACGCCCAATTAATACGGGCATACCATAAAGCTGAAAATGAAAATTATAGAAGAAATCACCACCTTGAGTATTTGATAACTTTAATTCTTCGCCTGTGTTGGCGTCTAATGTTTTGCTTTCGTACCCTCCAGTTGCTTTTTCCCAGTACATTTTATTCACAGGATTTTCTTGATTGGCAAGACTGACATACCAAGATTTAGCATCGGCTGCATTTTTATTTAAATATTCAACCGCCGTTTTAACCGCGACATCTTGATTTACTTGATATTGTGCGAGCTGAGGTTGCATCCAAAGATTGATGTGATGACGATAGTAAGCGCTTGTTCCCATCAAAAAAATGGCAAATAACAGCCATCCAAAAATTAAACCTGTCCATGTGTGTAACCAAGCCATAGACTGTCGAATGCCTTTGTTTTGCATGGTTAATTTACACCTACTGATAGACCAAATAAGCAGCTTACGAGTATCAAACTGATCAATGTGATTTTCCATAAGGAGTTGATACAGAAGCTAATAATGATGAATGCTACATAGAACAGAATAGACAGGAATGCAGCTAGATAAATCGCCTCTGCTTTAGCTAAAATTTTTGCGAATAGAGTAGTTAGGCTTGAACATAAATACATCGTGCAAAGATAACCAAGCACAAATGTAAAAGCGAAACGGTAAAACACACTGATTCGATAGATGATGCTAATTGAGGTTGATTTAGCCATAACATGTCTTAGGAGAATAATAGAAATAAATCACATATGAAAATGATTCTTGTTAATATTAATATCTAAATAAAACTCAAGCAATTACTCAGCTATCGTAAATATAGATACTGTTTTTAATTTTGAAAGTTAAATTAGATAGTTGTGCATTTTCACCAATCAAGAACAAATTGATTCCTGTGCTATGATTCGATGTAAAATCATTTTGTTAGAATTACTCAGTATTTAAATGGGGCGTTGGTCTTGGTAAAGCAAAAACTAAAAATTGGAATCGTCGTGGGTGAAGTTTCTGGAGATACTCTAGGTGTTAAACTCATGCGCAGTTTTCGCGAGCAAGGGATCGAGGCCGAGTTTGAGGGAATTGGTGGCCCTCAAATGATTGCAGAAGGGTTTCATAGCTATTATCCGATGGAAATTCTATCGGTTATGGGAATAGTAGAAGTCCTCAAAGATTTAAAAAAATTATTTGCGGTGAGGGATGGGTTGGTCGAGCGATGGACTGAACATCCAGTTGATATTTTTATTGGCATTGACGCGCCAGATTTTAATCTACGTCTGTCTAAGACCATCAAAGAAAATAACTTGCCGATTAAAACAGTGCAATATGTGAGCCCTTCAGTTTGGGCTTGGCGACAAGGTCGTGTTCATGGCATTAAGAAGACGATTGACCTCGTATTATGTTTATTCCCATTTGAAAAAACATTTTATGAAAATCATGGTGTGCCAGCGGCATTTGTCGGTCATCCATTAGCAAAACAATTACCCCTCAAGAATCCAAATGTTGAGGCTAAACAACAGTTGGGATTGCCTGTTCATAAAACACATGTTGCATTGTTACCAGGCAGTCGTAGAGGTGAGATCGAGCGATTATTGCCATTGCTGACTGGCGCTGCTGAAATTTTGCATCGAAAGTACCCTGATCTTGAGTTTCTCATTCCTGCCATTAATGATGCAAGAAAAGAGCAAATTGAGCAGGGTATTCAAAGCTTAGATATCACGGTAAAAGACAAAATTCATGTATTAGAAAATACCGATTCAGAGTCAAAAGTGGGTCGTATGGTCATGAATGCAAGTGATATTGTGGCGCTTGCCTCTGGTACGGCGACTTTGGAGGCAATGTTGTTGCATCGTCCGATGGTGACATTCTATAAACTGAACTGGTTAACTTATATTATTGCGAAGTTCTTAGTGAAGATTCCGTACTACTCTTTACCGAATATCATTGCGGGTAAAAAAGTCATCGAGGAGTTGATCCAAGCAGATGCTACGCCACAACACTTGGCGACAGAAATAGAAAAGTTGATGGATCATGAAACAGCACATATTCAAATGATGCAGCATTTGAGTATGCATAAACAACTGATCTCAGGGAATACTGAAGATCCAGTACATGCCATTTTGAATTGTTTATCATCGTAATAAAAAAAGGTGGCAATTGAGCCACCTTTTTTGTTTAGGCACGCAGGATCAGTTCATAACCTGTGTATTTACGGATATTAATGACACCTATATCCAGTAATAAGTATTGACCTTTAATCCCTTGTAGAACACCTCGGATTTTAGGCGTTTTATCCAAGTTGAGGGATTTAATCTTTTCAGGATATTGTTCTACTGGATAAATGAACTCTCGCGGAGTTTCATTTTCGAGAAACTCAAGACCTTCATTGAATTCAAGGTTTTGGCTGAACTCATCACGAATACTTTGAATTTTTGGAGCAAACTCTTCAATAATTTGATCACGTTGTTCAACGAGGTTTAAAGGTTCAGCTTCACCTTTAAGTAATTTACGCCAATCTGTTTTATCGGCAATTTGCGTACCAAACATAGTTTCTAAATGACCAGATAAGCGGCGAGAGCCGACTTTTAAAATCGGCAATGCTTGCGTAGCACCTTGATCTAGCCAGCGAGTTGGCATATTTACGATACGAGTGATACCGATTTTTAAAGCGCTCGAATTGGCTAAATAAACAATATGAGGCTGGAAACAGACATCATGTGCGAACTGATCTTCGCGGCAAGTCCCTAAATGATAATGGCAAGTTTCAGGCTTCATAATACATAGGTCACATTCAGCTTTTGTTTTAAAACATTTAAAACAATGTCCTTGTGAATATGACTTCGGTGTCTTTGCACCACAAGAGGTACAATAAATATTACCTGTCCATTCGATCTCAATTTCTTGACCTAAAACAAATGGTAGGTCAGTTTCTGAACGATCTAATATAAATTTATATTCAACATTTGCCTTGCTTGTTGATTGATCAGTTACACTATGCGTTTTGAGCGCTGCATGCATTTTGTGACAAATGCCTTGTAGTTCCATTAATAAACTCTCATCTTTTTCAATCAAGGGTTGCAGTTATGGCTGAACAGAATGTCATCACTTCTATGCTAGACGATTTATCTCAAGAACAGCCCATTCATACTGCACTTTGTATAGGTCAGCAGATTGACCAGAATGCTTCAATTCAATGGCATCATTTTAACGTAACTGACTTTTTAAGTCTGCCATTTACGCAGCGTTATGATTTAGGTTTTGTATTATTTGATACAGATGAAATGCAAACTATCAATGACACACAAAAAGCACAGTTACTGGTGAAATTGCGTGATTTGATGGCAAAGCGAATTGTTGTTGTCAGTAAATTAAGCGATGAAAAGCTACTTCGTTCACTTGGGTTTACGCAGTTAATTGATAAAACAGCACATGACAGTGATTTTGCACTGTGGCAATTCAATATTTTGACCTATAAGCATGTACCTGACTGGTTTAACTCTAAGTTTTGGGCAAACCCTGAAAACTGGGATAAATTCCGCTGGTAGGCGATTAAACGCTTTTAAACTCATCAAGGCAAAAGTTGCATCAGCGTGTTGCAAGTTCTTGCAAAATTTAACAATTCAACTTTGTTATGGCCGTATAAAGCAGCGTATTCTTTTTGGATAAATAATTCCAATAGGAACGTATGGGTCATGACAGATTTAACAAATATTGTTGAAATTTTAGCAAAGCAAGCTTTAGGCGGTCAGCAATCTAATCAGGGTGGTGGTTTAGGTGGAATTTTAGGTTCTGTTCTCGGTCAAATGGGTGGTCAGCAAAATACTCAAAATCAACAAGGTGGATTAGGCGGGATACTTGGCTCTGTGTTGGGTCAATTAGGTGGTGGAAGTTCTTCTACACAGACTAATGCAACAAGTGGAAATACGGCTCAAACATTATTAATTGCTGTTTTACCTTTGGTTCTTGCTTGGATTCAAAAGCAAGGTGGTCTGCAAGGTGCGCTAGATAAATTGAAAAATGCAGGCTTAGCCAATCAAGTGCAAAGTTGGGTAGATCCACACCAACAGAATGCACAGGATGTTCCAACACAAAATATTCAAAGCCTATTTGACGATCAAGATGTTGAGCAAGTTGCTCAACAAGCACAAGCCCCTAAGCAAGCAATTTATGGTGCAATTGCTTCAGTTCTTCCACAAGTCATTGATTCTTTGACGCCGCAAGGTAGTAATACCAGCCAACAAGAAGCAAATAATGATATTCAAAATGTGTTGAATATGGTGAGTGGCTTCTTAAAATAATTTTTTAACTTCTGAATTTAGTTGTTTTTAAAAATAGAAATGAAAATAAAAGGGCATTTGCCCTTTTATTTTTTGGTTTTAGCCTATAACTTCAAATTAGAAGTTATATTCCATACCTAAACCGATA
The DNA here is from genome assembly GCF_000368585.1 of Acinetobacter venetianus RAG-1 = CIP 110063. Classification (GTDB taxonomy): domain Bacteria; phylum Pseudomonadota; class Gammaproteobacteria; order Pseudomonadales; family Moraxellaceae; genus Acinetobacter; species Acinetobacter venetianus. Next base: position 777,959 of record NZ_KB849558.1, read on the forward strand.
ACAGTCTTAGTATCGTTTTTAGCTAACCAATCACGTTTTTGTTGACCAACAACACCGTAGAAACGTGCTTGTTTGTTGATTTGGTAGTCAGCACCAACACCATACATATCTTGTTTACGATCATCACGACCATTTGATTCAGTTGTAGCAGAGATATATTCAGCTTTTAACTTGATTGGTGTAGAAGGGATCTTATAAGCAGCAGTTACGCCATAAGCATCTTCTTGTAAACCTTTATAAGAAGTTACAGTCGTACCATCTGTAGTTGATACTGTATCGTCAGTTGGTTGAGCAGTTTGCCATAAAGCACCGAATACTAAACCATCAACACCAGCTGGAGTTAAGTCTAAAGAACCTGTTACACGTACTGCATCAGTATAGATACCAGATAGGCTGTAAGCATTGTATTTAGAAGCTACACCGAAGTTTCCAGCAACTGCTGCTGCTAAACCGATGTCTTTATTTTCGTATGTAAGAGATGTTGAAACGCCATCACCGAAACCATCACGGCTGCCTTCTTTACCTTTAGATGCGCTATCAGCAGCAGAAGATTCTTCACCTTGTTGGAACATGATGTTGAACGCTAAGCCACCTAATAATTTTTTATCAGTCTCAAAACCAATAACGTTGTTCAAACGATCTTCACCAACTAGAACAGCTGTCATATCAAGTTCGTTGTGATCGTTGAAGATATCTTGGTTGCTACCAGCAGCTGTTTTGAAGTATGAATCAAAACGACCAACTTTTAATGTTGCAATACCATCAGATTTAATACCAATGTAACGGTTACGCATACCAAGATCAGTACCGTCACCATCAGTATTTACTTGCCATTCAGCTAAGTAAACAGCTGATAATTTGTCAGTTAATTTTTCTTCGCCCTTAACACCAATACGTGAAGCATTTGAATTTACTTTTGTTACGCTTTCATCTTTAAAGCCGTTGTTGTCAATATTGTCCAAAGTCACACTGAGCTTACCATACAATGTTGGTGCTGCTTGCGCTGCATTCATGGCTAAAGTTGCTACAGTAGCAGCAAGAAGCAATTTTTTCATTGAGATTTCTCCAAAACACTTTTTTGTAAATGGCATATGCCTTAGTTACTGTTATAAGCTTGCTTATGTACAAAAAGTTACACAGCTCACTGACTTGTATGCAGTATCGGCAAACTTTGTTACAACGAAGTGAAGGAAAAATGACAGTTTTATTACGATTTATATTTCGTAATAATTTGATTAATTATTGATTTATTTACCATTAAATAAAAAGCGAGGTAAGAACCTCGCATTATATCAGTGAAATATTACAGCGCTGCTTTTATCTTTTCTGCTAACACTTTAATCTTTTCTTGATCACCCATTTGTGCCGCATGTCGGCCTAATTCATGTACTGAACTTGGAATCAAATGGAAATGTACATGTGGAACTGTTTGACCTGCTGCTGTTCCTGAGAGTTGCATAAGAACAATACCTTTTGCATCAAGACCTGTCTCAATCGCTTTCGCAATCTTTTGAACGATCTGAATGGTATAGGCTGCTGCATCGGCAGGTAAGTCCAGCAAGCTAATCGCTGGGGTTTTTGGAATAACTAAAGCATGACCATCAGCTTGCGGCATGATATCCATAAATGCAAGCACCTGATCATCTTCATAAATTTTGATTGCAGGTAATTCACCACGAAGGATTCTTGCGAAAATATTTTGGTCATCGTACGCCATGATTAGTCCTTTAATAGGGTATAAAACAATTTAGCTTTTCATTTAGAGATTAATTAAATGAAAAGCTAAGAGAAAAGATTATTTGCAGTTAAGTTCTTTCTGACGTTCTTTAATTTGATCAAGACGCTGTTGTTCTTTGTCAGAAAATTTTGGCTTTGTTGTATGGCAGTTTTCATTGCCATATTTAGCTTTAGCGTCTGCGTCTTTGAAACAGAATCCTTTAGAAGCGTAGATTAAGTTGTAATCATCTTGCAACTTTTTACATTCTTGTTCTGGTGTAGCTGCTTGAAGATTAAATCCTGTGAGGGTAATTAATCCAGCACAAACTGCAACCGTAAACTTATTCATGAGGTGTTCCTCTAATCAAAAAGGTATAAACCAAAGCTTTATGACAGTATTTTCATATGGTGCTTGGTCGCTACGTATATACCAATATAAGGTTTCTTAATGAAATTTCAATGAAACTCTATAGTCAGTATGTAATTTTAGTACGGAATTTCCTCTTGAATTAAATTATAAATGTATTGTTTTTAATATCTTAAGTGATATCTCCGAATATTACGGTATATTGATTTATTCGCAGTGAGTCACTTCCACCATCCTTGTTGTAGGTGTTTGAACAGGTACTTTTCTTGGAATAAGATCAAATTGATGTATGGCGAAAGGGCCGTAAGGTCCCATTCTCACATGTGAACAAGGTGCTTGAGTGGGGATTATTTGGTAAGTAGTAACGACAACGGTTTTAGGTACTAATTTTTTGGAGCAACGCGGTGAGGCATCATGTCTTACAATTGTTCCTGTAGCACATGAATATATGTTTTGTGCTCGCTCAACTCCAGAAGGATAACCATTTGCTATAAAATGACCGTCAGCTAAATTTTTTAAAGTTTGGAATTGTAGGTCGGTAAATTGTCCATATTGGCTTAATTGTTTTGCTGCCCAGCAGTCAGCCTCTAGTTCTTGTTTGCGTGTTCCTCCATGATAGCGTTCCATTTCTCCTAATCTTGAGGTATGTCCTAACTTATGATGTGCGCATTCATGGGCAAGTGTAAAAATTCGAGAGCTTGTTAGGTTAGCTAATGCTGTAGGATCAATGTGAATAATTGGTCGGCCATAGCTGTCTTTTTCAGCTGTGGCAATTTGTGGGTTTTGCCCCGTAAAGATTGGTAAGCCACAAAAACTATCATATCCAATAAATACATATTGCTTTGCATACAAATTTTGAAATACAAAAGGCATTAAAATTAGAGTGAAAAGAAGCAAAAGATTTACTTTCTTCATAATTTTGATCTAGCTAATTGTTTTCATTGTAATTAATTCTACTGCCTTATTAGGTATTCAATAAGGTTGATTATCGGAAAGTTTGAGTAAGTAGGAAAGTGAAGATCAATAAAATGTGTTTTAAAATTTTGTATTAAGCGTAATGGATATGAACTAAAAGCAAGTGCAATATTCTGTTTGAGTATTGCACCTGTGCTAATTAAAAGTTTATCTAAATCAAAAGAATTGAAAGCAGATGCAGCTTTATTTAAGCGTAATTTTGCTCCATGATTCATACATTTTGACAGCTGAAGAGAAGTCGCTATTTGGCTCTGAAGTTAGATTCGCAGCTTGAATTAAACTTTGTGTTAGAGAAAGAATCGGGGCAGGAAGCTTAGCATCATGCACCAAATCTAAAGCAATACCTGTATCTTTAGCCAATAATGGTAGAGCAAAGGTCACTGGAAATTCACGGCTGAGTACGCGTTGTGGAAAAATGGTTTCCGTGACCATACTTTTACCACTAGACGCATTTATACAATTTAACGCTGCATCAAGGTTAACACCATGCGCTTTTAATGTACTAAAGCCTTCTGCAACAGACCATAAGTTAACTGCAAGCAGCATATTATTGATCGCTTTAACTGCAAATCCAGCACCAGACTCGCCAACATGCTGAATGAGTTTACCAACAGCCGCCATCGCCGGATAAGCACGTTCAAATGCTTGTACATCGCCACCGACCATGACAGTGAGTGTTGCATTCTCTGCACCAATGGTTTGACCACTCACAGGCGCATCTAAGAAGTCCACACCTTGAGATTTTAGCTTTTCTGTCAAGCGTCGAGCGGAGTCAGGTACGCCGCTTGTACAGTCAATCCAAATCGAACCAGCTTTCAATTGCACTGTATCGATTAATGCTTCAACATCATCACTTGTTGGTAAGCATGAAAAAATGATGTCAGCCTGTACTGCTCGTGCAAGTTCGACAGCAGTTGTTCCATATTCTGTTGCATGTTGTTCTGCTTTACTAAAGTTTCGATTCCAAACAAAAACCTTTTCGAAATACTTTGGTAAATGAGCTGCCATGCGATAGCCCATAGCGCCTAAACCGATAAATGCAACAGATTGAGTCATAGTTTACCTTTATATTGGAGTTGATCGTTCTGCTAACCAGTCAGTCAGTGTTGGCCAGAACTCGATTGAACTTTTTTGACTAGACATTAAACCTAAGTGTCCGCCAGGTATAAGAGTAAACGTGACATCTCGGCTACTTGTCAACTGAGTTAATGGAAATGCAGCATCTGCTGTAACCATTTGATCACCTTTACCTGCACCCACAAATAAAGAACAATTGATATCTTTTAGCTCAATGGTTTTATTCTTTAAGGTGATCGCGCCGTTTTTCAGCGGGTTCTGCATCCAGACATTAAATAGCATGTCTTGATTAATACCCCCAGGATAATCAATCATATTGTTTAAGAAATGACTGAGTGTTGCGTCTTCTTGTACTAATTTTAAATTATCTAAGTTCTTTAAAAGTTGAATGTTGCCATCCAGCCATCCTTTAGGGTCTAGTAATTTAAATCCTAATGAGTTTAAGAAACCCGGGGAATGAATCATCAACTTTGGTAAGCGATTATAAATATAATCTTTAACAGTTGGATTGCGAGAGGTAACGTAGGCAAGCGTTTTGTATAGTTTGCCAATATAGCCAGACGCATAGCTATCAATCGGGCTGCCCAAAACAATCAGGTTTTTAACAGCATTTGGTTGATGACGAGCCGTATATAAAGTCACAAAGATGCCTGCCATACTCCAGCCGTGTAGAGATATTTTTTGTGATTTAGAATGTTGTTGAATGGCTTCTATACAGCGTGGAATAAATTTATCAATAAAAGACAGAAAGTTAATTTGATAATTTTTGTAGGTCAATTTGCCCCAATCAATAAGATAAACGTCATAACCACTTTCTTGGAAGTGTTTAACTAAAGAGCGATACGGATATAAGTCGTAGATATCCATATTGATTGCAAGCGGTGCTACGAAAACCAAAGGCTCTTTATAGCGTTTATTCTCAGAAGCATAAAAACGAACACGAGTTTGTTTAAACTGAGCAATCACTTGGTATGGTGTTGATTGTGACAATACGAGTTTGTCCGATTCAAAAACACGCATCGCGAGATGTTTAAAATTTATTTTTTGCTGTTCCACAAGCGATTTCATCTTTAATAGTCTCATCATGAGTCAAGATTGCACGAAGTCTAAGCGATAATTATATCTTATGCCTTGACCTTAAATACCTTAGGCGCTCAAAATGTTGGCATATTCGACCACGATGATCATAAGGCATACAAAACGATGAATCCAAGCGATGATTTAGAATATCAACTAGATACTCTTGCAATTCGTACGGGACATGACCGTACTTTTGAGGGTGAGCATAGTGAACCAATTTTTTTAACATCATCTTTTGTTTGTGAAAGTGCTGCTGATGCTGCTGCTAAGTTTTCTGGACAAGTTGCTGGTAATACTTACTCTCGCTATACCAACCCTACAGTTCAGGCTTTTGAAAAGCGCCTAGCGGTATTGGATGGGGCGGAACGTGCGGTTGCAACCAGTTCTGGTATGGCGGCTGTGCATGCAATGTGTATGGCTTACTTAAAAGCTGGCGACCATGTGATCTGTTCTCGTGCTGTGTTTGGTTCAATCATCGCTTTATTTGAAAAATACGTTGCTAAGTTTGCTGTAGAAGTCACTTTCGTTGATTTAGATGATCTTGATGGCTGGAAAAATGCGATCCGCCCAAATACGCGCATTCTTTTTATTGAAACACCATCAAATCCTTTGGCTCAAGTAGGTGATATGCAAGCGATTGCGGATATTGCTCACGCACATGGCGCTTTATTTGCTGTAGATAACTGTTTCTGTACACCTGCTTTACAGCAACCGATTAAATTTGGTGCTGACTTGGTATTGTACTCTGCGACTAAATATATTGATGGTCAAGGTCGTGCCTTAGGTGGTGCCGTTGTTGGTAAACATGATTTACTTGAAGAAGTGAATGGCGTTATCCGTACTTTGGGTAATTCAATGAGCCCATTCAATGCTTGGATTTTCTTGAAAGGCTTAGAAACCCTCAGCCTACGTATGAAAGCGCATTGTGAAAGTGCTCAAAAGCTTGCAGAATGGCTTGCTCAGCATGAAAAAGTTGAGAAAGTATATTACGCTGGCTTACCAAATCATCCGGGACATGAACTTGCTAAAAAACAGCAGAAAGGTTTCGGTGGTGTTGTATCCTTCGTGGTAAAGAATGCGCGTGAAGGTGCTTGGACAGTGATTGATAATACTCGTTTCTTGTCAATTACAAGTAATTTGGGTGATGTGAAGTCAACGATTACTCATCCAGCAACAACCTCGCATGGTAGAATGTCCGCAGAAGCCAAGCAAGCAGCAGGAATCGAAGAAGGATTGATTCGTGTGTCTGTTGGTTTAGAAGATATTAATGATATTATTCGCGACTTATCACGCGGTCTAGATTTAGTTTAACGAGAGAGACTTATGAATATTAATATGCTCATGCAGCAAGCTCAGCGCATGCAAAAAGATATGGAATCAAACCTTAAAAAAGCCAAAGAAGAGCTTGCGAATACAGAAGTTCATGCTGAAGCTGGCGGTGGTTTGGTTAAAGTCACCATGACTTGCCGTAATGTCGTTAAGCGTATTGAAATTAGCCCAGACTTATTACAAGACGAAGCGGACATGATTGAAGATTTAATTGCAGCGGCGATGAATGATGCTGCACGTCAAGCTGAAGCAATTTCTGAAGAGAAGTTACAAGGTGCAAATTCTGGTATGGGCTTACCACCGGGTTTATCTGGTTTATTCTAATTCATCATTTTTTAATTTTTAAATCCCCCTAAATCCCTCTTGAATCAAGAGGGATTTACAACTGCGGGGAGAATTTACCGAGTAATCTAATTGTGTTTAGTGAACGATTTGAACAATTAGTTCAAGCATTACGTATTTTACCGAGTGTTGGCCCAAAATCAGCACAGCGTATGGCTTTGCATTTACTGATGAAAAATCGTGAAGGTGCTTTTGCTTTGTCACATGCTTTGCATGAAGCATCGAGTCATATCCATGAGTGCCGTATTTGTCATTCTCTAACTGAGAATGAGATTTGTGATATCTGTGCTTCTGTTGAGCGTGATGAACAATTACTTTGTGTGGTTGAATCTCCAGCAGATGTTATGGCAATCGAGCAAAGTGGTAGTTTTCGTGGAAAATATCATGTGTTAGGTGGGCATTTATCACCTTTAGATGGTATTGGTCCTGAAGAAATTGGTATTCCATATTTAATTCAGCGTCTAAGCGAAGGAACGATTGAAGAAGTCATTCTTGCAACAAATGCGACTGTTGAAGGTCAAGCGACTGCACATTATTTGGTTGAAGCAACCAAGCATTTACCGATTCATATGACTCGAATTGCACAAGGCGTACCACAAGGTGGTGAATTGGAATATGTGGACAGCCATACCTTGAGTCAGGCGGTTCATAACCGCATGCGTATGAAATAATACTTTTGTCGGATATTTTTATTTATTTACATTAAATTCATGCTGTTAATTTAAACAAATAATTAAATTTTACATTTTGTCTTACATTATCGTAGATATATTTACTTTAAAATATGGCACTATTGGCGAGCGAAAAGGACTTTCGCTTTTGTTAAATGGATTTAGGAGTACTTTTATGTTTTGCATGTGGAATACTGATTAAATTTTTTTTGCATTTGATCTTGTGTTGAGCAATAACTGCAATTCTACAGTTTTATTGCGAGTAGTTCTTTTATTTTTTACTTGAGCAAATATGTTTCAGTTTATCCAGCAGCAAAAAGATTTAGCTGTTCTCCTCACTCAGATGGAACAATGTTCCACATATGCACTTGATACCGAGTTTATTAAGGTTGATACCCTTTACCCAAAATTAGGGGTATGTCAGATTAATTTGAATGGTCAGGTTGTATTGTTAGATGGAACATCTTTAGACCTCGAGCATTTCTGGCAAAAATTATTTGCTGCTCAACAAAATATTTTCCATGCATGTGGCGAAGATATTGATTTGATTTATCATTATGCAGATCAAAAGCCGCTCAAAAATGTATTTGATACTCAAGTTGCCATGGCATTTCTTGGGCATGGTTTACAGGTAAGTTATCAGAATGCACTTAAAACATATTTAAATATAGATATTGAAAAAGATCAAACGCGTTCAGATTGGCTAGCTCGCCCATTGAGCCAAGAGCAAATGAGTTATGCCGCGAATGATGTTTTATATTTGGTAAAACTTGCTGATGCCGTTAAAAATGATCTGCAAACAAAAGGTTTATATCAGTATGTCTTGGAAGATTGCCAAAATTTAACTAAAGATATCGCGATGGAAACACCACTTCCTGAGCTATATACAGATATTGGAAATTATCGCCACTCTCGCCGTGAGTTAATGCAGCTACAACAACTGAGTATCTGGCGTGAACAAATTACAAAAGCATTAAATCAACCGCGTAGTTTTATTCTCAGAAATTCAACTATGATTGATTTGGTTGAAAAGAACCCTCGCAATAACTTCCAACTTGCTCAAGTGAAAGATATTCGCCCGAATGTTGTGCGTGAGCATGGTAAAATGATTCTAGATCTACTCAAGTTTTTACCCCCTGAAGCTGAGTGGCCATTAAGAATAGCGCGCCCTGTGAAAAGCAATTCAAAAGAAATTGCGCCAAAAATTGATGCATTGATAGAGCAGATAGTTGCTCAAACATCTATTCCTAAAGAAGTGTTGCTACGTAAGAAGTGGTTGAATGCAATTTATGAACACGTTGTGTTTCATTTAGATGAGCAAGACCTACCACCTTATTTACTGGGTTGGCGATACGATATTTTAACCAAACCAATGATCGAATTACTTCAGCAAGACATTGATTATCTAGCTACGCAAATGAAGGTTTCTAGGTAGTATAAAAAAGAGCTAATTAACTAGCTCTTTTTTTTGCTTTAATAATCAGCATCATTGGGCGCCTTAGCTCATTTTGCCAACCCATTTGCTCAACCATTTCTTTTGGTGGTGTTGGTTCAATGAGTGCAGTGATCTCAAATCCCGCTTTTAATAATCCTGTAATATGTGTCTCAATAGTTCTGTGATATTTCACGACATCAGCACCGAGGAAGTGAGTATTTCGCTGACCTTCTTCGAAGTAATGATCTACTGGCCAATGTAAAGCTGCGCTTTCAGCATCATAGAACCAATCTTGTTGAGCACGTGCTGTAAATATAGGATGCTCAACCGAGTAGTAAAACTCTCCTAATGGCTTCAATAGATCGGCAGCTTTTTGAAATACCGCATCGATATCTTGAATATAATGAAGTGCTAATGAGCTGATAATTGTATCAAATGATGCTGTATCTGCTTGGAATGTTTCAATTGCTGTTTGCTGGTAGGTGACACGATCTGATGTAGTGATTCGTTTAGCTTTTTCTAGCATCTTTGCAGAGAGATCTATACCAATCACGGATAAGGCACCTTGTTCTGCCGCATATTGACAATGCCAACCGTAACCACAGCCTAAATCAAGCACACGCTTATCTTTCAAATTAGGCATATGTGTTTGAAATGTGCTCCATTCGCCAGCCGCTTTTAAACCTTCTACAGAACGGGGCATTTTTGCATATTCAGTGAAGAAGTTTGGATCGTCGTATTTATTTTGCTGCATATCAGAGATTCAAATTAAAATCGCTTGATAATTATCACATTTGTCATAAAAGAGCGTTGTATGCTTTTGTTTTCACTTTATAGGCTACGTTTTCTCTATAGAGGAGAAAAAGGCGACTAAAGCGTTAACAATCCTTAATGTATCCATTTTTATTTTGATGTATGCTGTCTTTGATTGTTAATAGATGTGAGTAAACATGCACTGCGATATTTATAGATCGAGCAAAAAAGATGAAATGTATATGTATATTGCTCGTCCAAACTATCCTGATGACAAAGAACAGGAAAACCCATTTGAAATTATTCCTGAGACTGTCTTAACCGCATTTGGTAAAGCGACTTTTGTCATGCATTTGGAACTCCATACAGAACGTAAGCTTGCTCGTGTAAATGTCCTACATGTTTTGGACTCTTTACAAACGAAAGGCTTTTTCATTCAAATGCCGCCTGAAGGGTTGATTAATCCAAATGCGGTAGAACCAGAGGGTCTGCGTGGTGCTTGAGACATTAACAGCAATATGGTCGCATATTCTTTCAGTACTGGATCAGTTTCCTGAAGAAAACGTTGCGATCATTGTTTATGTGACAGGAACACTCATCGCATTGTGGTGCTGGTATCGTTTGATGACACGTCTTCCAAATCCTATTGGTGGGGTTTTATGGATTATTGTGTTTGCGATTTTAGTTACCCCAACGGTTTCTGAAGGTCCAAATTCAGAGTTGGCTCCTGCGATTTTTGGATTGCTGTTTGGCGTGTTAACCAAAGAACAGTCACTTATTTGGGCAAATGCATCATTGATTCTATTTGTAATCGGTGTTGGGTTGCTCATTGGTTTCTGTTGGTCAAAATACACGATCAATAAAACTGCAAGTACAGTTTAGATACAAAGTTAAATATAGAAAAATAAGGTTTTTAAATGTCTGCTGATACACAACACTTCACTGGTACAGATCAATATATTGCTACCGATAGCCTAAAACTCGCAGTCAAAGCTGCGCGTGCTCTACAGAAACCACTCTTGGTTAAAGGAGAGCCAGGCACAGGTAAAACTTTGCTTGCTGAGCAAGTTGCGACAAGTCTTGGTTTAAAGCTCATTACTTGGCATATCAAGTCAACGACTAAGGCGCAGCAAGGTTTATATGAGTACGATGCTGTTTCACGCTTACGTGATAGTCAGTTAGGTGATGATCGTGTCTACGACATTAAAAACTATATTAAACCGGGTAAATTGTGGGAAGCATTTACCAGTGAAGAACGCTGTGTCTTGTTGATTGATGAAATCGACAAAGCTGATATTGAGTTCCCAAATGACTTACTGCATGAACTCGACAAAATGTCATTTTATGTTTACGAGACAGGTGAAACAATTACAGCGACACAGCGCCCAATTGTGATCATCACATCGAATAATGAAAAAGAACTTCCAGATGCATTCTTGCGCCGTTGTTTCTTCCATTATATTGAGTTCCCTAATGAAGCAACGATGCGTGACATCATTGCTGTACATTTTCCAAGTATTTCAAATACCTTAGTCAGTGAAGCATTACAAGTCTTCTTTAAGTTACGTGAAATTCCGAATCTGAAAAAACCACCATCAACGTCTGAATTGATTGATTGGTTAAGTTTGTTGATGGCTGATGATATGCCTGAAGATGTATTACGTAATCACGATAAATCAAAGGCGATTCCACCACTATACGGTGCGCTGATTAAAAATGAACAAGATGTACAGTTGCTTGAACGTTTAGCATTTATGTCACGCCGTTAAGAGTGTTTGCCAATGTTTGTGCGATTGTTTTACACCTTACGCAAATATGGTGTACCTGTAACAACTCGGGAGCTCATTGATCTCAATCAGGCAGTTGCTTCAGGTCTTGTATTTGCTGATCAGGAAGAATTCTATCAATTGGCTAAAACAGTTTTAGTCAAAGATGAACGCTTCTTTGATAAGTTTGACCGTGCTATGAAAGATTACTTTGATGGCATTGATACTTTTGATTTAGACGAATTGCTGAAACAAGTTCATAAGTTACCAAAAGACTGGTTTGATCTTGAATTACTCGAGAAACATCTAACACCTGAACAACGTGCCGAACTACAAAAAGCAGGTTCGCTTGAAGAACTGATGAAAATGTTGGAAGAGCGTTTACGCGAACAACATAAAAAACATCAGGGCGGCAATCGTATGATTGGTACAGGTGGAACATCACCTTTTGGTGCTTTTGGTGATCATCCAGAAGGTGTGCGAATTGGTGGGCCGGGTCGTAAACGTTCAGCTGTAAAAGTATGGGAACAACGTAAATACCAAAATCTTGATGATGATCAAGTGTTAGGTACACGTCAGATGCAAATTGCATTGCGTCGTTTGCGTAAATTTGCACGTCAGGGCGCAGCAGAAGAGTTAGATGTAGACGGTACGATTCGTGAAACTGCTAAACAAGGCATCTTAGATGTACAGCTCGTGCCTGAACGTCGTAACCGTATCAAAATTTTGATGTTGTTTGATGTGGGTGGTTCGATGGATGCCTATATTGCTGAGTGTGAAAAACTATTCAGTGCGGCAAAGTCGGAGTTTAAAACCTTAGAATATTTCTACTTCCATAACTGTCTGTATGATTATGTGTGGAAGGATAACCATCGCCGTAGTTCAACCCGTATGAATACTTGGGATTTGTTCCATACTTATGGACGTGATTATCGGGTTATCGTAGTTGGCGATGCCAGTATGGCTCCCTATGAATTAAAGTCTGCGGGTGGCTCAGTTGAATATATGAATGAAGAATCTGGGGAAGTATGGTTGAGACGTTTGCGTCAGAATTTTGATAAAACAGCATGGCTTAATCCTGAGATGGAAGGCTATTGGCATTACACGCAAACGATTCAATGGATTAAAGAAACTTTTGAAGATCATATGTATCCGATGACTTTAAAAGGCATTGAGGATATGACGCGATACTTATCTCGCTAAAATTTATATTAATACTTTATAAAAACAGGAATTGGAATGGAACATCATATTAACGGGATAGCTTTACCAAATGAAGCGGGCTTTTTTGGCGAGTTCGGCGGTCAATTTATTCCACCTCATTTAAAAGAGGCGATGGACGAGATCAATACAGCTTATGAAGAAATTCGTCATACAGCTGAATTTCAAAATGAGTTAAATGATCTGTTCAAAAATTATGTAGGACGCCCAAGTCCATTATTCTATGCAAAACGCTTATCTGAACAACTTGGTGGCGCGCAAATTTATTTAAAGCGTGAAGACCTGAATCATACAGGCGCACATAAAATTAATCACTGTCTTGGTGAAGCTTTACTTGCTAAATATATGGGTAAAAGCAAAGTCATTGCAGAAACAGGTGCTGGTCAACATGGTGTCGCGTTGGCAACGGCTTGTGCATTGGTTGGTATCCCATGTGAGATTCATATGGGGCAAGTCGATATTGAAAAAGAACATCCAAATGTCGTGAAAATGAAAATTTTGGGTGCTAAGCTTGTTTCAGTCACACAAGGAACTGCAACACTAAAAGATGCGGTAGATAGTGCTTTCGAAGAATATTTAAAAGATCCGAAAAACTATATTTATGCAATCGGTTCTGTGGTGGGGCCACATCCATTTCCAAAAATGGTTCGTGATTTCCAATCAATTATTGGAAATGAAATTAAAACTCAGGCAAATGAACGTTTTGGTCAACATCCTGATTATGTAGTGGCTTGTGTTGGTGGTGGTTCAAATGCAATTGGCGCTTTTACTGCCTTTTTGAATACGCCAGAAGTAAAACTGGTAGGTGTTGAACCTGCTGGACATGGTTTGGATACAGATAAACACTCCGCAACGCTAACTTTAGGTAAACCCGGTCAGATCCATGGTATGGCTTGTTACGTGCTTGAAGATGAAAAAGGTGAACCACTGCCTGTGCATTCAATTGCTTCGGGATTGGATTATCCCGGTGTTGGGCCACAGCATAGTTATCTTAAAGAACTTGGTCGTGTACAGTATGAAACAGCGACTGACCAAGAATGTTTAGATGCATTTATGACACTTTCTCGTGTTGAAGAGATTGTTCCTGCTTTAGAAAGTTCACATGCAGTTGCTTGGGCTTTACGTGAAGCGCCAAAGTTAGATAAAAATATCAAGATCGTAGTAAATTTATCTGGGCGTGGCGATAAAGACTCAGATTATGTTGCTGAAAAAATAGGTTTGTAAGTCTAATATTCCACGATGTTAACTAAAAAACCGCCTTGATCATAGGCGGTTTTTTTTCTGTTAAATAAGGCTGAATCCCGTTAGAATAAAGCGTTTTTGCAATTCGCATTTTGGAGACGCCTAAGTGGAGCGACCTACAATCAGCCCTGAACATTTACAAGAAGCGGCTGAAAACCTAGTCAGCATTCGAGATTTCATCCGTTTCGGTGTGACAGCACTTCGTCAATACGATGCACACTTAGGTCAAGGTACAGAAGATTATTTTGCAGAAAGTTCAGCGATTGTCTTGCAAACGCTTTCACTTGAGTGGAATGCAGATGCTGAAATCTTGGATGCGAAGCTTTTACCTAGTGAAAAAGCTGAATTCCTCAGCTTATTAGAACGCCGTATTAATGAGCGCGTTCCAACATCTTATTTATTAAACCTTGCTTATTTCTTCAATAAGCCATTTTATGTAGATGAGCGTGTGCTTATTCCTCGTTCTCCAATAGCAGAATTGATTGAACAGCGTTTTGCACCATATTGCTTAGATGAAAATGGTCAAATGTTGGAAGCCTTAAATAGCCTGCCTGAGCACCAAAATCCTAAAACACCTCAACGTATTCTTGATATGTGTACGGGTTCGGGCTGTATCGCAATTGCGCTTGCTTATGCTTATCCAGATGCAGAAGTGGATGCGACTGATATTTCAAAAGAAGCATTGGAAGTTGCTTCAATCAATGCAGAACATCATGATAAACAATATCAAGTCGCATTACTTGAATCTGATTTATTCTCAAAAATTCCAGCTGAAAATCAATATGACTTGATTGTGAGCAATCCACCGTATGTGGATGCTGAAGATATGGCTGATTTACCAGAAGAGTTTTTACATGAACCTGAACTTGCACTTGCAGCAGGTCAAGATGGTTTGGACTTAGTTCGCAAAATGTTAGCTCAAGCAGCCGATTATTTAACTGAAGATGGTCTGATTGTAATTGAAGTGGGTAATTCTGAATGGGCAATGCGTCAGAACTTCAATACAGTTGACTTCCATTGGTTAACTTTCCAGAAAGGTGGTTCAGGTATTTTTGCGTTAACTGCTGAACAATGCCGCCGTTATAAAGAAATATTTCAGCAATCAGTTCAAAATTAAGTAAGGGGCTAAAATATGGCAGGGAATAGTATTGGGCAACTCTTTCGAGTAACAACATGTGGTGAATCACATGGTGTTGGTTTGATGGCAATTGTCGATGGTGTGCCGCCGGGTCTTGAACTTTGTGAAGAAGATTTGCAAAAAGATTTAGATCGCCGTAAACCGGGTACATCAAAGTTTGCGACACAACGTAAAGAGCCTGATCAAGTCGAAATTATCTCAGGTGTTTTTGAAGGTAAAACGACAGGTACATCGATTGGTTTATTGATACGTAATACAGATCAAAAATCTAAAGATTATGGCAATATTGCTCAAACTTTCCGTCCAGGCCATGCAGACTATACTTATACGCATAAATACGGTTTCCGTGATTATCGTGGTGGTGGTCGCTCTAGTGCGCGTGAAACTGCAATGCGTGTTGCAGCAGGCGCGATTGCTAAGAAATATTTAGCTGAAAAGTTTGGTATTGATATTCGTGGACATGTGACACAAATCGGTAATGAAGTCGCAGAGAAATTAGATTGGGCAGAAGTGCCGAATAATCCTTTTTTCTGTGGTGATGTAGATGCAGTTCCTCGTTTTGAGCAACTTGTCACTTCTTTGCGTGAGCAAGGTACAAGCTGTGGTGCAAAACTAGAAATTGTTGCTGAAAAAGTACCTGTAGGCTGGGGTGAACCAGTCTTTGATCGTTTAGATGCAGACATTGCACATGCCATGATGAGCATTAACGCCGTAAAAGGTGTTGAGATTGGTGATGGTTTTGCTGTTGCTGGTCAGTTTGGGCATGAAACGCGTGATGAGCTCACCACAGATGGCTTTCTTGCAAATCATGCTGGTGGAATACTTGGCGGAATTTCAAGTGGACAAACAATTCGTGTTGCGATTGCATTAAAACCAACGGCAAGCATTACGACACCGGGCAAGACGATTACAATCGACCGTGAAAATACTGATGTACTCACCAAAGGTCGTCATGATCCGTGTGTGGGGGTGCGAGCAACACCAATTGCTGAGGCGATGTTAGCAATTGTTCTGATGGATCATTTTATGAGAAATCGTGCACAAAATGCTGACGTATTGTCACCATTTAAACCAATCGAGCCTTAATATAATAGACCCATTGGTAAAATATTATCAGTGGGTCTTTTTAATGATAAATTAATTTAAATAAAAAAATTATTAAATATTTTTAAATAATAATTAAAATATTAAAGTGCCTCAGAAATGACATTATCTGAAGTTGCAATATGGTATTGATTTCGACCATTACTTTTCGCGATGTATAATGCATGATCTGCCTGTGATACAAACTCCGAAAGGCTATCATTTAAATGTGGAGTCATCGTAGCTACGCCAACGCTGATCGTAACATGCTTGGATACACTGCTTTTCGGGTGGTTAATCGCAATCGTTCGTACAAGTTCCATTAAACGCTGAACTTGGATAATTGCTTGTTCTTTATCTGTCATGGAGAACAGTAACAAAAACTCTTCACCGCCATAACGCGCAGCAAGATCACCACTTCTTGATGCGATTGAGCCGAGCAGGATTGCAATTCTGCGAAGACATTGATCGCCTTGAATATGTCCTAACGTATCGTTGTAAAGTTTAAAAAAGTCGATATCAATCATCATGATCGTAATTGGAACTTCATGGCGAATGGCACGTTTCCATTCATTTTCAAGCACTTCATCCAAATATCGACGATTTGCTAAACCAGTTAATGCATCTTGTTGAGATAGGATTGAAAGCTGTTGAGCTTGACGCATTAATTCTAGACGGTTTAATTCAAGCATGCAGTTTTGTAGATAATTTTCTCGATGTTGACGATCTGTGGCATAGGCCAGTGCCATGCCGAGAAAACTACTAAATGTATAAGTTCTGTTCAAGAAAGTCCAATCAATAGAACCACTTAGTGCTGTACTTGCAATCACACCAATTAAGCCACCACACCAACCCGCGATAATCGCAGTATAGAATCTCATTCCAACAAAGCCGTAAATGATGACAACTGCATACATCATAGCTGCATGGAATAGAACATTGTTCTGACCTTGCTCTAAAACGTTAATTAGAGTGAACGTAATGGCTACAGCACCCATAGACCCTAAACCCACATAATGATCAAACCATTTATTGAGTTTTGGAACAAAGGCGAGGACCCATGCGATCGAAATAATGACCCCAACCCAACCATAAAATGCAACCCATGTCAGTCGGAGATCTTCAGGCAAAACTTGATAGGTACCAAAGCTAAGATATAAATATAAACCTAAGATAATTGGCGCACGATAGCGAAACTCATGTGCAGCTTCATTTCTGTACTGATCTCGATAAATTACTTCTAATTCTTTAGGAAACCAAACTAAATTTAGCCCGCGAGAAATTAGTAAGTCGATTTGTTCTTGTCCCAATATATTGGAAGCTTTCAACTTCATCTTATCTCTCACCACTCCCAATGTTTTTATAAATGTAAAATAGGGATTACTTTTTACTACGTTACACCCAATTAAATAAAATGTGTATTAGATAATAAAAAATATTTATTTACTACCCAAATCAACTTTTTATTATTAGAAATTTATATACTTTTCGAATATATACCTAGACTTTACATCTAAATAATATAATTATTCAACCTGATAAAGGTGAATCGAATAAAAACTGTTACAAATTAAATAACATTGTTTGTATATTTGCTGTATTAGGATACAATTTATAAAAAAGCAACAATCATGGAACGTGATTGAATTAAGTCATACGAAATAGGATGCATCGCAATGACTGCTATGAATCAATATGGAACAAAACTAGAAATTACGACTCATTCAGAATGGTCCCAGCGTTTTTGGGATGATCTTGTGCCAGCTAAAGAACGGGTAAGTAAACACCCTCTATTCTTAGACATGGCAAATGGTACTTTAAGCCTTGAGTGTTTCCGTTCAGCACTTTTAAATTTTTATCCTTTGGTCGCTCATTTTCCGTCGTATATGGCTGGGGCTTTAGCAAAAGCGACAGCATTTTCGTTAGACGGTGTAACTGAGACTAGAGACTGGCTCATTCAAAATATTAAAGTGGAAGAGCGTCACTTGAACTGGTATCAGGATTGGGCTGGGGGATTCGGTTTAACAGTCGAAATGCTGAATGAAGTAAGACCTCCAGCAGCCATGAATGCAGTAAATCACTTTCTATGGGATATGAATTTTCGTGGCACTTTAGCGGAAAGTATCGCAGCTACAAATCTTGCAATTGAATGGGCGACAGGTGACTGGACAATTCAAGTATATAAAGGTATACAGACATATACAGAGCACCCTGAAGTCAATATTAATAAAAGATCTTTAGCTTGGTTACGAGCTCATGCACATTATGATGATTTACATCCATATGAAGCGATGGAACTTATCAAAAGATTGTGTGACAAAGATCCTGTATTGCAGAAAAAAGCATTTAGAGCAGCTCAAGATGGTCTGGCATATTATGAATTGGCTTTGGATGAGTGCTATAAACTACAGCATAAGAATTAAAAGAATTTAAGGATAAAACTGTCACATAGTTGGGGGCTATGTGACAGTTTTTTTATGCTTACTCATCAAGGCAATGGTCGCATTTTTTCATCAAAATTTTCTATTAAAGGAAATGTTAATGGTTCTAAGTTCTGTAGATCATTTAAATAGGCTTCAAAATTTATAAGTATATTTTGTCGATCTTCATTTGAAATGTAAGGAACATGGTAAGCAATAAAGGGCGGTAGTACCTCAAAACCAGCGTAGGCAAGTGTTCCGCGTTGAATGGGAGATAGATATTCTGCAATTGAACCATGTATCGCATTTTCGCCAAACATATAATCGCGACCGCCTAAAGTGAAACATAACATTGCTTTTTTACCAGCCATGCCACCATGATTGTAAAAACGTTTTCCACCATAAAATAGACCAGAAACAAAAACACGATCAATCCAGCCTTTTAGGATAGCAGGTACAGATGTCCAATAAAGTGGAAAACTAAAGATGAGTAGGTCGGCACGTTTAATTTTTTCGATTTCAACTTGAATATCTGGTGCTAAGGAATTTTGCTTGTAAGCATGTCTTTGTTCTAAGGCATAGTTAAAATATTCAGGTTGATTGAGGTTTGCAAAGTCATTCTGTGAGGCAATTGGATTAAAGTTCATCGCATATAAGTCTGAAACTTCAACGCTATGGCCTTGTTCTTCAAATACACACTGAGCTTTATCTTTTAATGCAGTAGTGAAGGATTTTGATTCAGGATGAGCATGAACAATAAGAATATTCATAGATAGAATACCGTCGTAATTAATTTATTTGACTCCTAATACTATGCCGTAGTCGTAAAAACTGGCATAGTTCATGAACCGCCAGTTTTTACCATTTTATGCCAATTTAAATTCCAAGGAAGAAAAATGTCTGCTAAATTGCCTGGTACTTATGTCAATCTGTTAGTTGATGCCTTACGGGCTAGAAATCTTTCAGTAGAGCAATTATTGGGTGACTTCGATATTGAAATGGAAGATATAGAAGCCCCATTTTGGTATGTAAATCTAAATGTTTTCAATGAATTAATTGATAGTTCGATCATTTTCACTGAGGATCAGTTGCTGATTATTCATATGGCGAAGTCTATGAAAGCCTCTTGCTATGGTCATGTTGGGGTTGCGGCTGTAGCTGCTGAAAATTTGTTGCAAGCAATCAAAATACTTGAAAAATTTATAGGACTACATTGCTCGGTATTCAAGCCTGTTTTAAAAATCAAAGAGAACAAAGCCTACATTTATTTTGATCAATCATTCATTTCAGAAAATCTAAGTAACAATGGATTATTATTTTCCATTTTAGGATTTGCCAGTTTAATTAAAGATTTGCTTAAAAGTGATATTAAAATTCAAGCCAATTTCACACAGGTTGATGTATTTTACTCTAGTAATATCAATCAATTGTTAGGTTTTGAGTCTCACTTTAGTCAAGAAAGTAATTGCTTGATATTCGATAAAGCGTTTTTAACCAATCAGTTGCCAACAGCAGATGAAATAGTTTTTAGGTTGCTAAAGGAACAATGTGAGCGTGATGTAAAACGACAAATCATAAAAAAAGAGAAGCTAAACAGCACGAAGATTTTAGTTAAAGAGTTACTTCACGGTTCTCAAGATTATAGTGTTAATTTGAACCAAGTAGCTCTAGAACTAAAAACATCTGTTAGAAGTTTGCAGCGTCAGCTTGCATCTGAAGAAACCTCATTTCAGATTGTGTTAGCTGAGGCTCGTAGAGAGCACGCTGAGAAATTGTTAAAAAGTACAAGGTTATCTATCCAAGAAATATCTAATATTTTAGGTTATGCAGATATTTCTCATTTCACAAGAGCATTTAAGAAGTGGGTAGGTTTAACACCTACAATCTATAGAAAAGCATAAGCTTTAATTTTGATTCAGTTAAATTTTCTCAGTTAAAAGAACAGATTAGCCCTTTATGTTGAATGCTATCTGTTCTGAAAATTAGACAAAACGCTTTTTTCTTAAACTTATAATGCCTTCAGCTACGAGTGCACAAACCGCTAACCAAATTCCGATATAAGTCGGCCATTCTGCTGGCTTGATTGTTTCGCCAAGCAAGATAGAAACCATCAATAATAATACTGGCTCAACATATACTAGAAGACCAAAAAGGCTAAGATTGAGATGAGGAGCCGAAAGAGATTGGAATCCTAAAGCTAGTGCGCTGATGAGTCCTAGACCTAAAATCAGCCAAAGCGTGTCAAAAATAGAGCCTAATTCACCTAAAAAAACTCCACCTTGTAATATGAAAAAGAAACTGATTGGTAGGCTGAACACCATATCAAACCAAACGCCACCAATATTATTAGTATTGGTCTTTTGCCTTAACCAAAAGTAAACTGGATAGCCTAAACAAATTAGTAAAGTTGGCCATGTTAATGTTTTTGATATAACCAGCATATTAATAATGCCAAGTATTGCAAAAAAGCAGGATAACTTTTGTAATCGTGACATTTTGTCTTTAAATGCTATACGACCCAAAATCACCATAGTAATTGGCATGATAAAATAGCCTAAGGAAACATCAAGTCCATAGCCATTGCTAGGTGCCCACATAAATAACCAGAGCTGTATTCCAATCAAAAAAGACGATAAAAAACGAGTTAAAAAGAAGTAGCGTTCGTTGTGTAGGCGTTTGTAAATAGTGATGACTTGCGACCAATTTCCTTGAACAATAATGAAAAGTGTCAGACATGGTAATGTGAGTAATATACGCCAACCGTAGATTTCATTTCCTTGTAATGAATGGAGTAGGGTGGTATAAGCAAACATTAATGCAAATAATAAAGAGGCAATTACATTAAATGTTATGCCAAGAACTGTATTTGATTGAGTATGCATAGATCTGTACTAATTGAATTATTTAAACGATATTTTATTTCAGTTTTATTGATAATTAGGCTCTAATTTCTTAAGATAAATGAGAAAATTTCTCATGGTGCTGAGTAATATGGTTTTAGATAAATTCGATTATTCATTGCTGAAACTGCTTCAAAAGGATTGCTTGATTCCATTACGTGAATTAGCAGAAGCTGTGCATTTATCAACGGCTTCGGTACAACGGCGTATTCAAAAGTTGCGTGAAAACAGTTATGTCGTTGGAAATGTTGCCGTACTTGATCCAGATCAACTTAATCAAGTGATCACAGTTATCGTCGAAGTTAGGCTTAATAAAACGCACAATACAGATCTTGATGTAATTAAAGAAAGTTTTTCTAGTTCGGAGATACAACAATGTTATTACGTCACTGGTGAAGCAGATTTTATGCTTGTTTTATTAGTCCCAAGTATGAAGCGCTTTCAGGAGGTTTGTGATGAATTATTTCACAATAATTCTAATGTCGAATGGTTTAAGACAACGGTTGTATTGGATCGGGTAAAAGTATCTTTAGATGTTCCAAATATAAACTCTGAAAGTTAATAAGGAACAAAGATTTGGTCATAAGCTAGAGTCTTAGATATTTTATTTAACATAAAATGAAGTTATGCGACTTCAGAATGACTTAATCAGTGAATTTTTTGATATGAAAATTAATGGGATTGGGGTTACTTCGCTTGATCAAGAAATGAAAATGAAGGATCAACAGTTAGTACGTGTTGGTAGTGATGTATTAGGGGCTTTTGATGATGAAGTCATTACTGCACTTGCGAATACTCAGGATTTAATTGGTGCAGTTTTAAGGGTTCACTTTTGTTTAGAAGAATTTTTAAATATTTGGTGTAATAAAGTCACAAGTAATAAAGATTTTTTTGATTTCGGTTTTATTGGATTTGATAAAAAAATAAAGATTGCAGTAAAACTAGGATTACCTGAAAACCTATCGGTTATTTTTAAGTTATTCAATTCAATTAGAAATAAGTATGCCCATGATACTTCCGCTCAAATTACAATGGAGCAACTAAACGATATTAGAGTGAAAATCGATAATCTTCCAAATTTTGGATCACAGCCGATACCAAAATGTGATGATCCATCATTTGAAAGCCTAGTTGGAGATAAAGTTTTATCTTGGAATGGTATAAATATTTCGACTAAAGATAGGATTGTGTTCTTGTACTTGGTTTTTTCAATGAAAATATTAGGATCTTATGTTGTTGAGTTTCACAAAAGAAACATACCATTTAATTATGCTCGTTGATAAAAAAAGAGTCCACGTTATTTTCAGCATAACTTATATTATGTTCATCACGTTACTGAGCTGTGGCAACAAACAGGTTGTGTAGGCCACAGTCTTTAGATATTATATTTAACATAATATACATTATACGAAGTAATTTAATTCAACCATTTGATATATAAAACTTATTATTCTTCGCTGACCTTGATATCTTTAAGAACTGGCTTTGGCGGTGTGCATGTAAAATCAAATTCGAACTCAAGATCAAATAAAAAGTTGTTCTTTTGCATCTTTGGCTTCCATATTTGATTCAGGAAATGGAATGGCTGCATGAATGTTTAAATTATCTTATGGCGTTGGAACACCTTTGTTTGTGCCATAGAAAAAACTAAATGATGCAAAATTAAGGTTGGTTGACTAATGTTTAATACGGTCAAAATTAGTTGCTGTCAGTTTTTAAAAACCTTCACATATGCAGGATTTGTATCAGTTTCAGTGTATTATGAGACAAGATTTATCATTTAATTCATTCAAGTATGTCAAATCCTCTGTCTGGGAATACTCAAGTTGGCACAGTATCTTCTTTTTCCGAGCTTATAGAAACAAGTTTTCATGGAGATATGAATGCTATTTGCTGGTCAAGATACTTGGTTGGTGATTTTCAAGAAATTGTTAATAAACTTGATCTTAAAGAAGATATTACTGAAGTTTCTGAGGAAGATCTTTTAGAATTACAGCTTTCAGAAGATGGTAATTTAGCGAGAGAAATTATTTTAAAAGATATACATTATCTTACTGATTTCGGAGCCTCACCTTCTTTAAATTTACTCAAATGTTACGAACGTGATAACGAGTTAGATTTCATTTCTACTGATGTATATTCATACCATATTGATCGATCACCAATAGAAACAGACACTTTTTTATGCACTTATTACGGTGCTGCAAGCGATATTATTCCTAATAGTCAGGTTCAACAAAAAGTTTGTATACCTGAGATTAGAAATAAACTTAAGGCATTATATGATGGTCCTGAAGCTGAATTTGAAAACTTTCTAGAGGAAAATTTTTTTGATTTGCATTATCAGCCTAAACCAGATGCAAAACCGATAAATTTAGGTCTAGGAAATCTTTGGCGGTTGGCTGTTGATCATCCTACTCAACACGTATTACCTTGTGTTCATAGAGCGCCCGTAGAAAATAAGGGTGAATATAGGCTGCTGTTGATTTGTTAGAGATTAGAGGTAACTCAGAGATTGTTTGCTTGATTACAAATAATATTTTAACAATATAAACAATTGTTTAAACAACTTCTGTCTGTCCAACTTGATGATAAGCACGATTAAAGTAAACTAGGCTTTGATCATGAAGACTCTGTTTTATCGCTACAATCCGACACATAAAAATACTATGTGTTCCAATTTCTTGAATTTGATCAATTTCACAATCAAAACTTACTAAAGCATCATCTAAAACTGGCGCACCAGTTTCTAATTCAGTCCAAATACCATGTTTAAATCGTTCTTCTGGGCTTAATCTTGAAGAAAATACTTTAGACATGTGCTCATGGTGAGCGGCTAATACATTAACGGTGAGTATTTTATTGTCGACAAAGTGAACATGTGAGCTAGAAGCAAGATTCATACACACCAATAATGTTGGAGGTGTATCTGTCACGCTGCACACAGCGGATGCAGTGAAACCGTAACGACCAGACATGCCTGCAGTAGTCACGACACTTACTGCACTTGTTAACAAAGACATTGCATTTCTAAAGTCAGTTGCTTCAATCATCACATTGTTCCTAAATTGAATCGTATCTTTTTCAAATTTAGCGATACGATTACTTCATGTTGCATCATTTAAATAAGTACTATTAAAGCTTATTTTGTCTAAGTTACGCATAGAGTTAAGAATTTGACTATATGTATCAAATACTTAACTCTTTAAACACTTAGAGATTAAGTTAATTGCCCAATAGCTCTTTACGGACAATCTCTGCACCAGCACTCAATGCATTTAATTTACCTCTCGCAACGTCACGAGACAACGGCGCCATGCCACAGTTTGTACAAGGATAAAGCTTATCCGCATCTACAAATTGAAGTGCTTTTCTCAAAGTATTTGCAACTTCTTCTGGTGTTTCAATAGTATTGGTTGCTACATCAATCGCCCCAACCATCACCTTTTTACCTCGGATGAGTTCAAGTAGATCGATTGGCACGCGTGAATTGTGACATTCTAACGAGATCAGGTCGATATTAGATTGTTGTAGCTTCGGAAAAGCTTCTTCATATTGACGCCATTCAGAACCAAGAGTTTTCTTCCAATCTGTATTAGCTTTGATACCATAACCATAGCAAATATGAACCGCAGTTTCACACTTTAGGCCTTCAATCGCTCTTTCTAAAGTTGCGATTCCCCAATCGTTCACTTCATCAAAGAACACGTTAAATGCTGGCTCATCAAACTGGATAATATCAACACCAGCAGCTTCTAATTCACGAGCCTCCTGATTCAGGATCTTCGCAAATTCCCAAGCTAGTTTTTCACGACTTTTATAGTGACCATCATAAAGCGTGTCAATCATAGTCATAGGCCCAGGAAGCGCCCATTTAATCGGTTGATTGGTTTGTTGACGTAAAAACTTAGCATCTTCAACAAAAACAGGCTTTTGGCGAGATACATCACCTACAACTGATGGAACGCTAGCATCATAACGATTACGGATTCTTACAGTTTCACGCTTTTCAAAGTCTACACCATTGAGATGTTCAATAAAGGTCGTAACAAAATGCTGACGGGTTTGCTCACCATCGCTGACAATATCAATACCAGCATGTAATTGCTCTTGTAATGACAAACGTAGTGCATCTTGTTTGCCTTCAATCAACTGCTCTCCTTCTAATTTCCAAGGAGACCAAAGTTTTTCAGGTTCAGCTAACCAAGATGGTTTTGGTAAGCTGCCAGCAGTTGAAGTCGGTAATAATCGTTTCATAATAAAAATCTTGTCTATACTAAGTTATACAACAGCGTAATTTGCAGCCCATTGATCAAGGATATTTTGATATCGTTTGATGAACTGCTCTTCTGTAAATTTGCCTTGCTTAACAGCCAGCTGGCTACGCTCTTCGCGATCGTAAACAATTCGTGTCAATGAGTAATCTTGATGTTTCAAGCTTGGTTGATAATATTTACCTGCTGGAGAATTTGCATTGTAGATCTCTGGACGGTAAATCTTTTGGAAGCTTTCCATTGTGCTGATGGTACTGATCAGTTCAAGATCGGTGTAATCATTGAGCAAATCACCACGGAAATAAAATGCTAAAGGTGCAACGCTATTTGCAGGCATGAAATAACGCACTTCTAAGCCCATTTTTGCAAAATACTCATCTGTTAATGAATATGCATCTTGCTCATATTCAACACCGAGTATCGGGTGTTGGTTTGCAGTTCGATGATAAGTCTTCGTTGTTGAAACGCTGAGACAAATAACTGGTGCTTTAATAAAGTTGTTGCTATAAGTTTCTGAGTTTACAAATGATTGGAAAATCTTACCGTGTAGCTCGCCATAGTTTTCAGGCGTGCTAAATGTCGCTTGATCTTTGTTATGCTCTAGCAGTAATACGCTAAAATCATAATCACGAACATAAGATGAAAAATTATTGCCAACGATACCATCGATGCGTTTATTGGTTTTTCGATCAAGAATATTTGTTTTTAAAATTTCGATTGTCGGGAATGTCTCTCCCTTGCCTTCTACATCTATATCTACTGAAATAATTTCAAGCTCAAGTGCATAACGATCAGCATTTGGGTTGTCCCAATGTGCTAACGAATTGAAACGGTTATTAATCATTTGTAGTGTATTACGCAAGTTTTCTTGACGACTTGCCCCTCTCGCTAAATTCGCGAAGTTTGTTGTGATACGCGTATTGTTTGACGGATGATAGTTTTCATCGAAACAAATGCTTTTTATCGTAAATGCAAATTCTTTACTCATTTTGATCTACTACCTAATGTTTGAGAGATAACTTAAATTTCTTGTTGTAATTTATACCCGAATCAATACATGAATAAAAATGATATTGTCTCAGTCAAAGATGAATGAAATTCATGATGTGAAATTTATTAATAGAACGTGAAAAGTGGAGCATTTTTTTAATTGATTTATGGAAGATAAGTTATGAGCAAAGAATGATTATTTTCTACGACGATTTATAACTAGAATTTTTTTATTGTGAATGAGATAGTTTTTAAAGCCATTAAAACTCATTTTATTTTAACGGCTTAATTTTCTAGTTTAGTTGGTCTTTAGAATTGGTCCAGATGTCTGTGCATCGGAATCATGCCAAACACTTTCATTTTGGTGTTTAGGATCTCCTTCTAGCTTGAAAGTAATAAAGCCTTGTTTAAATATTAATCCACCATCACTCGTTTTGGCTTTTACCTCCTGCCCGTTGACCCAAACCTTTTGATTATGATCAACGTGAATTTTTGCTACTGTTTGGCCTGTATTTGAATTTTTTGCAGTCCAAATTCCAGTATAAGAGTTTGTATTTATTACTGTATTATTTAAAAAACCAGCTTTTGCATTTTCTGCTTTAGATTTATTGATGTCACAACCCTGCATCTCAGAAACTTGTGTACATCCAGAGCGCTCAAGTTTAGCTCTGTATTTCGCATCAATTGCATAGGCTGGATTTATCATGCATAACGTAGTTAAACCGATAGACGTTGTTAAGATAATTTTCTTCATTGTATAGATACCTTTTAGAGTTATTTGTGATGTGATCTTTTTAAATTGATTATGTTATTTGCTTTGCGCGATTTGATTTTAACATCCCTTCACTCATAAATAATGAATATCTTACTTTAAGGGTTTTTTTAAGTTTCTTATGGATACAAAAAAACTGTCTGAGCGAAACACTCAGACAGTTTTAAACAGATTAAAGTTGAGTTTTTTAGAAGTTAACAGTCCAAGATAGTTGAGCTGTTCTCGGTGCGCCGAGGAATAAATAATCATCGCCAAAGAAACTACCTGCATCACGCCAGTATTTTTTATTAAAAAGATTATCTACATTGAGTCTTAACGTATTTTCATAGCCATAAGCATTGAAGTTGTAAGCTGCACCAGCATCAAAGACACTATAACCAGAAACTTTTACTGTTCCTGTCTTATTGGCATATTTACTACTACTGTATCGCATCCCCGCTAATAGACGTAAGCCTTCAAACTGCGGAACTTGATAAGAAAGATGCGTGGCAAAGCGTACTTTAGGTACATTTTGTGTTTGATGACCTTGATAGTCTGTTACTTCTAAGTCTTTTAAGCGAGAACGTGTCAGTGCGAGCGTCGAGCTAATATCTAAGTTTTGACCTACACGCCCTTGTAGACCTAATTCTAAACCAAGATTATTTTGCTTCCCTTCTGAGACAAAATCACCCATCGTATTGGTATATTGATGATTTTGTCTTAGGTCAAATAATGCCGCAGTGAAGAGCAAAGACTGCCATTCTTGTTTTACGCCTAATTCAAATTGTTTAGAACGGAGTGGTGCTAAGGTTGCGTATGCATTATTTGCAAACCACGGCGCTTGGGCGCCATCACTTAAACCTTTGGCGTAGGAAGCATATAGATGAGTGTGTTCCCAAGGCTGATACATCACGGCGAACTGTGGTAAGAAGCGATTTAAATCCGTGTCACGAATAGTACTACCCTCAGCATCAAATGCTTTTTCATTTAAATGCAACAGTTTTCCACCTACTAGCATAGACCATTCGCGATTAAAGTCGATTTGATCAAGTAGGTTCAAAGCAGTTTGTTGACTATCTAATGATTTATAGCGATTACCTAAAGCAACATCTGTAGGACTGTAATTCACCGTATTGGTATAAATATTTCCTGTGCCAACCAGTTCATTGATCGGATCATGTTGTGCATGGCGCTTATAACTATTCGTTAAATCGAGACTAAGTGTATGCTGCACAGTGCCAGTATTAAATTTACCGTTTAAACCCGCCTTGAACTGATTAGTGAGATAGCTATCATCTGGGCTACGGAAATCATAAATATCGTAGTTTCCCTTTTGATCAAAGGTATTGCCTAAACCTGTAAATTCACAAATCTCACTATAACAACCCCACGGGAATGCTGAATAGTCATCAACGACCACACGGCTTTGTGAAGCTGATAAGTTTGCCGTCCAGCTATCATTGATTTTATAAAGATATTTGAGGTTAGCATTTAAACTTTCATTGGTAACTGGTTTACTCCAACTTTGGTGACCAAGTAAGCGATCCCATTCGACACCAGTAGGAACAGTTTTCCCATCAAGTAGTTGATAACCCGGAACTGAGCGCTGACGTTGGCGTTGTGACTCAATATCAAACTCTAATTTAGAGCGATCAGAAAGATTCCAATCAAAAGCAATCGAACCGAATAAACGTTGTCCATTTGCATGTTCTACATATGGATGAATTTCTTCTTTCGCGATATTTACACGATAACCAAACTGTTGATTTTGTCCGAATAAGCCACCTAGATCTGTTGCAACACGATAACCACCCTGACTATCTGTTTCCAAAGTGAGAGCACGAATCTCTTTAGGACGTTTAGTAACATAGTTTACAACACCAGCTGGTGTAGACATACCGCTCTGAATCGCACTAATCCCTTTTAAAATTTCAACTTGTTCTTTATTTTCAAGGGCGACGTTTTGTTCACCACGAATTAAGTTCCCATTCAATAAATAGCTTGAACCAGCATTTAAGGCAAAACCACGCATCATGAAATTTGAATAGTAGCCAATCGGTGCATAGCCATCACCTACTGCTGCATCATTTTTCACGATGTCAGTTAATGTTTTGGCATGTTGATCAGCAATTTGTGTTACTGTAATCGTGTTGATTGATGCTGGAATTTCAGCAAGATTTTGTTGAGTAAATCCTGATAAATTCACTGTGGGTGCATAATAGGCGGATTGTGAGGCTTGAGCAGTGAGTTTGATGGTTTCGAGCTGTTGAATATCATTTTCAGCTTCAGCATGTGCCGCAATTGAGCTAAGTCCCAAGCAAGAAAATGAACCAACAGCCAACAGTGCTTTTTGTAAATGAGAAAATGAAAATGGATATATATTCACAGTAGTCGCCTAACCCAAAAGAAAATCATATAGCTTGAATTTTTCGGGCATGAGTATTCACAATTTTTGTTATTTGAACAAGCATCTTCTATGACATATTTCAGCGATGTAGATCTTCAATCTCGCCATGATTTAGCCATATATTGAAGATTTTTTGCTTAATCAATGAATGATTATATATTTTTGTTTTGTATGTGGCTGATTTTTCATAGGTTTTCTGTCATTTTATAATCTCGCTAATGCCTATTTCACAGTCAAAACGATATACAAGTACCTCAGCTGTGATTAATATTTTTTCCGATAAAGCAATAGTCTGACAATTACAAAGCATGCTAATATTTTCAAACTGACAATCCATCATGTCAAAAAATAAAAGGTATTGGTTATGCTAAAAATGCAACAAATTAAAATCACCCAAGAATTTAATGCACCTGTAGAGAAAGTTTTTGCGGTGCTTAGCGAACATGAAAACTTAAATAAGCTTTTCGCACCAGCAAAAGTAACGCGCTTGAGTGATGGTAAAGATGCTCGAAATGGCGTTGGCTCTGCACGTAAACTGTCTATTCCTTTAGCCCCCTCATTTGTTGAAACGAACTTAGTTTATAAAGAAAATGAACTGATCGAATATGCTATTACGAGTGGTATTTCGCCAATCAAAGCACATCGTGGTGTAATGAAATTTAGTGATCTTGGAAATAATCGTAGTCGTTTGGACTATACGATTAGCTTTAAAGGTCGTGTGCCATTTATTGGTCCAATTATCAAATTGGCATTACAAAATGGTGTGAGCCGTGGACTTAAAAAACTAAAAGTGTAAGTTTTAAAGAAATATAAATTTCTCTAATCTTTAAAGCCAACTTCCACAATTTTTATTGTGGGAGTTTTTGTTTGCAGTCTTGGTTAACTTTTCTTTGAAAATGGTTGTCAACAATAACATTTAGTTCATTTTTACGATAAATTAGCATAATAGAATGATTTTATTTAGGGAAAAGGATGACACTGAAGCAGTTAAAAGCATTTCTAGCACTCGCACGTACTTTAAATTACGCCAATGCTTCGCTTGAACTGCACTTGAGTCAGTCCGCTTTGAGCTTAAGTATAAAAAGTCTAGAAGATGAATTGGGCGGAAAGCTCTTTAATCGTAATACACGCCGTGTAGAACTCACACAAGAAGGTAAATCACTCATTCCTTATGCTAAGAAGTTGTTGGCAAATTGGGATGAGATGGAAAATGACGTTAAACAACGTTTCAAGTTGAATCGTGGCACTCTCAGTATTGCATCAATGCCTTTCGTAACCCATGCGATTTTACCAGAAGTTATCCATGCTTTTTTGATACAACACCCCAATCTTAATTTCTCCATCCATGACATTCCAAATGAAACGATCATTGAAAAAGTTCAGGATGGTATTTTTGAAATAGGCATTTGTTTTGAGCCTGATTTGAGTGAGGGTTTAGAGTTTAAAGCGCTATTTGAAGAAGACTTCTTAGCGTTGTTACCGAAGTCGCATCCTCTCGCTAGTTCGAGCGCTATTACTTGGCAACAGCTTTTTTCTAATCCATTTGTTACCTTACAAAAGCCTTCGATTGTTCGTTATTTAATTGAGCAGAACTGCCTGAGAAATGAAATGACACTTGATTTGAAAGTAGAATGTCATCAAATCTCTTCTTTATCGAGTTTTGTGGCACATGGTATCGGGGTAAGTGCGATTCCTCGACATTTTGCCAAACACATCGATCAACAGCAGAATGTTCTGCTTGAGCTTGAATCAGAAACGATCCATAAAACAGTGGGTATTGTTTATAAAAAGAATTTTGAAATGTCGAATATTTCAGAGCAATTCATAGATGCCTTACTACAGCATAAATTTTAAAAATTAAATTATTTTGCCGATAATTTTTAGGGTATTCAGTTTAATTTAACTTTTATGCATATAAATCAATTTTTTATTTAATTGTTTTCTACATGGTATTTCATTTAAAACTATCATTTATTAATTTTCCTCATTAATCCTTTAAAAAAATCAACTTCTACATCAAAAAGCGAAGTGCTAATAATAAAAATGTTAAGGGACAACAGGAAAAATAACACAATGAATAAAGTTTATAGCAATGCAGAGGATGCCCTCAAAGGGATTGTTTTTGACCATCAGACACTTGCTGTTGGCGGTTTTGGATTGTGTGGAATACCAGAAGAACTAATAACCGCAGTAAAGCAAAGTGGTGTCAAAGGACTTACTTGTATTTCTAACAATGCTGGCGTTGATGATTTCGGTTTAGGTGTTTTGCTACAAACCAGACAGATCAAAAAAATGATCTCCTCTTATGTTGGTGAAAACAAAGAGTTTGAACGCCAGTATCTCAATGGTGAGCTAGAAGTTGAACTTACTCCACAAGGAACTTTGGCTGAAAAACTACGCGCTGGCGGTGCGGGTATTCCTGCTTTCTACACTCAAACTGGTGTTGGTACCTTGATTGCTGAAGGCAAAGAACAGCGATCTTTTCATGGCAAAAATTATATTTTAGAAGAATCACTCACAGCTGATGTGGCATTGGTTAAAGCTTACAAAGCAGATAAAGCTGGTAATTTGATTTTCCGAAAAACGGCCAAAAATTTCAATCCTGAATGTGCTATGGCTGGCAAGATCACCATCGTTGAAGTTGAACAAATTGTTGAAATCGGTGAGCTAGATCCAGATGAAATTCATTTGCCAGGAATTTATGTCAATCGCATTATTTTGAATGCAACCCCAGAAAAACGTATTGAACAAAAAACATTAAGCATGGAGGCGGTATAAATGGCTTGGTCTCGTAATGAAATGGCACAACGTGCCGCACAAGAACTCGAAGATGGTTTTTATGTCAATCTTGGAATTGGGTTACCTACCCTTGTTGCTAACTATATTCCAAAAGATATGAATGTTTGGCTTCAATCAGAGAATGGTTTGTTAGGTATCGGAGAGTTTCCAACTGAAGCAACATTAGATGCTGATTTAATCAATGCTGGAAAACAGACGATTACTGCGCGTGCAGGTGCTGCATTCTTCTCTAGCTCTGAATCTTTTGCCATGATTCGTGGTGGTCATGTGAATATTGCAATTTTGGGTGCAATGGAAGTCTCTGAACAAGGCGATTTGGCCAATTGGATGATTCCAGGCAAAAAAGTAAAAGGTATGGGCGGCGCAATGGATTTAGTTGTTGGCGTGCAAAAAGTTGTGGTGTTGATGGAACACTGCGCTAAGGATGGAACAGCTAAAATTGTGAAAAATTGCAGTTTACCGCTCACTGGTCAAGCAGTAGTCCATCGAATTATTAGTGATTTAGGCGTGATGGATATTACGGCACAAGGTGTTGAACTGATTGAACTTGCCAAAGATGTCAGCTTAGAGCAAATAAAAGCCGCTACAGGTGTGCCATTAATTTTTAATAAATCATTAGTTGCTTAATTTTATTATGACATTGCTCTAGTTTTTCTAGAGCTTTTTTAAGTCTATAAGTTATTTAAAGAGAATATAAACATGAGTTCAATTGTGATTGTATCTGGTAGCCGTACTGCAATGGGCGGTTTTCAAGGGAGCTTGTCATCTTTAACTGCGCCTGAGTTAGGTGCAGCTGTGATTCGAGAATCTGTTCAGAGAGCAGGTATTACACCCGATCAAGTGAATGAAGTCATTTTCGGTTGTGTATTGAGTGCAGGGATTGGACAAGGCCCTGCTCGTCAAGCAATGCGTAAAGCTGGATTGCCAGATCATGTTGGTGCTGTAACGATCAATAAACTTTGTGGTTCTGCAATGAAAGCGGTATTGATGGCATCTGATACATTAAAAGCTGGCGGCGCAAATATTGTGGTTGCGGGTGGTATGGAATCTATGACCAATGCGCCGTATATCTTACCCAAAGCGCGCGGCGGTTATCGTATGGGGCATGGTGAGATCAAAGATCATATGTTTTTAGATGGTCTTGAGGATGCTGAAACAGGCCGTCTAATGGGTTCTTTTGCACAGGATATGGCAAATACCAAAGGTTTCACCCGTGAACAAATGGATAATTTTGCAATTTCTTCGCTCAAAAAGGCTCAGGCTGCAATTACGGAAGGATATTTTAAAGACGAAATCGTTCCAGTCGAAATCAAGACGCGTAAAGGTACAGAAGTTATTGATCAAGATGAGCAGCCATTAAAAGCGAATCTCGACAAGATACCAACCTTACGACCTGCTTTTAGCAAAGATGGTACGATTACAGCAGCCAATTCGAGTTCGATCTCTGATGGTGCTGCAGCTTTAGTACTTACGACAGAAGATTATGCTCAAGTAAATGGTTTGGGTGTTCTTGCAAAAATCGTAGCAACATCAAGTCATTCACAACATCCTAGTGAATTTACCATTGCTCCGATCAGCGCGATTCAAAAAGTACTTGATCATGCTGGCTGGTCTGTGGATGAGGTTGATCTTTGGGAAATTAATGAAGCCTTTGCGATGGTTGCAATGGCGCCTATTTATGAATTAGGAATCGACGAAGCGAAAGTGAATATTCATGGTGGTGCATGTGCTTTAGGTCATCCAATCGGTGCGACAGGTTCCCGGGTACAGCCGAGATACGTGTAAAAATAGGACAAATAAAATTTGTCAATAGAAAAACGAGTTATTTTTCTACTTTTTGCTCATTTTTACCAATTTGAACTAACAAATCCTGTAGTTGAGACAGCATACTTTGTTGCGTCTCAAATTTCGTTTGGCTTGCTACTAGGCTACTTTGCAATTCTTTGTTCTGTTTAAATAGATCAGTTTTTTCTTGAGCTAACTCATTTAGCTGTATCTCCAATTTTTGGATAGTTCCCTGATGGGTTTGTAATTCAGATAACAAGGATGCTTCATGCTGTTTGACTTGCTCTAATTGCTTACCTACGTTATCCAAGGAATTTTCACATCTTTTATTATTTTGATTAGAAATTGATAATTCCGTTGTTAATTTATTCTTTTCTAAAGAAAGTTCATTTAACTTATCTTGTTTAACAATAATTGTCTGCTGTAGCTGTCTCGCTTCTGCTTGAAGTGACTGAATCTGGTGATCAAACCGGCGTAAATCCTGCTGACGTTGTTCTTTAACAGACTCTCTATAGTGATCTAAAGACTGTTGAGCGTGTTTAAATTTTTCTTCTAAACTACATAGGTATTCTTTATTTTGTTTCAACGACTCATTTAGATTAACAACCTGTTGCTCCAGGCGATTTTTAACAATTATTTCCTGATCTAAAG
Source organism: Acinetobacter venetianus RAG-1 = CIP 110063 (assembly GCF_000368585.1). GTDB lineage: Bacteria > Pseudomonadota > Gammaproteobacteria > Pseudomonadales > Moraxellaceae > Acinetobacter > Acinetobacter venetianus. The sequence continues at coordinate 813,131 of NZ_KB849558.1, forward strand.
AGATTTTTAATATCTCATTGATTTTTTGTTGTTCATTCATGCTGGTATCGCATTCTTGAAGAATCATTTTTGTTTGGCTTAATTCATTACGTAAAGCTTGTATTTCTTCCTTAAATCTTTCCTCATTGATTTGGCTCGTTTCTTTAATTTTTTCTATCTCTACATTTGCTTCTATGTGGAGTTGTTCAGCCAACCGTATAACTAAACTTTGTATAGTTTCACTCACGGATAGATTTTGTCCAATACTCTGCTCGCCATCTTCTTCTAGTTCTTTCAGATATTTATGGATTGTACTTTTTGAACCAGTATTACCAAGTTCAATTCGAACAGCATCTACAGATGGATACTTATTTTGAGAGATAAGTACATCTCTTGCCTGCTTAACCATATTTTTAGTTAAACCTGATCTAGACATCATTAAATCCTTTTTTATGATTCATACTGTATTACGTAATACATGATAACATACCTAAAATATCTATATATTGGCTATTTTGTATCAAATAACTAACACAGGATAATAAGACATTATCCTGTGTTATAGTAAAATAAGCAGCTTCTACAAGGTAGATGGTTACATATGGCAATAAGGTTGCTCAGGATTTTAATTAAGCCACTCACAGTGGATAAGTTGATATGGATAAAATTGATTTCTACCTCCAAGCTTCTATCAGAGAAAATACACAGAAAAGTTATTCTTCTGCAATTCAGCACTATGAGATTGAATGGAGAGGACTTTTACCAGCGACCGCAGATCATGTTGCTCACTATTTAACTGATTACGCAGGTGTTTTATCCATTAATACGCTTAAACAAAGGCTTGCTGCATTATCTCAATGGCATACAGAACAAGGTTTTCCAGACCCAACTAAAGCACCAATAGTCAAAAAAGTTTTAAAAGGGATTAAAACAGTTCATCCAGTTCAGGAAAAACAGGCGAAACCTTTACAACTTATCCAATTAAAACAAACAGTGGATTATCTTGATCAGCTAATTGAACAATCAAAAAAGTCAAGAGAACATGCAAAGCTGCTTCGTTATACTCGCAATAAATCATTATTATTGTTGGGTTTTTGGCGTGGATTTCGTGGAGATGAAATTACCCGATTGAATATAGAAGATATTGAAATTCACTCTGGAGGATTGAATTGCTATCTTGCCAGGACTAAAGGTGACCGAGCATTAAATGGACAATACTTTCAGGTACCAGTATTAAGCCAGCTTTGCCCTGTTCAGGCTTATTTAGATTGGCTAATGATAAGTGAATTAACTACTGGAGTTGTGTTTAGATCAATTAATCGTTGGGGTAAAATTTCACCTGATGCTCTACATATTGATAGTTTGATTCCACTCATTCGGCATATTTTTTCTGAAGCAGGTATAGAATCGGCAGAACTATATAGTGCGCATTCTTTACGTCGTGGTTTCGCCTATTGGGCGGCTGATAATGGTTGGGATATTAAGGATCTCATGCAATATGTAGGTTGGAAAAATATCAATTCAGCATTGAGATATATGAAAAGCTCTCAAAATTTTCAAAGAATTAATATCGATTGAACTCTTTAAGGAAGTGCTTACGCTAGTTCTTTCTCAGGATCACGAATCTTGGCTCACTTGTTCGTGCCGCCTAGTTTTATAAAGTGGATATGCTCTGCATCTGCCGTATAAAGTGATTAAGATGGTTGTTTTGACAGGTACTATACTGTGACAGTTAATCCTGTTGTTTTCTGTATGTTGATAACTTTGCAAAAACATTCCACTTACTAAAATTAACATGTTCCTTATGATCTATATAATAGACTTTCAGAAATTAGAAAGTCTATTAGAATCTTTCGCTTCAATAAAGAATTAAAGGATATTAGAAACGATATCTACCATGATAAATCGCATCATAGGTTTCAATACTTATATGACAATACTGAGTAGCTTTAGGCAATAAAGCAAATAATTGATCACTATCAACTTTTGTAGGATTAAATGCCTCTTGCTTTAAGTTATGTTTTTGATATTTAAAGGTTGCAGTTGTTTCAGTATTTTGCCTAATACGGACAAAAATTGGTATTGCATAACGAGGTAAATTACTCTTTAAATGGTTTAAAAGCACACTTAATCTCATACTATCAACAACTTCTCCAATTGTAGGAGTGATTGCGACCATTCCAGCTCGTCCATTTGTACCTGGAATTTCTACACCATATACAACCGCATCCTGCACAAATGGCAAACTACTAATGATATTTTCAACTTCTGTGGTTGAAACATTTTCACCTTTCCAACGGAAAGTATCTCCTGTGCGATCAACAAATTGCGTATGACGAAAACCAATATTTTTGACTAAATCCCCTGTATTAAAGTAACGATCACCCTTTTTAAATACATCGTTGAGAATAGAACTCTGACTTTTGCTGGCATCTGTATAGCCATCAAAAGGCGTTCTTTTAGTAATTTTGCCGATTAAAAGACCCACTTCATTGCGTTTAACAGGAATCATGTATCCCTGTTTATTGCGAATAGGTTCACCAGCAACTTCATCATATTTCACCACTGCATAAGGCATGGGTGAAAAACCCATGGTATTGTCAAAATTGAAGACATTACTAAAGCCAATATTGCCCTCAGATGAGGCATAGAACTCCATCACCTGTTTCACACCAAAGCGTTGCTTGAATTCCATCCATATATTAGGGCGTAAACCATTCCCAATCATTTTCGTGAGTTGATGGTTACGGTCATAAGATGACGGTGGCGTATCCAGTAAATAACGGCATAACTCTCCCACATAGCCAAATGCTGTTGCCTGAAATTCTGTTACATCTTTCCAGAAAGCTGAAGCAGAAAACTTACGACGCAAGGCGATGCCCGAATAGCCAGCCAATGCAGAACCCCAACACACCACCATGCCCGTAGCATGATAAAGCGGTAGGGTGACATAAATAATGTCATTTTTATCAAGCTGTAAGGTATAACCAAAGCCACCATAAGCTTTCATAAAGCGTGCATGATTAAAGATCGCAGCCTTTGGTAAACCTGTTGTTCCTGATGTATAAATAAAAAATAAACCATCATGACCACAAATAGTATTGGTAGTGACAGGGTTATATTGAGCTGCATTTTTAATGATATTCATCAGGTTCTGCGTGTTTTGTGGTTCACAACCTGTATCACTCCGTGTATCTACATCTGCTACCCAATAAATTGCATTTCCTGCTAACTCAAGGCTTTGTTGCGATTCCACAAATACATCATACATTTCCTGCCCAACAATGGCCGCTTTCGGCTTCACCAGATTGATACTATGTTCTAGTACCCGACCACTTTGTGAGGTATTAATCAGTGCTGAAACGACCCCTATTTTGGCTAAACCCGCAACTACGACTAATAGCTCTGGTCGGTTTTCCATCAGCAGGGCAACCACATCACCTTTCTGGAATCCCAGCGATAAAAAATAATTGGCGAGCTGATTTGCCCAACGATTAAACTCTTGATAGCTGATTCTGCAATCTTGATATAGTACAGCCATGCCATTCGGATTATGCTTGGCAGCTTTCTCGACGGCCCACCCCAAGCCTGTCTCAGATTTGGCATTGCTATTTTGTGTAATGATCAAGCCTTGCAACATTTTTGGCAGTTTTTTGGCAATAGATGGCAGTTGATAGACAAAACGGTTTAGCGAAATTTGATTGTTCTTACTCATATTCAAATGCTTCAACAAATAGGGATTCAAAAAGCCATGTACAGAAATCCAACATGGCGAAAATAAAAACTAAATATCCAGAACCAACCTGTCAGAACGTGGCAAACTGTTACAGGTGGTAATTCGTATATCAGGCGTGGCTTTATGCTCATCCAGATGGGTTAAACCCTCAAGTTTGTTACACACACAAGCACGACACAGTCCTCTTTCACAACCTGATGGGATATTAACACCCGCCTGACGAGCAGCTTCCAGTAAGGTTGTGCCACCATCCACAACAATATCTACACCACTTTTAGCAAACTGAATGACATGATCTTTGCCATCTGTTGGATGTTCCACGACTGGGGCGGTAAAACTTTCGGTATGAAATTGTGTTTCAGGCAAGCCTAAATCCAGCAACATGGATTTAGATGCGGTAATAAACCCTAGAGGTGCACAAACATAGACTTCACGTTGAGTCACATCTGATACCAGTGTTGATAAAAGTTCAGGACTGAGCTTCGCCTGCTGCATTTTTTCTCGATGCACATAGCTTGGATTTAACTCATCACAAATAAACTGCACATCAAAACCAGATGCATCTGCAAGCTCACGTAATTCATGCTCAAAAATAATCGAATTTTCATTGCGATTGAAATACAGCAAAGTTCCTCGACTGTGCGATGCTTCGCGGTGTGCTTTACGCAACATACTGATAATAGGCGTAATCCCGACACCACCAGCCAAGAACAGCGACTGTTTAGGGACTTCTGTCATAATAAAATCGGGCGATGATTGAGGTGTACCGACTAAAATCATGTGTGAATTAGTTTTGATGTGATCGTTGATATGGTTTGAAACTCGGCCACCCTCAACACGTTTGACAGTAATTTCCAGACTGTTACCAGCATCAATACTATCTTTTAACAGACTGTATTGACGAACCAGAGATTCACCATTAACTTCTACACGCACAGAAATAAATGCACCTGCCTCCCATGTCACTTCATCCCAGCCTACAGGCTTTTCCAGATGTACTTTCAGGGCTTGACCTTCAGCCTGTGGGTAGGCTGCCAGTACTTTAACTGGTACATTATAGAATGATGGTTTTTGTAAATATGTCATGCTATCAGGCAGTTTATAGCGAGTCCCATAAGCAATACGCCTGAATAGCTCAATCGGTTTTTTTAGAATTTTTGTTGGCTTACCTTGTTCAAACTCTCCAGCAGGCAGAGTGAGTTTAAAGATATTCTGAATCATATAAGGTACAACAGTTTCAAAAGGTGTGACGTTATAAGGCAAACCATGTTTCAAACAAAGCTGTTTAACCAGTGGCTGAATTTCACGTTGGCGATTGCAGGGTAAATCTGGAAACAAATGATGTTCCAAATGGGTATTTAATCCACCATAAAACACTTCAAAAGGTGGTGGGTTATCAAACTTCACTTCTTCAGCAAGCAGTTTCTTAAAATAATTATCCAAATCAGCATAAGGTGTGAAATTGCTGGTTGCTAGAATTTGACGACGGAAATAATCCTCTTCAGTCTCATCTTCGCCTGGATCACTAAATAGTTCCACATTAGGAGCATGGTGTTCCAATAATAAAATGGCAGTGGTCAGAAAGTAGCCCAGCACCATACTGGCATAATTACCTGTTAGGGTAGGCAGCAATCGCTTGCGAGAAACAGAAAATGGTTCTTTGACAAAGTTTTTTATGGCATGTTCTTTAATGAGTTTAAACGATTGAGCTAAAGTCTCTTTGCTCAATACACTACGCCCCTCTGTACGTGCAGCCGATGTTCCCGTGACAAAGGTAAAATAATAACTCGGTGTCAAAGCCAATGACCACAACAGTGGAAATTGAATAATATTATGTCCATACCAGCTCTGACCAGGTTTCAAGCGCAAAAATGAATAACCAATATCATGATCCTTGCCCACAATATTGGTAAAAGGATGATGGTTTTGATGGTGCATCACACGCCATTCATGTGGGTCAGCAACAATACCCCAAACCCAGCGCTCAGAATGATACTCGCCACAGTCAGGTAAATGATCATAACTGCCGTGCATGATATTATGACCCAGTTCAGAAAACTCCAGTAAGGTATGCAATGCGCCTAAAACTGAACCACGCAGCACAGCATTAGATTTACCCCCTTGCTGAATCAGTGCATCACTACGTGCCTTAATTGCTTTTGAATACGCAGCAACATTTCTAATATGGGCTAAATCTTCATCACCAACTTTGGCTTTAGTTTGATCGTATAAAGCTTTTAACTCTACCGTTAAGCTTTTATTTTCATTATAGCTATCGTTGTGCTTGGCTAACATTTTCAAATTTCCAATCTGACTTAACACCGTTTGCAACGATATAGAGGATTGCATAACAAAAGAATGACTTTATAATGGTAAACATGACATTTCATGACATGAAGACATGCAACATTATTGGGATTTTCCTCGTAGCATTAGTGCTGTTCGTATACTACTCACTGTTGGTCAATCGCATGGTTTAACAGCTGAACAGTGCTTAGCAAATACCAATATATCCCTTGAAGATTTATCTCGAATTCATCATGAGGTAGAAGCACAACAAGAATGTCAGGTGCTGCGTAACTTAATTCATTTATTGGGGTCTGAGATTCCAATTGGTGTAGAAGCTGGCTTAAAGCATCACATCACAACCTTTGGAGCATGGGGATTTGCAATTTTAAGTAGCCCAACTATTGAGGCTGCATTACAATTGGTACTCAGATATTTTCAACTGAGTTCTTTCTTTTGCAAACTCGAAATGAGTAAAGAGGGAAAATATACTTTTATTAATTTTAACCACGATGACTTGCCCCAAAATCTCGCCTACTTTTTAGCTGAACGAGACTTTGCTACAGTTATGTCTTTACAACAGGATATACTTCCCACACCTCTTCCAGTCGTGGAAATTAATGTCGCTCTTCCTACTCCAATATATGCTGATAAATTTCCAGAATTAACTGGATATGCAATTAACTTCGATCAACCACGTAGTTGTATTGTGATTGAAACCAGCTTATTAAGTTTACCTTTACCTCAAGCAGATCAATTCACTCGAACCTATTATGAAAAAGAGTGTCAACATCTTTGGATGCGTAGGAGCAATATTGGAACTTTTAGCCAGAAAATCCGAAATATCTTATTATTAAAGCCATCTCAAATGCCTAAAATCGATGAGATGGCTACACAACTGCAAATCACAGTTCGAATGTTACAACGGCATCTAGCAACTGAGAGTATTACTTATGAACGCTTGATAAGTGATATTCGTGAAGACTTGGCTGAAGATTTGCTTACAACGACTGAATTAACCATTGAAGAAATTGCATCACAACTGGGTTATTCAGAAGCATCAGCTTTTTCAAGAGCATTTAAGCGTTGGAAAAATATTTCACCTAAAAACTTTAGGTCTAGTTAATAAAGGCATAAAATTAATTATAATCAAACCAAAAAAGTATATTAATTAGTTATGCCAATCAGTATGTTGAAGAAAACTCATGTCTTTTTTATTCATTTTGCTATGTTCAACTTCAGATTAAAATAAGATTTAAATTGAAGTTAAACATAGCATCTCAAGTTGCTCTAAAAAGGCTGTTATTAAATTTAAAGACCTTAGGGTTTTAATTTTCGGAACAGCCAAGAGCGTTGGAAACGATCAATAGTGTTTGGGACAAGGCGTTTGCCTGCATACAATGCCCATGCTTCTGGACTAACAGGCACAACTGCCTGGTTATTGATAATTGAACTTATAATTGCATTAGCAACCAATTCAGGACCATAGTTACGCTTTAAATAAATGTTGGCAATTTTATCCTGCGATTTGACCATTGTGCCATTTGCCCGCATTGCCTTGACAATATTGGTGTTAATTACACCAGGACAAATCGCACTCACGCCTACATTATATTCTGACATTTCAATTCGCAAGGACTCTGTTAATCCCATAACTGCATATTTACTTGCAGAATAGGCAGACATATCAGGAGCCGCATAATAACCAGCAGCAGATGCAAGATTTACGATATGACCGCCCTTGTTTTGAATCATATATGGGGCAAAGGCTTTGCATCCATGCACAACTCCCATAAGATTAATGCTTATGACCCATTGCCAATCTTATATCGGCGTACTTAAAAAGTCGCCTGTCGTTGCAACCCCTGCATTATTGATGAGGATTTCTATAGCACCGATCTCCTCATAAATCTCTTTAGCCAGATCCGTAACGGTTTGCCAGTTGGAAACATCCAAGACTTTTAAAATAGGCGTATTACCTTTCTTGAGAAGAAGCTCTTCTGTTCCTTTCAAGGCTTGTAGGTTTAAATCACACAATATAAGCCTTGCACCAAGATCGGCAAATTTTAATGCTGTTGCACGACCAATACCTGAACCTGCGCCAGTGATCAACGTCAGTTTATTATGAAAGTTCTTTAATCTTTTATTCATGAATATCTTTCCCAAGGTATTGCCTAAAAGCAAACCAACTTATTTAAAATAGATTGGTTTTTCAGTTGTTTAACAATGCCTACCCAACCAAGTAAATTGTTGATAAATTAGAGCATTAAACGTTTTCTTGCGACAATATATTCTTTCTCAAGGCGATCAACCAATTCGTCTACTGAGGTTGTTGTCTTAATCGCATTGAGTCCCTGACCACACCCCCAAATATCACGCCAAGCTTTAACCTTGTGCTGTGAACCATCTTCACTGGAAGTACTAAAGTCCATATCCTTGAGATTACCCTCAGGGAGGTTAGCAGGATCAAGACCAGCGGCACGAATACTGGGTGCCAAATAATTACCATGTACGCCCGTGAATAAATTTGAATACACAATTTCGTCAGAGTTATGGTCTACAATTGCCTGTTTATAAGCATCAGTTGCATTTGCTTCATATGTTGCAATAAATGCCGAACCAATATAGCCAAAGTCTGCACCCATTGCTTGCGCAGCAAGGATTGCATCTCCTGTGGCAATCGCTCCAGACAACGCCAATGGACCATCAAACCATTCTCTAATTTCCTGAATCAATGGAAAAGGACTTTTAACCCCAGCATGTCCGCCAGCCCCTGCTGCAACGGCAATTAAACCATCTGCTCCTTTTTCAATGGCTTTTTTGGCAAAAGCATTATTGATGACATCATGTAAGACTACACCACCATAGCTGTGAGTGGCATCGTTAATTTCAGTTCTTGCACCTAAAGATGTAATCACAATTGGCACTTTGTACTTAACAATCATCTCCATGTCATGTTCAAGACGGTCATTGCTTTTATGGACAATCTGGTTGATTGCAAAAGGTGCGGCAGGACGATCTGGATGCAAGGCATTATGTTCAGCAATACCCTCTGTGATTTCTTTTAGCCACTCTTCCAGTTTTTCTGCTGGTCGAGCATTGAGTGCAGGCAGAGAACCAATAATTCCCGCTTTGCATTGGGCAAGCACCAGTTTGGGTGTGCTGATAATAAATAAGGGTGAAGCAATAACAGGGAGTCTTAGATTTTTCATTGTTTCAGGAAGCTGTGACATTATTTACACCCAAAATAAAGCTATATATTTAAAATCAATAGATTATCTACTGAAATACGGTAAGATTAATATTTATTCAAATCTGCTTCATCATGCTGATATAAACGCTCATGTGATAGACATGCTGGAATTGAATATGGACTTATCAATCACGCATGATATAACACTGTTATTAAAAATAACAGTGTTATTTTTGTGCTAATAGATATCTGATTTGCTTTAACGAAGTCCTGAATTTAGTATTAAAGTTGGGGAATAGAATCATGAGGCTGAGCAGTTTTGACTATTCATTAATAGCAAAAAAAGCCGTTCAAAAATTCAATTGGCATTTGTGATAGTTGCTGTCTCAAACATTAAAAGGTATGCCTCAATTTAATTTAACCACTATTTGGAAATCGTCTGGATCGTTTTAGTGACTAAATCAGCCTGAGCACCCAGCCCAATCATACTAGTCGCAATTAGAGAGCCATATGATTTTAAAAGCTCTTTGTCATTTGAGAGGTAACCTGCAAGTTCAAGCATCAAACGGCCATGCATCGTTGCCCAGATATGCTGTGTTGCATGGCGGGAGCTACTTGAAAAAAACTTTTCATCAACCGCTTTTACACAAATTTTATGCAGAAACTTAAGGGTTTCTATACCCTGCTCTAATTCATCTCCAGAACGTTGATACCCACCGACACTTTCAGCTGCAAACATTACTGCATAAAGATGTCGATGGGCTAAAGCAAATTCACGTACAACACATACTATTTGCCATAGGTCTAATAAAACATTATCGGTACTTGGAAGTTGTTGGAATTTTTGTATGAGTTGTAAAAAACCATAATCGACTACAGAAGCGACCAAATTCTCCATAGAACCAAATTCTGTATAGACAGCAATACTGGACATGCCAATTTTGGCAGTAATTTTACGGACAGTCATTGCATTTGGACCATCCTGTTCAAGCAATTCAACTGCTGCTTGGGTCATTAATTCACGACGATCTTTTTGCTTAACTGAAACTCCCATACAACGGGTATCCTAAACGGTGTATTTAGTTATCAAGTATACACATGCTATAACATTGTTATAAGAAAATAACAGTGTAATATTTAACACTAATCTAAATTTCCCTATATTTATTGAAAATACCACCATCTACTTTTATGTTTACTCTTTATCGATTTATTGGAATTGCCCCATTGACCAATTCAGTCTTAGCACCTAAGCCGATCATGCTTGTAGCAATCAATTGGTTATATGATCCCAAAGGATACTGTTCCTTTGAAAGATATCCTACTATTTCAAACATAAGACGGCCATGCATCAAAGTCCAGAAGAATTGGGTCGCATGCCATGCAGTAGTTGTAAAGATTTCCTCTTTCACTGCTTTCTCACAAAGATCATGAATGATTATAAGTGTATCTTTACCTAGCTCCAATTCTTCTCCAGACCTCTTATGACCTCCAATATTTTGTACTGCAAACATCACTGCATATAGGTTTTTATGGGAAAGAGAAAATTCACGAACAATACAAAAAGAAAGCCATAAATCAACTAATACATCAGAAGTTTTGGGAAGTGCCTGTAATTCTTTAGCAAGTAGTTGGAATCCATAATCGACTACAGTTGAGGCTAAATTGGCTATCGACCCGAATTCTCTGTATATCATAATACTCGTCCCCCCTATTTTGGCAGTAATTCTACGGACAGTCATTGCATTTGGTCCCTCTTGTTCAAGGAGTTCAACAGCTGCCAATATCAATAACTCACGACGATTTTTGTATTTAATTGAAGCTCCCATACAACAAACATCCTAAAATTGTGTATTTACTTATCAATGATACGCATGATATAACACTGTTATAGGTAAATAACAGTGTTATATTTATGGCTAATGCAAATTTCTCCACACTTGAAAAAAATCTTGAACTTGCAGCTCGTGTTGAAAAGCTAAAACAATTGGCTTCTCAGCCATGTTCTGAACAATATCTTGACGTTAATGATATAGACCTTGAAGCATGGAATCATGTGGGTGATCCGCTTTGTGAAGCAGTCATGGCTGAGCTCAAAGCAAATAAGATGTTGGCGGGTGATAAATATATCAATGCCCGTAAATTGCAAGCACAAGGAAATCCTGCAGCCATCGCTTTTTTTGCTGATGTTGAAACAATTCCATCATGGCTTGATTTTGATGCGATGCAGTTAGGTGCAAGAATGGCCGCCCGCAATCCAATTGGTATGCTGTTTGGTATGCACGGTGGATTACCATTCACGTATATTGATCCAGCAACAGCATTTGTTATGGGAAGTACGGGACGCCTAGCTAAAGGTGGTGATTACCGTCGTCGTTTTTGGGAAACAGCTACGGGTTTCGTTGGGGCTTTGGATGTTGAGGGTATGAAACCTGGTGGTGCTCGCTGGGAATTATGGATTCGTGTTCGTTTTCTGCATACCATGATTCGTATGGGGATTTTACATGCAGATCAGTGGAAACTTTCTACAGCTATACCTATTGGTCAGGTTGCTTCAGCTGCAACAGGTCAGATTTTTGGACCTTATCGCGTCAATATTATTCGTTACTTTGGTGGTAAAGTCAGTAAAGAGGAAGAAGATAGCTTTGCTCTAATGTGGCGCTGGATTGCTCGTCTTGAAGGGGCTAATAACCAACTGTTAGGAAGAACCCATGAAGAGCAGTTTCTGATTCAAAGCCGTATGCACCAGTTCCTGTATAGTAAAAGTAAAGAAGCTGTAGACATTACACAAGGGGTTATTGATGGTGCATCGACCATAAAAGCCTTTCACTTATCGAAACGCATGCATACTGCTATTGTTCGTCGTTTGCTTTCAGAAGAAATGCTACAGACCTTACCAGGCTACAATTTTCCTGATGATTTAGAATTGCCTAAAGATCGTCCTGCGGCACTTACTTTAGAAGCACTTTCTGGTTCGTTAAGATTATTAAATAAGATTACTCATATCCCACCATTTAAAAAATTAGTAGAACATCATGGGCTAAGATTTCTTGATCATGTAGTAGAAAAAGGTCTAGATGGGATCAGAGCAGAATATCAGGCAACACCGATTAAGAATCCTGAGGGTAAGTGCCCTATGGGACATAGCTAAAAACATAACTTATATAAACCTATCTACGAGTAAATATTCAAGGTTGAAGTTTACTCATTTTTATTTCAAACAAGGATAACTCATGGCTACAGCAGTAAAAGAACTTAAATTTGCAACCAAAGCGCAGTTAGATACAGCCATTCAGGATCTTAGCAACGGCATTGTAAAATGGGCCAATTCAAATTTACAGGAACGAATCGCCTTACTCAAAAAAACACATGCCAGTATTGCAGTTGCAAGTGAAGATTGGGCAAAAGCTGCTATTTTAGCGAAAGGTACCCCCCAAGGTTCACTTGAGGGTGAAGAATGGATGTCTGGTCCCTATGCCACACTGAATGGATTTACTGCTGTAATTGAAAGTTTAGAAAAATTAGCGCAAGGTAAATCCCCTTTGGATGGTGTTAAAGCCAGTAAAGCACCAAATGGTCGTATTAAATTTAAGATGTTACCAAGTAACTTCTACGAATTTAATCTGTTTCATGGCTTCCGTGGCGATCTTTGGTTGGAGCCTGGCGTATCTGAGGCAGAAGCAAGGGCTAAAGCAGGTTTAGGTGCAAAGCGACTTGGTGAAAATGGTGGCGTTGGACTGGTGTTGGGTGCAGGAAATATCAGTGCCATTGGCCCGTTGGATATGCTGTATGAACTGATTGCTCATAATCGGGCAGTTGTTTTGAAACTTAATCCAACCTTTGGTTCACTTTTAGACATCTATAAACAGGCTTTTGCACCACTGATTGAGGCTAATCTATTACGTATCGTCAATGGTGATGCTGAAACTGGTGCCTATTTAACCGACCATATAGGTATTAAACACGTTCATATTACAGGCAGTGGCATCACCCACGATAAGATTGTTTGGGGTTCAACTACCACAAAAGTTGGTCGACCGATACTCAATAAACCTATTACTAGCGAGCTGGGTGGTGTGTCACCAATTATTATTGTGCCAGGAAAATGGTCAAAAGCAGATCTTCGCTATCAGGCTGAAAATGTCGTCACCCAAAGAACTCATAATGGTGGGCACAACTGTATCGCAGGACAAGCCATTATCCTGAGTAAAGACTGGGAGCAAAAAGATGAGTTTCTGACAATTGTAGCTGAAGAATTTGAAAAAGCAGCAAAAAGACCAACGTGGTATCCAGGTTCGGAGGCAAAGCTGGCAGCCGCTCAAGCCGCGTACCCTAATGCCAAACGAATCAAAGATACCTTGTTAATTGAAGTGAATGAGCAAACTTCCCAAGACTTATTAACCACAGAATACTTTGCTCCTGTACTGGGTCATATTGCTCTTGAGGGTACCGATGTTGATTTTTTCCGTAATGCAGTTGCTTTTGCCAATAATGAACTGGATGGTAGTTTGGGTGCGAGCATTATCGTTGCACCACGTGACCGTAAAGCAATGGGACAAGCATTTGAAAATACTTTAGCTGACTTGCACTATGGGACAATCGGGATCAACGTTTGGAGTGCAATCGGTTTTCTTGTGCCATCACTGAGTTGGGGTGCTTTTGCTGGAAATACATTAGAAAACGTTGGCAGTGGTATTGGTATTGTTCATAACTCCCATTTAGTTGAAAGAACTGAAAGAAGTGTTATCTGGGGGCCATTCCGTCCATTCCCTCGTTCCTTTATCAATGGTGAAATTGCATTGTCACCAAAACCAGCATGGTTTGTAACCGCTCGTTCAGCTAAAGATACTGCACAGAAACTCACTCAGTTTAGTGTGAAACCCAGTGTCACTAAGATGCTGAAAATTTTTGTTGATGCCTTTAAAGCTTAATGTCTACTTCTTATTTAGGATAATCAACAAATGACTTATTACAGCAGCTATCCAGAAGTCGAAATCCCAACAAGTTCAATTTATGACTACATCTTTTCTTCGTTGAAAAATGAGGAACTTGAACGTATTGCTGTGGTAGATGGTACCCAGCAAATTACTTATGGTCAGTTATGCCAAAAAATTGATGCTTTTGCAGGTGCACTGTATGCAAGAGGCATTCAACAAGGTGATGTGATTGCTTTACATGCGCCGAACGGTTTAGGCTTTATCATTGCTTTTCATGGCATTTTGCGAGCTGGTGCAACAGTTACAACACTGAATGTATTGTATAGTCCAATGGAGATTAGTAGCCAAATCAATGATTCAAAGGCAAAACTTTGTATCACAACCTCAATGTTTTTATCTAATGCAGTAGCTGGTGTGTCAGATGCTGGACTTGATCACAAACAGATCATTGTGTTGGATCATGTAGAAAACTACGTCTCTATGGCTGAACTTATTACTCAAGCTTATAGACCACCAGAGGGCTTCGTACAAGCAGCAACCCAACTTGCTGTCTTGCCTTATTCTTCAGGAACAACGGGAAAAGCAAAAGGTGTCATGCTGACTCACCGTAATTTGGTTGCAAACATTGCTCAATGTTCAGCTGTATTACCAATACGTGAGGATGATACAGTACTTGCTGTACTGCCTTTTTTTCATATCTATGGCATGAATGTCATTATGAATTTGACGCTAAAACAGCGAGGAAAATTGGTCATTCTACCTAAGTTTGACTTAAAACCTTTTCTTGAACTCATCCAAAATGAAAAATGCTCTAGCATCTATATTGCACCACCGATTGCAGTTGCTTTAACCAAACATCCATTGGTAAAAGAATATAATCTATCCAGTATTCGTACCATTGTTTGTGGGGCTGCACCAATGGACGAAGCACTTGGGGCAGCTTTAACAGCACAAATTCCTGCGGTGTTGTTACAAGGTTTTGGCATGACTGAATTAAGTCCAGTATCCCATGTTACTCCTCTGAATAATCCAAATATTCCAGTTGGTTCAATTGGCCTAGCTGTTCCCAACATTAGTTTCAAAGTGGTTGATTCCCAAACGGGCGATGAAGTTGAAAAAGTTCCAAATGGACGGACTCAAGCAGGTGAAATGCTGGTCAAGGGTCCAAATGTCATGGTGGGCTATCTAAATAATCAAGAAGCCACCAATGCAACGATTACAAGCGATGGTTACCTCCATACAGGAGATATTGTTGAAGTAGGTGCACAAGGTGAAGTTTATGTGGTGGATCGCTTAAAAGAACTGATTAAATATAAGGGTTATCAAGTTCCACCTGCCGAACTGGAAGCATTACTGCTCACTCATCCAGCTGTTGCTGATGCAGCCGTTGTTGCACACCCAGATGAAGATGCTGGTGAAATTCCACGTGCCTTTGTTGTGCTTCAACCTAATTCAGATATTGCTAAAGATGAAATCATGGCATTTGTCGCGGCTAAAGTCGCTCCACATAAACGTATCCGAATTGTGGATTTTATTGAATCCATTCCTAAATCGTTGTCAGGGAAAATTCTACGTAAGGAATTAAGGGGTCTTCCTTTATAAAAACTTTTAAATGAAGTTGGTGGATTAATTTCCATATTGAGACACCAACACGTTATCAATTTTAACATTACAAATTTAAAGGAACCCTGATGAGCCTCGAAATCTCATGTTCTTGTCAACATAATAAATTGGTGCTGAATGGTCCAGTGATCATGCGTTTTATTTGTCATTGCTTAATCTGTCAAAATGTCTATAAGGCACCCTATGCAGATGTAGTTGTGGCATGGAAAAATGATATTGTTGCCACTAAACCACAAACCCTTGAATTTAAAAAGTTCCGCATGCCACCAGCAGTGAACCGAGGGCTCTGTACCCAATGCCAAAAGCCAGTTTATGGTTATCTTAAGTCTTATGTGAAACATGACCTTGCTTTTATTCCAGCACAAAACTTTAAAGACCCTTCTGTACTACCAAAGCCTTGTTTACATGAATTCTATCACCGTGCCGTCTCGCCTATAGAAGATGGATTACCAAAATATTATGGTTATATGCACAGTATGTTTGGTTTAAGCAAAGCTCTCATTAAAAGTCTTCATTCATTATAAATAAGCAACGAGTTTGAAAGGGATTTCACTATGCACTTCACCACTGAACATGAAGCTTTACGTCGTACTGCACGTCAGTTTGTTGAATCTGAAATCAATCCTTATATTTTAGAATGGGAACAGGCAGGACAGTTTCCAATTCATGATGTATTCAAAAAAATGGGAAGTCTTGGTTTACTTGGTATTTGCAAGCCTGAAGAAAATGGTGGATTAGGATTAGATCTATCCTACAACCTTGTGGTTGCTGAAGAATTCGGTCGTTCCATTGCTGGAGGTGTTGCTATGGCGATGGGGGTACAAACCGATATGGCAACACCAGCACTTGCCCGATTCGGTAGTAAAGAACTCAGAGATATGTTCCTTACTCCTGCGATTGCTGGTGATTATGTAGGTGCAATTGCTGTGTCTGAAGCTCATGCTGGTTCTGATGTTGCAGCGATAAAAACAGCTGCACGTAAAGATGGTGATGAGTACATCATCAATGGCAGTAAAATGTGGATTACCAATGGTGGCCAAGCAGATTTTTTCTGTTTGTTAGCCAATACCTCGGATGATAAGCCACATCGCAATAAGTCTCTGATCGTTGTACCCTCTCATCTTAAAGGGGTCAGTACCTCTAAACCATTGCATAAGTTGGGCATGCATTCCACCAACACAGCACAAGTATTCTTTGACGATGTCCGTGTACCGCAACGTTACTTAATTGGTAACGAGGGGGCTGGATTTGCCATGCAAATGATGCAATTTCAGGAAGAACGCTTATGGGTTTGTGCCAATGCATTAGGTTCGCTTGATCTATGTCTGGAGCAAACCATTCAATACACTCGCGAGCGTACAACCTTTGGTCAACCTGTTATAAATAATCAGTACGTACACTTTCGCTTTGCTGAACTAGCAACTGAAATTGAAGCCTTACGTGCTTTGACCTACCATGCTGCTGAATTGCATGGTACTGGGAAAGACGTGACCATGCTAGCCTCTATGGCAAAGCTTAAGGCTGGACGCTTACTACGAGAAGTCACCGACAGCTGTTTACAGTATTGGGGTGGTAATGGCTTCATGTGGGATAACGTGGCATCACAACTTTTTAGAGACACCCGTGTTGCTTCTATTGCAGGAGGCACTGATGAAATTATGCTGGGAATTATTACCAAGACTATGGATATGCTGTCTAAACCTTAGTCATGGAAAAGCTTTCTGACTAAACATTTAAGCCCCTTACGAACTTTAATTTTAAAAATTTAAGGGATTGATTATAAACCAAATATTTACAGTAAATATGAATTGATCATAGAGGAAAGTGATTAATGACTTCTATTGAACGGACTGCCTATCCTCGATTTAAAAAACATATTTCAAAAAAAGAACTTGAGCAGGTTTATACGCCTAGTCAGGCTGAGCTCAACTTTATATCCAAACTTGCTCGTAAATATGAGTTAAGACTTGGGGCAACATTATTATTAAAATCATTTCAACGATTGGGTTACTTCCCTGTCTTTAAGGATATACCTCGTCCTATCGTTCAACATATTAGTGAGCTACTCAATTTTCAGGGTAATCCATATTTAGACTATGAGGAACGAACACTCTACCGCCAGCACCAGAACATAAGAAGTTATCTTGATGTTTTGGAATATAACAGAAAAGGTGCCAGGATTATTGAAACATCTATGACAGCAGCAGCACAGGTCATGGATAATCCTGCCGATATTATTAATGTAGCAATTGAAGAGTTAGTACGCCAAAGAGTTGAGTTACCAGCTTTTAGTACACTAGATCGTATGGCTGGGAAAATTCGCCATGCTGTAAACCAATCATTTTTCGATATGGTTAATGCAAAGCTGACTTACTATGAAAAAGATCAATTAGAAGAATTACTAAATGTAGCTGACCCTAAGCAAAAAAGCATCTTGAATACTCTTAAAGAATTGCCTAAAAGGTCATCACTACAACATTTACAGCGACTATTGGACCATATTGTAAGGTTGTCAAATACAGTCGGTGCTAACTATCACCTAGATGGAATACCCCATACTAAAATTAAACATTTTGCCGCAGAAGCCCGTATTATGGATGTGGCTGAATTAAAAGACTTTAATGTAGCTAAACGTCATGTACTCTTATTAAGTTTGATTTATCGTACTCGTATCAAGGCCCGTGATGACTTAGCCAATATGTTTATTAAAAGAATGAATCATATTCATCAACGGGGTAAAGACGAACTTGAGCAATTACGGATTCGCCATCGACATAAAACTGAATTTTTAGTGGCAACCCTTTCCAATGTGATTGATACATTAGATACTTATCCAGAAGATGCCGAAGCTGGTCGTGCAGTCCGACAGCTTCTAATTGATCAGGGAGGACTTGAAGCCATTCAGGATGATTGTGCTGCAATCACTGCATATAGTGGAGATAATTACTATCCTTTATTATGGCGTTTTTATCGTAGCCACCGTGCGACCCTTTTCCGTATGGTGCATTTACTTGATTTAACCTCAACTAGCCAAGATCAGTCACTCATACAGGCAATAAATCTATTGCTTGAATATGAAAATCGAAGAATCGCTATCATAGATGAAAAAGTTGACTTTTCTTTTACCAATGAACGCTGGAAGAAGACCATAATTAAGGGAGATAAAATTAATCGGCAACATTTCGAGGTATGTGTATTTTCTTCACTGGCCGCAGAAATTAAGTCTGGTGATATTTCAATTTATGGTTCAGAAACTTATGCTGATTATCGGGAACAATTATTACCATGGGTGGAATGTGAACCGCTTGTTGCCAACTACTGTGAACAATTAAATTTTCCCAATAATGCCCAAGACTTTACAACTCATTTAAAAGACTGGCTTAGTACCGTTGCCAACACGATTGATCAAAACTATCCAAGCAATGGTCATGTAACTATTGGTGAGAATGGTGTTCCGGTACTTAAAAGGCATATGTCCAAAGAGCCAACAGCCTCTTCTAAAGAGTTGGAAACTACACTTTTACAACGTTTACCTGAACGCAATGTTATTGATGTACTTTGTGATGTCGCTCATTGGACGGGTTGGACTCGACATTTCGGTCCCCTTTCTGGTTCAGACCCAAAAATAGATAACCCTACAGAACGATATATTCTGACGGCCTTTACCTATGGGTGTAATCTTGGTCCAGCACAAGCTTCCAGACATTTGCGAGGTACTGTCACACCACACATGTTGTCTTTTGTGAATCGTAGACATTGTGATGTAAATAAACTGAACTCTGCAATGGAAGATATTATTAACCATTACCACCAGTTTAAATTGCCAAAAATCTGGGGTGAGGGAAAAACTGCTGCGGCAGATGGAACCAAGTATGATATGTATGACCAAAATCTAATGGCTGAATACCATATCCGCTATGGAGGTTATGGTGGGATTGCCTATCACCATGTCGCTGATAACTATGTTGCCCTTTTTAGTCACTTCATTCCTTGTGGTGTTTGGGAAGCCATTTATATTATTGAGGGTTTATTAAAAAATAAATCTGATATTCAACCAGATACCGTTCATGCCGATACTCAGGGTCAATCAGCACCTGTTTTTGCCCTAGCCTACCTGCTGGGTATCAACCTTATGCCACGCATTAGAAACTGGCATGATTTGAAAATGTTTAAACCAGATAAAGATGTTAAGTACAAACATATAGATAGTTTATTTAAAGATGTTATCAATTGGGAAATTATTGAAACTCACTGGCAGGATCTACTCCAAGTCGTTTTATCTATCAAAACAGGTAAAATTTCTTCGTCCATGATTCTACGGAAACTTGGAAATTACAGCCGAAAGAACCGACTATATCAGGCATTTCGAGAGTTAGGGCGAGTTGTACGTACAGTCTTTCTACTACGATATATTTCTGATCTGGATTTGCGTGAGCAAATTACAGCAACGACCAATAAAGTTGAAGCATATAATGGTTTTACCAAATGGCTTTTCTTTGGAGGTGGTGGCACAATCACTGAAAATGATCCAGAAGAACAAGAGAAGATCATTAAATATAATGACTTAGTTGCCAATGCTCTTATCTATCACAATGTAGTGGATCAAACCCGTATATTAAAAGAACTTGTCAATGAGGGTTATCTTATCAATCGAGAAGATATTGCCAGATTAAGCCCTTATATCACAAGTCATATCAAACGTTTTGGGGACTATATTATTGATATTAATATCGTGCCTGATCCTGTTGATGTAGAATTTTCTATAGAACAAAATGAATAATTGTCATGCAAACACAGGCTATTATTAAGAGCTAAAAGAATCTGCAACGCAAAAGCTTCTTTTAGCTCTAGCATTTAATTTACTTTAAATAGTTCTTTAATCTCAGAACATCTATTGTTCACTTCTGATCTAATAGCTTATCAATATAAGTAGCTACTTCATAAGTTTTCAGATATCCCTCTATGCTATGAGGGTTTACATTTTCTGTTAGGCTAACTACAGATGTATTAGTTATTGCTGGATCAATTGGATAATCAGGCGCTTCTAATAATACTCCCGCTATTGGATCATTTTCAGCTCTGAAATTTACCCAGTGCCCTTTACGAATACAACTTGGTACACCAAGAGGGTTTGCCCTTATTGAGTTGAATAACTCCATACCTAAAGGTGAACCCAAAGTAATGAATCCTTTTATATGATCAGTCTGGCTTAAACTAGATAGTACCTTATAACTAACTATACTTCCCAATGAGTGAGCGATAAGAATACATGGTTCATTAAGTGTATCCAATAACAGTTGATTAACTTTGTTGTGATACTGTGCATCCTTTAGATATAAATAGGACTCCTGTGCAAACTCACGAGCAACAAACTGGGTTAAATTGGGAAACTTTTTCTGTAAAATTTTTACTATTGCGGTAATGGTATAAAAAGGAATCAATTTAAGAGCAAACTGAGTTTTTAATAGCCCATCCACTGTTTGAGCCGGTTGAATATTTTGTAAGTCTAATAATTCTTTAGTCAACTCAGGATCATTCTTACAAAGCTCTAAAGCAAATTGCATTGCAATTTCACTTTCTTCCTGAGAATTGGTTGAAACTTGTAGCATTACCTCATCATCAAGATCATTTGGTAAATCAATCCCTAACATTTTGCTATCAAAATTTGCACTAAATACAGACCAAGGAAGACGAAATGATCTCTTCAGATCTGCATAATAAACGAACTCAATATTGGCAGGATCTATTTTATTGGGATCAAGTTTATTTAAATGAAAGCTGTCTCGTAGTGCACTCTCCCACTCTTTTTCAAGATTTTCCTTTGTAAATCCACTTTTCCAAACCCCATGTATCAATACAATTTTCATATTTATTCTCCTTGATAAGTTTCTTTGTTTTTTTAAATGTATTGATTCCCAATTTACAAATAAGACAGTCACAAGGGAATAGCCATTTGTCGCATTAATCCCTAAATATCAAACCTCGTACAAACCATTTTTAATAATATGACAATTTATATCATGCAATACTATGACAATTATTATACTTCGGGTGGTTTTAAGTACTTAATTCAATGGCAAAAATTGAATTTATTGAATATTTTTTAATGAGTTCCATTTTTCTAAAAAATCGCTCTCTTTCTTTTCAATAGGTGCTTTATTACCCATTACAGATCAATATATTCCACTCCATTCAAGAACATAACATGTTCTTGCATCATTGCAATTTTCTCTGCCTGCATTACCGTAAACATTCTGTGAAGATATGAATTTTTAGCGAGCTTTTCCGATAAACCAGACAATTTATTAAACTGGTCAAGATATTTATCTGTTTGATTACATGAATGATTGTTTTTTAGGTATTCCCATCCCTTTGGAACAATGATTGAAACTGGTCTTATCGTAAAATAGTTCATTACTATGGATAAACCGCTTGGATCAAAGTCGGCATAAATCGCTACTGGAACATTTAATCCTAATTGAGCTAAAAGATTTTTCACAGTACTTTGGTTTTGCCCCTGTCCACGATAGACAAATAAGCTAGACTGCCATATCGTGGGTAAACATTGATACCACTCATGCAAAGTGAGTAACATCGTAGCATTCTCAAGTACCACCAATCTTTTTATACCAGTAATATCCAATTCACCAATATCTATTGTTGGAACGAACATAGGATATCCAATTGGCATACAGACTGATTTCAGAGGTAAATCATGATGGACTGATGCAAATACCAGCTGATCTGCAAACACCTGTTTGGACGTATTTTTTTCATTGCGATGTACTTTTACTGTTTCGAGACGATTCTGTCCTGTAGGCAGCTCATCTAATACATTATCCTTGCGATATTGTTGGTACAAATTTTCTAATATCTGGTAATCCCGTTCATTTAAACACAGACCATTAATGACACGCTTACCAATCCCATGTTCTCCATGAAGTAATTGCCATGTTTTATTTAATCGAACCTGTGTAGACTTTTCCCTTAATACATCCCGAATGACGTTTAACTGAATCTGGTTCACATGATCCTCCTAGATTTAGTTACAACTACATCATGTACTAAAAAGTTACCATCAAAATATGGTGTCTGGGTTTCTTCCATGCGCATCGTAATTTTGTGTTCATGTGTCTTTTGGTTCACATGATGATAGCTAACCAATGACATTAACCAGAATTCTAGCTCAACCTTTGGATGTAGTTTCTCGAAACAATCTACACCACGCCATTCTGTACCAGCATCGCTCTGTAAGGCTGCCTCAAAAAAATATTCTAGGGCCGTCTGTAATGGACTTTGTTCCACAATCTCAACCTCATTTGTTTGGTTGATGGTTGTTTGAGCTTCTGCCAGTTTAATATTCGATTTGGCATGTCGATTTTCTGCTGCTTTTGCGCCCAGTTCTCCTAAAATATCGAGTTGACTATATTGATTAACGTTACCATAACCTAATAATGGTATGGCTGTGACCCTATTAAACCCATCTGGTGTTATCCCTGCCTCTAGTTGCATGTCAATCTGATTCTCAGATAAATAGCGATGAACTGAATCAATCAATATATTGCGGTGCTGGATCAGTTGTTCTTTTTTAAGTGCTGTAATCTGTTCCTTAATCTGGTGGGCTGTATTTAATAACTCACGATTACAAGCATTTACTACAGGTTGCAAACGTCGCTTAACCAGTCGTTCAAGCTCTTTACCTAAACACATCACTTGATCCAGCCAATCCGCACTTAATATTGTAAGTGTCTCGCGTAATTTACCATGTTGTTTTAACGCTTGTTCAGTCACATGAATTTTTAACTCAAGATCGGATATGACAGCTAAGTGATCTGCCACTATACTGGAAAAATATAAGCAGTTTTCATGCAGTAAACTGGACAATTCAACCACCAATTCACTGAGTTGGCTTAAATAATGTCTAGCTTCAGGCAGACTTCTTTGTCTAGCAAATTGATAGGTCTCCGTACAGCTCTCAATTTGGTTAATACATCCATGAATATCGTCACTGGAATTTTTGATTCGCCCTTTCTTTTCAAAATGTGAAACAAACCTGACAACTGTACTATGCAGGATATAAGCCTCAGTATCTGTTTCGATATAGCCTAATCCTGCTTTATTCAACCGTTTAATCATTGTTTCATGTTCAGGGCTAAATTCAATCGCACCATGATTATTACTGATCGCGGCCCCAATCACATCAATATGTGTAGCTAAGGTCGAGCAGGCTTTTGCAGCGGGATGTTCTTTTCTGGCTTCATTCATACTGGGTACCTATATCAAATTATCCTGAACTAGCTGCCCTGCTGTGTCATGCAAGTTGTCCGTCGGGATCTGTTCACAGGCACTGATATATTCCAATTGCTCATAAAATAATGACCATTTCGCTGTGGCTCGATAGGTTGTTCCAGCATCATGACCCGCTAGAATCAGGTATTTTTCATCCTGCAAATAATTCAGTACATATTGCAATTGATCGGATGCATTGGTACTTGTCGATTGTTTAGCAACTTTTTGAGCAAGTTTTTTCAGTTGCTCACTGCCTAAATGAGATTGCTCTACACTGGTAAGCAATTGACCTTTTGAAATGATATCTCCATATTCAATTGGCTTACTGCCATTGGTCAGTGTACGGCACAAGCGTACCCATTGCACAATGGGTTCAATTCTCGAAACAAAATCATTAAATTGTCGCTGAATAATCTTACGAATTTCTGGAGACTCAATATCCAGATAAGCACAATAAAACCCATTACCATCATTGCTGCGAATACAGTTACGATTCAGTCTGGATAAAAAATGATTGATCTCTTGAAGATTATCAGGCTGACACAAATCGCTATACAGGGATTTATCCAACCATATATCAATAATTTCACCACGAAGTAACCGCTCTATGCACTCACCGAAAGATTGATGATTCATTCTACATAGCTCCCTGCAACAAGTAGTGGATTCTGTTGAATTTTTGACTTGACTACAAACTGAGAAATGCCTTTATCTTTGTCAATATTATATTTATATTGAAATGACCTACCGATTTCTTCACTCATTTGTGGTTGAGCACACACCAGATAGACCTGTTGCTGTTGCATCAATTCTAGTAATTTAATGCTATTAGCTGAGTCAATTTGCCCCAACTCATCAATTGGTAAATGAATTGCTACACTTTCATCTGCACACAAATGACGGATTAATCCTGTGAAGATTAATAAGATTACCAAGCGGGATAAACCTGTAGATGAGGCCTCTGCCAAATCCCTGTCATTTCTCACCTTGACCAAACGAGTATTTTCTCTGAAGCAAATGCTCATTTCCACCATGGTTTTTAGGTCATGACTTTCAACATTAGAATTATGTAAAGCTTTTATTGCATTTTCCAAAGAGGCAATGACGCTTTCATTAGGAAGTTCATTCACATCAGAGTTAAACTTATTCACAAAACTTTCCAGATCCGTAAGATAACCAAATTTATTGATTGTAGCTTCAAGTCGGATCTCAATATCACTTAATGATGAAAACGGATTATGGGTATTAATATTCGAGCTCAGATCATCTGAGACTCTGGAGACTTTCCGTTGAAACCGTTTGAGTGATTCATAATGGTTTTGAAAAACGATACCCAATGACTGGTATGCCACGATCGTTGCATTAATTTTGGATGGAATTTCATGCTCTAGCATTTTTCCCAATACTGTCATGGCCTGTAACATATAAGGTAAACTGTCTACCTGATAACGAGAATCGAGCATCTGGTTACTCCAGTATTGTTCCAGACCGTTACCCTGTGCCAGACTCAAAATCTGTTTCACCAATGTATGTAATTTAAGGCTTTGTTGACGTAAATCTACCAATTGCGACAGTTGCTCCTGTCCATGATTTAGATACCAGTCAAAATCCAATGGTTTCTCTACTTCATCAATAGCAAATTCTGATTCTAGCTCGGTGAAATCCTGCATTGATGGCTCTAAACGTTTTAATAAGTGCTCAAGTTGCTGCGATTTTCTGTGAATGATCTTGAGAGTAGCTTGATACTGTCTGTTATGTTCACTTTTTTCCTTATCTAGTTGTTGTAACGCTTTCTCAATATCTGCATGTTCTTTCTCTAGATATTCAATCGCTTCCTGAATCATTTTTAATTGGTCGTGAAGTTTAGTACGTTGACTAAGTTCTACCTCAACCCATTTATGATAGGCATTAATTCTGCCAATGTATCCATTCACCCTCTCAAACTGCTGTTGAGCATCGGTCAAACGCTGTTTCGCACATTTTAGCTGCTGCGTATCCACACCTTCAGCCTGCAATGCCCTATCTTTAGCTCTAAGCAATTCAGCAATTTTATCATCACTCTGTTTTATCGTCTGGCGAATATTGTCTTCAATCTGTTTTACTTGTTGCTGAAGCTGGGTGTCTTTAAGTTGATACTTTGCTTTTATGGCATCACGGGCTTTTTCTTGTAGTTGTTGCAGATCATTTTTAGCTGACTTATGCTGCTGAATCAGGGATTTTTGCTGTTGTTCGGCATCCTGCAAGAGTTGGGCAGCTCTTTCCTTGCGTTCATTGATATTCAGGCGAATGTCTTTCTCTATACGTTCCTGTGCGGCATCTAATTCCTGAGATTTTTTATTTAAATTGTTTAACTCCTGCTCAGACACAGACAGCTCTATTTCCAAACACTTCAACTCTTCTTTGGCAGTGTTCGTTTTACGTTCCAGCATCGTCTGGTCAGCCTGATATTGACTACAACGCAAAGCCTGCTGTTCAATACGCTTTTTAAGATCCTCCAGCGTGTCCGCTTCCTGAGGTAAACTCAGCTTATCTAGTTCTAAATGCAATCCATAAAATGAGTTTTGATTTAATTCATCAGTTTCCCATTTAGGATTGAGTCCTTTTCTAAGCAATAAAACAGGATTAATCAATTTCCCAATATTCTGCTTCCATGACTCATTGGGATGAGTACGCAGAAAACTGATTAATGAACTTTCATTATTTAATTGTTCACGTAATTTTTGTTCCTGTTTCTGTTCTTTATCCAATAAATTTTTGTGTTTTTCCAATGCCATAAGTGCATCATGCACCTGTTTTTTGTGGGCTTCAAGGTTCTCCTTGAGTGGAGTATGTTTACAGAGATGTTCTGAAATCTGTTGTTTCTGTTGTTTTAATAATTTTTTATTTAAATCCAGATGTTGCAACTCGTCATAAGTATATGCTCCAGCTTCGCCAACACTTCGATGTGCCTGCTGAATATTTTCATTTATGGTCTCAAGAGCTAATTCCTGCCTGTTTGACAATTCACCTAATTCTTCCTGCTGGTCTGCCCGAAGCATCTCTTCATCTAGCGATTGTTGTTTGAGTAGTTCAATCTGTTGGTGATGAATATCTTCTTTTTTCTGTTCCCATAGCCCTTTTTCCCGAGATGTTTCCTCCCGAATCTGACGTAAATGCTGATCATGGGAATCTACAATATCTTTGGCAGAAGCCTCCAAACGTTGTAGTTGAGCCTGTTCCTCTTGCACTTTAACTTGATAGACAGGTAGATCATGATACTCACTGATCATGCGATCAATATTGAGTTGCTGATATTCCTGTTCCTGCCTATTGATATGCTCAATCTGATTTTTAACTGCTGTACGTTCACCTTGTTTGCTATGTAGTTGAGTCGCCAGATTAGTTATAGTCGTTTGTAATGCATCATAGTCCTGTTCGTATTTTAGTAAATAGGTATCATGCTCCTGTTGTAGCTCACGCTCATCCTCTATAAATTGTTCAGTTAACGTATGAGCCTGTAACTTCACCTTAAAAAGTTGCTGATATGTTTGAATAACATTTGCTCTAAGTTGCGTACCTTTTTCAAGTTGAGAACTTGCTTTTATAAACTCCTGCAAACTTCTCATATCTTCGATCAGATTTAAGTTTGCCGTATGAGTTAGACCTTTATCACCTACAACTGCATTTTCATCCTGTAGATAAGCATCTACCAGCATACTTTTAAACTTATTAATCAGATCTACCTGAGACATAGGTACACGAGTTAACTCACCCAGATGACGCAGTGTATATTGACGATCACACATGGCGTAGTCTGCTGCCAATATACGAAGACTCTTATCACGAGCAAAACGCTCTTTATCGTTATGCAGAATAGCCCGATAATCCAGTATCGTTTCAATTTGCTTACTGATTTTAATATTATTTAATTGCAGTTCATGAATAATTTCATTCACTTGCATATTTTTTGCAAATAATTCATCGAACTGTGGCGCAAAAAAAGTTTCTTCAGCACGTCCTTGTACAAAACGATAAATCAGTTTCGTACCATTCTGGTGTCTATACATCACGACACAGCACATACCCTGTTGCCCAAGATATTCATATACAATCATTGATTGCAGATTAGGCAAATAAAAATCCAGAAAACTAGATTTATTACCAGCTTTTTGCACCATGCTTTCAGGTGAAATTCCAGCAAATATCGGTAATAAATTAAGCATACTGGTCTTACCACGACCATTCCCACCAATCAAATTGGTATGTCCATCACATCGCAACTTCACCCGTTTATTTCTAATATAAGAGTTATGTAAATAAATATTTTTTAAACCTTTGGTTATGGCTTTGTGATTTATGCTGTTCAAAGTATTTTTCTCAAAAACAAGTAAATATAAATAATGGAACCCACATAAAGAATGCGAGCTCTATATCATCTTAGGGCTTTCTTGGTGGAGATGTAGTTTGTTGAGATGAATTTGATGTGTTCCCCCCAGAAGATCTGGTCGGTTGATAACCAAATTTATCTGAATCAGAAATAGATCCAGAAGGTTTCGGACTGTAACTATCATTTATGTTTTCAGGATTTTTAATATTAGACATTTCGATTCCTTAGGGTTTTTTAGGCGGAGATGTAGGTGCTTGAGGATTACTCGGGTTTGTTCCTTTCGATTTTTCTGGTTGATAACCTGCACCAGGCATTGGGTTGTGTGGTTTTATCACAGCTGGACTATAACCATCACCAACAGGCACTCTTTGAGTTTTATCATTCATAATTAATCTCGCTCTAAAATTAAGGTTTTTTAGGGGGGTGAGTATTCGACGGATTTGGTGAAGTCACTTTTTGTGGTTGGTAGCCTCTTGTTTGTAAGTCGGTTGGTATACTCTGAATATTAGTTTTTAAATCTTTAGTTGACATTGATAACTCCATAGATAAATATTAGGGATGTTGAAAAAATTCAATACTTTGAATGTCTTTGGATAATATTAGAATTCCTTCAGATTGCTCACGTATTCTTTCAAAACCACCCTCAGCACTAACCTCCCATGCTTTTTCTAAATAGATTTGTGGATCTTCAGGAAAACTCGATGTAAATGATTTTTCTGAATATTCTCCTGCTAGTTTTTTTCCATCAGATAAGGTAACTAAAACAAAATATTCTTTTCTCTGAGAAAAAATATAGTCCCATGCTCTTGGTGTAGGATGAGGAGCATTTTTTTTAAAAAACTCCATATTTCTTAACTTTAACCATCCCCAAGCTAAAAATGCTGGAAAAACAAGCATGACAAATGAATAAAAGCTAATTGTAAAAAAAGGACAAATAAAATCCCATTTTTTACTAAAAATCATCATATAAATAAAAGGTCCTAATAAAGCATAGTTCAAACAACTATATGTAATGGCATCAATAATTAGCTTTGTACTATCTTTTTCATGATTTGGGCACAGTAACGAATAAGTTTTTATTGAAATAAAGCCTGGAATTGCAAAAATAATAAATAGAACAAGCTTACTAGATTCAAAGATTTCCATAATAATCCCCTATATTAAAGATAAAAACTGACTTTATTAGAATTTATAATAGCCATTAAAACAGGATCATTTGGATCATCTATCTTATTTTGTAAATCGGTTAGTAATACTTCATCCAACGCACTAGGTCTTGTCGATACATGGTCAGGATGAGAATGCCAATCACCGATATAGCGAACAATATAGGCTGTTTTTTCACTACATAGATCAATGTAATCTGACAGGCCTTCACTACCCCTTATGAAAGTTGTAGGTGTTGCAATGCTATCGTGAGGTGCTTCACAAACATCCACAATATAGATACTTTTTAGTTTCTGATCGATGTATCCTAAAATGACACCACCTGTTTCATTTGGAAGTTCTTTTGCTCTTATTTCAGATAATTTTTGATAAATAAAATCATCATAAATTATTGTCCAGCCATTCTGTAAGATTTCTCTCTTTGAAGGTAATACTTCTATAATGTGAGAATTTACTTGTCCTGTCGAATCATCTAAAGACCAGATTTTAATCTGAGCTTCATTACAGTGGCTTCCCAAACGAATTTGTCGTGCCAGTATAGCGCCATGTAATTTAATTAGTTCATCAGAAATAATCATAGAAATATCACGGCAACCTCCACCTGTTTTAAATGCACCAAGATGTTTCTTAAGATGTTTTACTCCCCAATCATTGTTTAATATAGCTCTATAATATTGTGCTTCTAATGCATCAATTCTAATCTTCTGTTCTTTATCTTCGAATAATAAAACAGAATCTTCACCTGATGGTGTTATAAATGTAGACACTATACGTGTCGAATTTGCTAATGTTGGTAGATCTCTTGCTGCTTCAATTGATGTTGTCACATCAACTAATAATTCAGCGTTATTAATAGCTTCTTTAACTTGAGAATTTTCTGAGTCGTTAATTTTTGCATGAATAGCAACACTTTTTTCCCCAAAACGATAGTTTAGATCCACTAATTCTTTTACAACATCTACTTTAGATTTTCCAATATGGCAGTCTTTACCGATATGCCGGATTACATTATGAGGTTTAAGTAGGTCATCATCCACATACGACCACTTTCCCCATGCTTCTCTTGACCAAATTTCAGCTAATGTACTACCAAGTGCACCCACTCCAGCTAATACACCGTTAAAATTTGCGTTTGAAAGGTCTATTCCTGAGGCTGTTCTTGCGAACTTTTGTGTGGTTTCGAATGTAATTTGAACATGTTCAAGTTGAATATTTGTTAAATTATCATTGGGCTGTTCAACTTTTAGATCAAATAAATGGTGATCAGGAAAACATATATTCTCGTTTTTTTTATCAAAACCTTTATTCAAAGCTCCTAACCTAATACCCAAATCAGAAATAGTAGTATTACTAAGAGCAAAACCATAAAAATCATAGTTAGTGCTTTCATCATTATTTTGATTAACTATTGGAACTATAAGTAAAAGCAATAAGAATGTATTCGTATTTGGTGATAAAAACTGGATACCATTATGATCTACATTTTTTTTAATTTCTTCTATCAATATATTCTTTAGATCAATATTCTTTGCTTTAAAATAATCAACTAAACCATCTAAAGTATCAGGAACTCTTTCAATCGGATTTAAACCAAGTTCGGGCAGTTTTACTACTATACTTTCTAAAGAAACCTCGTCAATTTTTTCAGCTACGCCTATATATGAAGCTCTAAAAATTTTATATAGCTTATCCTGATTGTAAATATAATTTAACCTAAGTTTGAAATTTTCGGAATTCAAAATATTAAAAAAATCAGATGGTAAAATTACTTGGCAAAAATTATTATAAAATAATCGCTCAGGAATAATATCATTTAGATGTAAAGTATCATTTGATGTTTCATGAAGCCACCATAAGATTCTCTGCAGAAATTTTTTGGGTGTCCAAGTCCTCTCAACTGATTCCCAACTTTCAGCATATAAGCAAAGCGAGGCTGGCTCTCCAGAAGATGTTCCATTTAAATGAGGAGTTTTTGGAAAATCTTTTCGAAGTGCTAAAACCTCATAGGGACTGCCAAATCGTTTATTAGGGTTATAAACTATAGCCAGTACTTCTGTCACTAAAATACCGACTTGGTTTTCCGTTGGGACAGTCCCATCACCACAGTGGACAATAATCGCCTCAGCTGGTTGATCTGATTTCCAAGACAATTCAACAATATCAGCAATATCAAAATCAGGATGACTAAGGCATGATTGAAAGAATTGACGTGTCTGTTCATACTTTAGAAGATTGGGATCTAAGCTAGAATATGATTTACCTATCTTGAAAAACGGATCGACTGACATATAGTATTATCCTGCTCTAAGGTTAGGGGAAGCTGCAATTGACGCTGCGCCAATGACAGCTTTATTAGCTACACGTACCCCAACGTTATCAATCTCAAAAATGAGTGGCTTCACATTGTTACTCTTAGGATATTCACCCGTACAGTAAAACTTACCACTCACAGAGAGTTGCTGGACAATTCTTGTATAAGTCCGTTTAGCACGGATACATGGAGGATCACTGTCTTCATCCTGAATCAACTTACTACTGGCAACAATGGCAGCCCCTTTTCTTGCCTGAGATAGTGCATTGACCGCATCACCAGACTCTTTTGCACTTTCTCCCTTTCCACTCCAGCTATCATGTGAAAGAGTACGCCATGAACAGTGATGGGGTGTTTGCAAAATATTGTACGCAAGAACCTCTGGAGTAGAGTGATACTTATCCCAAATCAGCTCCCAAATTTCTACCTCTGCATCACCACCAGATAAGAAACGGCATTTATCAGAATAGTCATTTGAAGCAATACTAAAATTAATGATTACGCTTGAATGATTTTTAGAAAGAATACATTCCAGTTCTTCACTTTGCTTGGTCATAGGCGCGATTAAGAAACATTCAAGATTTGAATCATACCCTTGATTATTGATTCTAAAGGTTGTGCCAGATTTAATGAGAATAGGATTTAGATCATCTGTCTTACCATTCTCATCTTCACCCATAATAAGGATTTGATCTCCTTGAGGAATACTAAAGAAATTATTCTCTTTATTAATTTTAACTCGACGTCGTGCTTCTGTATTGAAAGCACAAGCATCCTCACATAAAGTATGATTTTTTGAAGCGCGTCTAAACACCATTGGTGAAGACCAGAGCTCACGAATCACAATTCTCTTTTCATTGTCTATTTTATGATCATCACAATAGTTAGCTAAAGCTCCTAAATGAAAATGCTTTTTCAATCCCGTACAATGATCTTTATCAGGATGGCTTAATAAAAATACATCAACAAAAGGACGATTATTCATATCCCGCTTAAGTCTGCCCCGTAAGTCACTGGCAACATCATAAGTAGAAGTTAAAGGATTATCAGCATCTTGACGGATATTGATATCAACTAATATGGTTCTACCATCAGCTAAAGTGATAAGTGTCATATCACCATTACCGACGGGAAAGAAAACGATTGAAGCAGGCATACGTTTACCTTAAGCGACTAGAAAAGATTGATGTCTTAATATACAATATAATTTTTAGATGGGAATACTTTTTATACCCATCTAAAAATTATATTTGTTAGCAAACATTTCAGGTGATGTATGACCGATAAAAAATCCAAAACGTCAAATTGGTCACAAGACAAACGGTTAGAGTTTATAGATTTTAGGCTTCAATGGACTGGTAAAATCAATCGTAGTGATCTAGTAGATTTTTTTGGAATATCTGTTCCTCAAGCTTCTCTTGACTTAGCTCGTTATATAGATTGGCGTCCAGATAATGTATTTTATGACAAAAAAACAAAGGCTTATTTAAAGTCTGAAGAATTCCAACCTCTATTCAGCGAAAAAGGTTCACGCTACTATTTACGTAATTTACTGGCTTTAAATCAAAATATTATTAGAAGTGATGAAAGCTTTATCGGCATGGTACCACCCAGTGATGTCTTACCATCTTTAGAGCGAACAGTGCCTGAAAATACCTTAGCTTTGGTTATTGATGCGATTAATAATAAAAAAGCTATCAGAGTAAGCTATCTTTCAATGACGAGTGATGTAGCTTCTGAAAGAACACTTAATCCACATGCTATGGTATTCGATGGTCATCGTTGGCATGTAAGAGCATTTTGTCGAACACGTAAAGATTTTCGTGATTTCGTTTTAGCTAGAATTATTACAGCAGAAACTCTA
The DNA here is from genome assembly GCF_000368585.1 of Acinetobacter venetianus RAG-1 = CIP 110063. Classification (GTDB taxonomy): domain Bacteria; phylum Pseudomonadota; class Gammaproteobacteria; order Pseudomonadales; family Moraxellaceae; genus Acinetobacter; species Acinetobacter venetianus. Next base: position 846,882 of record NZ_KB849558.1, read on the forward strand.
GATGAAGCAGTGGTATCCTCCGAACAAGATATAGCATGGCATACATACATCACACTAGTTTTTAAGCCTTCATCTGACTTATCTGAAACACATCGTAAAGCCATCGAATTTGACTATGGAATGATCGATGGGAAAATAGAGATAAAATGTAGAAAAGCATTATTATTTTATACTCTGAAACGGTACAATCTATTAAAGGATTTCATTACTGATAACAAGAAATTGAATAAGTTAAATGATCAATTTATATTCTTATCAAACTATGAAGATATCTCTCATATTATAAAAGATGAGATTGAGAAATAAATTATGGCAAATGACGTATCAACCTCAGAAAAACTTCAAAAAGAAAACATAAGTAACATATGGAAAATCATATGCATGGATTTTCTTGTTTTAAATATTATTTTATCCGCATTGAATATAGAAAAATTTATGAGTTTATTACTTTCAAAAAGCATGTTGGATAACTCTTTATTTAAATTATTATCATCCTTTATCTTGGGTATTTTAATCGTAAAATTGCTATTAAATATTTTACCAGCAGAAACTAAACATAACATTATATTTGGGAAATTGAAATATAGTCTCCCAGGGCATCGGGCTTTTACTGTACATGCAAAAAAAGATCCACGTATTGATATGGAAAATTTAGAAAAAATACTCGGTGTACTTCCTACACTACCGTCTGAACAAAATCGTGTCTGGTACAAAATTTATCAAAAGCATAAAAATGATGAACAAATTGTTGACTCTCATTTAAAATTTCTATTTTTTAGAGATAGCAGCATATTAACTATTTTTATACTTATTGGCTTTATTATTCTTTGTATCACTTTTAAAGCAACACTATTCCAATGGATACTTTCAATTTCATTCATTACTATTCAATTAATCATTTTCATCATCTCAGCAAGAAATAATGGTATTAGATTCGTCCAAAATGTTTTATGCCTTGAGTCGCATAGAGATTTACCTTAACTTATTTTGTAAAAATTTAAGAAAAAATTCCTAAAATAGTGGTTCACACCAAATTAGAATTTTTTAAAATCATATAAAATTAAGATTTATTATTTAGTACCATTTAATTCCTGCCATTTATTTAAGAGATCTATCTCTTCTTCTTCAATAGTTGTTTCGCCATTTAGTAATCTTCTTAATCTTGAATCTGAATTTTTTCTACAAGCATTGACTACCTCTTCTGGAAATGCTTGTCGAGCATTCGATTGAGCAATGAGCCAGGCACTACGGATTTTCTTTTGTTCAAGAGTTAAGTTTTCAAATTTACATTTTGCCTGATATAACCACTCTTTTAGATGATTGGATTGTTCTTGTGGTAAAAGCTTTATGGCTTTCTCAAGTAGTTCATAGACACGTTGTTTATCTGTATCTTCTGGCATATAGTCATCAAAATCATGTAATGAAATATATCTAAAGAGTTTACTACCATTTAGTTCTATAGCCAAAAATGCTTCTGCAATAATTTTATCAGCAATTGCTCTAGCATGTGTTGCAGCATAGACCGTCGGTGAAAAAATTGGAATTCCCATTGTCCTTAAGATTTCACTAGCTTCAAAGACTCCCTCTTCACCTAAATATTCATTTGTATCAAATAAAGCAATTTTTCCCTTTCCCATGATATGAAAGGAACTTAAATTAGAATCTGGATGCCATGTCTCTTTTACATGCCAATCACCTGTTAAAAATTCATAGTCATTGATATTTAAAGCTCTCATACCACTGATGTATAGTTGCTTTGAAAATTGTATTTTTGCTAGTTCTTCATAGAGCATATAGTTTCACCATTTTCTAAATTCATATGATTATAAATTACGTTAGTCTTGTGGAGCTCTGCTGAGTATGAACTATTTGTTTTAAGTACTAATATTTCGTTTTTTAATTTTATAAGTTCCTGATCCAGTAATTTTTTTGGCCAGCTCAGGGTTACGTCCAGACAATTGTTTAATTAAGACGGGTGTACTATTTGGAGCCTTGCTCCATATGGCATCATTCTCTACATAAAGTACAGTATTGGTGCGGGCTTCTTTAATAAAGCTTTCACGAAGTACCTTAGCGGCAGCTGCTGCTATATCACTTTCATCATCTAAGTTGTTAAAGCTCATAACTAAAACCTTATTTCGATTCAATTAGGTTAAGATAAAGAATAACATAATAGATATTAACGTAAGGCTTGGCTTTGTTAGTCCAAACCAATTCTTGTTTGAGTCTTTTTACACATAGTAGTAAATTCTGAAATCTACATAGTTGTATATTATATTAAAAAAATTCTTGACTTTTTATTTGTCCTATTTTTACACGTATCTCGGCTGTACCCGGTTCCCGAATTATTCTTTCATTGATCTATGCATTAAAACGTTTAGGCAAGAAGAAAGGTGTTGCTGCGTTGTGTATCGGCGGCGGTGAAGCAACGGCTGTTGCGATTGAAATTTAAATATTTAAAATCTGAAATTAGAAAAAGCATTCATTTATGAATGCTTTTTTTTGTTTTGCTGAGTTGGAATTTAAAATTGAATAATAAAATCATATCTATATTGTATTATTGCTTATATAGCTAAAAAGCCCATCAAATATTTAATGGGCTTTTTATTCTTCTTTTAAAGAACTAAATTTTGCTAATTAGATTAAGCATTACTCGACTCACTTAGGCTTACTTTTACTTGTTCCACTTGATGCTCTTCTTCATCAAACTTATGACGCTTTAAGCTTAAAATCGCAAAGATTGCAATCATGGCTGGAATAGCAATCATCACAAAATTCATTGTATGTGGAAGGTTTAAGGTCAGTAACATGCCTGTTAAAATCGGCCCGACAATTGCACCGATCCGTCCAACACCTGAAGCACAACCAATGCCTGTTGAGCGGACGCTAAGTGGATAAAACTGAGCAACATAACTATAAAGTAGAATTGAAGTACCGATAGTTGCAGCACCAGCCACAGTAACTAAACCATATAAAACATAAGCTGGTGAGTTAAATCCTAAGCCAACGAGTGCCACAACGCCTGCCATTAGCATTCCCATAATGACGGGTTTTAAATGGAATTTATCAGAAAGAATACCGCCACCAATTGAGCCGATCATTGCTCCGACATTGAGAGCAAGTAAGAACAAAATACTCTTGCCAAGTGAATAGCCTGCCACAAGCATTAGTTTTGGCAACCAACTGCTTAATGCATAAACCATCAATAAACACATAAAGAACAATACCCAGAACATCAGTGTATTGAATGCACGACCTTGCTGGAACAGACCTCTGACAGAGCTGCCTGTTGGGACGTTATCATCATTTAAAGTTAAGCGAGTGCTGCTGGTAATAGTTTGTTCTGGTGAAATTTTTTGAATAATACGATGTGCTTGTTCAGTCTTTCCTGTTTTAACCAAGAAGGTCAAAGATTCAGGAAGAAATTTCCAAATCACTGGTAATAAAAGTAAAGGAATACCTGCAATCAAAAACATGATTTGCCATCCCTGACTTTCGACTAGATAACTACCGATTAGTGCAGAAAGAATTCCACCAATTGCATAGCCACTAAACATCGTGCCGACTAAAGTGCTGCGTATGCGTTTAGGTGCATATTCAGAAGTCAGCGCAACAAGGTTTGGCATCACGCCCCCAATACCTAAACCTGCTAAAAACCGTAAAATGCCAAATTCGAAAGGACTTGATGCAAATGCACCTAAAAATGTAAAACCACTAAAGAATGTGACGCAAATTAAAATCACATTTTTTCGGCCGATTTTATCTGCTAATGCACCAAAAAGCATGGCACCAAACATCATGCCACAGAGTGCGGTACTGGCCAACATTCCCGCTTGAACTGAGGTTAATGACCACTCTTGCATCAATAACGGTAATACCACACCATAAATAACGAGATCGTAACCATCAAAAATAATAATTAATAAGCACCAGAGTAAAATCGTCCAGTGAAATGGGGTAAATTTTGCTTGATCAATTACTGCATTTACATTAACTGTTGTCATTCTTCATCTCCTCAATGAGATAATTTCCTAATCATTATTTAAAACGACATAATGCACCTTAAAGAAAAAACATATTATTCAAGGTCTTATTTATATTAAAAATCATAGCTCGCCATCATATTGATGCGGTTATCTGTCCCTGAGCGGCCATCAAATGTTTCGCGTTCGCCATAGACATACTCCATACCCAGCGTAATTGGCTTATACGGATTGTACATGGCATTAATCCAACCTTGCCAAAGCTCTTTGTTTTGGTTTGGATTATCTTTTTGGATACGGGCAAAGTCGTTATTGTCTTTAGCTTTCATATAGCCGTAGCCCAATGTTGAGCGAAGCTGAGAGTTAAATTGATGTGTAATACCCGTTGAAATTGAGTCAAACTCATTGGTTTGAATATTATTTTTGTCATCAATGGCATAGCCACTATTGGTCCACATTAGGAAACGTCCATCACCTTTGACGTGGTAGTAGTCTGCTTTTAAGAATGTGTTTGGATTGAGCTGATATTTACCTCCTAAACCTACACCCCATGCCCATTCATTGTCATTACTGGTTTTTTTCTCAGCAACAAAACTACGTCCCGATAGCATCGAGCCATTGTCAAATTTGTGATTCACGCGTCCAACAAATGCGGGTAAGCGCATTTCATTGTCGGGGTCCGATGTTGCTGTATATTTTGGATCTTCAACCGCTAGTGCAAAGCTGGTATTTTCTGAGAGCTTATTGCTATAACGAACCAATGGAGAACGTTGTAAAGCACCACCCACATAGGTCGCTGCATCAATGGTTTCAGGATAGTATTCAGGTGCAATAAACGTTGACCATGTTTGACCAATTAACCATTTATCTAAGGTCAAATATGCATGGCGAATACGAAATTGATCACGGGATGACCCACCGAAGAAATCCATTTCTAATTTCCCACCTACGTCCCCTAGAGCAGATGGCGTTTTAAAATTCAAACCAAAACGTGTCACACTCACTGTGGTGTGCAAGCGGTCTTTTTGCTGAGACTCTTCAGGTGTACCCTCTAGTGGAACACCACTGATATTGTTATACATACTCGATGCACCTTGAGCTTGATATGAGGCATCGGCACGAATGTAACCATACAAATTGACTTCAGCACCTGATTTTGTACTGAGTTTAGGCGTAAATGGTTGAACCGTTTGTGGCATAGTCGTACTTGGTGTTGAGGGTGCTGCCGCTGTCTGTACAGGCGTAGATTGTTGTACATACTGTTGCAACATCGCTCTTAGCTCTTTCACCTCTTGGCGTAGCTGTTCGATTTCGGCACTTTCAGAAGCTGCATATGTAGGTGACATGACAGTCACTACGGATAGAGCCAAAACACTTTTCTGTACCGTTAAAATGAAATTTTTCATTTAAATAAACTTCCTTCTTTCCTGATCATTAAGTTCTTTTAAGATCATTATTTGTTTGCTTTGTATCCTTTGCAGTCATACCTAACCGCATTGCATTTCTTGTTTTTAATCTCAACACATTGATTTATCTTTAATTCACCTCCTATTTGATTTGAATTTCACTTTTCACAGGCAAAAGAAGTACGCAGTGGCAAATATGAGCCACTGTCAATCAAACGCTTGGTAAAAAGTTACAAGTTAAATTTTAGTATTAATGTTTTATTCCATGATGTGTTAAAGCCACATTTTTAGAATCTTGCATCACTAAAGCATTCGATTGCTTTTTGTGTGCGATCAATCCTTGATACATCAAAATCTGACTATAGGAATACACATGCTCAAAGCCTGTTTTGAGTAATAATTGCTGATATTCATCAAAACGAACGGTTGAAAAATCTTGATGTAGACGCTCAATCATTTTCTGGCACTGGGTTGATGTCAGTCCATTGTGCTGACACAAATGTTGTAGCGCCTGAAATTGTTGAGAATCGGTACAAGTCATCAAGTCATAGGTCATTAAAAGTCCCGTGTCTTTCAAACGATTATAAATCTCTTGAAAGAAAGCCTTTTTTGAGTCATCAGCAATAAAATGTGCGACAAGAATCGAAAGTGCTGCATCAAAACAAGCTTGATCGGCTAAAGCTGAGGTTTCACCATGTACAAATGAGACTTGATCAGATTTTCCTATGTTTGAAACAAGTTTTTGCGCTTTTTGTAGCATGGTTGCTGATGGATCGACCGCAGTGAACATCCAATCAGGGTGTTTCTTAAGTAGATATTCCAGTTCGTAACCTGTACCACAACCCACAATCAAGATATGTGCTTTTGGGGGTAAAACTGACTCTAAAATCGCATCCACTTGTTGATGGAGCATTTCATAACCCGGAATTAATTTACGGATATGCTGATCATATTCATCGACTACTTTCGAGCTATTAAAATCTTTTGCCATTTTTATCTACCTGTGTTCAAGCTATTTCAATACGTTCTTTCAATGAATTATTTATTATCCTAGTCAAACACAGTCGCCGTTAAGTTCAGTTCAGCACGCATGATTTCCTGTAACTTAAACTTTTGAGCTTTGCCAGAAGCAGTCATTGGAAACTCGCTAAAAAATTTAACATAACGTGGCACTTTATTATGTGAAATGTGGTCTTTACAGAAGCTACGAATACTCTCTTCATCACTCTGATGATGCTCATGCAAAATAATGCAAGCACATAATTCTTCACCATAACGAAGATCAGGTAGTCCGATCACTTGGACATCGCTAATATCGGGATGGGTATATAAGAAATCCTCGATTTCCTTTGGAAAGAGATTTTCACCACCACGAATCACGACATCTTTGATCCGTCCTTTAATTTTAACGAAGCCTTCAGCATCCATTTCTGCAATATCACCCGTGTGCATCCAACCCGCTGCGTCTATCACTTCACGAGTCTTTTCTTCTTCACCCCAATATCCAGCCATAACTGAATAACCACGCACACATAATTCGCCTAAAGTACCTGTCGGAACAATTTGCCCTTCAAGGTCAACAATTTTGACTTCAACATGTGGGTGTACACGACCTACAGTACTTACACGCTTATCAATGGTATCGTTGACAGAGCTTTGAGCACTGACAGGCGAAGTTTCTGTCATTCCATAACAAATTGTAATTTCAGACATATGCATACGCTCGATCACACGTTGCATGATTTCACGTGGACAAGGACTACCTGCCATAATGCCTGTACGTAAACTTGATAAATCAAATTCACTGAATTGTTCATGTTCTAACGTTGCGATAAACATCGTCGGTACGCCGTAAGCAGCTGTACAACGTTCTTCGTGAATGGTTTTTAATGTATCTAATGGATTAAACACGGCTGATGGATATACCATTGTCGCGCCATGCGTAATACATGCTAGATTCCCCATCACCATGCCAAAGCAATGAAATAATGGCACAGAAATACAGACTTTATCTTTAGACGTTAGGCGAATGCCCTCACCGACAAAATATCCATTATTTAGAATATTATGATGCGTCAACATGGTTCCTTTCGGATTGCCTGTTGTACCAGAAGTGAATTGGATATTAATGGTTTCATCGAATTGTAGTTGTTGGCTTGCAAGATCGAGTTGATCAAGTTGATCGGCAGTTGGTGGTGTGACCAGATCACTAAAACGATGAATCCCTGTATGTTGCTGTTCATCAATTTTGATAACAAATTTTAAGAATGGCAGACGCTCAGCATGAATGATCTTATCCGTACAAAAGCTAATTTCTGGCGCAATTCTAGTGAGAAGTTCCTGATAATTTGTTGTTTTGAATTGAGATGCGATAATTAAGCCCTTACAAGAGACTTTATTGAGCACATATTCAAGTTCATGGCTTTTATAGGCTGGATTGAGATTAACTAAAACAATCCCTGCTTTAAATGCCGCAAATTGGGTGACAGTCCATTCCACACAGTTTGGTGACCAAATTGCCAGCCGATCACCCTTTTTGAGGCCGAGTTTCAGCAGACTACAGGCAAATGCCTCAACTTCCTGCTGTAATTCTCTATATGTTAACCGTCTGTTCTGATGTGAACTTACAATCGCTTCTTGATCAGCATATTGCTGACAAGCCTGATCAAATTTTTCTCCAATCGTCATCCCTAATAAGGGCTGCGAACTTGTTCCAGAGGCATAGCTTAACCGTACGTGTTGCATTGAATCATTCTCCTTGATTCTTTTTAATTCTGTTCTTACATCATCTAATTGTTGTAACTGCAACTACTCTTCAAACTGCCTATTCTGTGGTTTTAATTGTTGCTTATGCCTGCTTTCTCCTTACGGCATCTACACAAAAATCAGCAATCTGTTTTGAAAAATAGTCTTTATGTTGCTGATCAAACTTTGTGTTTTGAGCTGGGTCTAAAGGTTCAACCACAACGAAAGTCATGGCACCAACTACACATAGCGCTGTAGTGTTCAAATCCTCTAAAACAAACTCACCACTCGCATTTCCATCAGCAAGTATTTTAATAACACTCCGTTTAATCAACTGCTTAACACGAAAACGCTCATGCTCGACCGTTGAATCAACGGGTTCAAACATCAGTGAATATGCAAGCTGGGGACTATTCAGTGCCCGTTTTACAAAAGTTGCTACCGCTTTATGCAATTTCTGTTCGGCTGGCAGATCACTTTCCGTAATCGCATCAATTACTAGTAGTTCGGTATTGATGGCTTCGGATAGAACTTCGATCAGCACCTGACTTTTATTGTCAAAGTAGCGATAAACCAACCCACTCGAAACGCCTGCTTGCTCAGCAATCGTTTGAATTTGTGCGTCTTTAAACCCTCCTTCTGAAATTAGATTTCGAGCAGAACTTAAAATCGCCTTGCGATTCTGTTCCATTCTTTCTTGCATCAAAGATGATCGTTTATAGCTCATGAAATTTATTCTCTAACAAATAAAGTGAATTGTAAATCAATTTATGAATCTCTATTCACTTTTTTAAAAATTCATTGTATGGTACTTCATAAGCACACACAAGAATGCTTATGGAACAACAAATATAACCAATGGGATGAACACAATGAACCTACGTAGCTTGAATTTTGGTCTGGATGAAACACTAATTGCCCTTCAAGATTCAGTTGCGGCATTTTGTGCAAAAGAAATTGCACCGATTGCTCAACAAGTTGATCAAGATAATCACTTTCCTGCACATCTGTGGAAAAAATTTGGAGATATGGGCTTATTGGGCCTAACAGTTTCTGAAGAATATGGTGGTACAAATTTAGGTTATCTTGCGCATATTATTGTTTTGCAAGAAATCTCTCGCGCTTCAGCAGCAATCGGTCTGTCCTACGGTGCACACTCAAACTTATGTATCAACCAAATTAACCGTAATGGTAGTGAACAGCAAAAACAAAAATATTTACCTAAGTTAGTTTCAGGTGATTTTGTCGGCGCGTTGGCTATGTCTGAACCAAATGCGGGTTCAGATGTGGTGAGCATGAAATTACGCGCTGAGCAAAAAGGTGATCATTTTGTTCTTAATGGTTCAAAGATGTGGATTACCAACGGCGGTGATGCAGATGTTTTGGTGGTGTATGCCAAAACTGACCCTCATGCTGGCGCTAAAGGTATGACGGCTTTCTTAATTGAAAAAGATATGAAAGGTTTTAGTCATGGTAAGCATTTAGACAAGCTCGGTATGCGCGGTTCAAATACCTTCCCTCTATTTTTCGATAATGTTGAAGTACCAATTGAGAATGTACTCGGTGGCGTAGGCAACGGTGCAAAAGTTTTAATGAGTGGGTTGGATTATGAGCGTGCCGTATTAAGTGCTGGCCCTTTAGGCATTATGGATGCCTGTTTAGATGTTGTTATCCCCTACATTCATCAACGTGAACAATTTGGTCAGGCTTTAGGTGAGTTCCAGTTGATGCAAGGAAAGCTTGCAGATATGTACTCCACTTGGTTGGCTTGTAAAGCACTTGTATATGCTGTTGGTGCAGCCTGTGATAAGGCCGATCATGATCGGAGTCTGCGTAAAGATGCTGCAAGTGCCATTTTATACGCTGCTGAGAAAGCAACATGGATGGCAGGTGAAGCAATTCAGACCTTAGGTGGAAATGGTTATATCAATGAATTCCCTACAGGTCGTTTATGGCGTGATGCAAAACTTTATGAAATTGGTGCGGGAACATCTGAAATTCGCCGTATGTTAATCGGTCGTGAACTGTTTAATGAAACCAAATAATAACGACAAATAAGGATGCATCTGATGAACCAATTACAAAGCAAAATTAATGTAAGAAGCGAAGACTTCAAAGTAAATCAACAAACCATGAACGCCTTGGTTTCAGATTTAAAACAGGTTGCACAATCCATTTCCCTTGGTGGTGGTGAAAATGCGCGTCAGAAACATTTGGCGCGTGGCAAACTGTTACCTCGTGATCGTATTGACCAACTTATAGATGTAGGTACTGCCTTTTTAGAAATTGGTCAGTTAGCGGCGTATAAGGTTTATGAAGATGATATTCCTGCTGCGGGTGTTGTCGCAGGGATTGGTCAAGTCAATGGAGTAACTTGCATGATCGTTGCCAATGATGCAACGGTCAAAGGTGGAACCTATTATCCACTGACAGTTAAAAAGCATTTACGTGCCCAAGAGATTGCGGAACAAAACCACTTACCTTGTATTTATCTGGTGGATTCTGGTGGCGCATATTTACCTATGCAAGATCAAGTTTTCCCTGATCGTGATCATTTCGGGCGTATTTTTTACAACCAAGCCCGTATGTCGAGTCAAGGGATTGCACAAATTGCAGTGGTCATGGGAAGTTGTACTGCTGGTGGTGCTTATGTGCCTGCGATGTCAGATGAAACCATTATTGTTCGAAACCAAGGTACGATTTTCTTAGGTGGTCCTCCTCTCGTTAAAGCTGCGACGGGGGAAGTCGTGAGCAGTGAGGATTTAGGTGGTGGTGATGTTCATACTCGCCTTTCAGGGGTCGCTGATCATCTTGCTGAAAATGATGAACATGCAATTGCAATTGCTCGTAACATCGTTGCGAATCTAAATAAAAAGCCGAATGATCTAAGTAAACAAATTGATGAGCCATTATTCGATGCCAAAGAGTTATATGGCGTTGTTCCAAGTGATGCACGAAAACCTTTTGATGTTCGTGAAGTGATTGCTCGTATCGTTGATGGTTCTCGTTTTGATGAATTTAAGGCGCGTTTTGGGTCAACGTTGGTCACGGGTTTTGCATCCCTGTATGGTATGCCTGTTGGAATTATTGCCAATAATGGCATTCTATTTTCTGAATCCGCGCAGAAAGGTGCTCACTTTATTGAACTTTGTACTCAGCGCAATATTCCTTTGATATTTATCCAAAATATCACTGGTTTTATGGTGGGTCGTCAGTATGAAAATGAAGGCATTGCCAAACATGGCGCGAAGTTAGTGATGGCTGTTGCAACAGCCAATGTTCCAAAATTAACGCTGATTATTGGTGGTTCTTTTGGTGCAGGTAACTATGGAATGTGTGGACGTGCTTATTCACCACGCTTCTTATGGACGTGGCCAAACTCTCGTATTTCAGTGATGGGTGGTGAACAAGCCGCTAGTGTGCTTTCAACTTTGAAACGTGATCAGATCGAACAAAAAGGTGCAGAATGGTCTGCACAGGAAGAAGATCAGTTCAAACAGCCAATCCGTGATCAGTACGAACAACAAGGTCATCCTTATTATGCATCTGCACGTTTATGGGATGATGGTGTAATCGATCCTGCTCAAACTCGTCATGTTTTGGGTTTAAGTCTTGCAGCTGCATTGAATGCACCTATTCAACCAACAAAATTCGGCGTGTTCCGTATGTAAGAGGTCTGTATGAGCTATCAATTTTTACAACTCGAACAACAGGATCAGGTTGCTTATATCTGGCTTAATCGACCAGAACTACACAATGCTTTTAATACAATCGTGATAGAGGAGCTTCATGCTTGCTTTAACACATTAAATAACCGTGATGATATTCGCGTCGTGGTTCTAGCTGGTCGTGGTAAAAGTTTTTCCGCAGGCGCTGACTTGAATTGGATGAAGCAAGCGGGTCAAGCTTCTTCAGCAGAAAATGAAGCTGATGCATTGAAATTGGCAGAGATGCTTCATGCATTGGCCACTTTAAAGCAGCCCACAATCGCTCGTGTACATGGTGTTGCCTTTGGCGGTGGAATGGGTTTGGCATCGGCATGTGATATTTGTATCGCAAGCCATGAAGCAAAATTTGCAACGTCTGAAGTTCGACTGGGTTTAGCTCCATCGACTATTAGTCCTTACGTGATTCGTGCAATTGGAGAGCGACAAGCTTCGCGCTACTTTCTAACTGCTGAGCGTATTTCTGCAATCGAAGCCAAACAAATTGGCTTAGCACATGAAGTAACGGATGCTGAACATTTAGACCAGAAAGTTCAAGATGTGATTGATGCGTTATTGCTCGGTGGCCCACATGCCCAAGCAGCATCTAAACAGTTGATTCAAATGGTGAGTAAGCAACCGATGAGTGATGTCTTGTTACAACAAACCGCACATCATATTGCACAAGTCCGTCATGGCGCTGAAGCGAAAGAAGGTTTAAATGCCTTTTTAAATAAGCAGCAGCCTGCTTGGATTTCTAACTCGAATAACAACAATTAAGGACAATAAACATGTTTGAGAAAATTTTGATTGCGAACCGTGGCGAAATTGCTTGCCGCGTAATTCGCACAGCGAAAAAATTAGGTATTGCGACGGTTGCTGTTTATTCAGATGCAGATGCAAATGCACAGCACGTAAAACTCGCTGATGAGGCGATTTATATTGGACAGTCTCCTGCAACTCAGAGCTATCTTCAGGTTGATCGTATTATTCAGGCGGCGGTAGATACTGGAAGTCAGGCAATCCATCCTGGTTATGGTTTTCTTTCTGAGAATGACCAGTTTGCGCTCGCTTGTCAGCAACACAATATTTGCTTCATTGGCCCACCTGTAGAAGCCATCTTAGCCATGGGTTTGAAAGCGACCTCCAAAGCATTGATGGAAAAAGCTGGTGTGCCGTTAACACCGGGTTACCACGGAACGAATCAAGATGCTGAATTTTTAAAACAGCAAGCAGATCGTATTGGTTATCCTGTGTTAATTAAAGCGAGTGCTGGCGGTGGTGGTAAAGGTATGAGTCTCGTTGAACGTAGCGAAGACTTTTTACATGCCCTTGCCTCTTGTAAACGCGAAGCGAAATCGAGCTTTGGCAATGATGATGTTTTGATTGAACGTTATGTGATTCAACCACGTCATATTGAAGTACAAGTGTTTGGTGATACACATGGGAATTATGTTCATTTATTTGAGCGTGATTGTTCGGTACAACGTCGCCATCAAAAAGTGCTAGAAGAAGCACCAGCACCACAAATGCCAAGTGAAAAACTGGATGCTATGCGACAGGCTGCAATTGATGCCGCTCGTGCCGTAGATTATGTGGGTGCAGGGACAGTTGAGTTTATTGTAGAACAAGACGGTACTGCTTATTTCATGGAAATGAATACGCGTCTACAAGTCGAACATCCTGTGACCGAAATGATTACAGGTGAAGACTTGGTAGAATGGCAGTTACGCGTTGCTTATGGTGAACCGTTGCCAAAGTTGCAGGATGAATTACAGATACATGGACATGCCTTAGAAGCACGAATTTATGCCGAAGAACCAGAAAAAGGTTTTTTACCTGCAATTGGCAAAATTGACTATCTGCGCTACCCACCTCAAAACCAATATGTGCGTGTAGATAGCGGAATCGTCGAGGGCGATGAAATCACTACATTCTACGACCCAATGATTGCAAAATTGATTGTATGGGGCACAAACCGTGAAGCTGCTTTAATTCAAATGCAACACGCACTTAGCCAATTTCATGTTGATGGCTTAGGCAACAATATTGCGTTCCTTGAAAAGATTGTTCGTTGTGACTCCTTTAAACAAGCCAAATTAGATACAAATTTGATTCAGCGTGAAGAACAATTTTTGTTTAGCCCTGCGAATATAAAACTTGAGTTTATTGTTGCGACTGCATTTATTGAGTTTTTAAACCAAATGCAAAATAACAAATCAGCTCAAAAACAACTCTGGTTGGCACAGCCATTATGGCGGAGTAATGTCGCTTACCAGCACAGCATCAAATTAAATTATTTAGATAACAGCATTCAGATTAAATTTTCAGCTGCTGAGCAAGGATTTAACGCAGAATTTAATGGTCAGCATTATCAGATCACAGGTGAGCTGCTTGATGCGAATACAGCCAAAATTCTGATTAATGGTAATCAACATAAATTAGCTTTTAATCAAAGTCAGCAAGGCATCACTCTATTCCACTCTGGCCAGAGTTATAAATTTGATTATATCCGCCAAAATTTTAATCAGACTGAAGGACAAAATGAGCAAGGACATCTTAAAGCTCCGATGCCGGGTGTCGTGACTCAACTACTAGTCGGTGCGAACCATACGGTGAAAAAAGATGATGTGCTGTTGACACTTGAAGCGATGAAAATGGAATACACCATTCGCGCACCGAAGGACGGCATTATTTTAGATGCTTATTTTCAGGTCGGTGATCAAGTTAAAGCGGGCGACGAACTCGTAGAATTTCAACCTGATCAGGAAGAAGTCGCATGAGTGAGTTTGTCAAGATTGTAGAGGTTGGCCCTCGTGATGGGCTTCAAAATGAGAAACAGACGCTCACATTAGAGCAGCGTTTAAATTTTATTACTGACTTAATAGATGCTGGCTTAAAATCGATCGAGGTTGGTTCATGCGTTTCAGCTAAATGGGTTCCTCAAATGGCTCAAAGTGATGAGTTATTTAAACAATTGCCACAACGAGCTGATCTAAATTTGAGTTTGCTTACACCAAATATTAAAGGTTTTGAAACAGCACTTGCTGTTGGCTGCAAAGAGGTTGCCGTATTTACGGCTGCTTCTGAAAGCTTTGTTCGTAAAAATATTAATTGCTCTATTGACGAAAGCTTAGAAAAGTTTTCCGAAATCATGCAAGCAGCCAAACAACACAATATCCGTGTAAGAGGCTATGTCTCTTGTATCGTTGATTGCCCTTATGAAGGCGCAATTGAGCCACAGCAAGTCGTAAAAGTGGTTAAGCAGCTTTATGATATGGGGTGCTATGAAATTTCGTTGGGTGAAACCATTGGAACAGCTACGCCTGATCGGGTGCAAAAAGTGTGGCAAGCATGTTTAGCTGAACTTGATAGCAAAGTTTTGGCTGGGCATTTTCATAATACTTATGGCATGGCAATTGCCAATATTTATCAGTCTTTACAACAAGGTATTCGTGTTTTTGATTCATCATTAGCAGGTCTTGGCGGCTGTCCTTATGCAAAAGGTGCTTCTGGCAATATCGCGACAGAGGATCTCTTCTATTTGCTTTCACATATGGGTTTTGAAACAGGAATTGATTTAGATAAATTGATGACAGCGAGTCAAAATATCAGTCAGATATTGGGTCGAAAAAGTCTATCTAATTATACAAATTCTTATCTACAGTCACGTTGCGCTTAATAAAGTGAAAATGACTTGATACATCTGGTTGGTTATCGGCTCACCAGATGTATTCCCTTTTTATTTAATTTTTTCCTTAAAGTATTGAGATCGAGTTTTAATTATAAAAAGTACTCTGTATCACTCTGAATTTTTGGAGAAATATGCTGCTCTACCCATGTTAACCATGCCCGTGTTTTGGCATCGATAAAATGACGGGACGGTAATAAGGTATAAACACCAATATTTGGTGATCTCCAGTCAGATAATATACGGTGCAATCGTCCAGTACGAACAGCCTCTATGACTGCAAAGGTTGGCAGTAATGCAATACCCATGTCTTGCTGCACCATGTCGAGTAAAAGCTCAGGTGAATCTGCAATCAATGGTCCTGTAATATCAATTTGATAAGAGCAACTTTTTTCACTGACCAGATGCCATAGCGGTGTGATTGATGGATTCACCAGTCTGAGACACGCATGTTTTTGTAGATCATCCAATGATTTTGGTTCACCATATTTTTCTAAATATGCGGGGGATGCGCAAAGTACTGAAAAGATCGTCCCAATTTGGCGAGCAACAAATCTGGAATCAGCCAACGATTCCGCAAGATATAAACTGACGTCAATGCCTTTACCTAAAAGGTCTGGAACATTTTGCGAAGTTCGATATTCAACAGTGAGTTCAGGATAGGTTTGACAAAACTCTGCCATCATTGGTGACACATAATGATGGCCAAAACTCGCCATACTCAAAACACGTAACTTTCCTTGAGGTTTGGTTGCCCTACCCATGGCTTGAGTTTCAGCTTCGTCGACCATTGCAAGCACTTGACGACATTGCTCTGCATAAGCTGCACCAATATCGGTCAATGCGTGTTGTCTCGTTGTTCGTTGTAGTAGTTTTGTTCCTAAACGCCCTTCTAACTCGCTAATCAGCCTAGATACTTGCGCTGTAGTTAGTTCCATCTGCTCTGCGGCGGCTGTAAAGCTTCCACTATCAATGACTTTCAGAAAAGCATGCATTGCATGAAGTAATCCACCATCAAGATTTTTGCGCATAACGTAAATATCTTTTGTTTAATTACGCATTGTTGCACCAGTCTGGATCAATCACAATGACATTAATGTACATACATTGAACAGTTCTACGGTTCTAAAAGAACTGATCAATCTTTTTCTAAGTATGTCATTTACTCCAAATATTCAACTGGAAGTTGAAAAAAGAAAGTAGCTCGAACTACAAAATTCTAAGGAGACATAAATGAATATAGCTACAAAATTTACTCCAAATAAGATTCCAACAAAGGATGTGTCACTTGAAGATAAATATCTAAGTGATGACGGTACTGCTTACATGACAGGTATTCAGGCATTGGTGCGTTTACCACTTGCGCAAACTCGTCGAGATACTTTAAACGGTTATCATACTGCTGGTTTTATTTCTGGTTATCGTGGTTCTCCTGTTGGAAATTATGATAATTTTCTCTGGCAAGTTGAAGGCATACTCAAAGACCACCACGTTGTTTTTCAACCAGGCGTAAATGAAGATCTAGCTGCTACTGCAATTTGGGGTACCCAACAAGCCAATCTTGCAGGTCAAGGTAAATATGATGGTGTGACCTCTTGGTGGTATGGCAAAGGTCCTGGTGTAGATCGTTCTGGAGATGTTCTACGTCATGCCAATCTTGCAGGCACGTCTGAACGTGGCGGTGTAGTCGCCTTTTTTGGTGATGATCATTCTTGTAAATCTTCGAGTATTCCACATCAGTCAGAACATGTGATGATAGGCTGCGGTATTCCAATCTTTTACCCAACCTCAATTCAACAAATTCTTGATTTAGGTGCTCACGCAGTCGCAATGTCACGCTTTGCTGGCGTATGGACTTCAATGAAGTTGGTGAGTGAAATCGTTGAAACCTCTGCTTCTGTGCATGTTGATTTAGATCGTGTCACACCTGCTTTGCCTAAAAATGTTCAAATGCCTGAAGATGGTGTCAATATTCGATGGCCTGATCACGGCATTCAACAAGAAGAGCGTCTATATAAATATCGCTTACCCGCTGTATTGGCCTATGCCCGTGAAAATGAGCTGAATCAGGTAACATGGCATTGTGCAGATGCTCGTATTGGTATTGCTGCAAGTGGCAAAGGTTATTTGGATACCATTGAAGCGTTACGTATTTTAGGTATCGAAGGTGAAACGGCTCAGCAGCTTGGACTAAGAGTCTATCAGGTTGCTTTAATTTGGCCTTTAGAACCTCACGGTCTGCGCGAATTTGCCGAAGGTTTAGAAGAATTAATTGTTGTAGAAGAAAAACGTCCGATTCTTGAAGCGCAAATAAAAGATGAACTCTACGCACTTCCAGATGACAAACGCCCGCGTGTCATTGGTAAAGCATGCGATGGTAAAGGTGAATGGAGTACTTCTATTGATGAAGCCCCTCTAATTGGTCACTATGAATTCCAACCTGAACCTATCGCAAAAATGTTGGCGGCTCGCTTCTTAAAATTAGACATTCCAGAAGCTTTAAAAACGCAAATTCAAAATAGAGTTGAGCTACTACAAAAAGCCGAGCAAGAGTCACGACGTGTACTTGATATTGCAGAGCGTAAACCTTTTTTTTGTAGTGGTTGTCCGCACAACTCATCAACGGCATTACCCGAAGGAAGTCGTGCACTAGGTGGGATTGGTTGTCATTTTATTGCTGTGTCACTTGATCGTGGTACTGAAACTTTCTCACAAATGGGTGGTGAAGGTGTAAGTTGGGCTGGTGCTTCTCATTTTACCAATGAAAAGCATATTTTTGCCAATCTAGGCGATGGAACTTATTTTCATTCAGGTTATCTCGCAATACGCCAAGCGATCGCTGCAAAACTCAATATTACCTACAAAATTCTTTATAACGATGCTGTTGCAATGACGGGTGGTCAACATGTTGACGGTCATCTTAGTGTGGCACAGTTAACTCGACAACTTGATGCTGAAGGCATTAAAAAACAAGTGATTGTCACCGATGAACCTGAGTTGATTCATGCAGAAGAAGGTATTGCCCCTCACGTAGAGATTTACCACAGAAATGAACTGGATGATGTACAACGCAAATTACGCGATATTTCAGGTGTGACGGCTTTAATTTATGTTCAAACCTGTGCAAGTGAAAAACGCCGTCGTCGTAAACGCAATGCTTATCCTGATGTAGCAGAGCGTGTTTTTATCAATAGTGAGATTTGTGAAGGTTGTGGTGACTGCTCTAAGGAATCCAACTGTTTATCTATCGAGCCTGTAGAAACAGCATTAGGTACTAAACGGCAGATTAATCAAAGCAGTTGTAACAAAGACTTTTCTTGTGTTGAGGGTTTCTGTCCAAGTTTCGTGACTGTGCATACTCGTGACATGAAACGACCAGAAATATTTCAAGGAATTGAAGCTGGCTGGCCAGAAAATCCAATCATCCCTGAACTTGATCAACAACCTATTCGGATTATGGTCGGTGGTGTTGGTGGTACTGGTGTCGTAACCGCAGGTGCTCTGCTTGGTATGGCAGCTCACTTGGAAGGTAAAGCTGCGCGTATTATGGATATGGCAGGACTTGCTCAGAAAGGTGGTACGGTCTATTCATATGTACAACTCGCTATAGACGATGATCAAATCTCGGCAACCAAAATCCCTGCTGGTCAATGTGATGTTTTAATCGGTGCAGATGCAATTGTAGCAGGAAGTAATGCAGCACTGTCTCGTTTAAAATCGGATGCTATGGTCATCGTCAATGAAGATGGTTCCCCTACTTCTGATTTTCTAGGGTCTCGTGATTGGTATGCACCAATTTCTGATTTGATTAACCGACTACGTGGCCGGACTACACAAGGAAAACTGATCTCTTTACGTGCAACAAGTATTGCTACACAAGTATTAGGCGATGCGATTTTTGCCAATCAAATTCTACTTGGCATGGCTTGGCAATCAGGTCAAATTCCTTTGAAACGTGAAAGTATTGAAAAAGCAATTCATTTAAATGGTACAGCCGCTGAGAAAAATCTTGAAGCGTTCCGTATCGGTTGTCACCTAATTAGTGAACCTGATTTGGCAAAACGCATTATTGCAACGATTCCTACCACTGCTAAACCAACGACTTTAGCCGAACTGATTGAAGATCGTTCTACACGCTTGGTTGAATATTGGAATCAAGATTATGCAACGCAGTATCGAACACTTGTGGAACAAGCAGCCAAAGTCTTGCCAGAAGAATTAACAGGAACAATTGCGACGCAACTCTATAGAGTGATGGCTTATAAAGATGAATACGAGGTGGCGCGTTTACTTACAGGAAAAAGTTTTAAACAATCAATTGAGTCGCAGTTTGGTAAAGGTCTACGCTTGACTTACCACCTTGCACCACCTGCTTTGGGTGCACATGATACGGTACGAAAACGCGCTTTCGGATACTGGATGCGTATTCCAATGATGATTCTTGCTCGTCTACAATGGCTCAGAGAAACTTTCCTTGATCCATTTGCTTTACAGCTAGAACGTCAAAGAGAACATGCTTGGCGCGATCGTTATATCACATTTGTAAAAGCGATTAGTTCCGCCCCTGAAAATTATGATTTCTCTGTAGCCGAACAAATTGCCAAATTACCTGCCGATGTCCGTGGATTTGGTCATGTCAAAATGCAATCGATGGAAACTGCAATACAACGTTGGGATGAACTTTCATTGAGTCTTCGTAAATAGCATTAATAAAGGCAATTGAAACGCTAATCTCAACTTTGAATGAGTTTAAAACTACAGAATCCCCCTTTGATAAAGGGGGACTCATCCTAAAATTTTAAGAGTCATTGAATTTGTGATACTCCTTCCTTTGTAAAGGAAGGTTAGGAGGAGTTTTTAAAAATATTGAAAATATATCTATTTGATTTATATTGAATTGTTTATGATGAATTTGTGGTTGGCGTAATTAAAATAAATAAGTAGCTAATACAGGATCAAACTCAGTTTGTGTTGATCAAGTTCAGCTACTTTATATTTATCTATTAGTGATCTGACTAGATATGCCAATTACTTACTACTCAATGCTTCGATAACGGCTTCAGCAGTGATGCGTGCCGAAAATGGATTTTGTCCCGTAATCAGATTACCGTCTCGAACAACATTTGGTGCAAATGGAATTAATTTTTTCTCATAATATCCACCGCGCTCTTTTGATATTTGCTCAGCATTGTAAGGTACTTTTTTAGCTACACCTGCCAACACTTCTTCACACCAAGCAAAACCAGTAATTTTTTTATCTTTAATGAGGTAGTTGCGCATTCAATAAACCGTAATTGAAGCAAAAGCGCAAGTCATGTTAGCCCTCCAAGAACAAGTTTGGCCTTTAATTTCAAAAGGACAATTAAAACCTTTGTTATTTAAAACTTTTGATCTTGAGGACGCACATCTAGCACATGAGTTTCTGACTCACGGTGAGCATGTTGGTAAGTTGGTTCTTATCGTTAAAAGACAAAATAGAAAAGGATTTCTACTTTAGGCTTAGAAATCCTTTTTAAAATATGAGAGACACTTTGTAGGTTATAGCTTCTTCTCTAACCGCCGATCCATTAACTTAAATAAAGGACGAGTTAGACTCATGACGGTATTGGGTGCGGTATTCAATAATGCATTGGCAATTGCCCCACTTGTACTGGTCACTCGATATGGTTTTTCTTGTACAGCTTTGACTAACCAACCAGCCGCTGTATCTGTATCCAACATACGCATATGTTTATAAATCTTAGTCTTAGAAGACATCGGGGTTCTCACCATCGGGAAATACACGATACTTACATTAATCCCTTGATCTCCTAGTTCCATTTTTAATGATCGCGAAAATGATTCAAGTGCAGATTTACTGGCTAAGTAAGCTGAAAATAATGGAATCGGGACTTGTGTAGACATGGTTGATACATTGACGACATGCCCATGACCATTCGCTAAAAAATGTGGTAACAGTGCTAAGGTTAGACGTACCGCTGCAAAATAGTTTATTTGCATGGTGCGTTCATAATCATGCAGTCTGTCTAATGCTTCCATGATCGGTCGACGAATTGACCGAGCTGCATTATTAATTAGAACATCAACGGTTTTATGTTCACTCAGGATTTTTTCTATACACTGTTGAGCATCATCATTTTTAGTAATATCAGTAGGATAAATCCAAGCTTGACCGCCCTGTTGCTGAATAAGATTTTGTACACGCTCTAACTCATCACTACGACGCGCAACGATGCAAACTTTAGCGCCTAAGGATGCAAGCTGAATAGCTGCTTGTTCTCCTATTCCACTCGATCCCCCTGTCAGTATGATTGTTTTTCCATTTAAGCTCATATCACCTTCCTATGGTCAGTAGAAATATTGTTCTATGATGTTTAGCATCAAATGCTTTATTTTATAGATGTATTTTTGTTTGATTTTGACCCCATAGCATGCATTTTATCGCCGCTTAGATCAAATAAATGTATATAGGCTGTGCTGTTAAAATTCTAAAAAGTATTCATTTTCTTAGAGACATAAAAAAGTGCATGATAGACATGCACTTTTTTATAAAATTATTTATTAAGCTACAGCAACTGCTTTAGCTCTTGCAGCATGTAGTTTCTTATAGCTTTCGATTAAGCGTAAGTGGCGATCTAGCCCTTCAAGTTTCATACTTGTAGGTGTTAAACCATAGAATTTAACATTGCCTTCAACTGAACCCACAACCGCTTCCATACGTTCTTGACCGAACATACGACGGAAATTCACATCGTAGTCTTCCAGTTCCATTTCATCATCTAAGACAACTTCAAGTACCACATTCATGCATTGATAGAACAAACCACGTTCTACAGTGTTAGTGTTGTACTGTAAGAATTGCTCAACAAGGTCTTTTGCTTCTTCAAATTGTTGCAAAGCTAGATAAATGAGAAGTTTAAGTTCTAGGAGAGTAAGCTGTCCCCACACGGTATTGTCATCAAACTCGATTCCAATCAGCGTGGTGATTTCCGTATAGTCGTCTAGTTCACATTCTTCTAAGCGTTCAACAAGTGCTTCTAATTGAGAGTTGTCTAGTCGGTGAATATTAAGAATATCTTCGCGGAAAGCTAAGGCTTTGTTGGTATTATCCCAAATTAAATCTTCAACCAAATAAATTTCAGAATAATCTGGTACTAAGATACGGCAAGCTGTTGCACCTAAATGCTCATAGACTGCCATATAAACTTCTTTGCCCATTTCTTCTAAGATGCCAAATAGTTCGGCAGCTTCATCTGCATTTGAGTTTTCACCTTCATTGGTGAAATCCCATTCGACAAAATCATAGTCAGATTTTGCACTGAAGAAACGCCAAGACACCAAGCCGCTCGAATCAATAAAGTGTTCCACAAAATTATTTGGTTCAGTCACTGCTTCACTTTGGAAGGTTGGCTGTGGTAAGTCATTGAGACCTTCAAAACTACGACCTTGTAATAACTCTGTCAGACTACGCTCTAAAGCAACTTCAAAACTTGGATGCGCACCAAATGAGGCAAATACCCCGCCAGTACGTGGGTTCATTAAGGTCACACACATCACTGGGAATTGACCACCTAAAGATGCGTCTTTCACGAGGACTGGAAAACCTTGTTCCTCTAAACCTTTGATGCCTGCCACAATACTTGGGTATTTTGCTAAAACATCTTCAGGTACATCAGGTAATGCAATCTCACCTTCAATAATTTCACGCTTAACAGCACGCTCAAAAATTTCAGATAAACATTGCACTTGAGCTTCAGCTAAAGTATTACCTGCACTCATCCCATTACTGAGATATAAGTTTTCGATCAAATTTGATGGAAAATAAACAACTTCTTGATCTGATTGACGAACAAAAGGTAGTGAACAAATACCGCGCTCGGTATTGCCTGAGTTCGTATCGTAGAGATGTGTACCCAGTAATTCATCTTCAGGATCATAGATTTCTAAGCAATATTCATCCAAGATTTCTTTCGGTAATTCACCATTTGAACCCGGCTTAAACCATTTTTCATCTGGGTAATGCACAAATTCAGCATTTGCAATTTCCTCACCCCAAAATTGATCGTTATAAAAGAAATTACAGTTCAAACGCTCGATAAATTCACCGAGCGCTGATGCGAGTGCGCTTTCTTTGGTTGAGCCTTTGCCATTGGTAAAACACATGGGTGATTGAGCATCACGAATATGCAGCGACCATACGTTGGGTACGATATTGCGCCATGAAGCGATTTCAATCTTCATACCTAAGCCAGCCAAAATACCTGACATATTGGCAATCGTTTCTTCAAGCGGCAGATCTTTGCCTTGAATAAAAGTGCTATTTTCAGAAGTCAGGCTTGGCATTAA
The DNA here is from genome assembly GCF_000368585.1 of Acinetobacter venetianus RAG-1 = CIP 110063. Taxonomy (GTDB): domain Bacteria; phylum Pseudomonadota; class Gammaproteobacteria; order Pseudomonadales; family Moraxellaceae; genus Acinetobacter; species Acinetobacter venetianus. Next base: position 870,757 of record NZ_KB849558.1, read on the forward strand.
TAATGCCTGAGCATCGGCATCAATACTTTCTACTTCTTCAATAATAAATTCAGGGCCAGTTTGAATCACTTTCTTTACGGTACAGCGATCAATTGAACGTAAAATCCCTTGGCGATCTTTTTCAGAAATATCAGCTGGAAGTTCAACCTGAATTTTAAAAATTTGCTTGTAGCGGTTTTCAGGATCAACAATATTGTTTTGAGATAAGCGAATATTATCTGTTGGAATATCACGCGCGGCACAATAGACTTTGACAAAGTAAGCAGCACAGAGGGCTGATGAAGCCAAGAAATAATCAAATGGACCAGGTGCTGAGCCATCCCCTTTATAGCGAATAGGTTGATCGGCGATCACTGTAAAATCGTCGAATTTGGCTTCTTGTCGAAGGTTGTCGAGGTAATTAACCTTGATTTCCATGCTGGCACCTAAATGGGTCTGATGTGAAGATTACACAAGAGATTGAAAAATATTGATAAAAAGTCGAATTATGGATATGAAATTGACTTAAATGAACGATGTTGGTCGTGCAATGAACTCACTGTACAACTGAAACTCGAATGGATGGCGGTATTATAGTGTGATTTTGTTGAATTGATAACTTTTGTCTGTTCTTCCAGCTTATTTATGAACAATTCATAAATTAAAAATGATTAGGCATAACCTAAAACTATAAATCTAAAAGGTTCGGTTTTAAATGTTTAGCTTAAAAATGTCAGATGTAAATTTTAGCATCTGACAACAATCATTATTGGCTCGTATGTGGCGTTTTAATCAATTCAGATAAGTCATAGCCTTGTTGTTTTGCAGTTTCGAGATAGGATTGATAAGTTGCTTCATCAATAGTTGGCGTTCTTGAAAGTAACCACAAATATTTATTTGATGGCCCACCAACCAACGCAACTTTATAGTCTGGATCAACTCTGAGTACCCAATAGTCCCCTTTAGTAAAAGGAATCCAGCGTAGTGCTTTTGGCATAAAACTTACTTTTAATTTACTCATGCCTGCATTGTCTGGATAAGCGATTCCAACGGACTGATCCATTTGATCTGATTTATTACGACAGCTATTGATAACTTGGATTGTATTATTCGCATTCAATGAATATTTTGCAGTGGTATCACTCACGCATTGACGCTGAAAATACATAGGTAAATGTGCAATTTCATACCATTTCCCTGCATATTGTTTAATATCAATTTTATCGACTGCAGTGGGCTTAGCTGTATCAGCGAAAGTAGCCATACTTAACGCCGCGAGAGAAATTGATAATACTGCGCTACTGCATAACACTTTAATGTTCATTTAATCCTCAATCTTATTAATACAATACTTTTCAACTATAAAAAGTCTACCGCGAATAAAATGTGAGAATGTAAATGTATACGTTTCAAAGCATATTTTTACGTATAGAGATGATATTGAAAGAATTAAAAACAAAAAAAGTTGAAGATTAACTTCAACTTTTCGTGTCAGTTTAAAATTAAACTTCTTTGTTTTTGTAAAAAATAGCGTAACTTACATAACATGCGATCATAAATAAGATACAGCAGACAAAACCAACTTGCATCGAAGGATCAGTCACCATACTAATACAGGTGATCACACAGAACACGCCACCTAAGATGGGTGTTAGTGGGAATAATGGTGCAGCAAATTTAAGATCTTTGACTGTTTTACCTGATTTAATCCATTGTCTACGGAAGTTAAACTGCGATACGCAGATCGAAATCCAAACAACAACCATGGTGAATGCAGCAACACCTAACAAGTTTTTGAAAATTGTTTCTGGTGCAAAATGTTCAGACAGTAAGCCCGGAATCGCACCAAACATTGTGACAATGATTGCAACAATAGGTGTGCCTGAACGAGTCAGTTTTGAGAATACTTTTGGTAATTGTTTTTTTGCAGACAAAGACCACATCATGCGTGATGCTGCAAATAAACCTGAGTTTGCTGCTGACAATAACGCCGTGATGATAACAAAACGGATAATGTCTTCGGCATAAGGAATACCAATATAGTTAAATACGGTTACGAATGGACTGTTACTTACTGAGTTTGCATTTAAGCCAGCCATTTCATACGGTAGTAATGCACAAATCACCACAATTGTGCCCACAAAGAAAATCAATAAACGCCAAATCGCTGCATTGATTGCTTTAGGAACGGTTTTCGCTGGATTCTCTGCTTCACCTGCTGCAACACCGATTAGCTCTGTACCTGAAAATGCAAAGTTTACAATTAACATCGTTGCAAAAATTGGGAAGATGCCATTTGGGAACCAACCATGTTCAGTCAATTTACTAAATAAAGGTGCAGATTCATGACCGTGATATGGGATAAAGCCAAAAATTGCAGCTAAACCAAGTGCAATAAAGCAAATAATTGTCAGTACTTTAACCAAAGAAAGCCAAAACTCAGACTCCGCAAAGAACCGTGTTGAACTGACATTGAGCGTAAAGACCAAACCGGCAAATACTAATGTCCATGTCCACATGGAAATTGAAGGAAACCATTCCTGCATCAACAGTGCAGCAGCAGTAAATTCCGTACCAAGAGTCGCCGTCCAAGTTAGCCAATATAACCATGTAATCATATAGCCAGTTCCCGGGCCAATATAAGTACGCGCATATTCACCAAAAGAACCCGAAACTGGCATTTGTACTGCCAACTCCCCCAAGCACAACATCACCATGTAGGCAATTATGCCTCCAAGTAGATACGATAAAATTGCACCTACAGGACCTGCTTGAGAAATTACATCTCCTGAACCTAGAAATAAACCTGTTCCGATCGCGCCACCAAGTGAAATCATAACCAAATGACGTTTGGTCATGGCGCGTTTCAATGGCTTACCAACTTCTATTTCTGAGGTAGAAATAGTATTTGAGCTACCTTGGGATACATATTGCTCACTCAGGCATTCACCTGAGAGAAATGTCTTGTCATTATTGTTGCTCATTCACGATCACTCCAACGATATTTTTATGACAACCTGTCCTTGCTGTTTCACTTTCATAAAAAATTAATATCTATATTTAGATACTTTTTCTGCATTTTATTTTTTACTGAATATCCATATTCAAACTCCATCTATCCTTGAAAGATTCAACCGATCATTTTGGTTGTGCTCTTATTCAATTTCTTTTAAAACTAATCCAGCTCTTAACCCGATTTTGACCTTTGGGTTTGGAAACAGAATCCAAACCTGAGTATCTTGAGCCTTATAATCACCTATTGATTGTGTAGCAATGACCTCACCTTTCTGAAAAGTTGAAAAGTTAGGTGCATCTGCGCTTAATTTGAGTTGAAAATCTTCACTTTGTTTTAAGATTGAATCTGCAACCTTAAATTGACGAATTTTTGGTTTTTTGCGTTGAGGCAAAGCTTGCTCAGAAATGACAGCACGTAAAACTTGATCAATATCTGCAAATTCTGAGAGATCATTTTGACCAAAAGCTTTTGCTTTGCCCAATTCCAAGGTGCTGCTTTCAGCGTGCAACATTTCACTGCTAAAATGGGTAAATGTTTTCCCTACTGAATTGTGATAGACCAATGCATCTAAATTTGCAGCTTTCAGACTTTCAATTAAGAAGTCATCATAAGCGCGAGTTTGGTAAGGAAATAATGCAAATACGGGTAGTAAAGAGGCTCGAATCGCGGTATGTAAATCATAGTGATAACGTTGCGCATCTTTATCACTTTGTTCAAAAAATTGTGCTGTGACTTGTTCTAATTGTGCTGCACGTTGCGTTTCTTGATCTTGTACTAAAGTTTTATACGCTCCGCAGAACATACGATTCATATCATTTTCAAGATAACGAATACCTTGTCGAATGGCTTGAGGATTACCTAAAACGAAAAGGATACGTGTAGATAAAGCTAAGCGTTCTGCAAAGAGATCTTTAATAATATTTGCGAGTAATTCAATCGGGGCAGTTTCATTGCCATGAATACCAGCAGAAAGTACGATGGTTTTTCTATAATGTGCTTTTGGCGTACATTGCAATAGCCCTTCACCTAGCCATTGCCATGTAAAGCCAGCCACTTCACCATGATTGTGCTTAGGCGCTTGTTGTTCTAACGTCAACGTTAATAGATCAACCATGTACTTTCATCCTTAAAAGCAGTTGTTTAGTATTTATCTTTGGAAGTGATAAACCGAACCTAAAGCTAAAATTTTGGTGAGTTCATCAAGTGCGGTACGGCTCTCAATGAGTAAGTTTGGATCAGCTAAATCATCTTGAGAAAGCTCATCACGATAATGTTGATCCACCCACTGATTTAAGGTTTTGAATAAATCATCATTCATAAATAAGTTTGGATTGACCGCAGCAAGTTCAGCGTCATTCACTGCAACACGTAAGCGTAAACAAGCAGGCCCACCACCATTTCGCATACTTTCACGCAGATCAAAAACCTTGATGTCATCAATTGGTGTACCCATTTGAATCATGTCATTCAAATAGCTCCACACAGCTTGGTTTTGACGAGATTCTTCTGGAACAACGATGCTCATACCACCATCAGTACGCGTCAAAATTTGGCTATTGAATAAATATGTTGAGACAGCATCTTCAACACTTACTCTGTTTTCTGGCACTTCGATTGAAATAAATTCTTGCTCAATGCCCGCCATTTTTTGACGAATTTCATTTAATGCATCAGCTTGATTTAAGAAAGCTTGCTGATGATGAAATAAAACTTGTTGGTTGCTGACTGCAATCACATCGTTATGAAAAACGCCCTTATCAATCACATCAGGATTTTGCTGAATAAATGCTGTACGTTTTTCATCTAAACGATGTAAACGTGCAACAGCTTCACTCGCTTCACGTGTTTGACGTGCAGGGAATTTCTGTGGTGCAACCTTGCCGCCAAGCTGTTGTTGACCGTAAACAAAAACTTGGATACCTGCTCGATCGTATCCGCCACCTAAACGGTTATGGTTTGCTGCACCTTCATCACCAAACAGTGCCGCTTCAGGCAATGCTTCGTGATGCGCGAAATATACATCATTATTGAACATCGCTTGAAGGATACGGGTTGTCGTATGATGCTCTATTGATCGATGGAACTTATTATTTAAGTTTGCGGCGGTAAAATGTACACGTCCATCCGCACTATCAGCTGATGGAGAAACCGTACACGAGTTTGCTGTCCACATAGATGACGCAGAACTGAGCGATGATAACAATGCTGGTGCGGTGCGCATTGCTTGAGCTATCACATCAATATCACTGCCTGTAAAACCTAAACGACGTAATGTCGGTACATGTGGTCGTTCTTGCGGAGCAAATACCCCTTGTTTGAGTCCAAGATCAGCAAGTGCTTTCATTTTCATGAGGCCTTGTTTTGCTGCTAATCGTGGATTCGACGTGTTATTACGGTTTTTCGTTGAAGCAACATTACCAAAAGATAAGCCTGCATAATGATGCGTAGGGCCAACTAAACCATCAAAATTAATTTCAAAACCTGACATTTTTTCTCTCCAACCGATTTACAGCACGATGCCTGGTGATAGTTTTGCAGGTAAGCTCACGCTATCACTTTCCAGTGAAGCCATTGGCCACGCACTATAATCAGCGGCATAAAATGCACTGGCACGATGATTACCCGACGCACCAACACCACCAAATGGTGCTGCACTTGATGCACCTGTGAGTGGCTTATTCCAGTTCACAATGCCTGCGCGTGCTTCAATCAGAACACGATCAAACAGATCTCGATCAGGTGAAACTAAACCAACTGCTAAACCAAAACGTGTGTTATTGGCAATGTTGAGTGCCTCATCAAAATCGTGGTAACGATAAATTGTGGTTAAAGGTCCAAAATATTCTTCGTCAGGAATATCCGTCATTTGGCTGACTTCTAAAATCCCTGCGGTCAGCAAAGAACTCTCCGCTTGAGGGCGTGTCATTTCAAGTAATGGTTTCGCACCTAATTCAATCAATTTGCGTTGAGCAATTAGCATTTGTTCTGCTGCATGAGATGAAATCACACCACCCATAAATGGTTGCGGATCTGTATTCCATTTACCAATCACGAGGTTTTTAGCAACGTCTACAAAACGTTGAATGAAGGCATCACCATTGGCACCATGTTTTACGATAATACGACGAGCACAGGTACAACGCTGTCCTGCTGAAACAAATGCAGATTGGATTGCAATATTTACCACTGCATCAATATCAGTTGCTTCATCGATAATGAGTGCATTATTTCCACCCATTTCTAAAGCAAGAATCTTCTCTGGTGCACCAGCCATTTGCTTATGCAAGTGATAACCCGTATTGGCACTACCTGTGAAAAGTAAACCATCAATTTGCTCTGCTGCTGCCAGTGCTTCTCCAGTGCTACGGCCACCTTGAACGATGTTGAGTACGCCATTTGGCAGACCTGCTTGTTGCCATAATTTTGCCGTTTCTTCTGCAGTCCAAGGCGTTAATTCACTTGGTTTGAATACAATGGTATTGCCGGCAATTAGTGCGGGTACGATATGACCATTTGGTAGATGACCTGGAAAATTATAAGGGCCAAATACAGCAAGCACACCATGAGGACGATGACGTAAAGAAGCAACTCCATCAGGCATTTCTGTTTTACTGAAGCCTGTCCGCTGATGATAAGCCCGAATTGAAATTGCGATTTTGCCAATCATCGCTTGAACTTCCGTTAAAGTTTCCCAGAACGGCTTTGAGGTTTCTTGGCTAATAACTTCTGCCAATTGACTTTTATTTTGCTCAAGTAATGCCGCAAAACGTTCAATAATAGCGATACGATCTTCTAAATCTAAACGCGCCCATGTTGGAAATGCTTGACGTGCAGCTAAGCAAGCGTGATCAACATCAGTTTTGCTCGCTTCATGGCCCGACCAAATCGTTTGGTTGGTCACAGGATTTGTTTTGGTAAACGCAGTACCTTGTCCTTGTACCCACGCACCATTGATTAATAATGCACCTTGTGACATTAGTGATTCTCCATTTTTTCTAATGCTAAAACTCGGACTTCATCGCCCTCAGCAACTTTGAGTGCTTGAGCCTGCTCTGCTGTCATCAACAAATTATCGTTATCTTGCAACTTGTTATTGATGAGTAGGACGCAATAATCTTGGTATTCATCATTTGCAACTAAGTATTGAACTTCTGCGCGTTCAATCTGTTCTGCAATGTTGACTTTCAACAGTCGACTTTCTTTTACTGCACGAAGATCGGCTGTGTTCGCTTCTAAGGTTGGACCTGCATCAAAAATATCGACATAGCCTTGATACTTCAGACCTTCCGACATCAGCACTTTCGCCGCAGGTTTGGTCTGAGGATGAACCTCTGCAATCACGGCCCTTGCTTCGTTGGGTAGCAAATCGACGTACAATGGAAATCTCGGCATTAATTCAGCAATAAATGCTTTTTGCCCTACGCCACTCAAGTAATCCGCAGCAGCAAAATCCATATTAAAAAAATGATTGCCTAGCGCATCCCAGAATGGCGAAAAGCCATTTGCGTCTGAGAATCCACGCATTTCTGCGATTAGTCTTTCTTCAAAATATCGACGAAAAGCGGCGATAAATAAGAAACGTACTTTAGACAGAAATTTTCCGTTTTGATTCACACGATATTCAGGATCGAGGAACAAGGTACATAGTTCGCTACAGCCGGTATGATCGTTACTCAGATATAACGTGTCTAAAGTTTTATATACGTCCAATGCTTTTGACGCATGTACTTGTTTTGCAATTCGAAAGTTATAGAAAGGCTCTCTTAAACCAACTGCAACTTCGATTGCACTGACTCCAACAATTTTTTGAGCCGTGGTATCTTCAAGTACAAATAAATAACTTGCATCATCTTTCTCTACTAGCCCAGCCAATGTATTGGCTGTACGAGTAATACGTTCAGCTAAAATTTCTTTGTTTTGTGGAAGAGAGGTCAAGCCGATGCCTGACTCTCCTGCTCTTTGCGCTAAACGATAAATATCATCTAAGTCCCGATGCGCGGCATGTCTAACAATCATCATGGTTAGATGCTCACAACAGATTTAGAAACGTGCTAATGCACGAGCAAAACGCGTTAAACCTTCATCAATATCCTTTTGTGGAATGATAAGTGAAGGCGTAAAACGAACAACATCACCACCAGCGACAAGTGCTAATAGCCCTTCCTCACCTGCTAATGTCACGATATTTTTTGCTTTGCCTGCATGTTCATCTTTTAGTACGCAACCAATCAATAAACCTTGCCCACGGATTTCTTTAAATAAACCGTATTCAGCATTCAATTTATTTAATGCATCAACGAAATATTGGTGACGCTGCTTGACGCCATCCAAAACTTCAGGAGTATTAATAAATTCAAATACCGCACCCGCGACTGCACAAGCCAATGGATTACCACCATAGGTTGTGCCATGATCACCAACAACATACATGTTTGCGTATTTATCAGTAGTAATCATTGCACCGATAGGAAAACCACCACCTAGTGCTTTTGCTGTGGTTAAAATATCAGGGGTTACACCTGTATTCATGTAGGCATAAAGTGAGCCTGTACGACCAACACCCGTTTGTACTTCATCAAAAATCAGTACAGCACCTTTTTCATCACACAGCGCACGTAGACCTTTTAAGAATTCGATATCAGCAGGTAGAACACCGCCTTCACCTTGGATTGGCTCTACGATAACCGCGCAAGTTTCATCTGTAATGACAGCTTTTGCAGCTTCTAAATCATTGAATGCTGTATGCTCAATGCCACCTGGTAATGGTGCAAAATCTTGTGAATATTTAGGTTGTCCGCCAGCAGTTACTGTAAATAAGGTACGACCATGGAATGCATTTTTAAATGCAACGATGTGATTCTTGTGAGGATTGCCGCTGAGTAAGCCAACTTTACGCGCAAGTTTTAATGCTGCTTCGTTTGCTTCTGCACCTGAGTTACAGAAAAAGACTTTATCCGCGAACGTGTTTTCAACTAATTGTTTTGCAAGACGTAACACTGGTTCATTGGTATAACCATTACCAATATGCCAAAGTTTTTGCGCTTGTTCTGTTAATGCATTTACTGCAACAGGATGTGCATGACCTAAAGCGTTAACTGCAATTCCACCTGCAAAATCGATATATTCTTTATCGTCTTGATCCCAAATACGAGAACCTTCGCCACGAACTAAAATGAAATTTGCTGGAGCAAAAACTGGAACCATCCAATCATTAAAGTTGCTACGTGTAATTGCTACATCACTCATTTTATTTACTCACTTCCTGTTTTTGATATTCAGGCTTGCTGAATGTTCAACAAGCCATAGTTTGAAATTTGAAAATTAACCTGGGAAAATACCGCGTTCTTTACGTGCTTTTAAAATACGCTCACAAGCCAAGATGTAGGCTGCTGTACGCAAGCTGCATTCTTTCTGTGCTGCGGTATTCCAAACATCCGCAATGGCTTGGATCATCAACTTATCGAGACGTTCGTTGATTTCGTCTTCGCTCCAGAAGTAGCTCGCCATATCTTGAACCCATTCAAAATAACTTACAGTCACACCACCAGCGTTACAGATCACGTCAGGTACAACCGTAATGTCACGGCTTACGAAAACATCATCAGCTTCTGGATAAGTTGGACCATTTGCACCTTCAAGTACGATTTTCGCTTTTAGGTTTTTCGCACGCTCAACTGTAATCTGACCTTCCAATGCTGCTGGGATGAGGATATCCATGTCGATCGTCCAGAACTCTTCGTCTGAAATAACCGTTGCATCTTCAAAGCCCATTACACCGCCGTGTTCAGCAACATATTTTTGTAATGCTTTAACGTTAAGACCTTCAGCATTAAAGATTGTGCCCGTATGGTCTTGCACAGCTACGATCTTTGCGCCAGCATGGTTAAACAGGTATGCAGCTTCATTACCAACGTTACCAAAACCTTGAACAGCAACTTTACTGCCCTCAACTGGTAATTTGATGCGTTCTGCAACTTGCATACCTGTCACAAATACACCGCGACCCGTAGCACGTACACGACCAAGTGAACCACCGAGATGAACAGGTTTACCAGTTACAACACCAGTTACGGTATGACCTTTGATGCTTGAATAAGTGTCCATCATCCAGCCCATGATGTTTGGATTTGTACCAACATCTGGCGCAGGAATATCAATTTGTGGGCCAATGATTGAACTGATTTCACTGGTGAAACGACGTGTCAAACGTTCTAATTCACGCGGCGAAAGTTCTTTAGGATTTACGCGAATACCACCTTTAGCACCGCCAAAAGGTAGATTCAGAACAGCAGTTTTAATCGTCATCCAAGCTGACAAAGCCATCACTTCATTGAGTTCAACATCTTGGTGATAGCGAATACCGCCTTTACCTGGACCACGTGATAGGTTGTGTTGAACACGGTATCCTTCAAAGTGGCGAATTGTTCCGTCGTCCATAACAATTGGTACATCGACGATCAATGTACGCTTTGGACTTTTTAAAGTATTAACAAAATTGCCTAGATCAGCATCTAAATATGGTGTCACTCGATCAATTTGAGTGAGATATGTTTGCCAAGCACCATTATTTTGAGCCGCATATGATAAAGACATCATCTATTCCTTAATTAATCAATTGTCCCTGTTTCTTATAGATTCCCTTTTCAGGGCTGCTATCTACCCCGCCATCCATAGGTACATTTCGCATCATTTACTTGAGTTAAAATGTTTGGGGCTTTGTATGGACACTATTATTAAGAATCAAAATGATTCACAAAATTCTTTATTATGATTAAAATGAATTAATTTTTATCAATTTGCTAATAGTAAGTATCAAAATGAACAATGTTGATCATATAATATTAGGATTACTCAAAGACAATGCACGGATGTCAATAACAGACTTGGCAGCAAAAGCTAAAGTGTCTCGAGCGACTGTCCAAAAGCGAATTGAGTACATGGAATCTACAGGGACTATCACGGGTTATACGGTACGTTTTCGTCCAAACGCTGAGAAAAATATTATCCGCGCATGGATGAATATCATGGTTGAAGGCACAAAAGCTCAGGCCGTAATCCGCCAGCTCCGTCTTGAAACAGCGGTTGAGCGACTTCATACAACGAATGGTAAGTGGGATATTTTGGTCGAGTTACAGTCTGATAGTTTAGAAAATTTCGACAAGGCTCTTGAACGCATCCGCAATATTTCAGGGATTTATAATAGTGAAACCAGCATTTTGCTTTCGACTTATAAAACTTAAAAAATTCATGTGATTTAATTATTATGATTAAATTCCTCAGAGTTTTTGAGTTTGCTTTGAGGAATTTTATTTAACGTTCAAACTAAATTCGCCCAACTTCAAAGTATGGAATTAAATTTTGATCAAAATTAGGGCGAGGATCTCCTTCAAAACTGATAAATCCGTGCATTCCTGTTAAACGTTCACCTTTATAAAATTTATTCAGTTGATGACGCGGATCTTTATGCGATAACGTGAAACTAATTACTCCTATACCTAAAGCCTTAGATTTTTGATGTGCATCTTTCAGCATTTGATGATGTAAATGAAGTTTGTTGGGGTTACATAGCAAAGTATGTAAAACATGATATTTCAGAGAATCCCCTAGTTTTGGTAATGGCATCATCTTGGTCATTCGCGTAGACAAGTTATAAATCGGTCTAAAAAAACCGATCAGTGAACTGTAGTGCAAAATCTTGGTCTGTTTGACTGAGTGTTGATCCCATAAACCAAACATTCCAACTAATTTATCATTTTGAAAATAGAGTTGAAAATCTGACAATTTGATTCCTGAAAAATAGGTATGATCTTCTGCTAACTCATTGAAATTGTATGCTGGAATAAAATTATAGTAAGCTGACATTTCTGCAATAAAATTATTCATTTGCTGAATATGTTCGACTTGCGCAGTGCATGAGTGAAGTTGATTTGAAGCTTGTTCTCGGTTGTTCTTATTTAAAAATGAACTGACATTCTTTGTGTTGCCTAAATCGGTCAATGTCAGCGTTTCAATTAATCCTTCATCATAATAATCTGGCATACCTGTTTTTGAGGTTTGCATGGCAGCGCGTGCTGCATGATTATCATCGAAAATAATCATTTGGCTGTAATTAGGTTCAAACATTGTTTGTCTAACATGCTCCCCTAAATTTTTTACGAGTGATTTACCGCGATAGTTAGGATCAACACGTAAATCACTGGCATAACGAAGGTTACTTATTTTTTGATTTACAAAACAAGGGCGATAACCATTGCTATAACAAGCCACTTTTTCCGATGTGGTGGTATCTTCGATCACAACATGCAATTTATTGCGGTACAAAATGTCAGATGCTTTAAAGTAACTGGGTTCACGCTGGAAACTAATTTGCACGCCTTTGGTGGCCATTGGAACTGCTATTAATGCACGCAATGCTGCATCATCAGCATGTGTGGCTTCTCTAGTAACAAGGTTACTCTCAATCTTTTCCACTGAATTATTATTGTTCATTTTTAATTTACCTGTTGGTTTGCACTTGGTACGAGATCATTCAATCGTCCCATTTGATCTAATAGCTGATAAACAAACACAATTTCATCTTGTTCATTGACTGTTTTTTGTGTTTGAACATCCAATAGCTTTTGTTCAGTGTTCAATAGATCAAAAGTAGTTTTTGTACCTAAATCGAATTCTTTACGGGTATATACAAATGCAATCGAAGCCGCATCAATCGCATTTTGAAGCGCATCTTTATTTTGACGGATTGTTTGTAGTTGAGCAAAAGTTGTACGTGTACGTTGATTTAAATCCAATTCAAGGGTTTTAATTTTTTGCTCGGCAAGGTCTATATCTGCTCGCGCTTTTTTGATGTTTGCCCGATTTAGACCATCATCATATAGCGGAACATTCAGTTGTACGCCAACCATATAGTTATTACTTTCTGAACCGATATAACTTGCTTCATGTTGTTTACCTGCACGACTGGTAAGCATCACCGTTGGCCACAACTCTCGCTTTGTTAAGGCAAATTGTTTTTCAGCTGCCTGTTTTTCATATTTTGCTTGCATTAACGCGGGATGAGTTTTTGTTTGCGATAAGATTTCATCTAAATTATTCGAAATTTGAGGTAAATGTGAGATAGGTACTAATTGCTCAGCACTAAGTCCTGTGACTTGATAAAACTGTGCTTCGCTAATGGTCAAATTTGACTGAGCTTGAGTGACATCAGCCTGCCCTTGTGCAACTTGAGCCAAAACTTGCGCCAAATCTGCACGTGTAATCATTCCTACGTCAAAACGTCGTTGTGATTCGTACAACGAACGCTGTAAGTTAGACATGGTTTTCTTTCTAAGCTCTAAAATTGCTTTTTTCTTTAGAACGTCGGTATATACCATCACAGTATTTAAAATGGTTTCTGATCGTTGATCGGATAGACCTTGGGAACGTGCAGAAAGCTGGTTTTTCGCAACATCGATTCCTAAACGATGTCGACCAGAAGTATAAACAGGATAGTCTAATTGCAACTGTAGACTTCTCCCTTTTCGATTACCCTCTGTTGGAAAGAACACATCGGAAGGCGTCTCTATCTTTTCGTAATCTAGTTGCCCTACTAAATTTACTTTCAGACCATCACGTTGCTTCGCTTGCTCAAGTGTTGCCGCAGACTGACCAACATTTAAGCGACTTAACTCCAACTGACTTTCATGCCTTAAACTCGCAGATAAAGCATCATCTAGCGTCATCGCATGAATGGGAAAGCAAATACTGAAAGCACCTAAACATAGAAAAGACTGATATTTTAAAACAAGCTTTCTGAACACATTGATCCCTTTTTTCATAGCTGTTCCAAACTATTCAAACTGACTTTTTTTAAAGGCTCTGGCTTTATGTTCCCTTCAATAATGCCATCAAACATGACTAGTTTTTTATAAGCATTCCAACCGTTATTTGCTTGTCTAATTTGTGGTTGATCAAGCTGTCCAAGGTTACGCGCAAGTTCGTAATGAAAGTTTTCCCGTAACAACTCATCGATATATGAACTATCAATTGAGTGGTGAATGTCTCCCTCAAATAGCACACAATAAAAAGGTTTAACTTGTTGTTCTGTATCAATTGCCAGTAACGAAATTGCTTTAGATTCAGTCTGGTTAAGTTGAGATAACAACTGTTGCGCAGTTTCAGGTGCTAACTTTTCACCAACGAGGTCTACGCCAAAACGACGGCCTTGGAACTCAAAACACGGAATTTGCTCTAAGAAATCTGTTACGCGTAGACAATCATCTAAGCAGTAACGAAGTAAACCATTGCCTGAGGTAATGATAGGACTAACAACATCTCCTTTTTTCAGCTTCCATGAAGGAATGATCTGCCCCTGTTTTTCACCTTCGAGATATTCAAACTCATAGAAATGACTTTGATAAGCAAGTGGATAGTGTTGATCATAAGGGATGGTTACTACACCTTCAGTTGCCCATAAGCCCTTACCTTCAAACTGAACATGCGGCAAACGTTGTTGTAATTTATTTGCCCATGCTTTTGATCCAGCCGTATCCCAGCTAGAAACCAAACTTAATTTTGGCCAAAGCTTTTTGAAATCAATCTCATGTCCATTTGAACTGTTGATGAGACAATCTGCACTTTTTGGGCAATGTGGCGCATCGACTTGCTTAAGAGAAAGCTGTCTTATTCCCCATGTTCCTCGTTGTAATACTTCGGCAACTTCCTGTTGCATCACTTCTAAACGGTCTAGTAATTGCAAAGCGAAGGTTGGACTCCAAACCGAAATCATGGCTAGATTACGGTTGGCAACTAAATAACAAATAGTTGCAAACAGCGCATCATCTGCATTTGCTGCAAAGGCGATATTGCTAGGAACAGCTTGTGTAAATTTAGATAAAACACGTTTGCCTATACCCAATAACGCACTATCATCATTTAGATTTTTATCTTTCAGTACTTCCCTTTGACTCTCAGGTAACCATGAGACTGACCAATAATGCGTTCCAGACTGTAGCTCAGGGCATTTGCGATACAGACTTGCCAGCCAAGGTGCGATGGCATGATCAAGTTCATCTAAAAACTGCTTGGTGTATGGAATAAATTTTATTTGCTCGCTTGAGCCGCTGGTTGGCTGAAAGCGTACAAGTTTGCTACTGGAAAGTGCTAGTTTCTGATCACGATACAAATTGATTTCTTCTCTCCAAGCCGCATATCGCGTTGATGGAAAGGCTTGTACAAATTGCTCGTAGTCTTGAACACCTTTACTGTTTGCTAAGCTTGATGTTGCTAAAATTGCACCTAGAATTTCTCTTTGAGTTACTTCCAAAGCAGAAAAACGCTTTTTAAATTTTCGATCAGAACTATCACACCATTGCTTTAAAATAATATGTGATCCAGATGTTAGCCAGTCGACATATTTCATTGTAAGACTCCTTGGCGATGTGCTTGTTGATTAACAATCGCTTCGTACTTACCTTTACTCACAGGTTTTCTCATCAGCTTTACAGGAAAACGAGCGAGATCTTTCCAGCCTAATCGTCCGATACAAGGGAGTTCTGTACCCGTTACCCATGTTGGATTCTTTTGCTCAAAGAAATGAATATTAGGATTTTTGACACGCATTTCTTCAGTGATCGGAGCAACCTCTCCTTTCAATGGCTGGTAGTCATCACCAAAGTTCAATAAGCCAATGTCTTTGTCGTAATATTCTCCAAAGAAGTTCTCACAGTAATGTTCGATCACGGTAGATAAATGCTGGTTTTCATCTTTGATATTTGGGTAATAAACATAGTAATTATTTGCCAATAACAAATAGGTTTTATAGCCCTTAGAAATAAGTAGCCAATACAACTCATTAAATGGATATTTCACTCGAAGCTTAATCATCAGTTTTAGCATCGAGCTTTGTAGTGTACGCGTTCCCCAATATGCTTTTAGAATGACCGTGTCACCACTAAATAAGACGGTATAGTCTTTTCCATTTAAATAAAAATGTTGTACAGCAACAGTAGAAAAACCAACGATTTCATCTGTTTCTGAGTTGAAAATTAAAATTGCTCCGCTTTTCTTTTTAAAATCATCCGCAAAAATTGAAAATTTTGTATTCTCATAATATTGCTCATAAATAGAATACATTGCTTTCAATCGATCAATATCGATTTGCTCCTTTTCAATATACTGACCATAAGTTGTTTCCTTACTATTGAATATTGAAATTAGCTTGTACGTTGTATTAATCATGACTCTAACCTCTAATTTTAGACATGAGTTAGCCTCTATCTCATATGAAATATTTAAAACTCATATAACCGTTATTTTTATAAAGGCAGTATTTGTATAATTACGCCTTTTTGATTTTTCATTTTTTGAAAATTACCCTCTAACTAAACGCTACATATCCATCTTTTTCCCCCTATCCATAAAGAATGTTAAGAATGCAGTAACGAACATAATGATTGAGAGCATGCGCAATAAATCATTAAAACTGGACGTTAATGCTTGATAATGAATATCTCGATAAATAATGCTGAGCGCGATCTGTTGAGCATTGGCCCCGATTTCTTGATACTGCGCTGTGAGCTGATCTAAACGTTCAATGAAAAGCCAATTCTGTGGCGTCATGTACTGATTCAATTGAGTCACATGCAAAGCGGTTAACCAGTCGAGTGATGAGTTAATCAGAGCTAATCCCACTGCACCGCCGATATTTCGCATGAGATTATAAATACCGCTGGCATCCGCTACTTTACTCAGTGGTAAGGTGCTCATTGCAAGATGGGAGACAACGATCAAACAGATCATGAGTCCAATACCACGATAAATTTGTGGCCAAAACATAAAGTCATAATCGCTATGAATACTTAGGTGTGAGTTCAGCCAAACGCCAAATCCCGCTAGAATCATGCCGACAAAAACTGTTTTTCGAGTATCAAAATTTGGAATAAGCCAAGCCAAAAATGGCGCAAAGCAAAACATTACAACGCCAGTCACCATCATAATGTGACCGATCTGACTACTATTCATTTCACGGACTTGCCCAAGGAAAACAGGGATCATATAACCCAATCCGTACAGTGCCATGCCGATCACAAAGGTGGTGATAGAACTCAAGGTAAAGTTTTTGTTTTTAAATACACTTAAATCGAGTAATGGCTTGGGTTGCGTAAAACTTCGAGAAAAGAAGATCAAACCACCAACAACGCAGATGATGAACGCATTTCTTACGCCTGAATCAGCAAACCAATCATGTCGCGCACCTTCATCAAGGAAATACTCTAAACCGCCTAAGAACATCGCCATGCCAATTAAGCTAAGCCAGTCCATCGTTCTAATCAGTGAGTAATTCGCACGATCAATATTTGGCCCTGAATATATAATGGTTGCAATGATGATTCCCGGCACGATGTTGATCAAAAACATCCAGTGCCATGAAAAGTTATTAGTGAGCCATCCACCAATCGTCGGGCCAATCGCAGGTCCAAGGGTACTGATCATCCCAAATAACACCAAAGGCAAAGAGCGTTTAGCTTCAGGAAATAAAATATAAAGCGCGGTCATCGACGTTGGAATCATACCGCCGCCCATAAAACCTTGAATGGCACGAAAGACCAATAAGCTTTCTAAATTCCATGCCAACGCACAAAGTAATGAGCTGATGGTAAATCCGATCGCACACAAGGTGTAATAAACCCGTGTAGATAGGACGCGACATACAATGCTAGACATTGGAATTGCAATAATTTCAGCGACTAAATAGACCGTTTGTACCCATGTCACTTCATAGCGACTTGCACTCATTCCTGCTTGAACTTCATTCAAAGAACTGGCAACAATTTGGATATCTAAAATCGCCATGAAGTTGCCAAAGATCATTGCGATGAAGATGACCCAAGCTGTTTTTGGTGCAAACTTCCACTCACCGTCAAAATGCTTATCCATTATTTTCTGCCTAGAATTTTTATTATTAGGTTTTTAAATCGACGGTTGCATTAACCGACATTCCAGGTTTTATAAGATCGATATGTGGACTTGAATCTATGGCAATTCGGACAGGGATTCGCTGGACAACTTTATTGAAGTTTCCTGTTGCATTATCAGGTGGCATCATTGAAAACGTTGCACCTGATGCTGGTGAAAAACTCTCAATCTTGCCTGTGTATGTGAGGCTCGGATAAGCATCAATTTTTAACTTAACTTTCTGCCCAATATGCATTTTTTCAATCTGGGTTTCTTTGAAGTTCGCTTCTACATACAAACTCCCCTCAGGAATGATTGCCATTAGACGTGTTTGAGGTGAAACTCGTGATCCTTTCTGAATTGCAAGGCTGCCTACTTTTCCAGATACAGGACTGATTACTTTAGAGGAATCTAAATCGATACGATAAAGATCTAATGTGGCATTTGCGCTTTGAATATCTGCTAATAACTGTGCTCTACCTGCCTGCAAACTTCCTAACTGAGCTTCAGCAGAATTTACAGTTGCTTGAGCTTTGGTTAGTTGTGCTTGAGCTGATAAGTATTGAGACTGAATATTGTCAAAATTCTGTCGTGTAATCACACCATCTTTAAGTAAATCTTGGTAACGAGCATAATCTTTCTTTAAGCGAGATAAGTCTGCTTGTGCAGCAATAACACCACTATTCGCTTCGCTAATTGTTGATTTAGCAGACCTTTCATTTTGTTGTTGAACATCAAGCGCTGCTTTTTTTAAGGTCACAACAGATTGTGCTTGATCATAACGAGCTTGATAATCACGATGGTCAAGTATCGCTAAGGCTTCACCTTTTTTTACCACTTGGTTGTCTTGAATGATTAAATCAACAACTTCACCTGAGATCTTAGGCATCACCCAAGTGACATCAGCCTGAACATAAGCATTATCAGTAGATTGGTAAAATCTGTATACGAAGAAATAATACAAAATACCAATCAAGAGAAATAATAACAGTGCAGCAAACACAGCCCACGTTATTTTCTTTCGACCTTGGAAATCTGTATCAGTTTCAAGCTGAGCCACGTTATCCATATTTTTTCCGCTTAATTGTAATGCACAGTTTTTTGTTTTGACCTAATAAGATTTAGGCTTTTATTTCACATAACTTTTCATCTTGTTTTATATGAATAAAAAGTTACAAAGTAATAATTGGCGTGGATTATCATTCCAGTTGAAATAAGTTGTCATTGACCATTTTTTTAACTTAGCTTTATTTTGTGTCAATTAAATTTCAATCATAAAAATAATTTAAAATAATTATATAACGCGTGCTTTTTTATAAACTTATCATTACTAGATAATGTATGGAAAACATAAATACTTATTAAAGTTAAACTTTTCTGAACAATGCATACATTTTTATTAGAAAATCTTTGCGTGCTTTATTACATGTATGTTTTTATTTTGTAAAACATTTGTAATGAATAATACTATTTAAATAGGTTTTAAATCAACTTTTTAATATGCATATAATTAGTTTTTTCAGATGAAATATATTCACTTATTTAATGAAAGCTGCTCATCTTATAATAAGGTTTATTGAGAATTCCGACAAAATACAGTTCTGTAAATAGACTAATATTATTTATTCATAATCTATATTTTGTCGAAGTGATGAGTTATATATCGATACGATAGAAGATTTTTGCATTGTCTCTAAAAATTTCTTGCAGTGCCTGTATGCCATAAGGCTGAAGCATTTGAGTATATGCGCTGATTAGATCGCCTAGTTTTGCATTTGGCTTATCCATTGGAAAATTTGAAGCATATAAAATTCTATTTGTTCCAAAACAATCTACGGCATGATGAATGAGTGGTGACAATAAATGCACTAATTCATTCACAGAAGCTGTTCTATTTGCCTGATAAAAGCAGTGCCCTAACACAGGCATCATAAGACCTGAAATTTTTGTATGCACATTTTTCTGTTGCGCTAATTCAGAAATATCTGATTTCCATTGCTCAAAAATCTTACTTCTTTCTACTTCAGTTCGCCCAGTGCGTTTCCCTACTTTTCCAAACATGCCAACTGGCGTTGCTAAGTGATCAAGCATAATCGGAGTCTCTGGAAAATGTTTCGCTAAATAACTAACATCTTTAATTTGATGTGAATAAACCCAAGCATCAAAAGATAAGTTCATCGAGGCTAAACTTTCGAAACCCTTTAAAAATTTTTTTGAGCGATAAAGCTCTGCTTTATCAGTCCAACGATGCACACCTGAATCAGAATGCCACGCTGCCATTTTTCGTATTCCCCGAAATACTGGACTAGCATCGACATGGGCTTTCAATATGTCTTTAAATTTTTTGTGTCTTGGATCAGCAGTGCCGATGATTGCGCCTAATTTTATACCTTGTTCTTCAAAAGGTAGTTGATTGATCCAATCAGTTTCCTCTACAACGCCAAAACCTTTTTGATGATGCCAACTCGCTTCGATATGAACGACACTTTCAACCTTGTAAATATCATTATCTGCTTTAAAATCATGAGGTAAGTAAGGTGTTAAGGCATACTTTGTGATACCTAATGTATCTATTAAATCTTTAGGTTTAACAATCCTAACGATCTTATCCATAAGGTACGGAGAACGACCAAACGCTTTTACTAATAAAGCAGCAGAATGTGGCGTGTGGTAAGGATCCCATTGATGAATATGCGGATCAATGATTGGAAAATTGAGTCTTTGCATCGTTATTCTCTTAATTTAAAAATCCGTTTTTCAAATTTTATATCTTGCAAATTTGATTGTTTGAAAAAGCTTACTGAAGTGCTTCATATTTATAAAATGATTTATAGTAATTGTTGGCTATGAAGTTTATTCATGCCTGAAAGCTATATCGCCGAACAAATCAAAAGCACTCAATTGTTTGGCGATATGTGTTTAGATTCTCAAGGTTTAGTCTTCTGCTTGCCCCCATTGAAAAGGTGCTTTTTTATATTCAATACATTCCAAATCATAAACTTGGAAAACAGCATCGTATATTGCCTGTACATCCTCACTATTATCCATTGCTCTAGCTGTGATGAATATGGGACTAACAGCGCCACTATCTAAGATAGGAATATAGACCAAATGTGGAAAACGGATTGTATCTGCACTTGCAGGAATCACGCAAAGCCCTTCACCTGCTGCAACTAAACCTAAAGCAAGCTGTATTTCTCTAAGCTCACGAATATTTTGTGGAGATAGACTATGTTCAGCAAAGATATTTAAAAGTTGACTCGAAAAATTTGGTTTAGGCGTATTTGGATAAACAAATAATTTTTCATCTACCAGATCAGCTAAATGAACACCTTCAACACGTTGGGCAATTGGATGACTAGAATGCGCAGCAACAACTAATCTTTCCTTTCGTAATAAGACACGCTTTACGGCAGGATCGCTGATTCTGAGTCGACCAAAACCAACATCTATCCTCCCTTCTTTTAAAGCTTGGATTTGCTCGGTTGTACTTAGCTCAATGAGTTGAATATTTAAATTTGGATTTTGCTGTCTATATAAATAAATAATCCGAGGCAATAAACCAAATAATAATGATCCGACAAATCCAATCGTCAAGGTTCGTTCAATGAGACCAATCCGCTTGGTCATACTTTTGACTTCTTCCGCATTAGACAAAAGTTTGAGGGCATGTTGATAGAGAAACTGCCCTGCTGTCGTAGTTTGTAGTGGCCGACTCCCTCTTTCGAAAAGTTGCACACCGAGTTCATTTTCAAGGTTTTGAATTTGTCTACTCAATGGTGGCTGAGCAATGAACAGCCTTTCAGCCGCTTTGGTAAAGCTCTGTTCTTCCACCACTGCGACAAAATAACGTAGATATCTGAGTTCCATTCTTTATCTCCATACCTAATAGGTATAACAAAATACATATTCAGTCTTAGACACAGTTTAATCATTCTTTTAAGGTATAGGAAGGACATAAAGAACCAGTGATGGTGTGAAATGTATAAATCTGTCGAAACCATATTAGTTGATATTCCAACGATTCGTCCACATAAGCTTTCAGTGACTACGATGCAAACTCAAACATTAGTTTTGGTCAAAGTTACTACTGGAAATGGTGTGGTCGGTTGGGGTGAAGCCACCACGATTGGTGGGTTGAACTATGGTGAAGAAAGCCCTGAAAGTGTTAAGGCGAATATAGAGACCTATTTCGCTCCATTATTACTTTCAATCAAACAACCGTTGAATTTTGCTCAAACTTTTAAGTTGATCCGTAAAAGTATCAATGGTAACCGATTTGCAAAATGTGCCATTCAAACCGCGCTCTTGGATATTCAAGCAAAGCTATTAAATCTTCCTTTAAGTGAAGTTTTAGGTGGTCGTTTACGTGATCGTTTACCCGTGCTTTGGACCTTGGCTTCTGGCGATACAGATAAAGATATTGCTGAAGCTAAGAAAATGATTGAGCTAAAACGCCACAATATTTTCAAGTTAAAAATCGGTTCAAATCCGCTTCAACATGATGTTGATCACGTCATTGCGATTAAAAAAGCATTGGGTGCGGACATTAGTATTCGTGTCGATGTAAATCGTGCGTGGTCTGAGCTTGAATGCATTAGTGGTATTCAACAACTACAAGATGGCGGAATTGATCTCATTGAGCAACCTTGTGCAATTGAACAAACCGAAGTTTTGACGCGTTTAACACAACGTTTTGATGTTGCGATCATGGCTGATGAAGCATTAACAGGTCCTGATAGTGCATATCGTCTAGCACATCAACATGCAGCTGATGTTTTTGCAGTAAAAGTTGAACAATCAGGTGGTCTGATTGAGGCGTGTGAAGTCGCAAAAATTGCCAAACTTGCAGGGATTGACCTCTATGGCGGCACGATGCTTGAAGGGCCTATCGGAACGATCGCATCTGCCCATGCTTTTAGCACTTTTGAAAGCCTTGCGTTTGGAACAGAGTTGTTTGGTCCTTTGCTACTCACTGAAGAAATCTTAAAAACACCTTTGCAATATGAAAATTTTGAATTGGTCGTACCTCAAGCAGCAGGCTTAGGTATTGAGATTGATGAAGACAAAATTGAGCAATTGCGACGCAAAGCATAAGGAGAAAAACATGTTATTTCAGGTTCGCATGGATGTACATATTCCACTCGATATGCCAGTTGAACAAGTTAATGAAATTAAAGTTGTAGAAAAGGCGTATTCACAAGATTTACAGCGTCAAGGCAAGTGGCGTCATATTTGGCGTATCACGGGTCAGTATTCAAATATCAGTATTTTTGATGTCGAAAGCAACGAAGAACTGCACAACATTTTGCAAGGTTTACCACTGTATCCGTACATGAATATCAAAGTAATGGCGATGAATCGTCATCCCTCATCTATTCGTGAAGATGACAGTTGAGCAAATGAATTTAATCACTCTGAAGCATAGTGAAATGTTCTCAGAATTTAGCTGAAACAAGGAATGTGGCAAGGCAATAAAGCAACCAAGAGCTGGTTTACCCGCCACAAACGCTATAAGCATACTTAAGGAGAAATAGTATGAATCGTCAAGAAATCGATGCGCTAGTTAAACAAATGAATGTTGATACTGCGACTGGTGAAGTTGATCAACGTGTTCAAAGTATTGTTGTTCGTTTATTAGGTGATTTGTTCCAAGCGATTGAAGACTTGGATATCCAACCCTCAGAAGTATGGAAAGGTCTTGAATATTTTACTGATGCTGGTCAAGCCAATGAATTAGGCTTACTCGCAGCAGGTTTAGGTTTAGAGCATTATTTAGATTTGCGTGCTGATGAAGCCGATGCTAAAGCAGGCATTACGGGTGGCACACCTCGTACAATTGAAGGCCCACTCTATGTTGCTGGTGCACCTGAATCAGTAGGTTTTGCACGTATGGATGATGGCTCTGAATCAGACAAAATTGATACTTTAATTATTGAAGGTAAAGTCACTGATACTGATGGCAATATCATTGAAGGCGCAAAAGTTGAAGTATGGCATGCCAATAGTTTAGGTAACTACTCTTTCTTTGATAAATCTCAATCTGATTTCAACTTACGCCGTACCATTTTAGCTGATGCTGCTGGTAAATATGTTGCACTGACAACCATGCCTGTTGGTTATGGCTGCCCACCAGAGGGTACGACCCAATTTGTACTCAATAAATTAGGTCGTCATGGCAATCGCCCATCTCATGTTCATTATTTCGTTTCTGCACCTGGCTTCCGTAAATTGACAACACAATTCAACATCGAAGGTGATCAATATTTATGGGATGACTTCGCGTTCGCTACACGCGATGGTTTAGTTGCAACTGCTGTGGATGTGTCTGATCA
Organism: Acinetobacter venetianus RAG-1 = CIP 110063; assembly: GCF_000368585.1. Taxonomy (GTDB): domain Bacteria; phylum Pseudomonadota; class Gammaproteobacteria; order Pseudomonadales; family Moraxellaceae; genus Acinetobacter; species Acinetobacter venetianus. The sequence continues at coordinate 895,021 of NZ_KB849558.1, forward strand.
AGCTGAAATGCAACGTCATGGTTTGGATAAGCCATTCAAACACATCACGTTCAATATCGAACTTGTGAAAGATATTGATGCAGCACCTTCTACTGAAGTAGATCGTCGTCGCGCTAGCGCATAACTCAGCCTATTTGGAACTGAGTTAGCGCCTGAAAAGTGTTAGCTCAGGACTTCCACCCTTGGAAAGTCGGAGAACGGACATGCCACGAATTCCTGTAATTAATACTAGCCATCTTGATCGTATCGATGAGTTGTTGGTCGACAATGAAGAAACAGGTGAATACAAACTTCATCGTTCTGTATTTACTGATCAAGCATTGTTTGATTTAGAGATGAAATACATCTTTGAAGGTAACTGGGTCTATTTGGCACACGAAAGCCAAATCCCTAAAAATAATGATTTTTACACCACCTATATCGGTCGCCAACCAATCATTATTGCGCGTAACCGTAATGGTGAATTAAATGCCATGATTAATGCATGTTCACATCGTGGAGCGCAACTTTGCCGTCATAAACGTGGCAATAAAGCAACATACACATGCCCTTTCCATGGTTGGACATTTAACAATTCAGGTAAGTTACTTAAAGTAAAAGATCCAAGTGATGCTGGATACTCAGATTGTTTTAACCAAGATGGTTCACACGATTTAAAGAAAGTTGCAAAGTTTGAAAACTATAAAGGTTTCTTATTTGGCAGCTTAAATCCAGATGTACCTTCATTGGAAGAATTCTTAGGTGAAACTACAAAAATCATCGACATGATCGTTGGCCAATCAGAACAAGGCTTAGAAGTTCTACGTGGCTCATCAAGTTATACATACGAAGGTAATTGGAAGCTCACAGCTGAAAATGGTGCTGATGGCTACCATGTATCAGCGGTTCACTGGAATTATGCTGCGACCACTCAACATCGTAAAGAAGCTGAAGCTGGCGATAATATCCGTGCGATGAGTGCAGGATCATGGGGTAAACAAGGTGGCGGTTCGTATGGTTTCGAACATGGTCACATGCTGCTTTGGACACAATGGGCAAATCCTGAAGATCGTCCAAACTTCCCGAAATCAGAAGAATATACCGAAAAATTCGGTGCGGCGATGTCTAAATGGATGATCGAGCGCTCACGTAACCTTTGCTTATATCCAAACGTATATTTGATGGATCAATTTGGTTCTCAAATTCGAGTATTACGTCCTCTAGGTGTTAATAGAACTGAAGTCACGATTTACTGCATCGCGCCTGTTGGCGAATCTGCTGAAGCACGTGCTCGTCGTATTCGTCAATATGAAGATTTCTTCAATGCCTCTGGTATGGCAACCCCAGACGACTTAGAAGAATTTCGTGCTTGCCAAGCAGGTTATGCTGGTCTTGAACTGGAATGGAACGATATGTGTCGTGGTGCTAAGCACTGGATTCATGGTCCTGATGATGCTGCAAATGAAATTGGTTTAAAACCGAAATTAAGTGGTGTGAAAACTGAGGATGAAGGTTTGTATCTTGCTCAGCATCAATACTGGTTGACCTCTATGAAACAAGCGATTGCTACCGAAAAACAATTGGCAGCCAATCAGGATTAGGAAGAAACAGTATGAATAACATGACAGAAAAAGCGACTTTGGAAAATATTGCTCAATTTCTCTATCGCGAGGCGCGTTTCCTAGATGATGAGCAATGGGATGATTGGTTAAATTGTTATGCGCCAGAGGCTTCTTTTTGGATGCCAGCTTGGGATGACGATGACAAACTGACAGAAGATCCTCAGTCTGAAATTTCTTTAATTTATTACCCTGATCGTCAAGGCTTGGAAGATCGAGTATTTCGTATCAAAACCGAACGTTCATCAGCAACCATGCCTGATACACGGACGAGCCACAACATCGCAAATATCGAGGTTGTGGAACAGGACGGTGAAAAGGTCACTGTACGCTTTAATTGGAACACTTTCAGTTTCCGCTACAAAACCAACTATAGCTATTTTGGGATGTCTCGTTATGTCATTGATTTCTCAAAAGAGCAACCAAAAATCCTGAGCAAATATGTGGTGTTAAAGAACGATTATATCAACCAAGTAATTGATATTTATCATCTCTAACCAGCCACCCAGCCAAAAGGACTTTTGGTTGGGTTAGCCAGATCAAAATTTTTAAATAGGATGATTGCCATGTCTAACCATAATGTAGCACTTCAATTTGAAGATGGCGTAACACGATTTATTACAGTCGCGCAAGATGAAACTTTATCAGATGCCGCTTACCGCCAGAAGATTAATATTCCTTTGGATTGCCGAGATGGTGCATGTGGTACATGCCGAGCATTCTGTGAATCTGGTAGCTATAACATGCCAGAAGAAACTTATATTGAAGATGCTTTAACTCCTGAAGAAGCTGAGCAAGGCTATATTCTCGCCTGCCAGTGTCGCCCAACCTCAGATGCAGTATTTCAAATTCAAGCGTCTTCTGATGTATGTAAAACAGAAATTCATAGCTTCCAAGGTACGCTATCACGCGTAGAAAACCTTTCGGACTCAACGATTACCTTCGATATTCAACTTGATGAAGGCCAGCCAGATATTCACTTTTTGGCAGGCCAGTATGTCAATGTAGGTATTCCTAATACGACGGAAACCCGCTCTTATTCTTTTAGTTCTAAACCTGGAAATCGCTTAACAGGCTTCGTCGTTCGTAATGTTCCAAATGGACAGATGAGCGAGTTCCTTAGTAAAAATGCGAAAGCAGGTGACAAGATGAGTTTTACTGGTCCATTTGGTAGTTTTTATCTACGTAATGTGACCCGTCCAGTCTTAATGCTTGCTGGTGGTACAGGTATTGCGCCATTTATGTCGATGTTACAAATCCTTGAAGAAAAAGCTTCTGAATACCCTATTCGTCTGGTTTTTGGTGTAACCAATGATTTTGATTTGGTGGCAATTGAAAAGTTAGACGAATTGCAAAATAAGTATTCTTGGTTTGAATATCGGACTGTCGTTGCAAACCCAGATAGCCAACATGAACGTAAAGGTTATGTGACAGGCCATATTGAAAATGACTGGTTGAATAATGGTGATGTCGATATTTACTTATGCGGCCCAGTACCAATGGTTGAAGCTGTTCGCGGTTGGTTAGATAACGAATGTATTAAACCTGCCAATTTCCTATTTGAAAAATTCTCAGCGAATTAATTGAATTGGAGATGAGCATGATTTTTCACGATAGATTCAAAGACAAAATCGTCATAGTTACAGGTGCAGCGCAAGGGATTGGTCGTGGTGTTGCACTTCGAGTTGCCGTTGAAAATGGGCAGGTGATCTTAGCTGATCGTTCTGAGTTGGTCGATGAGGTTGCCAATGAAATTATTCATGCAGGTGGTACAGCACTCACAGTTAAAACAGACTTGGAAAGTTATGCAGGTGCACAAACAGTTGTAAATGCCGCGATTGAACATTTTGGTCGTGTCGATGTGCTGATTAACAATGTCGGTGGCGCAATTTGGATGAAACCCTATGATGCCTTTAGTCAGGATGAAATCATTAAAGAAATCAATCGATCATTGTTCCCCACTTTATGGTGTTGTCGTGCTGTTTTACCTGAAATGTTGAAACAAAAAAGCGGTGTCATCGTTAATGTTTCTTCTATTGCGACGCGTGGTATCAATCGAATTCCTTATTCTGCCGCAAAAGGCGGTGTGAATGCTCTTACAGCTTCCCTCGCCTTTGAACATGCTAAAGATGGGATTCGCGTTAATGCAATTGCGACAGGTGGTACAGATGCACCGCCAAGAAAAGTTCCTCGAAATGCCAATCCTTTAACTGATGATGAAAAACACTGGATGCAGCAAGTCGTAGACCAAACTAAGGACAGAAGTTTGATGGGGCGTTATGGCACGATTGATGAACAAGTCAATGCAATTGTATTTCTTGCATCGGATGAGTCGTCATATATGACTGGCAGTGTGATTGCTGTAGGCGGTGGAGATCAAGGTTGATCTCCAAAATATGAAGACAAGGTATCTAGCACGGAGGCAATATGATGACCCTGTTAAAAACACTGAAAGATGATTGGTCAATATCGGCAACAGTTGCTGGATTTCTAGCAGTTTTGATTTCATATTCTGGTCCATTAATCATTTTTTTTCAGGCTGCGCAGAAAGCCAATGTCTCGACTTCTATGATGATTTCATGGATTTGGGGAATTTCAATAGGTGCTGCTGTTGCTGGAATCTATCTTTCAATTCGATATAGAACGCCAGTTATTACAGCATGGTCGGCTCCGGGGACTGCTCTACTTGTCGCGTTATTTCCTCACATTACTTTGAATGAAGTTGTTGCGGCTTATATAACCTCCGCAATCGTGATTTTCATCGTTGGTGCAACAGGCTATTTCGATAAATTATTAAAGTGGATTCCTCAAGGAATCGCAGCTGGCATGATGGCAGGTATCCTATTTCAGTTTGGTTTAGGATTATTTGTTGCGACAGATACCATGCCTTTGATCGTATTTAGTATGTTGATTTGCTATTTATTAGCAAAACGATACTCGCCGCGTTACACCATGCTTTGGGTATTGTTATGTGGTGTTTCACTCAGTTTATTTTTGGGAAAAATGAATCCCGTAGCAATGCATTTTAGTTTTGCTGCTCCACAGCTCATTCTGCCTGAATGGACTTGGCACTCTACATTTAACTTGGCTTTACCTTTAATCATTGTGAGTCTTACAGGGCAATTTTTACCGGGTATGGCCATTATGAAATTAAGTGGTTATGACACCCCTGCTAAACCAATTATCACAGCATCAAGTATTGCCTCACTCGCAGTCGCTTGTATGGGTGGCATCACAATTGTTTTAGCAGCAATTACCGCTGCTTTATGTATGGGCAAAGATGCCCATGAACTAAAAGAAAAACGCTATATCGCAGGTGTCGCTAACGGTATTTTTTATATTTTAGGTGGCTTATTTGCAGGCAGTATTGTCATGTTATTTAGTTTGCTTCCTAAAGAACTGATCGCGGCTTTGGCTGGCCTTGCATTGCTTGGTGCAATTGGTACAAATGTCATGATCGCCATGAAAGATGACCAACAGCGCGACGCTGCATTAATTACTTTTTTAGCAACGGTTTCAGGTATGCATTTTCTCGGACTGAGTTCGGTTTTCTGGGGAATTTGCATCGGTGTAATTGCCCAACTTCTCCTGAATAAACCAGAAAAAATAACCTCTCCTGCTCAGCCGTCCTCATCCCAAACAGGATGAGTAGACCAAATTTTTTAGGATGGAATTATTATGATTGATAAATCCCAAACTTCACTCGTTGAAGCACTCTCCCAAATCCAAGATGGCTCAACCATCATGATAGGAGGTTTTGGAACAGCAGGACAACCCGCTGAACTTATCGATGGTCTGATTGAACTGGGCATAAAAGACCTTGTGATTGTCAATAACAATGCTGGTAATGGCGACTATGGCCTTGCCAAACTGCTAAAAGCAGGTGCTGTTCGTAAAATTATTTGTTCTTTCCCACGCCAGTCGGATTCATGGGTATTTGATGAACTGTACCGTGCAGGCAAGATTGAATTAGAACTTGTCCCACAAGGCAATCTCGCTTGCCGTATCCAAGCTGCTGGTATGGGTTTAGGTGCCGTATTCACCCCAACGGGTTTTGGTACGTTATTGGCGGAAGGTAAAGAAACCCGTCATATCGATGGCAAAGACTATGTACTGGAATATCCAATTAAAGCCGACTTTGCTTTGATCAAAGCTTATCAAGGCGATCGTTGGGGCAATCTGGTTTTCAATAAATCTGCACGTAACTTCGGCCCAATTATGGCGATGGCTGCTGATGTCACCATTGCTCAAGTCTCTGAAGTGGTAGAACTCGGTCAGCTTGATCCTGAGCACATCATTACCCCAGGCATCTTTGTCCAACATGTAGTTGCCGTTGAAGCAACTTCACCTGTATCAGCATAAGGAGAACAACATGAGCTATCAAAAACTCAACCGTGATCAGATTGCTGAACGTGTTGCACAAGATATTCCAGATGGGGCTTATGTCAATTTAGGCATTGGTTTACCGACCAAGATTTCAAAATACTTACCTGCCGATAAAGATGTGTTTCTGCATTCTGAAAATGGTTTGTTGGCCTTTGGCCCCCCGCCAGCCAAAGGTGAAGAAGATCCTGAACTGATTAATGCAGGTAAAGAATACGTCACTATGCTGACAGGTGGATGCTTTTTCCATCATGGTGATTCGTTTGCCATGATGCGCGGTGGACATTTGGATATTGCAGTACTCGGTGCATTCCAAGTTGCAGCCAACGGTGATCTTGCCAATTGGCATACAGGTGCAGCCGATGCCATTCCTGCTGTAGGTGGTGCAATGGATTTAGCCGTTGGTGCAAAGAAAGTTTTTATCACGACTGATCATGTTACCAAACAAGGTGAACCCAAGATTGTTGAAGAACTCACTTACCCAGCAACAGGATTGAAATGTGTTGATCGTATTTATACCGATCTGTGTGTAATTGATGTGACCACAGACGGTTTAAAGGTAATTGAAAAAGTGGATGGTCTGAGCTTTGAGGAATTGCAAGCTTTGACAGGTGCTCAATTGATTGATGCGACTCAAATTTAAGGATTGAAATCTCCTTACATCCCACTTTGTTAAGGGATACCTCACCAAAACAATAGAGCGAGGTCTCCCTCCTTTTTAAAGGAGGGATTAAGGGAAGATTAAAGGGAAAAACACATGAAAAACGCTTATATCATTGATGCGATTCGCACCCCATTCGGACGTTATGCAGGTGGTCTTGCACCAGTCCGTGCAGATGACCTTGGTGCGATACCAATCCAAGCCCTAATACAACGAAATCCAACGGTGGATTGGCAACAAGTAGATGACGTGATTTACGGCTGTGCCAATCAGGCGGGTGAAGACAACCGTAATGTGGGACGGATGTCAGCTCTACTCGCAGGTTTACCTTATCAAGTGCCTGCTACTACAGTGAACCGTTTATGTGGTTCATCACTGGATGCGATTGCCATGGCTGCGCGTGCGATCAAAGCCAATGAAGCAAACCTGATCATTGCTGGTGGTGTGGAAAGCATGAGCCGTGCCCCATACGTGATGGGTAAATCAGAGAGCTCATTTGGACGTAGTCAAAAGATTGAAGACACCACCATGGGATGGCGTTTTATCAATCCAAAACTGAAAGAAATGTATGGTGTAGACACCATGCCACAAACGGCTGAAAACGTGGCAGAACAATTCAATGTCAATCGTGCCGATCAAGACCAGTTTGCCTTGGTGAGCCAACAACGTACTGCAGCAGCGCAAGCCAAAGGCTTTTTTAAACAAGAGATCGTGCCCGTCACTATTCCTCAGCGTAAGGGCGATGCGATTGTGGTAGATACCGATGAACACCCACGCGCATCAACCACGATTGAAGCTTTAACTAAACTCAAAGGTGTGGTGAAAGCAGACGGAACCGTTACAGCAGGTAATGCATCAGGGATTAATGATGGTGCAGCAGCACTCTTGATCGCCTCAGATGAAGCGGTTGCTAAATATCAACTGAAACCACGCGCCAAAATTATTGCCGCAACTACGGTGGGTATTGAACCACGCATTATGGGATTTGCGCCTGCACCTGCAATTAAGAAATTACTGCAACAGACCAATCTGACACTAGAGCAGATGGATGTGATTGAGTTAAACGAAGCCTTTGCAGCTCAGGCATTAGCGGTAACTCGTGATTTAGGTTTAGCGGATGATGATGCACGAATCAATCCAAATGGTGGTGCGATTGCTTTAGGTCATCCTTTGGGAGCGTCAGGCGCACGCTTAGTCACCACCGCATTGAACCAGCTTGAGCAGATTCAAGGACAGTACGCATTGTGTTCGATGTGTATTGGTGTAGGGCAAGGCATTGCGCTCATTATTCAACGTGTTGAACAAGTTTAAGGAGCATTTTATGCCTATTTTTCAATCTCAAGATGCTCAAATCAATTATCAAACTTTTGGTGATCCAAACTCCCCTGCACTTGTATTTTCAAACTCGTTGGGCACAAATTATGGGATGTGGCAAAAGCAGTTTAATTATTTTAAAGAACGCTTTTTTGTAATCTGCTATGACACACGAGGCCATGGTTCTTCTACAGCACCACAAGAATCTTACACATTAGAGCAGCTTGGAAAAGATGTGATTGCTTTGTTAGATCATCTGAATATTTCTAAAGCAGCCTTTTGTGGTATTTCAATGGGTGGAATCACAGGACAATGGCTGGCGATTCATTATCCAACACGGTTTAGCCATGTAATCGTTGCCAATACCGCTGCTAAAATTGGTCAGGAACAAGCATGGCTTGATCGAGCACAGCTTGTTCGTGAACAAGGTTTACAACCTATTGCGGCCACAGCAGCCTCAAGATGGTTTACCGATCCCTTTATCCAAAGTCACTCAGTAATCGTAAGTAACCTATGTAACGACTTAAGTGCTGGCAGCGCGTCAGGTTATGCAAATTGTTGTGAGGCTTTGGCTAAAGCGGATGTTCGCACAGAACTAAAAAAAATCTCTATTCCTATGCTAATTATTGCAGGGACTCAAGATCCTGTAACAACCGTAGCTGACGGAGAGTTTATGCAACAGCAAATTCCAAATGCACTATTAGCAGAAATTAATGCATCGCATATTTCAAATATTGAACTGCCAGATGATTTTAATCAGTTAATAGATAAATTTATTTAATATACCATTTGATATAAAAGCAGGGTTTAAATACTCTGCTTTTTGTCGTTTTTAATTTAAATAGAATAAATATTAATACTTTAATGACATAAAGATATATCAATTAAGTTTTTGACTCGGCGCACATAACAAAATAATTTAATTACAAAATAACAGATACTTCACAAATTGGAGGTGAAGGATGAATATGTCAAATGTCAATATTAATGAGATTATTGATAATGCTAAATTTAACCCATTCCATTGGAAGGTTTTAATATGGTGTTTATTAATTATTATCTTCGATGGTTATGATTTAGTTATTTATGGTGTTGCTCTGCCATTATTAATGCAGCAATGGTCTTTAACTGCTGTGCAAGCAGGCTTATTAGCAAGCGCCGCGCTGTTTGGAATGATGTTTGGTGCAATGATTTTCGGCACGATTTCAGATCGTTTAGGCCGAAAGAAAACTATTATGATTTGTGTTGCATTATTCAGTGGCTTCACATTTATTGGTGCATTTGCTGATAATCCTGTCGAATTCGCTATTTTGCGTTTTCTAGCAGGTCTAGGCATTGGCGGTGTTATGCCAAATGTCGTCGCACTCATGACTGAATACGCACCAAAAAAGATTCGTAGCACCTTAGTTGCAATTATGTTTAGTGGATATGCAATCGGTGGTATGACTTCAGCATTATTGGGTGCTTGGTTAGTTAAAGACATGGGTTGGCAGATCATGTTTATTCTTGCAGGTATTCCATTACTGCTCTTGCCTGTTATCTGGAAATTCCTACCTGAATCATTAGCATTTCTAATCAAGTCGGAACATAACGATCAAGCAAAGCAGATCGTCTCGAAACTTGCGCCCAATGCTGAAATCAACCAAGAAACTCAACTTGTATTTAATGAAAATATTCACACAGATGCACCTGTACGTGCGTTATTTCAACAAGGTCGAGCATTCAGCACATTTATGTTTTGGATCGCATTTTTTATGTGTCTGCTTATGGTTTATGCGCTGGGTAGCTGGTTACCAAAATTAATGCTGCAAGCGGGTTATTCGCTAGGTGCAAGTATGCTGTTCTTATTTGCCTTAAATATCGGTGGAATGGTTGGTGCGATTGGCGGTGGCGCTTTGGCAGATAAATTCCATTTGAAACCTGTGATTACCGCTATGTTTATCATCGGTGCAGCTTCATTGATTTTATTAGGTTTCAACAGCCCTCAATTCATTCTCTACAGCTTAATTGCACTCGCTGGCGCAGCAACGATTGGTTCTCAAATCTTACTTTATACTTTCGTCGCACAGTTTTATCCAACCACTGTCCGTTCAACAGGTATGGGCTGGGCATCAGGAATTGGTCGTATCGGCGCAATTATTGGGCCAGTCTTAACAGGTGCATTACTTACCTTTGAATTACCACATCAAATGAACTTCTTAGCAATTGCGATTCCCGGTGTAATTGCTGCATTAGCAATCTTCTTAGTGAATCTTAAAGCTTCTGTCAACGCGACTGAATCAACAAAGAACAGCCTTCAACCTCAAACTTCACTTAGCCAACAGTAAAACTTGTTGCGCCTAGGATTGGCGCAACTTAACTTTTAAATGGATGATGAAAGAATGCCTATCTTTAAATTAAATCGTATTGCTATAGCCACATTTTCCCTGATGGTGAGCTGCACAAGTATGTCTGCATTTGCAGATGATACAGCTAAAGACGAATGGAAATTTACCTTAAAAAATGCCTATATCAACCGTAATTTTGAAAATGAAAATTTAAAAGATACAGGGAGTTGGTCTCAAGCAGCATCATTATTTTATAATTCAAGAATGGTAGACACTCCGCTTACTATTACTGATAAGCCGTTAAAGATCGGTGTGGATGCATCCGTTCAATATGCGGTGCGTCTAAGTTCGGATAAGCATGTCGCAGATACCGTCCTTCCCTTCGATAGAGAAACTCAGTCTCAAGCACCAGATTATTTAAAGCATGGAGCAACATTAAAACTTGGTTATGATAAAACGTTATTAAGTGTGGGTGAACTTTGGCTAGATCTACCTGTTACGGCTGTAGATGCAAGTCGTCAGTTGCTTACTTCCTACTGGGGAACGAACTTAAAATCTCAGCTTACTGATCAACTCTATGCAGAAATTGGTCGTGTAGAAAAAGTTTCACCACGGAATGCTGAAGATTTTCAGAAATTCTCTTTTACCTCAAATGGAAAAACTGAATATTCAGATGGTTTAAACTACATTGATTTACGCTATCAGGTTATGCCTTCTTTAAAAGCTGAATACTATTTTGGCAATATGCAAGATTTGTATAATAAACATTATCTTGGTTTAGATCATAGTTTTAATACAGAAAATTTTACTCTTGGCTCAAAATTTAAATATTTTAATGCGAAAGAAGATGGCAATAACTTCAATATTGATGCACAAAATATAGGTTTATTAGAAACACTAAAAGTAAACAATCATACTTTTGGATTAGGTTATCAACAAATTATTGGTGAATCTGCATATCCTCTACCAGATGGTTTTTTACCTGAAACTTATTTTATTAACTGGAATGCAACTGGTTTCTTTAAAAAGGATGAAAAATCATATCATTTTATCTATGGATATAATTTTAAAGATTATATTCCGGGCTTTAATGCAGCAGTCAAATATGTATATGGAGATAGCTTCAAAACAGCCGATGGTAAAGAAAATAATGAAAGTGAATCTAACATTATTTTAAATTATGCTTTTCAACAACCCTTTCTTAAAGGTTTAGCACTACAATATATTCGTATTGATTACAATGTAGAGCATGGTAATGATTTTGGTGAAGACCGTCTATTTGTGAACTATACAAAGCGGTTCTAATCTCAGAAAAATGTTTAATTATGGGTGCTAAGGCACCCATATCCTTATGATTAAAAACAAAATTTCTTTGGTAGGTTTTTGGTAGGTAGGAAATTTTTTAAAGCACTCCATACTAAGTCCAAGGTGCTAGACCACCTGTATAACAAATTATGGAATATGGAAGAAGGAATCACTCCATGGCTTTTAAAAATATTGCAGATCAAACAAACGGTTTTTATATCCCTTGCGTTTCACTTTTTGGCCCCGGCTGTGCTAAAGAAATTGGCATAAAAGCGCAAAATCTTGGTGCAAAGAAAGCACTGATCGTCACAGACGAAGGTCTATTCAAATTTGGCGTAGCAGATACGATTTCAGCATATTTAAAAGATGCTGGTGTAGATAGCCATGTTTTCCCAGGTGCTGAACCCAACCCAACTGATATTAATGTTCATAACGGTGTTAAAGCCTATAACGACAATGGATGTGATTTTATCGTTTCATTAGGTGGCGGTTCATCACACGATTGTGCGAAAGGGATTGGTCTTGTAACTGCTGGCGGCGGACATATTCGTGACTATGAAGGTATCGACAAAAGTACTGTTCCGATGACCCCACTGATTGCTGTAAACACAACTGCTGGAACTGCATCAGAAATGACGCGTTTCTGTATTATTACCAATACTGATACTCACGTAAAAATGGCAATTGTAGATTGGCGTTGTACGCCTTTGATCGCCATCGATGATCCAAAGCTTATGGTTGCAAAACCAGCTGGTTTAACCGCTGCAACAGGTATGGATGCATTGACACATGCTGTTGAAGCTTATGTATCAACAGCCGCAAACCCAATTACCGATGCATGCGCTGAAAAAGCAATTACGATGATCAGTCAATGGTTACGTCCTGCTGTCGCCAATGGTGAGAATATCGAAGCTCGTGATGCAATGAGCTATGCACAATATCTTGCTGGTATGGCATTCAACAATGCGTCATTGGGTTATGTTCATGCGATGGCACATCAATTAGGTGGCTTCTACAATCTTCCACATGGTGTATGTAATGCCGTTCTATTACCTCATGTATGTGAATTTAACTTAATCGCTTGCCAAGATCGTTACGCTAAAATTGCTGAGTTAATGGGTGTTAATGTTGAAGGTTTCACTGAAACTGAAGCTGCTTTTGCCGCGATTGATGCTATCCGTGAATTATCTTCATCAATTGGAATTCCATCTGGTTTAACCGAGTTAGGTGTTAAGACTGAAGATCTTGCAATCATGTCTGAAAATGCTCAGAAAGATGCATGTATGTTGACTAACCCTCGTAAAGCAACACATGCTCAAGTGGTAGAAATTTTCAAAGCTGCGTTATAACAGTTCCTCTCAAAAGTAAGCCAAAACTCCGAGAAATTGGCTTACTTTTTTGTGGGAATATTAAAAAGGTTATATTCCCACTTTTTTTATTTATAAAAATTATGATCTTAAGAATTGTTTTTTCAAAATTTAGTAACTAATCAACTTCATCAGATTTCAGATTTCATTTCAAGTAATCAGCTTTTACATATCAAATTTTCACGAACTGATTCTAGTAAATATCTTTAAATTTATTCAGAGATAAATGGGCTGGATGATCTTCTGGCAATAGTTCCATCAAACGTTCTACAGCATCAATTGCTTCTGGGAAATGTGCAACATGCTTCAGTAAAAGATCAGTTTCTTTGGTCTTAAAAATTGCATCACTTAAACGAGACTCCAAACAATCTCGCCATGCGCATAAAAATGGGCTTTCAGTTTTTGAAAGGAAAACACCTTTATACAATTGCAAAGCTGATGCCACATAGCCTGAGTCCAGTGCTTGTTCTGCCGATAAAAAATCTGCTTCAACATCTGCCAATAATCGATATGGTCGAGAACCTAACATTCCCCCTAAAATATCTCTTAATTGCGACATTTCAGCTTTTAAAGTACCAATACTCACCTTGCGTTCGCCATATAAAGCTTGATGAAGATTCTCAAGATTCAATCCATTTGGACATAATGCAAGGATGACCAAAATCTCGACTTGACGTGGGGTTAAAACTAACGATTTTTGATTAAAAATAATTTGTGGCGTAGCAAACGCACGAATATATAAACGTTGACGTTGTTGCTCAATCAAAGCCGTTTGAATAATTGATGCACAACGCTCAGCGGCTAACATGCCCAAAGTGTTATGCTTTTTCCAAGTCGTAGATAAATCAACCACACCAAGCACTTGTTTGGAATATGGATCAATGATTGGCGCTGCATAACATACCCAATCATGCACAGATTCCATATAATGCTCATTGGAAAATACACAGCTAGATTGTTGTGTTTTCAGTGACAATGCCAATGCATTTGTCCCTACAACATCTTCAGCCCATTGTCCGCCAGCAATGAAATGAACTTTTTCAGCTGCGCTTTGCATTTGTGAACTCGAAGCTGTCCAAATAATCGTACTACCAACATCACCAACCGCAATCACCATTGAAGATTGATCAGCAATATGGCTCAGTTCATTTGAGCAACTTTCTAAAGCCATATCTAAACTGGTTTTATTTTTACTATTTTGGCTCAACAAAGGTGCGGCTAAACGCTCTTTAGGAATAGCAGACGAAGCTGATCTCTGCCATGAGCTAGCAATACTTTGTCCAAGTTTTTCAGCATTTTGCGGCGATAAACTATTTTGTCGTTTTAGCTGATCTACTGACTTACGTTGTTGTAGCAGGTCTTGTTTTGTAAACATTTGTGTATCCCTCACTCATGACCCTGATTTCCAACCTTTCTCCAACCTTCTCATTTATATCCTAATGAAATAGCGTACAAAAGTACCTTATACCAAAGCTGTAGATATTTAAGATCAATTATAAGCAAAGGAATCTAATATGCGTTACATCGATCCTAATCAAGCTGGCTCTAAAGTCCAGTTTAAAGCTCAATATGAAAACTTTATTGGCGGTCAATGGGTAGCTCCTGTAAGAGGAGAATACTTCGATAATGTTTCACCTGTCGATGGCAAAGTGTTTACAAAAATCCCGCGTTCTTCAGTTGAAGACATTGAACTTGCTCTCGATGCGGCACATAAAGCGAAAGCTGAATGGAATAAAAGCTCTCCAACTACACGTTCAAATATTTTATTAAAAATTGCTGATCGTATGGAACAAAACTTGGAATTTCTTGCTGTCGCAGAAACTTGGGACAACGGTAAACCAGTTCGTGAAACTTTGGCAGCTGATATTCCACTGGCAATCGATCACTTCCGTTATTTTGCAGGATGTATTCGTGCACAAGAAGGCGGAATCTCTGAAATTGATGAAGATACAATTGCATACCATTTCCATGAGCCTTTAGGTGTGGTGGGGCAAATCATTCCTTGGAACTTCCCTATCCTCATGGCGGCATGGAAACTTGCACCTGCACTAGCAGCAGGCAACTGTGTGGTATTAAAACCTGCTGAACAAACTCCTGTTGGTATTTTATTAGTACTTGAACTGATCCAAGACATTCTACCTGCTGGTGTACTTAACGTAGTCAATGGTTTTGGTGCAGAAGTTGGCCGCCCACTAGCAACAAACCCACGTATTGCAAAAATTGCCTTTACTGGTTCAACACAAGTTGGCCAATTAATTATGCAGTATGCAACTGAAAATATTATCCCTGTTACATTAGAGCTTGGTGGTAAGTCTCCAAACTTATTCTTTGAAGATGTGATGGATCAAGACGATGACTATCTTGATAAAGCACTTGAAGGTTTTGCAATGTTTGCCTTAAACCAAGGTGAAGTATGTACTTGTCCTTCTCGTGCACTTGTTCAAGAAAGTATCGCAGATAAGTTTTTAGAAAAAGCCATCGAACGTGTTAAACGTATTAAATTAGGCCATCCTTTAGATACTGAAACTATGATTGGTGCTCAAGCATCTTTAGAGCAACAAGAGAAAATCTTGCGTTGTATCAGCACTGGTCGTGAAGAAGGTGCAGAAGTTCTCACGGGTGGTAGTGCTCGTCAAGAAGTAGGTGAAGGTTTTTATATTGAACCAACTGTCTTTAAAGGCCACAACAGCATGCAAATTTTCCAAGAGGAAATTTTCGGACCAGTACTTTCAGTAACAACATTTAAAGACTTTGACGAAGCGATCAAAATCGCAAATGAAACCATTTATGGTTTAGGTGCAGGTGTCTGGTCACGTTCAGCACATATTTCATATCGTGCAGGCCGTGCAATTGAAGCTGGTCGTGTTTGGACTAACTGCTATCACATTTATCCAGCACATGCAGCTTTTGGTGGATACAAAAAGTCAGGTATTGGTCGTGAAAACCATCGTATGATGTTAGATCATTATCAACAAACTAAAAATCTTTTAGTAAGTTATTCAACTAAACCAGCAGGTTTTTTCTAATACCTACCATAAATTTATTATTAAAAAAGGTCAGTTAAAATGAACTGGCCTTTTTATATAGTGAAAATGGCCCACTGTATTTAGAGTAATAATCTTTTTAATATTATTAACTTAATAGTTCTACATCTCTACAAACATGCTTTTTTTATTTCATTCGAAAAATTATTTCCCCCATTAATCCGAAATGTATCAAATGGTATATTTTTGTTGACATGTATAATAATTAGTCTATTTTAGATAAATAACATCACGTCAAATAATTAAATTTTTAGCTAATGGATAGCAATATAGGGAAATTATAATGTATTTACCAAGGATTCCTTCGAAATCAGCTTTTTTTTTACTTTTATTAAATTCAACATTAGTCCAAGCTAACTCATTACAAATCATGGATGACGCACAATTATCAAATGTTACTGGTCAATCGTTATTAACTCTTTCTTATATTTCGCCAAATGACTCTAATAATTTAGAAGCAAAAAGATTAAATGGTAATCAAAATATTGGTTTTTATAAACTAGGTATGGAAGCTGATATTGACTTAAATGCAAATATTAGAAGATTGCAACTAGGTTGTGGGGGCGTTAATGGTATTGGTTGTGATATTGACATTGATTATTTGAGCTTAAGTGGTGTAGCGGAAACAAGTACTGAGCGTGCGAGTTCTAGTGCAAAAATAACAAACCCTTTCATTGAATTTGCAATAAGAAACCCAAATACTTCATCTACTCGGGAAGTTGTTGGGTTAAGACTAAGTGCAGAAAAAGTATTAGGTTTATTAACACTAGGAACACAGAACTCTGCTCAAGCAAATGGAATAAATTCATTTTCAGGATATATGAAAGTTCAATCTGGAATTGGAACAACAGCAGAAGAACAAAGTAAAGTCAAAGGTTATGCGAATACTGCTGCTCAATATATGGATCTATCAAAATATCAAATTGATGGAAACTTAGTTGCTTTGGGTCTTGCAAATGCAGGTTTTAGAACCAATGGAGGTGGTTTTAATATACCTGAAATGAATAATTTACCTTTTGAAACTCAGCAAATTGTTGTTGTAGGAAATAGACAAAAAGCTGTCAGTTTATCTGCCTCTGTAGATATACCTACTATTTATTTAGGCTCAGGAAGTAATTATCCCTCAGGAGGTAGAACGACCTCAAACTCAAATGGGACGACAACAGGTGTTTATACAGCAGGTAACCCAGTAAATGCTTATATTACAAGCTGTGAAAATACCACCATTCTACCTACATGTATTATTGCTCCGAATGGTCGGGAATTTTCCAATATTAGTATGACTGGTACAGTTGGTGGCGCTACAGCTACTGTAAACCTTCAAGAGTCACTTGGTTTTATTCATAGATTAGAAATTAACTCTGCTGCGTCATTGAGCTTACAAGCAATCAATATTCTTTGGCCTGGTTCAGCTGCAGATAATATTACTCAACCTGGATGGTGGCTTGCATTTCAAGATCCTGTAAATATTGGTAGAGTTGAGCCAACAAATAGACTAAGCATTGAACCTCTTTTAGGACAGTTTGCAGCTAGGGCATCAACTTATTTACAACAAAATCCAGCAACTACTAATGATTTATTAGGTGTGTTGACTGGTACTGGCCTCGATGTAAACTTAGGGAATGTTGATTTATCTACAGCCCCACCATTACAAATGAATTTAGTAGACCTACAATTAAATGGGCAAAATTTTGCTCCAAACTGTTACGGAAATCTAAATTTTTGTTAATCTCTAAAATAGTAAAAGCCCAACACTAAGTTGAGCTTTTTACTATGTAGTATTCATTAAAGATTTGGATCAGCCAATAACGTTGTTGCAGCAAGCTTACCTAAATTATTGGACGCTAGCGGACTATCTCCCGTTAAAAGCTTTCGATCTTTATGTACCTGACCTGTAATCCCTTTATTCAAAATCTCGACGCCTAACTTTTCAAGGTTTTCACCAACTAACCAAGGAAGCTGTCCTGGCATATAACCAATATCAATGTTTGCCCCTTTATCTAAAGCATCAGGGAATACACAAACCTGATAATCTTTGAAGATAAAATCCTCTGGTGCTTCACCTAGAGCAGCGGCGAGTAAAGATGCAGGACCATGACACAAAGTAATCACATATTTATCATGATCCATTGCCCACTTTAATAACGCTTTTACTTCTGTGCTATGTGGTATTTTTGCCAGTACACCATGACCTCCGGGGATAAATACGCCTGCATATGGCGAATCAACACTTAATGCATTTTCTAAAATATCAGCAAGTTTAAGCGGTGCTTTTAATTGCTTTTCATACTTTTTATAAGTATCCAAAACAACTTGCTCTTCATTTGGCATTGCCCACATTTCTAGTTTTACAGGATTTCCAGAAAGTGTAGCAATATCAAATTCAAAACCTGCGTTATCTAGATGAAACATTGGCAATAACATTTCTACAGGATGATTTCCTGTTGAAAAGAATTTCTCATTTTGCATCAAGATATAACGTTCATCCGTTGCAATCATTAAGATTTTTTTATCGCCTTTATATGGGGTAGGATAAGTTGTGCCGTCATAATCTGTTTTGGCTGAAGTATATTGACTGAGTGAATATGGAGATGGAAAAAAAGCATTATCTTCAGCAAGATCTGGAGTTGGATTACGATCATCTAAATTTGTAGTCATTTTGAGATTCCTCATCATATGTTTTGTTTAATAAACACATACTGCTTAAAGGCTTCGCCATGCTCAAGTTTTGAATATAAACAGGCATGGAATGAACATAATTAGGCATAAACTAAGATTTAAGTTCTAATACCACTTTACCAATATGCTGGCTGCTCTCAAGGCACTGATGTGCATGAGCAACGTCTTCAAAAGCAAATGTTTTATAAATAATTGGTTTACATTGCCCTGCTTCGATTAATGGCCAAACAAATTGCTCAAGCTCTCGAGTAATTTTTGCTTTTTCATCATTTGTTCTGGCTCGCATGGTCGATCCTGTCACGACAGCTCGTTTCAACATTAACTCTTGAATATCAAAACCATCTACTTTTCGACCGCCCATAAAGCCAATAATGACCAATCGACCATCACGTTTTAACAATCGCAAGTTCTGATTGAAATAGGCTGCTCCAATGATATCGAGAATGACATCAACCCCTTTTCCATCAGTTAATGCTAAAACTTCCTTTTCAAAATCTTGGGTTTTGTAATTGATAACATTTGACATGGAGGCCAGTTTTTCGACTTTATCGTCATGTCCAACTGTAGAATAAGATTGAATACCCATCGCATGGCATAGACTAATTGCTGTTGAGCCAATTCCACTTGCTCCACCATGAATAAGCACTGTTTCATTCTTTTTTAAATGACCAATCTGAAATAAATTTGCCCAAACTGTAAAATAAGTTTCTGGAATAGCGGCTGCTTCTACAAAACTTAAATTTTTGGGCATTGTTAAGGTTTGATTAGCGGGTACTGCACAATATTCTGCATAACCACCGCCATTGGTAAGTGCACAGACTTTGTCACCGACTTTAAATTTTTCTACTTTCGAACCAACTTCGACAATAACACCTGCAACTTCTAAACCGGGAATTAAAGTTACGCCTTTAGGCATTGGGTAAAGTCCTTGCCGCTGTAAAATATCTGGTCGATTTATACCCGTTGCATAAACTTCAATTAATACTTCATCTTCTTTAATCTCAGGTTTCTCACCCTGTACAACTTTTAGAACTTCAGGACCGCCTGCTTCAGTAATTTCGATATATTTCATTTGTTCTCTACTATTCTGATTCATGATTTACTCATTCCTTATCTATATTTACTTCAGCCTGATTAGGAGGAAAACCAAACTGCTTTTTAAACTCTCGACTAAATTGAGAAGAACTTTGATAACCAACAGCATAAGCCGCTTGGGCAACACTTTGGTCCGCGTTTTGCAACAATTGTTTTGCCTTATGCAACCGAACAACTTTTAAATATTGTAATGGTGAATGTTGAGTAACTTGTTTAAATGCTTTGTGAAAGGCAGATGTACTCATATTTGCTTGTTCAGCAAGCATTTCAACTGTCAATTTTTCAGTAAAATGATGTTGAATATATTCACAAATCTTATAAATAGGCCTTAGATTTCCCTGTACAACAAGCCCCTTTAAAGCATCTGCCCCAGAGTGTTGAATAACTCGGTATAACAGCTCACGCTTAATTTGATCTCCGAGAATTAATATGTCTTGTTCAGAAGTTAAGGTGTTTAATAGTCTCAAAAGCACAGATGAAATTGTTTCATCGTATTGAATGACACTCATCCCAGTTGTGAGTGGGGTAAATTGATAATTCTCAAAATAAGTTTTGGCAAGCAATTCATTCACGGTATCGGCATCTAACTTCATGCTAACAGCAATCATCGGCTGTTCTGAACTTGCAATCGTGTCACAATCAAATGGCATTGAAACAGATACGATTAAGCATTCACCTTGTCCAAATGAATAAGTTTCTTTTGCTATATATCCGCGCTTTTTACCTTGTAAAACGAAAACAAGCGTTGGTTCTTGCAATACCGAAATTGGAGGTGTGTTGTGATCTACGCGCATCAGCGTAATACCATCAATCGCTGTGGCAAAGAAACCTTCTTTACGGACCAGTTTAAGGAATAAAGAAATAAGCTGTTGTTGATTCATCATAGGTAATCTGATGATTTGGAATTTGATTTTTATTATTAAATAGTAAAACAATGGAAACTGTTAGTTTTATGCAGAATTAGGCATAAAACTAACAGTTTCCATGATAATAAATCTTTTTTAATATTCGAAAAGTTTAATAAAACTGACTCGAATCTAACATCTGCAAGGTAATTTTTTTCACTTCATCACGACTTTGCATGATGTGCGCTTCAATTGCATTGATCGCTTCATCAACTTTTCGATTAAAGATAAAACCTAAAATTTTTTGATGCTCTTGATAAGTTGCCTCAACACGATAATCTTTGGAAAAATCTAAGCGACGAATGATACGAATGCGTTCACTCAAGTCTCGATGAATCCGTGCCATTTCATTATTTCCAGAAGCACGAACTAAAGCACAATGAAAATCTTCATCTTGCTGAGAAAGTTGCTTGATATCTTTCAAATATTGGCTTGGTTCAACCATCCAAAAATCTTTTAAAACAGACAGTTCAACCGAGTTTTGATGATCGATATAACAAAGTTTTCGAATGGCATCTTTTTCTAACACAATCCGCACATCATAAAGCTCTTCGTAATAACGAAAATTCAGCGGTCGGATTTGCCAACCGCTGCGAAAACTCACATCAACATAGCCTTCTTGTTGCAAACGATACAATGCTTGTCGGATTGGGGTGCGACTCACATCGTAGGCTTTTGCAACTTCAGACTCAGTAAAGCGTTCACCGGGCATCAATTTGAAATCGAAGATATCATTCTTGATGCGTTGGTAAACCAGCTCAGACAAACTGTCTGAGCCTTTAGTTGTTATTTTTGTCTCTTTCATTGGCACCTATTCCATATACACCAACGGTTCACCGCTGTGAACAGTTTGCCCTGCGCGACAAATAATTGCCTTCACTATGCCATCTTCCTCAGCATACACAGGGAGTTCCATTTTCATTGCTTCAATAATAGCAACAGTTTCACCTTTTTTAACCTCTTGCCCACTTTCTACAAAAATTTTCCAGATATTGCCTGTCATAGAAGCATTAAGTGAAGAAAGATGGCTATAGTCCACGTCATTTGGAAGCTCTATTTGCTCCTCGGCTTGAGTAGAAAACTCTTCTTTCCAACGACTGACTTCTGTTGTAAATGCGTGTTGTTGCTTCTCTTTAAATGCCGCAATACTCTCTGCTTCATTTTCCAAGAATTTTACATAATCGGCATAATCAAACTCAGTCTCCTCAATTTTGATTTCAGCACGACCATTTTCAAAGTCTGCACGCCATTGATTCAACTCATCCTCAGTGACTGGGAAATATTTAATTTGGTCAAAGAATTTTAAAAACCATTGTTTGTCACCAAACTGTTTATTTTTCTTAAACTTATTCCAAATTGGCAAAGTACGTCCCACCAATTGATAACCACCCGGTGAGTCCATACCGTAAATACACATGTACATCCCACCAATACCTACAGTGCCTTCAGCCGTAAAAGTACGCGCAGGATTGTATTTTGAGCTCAATAAACGATGGCGTGGATCGATTGGTACAGCACATGGTGCAGTTAAATACACATCGCCTAAACCCAAAATTAAATAATTGGCATCAAAGATAATATCTTTGACTTCATCACGATGTGCTAAACCATTAATGCGTTGGATGAAATCGACGTTATTTGGCAACCAAGGCGCTTTGGCACATACGCTTTCTTGATAACGTTCAACAGCACCCAATGTCGCACTATCTTCAAATGCCATAGGTAAATGTACGATACGAGATGGAATTTTAAGGTTACTCAAATCACCCATTTCTGCTTCAAGCTGAAGAAGTTTGCTAATTAAATCTGCTTGTGGAATCACGAGACCATCATATTTGATTTGTAGTGAACGCACACCCGGAGACAGTTCCAATACCCCTGCAATATCTGCATCACGAATCATTTGAATCAATTGATGTACCCGTAAACGCAATGCTAAATCTAGAACATTTTCACCATATTCAAGCAAGATATAACTATCACCTGCTTGGCGATACACGGTTTTCGGAGAAACGTCTGTTTCATCACGTTGCGCTAAAATGGTTGTACTGACATTTTCAGTGGGTTCAATAATTTCAGCAGCATTTTCAGCATTTGCAAAGTTTTCAATATTGGCTTTTTGTTTAAGCTCAAGCGCATTTGCTTGCTCAACTGACATCGGATAAAAACGAATTTTATCATCTGCTTTGAGCTGTCCAACTTTCCACAGTTCTGCTTTAGCAATAGTGACTGGGCAAACGAAACCACCTAAGCTTGGACCATCTTTTGCCAAAATGACTGGAAAATCCCCAGTAAAGTTGATCGCACCAATGGCATATTCACAGTCATGCACATTGGATGGATGTAGACCTGCCTCACCGCCATTTTCCCGAGCCCAGCTTGGTGTAGGGCCAGAAAGACGGACACCTAAACGGTTTGAGTTAAAATGTACTGTCCATTCAGATGCAAAAAATTCTTCTATATATTCAGGTTTAAAGAAATCAGGTGCGCCGTGCGGTCCATATAAAACACCGATTTCCCATTCATTGCCATATTCAGGAATTAAATCAGTCGATAATGCTTGCGGTGTATCAATTGCAACAGGTAGCTCAACACTAGCGAATGCAGGATCAACTAACTTGATCATGTCACCTACTCGTAACGTACGTCCTGCATGACCACCAAAATTACCCAGTGCAAATGTTGAACGACTACCTAAATACAATGGAACATCTAAACCATCACGTACAGCTAAGTAGGTACGACAACCAGATTCAACTTGTCCAATTTTTAAAGTTTGGCCTGCTTTAACTGTAATGGGTTGCCAAAAATCAATTTCAGTTTCATCCAGCAATACCTTACAGCTTGCGCCCGTGAGTGCAATCGTTGTATTTGCGTGAAACTTTAAAGTTGGCCCGACAAGTGTAAATTCAAAACCTGCGGCTTTTGCATCATTACCTACAATTCGATTGGCAAGCTGAAATGCATAATCATCCATTGGCCCTGATGGCGGCACGCCAATATCCCAATATCCTGTACGACCCGGATAATCTTGGATCGAACTCAAAGTACCTGCTTGTACGACTTCAATCACATTCGGTGCATAGTTAAAATCATCGAGCATCCGTGTCCAGATTTGCATACTTTCAAAACGCTCATCCGACACAATGGCACGTGCATAATCTAAGTTGGTACTGATGCCATTTAAGCGAGTTTCAGCCAATACTGTTTTTAACTTTTCAATTGCAGCTGCACGATCATCTGCATGGACAATAATTTTGGCGATCATCGGATCAAAATATTGCGATATTTCTGTTCCTGTTTTCACCCATGTATCAACACGAATATCTTCAGGGAATGCAACTTCGGTCAAAACACCCGGACTTGGCTGGAAGTTTTTCGCTGGATCTTCAGCATAAACACGAACTTCGATTGCAGCACCTTTGGGTTGGATATGACTTAAGGTCGCCCAATCCAATTCATCGCCAGCAGCAACTTTAAGCATGCATTCGATTAAATCTAAGCCTGTCACCATTTCAGTCACAGGGTGTTCAACTTGTAAACGTGTATTTACTTCCAGAAAATAGAATTCATCACGTTTGGCATCATAAATGAACTCAACTGTACCCGCGCTGCGGTAGTTTACAGATTGTCCGAGTTCCACCGCCGCCTGATGCAATTTTTTGCGGGTGGCTTCTGGTAGATTTGCAGCAGGTGTTTCTTCGACTATTTTTTGGTTACGTCGTTGCAATGAACAATCACGCTCACCAAATGCAACCACTTGACCCTGACCATCACCGAAAATTTGGACTTCGACATGACGCGCTTTATCAATAAAGCATTCAATAAATACGCCCGCATCTTTAAAGAATTGCTCGCCTAAGCGTTTTACACTTTCATAGGCATCAGTTAATGCTTGTGGTGTATCACAACGTGTTAAACCAATACCACCACCACCAGCAGTACTTTTTAACATGATCGGATAACCAATTCGATCAGCCGCAGCCAAAGCCTCTTGCAAACTATCCAGCAATCCTGTTCCTGGTGTCATCGGCACATTTGCAGCGGCCGCCAACTCACGCGCACGATGCTTTAACCCAAACTCTAAAATTTGCTCCGCCGTTGGCCCCATAAAAGCAATATTATTTTCTTCACATGCGCGTGAAAAATCAGCGCTTTCAGATAAGAAACCATAGCCGGGAAAAATTGCTTCTGCGCCTGTTTGTTTCGCAGCGTGTATCAGCTTTTCAATACACAAATAGGTATCAGCGGGTTTCAAACCCTCTAAAGGAACAGCAATATCAGCATCTTCAACATGCTGCGCATAACGATCACTGTCTGAATATACAGCAACACTGGTAATGCCTAATTTTTTAAGTGTTCGAATTGCTCTCACAGCAATTTCACCACGGTTTGCAATAAGTACTGTTTTAAACATGATGATTCCCCAAAAAATTAAA
Source organism: Acinetobacter venetianus RAG-1 = CIP 110063 (assembly GCF_000368585.1). Classification (GTDB taxonomy): domain Bacteria; phylum Pseudomonadota; class Gammaproteobacteria; order Pseudomonadales; family Moraxellaceae; genus Acinetobacter; species Acinetobacter venetianus. The sequence continues at coordinate 920,138 of NZ_KB849558.1, forward strand.
GTGTTGTATTTGCTGTTTGGCTATTGCGGTGCTGGATGTAAGCTCTCCAACCACCAAAGTGACTAATATTCTCCGCATCACCTAAGCCATAAGGCTCACAGATAAAGCCTTTCACCCAACGACCATCTTCTAGTTCGACATTTCCCATGCCTAAAGGTGTTGGAATTTCTGCTACAAATTCGCCAAAACGCGCTGTTGGCACATCCCACAATTCAACGATAATGCTTTGACCATCTTCTTGACGTGCTAAGCCCGGTTTAGGCGGAATCGTTCCATTGAGTGCGTAAAGCGCATAATTCTTAGAGGTTTTTGTGGTTTCCACATGAACTGCATCACGCGTGGTGAGTTGGAAATTCAGTGGCATACCTGTGAGGTGTGCTCCTACTACGGCAACGCGAATATGATGTGGAGAAATAACAGTCGAGCTATTTGACGGTACACTTTTGTCCAAAGCACCTAATTTCAGCGCTAAATAGTTTTGCCAAGCTTTACCAAAATGCGCGAGCGCAGCATCGTGCCAAGCAGGTGCAATCAAGGTAATGCCAAAGGGTAAATGATCTGCTCTAAAGCCCGCGGGTAAAGCCAATGCGCTTAAGTCAGCAAGATTGGTAAAGTTGGTATACGTTCCAAAATGTGCGTTGTACTCGATCGGATGCTGCTGAACTTGTTCAATGGTATAAATCGTCGGTGTTGTTGGTACGATTAAGGCATCAAATTCAGCTAATTTTTCTTGAATTTTTCGTGCCAGATCTTGTTTTAAATATTCAGCATTGTATGCATCGATCGCCGTATATTTTTCACCTTGTTGAATGATTTCTAAAACAGTTGGATCAAAATCATTAGCATTGGTTTTGAGTAAGGCTTCAACGGCTGCTGTGCGTTCCGCGACCCATGAGCCTTGATAAAGTTGAGCAGCAAGTTTTTCAAAATCTGAGAAATCAATGCTTGTGATTTCAGCATTCAGTGATTCAAGCAGTTGAATTGTTTTTTGAAATGCAGTTTCTGCTTGAATATCACCAAAAAAGTTAAGTTGTGCTGGCACAGCAAATTTCATTTTGCTCGAAAAGCGTGCTGGAACATTTTTAGGATGTTTTCTTGAATAGCTATCGAGTGCATCGTATGCCTCAACAACATTGGCGACAAGCTCAGCATCGCTCACAGTCAATGCGAAGATCGAAATACAATCTAGTGTTTTACATGCTGGCAATAAACCACGATTAGAAAAACGGCCTTTGGTTGGTTTCAATCCAACAATGTTGTTAAATCCCGCTGGAACACGACCAGAGCCAGCCGTATCAGTTCCTAAAGCAAAAGGAACAAAGCCTCGTGCAACAACACTTGCTGAACCTGAACTTGAACCACCGCTCACATATTCAGATTTAAAGGTATTTGGCACTGCCCCAAATGGAGAACGTGTTCCAACAAGCCCTGTTGCAAATTGATCGAGGTTGGTTTTACCAATCACAATCGCACCTGCTTGTTTGAGCAAACGAACTGTCTCAGCATCTTGGTCTGCAATTTGAGTCAAAGCTTTACATGCTGCTGTCGTCACAAAGCCTGTAACATCAATATTGTCTTTAACTGCAAACGGGACGCCATACAATGGAAATTGTTTTTGTAGGTTCTCTGTATTTTTGGTTAAAGCATTCAGTGCTTGGATTTGTTGTTCAATTAAATCTGTACTCGCTACTGAAATCCACGCACAATCTTGTTGTGGATCAATTGCCGTCACTAATTCTTTCAAGTTATCTAACTGGATTTCTTTTTTTAAATAAGCTGTTTGCCATTCAGAAACTGTCCAGCCTAAAGTTTTTATCTCACGCACTTTATGAATCCTATCTTGTATACAAGTTTGAATTAATAAAGCAGAAAGTATGCCAATCTTATTTTTGTTATAAAAAATAATAATTTATCGTTATTTCATAATTTTCATCAAAAATTTTTGCTTTGCGATGATACGAAAAAGAGCTTCTATAAATTGTACTTGCTCCATAATTCAGCAATTTAAAAAGACATAAGCAAACTGGCTTCTAAACTGTGCATTATTATTTTTATAAATCTTCAATATCTGAATTATTCTTTTCGTTTTAATAAACCTGACAATTCATCAAAATCCTGTTGGATCGCTTGCGCAGCTTGATTCTCCATTATTCTAAATTTTTTTAAGATCGTTTGACCGAATTCAGTTACGACTGCACCACCACCATGCGTTCCGCCCGTTTGAGTCTCAACGAGTGCTGAGTCGAAACATTGGTTCATGGTATCTACAAGCTGCCATGCGCGTCGATAACTCATGTTCATCGACTTTGCTGCTTGAGAAATAGAACCTGTGCGTTGAATTGCTTCTAATAACTCAGCCTTACCTGGACCAAATGCAATCTCATCATTAGACAATATTCGGACATGTAGTTTTAAACGAGGTTTTGACATTGATTTAAATCCAAAGAATAGATGACACATTGCGCATCATCTATTCTAAATAATACGATTTAGAAATGAATAACTGTACGAATCGATTTACCTTCGTGCATTAAGTCAAATGCTTCATTGATATTTTCCAATGGCATAGTATGCGTTACGAATGGTTCAAGTTGAATTTCACCCTTCATTGCATCTTCAACCATTTTTGGCAATTGTGTACGCCCTTTAACGCCACCAAATGCTGTACCCATCCATTTACGACCAGTCACTAACTGGAATGGACGTGTTGATATTTCTTGGCCAGCACCAGCAACACCGATAATCACAGATTGCCCCCAACCACGATGTGCACATTCTAAAGCTGAACGCATAACGTTGGTATTTCCGATACATTCAAATGAATGATCCACGCCCCAACCTGTCATTTCAACAATCACTTGTTGGATTGGTTGATCATAATCTTTTGGATTTAAGCAATCTGTTGCGCCAAATTGTTTTGCAAGTTCAAACTTTTCAGGGTTGGTGTCAACCACAATAATTCGTCCCGCTTTGGCTTGACGAGCACCTTGCACAACTGCAAGACCGATACCGCCTAAACCAAATACAGCAACACTATCACCCTCTTGTACTTTAGCTGTGTTGTGTACGGCACCAATACCTGTCGTTACACCACAGCCCAACAAACACACTTGTTCGTGATTGGCTTCTGGATTGATTTTGGCCAAAGATACTTCAGCAACAACCGTATATTCACTAAAAGTAGAACAGCCCATGTAGTGATAGATCGGTTGACCATTATAAGAAAAGCGAGTTGTACCATCAGGCATCACACCTTTACCCTGAGTTGCACGTACAGCAACACAAAGGTTAGTTTTACCTGATTTACAGAATAAACATTCTTTACACTCTGCCGTATATAGTGGAATCACATGGTCACCAACAGCAACACTGGTTACACCTTCACCGACCTGCACAACGACACCTGCACCTTCATGTCCCAATACAGCTGGAAAAACACCTTCTGGATCATCACCAGATAAAGTAAAAGCATCCGTATGGCATACACCAGTATGACTAATCTTAATGAGGACTTCACCTGCTTTAGGTGGTTCAACATCAAGTTCTACGATTTGTAATGGTTCACCAGCGGCAAAAGCAACGGCTGCACGAGATTTAATCACGATGACACTCCTGAATTTTACTTTAAATAAGATTTAAGGATTTTACTGACCTGAGTTAGCTCTTGACTGCGTTGTAACTCTGAAGATTCACCGACAACCAATGTATCTTTTAAATGAATTTCGAGAAGTTCAGTCATCAAACCATTTAATGCTCCACGAACTGCACAGATTTGCTGCAAAATATCAGCACATTCTGTGTCATTTTCCAAAGCTCGCTCAACACTTTGAACTTGACCTTGAATTCGTTTTACACGTGTGAGAATCTTTTTTTTATCCTCTATCTGTTTAGGCATAATGTCGACCACATTAAATCCAAAAATATACTATACACCAGTATAGTACTTTGCCTCAATATTTATTGATTTATATACTTTAATATTCTAGTTATTTAACTGTAAAAACCTTATTTAGTTAGTTGAATTAAAACTATAAGTCATTGATTAAATTACCAATTACATTTAACCCTTGGAAACAAAAAGCGTTTAGATATATAACAAAATCAATCACATGCAAATTGCTATTGGATTCATACGCTTGATAAATAAAATGATAAACAATTCATACCATTTTAAGATTACAACGCTTGTTATCATATTAGGAATAAGTGGCTGTTCATTGCCTCCCAATCAAATCCATGATCGGAGTAAATCCTTGCAAACAAAAACAAAATGGATGAATGATCCTCAAGCCGATCTTAATATTGAAAACGGTTTAACTGCTTTTTTAGCATTAGATGATGCCTTTTTAAGTATTGCCTCGCGTATTCATCTCATTCGAAATGCAAAACATCATCTCGATTTACAATATTACATTTGGAATGACGATGCCATTGGTAACATGATGCTGCATGAATTGCTTAATGCAGCTGATCGAGGCGTTAAAGTTAGATTGTTAATCGATGATCAGAATGGCATTAAACTCGATAAAACCTTGAAAGCCCTTTCACAACATCCAAATTTTGAAATTCGAATTTTCAATCCATATAAATTTAGACATTTACGTTTTATTGACTATGTTTTTAGACTAAATCGTATCAATCATCGTATGCACAATAAATTAACGATTGCCGATGCTTCTATTGCAGTAACTGGTGGTCGTAACATTAGTAGTGAATATTTTGAAGCAAGTGATCAGTTTCAGTTTAGTGATATGGACATTCTCTTCTACGGCAAAGCCGTAGATCGTGCTGAACAAGTGTTTGAAGAATTTTGGAATGATCCTCTCAGTTATTCAACAGAACAACTTTTGGGTGATGGTAAACCACAACAATTAGAAAGTTTGAAACTAACCTATCAAGCTTTGAATGAAGTGAATACACCTACAGAAGAAAAGTTAGAAGCTGCTCAAGATTATTTAAAAATTCGTCTGCAGAATTACCCTATTCAATGGGCAAAGGCACATTTTGTAGCAGATCATCCCAATAAAGCCTTGGGAAAAGCAAAAGATCAGGAATTATTGTATTCCCAAGTTTTAAAAATCATGGGCAAACCCGCACAGCATATGGAGCTTGTCTCTGCTTATTTCGTTCCAACGCAACGTGGTACCCAATATCTCAGTGAGCTTTCTCAAAATGGCATCAAAGTAAGAGTTTTAACCAATAGTTTGGTGGCAAATGATGTTGCTGTTGTGCATTCTTTTTATAGTAAATACCGTAAACCATTATTAAAAAATGGTATACAACTCTATGAATTTAAGCCAAATATTGAACGCAATAAACGGACATGGTACGAAATCGCTACTGGTAGCGTAATTCCTAAAAAAGGCAAAAACCGTTCCAGCTTACACGCCAAGTTTTTTGATGTTGATGGTAAAGTTTTTATCGGCTCATTTAATTTTGACCCTCGTTCTGCTCATTTAAATACTGAAGTTGGCTTAGTGGTTGAGTCAGATCATTTACAAGATCAAATTACAGCTTTGCTGGATCAACATTTATTACAAGTCGCTTACCAACTTAAACTTGATGGAAATGGCAATATTGTTTGGTATGAACATAAATCAAATGGTGAATTGATAAAACATGATCATGATCCTGAAAGCACGAAATTTCAGCGTTTTACCATGCATTTTGTCTCTTATTTTCCAGTGGAATGGATGATGTAAATTAAATTAGATATGTATCAATTCCTACCGAACTCAACTCATATTGTAGACCTGAAGCTAAAGAAATCAATGTGAGTGTTCCACAAAAAGGAGGAGTTCCACTAGTTAATATCCCACTAAATAATTTCAACTTAACTCCATCGGTGTAACCTCTTTCATTAATAATTGCAAACAATGATCCAATCTCTAAGCCTTTCAAATTAGAAAGGCTATTAAATTCTTTATACTCTTCAAAATTGATCTCTAATTTACTTTTAAGGATTAATTCAATTTCATCAAATTCTCGATTTACTTGAAAGACCCAAAGCTTAAAATCAACTTCAATCATTAATTGTTCTATAGAAAATGAGTTATCTTCACTATTTCCATCTCTATCTATATAAATATTATCGATCCTTCTGATACCACTTTCATTCTGTATAGCCTCAAAAACATTACTATGAATCATACTTATATTCCTTTTATTTTATAGTAGTAGCTTATAATCATGATTGGTCATTTTCATAACAACCAACTACACCAAACCAATTTGTCTAAAGAACTGCTGATAAGCTTCTGCTTTTTTCTCTAAAGCCAATGGATATGCACGCGATGAAGATGGTAAACGGTATAAATTAAGTTCACGACTTTCAAAATTCACTTGTACCGACTGACCAATCATGGGCTTATTACTCTGCTCAGGAAAATTTAGCATCAATGTATCGGTAGCTTTATCTCCTGTTGTCATAATGGTATGACATTTCGGAATCTGTTTAAGCAATTGAGTCAGGTTAGTTGGTGTAACGATCTCTAAGAATTTATCTGATGCATTACCTTGTAGACGTTTTACTTGGAACGCCGTATCAAATATCCCCACACCAATTTCAGTCAAAAATTCACGAATTTTTTGCTCTTGAAAGTTTTTATTGGCTAAATCTAAAAAATAATTTTTATCTTTAAAAAAGATTAAACCAAATATTCGCCACATGTCATTTTGGTAATTTGGATAATAAAAGTCCATTTTCCAACGACTTTGAGGTGGAGGAAAACTTCCCAACATTAACAACTTTGCATTGGAAGGCAAAAATGGCTTTAATGGATGTGTTTCTACTTCGATCAAAATCTTTAAACCTCAATTATAACCATGTCAAAAGATCGGGATTTTGGGACTTAATAAACTGATGTTCATTCATACTAAAAAGTTGTGGTTCATTATTTAACAGCTTTAAAGTTGTGATACTCGTATTCGCAATCGACCAACTTAATGCAAAAGTACGTTGTATATTTAACTCAAGTAATTTGCCTACAATCACTGAAATAACCCCAGCAGAAGTAAATACGATAGCTTCTTTTGCTTGTGTGTTTTGCAATTCAGTACATAAATTTTGTAATGCAACTTCTACACGAGTTTTGAATACAATCCATGACTCGTCATATTCATGATGATAGGATTCATCTGTCCAACGTTGTATCGCTTGATCGAAAATTTGTGCTAAATAAGTTCTTGGGTCTATTTCGTTATGAATCTCTTGTTTCAATAACTCTGGTTGCTCAAATTTAGGTTCATAACGTGAAAAAATTTGTTGATGATTAAACTCATTCCATAAAGCATTAGTTTGATAATCAGCCTGAGGAAAACACTCATTTAATGCGATTTGAGTCGTTTGTTGGTGACGTTTCATTGCTCCAGAAATAATCAGCGGCTGTTCTGTTATCGTTTTTTTAAAGTACTGCCCTAAGATTTTGGCTTGAGCTTCTCCATTTTCTGAAAGCTCATCATAATTTGTTTTGCCAAAAGAAGCTTGACCATGTCTGACTAAATAGATGGTGGTCATTAAATTACCTTATAATATTGCAAGTTCTAAAATGAGATGTATTTGTAGCATAGCTTTTTTATTGAATACAAAGATTTTTTGTTTAAGTTCTTATATTTTGGTTTCTTAATAATGAGATTTATATTTGTTCTTTCTATTTAACAGGTATCTAAAATTACAACTTAATTTTACTTAGGCTATTTTAGAAATATAAAAATGCCATTCCGCAAAATGACATTTATTAAAAAATTAGTGCTTAAAATAGTTAAAAGGCAGTTTCAGATAACGAATACCATTCGGTTCGGGTTCAGGAAAACGACCAGCATCCATATTGATTTGAATGGATGGCAAAATCAATTTTGGCATGGATAGCGTCGCATCTCTAGCATTACGCATACGAACAAAATCTTGCTTTTGAGTATTCACATTAATATGAATATTTGTCTGTTTTTGCGCTGCAATGCTGGTTTCAGATTGATATTCATTTCGTCCGATCGGCTTATAGTCATGGCACAAGAAAACTCGCATCTGGTCAGGTAATTGATAAAGCTTATGCACTGACTCAAATAAAATATCCGCACTGCCCTTCGGAAAATCACAACGTGCAGTTCCATAATCGGGCATAAACAACGTATCACCAACAAAAACTGCATCACCAATGACATAACTTAGACACGCAGGCGTATGTCCTGGCGTCGGAATGTTATACGCATCTAGATCACCAATTTTAAAATGCTCATGATCTTTAAAAAGATAGTCAAATGTTTGATGGCTATTCAACGTTTTAATATCAATATTATAAATTGCGCTAAATGTTTCTTGAACAATACTAATCTTTTCGCTCATGGCAATCTTTCCACCAAGTTGCGATTTTAGATATTGAGATGCTGTGAGATGATCCGCATGGACATGTGTTTCTAAAATCCACTCAGTTTTAAGCTGATTCTCTCGGATAAACTTAATAATATGATCAGCGCTGTGTGTCGATGTTGAAGCTGATGCTGGATCATAATCCAACACACTATCGATAATGGCGCATTGTAATGTCTGTGGATCACTGACCACATAGCTAAAAGTATTGGTGTTTTCATCAAAGAAAGCTTTAACTTGAGGATGTTGCATGTTTACGCTCCTATCGTTCAGCCCACAAACGGTGAATAAAAATACCCAGTAACATTGAAGCGATAAAATACCAAGCTTCAGAATAACCTAAACCAATTAAAGTAATTGCTGGTGCTGGACAGATCCCAGCAATTCCCCAACCTACACCAAATATGACTGCTCCTAAAATCAACTTTTTGTCGATTTGGGTATTTGTAGGTAAAGAAATTTTTTCACCAAACAAGGTTTTAGGATTACGGATTGCTTTTTGGAATGGAATGATCGCGATTGCAATTGCGCCAATCATCACAAACATTAAACTAATATCCCACTGACCGAAAATATCTAAAAATCCTAGAACTTTTTCTGGATTCGACATGCCCGAGATCATTAAACCTAGAGCAAATAAGCTACCAAAGATAAAAGCGAATACATTTTTCATATTACCGCTCCTAAAACATGACGAATCACATACACAGTCACAATGCCAGCAAGCATAAATGTCATCGTTGCAATCACTGAGCGTATTGATAGACGACTCATACCACAGATACCATGCCCACTGGTACAGCCTGAACCTAAACGTGTACCAAAGCCAACTAAAAGACCTGCGATGATCAAGCTAAATGGAGCTGCATTAATCTTAATTTCAGGTTGTACAAACAATCCATACAAAAATGGCGTGAGAAATAACCCAAGCAAGAACCACAATGCTGGATTCGCTAAAAGTGATTTTGGTTGTAATACTTGTGCGAGTAGACCGCTAATACCCGCAATCCGGCCGTTTACATAGAGGTAGCCTACGACTGCGATTCCGAGGATTCCACCACCGATTAAAGCTGAGATGACGCTAGACATTTGCTTTGCCCAATACATTATATATTTTTATAATATATTATTAAGTATAATCATTAAAGCTATTTATTCATTTTGATACAAATTATTCAAACTCTGAAAGAACTTTATCTGCAAACCATATTGGAAATTCAGTAACCACTTGATTTAATCTTAAGATTTCAGCATGTTCTATTTCAGCTAAAAAGGCAGCTTTTTGTCCATCCGATGAATTATCAAATAAAAATGCTCGGTCTGTAACTTCTACCGCCTGCATAAGTAAATCCATACTTCTAAAATATCGATCACGAATTTTCTGTTCTGGTACAGGGTGCCCGCCTGTGCTTACTCGATATTTAACTCGAGCAATATTAATCTCAGGATCTACAGTAGAGACAAAATATAAGTATGTTTTGAATCCTTGAGCTTGTGCTTCTTTCAAGAACTCGACTTTACTGATATGAGACATCACGGTCTCAAAAGTAAAGCTTATTTTTAATCTTAGAAACTCTAAACGAATAAAATCAATAATTCGAGCCGCTAAATATGAATCAACATCTTGATGAGCAAAACGTATTTTCTTTTCACTTATTTGCTGAGGTTCTTGACTAAGTAAAGCAAATGTATTGTGGTTTAATTTTTTCTTCTTACTTCGTAAAAACTCAAGCAGTTTTAGTGGCTCAAGGTGATTATGATAGCTCTCTAAATCTAAAACTTGTGTTTGATTTAAGACTTTTTCTAATTCATCTGCATTTAAATATGCCCCGATATGTCGGGGCAATAAATAGTCTTTTATTGTACTTTTACCAGAACCATTTGGCCCAGCAAACATACGAATACGAGGTTGACGCATTTATTATATAAAAGCCTGTTTTCTCTTACGCTTAAGTACTTTTTGAGTTGCTGTAATCGACGTATATGCCGCAGAAATATCTTTAATCACATTAATCTTACCAGAAGGTAACTTCTCAATTAATTGATGATCTTTTGCGAAAACGACAGTAGAAGATTCACTAGCTTGCTTAAAAGCATCACGAAATGCTTGAACAGCAAGATTTGGAAGATTATCTTCTTCTTGCATTGTCATTTGCATGTTTGTAAAAGCTGTCATTTGTGAATCCTCCGCATTATTGCGTTGTATCGTTATACTAACATAACTGCGAATTTTGTCTAATTTTACAGCATCAGTTAACGTACTAAATCTTCAATTCCAATCAATGTCGGTAATTTCTCAATTAACTTATTTAACTCAGCATTTGCTGGAGAAATACAACCTTGATAATGGCTTAAACGCGTAACAGTACCATCTGGGCGTTTCCACCAAAAATAAGCACTAGGTTGATCAGTAGCAGTTTGCACACAACCTGTTGTTTTGACATTCGCACCAGTTTCAGGACGATATGTCTTAAGTTCCTGTTGGAGCTTTTTATAAACAGAAGGATCAACTGTAAGATCTTGAGTACCAATAACTTTCGTATATTGCTTACCATCAAAGTGCACAGCCCCAGATGGCGAAACCTCTACAGAATAAATTGGGCAAGCGCCAAAACAAGGACTAGAAGAATAACGTATAGTTTCTTGCATGGTATCTTGTGGTTGGTCGGGTGTCGTTGCACAGCCGACTAAAGAAAATGTAAAAAGACCTGCAAGTAATAATTTTTTCATTTGTTGATCCGTTATAAAGTATGTTCTTCAAATTTAACAAATAGTGAAATAGTTGTCATTTATATTGATGTTAAAAGCTTTAATTTTCAACTTATTTATCTGAGATACTATGGTTGATATGACCTGTATTTACGCTTTAACTATGGATTTTGCGACTGAAGAATTAAACGAGCAAGCTCTAAATCATCACTATAAGTAATTTTAATATTATCAGAACGACCTTGTACAACTTGTACGGGTTCATTTACATATTCAAGAGCGCTTGCTTCATCAGTAATTAAAACATTGTCTGCCAAAGCAGTTTCAATTGCAGATTTTAATGTTTTTAATTTAGCCATTTGAGGCGTTTGAGCTTGCCATAGCAAGTCACGGCTTACGGTCTTTGCAATCAGATTATTGCTTTGAACCAATTTCAAAGTATCACGAACAGGTATTGCTAAAATAGAACTTTGATCTGCATTAATCGCAGATACAACCAATTGCTCTAAATTCTGCTGAGTTATGCAAGGTCTTGCTGCATCATGAACAAGCACCCAATCATCATCTGCCGCTATTTCAGATAAATAGATTAAAGCATTTAAAACCGAGTGGACACGCTCCTTTCCACCTAAACAAAAATGTATTTTGTTTTGATTTTGAAAAGAGAGCGTTTTTGCAAAATTGTCTTGTTCGCCTATAGCAAGCACGCAACCAGCTAAATCAAGAGAGTTAAGGCGATTAACTGTATGTTCAAGTACAGTCTGATCCTGAATATATTGGTATTGCTTTAATTCTGTTTTAGAAAAACGACTGCCAGAACCTGCTGCTGGTACAACCGCCCACAGTTTAGTCTGGATTTTCATTCGTCGCTGTATCTACTTTTGCATTTGGATCAATATAAATTGGCTTGTAATGCGTGCTAATTGTGCTCATTTGAACAAAAGTTTCATTAGGTTTAACTAAACCTAAATCAAGACGAGCATGTTCTTCAATTGCTTCTGTGCCATTTTTTAAGTCAAAAACTTCGGCCGCTAAAATACGATTTCGCTCTTTAAGCTCAGTATTTATTTCTGATTGTTGGGTAATTTGCTGTGTAAGCGCTTGGTGAGCAAGATAGCCTCCCTCACCAAACCAAAATTGGTACTGTAAGCTTGTAACCAATGCGATTACAAGCAACAGAATCAACTTACTTGAAGTAGATCGAAACATCTCTATCATGAAAAACTCTCTACATCTTTCTCAAAGGAAGATTATCCGCAAATTCTATAGGATTATGAATTTGCAGAGTTTCTCTCTTTTGTAAAGAAAGATGATCAAAAGTATTCAACATAGATAAACTGACCTTATTTTAGACCTTTGAATTCAGCTTTACCGCGGTAAGCTGCTTTCGTTAATTCTTCAATACGAAGCAATTGGTTATATTTCGCAACACGGTCAGAACGGCAAAGTGAACCAGTCTTAATTTGACCCGCTGCTGTACCAACAGCTAAATCAGCAATTGTTGAATCTTCTGTCTCACCAGAACGATGAGAGATTACAGTTGAATAACCATTTGCTTTAGCAAGGTAAATTGCATCTAAGGTTTCGCTTAATGTACCAATTTGGTTGTATTTGATAAGGATAGAGTTACCTACTTTCTCATCAATACCACGTTGTAAAATCTTAGGATTCGTCACGAATAAATCGTCACCAACCAATTGGATTTTATCGCCAAGAATTGATGTTAAGTAGCTCCAACCTTCCCAATCAGACTCATCAAGACCATCTTCAATTGAGATAATAGGATACTGATTTACAAGCCCAGCTAAATAATCAGCAAATTGATGGCTTGTAAATGCACGGTTACCTTCACCCTCTAAAACGTACTGGCCATTTTTATAGAATTCTGAAGATGCGCAGTCTAAAGCAAGCATCATATCTGAACCAGCTTTATAACCAGTCAACTCAATCGCTTGAAGAATAACTTGAATGGCTTCTTCGTTAGAACGTAAGTTCGGTGCGAAGCCACCTTCATCACCAACTGCAGTATTTAAACCTTGTTTTTTAAGTACAGATTTCAAAGCATGGAAAACTTCTGCACCTGAGCGTAATGCTTCAGCAAATGAAGTAAAACCTACAGGCTCAATCATGAACTCTTGAATATCAACAGTGTTATCAGCATGTTCACCACCATTTAAGATGTTCATCATTGGAACAGGCATAGTCAAAGTTGTTTGACCACGTAAGTTTGCAATGTATTGGAACAATGGAAGTTTTTGTTCAGATGCCGCAGCACGAGCAGCAGCCAAAGATACTGCTAAAGTTGCATTTGCACCTAATTTCTCTTTGTTTTCAGTACCATCCAATGCAATCATTTTGTCATCAAGCAATTTTTGCTCAAAAACATTTTGACCAACAAGTAATTCATGAATTGAACTATTTACATTTTGAACAGCAGTACGAACGCCTTTACCTAGGTAACGAGATTTATCTCCGTCACGAAGTTCTAAAGCTTCACGAGAACCAGTTGAAGCACCAGATGGTGCACATGCACGACCAACAACACCAGATTCTAAAATTACGTCTGCTTCGATGGTTGGGTTACCACGAGAATCCAAAATTTCGCGTGCACGAATGTCAACGATTTGGCTCATGAACAATTCCTCTGTTGATTGAATAACAAGATGCAAATAGCTGCATCAATGAGTGTCTAACTTTTTGAATCCTTTAACTAAAGTATCCAATTCTTTTAATTGTGCCAAGAAAGGCTCAAGCTGTGATAAGCGTAAAGCACAAGGCCCATCACATTTCGCTTTTTCAGGATCTGGATGTGCTTCTAAGAACAAACCAGCAAGTCCAGTCGCCATACCAGCACGGGCTAAAGTCGTAATTTGAGCACGACGACCACCTGCTGAATCAGCACGACCACCTGGTGTTTGTAATGCATGAGTCACATCAAAGAATACAGGAACATTCATTTCTTTCATGATATCGAAGCCGAGCATATCAACCACTAAGTTGTTATAACCAAATGCTGAGCCACGCTCACAAAGGATAAGCTTGTCATTTCCAGCCTCTAAACATTTATGCAAGATATGACGCATTTCATGTGGAGCTAAAAATTGTGCTTTTTTAATATTGATGATGGCTTGAGTTTTCGCCATTGCTTCAACTAAATCAGTCTGACGACTTAGAAATGCTGGAAGCTGAATAATGTCAGCTACCTCAGCAACTGGAGCTGCTTGATATGGTTCATGTACATCAGTAATGATTGGAACATTAAATTGTTTTTTAATATCCGCAAGCCATTCAATCCCTTTTTCTAAACCCGGTCCACGGAAAGAAGTTAAGCTTGAACGGTTCGCTTTATCAAAACTTGCCTTGAACACGTAAGGGATTTCTAAGCGTTTGCAAATATCAATATAAGTTTCAGCAATTTCAAATGCTAAATCTTTTGACTCTAGTACGTTCATTCCGCCAAATAATACAAATGGCAAATGATTTGCCATTTGTATATCGCCTAAACGTACAACTTCTTGTGGTTTTAATTGTGACATTTAAACTTTCCCAGTTTATTTAAAGAACTGCCTTATTTACCTTGTTTGTGCTGTTTTTTTGCAGCATCAATGAAACCAGCAAATAATGGATGTCCATCTCGTGGTGAACTTGTAAATTCTGGATGGAATTGTACAGCAATAAACCAAGGATGTTCAGGAATTTCTACAGTTTCAACTAAATGTTGTACTGAAGAATAACCTGAAATTTTCATACCCGCTTCTTCAAGCGTAGGAATGAAACGATCATTCATTTCATAACGATGGCGATGGCGTTCAGTAATTTCAGCTTTACCATAAACTTCGCGTGTTTTCGTGCCTTCAACAAGTTCAGACTTTTGAGCACCTAAACGCATCGTTCCGCCTAAGTCTGATTCAAGACTACGCTGTTGTAATTCGCCACGCTCATCTAACCATTCAGTAATTAAGCCAATTAATGGAGACTTTGTAGAACGATTAAACTCAGTAGAACTTGCTTCTAGAATACCAGCAACATTACGAGCATATTCAATTACAGCCAATTGCATGCCTAAACAAATACCTAAGAAAGGAATCTTGTTTTCACGAGCAAATTGAATCGCACGCATTTTCCCTTCGGTACCACGCTCACCGAAACCGCCCGGTACAAGAATTGCATCAGCCGTACTCAAAACATTGATGTCTTGTTGTTCTAGATCTTCAGCATTGACGTAGTCAATTTGAACTTTAACGCGATTTTGAATACCTGCATGTAACAGCGCTTCATTTACAGATTTATATGCATCTGGCAATTCAACGTATTTACCAACCATCGCAACGCGAACGGTATATTCAGGATTTAATAATGCTTCTACCACATTGTCCCAATCTTCAAGATTTGCTTCAGGAAGATCATTAAAACCAAAACGCTCACAAATTAAATCGTCAACCTTTTGTTCGGAGAAGTTACGAGGAATTTGATAAATTGTTTTTGCATCTTTACATACAACAACTGCACGCGCTTCAACATTCGTAAACAATGCAATTTTACGTTTTGTATCAGCATCTACATCATATTCTGTACGGCAGATTAAAATGTCTGGTTGAATACCAATAGAAAGGAGTTCTTTCACAGAATGTTGTGTAGGTTTAGTTTTTAACTCAGCCGCAGATTTAATATATGGCAATAAAGTTAAATGCATAAGCATCGTACGCTTATGGCCAAGCTCAACCATTAACTGACGTACGGATTCCATAAATGGAAGTGATTCAATATCACCTACAGTACCACCAATCTCTACGATCGCAACGTCATAACCTTCACCAGCGCGAAGTACACGTTCTTTAATATTATCTGTGATATGTGGAATAACTTGAACAGTTCCACCAAGATAGTCACCACGACGTTCTTTATTTAAAACGTCTTGATATACACGACCACTTGTAAAGTTATTCAACTTAGTCATTTTTGCACGACGTAAGAAACGTTCGTAATATCCCAAATCTAAGTCAGTTTCAGCACCATCCTCTGTGACGAAAACTTCACCGTGCTGAAATGGGCTCATGGTACCTGGATCGACATTAATGTATGGATCCATTTTTACCATAGTGACTTTTAAGCCACGAGCTTCCAAAAGTGCAGCAACAGAAGCAGCAGAAATACCTTTACCTAGTGATGAAACAACACCACCAGTGACAAAAATAAAATGGGTCATTGAGTTTCTCGTACAATCGAGCCGAAATCGGCCTACAATGTTGGGCAATTTTACTGTACTCTGCCCCTATAAAGCAAAGTCAAACCGCATCAATTCAAAGAACTATAAACAACTGGTTATTCTATCAGCATTTTCGATAAAAATTTATGGGATTTGTGGAATTTTCATACTTAATTTACTTTTCTCTAACCCAAAATACTGAATCTGTCAGAAAATAACCTATGAAATGAACTATTCGAAGCTTCTTTAGAAAAGAAAATTGGTTAAGCGTTTATAAAATATCAACAAACTGAATAATGATCAGTGATTCACTCTAATAATTTTACTGCTATAATTCCGCTGTCCTAATTTAATATGTTGTTTTGGCAATGGCGAATAAAAAACTTTTAATTTGTGCAGCACTTGCGGCAGGTCTTTTATTAACTGCTTGTGTGAAAAAAGAAGAACCTAAAAACGAAGAGCAGCAAGAACAGACGACTGAGACTCAAGAAACGCAACAACCTGAACCAGAAAAAGCTCAAGAGTTTCAACCTTTAGAAAGCGCAGATACACAAGAATCTCCTGCTCCTGTAATTGAAACAACTCGTGAAGAAACTGAAAACACAACGACTGAAATTCGTCGTGAAACTCGTCCAGCACAAACTTCTAATGACACAGCTACTCAAGAAACTCCACGTACTGAACAGCCAAAACCAGCCAAAGTAGAACAACCTGTAAAAACTCAAAGCTCTACTGGTCCATCTCAAACTGAAGATGATGCTGTAGCAGCTGCTATTGCGGCAGCAACACCTGCTTTAAATAATTAATCTATTCATTAGATTGAAAAGCCAGTTGCCTCCAACTGGCTTTTTTATTCACTCATTCTCTTAACTTGTACTTTTAAAGAAGTCTGCAATTAAACGCGAAGCCCAAGATTTAGCACTAAAGCTTTCGTAAAAACCACAATGACTGCCTTTTTTCGTCGTTACAACCGCAATATTATCCATCTGCTGAATCGCATCTTTATAAGGTTCTAAATTTTTAATTGAACACACAGGATCATCTTCAGCATTTAGAATCATCAACGGAATTTTGATATTCTCAAAAACATAGATTGGATTTATAGCTTGGCAATAACTCTGATAATCTTGATATCCCGCCATTTCAAAATAAACTTTTTCAAATTCCTCTAAATTCGTAGTTGCAAGTACTTTCTCAATCGAAGAAACCTGATTCCAAATATCTTGATAGGGTTGAATAAAATATTTGAATAATTTTTTAGTCATCATTTTGCTATAAAACGGATGAACATTTTTAAATCCAATTTCTGTGTTGTAGCCTGGACACATGGCAAAAGCAGCTTTGAATGGTGTGTCACAGCCTTGTTCTCCCAAGTACCGAACCAATAATCCAGTTCCCGCAGAAGAGCCAACCGCATATAGTTCTGTTTGAGGGAATAAACTTTGAATATACTGTAACTGTTCCCGAAGATCACTCGTCGATCCAAACAAGGAAATACGCGGGACAGGCATAGGTAAACCTGCATGACCACGGCGCAAACAGAGTGCGATGCGCCATCCTGTATATTCATGTAAATCTTTGACAAGCTCACGCATACTTTCAGGTGTTCCCGTAATTGTATGCATGATCACCACTGTTGGAGTCTCTGCTGGTAAATCATATCCATACCAAGCTATAGCAGTGATTCCTCCATCTTGCATCGTCAGTTGGTCAACGCGATCATACTCAAGTTTTATAGTTTTCTTTCTAATCACATCAAAATAAAGTAAATGAAGATGGGTATTACTCAACCACGGCGTTGGGCGATATTTTTCTCGTAACTGGGGTAGCTTTTCGAGTGTATTTTTAATTTTTCCTTTTGGGTCATAATACATTTTGGGTTGTTCAGCACCAACAACTGCATCAAATAATTCTGAACCTAATACTTTAATTTTATTTAAAGCTGAAATACCCATATCCGCTCACTACCTTTAACGATAAGTAAATGTTTCTCGCACTAAAAATGCGACTTTTTGCCCCCAAATTGCGTAAATTTCTTTACTCGGATGAAAACCATCACTTGCCATAGGCAAATTTAATGCCTGAAACTCTTTTATATCATATTGGATAAATTTAAAGTTATCTTGCAGCATCAACCATTGTTGTAATACTTGGTTCATTTGCGCTGCATATTTTCCAAACAACCATGCCAAAGGATTAGGCAAAGCAGGAAAATGTTGCATTGGTGGCACACCAGACACAATGATTAATTTTGGTTTAAAGCGGTTTTGTATATCTGCAAACAATTGTTTTTGTTGTTTTAACCATGATCTCGCTGAAGTGAATTTCGTAACATCATTCACTCCTATTGATGTAATGACAATATCGTACTGCTGATCACTTATTTGTTTAGCTGCCTGAATCACTTGTTGTGTCGTATTGCCTGTTTGCGCTTGTAACTTCCACGTCAAAGTAAATTCATTGCCAAGTTCTGTAATAATCGCACCAGATAAAGCATCTTGTTGCGTTTCTACCCCAACACCTGCTGCGGCAGAATCACCAAGTATTAGCAATGAAAGCGGTTTTCCACTGCCGATTACTCCATCTCTTTCACCAGTTGCTTCTGGAAGATGTGGCGTATTTTTACGGACTTTGATTCCTTGTATAGCAACAATAGGAAGTAACGCAAATGTCGTAATTTTTAACCACATCTTCAAACCTCAATTTACTTAGGCTATTTGGTGTTTTTATGCATCCACTTGATATTGAGCAAATCGAGCGCCCATTTGCTCTGCAAGAGCAGCCAATCCACTCATTGGACGAATCATCACTTCAAAATCAATAATTTTACCTTGTTCATTAAATTTGATCATATCGATCCCCTTTAATGACTTACCACTGACATTGGCACTAAACTCAAGCACCACATTTTCACCGTCTTCAGTATAGAACTCACGGTGATAGGTAAAATCCTGAAACACCTGAATCACATTTGTGAGAATAAAGAAAACAACATGTTTCCCTTCATAAGGCTTATATGCGACTGGTGAACGGAACACGACATCTTCTGCTAATAAATCATTTAGGCTTGTCAAATCACGAGTATTAATCATCTCATGCCATTGTTCTAAAGAATGTTTCGTTGTTGCGAGTGTCATTGTTATATTCCTTTTTAAATTATGCTGTGATTTATATATTTAAGGGCATTCCTCTTTGGAGGAATGCCCTTAATTGAGTTATACGACTGCTGCTAATTCTGCACCTTGGCGAATCGCACGTTTTGCATCTAGCTCACCCGCTTCTTTCGCACCACCGATCAGATGTACATTCTTCCCATCTGCTTTAAGTTGGTCGTACATTGCTGTATATGATTCTTGTCCTGCACAAATCACGACATTATCTACTTCAAGTATGTGTGTTTGGCCGTCAACCGTAATATGCAAACCTTGATCATCAACTTTGTCATAGCTAGCGCCTGCAATCATTTTCACATCACGATGTTTCAAGCCAGTGCGATGAATCCAACCCGTCGTTTTACCTAAACTAGCACCAACCGCAGCGGTTTTGCGCTGTAAAAGGTAAATTTCACGCTCTGATTTTTCAAGCTCAGCTGGTTTTAACCCACCCACATTTTCATATGATGTATCAATACCCCATTCATCATAGAATTTTTGTGGATTCAAGCTACCACTATCGCCTTCATGCGTTAAGTATTCTGCTGTATCGAAACCAATACCACCCGCACCAATAATTGCGACACGCTTACCTACAGGCATACGTTCTCTTAAAACTTGGATATAGCTCAATACTTTTGGATGATCAATACCTTCAAACTGTAATTGGCGAGGCGTGACACCTGTCGCAACAACGATGTCATCATAGTTTGCTTGACTCAACTCTTCATAAGTCGCTGTGTGATTCAGTACGAGCTCAATATTTGGTTGTAATTCAATTTGACGTTTGAAGTAACGTAAAGTCTCATAGAATTCTTCTTTACCAGGAATCGTTTTCGCAATGTTAAATTGGCCACCAATCTGATTGCTTGAATCAAATACTTTTACCTTATGACCACGACTTGCAGCGTAAGTTGCAAAGCTCAAACCAGCTGGTCCCGCACCAATCACCGCAATATTTTTTGCTGTGTTTGCTTCTTTAAAAATAAGCTCAGTTTCATAACATGCGCGCGGATTCACTAAACAAGTTGCAATTTTCATAGAGAAAATATGATCTAAACATGCTTGGTTGCAACCAATACATGTATTGATTTCATCACTACGGCCTTCACTAGCTTTTAATACAAATTCAGCATCTGCTAACATTGGGCGTGCCATTGAAATCATATCCGCATGGCCAGATGCCAATACATGTTCAGCCATTTCTGGTGTATTAATGCGGTTAGAAGTAATCAGTGGAATCGAAACCGTTCCTTTTAGCTTCTCAGTCACCCAAGTAAATGCTGCACGAGGCACTTTAGTCGCAATAGTTGGGATACGTGCTTCATGCCAGCCAATCCCCGTGTTAATGATCGTAGCACCTGCTTTTTCGATTTCTTTAGCGAGTTGAATGACTTCTTCTAAACTTGAACCACCTTCAACCAAGTCAAGCATGGATAGACGATAAATTATAATGAAGTTCTCACCAACTAATGCGCGTGTACGCTTTACAATTTCAATCGGAAAACGAATACGGTTTTCATAGCTACCACCCCACTCATCATCACGGTGATTGGTACGTGCAGCAATAAATTCATTAATTAGATAGCCTTCTGAACCCATGATTTCGACACCATCATAGCCAGCGTATTGAGCAAGCTTGGCACAGTTAGCAAAATCATCAATTGTTTGTTGTACTTCCGCTGAACTTAACGCTTTAGGTTTTATTGGGTTAATTGGTGCTTGGATAGCAGATGGTGCAACGTTATTTGCTTGATAAGAATAACGCCCTGTATGCAGGATTTGCATTGCGATTTTACCACCAGCGTCATGTACCGCCTTGGTAATCACTTTATGTTTTTCAGCTTCCTCGATCGAATCTAATTTTGTACCGTGCGAAAAAACAACGCCATCATCATTTGGAGAAACACCGCCCGTTACAATTAAACCCACATCACCTTTTGCACGTTCAGCATAAAATGCTGCCATACGATCATATCCTTGCGGTGCTTCTTCTAAACCAATATGCATAGACCCCATAAGCACGCGGTTTTTTAAAGTCGTAAAGCCTAAATCAAGTGGCTTTAATAAATGTGGGTAAGCTGACATGTTTTCTCCTTTGGCTAGCAATCTGCTTGCTAATGCAACTTGTTGCATAAAGTTATAAACAAGATTTGATTTTTATGCAACATATTGCATAATTCTAATGAGTCATTTTTATTACGGAATATTATGTCACTTGCCCATGTTTTATTGACAAGCTTATTAGAAAAGCCAAGTACTGGTTTTGAATTAGCTCGTCGCTTTGACCGTTCAATGGGCTTCTTTTGGAATGCGACTCATCAGCAAATCTATCGTGAACTCAATGGGATGCTGAAAAAAGGATGGATTTCTACACTAGAAGAACAAGCTGCGAATAGCCGAAAAAAGACCTATCAAGTCGAACAACTCGGCAGAATACAACTCGCTTCATGGATTGAACAACAAAGTGAACCTGCGCAACTGCGCGATGACCTTATGGTTAGATTAAGAGCTGAAGCTCAACTCGGTGGTAACAATATTTTACCTGAACTTGAGCGTCACCTTGAGCTACATAAGGAAAAATTAAGCTTATACCAAGCAATTCATGATAAAGATTTTAAAAATCATGAACCGACTAATCGTATCCTTTTTATCCATAAAATGATTCTTGAACTCGGTATCATTAAAGAAAATGAATGGATAAAATGGTTAGAACAAATGATTCCTCAATTAAAGAAATTTGAGCAATCAGACAAAACTGGAGAATAATAATGCCGTTTTATACTATGCCTGACCAAGAAAAACTTTTTGTACGTCGTGTTGGCGAAGGTGAACCTGTACTCGTATTGTCAGGACTTGGTATGCATAGTTGGCAATGGCTACCTTTCCTATTTGCAAATCGTAAGCAATACGAGTTTATTATTCCCGATTGGCGTGGTTTTGGTGGCTCAAAGAACTGCGCTATTCCTGAAATGGATGCCATTTCAAGCCATTGGAATGATATAGATGCATTGATCAAGCAATTGAAACTAGATCAATTCATCTTAATGGGCTATTCCATGGGCGCAACGACGGCAATGCATGGTATGAAGCATGGTGATCTAGCAAATAAATTAAAAGCCTATTTACACATTGACCAAACACCCAAAATTGCAGTTGATGATTCTTGGCAATATGGTTTATTTGGACAAAAACAACCTCAATTTAAAAAGCTGCTCCTCGATATACAAACGCTTCTGCTCAATTATAAATACGCTCAGAAGTTAGAGGATTTGCCAGATGATATCCGCTATAAGCTAGTAAGTTTATGGGCTGGATTCATTGAGTTTCAGAGCAGCAACAGTTACAGCCCTAAGATTTTCAAACTCGCATTACATCGCCCATTCTTACAAAAGTATTTACTACCAATTCAACGCCTAGATTACTTGCTTTGGTATGTAGAGAACTATTTAAATCACGATGAAGATTATCGTGAAGCAATCAGTCATGTTGATTGCCCAACGACTTTCTTTATTGGTCGTGAATCTACGCTTTACCCTGAAACAGGACAAACATTGATTGCGAACTCGTTAAGCAATGCAACAGCCGTTTACTTTGAGCGTTCAGGGCACACACCTCTAATTACAGAACCAAGAAAATTCAGCCAAGAAATTGGACATTTCCTTAATGCTCAGTCCAAACATGCCGCCTAAATCAACATAGATATAAAAAAGCCAATCTCAATGATTGGCTTTTTTATACTTTTATACTTTTGATCTCATCTGCTCAGCAATATCCAATAAAGCTTGTGCTGTTTTATCCCAGCCTAAGCAGCCATCAGTTACAGATTGACCATAGGTCATATCACATGAAATCTTTTGATTTCCATCTACTAAATGACTTTCTATCATTACACCACGAACTTTTGACTCCGCACGCTCGTCGATGATTTGTTGCAAAACTTGTGGTTGTAATAACGGATCTTTACCGCTATTTCCATGACTACAGTCAATCACCAAAGCAGGTAAATGTTTATGTTTGAAATGCATCGCCTGAATTGAGGCTAAATCATAATTTGTTCCGTGATTTGAACCACGCAAAATTAAATGCGGTAATGGATTACCATTGCTATGTAGGATCGCAGGTAAACCTTGTTGTGTCATACCTAAAAATTGATGTCCATTTAATGCTGACTGAATCGCATCTAAAGCAATTTGAATAGAACCATCTGTACCATTTTTGAAGCCGATACTGTACGGCATATGACTCGCAATCTCACGATGAATCTGAGACTCACTCGTTCTCGCACCAATAGCCCCCCAAGCTAATAGGTCATCAAAATAACCTGTTGCCATAGGGCTAAGAATTTCACTCGCAATCGGCAAGCCTTTCTCAATAAGTTGTAAATAAAGTTGACGTGATTTTTCTAAACCAAGTTGTAAATCTGATGATCCATCTAAATCAGGATCGTATAAAAAACCTTTCCAACCTACCGTGGTACGTGGTTTTTCAATATATGCACGCATCACGAGGAAAATTTGATCTTTCACTTGCTCTTGTAATTTTTGTAGGCGATCTGCATATTCAAGCACTGCAACTGGATCATGTATTGAACACGGCCCTGTTATCACCATTAAACGATGATCATGTCCTGATAAAATGTTTTGAATCGTTTGACGATGTTTTGAAATTTGCTGCACTAAAGTGGCAGACAAGGGATACTGCGCTTTGAGTTGTGATGGCAAGCTAAGCATTGATTCTTTTGAATGAGTTTCTGGTTGTGTCAAAGCAGTATTTAAAGCGTTCATTATTCATTTCCTTTGGACTGACCTTTTTCGCAGTCCAGGTCATTTATTTGAGCAATAGGGATCTAAGCAATAATTGATGTTGGCTAAAGTAGAACCAATAAAAGCTGCTAAAATATGACTTATTAAATTTATACATGGTATTTCTCCTAAAGTAATGATTGTTAGAGCATAAAAAAACCTGATCGGTGTTGCCGATCAGGTATTAACTGGCTGGGCAACCTTTCCGATGCCCGAAACGCGTCAGGCAACTAAATATATTGCCAAAAATAAAAGTATGCGTTTGTGTTTACAGTATGCTTTAACATGTTTATTTCAAATATCTAAAAAACTGTTCCTAAGTATTAAACTACGCACTATTTTCTCGTTTGACAAGCACTTTTTATATTTTTTTAAACATAACTTCAAAATAAGAAAAATTGACCTGTCAACATTTTACTCATAAAATAGCGTAAAAATACACCAATTTGAGATTACGCCAATGAAGTAAGTTCTATTTTTTAACATCAAATACCCTTTCTTTTTTGATGTGCAAAATAGGCTTATCTATCTTTTAGTAGTTTCTATTCTAAGAACTTATTCTTATTATTCTATTTTGCATATCCTGTTTTTATGAGGTTTTCTTATGACCCAACAGGCATGTATTATTTCCAACTTAACGCTTGATTTTCCACAACAAAAAATTTTTGACAACATTTCTTTCCAATTACCTTTAAATTCATTTTCAGGCCTAGTTGGAAAAAATGGACAAGGTAAATCATTGCTGATGTCTATATTACATCATCAAAAGAAAACTGAATTTGCCTATTCTGGTCAAATCTTGTGGCAATGCCCTCATCAACATCTCACTCAACTACAGCGAATTAAAGAAAGCACAATTGCTCAAGCTTTAAATATTCATGAATTATATTTTTGTTTTGAACGTATAAAGCAAGGTATTGCTTCATTTGCAGATTATGATCAAGTTGAAAATCTCTGGCATTTACCTGCTCATTGGCAACAATTGCTAGAAAGTGCAAATTTACCTATTGATCTTGATACTCGTATTCAAGATTTGAGTGAAGGACAAAAAACCAAACTGGCACTATGCCGTTTATTTCTTCTTAAAGATCATTATTTACTTTTAGATGAACCAAGCAATCTTTTAGATACTCAAGGGCGTAACTGGTTAATTGATCAAATGAGTCAACACCTAACTGGCGGGCTAATTATTAGCCATGATCGACAACTCTTAGATCAGATACAGGGTATTTTTGTTCTGAATCAGCTAGGTTTACACTACTACAGTGGGAACTATTCACATTATCAGCAACAACATCACATACAAGTTGAAGCACTATCAAAGGCTGTACATCAAGAAAAAAGAGAAATTAGAGCGCTTAAATAACAGCAACATCAAAACCAAATGAAAGCACAAAAACGGAAAAAAACAGGTGAAAAATTAAGGGCCTCAGGCTCCCAAGCGCCTATCTTATTAGATGCAAAAAAAGAACAAGCTGAGCAATCGCTTTCTCATTTACGCAACCAGCAAATCAAGCGACTAGCAGATGCAAAAGATAACTTAATGAAAAAACAATCTCAACTTGAACATTTAAAATCACAGTCTTTTGAGTTTAACCATATCACCGAAAAAACAGGAGAAATCTTACGTTGCCAAGATTTAACACTTGCTTTTAATCTTTCTATATCAATCAATTTTGTAATGAATGCTTCAGAAAAAATTCATATACAAGGTGAAAATGGAATCGGTAAATCTACCTTATTGAAGACAATTCAAGGTCTTATTAAGCCTCATGATGGCAAGATGTACTGTAATGTACAAACAGCTTATCTCGATCAAAACTTATCTTTTTTAGCTAGTGAAATTTCTGCAACAGAATATTTAAAGACTATCAATGCAAATCTAACAGAACAGCAAATACGAACATCGCTTGGCAACATGAAAATTCGTAGAGACAAAGCACTCATACCATTAAAAAATTTAAGTGGTGGAGAACGCTTAAAAGTCGCTTTACTGGCTTTAAAATTTCAGCATGTGGAGCTTCTACTTTTAGATGAACCTGAAAATCATCTGGATATTGAATCTAGAGAGTTATTAGCACACGCAATTAAGCACTTTAATGGCTCTGTACTACTGGTATCACACGATGATTCATTTGTTGACGCATGTGAAATCACGAATTCATATCATTTAAAATAGTTTTTAATTGAATAATGAAGCATTACGCTTAGCATTAAGTAGTCATGCTTCATAAACTAACGAACTAAGCCCTGAGGTTGCAGAATAATAAGACTTGCACCGACCAATACAATTAAACCACCTAAAATATCCCAACGTGTCAGAATCACCTGATCGACATAACGTAACCATAGCAGTGCAGTAAAAATATATATTCCACCATAAGCAGCATATATCCTTCCAGATGCCGCTGGATGCAATGTCAGCAACCAAACAAATACCGTTAAGCTAAGTGCTGTTGGTATCCACAACCAATGAGATTTTCCTTGATTCAAGATTAAGTAAGGAAAATAGCATCCCAAGATTTCTGCAATAGCCGTTAAAATAAATAACCCGAATACACTCAGTACTCGGGTTATAGAAAATGTAAACTCTAACATTAAGCTGGTTCAGCACTTGGATTTATATGATCCTCAAATACTTCAAGTTTCAATCCAACCTCTTTGCCATCTTCTTTTTTCACAGAAACAGCAACATTACCACCATGCTCTGCCAGTTCACCAAATAAGATCATTTCAGCAAGCGGTTTTTTCAAATGCTCTTGAATTAAACGCTGCATTGGACGAGCACCCATTAGGCGATCATATCCATTTGCAGACAACCAATCACGCGCACTTTGATCCACATCAAGCACAACTTGTTTTTCATCTAATTGTGCTTGTAACTCTGTTAAGAATTTATCAACTACTGATTCAATCACAGTAGTAGGAAGTGATTTAAATTGAATCACGCCATCCAAACGGTTACGGAACTCTGGAGCAAATGCTCGCTTCATCGCATCTTGATTATCAGCACTATGATCTTGTTCAGTAAAACCAATACTTGCACGAGAAATACTTTCTGCACCAATATTAGTTGTTAAAACAATAATCACATTTCTAAAATCAGACTTACGACCATTATTGTCTGTTAACGCACCATGATCCATGACTTGTAATAAAAGATTGAATACATCAGGATGTGCCTTTTCAATCTCATCAAGTAATAAAACACAATGTGGATTCTTATGAATTGCATCAGTGAGCAATCCACCTTGATCATATCCAACATAACCAGGAGGCGCACCGATCAAGCGAGAAACAGCGTGGCGCTCCATATATTCAGACATATCAAAACGGACAAACTCAACACCAAGTAACTTAGCAAGCTGTTTCGTCACCTCTGTTTTACCAACACCAGTTGGGCCTGCAAATACAAAACTACCCACTGGTTTATCAGGCGCTTTAAGTCCTGCACGAGATAATTTAATTGCTGACGCAAGTGCTGTAATCGCCTCATCTTGCCCAAAGACAACACGTTTCAAATCACGTTCTAAATTCTCAAGCACAGTCTTGTCATCTTTAGACACTGTTTTTGGAGGAATACGAGCAATCTTAGAAACAATATCTTCGATGTTTTCAACAGAAATTGTTGAGCCATCTACTTCTGCTTTTAAACGGCGTTGTGCACCAGCTTCATCAATAACATCGATTGCTTTGTCTGGTAAAAAGCGATCATGAATAAATTTAGCCGATAACTCTACTGCTGCAACTAAAGCTTTATCGTCGTATTCCACATGATGAAAATCTTCAAACTTACTTTTCAAGCCACGTAAAATTTCAATCGTTTCACCAATGCTTGGTTCATTTACATCAATTTTTTGAAAACGACGTGATAAAGCATGGTCTTTCTCAAATACCTGACGATATTCTTGGAAAGTAGTTGAACCAATACAACGTAAAGTACCATTTGCTAAGGCTGGTTTAATTAGATTCGATGCATCCATAGTACTACCCATGCTCGAACCAGCACCGATAATCATATGAATTTCATCAATGAATAAAATAGCATTCGGATTCTTTTTCAAAGCATTTAATAACTGTTTTAAACGCTTCTCAAAGTCACCACGATATTTTGTTCCTGCGACTAACGCACCGATGTCTAAACTATAAACTTCAGCATTTGCTAGAGGCTTAGGTGCTTTGCCATTAACGATTAGCCAAGCTAAACCCTCAGCGATTGATGTTTTACCTACACCCGGATCACCTACTAACAGCGGGTTGTTTTTGCGGCGACGACATAGAATTTGTGCTGCCCGCTCAATTTCTTTTTCACGACCAATTAAAGGATCTGTTTTGCCCTTTTGCGCTTCGATATTTAAGTTCAGTGTATATTGCTCAAGTGGTCCAGCATTTGCTGAAGCTGCACTTTCACCTTCAATATCTTCTACTTCTTCTTCAACTTGAATCTCATCTTTACGTGTGCCGTGAGATAAATATTGAGTCAAAGTTAAGCGATTAATTTGATGACGTTTAAGTAAATAAACCGCGAAAGAATCTCTTTCAGAATACATCGCAACAAGTACATCTGCACCTTCAACTGTACGATCACCACCACTTGATTGAACATGAAAAATTGCACGTTGCAAAATGCGATCAAAGCTCTCTGTTGGATGTGGAGCTTGTTCACTATTATCACCAAGTTTTGGGGTATGTTGCTCTACATATTCCTCTAATTCTTTACGTAAAGTAACGATATCAGCACCACATGCTTTTAGTGCATTTACGGCTGAATCATTATCAAGTAAAGCAAGCAACAAATGTTCAACTGTCAGAAACTCATGTCTCTTTTGACGAGCCATGCTAACAGCCAAACGTAACGATACTTCTAATTGACGACTGAGCATGTAACCCCCTTATATCTTGGGCTTTCTCAAAAAAGATGAATCTTTCTATCAAAAGCTAATTATTGACTTGATCCGCTTGAGCTTTTGTAATCGTTATAAATTACCCGTCTACAAGTCTCTTTGCTTCATATTCTACAGTTAGCATTAGTTGAGTATCTTGGTCAAGTTTCAAAACAAAGTATTGTTGTAAAAATTCAATTACAAAGGGGATAAAACCAGCAAATCGATTAAAAATAAAACAAATCTCTTATTTTTGAATAAATGACTACTACCCATCCAAATGCTTTAAATATTGAATAATTTTAGGCTCACCTATTATTCAATTTAATTACTTTTGCCTGACTTATCAAAACTAGATTAAAGGCTCGCCTTACACGACTAAAAGTGTTTTTTTCTTGTGCTCGGACAAAGCGTTGCTTTCTTAAGTTTCATATTCAAATTTCATTTGAATATTCACTCACCCCGCTCAGGTTCGATTTGACACAATAAAGGATGACCTTGTGCACGTGCATAATTATTTACTTGATTAGCTTTTGTCTCTGCAATATCTCTTGGATATATACCAGCTGTTCCTTTGCCTTCATAATGAACCGTTAACATCACTTGACTTGCTTGATCCAAATCCATCGAAAAATAACTTTGTAATACTTCAATAACGAAATCCATTGGTGTGTAGTCGTCATTTAATAGAACAACTGCATATAAAGGAGGTCGTTTTAATTCAGGAGGGGCTGTTTGGACAACCACCTCGCCCTCATGATCATCTTGCGAATCACTTAATCGTGGATTCAAGTGCCAATCTACATAACCTGATTGATGAAAAGAATTTTTCACTTCACTTAAATTCATTTGACGTTTGTATCTTCGCATATTCAATTCTTAATCTATAAATTATTGAGCGTTAGCTTCGGCTTGTGGGATTTCAGACACGAATGCTGAACTTACATCAACAGGTTTACCACGCTGCCAACTGAAACGTTTAATCACTGGTGTTCCGTAACCAGTTAAACGAACTTCAATAAACTGAGGAGTAAAACCTTTAGGCATAGTCCAACGACCTGTCAAACGCTCAAAATCGTCAAAATTAAAGTTCTTATCTTCTAATGGTACAACCAAAACTTCAGAATCTTTAATTAAACGCAACTCAACAGAGCCGACAGCACGACGTTTGTTTGGACTAACTTGTATAAGATCAATTTGATATTCAAAAGCATTTTCAGGCAGTGATTTGATACCTAAATTCTGCACAGTTAGGCTGACACCACCACGCTGTCTTAACGTCTCACGATAAATGGCATTCATCGTCTCGAATTGAGCTTTATCAGCATTTGCTTGATTAATACCTTTGAATAGCTCATCAGCATTATCTACAGCCATATCACGTTCTTGTACAGCAGAATTCAGACTTTTAGTCATCGAATCTAATGCTGTTTTTTGTTTCTGAACGACATCAACCAATTGTTCAGCATCAGCGTCATAACCAACAACAGTTAAACCTTGACGATGACCAACAGTATAACCTAATACAAAGCTACTACCGATTAGCAAAGTTGCAGCTATAATCAAAGGTAAATTCGCTTTTATGAATTTGTTTTTTTTAACGGAACTGTCTGGTGAAACAGTCGGTTCATCGTTTTCCATCATCATCTCTATCGTTATGATCTACATCAAAGCACACATTTAAATCCAAATTTAAATGTGTGTGAAGTAAAAAAGCGTTTTTTATGGTAATAAACCAATACCATTTAACCCAGCGGCTTCATCAAAACCAAACATTAAGTTCATGTTTTGTACAGCTTGACCTGCAGCACCTTTAACTAAATTATCTTGAGCGACAAGTATGATGAGTTTATTTGGTTGTGGGCGATAAAGAGCTATCCGCAATTCATTTGCTCCACGGACACTACGTGTTTCAGGAGAGCTATTAGCAGGCATAACATCAACAAAACGCTCAGATTTATAGAAATTTTCATAGAGTGCTTGTAGATCTTCTTGGCTGCCCTGTTCAGTTAAATCAACGTAAATTGTACTTAACATACCACGAATCATCGGTACTAAATGTGGAACAAAAATCAAATGATCAAATTGTCCCTTCAAGCCTGAGATATTTTCTAAAGCTTCAACAATTTCAGGGTGATGGCGATGACCTGCGACACCATACGCTTTGAAATTATCAGCATTTTCACTGTATATCATACCTAAACTTGCTTTTCGTCCAGCACCTGATACACCAGATTTAGCATCAATAATAATGCTTTGCGTATTCACAAGCTTGCTAGAAGATTTTAATAAAGGTGCTAAACCCAATTGAACTGTTGTTGGATAACAACCAGGATTTCCGATCACTTGCGCTTGTTTTATTTTTTCACGATTTAACTCTGTTAAACCATAAACAGATTCTTTTAAAACAGTAGGACAATGATGTTGCATTCCATACCATTTTTCGAATTGGTCTAAATTCTGCAAACGAAAATCTGCGGCAAGATCAATTACTTTAGTGCCAGCTGTAATTAACTCTTCAGCATGCTTCATCGCAACCCCATGCGGTGTTGCAAAAAAAACAATATCACACTGTTTTAAAGTTTCTAGGTTTAAATCAGAAAACTCAATATCCGTGTGACCGCGTAAGCTAGGAAACATATCAGCAACAGGTTTCCCTGCTTCTGTTCGAGATGTTAAAACACGTACTTGGGCTTGTGGATGTCTTAATAATAGACGCAATAACTCGACACCTGTATATCCAGTTCCGCCAACAATTCCAACAGAAATCACGTGTTCCACCTCAAACTTTGAATCGTGTGAATAGTATGGCAGTTTGATTGACTTTTAACAATCTATAAACCTATAAGTTATATCGCGTTTTTAATAATGAACTTCAAAGTTTAGTATTGGAATAAAAATTTAAAATTAAATTTTTTATCTCTTAAAATGGCTTATTTGATCATAAAAATAGCTATTCGAGCTAAAACAGTGTAAAAAGGCTTTGACTGTAAAGATTTTACCGCTGGTCAAGAAATACTATTGAATCAGCAATCTATTCGCATAAAATAAAAAGCGATGTGGTTATAATAAATTTCATGGATGTAGAATTTTTGGAGAGCTGGGATGCCTTCTTTGAAATCAAAACAAAGATTAAATCAATTTATCTGTTTAAGTGTCAGCACGCTTTTAGTTAGCACGGCTTTAGTTGGCTGTGGAAGTGGTGAAAGTAAGGCTAAAAATGATAGCACTCCAATTGTGACTGTTCCAAAACCAAAAAACTTTGATATTAAAACCTCACTTGAAATGCGAGATGTTGTAGTTAAAGTGTATGATAATTTCGACAATTCATTAGTTCTTGAACAACAAGTCAGCACAACTTCAAATCTTACTATGACACTTCCAAAGGTTTTAGATACAAGTCATCTATATAGAATCGAAATATCTACAAAACCAAGTTCACTTATTTATAATTTCCTTAAAGGGCAATATCAAAGTGTATCAATTAACTTACATAGTATTGTTAGTGTAGATGTCAGTAATCTTACACAGACAATTTATATCAACCCAAATTCTGAAGCAATTTATCAACGCGCATTAATTCGTTCAGGGCAACTTCCAAATGAGGTTGAAGATCCAACAGGAATTAATGATTTACATGTAAAACTCGCTACACAAGATGTAAATACAGCATTGCTAAATGCTTTCAACAGAATCAATATTCCTAACTTAAACCCTTCATATCAATTAAATATTTTCAGCCCTCAAGATGTAAGCACTGTTGCTGGTACAAACGTTTTTACCAGTGCCTTTTTCAGCTTTGGTTATATACAGCAATGGGCTAATAATTATCCTGACAATCCTTTCACTGAATTTACTAAGAATCTTGCAATTGACCTTAAAGACGGGCAATTAGATGCTAAAAAGGTACGTGGTGACGCTACATCATTTGAATCACTTATCCCTCCTACACCAGATAATGTAGATCCTGAAAAAAATAATTTAGTTGATATTGTTAAACTCCAAGAAAATACTCGCAATCTTTTTGCGAGTGCTCTTAAGGAAGCTACTCTTCAATTAGCGACAAACTTTCAACAAAAAGCCACCAATCCAGATGGTTATATGTTATTAGAACAGAAAGCGTATTCAGGTAATACTCCAACAATCACATCAACCCTAACTTTTAGAGTTCCTGGTGCAGGTGACTACAGAAGAGCAGTCGGCTTTGTAGACACCACGGCAACGTGTAATGGCTCTATATATCCATGTAAACAAGGCATTACTGGAATCAATATTGTCAATCCAAATTTACCTTCTATCGAATATCTGATTGGTCACTATGAAGATTCAGCAAATAATTGTCAGCTAAATATTCGTGCAAATGGTGTACTTGAATTGATCAAGGGGTCTCAAATTTATCGTTCTGTACTTGATGCTGATAGTACTGACAACCTATTACAAGTAGACAAAGCAAACCGTGAGTATTTACTTAATAGTAGCTCTACAGAACCAAATAATACTTCATTAGATTATTCTTTCGTACAGGTTAAAATCAAAGAAAATCAAGTGCAAAGTGCGAGTGCTGGTCTCGATAGCAGAAAAGCACCAGACCAATTACAAACCACACAGCTTCAGTGTAATTTTAGCTAAACATACCACCACGCAGGCAATTGAATATTTTTTAATTGCTTGCGGTTTTCTAAATAGTTCTCATCATATTGAGCAACCGTATTCCAAAAAGCAGCGCTATGATCAAAATGTTTCGTATGTGCTAGTTCGTGAATACATACAGACCGAACAATATGCTCAGGCATTAAAACCAAAGCGGCATTGAGCATGATGTCATGTTTAGCACTACAACTCCCCCAACGTGTCTTCGGTTTACGTATAGAGCATTTTTGAAAAGGTAGCCCAATACTTGAACTTATTTGTTTTAAATATTCAGGCAAAAAGTGTTTCGCATAAGCAATCACTGCTGCTTGTAAAGCTTTCTCAAATTGTTCATTTCTTACAAAAAGACAATGCTGCTCAAAATCAAATTTAAATATTTGTCTTTGTTTTTGTTGAATAAGCTTAAATGTTTCTACGTGATGAAATAATTTTAAATCTTCAGGTATAGCAACTGATTGACTAAACTTATTTTGCTGATTATTCCATGTCTCAATTAACCATTGTTCAGATTGATTAAGAAATTGCTGAATTTGTCTAGTTGAAGCAAATAGCGGTACAGTTAACCGTATGCCCGATGGCTCAACACGCAAACGCAGGTTTCTCGCCCTTGCATGTCGAACAATTTTAATCTCAGGTAACAATGCTTCAGATAAGACGGCTCGCATTACTGCGCAGTACGCTCTTCAATACCATTATCTGTCGCAACAATCGCAATACTTGCCGCATTTAAAGCAAAAATTCCGTTTGTTACAACACCAGGAATGTTGTTAATCGTTTTCTCTAATTCAATTGCATTCAAAATGTTTAAATTAAAAACATCTAAAATAACGTTACCGTTATCTGTTACGACACCTTCACGGTAGACAGGATCACCACCTAAGGCAACAATCTTACGTGCAACCGCAGAGCGTGCCATTGGAATAACTTCTACAGGAAGTGGAAAGTCGCGACCCAATTGATCCACCCATTTTGAATCATCAACGATACAAACAAATTTCTTTGCAATCGAAGCAACAATTTTCTCACGGGTTAAAGCTGCGCCACCCCCTTTAATCATATGCATATGACGATCAATCTCATCAGCACCATCAACATAAGCATCTAATCCACCAACCGAGTTCATGTCTACAACTTCGATACCAAGCTTTTTCAAACGCTCAGCTGTTGCATTTGAACTTGCCACGGCTGCTTCTAATTGCAACTCAGGTAATAAATCGATTAAAAAGTTAACGGTACTTCCTGTTCCTACGCCCAAAATGCCGCCTTTCGGCAAATGTTTCAATGCTGCTTTTGCTGCAGCTTGTTTTTTTTCATCTTGGGTTGCATATAGACTCATGACTTCACTCAACTATTTTGACATTTGCTGTAAGAAAACAGCGCAAATGCACAGGGGTTTGCTACAATGTTCACCTATTTTAAACTGTTATAGGGAAGATGAACATGCTGTCTCGTGTGGTACGACAAATTTTACAAGCAACGGTTTATGATGTTGCGATTGAAACACCGCTTGAAGCAGCTCCACGAATTAGTCAAAAAATTAATAATAACATTCGATTTAAACGTGAAGATTTACAACCCGTGTTCTCTTTCAAACTACGTGGTGCCTATAACCGTATTAGTCAATTACCAAAAGACCAACTAGATCGTGGTGTTATTTGCGCATCAGCAGGTAACCATGCTCAAGGTGTCGCATTATCTGGAAAAAAATTAGGTATTCCAGCCATTATCGTTATGCCAAGCACAACGCCTGACATTAAAGTTCAAGCAGTTAAAAGCCTTGGTGGTCAAGTTGTTCTTCATGGCGATAGCTTTGATGTTGCGAATAAATATGCTAAACAACGTGCCGAAACAGAAGGCTTAGTTTTCATTCCACCTTATGACGATGAACTTGTGATTGCTGGCCAAGGTACAATAGCCAATGAGTTATTGCGTCAATGGCGTGATGTAGAATACGTTTTCGTTGCTGTTGGTGGCGGTGGATTGATTGCTGGTGTCGCTGCTTACTTAGGTGAAGTTGCACCGCATGTAAAAGTCATTGGTGTTGAATATGAAGAGTCAGCATGTCTTAAAGCTGCTCTGGAAACAAATGAACGTGTGATTTTACCTCATGTTGGTTTATTTGCTGATGGCACTGCTGTTGCTCAAATCGGTGAATTACCTTTTGAAATGGTTCGCTTGCGCAAATCTGATAATTCTGGACCTATCGTTGAACCTGATATCATCACCGTAAATACAGATGAAATCTGTGCTGCGATCAAAGATACATTTGATGAAAACCGCAGTATTGTTGAACCGTCTGGTGCAATGGCTTTAGCTGGTATTAAAAAATATGTTGCTGAACATCAATTGACTGGCAAAAACATGGTGTCAATTGTTTGTGGTGCCAACATGAATTTTGATCGTCTACGTTATATTGCTGAACGTACAGAGTTAGGAGAACGCAAAGAAGCGATCTATGCCGTCACTATCCCAGAGCAAAAAGGAGCATTCCTTCATTTTTGTCGCGCCTTACAAGGTCGAAACATTACTGAGTTTAACTACCGTGCAAGCGATAGTAATCAAGCACAAGTATTTGTTGGCATTAGCTTAAAAGGTGGCGAAACTGAACGCCATGAAATTCATGAAATGCTCAAACAGCAGTATGAAGTGGATGATCTATCTGATGATGAAGTTGCTAAACTTCACATCCGCTACTTAATTGGCGGACATGCAAATATTGAAAATGAACGTTTGTTCCGTGTGGAATTTCCTGAGCGACCTGGCGCACTCTTAACTTTCCTTGAGCGTTTAGGCCCGACACATAACATCACATTATTCCACTATCGCAATCACGGTGCTGCTGAAGGTCGTGTTCTTGTGGGATTACAAGCAACTGATGCAAAACAGAATCCAGATGGTCTTGTAGAGACTTTAGAGCAAATCACATATCCTTATGCTGAGATTAGCGATAACATTGGCTATAAGCGCTTCCTCAAATAAGCAAAAAAAGATAGTGATAAAGCCGACTTTATGTCGGCTTTATTTATATTAAATGAGTGTAGAATCTCTTGAAGATTTGACACACAAAATCATTACAAATCGACAAGTTATTCCATTTAAAATAGATAAAAGTATATTTTTATCATTTAGTTAAGGATAGATATGGCACAGTTCGCAGTCATTGGTTTAGGTAGTTTTGGAGCAACTGTCGCATTAGAACTCACCAAACTTCATCATGATGTTATTGGTATTGATACACTAAAAAGAAATGTTGAGAATCTGGCAGATCAAATTACACACGCAGTTATTGCAGATGCGACTGACGAACATGTTTTGGAAGAACTAAATATTCAAAATTGTGATGCGGTCATTGTTGCAATTGGTGAGGATATTGAAGCGAGTATTTTATGTGTATTGAACCTAAAAAGTTTAGGTGTAGAAAAGATATTAGTAAAAGCAAAAACCAAAGCACATCATACAATTTTGTCTCACTTAGATATCACTAAGATTATTCATCCAGAAGAAGATATGGGGGTACGTGTTGCCCAAGCTTTAAATTACCCAATGGTCAGTCGCTACATGTCACTTGATCATGATCACTATATTATTAAAGTCCCTGTGAATGAAAAACTCAATAATGTAAATCTCTCAGGCATCCTTGCTCAAGAACCAAATATTAAATTACTGTTATTGAAACGGGATCAACAAATTCTTTATGAAACAGATACCAACTTTACCTTAAAAACAGGTGACGTCCTGATCTTAGAAGGCTTGCTCAACCATCTTAAAAAACTTTCAGGATGTTTCAGCTAGAATGTCAATGCAAATGAATTCCCAGAAAATTTTTAACCTAAGCCCCCCATCCTTACTTGCGATTGGTTTTTTAAGCTTTATTGTTATTGGAACAATATTGCTTAAACTCCCATTTATGCAAAAAGAAGAATTGAGCTGGATGGATGCGCTGTTTACCGCTACGTCAGCGGTAACAATTACTGGACTTTCTGTCGTAAATATTAATGATACGTTTAACCACCTTGGCCAATTTGTGATTTTGCTGTTGATTCAATCTGGTGGTTTGGGGTTCATGACGTTTGCAATTCTAGCTGCACTTAGCCTTTCCCCCAAGGTCGGCTTAAAGCAACAAATGATGGCTCAAGATAGTTTAGGACAAACCAGCTTATCGAAAGTTACATTTGTTGCAAAAGGTGTTGTGGCGTATACACTGCTTTTTGAGTTAATTGGGGTCATCATTTTAACGACCGCTTTTACACCTATTTATGGCTTTGCACGCGGTCTATACTATGCTGTGTTTTATAGTGTTTCAGCTTTTAATAATGCTGGATTTTCATTATTTGACAATAGTTTAATGAATTTTCAACACAACTATTTAATCAGTATTACGATTAGCTCACTTTATATATTAGGGGGTATCGGCTTCCTTGTACTGATGGATATAAAACAGCATAAGCGCTGGAGCAAATT
The DNA here is from genome assembly GCF_000368585.1 of Acinetobacter venetianus RAG-1 = CIP 110063. Classification (GTDB taxonomy): domain Bacteria; phylum Pseudomonadota; class Gammaproteobacteria; order Pseudomonadales; family Moraxellaceae; genus Acinetobacter; species Acinetobacter venetianus. The sequence goes on from NZ_KB849558.1 coordinate 958,369, forward strand.
AAGTCCGAACAGCAAGTTAATTTTAAGTGCGATCGCAATTTTAAATTTGGTTGCCTTTATATTGGTTTGGATTTTAGAGTCAAATAATCCTTTAACGCTCGGCCCTATGAGCTTTAGTGAGCAAGCTGCAAATGCTTGGTTTCAAGCAACAGTCCCACGCTCATCAGGGTTTAATACAATTGATACTGGAGCGATGAATCACAGCACTGGGCTTCTCACCATGTTATTGATGTTTATTGGTGGTGGATCACTCAGTACAGCTGGGGGTATTAAAGTCGGCACATTCGTTGTTCTATTTTTATGCGTGATTTCTTTCTTGAGACGCAATGAAGAAATACGCATTTTCAACCACTCAATTTCACATGAAACGACATACAAAGCACTTGCCGTCACTGCGATCACAGGAATGTTGGTGTTCTTTGGTTATTTTATTTTATTAGTCTTAGAACCAGAACTCGATGTTTTTGATCTGATGTTTGAGGTCGTTTCAGCGGCATGTACCGTTGGTCTTTCACGTGGTCTTACAGGAGAGCTACATGATGGTAGTTTATTCGTGCTCAGCATATTAATGTTTACTGGACGATTAGGCCCTCTTACGCTTGCCTACTTAATTGCAACACCGAAGAAGAGCCGTTTAAAACATGCAAATGCCAATATTCAGATTGGATAATGCTCTACAGGCTGCTCAATGACAATGACCTGCTGACATATACCGTCAGCTTGTCGTTGCCTTTCAAATACTGCTTTATTCATCACATCAAAATGATCACAGAAACTAATTTCATGCTCATCTATTGAGTAGATTAAAGATTGATTTCCTGTACCTTCCAATGTGTCATAAAACACAATAATAAACTTACCCTCTTCAAATGCTTGCTGAATTTCAGCATAAGTTAAGGCAGCTCCAATTGGAATCTGAAGTCGTTTCGCTTCAACAAAAATTTGCTTTTCTTTTTCATCAACATTAGGGTCTGGTGCAGTATAAAAAGAAACCTTAAACCCTAGTTTTTTCAATGCAACAGCCAAAGCAATCGTAAATGTTCCATCAATTTGATCATGACCAGATAATTTAATCAGGTCAGCAATATCAATATGGGTTTGATATTGCTTTAAAATCAACCAAATTGCGAACACGCCACAATTTGCTTCAAGCTGTAATAATGGCTCTGGAATATTTAAACTCATTTAATACCAATTCATTAAGGATACACCCAAGCCAACATAAGTTGCTCGATGATTATAATCAATTAGGCTCTCACCATATCCATCAAATAATTGCAGATGTCCACGTAATTTACCTTTGATTGGAAATGCCCAATCAAACTGTACAGCACCATGAGAACGATCACCGCCTTTAAGGGAATGGCGTAACATCAATGAAAAATCATTATCACCTTTACGATAAAAAGCAGTTAAATCACCACGACCAATATAATCTTTAATATCTGGATTATTATCATCTTTCGCATTTTCCTCAACGCGATACCATGGACGTAACATCAAAGCAAAATTGTCTTTTTCAAAACCTAAATTGAAAATCACACGATTCCAGCTACGTGATAACGGGTCAGAACGGCCATTTGATTGATGGTTGAGTGTCACGCCAAGCAAACGTGCATTTAACCCCAGAACTTCATAGTTTGTTCTAAACATTAAGCTTGCTTCAGGCTCATAATTTGTCTCACGGAATGGGCGAGATTCCTCCGAGTTAAACACCTGCCAACGAGATGACTGGGTATAACCTAACCATAAGTCACCATTGTTTCCAATAATATTTTCCCATGCTTTTGTTTTTAAGGAAATTTGGAACTTTGCTTCGGTTGACGTTAAATTCTGTTTGTCAGTAACTGTATTATTGGGATTTGGACTGCTAGGAAATTCATTTTTATCACTTGTCCAAAACGCAGGAAGCAAATAAACAGGCTGATAAGCACGAATATTCCATACACCAAGTTTACTTTCTTCGGATAATTCCCAACGGCGATCAAGCAGAGAAACATTAGGATCAAATTTAGGCGCTGCGCCTAATACATGTAAGTCGCTAACCTTTTGAACCACCTTATCTTTCAAAGACACAGGCTTATTTGTCTCATTCGGCTCAACTACAGGTACAGCTGCAGAAACCTCTGGTGCGGCATCTGTTTGCGCTTGTGTTGGAATAATGGTTGGTGCTTTAAAAAGACTGTCATAACATGCTAAACGCTCTGCATTAGAAGCTAAGGCAACACAGGCATCAACAGTTGCTGGACTAGCAGGCGTGGTTGCCTGAGCATTTGCACCAGCCGTAGCAAAAGAACTAAGTATAGTGACTATACTTAGTTCTAAATGACTACGTTCAAATGATTTGAACGCCATATATTTCTCCAATTTTTTCTTTTAATTTACTTGTTGAATGTTAAAGCCAAGTTTCTGTAACTCTTCACGCTTCGCAAATGGTGCAACTACTGCCTTCACAGGTGTCTGCTCTAACAAATATTGTGTTGCGACACGTTTTACATCATCTAGGTTAACGTTTAACAAACGTTCACGTAACAATCTACGGAATTTAGGTGTACGTGCATGAAGCAAGGCATAGCAAGCTGTAATTGCCTCACCTGCTGGTGAACCTGGTTTGTCCATACTTGCAACTAAACCAAGAATTGCTTCTTCTAGTTGATGAGGTTGCTGCTCAGTTTTTAACAACCATTGAATACTTGCTTCAAAATCATTAAATGTTTCGACTAAACGTGGGTCGCGGTAACTATAGAAACGGAATGAACATGCATTTCCATCATAGCTTGCACCGCCGCCATATGCTCCACCTTTTTCACGAATTGCACTATGTAAGAAGCCATTACGTAAATATGCTGCAAGTACCATTAAAGGTGCGGCATCTGCATGCGCCACATCAACTGCTTGATATGCTGACGAGCAGAATTGAACATTGGCTTGAATCAACCAAGCTTCATCCTCTGAACTTTCTACACGTTCAACTTGGGTTAAGCTTACAGGTTCTTTGTTAACTTCTAATTTATCCCAAACATTTTGAATTTCTTCAACCAGACGATCAGATTGATGCTCTTCACACACCAGCAAGAACTGTTTAGGCGCTTGTAAAAGCTTTCGATGAATGGCTTGTAATTCGTTAATCAAGGATTGATATGCTGTTTCATCTTGATCAATTTTATTAACTAAATCACTCAACCAGTTTAATGCGCCAAGTCCTGTGTTGTGATAATCACGACGGGCTAAAGCACTCATTTGACGAGAAGCGGCTTGCATTGCATAGCTATGCCCAGAACCTGACAATCGAGACTGCCAACGAGTTTTACGTTGTTGCAATAATTCGATAATACGATCTTTCTCATCAAAGCGTAGTTTTTCAAATGCCAGTTTCAACAATTGAATCGCATCAAATTTTTGAGTAAGCGATTTCGTAGTCAAAGTTAACCAAGCACTGATGCGCTCTTTGTCATCAACTTTACTACGCAAAGATGCGCCCATACCGAGACCACCACTAACCGCAGTTTGGATTTGTTGGAATTCAAGATAATCATATTCGCCAGCACCCACTTCACCCATGAGGATTGAGAGTAAATTGAAATATGGTGATTGAACAATTTCATCAGGAATCTGAATCAAGACCTGTTGGTAATAAATCCCATTAGTACCTGCATGATAAAGATTGAGCGGTGTATCCAAACCGTTACAAATGATTTCTCGTAATTGCCCCTGTACGATCTGTAGATCAGCAGGCACGTCCTCAAGTCCAACTTTTGGCAACAGTTCCAAGTTATCTGGCGTATCTTGACGCTTTTTAAGCGCTTCAGTTTTTTCTTGGATTTCAACTTTTTGTGCATCAGTCAAATGAGCCGTAATTTCAGCCAAACGTGCTTGTTCCTCTTGCTGTTCTTTCACAGACTTGCTTGCATCTGGAACAAGCGTCATTTGTACACGATGTGGATTATCTAACAAATGCGTTTGAATCAAATTAGACAACCACATTGGGTCTTTGAGTTCTTCTTTGACTTGTTCAATCGCAGAATCAACATCCCATACGTGAATCGGGTCATTATGGTGAATTGCACTGCCCAAGCCGTTTAGAATTAGGCTTAGACCATAAGGCGTACCATCACCATTGATTTCACGTTGATGCAACTCAATTTGGTGAAGAATTGCATCGACAAGATCTGTATCCACAGGTGCAGAAGCAACATCATTTAAAACTTGTAATACACCATTTTTGAAACTTTCAGCGTGTTCAGCATTTGAACCTTGAACACCACAATAGAAAGTCATTTCAAAGTTACTGTCATCAACACCCATGAGTGGGCCCGTTGATTGAGCATAACCACAGGTTTCTAAATAATGACGTAATGGAGAAGCCGAGTTTTCTAACAGAATCCCCTCAACCAAACGCATCCCTAAACGCAGCTTAATATCGCTGGTTTCAGGTAACAACCAAGACATTACATGATAAGTCTTGTCTGTTAAATCTTCGCTATCAACCGCATAGCTTTCGGTCACTTCAACTGGTGCAGTTAAACGTTTTTCAGGCGTTGAATATAAAGTCGTCCCTTTTGAGAACTTATGTAAAGCTAACTTTTCAAATTGCTCTTGAAGATCATAAGCACTTTCATTACCAAAGGTCATGAAAACTGCATTACTCGGGTGATAATGAGTCTTATAAAACTCAACAAGCTGCTCATAACTTAAGTCTGGAATATCCTTTGGATCACCACCAGAGTTGTAATGATAAGTAGTCTCTGGGAATAAATGATGTGCTAGCTGATGGTAAAGTTGATCTGTAGGAGAACTCATTGCTCCTTTCATTTCATTAAAGACCACACCTTTATAAACCGCTTGATCATTTTCCAACTCAATACGAATACCCTCTTGTGCAAAATCGAGCGGATTTAAATTAGCTGCAAATGCTGCATCTAAATACACAGAAAGTAAGTTCTGAAAATCTTTTTTGTTTTGTGTAGCAAATGGATATGCTGTCCAGTCCGCCGCTGTAAATGCATTCATAAATGTATTCAAAGAACGGCGAATCATCAAAAAGAATGGATCACGTACAGGAAATTTTTCAGAACCACATAGTGCAGTATGCTCTAAAATATGTGCTGTGCCTTTAGAGTCCATCGGTTGTGTTCTGAATGCTACTAAAAATACATTTTCATCATGACTAGTAGCTAAATGATAGTGAACTGCACCAGTAACTTTGTGCTTATATTCTGAAACTTGGATATCAAGTGCTTCTACATGATGTTGACGTAATAGCTGAAACGCAGGGTGAATAGTTTGAGTAATGCTTTCAGTAACATCTACAGTCATGTTATCTCCAATTTATCTACATTAAATGATTACAATTTACTTTAGAGAGTCTACCGAAGAATAGATAGAGATATCCATGTAAATTACTATGTTTTTGTAGAAAAATTCATCGACTAAGCAATATGCCAATGCAGATCAACTTCTTAAAATTTATATAACTGAAATTCAATGTCTAATAATTAATTTTAAATAAAATTGTCCGCTCAACTTAATCTCGATAGCCTTTCCGCCTACTTGCTTAAAGCGATTTTTTGACTTTAAACAGTTTTGTTTAAATCTATCAATAGAACCCAAACCTTCATTTTGCAATAGATGGATAGCGAATCTAAATGAATCAGCAAATCAACAATTTGTAATTTTTTATGGAATTTAATTTTGATTTTCATCCTAAATTACGCACTTATTAGCTGTATTCTTTTCAACAAACTACTGTAATCCAGAGCATTAGTGTAAACTTTGCATTTTGAATTTTAATGTGATGACAAACATGGCAACTGTTGATCTTTTTGCAATTGGGAATGCACTCATTGACCAAGAATTTAAAGTCTCAAATGAGTTTTTAACACAGCAAGCTTTGCAAAAAGGCACAATGCAGTTGACCGATGGTGAAACTCAAGCAGCGTTATATCAACAGCTTCAAGATAGCCAAAGCTATAAAGGTCAAGCAAGCGGTGGTTCAGCAGCAAATACAACGGTCGCGTTTAGTGCTCTAGGTGGTACTGCTTTTTATGGTTGCCGTGTCGGTAATGATGAACTAGGTTCAATTTATCTGAATGGTCTTAATGATGCAGGTATCAAGACAGCGAAACAATCAATCAGCGAAGGTGTTACAGGCACCTGCATGGTTCTAATCAGCCCTGACTCTGAACGTACCATGCATACCTTTCTTGGAATTACAGCTGAGTTATCTGCTGAACAAATTGATTTCGAACCACTAAAAACTGCGAAATGGATTTATATCGAAGGCTACCTGTCTACAAGTGATACTGCACGAGTTGCAGTTAAACAAGCTCGTGAATTAGCAAAGCAACACGGAGTGAAAATTGCACTCTCACTTTCAGATCCAGCAATGGTTCAATACGCTCGCTCAGGCTTAGAAGAATTATTAGATGACGGCGTTGATCTACTTTTCTGTAATGAACAAGAAGCATTGATGTTCACCAATACAGACAATCTTGATGCGGCTATTGAAGCGTTAAAAGTGAATAATCAGCACATTGTGATTACGCAAGGTGCAAATGGTGCGATGATTATCGATCCATCAAAGCAATTCCATGTAGCTGGTCGTCAAGTAGAAGCTGTTGATACTAATGGTGCTGGTGATGCCTTTGCAGGTGCTTTCCTTTATGCGATCAATGCAGGTCTCAGCTTGGAGGCTGCTGCGCAACTTGCTATCCTTATCTCAAGTGAAGTCGTAGCACAATTCGGCCCTCGTTTAAGCGTTGAAAACTACGCTAAACTCTTTGAACAATTTAAAGCGACTCAACAGGAATGTGCATAACATGGAAAAGATTTGCATGACTGAGGAAGTGCCTGAACGCGAGTCACGCGCATTCGATACGATGAAAGGCACAACAATCTTTATTACCCAAAAAGATGGTAGCTTTTATGCTTACCAAAATGTTTGTCCGCACTTACAGACTGAACTTGAATACTTAGAAAACCAGTTCCTAGATCAAGATCGTGAGTATATTCAATGTTCAACTCATGGCGCATTGTTTTCTGTTGAAACTGGTGAATGTATCTCAGGGCCTTGTTTGGGTGACTTCCTTGAAAAGGTAAATTTGGAAGTCCACTCTGATGGTGGTATTTATATTGACTAATACCTGAATTATGAATTCTGCTATGACTGAGTTTTTTCTAAATTACTACCTTATGCCATTTCACATGAGCGTAGTTGCTTTGATTTTTCTCAGCATCGCAGAAACCATCGGGATATTCATCGGTTTACGTCCAAGTCATTTAGTCAAAAAGCTTACACCTGAATGGCTGCTGAACTCTCCTTTACTAGACGTAAAGTTTTCAAAATATTTAATTTTTGTTTTCTTACTCATCAATTTTAGTTTTGCTGGATATTTTTTAGAGCTATCTTTCTTCGCATTACAGCACTACTTCATTTCACCTTATTATCTTTTTATTCCAGCATTAATCATTGATATCTTCTTCACCGTATTTATGATCCATTGTCTCGATCAGGTCATTAAGCCAAAGGTAACGCATACACACACTAGCTTAGTAGGTCGTTTAGCCACAATTTCTACAGGCAATGCTCGTCCTGGTTTTTCAGCACAGGCGCGTGTAAGAGATGAATTTGGTCAACTTTATTATGTGCAAGTTGAACCAGAGTTTGGTGAATTAGAGCTACAGTCACAAGTCTTATTGATTAGTCAAAAATCCAACTCTCATTATTTAGCAAAAAAGATTTCACTCTCAAATAAGCTTTTTACAGCAGATTAATTAAATAAGATTAGGCCTTATTAAAGTTCAACATAGCCATAGCAAGAAAAATTACAAAATGTTACAAATTTACCAGTGTTTTTATTCATTATTTTGCGCAATGCCCTACTTGCTTTCTTTTCAGAAGTTTGAAGCAATTTTTGATAGAGAAATGCATCACATTTTCAACAATAAACTCTAGTAATACACTTGGTTTTATAGTGTTTTCATTACACTTATTACTTCTTTATGTAACTAAAGATCTAAGCCCATGTAAATATTAATTATTTTATATTCTTACTATTTTACTAGGTTTTAATTATATTTAAATAATAATAAATCATATCTTTTTAATCAGGTTTAAATTTATAAATACAATTGTTTTAATCGGGTTTAAAATCCAAACCCTATTGTTTTAGTAGGTTAATTAAAATTATTTTCATAAAATCATTAAAATCAACCTAAGTTATTGTTATTTATAACCTTAACACATATTAATTATTTTAAATGTCCTAAAGGTTTATTTTTAATGAATTTTATTTAATAATGTTTTACATCTTTTTAAAATATGAGGCTAGGTTCCGATGAACACGAGTTCTCAAGATCCAAATCGGCGCTTAATCCGTGAAATAGCAATAATTCTTATTATTAAAGTTGCGATCCTTATGGTGATTAAGAACGTTTGGTTTGATGCCCCAACGATTCCAAAAGATTTTAACAATGAAGTTGCCGAGCGTATTGCTGGTGACATGTCCAACAATCAGGAGACACGTTGATGATTTCTGAAAGCGTGGTCGATCTTTCGCGGTTCCAATTTGCAATGACCGCAATGTATCACTTTCTTTTCGTCCCTCTAACATTAGGTCTAGCTTTCATTCTTGCCATTATGGAAACCACATATGTGATTTCAGGCAAAGAAATCTATAAAGACATGACTAAGTTCTGGGGGAAACTCTTTGGGATTAACTTTGCTCTAGGTGTAACCACTGGTTTAACCATGGAATTCCAGTTCGGTACTAACTGGGCATATTATTCTCACTATGTCGGCGACATCTTCGGTGCACCACTTGCTATCGAAGGCCTTATGGCATTCTTCCTAGAATCAACATTTATTGGTTTATTCTTCTTTGGTTGGGATCGCCTATCTAAAGTTCAACATTTAGGTGTAACTTGGCTCGTCGCAATTGGCTCGAACATGTCTGCTTTGTGGATTTTGATCGCCAATGGTTGGATGCAAAACCCTGTCGGTGCAGCATTCAACTTTGAAACCATGCGTATGGAGCTAGTAGACTTTGGTGCGTTGATCTTTAACCCAGTTGCTCAAGTAAAATTCGTACACACGGTTTCAGCAGGTTATGTCACTGGTGCGATTTTCGTACTCGCGATTTCTAGCTACTACTTATTGAAAAAACGCGACTTACCTTTTGCTCGTCGCTCATTCGCAATTGCCGCGATTTTCGGTTTGGCATCTACTCTTTCAGTAATCTTACTGGGCGATGAATCTGGTTATGAATTAGGTGACGTTCAGAAAACTAAACTTGCTGCGATTGAAGCAGAATGGCATACAGAACCAGCCCCTGCTGCATTCACTCTATTTGGTGTTCCGAATCAAGCAGAAATGCGAACTGACTACGCAATTAAGATTCCTTATGTTATGGGTATTATTGCGACACGCTCTACTGACAAACAAGTAACAGGTCTAAAAGACCTTATGAAAGAACATGAAGTGCGTATTCGCAACGGTATGGTGGCTTATAGCGAGTTAGAAAAGCTTCGTGCTGGCGACCGCTCTCCTGACTTACTTGCTTCATTCGAACAGAACCAAAAAGACTTAGGTTATGGTCTGTTATTGAAAAAATATACCCCGAATGTTGTTGATGCGACTGAAGAACACATCCAAGCTGCAACTAAAGATACTATTCCAAACGTTGCCGCACTATTCTTCTCTTTCCGTGCGATGGTTGCTTCAGGTTTCTTAATGCTATTACTGTTTGTTCTCGCTACATGGTCTGTCGCTAAACGTAATGCAGAAAACAAACCTTGGTTATTGAAGTTCGCTTTATTTGCTTTACCACTTCCATGGATTGCTGCACAAACAGGTTGGTACGTTGCTGAAGGTGGTCGTCAACCTTGGTCAATTGGTGAAATTTTACCAACACACTTATCCGCTTCAAGTGTAAGTACAGGTGATGTGTGGGGTTCGATTATTGCACTCGCTGCGTTCTATACCGTACTTCTCATTATCGAAATGTACTTAATGATCAAGTTCGCGCGTTTAGGACCAAGTTCATTGCATACTGGTAAATACCACTTTGAGAAATTAGAAGCTAAAGCTGGGGAGGCTCAGTCATGATCGAATATGAACTCCTAAAAATTATTTGGTGGGTTTTAGTAGGTCTACTACTGATTGGCTTCGCGCTCACTGATGGTTTCGATATGGGCTCTATGGCACTCATGCCATTTGTCGGTAAAACTGACTCAGAACGTCGTGCTGCAATCAATACGATTGCACCACACTGGGATGGTAACCAAGTTTGGTTCATTACTGCGGGTGGTGCTTTATTTGCCGCATGGCCAATGGTTTATGCCGTTGCCTTCTCTGGGATGTACTGGGCACTGCTCTTAGTCTTGTTTGCCCTATTCTTACGGCCCGTCGGTTTCGACTACCGTTCCAAGTTAGAAAATACACAATGGCGTAATTCTTGGGACTGGGGGCTTTGCGTTGGTGGTGCTGTACCTGCATTAGTGTTCGGCGTTGCTTTCGGTAACTTATTCTTAGGCGTGCCATTTACTTTAGATGACACACTACGTTCACAATATACAGGTAGCTTTTTTGCCCTACTAAATCCATTTGCATTGATTTGCGGTATTGTGAGCTTATCGATGCTATGTGCCCATGGTGGCGCTTGGTTAATGCTCCGTACAGATGGTGATTTACATAATCGTTCTGCTAAAGCGACACAGATTATGGCAATTGTATTCCTCGTATGTTTCTTAGCTGCAGGTGCTTGGTTATTCTTCGGCAATATCAATGGTTATAGCTATGCAACTGCTGTAAATACCAATGCTGCGTTAAACCCACTTGCTAAAGATGTTGTGACAAATGCAAATCATGGTTGGATGAATAACTACTCAACTTATCCTATTACTATGGCTGCCCCAATCATTGCTATCTTGGGTGCATTATTAGTAATTATCAGTGCGGCTAAACACAAAGCTGCTATGAGCTTCACAGGTACGAGTTTAATGGTGGTTGGTGCAATCTTAACTGCTGGTTTTGCATTGTTCCCATTCCTATTACCTTCAAGCATTGATCCTACATCAAGCTTGACTATGTGGGATGCTGTTTCAAGTCACAAAACACTTGGTGTAATGACTGTTGCTGCATGTATTTTCGTTCCACTCATTTTGATCTATACCTCTTGGTCTTATTACAAAATGTGGGGTGTTATTACAAACAAACATATTCAAGAAAATTCACATAGTTTGTACTAATGAGGAGATGTGAAATGTGGTATTTTGCATGGATTCTAGGCATTTTGATGGCATGTTTTGCTGGTGTACTTAGTGCACTCTATATCGAACATCATCAAAATTTAGATGAGGAATAATAAAATGGCTGAAGCAATGACAACACCGAAGAATAGTAAAGCTCAAGTGCTTGCAATGACCATTTCGTTTTTGTTGGCATTGCCACTTGCTGCTATTTTATTGGTACATCCTTCGTTAATGCTCGATGCTAATGGACACTATAATCACAGCCTGTTAATGCTTGTGATGATCGGTATCTCTGGCGGCTTCATTCACGGCGTTGGATTTATACCAAGATTCTGGTTATGGAAATGGTTATTTAGCCCTTATGTTGCATGGCCTTTAATGTTTTTAGGTTACTACATTTGGTTGGGTAATTAATTTTCAACTCCAAACAAAAGAGGAAGCAAATTGCTTCCTCTTTTTTATTTTAGTATTTAAAGGTAATAGAACCCATATAAGTTCTTGGATCACCATAGGTATTTGCCCAAGTATTGGTGCGATATTTTTTGTCCGTTAAATTATCAACATTGAACCCTAAAGCTACGTTCTCGTTTAAATTATATCGAGCCATTAAATCAACCAAAGCAAATGATTTCTGACGATAAGCCTCATAATTCAAACCTGTCTTCGATTTATCATAGAATTCACTTTGCCAGTTCACCCCACCACCTACAGTCAACTTATTATCCAAGATTGGAAGGTTGTATGTCGTAAACAGCTTAAACTGTTGCTTTGGAATATCAGTGTTGATTCTTTCGCCTTTATTTTTAGTTTCAGCTAGCGTATAACCTGCTTGAACGCTCCAGTTTGGCAAAATTTGGCCAGCAATTTCGATTTCATAACCTTGTGTTGTCGCACCCTTAATACTTCTGTAATAGGTATCACCTACTTTTGCCCAGTTATTTTTAACGGCATTATCTTCAGCAACATATTTTCCTGCTGATTCAGCGACATTATCCATTTTGGCTTGGAAATAAGCTGCACTAATATTTAAGCGATTGTCATAAAAAGAGGATTTTAGACCCGCCTCATAATTATCTCCTTCTTGTGGATCTAAGAAGTTATATGAGTAGTCGCGGTTATCCTGAGGTAGAAAAATATTTGTATAACTTGCATAAGCAGTCAGATTTGGCGTTAAATCAAAGGTTATGCCTGCATATGGGGTAACCTTATTAGATTCATCAATTTTTGAATCCTGAACAGTGTTACGAACAGAATTAGTTGAATGTGTTTTTAAATCATAATTTGAAAGACGTGTACCCAAGATTACATGTAATGAATCAACTGGATTTAATCGTGTAGCAAAATAAAAACCTGATTGCTCATAATCTTTATTACTTACGCCTACGACTGTGCGTGCAGTCGCAGGTAATTCAACATTTCCATTCCATTGATTTAAATCTATCACTTTTTGTGCATTATATCCTTGGTAAGCATCATTATAACTTTTTATCTTTTGATAACTTGCGCCCATCATGAGCTCATGCTCACGACCGAAAAGTCGATATGGACCATCTATAGAAATATCTAAGCTATGTTCTTCAGGTGCAAAGTCATTTTGTGATGCTGCTAAAGAAGCGGTCATATTAGTATAATCAGCTTGGGCAACACCAATCACACCATACAGTGACTCAATATCTTGTTTGGTATAGTTATAATTTGCTTGTAGATTCCAACGATTTAACAATTGATGCTTCAATTGCGTAAAGAAATTCAATGTATCTACTTGGCTATATGCCCATTTTGCACTCGCGTTAAATTCACGATCAAATGGCATAATTGTACCGTCTTGACCATACATATCTAGGCCATGTACACCTTGTCCATTTAATCTTGCACGACTGAGCATCGTACCAACAGCAATGGATGTATTCTCCGCTAAATCAGCATCTATGACACCATATAGAGTCGCATCACGCTGATCCCCCCAATCTCGCCATGAATCGCTCTGACCATAAGCAGCGATCAATCGCCCACGTACGTCGCCAGATTCATTCAGCGCCCCTTGTACATCAAAACTTGACCGAATGGTTTGATTTGAACCACCTGCAATGGACAGAGTTGCTTTTGGTTCAACACTCGTAGCATGTTTTCTATTGAGTGAAACACTCGCACTTGGATAACCAGCGCCATTTGTTAATCCTGTTGCACCTTTAACAACCGTAATATTGTCATAAATAATTGGATTTAAATTGCTTAAAGATGAGCCATTTTTCCCACTGGTAGCTGGTGATGTCATAACACCATCAATTTGATAATTAAGAATTTGGTTACCGCGAGAATAATAAAACGTATATTCCCCGCCATTGCCTACAGCACCCTGAGCCCCGAAACGTCGAACATACACCCCAGGCGTTTGATCCAATACTTCTTCGACTGTATTTAAATTTTGATCTTGGATTCGTTGTTCGGTGATCACACTAATCGTCTGTGGTGTTTCTTTGAGTGATAAATCTAATTTAGTTGCTGATTTTGATTTTGCTACCGTATATGAAGGTGACGCATGTTCAGCAGTTAAATGGATTGTTGGAAGTTCATTTGTATCAGGCTTATCCTCTATTTGTTCAACTGCATTCGCTACATTAGCTGCACTTCCTATGAGAACCATAATAATTGATATATACAAATTGCTATGTTTCATGAATACCCCTTCAGTATAAGCAACATTTGTTTACATTCTACACAAATGATAACGATTATCAATATTAATAGCATTTAAAAATACAGAATTTACTACTTATGTCTGATTAGGGCTTTAATTTATAGTAGTTTTAAATAATAATTATTATCATTATATTTTACAAATTTATTGCTATGCTATTAAAAAATATAGGTATCATTATTTCCATTCTTTCATGCTTGGGACTTTATCTCACCCATAGCAATCAAAAATTTTTGCAAAAACCACTGTCGCGAACAACTCAGTTTTCCGCATTAGCAGGTATGATTTTTAGCTTAATTATTTTGGTTTATTCACTCCCGCTGTTGGTAGCCATATTAATTTGGCTGGCTGCGGCAACGCTAGTTTGGTCATTTACCCCATTTATTCCCCTCATCATGAGGTTGAACAAATGAATATAGTTAAGCAAAAAATTCAGCCTGATTGGTGGTTAAAAACATTTTCAGGTGCTGTGCTAGGTTTCATTTTCTCATTAGCCGCTGGTTCTCTTATTCTGATTTTGTCAAAAGCTTATATTGATTCCGCACTAGCTCCACAATTAGGAATGTGGTCAATTCCATGGATCTGGCTGTTTGTATTCTTCCTTGCGTATTTCATTCCTAAAGGCTGGCAAAGCCTGTTTATTTTTAGCATTGCGAACGTGGTCGCTTACACGTTGTTATTTTGTTTAAGGGGCTAAAATGAAAATCCGCGCAGATATTATTAAAACAGGCAAAAATCTACATACTTGGGTCGGCATCACAGCTGGGATTCTTTTGTTCATTTGCTTCTTCGCTGGTGGATTGACGATGTTTCAACATCAACTCAGTCAATGGGCGACACCACCTCAGCAAAAATTAGCTGCCATCGAGCCAAAGAATTACAACCTACTGATTGAACAAGTTCAAACCAAATACCCTGAAACATTAAAAGCATTTACCTTAAGTTTTAACTCACCTGAAGGCCATAATGCACCAATCCAATGGGAAGCAAAACATGATGAAGATGATCATCATGGAATCAATATTGCACAAACTAGAATGATGGCAACACTTGATTCACAAGGAAACCTGATTGCTAAAGAAGAAAATATTTCAAAATTAGGTTGGTTAATCGAACAATTGCATGAAACTGCTGGTATTCCCGGCATGATCGGACATCACACCGCAGGTGTCATGGTAATGGGTGTTGTTGCCGTTTTATATTTTCTCGCAATTATGTCAGGATTAATTGTGCTCTTACCAACTCTGGTCAAAGATTATTTCGCCGTAAGAGAAGGTAAAAATAAAAAGCGCTTTTGGTTAGATACACACAATGTCGTAGGTATCACTAGCTTACCCTTTCATATCATAATTAGTGTCACAGTGGTTGTTTTTGCTTTCCATGATATTTTTTATGGTGCACTTACACAGCTTGTATCAAAGGACAAACCGCTATTTGAGCGACCACCACTAGTCAAAATAGTTGAGCCAATTGCACCACTAGACATAAATAAGATTTATCTAAATATCCAAAAAGCAGCACCAGATTATCGCATTGATGGCATTCGATTTAATCAGCTTGATCATCCTCAAAGAGCCTCAGCATTTGTCTCTTTGTACCATCCTGATCGTATGCTACGGGGCGATAACTTTGATTATATGTCTTTTAACCCATATCAAAATGCACCTTATCCAACTAAAACCTTATCCACTGAAGAAAATGCTGCTGCCTCTCTGATTCGTTCAATGTTTGCCTTACATTTTGGTAATTATGGTGGTGAGCCAATCCGTTGGATTTATCTAATTTTTGGTTTAGGTGGCGCTTATCTGTTCTATTCAGGCAATATTTTGTGGATTGAAACACGGTTACGTAAGCAGAAGAATCCAAACCTACCTGTACCTAGCCAGCGCAAGGATGTGATATTTATTGCTAACCTTACCATTGGCGCCTGTCTGGGTTGTATGCTCGGTATTTTTACCAGTATGCTTATAGGACGTTGGGGTTACATCATTCCAGTGCAATTACAAAGTCATAACCATGTGTTTATGTATAGCTACTATTCTGTCTTTATAGCCTGTATTTTATACAGTTTTATCATAGGTACAGCGAAGGTCCTACCAAGATTATTGTTATCAATTGCAATAATTTTGTTGTTACTTCCTACCACCTCATTGCTTGCTTATATCTTTCCTATTCAGAGTCTTTGGCATTCGACAGGCAATTTAATATGGATTGATGTGGTGGCAATTTTATTTGGACTAGTATTCCTACGTTTCTATCAACAAGCAAATCATCGAGCAAAAACAGCACCGATAGGTTCTATTTGGTCTACGCAAGTTTTGAAGAATGATTCGAAAATAGTTGAAAACTAATTTTTAGTTAACACCATGATCTATGTTGGAAGATCATGGTGTTTCTTATCATTAAATTGCTTTTTTCATTTCAATAAGCTGAATTGGCACTAATGGCTGCCCTACTTCTGCCTCTATCGGATAAGCTTCTATACGATCTGTTCTGCAATATCCACGGCGCTCATAAAATGAAATCAATTCAACTCTCACATCTAATACATACATAATGAATTGAGACGCATCAGGATGATGATTAGGAACATAATTTTCTACAAATCCAAGCATTTCACGCCCATAATCTGAATTTTGAACCTTTGGATCAATGGCAAAAGTTCCTATTTCAACCGTATCTTGATTAAAGGTTAAACCAATACACCCCACCATCAAACCTTGTTCATTCTCACCAATTAACAACTGAAAATTCTCTTGTTCCAAATCTCTTTCTAATTGTTGAATAGTAATTCTATTTCCCTGAACAAAAGACTTCTCAGTAGTCCAACTTCGACTCAATTGATCTCTATAGGCTTAATTGATCAGTTTAGTTAATTGCTCAATGTCGTCTGTAAGCGCTTTTCTAATATTTAAAGGCATTTTTAGAATTTTAAACACAATAAAAAAACCGATGATAACATCGGTTCTTGTATAACTTTAAAAGAATTAATTCTTAAATAAACTAGTTCGTTTGACCAGCCAACCAAGCCATAAACTTTTGACGCTCGGCTTTAGAAGCCTTCTGCCATAAATCCACCAGTTGTTGATCTGTTGTTTTAGCAGTACCAGCTACAGCTGCTGTTGTCACTACAACAGGTGCGGCAGCTTGCGCATTAGCAGCATAAACTGGCGCTGGCTGGTTGACGGTGTTGTTCTTATTTTTTTGCGTCAAATCAAGCGTACGGCTTAAGAAGTTGCCACCAGAGAACCAAGGTTGTGCTTCATTATTCGCACCTGTTTGCTGAACTACGAGTTTATTATTTTGATCGTATAACCCAACCGTTGGTTGATCAGCATATTTTTTGGCAGCATCAAAGCTTTTTGGAGCGCCAACTAATGCTAAACGATATGATGAATTGTCTTGTAAATTTGGTGCTTGAATTGTAACGACACCTGATTTTACGATGTCATGCTCACCATTCAAATGCTCAAAATATTCACGATAGCGAACATTTACAGTTAAATTACCTGGATCTACTTGGTAGTTATTCTTCTTAGACGGAATCAATCCATTATTTACTTCTTGACCATTTACAGCAAGAATCACGATCTCTTCAGGTGCAGTGATTGTAACTGCTGAAAAAACTGAACTACTTAATAATAACCCGAAAGCAGCAACACCAACTCTTAAAGACATTAGACTCTTCTCGATATAAACATTTATGAAATCGTATGCACTATGCAATGCGATTGTGACTATTTTATGACAATAAACCAAACTGTCTATTCTATCAATTCGGCTTTTTTAAGATATATACATTATTTTTAATGATATACACCATCATTCTTTAGGCGAATATTTCTATTTAATGACATAAAAAAAAGAGCACGTTAACGTGCTCTTTTTTAGGTACAGATGAAACTTAGTTAAAAGTTTTAAAGCGTGCAGCATCGTCCATGTAAGTTTTTTCGCCAGCAGCTGCTTCAATTGAACCAAAGACAAGCTGTGCACGTAATTTCCAGTTTGCTGGGATATCAAAAGTTTGCGCAACTTCTTCATCAATAATTGGATTATAGTGTTGTAATGAGGCACCCACACCAATTTCAGATAAAGCTGTCCAAGTCGCAAATTGAGCGATTGCACTTGAATGTTCAGACCATACTGGGAAATTGTCAGCATAAAGAGCAAACTGTTCCTGTAAGCCTTTTACTACATCTTGATCTTCATAAAATAATGCTGTACCAAAGCCAGCTGCAAAGCTATCAATTTTTGCATTTGTACCTTCAAAAGCTTCAGCTGGTACGATTTTACGTAGAGTTTCGCGAACAATATTCCAGAATGTTGTATGAGACTCACCATATAACGTCACAACGCGTGAAGTTTGTGAGTTAAATGAAGACGGGCTTTGCTTAACAGCTTCACGAATCGTCTCTTCAATTGTAGTTTGATCGACTGAAAGATTTTTACCAATTGCATAGATAGTACGACGTGATTTAATGCTATTTAAGAAGTTACTCATGTTGTTATGCCTCTTGTACCCTTCGGGTGTTATCTTGGATTGAATGTAGTGTATAACGGTACATTTTTTTGTTATAGCCTAAAAAACATGACAGATCGTTTTATTTTTGCAACGGTGAAATTTTATTATAAATAAAAAACTCCACACGAGGTGGAGTCTATCTTAACCACAAATAATTACTTATCTGTTTCAAATAATGCTGCGACAAATGATTTTGCTGAGAAAGGACGTAAATCATCAATTTTCTCACCTACACCAATATAGCGAATTGGCACGTGAGTACGACTTGCGATATTAAATAGCACGCCACCTTTTGCCGTACCATCTAATTTAGTAATGGTAATACCAGTTAAACCAACCGCTTCATCAAACAGTTGAACTTGGTTAATTGCATTTTGACCTGTACCAGCATCAACGATTAACATAATTTCATGCGGTGCAGTTGCATCAATTTTTTGCATCACACGTTTAACTTTTTTCAACTCTTCCATCAAGTTAGACTTGTTTTGCAAACGCCCTGCTGTATCAGCAATCAATACATCAATGCCTTTGGCGCGTGCGCTTTCAAAAGCATCAAAAATGACTGATGCGCTATCTGCACCATGACCTTGTGCAACTACTGGGATGTCATTTCGCTCGCCCCAAATTTGCAATTGCTCAGTTGCTGCTGCACGGAAAGTATCACCCGCAGCCAACATGACTTTCTTACCTTCACTTTGTAAACGCTTTGCAAGCTTACCAATGGTTGTCGTTTTACCGACACCATTCACACCAACCATCAAAATGACATAAGGTGATTTGTTCGGATCAATATGCAAAGGTTTTACACGCGGAGCAAGTAAAGCCACCAGCTCTTCCTGCAATGCTTTATACAGTGCATGTGAATAGATCAAGTCACCACGTGCCGTTCTTTCCGTAAGATTTGCAATGATTGTTTTGGTTGCATCTACACCAATGTCAGCAACAAGAAGTTGTTCTTCAACTTCCTCTAACAACTCATCATCAATCTCTTTGCCGCCAATTAAGATATTGACCATACCATCCGTAAAACTACGACGTGTTTTGGTCAAGCCATCTTTCATACGACCAAAGAAGCCTGATTTTGCTTCTTCTTGAACTGCTGGACTAGAAACCTCTTCTACAGCAACAATTGGAGCTTCTACTGGAGTTTGCTGCTGTACAGGTTCAACAATCGGCACATCAACAGCAGGTAAACTTGGTAACGTAACATCATCATCACCGATGTCAGCATCTATCAAGAATTTGTTTTGCATATTCGATTGCTGTTGCATGTCGATTCCTTGAGAAAAAAGCAGCTTTTTAAATGTGGGCGAGTTTAGCACAAATTGATTTCTTTTACCCGATACGGGCAACCCATTCATTTCTAAATAAAAATGAATTGATTAAAACTCATTCATCATCTTGTGCCATTGCAGGATATTGCTTAATACGATTTGATTCGAACTGATAAGCATTTAAAAGTTTCAAATATTCTACACGGCGAATTTGATCATGTTTCAGTATTGATTCTGCCATATCTTGAGTTTTCGGATGGCTCGCTTGTTGAGAATATTGAATGACTTTTTGATATTGAAGTTGGTTAATCGGACGTAAAATTGCACTGTATGCAAGTATGAAAATCGCAGCAATAACAATAGATACCAAAATATTATTAAATTGATCTATTTTGGTTTCAAATTTTGACTGTAAAAGTTTATGTTTAGAAAGTATCGACAGCATAACCTACCTCAGAATTATCTGTAGTTTATGTGTCATACGCATTTTCAACAAGCCCTACATTCAACAAGTCACGATTTCGCAACTCATTGAACGTAGTAAAATTCAGATAGGCTAGCTCATTAAACTGCGAACAAATGCAAAATAGAGAATGAAGGCAATGATCACCAGACTGATAAAAATAGCAAACATTCCCACCCCACTTTCTGCATCAGCAGGATGTAAATCATCATCATCTGCAATACTTCTTAGCTCACCATCATAGATTTGATAAAAGCGATCTTTTTCAGCAGGACTTAAATGACTTGCAAAATCATAAACACGTTTACGCTGAGCTAAGCAGTAATCACCTAAATGAATTTCCTGATGAAATATAGCTTCATCAAGCAGTTTTCGATGATGATCTGCAAGTTCGATAATTTGGCTTTCTAATGGCGGCACATCCAAGTTTACACCATCAATTACATTTGACATGTTATTCTCCTTTTCTATTATTCTCATATTGATTCTACTTAAAATTATTTCCCGCAAATGTTTAATCGTGTAAGCTTTTATTTACGAAATGACACCCAAAATATTTGACAATTCAATCATTATTGTCATAATACTTTAACAATTCAAAGTTAAAGTAGCTTAAATTCAAAGTAAAGTATCTTTGAATAGAAATTGCGGTAATCATAATTAAAATAAGGAGTTATATATGATTCAACATTTTACTAACCATGAATTAGAGCATGTATATGCTAATGCGGTAAATACAATTCAGTCGCAAAAAAACTTCCAAGATGCAGTGAAAGAGCTTGAAGAAGTAGCAAAAGCAGGTCACGGTAAAGCGGCATTATTTTTAGCAGAGTTGTATTATCAAGGCTTCCGTGTAGAACGTGATTCCCTGAAAGCACAGTATTGGCAGAAGATGGCAACCTTACAAGCATAAAGAAACGTCACTTAGGTGGCGTTTTTTAATACCTTCTTTCATCCCCTATCATCTTACTCGCACTGCGCCAAAGCTTAGTTGCTTTGACTTGCTCAGGTGGCATTTTTAATATCTTACATTTTATAAATACAATTCTTCTTAGCATCGGTTTAATGCTACAGAGCTTATTAGAGTTCTAAATGCCAAGGCATCCTTAGATGCAGATTTATTCACTAATTATACAAAGTAGCTAGAAGCCCTTGCACGATGGAGAGTTTTAACAATTTTCTATGTATTAGTTTTTTGATTTCCTTGATCAACAAAACACCCCCTTTTAAATCAAAGTCGCAATTTATGTTATTAATGGTGATGCAGGTCTTTATTTTCTTATAAACAAGAATATTTGCTTACGATTTACATGAACTGTTTAAACATAAATGCCATCTAGATTTCTTATAATAAAACATAAGTTTGAATACTATTAGTTTAATAACATGTATCGGTTTAACCATTTTCAACCAGTCTCTAAAGAGTTGATGATTAAAATTTCAATTCTAAAAACAATGATGTATTGCGGTGTTCTTTGGGGATTATATCATCAGGGTTGGGCAATCAAGTCTGATCAAGATGGTCCAGTTTTCCCATTTTGGCTAAATGGCGTTCAAGCACATCGTTATGCAAAATCGCATTGGAAGCATTACAAACCACGAAAAATCACCCCGAAAGATTTCCATGAATCTCTTTTACCGACACTTACTCGTTTGCAAGTAGAGCCTGCTCTTTTCAATTCATCACATCGTAAATTTAAGCTTTCAACCCAACAAATGCAGCATTTCTTTTTTATGCATGATGCAGCAGTTATGCCTGCCTAAGTGCGACAACGTACAATGATGACTTTTTAAGCATTTATGAGAAAAAGTTATCATTGTAAGTAAATTAGGGCTTTGCAATTAAAAAAAATACCGTTAAGTTAAATGAAAATGACAATACAACACAGGTGGATAAACAATGACAATCGTTGCTCAAGTCATCAAGAATAAAGCAGTACAATCAATTTTTACAATCTCACCAAATGCGACTGTACTTGAAGCAATTAAAATTATGGCAGAGAAAGGTGTTGGTGCATTAGTCGTTGCAGAAGATGAAAAAGTCATCGGAATTTTTTCAGAACGTGACTATACACGTAAGATCGCATTGATGGAGCGTTCATCAAACAACACCCCTGTTTCAGACATTATGACTTCTAAAGTTATTTCAGTTGGGCTGAATCATACTGTAGAAGAATGTTTACAACTTATGACTGATCGGCATTTACGTCATTTACCTGTTTTAGAACAAGAGAAACTTGTAGGCTTTATTTCGATTGGCGATCTCGTTAAAGCAGCAATGGATGATCAACGCATTTTAATTGAGCAACTTCAGCAGTACATCTCAGGATAATAAGCAATAAAAAAGGGCAATTAATTGCCCTTTTTTATTTGTCGAATTAAGCTTTTAAAAAATTCTTAATTGCAGGAACAAGACGTTTCAACAATTCATCTGCTTGATCTTGAGTCATATTTAATGGTGGAAGCAAACGCACTACAGAACCTGCTGTAACATTCACAATTAACTGATACTCATCGCGTGCGATCGCTACAAGCTCTGAGCAATCTTTAGGTAATTGAATACCGATCATCATACCAAAACCACGTACTTGTACATTATGCTCTGCTAATTCTGCCTTGAGCTGCTCAACAATATAAGTACCAACTGTAGCTGCATTTTCAACAGCATTTTCTTTCTGTAGCGTATCAATCACTGTATAGACTACGCGAGAGCCCAATACTGTACCGCCATATGTTGAACCATGGCTTCCAGCGCCTAGTAAACCGACAGCTTTACCTTGAGTCATCACCGCACCAATTGGAAAGCCATTCCCTAGACCTTTTGCTGTTGTCATTACATCAGGCACAATATTGGTATGTTGGTAAGCAAAGTATTTACCTGTACGACCATTCCCTGTTTGAATTTCATCGAGCATCATCAACCAATTATGTTGATTACATAAGGCACGCACGTCTTCCAAATAGCTAAAGCCTTGTGGTGCTGTATTCACACCACCTTCACCTTGAATCGGTTCTATCAGAATAGCAACGATATCTGGATGGTGGATTGCAGCTTCTTGAATCGCTTCCACATCACCAAATGGAACACGAATAAAACCTTCAACTAATGGTGCAAAACCTTCTTGAACTTTCTTATTCCCAGTCGCAGATAAAGTCGCTAAAGTACGACCATGAAATGATTGCTCAGCAACTAGAATTTTAGGATTGCTAATCCCTTGCTTAGCACCAAACTTACGTGCAATTTTAATCGCACCCTCATTTGATTCTGCACCACTATTTGAGAAGAAAATTTCTTCCATACCAGAAACTTCAGCAAGTTTTTGAGCCGCAGCGGTTTGCCAAGGGATTTCAAATAAATTACTAGTATGAATTAATGTTGCAGCTTGCTCAGCAATTGCTTCCGCAATCACTGGGTGAGCATGACCTAAACCACATACAGCAATACCTGTTAAAGCATCTAAGTACTCAGTTCCATCTGCTGTATATAAGTAAGCCCCTCGTCCTCGTACAAAGCTGATCGCTTGGCGACCATAAGTAGCCATAAGATGTGATGGTTGATCAGGTTGTACAGGAGCAAGAGTGATATTAGTCATAACAAACTCAATCTATCGTTAGTTGTAGTGGAAAAAGTTATATAAGCAAAAACTTGAGTAGATTGAAAGCTTAAACTCACATTTATACAAGAAAAATCTTTATCAATAGCCCCAAGTGATTTTTTCGGTATATAATTTACGGAGATTAGTTGAGGATCTATCTATGACGGAACAAGCGCGTGATACAGTAGCGTTAATTCGTGATCAAATTGCGAAACACCCTGTTTTACTTTACATGAAAGGCACTCCACAATTCCCGCAATGTGGTTTTTCTGCTCGTGCAGTAGAAGCACTTAGCCAAATTGGTCGCCCATTTGCCTATGTAAATATCTTGGAAAATCAAGATATTCGTGCAACTTTACCTCAAATTGCGAACTGGCCTACTTTCCCACAATTATGGGTAAACGGTGAGTTAATTGGTGGTAGCGATATCATGCTTGAAATGTTCCAAAATGGTGAGTTAAAACCATTAGTTGAACAATACAGCCCTGCACCTGAAGCATAAGCTGTAAACATAGAAAGCCAATCAAATGATTGGCTTTTTTATTTCTGGCTTTCTAGTTTTTACTAAATCCAACATATCTGTACATTCCCTCTACCCCCAAATCAGCTTTGAAAATTTGCATATCAGGATAGTTTGCTTGGCTAACACAAGCAAAAACATTCATATTAGGATCTTCATGTATCTCATCGACAGATTGAGATAAAACCTCTTCAAAACGATCTGCAATAAATTCAAAACCCAAATCCATTGCCATAAACAAAGTATGCTCACATGGCTGAATGTATTGTTCTTGGTTCCAGTCTAATACAGCATGATGACAATATGGACATAGAATATTTACAGTTGCATCTGCAACCTCAATGAGTTGGAAAGACATAGCATTTCATCAAAAAAATTTCTGCCATTATAGAAGTATTTTACCAATACAAAAAATATCGAATAAGCTCTTATTTTTGCAACGATAAATATATAAAATAGATAATGTTGCAGAAATGGAATTGAATAATGTTGACGGATTTAGATGATTTTTATTGTTTTGCGCTCGTTGTTGAGCATGGTGGTTTCAGTGCAGCTGAACGAGCAACAGATATTCCAAAATCTAAATTAAGCCGCAGAGTTTATAATCTTGAAGAACAACTCGGTGTTCGTCTGATCCAACGAAGTTCACGTCATTTTGCTGTGACTGATATTGGTATGGATGTTTATCGTCATGCACAAGTAATGATGAATGCAGCTCAGGCAGCCCATGACGTAGTCAACCACTTAAGTAGTGAACCTCGCGGTGTGATCAAAGTTAGCGTACCTGTCGATATCGCTCAAAACCAAATGGCAAAAATATTGCCAGCATTCCTTAAAAAATATCCTGAAGTTCGTGTTCAGATGATGGTCAGTAACCGTCGTGTTGATGTCATCAATGAAGGAATTGATCTCGCTTTACGCGTTCGCTCGAAATTAGACGACGATCCAAACCTTGTTTTAAGACAATTTGAAGCAATCGAACAGCGTCTCTTCGCAAGTCAAGCGTATTTAAATGAGTTTGGTCATTTGTCTACACCAGAACAACTAAGTGAACATCGCATCATTAGCATGGCAGAAGAGCATCTAGATCAAAACTTCTTACTCACAGGTCCTGATCATCAACAAAAGAAAATTAAAGTTAATCCCGTTATCATGGGTTCAAACTTATTAATGCTTGCAGAATTGGCCAGTCAAAATTGTGGTATTGCCCTACTTCCAGACAGTATTGCTCAAGACTTCATTAAAACAGGTCAACTGATTAAGGTTCTACCTGAATGGACTGCACCACATGGTATTTTCCATGCTGTCTATCCATCACGACGTGGCTTATTACCTGCAGTTCGTGTATTTATTGATTATCTTGTCGAACAACTGACATTGTGCTCTACAAAAAAAAGGCCCGATTGATATCGAGCCTTTCGCTTTTTCATCAAGAAATAGTTGGGTAGTCGCCAGTTCCCTCAGGCCATGGCGTTAATAATTCAAAGCCATCATCTGTCACCGCAACCATATGCTCCCATTGAGCTGATAGGGACTTATCTTGTGTAACAACAGTCCATCCATCATTTAGCTCTTTTACATATGGTTTACCTGCATTCACCATAGGTTCAATCGTAAAGACCATGCCTTTTTTCAAAACCATGCCTTGACCTTTTTGGCCATAATGCAGAATATTCGGTTGCTCGTGATAAACACGGCCAATTCCATGCCCACAGTATTCACGAACAATACTATAACCTTCACGATGTGCAACGGATTGAATGGCAAATCCAATATCACCCAATGTCGCGCCTGGCTTTACTGTACGAATCCCTGCTAGCATCGCTTCATAAGTTGTATTCACAAGTTTTTTAGCCTCAGGGCTAACTTGACCTACAAAATACATTCGACTTGTATCACCGAAATAGCCATCTTTAATAACGGCAACGTCAATATTTAAAATGTCACCCTCTTGCAAAATCTTTTTTGCTGAAGGAATGGCATGACAAACTTCTTCATTTACAGAAATGCAGGTCGTTTTGGTAAAGCCGTGATATCCAACATTTGCAGGAATAACTTGCAATGTATTTACAATATAATCATTACAAATGTCGTCTAAATACTCCGTACTGACGCCCGGCTTTATATAAGGTCCTATCATTTCTAAAACTTGTGCCGCTAAACGCCCTGAGATACGAAGTTTCTCAATGTCTTGTTCCGTTTTGATGGTCACAGTAGAAGCTCTCATTCGAGATATTCCTTATTTAAAAAATCAAAAATAAAAATATAGATCATATATCTATATCTGTTCTATTTAGCGTTTATCAATAGTTGTACGCTTTAGCTATAAATTGTTCAATCCTTTCAGAATTGAATCTAATCACTATTTTACATTTAATTCCGACTATGGGGATAGGAAAAAAGTATAAAAACTCCCATTTTTTTAGTTTTAAAACCTTTTCAACAAATTAAGTTTACCAATGCTAATCCTATGATTTTAATAATTTCTTTTTAGTCAAAAATAAACCAATTTTCACATAAAATTAGTTTCAAATGACTACATTTATGTTCTAGAATTCGCACTTTTATTTTATTCCTCCCTGTTTTATGAACCATCTTCGTACAGGAGATATTATTGCTTTAGGTTTTATGACCTTCGCACTTTTTATTGGTGCGGGTAATATTATTTTTCCTCCCATTGTTGCTCAACAAGCTGGTGAGCACGTATGGCTAGCTGCATTTGGATTTTTGATCACCGCAGTAGGTCTACCAGTCATTACGATTATGGCTTTGTCGAGAATGCAAGGCTCTATTGAAATTATCAGCTCCCCCTTAGGTCGTTTCGCAAGTTTATTGCTCACTATCGTTTGTTATTTGTCTGTTGGTCCACTCTTTGCCACACCTCGAACAGCAACGGTTTCTTATGAAATTGGTTTTGCACCCTATTTCGGAACATCTAGTAGCAGTTTATTTATCTATAGCGTTATTTATTTTGCTTTAGTAACAGCTGTTTCTTTATATCCAAACAAACTTTTAGATACAGTCGGTCACGTACTTGCCCCTTTAAAAATATTTGCACTTGCAATACTTGGTATTGCTGCAATTGTGATTCCAACGGGCTACATCTCACCGCCAATTAACAAGTATGTTTCAAGTCCAGTTTCAGAAGGCTTCGTAAATGGTTATCTAACCATGGATACTTTGGGCGCATTGGTATTTGGTATTGTCATTATCCAAGCTATTCAATCACGCGGTGTCACTGACTCGAAACTGATCACGAAGTACGCAATTATCGCCAGTTTGATTGCAGGCGTTGGTTTAACACTTGTTTATATCAGCTTATTTAAACTTGGCTTAGGAAGTCATGAAGTTGCAGCAAATGCTGACAACGGTGCAATCATCCTACATGCTTATGTACAACATGCATTTGGTGATTTAGGTTCCCTATTCCTCACAGGTCTAATCTTTCTTGCATGTATGGTTACAGCAATTGGTTTAACTTGCGCATGTGCTGAATATTTCACTGAACTTACAGGCTTACCCTATAAACTTCTCGTTTTCATTCTAATCGGCTTCTCTTTAGTAATCTCAAACTTAGGTTTGACTAAATTGATTGCAGTTTCAGTACCTGTCCTTAGTGCAATCTATCCTCCAGCGATTGTCGTGATTATGTTGAGCTTCTTCTGGAAACGTTGGAATAAACCATCATTAGTCGTTGGTTCAGTTACTGCTGTCGCTTTTCTATTCGGTATTATCGAGGCGATTAAAGCAGCTGGTTTCACTGAGCAATTACCACAATTTATTGCCCATTTACCATTGAATGAACAAAACCTCGCTTGGTTATTACCGTCACTGGCTGTTTTGTTTATCTCGATTGTGATTGATCGAGCGATTAAACAAAAAAGTTAAAATGATTTGTCGTTAAAATAATGTTTTACCCAAACATGATTTTAGCTATACAAAAGATGTTCTTTTACCCAATGTTCATTTTTTGTTTACGACAAATCTTTTTTTAATTTTAGTCTTTTAAGCACAATTTAAGTTTTTAAGCAGAAATTAGCTAGAATCCGATCTTTACTAAACTTTTCAAAATGTAAAATTTCTGCATTATATTTAAAATAAAAATAGCATAAATTCACTAAAAAAATAGTTAAACACTATAGAAATCAATACATTCATAAATTTATTTAAAAAATAGTCAGCATACCTATTGAAATACTTAGAAATTAGCAGTACAACTTTAAGAATAATTCTGACAAAAATGATTTGGTTTTTGTCATCACGACACAAGGAGGGATGGAGATGTTATCATTACATTTCAACAAGCAAGTCTTCATTAACACTCTGAAGGCTAACGATTCAATCGTATATGCAATAACACCGCTAGCACTGATGGCCACGTTGTTATTTCAAGGCACAATTAAAGGTAATCTCAAACCTGAATATTTTGCTTATGCGCTGATTGTTTCTGTTGCCTTTTGTACGTGGGGGATTGTCGATCGTAAATTTCGACAGATGAGCGCCCAGCGCCAAAAAGTTTCTGTAGGGAAAATGGATGAGTAATCATCCATTTTTTAATTCCAAAAACTAAAAATAGTTCCAAACAATAAAAGCCCTGTAGCACCCAGCTCTACTACAATTAAACCTAACATCATAATTGTCATACACCAGCCCGGAAGCGTCCATTTTCCTAATTGATGTGGCTGTTTAAATTGGTTAGTTGTATCTTTTAAACACCCATGAACGATATAAATTAAAATCGACATTGAGAAAAAGAAAAGATTGGCAACCACACAGAACAGACTTAATTCATTTGATAGAATCGTAAAAGAGCTCAGTACAGCTAAAATCAAACTTGCTGCTGCGTATAAAAGACTACTGCGATGAGCAATGTCAACATAGTAATGTGCTCGTGCCAGAGCAGAATTTCGAATTTGATAGTATTTCCAGACGCCAGTAATCATTCCAACCCAAAGAAAGATCCCACTAAAAACAATTGCCAATTCGGTTGCAGTTGTTAAAACCAACATCTCGTATCCTACATGTTTCTTTTTTTAAAACGGTATATTACATAATTTTTGACTTTTTAGTCATTAAATAATCAAGTTTCTTTTTGGAACTGATGTACAGTAGAAAAATACAAACACAAGAGTATTGCTTGATGAATACCTTTGAATCTCTATGGATTAGCTGTAAAGATGGCTACCAACTTGCTGCACAGTATTACCCAACGGAAAAATCTACCAAAGAATTTCCTATTTTGATTTGCCCTGCAACTGGAATCACAAAAAACTTTTATCATGCTTTTGCCGAATGGTTAAATCAGCAAGGGTACAATGTATTAAGTTTTGACTTTCGTGGTATTGGACAGTCCCTACATGGAAAATTAAAAGACTCGAATGCAAGTATTAATGACTGGGGGCAATTAGACATCCCTGCTGCGATTGAAGTACTTTTAAATCGAACACAATCGGAAAAGGTCATTATCATTGGACACAGTGCGGGTGGACAATTACTTGGAATCAATCCACATTACAATAAAGTTGCCAAAGTCCTCGCAATCGCTGGATCAACTGGACATGTCAAAGGCCTAAAAGGCAAAACAAAGCTCCTTGCGCCACTGATGTTTAACGTGATCTTCCCTGTTTCAAGTTTTATAAAAGGATATGGTGCCACCCAATTCATCGGAATGGGTGAAAACCTACCTAAAAATGTTGCAAAGCAATGGGCCGAATTTTGTAGTAAACCCGGTTATGTAATGAATGCGATTGGGAAAACTATTTTTGATGACTATCATCAAGAAATTCAAATCCCAATTACATCTTTCTGGGCGACAGATGATGAGATTGCAACGGAAACTAACGTACAAGATCTTTTGCGCTTATATCCGAATGCTCAAACAAAATTTATTGAACTCAACCCTCACAAATATGGATATAAGCAAATCGGACACATGGCGATGTTCAAAAAGTCTCATCATAAGCTATGGCCACTATTAGAAAAGGAATTAGCGATTTAATTTTGATTTACCATAAAGTTTTACGTTTTGCGTATCTGAACCTGTAATCCTGTTTAGATGCGCTTTTTTTGCTTAAGAAAAGATACCAGTAATTTTCATCTTTAAGCAAATTTATGATTTATAAGATATTCATTAAAATAACTAAAGATTGGTTAATAAAACTACACTCGTATAATTTTGAAACTTTTAATTGTTAAAAAAACTCCTAAAAATGTGATAAAGAATGTATTTATTCATCTTATAAATGAAGTTTAATAAGCCACTTTTTAACCAACTGTTTAAACCAAAGTGCTGTATTCACTACCATTTATTTAATGAATGAATTTATTTAATTTTTTTATGACATTTGAGACAGAATTTTTTTATAAAAAAGTCACGTCATAATTTGTATTTATTTTCTACAATACACCTGTTCCGAACAGTAGCTAAGATGCAAAACTTAAGGTACATCATTGGGGGCAAATGCATAGGTAAAATCATCATAAATAACATTTTTATATGTTTTTTCGATAATTTACTTATACATAATAAAGATAGCAATAGAGCTTCTTTAAGGAAGATTTGTTATAAATGGAATGGTAGAAAATTCAAGTTTTATTGTCTTTTCTAACAGGTATTATAGACATTTCATGGAATCTAAGAGCTAGGTTTTCTAGCTCACCGTAACAAGCATAGGAAATATGTAGATGCCTAAAAAATATGCGCGTTTTTTACCTACAGCCGAATCATTTAACTTAGAAGACTTCCCTTTTTACTGGATTTCTCAAGTAAATGCTCAGTACGTCCAAAACATCGATAACGTACTTAAGAAGTATGGTTTAGACAATTCTCGCCGCCGTATTTTGCTTGCATTGAACGTAAAACCTCATGCAAGTGTTTCTGAACTTTCAGATATGGTAATTTCCAAAATGTCGACAACGACAAAAATCGTTTATCGTTTGAAAGATGAAGGCTATATCGAGACTTATTCGTGTAAGGAAGATGGGCGTATTACTCGTGTCCATTTAACAGAAAAAGGTCAAGAAATGATAGTTAAGATTAATGATTTGACGTCTGTCATCCTAGAGCAGTCTTTTGATGGTTTAACACCATTGCAAATTGAAAAAACGATGGAAATTTTACGCCATATGTTTAAAAACCTTGCTCGCTAAGTCATTTAAACATAATAAAAAAAGCTTCTTTAAAGAAGCTTTTTTTATTTGAAATAATCTTCATTTAATCAAACATATTCAATTGCGGTGTGATCTTTTCAATTCTTGCTTTTGGTACATGTGAACACTCAAACTCTTCAACAGGAAAACCTTTCATATGCTCATTAAGTTGATACGGTTGCTTTAAACTCAACCAATCATCCAAACGTGTGTCAGGTATCACAACGACTGATCTTTTTACATCACCTGGTTCATGAAAATCTTTCATCATCGGATGATCAATTGCATCCATCGTAAGCATCGCCGCTGAGCGGATAATTTGATCATTTAACTTACGAATTTCATAGAGTGCTGCGATATAAAAAGCTTTACCATCTTTGCGTCGAACACCCCAGCGTTGCGGCTTATTTTCGATATACTTGCTTTCATAGAATTCCGAAACTGGAATTACACCAAATTTGCATTTGTAAGCAGCATCCTGAAAGCTTGGCTTTTGAAAAATTGTCTCATGTCTAGCATTATAGGTATGCTTTGAAATATTGATATCTTCAGACCATTTCGGTACCAATCCAAACAACACTTCACGCCACTCCAAACCATGATCAGATTTAAATAACAAAGGCGTTTTATAGCTAGGATAAACTTCCTCTGCATATTCAAATGGAATCAGTGGCAACTCGAGTTGCTTAGACTGTTCGATGGTTAATGGTTTATAGTTCGCACACATGTGTTATGTCGTTTAGCTCAGATTTAAAAATAAAAAGGAGGTTGCCCTCCTTTTCATATATTCTCTAATTATCCAAATAACTTTTTCATCTTCGCGCTTAATCCATGCACAAAACGATGTTTAGCATTTGCTTTGTCACTGGTTAAAAAGTTGATTTGGATTGATTGACGTTGTCCTTCATAAGGTACATAACCATGCCAACCATTATCTGTCACTTTAAAAGCAACCAAAGTCCCAGGGCCAGCATTAATTTCTTCAACATAATCATCCATATTCTTTTCATCATTAAGAATACGTAAGCGACCTGTTGGCGCATCCCAAGATTCATTCAAATAAATCAAAATTGTAAGAAGCTTGGTTTTTGAATCTGAATGAATACGACCATCTTTTTGACGTGAATAGCCACGTAAAGTAATCATCATTGGATGTTCCATAACATCCACATCAAACTTATCTGTCAGAATTTGACGAAATTCTTTAGAATCTAATGATTTTAGAAAACGGTCAAAATTTGGCTTTAACTCTACATCTGCAAGGTTATAACTTCCACCCTGCTCGATCTTAGGGAAATCTTGAATTACCGCCTTAACTTCATCGTCTACAATTGAGTTTTCAACTACAAAATAAGGATATGGTGAAGTTGAAACTTGCGCTTCTTTGAGAGCATCTAATTTTAAAATATGTGACATCGTTATGATTCGACTGAATGATAAAAATCAAAATAGATTATAGCAAAAATTTTATGAGTAAGATGTTTAATCCTGTTTTTCAATCTGGAGGAGTTATCAAATAAATTTCACTTTTAAAAAGATTAGCTTACTAACAAAAAAGCCTCCGAAGAGGCTTTTCATTTTAGATGATATTAATCACCTGTATAACCTTTAAGTTTTAAACGAGCAGCGTGTAACAATGGCTCTGTATAACCAGATGGTTGCTCAGCACCCTTGAAGATCAAGTCAGAAGCAGCTTGGAATGCAATACCATCAAAGTTTGGCGCCATTGGTGTATAAAGTGGATCATTCGCATTTTGCTGATCAACAATTACAGCCATACGCTTAAGTACTTCTTCAACTTGTGCACGCGTTACGATACCGTGACGTAACCAGTTAGCAACGTGTTGTGAAGAAATACGTAAAGTTGCACGATCTTCCATTAAACCAACGTTGTTGATATCTGGAACCTTAGAACAACCTACACCAAGGTCAACCCAACGAACTACATAACCCAAGATACCTTGACAGTTATTTTCAAGCTCATTGTTCAACTCTTCAGCAGTCCAGTTTGTTTCTGGTGCAAATGGAGGTGTTAACAAGTCATCAAGTGTCAACATATCTTCAGCAGCCAATACATCTTGACGTGCTTTAACGTTGATTTGATGATAATGCAATGCATGAAGTACTGCACCAGTTGGTGATGGAACCCAAGCACAAGTCGCACCAGCATTTGGATGAGCAGTTTTAGTTGCTAACATATCTTTCATGCTGTCTGGTTTTGGCCACATGCCTTTACCAATTTGAGCTTTACCTTGCAAACCACACGCTAGACCAATTGCAACGTTACGGTTTTCGTAAGCAGCGATCCATTTTTGTGTTTTAACAGCTTCTTTACGAACAACTGGAGCAGCCTCCATAGATGTATGGATTTCGTCACCTGTACGGTCCATGAAACCTGTATTGATAAAGATGGTACGATCTTTAGCAGCAGCAATACAGTTTTTCAAGTTCACTGATGTACGACGCTCTTCATCCATAATACCGATTTTAAGCGTTTTAGCTGGTAAACCAATTGCTTGTTCAGCACGCTCAAATAATTCAACGGCGAAAGCAACTTCTTCAGGCCCATGCATTTTCGGCTTAACGATATACATAGAACCTTTACGAGAGTTATGGTTCTCGTTTTGACCACGGATATCAGCAATTGTAAGTAACGGCGTTACCAACGCATCCATGATGCCTTCAAATACTTCTTCACCTTCTACAAGGATCGCTGGATTCGTCATCAAGTGACCAACGTTACGAAGAAGCATCAGTGAACGACCATGTAAAGTTGTCGTACCACCAATTAAGTTTTGAACTGTACGGTCTTTATTTAAAGCACGAGTAATCGTCTTACCATTTTTCTCGATAGATTCTTGAAGATCACCCTTCATCAAACCTAACCAGTTACGATAACCTTCAACTTTCTCTTCAGCATCTACAGCTGCAACAGAGTCTTCTAAATCTTGAATCGTTGTGATTGCTGCTTCAAGTGTTAAATCTTTTACACCAGCCGCATCAGTTTTGCCAATTGGGCTATTCGCATCGATATCAATGATAACGTGTAAACCATTGTTCAACAGAACGATTTCTGTTGGATTAGCAGCATCACCATTGAAACCTACAAATTGAGATTCATGCGCTAAAGATGTAGTAGAACCATCTTTAAGTGTTACTGCTAAGCCGTTATTTACAACAGCGTATTTAGTCGCATCCGCATGTGAGCCTTGCGCTAATGGGAAAGTTTGATTTAAGAAATCTTTAGCGAATGCAATCACTTTGTCGCCACGAACAGGATTATAGCCTTTACCCTTTTCTGCGCCATTTTCTTCTGAGATTACATCTGTGCCATAAAGCGCATCGTACAATGAACCCCAACGTGCATTTGCAGCATTTAAGCAATAACGTGCATTACGTACTGGTACAACAAGTTGCGGACCTGCTAATAATGCAATTTCTTCATCTACATTTTCAGTCGTTACTTTAAAGTCTGCAACTTCTGGTTCAAGGTAGCCAATTTCTGTTAAGAATGCTTTATATGCATTTAATTCGAATTTATTGTTGCGATGCCATTCATCAATCTTTGCTTGAAGTTCATCACGTTTAGCCAATAGCGCCTTGTTCTTTGGGCTTAGGTCGACAACGACTTGCTCGAAGTTTTTCCAGTAAGTTTCACTATCTAAACCAGAACCTGGTAAAGCTTCATTTTCGATGAAATCGTAAAGTTCTTTAGCAATCGCTAGCTTGCCTTGTTGAATACGTACAGTCATTGTCTTTCCTGATGGTGCTAACTTTTTATAACAAGAAACCTAGTATACCGATTTATACTAGCCTGAATAGTAATATCACATTCCTAAATAGTAAGCATTTTCTCCATTAGAAGTATTGACAAGTTTAACTTTATGTTATTGACAAAACATCAAATATACGGAGAAATATCCCTTTTTAGTTTGTAATTTACTTATTTCCATTAAACCCATTTATATATAACAAAATTCAACCAAGAATAAAGCCTTCTCTGTATCGAATTTATAAAAAAAGGCATTCCGTAGAATGCCTTTTTATTTATGAAGTTTTTGCGACTTGTATTTGTCGATGCTCAGAATGTAAATAATCATCAGATTGCATTTCGAGTAAACGTGATCTAGTCCGTTCAATCTCGAAAGCCAATTTTGAACCTTCGTATAGTTCAATAATTGAGTCTTCAGAGGTAAGCAAAAGCTTTACACCACGATCATAGAACTCATCGACCAAATAAATAAATCGACGCGTACCTTCGGATAAGAAATCTGTTAAATGCGGTACGTTACTCACTAAAACGGTATTGTAAATATTCGCAATTTCAATAAAGTCAGCTGGGCTTCTTGGTTTGAAACATAGTTCAGAAAACTCACACCACAAAACATCTTCGGTATGACCTAAGGTCTCTACAATACGATTATTAATCATGATTGGAGAATTCGACTGAACTTGTGTTTGCGTCAATGCCTTAAAGCGATCCGATAACCAAGACTGTGCATCATTGGTTAATGGATACTTAAATAATTGTGCTTGCTTTAAAACACGTAAACGGTAATCAACACCTGCATCAACATTCAAAACCGTACAGTTTTTTTGTACTAGCTCAATTGTTGGTAAGAAACGATCGCGGTGAATACCATTTTTATATAATCCTTCTGGTGCAATATTTGATGTGGCGATCAAAGTAATTCCGCGCTCAAATAGCTTTTGAAATAAATCACTTAAAATCATCGCATCGGTAACATTCGACACAAAGAATTCGTCAAAACAAATCACAACAGCATTTTTATAGATCTGATCAGCTACCAAATCCAATGGATTGCGTTGGCCAGATAACTTGTTCAACTCTTTGTGAACATGTTGCATAAAATGATGGAAATGCATACGTGTTTTACGACGGAATGGAACAGCATCATAGAACTGATCCATTAGCCATGTTTTCCCACGACCTACACCACCCCACATATAAACACCTTTTGGATAGGTCTGACGACGGAAACGTCGAAATGCCTTCTTTGATGCTTTATAGCGAGTGAGTAACTCTTTCCATACTCGATCTAACTCTTGCACTGCCTCAGCTTGCGCTTCATCTGGCATGAATTGTCCTGAATCAAGTGCTTGAGCATAACGCTCTGCAGGTGATGTTGGGATAAATGCAGTGCTATATGAGTCTGGTTTAGAATTTGACATAAGGTGTTATTGCAATTTTAATTGGTGAAAATTATATCGAACATTGAGTTCAAAGACATTAGATTTTAGGCTTAATTATCATAGAGTTTAAACATCATAATGTACCATTTTTAATCATTTAATTATTTCGATTATATTGTCTTGGGCTCTGTCCAAACCATCTTTTGAACGCATGATTAAACGCTGCTGGTTCAGAATAACCAAGCAATTCTGCCACTTGTTCAATCGAATATGAACTGTCTTCTATAAATTTTATTGCCTTCTGTTTGATCAGACGTTCACGAATTTCTTTATAGCTGGTCTGCATTTGCTGCAATTGATGTCTTAATGTACGCTCAGGAATATGTAAAGCACATGCCGTTTCTGCCATCGTTGGAATGATTCCATTTTGCAGCTCTAAATAATCTTCGACATACTCAACAACAGTAAGTTTTTGCTTTTCACTTTTCTGCAAGTTCGCTAAGTCTTGTAGGCATTTTTCTTCATAAACACGACAAGTAATCGCATCAGCAGAAGGAATTTTTACTTTTAAAATTTCGATATCATTCAGAATAAACGATGCTTGTTTACAGTCGAATTTGACATCTTGTCCATAATATTCTTGATATGCAGATAATAATGATAAATCAGCAGGTCTTTGAAATGGTAATTCAATTTTAATTTTAGGCGTTTCAAGCCCCATCATCTTGAAAATATCTTGCAAAAACTTATAAGTACCTGAAATTTCGCATTGTGCTCTTAAATGACCTAAGTGAGTGTCCAATTGAACAGGCTGATAATCTAAATAGATTTGATGCTCAGTAATATTGAGATCCAATGAACCAAAAAGATGAGTTAAACGCTGAAAACGGACACCATTGTGCAAAGCAGTATGTAAATTCTCACTTGTTACCAACAACATGAGAAAAGGCCCATAACCTGCGAGTGCATAATGCTGACCGATAAACAGACCTTGTTCAGCACGAAGATCCTGACTAATATGTTGTAAAATATCCCATTCAATTGCATCTGGAATAATAGAGCTTGGATCTAAAGCATCAGCTTGAATTCCCATATCTGCGAGGCGAGCATCCACATCAATACCGACATGCCGCATGCCTTGAATCAAATACATCAATCCGAGGATAGATCTTTTCATCTCATCAAATACAATTCTCAAAACTTTAATGTTGTACTACAAAAGAATGAGCAAATAAATTGCCGAAATGATCAAGTTTTGCGTCTATACAATCATATTTAATCTCAACAAAACCTTTAAAATTGAGCAAAATTTAGCTGTATATAGGGCGTAGGCTATGCGTGAAGTATCCCAAAATGCGATTCAAAAAACTAAAGTTGCAATTATTGGTGCTGGTTTTGGTGGATTAGCAATGGCAATTCGACTATTACAAAGTCAAATCAATGATTTTGTAATTTTAGAAAAGACCAATGATGTCGGTGGTACATGGCGTGAAAACCAATATCCTGGTGCAGCTTGTGATGTTCAATCACATATGTATTCACTTTCATTTGCACCTAAAACAGACTGGTCAAAGCGTTACGCTGAGGCAGATGAAATTTTTGAATATATTCAAGATATTACTGAGCAATATAAACTAAAAGATTATTGTAAGTTTAATCATGAAGTGACCAATGCCGAGTTCGACGAAACTCGTAATGTTTGGACTTTAGAGTTAAAAGATCAGCCAACTCTTGAAGCTCAATTTGTTATCTTTGCCTCTGGACCTTTACACGTTCCTCAAGTTCCGCATCTTAAAGGAATAGAGAAATTTAAAGGCAAAGTATTCCATTCTTCACAATGGGATCACGACTATAGTTTAGAAGGTAAATCTGTTGCATCCATTGGTACAGGCGGCAGTGCTATTCAATATATCCCTGAAATTGCGAAAGATGTTAAACAACTTTATGTGTTTCAACGCACAGCAGCATGGGTGATTCCGCGTGACGAACGTAAATATTCACAACTGAGTAAATCACTCTTTAAAGCTTCAAATATTTATCGTCAAATCCACCGCACTCGCCTGTACTGGACTAATGAATCACGTGTTGTACCGATTGTACAACCACAAATTATGAAATATGGACAAAAACTTGCTGAAGCATTTATCCGCTTCCAAGTGAAAGACAAGGAATTGGCGAAAAAACTAACCCCAGACTTTGTTATGGGCTGTAAACGTATTTTGATCTCAAACAAATACTTCCCTACCTTTAATCGTAAAAATGTTGAATTGGTAACTGATGGCATCCAAGAAGTGACTGCAAACGGAATCATCACCAAAGATGGTCAAGAGCGTCAGATTGATTGCTTGATTTACGGTACAGGCTTTATTACTGACCCGCGTATTTACTTAAAGCACTTTAACTGTGTCGGTCGTAATGGGATTGAGCTTAAACAAGCATGGAAAGATGGTGCAGAAAGTTATTATGGTGTAAGCACTAAGAACTTCCCTAACCTATTCCAACTCTTAGGGCCTAATACGATTCTTGGTCATAACTCGGTAATCTTCATGATCGAGTCACAAGTGAATTACATCTTACAGCTCATTCAAACCGTAGATAAAACTGGCACACAAGCTGTTGAAATCAAACATGATGTACAAGATCAGTTTAATGAACGCGTACAAGAACAACTGAAAGGAACAGTTTGGCAAGCTGGCGGTTGCAGCAGTTGGTATCAAGCGGCTGATGGTAAAAACTTCTCTTTATGGCCAACTTATACTTGGAAATATTGGCTAGAAACTCGCAAAGTAAATGTTGCTGATTATAACTTTATGAGCACAACAGCGAATGCAAAAAACAATGCAGCTTAATCAATAATTCTTCATAATAAGCAGGTTATTTATAACCTGCTTTTTTTATGCATTCATTTATTCTGATCTTCCAAATATTTATTGCGATTAGCTTAGGCTATTTTATAGCACCCCATCTTTCTAAAAATCTAAAGCAATTTGTCTTTAAAATTCTTCCTTATTTTTCTTATATTCTATTAGTAAGTGTGGCATTTGAATTGACCCAAGCGCTCAATCATATTGATCATCCTACAACTATCCTTCCGCCAGCAATCTTGATTGCTTTTACGACCTCGATTGGTTCATTCTTTGTTTGTTTATTGACGTACAAATTGATTGATCGGCAAAGCTTACAAGGCAAGATTTCATTACACCTATTTGTGGATGCTTTAAAAAATATAGCCAAAGCATTTCTAGCGCTAGGTATCGGTATTCTACTAGGTATATTAATAAATAGGTCTGAAATACAATTTGAGTTCAATAGTTGGTATTTATTACTCATTTTTATTTTTCTCATCGGTGTCGAACTGGCGTTTACACAATTTGACCGTAGCTGGTTAAGCTGGCGAATTCTCTTAGTACCTCTAGCCGCTTTTATCGGCTCTTGCCTTGCAGCACTCTTTAATTATTTACTCTTGTGTAAGCAGTATCATCTAAATGAAGTTATGGCCTTAGCCCAAGGTTACGGCTGGTATTCAATGTCTGGAATTTTATTCACTGAATTGCACTCACCTAAGCTAGGTGGAATTGCCTTATTAACAGATCTATTTAGAGAAATTTTTGCAATTTTATTGATGTATTGCCTAGGTTGGCGTTTCCCTCGCTCTGCAATTTCCAGCGCAGGTGCCACCTCAATGGACGTTACACTTGCGATGGTAAAACAATCGTGCGGTACGCATTATGTGCCCCATGCAATGATGAGTGGATTAATTTTATCGTTACTTGCACCATTATTAATTAGTTTATTTTTGAGCTTAAATTTCTAATTACTAAAAAACCATGCAATTCAAATAAAAATAGGTGGTAATTCATACCACCTATTTTTATAAAACAAATGAGTTAGATAGAAGCTAAAATTGATTTCAACATTTCAGTCGGATTCTCAGCCTTAGTAATTGGTCGACCAATGACTAGATGAGTAGAACCATCTAACATTGCTTGTTTAGGTGTGACAATGCGTTTTTGGTCATCTGCATTTGAACCTTCAGGACGAATACCCGGCGTCACCAATGCAAACTCTTGACCCAACATGTCACGTAGAATTTTTGCTTCTTGTGCTGAGCATACAACACCATCTAAACCACTTTCTTGAGTTAATTTCGCTAAACGTTTTACGTGTTCGACTGGTTCAATATCTAAACCAATATCACGTAAATCCTCACGACCCATTGAAGTTAAAACTGTGACTGCAATGAGTTGAGTCTTATAGTTACCTGCTTTTAAACGCTCTACACAGGTTTCCATCATTTTACGACCACCAGATGCATGTACATTGACCATCCACACACCTAAGTCAGCAGCAGCGCATACAGCTTGGGCTGTCGTATTTGGAATATCATGGAATTTTAAATCAAGGAATACTTCAAAGCCTTTATCTTGTAAATTTTTAACAACCGATGGCCCTTCATGCGTAAATAATTCTTTACCAACTTTGACGCGACAAAGTGACGGATCAAGCTGTTCTACAATTGTTAAGGCGTCATATTGGCTTTTTGCGTCTAAGGCAACAATAATACTCACGAATCTAGTTCCATCACATAAAAATCGGCTTAATTATAGAGTGAATAATAAAATGAACAAAGTATGAAAACACGCTTAATCAAAAAAAGCATTTCTATCAAACCTAAATCATCTTTGTTCGGAAATTAATATTGCACGTGTATCTAATTCTAATGCTTCAAAAATATGATCTTGATCAGCAGGATAACAAATATAATCTCCTTCCTCCAATATCATTGGTTCAGTAATCAAGCCGACTTTCGCTTTACCTTTCATAATAATAATGTGCTCAACACTACCAATCGGATGCGGTTTACTGCAACGCGGCTCACCGGGCTGAGTTGTCAAGATATAAACATCACGTCTTGCACCTGTCGGACAGTTTGCTAATAAGATTGCTTGATAATGTGCTACTTCTGATGAAACAGATGGGCCTTCGCCGAAACGAATGACTTGGGTTTGAGCAATATTGCTTTCCATTAATTTAGCAAATGGAATGTCCAAAGCTACACACAATGCCCATAAGGTTTCTAAACTAGGATTTCCTTGTGCGGCTTCTAACTGAGATAAAGTCGATTTTGCAATACCAGCACGTCTAGCGACTTCTGCTAATGATAATCCAGCTTTTTGTCTCTCTCTCTGCAAACCTTTTGCAACGATTTCAATTGGCAATGACATAGTACACCATAAAAAACGTTCGTTCGTTTTGACGAACAACATGACAATGCACTATTATATCGTACGTTCGTTTGTTATAGAAATCTGATATGTCTAATAAAATACACTATGGTCTAATCAGAGCGATTATTTTGATCTCAATTGCCACAGGCATCGTTGGGATTTCATTAGGTGCTGTAGCTGCCAGTTTCAATATACCGCTCTGGATTCCACTTATTCTTTCGCTGACAGTTCTTGCTGGTGCTGCTGAATTTACGTTTGTTGGTATGATTGCAACAGGTGCAAACCCTATTTTTGCAGCATTCACAGGTATTCTCATCAATTTACGACACTTACCATTTGGACTATCCGTTGCTGATTTTATAGAAAAAAATGCTTTACGTTTTGTCGCCTACCACATCATGAATGATGAAAGTGTTATGTTTGGATTGAGCCAAAAACAACCAGCTTTAAAAAAATCAGCATATTGGATGTGTGGAATAGGTATCGCTATTCTTTGGCCAGTCGGCGTAATCATTGGTTATTTATTAAGTCAGAATATTCCAAATATTTATGCCTTCGGGATTGATGCGGCATTTCCTGCCATTCTCTTTGCATTGATACTTCCTCTGTTGAAAAATAAAACGACTCGAAACAGAGTATTTCTAGGCAGTGGGTTATCTTTAGCCTCTATTCCTTTTTTACCGACAGGCCTACCAGTTTTACTTTCTATGTTTGGTTTACTCCTAGGGAGAAAATCAAAATGAAATACGATACAGTTTATATAGTTGCAGGCATTGCGATCTTATCAATCGGAACTTATCTCATTCGATATTCTGGCATTTACCTTGCGAATCGAATTGCCTTTAAAGAGCATCATCGACAAATGCTTTCAGATTCAGCTTGCGTTCTTTTATTTACACTAGCTATATTCAATACAATTTTTACAGAGAATGAATTTAGTGGAATAAGCAAAATAATTGGCGTTTCGGTTGCAATTTTATTTGCTTGGAAAAGATACTCTTTGATTGTTGTTATTTTAGTCGCAATCGTAGTAACAGCAACTTTAAGATATTTAGGTTTTTCTTAGTAAAAAAATAGCTCCTTGATTAACACAAAGAGCTATTTTTTAGATTATAAATAATCTTAGAATTCTTTAATTACAGTGGAGTACGAGATTGACCTTCAGGATTAATATCCAGAACAGTTTTCTCATGCCTTACACTTGCAGCAGCTTCAGCAGCAGCCTGTTGTGCAAGTTGAATCTGCTCTTTTCTAAGGTGATCAATATCTTTACGTAAACGCTTGATTTCCCAACTTGTTTGGAACACTCGGAAAACCTGAACACCCAACAATAAACCAACAACAATTCCTAATGCTAGGGTTAACAAAAGTAATAAACCCAAACGCATTGCAGGAACTTGAGTAAATAATAGATCTACTTGTAATTCCGCTGGATTCTGAAGAACCAAGGCTAAAGCATAGCCAAAAATAGCAACGAGTAATGCAATTAATACATAGCGCATAAGCTGCACCTCTCTTTTTTATTTAGCTGATTCGTTTACCGCATCACGAAGTGCTTTACCAGGTTTGAAATGAGGAACTGCTTTTGCCGCAACATCAACTGCTCTACCTGTCTTAGGATTACGACCTAAACGTGGTTCACGGTGATGTAAAGCAAAGCTACCAAAACCACGAATTTCAATACGATCACCACTCGAAAGTGCTTCGATCATCTGATCAATCATGATCTTAACTGCATCTTCAACCAAAGGCTCAGCTAAGTGTGGGTTTTTAAGTGCAATCCGTTCAATTAAATCAGATTTATTAAGTGCTTCAGTCGTCATTGATGACCTCTTTAATTATCGCTACTTCTCAATGTTTTTAATAATAACCTGTTTAAATACAAAACGGTAGCGCAGTACATCAATACTACGCTACCGTTTACAGTATTTTTGTATAAAAAAGTACGTCTCTGTTACAAGAAACGTACCTTTTAACAAATTACTTCATTTGAGCTTTAATTAAGTCACCAATAGTCTTAGGACCATTGCTTTCTGCAGCTTGAGTAGCAGCAGCTTGACGAGCGTTGTTCACAGCTTCTTTCTCTTCAGCTTCGTCTTTCGCTTTGATAGACAAGTTGATAGAGCGTGATTTACGATCAACGTTAATGATCTTCGCTTCAACTTCTTGACCAACTTCTAAGAATTTAGTCGCATCTTCAACGCGATCACGGTTGATTTCAGATGCTTTAAGAGTTGCTTCGATGTCATCAGCTAACTTAACTGTAGCGCCTTTAGCGTCAACAGCAGTTACAGTACCTTTAACTAAAGCACCACGTTCATT
Source organism: Acinetobacter venetianus RAG-1 = CIP 110063 (assembly GCF_000368585.1). GTDB lineage: Bacteria > Pseudomonadota > Gammaproteobacteria > Pseudomonadales > Moraxellaceae > Acinetobacter > Acinetobacter venetianus. The sequence goes on from NZ_KB849558.1 coordinate 1,002,545, forward strand.
CGCAGCTAAGAAGTCATTGAATGGGTCGCTGTTTAATTGCTTGATACCAAGGCTGATACGGTTACCTTCAGCGTCTACAGATAAGATAACTGCTTCAACTGTGTCACCTTTCTTGTAACGACGGATAGCTTCTTCGCCTTGTTCGTTCCAAGAAATATCAGATAAATGCACTAAACCGTCGATACCACCAGATAAACCGATGAAGATACCGAAGTCAGTGATTGACTTGATCGTACCAGAAACTTTTTCGCCTTTTTCATTAGACTTAGCAAACTCTTCCCATGGGTTAGCACGAGTTTGTTTGATACCTAAAGAAATACGACGACGTTCTTCGTCAACTTCAAGAACCATAACATCAACTTCGTCACCGATCTGAACTACTTTAGATGGGTGGATGTTTTTGTTTGTGTGGTCCATTTCTGAAACGTGTACTAAACCTTCAACGCCTTCAGCGATTTCAGCAAAGCAACCGTAGTCAGTTAAGTTAGTTACGCGTGCTTTAACGATAGAACCTTTAGGATAACGGCTCATGATCGCTAACCATGGATCTTCGCCTAATTGCTTAAGACCTAATGATACGCGGTTACGCTCACGGTCAAACTTAAGTACTTTAACAGTAACTTCTTGACCAACTTCAACCACTTCTGAAGGGTGCTTAATACGCTTCCAAGCCATATCTGTGATATGAAGAAGACCATCAATACCGCCAAGATCAACGAACGCACCGTAATCAGTAAGGTTCTTGATCGTACCAGTAACTGTTTGACCTTCTTCAAGTTGAGCAAGTAATGCTTCACGGTCAGCTGAAGATTCAGCTTCCATAACTGCACGACGAGATACAACAACGTTGTTACGTTTAGCATCAAGTTTGATTACTTTGAACTCTAACTCTTTACCTTCAAGGTGAGTTGTGTCACGGATAGGACGAGTGTCAACTAAAGAACCTGGTAAGAATGCACGTACAGGACCGATGTCAACAGTGAAACCGCCTTTAACCTTACCAGAGATAACACCAGTAACGATTTCGCCGTCTTCAAAGATTTTCTCAAGTTTAGTCCAAGTTTCAGCACGCTTCGCTTTTTCACGTGATAAAACTGTTTGACCCATACCGTTGTCAAGTGCTTCAACAACTACGTCAACAGTATCGCCAACTTGAACTTCAAGTTCACGTTGTTCATTTAAAAATTCAGCACGGTCAACTACGCCTTCAGATTTAAGGCCAGTGTCAACAGTAACCCAGTCAGAATCGATACTAACAACAGTACCTTGGATGACTGCACCCTTTTCAACGTTGAGGTTTAATTCACTTTCTTCAAAGAGGGCTGCAAAAGATTCGGTCATGATATACCTGATAAAGTCCGCGGTCTTGGATCAGACAAGGCCGGTTTAGTTAAGTTGTTACATTGTCCAAAAAATCTGATCAAGCAATGCTTCAACTGATAAAAAAACTGTGTATCTATTTTATACAGCTATTGATATAGTCAACCATTAACTGAAACACCTCATCGATGCCTATTGTAGAACTATCAATGATATACGCGTCATCAGCTGGCTTAAGCGGAGCAACTGTACGCTCCATATCTCGCTTATCTCTAGCTTGTATGTTAGATAAAATGTCGCTTATTTTAGCATCAAGACCCATGCCCTGCAACTGTTTTACGCGTCTCTCAGCCCGAGACTCAGCCGAAGCAGTTAAATAAATTTTCGCTTGGGCTTCTGGAAAAATAGAAGTTGCCATGTCACGGCCATCAGCAACTAAACCAGGTGCTTGAATAAATGCACGTTGTCGTTCAAATAATGCTTTACGCAGTTCAGGAACAGCAGCAACTTTAGATGCGTACTCGCCCACTTGTTCAGTTCTAATCGTATTTGTTACATCAATTCCATCTAGGAAAATCAAAATCGAGTTTTCAGTTGACTTGAATTCGATATTTAAATTCAATGCACAATCAACACATTGGCTAAGTGCTGTATCAAGCTGATCCAACAATCCTTTTTGAAACAATGACAGCCCAAGCAAACGATAGAGTGCGCCAGAATCTAATAAATTAAAATGATAATGTGCGGCAATTTTTGCAGCCAATGTACCTTTACCAGATCCACTCGGACCATCAATCGTAATAATATGAACTGTCATTCCAATCTCTTTTTTATGAAGCAACTGATTTGGCTAATTTAGAAAATCCTAGTGTAATGGCTGCTTTTAGTTGTGCAAGAACTAATTTGCTTACAAAAGGTGCTTTTGCTGTTAATTCAATCTTATAAGTCACAAGCGTGATGTATGGCGTGATTTCTTTAAAGTCAATTTGTCCCAAATGATGTTTTACCAATGGGTTATTAATCAACTTATATTCGATACGTTTATTTTCTTCTAATAACGTAATTTCTTCTTGCAGCGGCTTAATTGGGCCAAAACCCATACGACGAACAGAGCCAACACCATCAGGGCGTTGCGGATCAGCAGAATTTTTTACACGTACCACTTGAACTGGAGCGAAAGCTTTGTTGTAAGTTGAATGTTTTGACAATAATTCAAAAACTTCAGAAATCGGAGCATTAAATTCTTTTTTTACAGTGATTGCATTACGCATAACTTCGCCTTTTTGATCTAACCAAAATCATGGGAGGCTTAGTGTGCCACAACTAATGAAACATTTTTAATCATTTAAGGACGTTTTAGATAAACGATTTTTCTTTTTTTCATCTCTTCTTTTCTTGAAAAAATGACTTAATTGATTTGAGCATTGCTGCTGCATACAGCCATGCTCAAACGTAAACTTATGGTTGTAATATCCGTTCTCTAGTAACTGTCGAGCACTCACTAAAGAACCAGCTTTAGGTTCGGTTGTTGCAAAAACAACTTTTTGCACACGCGCATGAACCAATGCACCTACGCACATCGTGCAAGGTTCAAGAGTTACATAAAGAACAGCATCATCAGGAAGGCGGTAATTTTGAATTGACGTACAAGCAGAACGTAATGCTTGAATTTCAGCATGAGCTGTCGGATCAGACAGTTTAATCGGAGCGTTATAACCTGCACCAATAATCTTACCATCACTTACAATCACTGCTCCAACTGGAATTTCCCCATCTGCCGCAGCTAATGCAGCCTGCTCGTAAGCAAACTGCATCCAATATTCATCGTCTATATTTCTTTCAGTCATGACAAATTATGAAACAACGCCATATTGTCTCAACAATGCATTCCAGCTATCAATATCTGTTACTGGAGGATGATCTGACAAAATATCTTTTAAGGTAATTTTTTCAGCAGCTTTCCATTCTGGTGAAAGATCCTTATCCACCAAACGTGCACGTACACCTTCTACAAAGTCTGGATGGCGTATTTTCCAATCTGAAATTTGCGCTTCAAGAGCAAAAACCTCATCCCAAGCATGACCTTGCTTGCCCCACTGCCATAACAACCATGTGATTGCGGCAGTGCTTGGAGAACCCTTCTGTAAATTCTCACTTGCTTGACGTAACCAGTCACTACTCGCTTCGCTCAAACCGATGATGGCTTGATAGTCATATTCAAAGCTTTGTCCACGACATACGCTATGAATAACATCAATAGAATTTTGCAATGGCCCAGAAGCTACAGGTCTGTGTAAACTATTTAAAGTGTCATCAATTGCACGAAATGCGCCTGCTGGATAATGATTCCAGTCAACATTGAGAACTTTTTGAAGCACGTTATCTCGTTGAGCCTCACAAATATGTGTCGCCCAGCCAATGCTAAATGCACCAGCAGCCGTCATGATCGAACCAGTTAGACCTGTAAATAGACCAATTTGTCCACGATCAGCTAAAAAACGACTACCACCTACATCTGGATATAAACCGATATTGATTTCTGGCATTGCCAAACGTGAATATGGCGTAACTAGACGGAATGGAGCTGCCATAAACAGCCCAAGACCACCACCCATCACATAGCCTTCACCCCAAACGACAATTGGCTTAGCATAATTATGAAGTAATAAATCTAAAGCATATTCCTGCTCAAAAAATTTGTTTGCAGTATCAACTTCATTATTAATAACTAATTGACGAAGTTTACGAACATCACCACCTGCGCAGAATGCTTTAGGCGTTGTTGAATCAAACCAAATCGCTTTTACACTTTCATCGACGTGAAAGTCTTCAAACACTTTCAACAAGGCACTAACAATAGATTCATCTAATGCGTGTAAAGATTTTGGTCTGTTAAGACGAACAATACGCCAACCATTTTTTGCCTGTTCGATAACTAAATCAGGATGATAGCTACTTAAATCGGGAGAAGTCATTATGCGTCCAATTGCCAGTCTATAGGCTCAATGCCATGTTGTTTCAAATAATCATTTGTTTTTGAAAACACTTTACAACCAAAAAAACCACCTCTATTCGCTGAAAGCGGAGATGGATGCGCTGCAGTCAGCACAAGGTGTTTATTGCGATCAATGCGTTGCCCTTTACGTTGCGCATAAGCACCCCATAAGATAAAGACAACTCGCTCACGTTGTTCATTTAACGTATCAATCACAGCATCGGTGAAGTCTTCCCATCCTTGCTTTTGATGTGATGTCGGCTGCCCAGCAGCAACTGTAAGTACACTATTTAACAACAATACACCCTGAGCCGCCCATTTACTTAAATCTCCATGACGAGAAATAGGCACAGCTAAGTCAGTATGTAACTCATGAAAAATATTACGCAAAGATGGAGGTAATGCAACCCCTCTTTGTACAGAAAAACTTAAGCCATTCGCCTGATTTGGGCCATGATAAGGATCTTGTCCCAAAATTACGACCTTCACATTATTTAACGGCGTAGTGTTGAATGCATTAAAAATTTGCTTACTTGGCGGATAAATCGTTTTCTGTGCAAGTATCTCTTGTTGCAAAAATTCACGCAAATTATCCATCTTCTGACTGAGAAGAAAATCTGATAGTGAAGTTTTCCATGAGTCATCCAACTGAACTTTATTTAATTTGTCCTGCTGTTGTTCAGTAAATTGCATCAAAATTCCTTGAAATTAATTCGCTCAATAAATTGATAAAGTATTTAAATATTTACTTGTAGTTCTACATTCGGGTTTTGAAACTTCATACCATTTTTCAGTTTTTCATACATCTGCGTATCGCTCCACTCGGACTGTACTTGTTCAGAAAAAATGATTTGCTCTAAATCCAACAAGCCCATTTGCTCATTATCGATATCTTCTTGGAAGCTTTGAGCATAGCCCGTATCTGTCTCATGCACGATCACAGAATACACCTCAACATCACCCTCACCATTCTGAGTAGAAGTCGAGTTTAATACTTGTTGAGCAATGAAAAAGAAAATACGTGAAAACTGCTCTGCCGAAGGTGAAACTGGTAAGGAAATCCAGCGAGCACTAAACGTTTTACATGCATCTATGTACGCGGCATCATCTTTTTGCCAGAAACAAATCGCATGGTCAAAACTATCAAACAACTCTTTAATGACGCCTTTTAAAAGACCAAAATCATAAACCATTTGTCCATGATCAAGCTTTGACGCTTTTAATAATAATTCAACTTTATAACTATGCCCATGAATCGAACGCTTACAACGATCCGATGTACAATTTCGTACAATATGAGCATTTTCAAACTTAAATAATTTACGAATTAACATGCACCAAGCTAATCTTTATCTGCAAACGAATTTTATTATAAAGCAAAAGAACTAGCATTGGGATTGATTTTAAATCTTGTCACCATTTGCAAACTCAATGATGAAAATTAATTAAAAGGTGCAAGACTTCTTGAGTAAACAGTAACTTGCCTATCTTTTCTCACCATAGAGCTAGTAAATTGGCGTTTCCGTTCGCTTAAAACAACTTCAATTTGAGCAGTGAAATAATTTGATTTGCTATCTAACAGCCCTGCAACATCATTTTTTGTCTGATCCTCAACCCCAGAAAAAGCATTTAACTTCCACAAATCATCAACATTATTAAAATAAGTTAAATTAGAGAGTTTTGCTTTTAATTCTTGATCGAGTGCGTTTACATCCACTCTTGGATCTATACTTGCCAATAATAAGGCCGATGCAGTATTCATGTTGACTTTAGTTTGCTCTGGTAAAGCCGTCACATAAGGCTTAATCAAATCATAGTTTTTACCTTCAAAGCCTTTGACAAGCTTCAACTCATCAACATTATGAAACATTGTATTCGATGCCAAATAAGCAGGATTTAAACCTTGATAATAGTTACTCTCAGCCCCCATAGCACCAGTCGTTTCATCATCACTGTCCTGCCAATCAATTACAGCCTGACTTAATTCTGCTGGAAGCCCAACTCGCTGCAAAAGTTTTTCAAACCAACGCTTGGCTGCTTCATCAACTTTACCATCAGATTTAACCAAATTATTCAGGTTAAATTTACCAGATTCATCTAATAAACGACCAGATACAGCACCATCTTCAACTGAAAATGGGGGCATAGGCTTTGCCCAATTTTCCTGTAAATGATCAATACTGCTGCCGTTATCACTGTCTTGAATCAATAACTCAGAAAAAAAAGCTTCAGCACTCTTGGCATATAGTAAAGACTGATCTTGCCGCATCAAATATCCTGTATTTTCAGCAGTATTTGATTGTCGCTTTGCGATAGTTGCAGCCAAAATAGTCGCTAAAGCAACCATAACCAAAATCGTTAATAATGCAACGCCATGTTGTGATTGATTCTTTATCATCATTATTGACCATCCTGATTGGTACGAAGCAGACTATAAATCCATTCATAATCTGTTCCTGCTACCGTAAGCTGGATTTTCAATCCTAATGGTAGCTTTTTTAGTTCTACTACATTATTTGGATCATTGATATTTTCTGGCCATTGGGTTAATTCTTGAGGATTCAAAACAGTTACTTTAAATTGATCTACATTTTCAAGCAAAGTACTTGAAACAGGTTGAATACGATTTGGGATATTCAAGTTTGAATATTTAAGTCTATATACTTTTTTCTGTGCCGAATCATAACGATACTCTATTCGCTCATAAGGTGACAAACCTTGCTTTAGAGGATCTGAGACACCCGCCTTACTGAACATAAAACTTCTATCGTTGAGCACCAAAGCAGCCTGTATTTGCCTCCCATCATTTGCTGTTAAAGGAATAATTTGCAAACTGTCTCTTAAAATTTGCTGATACGCATCTTGCAATTCAAATAAATGTGTCTCATGTTCAGCATTACGATCTTTGACTTTAAGCAGATAATCAAAAACCTTCCAACCCATCATTGAAAGCACAGCAAAAATTGCGATCGCAACCAACAGCTCCACTAAGGTAAATCCTAAAACTGATTTCTGACGAGCAATGCTCGACCTTACTGCAAAGCAGGGAACTAAGCTTCGAGTGTTTGAATTAACCAAGTCAAACTTTGGTTGAGCACTAGAAACTGATGAAATACCAAACACATTTTTATTATTCATTATGTTCTAGCTTTTGCTGGATAATTAAAAAATACAACATTAGTAATTCCCGCTTCTACTTTGCCTTGATCAGCATTAAATAAGCTAACTTGCAGTTCAATACGTTGTATTTTGGGGCTAATCGTTGATTGTGCTTTTTTATCAATTTGCCACGTTTCACCTTGAGAGGTCACTTGTTTAGATTGAGTTCCATCTAGCCACTCTTGGTTCATTTCCATCGTGGCAACTTCATTCATAGCAACAAACTGTGCTTTGGTCCGTAAAATTGCATTTGAAGTCGACTGAGTGTATTGCATCGCTATTTTTGTTAAAGCAATTGCTGCGACTGCAAAGATAGCCAATGCGACCATAACTTCAAGCAAGGTAAATCCTGAGACACGATTAAATCGAGCAACGCTTGATCGTGTCGCAAGACGAGAAGCTATGCTTTGAGTTGCAGGATGAGCCAAACATAATTTCGTCTGAGTACCTGAAAGAACACTATGTTTTGAGTATCTAATTTTCATTTACTTTACCCAAGTGATCTAACTCGAATTCGTGCCCAATTGCTTGTTGCTGATAATAAAACTGAATCCGAACAGGTTTAACCTCACCATTGCCAAGCCAAATTAACTGAGGTGCCTTACCACCCAACAAATCTTCATTGTTAGCTTTTGGATAACTCTCATTATCCAGACTTTCAATGCTAAATGAAACTTGCTCAGGTAGCTGACGTGTTTTGAATTCTACATAAGGCTGCCAAGTCCGATCTTCTTGTTGAATTTGTTCTTTGCTCTGATCGTGATATTCAAACAAATTATAGCTAAACGGTGCGACATCAGTCGCATTCTGTGTATTTAAAGCAAATACCTTAGCTTGATCCGTTGCTTCTTTATTAATCTTTTTTAGATCTAAAATAAACATCTCACGGGCTTGCATCGCTCTACGCTGGTCAACACCACCAATATTCAATACAACCAAAGATGCCATAATCGTCATGATCACAATAACGACCATAACCTCAATCAAGGTAAATCCTGAGACACGATTAAATCGAGCAACGCTCGATCGCGTCGCAAGTCGAGAAGCTATACTTTGAGTTACAGGCTTAGTTAAACGTTTCTCCCTGAAAAGCCCAGCTTCGCAAGAAGGCAAAGCTCTATGCTCGAAGTGAGCAAATTTTCGTCGAACAACGCGCGGTTCTACCGCACAAGAAGCTACACTTCGAGTGTGAGGATGAACAAGATGAAATTTTGTCTGGGTATTAGACATAGAACTATGCTCAGGGTTGACGCATTTAAATCGAGCATAGCTTGAAACTTTAGCAAACCGAGAAATAAGATGTCGTTTGCTTCTTTGTCGACTATGCTGCGAGCAGTTCATTGTATTGACCAACTATGTCGTAATTGTTTCAAGTTGCTTCGGCATGGCTAAAGCTTGTTCGATATATGCAACTCGCAGAGTATCTCTTGAACCAAGATAACGCTGGTAAAAACTTGAATTGAGAATAACGGCAGCGCCATAAGTCAAAGACCAAATGGATGCTAAATAATCACGCGTTGTCATCGTACTATTAATATCCAACAAATAGCTTTCTGTCATACGAATAATAATACGCAAACGCTGACGACGAACTTTATATAACTCACTAAATAATAGCTGTATACCTTGACCTGTTGTCGATAAACGCTCTTCTATCTGATGAAATAATGCTGTGCGTTCAGGATGATGTAAATGATGCAACATAAAGAAAGCCAAATGTTCAGGAAAACTTTTTTCAGTGTCCTGAATCATTTCCAAAAGCATTCGCTCATTACGAATGATTAACAACATATACAATTCATCTTTACTTTGAAAGTGTTTGTATAATGTGCCTTTGGCAAGATCTAACTCTGCTGCAAGAGCATCCAAGGTCATGCCTGCTTCACCATTTTCTAATAGGAGTTGCTCAGCGATTTGAAAAATTAATACTTCTCGTGCTCTAAACTGAGCTTGACGATCCATTTTCACGTGATAACTCTCTTCCTAGTACAACAATAACCGTTTATTTCAAATTTAAGAGATTCTCGAAATTTTGTGTGGTAATCATACCAATCTCTTCAAGCGATTTATCATATACATCACTTAGTGCTTTTGCTACATAAGGAACATATTTTGGTTCATTCGTTTTACCGCGATATGGCACAGGTGCTAAATAAGGACTATCTGTTTCTATTAGCACTCGATCAAGTGGTACTTGTTTTGCAACATCTCGCAAATCTTGGGCATTTTTAAATGAAATAATCCCAGAGAAAGAAATATAGTAGCCACAATCCAACACAGCTTTGGCTGTTTCCCAGTCTTCAGTGAAGCAATGTAAAATACCATGTGTCGATTGTTCAGTTCTAATGATATCAACAGTATCGTGTTTAGCTGATCGGGTGTGTACAACAACTGGTTTCTTTACTATTTTTGAAGCCTGTATATGACGAGCAAAGCATTGTTTTTGTTCTGTAATAAAATCTGTACTGTGATAATAATCCAAGCCAGTTTCACCTAGCGCCCAAACTTTTTCAGATTGGGCTAGTTCAACCAAATAGTCTGTTGTTGCTCTTGTCATCACATGATCATCTTCACAAGGATGCACGCCTACGGTATATCCAACATCGTGATGACGAGATGCGATTTCTGCCAATTTAATATGATCATCAAGATCAACTGAAATCCCCATGAACTTCGAAACACCTGCAAGTCGAGCTTGTTCAAGTGCTTGATCTAAGTTTCCTTCATAAGGACTTAAATCCAACATGGTTAAATGGCAATGCGTATCAACAAACACTATTTTTTCCTATCTACGACTATAATTACATTGTATAACTTGGGCGATCTAAAGCCTTAGATCCTGCCAACAATTTTTCAGCTTCATTTTTATAATACACACCTTTTTCTCCCACAAGCTGGATTGCAAAGCCTTGTGGTTTAAAATGAGTATGTTTTTGAGAAATCCAAATTACTTTCCCTGTGAGTGGTATTTTCTGAGATTGTTCTGGTAAGGTCGCCAGCACGAAAACTTCTTGCCCCATTTTCACAGCTTGTTTAGTTGGAACAAATAAACCTCCGCCTTGAACAAAAGGCATATAGCTAGATTGCAAGGTTGCTTTATCAGGAATATTTACCTGTATAATCCCACCCATCATTTGCGGCTGCATAACATTCCCCTGTTAAATTTAAACTTAAATCATTCTTATATAACTAAATATTCTAAAAATCGATCAAATATATATTCCATTTGATTGATTATGAATAATCAGATTGCAAAAAACCGTAGACAAAAATTACGTTATTTCTTGATTTGATTATAAGAAACATTAGATGAAACAACAAACAATGTTTTGCATCTAACTCCCTCATCAAACTGCATATGCACAGCAATTAAACACATATTTTTCATAACACATCTAGTGAAATAAAAAACAGAGCCTATGCTCTGTTCTTATTTAACAACTCATAACACAATCATTCTAGGAAACATTCATAAGTTGGATAAATAACTCATCCATAACCAATTGAGTTTGAACATTTTGCTCTACCATCAGCTTTTTATGTTGTAAATCACTATAAATCTCAAAAAGTTTTTCTAAATCATAGCATTCGGCTAATGCTTGAAAATCCAAATCATAGTTACGCGTTGATTGATTGAGCTTCAAACTAATCAAATCACCTAGCAGATATTCAAACATGGTGACAAACTCTGAGAAATTCAGCTCTTTAGACCACTTAGCAGAATAGTTCAAAGGCATATTTTTTTCAGAGACTAGTTTCAGCCAATCACTTAAAAAGTTACTTCGCTTAGAAAGCCATTCACTTTGTTGAAGTTCGATTGCGCTTAATGGCATATCATTTGCCAAATTTAGTAGCAATGAAACTTGCTCTGCGGAAATATCTGGTAATTGCTGCTGAACAAACTGCTGAGCATCCTGAATCGTTAAACGATCTAAAGCAAAATGCTGTAGACGACTACGAATCGTCGCCGGTAATTTTAAATAGTGATCTGCTAACAGAATAAGAACAACGCGCTCACCAGGTTCTTCCAATGTTTTTAGTAAAGCATTAGAGGATGCAATATTGAGTGCTTCAGCTGGTTCGATCACAACCACACGCCAGCCCTCACCGGTTTGTTGAACAAATGGAAGTAAATCTCGAATTTTTTCGATTTTTATTTTCGCATTTTGTTTCTTATTTTCTTCATCTGTTGTGATGTGAACATAATTAGGATGTGTATCCGATTTCAACCACTGACAGCTACTACACTCACCACACGCTGATTGAGCTTTTTTATTTAAACACAGCACCCAAGCGACAAAACGTTGTGCAAACTCTCGTTTTGCACAGCCTTCCTTGCCATAGAAAAGTAAGCCATGCCCAATATCGGGAAAACGTGTTGTTAACAGCTCCCAAGTTTGTTCATGCCAAGGATAAATCATCGGATGTAAATCGACCATTATATATTATTCAAATAAGCTTACAGGCATTGCATTTAGACGATCTAAATCAGCTTGCGTATCTACGCCAGGTGGTAAGTTAGCCTCAGCTACGGCTATTGCAATACGATGACCATTCTCTAATACACGTAGCTGCTCTAAACTTTCTAACTTTTCAAGCTTACCTTGATCCCAAGTTACATATTCTTGTAGTAACTTCACACGATAGGCATATAAGCCTAAATGACGAAATGCTTGATCATGTAGTTTAGCTTCTGTTTCTTTTGCACCATCACGATCATAAGGAATAGTTGCTCGACTAAAATACAATGCTTCATTACGATTGCTCATGACAACTTTTACAATGCTATCACGGTGAAACTCATCCAGACTATGGATCGACTCGCACAAAGTAGACATCGAACATTGTGGATTATCAACCAAGAGCTGAGATACTTGTTGTACTAGTTGTGCAGGTAATAATGGTTCATCACCTTGTACATTGACAATAATATCATCCTGCGCCCAGCCTTTTAGACGAGCAACTTCACTGAGACGATCTGTACCAGAAGGATGATCCGCACTTGTTAATACAACATCTACCCCCTCTGCACGACAAACTTCTGCAATTCGCTCATCATCCGTAGCAACACACAAATCATCAAACCCTGCTACTTTTTTAGCTTGATCCACCACACGTAAAATCATTGGACGACCATGAATTAGTAATAATGGCTTCGCTGGCAAACGTGAACTCGCAAAACGAGCAGGAATAACAATATGTTTCATGATAGTGCTCTAAAAAAATTGAATACCGACTTGTTGTAATTGTTGTTTCAACAACTCATAACAATCGGATGATAGAACTGCTTCAACAGGAACAACCCAAATCGGGATATTAAAATTAGGGTTTTGTGATAATAATGCCTTAAATTTCACAGCATCTTTTTCAGTCGTAATGATTGCATCCTGATTATCAAAAGTTAAGTCTGAAATCTCATAATCATGGTGATCTGGAAATTCATGTGCTTGGTACTGAATCACGCCAATTTGACTCAATGTTTGATAAAAACGTTCAGGAAAACCTATTCCTACGACAGCATTAAAATATTTTTCTCGGTCAAACAAAACAGAATCAAGATTTTTATTTAACAGATAAGGCAAGCCTATTTGTAAATGCATATTATTGGAAACTTGAGCAGCTTTAGCTTTGGTATGGTAAATAACAGTACTATGCGATAAACGAGCTTTTGGTTCACGCAAATAACCTTCAGGTAATAATCTTTCATTACCCAAACCTCGATTCTGATCTAGCACGATCCATTCAATCTGACGATCAAGTGCCCAATGCTGAAGACCATCATCACTAATAATCAAATCTAATGTATGAGATTGCAATAACAACTCTATAGAGGCTTGGCGATTAGGCCCAACAGCCATAGGCACACTGGTAGACTGTACAATCAATGCTGGCTCATCCCCAACAGTATCTGGTTCTGATAAACGATTAACCAATGCTGGGAAAGGCCCTTGCCCCCCATAACCACGACTGATCACGCCAACGCGGATATTATGCTGTTGTAAATGCTTAACCAACTGAATTAATAAAGGTGTTTTACCACTACCGCCTACAGTAATATTACCAATCACCATCACTGGTACTGGCGCTTTATAAACAGTTTTAATGCCAGATTTATACAGAGATTTATTCAGATTAAATCCGAGTCGATACAACCATGACAATGGACGCAACACAATTAACCATGAGGCTTGTTTATTCCAAGCATCCTGTATATGTTGCGCTAAAGACATCCTTAGTTTTCCTCAAAATTACGTTCATGCAACTGATAGTACATACCATTTTTTGCAAGTAATTCTGCATGTGTACCTTGTTCAACAATCTGTCCTTTATCCATCACCACAATCAAATCAGCATTTTCAACAGTAGATAAACGGTGTGCAATCACAATCGTAGTACGGCCCTGCATTGCCTCATCAAATGCTTGCTGGATAAAATATTCAGATTCGTTATCTAAGGCACTCGTAGCCTCATCCAAAATTAAAATTGGAGAGTCTTTTAAAATAGCTCTCGCAATTGCAAGACGCTGACGCTGACCACCAGACAAGTTTAGACCCTGCGCACCCAAAATAGTGTCATAGCCTTGAGGAAGGTTCATAATAAAGTCGTGTGCATAAGCTGCTTTCGCCGCAGCAATTACTTGCTTATCACTTGCATCTTGTAATTGACCATAAGCGATGTTGTCACGAACTGAACGATTAAAAAGTACAACTTGCTGATTCACCATCGCAATTTGTGAGCGCAAACAAAGTAATTCAATATCTTTTACGGGAATATCATCAAAATAAATTTGCCCACTGCTCAACTCTTGGAAGCGAGGTAACATATTTACTAGAGAAGTTTTTCCTGCACCCGACCGTCCGACCAGCGCAACTGTTTGCCCTGCACGAATATCTAAAGAAAAATCTTTAATCGCTTTCGTGCCATCCTCATATTGCAAGCTTGCTTGATCAAAGCGAATATTACCCTTTAGCTCAGGTTTAAGCTGACCGTTGTTTTCTTCTTCAGGTAAATCGAGTAATTCAAAAACAGAATGTGCCGCTGCTAGTCCACGCTGTAATTTTTCATTAATATCAGTTAAGTTTTTAACTGGTTTTGAAATTAAACCAGCAGCAGTGATATATGAAACAAATTCACCTGCAGAGGTGTCACCAAACACTTGTGGTCTCAAAGCCAGCCAAAGAATTACAGCCATCGCACACGACAGAATCAATTGAACAATTGGACTGTTAATATTTTGAACAACAACCATTTTTAAACCACGACGAAGGTTCTCTTCAGATGATTTATAAAAACGTTGTTGTTCAAATGCTTCGCCAGTAAAACTCTTTACAACAGAGTTACCGTTAATCGTTTCTTGCACGACATGGTTTACATCACCCATCGTGTTTTGAACTTGAATAGACAGCTTGCGCATACGTTTAGCCGCCACACGAACAAGAATTCCAATCACAGGCATGAAAACGATAATACAAAGTGTTAAACGCCAATTGGTGTAAAGCAAATAACTTAATAGACCAATGACGATCAAGCCATCTTTAACTAAAGTTTGTAATGAATCAGAAGATGCGGCAGTCAGCTGTTGAACGTTGTACATCAACTTAGCGCTAATATGACCTGACGTATTATCTAAATAATACTGTGCAGGGAGTCTTAATAGCTTTGCATAAACTTCTTGACGAATACTAAATACCAATCGTCTTGAAATAACCGCTGTAAAGTACCCACCAAGGAATAAACCCACACCACGAAAAAACATCAACAAAACGATGAGTACTGGAAACCAATCTAAGTTTTCACGACTACCATTTTGTATAGCATCAATAATATATTTAAGAAGTTTCGCAACAGAAACTTCTGTAGCAGCGTTGATTCCAAAACCGATCAATACAAATAAGGCTACGCCCCAATAAGATTTTAAATAAGCTAAAAGGCGAACATAAACCTTAAAATCTTGATTCACTCGGTGAAACCTCTAGTTGGAACTTTTGTGCTGATATTGACGTTTACAAAACCTAATTGGCCTGCAACATCCATAACTCGAATTACATCTTGATGAGTTGCCTTAGCATCCGCCGCGATAATAAACATAAAATCTCTGCGGTCTTGTGCAACTTGCTTAATTGCAGTGCTGAGATCAGCAACATCTTTGGAGGATAATGCTTGACCATTCACGGAATAATGCCCTGTGGAGTCTACCATGATTTCAATTTTATGATCGAATTGTTTAGGTGGAACACCCTGAGCATCTGGCAATGTTAGATTTATACGGCTTTGCTGACTAAAAGTCGTTGAAAGTAATAAAAACACCAAAATAAATAACATACAGTCAATCATTGGTGTCAAATTAATATGAATATCTTCAACTTGAGAACGTTTAAATTTCATGAGATCACCTATGCTTTAGCTTGCACGGCGATGTTCTTGAACATGTGGTACTTTTTTATAGAAAAGTGCTGCATGAAACAAAGTTGATTGTTGCTCGAGTTCAGCAACATACTCATGAACAACTCGTTGGAAATATCGATAAGCAATCATCGCTGGAATTGCAATAAGCATCCCCACAGCAGTTGTAATTAGCGCCTTAGAAATACCTGGCATCATTGTACTTGCATTACCTGCTGAACCAACATCGATCACTAGAAATGACTCAATAATACCTAATACAGTACCCAACAAACCAAGTAACGGTGCAATTGCACTTAGTGTACCGAGAAAATTGATATTCTTTTCTAGATGAGTAATTTCTTGAGATGCTGCTGCTTCCATTTGAGCACGAGCAAACTGTTCACCTTGATCCCTATGATCGTAACCAGCTTTTAGGATTCGTCCTAATGGACTGCGCATTGCCTGTTCTTGTTCTAACTTAGCAACAAGTGTTTCTAAATCAGCACCATTTACAAGTAAATCTTGTGGTAAAACTTGTGAGCGCTTTAATCTAAGATAACGCTCTAATGTAATCGCAACCGTAAAAATTGATGAGAGAATGAGAGGCAGCATTAACCAACCGCCAGCCTTTACGAGTTCCCACATATTATTCCCCAATAATATTTAAAATATAACAGGACGCATCCTAAATATTAGTTAGGTAAACAAATATTCAAAATACCATCCAACTCATCCAATGAGTGGTAATGAATGACCATTTTCCCTTTGCCTTTTTGATTATGGTCAATTTTCACATTTGCTCCGAAACGCTCTGAAAGTCTCTGAGTTAAATGCTCAATATCAGGAGAAACTTGCACCTTTTCCTTTTCGGGTTTTGGTTCACTCCACTCACGAACTAATTGTTCAGTTTGACGCACTGACAAATCTTTTTCAATTACGATTTTAGCGACTTCCAATTGATCTTTTGCTTTCAAAGCTAGAATGGCACGGGCATGCCCCATATCAATTTGACCTTGCTGCATAAAATCTTTAATTGGATCAGCCAAGCTTAACAAACGTAATAAGTTACTTACTGTAGTACGAGCTTTGCCAACAGTATCCGCAATTTCCTGATGGCTTAAACCAAATTCATCATGGAAACGTTGTAGTGCAAGCGCTTGATCAATCGGATTTAAATCTTGACGTTGAATGTTCTCAATTAACGCTAAAGCAATTGCAACCTGATCATTTAGATCTCGTACAATCGCAGGAATTTCTGCTAAGCCAGCGAGTTGGGCAGCACGCCAACGACGTTCACCTGCAATGATTTCGTAAGGATGTTGTTCATCATCAACTGGACGGATGACGATTGGTTGCATTACACCATGCTTTTCAATTGATGATGCAAGCTCTTGTAAATCTTGTTCTTGGATAAAACGACGTGGCTGATACTCACCACGTTTTAATAAATTAACATCAATTTGCTTGAGTTGACCATGATCTAAGGCTTGTGCTTCAAGTTGCAATTTTTCTTTTTGAATTGAACCCAACAGCGCATCTAAACCACGACCTTTAGCCAATCCGCGTTTTTTGATGCTCATACCGCACTTCCTTTTTTCACTTTACTTTTCTTCAACATTTCTGCTGCTAAATTCAAATATGCAACTGCGCCTTTTGAGCTTTTCTCAAAATAGATAACAGGCAAACCATGCGCTGGCGCTTCAGCTAAACGAATATTTCTTGGGATAACTGTGTCATAAAGTTTCTTACCAAAATATTGTTCTAATTCAGCCGAAACATCACGCGTCAATGCATTACGTGCATCGTACATGGTACGTAATACCCCTACGATTTCCAAGTTTGGATTGAGGGCTTTTTGTATACGATCAATTGTTTGCGTTAGATCTGCTAAACCTTCCAAAGCATAATATTCACATTGCATTGGAATAATAACACCATTCACAGCCGCCAAGGCATTCACGGTGATTAGACTCAAACTTGGTGCACAATCTACAATAATATAATCGAATGCTGACTCGACTTCCTTCAAAGCATTTTTCAGGATGAACTCACGCCCTTCTTGCTCAGCAATTGCAAGCTCTACACCAGCAAGTTCACGATTTGCACCTAAAACTTTATATCCTACTTCAGCTTTTTGAATTGCTGTTTCGATTGGCACCTCGCCTAACAGCACATCAGTTACAGAATAAAGTAAATCATTCTTTTGAACACCAGACCCCATGGTGGCATTCCCTTGCGAGTCCATATCGACTAACAAGACACGTTTTTTTAAGATCGCCAAAGACGCAGCAAGATTCACTGCTGTTGTGGTTTTCCCTACACCACCTTTTTGGTTTGCAATCGCAATAATTTGAGCCATGATTACCCTTAATATTTTTTATTGAATACGTTGAAGTAAAAGTAAATGACGTTGTTCATCTAATCTCGGTACACGAAGCTCAACAACCTTACAAGAATATTCATCCTTCATTTGTTCAACCTCATCCGTTGGGATTAGACCTTTCATCGCCGCGATAATGCTTTGTTGATGCATATACCGCTGTGCAGCATTTACAAAATCTGTCAGAGATGCAAAGGCTCTACTTGTAATGACATCGAACTGACCAAGTTCACCAATGCTATCTTCATTTTCAACACGTGTTTGAACTGCAATTACATTTGTTAGTTTTAAATCAGCAATAAATTGCTTCAAGAAACGAATCTTTTTTCCATTTGAATCCAATAAGACACATGAACGCTCTGGTTGACATAATGCAATGATCATGCCGGGCATACCACCACCCGTACCAACATCCAACAAACGACCTTTTGGCAAATCTTTTAAAATACTTAAGCTATCTAATAAATGTTTAACCAACATTTCTTTTGGATCGCGAATGGCCGTGAGGTTATAAGCCTTATTCCAAAGCACGAGTGCATCTTGATATTTCAATAAGAGAGTTAAAGCCTCTTCACTTAGATCTAAACCTAGTGCTTGGCTACCTTGCTTTAATTCTTGAAAAAAAGGATGCATAACGGTGTAACATCTCGATAAATTTGCTGTGCAGTATACCGATTTCTGATACAAGACACAGTAGGACTTGTTGAACGATTATGCAGTTAAACATCTATGTTCATGATAAACTGCACAATCCATCAGTTTTTTGTCTTTCCTTATACAAATCAAAGAGTGACAAAAATTAATTTTATTAGCAGATTACACCTTGTTTGATTTGCTGATCAAGTTGTTCTAAGCGATCTGGTGTCCCTACATCAACCCAAATTGCTTGCATTTTTTCAGCTGAAACTTGTTGTTGTTGCATCGCTTGTTTAAGTAAAGGTGCTAACGGTCGTTTGCCATTTTCTAAACCCACAAACATTTTTGGCTTTAATACAGCAACACCGCTATACGTAAGTGCTTCACCGAGTTGATCTTGCTCAAAAGTGTAAGCCAAATCATTCGCTAGAATAAAATCGCCTTTGGTATGTTGTGGCGGGTTATCAACCAACACCAAGTGTGCTTGCTTATCACTTAAATCAACATCCAACAATGTAGAAAAATCCATTGTTGTCCAGACATCACCATTGACCAAAATAAAAGGATCAGTTCCTAGCAATGGTAAAGCATTAATGATGCCTCCTGCCGTTTCCAACCCCTCACCTTCATGAGACCATAATATCGTGACACCGAATTGAGAGCCATCACCCAAAGTATTTGCAAGTTTTTCACCCAACCATGCTGTATTGATGACAATTTCAGTTACACCAATCTTTTGTAACTTTTCAATATGCCAAACAATTAATGGTTTACCACCAACTTCTAGTAAAGGTTTAGGTGTGTTCAAGGTCAGCGGACGCATACGATTGCCCATACCAGCAGCTAGAATCATTGCTTTCATTATGCTGCAACCTCATAGTCACCATATTTGATAATAAACTTTGGCATAACTACATCACGGATAAACTGCATAAAATCATTTAGTTCATCATAACCTTGGCTTTCTTCTAGCAGATACCACATTACACGCGGTAAATCTTTTAAATATCCCGATTTTCCATCACGCTCAAACAAACGAACGAAAATACCTAAAATTTTCAAATGACGTTGAATTGCCATTAAGTCCGCATCACGCTTGAACTGTTCGAAATTACGATTTTCTTTCGCCGCTGCTGGCAATAAGTTATAGAAAACTCCAAACCATTCATAGACACGGTCAGCATTCCACTGCACGTAGGCGTCACGCGTAATGGAAATCAGATCATAAGTATCTGCGCCAATCACAGCATCCTGAAAATCAATCACCCCTAATTCTTGTTCATTTTCAATTTTCATCAAATTACGACTGTGAAAATCACGATGCACAATGACTTGCGGTTGCTGAGTTGCCTCTACAGCTAGGAAATCAAATGCTTGCTCAATTGTTTCTAACTGCTGTTCAGAAGGCTGAATATTCAATGATGGTAACATCCAGTCCGTCAACAAACGCATTTCTGACATCAGTTTGTCATATGAATACTCTGGTAAATATTCTTTAGCATCAATCTGCTGCAATTCAATTAACTGCTTAAAGCTTTGAGCGTAATATTGATCTACCGTCGTATCATTTAACAATGTAGATAAAACCACATCACCAAAATCCTCCAACAGCAACAGTCCTTGATCGAGATCTTTTGCAACGATATGCGGAACACGCACACCATGCTTGTCAAAAAACTCATCAATGGTCACAAATGGAACACAATCTTCTTTTTCAGGCGGCGCATCCATAAGCATATATGTTTTGTTTTGTAACTTAACTCGTGCGTAACGACGAAAGCTCGCATCTCCTGCCAAAAAGCTGATCTCAAATTGATCTGATTGGAGAGTGGCTTGAAGCCAAGTTTGTATCAATTGTTCACGTTGTGTATTCATTTGCAATAAAATCTAAAACTAGCTGAGATTTTGAAAGCTTAAGTGTAGCCACTTATCAACTTTTTCTCTATGATGCGACAATAATTAATTGTGAATTAGCGTACTGGTTAATGAGACAATGAAACATCAGTTTAAATTTAATCCTTTAGCAACTGCTATTTTGACACTCTTGTGTGGCGGCTCGATTCAATCAAGTTTCGCAGCAACAGATTCGTCTCATGTCTCGACTTTAGACAATGCCCAGCTTAAAGCTAAACTTCAACAAGACCAAGAAAGCTTTCCTGGTCAAAAGTTTTTTCAACAGTATTACGTTGATAAATCTGCACCAGAAGCACAGTTACGTGATAACCGTTACTTAAGCTCTTCTTTCTGCCAAGGAACCTGGGTTACACCGATTAACCCCGAAACCAAAGCTGTTGATGCAAGTAGCACAACCTCTGTCATCACGGCTGACTATGGCCACTACAATCCTGAAGGTGATTCAGTCCTACAAGGCAACGTTATAATCGACCAAGAAGGACGAACCATTCGTGCAGATCAAGTGACGATTGATTCAACTCAAACATATGCAAATGCACAAGGTCGTGTTCAGCTTGCACAATCAGGTTTATTAACGCAAAGTGACCAAATTAACTATAACTTAAAGACCCAAACTGGCGATTTAAACAATAGTTTTTATATTTCTGAACAACAACATGCACATGGCCATGCAAGTCAGATCAAACGTGCGAATGAAAATCTTGTTATTTTAAAAGATGCGAGCTATACGGCTTGCCCACCCGAGCAGAAACCAGCTTGGCGAATTCAAGCTAAAGAAATTGAGTTGAATCAAGATACAGGCCGAGGTGTAACTCGCGGTACAAAGTTATATGTTAAGGATGTTCCAGTTCTCGCTGTACCCTACTTTAACTTCCCGATTGATGATCGCCGCACAACTGGTATTTTAAACCCGAACTTTGGTTATAGTAATGATGGTGGCGCTCAACTCACAGTTCCAGTATATCTAAACCTCGCACCAAACTATGATTTAACGTTAACACCAAGCTACATGAGTAAGCGTGGTGTTAAGTTAGATGCCGAATTTAGATACATGACTGAAAACTTTGGTTCTGGTCGTATTTGGGGTGGTTATTTACCAACAGATAATCAATATGACAACAAAGATCGTGAAGATTTACATTTTCTACATAACTGGAAAATAAATGATCAATGGTCTACAAACCTAGAATACAACCACGCTTCTGATAAAGATTATTTCTCTGACTTTAATACAAGCCCAAATTCAAAAACGGATTTGAACTTACGTCGCGCATGGGAGCTAAATTACCAAAATGGTATTCCTGGGCTTAAGGCACAATTGAAAGTCGAAGACTTCCAAACACTGGATGAAACAATTAAAGATGCAGATAAACCTTATGCGCGTCTTCCACAATTCTTATTAAATTACGTTACTGGTGACCCTCAAGGTCTTCAATATGAATTTAATAATGATACAGCGTACTTCAAGAAATCAATTAATGATGGCTCCGCTTTAGAATCAAGTGGTACACGTATCTACAACCAATTTGCAGTTCGATATAACTACTTAACCCCATCTTGGTTCTATGCGATTCCTGAAGTTTCTGTAAGAAGCATCAACACTTATTATGATCAGGACGCCCAAGTAAATCGTGGATCTGATGATTTACAAAAGTCAGTTGTGGTTCCACAATTTACTTTTGCAACAGGTGTAACATTCGAAAAAGACGGTAAATACTTACAAAGCATTTCACCACGTGCCTTTTACGCATATTCACCTTACAAAAACCAAGAAGATTACCCGAACTTTGACTCAACAACAGCTTCAATTAGTTATGATCAACTCTTCAACCCTTATCGCTTCTACGGACATGACCGCTTAGATGACAATAACTTTTTGTCCTTAGGCGTAACATATAGCCTATTGGACACCGAAGGCTTAGAGCGAATCAAAGCGAGTATTGGACAGAGTTATTATTTTAGTGATAGACGCGTAACACTAAATCAAGAGCCAGATGAATTCGACAAACAACGTCGTACCGGCCCTATTGTAAGCTTATCTAGCCAACTCAACCAAAACTTCACTATTGCTGCGAATTCAGCATGGATGGAGAATGGTGATAATGCTCAACGAGATTTTCAAGCTTACTTTGTAGGTGATAAAGGTAATCTCTATAACCTTGGTTATTTCTACCGTAAAAATATTCCAGATCGCCAAGATGCATACGACCAAGCTGTTGCATCCTTTATACAACCCGTAAAAGATAATTGGCGTATTATGGGTCACGCTCAATATGATTTAGATAATAATTTAATGCGCGAATACTTACTCGGTGTAAATTATGAGTCTTGCTGTTGGGCAGTTTCTGTTTATGGCCGTTCTTACTACAACGACTTGGATGATCCGAATCTTCCTGACGTTCATAGAAAGAAAGCCATCATGGCGGAGTTTACTCTTAAAGGGCTAGGTGCTTTAAACAACAAACTTGCATCTCTGTTAGAAAATAGAGTTTTGGGTTTCAACAAAATTAATCAATCTTGGACACAACGTTAATGAAGATAAAATCTTTTCAACATATCTTTAGAGCCACTGTTCTAGCTGCCCTAATTTCTTCATCAATGCAAAGCTTTGCACAACCTACGGATGAGGTTGTTGCAATTGTTGATAGTAGTGTCATTCTTAAAAGTGATTTAGAACAAGGGATTGCAGAAACAGAACACCAGCTTAAAGCACAAAACAAAACTGTTCCCCCATTACAATATTTGCAAATGCAGGTTCTAGACCAGCTTATTGTTCGTCAAGCTCAGTTAGAGCAAGTAAAACGATATGGCATTAAACCTGATGAGAAAAGTTTAAATGCGGCTGTTCTAAAAGTTGCAAATCAATCAGGTGCAAATAGCCTAGAAGCATTCCAACAAAAATTAGATGCGATTGCGCCAGGTACCTACGAGAGTCTACGCGGCCGCATTGCAGAAGATCTTTCGATTGGTCGTTTACGCCAACAACAAGTAATGTCGCGTATTAAAATTAGCGATCACGATGTTGAAAACTTTTTAAACTCACCTGAAGGTCAAGCTGCACTTGGAACACAAGCACATGTAATTCACATGCGGATTTCAGGTGACAACACTGAAGAAGTTCAAAAAATAGCAAAAGAAGTTAAGCAAGCTTTAGCCAGCAATGATGACCCTAAAGCAATTAGCTCTAAATTTTCTACTTCTACGGTAACTGTTGATGGTGCTGATATGGGCTTCCGCTCATTATCAGAAATACCAACTGAACTATCTGCACGAATTGCGCCATTGAAAGTTGGTCAAACCACTGAACTTATTAATGTTCGTGATGGTGTACATGTTTTAAAATTACTTGATCGCAAACAAAATGATCAAAAAGCGCTTGTGCCTCAATATCTAACACGTCATATCCTGATTCAGCCATCAGAAGTTGTTAGCCTTGATCGTGCTAAACAAATGATCGACAGCTTATATAATCGTGCTAAAGCTGGTGAAGATTTTGGCACTCTAGCTGCAACATATTCAAACGACACTGGCTCTGCACGTGATGGCGGTAGCTTAGGATGGGTAAGCCCAGGCACCATGGTTCCTGAATTTGAACAAGTTATGAAAGACACACCTGTTGGTCAAGTCAGCAAACCATTCCAAACACAGTTTGGATGGCACATTCTGCAAGTGAGCGATACGCGTCAACAAGACATGACCAAAGAAGTTCAAGAACGTATGGCTCGTCAAATTCTTGGTGAACGTCAGTTTGATACCGAGGTTGATAGCTGGATGCGTGAACTTCGTGCAAATGCCTATGTTGAAATCAAAGATGTGAGCTTAGACTCCAAAGCTCAACAAAATAAATAACAGAAATAAGCCAGCAATTTGCTGGCTTATTCATCTCACCTCTAAGAATAAAAATAGCGGCAATTGCCGCTATTTTTGCATTACAAAATGATTATTTGTAACGATCAACCATTTTCTCTAAAGAGATTGGGCGAATCTTATCTGCATTACCAGCCGTACCAAATGCTTCGTAACGAGCAACACAGATATCTTTCATTGCTTCAACTGTTTCACCAAAGAATTTACGTGGATCAAATTCACTTGGTTTTTCAGACATCATACGGCGCATTGCACCTGTAGATGCCAAACGTAAATCAGTGTCAATATTAATCTTACGCACACCGTGTTTAATCGCTTCTACAAGCTGATCTACAGGCACACCGTAAGTTTCTTTAATATCGCCACCATATTGGTTAATAATCGCTAACCATTCTTGTGGTACAGAGCTTGAACCATGCATTACAAGATGCGTATTTGGCAATGCGGCGTGAATTTCTTTAATACGATCAATTGCCAAGATATCGCCTGTAGGTGGACGAGTAAACTTGTACGCACCATGAGATGTTCCCACAGCAATCGCTAAAGCATCAACATTTGTATCAGCAACGAACTGAGTTGCTTCTTCTACAGAAGTTAACAACTGAGAGTGATCTAGCACACCTTCTGCACCAACACCATCTTCTTCGCCAGCCATACCAGTCTCAAGACTACCCAAGCAACCGATCTCACCTTCAACTGAAACACCACATGCATGCGCCATAGCAACAACACGACGTGTTACATCAACATTGTAGTCATATGAAGTTGGTGTTTTACCATCAGCACCTAATGAACCATCCATCATCACTGAGCTGAAACCTAATTGGATAGAACGCTGGCACACATCAGGACTTGTGCCATGATCTTGGTGCATTACCACTGGAATATGTGGCCATTCTTCAATTGCAGCTAGAATAAGATGACGTAAGAAAGGTGCACCCGCATATTTACGCGCACCTGCTGATGCTTGCACGATTACAGGTGAATTAGTTGCATCTGCTGCGAGCATGATTGCGCGCATTTGTTCTAAGTTGTTTACGTTAAACGCTGGTACGCCGTAGTTATGTTCTGCAGCGTGATCCAAGAGCTGGCGCATTGAGATGAGTGCCATAATATCCTCCCAGGTAATGCGCCATATTCTACATGTTGATTTATTTCAATTCAGCAACTAATCACAGTAAATCAAAAAAAATCCTCAATCTTTTGTGTAATTTGAGTACTAAATTGTATTTAAAAATAAAAAAGATCAAATCACAGCATGATTTGATCTTTTTATAAATGTTTTTATTAAGTCAAATGATAGATTTTGTTTAACTTAACAATAACCTTCTAAACGTGTTAGAGGTAATTTCTTACCAATCGCCTTTTCAATCTCTGGCAAATAAAATGCATCATCTTCTGACAAGAAGCTGATACTCACACCTTGTGCACCTGCACGACCAGTACGGCCAATACGATGTACATAATCATCAGACTGTTCAGGCAAAGTAAAATTAATGACGTGCGATACACCATCAACATGAATACCACGACCCGCAACATCAGTTGCAATCATAATATTATTTTTACCCTGCTTAAATTGATCGAGCATTTTTAGGCGCTTGTCTTGCGCAATTTCACCTGACAACATACCAACTTTATAACCATCACGTTTCAAATGATCATAAAGACGACGTACTTGATCACGACGATTCGCAAAAATCATCACCTTATCAATCGGCTCATCTTTCAAAATTTCTTGTAGTAGTTTGTATTTATCTTTATTTTCTACAACATACACACGCTGCTCAACATCGTTATTAGTTTTCTGTTCAGGCTCAATTTCCACCGTCACAGGCTCAAATAACCATTGACGCGCAAGATTCAAAACATCATAGCTAAATGTTGCTGAGAACATTAAAGTTTGACGTTGCTCTTTAAATGGCGAATAACGAACGATTCGTTTTACTGACGGAATAAAACCCATATCAAGCAATCGGTCAGCTTCATCAATCACCAAAAATTCAATTCGATCCAACCAAACTTCTTTTTGCTCAACGAAATCAATTAGACGCCCCGGTGTCGCCACTATAATGTCAACAAAGTTACGATCTAACATTTTCTTTTGTTTATCAAAATCTACACCACCTAACAATGTTACGAGATGTAAGTCTGAAAATTTGGTTAATGCTTTTGCATCACTTTCAATTTGTAGTGCCAATTCACGGGTTGGCGCTAAAATTAAAGCACGCGGCTCTCCACGGAAGCGCTGATCTTGAACTGGGTTATTCAATAAATCATTGATCACACTAATTAAAAAGGCTGCAGTTTTACCTGTACCTGTTTGTGCTCGACCAATAGCATCATGCCCTGCTAATGTATATTTTAAAACCTTTTGTTGAATCGGGGTCATTTTCGTAAAACCCAAAGCATCGATTGCTTTCTTCAACTGCGGATGTAAATTTAAGGTTTCAAAACCAGATGTCATATATGCTCTCGAACCATCAATGACCAAAAGAAAGTGGCTATTATAAACAAAAACGCCCCAAATAACATTGGAGCGTTTTTATATTGCGTTAAGGCAACAAATTAGTCTAAAGGCTGAACGTTTTCAGCTTGGAAACCTTTTTGTCCTTGAACTACGCTGAATTCAACGCGTTGGCCGTCACGTAATGAACGGTGACCATCACCAACGATTGCACGGAAATGAACAAATACGTCATCACCACCATTACGCTGAATAAAACCAAAGCCTTTAGTGTCGTTAAACCACTTTACTACGCCTTGTTCACGAGCTGTCATAAGTCAATCCTCAGATATTGAAAGATAAGGACCTTCCGGTGTTGCAAACAGCAGAGCCAACAAGGTTTTAAAATTTTTTATAATTTTAAAGCTTGTAATCATTCTGTAAAACTATCAACAATTTCCGGTTACATCCATTTGTTATAGGGTTTATTACAATAAATTATATCAAACACATCCTAAAACGCATCGAGCTTAACATGGGTTTATGACAATTAATAGATTTATTTAGACTATTTCAAATATTTCTATCTGTTTTTTTCAATAATTTAGCTGTTTTTCTGCTGTAATTTTCCACTCTAAAATTACAAAAAAGTTTGTTAAGATAATTTGCAATTAAGCTTCACGAATTATTATGTCAGATACATCTCATTCACCTGAAATCATTGATGCAATGGGACAACCATGCCCTATGCCATTATTGATGCTGAAACGTGCTTTGAAAAAAGCTAATGCACCTAGACAATATTTATTGAAATCATCTGATCCACATAGTGAAATTGATGTAACACGATATTGCCAAATTCAGCAACTTCAATGCCAGCCTCAAAAAATTTCAGAGAATGAATTTCACTATTTAATTGAATCTATGTGATTCTTTGCTAAACTCTTGGTAAAGACTAGATAGATAAATTTACATTTCTATACTCAAATTTCCTTAGTGATGAAGAACATTCACATTAAGATGAAATTGTTGACTTAAATACCATCCTATAAGGAGAATCCATGACTACTGACAGCAGCAATCAATTGATGCCCCTGTCATTGTCTGCGCCAGGTGTAAATCTCGGTGCATATATCAGTACTGTCAATCAAATTCCAATTTTAACTGCCGAGCAAGAAAAAGAGCTTGCTGAACGTTATTATTATGATCAAGACTTAGATGCTGCCAAATTATTGGTAATGTCTCATTTACGCTTTGTTGTACATATTGCACGTAGTTATGCGGGTTACGGCCTACCTCAAGGCGATTTAATTCAAGAAGGCAACCTTGGCTTAATGAAAGCCGTTAAACGCTTCGATCCAAATATGGGTGTGCGCTTAGTTTCTTTTGCGGTTCACTGGATTAAAGCTGAAATTCATGAATATGTGATTCGTAACTGGCGTATTGTCAAAATTGCAACCACTAAAGCGCAACGTAAATTATTCTTTAACTTACGCAGTCTTAAAAAATCAAGCAAACGCCTAACGCTGGAAGAAGCTCAAGCGATTGCTAATGATTTGAATGTGACTCCAGAACAAGTACTTGAGATGGAGGGTCGTCTAACTGCTTATGATGCTGCTTTTGAAGCTCAAGGCGATGACAATGACGATACCCCACATACTGCTCCAGCTTTGTATTTGGAAGATAATCGTTACGATCCTGCGCGTTTAGTTGAAGAAGAAGATTACGAAGCACAAAGCACATCTGCTTTGCATGAGGCCATGGATCAGCTTGATGATCGTTCACGTAATATTTTACAACGCCGCTGGTTAGATGATGACAAATCAACCCTGCATGAACTTGCTGCTGAATATAACGTTTCTGCTGAACGTATTCGCCAACTTGAAAAAAATGCAATGGAAAAAATCAAAACTGCGATGTCTGCAAGTTAAAATCAAGACAAACATAAGGGCGACAACGCCCTTTTGTTTTATCAAGCTTTGTTAAAAGCTTCGAATATGTTAACTTTGTTCATCAATTTTCAAGTTCCATTTTCATTATGTGGATAGCAATTTCTGCGCTTAATCTTGCACTTGCAGTTATGTTAGGTGCTTTTGGTGCTCATGGACTTAAATCTTTTGCTACACCTGAGCAGCTTGCTTGGTGGAGTACAGCAACACAGTATTTTTTCTATCACGCAATTGGTTTACTTATTTTAAGCGTGTTAAAAAACACCTCTCCTAGTTTCCCCATAAAAATCTCTTTTATTTTGATCCAAATTGGCATCATCTTTTTCTGTGGTTCGTTATACATTATGGCACTTGGCCTACCTAGAATCTTAGGTGCAATTACGCCAATTGGTGGTGCATTTATGATTGCTGGATGGGTAATGCTTGCATGGCAGGCAATCAAGCATGCGAAATAAGGATTGATTCATGCACATCTATTTAAATGGTGAGTCAACAGACACGCCTTGCGAAAACCTTCAGCAACTCATTCAAGCACTAGCATTAGAAGGCAAACGCTTTGCTGTAGAAAAGAACCAACAAATTATCCCGAAAAGTAGACTAGAGCAAACTGCAATTGCTCCTGAAGATCGTATTGAAATTATTCAAGCTGTTGGTGGCGGCTAATCGGCTAAAAATGGAGTAAGCCCATGCAAGATTCCCCTTTAATTGTTGGTTCACGAACTTTTCAATCACGTTTGTTGGTTGGAACAGGTAAATATAAAGATTTAAATGAAACAGATTTAGCGATTCAAGCCAGTGGTGCAGAAATTGTCACCGTTGCGATTCGTCGTGTGAATATCGGACAACATGCCGATCAGCCGAATCTGCTTTCAGTGATTCCACCAGAGAAATACACCATTCTGCCAAATACTGCTGGCTGTTTTGATGCAGATAGCGCGATTCGTACCTGTATGCTGGCTCGTGAGCTACTTGATGGTCACAATCTGGTAAAACTGGAAGTACTCGGTGATGAAAAAACCTTGTACCCGAATGTCACTGCAACACTGAAAGCCGCGCAGACCCTGATTGATGATGGTTTTGAAATCATGGTCTACACCTCGGATGATCCGATTGTTGCTCAAGAACTTGAAAGCATGGGTTGTGTTGCGATCATGCCTTTGGGCAGTTTGATTGGTTCTGGTCTTGGTATTTTGAATCCACATACCATTTCTATCATCAAAGAAAATGCCAAAGTTCCTGTATTGGTGGATGCAGGTGTTGGTACTGCCAGTGACGCTGCCATAGCAATGGAGCTCGGTTGTGACGGCGTATTAATGAACACGGCGATTGCTGCGGCTCAAAATCCAATTTTGATGGCTTCTGCAATGAAAAAAGCTGTTGAAGCAGGTCGTGAAGCATTCTTGGCGGGTCGTATGCCGCGTAAGCGTATGGCCAATGCCAGCTCGCCTGAAACGGGTTATTTCTTTAAGTAAGAAAAGAAATACTAAAGGGAGCTTTTTAGCTCCCTTTTTAATGCGATGATGATTTTATCTTGATTCGAGATTAACAAGATGAACAACATGATCACTTGATCGTAAAGCAAGATCACTTAAAACATCTGGCTTTAGCAGTTTGATCTCACTCTTTGGCATCCATGAAATCACTTGAGCAGCACTAGAGTCATCAACATAACTAGCTTTTGTTTGGATCTGACCTTTATAAATATAAAGAAATTCATGGAAATGTTTATCTACGATAGGATCATAGAAAAAGTTTTCAACAATCGCGAAAAGCACAGGGGAATTAAAATCTTCCCCAGTTTCCTCCAATACTTCTCGCTGAACCCCTTCTAAAGTAGTTTCTGAAAACTTTAATCGACCACCCACTAAAGAAATACTTCCATCAGGAAATGTAGAAACCAAAATCTGATCTTCATATTCTATCCAAGCAGCCACACGGATATTAAGCTTCCCCTCAGCTATCTCTAATGTTAAATCTTTCACTTATCACTCAAAGGCTTCGTTTTAATCATTTATTCTATTATATTTTTTAAATTCCCTTTCGCCCTTTGCTCAAAATTCTTTTGAAAATATTGCGTTTGATACAGCGGTTCAGCCTGATAAAAATGAGCTAAAACTTGTTTTCTTTTAATCGAATAAACATCTGGATCTACCCAAGCATACTCCTGTTGAATTTGCTGTTCATATTCATCGAAACGCTCTGGTGAAGCAGCTAGAATCGCCAAATCAATATCCAATAAAAACTGTAAATCTAGCTCATCTGTTACCTCATGCCATTGGGTTGCAATAATCCATCGCTTTATCTTCTGAATGATATCGATTGATAAATCTTGAGCCAGATACTGCTCGAACAGTTCAGCACTTTTTAACTCATTATCTTTGGCTTGCGGATCATAAACTACATCATGGAACCAGAGTGCCAATGCAACAGCATGTGCATCATTTAAATCAGCTCGAATCGAGTCAACTAGAACCAGACATTCATATAAATGCTGAATTGTATGGTAAGCGCGATGCTTTTCACTATAAGCAACTATTAATTTATTAAAAACTTTTCTCGGTTCAGAAAATTGATAATGTCGATCTAAATCGAACCATGAGTTTTCTAGGATCGCTAAATATTGTTGCATGATAGCCCCATCACTGAATTTCTTTATTCAACCACTTCGCTAAAGTTTCTGCTTGTTTTCGATCGAGAAATAATTGATAAAGCTTACAGGAACCAAACTCATGTTTAAGTTCCTGTTGACGTACTGGGTGATTTCCAAAACGAAAACGTCTTGTTCCATCAGCATCTAAAGGTAAGGCATAAACACCATAACTACGTGGTTCAGTCAGATGCCCTTTGATAGTGACTTGATCTGATGAGATTGCATGTTTTAATAAATGTTCTTTAGTTAACATCTCACCTTTCCCCTTTTTTTAAGATGCGTGTTGCTCATCCCTTTTAAATACCAATTCTTTATTTGAAGAACTTTCGGCATCAAAGTAATAACCTTCACTATCAAACGCTTTTAATTGTTCTGCTTGATTCAATTGGTTTTCAATCAAATATCTTGCCATTAAGCCACGCGCTTTTTTCGCATAGAAACTAATGACTTTATATTTTCCATTTTTTTGATCTAAGAATACAGGTTTAATAATTTCTGCCTGAATTTTCTTTTCATTCACAGATTTATAATATTCGTCAGAAGCTAAATTTACCAATACTTTTGCATCAATTTCAGCCAAATCTTGGTTAATTTGATCCGTGATCATATTTCCCCAAAATTCATATAAATTATGACCTCGTGCATTTTTTAGTTTTGTACCCATTTCTAAACGATACGGCATCATCAAATCCAACGGACGCAACAAACCATAAAGACCAGACAACATGCGTAAATGCTGTTGGGCAAAATCAATGTCTTGATCTTTTAAATGATATGCATCTAAACCTGTATACACATCACCTTTAAATGCAAACAAAGCTTGGCGTGCATTGGAAAAATCAAAATCCGCATTCCAGTCACGAAAACGATCAACATTTAAGTTGGCAATTTTCTCACTTACACTCATCAAAGCGGCGATTTCGGTTGCAGATAACTTACGACATACATCTATCAATTGTTGTGATTGTTCTAATAAACGAGGCTGTGTGTATGTGTCTGTCGGTAAAGCAGTTTCATAATCTAGTGTTTTCGCTGGAGAAATTAAAGCAAGCATATTCAATCAATATCAATTTATCTTAGTGAAACTATAACAGTTGATAATTTTTAATGCCAATTCGTGTTTTCATTGATCATTATCGGTAAAATAGTGGATTCTTCCATTATTCATTATTTATCTTATGTCTGAGCAAATCTTCATCCAAGGTCCTGTTGGTCAAATCGAAATGTTTGTAGATCAACCCAAAGGTGAAATTACTGGCTTTGCTGTCGTCTGCCACCCTCATCCTTTACAAGGTGGAACACCTCACCACAAAGTTCCCGTCCTATTGGCTCAGATATTTAATGAAATGGGCTGCGTTGTTTATCGCCCTAGTTTTCGCGGTCTATCAGGTAGTGAAGGCACGCATGACCAAGGACACGGCGAAACTGATGATATTATGACTGTCATTGAATACGCACGTTCAAAGCATGCAGGCTTAACATTCTACGCAGGTGGTTTCAGCTTTGGTTCTCATGTGTTAGCGAAATGCCAAGCCCAGTTGAGTGAAGACTTACGCCCAAAACAAATAATTCTATGTGGATTACCAACAGGTTCAGTCGTAGACCTACGTCACTATAAAACGCCAGCAATTGACGGAGATATTCTATTTGTTCATGGTGAACAAGATGATATTACGTTGCTTTCAGACATGATCGCTTGGGCAAAACCACAAAAGCATCCAATTACTATTCTGCCAGGTGCTAACCACTTCTTTACGGGTTATTTAAAGCAATTAAGACAAGTTATTTCTCGCTTTTTAAAACTGTAGAATTAACAACAAATTATTAAAAAAAGTATACTTGTTTTGAATCCGATGTCTGTTATATCAGTAAAGATGAATAGGCATTAGGGTTCTATATGAAGTTAAATAAAAAACAGGGACTTTTTTTAAAGCAAACCATTGAGTATTGGCAACAACAAGGTACGATCACCCCTGATGTTGCAAAGGATTTACAAAATAGCTTTTCTGTTCGCTCCTTTGATTGGGAACGGCTAGCTAAATATTCTTTTTGGATTTCAATGATCTGTGCAGTCATAGCAATTGCTGCAATCACTGCCGATAAATTCTTATTAGATTTGATTGCGAGAATATTCGTTGACTCAAAGATCATCCCATGTCTGATTTTTGCTGGCGTGGCAACTGGTTTTTATGCTTTTGCCTATCGTCGACGCAAAACAAAACCATTACATCAATTTAGTAATGAGGCCATTATTTTTGCTGGCGTAATTTCCACTGCAGCTTCTGTTGCTTATTTTGGACAAGCAATCGACACGGGCAGCGGGCATTTTTCTTTATTATTTTTACTCTCCACTGTCATTTATGCTGCACTCGCATTTTGGTTTCCATCCAAACTCATTTGGGTCTTTTCACTTCTCTCCTTAGGTTCATGGTTCGGTGCAGAGACAGGCTATATGTCAGGTTGGGGCGCATACTATCTAGGCATGAATTTTCCTTTACGCTTCGTCATGTTCGGCATAGTACTGATTGGCTTGAGTTTACTGTTTAAACGATATACTTACTTTAAAAACTTTGCACACTCAACTTACGTGATGGGATTACTGTATTTATTTATTGCATTATGGATTCTGTCGATCTTTGGAAATTATGGCGACTTGAATAGTTGGTACAGTGTTAAACAATATGAACTCTTACACTGGGGCATCTTATTTGGTTTTATTGCAATTATTGCAATCGTATATGGTTTAAAACATGATGATGCAACATCTCGTGGCTTTGGTATTACCTTTTTATTTCTAAATCTTTATACCAAATATTTTGAGTTTTTCTGGAATGGAATGCATAAAGCAATTTTCTTTATTGTGCTCGCAGCCTCGTTCTGGTGGATTGGTCGACATGCTGAAAAACTATGGAATTTAGAGTTTCTATCGAGCCAATCTAAGAACAAAAGAAATCATCCTGTTGAATAACTATTGAAAATCACTCCAATTTAAACCAAACCGAGCCAAATACTTTTTGACTCGGTCACTATCATTGGTGGTATTACGTTGCTGGCGTGAAACAGCAAACAGTTGACGTCCAGCATCTGCCATCGACTTGGAATTTTCACAGACTTGAAGCACTCCTCGTAGTTGAATTTGATCAAATTCATCAATCTCGCTCAACTGCGTTTGATCTAAATATTTGAGTAAAATATCTTTATTAGATTGATGTTGTGTGGTTTGAAGCGACCACAACTGCTTTAAACGCTGAATCTCTTTTTCCACCGTTTCTGAGCGGATTAACTCGCCGCTGGATAATGTCGCCAATCTTGTCACACTAGCGGTTAAATCACGGAAATTTCCCTGCCACGATGCCTCTCTTGATTTAGCAAATTTTAAATACACATCGAGTGCATCACGTTGAAAACGTAATTGTCTTTGATGGTTCACAGCAAAGCGTTGTAATTCAAACTCAACATTTGGAGCAATATCTTCAATTCGATCTTTTAGGTTCGGCAAAAAGAAAGTCCATGTGTTTAGTCTAGCCCATAAATCCTCACGAAAACGACCTGCTTGCACTTCTGCTCTCAGGTCTTTATTCGTTCCTGCAATCAATTGAAAATCGGCCTGAACCTCTTTGTCACTTCCGACAGGAAAAAAGGATTTATCCTCAAGCGCTTTAAGCAACATCGCCTGTTCATCTAGTCCAAGCTCACCAATTTCATCCAAAAACAAGATACCTTGATCGGCACTTTTCAATAATCCTGTCCGTGAAGCTGCTGCCCCTGTAAACGCACCTTTGATATGACCAAATAGGCTCGACATAGCACTATCACCACGCAACGTCGCACAGTTCACATCAACAAAACGCCCACTTAAATGAAACTTATCTTTCTTTAATTGAAAGATTTGTTTGGCTAGATGGGATTTACCTACACCTGTTGCGCCCATAATCAAAATCGGCGCGCTGGAACGTGTCGCAACCAACTCAACTTCTGTGATCAGCTCATTAAACTCATGGTTATAGGTTGAAATATTGGCTTTCAATTGTTGCCAGTTTTGTTGCTGTTCATCTTCAAAACGCTGTTTAAGAACATCATAGCGAGACAAATCAAGATCAATGATGCGATATTCACCTTCGGGTGTTTTTTGTTGATTTGGCGCACTTTGAATTAGTTTGGCAGGTAAATAATTGGCATCAACTAAGAGATACCAACAGATTTGAGCAACATGCGTGCCTGTGGTGATATGCAAAAGATAGTTATTTTTTTCGGTATCAAATGAATAACTTTTCACAAAGTCATATAGCGCACCATAAACCTCAGCAAAATCCCAAGGATCTCGGATACTTACTCGCTGACCCGACACCGTAGTAGACGGTGACACGCTCTGAGCATCTTGAGCAATAAATTTGACTAAATTATGATGCTGTCGATCATGTATTAGTACCAGTTCATCCACGATCAGATCTTCATGCATTAGAAGACTCAACGTTGGACGCCAACGCTGCCAACGATCGGGACGTTTCCCTTGATCCAAAGTAGAACCAACAAAACCAATTACAACGTTTTTTTTATTCATTTAAATCTATCATGTTGAATATTTAAAATAGCTTGATATTTCCCTGATTCAGGAAGAAAAGCCTTAAACTGATTATTTCCAATACCTATCCATAATCGCCCACATTGCGTACATTCATACATATCTGCAGAATATCTTATAAACCTATCTATAATCTGCTCAGAAAATGTCTCTTTATGATTTAAAGAAGTATTCATCGTGTCATCGACTGCATCATAAAAATCAAATAAATCAACATCAGTAATAAAAGAAGCTTTGTATGGAATTTGATCTGTCTGATCAACAATCACATGACCACATACACATCCTAGTTTACTCATTCGAGGCTATGCCCTTAAATCTTTTTATTGATCTTATGATCTTTGCACATCATTTTCTATAAAATTTTATAGTTTCATATACAATGACCTTTTCATTAAAAAAATTCCAACAAGATGCTTCATTTTACTTTTTTAGGCTCATCTTCAGGTACACCCACACTGACACGCAACGTCTCAGCTTTAGCGATCCGTAATAGCAAGAATAAAGATTGGATATTAGTTGATGCTGGTGAAGGCACACAGCATCGCATTCAACAGGCTAAACTCTCATTACAAAACCTAGTTGCGATCTGCATTACTCATGTTCACGGCGATCACTGTTATGAATTAGTTGGTTTATTGGCGAGTGCAGGTATGAATGCACGTACCGCATCTTTAACCATTATCGCCCCCAAAGAAATTCAACAATGGATGAAATCACAGCCCAGCTGACCGATCTGTATTTACCCTACCCGCTTAATTTCATTGATGTAAATGAGGCAACTCAAATACAGCAAATAACTGATGAACTTTCGATTCATTCCCATCGACTCAGTCATCGCGTACCCAGTTTTGCATTTAGTATTATTGTGCAATACACTCAGAAGAAGTTAGATACATAAGCTTTAATTCAACTCGGCGTAGCAAAAGGCAAAGCTTGGGGCAATTTACAACAAGGTTTAGATATTGAGTTTAATCAGCAAACATTAAAAGCGGCTGATTTTATTCAAACTCTCAGAAATCGTGTTCACGCCATTGTCGGTGGTGACAATGATCAACCAGAGCTACTCGCCCAAGCATGCCAGACAGCGCAATTACTCATCCATGAAGCCACATACACACAAGCAGTTTTAGATAAAGTTGGGTCAGTCCCAATGCATAGTTCCGCAAAAATCGTTGCAGAATTTGCTCAAAAAAAAGGTCTAATTAATCTGATCCTGACACACTTTAGCCCACGCCATCAAGACTGTGCTGGACAGCAAGCGATTGCTGATGAAGTCCATCAATATTATCAAGGCAATTTCTATTTAGCTGATGATTTTGATCAATTTACGTTAGATGCGACAAGACAACTAAGTAAAGTAAATCCAAAATAAATGAGATACGGCATTTTAATTAAGGGATGTCTGGAGATAAAAAGTCAAACAGACCTCGTAACAAGCGAAATGGTAAAGTGATGATCCAGTAAATAATCTCTACAGGAAAATCAATTAAATCTAGCCAATTCCAACCATTATCTCGATGGCGATGGCTTTCTCGTTTTGGTTTTACCCAATAAGCAAGCAGAAAACAGACCAAACTTATCGCTAGAAATATAAGATTAAAATCGTCTACTAAAAAATTTATAAGACAAAATATCCCAGTAATAAATAAAAGAATCGAGAGTAAATAACGCAAAATACTCATAGGAATTGGCAATTTATTTCTATTTTGCTATGGTTATAGCATGTCTTTGTACAAAGACCTATACAGCTCTTTTTCTTAAAAGACAGGTGTCAGTCTAAAAAACGCAAAGCATGTCCATTACAGTCTATCTTCAAGACAATCAAGACATTGATCAAGCCTTATATTTACTCAATCAAAAGCATTACCACCTACAAGCTACTCGTTGGTATAAAAAAAGATATGGCTATTTTGAAAAACCATCGACCTTAAATCGTAAACGAAAGAAAATGAAAGCAATTCTAAGCTATCGAAATCACAGCTTATCCCTCCTAACGCACATTTCGACCAAGAATACTTTGTGGTTAAAAATTGAAAAAGAACAACAATTCGCTCGAACTGGTAAAAATGCGGCGGGTTATTAAATAGAATTTAAGATAAATACATATATTTTTTTATATCTTATTTATTAAAACTTTCATTATCAAAATGAATAATTCTGTTTAAATATTAAATTTTATTAATAAATATCAATAGATTAAATTAAAATCTCCATATTCTTAAAAAAGTTGGCACACTCACTGCAATAATATAATCATACAACATCATTGGGATATTGTGAATATCACCTGCCTGCAAACGCTTGGCAGGCAGGCTTTGAAAGGAAAATGAAAATGTCTGTCGTTGAACAAATCAACCAACAAGCTCAATTTGAACAAGAACAGCAACAACGTGCTTATCAGGTTCTTCAAAATGAAAAAAGTATGCCGATCAAAATGTGGACCAACGGAGTACTTGTTGATGACAACTCAAAACAACAATTACTACAAACCGCGCAAATGCCTTTTATTTATAAATGGATGGCTGTTATGCCTGATGTTCATTTTGGTTTAGGTGCAACAATCGGAAGTGTGATTCCAACTAAAGGTGCAATTATCCCTGCTGCGGTCGGTGTCGATATCGGATGTGGAATGATGGCCACACGTACTAGCTTAACCGCATCGGATTTACCTGATAATTTACATGCTTTACGAACCGAACTTGAACGTTTGATTCCACATGGAATGACCAAAGGCCGTGGACGAGATCGAGGTTCTTGGGAAAATCCACCTGAAATGGTAGATCAAGCTTGGGCTAATTTAGTCTCAGATTTTGAATTGATTTGTGCCAAGCACCCTCGCTTAAAAAATACAAACAACCGAAAGCAGTTGGGAACTTTAGGAACAGGAAATCACTTTGTGGAAATCTGTTTGGATGAACATGATCATGTTTGGATTATGTTGCACTCAGGTTCACGTGGTGTGGGTAATGCCATCGGTAATCATTTTATTGAGCTAGCACGTAAAGATATGCAGAAACACTTTATTAACTTACCCAATAAAGATTTAGCATATTTAGTTGAAGGAACAGATCATTTTGATGATTACTGGTTTGCTGTCGGTTGGGCACAACGCTTTGCCATGAAAAACCGTGAAATTATGATGCAAGCCGCGATCAAAGCTTTAGCAACAATTATTCCAAAACCATTTAATGCCAAGCTTGAAGCAGTGAATTGCCATCATAATTATGTGGAAAAGGAAGAGCATTACGGCGAAGAAGTGATGGTCACTCGTAAAGGTGCTGTCAGCGCCAAACTTGGACAATATGGAATTATTCCTGGTTCAATGGGTGCTAAGTCATTTATTGTTCGTGGGCTTGGAAATCAGGAATCGTTCTGTTCATGTTCGCATGGCGCAGGTCGTGTAATGAGCCGTGCTGAAGCAAAACGACGCTTTACCGTAGAAGATCAAATTGCGCAGACTGAAGGAGTTGAATGCCGTAAAGATGTTGCTGTGATTGATGAGATTCCGTCGGCTTATAAACCGATTGAAGATGTCATGAAAGCACAACAGGATTTGGTTGAAGTGGTGTATACCTTACGACAAGTGGTGTGTGTTAAGGGCTAAATACCTGAGCACAACCAGAAGGTGCATATATGTTTGTCCAATTAGATCATTTGAAGACCAAAGAGTTACAATCTGATCTTGATGCCATACAAGCCGTATTTGAAGTTTTTTTGTTTGATGTCATACATCAAACGGAATCTTCGAATACGCTGGCTATTCATCAACAGATGCTATTGAATTGTGACAGTTTAGCGTTGGAAAAAACGTTAGACTTGAACTCACTGGCCATAGAGCAACTAGATCGCAGCCTTATAAATCTTGATCGTTTGGACAGACCCGATTTATTTTCTGGACATAATTGGTTTTTGATCTTATTAGACGCAATCATTGATCCACCATATGGAACAACCCTTGCCCCGTCTCATCGGGCAGCATTCTTCCGAGCATTCTTGCAGCTATGCCTTTTTACGGAGAAAGACTGTGAAATATATGATTGGGTTGGCTACCCAGGTAGTGGTCGGGAAGAAAGTTCTGAATGGAATGATTATTTTGAACCTGGCCGAGAATGGTGGGGTAATTGGTGCTTAACCATCTATTCACCAGAGCAAAATAAAGGCTGCTTGCTACTTGCCAGCTCAACAGATTAAAGAATAAATTTTTTAGGAAAATAAAAGATGAAACTCGCAGAAGCACTTTTACTGCGAAGCGATCAACAAAAAAAGCTCGCTTCATTAAAACAACGGATCAATGCAAATGTATTGGTACAAGATGGTGATGAACCAAGCGAAGATCCAAATGAACTTATTAAACAGGTATTTGCTTTAACCCAAGAAAGCAATCAATTGATTTGTCGTATTCATTTGACCAATGCGCAAGCCAAGTTGGAAGATGGAAAAATTCTGCTGTCCCTATTAAGCTTGCGTGATAGTTATGCTGAACAGCATAAGATTCTCGTTGATGCGATCGCCAATACCCATCGTGAGCCTGATCGTTACAGCTCACGTGAGATCAAATGGAAGAAGGTTATCCCTGTTTCTAGCTTGCAAAAACAAGCCGATGATATCAGCGCGAAACTACGCGATTTAAATATCAAAATTCAGGCTGCCAATTGGCAGATTGATTTAGTTGAATAGACATCAAAAGATTTTGTGAAATCATTTCACAATACCAGTTTGGACATACTGGGCGAGTACAAGATCCTGCATTACTCCGATCTGAGGGATTGAAAATAATTCAGGCGGCTATGGCAGCATGTGAGCCGTGCATCAATTTTCACTGATTAGGCTCAGCACCATGTACCTAGTAAACCTTTGCCAAAAGCAAAGTCACGCGTTACTTCGCATTACCATGTACTGACAGTATGTTCATTAAATTAGAAAATAAGGAAAATAGAAGTGAATAAAGCTTTGGCAAATATGCCAGCGACCATCCAGATTGATGGTTCACAAGGTGAAGGTGGTGGACAAATTTTAAGAACTGCCCTTGCCCTTTCGATGATTACGGGTCAGGCATTTGAATTAATCAATATTCGTGCTGGGCGTAAAAAATCAGGTTTAATGCGTCAGCATTTAGTCTGTGTACAGGCATCTCAACACATCAGCCAAGCTTATGTAGAAGGTGCTGAACTACATAGCCAGCGTTTATACTTTGCACCACAGCATGTACAAAGTGGAAAATACCAATTCCAGATTGGTTCGGCAGGAAGCACAACACTGGTTTTGCAAACCCTCTTACCAGCTTTATTATTACAAGATGGAGCCAGTGAACTCACAATCACAGGCGGTACTCATAATCCGCTTGCACCGACAGCTGATTTTATCGAGCATTGCTTTTTGCCTACGCTCACAAAGATCGGAATAGAAACCGAATTTAAGTTAAATAAAGCAGGCTTCTTTCCGATTGGTGCTGGTGAAATTCAAATCAAGATTCAGCCTTGGCAACATCGAAACAAGCTAAATTTATTAGATCGTGGCGCTTTACAAGGCACGGAGGCTTTTGCAGCCGTCTTGAATCTTTCAGAAGAAGCACAAATTGCACAACGGGAATTAGCGACTTTAAACAAAAGACTTAAACTAGATACACAACAGCTATTTCACTTGAATGGCATTAGCCAAGGTAATACGGTGTATGTCAAAGTTGAACATCAGCAACATATTCAGCTATTTACTGCTTTAGGCGAAATGCGCAAAAGTGCAGAACAAATTGCCAATCGTTTGGCTGAACAGGTGAAGCAATATATTGCTTCTCAAGCTGCGGTAGATGAGTATTTAACCGATCAGTTGTTACTACCTTTAGCATTGGGACAAGGCGGTGAATTTACCGCACAATGTATTAGTGAACACACCCATACTCAGGCCTCTATGATTGAAAAATTTATTGATTGTGAAATTGAGTTTATCGAACTAAACAAAAACCTGTTTCAGGTCACTGTTAAGGTAAAAGAAGCTCATTCATGAGCTTCTTTTATTGAGAGCTTATTTAATCGATTCCAAAGCTGTCACCAACAACGCCCAGCATTTCTCTACGGTATCCACTTTAACCCGCTCACCCGGCGCATGCGCCCCTTGAATATCAGGGCCAAACGACACCATCTGTAAATTCGGATAATGTTCAGCGATAATGCCACACTCCAAACCAGCATGAATCACTTTCAAGTTTGGCTCGATCTTAAATGCAGATTGATAAGCTTGCTGCAAACATTTCAATGCAGCCGAATCTGGGTTTGGTGTCCAACCCGATACCAACGGCGTTAATTCAGATTGAATCTGGAAATTTGCAAAGTGTTGTTGAATATTTTTTGCAAATGTCACTGCTTCTTGGTTCACCATCGAACGAACCATAATTAAAGTTTTCGCTTCATCTTTAGTCAGTTTGACCACACCAATATTATTCGAAGTCTCAACCACATCGGGTAAAGTGCTACTCCATTGAGCAATGCCATATGGACAAATTGTCAATGCTTTTAACCAAGCTTGTTGCTGATGCAAGGTGACCACTTCATTTATCTGATTGGTATTTTGCTGTGCGGTGATTTGTAACTGCTCATCAACCCCATTTAATTTTTGTTGCCATTCAGCTTGTATCACAGCAACGGCATTTTCTAGCTCTGGTAATTGCTCTGCTTTAATTGCAATAGTTGCCAAAGCTTCACGTGGGATGGCATTTCGTGCCGACCCACCGACAAATACAACCAGTCTACCATTTGAAAGCGCCAAATAATCATTCAGGAAATTGGCTAAAATCACATTGGCATTACCACGACCTAAATGAATATCAACCCCAGAATGACCACCTTTTAATCCAGATACCAACAAATCAACATAAATCAAATTTTCAGGTGCTATTTCATATTCGAGTGGCTGTCCCACTTCAAGGTCAATACTTCCCGCGCAACCAAGATATAGTTCGCCCCATTCTTCGGTATCAATATTGAAAAGCCATTGCCCTGTTAAAACACCCGACTCAAGCAAACGAGCGCCGCTCATTCCTGCTTCTTCATCAATGGTAAGCAATACTTCAATTGGACCATGTGCAATATCATTTGATTCTAATACCGCTAGCGCCAATGCGACACCAATGCCATTATCTGCACCCAAAGTGGTATTTTCAGCAATTAGCCAGCCATCTTTTAAGACAGGTTGAATAGGATCTTTAAAAAAATCATGTTGCGTACCGCGATTTTCCTGAGTCACCATATCTAAGTGCCCTTGCAAAACCACACCTGTAACTTGTTCTTTACCTGCTGTGGCGGCTTTCCGAATAATCAAATTACCAATGTCATCGACATAAGTTTCCAAATTGCGCTGTTCCGCCCAAGCTTTTAGATACTGTCTTAATTGTTGTTCATGCTTTGATG
This sequence comes from Acinetobacter venetianus RAG-1 = CIP 110063, assembly GCF_000368585.1. GTDB lineage: Bacteria > Pseudomonadota > Gammaproteobacteria > Pseudomonadales > Moraxellaceae > Acinetobacter > Acinetobacter venetianus. Next base: position 1,046,231 of record NZ_KB849558.1, read on the forward strand.
GTCGAGGAATCGTGCATAGTGTTTCAAAATGCTGCCAAACCACTTGGGGAGATAATTTAGAAAAATCAAACTGCATCATACAGTTATACTCTCGAACTAATTCATACAATACATTTGAGTATACTTAGATCATTTAAAAATAAATATTCCATCAACGTAAGTTTATTCAAATTTCAGGTGAAAACTTACGCTGATTTTTATTAATAAAGGATCAGTAATTCCTATAGAATTAAAGACGCTAAACTAAATTTCACGAACTAAACGAAATCCCCACATGATCGAACGCGCTTGTGATGTTACATAAGCATTTCGATAAGCGGTTCGAGCATTATAGGTGTTGTATATCCATGCACCTCCACGCAATACAGGGAAATTACACTGTCCGTTATTTTCTTCACCCCAAATACGGTTATTTACAGGTGCATTTTCATAATTTGAGTGCCAACAATCATCCACCCACTCCCGTGCATTAGCTGTCATATCATATAAACCAAAGTTATTTGGTAGAAACTTTCCAACAGGCGAAGTAAATGCATAACCATCGGTGCAATTGAATAAGTTCCAAGAGCTCGTTTGTGGCAATGCGGACACTGTAGTTGGATCTAGCACATTCGCATATTTGCAAGCTTGGTCTAGATTCAAATCATCCCCCCAATAAAAGGCAGTCGAAGTTCCTGCACGAGCTGCATACTCCCATTCAACCTCTGTTGGTAAGCGGTAGGTTTGTCCTGTTTTTTTGGATAACCATTCGGCAAAAGCTCTCCCATCTTCACGACGTACACACACGACTGGATCTTGTGGTGTTTGGTTCATACCAGCGTTAGTCGGATTTAAATCATCTCGATACCACATATTAAAAACACCATCACGTGACTCCCAATTGCGACAACCTTGTACCTCCCATCCTGTTTCTTTTTGAAAAGCCTGAAACTCGGCAATAGTAGTTTCATATGTAGACATAGCAAATGGCTTCTCGACTATCACTGCATGCTGAGGTAATTCATACGGTCGCGATTGGGCAGGCACATTTTGTTGTTCTTGTTCTTCTATATTTCCCCCCATCAAAAAACTTCCAGAAGGAATAACTGTCATTTCTGGACAAAAACTATCTGAGCAATCTTTGAATTTGGATTTTGCTGAAGTTGCTTCAGTAATGTTTGTATTTGTTAAAGATGCTAATTTAATTTCAGGATTCATATTTGGCGGGTTATTTATTTGATGAATCAATAAATTTATAGTCCCTTGCCATTCACTTAACATTTCTCTTAACATCGCAGGCCTTTCAATACTCACCCCTGTTCCGTCATAATCTGGAGCATTACATCTAGCTCTTAATGTAGTTGACTCATCAGTGAGCTGAGTCAATTTTGGAATAATCTGCTGATCCAAGAACATACTTAAATTATTTGTATCATTAAGCTTTGCTCTTAACTCCAAAGCCGATTTTTCAGCAATGTTCGCATCATTTATCACTTTAGAATAAACACTATCACATTGATTTTCTTGCTATACTAAATTTTGACTTAAATTCTGTAGGGATAAAATTGTTTCATCTATTAGCTTTTGGTTAGAAGAGTTGCTTGTCGTATTTTTATCATCGCTATTACATGCCGCAAGTAAGGAAATGAATAATACACTAAAGCCTTTTAGATAATTCGTGCGTATAAAGGTCATATGAATTCTCTTAAAAAGTATTATGAAGAAAAGGAGAAGGTTGAGTAATTCTTTGTTAAAAAGCATTTTTAAATTAATAGAAAAAATAGATCAAAATTCAAACATTATTATTATTTTAATTGTTAACTTTTATTAAATAATGTCACTACAAAAATAAATATTTCTTATTAATATTTAATAAAAAAGTGGATCAACAAACTTGTTATCCACTTTGATATAAAAAATTAGGTATGCGTATTTATGATTTCCATACAAAATCAGAAAAACTATGCTCAGCTTTTAAACTATTTTCAACAGCTTGCGCTAACTGGCGAATAATACTCTGTGTTTCAATTTTTTCAAACCAAGCCAGTTCACGCTGAGGGTTTGCAGTAATCTCGCATAAAATATGCCCTTCAGCATCCTGTTCAGAACAAAGGATAGAAAGAGGTAATTGATGATTATCAATACGAACTTCAATTTTTTCGTGTTCATGACGAATATGATGTGCATCAAAGCCATATTGTTCTAATTGTTTATACAATAGCGCAGCAACATATTCTTGAGTGATATAGCATTCATTTGGTGGATGATCAACCACCCCATGTTTTGGGCAATCTGCTATGAATTGCAACGTTTTCATGGTATTCCCTCTAATTTTTATGTTTTTAGCTCTGGATCACAGAGTAAAACCGACTCGTACGGTAAGAATTATTATATATACAATTGTCTTTAATTGATTAGCTGATTGTCTAACTTCTTTTACTAAATTGACAAATTTCGACCCAATTAGATATGTACATCTAAAAACGAGTGATTTTGAGCTTTAATGATCAATTAAACATCTAGTTTTATAATCCATAAATAAAAAAGGCAGCAACTCAATACATGAATTGCTGCCTTTAGCTTTACAAAATTAGATTATTGATCCACTACCTGTAAATCCAAACCAGCAGTGTTTGCTAACTCAGTAAATGTAGGGAAACTTGTTGCGACCGTTTCAGTTCCTTGAATGATAATTTCACCCGAAGTACGTAAGCCCGCAATACTAAAGCTCATCGCAATACGATGATCATGATGCGATTCAATCTCGCCACCCGCGAAAATTGCAGACCAATCACCAGATTTACCTTTACCTTCGATAATGATTCCATCTTCAGTTGGTGTGCAGTCTATACCCATGATTTTCAGGCCATCTGCCATCACTTGAATACGATCTGACTCTTTAACTCGAAGTTCAGCAGCCCCTGTTAAAACAGTCCGACCTTCAGCACAAGCTGCTGCGATAAACAATACTGGAAATTCATCAATTGCTAATGGTACTTGATCTTCTGGCATATGAATGCCTTTCAATGTTCTTGAACCTTTAATATGAATATCTGCAATCGGCTCACCGCCTGCAATACGTTCATTTTCAACAGTTAGGTCAGCACCCATTTGTTTTAGGATTTGAATGACACCTGTACGCGTTGGGTTAATTCCAACAGCTTCCAGCACCACATCGGCACCTTCAGTGATTGCAGCACCAACCATAAAGAATGCTGCTGATGAAATATCAGAAGGCACTTGGATATTTGTACCAACTAACCTACCACCCCCAACAAGTGAGATTTTATTACCTACGGTTTTCACATCATAACCAAATGCACGTAACATGCGTTCAGTGTGATCACGTGTTGGTTCTGGTTCTGTAACTGAAGTTTCACCTTCAGCCCATAAACCTGCCAATAAAATACCCGATTTCACTTGAGCCGAAGCCATAGGTAAATCGTACTGAATACCTTTTAATGCTTGGCTTCCCGTGATACTGACTGGTGGAGTACCTTTCTCACCAGTTGTTTGAATTTGTGCACCCATTTCACGTAAAGGCTTAGCAATACGCTCCATAGGACGTTTAGACAATGATGCATCACCAGTCATCACAGAATCAAACTTTTGCGCTGACAACATCCCCGAGAGCAAACGCATACTCGTACCTGAGTTGCCCATATACAAGGCACTTGCAGGTGCTTTTAAGCCTTGCATCCCCACACCATGAATCGTGACTTCACCATTTTTAGGCCCTTCAATACTTACCCCCATGTCACGGAAAGCTTGAAGTGTAGCGAGTGCATCTTCACCTTCTAAGAAACCAGTAACGTGTGTTGTGCCTTCAGCAATCGCACCAAACATGATCGAGCGATGTGACACAGATTTGTCACCTGGCACGGTGAATTTACCTGTAAATGTTTTCTTTCCTGGCAAAATGGTAAATTGCTGTGTCACCTTGTTTTTCTCCATCAAAGGTTTTTTGGCTAACATATGGTTAAAATGCTGACGTGCTGCTTGAGCATGACCCAACAAGCCCATCAATGCATGAGAATCTTCTTGTTCGATCAGTTTCTTTAAAACAAGCAACTGTTGTTCAAAACCATTTACGGCTTCTAAAATTGCAGTTTTATTGGCAAAGAAAATATCGTGCCACATCTGCGGATCGCTTGCTGCAATACGGGAGAAGTCTCTAAAACCTCCAGCAGCATAACGGAAAATATCTAAATTATCTTCACGATTTGCAAGCTGCTCAACAAGATTAAATGCCATGAGATGTGGTAAGTGGCTCGTATGAGCAAGCACTTCATCATGCTTTTTCACATCCATGCAAATGACTTCTGCTTTTGCCGCAGACCAAAGTTGAATCAACTTCTCAACTGCCCAATCAGCACTGGTCGGCAACGGTGTCAAAATCACCTTATGATTGGCAAATAAATCAACTTTACCCGCATGAACACCAGTATGCTCAGCACCAGCAATTGGATGACCTGGAACGAATCCAACGGGTAAATCATCACCAAATACTGCTTTTGCAGCATCTACGACATTACCTTTAGTACTACCCACATCAGTAATAATTGCATGGTCAACTAAATAAGGCTTGATCTGTTCAAGCACTTTCTGTGTTGCACGAACTGGTAATGCTAAAACAACTAAATCTGCGCCTTGGACTGCTTCTTCAGGTGTTGCGTAACCATTTTGAATGAGACCTAATGCTTTGGCATCTTCTAAGGTTTTTTTTGAACGTGTTGAAGCAACAATTTCAGATGCTAATTTTTCTGCCACGATCACACGAGCGAGACTAGAACCAATCAGCCCAAGCCCAATAAATGCAACTTTTTTAAACAATGGTTCAGACATAAAAGAGATTTGCCCAATAAGACGACTTTGGGATAGCTAGATGAATAGCTCATCTAGCTATGTGATAAAAATTGATTACAAAACTGCGATTGGATAAGAACCGAGTACACGAAGTTCTTTCACCATTGGACGAATTTCATCTAAGGCCGCAGCAACATTTGCTTGATCAATATGACCTTCAAGATCAATAAAGAACACATAAGCCCATTTTTCAGGTAAAGCAGGACGTGTTTCAATACTGGTCAAGCTAATCTGATGTTTAGCAAATGGAGCAAGAATTTCCAATAAAGCGCCTGCACGATCATGTGCAGAAATGAGTAATGACGTTTTATCATTACCGCTTTGTGGAATCTTCTCACGACCAATCACAAGGAAACGTGTGGTATTTTCGGGATTATCTTCAATATTGCTATGTAAAATCTCAAGATTGTACATACTTGCTGCAATATCAGATGCAATTGCAGCTGAATGCCATTCATTACGAATACGACGCGCAGCTTCCGCATTTGAGTTTAAAGCAACACGCTCAACACCCGGATAATTCGCATCTAACCATTTGCGACACTGCGCTAATGTTTGTTGATGCGCATATATCTGCTTAATACTATCTTTACGCGTATTTTCAGAAATTAAAAATTGATGATGAATTCGTAATTCCACTTCACCAATGACATTTAAAGTTGATGCTTTAAAACAATCAAGGGTATGGTTCACAATTCCTTCAGAAGAATTCTCAACAGGTACAACACCATAATGTGCTCCACCTGCTTCAACATCACGGAATACTTCATCAATCGTTGGCAATGGACGAACGACTGCATCTTTACCAAAATGTTTTAATACAGCTGAGTGTGTATAAGTCCCTTCAGGCCCTAAGAAAGCAATACTTTGCGGTGCTTCAAGTGCTAAACAAGCAGACATAATCTCACGGAATAAACGAGCCATTGTCGCATCAGAAAGTGGCCCTTGATTGCGCTCCATCACTTTGCGAAGGACTTGCGCCTCACGCTCAGGACGATAAAACAATGGATTATCTTCAGCTGCAAACTTTGCCTTCGCTACAGCTTCAGCTAAAGAAGCACGACGGTTAAGTAATTCTTGGATTTGTTGATCAACACTATCAATATCGTCGCGAATTTGTTCTAAATTAAGTGAAGTCGATGTGTTTTGTCCATCGTTTACCATTGAATGCAGCCTCAGCAAAATCATCTATAAGAATGGATTACAATTCATCGTTGAATTGTTTATTCGGCTTAGTATAGCAATACTTTCATGCATTAAACATGATGAGTTTTAACTCTTTTTTATAAACATTCTTTATCGATAATGATTTTCATTATATATTAAATTCTTTTAGATTTTATCGTTGCGAACTCAATCATGCTCAAACATTTTAGTATTTTGGCTTTAGCTATCATAACAAGTATTCATTCAGCATCTGCCCAACCAACTTTAGTGAATAAAAAAATAAATGATTCATTTACAAAGACTGAAAATAAACAAAGCTTTATATTAAAGTCTAAATACACTTCACATGAATATTTAATCCAAGTTGCCCTACCTACTATAAACATCCCACAAGAAGGCTTTCCGGTACTTTATCTTCTTGATGGTAATGCCTCATTTGATAGTGCAGCTAACATAGCCAAGTCTGTTGGTGCTGGCGCGAATAAATTAGGTTTAAGTCCTGTAGCTGTAGTCGCGATTGGCTATCCCAATCAAAGTACATTTGATGTTCAAAAACGCGCTTTAGACTACACTCCGAAAACTTCTGCAAAATTTCAATCTGAAGCTAAATACAAATACGGAGGAGCAGATCAATTTTTTCAATTTATTGAAAAAGAGCTCAAACCTGAAATCGAGTCACGAATCAACGTAAATACGAAACAACAAAGCCTATTTGGACACTCATTTGGTGGGTTATTTGTACTTCATACGATATTTGCTCAGCCACAAAGCTTTCAACGATACATTGCTGCTAGCCCTTCGTTATGGTTTGATGACTATGTGCTCTTAGAAAAACAAAATGATTGGTTAAATAAAAAAGATAAAACTGAACCGATGATGCTAATGACAACTGTTGGAACACATGAACATCGCAAAAATGCAACTCCTGATCTTCAAGCACAGCAAAAGCAGAGTCACTTTTATCAAAACTTCAAAAAACAACAAACACAACAGTTTTTATACTGGGACTTCCGACACCCTGCTGAACAACATTTAACAAACATGTATGCAAGCTTACCAAAAGCAATCATGCTTGCTGGTTGTCAGCCAGAAAGTTGTACGAATTTGTTTGATGAACCGGTACAAGAAAACAATGAGTAAAATTTTTCGGCTTTAGTTGACTAAGTTTAGTGAATATCGATTTAACTGCGTGTAGTGGTTGCCTAATGCGGGTTGTAATTGTAGCGATAACTCAACTTACTTCATTATCTATGCAACAGAATGACCAATTGATCCAACGGCCAATTACACACTAAAAATGATAAAAACATTGAGTGTTTAAATGCTTTTAACAAAACATTTAAATCCAAATTTTCATTCTTGCTGAATTGGTTATAATCAAATTTTAAAAGACCAAATAGTAAAAATGAAAATAATAATCTCATTTCCAATGATTGTACTAAGTAGTTTAGGTTTAACAGGCTGTATTGGCTGCTATAACCCAAACGGCTGTGGCCGGGATGCTTCCCCTTATTTTTATACAACCACAACAACCCACGTTCGACATTTAATCGTTCCCTCACAAAGTAAACTCACCTATAAACTGATAGATTCAAAACAAATAGATCAACAATACAAAGCATTAGATGAGAGAAATTTGACTGAAATAGAACTTGCACCAAATACAGCAATGATCTGGGGAGGAATGCCAGTCACAACTTTTTTACAGTTCTTCAATTCCGAGTTTAAAGGCTTTACTGCTTACCGTGTCGTAGACGCTGCCCCAGCGATAAACAATGAATTTGCTCAGTTATGGAAAAGTTGCGATGATCGCTTAGATGTTCTTTTAAAAGATCCAAACGATTGGTCTTTTAATCCCAAGAACATGGAAATCACGGGTTGTGGTGTAAATATTCAAAAGAGAAGTCAATACAATGATCATTGGCCAAATCAAGATAAGGCTGATGCTTTTCTAATTAAAATAAATCAAGCACTGCAAAAACAACCTAAGCAGCAGAATTATCCTATCGTTATTCTTTCATCAAAATAATCAAAACCAGCCTGCTCTTTTGAACAGGCTGATCTAAGTTAACTAGGCTTTACCAATCAATCCACGAGCTACGATCTCTTTCATGATTTCATTTGTTCCACCGTAAATACGTTGGATACGTGCATCAATGAAGAAACGTGAAATTGGATATTCGGTCATATAACCATAACCACCAAATAACTGTAGTAAATTATCTGCTACTTTCATTTGCATATCAGTACTAAAGCTCTTTAATGCAGCCGCTGTTTCCACATCTAATTTACCTTCCATGTAGAGCTCTACATTTTGGTTATAAAATGCAGCAGTTGCCAACTCATCAATTTTTGCTTGAGCTAAAACAAACCGCGTATTTTGGAATTGCGCAATTGCTTGACCAAACGCTTGGCGTTCTTTGACATAAGCCGTCGCTAAATCAATTGCACCACGAATTGCACCAAGTGCTGTAGAAGCAATTGCAGTACGCTCACGCGGTAATTCTTGCATTAAATAAGCAAAACCAGATCCAGCATTCCCAAGCAATTGATCTTTGGGTACTTTGACGTTATCGAAGAATAATTCAGATGTATCTTGTGAATGCAAACCGATCTTGTCTAAGTTTGTTCCCTTTTTAAAGCCTTCAAGATGTGTGTCTACGAGCATCAAAGACACACCTTTAGCACGCGCTTGCGGGTCTGTTTTCACTGCAAGAACAACTAAATCAGCATGTTGACCATTTGAAATAAAAGTTTTTGAGCCATTAAGAATATAATGATCATCTTGCAAAATTGCACTAGTACGCATTGCTTGTAAGTCAGACCCAGCACCTGGTTCCGTCATCCCAATCGCACCAACGACTTCACCTGAAACCATTTTTGGCAACCAATGCTTTTTCTGTTCTTCTGTGGCAATGTGTTGAATATATGGTGCAGCAATTTCAGAATGACATGAAATAGCTGTTGATAATGCGCAATAGCCTGCACGTGCAGACTCTTCAACTAACATCAATGAATAATGGGTAGGAACACCGTAGCCGCCATATTCTTCTGGTACATCTACACACAGAAATCCATTTTCACCTAACAATGTCCAAACTGAACGTGGCATAATGCCCTCGCGTTCCCACTGGTCGTAATGGGGAGCAATATTTTCGCTCATAAATCGTTTAAAATTATCACGGAAGAGTTCCAAATCTGCATCGTAAGCTAACATCATTATTTCCTTTCGCTTTCTTTGTTTTAAAAATAAGTTCGCCGTCATGCTAATAACTTTTTTTCGAGATGTCATGTCCCGTTTGCATCAAATCACTAGACTCATTCGGTCAATAATTTTGTTTGCAATACGCTTTTCATAACGACAATTGTTTACTGATTAAACAGCTTCTTTCATTTTTTACGCTAAATACATCACTTTTATGTCATATTGGTTTTAATTCTTAGCCATCGCTTTAAATACGATCATGAACACGAAACGAAATATTTATAAAACCGAAGAACATCCTTTTGCGCAATATGTTCGTATTTTAGGTAAAGGTAAAACTGGCTCTCGTTCACTTAGCTACGAAGAAGCTTATCAAGCTTTTAGCATGATCCTTAAAAATGAAGTACTTGATGTGCAACTCGGCGCTTTTCTCATGCTACTTCGCGTAAAAGAAGAATCTGTAGATGAACTTGCAGGTTTTGTTCAAGCTACTCGTGATCAACTCTCATTTAAACCACTCGAAGTTGACCTCGATTGGTCCTCTTATGCGGGTAAGCGTAAACATTATCCGTGGTTCTTATTAGCCGCACTGACTCTAGCCCATCACGGTTACAAGATTTTGATGCATGGTGCATCAGGTCACACTATCAACCGCGTTTATACTGAACAAGTTTTAGAGTACTTGGGCTATACGATTTGCCAAAGTGAACATGATGTACAAAATCAGCTTGCTCAACACAATTTTGCATTTTTACCACTTGAAGTCATTTCACCAATTCTCAGTGAATTGATTTCACTACGTAATGTGATGGGGCTTCGCTCTCCAATTCATACGCTTGCTCGATTGATTAATCCTTTTGATGCTAAAGCGACTTTACAAGCAATTTTCCATCCAGCTTATCGTAGCTCACACCAGCAAACTGCTTTTCGTTTAGGTTATAAAAACAGTGCTGTCATTAAAGGTGAAGGTGGTGAGTTTGAACGAAATCCTGATGCCAAAACGTTAATTTGTGGAATTAAAAGCGGCGAATTATATGAGCACGAATTGCCAAAATTAACACCAGATCGCAGCCCTGTTGAAGAAGAACTCGATCTCGCTGTATTTAAAGCAGTTTGGCTTGGCGAACAGTCTCATGAGTATGGCGAATTGGCAGTCATCGAAACCATGGGAATCGCGTTGTATACCATGGGTGCTGTGAATAGTTATGATGAAGTGATGAAAAAAGCGGAAGCGCTTTGGGAAACACGAAACAGCTGAACACTTAATAGAGCATGTAAATTCTTTTGTATAAAATAAAAGTATCTAATTATGGTATCAACATATCATTCCAATTAGATAGAGAGCTGAGTTACACTAATTCAAACTCAGCATCACTAGTAAGAATTTATTTCTTAGTAGTGATCATTACGGTCGACTTTGTTTTATACATAATTGAATTTTTTTTGATTTAATAGAATAATTATATTGATTCCTTGATATACAAGATAAAAAATCATTTACTGAATAGCCACCAAAATTCTAGACACACATAACCATCTTTTTATGGGCCTTTTCATAATCTAATGGAGAACGTTGACCATTGGAACCATGCCGTCGTTTTGAGTTATAAAACATTTCAATATATTCAAATATATCTGCTCTAGCATCTGATCTCGATACGTAAATTTTCTTCTTAATACGCTCTCGTTTTAGCAACTGAAAGAAGCTCTCAGCAACAGCATTATCATGGCAATTTCCTCTTCTGCTCATACTGCTTTCTAGATTATGATACTTGAGAAAAGCTTGCCATTCATGACTCGTATATTGGCTGATCTGAATGAATGAGTACTTTACACTTCGGTTTCCTTCTCCACAGAGCCATCAATAATGCATCTAAAACCAGATCTGTAGTCATTCTCGATTTCATAGACCAACCAACTACAAGGCGCGAAAATAAATCAATCACTACCGCAAGATATAACCAGCCTTCATGTGTACGAATATAGGTGATATCAGTAACCCATCGCTGATTAGGCTGAGCTGGATTAAACTGCCGCTCTAAAGTGTTTGTGGAGACAATATTGGGAATACCAACATAAGCTCTAGGCTTGCGATAGCCACGCTGTGATTTAAGCCCATCCGCTTTCATCAGCCGATGTACCCGATTAATTCCACAGCCTTCACTGATATCCTTTAAGTCACAGTGAATCTTGCGATAGCCATAAACTCCACCAGATTCGAGCCAGAACTGTTTAATGAGACCTGAAAGCTGTTGCCGTTTCTTAGCAGTTTCACTGATGGCTGCTTTAACCATGCGTAATAGCCACTGTGATGAACATCTAAAGTTGAACACAAACGACGAATCGGCTAGATACGCTGGTTGTCCTGATAAAGGCATACCTCACTTGGACTGACTTGCGAAGTACACCGCGGCTTTTTTTAATATGTCTCTTTCTTCTGTGACTCTTTGAAGTTCTTTCTTTAGCTTTGCTAATTCCGAAAGTGGATCACCAGGTTCTGTGATCTTGGGTTGCTGTGGATCATAACGTTTAATCCAAGCATACAGACTATGTGTGGTGGTTCCTAAACGTGCAGCAACTTCGGCCACACTATAACCTTTCTCAGTGACTTGTTTTACTGCTTCTATTTTGAATTCTTCAGGATATCGTTTGCTACTGTTCATAAGCACCTCGTTAATTAGCCATTTTATCTAACTAAAGAGTGTCTACAAAATCGGTGGCTATTCATACTAATACAAATTTTATATTTACCTATACCATATTTAGTTGGAAATTCCGTAGGATTAGCAAACATCTGCACATGACCTTTCTTATCCAGATTACTAATTTCATCTAATATATTAATGATATATTGTTTTTCTTTCTCCTCTTTATTTTTGGTAAGAATGCTCCTGATATCTTCAATGGTACCATCGCCCTTATGTTTTAGGTAAAAGTCGGAGGTCATAAAGGCTGTTTGAGACTCTTTAGCGCATTGAGTTAGATTTGCATTTTTACTTAGTTTAAAATTTTCACATTCCACTAGCCATTTTTGTTCAAATGTTAAATTAACTAATTTATCTAGTGTTAAATTCTCACTTATAGACATACCTGCTACAAAAGCTTGTCTTTCATTTTCCTCTCCAAAATTGGATACCATAAATCTTCGATAGCCTACATAAGCTCCAAGCTTATTTTTTGTATTCATTTCCCCACAAGAACCATTCATTTTCTGAAATTTAACAGATTCAGGGTCAAATGATAATTCCTTTACCATTGTTTGAGCTTCTTGTTCTTTCTTTAACTTTTCTGAATTAATCTCTTCTAGTTTTAAGATTTGTCTTTGCACTTGTTCTTCTAGGTGAATTTCTTTTGGACTTTTATCACAACCAATAAGTCCAATAACCACAAAAATACAAATTATTTTTCAAAATTAATTACCTATAATTCTCTTAACAGATACTAATAGTATTTCATTTATAACATTACTAGGCAATTAATCCAGATTTCTATTTCTCATACATCTGATTAAATAAATATGCAATTAATCTTGCAAAGAGAAAAAACAAGTGTAGTAAGATGCCAAATTAAATAAATGATAATTCATAAAAATTTATTAAATTTAATGTATGAAAATCATACAGCTTTTGAATAAAATATGACCCCGAAAACAAAAAAACGATGACTTTATTAAAATCATCGCTTTAAATACTACTTGTTGTGGTAATTAATTAAACAAACCGAATTGGTTTAAACTCAGGCTCATTTTTGTGATGATCATCATCACACTCTTCACCATCTTTTTTGGTACCACGATCGATATAACCGCTACGCTGTTCTTTCGGTAAATTTTCCATTTCCCAAGCATAAACAGCTTGCATACAAATTTCGCGTTGCTCTTTTGTCAAAGCCACACCATTTGGCCATTTACCAATTTCAACAGCAGTTTTTAAGCGCTCAACAATCTCAGGATTTAAAATAGCGAGCATTTGTTCAATATTCATGATTCATCCTGTTGAAAAGATTCAAAATCTTGATTCCAACCCAGTTTAGTACGGCAAGCCATATAAAAGTCATAACCAGGCGGATGTAATAAGCTAAGTTTAAACGGATGTTTACGAATATGCACGGTGTCACCAACATTTAATGCAACACTGTGTTGTCCATCAGCACTTACCATTGGCAAAACACGATTCTCACGAATTGTGATTTTAATTTCACTCTGACCACCAACCACAATTGGACGAGATGACAATGTGTGAGGATGCATTGGAACAAGAGCAATTGCATCCATACTAGGATGTAGAATCGGCCCACCACCCGACAACGCATAAGCTGTTGAACCAGTAGGTGTTGAAACAATTAAACCATCACTGTGCTGGCGGTACACATACTGACCATCGATATTCAAATCAAAATCAAGCATGTGAACTGATTTACCCGAATGCAATACCACGTCATTGAGCGCAATTGCATCATAAATCGTTTCACCATTCGTCCGAACTTCCATTTCCAATAAGAAACGGCGATCAAGCTGGAATTGGCCTTGTAATACCTGATCAAGTTTAAAAATGGCTTCAGCAGGTTTTATATCAGTTAAAAAACCTAAACGACCGCGGTTAATACCAATGACTGGCGTACTATAGCGAACCAAGGCACGCGCAGCATGTAACAGCGAACCATCACCGCCAACGACGATCACAAGATCTACAACTTCACCCAGCAAGTTACGACTTACTGTTTGACCGTGACTATAAGGTACAAGTTTTGCCGTTTCTTGGTCAAAAACTGGGTTTAAGCCTAAAGTGATCAAATGATCATGAATTAAACATAACGTTTCTACTACAGAATATTTATCTGGTCGCCCAATTAGACCAATATTTCGAAAGGATTTATGGGAAATTTGCACGAATAATTCAGCTCCGCTGCGATTCCTGACTATCATATCATTAACAATCAATGTTGCGTTGATGATTGATTAAAAAGTATAAAAATGTCTATCCGTTGTTTTTTTATACGATTAATGTCAACGGATTCTTAAAGTTTTTATTGCATGTTGCTATTTATTCACAGTTTTATGATTGCAAATTACTGACAAGCTATCGCATCATTACCACCATTGTTTTGGTTTTAACGCAAATCTATGAAGTTTGAACGTGGTATTGGTTTTCTAGCACTTTTATTTTCAATTTTAGTGATCGGTGTTTTTATTGCCTTTAGTATCTATTTGATCCGTTTAGATAATATCATTCGGGACAAGTTTGAAGGTAAGCGTTGGGATATCCCTGCAAAGGTATTTGCTCGGCCTTTAGAGATCTATGCGAATGCACCAATCACTCAAGATAATTTCACCCAAGAATTGAAATTGCTCGGCTACAAAAACACAGCGAATTACGACAAATCAGGTAGCTATGTTGTTCAAGGCAACCAAATGTATGTTCATACACGCGGTTTTGACTATGGTGATAGTACCGACCCTGAACAAGTATTAGAACTTGCTTTCAATGATGGTCAAGTGAGTGATGTACGCTCAACCAAGCCATCAAATACGGGGATCGCACGCTTAGAGCCATTATTGATTGGGGGAATTTATCCTCAGCATAATGAAGACCGTGTTCTGATTAAATTAAACAAAGTCCCTAAAACACTCATAGAAGCGTTAATTTCAACCGAAGATCGTAATTTTTATCATCATCATGGTATTTCGATTCGTGGTACTGCCCGTGCAGTAGTTAGCAATATCACAGGTGGTCGACGTCAAGGTGGTTCTACATTAACTCAGCAGTTGGTCAAGAACTTTTATCTTTCACCTGAAAAAACCTTGAAACGTAAGGTGAATGAAGCATTAATGGCTTTGTTAATTGAGTTGCACTACAGCAAAGATGAAATCCTTGAGGCTTATTTAAATGAAGTAAATCTCGGTCAAAATGGTAACTATTCAATTAATGGCTACGGTTTGGCTTCACAATTTTACTTTGGTTTACCGTTACGTGAGTTAAATATTTCACAACAAGCTTTTTTAGTCGGCTTAGTTCAAGGTCCTTCTTTATATAATCCTTGGCGTAATCCTGAATCAGCAAAAAAACGTCGTGATGTCGTGCTCAATAACATGTTAGTGATGGGCTATCTCACTGAAGCAGAATACCAAGATGAAATTGCTCGTCCTTTAAATGTAGTAAGTAAGCCAACTTTAGGGCCAGCAAAATTCCCTGATTTCCTTGACATCGTTCGTCGTCAATTGCGTACTGAATATCAAGAAAGTGACATTACCAATCAAGGTTTAAGAATTTTTACAACACTTGATCCTATCGCACAAACACAAATTCAAAACTCATTCAAGAGTACAGTTGAACGTTTAGCAAAGAATAATCCTGCTCGCTTAAAGAACCTACAAGGTGCTGTGCTTGTTGCACATCCAGAAAATGGTGAAATCATTGCAGCAGTTGGTTCAACCCAAGACTTTACAGGCTTTAACCGTACTTTAGATGCCAAACGCCAAGTAGGTTCATTATTAAAACCTATTATTTATCTTAATGCGATTGAGTCAGGCCGCTATACATGGGCTAGCCCGATTGAAGATAGTGCTGTAAACATTCCTATTGATGGCGATAAGAGTTGGACACCAAAGAACTATAGTGGCGGTGAACACGGCGTTGTTCCAATGCAACAAGCGCTAGCAAACTCATATAACCTATCAACAGTTCGTTTGGCGAATGAATTTGGTCTTGCCGCATTTAGTAATAAATTACGACAATTCGGTGTTAGCTCTGACATTCCAGCCTACCCTTCTATTTACCTTGGTGCTGTAAATATGTCACCGATGGAAGTCCTGAGCGTATACGGCAACTTTGCAACGGGTGGCTTTAAATATCCGCCACGCTCGATCCGTACAGTTGTTGATGCTAAAGGTCGCCTACTTGATCGTTATGGTTTAAACGTTCAACAAACCATTGATCCTGCTGCCGCGTATATTCTGAATTATGGTTTACAACAAGTCATGCGTTCAGGTACAGGTCGCTCAGCCTATAACAGTCTTCCTGAAACACTCAATCTTGCAGGTAAATCAGGTACAACTAACGATACCCGTGACTCATGGTTTGCTGGTTACTCTGGTAATAATCTTGCAGTTGTATGGTTAGGTTTAGATGATAACAAAGTGACAGGTTTAACGGGTTCATCAGGTGCTTTACCTGTTTGGATTAATGTGATGAAACAGCTACGCCAAGAACCAGTCAACCTACGTCAAACAGATAATGTTCAGTGGCAATGGATTGATAGTGCAACTGGTGATTTATCTGCTCAAGGCTGTGATGGTGCAATGTATATTCCACTATTACGACAAACCGTTCCTCGTCGTGCAACAGTATGTGGTCAATCACATTATCAAGTTGAGCCGACTTATATTCCTCAAACTGATGAAAATCAGGATTATGATCACAATGATGGCATCACTAACTATATTCGAGAAAGTGAAAACCAAATGGATGCTGACCTGAACAATCACACAGCTCCAAGCCGCGTTATTTCAAGCGGTAGTTACAACGGTGACAACTAAATCTACAAGGATGTTTTTAGTATGATGAAGAAAATTACATTGATTATTGGTGCATTAGTTCTTGCTGGCTGTACAGCTGCACCTGAAAGAACAACCAAACCACCAACTCACTCAACGCAAAATAAAACTCAAAAGAAGAAAGTTGAACAACCTTCTTCTGGCGTCAAAATTACGCCTTATGAGCAAAAAGAAATTAAACGTCAAAATGTGCCTGTGATTGTTCCTGAGCAAAAAGTTCAACAGAAGTTTAATGACGGAAGCCAACTTCCAGCTTTTAGAAACTTGATGCAAAAGACTCAAACAGCCTTTAAACAACGCAAATATACTGAGGCCGAGCGTTATGCACTTCAAGCACAACGCATCGCCCCACAAGCTTCTGAAACCTATTTGTATCTAGGCTTAATTGCCGAGCAGAATAAGGAATATGCAAATGCAGAAGCCTTAGCACGTCGTGGTTTAAGCTATGCTCAAAGCAATGCGATGAAAAAACAACTTTGGTTAATCGTATTACGTGCGAGTCAAGCACGTAATCATCCCGTCAAAGCACAAGAAGCCAAGAAAGCAATTCAGTCACTTTAGTTTATACAATTGAATTAAATTGACTTATTCCCGCAAGCCCATAAGCGTGATGTTTCTGGGCTTGTTCTATATCTTTTGGCGCAACACCACCAAGTGCAAAAACTGGAATATCACTTTTCTGCGCTAATTCAGAGAAATTATCCCAGCCTAAAACTTTCGTATCAGGATGTGTTGCTGTCGCATTTACAGGGCTAAGCAGGATTGCATCACAACCTAAATGATGTGCATGTTGAATTGATACCGCATCATGGCATGCAGCTAAAAAACGTTTTCCAATATTTAAATCACCTTTAATTAAACTCATAAGTTGAGATTGTTTTAGATGAATAGTTGTGATTTTGCCTTTCAACTCTGTATTTAATAAGCGCTGCCATATATCAAAATTAATGACTAGCTTAGCTAACTGCTGATCATCTAATCCAAGCAATTGTTGTTCAATTTGCTTTATATCTGTTAGTTCTGTCCGCCAGTAAAATAAACTTGTTTGTTGTGGTAAAGCGGATAATTCATGATTTATTTTTATTAAATGCGACCAAATCAAACGATCTAAAATTGCAGCATTTGCTTTTGGAAAGTTTAGTTCTGCGAGTTGATCACGGTTAAACCATGTCCACGGCTGATGAATTAAGTTAAGTAATTCATCAGGTACATAAGCATGGAATAAGTGTAAATTTACGATAATGTCATCATACTCATGACATATCACATCAAATCTATGCCAATCTTTTAAACCGATTCCAACCTCCTCATAAATTTCTCTTCTACACGCTTGTTCAGGTGTTTCCCCTTTTTCCACCTTTCCACCAGGAAATTCATGCTTATTTCCTTGATGCTGATTAGCTTGTCTCCAACCCACTAAAACTTTGGATTTGTGTAATAAAATTGCGATTGCAACATCAACTGTAGCTTTTGCCATAACAGTCTAAAATCTCTCATCTTTTCCAGTTGATTTTAAGTAATTAAAACAATCTTTCCCATGCCATTTTAGGAAATAAATAAATCATTTTGTAAATTATAAAAATTTCCGTTGACAGGCCTATTCGATAATGATTATCATTTAAAACATTAAGAAATACACCACGGAGCATAACAAATGAACGCACCATTTAACTTATTTACTCGCAGCACTGATGCAGCTCAATCGCTACCAATGCTACATTCAAACAACCTTTTTGCTTTAGGGCGTGAAATTAGAATTATGCATGCAGGTGAAGAATATCGTTTACGGTTAACTCGAAATAACCGTTTGATTTTAACGAAGTAATATAATAATAACCGAATAAGAATAAACGTGGGAATAGCAGTATGTCAGCGCGTACTGCTCTTTTTGTTTTGCTTAAAATTTTATCAATATGATTTCCACATCTGAAAACCATATCGATCATTTAACTCACAATTAACTTAAAGGTACAATCCTTAATACTTCTTCTAAAGTCGTGACTCCTTCAATGACTTTACGCGCACCAGCAATTCTCAAAGGTTCAATGCCTTCTTTCTTCGCTCTCGCTCTCAACTCATCAAGCGTGCCATTTGCACTAATCAATGATTTTAGTTCCAAGCTTACTGGCATAAACTCATAGATACCCACACGACCTTTGTAACCCGTTTGACGACAAACCTCACAGCCTACAGCTTTGTACATTGTCGTTGGCATTTCCATGATGTAGTCAAAGGTGAGATGCTCCCACTCTTGCTCATTCATTTGTGTTTCTTGCTTACAGTGTGGGCATAATCGACGTACTAGACGCTGTGCTAACACACCTAAAATGGTCGCTGCGGTTAAAAATGGTTGAACACCCAGATCATGTAAACGGGTAAGACTTGATGGTGCATCATTGGTATGCAAGGTTGATAAGACCAAATGCCCTGTTAATGCTGCTTGAATTGCCATGTTCGCTGTGTCATGGTCGCGAATCTCACCTACCATAATAATGTCAGGGTCTTGACGCATTAAAGCTCGCACACCATCTGCAAAACCAAGTTCAATATTTGGATTGACCTGCATTTGGTTAAAACTCGGCTCCAACATCTCGATTGGATCTTCAATCGTACAGACATTGACTTGTTCTGTTGCCAACTGTTTTAGCGATGAATATAAAGTTGTAGTCTTACCTGAACCCGTAGGCCCAGTCACCAAAATGATGCCATGACTATGCTGAGTGAGCGATTGCCAGCTTTGTAACAAATGACCTTCAAACCCAAGTTGTTGGAAACTGCGTACCAACACTTCAGGGTCAAAAATACGCATTACAAGCTTTTCACCAAAAGCTGTTGGCAAAGTAGAAAGACGTAATTCTGTTTCTTGGCCTTTAGGTGTCCTTGTTTTTAAACGGCCATCTTGCGGTTTACGTTTTTCCGCGACATTCATACGTCCTAAAATTTTAATACGCGAAATCACAGCCGTAAGCGTATTTGCAGGCATGTTATAGATAGTATGTAATACACCATCGATACGGAAACGTACTTTTCCTTTATCCTTTCTTGGTTCCAAATGAATATCACTAGCGCCTTGTTCAAAAGCAAATTGCAATACCCAATCTACAAGTTTGACAATATGCTGATCATTTGCATCAGGGTTTTGTGTATCCCCTAATTGTAATAATGCCTCAACCCCTTTATTTTCACGATCATAAAGATTGGCATTTTGTGATGAATTAACAGCACGACTCACTTGGTAATATTCCACCAAATAACGCTGTAATTGTTCTGGGCTCAGTAAAACTGCTTCAATCTTTTTCGGCGCTAAACTTCGTTCTAAGTTATTTTTCCATTCCAAAGAAAACGGTTGGCTTGTACCAATCAGAAGTTTTTCAGCATGTACCTCTACCGCCAAAATATGGTTACGTACAGCAAATTCTTGTGACATAACACTGGTTAATGCAGTCACATCAGCTTTTAGTGGATCAATCACATATAGAGGAATTTGTGCTTTTTCAGCTAGCCATTGGCATAAGCGATTTAGTGTTAAGTTTGTAGCAGGATTTACTTGATCTTTTAGATTAAAACTCGCAATCCATTGTAATGGATGCCATTTCAACTGATCTTTTTGACGGTGTGTTGTTTGAATTAACAACTTGTCACGCTCTGTAATACGCCCGTCTTTTTGTAATTGTTCTAAACACCAAAATATATCGATTTCAAAGTTAAACGTCATTGTTATACCCCAATTAAGCACTATACTATAACAGAGTTTTCTTGAAAAAATTTAGATCATTTTTACTGTTTATTTTGCGTTAAATGCATTATAAAAACATATAGATAACGAATTACTCATCACAGAAATATGAGTAAGTTTTTTGTCATGTAACTACTACAACATCATCAATAAAGTTCGAAGACTTAGCTCATTTTAAAGTAAGTAAATAATCAAAGAGATTACATATGAATGATGTCATCACATTATCGCTACAAGATACACCATTTAATCAGTTGATCATGATTTTTGCAGTCTCTCTAGGGTGTGGTTTACTTATCGGTTTAGAACGCGAACGAAGTAAAGGAAAACATAAAAGCAAAACATTTGCAGGTTTTAGAACTTTTGCCATTGCAGCTTTATTAGGAACGCTGTGCTTTCTATTCAATTTTGTTATTGGCATTGTTGGCGCACTTTTAGTTGGGGCAATGAGTATCGCTTCTCTTAAAAACCAGCAAGAAGACCCAGGTGTAACCACTGAACTTGCTTTTATCATGACTTACTTTATTGGCGCGGTATGCATCTGGAATATCACATTAGCTGCTGGACTCGCCGTTTTATTAACTATTTTACTCATGGCAAAAGAATCTCTACATGGCATTGCCAATCAATGGATCAGTGAAAATGAACTACGCGATGGTGTATTACTTCTTTCTTTAGTTTTAATTGGATTACCACTCGTTCCTGATCAAGCTTTTTGGGGTCCTGTATTAAATCCATATACGATCCTAAAATTACTGAGCCTTATTCTTTTTGTTCAAGCTTTAGCACATATTGCCAAAAGATTACTTTCTTCAAAAAACGCATTGGCACTTTCATCTTTAGCCTCTGGCTTTGTCTCAAGTACCGCAACAGTCGCCAATTTAGGCATGGAAGTACGCAATAAAAATGCTGATCCAATTGTTAATGCTGGTGCAGCACTAATGTCTTGTATTTCAACACTCATTCAAATGTTAATCATTGTTGCAAGTATCAGTTTTGCATGGTTAAAACTCATTTTCTTACCGACTTTGATCGCAATTGTTATATTGTTCATTTGGTCTTGGTATCTGATGCGCCGATCTGACACGATAGATCACGTGATTGATACAGACTCAAAAATGTTTAGTTTTAAAAATGCTGTGATTATCACACTTGCGTTATCAGGTATCCAAGTTGCAATTTATGCACTTAACCTATGGTTAGGGAGCACAGGACTTATACTAGGTACAGTGATCGCATCCCTATTCGAAATACATGCTGCGATCGCTGCAATTGTGGTACAAGGTGAACCAGGGACAGCTCAATCAATGCCTTTATTGATCGCCTTAATGGTTGGCTTACTAGCACATTCTATTTCTAAAAGCATCAATGCTGGCCTAACTGGTGGCTACCGTTATGCACTGGCATTTGTTCCAGCACAAATTGTACATATGGGTATTTTGGCTATCCTATTGTGGTTTGAAATTTAAGTCTTCGATATTAAAGGCTTAAAATAAGGATTCGGTCATCTACAATTTTAAAGTTTACATCCCACTCTGAAAATTTCATCTTATATACTCGCTCTTCGTCGTCATGATATGCAGGGCGCGGATCTAAAGATAAAACTTCAACCAGTTCTTCTAGCTTTTTTTTGATTGAAGCATCAGCTTTTATCAAATCAAATTGCTGTATTTGAGCTGATTCTGACCAAACAATGTTTTTACGTTTAGGCACATCTTGTGCGTATCCGCTCACGGCATCTGCAATTGCATCAGAATATTGAATATAAGGTTTGATATCTAAAATAGGCGTGCCGTTTAATAAATCACTTCCAGTTACATACAGCCGAAGTGTCTTTCCTTGCTTTTCAACACGCAAAAATCGCACAACAGATAAACCTATTGGCGAAGGTCGATACATGCTTCGCGTTGCAAAAACACCTATTTTTTGATTCCCGCCAAGCCGTGGTGGTCGTACTTGAGGACGAAATTTAGACATTTGATTCAAAGAGTTATCATTATTTTTATTTTCATGGAACTGCCACAGTAACCATAAATGACTAAACTCTTCGATCCCCTCGAAAGCTAAAATATCATTGTATGGCTCAATCATATCGATGTAGGACTCGACTTGGACTAAGTTGGGCTGTCTCGGTATGCCAAATTTCTCACGATAAGGTGAATGCATATACCCAATGATCGGCATAACAACAGAGTTAATCATCACTTTTTCTGATAAACACAATTAAATATATTCAGTTTATCGAGAATGTTTTTAGATTAGAATAGCAATCTGTTTCTTTTAACTGTGATCGAGACCTTTAATGGCTGCTTTTAACGTTGAACGCATTACTGATGTTCACCACTGGAATGACACACTTTTCAGTTTTAAAACTACACGCGACGCAAGCTTACGTTTTAAAAATGGTCAGTTTGTGATGATCGGACTTGAAGTGAATGGTAAGCCTTTAATGCGTGCTTATTCGATCGCGAGTGCGAATTATGAAGAAGAACTAGAATTCTTCTCTATTAAAGTACAAGACGGTCCTTTAACTTCTATTTTACAAAAAGTTCAAGTAGGCGACGAAATTCTTATTTCTAAAAAACCTACAGGTACTTTAGTACACGATGATTTATTACCAGGTAAGAATTTATACCTTTTATCTTCTGGAACTGGGCTTGCGCCTTTCTTAGCTTTACTTCGTGATCCAGAAACTTACGAAAAATTTGAAAAAGTAATCATGGTACACGGTACTCGCTACGTTTCTGAACTCGCATACCAAGACTTAATTCTAAATGAGCTTCCTAACCATGAATTCTTCCAAGAGTTAGGTATCAAAGATAAATTAGTCTATTACCCAACAGTTACTCGTGAACCATTCCATACTCAAGGTCGTGTAACGACAGCTATTGAGTCTGGTGAACTTTTTGAAAAAATCGGTTTACCGCGTTTCAATCGTGAAACTGACCGTGCGATGCTTTGCGGTAGCCCTGCTTTCTTGAAAGACGTTGCAGCACTATTAGATCAACATGGTTTAGTAGAATCACCACGTATGGGTGTAATGGGTGATTATGTAATCGAACGCGCATTCGTTGAAAAATAATACCTATCATAAAAAAACCGAGGTTTATACCTCGGTTTTTATTTATTAATTAAAACTTCATAACCACTTAAATAAACATTAAAATTTAAAAAGCTTTAATATATTATTAAGTGTGAACTTAATAATTAAGCAGCATCGAGTGATATTAATCGCTCAATATAATACCAACACTCTTCAATTTGATGATGATCTTTATTCACTTTTGCATATGCAGTCATCCCATCCAAAATGTTAATATACATCGATGTTAATACATGAGGTTGATAGACCTTTGCCTTTTCAAATAAACCTTCAACCAAACCCATTAACCACTCTCTATATTCAACGATCGGTTTGATAATAGAGGGATAGGTTTGTAATATTTCTAAAGATGCTTTTTGAAACATACACCCATGGAAGTCATCTGAGTTAAACCATGCTAAATGCCAAAAATAGACTGCCTTAATTTTGCCAAGATAATCATCTTCTTTTTGTAAACTTACTTCATACTCAATTGCAGCTTGGATGCTTTTATTACGACGTGATAAGCACTCTTCTATCAAGCTTTCCTTTGAAGGGAAATACTTGTAAAAAGTCATCTTTGCTACACCTGACTCGCTAATGATTCGATCAACCCCAACCGAGCTATAGTTATGGCGATTAAAGAGATTAAGAGCCGTTTCAATAATATCTTCTTTTTTTGACATGTTATTATCCTTTTAGAATTTTAAAAACAACTTAATGTATTATTTAGACACGGTTAAAGCTGGATAATTCTGGCAACCATGTTCCTTCATATTATTTTATGAGTATTACAGAAAATAGCTAAAAATACCTTATCTACATCTATATAAATTAAGCAAAAAGTCACACACAAACAAGCTAATTTGTAAAAAAATCTTTCGATTCTTAAAAAATTAAAATATTAAGTGAACTACCTCACCTTTTCTTAAAAATAGATTAAATCTACAAAGTTTATTTTAATTTTTCAGATTGTTTAATAAATTGATTTCACAAAAAAATCATTTTATATTTAAATTATCCAATAAAAAGGTATTTGGTTGATCTAATAGTTATATTCATAAGCAACCAAAGCAAATCGAAACTATATAATTGGAAAAAGCAATAATATTAATTCATTGAGTAGAAGACTATGCCAAAAAAATTCGAAGATTTTGACAACCCTAGACAGAAAGCTATAGACGGAATGAAAAATAGTATTTCTGAAACCTTATGGAATAAGAACCTGAATTTTCTGAAAGAATTACGCGCAGAAATTTCAAATCATCCTGTTTCAAAACACCCTGCAATCCAGCTATTAAATGATGGTTTGATCGATAAAGAAACCTTAAAACATATCCATCTAGAATATCGACATGCTATTGTCCAAGTGTTCACAGATGCTTTATTGATGGCACAATTTCAAACCAAGCAACTCGAACCACGTCTTTTATCGGGTTCGAAGATGTATCCTCGCTTTTTATTAAATCTTAACATTCTGGATGAATTCGGTTTCCGTCCTGCAGTTGATAAAGATGGCTATTACTCTGGTAATCCTCAATATGCGCACTATCCATTGTTTGAAGATGTGCTTGATGATTTTGAATTATCGCAATCTGAGCGTAATAATTACCAACCATCAATTATTGCACAACAAGTTCGAAACTATTTAGAACGTTCATTTGATCGTTACCAAGCTGTTTCGGCTCTACTTGCTGTAGCAGAAGAAGAAGTTATTTTATTTAGCCCAGCTTTACGCCAAGCAACCAAAGCAGTTGGTTTTGATGTTGATGGTGGTTACTACTATGTACACGGCGTATCACATGATGCAACTGCTGAAGCTGCAGATGATGATCATGAAGATGATTTATGGTTTGTACTCGCTCAAGCATGCGTCGAATCAGATTACGCAGCAATTCGTCAAATCTGTTTGGAATACTGTGATTTATGGCAGCAATTTTGGGATGAGCAAATTGCAACTTATCAATATGAAACTTTCCGAAAACTGGCTTAGTTTTAGATCAAGGTCATTTCTAAACTCAATATAGAAGTGACCTTGTCATTTAAAACAAGAGTGATCGATGTGCTGCTACGCCCGCCATTGTTCCATCTCCTACAGCCAATGAAACAGAACCACCTAAACGCGCAACATCTCCACAAGCAAAAACACCAGTAACTGAAGTTTCTTTCAATGTATTGGTTTTAATCATTTCACCCATAGAGTTCTGTTCTAACTCACATCCTAGATGAACAATCCACTCTTGATTAATTAGACATCGTGTACTCACAAACGCCCCATCTAAAGCAACCGAGCTATCATCTTCTAAAACAATATTGCATTCACCATTAATCTCTTTAATCCTTCTTTTTTCAATCTTGATATTTCGAGCTTGCAGTGCTTGTTCTGTTTCTATATCGATACCTTGATTATTTAAGAATAAAGTGACACTCCCCCAATCAATCAACATCATCGACATATGGATAGAATGTTCTGATGAGGCAATGATTCCAATATTGCCTTTATTTAACTCATAACCATGACAATATGGACAATGAAAAATACTGGTTCCCCATCGCTCTGAAACTCCCTTAATTTCGGGTAATTGATCTTTTATACCTGTGGCTATGATCAAACGTTTTGCTGTTAAGGATTGAACGCCATCAATACAAACATGGAAATGCCCATCTTTCGTTTCAACTCGCTTTACTTTGCCTTGCTGCCAATTCACAGTTTCATATTTCATTAATTGCTGTTTGCCAATATGCGCAATTTCACTTGCAGACGTACCATCTTGAGTCAAAAAACCATGAGAAAATTCAGCAAAACGATTCCTCCTTTCTCCTGCATCGATAATGACAACATTTCGTCTCGCTCTAGCCAAAGGTAATGCAGCTGCTAAACCCGCATAGCTTCCACCAATAATTGCTACATCATGAATCATAATCACACCAATAAGTAACTTTTAAAGTTACGGTAATACTATTCTTTTTATTTTGCAACTTTTGATGTTACATTAAGACAACTCCTACTTTTACAATCCTACCTCATGCGAACTGACAGCAAGCTTTCACGGATGCTACATGTGCTTTTACACATGGCTAGAAATAACAAAACTTACACTTCTGATGAAATAGCGCAAATGCTATCTACCAATCCAGTGGTGATTCGAAGAACTATGGCTGGCTTGAAAAAAGCAGGCTTTATTCATTCTGAAAAAGGTCCTAAAGGCGGTTGGTCATTGGTTGAAGACCTCAGTAAAATTACGCTTTTTGATATTTATAATGCGGTTGGTGAACCAACTATTTTTGCAATGGGCAATGAAAGAGTTAATCCAGATTGTGCTGTTGAAAGAGTCGTAAATGCAGCTTTAGATGATGCAATGAATCAAGCGCAAACGATCTTACTTACCCAACTCAAGGCAACGACACTTGCCGATCTGGCATTGGGGTTTGATCAGATTTGTACTCAGGAATCTTTTAAGTAATTGCAGATACGCTAGATAAAACCAACTTCATCAAAACATATTTTTCAATGTAAAAATTCGCCAAATTTATCTGCATCGAGTTGAGAATTACAATACAATTCAACTTTGTTTTAATTTCTTCCGCTATGTTTTCACAATTTGACGTTAACTTACTTGTATTGTTGATTCTTTTAGGCTGTGGAATCTTTAGTCATAATACAGCCGTGACTGTGGCTGCTGGTGTTTTGATTCTCGTGAAACTTACACCTCTTGATCAGTTTTTCCCTCTTATACAGCAACATGGGCTTAATGTCGGCATCATCATTTTGACCATTGGTGTACTATCGCCAATCGCAAGTGGCAAACTAAGCGGTGAAAGTATTCTAAAATCTTTTGTAAGCTGGAAATCACTTCTCGCGATCGCTGTCGGACTATTAGTGGCATGGTTGGGTGGCCGTGGAGTGAAGCTCATGAGCAATCAACCAGATGTCGTCGCGGGTTTATTAATCGGGACTGTTGCAGGCGTTGCCCTACTACGAGGAGTTCCAGTTGGCCCTCTCATCGCAGCAGGAATATTATCGGTTTTGATTGGTAAGTCTTAGTTTAAGCACGATCAGCGTTCATAATAAACTGCACGCTTTTGTGAGAACTTTTCCAACTGCTTTAAAAAGCCCTCAAAATAGCTCTTTTCTGTGTCTTCTGTACGATAGCCCGCATACAGTGTACGTCTTAAACCTTTTGGCGATACACAGTCTAAACGGCGACTGACCACCCATCCTTTTTGTTCATATTCATTGACAACCCAATCAGGTAAAGCCGCTATACCTCGTCCACTTGCAACCAATTGAATCAGCATTTGAGTCAAATCAGTCGTCCGAATATGCTTTGGATGAATATTTGCAGGAATAAATAAATGCGCCATGATATCCAAACGATGCTTATCGACAGGATAGGTAATCAATGTTTCTTCTGCCAAATCTTGTATCGAAACTTTTTCAGCACGCACTAATGGATGCGTAGTTGATAATACTAAACGCGATTCATATTCAAAAATTGGAAAATATTCAATCCCTTTCAAAGCAATTGGATCAGCGGTAATAAGTAAATCAAACTCTGCATTCTGTAATAATTCATGTGGATTTGATTCAAAACCTGCTGCAAAATCTAGGTCAACATCAGGATATTGTTGACGATATTGATTAAGCAAAGGCATTAACCAATCAAAGCAACTATGGCATTCAGATGAAAAAATGATACGTCCAGTTTGACCATGCACAATACGAGTAATATCTGTTTGCGCAATTTGAACTTGCGGCAATACATCATCCGCCAGTTTAAGCAGTCGTTGCCCCACATTAGAGAAAGCCACAGGACGACTACGGCGGTTGACTACCTCAACGCCATACCAATGATCAAGTTCTTTTAATTGATGTGAAATTGCTGAAGGTGTGAGACATAAATCTGCTGCCGCAGCGACCAATGAACCATGCTCTCTTAAAGCAAGAAGCGTTTTTAAATGACGAAGTTCTAACATGAATAATAACCAGAAAAACAACAACTTTCCTTTAATCTAAATCTAGTCAATGCACAGATAGAAAGGATAAGCTGCTGCCCTTTAATTTATTAATTGAATTGTTTTCATCTTAACATAGCATTAATGAGATAGTCTCAACATGAATTCTATTTAATTGTTATTTTATTAAATGAAATTTAATTATTTGAAATATCACCTATTCAATCATCACAAAATTGAGAATACTAAACGATAGGACGGCTAAGTACGCAGCAAGTATCGGCAGTTAAAAAATTTCAGTTTGAACTGAAAACATTTCATTCAATCCAAGCCCTATCATTTATTAAAACTTTTAAACTATCAGCTGGATTTCTGTAGACCTTATAAAACCATGACACGTCAAAGCCAAAAGACGCTTGAACGCCAAAAACTCAGCTTACCGAAAGGTCATAACAAATTGCTGTTGCATTCATGCTGTGCCCCATGTTCAGGCGAAGTCATGGAAACACTGATAGAGTCTGGTATCGATTTCTCTATCTTTTTCTATAATCCTAATATTCACCCAGTCAAAGAATATTTGATTCGTAAAGAAGAAAATATCCGTTTTGCCGAAAAGCATAATATCCCTTTTATCGATTGTGATTACGATACCGATAACTGGTTTGCTCGAGCCAAAGGAATGGAGAATGAACCTGAAAAAGGCATTCGCTGTACCATGTGTTTCGACATGCGTTTTGAGAGAACAGCGCTCTACGCACATGAACATGGATTTAGTTTAATTAGTAGTTCTTTAGGCATTTCTCGCTGGAAGAATATGCAGCAAATCAATGATTGTGGACTTCGTGCCGCTGCTCATTATCCGGATATTCAATATTGGGATTATAACTGGCGCAAGCATGGCGGCGCTGTACGCATGTTGGAGATCAGCAAACGAGAAGAATTTTATCAACAAGAATACTGTGGCTGTGTCTATTCGCTTAGGGATACCAATCGCTGGCGTATGAGTAACGGACGTGATCGAATTCAATTAGGTGTGAAATTTTATAGTAATGCAATGGATGAAGATCAAAATACTTCCAGTAAATAATACTCAATCATCAGCCAAATACCCTAAAAAGGCTGATCGCGAAGATCAGCCTTTTTATTTTAATTTACAGACAAACTAATGATGGTATAAAACTGATTACTCGGCTTTTTCTTAGAATCTACAGTCTCACTGACTTCAACTAAATACTCCGTTGCTTTTGGAAAAATAAGCTCTGCTGTTCCATCTATTAAAGTTTTCAAATTCTTAGCTTGCTCATCTGTAGCACCTTTAGCTCGAATCACAACATTGGCATTTGCTAATGCTTGATTGTCTTTTGAAACCTTAATTTTTACCGCTTGATTAGCCTTTAATTCATTTGGATGCGTCAAAAACTCAACTTGAATAGGTGCTAACATTGCTTGAATTGGGGTATTTTTTTCTTTTGATACATAAGTGAATAATGTCCATTCACGCTTCACTTCGGTTGGCGTATATTTCTTCGCTTTTAAATCCGCAGGGATTACATAATCACGCTCAGCTTTTTTAGGCGCTTGATCCGCAGGCATGTCAAAAAACATTTTCCATTCTTTTTGATCTTGAACGTATTTCAATGGATAAGTCGTGCTTGTTTTAACCGTATAAGTCCCTGACTCTGGAAGCTTAAGATCAAATACCGTTGTAGAGCCTAATTTAGATTCAGGTTCAATCAAATTCTTGTTGTTATTAGGACTTATAATTTCAAACTTTGCATCTTTCAGTGCATATTCACTATTCAATGCCTCTTCTGCATAACCTGAAACAACCGCAACCTGCGTTTGTGAAGTATTATAGACCAATGGTGCAACATAAGGTTCATGTGCAAAACTAGAAACTGAAAGCATCAGTAATGAACTAGCCAATAAAGTTCTCATAAATCATCTCCACCCTAAAAACATATAAATTTGATCGCATTTAATTCAGCATTATTATACACAAATGCAAATAATTATCATTATATTTAAATGATTCATTCTTTAATTTATTCCACTGTTAAAAATTACGTTCCTTTTCACTTTTATTTTGTTAGCTCGAATATAATATGCTCGGTTTATTATTTTAGAGTCATTATGTCCTCTCTAAGCTCTCCTACACTCTCCTCTCAACCTAAACACTATTCATTATTTCTCGTTATTTTTTCTCTTGCGGTCGGTAGTTTTTGCATTGGAACGACCGAGTTTGTGGCAATGGGATTGATTCAAGAAATCGCAAGTGATCTGAATGTGAGTGTTCCCCACGCTGGCTATTTCATTAGCGCTTATGCTTTAGGTGTGATGGTTGGTGCACCGATTATTGCAATCTTAGGCGCGAAAGTTCCTCGAAAAACGTTATTACTTAGCTTAATGCTGTTCTATGGCTTGGCGAATGCTGCTACAGCTTTTGCGACAACTCCAGAGACAATGTTAGTTTCTCGTTTTATCGCAGGTTTTCCTCATGGTGCTTATTTTGGAGTTGCAGCATTGGTTGCAGCTGAGCTTGCAGGTAAACAACGTCGTGCAACTGCGATTGCACAAGTGATGATGGGTCTAACAATCGCCAATGTGATTGGTGTACCTATTGCAACGTGGTTGGGTCAGCAGTTCGGATGGAAAGCGGGTTTTGAGTTTTCCGCAATTATTGCCTTCATCACCCTGATTGGGGTAAGTCTATTTGTACCGAACATTCCACTACAGAAAACCGCAAGTATCCGTGCTGAAGTTGCTGGACTCAAAAATATCAATATGTGGTTGGCACTTGCTGTAGGTGCAGTTGGTTTTGGCGGTATGTTCTCAGTTTATAGTTATGTATCTCCTATTCTGACTGAATACACAGAAGCAAATATCTCAATCGTTCCTATCGCATTAGCCATTTGGGGAACAGGTATGGTATTTGGAGGACTTGTGGCTGGATGGTTAGCGGATAAAGACTTGTTTAAAACCATGATTGGAATTTTGATTAGTTCAGCACTCGCATTCGTATTTGCCAGCTTTATGATGTCAAACCTATATTCAGCAATATTGGCTTTATTCCTGATAGGCTTTACAGTGATTGGTCTTGGTGGTGCTTTACAAACCTATCTTATGGATATTGCTGGCGATGCACAAACACTAGCGGCCTCACTGAATCATTCTGCATTCAACTTAGCCAACGCACTTGGTGCATTCCTAGGTGGCTGGGTGCTTAGTCATAATATGGGTTGGCTCGCACCAATTTGGGTGGGTTTTGTTTTAAGTCTTGGTGGATTAGTTATTTTATTAATCGCTCTAGCTGTCGCAAAATATACAAAGAAAGAATCTGTAGCATCATAGCTACAGATTCAAAAACATCACACAATCTTTCCTTGTGTTTTTATAAAAGATTATTCAATAAAATCAAAATTTAGAGACTGCCTCTTAATTTCTCAATCTGTTGATCATGCCATTTCGATAAAAATAGCAACGCGGTACTACCGCCAATTAATGCAAAAAACATATCAGACTGTGTATCCCACTCATAACCTTGAGTTCCGAGGAATTCTTCTGCTCCCTGTCCCAACAACAATGCTGCGGCCCACTCGATCAACTCATACGTTGCACTTATCGCGAGTACAATACAAATCACAATAAAACTCAGTATTTTGCCTTTGGCTAAAATATGATTTCGAATCAATATTTCACGAGCAACTACTGCTGGAACAAAACCTTGCATGAAATGCCCTATTTTATCGTAAGGATTACGATCTAAATTAAACCAGTCTGCAATTTCAAAGCCCAAAGGCACGCGTGCATAGGTATAAGCACCGCCAACAATAAGAACAATTGCATGCAAAAAAATTAGACTATATAGCAAGTTCGTCAAAGGAAACTTTTTAAAGCTCATAAATAACACAGGCATCACAATCAAGACTGGTATCACTTCCATCAACCACGTCATTCGATCATATGGCTTAATCCCAGAAAGAATCAAAACAATAGCTATAATCGTTGTTCCCAAACCTAATAAAGAAATTCGCATCATTTTATAAAAAGTATTGATTCATTTACTCATGACATCATATAAAAAACCCGTGGAAAGTCCTGCGGGTTTTTGTTATAAAATCGGCGAATTAAGCTTTATTTTACTGCATCTGCAACTTCTTTAAGCATCGTCTTCATCCCATCCAAGCCATTATTCATTAAATACCAGTTACTCGAATCGAGATAGACAATATTGCCGTTTTTCGCAGCTTTGGACTCATTAATAATCTTGTTATTCAATACGCGCTTTGCACCTTCCTGATTTTCAGTAATTGCTGCACCACGATCAATGACAAACAGATAATCTGGATTTTTCTGGGCAATAAACTCATGCGATACCGACATACCATGCAATCCCACCTTGATTGAAGGATCTGCTGGTGTAAATCCATACAGGTCGTGAATATTACCAAAACGTGAACCTGGGCCATAGGCAGCAATCTTGCTGTTATTCACCAGAATCACCAAAGCCGTTTTACCTTTAGTCTTGTCTTTTAATGTAGCAATATCTTTTTCCAAGCTTTGTAATTGCTGCTCAGCCTCAGACTTCTTGCCCACCATTTCAGCAATATTCAAGGTTTGCTGTTTAAAAGAATTGAACTGATCGTTGTAATCCACATCGACAAAGTAAGTTGGCGCAATCTGCTTGATTTGCCCCACCAGATTTTCCATTCGGCCACTCATCAAGATCAGCTCAGGCTGACTGGCTGCAATTTTTTCCAGATTCGGTTCTTTCACTGTCCCTACATCCAGATATTTACCTTCACTGAAATTTTGCAAGACTTTCGGCAACAGTGTTCCTTTTGGCAAAGCAACCACTTTATCGTCCGCGCCCAAAGCATGAATGGTATTTAAAGCACTAGTATCGAGTACAGCAATACGCGATAAATTCGCTGGAATGGTAATTTGCCCTGCCTTGCTGTTAAAGTTTAAGGTTTCATGTGTAGCAGCAGTATGACTGTTCTGATTTGCCGAAGGTGTGTTGGAATTGCCACATGCAGCCAATGCCACACTCAGCATCATGACTGGCAATGTTTTTTTGAAACGCATAACAAACTCCTAACTAATAAAATACAAACCTAATTTATGTTGCTGAACCTGCTGGATCGGAATATGGAAATCAAAAATATCTTGCAGAATATGTTCATCCATCAACTGTTGTGGATGCCCTTGATACACCAATTCACCTTCTTTCATGGCAATGATGTGATCGGCATAAACAGAAGCAAAATTAATATCGTGAATCACCACAATGATTGATTTTCCATGATTCTCAGCCAAATCTTTCAAGACCCGCATAATCTGGGAAGAATGCTTCATATCCAGATTATTTAAGGGTTCATCGAGCAAGATATATTCGGTGTCCTGTGCCAGAATCATGGCGATATAAGCGCGTTGTCGCTGCCCACCCGACAATTCGCTGATTTGTCGGTGTCTTAAGGCTTCCAGATCCATATAGGCAATTGAGCGATCAATCACCTCACGGTCTTCCTGCGTTAGGCGACCTTGTGAATATGGGAAACGTCCGAAAGCAACCAGATCTTCAATACTAAGGCGTAACTCGGTATGGTTAGACTGTTTTAAAATCGCCAGTTTTTTGGCAATGTCAGCACTTTTCATCTGTTGCAGATCTTGCCCATCCAGCAAAACTTGACCTTGATCTGCTTCAATTAAGCGACTCATCATCGAAAGTACAGTACTTTTACCTGCACCGTTTGGACCAATAAACGCCGTAAACTGTCCTTTGGCAATCGTCAGGGAAAGCGCATTTACCACACGTCGCTGTTGATAGCTTTTACTTAAATTCTTAAGCTCTATTGCCACTTTTTATTTTCCTTTAATAATATCCAGAAGAAATAAATTCCACCGACAAAATTAATAATCACACTGAGCGTTGTTTTGAAATTCAGTACATGCAGAACCATGAACTGCCCAAGCATTAGACAAAGAATGCTGACCAAAATAATGCCAAGCAGCAAGATATGATGTTGATGGGTCTTGAACAGTTCCAGAGTGATGTTGAGTACCAATAAACCGAGGAACATCATTGGGCCAGCTAACGCTGTTGCAGAAGCCAGTGCCAATACCACCAGAATCAACAACAAGCGGCTAGTCATGTCATAATCCAGCCCTAAATTCAGCGCATGATCTCGTCCCAATGCCATCACATCGAGCTTGTGATAGTGCTTCAGGCTATAAAATAAAATCGGTACAATGGTCAGCAAGGACAGCCCCACCGTTTCCATTTTCACGACATTAAAACTGGCAAAACCAGCATAAGCCGCTATCTGAAATTCATCGGGATCCAGTAAAACCTGAAAGAATGTGGTCATGTTGTCGAATAAAGTCGAGCAGATCAGACCAACAAGCAGGAGGAAATAGATATTTTGCTGTGCGACTTTCTGGAAAATAAGCCGATATAGCAGCAAGGCAAAGGTCACCATTAACAGCAAACTGATCAGATAATCGGTGACAAAGTTCAATGACAATAACGTACCGGCACCAAAGAAATAGATAATCGCAGTCTTGGAAAGTTCATATAACTTATCTAATCCTAGCGCCTGTGGTGTCACTACCCGATTATTCACAATAGTATGGAAAACCAAAGTCGAAACACCGACCGCCACACCCGCCACGATAATGGCAGCAACTGTTTTTAAACGTAGATTCAAGGCATATTGCCATGCCACGCCTAAATTCCAGCCAAGGTACAGTGCAATCGTTGCAAGCACCAATACAGTCAAAACAATCAACTTGGTTTTATGAGGCATAACGATATCTCCTGAGTAGCAACCACAGGAAAATCACGCTTCCCACCACACCCATAATCAGACTCACAGAGACTTCATAAGGGAAAATCACCACCC
The DNA here is from genome assembly GCF_000368585.1 of Acinetobacter venetianus RAG-1 = CIP 110063. Lineage (GTDB taxonomy): Bacteria > Pseudomonadota > Gammaproteobacteria > Pseudomonadales > Moraxellaceae > Acinetobacter > Acinetobacter venetianus. Next base: position 1,081,679 of record NZ_KB849558.1, read on the forward strand.
TACCAAATACATCACAAATCAGAACCAGCAAAGCACCTAACAATGCTGTATGCGAAAGCGTTCTACGGATATTGTCGCCCAGATATAGACTCACCAGATTCGGTACAATCAATCCAAGAAATGGAATCGCACCCACAGTGACAATCACCACACCCGTAATGACCGAAACCAGTAGTAGGCCAATAAAAAGGGTCTGCTTATAATTCAGTCCAAGATTCGTCGCAAAATCCTGTCCCAATCCAGCCAAAACAAAACGATTGGCAAAGATATAAATCAGAATCAGAACGGGCACACTGAGATAGATCAGCTCATATTGACCATTTAAAATGGTGGAAAAGTCCCCTTGCAACCAACCTGCCAAGTTCTGCAATAAATCCAGTTGCAGCGCAATAAAGGTGGTAAATGCAGAAATGATACTGCCAAAAATCATCCCCACCAGTGGAACAAAAACGGTATCACGATGCTTTAAAGTCGCCAGAATACTCATAAAGGCCATCGCACCAATGAGCGTTACGACAATCGCAAAACCAGTTTTAATAAAGATTGAAGCACTTGGCAGTAAAATAATCGAAACCAGTACACCTAAACGTGCACAGTCATATAAACCTGCGGTGGTTGGTGAGACAAAGCGGTTACGACTTAGCGACTGCATAATCAAACCACAGACACTTAGACCTGCACCCGCCACAATAATCGCCATCAAACGGGGTAAACGACTGGTCCAAAACAACTGCCACTCTTGAGGATTGCCAGTCCAAAGACCAGCAAGACTCATCTCTCCCACACCGACAAATAAAGAAATAAATGCCAGTGGAAGCAATAATAAAATCAGGTAACGCCGCTTAATCATGTTGGGAGAACTTCATAGGATGCGTAAACTTAAAATAAGCTTAAAAAAAGATAGTTAATAAGAAACTATCACAAATGATAAAGATTATTGTTAACTTTTTTAAATGGATCTTAATTTCTATTAAGTAAAACTTAATTTTCAAAGCTTTTATTTTGAATATAAAAAGCTCTAAGCATCTACAATGCCTATTTTTAACTTGATAAACTATAAAAATGATTAAGAGTTTTAAGCTTAATTCTGATCTAAATTTCTATGATAAATCTTTGAATTATTCAGCAAGATTTTCACCGCAATAAGGACAGTAATGTTTCTTTCCCTGTTTTTTGTCTTGCTCTTCAAGCAAATGTTCACGCATGAGTTGTACAATAATCTCGTGCATTTGCTCTTTAGGTAAACCTACACGCTGCCTTAGTTTTTCAAGCTCAGCTTGATTATGTAATACCTTATTCCCCTGTGCTTGTAAAAGCTCCCTAAATTCTTGTTCTAATTTCTGATTTCTTTGATTCAACTCATTTGCCAAACCAGAAGCCAAAATACCTGCTGGCAATGCCGCTATACCAACCCCGAGAATAGTGATCAAAGCACCGAGAAACTTACCCATACTGGTAACAGGTGTTACATCTCCATAGCCTACCGTTGTTAAGGTAACAACCGCCCACCACATGGCTTTTGGAATAGAGCTAAACGCTTCAGGCTGAGCTTTATTTTCGACAACATAAATTCCAGATGCAGCCATAACGATCATAATCACAAGAATGAAAATAACTGCCTGAAACGAGCCTTTTTCACGTTTTATGACTCTGAGTAAGATTTGCAAAGAAACAAAATAACGCGTGAGTTTCAGGAGTCTCAATAATCGGAGGATACGTAATACGCGTAAGTCGATATGTACAAAGAAGTTAAAGTAAGCAGGTAAAATAGCAATTAAATCAATAATTGCTCCACCACTTTTTGCCCATTTCCAGCGTTGGCTCCATGCCGAATCCGTAGGATCATTTTCCGCTACGCTCCAAAATCGCAAGAAATACTCAGCAGAAAAGATCACGATCGAGGTAATCTCAAACAAATCAAAATAGTTTCTATAAGCAATATAGACTTCTGTGATCGACTCCAATATAACCGCAGCGACATTTCCAACGATCAGAAAAATAAGGAAATAGTTCACACATCGACTAAAAGTGGTTTGATAGTCATCATTGTGCAAATTGTTATAAACAAAAAGGCGTAATCGTTGTAACGAAAAATTAGTCATATCCTACTTATAGTTATCTCAAGCTTTTAAAAATGTAACACGTTGCTTGGTTGTTTGATAAGTGATTTATGCATTGATTGATCTATAACGCTCTATAAACAAAACTCTGTTTGAATCAATCTAGCTAATGCTTTGATAATAGAAACTTAACGATTGCTTCTTTAACGATACTTTCATAAAGAACTATAAATTTTATTAAACCCATGACAATAAGGGGAAATCAAATGGGATTCAAAGCTATCCCTACACTCATTTCTTTATTTCTTACATTGATTATTTGGTTTGCCATTCCTATACCAGCTGGTGTTGATCCAAATGCTTGGCATTTATTGGCAATGTTTGTTGGTGTGATTGCTGCCATTATCGGAAAAGCCATGCCGATTGGTGCGATTGCAATCATTGCAATTACCTTAGTTGCCGTCACTGGTGTAACAAATGATAGCCCATCTGGCGCAATAAAAGATGCGTTGAGTAGCTTTGCAAATCCATTGATCTGGTTGATTGGTATTTCAATCATGATCTCAAAAGGCTTGCAGAAAACTGGTCTTGGTGCACGTTTAGGTTATTTATTTATCGCTGTGTGGGGTAAAAAAACCATCGGTATCGGATACAGTATGGTACTGTCTGAACTAATCCTTGCTCCTGTAACGCCAAGTAATACAGCACGCGGTGGAGGAATTATCCATCCAATTGTACGTGCAATTTCTACCAGTTATGACTCTGATCCAGCCAAAGGCACTGAGGGTCGTATGGGGAAATTTTTATCTCTCGTCAATTATCAAGCCAATCCGATTACCTCAGCAATGTTTATAACTGCAACCGCCCCAAACCCATTGGTGGTTGATCTTGTTGCTAAAGCGACAAATAGTGAAATTTCATTAAGTTGGGGCACATGGGCAATCGCAATGTTAGTTCCGGGTCTGATTGCTTTAATTATCATGCCTTTGATTATGTATTGGATGTATCCACCTGAAGTCAAAGAAACACCCAATGCTGCTCAATTTGCGAAAACTAAACTCAAAGAAATGGGTGCAGTGAGTAAAGATGAAATCATTATGCTTGGTGTTTTTGGAATCTTGTTGCTGTTATGGGCAGGTATTCCTGCAATGATATTGGGTTCAGCTTGGGCTGTTGATCCAACAGCAACTGCTTTCATCGGTTTAGCTTTATTACTGCTTACAGGTGTTTTGACTTGGGGTGATATTCTGACGCAAAAAAGCGCATGGGATACGATTACTTGGTTCGCTGCTTTGGTGATGATGGCGACTTATTTAAATAAACTCGGTTTGATTACTTGGTTTTCGGGTTTACTTGAAAGTAGTATCGGCTCATTGGGGCTAAGTTGGATGCCTGCCTGTTTATTGTTAATGCTCGCCTATCTATATGCCCACTATATGTTTGCCAGTACCACGGCACATATCACCGCCATGTTTGCTGCATTTTATACGGCAGGACTTGCACTAGGTGCGCCACCGATGTTATTTGCCTTAATGATGGCAGCAGCGTCAAGCATCATGATGACCTTAACACATTACGCGACAGGTACATCGCCCGTAGTGTTCGGTTCGGGTTACACCACACTCGGTGAATGGTGGAAAGCTGGTTTTCTTATGAGTGTCGTTAATATCATCATCTTCGTGGTGATTGGCGGACTTTGGTGGAAAGTGTTGGGTTATTGGTGATTTGATTTACACGGGTATTCACTACAATTGAAATGCCCGTATAACTAAAAATACGATTTATACTTCAGGAAGTAACGATATTAATTTTTTTCGCGCAGCAAAGGCTGCTCTTTTTCCTCTAATTGTTGAAGGATGCTGTATTCTGTAACATAAGTATTTACCATCATAAATAAATTTATAAAGTTGGTTTTTGTCTATGTTTTCTTCACTATAGTCTTTGCCTTCTGAATAGAATTTAGGATCAAATAACTCTCTTCTATAAACAGTATTCTGACTACCATTCGCAAATATGATAACACTCGGTTCAAAGTAATCAATTTGTGCCTTTAACAGATCAAATGAAATACTTTTAATTTGATCAAAATATTTTGATTTTATTGGACTTTTCTCTTTCCATGCAAAACAAAATAAGTTGCAGTAAATTAATCCTTCTGAGCCAGATTTATCGGCGACTGCCCGAGTAAAATCATGAAAAGTAATTTTTTTAGTTCTAGCTTCTAACATCATTTTTTGAAAAAAGCTTTTATTTTTTTCAATCGATCTGAGCATATATTTTTCGAGAGTGTACTGTTGATCTAACTTAATATTCCAATCTCTTGTTTCAGCTCCAACTATCATAATTTTATTTTTAGCGCTCCAATACAGATCTGGTTCACTAGCAAGGAAAAGACCAGACAGTCCTTCTTTAAATTTACTATATTCATGTGCTGTATTAAAAAATGACTCATCTACTTTAGCAAGTATCCTTAAATATTCTTTTTTTAAATCATTAAAGTTTTTCATTCTAATTACTCAAAAAATAAGGGCTGATTGATCAGCCCTTATTTTTAACTCATTAAAACTTAATTATCAATAAATTAAGTTAACTGAGCAGCTTGGATTTTCTTAGTGTCGACTTGATCAGCTTCTTTGGTGTATTCACCCATTTGATCGAAGTTCAAGTATTTATAGATGTCAGCAGAAGCGCTGTCGATTTGCGACGCGTACTGTTGATATTCTGCTGGACTTGGTAATTTACCAAGAACCGCAGCTACAGACGCAAGCTCAGCAGAAGCTAAGTAAACGTTTGCACCTTGACCTAAACGGTTCGGGAAGTTACGAGTAGAAGTCGATACACATGTTGTGTTCGGTGCTACACGTGCTTGGTTACCCATACACAATGAACAGCCCGGCATCTCAGTACGCGCACCAGCACGACCGTAGATGTTGTACATACCTTCTTCCATCAATTGATGCTCGTCCATACGAGTTGGTGGAGCCAACCATAAACGAGTAGATAATGAACCGCTTGGAACTTTATCTAACAATTGACCAGCCGCACGGAAGTGACCGATATTCGTCATGCAAGAACCGATGAATACTTCATCGATTTTGTCGCCTTGAACGTCAGAAAGAAGTTTTGCATCATCTGGATCGTTCGGGCAGCAAAGAATTGGTTCTTTGATGTCAGCAAGATCGATTTCGTAAACTTTTAAGTATTCTGCATCAGCATCAGCTTTTAACAAGCTTGGGTTGTCTAACCACTTCTGCATGTTTTCAGCACGACGTGCAAGTGTACGTGCATCGCCATAACCTTCAGCGATCATCCACTTCAACATGGTGATGTTAGAACGTAGGTATTCCGCAACTTTGCCATCAGAAAGTGTGATTGAACAACCAGCAGCAGAGCGTTCAGCAGATGCATCAGAAAGTTCGAATGCTTGCTCAACAGTTAAGTCATTTTCCATTTCTGACAAGTCGATCTCAAGGATACGACCAGAGAAGATGTTTTTCTTACCTTTCTTCTCTACAGTTAAGTCACCCGCTTGAATTGCGTAGTAAGGAATTGCATGTACAAGGTCACGTAAAGTGATACCAGGCTGCATTTTACCTTTGAACTTAACAAGTACAGATTCAGGCATATCAAGTGGCATAACGCCAGTTGCAGCAGCAAACGCTACAAGACCCGAACCCGCTGGGAATGAAATACCGATTGGGAAACGAGTATGTGAGTCACCACCAGTACCTACTGTATCTGGAAGTAACATACGGTTTAACCAAGAGTGGATAATCCCGTCACCTGGACGTAAAGATACACCACCACGGTTCATGATGAAGTCAGGTAATGTATGGTGAGTTGTTACGTCTACTGGTTTTGGATACGCAGCAGTGTGACAGAAAGACTGCATCACTAAATCAGCTGAGAAGCCCAAGCAAGCTAAGTCTTTTAACTCATCACGAGTCATAGGACCAGTTGTATCTTGAGAACCAACAGTTGTCATCTTAGGTTCACAGTAAGTACCCGGACGGATACCTTGACCTTCAGCAAGACCACATGCACGACCTACCATCTTCTGAGCTTGAGTGAAGCCTTTGCCAGTGTCAGCAGGTTGTTTTGGTTGACGGAACAAGTCAGAAGCAGGAAGACCTAACTCTTCACGTGCTTTAGCTGTTAAACCACGACCAATGATCAAGTTAATACGACCACCAGCACGTACTTCATCTAAAAGTACAGGTGTTTTAAGTTCTGATTCAGCGATTTGAGCGCCATTTTTGAATGCAGTAACTGTCGCTGCTTCTTTGTTGATCTTGAGTGTAACTTCGTCACCCATGTTCATGTCAGAAACATCGATTTCTACAGGTAACGCACCAGCATCTTCCATTGTGTTGAAGAAGATCGGAGCAATTTTACCACCTAAGCACACACCGCCATCTTTTTTGTTTGGAATGTGTGGAAGTTCGTCACCGAAGAACCAAAGTACAGAGTTAGTCGCTGATTTACGGCTTGAACCTGTACCAACAACGTCACCTACGTAAGCAACTTGGTTGCCTTTCGCGATCAAATCGTTGATTTGAGTTGTAGGACCAACTTCACCTGGTTTTTCAGGGTTGATACCATCACGTTCGTTTTTCAACATTGCAGTTGCGTGCAATGGGATGTCTGGACGGCTCCAAGCGTCTTGCGCTGGAGATAAGTCATCCGTGTTTGTCTCACCAGTTACTTTGAACACAGTGATTTTGATTTCTTCAGCTACGTCAGGACGGCTAGTGAACCACTCAGCATCAGCCCATGATTGTAAAACTGCTTTTGCATTTGCATTGCCCGCTTTTGCTTTATCAGCAACGTCATGGAACGCATCAAATACAAGTAAAGTCTTTTTCAATGCTTCAGCAGCTAACTCTGCAAGTTCAGCATTGTCAAGAAGTTCAACAAGTGGTGCTACGTTGTAACCACCAAGCATAGTACCGAGTAAGTAAACAGCACGCTCTTTAGTAACAAGTGGAGAAGTTGCTTCGCCTTTTGCAATCGCAGCTAAGAAAGCAGCTTTTACATAAGCAGCTTGGTCAACACCTGCTGGAACACGGTTTTCAAGCAAATCAACTAAATATGCTTCTTCGCCTGCTGGTGGATTTTTTAATAATGCTACTAATTCAGCAGTTTGAGCGTCATCAAGCGGCTTCGGTGGGACTCCGAGTGCGGCACGTTCTGCAACGTGTTGGCGGTAAGCTTCTAGCACGGTGTTATTCCTCTTCTTTAAAAAATTACTTGTAAGTTCCAGCTTTATACAAGCTTTACAAGTAATATGGACAGCAAAATTTTACTAGACTTCGCGTTAAAAGTTAATGCAACTACCGTATTTCTACGTGATGCCCATTATTTTATAGCGAAATGTTCATCTGTTTTAAATACCGCTTTGGTAGTAGCTTAAAGTCCAATAAAACAATGAATTAAATGCATAAAAAAAGACAACAACGTTGTCTTTTCATTTTAACATTAGAATAATTTATAGTTTGGCAATTTATCATGTGGTGTTGCCAAACATTTATCAGTGTATTCTTGCTTTAACTTTTCACGTAATGCTTCTGGATCAGATTTCAATTGATCTGCTGGAATTGCATACACATTTTCAATAATTTCAAAAATGAATTTACGTGTCGTTTCATCTTCGATTTTACCCGCATGTTCTGTTGCTTGTTTCTGTTCAATTCCATTTTGGCGATCTAAAGTAATCGAACGTGCTGCATTCCCCACACTGACGCAATAGCCATGCCATTTTTCTTCAGGTGTTAACGGCTTTTTTTCAGCACAACCAACCAAAGCTAAACCCAATGCAATCAATAGAACTTTTTTCATCATCATACTGCGGCTAATCGAATGCACACATCATACTGAAACTCAGTCATTTTGCAAAAAAGATGTTTTTAAAACATGGCTTCCATTAATAAAAGCATACAAATTATTTACTACAATGCATGTTATTGCCTGTTTTTTGACATTTACCACCAGTCGCTGACAAATAAGTATTACCCTGAACTAAGTTATAGTTCTTACCTTTGGTATCCCAACATCTCACCCCATTACAGCTTTTTAAAGGAATATTCACCTCTATTTTTGCACTCACAGTGGTATTCTTTGCTGGAGCATTTACTGTTGATTTCACTGTAGTTGAATTGGTTTTAACCTCATTAATAGATTGGGGTGGGATTACAGCAGTCGGCGACGGTGCCACTGCATTTATTTTTTTCTGTGCAGGATCAAGTTGAGGTTCTTGTTTTTTAGCTGGCGGTGGCGTTGCTGAGTATGTTGTTACACCATGTGCATCAACCCACTTGTAATATTCTTTCGCATTCACATGAAATACACTACTCAGCATACAAATGCTTACAGTTGCCAAAACCTGACTAAAAGTGACAGATTTCATCTCATTTCTCCAAAAAATGTCGTTTATTCTTTAATTTTCAATTACTTATATTAATTGTATCACATTTATTTGCAAAAATAACCACAAACAAAAAACCTGCTTTATCGAAATAAAGCAGGTTTGACTGAAATGGATTAGAAACGCCAATTATAGAATATATCGATCGCTCTTTCTAAAGACTGACTTGCTTCCAAATACAATCGTCGATTCATTTGATAACGCAATGTTAGTTTATTCACTGGTGTGAACACACCAATGCCATAACGAATGAATAGATCAGGTGTGATATATCCCGTTAAACTCACTTGTGTATCATCACCTGTTCCTTGTGCATCAAGCGCTAAACCACTCAATCCGAAAGTACGTCCAATTTGATTGGTTAACGCTCGTGTTCCACCAAGCCCCATACTAATACCCGCAGCGGCAATGGTGTTATTTACATCCGACTTAAAGCCTTCGGTATTACTCAAGCCTGTATTACCCTCATTGATTCGACCAGTTAACAATGCATTTAGTGCTTCTTGTTCAGATAAGCCTGCATCGTTATAAACCTGTACATTCGGAACGGTTGCTGTACCAGTCACACGTACGCCTACCATGCTGCCTTGGACAGGTTTATTCGCATCTATATCAAGAGTTGGGTTTGCTAATGGCCCATTAAAACGCGCGATTGCTCGATTAAGATCTAAGCTTTGACCATAAGCTTCAATTTTAACTTTTTGACTTACACCAATTGCACCATTGGCACGCATTGCAGTTTCTAAACCACGTTGAGATAAATGTAGACGACCGACTAAAGGAATATTACTTTCAAAGCCTTGGAAGATGACTTGATTTCCTAAAGTTACTGTCATATCTGCACGGATTTCCCAAGGTTTAGCTGCTTTCAAAGTTGCTAATAAATCTTGACCTTGCTGTACGACACGAACATCTGGTGAAACATTAACTACAGTTGCAGAACTTTCTGGCATCGAGATACGAGCACGTGGCACATCAATTGAACCTTTCAAACTTAATTTTTGCTGGAATGGATAAACATCCAAACTTAAATCAGGTTGCACAATCGCAGTGATCATCGGTGCTTGTCGTACCAGTAAATTGTCACCTTTTAATGTTAAAGCTAAATGTGGATCATTTTTCCAATCAAAGCTACCTTTGAGACGCCCTACACCACGACCGCTGTTAAATGCACCATCAATACTTGCTGAGTCTTGGCGAATCGATGAATAAAGCTGAATATTGCTAAGATTCACAGGTAACGAAATCATACTGATCGCACCATTTTTTAATCGCATCTCACCCGTAATCTGAGGCTGAGTCAGTGTTCCATTGACCTTACCAGCGAGTGCCAACGTGCCTGACATTGAACGTACATCTTTGATGAAAGGTTTAAATACTTTTAGTTGAACGTCATCAAATGCAACTTCACCTCGCATCGGCATGTTATTTTGATATGGATTGATAATCACATTGGCATAACCTGTACCAATATCAGGTGTTTTCATATCAACACGGAACAACAAACCATCATTCACACTTTTCGCAATCAGACTTAACTCGTCATATGTTACTGTCGTTGCAATATCTTGTGGATCAGCCGCAGCTAAACCAATTTCACCTTTACGTGTGACCAGACTAGCATCAAGTTTTGGTCGACTACCATTTACCCATGAGCCACGTGCATAACCATTTAACTGGCCAGTAACGGCTAAGCCTTCAGGCATAAATGCTGCAAAGTCATTGAGTTCAAGATTTTTCGTGACAACAGAGAAATGGCCTTTGGCTTTACTTAATCGTGCTGCCTGATCTAAACACAACTGACTATTTGAACTCTGCCAACAATGCTGACCAATATATAGTTCAGACAATGAGGTTGTATAAATGATTGGCACATTTTGACTTTGCACTAAGTTGACACGTCGTGAGCTAAAGTTGCCTTTTTGCAATTGCCCTAACCAATCATTATTTGCATTGAAGCCACCAGCAAGTTGAACATAGAAATTTGACTGGCGATTTTTACTTTCAACTTTTAATAGATGTGCTTTTCGAGTTCCAGCAAGACTGACAACTGCATTTTCAATTTCTTTATTTCCACTACGTAAATTATCAATTTTTGCAGTCAATAAAGTAGGCGTTGTTTCAGATGTCGGTAATTCACCTTGGATGCGCAAAGACTTAGTGCTCACCAAATCATTGAATGCAAAATCATCAACTGCAATATTTGCTGTAGCTTTCAAACGCGGTTGCGATTGGATATTTAAACTACCGTATGCACGACCTTGCAAACCTGGATATAGCTCATATAGTGCAGGTGCATTTAATTTGATTTTTAAGCTTTGAGCATTGCCTGTTGCTTGCAATTGATTTTGAGCATACGCAAGGAACAAATCATTTGCTTCAAACTGTTGCGGCAAGAAGCCTTTTTGGTTTGAATCAAGTAATAAAGTAAGATTTCCACGACCACGTACAGGTTTGTTATTAATAAAACCTGCTGCATTTAACTGACGAATATCAATACGTTTCAATTGATCTGACCAAACGCCTTGTGATTTTACATGACCCGAAATTTCACCTTTGACACTAGAAACAAAGTACTGTGGTTTAAATCGTACTAATGAAGCATCAATATCCCAGCCTAATTTATCTTTTAGATTTACTGAACCTGTAGCAAACAGTTTACCTGCTACGCCATCATGTTTGAGTTCATTCACTTTAATAAATTCTGGTGTTCCAGCTATATCGATTTTTAATAAACCATTACCCTGATTTAAAGCATTTAATGAACCGTCGTATTTCACAGCAAAGCTTTTAAAGCCACCACCTGCTTTTTGATCGTGGAAAATGAGTGCGGCTGTACTTTTACCTTTTAAAGCAATCGTTTCATTACTACCCGCTTGAGCAAGCTGACCTTTTAAATCAATCTGCTCTAACTGAATAATTTGTCGATTTGGCTTGGCAAATCCTGTCGCTTTAATTTCACCATTTAGCAAATTCACGGGGGCTGAAGCCGAAACTGTTTGTGGATTAAAGTCTTGTGCTTTGAGCTGAGCTTGCCAAGAAAGTTGTTGCTTTTCAGATGGTAGTTTTACCTTTGCTTGACCAACTAAGCTACCTTTAGCAGCTTGATAACTAAAGTTTTCAACATCTAACAGACTGCCTTTTACATCAAGACGTGCATTGTACTTACCTGTTGGTAATATTGTTTGCTCATGCGGGCGTACAGTTGTCGATAGATAAATATCTTGTTGACCCTCTTTCAAGGCAATATTGGTTTGACCTTCATCACTGCTTAACCAACCAATATAGGGAACAGCACGGTCGATATTTTTCCAAGAAACATCTAATAGCATCGGTTGAGGCTTTTTGTCCTTCGCTTCAGCTTGGTTAAGCTTTACATTCCATGTTTCATATTTATCAAAAGCCAATTCAGCAACTAATGCCAAACCTTTTTCCATTGTTCCCGATGAACTAATATTCGCATCTAAATTCGGTGGTAAAAAGTCTTGAGCAACTTGGGGTACGGTTTCATTTTTTGGATTCAAATGACTTAACCGACCTTTAATATCCCAAGAAACATGCTCATGCCAATTGACCAAACCATTTAAGGCAACAGATCCATCCATGAGTTGCCCATTAAAATCTCGTATATTCAGTTGATTTTTTAGGTCTGTATCCATAAGCGCATTGTATTTGCCTTCTGGAATTTGTTCGCCCTTTAGATCAGTATCTAAATTAATGACTAATTTCTGAATATCACCACGAAAACGTGCAACACCATCTTTAGCAAATAGCTTTTGCTCTTTCAGTAATGGCACATGGTAGTTTTTAAATAATAGTTCGCCATTCATGGGAACATGATCACGTACAGGATGAACCACGACCCAACCTGTCAACATATCAGGCGTTTGTGTTGCAATGCCTGCCTTTAAGGTATCCAATGTACCCGTCGCAACAAGCTTAATGGTTTTAATATCTAGACTATTGAGTGCAGGAATGATCACATCAGCTTTGGCATTCAGTGGATATTTACCACTAAAGTCCATTTCACCTGTGGCATTTTGTAGGGCTAAGTAGCCCATATCCATACGTGAATCTTCAAAATTCAGCTTTGTACCTGACCATAATGCATCTTTTAAATAAATATCATTAAAATCAACCGTTGATGTTGTTGTTTTTATTTCTAAACGATCTAAGGTCGCTTCATCTACGCGCAGAACAAAAGGTAATTTAATTGCATCAAAAGCAAACGGCTTACCTGATGGTGGATTTTTATTAATAATGACCAGATTCTTGATATCAGCATGACTCAAGTGTATTTCTTTGTTTAAAATCGCACGCCAACCAAGTGATACATCTGCACGATCTATTGAGACATTTACTGCTTTCAGTTGTACAAGTACATTTTTTAGAATAATGCCTGAAAGTAAATTCCCACCTTCATATTCATACTTAATAATTTGCTGAGTCTGAAGTACACGATCTAGTAGAAAGCGGCTACCTTTATCTGTAGACATCATTACTAGCACTGAACTTACCAATAGTAAAAGCGTGATAAATATAATCAGCACAATACTACGGAAAATATGCCGTTCAGATTTAGGTCCAGTTGGAGGTGTTAATTGCTGTTCTACTTCCGTCATAATCAACCTGAAAATTATTTGACCTTTTAAAGGAATTTTTAAACTGTATTAAAGCTGCGGACCAATAAAGAAATGTAATCGAATAGGATTGTTATCATTTGAAATACCTGATGCAACATCTAATCGAATTGGGCCAATTGGCGATCTCCAACGAATACCAACACCAATACTATATTCTGTCGGATTGTTGAAATCTTTATCGTAAGCATTACCAAAATCAGAAAAAATTGCTGCTCGCCAGCCATCTTTAAACTGATAGTTATATTCTAAAGAACCGACCCCTAACGCTTGTCCACCGATCTTATAACCGTTTTCTTCTGGCGATAAACTCTTGTAGTCAAATCCACGTAATGACTGATCCCCACCTGTGAAGAAACGCAAGTTATAAGGTACTTTATTAAAGTCATCAGTGAAAATATAACTTGCATCACCACGACCAACAAACTGATGGTCATCGTTTTCACCTAGTGAATAAATAAATCTCCAACCAGCAGTTAAGATCGCCATGTTTGCGTCAGAAAGTAATGATTCAGTTCCCAGTTCAACTTTGTAGGTTTGTTTAAAGCCTTTGGTTGGATTTAAACGTGAATTCGCATTGGTTTTAGATAGTTCATAACCAAACAATAGAGATTCTTGTTCGGAATCCATTCCTGAAACTTTAAATGCATCAGGTAACTCATTTACATCAACATCACCTTTTTTAGTGAGTCGATCTAGACGATAACGAACACCCATCGTATGTTGCCAATCACCGAGCGGGTTTTTAATGACACGCTCACCACCCAATACCGCAGATTCAACAAGCAGATTTACATCTGGACCAATATCGTCACGCTCTTCACGCTCATAACCACCAACAAGGTTAAAATAATCATTTAATGGATGTTTGTAAGGAATGCTATAGCGTCCATCAATTGATTGACGAATTTGTGAAACCTCAATATTGGCATCAAATGCATGTCCATACTTATTTACAATCGCACGTCGATATTGGCTACGAATACGTGCCCCTGTATCCGTACCATACCCCAGACCTGTTTCTAAGCTGTTTAAACGATCTGCGTTCAATGTCACAACAACTGGGATTTTTTTCTCGATTCGCGTTTGCTCTTCTAGTTTTTGTCTTTCCTCTTCCTCATCATCGTGATCATGCGAGAGTGGCATTGCACGTGCGATTGCGTATTGTTGTGACTCGCCACCAGAGAACTGTGATTCATCCACAACATCTTGAGTCACCTCTTCAGCAGAAACGACTTTTTGCCGAGCCAAGTCTGCCTTTTGCTGGCTACTCATCAGTTGTGATTGTTGAATATTTTGTTGATCAACCAATGCCTGTAAATCGGGTGCTAATTCTAAAGGCGGTTGAATCGGGTCTGGCTTGATCGTATCAACCAAGGTGTAGTTAAAATAACGGGTATTTGTGAGGTTGTTTGCTAATGCGTTAACACGCCAGAAAGCATAGTCATCATCTTCTTTCCAAGGAGCTAAGCTATCCAATACTTTTTGTGTTAGTGGTAAAGGCTTACTCGGATCACTCATCCGATACTCAACTTTTTTAAGCTTATAACGGTCGCCTGTCTCATATTTCAGGTTAATTTCCGCTGTCTTATCTGGTTGAGTAATTTTTACATCGTGTAATCGCCAATAAGCATCAAAGAAACCATTGTCGGTTGCAGCGCTGACGATTTTAGTTTTAGTCTCTTCATATTTACCGTGATTGAAGATATCACCTTCATCTTGCTCAGGAATTAAGCGAAGAACTTGGAGTTGTGGTAAATTCTCACCCGCTCCAGAAAACTCAATGTTTTGTTCTTTGATTTTTACTGGTTCATTCGGCGTAACGTTGACTTTAACCTTGCTATCACTGACTTTTTCAAATTTAAATTCAGCATTGTAATAACCTACTGCTTGTGCAGCTTGATTTGTAAGTGATCTTAATTGTGGTAATGCAACGTTGAAATCTTCAAACGACTCTTGGGTAAAAGTAGAAAGCTTAGCCTTGATATTCGTTGCCAATATCGCTGGCGCACCTGAAACATCTGCTGAAATACGGGGTATTTTCTCAGCATTGAGTAGATTATCAGGATGTAAACGATTCCAAATTCTTTTAAAGAAGCCAACTTTTTCATCTTTCTTATCATCATTGACTTGCAATTCAGGTAGTGTTCGCCCTAATTCATTTGCTTCAACAACAATCTTGCTGTCTGTTTGGATTTCCTGCATTAATTGATCAATATTCACAGGTGCTTTGGTAATCTCTGTCAATTCCGCCTGCGAAGCATCATTCACCAATACATCGGACGTTTTAGTCGGATTATCACGATAATTTTTCGCATCATTTTTTGCTTCTTCAGCAACACGGAAAATTTCGTCTGCCATATTTTGATCAACAGTGACCGTTGGTAAATCTTCTAAGTTGTCGTCTAACTGAATTGGTTTCAATTCGTTAATTTGATTTACGGATTGTTCTTGCTGTTTTAACGCGTCCAAACTGTCTTGCACATTGATATTCGAATTTGGTAAAGCATTGACCAATTGGGTATTAAACGTCGTTGTTTCTTGTACAGTGTCTGAATCAACTGTTGTTGTAGGTTGTTCAATTGTTTCATTTTTCGACAGATCAGAAACCTGCTCTTGAGCACAAGCAACTGATATACAAGAACTAATTAAAAAACTACTACAAATAAGTTTAGGAAAGCCCTGCATTTTAAATATTAAATGCATAGAATGAACCAGTGTTGACTGTTTAAACTTAGCTTTAGATGGCATGTGAAACTCTAAACTTATTTTTAATTTATCTTTTTTTGATGGGTGAAAAGTTCTTCAAATCGTTGATTTTCATCCAATCAAACATTGAAAGTATCATACATGCATTTTGTAGTATTTTTACAGTAAGTCACATTTTTTTATAAAACACAATGAAGTGAACACACGATGAAACAAGATGACCACTTAATGACATCACGTCGGTTTGTTCCGATGTTTTTCACACAATTTTTTGGGGCACTGAATGACAACGTTTATAAACAAGCTTTACTCTTAGTCATTACCTATGGTTGGATTCAGCAACAAAGCGCACCCATTAGTACTTTAAATAATCTTGCTGCACTTCTTTTTATTCTACCTTACTTTTTCTTTTCAGCGACAGCAGGTCAAATTGCTGATAAATATGAAAGATCTCAGCTTATTCGATTTATTAAAATATTAGAAATTGTCATCATGCTCATCGGAACAGCAGGCTTTTTACTTGGTAATTTGTGGCTGTTATTGTTTGCTTTATTTCTTATGGGTACACATTCGACCTGCTTTGGTCCAATTAAGTACGCCATCTTGCCTGAAATTTTAAAACCTCAGGAATTAATGTCTGGTAATGCATTATTTCAGTCGGGTACTTCTATTGCAATTTTACTCGGTATGATTTTAGGTGGCGCTGTCATCGCCTCGTCTGAAGGAAACTTATTGTGGATTAGTATCACAGTTGTCACAATTGCCTGCTTAGGCTATTTATGTAGCCGATTTATTTTACCTCAAAAAGTTGCTGAACCAGACTTAAAGATTGATTGGAACTTTGTCCGTACTAGCTTTCAGACATTAAAATACGTCAAAGGCATTCCAGTTGTTTTTATTATTTTGCTGGGTAATTCTTGGTATTGGTTTTATGGCGCTACGTACCTCACCCAAATTCCTCAACTCACTCAACAAAACTTACATGCTTCTGAAAATGTCGTGAGCTTATTACTGACCTTTTTCTCTGTAGGAATTGGTGTTGGTTCACTACTATGCAGAAAGATTGGCGGTAGTGATATCAATATCAAGATGGTGCCCTACGGTGCTGTTGGTCTGACTGTATTTGCACTTTATTTAGCTGCAAGCCTTGCTTTTGTTCCTGAACGCACGGGTGAGCTTCTCAATCTTGGCGACATTTTTACTCAAGGTTTAGTCTATTATCACGTAATGTTAGCAGTCACTCTACTGGGTATTAGTGGTGGTTTCTATATCGTGCCACTGTACGCCATGATGCAGGCTTATTCTCCGCGCTCTCATCGTGCGCGTGTTGTGGCCGCGAATAATATTTTAAATGCTGTATTTATGGTTTCATCTGCAATTTTCTCAATTTTAGTCTTAAGCATTTTAAAAATTGATATTAAAATCTTATTTATTATTACAGCTGTTTTAAGTGCATTTTTCTCCATTTGGTTGTTGAAACGACTAAAACCACTTATTGCAAATGTTCCAAACACTTTAGAGGATTAACTTATGCGTCAGTATACAGGTCTAGATAAGCTGATTAATTCATTTGACCAAGCATTACGCAGCTTAGTCCCTGGTGCAACGAGTGCTCAACGCGGTAATCCAGCAGATCATGAACCATCACAACTGTGCGTGAGTGATGCTCGTCATGTTGCAGGTTTAATGCGTGTTAATCATAGTGGCGAAGTCTGTGCTCAAGCGCTTTATCACGGACAAGCATTGACAGCAAAACTCCCTCATGTTCGTGAAGAAATGCAACAAGCAGCCATCGAAGAACAAGACCATCTTGCTTGGTGTGAAGAACGTTTAAAAGAGTTAGACAGCCATACCAGCCTACTTAACCCGATTTGGTATGGATTGTCTTATGGCATGGGTGCAATTGCAGGAATTGCTGGCGATAAATATAGCTTAGGTTTTGTTGCAGAAACAGAGCGTCAAGTCAGCCAACATTTACAAGATCATATTCAACAATTACCCGAACATGATGAGCGTTCACGTAAAATCTTAGTACAAATGAATGAAGATGAGCTTCATCATCGAGATACAGCACTCAATGCGGGTGGTGTTGATTTACCTGTACCTGTTCGTATCACCATGACAGCCATTTCTAAACTCATGACTAAAACCAGTTACTATCTATAAAGGATAAAGGGCGTTTCAACACAACGCCCTTTTTTATAATCAATCACAGATCATTTAACAATAATCTTACCATGCATGTTTGCTTTTTGATTATGCCAATAACTTTGCGAATATCTATTTTGATCAGTAAAAATCACATAAATTATTTTATCTTTTTTGAACTGTAACTGATCTTTGCCCTTTTTAACAAAGAACACTCGTTTGCTATTCACCCATACACGTTTTGCATCATCAATTTTGATGGTTGCTAATTTTGAACCATCAGCTTTTTGAGCAACCCAATCTTTTTGATGAATGCTTTGATTTGATATCATTTGTTGAGGTTGTGGTGTGACGAAACCCGACGTTGCATTTTCTTCTTTGCTTTTATAAATATCACAACCTTGCATTTCACTCACTTGTGTACAACCTGATTGGATTAGTAACTCTCTATATTTGGCATCAATCGCATACGCCGAGTTCATTGCGCTACACGCAAGTAAGCCCAATATCAGATATTTAATTTTCATGCCGTTCCTTTCAAATAATTCATGTGAATATTCAAACACTGCTTAAGCTTTTAGTATGTGTTTCAATTATTCTATTTATAAAAAAACCTATAGCAGCACCATAGGTTTTAGGATTGGATTAATTCAATCCATGTTCTGCTTTAAATCTTTCAAGGTTCCTTACAGCATCTTGATAACGATATTGAACTCTGCTGCTATTTGAGCGTAAATCGTATAAACGCTTTTTATAGTCATCTCTAAGCTTTGATGATAAATCTTTACGTTCTAATTCTCTCAAATAATAACTGACATCATTTTGTGAGCGATCAAATTCAGAATTTGCTTGGTAGTATTCATTAGCAACTTGGTAATATGAACGTAACGCATCACGCTTTTCAATTGGACAAACTTGATAATTCCCGCGTCCTTCTATTGCTTCATAGAAGATTGATTCAGGACGACAATAATAACTTAAACCTTGCTTATAACCTTTTTCATAAAGCGCTTGATTCGGAACAATATTCGCTTTCTGACACGATGAATAGTATTTATCTAATCTTGACTCTCGTCCTGCAGAACCGTCTTTTTCACCAACACTTGTCCAGTTTGCCGTTTTACATTGATCAACACTCATGGCTGCACAACCAGACAGTAAAAGACTTAAAAATGAAATTTGAAAAATAATTTTCATAAAATTATTCCTATTATTATGGTGTTACAAACAACAAAAATTACATTGTAATGACAGGATATTGCAGCTCTGCATTATATTTCAGCGCATCATCTTGCCATAATTCAACTAAAGGAATTTTCACATCTACTGCTAATGGTAGCTTCTTTGAATTAAATTGCATATGGTTCAAATCTTTGCCCCAAGCAATAACATCGATGTCTAAGCTGATATGATGCGATGGCCGGATACGTCCAGATTGTAATTCTAATTTTTTTAATGTCTCAATCATATCCTCAACAGACAAGGTACTTGTTAATAAACAAGCGGAGTTCCAATAATCAGCACCGACACCATCACGACATGGGATTTGATAAATAGAAGAAAATTTCACTTTACCTAATTGCTCAATTTGAGCATAAGCAAAACTAAAGTGCTGTTGTTGCTGGACATTACTCGCCAGTGCGAGCGCAAAAATCGTTTCTGTTGCGTTCAAGGCGAATTCCTACTGCAGTTGCTTGAGCAATAATTGCAGGTTTACGAATAGTGATAATAATAGATTCAATCGAAGAAAAAGTCTTAAATAAACTCTCTAGAACCAGTTGAGCAGCATGCTCAATTAACTTGGGTTGTGCTTGTTGGATCACTTGTGCAGCTAGCTCACAAATTTGAGCATAATTCAGCGTATCGTCTAACTCATCAGACTGAGCAGCCTGACTCAAGTCATTATGAATCGTTAAATCCAACATCAAAGGCTGAATGATTTGGCGTTCCCAATTAAAACAACCAACAACCGTATCAACTTTTAGCCCTTCAATAATAATGGCGTCCATTAACTCAGCATCACATAAAGTTTCCCCCTTAAAACAAGGGGGATTTAAAAGAATTTTTAGTGCTTCAAGAATGAAGCAGGTTCGATATTGTGAACCATTTTCAAACGTTGGTCAGCATAAATATCGGTATATGGTGCGAGAACACGCATGAAACGATCAAAATATAGCATTTGCTTGAATAATAGCGCAAAGTCACGCGGGAATTTGATGCCGTGACGTTCACCAACCCCTATCATATCCATCATAATGTCATTAAGATCAGCTGGATTTGAAGTCAGAATCTCTTGAGGATCAGCTAAAAGTACACCACTAAATAAACGCTCGAGATCGTCAGCTAAAACTTGGGTATCAATTTTCTGATGCGTCATCCCCATTTTGAGCATATTTTCAGCCATAGCCGTGTAATTGGTATGCTGCAAAGCATCCATAAATGCCATACATGCCGTCCAAACTTCTGGTTTTAATTGACCAACAATACCGAAATCAATAAAACCGATACGACCATCTTCAAGCAACATTAGATTCCCTGCATGTAAATCTGCATGGAAACTCTTACATAACATTAAACTACCAAACCATGTATTCATGGCTGTAATCAATACTTGTGTTGGATCTTTTGCATATTTCTTTACGACGTCAAAATCAGTTAAAGACACACCATACAATCGTTGCATCGTTAAAACACGGCGCGTAGAGAATTGGTGATAAACCTTTGGCGCAGTTGCAGCTTGATTACCTGAAACATTTAGGTACTGTACAAAATCATCAAGATTTTGTGCTTCTTCGATAAAATCAACTTCGCGTACCATACGTGTTTTGATTTCATCAACGATTTCAGACAAAGAGGCAAATTTGATTTTAGGAACTGCCTTTTCAAGGAGTTTTGTTGCCCAATGAACTACATTTAAATCTGTGTATAGAATCGTTTCCACACCAGGTTTTTGTACTTTTAATACAACATCTTCACCTGTAACTAATCGAGCCGCATGTACTTGTGCGATTGATGCCGATGCTAAAGGCTTTTCATCAATAAAGCTAAAGATTTCATTTAGATTCTTACCTTCAAATTCTTCAGCTAAAACTTGTTGAATATAACTAAAAGGCAAAGTTGGTGTTTGATCTAAACAACCTTGGAACTCTTCAACATATTCACGAGGGAATAAAGATGGTGTACTTGCGATGAATTGACCAAGTTTAATATAAGTAGAACCCAATGATTCAAAAGTCTCACGCATAAGTTTTGCGTTACTTGGTTTTTCAGTTGCGTATTTTACACCTGCCTGTGCTGCAACCATCACTGTTTCACCGATACGTGCAACAGAACGCAATCCATCGAATAAAATATTTCTTTTCATAATCTTTCATTGCCTCATAGATGGTTTTAGTTTATCAAATTTAACGGCGTTTACCGATTAAGTTGCCTGACAAACTGGACAATTTGCATCTTTTTCAAATTGCAAAATACGCTGTGAAAGATTTAAACCATTCCAAAGCAAGAGTTTCTGTTTAAGTGGCGTTAATCCACGGCCTAAGAACAACAAAGTATGATGTGCTTGTAATGACGCTATAATGACAGGCGTAGTGGCTAGTACACCTGATTCTGCGCAGCGCAACCCTTCATTTGCATGATTTTCTTTAGGAAATAGACACTCATAGCATGCAGTCTCAGCATCAACCATAAATAACTGCCCTTCGAAACCAATCGCTGAAGCACTAATTAATGGGATTTGATATTTTCGACAAATCGAATTGACCAAGTAACGCGTACTAAAATTATCGCAACCATCTAAAACTACATCTTGATGCTGTACTAAATCATCAGCATTCGTTGGGTCAAAACGTATATTTTGATAGTTCACTTGTATATGCGGATTAATTGTTTGTAGATGCTTAGCCAAAATCTCTGCTTTGTAACGGCCTAGATCATTCAATGTAAATGCAATTTGTCTCTGAAGATTACTCATCTCAATGGTATCAGCATCAACAATCGTAATTTTACCCACACCTGCTCGTGCCAACAGCTCAGCACTTGTACAACCTATGCCACCTGCACCGATAATCAAAACATTGGCGAGTTTGAGTTTTTCTTGTGCTTCAATGTCCCAACCATCTAATAAAATCTGACGACTATAAAGATGCATTTCATCATTACTTAGCTCAAATTCGTTTTCTAAATGGTTTGACACAACAATTCTCTAGCCTGTTCCGAACAGATTAGATTCTAAGTGTCGGCGCATTTTTATGAAAGTTAAATTGCATAAAATACGAATAAATAGCAAATTCATATTTTTTATTGAAGTGAGTTCCCCTCCATTTCTACAAGTCATTTCAGGGAAATATAATGGAGAGCACTTACAGCTAGAAATAATGATTGATTATGATCCTTTACTTTTTTGATCATGCATCACTTCATAGGATTGAGCTCTTAATAAATCCTCTTTCGTCCCAAATGAACTATTACGTAATTCAGCAAT
Source organism: Acinetobacter venetianus RAG-1 = CIP 110063 (assembly GCF_000368585.1). Taxonomy (GTDB): domain Bacteria; phylum Pseudomonadota; class Gammaproteobacteria; order Pseudomonadales; family Moraxellaceae; genus Acinetobacter; species Acinetobacter venetianus. The sequence continues at coordinate 1,104,143 of NZ_KB849558.1, forward strand.
GGATTGTTGTTTACTGGCATCATTTGCATCACTTTTTAAAATTTGATCCCGCGCAGATAAATACTGATTAACTTGCGTTTGCCACACTGCTTCTTCTTGATCAACTTTTTCCAAACGATCAGCAGCTTCAGGCCCAAGTAAACTTTCCCTCATACTTCTTAAATCTTGAGCTGATCCGCCTTTTGCTTGGATTTCTTTCGTAAGTTGCTGCAATTCAGCGAATTGCATCGAAACCCGTACTCCGTCGGCCAACGCTGGAGGTAATTCATCAATCAACTTCGCAAGCTCTGTAGCCTTTTCTTGTGTCGTTAGATTTTTATTGGCATGGATACGCATTTGCTCAAGATTAAATTGATTTAGATTTCTTTCATTACCAAACAAAGCATTAATTTCAGCCGCATTAAAAAACTGTTGTTGTACTTTTGCCATTTGATCTACGACTTTTTGCAAAGCATCAACATTATTAGATTTAAAGCCTGCATTTGGTTTTAAGTTTTGTAGTGCATGCATATAAGCAACATATTGATCAAGCAAATAAATTGCATAGTTTGAAGCGGACTCTGGCAATGTTGCGAGCAAGTATTGTCGAATATCTGCAACAAGCTCTGCTTCAGTTTTTTCACCTAAGCTAGAAAAGAAATAATCAAAACAACTACGAATACCAACCGTTAAAATGAGTTTCCCATTTGCATCGACCTGAATTGGGCAATCAATCTCTGTACCTTGTAATGATGCTGCTAGGGTTGGCAGTTTTCCTTGTTTATTGTTTGCAGTTGCACTTTCTAAAACTGTGTTTTCTGGCTGTATTGTCTGCGTATTTATATTTTGGTTTTGAGTTTGAGCTTCTGGTTTAAATACATAGTAAATCAGCAGTAGCAAGAGCAATACACTCGTGATAACACCAAATACAATTGTCTTATGATTTATAAATTTACCGCTCATAATCCCTTGCTCTATTTATAATTAATTGTGTGAACCGTTATATGGTAAAGGGAGTAAAACCATACTCCCTTATATTTGAATAGTTATAGACCTTGATTCTTCAAGCGGTTTGCTTGAGTTCGATAAGGAGTGACTGGATTTTGTAAGAAACCAACCAAGCCTAACACCTGATTCACTTCATCCAAATGGTTAAAATTATAATTATCACGAATGACTGTGCCTAAATGATTTGAACAACGCGGCACCAAGCCATCATTTTCACCACTTATGAGTAATGATGTTGCAACTAAAGCATAGTCTAGAGGATCTAATACATTAGTTAACACCCCTGTACCACCCCATGAATAATAGCGAACACCATTGACAAGTTCTGTACCCGAACCACAAGCAGTCGTTGGAACACCTGCTGGGAAACGACTATTGAAATTTGCTGAACCAGCAGTTGTAAGTGAATTCAGTCCTGCGATTGCATCTTGATCATAATAATGACCAGACCCAATACCCACTAAAGAAAAGAAAGCATCCACTGCGGCTGCAACAACAGGTGCTGCTATCGGTCCGACTGGTGATTGAGTGATGGAATAAACCACATCAGCAACATCAGAACCTTTAGTTGGTCCACCTACAGCAGTTACTGAGGCAACTTTAGTTGGCATAAGGCTCGCTACATAACGAACTGATTGTGAGCCATGACTATGTCCGATCAAATTGACCTTTTGAGCGCCTGTAATTGCCAGAACTTGTTTTGCTTGTAAAAGTAATTGTTCTCCACGTACCTCTGATGAGTTAAATGATGCTTGTTGAGCGACAAACACATTTGCACCATTACCAACCAAGTCCTCTGTAATACCATTCCAATACTGTAAAGGCCCAACAGCAGAGAAACCAGCCATACCATGTGCTAATAAGATTGGATACTTTGTTTTGGCATAACTAGAGGTAACATAAGTACTACCGCCGACTGAACATGAGTCCACATTACAATTTTGCCATGATGCCTTTGGTGATAAGAAGTCGAATAAACCTGCATGTACTACAGATCCACTGCTCATCAGCATACCCGCCATTAACGTCATAGCGCTTAAATATTTTTTCTTCACGTTTTGCTCCTAGCATTTTTCGTTTTTATTACAGCTATATAGTCCGTGCGATTTGTATGCGGATTCATTCCAAACATACAAATGAACTGCAAAATTATACTCCCTACAAATATTGCGTGAATTTTAGACTAAAACAAACTGCGCCAAATTCATAACAATAGACGCCAAAATTATGCTCGAATCCGAAAATTCCGATGAATGTACATTTTCAAATTCACATTGCTAGATTATTTTCAAAGTCGCAGGATCAGTTTAAAAATGGAATTTAGTTACTATCATGAGTCTTCCTCGTCATCATAAACATCATTTTATAAGTAGCTCTTATGCACATTTACTAAGTGAAGTCGTGGCTCAATGGGATATTTCCGTTGAAACCCTCTTTTGGGGAACTGGTGTAGAAATTGATAAGCTGAATGATCTAAGTTATAAAATTAGTCTCGCTTCGTTTAAAAAAGTTATTGAGCGTACGATCGAGCTGACACAAGAAGAAGGCATCGGATTTTACGCAGGAACACAGATTAAAATCAGTTCTCATGGCTTACTTGGATTTACTGTCGCAATATCCAAAAATGCTTATGATGCAATTCAAACGATTAATCAGTTCGTTAGCTTACAATGTTCGTTTGTTGAATTTGATTTCAAAATCGAACAACATCTTGCCTACTACACGATTATTTATGATCCATCTCTATTGAACTTCACTGATGTTTCAGATACTCGATCATATGAATTTAGTTGTATTTTTTTCTTAACTGGCTTCGTTCACTTAGTTAGATTTTTCATTCCTGATTTTAAACCAAGCATTGATTTACAATGTAAATATCCGCCCTATTTTTCTCGTTTTAATAAAATTCTGAATACTACTTTTGAAGAAATACGTTACGAACAGCCACATACTCGTTTAATAGCACCTGCCGAATTTTTAGATCGACCTTTGAGTATGTCTGATCCTCTCACCTCTGAAAAATTTAAATTGCTCTGTCAAAAAGAGCTTGATGAGTTAGTTGCGACACAAGATATTCTTTATCGAGTTAAGCGGTTGATTGATGATCCAACAGAAGGATTGCTCAGTATTGATCAAGTGGCTCAAAAGTTGAATTTAACCAAAAGAACATTACAACGAATGCTGCAAGAAAAAGCTGTCAGCTTTCAAAGTCTATATGACGACGTGCGTAAACAAAAAGCGCGTAAGTTATTATTAAATCCGTTAATCACGAAAGAAGAAGTTGCAAAAAAACTCGGTTATTCATCCACCTCAAGTTTTAATCGTGCCTACAAACGTTGGGAAAATGAGTAAATCATAACGATCTTTATGCAACAATAGTTGTGTTCAGAAATATTCGGAAAGTGTATGAGCACTCAAAATCTATTAGCGGTTGAGTTACCTAAAGCTTATCGTCTTTTAAATCATGGACCTACGGTGTTAGTTTCAGCTCAACATGAACAAGACACTGATGTTATGGCGGCAGCTTGGGCATGTGCTTTAGAGCTAACACCCGCGAAGGTCACTGTGGTGTTGGATAAAAGTACCAAAACGCGCCAGTTGGTTGAACAAAGTGGATATTTTGCACTTCAAGTTCCATGTTTCGCTCAACTTGATATGGTGCATCAGTTGGGCACTATCAGTAAGTTTGATCATCCTGATAAGTTAGCAAACTGCAAAACTGAGCTATTTTATAAAGATGGTCTAGAAGTTCCATTAGTTGATGGCTGCATAGCATGGCTAGTCTGTAAAGTAATCCCTGAACCGCATAATCAACAAAACCATGATCTATTTATTGGTTCAGTCATTGCAGCTTGGGCAGACTCACGCGTTTTCCGTGATGGGCACTGGCATTTTGAAGATGCCAATAAGAACCTAAGGAGCCTTCATTACATTGCTGGCGGAACATTTTATTTGATCGGTGAAGAAGTAAAAGCTCAGCTCTAATTCAAAAGGGAAATGTGTGCCATTTCCCTTTTATTTACCAACACTTAAATAGTATTTCATCTCAAGAAATAGCTTAGTAAAACCATCGGTTATGATGGCGAATCAACTTTCATTAACTCAGAATACAATGTATCTAAAAACTGCTTTTGTTGAACATCATCTTTGAAATATCGTTGATAATTTACGCTACAACTTTCTACATCAGCGATATTATTTTTATTAAACGACCAATCGCGGATATCTTTGACCGTAATTCCTAAGTCATCATTACAACTTTGCCACAACTGCGAAAATTTCGTCCGCTGCTTGGGTTCAAGCAGATTGAAATCTGCATATACCGAGTAACCTCGCATTTCTGTATTAAAAAATCGAGAAATTTGAGTGACAGGTACACCTCCCCAAACAATTATTTTTCCTTCTGGCAAGTGTATGCCTGTAAGTTTATCTTCAGCCAATAGACGTTCTTGCATCCCTTTTTTGAATGCATATTTTTCATAAACAAGCTTTGTGCCAGCGGGTACACTTATATTTTTAACCACTATCGGTTGTTGCGTCGTATAGTATGGATAGTTTGGCCGAGTCATATTACCCGTTGGATTCATATTACCAACGCAGCCTGTTAAAAGTAATGTAAATGCGACTGATAAAGTTTTTATAGATTGCATTAATAAGCTCCAAAACTCGATTATTTTTATTGTGCTACATAAAATCTTTTACCTAACATTAAAATGAAATAATCAAATGGGCAAGTCTAAGCATCGAACCCTAAAATAAAGACCATTGTAAAATTTCTTTTTACAACGGTCTATCAGCAAAACCTGCTTGTAAAACTTAAATAGAAATTATCATTTTGCTGCCATGCGAATAGCACCATCCAAACGAATCACTTCACCATTTAAGTAAGAATTTTCGGCAATATGGGCAACCAAACGAGCAAACTCTTCAGGGCGACCTAAACGAGAAGGATATGGAACCATTTGCCCTAATGCATCTTGTACGTTTTGCGGTAATCCTTTTAACATTGGTGTTTCCATAATACCCGGTGCAATCACCATAATACGAATCGCATGACGTGCTAATTCTCTTGCGATCGGTAAAGTCATCGCAACAACTGCACCTTTTGAAGCTGAATATGCGGCCTGTCCAATCTGACCATCAAAAGCAGCTACAGATGCCGTATTCACAATCACACCACAGTCTTCATCACCTTCAGCTACAGTGTTTTTACTCATAGCATCAGCAGCAAAGCGAAGCATATTGAATGTACCAGTCACATTGATCTGTAAAGTTTTAGAGAACATCGCAAGATCATGGACTCCTTCTTTCCCCACAACTTTCGCCGATGGGCCAATACCTGCACAATTGACTAAACCATGTAATGCACCATGCTTTTCTACAACATCTTTAAAAAATTGTTCAGCGGCTTGCTCATCCGTTACATCTAATTTTACGAATTCAGCTTGATCGCCTAGTGCTTTAGCTTGTTTTTCTCCAACTTCAGCATTCATGTCCACCAACGTTACCGATGCGCCCTTTTCTACTAGATATTCTGCTGTAGTTGCACCTAAACCTGAGCCACCACCAGTAATGACAAAATGTTTTCCTTGAATTTTCATTTACGTTTCCTATCAAATTAAAGGTATAAATTTTTATAAGTCAGAGTAAAGCGAAGTTTTTTCCGATACAATTCCAAAAAGTAGCAAATTTAATGCAACTTTTGAGCATTTAATCTATTTTTTTCTCCTGTATTTCATTGTTGTATGAGCAAAAACTTACCTTTAGATATAAATTCGGCCAAAGATACTATTTCTAATGCTTTAATCCGTGAAGCGTTAAGTGTTGCCGCAAGTCGTGGTTTAAATATCGTGAGTATTGCCAATCGTGCAGGTATCTCAGCAGAATTGCTAACCTCGACCAAAGCGCGCGTTCCTGTAACTCAATGCGCACAATTATGGGTAGAACTTGCAGAAACCATGAATGATGAATTCTTGGGAATGGATCAACATCCTATGCGGCGTGGCAGTTATAAGCTCTTGGCTCAACTTGCATTTAATGCTGAAACATTAGAGCAGGCAATAAAAGAAATTCTCAGATTTCTAAGTTTAATCTTAGATGATATACATGGTGAACTTGTTCAACACGGTGACAAAGCTTATTTGTTTTTGCACGATCACGAACAACCCAAACGTATGTTTACCTATTCAACGTTTTTAATGTTAGTACATAGTTTAATGTGTTGGTTAAGCGATCAACGTATTGCATTTCAAAGTATGACCTTTCGATGCCATCCACCTGTAGAAATACAAGATTATCGTGTTCGCTTCTGCGAAGACATTCAGTTCAATGCGGAACAGAATAAAATCGAATTTGATGCACATTATCTCAAACATAAAATTAAGAAAGATAAACAGGCATTAAAAGATTTTCTGAGTCAGACACCTTATAACCTAATTGTACGTTTTAAAAATGAAAATTCTTTAAGCTTGCAGATTCGTCGTCAATTACTGTTGCAACCGCCTTCACAATGGGCTGAATTAAAAGATATCGCACAACAATTAAATATGTCGACGGCAACGATTCAACGGCGTTTGAAACAAGAAGGTGTTAGCTATCAACAACTTAAAAATGATATCCGCTGCGATATTGCAATTGAACGCCTAAGTAAAACCAATGATTCCATTCAAAGTATTAGTGATGAGCTGAACTTCCATGATCCAAGTGCATTTCATCGCGCTTTTAAAAAATGGAGTGGTGTAAGCCCAGGTACTTACCGTAAATCATCCCCCAACAAAAAGAGTTTTTTAAGCAATTTGGATTCGTAATAAATGGAGGTTAAAAATGTATCTTCCTGAGATTTTTGAAGAGAAAGATCATGAAAAGCTTTACCAACTCATTGAAAATTATCCCTTTGCGACATTAGTTAGCCAAAGCACGAATGGATTGGGGGCTAATCATTTACCATTTAAATTGCTCCGTGAACCTGAACATCATCGTGCTATTCTCGTTGCACACATTGCAAGAAATAATCCTCTACACACCCAAATCAGAAATGGAACAGAGGTGCTTGTCATTTTTCAAGGTGAACAAGGCTATATTTCACCGAACTGGTATCCAAGCAAGCAACAACACCATCAACACGTACCGACTTGGAACTATCAAGTGGTTCACGTCAACGGCGCTATTCGCTTTTTAGAAGATGAAAAATCCTTGCGTGGTATTCTTGCAAAACTGACTCGAACACATGAGGCGAAACAACCGAAACCTTGGAAAATGTCTGATGCACCAAGTGACTATATTGCTGAAGAACTCAAAGGCATTATTGGAATAGAAATCGAAATTCAGCAAATGACTGGAAAATTTAAACTCAGTCAAAATCGCGATAAAGTTGATGCGGTCGGTGTTGTGGATGGTTTAGAGCAACAAGGTAAAGCTAAATTGGCGCAAGCAATTCAACAATATATTGAAGATTAATCAGATTTCTGCCCTAAGCTAACGCGATCATTTGCGCCATAATCTTGAATGGTTTGGATTTGACTAAATCCTTGTTGCTCAAAGATATTACGTACCGCCTGTCCTTGATCATAGCCATGTTCAAGCACAATCCAACCGTTTGGCTTTAACCAGTCTTTACCTTGAGTAATAATGATTTCAATATCCGCTAGTCCGTGATTATCTGCAATTAATGCTCGCTCAGGTTCAGACTTAAGCTTTTGCATATGCACATCTTCTGGATCGATATAAGGCGGATTAGATACAATCAAATCAAATGTTTGCGATTCTAAAGCCTCAAACCAAGCTCCACAGGCAAAGTTAACTTGCGTTAAACCATGTCGAGTCGCATTTTCTTTTGCAACTTCTAAGGTCGGTAGATAAATATCCGTCGCCGTGACCTGCCATTGCGGACGTTCACTTGCTAACGATAAAGCGATCGCACCAGTTCCTGTACCTAAGTCGACAATATTGGCATTTGTGCTGATTGGAAGTTTCAGCACCGTTTCAACCAAAATTTCAGTATCAGGACGTGGAACTAAAGTATCGTGGGTTACTTTTAAATCTAGCGTCCAAAATGGCTGAGAACCCGTAACATAAGCCAATGGCTCGCCCTGTTCAATACGCGCAAGCCCATCTAAATAAGCTTGTTCTTGTATTTCAGTCAACTCTTGCTCAAGTCTTAACTTTAGCTCCAAAGCACCGATTCCTACGATATGCTCAAGTAGCCATGCTGCTTCTTGGCGTTCGTAGCTATCAATTTCCCCTTTGATTTCTAATGCTTGAGCAATATTCATTAGCCGCCATTTTCCTGTGCAAGCAGAGCTAACTGATCCGCTTGATATTCACGATGCAGGCTATCCAACAATTCTGTTAAATCACCTTCCATAATCGCATCTAATTTATATAAAGTTAGATTGATACGGTGATCCGTCATACGGCCTTGTGGGTAGTTATAAGTACGGATACGTTCAGAACGGTCACCTGAACCCACTAAGTCACGGCGCATTTCTGAAGTTGCTGCATCAGCCGCAGCACGTTTTGCATTTTCTAAACGTGATACGAGTAGCGCCATCGCTTTGGCTTTGTTTTTGTGCTGTGAACGCTCTTCTTGACATTCAACCACAACACCTGAAGGAATATGGGTAATACGCACCGCAGAATCGGTTTTGTTAATATGCTGACCTCCCGCACCTGATGCACGGTAGGTATCGATACGTAAATCAGCAGGATTAATATCCACTGTTGTATCTACATCGACTTCTGGAAGAATCGCAACTGTACATGCAGAGGTATGCACACGACCTTGAGACTCAGTGGCAGGTACACGTTGTACACGATGTGCACCACTTTCAAATTTCAAGCGGCCATATACACCCTCGCCATCTACACGACAAATCACTTCTTTATAACCGCCATGCTCACCTTCATTTTCAGAAAGCACTTCAATACGCCAACCTTGAGTTTCAGCATATTTACTATACATACGGAATAAGTCACCGGAGAAGATCGCAGCTTCATCACCACCCGTTCCTGCACGAATCTCAAGATAAGCAGCATTGGCATCGTTTGGATCTTTAGGAATCATCAATACATTCAATTGATCTTCGAGATCAACCAAAAGCGCCTTATTTTCTTTGATTTCTTCTTCTGCCATATCTTTAAAGTCTGGATCAGACTTCATCATTTCAGCAGTTTCGATGTCTTCTTCAGCTTGACGATATTTAGCCCAAACCTCAGTAATTTCTGTTAAATCATTATGTTCACGTGACAGTTTACGAAAACGTTTATTGTCCGAAATAACTTCTACATCTGCGAGCAATGCAGTCAGCTCTTCATGACGATCACATAATTGATCTAATCTTAAACGGAGTGATGCTTTCATGGGTGGAATATCTCAAAATCTAAAGACTCTATGCAACACAACTGGCGGAAGCACGAGCAAAATCAAAAAATTGCGCATAGTTTACAGATTCTCCTGATTAAATAACATAGAGAAGTTTGCTAACTTACTATTCCACCATCATTTGATCACAAATCACTTGGTTTTATCTGTTCAGAGCAGTTTGAATTATTGAAGCGAAAGGTAAAATTTGAAATAACATATTCAAGTTAGAACATTGCCTACTATTTTTATAATTCTGTATTTTCAAACGAGATTAAATCGTTATCTACTTCGGGTTTTGAATTGATTTATCGCTCTATTTCTCATCGAAAGCAACAAAACACTACAATCCAATCACTAAACCGTAATAATTCAGGAAAGCATCTCCACATTTTCCATCTCAAACTTTGTTACATTTGCTCGCATTACAAAAGATGTCCTATCCAATAGGAACGTGGAGTTAAAAATGAAAGCCAATGCTTGGTTATGTGCGATTTTAGCAAGTACCTCTCTGATGACCGTTGCTCATGCAGATAATGGTACACGTGTAGCAGCAACATCTGCGCTTGGTAGTGTTGTCGGTACTGCAATTGGTAAAGAAGTTGGTGGAAACAGCGGCGCTATGATTGGTTCTGCGATTGGAGGTGCTGGTGGTGCAGCGGCTGCAAGTAGTAAACGTACACGTACCGAAGCTGCTATCGGTGGCGGTTTAGGAGGAGTCGGTGGCTACACAGTTGGTAAAAATCTAGGTGGAACAACAGGTGGTTACATCGGTGCAGCAGCGGGTGCGGCTGGTGGTGCAGCTTTAGGTCGTCAAGTTGGTCAAGATCGTTATTATGACAATCACCAATCTAAAAAATATAAGAAAAAACGTAAGCACCGTCATCACTAATTCAAAAGCACCTTCGGGTGCTTTTTTCTTATCTAAGCAAGATTTCTGGAGATTCTATAAATTTAGACTTATTTAAAGGTGAGACTAGCATTGGCAAATAAGGATTTAATGCTAAAAATCCTGACTTAAATACTTGGTTGAATCCTTTTCTTGTTCTTCCTAGAATAATCCCCTATTTTTTATATGCCTTTGTGTTTTTACATGAATACCGAATTACTCTCGCCTGCTGGTTCACTTAAAAATATGCGTTATGCCTTTGCTTATGGAGCAGATGCAGTCTATGCAGGTCAACCTCGTTATAGTTTACGCGTTCGTAATAATGAGTTTGATCATGACAATTTAAAAATCGGTATTGATGAAGCACATGCCTTAGGTAAAAAATTCTATGTTGTTGTCAACATTCAACCACATAACAGTAAGCTGAAAAATTTTATTCGAGATATTGAACCGATTATTGCGATGCAACCTGATGCCTTGATTATGTCTGATCCAGGTTTGATTATGATGGTGCGTGAACATTTCCCTGATATGCAAATACATCTTTCAGTACAAGCAAACGCGATTAACTGGGCAACCGTAAAATTTTGGAAAGACTATGGACTAAGTCGTGTCATCCTTTCTCGTGAGTTATCACTTGAGGAAATTGAAGAAATCCAAAAACATGTCCCTGAAATCGAATTAGAAGTGTTTGTGCATGGTGCATTATGCATGGCTTATTCAGGTCGCTGTCTTCTATCTGGCTATATGAATAAACGAGATGCCAATCAAGGTGCTTGCACCAATGCATGTCGTTGGGAATATAAAATCCATGATGCAAAAGAAGATGTCAATGGTGATGTCATCCCTGTTCAGCAATTAGACGAACCTACACAATGTTGTTCAAAAGCGGATTCAGAAGACACCACACAAACGGTTTTAGTTCAACGCAACGAAGAAGAAATGTTTGCCGCAGAAGAAGATGAACATGGAACTTACTTTATGAACTCAAAAGATCTCCGTGCAGTACAACATGTAGATCGTCTGACGCATATGGGTGTTGCATCTCTTAAAATTGAAGGGAGAACGAAATCCTATTTTTACTGTGCGCGCACAGCACAAATTTATCGTAAAGCAATTGATGATGCTTTATCAGGCAAAGCTTTTGATCAACGTTTAATGCATCAACTCGAAGGTTTGGCAAATCGAGGTTATACCGAAGGTTTCTTACGTCGACATATTCACAGCGACTATCAGAACTATGAAGATGGTTCATCACATTTTGATTATCAACAATTCTGCGGTGAAGTTTTGGAACGTCACGGCGACTATGTTCGTATTGAAGTTAAAAATCGCTTCCTCGTAGGTGATTCTCTAGAATTGATGACACCGAAAGGCAATATTTCTTTTGTGCTTGAGCATATGCGTGACCTAAAAGGTAATTCAATCGACAATGCTAAAGGCTCAGGTCATATCGTAGAGATTCCACTGTCACAAGATATAGATATTGCTTATGCTTTATTAATTCGCAACCTGCCTCATGCAAAAGAGCAATTACAATCTTCTGCTTTGGCTTATGCAGCGAACTAAGACATGGCACTCATGATCACGACGGCCTGTATCAATTGCGATATGTGCCTCCCAGAATGCCCCAATGAAGCGATTTATGAAGGTGCAAAAGTTTACGAAATCGACCCACAACGTTGCACTGAATGTGTAGGCTTTTATGAATCGCCCACATGCATTGCTGTGTGTCCGATTAACTGTATCAATCCAGACCCAAATTTTTTAGAATCAAAAGACCAACTTCTCATTAAATTTAAAAGCTTAAATTTATATAATAATTAAATAGTTAAAATTAATTTTGTGGTGCTTTCCTTCCATCATGGTTAAAAGTACCGCTTCTTTTTAAGTTCTGATATTTTCCCCTGCTAAATTTCTATTTAAACACAAGACACTGGCATCAAAATTGCTAAATAGTATTACGTTTTTTAAAATTAGTATTACTACGGGTGTTTGCCTATGCATCATTCAGTATTGTCAAAAAGGAAAAAGCTTTTCTTAGGATTGGGGTCTTTTATCATTCCACTTCTTATTTGGAGCTGTGTCAGTTATTTACCTTTTATTTGGCATCCTCAAGTTCAAATCACTGATTCAGGCAGTGTCTCTTACTTACAGGTAGGAACACGTCTTGAGAAAAGTGCTTACTATGCAGAAGCACAACAAGCGGTTGATCAAGCTAAAACACCTCCAACAGGAATTTTAGTCAACCCAATATATTTACCTGCTCCACATGAAGTTGCGATAGCATTATTTACATCATTTACGACACCACCACAGCAAGCAGACGCACCTTGGCTACATCAAAGTCTGTGGCACAGTATCAAAATCGTATTTACTGCATTTTTCATTTCATCGTTGATTGGTGTACCACTCGGAATCTTATGCGGATTTTCCAACACGATTTCCAAGTTAACAGAGCCTTTTGTTGAGTTCTTTCGCTACCTTCCTGCACCTGCTTTTGGAGCACTTGCGGTTGCTATTTTAGGAATTAACGATGCACCTAAAATTGCCATCATTGTGATTGGTACTTTATTTCAACAAATCTTGATTATTGCCAATACCACAAGAATGGTTGATCGCGGCTTAATGGAGGCAGGTTATACCCTTGGAACAAACAAAATCAAAAGTCTATTTTATGTGGTGATTCCAGCTGCATTGCCAGATATCTATCGAGATCAACGTGTCTTACTCGGTTGGGCTTGGACATATTTAATTGTTTCAGAATTAATTGGTGCAACCTCAGGCATCACTTGGTTTATTACACAACAAGCACGCTATCAAAACTTTGATAACGTCTATGCTGCGATCCTGATTATTGGCGTGATTGGTCTGGTCTGCGATCTAATTTTAATGAAATTAGGTATGCGTCTATTCAAATGGAAAAAAGGAGTATAAATATGACTGAGCATTTTGATTCAAAAGCATATTTCGAAAGTATTTATACTCGTCCTGTGATGCTAGAAACCAAAAATCTGAGCCAAATCTTTAATCATGGCGATGGTGAACGTCTTGTCCTAAATAAAATTGATTTAACCATTCATAAAAGAGAATTTATCTGTGTGATCGGCCCATCAGGTTGCGGTAAGTCCACCCTGAGTCGTGTTGTCGCTGGATTAGATGATTTCCATAGTGGTGAAGTTTTGGTTGAAGGTCAAAAAATCAAAGGGCCTAGCTCTGAACGTGGCATGGTGTTTCAAGGCTATACCCTTTTCCCATGGAAAACAGTCAAAGAAAACGTCATGTTCGGTCCAATAATGAAAGGCATCAGCCGAACTCGCGCAGAAGAAATGGCAAGGGAATGGATTAACATCATTGGCTTAGATAAGTATGAAAATCAATTTCCACATGAGCTTTCTGGTGGCATGAAACAACGCGTTGCGATTGCTAGAGCATTGGTCAATGAACCTAAAATATTATTAATGGATGAGCCTTTTGGCGCACTTGATCCTTACACCCGCCAAAAGATGCAAAAACATTTGATGGATTTATGGCAAAACATCGACCTCACCATTATGTTTGTTACGCATGACATGGATGAGGCGATTTTATTGGCCGATCGTATCGTGGCATTAAAAGCCAACCCTGGTGAGGTAAAAGAAGTTATCGAAGTTAATTTGCCTCGTCCGCGATCATTCGACTTAATTCACTCAACAGAGTTCAAACAATTACGTGATCGCGTGAATCAACTTGTACATAGTCAAGAAGAAGAACTTGATCCATCCTTAGAGGATTTACCTAAAATTCCACGCATGACTCAAGTCAGTACACAGAAATAAAAATAGCAATTGGGACGACCCAATTCGCTTCATTTATTGCTGGACGACCAGCCTATGGTGAAGATCATGAACCATGAATATGTCCTGCCACTTATCGACATTTCTCTTCTAAATAGCGATTACTTAGAAGATCGGATGCAAGTCGTTCAAGCACTGGATCGAGCCTGCAAAGAGGTCGGTTTTCTGTATATTCAAGGCGAACAATTTCAGCCTGAACTTTTCGATAAACTCAAAGAAATCGCTGAAAGTTACTTTGCTCAAGATGAAAATCAAAAAATGCAAAACTACATCGGATTTTCAAAAAACCACAGTGGTTATGTGCCGATTGGAGAGGAACAATTCAAAGCCAATGTATATGACTTAAAAGAAGCATATGACATCAATTATGACTATCAGGAAATTGAAAATCGCCGCCCTTTACTCGGTCCTACACAATGGCCTAATGATCCTCAATTTAAAGAACAAGTTTTAGCTTACTACCAACATATCAAAGCAATTGGCCATCAACTTTTTAAAGCATTTGCGCTGGCTTTGGAGTTAGAAGAAGACTATTTTGATGCGCATTTAAAGCATGCACCGAGTCAATTAAGACTGATCCACTATCCTTTCAATCCAAATGCCGAAGATCAGTTTGGGATTGGTGCTCATACAGATTACGAGTGCTTTACTCTGCTTTTTCCAACGGCAGAAGGACTACAGGTATTAGATAAACAAGGTGAATGGATTGATATTCCAGTGATTGAAAATACGATGGTGATGAATATCGGCGATATGATGGAAATCTTATCGAATGGTCGTTACCTAGCAACCAAACACCGTGTTAAACGCGTCAAACAAGAACGCTATTCTTTCCCTTTGTTTTTCTCTTGTGATTACGACTATATCATCCAACCCATTATCAAAAATGAAGTTCCTCATTATCCCCCCATGAAAGGTGGTGAACATTTATTTAATCAAACAGCACAAACTTTTAGGTATCTAAAACAACGCATTGCTTCAGGTGAGCTTGTTTTAGAAAATGCACGACCGCTTTACTCCTTTGGCTTGAATGAACAAGGAGAAGTGTCATGAACCTTGTGCAATTATTAAAGCGATTAAAGCCAACACCCATCGCAGACTTAACCTTACCCCGATATTTATTTGGCAGTTTCAGACGTAAAAGTATCAGCTTCTATAATGGCTTAACGGATGAAAATACGATTGTTTATTGGTTCCAATCAAAATCATTTAGCATTGACCTCCGACTTTCTGACGGCAATCGAACCGCACTACATGAACGTCAGGGTTGGATTGGCGATACAATATGGGACAGCCAAACAGCATTATTATCTTGGGAAATTCAGCAAAGTTATCAGAATCATATTCAATGGCCTGAACCAGCAAAACTCTATCCGATTGGAAATTCTATCTTAGAGTTTGCACCTTCTAATGCTTATGTCGAAGATTGGCGTCAACAAGCAAATAAAGGATTATTTTTCGGGTTGCGACTATTTCAAATGCAATGTTTAAAAACCGAGCAAGTATTTGCTGTTGATGGTGGTCTTGTCATCACAGATCAACATATTGCTTATGCCCAATCACGTTTCCCTCAGATTCAACAGCAGATAAACCAATATGCTACTTTAGCTGAGGTGAATGATCTGAAGAGTGAAATTGAAAGCTATGAAGTTTCGATCACATTGAATGGTTCGATTATCTGCTGGAGTACGAAGTCCAATCAAATTGGTCAAACCATTTTACTTGATCATTTTGAATTATTAAAAGATCAGACCATTACACAATTAAAAATGATTGGTGATGACAAATATCTTCTATATTTTAAACTTGATGTTTATCAACCTGATTTTGTTTTTGATCATATCTCTGCTTGTTCCGATTCAGGGCAACAATGGTTAGCTCAAGAACAAAATCATTTACTGAAACATGCAAAAACGATAATTTGAGTGGAGCTTTGGAGGTTTATGTCTTATCTATTTTTAGCTATAGCAATTGTTGCTGAGGTAATCGCAACCTCAGCGCTTAAAGCTTCCCAAGGATTCAGCGTTTTAGTTCCCTCGATCATTACCATTTTAGGTTATACCGTTGCCTTGTTCTTTTTATCCCTTACACTGAAAACGATACCTGTAGGCATTGCGTATGCGATTTGGTCAGGTGCAGGTATTGTGCTTATTTCTGCCGTAGGTTGGATTTTTTTCAAACAACACTTAGACACCGCTGCATTTATTGGTCTAGGCTTGATGATCACAGGAATTATTGTGATTAATGTATTTTCTAAAAGTACGCATATCTAAAAAAGTTATAAAAAAACCGTTCTGCGTGAACGGTTTTTTTATGCATATTGTTATTTTAACTCTTCCACAAGTGATGGATAAATTAATCCATCCGCATCCACTTCTGCTTTATATATGCCATTGCTCACATTGAATTTATTGACATGGTAAGTAGAGCCATAGATTGAATCAAAACCGTCTCCTTTTGCAAATACTTGTTTATTCGCAGCAAGATCCAGTAAATGTGTACCATCAATAAATTGTTCATATTGTGCAGGGTCAACACCTACACGATTTGCCATAATTTTTACCGCATCGGCATGTGTTGCAGGATCTTGAATATATTTTACAGTCTTATCCCAAACTTGAATCAGTTTCTTCCAATCTTCTTTATGAGCAGATAAATGGCTCGCATTCACTGAAAGCGTATCGTAAATCAAACCTGGTTTGTCTTTAGATGTATAAATAATCTTTGAACCAGCCACTGCTTTTAAAGCTTGATTGGCAACAGGCTGCCAAACTGCAATCGCAGAAATATCCTTACTGGTGAATACTTGCGGGAGTTCGTTGGTGACTGAATTAACAAGTTTCACATCTGTTGCAGGAATTTTAGAATCATCTAAAGCTGTTGAAAGGAGTAAGTGATCTACTAAACCTTTTTCCGTTGCAACTGACTTACCTTTTAGATCACTAATTGAGTTAATACCTTCTTTTGCAATAATGACATCATTACCAGCAGAATAATCCGTCACCATGATCATCATGCCCTTGGTTCCACCAGAAGCATTCACTAAATTATCGCCATTTGTAACCAACACTGCGTCTAATTGATTAGCCGCAAAAGCAGAAAGAGACGCTGAATAATCAAACCATTTAAAATCTACATTTAAGCCCGCTTCTTTTAACCAGCCTTTTTCGATTGCTACTTGCCATGCGACAAAGCCCGGCCAATCACTATAGCCAATAGTAATTGGTGTACTTGCATTGCTACTTGTTGAATCAGCAGCTTTATCGGCCGTAGGTACTTTATCGGCCGTAGGTACTTTGGCTGAATTATCGCATCCCGTAACAGCCAAACCAAATAATACAGAGATGGATAATGTTGTAATTGCTTGCTTCATAATGTGACCCCATTAGAGAATGTTTTATGACATTGATACGTAAAATCTTTAACTAGAAAATAATGCGTAGCAAACGCACTGTTAATCGTTTTGTTGCAGTGGCGGCATAACTGCATCCATCAGCTCAAGATGGCCTTTAATCACACCTTTTAATGCAATAAATTGCTGACTAATTTGTTTAAGATCATTACTTTTTCCTTGCAACAGCATGACCTCCAAGATTTTTTGATCATCTAACTGAATACTCAAAGAACTAATCACTTGTTCAAGGAACTCATGTTGTAAATCAGCGAGTTGCACGCGGATGTTGGCTGTATTGCGCTGATATAGCAACGTTAAAGTTCCCACCATAACTGAGTTCTCGGTGGTGTATTGATGAATCAAATGGCGATTGATCATATCTACGATTGCTTGAGAACGACTTTCGTAATGTTCTTCTACGATCTTCTGATCCAAAGCTTCAACGGTCTTTTCAGGCACCGTAATACTGATGCGTGTCAGTTTCGGTTTATCCTTCAGTTTGCTTGAGTTACTTTTTTGCACTTGGTCTTTCTTGTTTGACATATAAACCTGCTCTCACTGCTAAAAGATCAACCACAACATGCATAACGAATTTGCAATACTGAATCATGATTCGCTTGGTATTCATCGCCACCTCAGTAATACTAATTTTCCAATTCGTATTATTTAATGCAGTATCTATGCCAATTTTGATAGTGATTTGATGACCTTTAGCATAGTTTTTGAGTACTTATTGAGCATAAAAATCTTGGCTTGCTCAATATCAGGGCAAATTTTTTATAGAAGTATAGAAAAATTTATAAAGATGCTTATTTATACAAGTAAAGTAGTTTTAATTTTTAATTACTATGTAATATCATACACTTAATTATTAAACTTAGAACCTTATAATTATGAGTAACAAAATTTACTATTGGGCTGAAAACTTAGAAGAATATAGTGCTGACAATGAAGAAGGCTATAATCAAGTAATAGAAATAAAACGACTAAATTTTTTTATTGGTAAAAATAATGCTGGTAAAAGTAGATTCTTAAGGGGACTTTTTTATAGTAAAAATAAACCGCATAGCTACCAAATAGACTCCTTTAGAAAACTTTTATCTATTTCTAATAAACTTAAAAATAATGATAAATATAAACACTTGCATAGCACACAATTTTATAAAGACTTTTTTGCTCAACTTGATAGTTTAGTAATCAGCATGAGTTCTTATTCGCCTACTAATCCAGATGATCAATTTTACTATTGTCTTGATTTCTTAAATCGAATGAATTTATTAAATATGTTTGAACCCAATGAAAATATTTCTACGCTAAAAAATCAATTTAAAAACCAATATCAACAAACATCAAATTTAAATTTCGGAACTAGTAAATTTTATGTACCAACATTAAGAGGTATGCGTCCAGTTACTGAAATTGAAAATAAACAACCATATATAGACAGAGCTCAAAAGGACTATGGAGACAAACACAATGCATTCAATAAAGATAATACTATTACTGGAGAGTGTCTTTTTCATGAATTGAAATGTCTCCTATTGGGTAATCCAGAAGATAGAGAACTCGTTAAAAATTACGAAGAAAAATTAAGCCAATACTTTTTTGATAATGAAATAGTAACATTAATTCCTAAAATTGAAAAAAATAATGATGTGAAAGATAAGCAAAATGACGTTGTTCATATAAAAATTGGTCATGCAGCTCAATTCCCTATTTATAAACTTGGTGATGGTTTACAACAAGCTATCATTTTAACTTTTGAGGCATTTACCAAAAATCAAGATATTCATTCTTTTTTTATCGAAGAACCTGAACTCCATATGCACGCTGGTATGGTCCGCCAACTCATGAATTTTTATCTAAATGAAACAAAACACTATTATTTCTTTACTACCCATTCAAATCATCTTCTAGATATGGCTGATGAATCTGATCAAGTTATTATTCAAAAATTTGTTAAAGAACAGAATATAATAGATAAGTCAAAATTTGATTTTAAAATTTACCGCTGTGATAAAGATCGCGACTTACTTGCTTCTTTGGGAGTGAAACCATCTTCTGTGTACTTAGCAAATTGTACAATTTGGGTAGAAGGAATTACCGATCGTCTATATATTACAAAATATATGGAAAAGTATTTAAAAGAATTAACGGATATAAATGATAAGTCAGTAGATAAAATTAAAGAGGACTTAGAACGATATTCTGAACTTCGTCGCTTTATGCCAAATTATCATTATACATTTATCGAATATGCTGGAAGCAATCTAGCACACTGGTCTTTTGAGGAAAGTTATCCAAAAACGAGAGAAGAGCGAATTAAATTTCTTCAACAAGACAGAGGTCAAAGTGCAACAGCAGTAGCTAGTGATATGTTATTAATTGCAGATGGAGATATACAAAAAAATCCAAATAAAATCAGCTTATTAAAAAAAGAACTAAATAAGGAAAATTTAATAATTTTAGATTGCAAAGAAACTGAAAACACTTTGCCAAAAGATTCGATTGTAAGAGTTGCAAAAGCAAAATTTCATAGACTGAAAAATGTACGCCAAAGCTATGATATTTCATTAATAGATAATATTATTAATGATGACTATTTTGACAATCCTAAATTTGGCATAGGTAAACTAATAGACGATAAAATTAAGAAACCTTCATCTCAAACTTGTAAAACTGCTTTTGCAGATGGTAATGGTGTTGGTACTATCAAGGATAAGCTTAAATTTTGTCGTGAAGTCATTAATGATTTTGATTCAAATCCTGATTGGCGACTTACCCCTAAAGCTAAAAAATTATGTGAGACAATCTTTAAGCATATTGAAAAATGTAATTAAATAAATAGACCACTAAGCGTGGTCTGCTTATTATATTTAGCACATCAAGCTAATGGCACTAAAGTAAACAAAGCTTGACCAGTTTTAACCGTTTGCGCTTTATCTATCAAGATGGTATCGACTTTCATTTTTGCGGGGGCAATGATTGGAATTTCAATTTTCATCGCCTCTATCACCGCAAGGGTTTCACCCTCCTCAATGATATCGCCAACTGCACATTCGATTTTCCAGACTGAACCCGGCATATGTGATTCAACAACCATTCCACCTGTAGGTATATTGATTTCAGTATCATCAAGCACAACATCCATGCTTTCGGAAACATATTCAGCCAAACCTGCTTCATGCCATCTACGGCGTTCTGCTTCAAAATTTTCTTGTTGAACCTGCTTAAACTCTTGAATACTTGTCTGATTTTCTTTAAGAAAAGTATTGTATTCCTTAAGGTTTAAAACACCATCTTCAATTCTAAGCTTTAAACGTCCCGCTTTAAAATCTTCACGCATCTCCAAAAGTTCAGCTTCAGACACTTCATAAAAACGAATTTGATCGAAGAATCTCAGTAACCACGGCTTATCTAATTCAAAATTAGGATTTTGACGATAGCGACTCCAGACTTGCGTGGTACGCCCAACAAATTGATAACCACCCGGTCCTTCCATGCCGTAAACACACATATACGCACCACCGATACCCACAGCATTTTCAGGTGTCCATGTTCTCGCAGGATTATATTTGGTTGTAACTAATCGATGTCTTGGATCAAGTGGCGTTGCAACTGGTGCACCGAGATAAACATCACCCAATCCCATCACTAAATACGAAGTGTTATAGACGACATCCTTAACAGCTTGTTTTGACTCCAAACCATTAATACGGCGAATAAACTCAATATTATCTGGACACCAAGGCGCATCTGGTCGAACGAGTTGCGTATATTTTTCAGTCGCCAGTTGAGTTTGTGAATCCTCCCAAGCCAATGGTAAATACACAGTTCGAGAAGCAACTTGCATATTCTCAATATCAGGCAGTTCGGCTTCAGCAGATTGTAATAATTTCAGTAAATCCGATTGGTCTAAAACACTCGAATGATAGTGAATTTGCAGTGAACGAATCCCCGGCGTGAGATCAATAATACCTTGAATATTTTGCTGTTTTACCCACTGCATTAAAGCGTGAATACGGAATCTTAAATTGAGGTCTAAGACCAGATCCCCATACTCGACCAATAAATAATGATTACCAGCAGGTCGATACGTTACAGTAGGTTTATCTTCACCTTGTGCCAATGTTGCTAAAACAGCATTTTCTAAAGTGATTTCTTCTGCCTGAATGACTGGTGAGAAATTCACATTTGCTGTTGTTTTATGTTGCAATGCTGTTTGATATTGCTGTTCTAGTTGTTGAGCTTGCTGATAACTTACAGGAATAAACTTCACTTTATCCCCTGCTTTTAGCTGCCCCAATTTCCATAGTTCAGCATTAATCACAACGGCTGGGCAAACAAAGCCACCTAAACTCGGACCATCAGGCCCTAAGATAATTGGCATATCACCCGTAAAATCAATCGCTCCAATTGCATAAGCATTATCATGAATATTCGATGGATGTAACCCCGCTTCACCACCATCGATACGCGCCCATTCAGGTTTAGGACCAACTAAGCGAATCCCTGTACGGCTCGAATTAAAGTGAATTTCCCATTCTTGTTCAAAAAACATGGAAATATCATTTTTCGTAAAGAAGTCTGGCGCACCGTGTGGCCCGTACATCACTGCAATTTCCCAACTTGTTCCAAAACTAGGAATTTGAGCCGCATCTAGCGAATGCGTATTTTCTAAACTGCTTTCAAAGACAGGCAACATATCACCGATCAGCAAATTTCTTCCTGCGTGACCACCAAATTGCCCTAAAGTAAACGTCGCTAAACTCCCTAAATAAGCAGGGACATTTAAACCACCTTTAATACCAATATAGCTTCGACAACCCGTGGAAATTCGTCCGCATTTCAAAACTTGTCCTTTGCGAACATTGATGGTTGACCACATTGGAATGATCTGACCATCTAAACTAGCTTCCATATCTCCGCCAGTTAAAACGATTTGGCTATCACAATGAAACTTAAGCGTAGGACCTTGTAAAGTACATTCCAAGCCTGCTGTATTAAAAGGATTATCCAGCAATTGGTTTGCAACATTTAAGCTTAATGCATCCATTGCCCCAGATGGCGGAACACCGACATCCCAGTAGCCCAAACGTCCCGTCACATCTTGTACGGCGGTTTGTATGCCAGATTGTAGAACCTCTATCTTTTGCGTTTTCCATTCAAATGTATTTAAAAAGCGAGTCGTTTGAGTTCCTTGATTGAACACCTCACAACGGATAATTTCTTGTAAATATTCTAAATTAGTTTCAATTCCTACAATTTCAGTCTTGCTTAGGCTATTTTGCATTGCTTGAATTGCATGATCTCGATCATTTGCAGTCACAATAATTTTGGCGATCATCGGATCATAGAATGAAGAAACATTTGATCCCGTTTCAACCCACGTCTCAACACGTGACGATGCATCAAACTTTACGCTAGTTAATAGACCCGCACTTGGCTGGAAATTCTTAATCGGATCTTCTGCATATAAACGGACTTGAATTGAGTGCCCTTTTGATTCGAGTTGTTGCGTTGGTTCTAACCAATCACCGCTCGCTAAAGTCACCATCCATTCAACAAGATCAACGCCATAAACCTGTTCAGTTACGCCATGTTCCACTTGTAGTCTCGTATTGACCTCAAGAAAATAGAATTCTTGTGTATCAGTATCCATCACGAATTCAACTGTACCAGCAGAGCGATACTTTACAGATTGCATCAATTGAATAGCAATTTGTTGAATATATTCACGTTGTTGATGATTTAAATGTGGTGCTGGTGTTTCCTCTATCACCTTTTGATTACGGCGCTGAACTGAACAATCACGCTCACCTAATGCAAGTATATGACCTTTGCCATCACCAAAAATTTGTACTTCGATATGACGCGCATTTTGAACAAATTTTTCTAAATATAATCCTGCGTCTTTAAAGTTTGCTTGCGCAAGATAGGAAACCGTCTGGTAAGCATCTCTGAGCTCAACTTCATTCCAAACCAAACGCATCCCAATTCCACCACCACCCGCAGTACTTTTCAGCATCACGGGATAGCCAATCTGCTTGGCTTGAACAATTGCATCCTGTTCATCAATGAGCAATTGGCTGCCCGGTAATAAAGGAACTTGATTCTGAATTGCCAATTCACGCGCTGTATGCTTTAAGCCAAAATCACGCATTTGTTGCGATGTTGGGCCAATAAATGCAATGCCTTGTTGCTCACATAAATCACAAAATGCAGCGTTTTCAGATAAGAAACCATATCCAGGATGAATCGCTTCTGCACCAGACTCAAGTGCTGCCGCAAGGATTTTCTCAATATTTAAATAGCTTTGTTGTGCAGTAGAATCACCAATAAACACCGCTTCATCTGCCATAGAAACATGTAAAGAATCACGATCTGCTTCTGAATAAACAGCAACCGATTGAATGCCTAATTTACGCAGCGTACGAATTACTCGACAAGCAATAGCACCACGATTGGCAATAAGTACTTTTTTAAACATATGCTATTCCCCTCAAGCTTCACGTACGACGAGTTGAATTTTTGTTGGGTTATAGGCATTGCAAGGGTTATTTAATTGAGGGCAATTAGAAATAAGTACGATTAAATCCATTTCAGCCCTAATTTCCACATATTTACCCGGTGCAGAAACACCATCATCGAACTTTAGATGTCCATTAGCCGTAATAGGAACATTCATAAAAAAATTAATATTCGGGCCTATATGACGAACATTGAGCTGATGTTTTTTTGCAATAGGATGCTTTGCCAAAGCATACATAAAATTATTACGGCAACTATGCATCGGGTATTTATCATGTGCATAACGAACCGTATTACTTTCACATGAACATGCGCCGCCTAAGGTGTCATGTCGACCACAATTATCATCGACAATCACGGCGATTGGTCGTGCATAATTACTATAGAGCGTTGTACCTTTTTCCAAATACAGTTGCTGATTTTGTGCAAGCGTATCTGTTGCACTATAGCGTTCATCAGGATTTTCAGCACTGATAAACAAAGTATCAACGGCTTGATTTCCTTCTAAATCAATAATTCGGAAATATTGACCTTGTTTTACCTCACACATCCAAGCCTCGCCTGCTGGACAAACTTGATCTAAAACTGTTTTTTCAAATTGTTGTAATGCTGTCATTGTCTATTCCCCCCAAACTTAATTTGATAATGCGTAATAACGTTGATTGTTGGCAAAACCACGTTGGTTTTGCGGACATGAGTCTCGGCAAATATCATGCTCAGTTAAGGGATTGGCTTTAAATAAACGAAGCTCTATATCAGCGGGGTTATAATGATCAGATTGGTCTAATGGATGCGGTGCAGCAGAAAGAAAGACTAAACAATCCATATCAAATCTCAATTCAATGATTTGATTCAGATTGTCATTTTTTTCATAAGACAGTTTTCCACTGTCATCAGGCTGTACTTTCGAAAATAAATTCACGGTTGCTGTTAAATCAGCTTGGGATAAACCGAACTTAGTTAGCTCAATCAATAAACTCTCTAAACCATTTTGATGCATATCATTATGTGCATCTTGGAAGCTCTTTTTACCGAAGTTTTTAGCAATTTGTTCAGCTGTGCTTGGGCCACAAAACACATCATTCCAGCCATGATCGTCTTTCACTATCGATACCATGACTCGCCCGAGATCAGAGTACAATACATGCCCTGTCGATAAAAATGCCGTATGTTGAGCTTTCAAACTATCAGGCATATTGAAGCGCTCTAATTTCTCATCAGCATTTACACAGAATAATGAAACATTTGCATTCTGATTTAAGGCTTCAAGTTGTAAAACAGTACCTCTTTGGATTCGACCAGACCAATGATGCCCACCCAGTAATGTTTCACTCCAGAGTATCTTATTGTCGTGATAGACCGATTGATTCATAACAAACCTCTTGCGGATAATTTAAACCTCGTTATGGCAAAATGCCTGACCTCCCGGGCTTTTATCCCTCCGTGTAGTTCTGTCGAACCGTCATCTCTCGGACCAGTCACGCCAATCAGCATCGGAACCCTAGACAACTTTTATCTCTCATAAGACGAAGCAAAAGACATGCCAAATAAGTATTACGTTTTTTATATTTAGTAATACCAAAATGATCAATTTTAGTGAGAATTTGAGCGTTTAATTAAAAATGGGCACCAAGATGATGCTTAATGAGAAAGGTTGATTCTTCTATTTCCAAGTTTTTAGACATAAAAAAAGCGCCTTACGGCGCTTTTTTAGATATACACATTAGTTTGCATATACTGGGAATTTTGCACAAACAGCTTCAACTTTTGCTTTCACATCAGCGATAACTTTTTCGTCACCTTTGCTGTCGATCACATCAGCGATCCAACCAGCAAGTTCACGTACTTCCGACTCACCGAAACCACGTGTTGTAACTGCTGGCGTACCAATACGGATACCAGAAGTGACAAATGGTGAACGTGGATCATTTGGAACCGCGTTTTTGTTTACAGTGATATGTGCTGCACCTAACCAAGCATCAGCATCTTTACCCGTTACGTCTTGCTTGATTAAAGACAATAAGAATAAATGGTTTTCTGTACCACCAGATACAACATCATAACCACGCGAAATTAACACTTCAGCCATTGCTTGAGCATTTTTCACAACTTGTTGTTGGTAAGTTTTGAACTCATCAGACATCGCCTCTTTGAAGCAAATTGCTTTAGCAGCAATTGCATGCATCAAAGGACCACCTTGGTTACCAGGGAATACAGCTGATTGAAGTTTTTTCTCGATTTCTTCGTTTGCTTTCGCAAGGATTAAACCAGAACGAGGACCACGAAGTGTTTTATGAGTCGTCGTTGTTGTTACATCAGCAATTTGAACTGGGTTAGGATAAACACCAGCAGCAACCAAGCCTGCAACGTGAGCCATATCAACAAAAAGATAAGCACCTACTTTATCCGCGATGTCACGGAAACGCTGCCAATCAACAACTTGGCTATAAGCAGAGAAACCAGCAACGATCATGCGTGGCTTATGTTCTAAAGCTAAACGTTCTACTTCTTCATAATCGATTTCGCCAGTTTCAGGGTTTAAGCCGTACTGAATCGCATTATAAGTTTTACCAGAGAAGCTTACTTTAGCACCGTGCGTCAAGTGACCACCGTGAGCTAAGCTCATTCCCAAAACTGTATCGCCCGGGTTAAGAAGCGCTAAATAAACAGCAGAGTTTGCTTGTGAACCAGCATGTGGTTGAACGTTTGCATAGTCAGCACCAAACAACGCTTTTGCACGATCAATGGCAAGTTGTTCGATGACGTCAACATATTCACAACCGCCGTAATAGCGTTTGCCAGGATAACCTTCTGCATATTTATTCGTAAGTTTTGAGCCTTGAGCTTCCATTACAGCTTTAGAGCAATAGTTTTCAGAAGCAATTAACTCGATATGAGCTTCTTGGCGTTCACCTTCAGAAGCGATCGCTTGAGCTAATTCTGGATCAAATTCAGCAATAGAGATATTGGCAAACATTAGCGGAGGGTCCTATAAATTAGGGCTTTTAAGCCGTGCTAAAGATTGGTGCGAATTATAGCATGAAGTTTGCTGTTACAGAGCTTGATATTTATTTAATTATTGGTGAATTTTATTCATGCATGGCTATTTATTTCTTTTTTGAGAAACCAATTATTTCTTTTTTATACAATTCTATTTTTTTAATTATTGAATCATTAAAGCCCAGTTATCTAAGACAATAGAAAACTGGGCTTCCCCTACCATGAAATTTATTAGTTCATTGGTGGCATAGCTGTTTTCACATCATTCACGATGTTTTGAATATTTAGGGCATAAGCTGTACCGTGATCCCAATCAGCATTCGTTATATATTGCACCTGAGAACCCTTCAGCGTTGCAGCTGAAACTAGCGCATTTGTCGCAACCATCGGCACAGTTGTATCTTTAGCACCTTGATAGATCGTAACAGGTTGATCTAACTTAACCTGTGCAGGTTGCGAATCGCTCTCCAAGAAAGTTTTCACCAACGGTAATAACATGAAATTTTCTTGTGTCCGCGGGTAGTTTGTTAAATTACCATTTTGACCTGCATAGGTTTGCATCGCAGCAGCAAATTTACCTCCCAGAACATCATAACAATCTGACTCTGCATTGCTCGCAATTAAATCTGTTGGTGATTTAAAGACATTTGAATAGTTAAATGTTGGTTGAAGATTTCTCAAACCAGCTGTAATCAAAGCTGTAAAAGTATCCAATTGTGCATAAACAGGTATTTGCTGAGCAACTGGTGCATCTTTAACAGATAACTCTCCACCATATAAAATCGTACCTAAATTTGATGCTGGAGCGACAGCAACAGTCCCCTTATAGTCCAACTTTGCACGACTTGCATATTGAGCCGCACCTAGCGCTGCTTGACCACCTTGAGAATGACCTACAGCCATCCATTGACGTGATATAACTTTCCCTTGTCCAGCTAAATAAGAACGAGCTGCAACAACTGCATCAGTAATAGAATATGCTTCGCTTTTCACATTTAAGAATGGATGTAATTCGCGTCCGCTTGGCTCACCTAAACCTTCGTAGTCCGGAGCAACAACGACATAACCTTCAGCAAGAAATTGACTAATCATTGCTTTAATATACGGATTTGTTTCGTTACGACTGGGTGCGCACTGATCTGCTACACCAGTTGTACCATGTGCCCACGCAACAATTTTCCATCCTCCAGCTGGCATAGGACCACCAGGAACAAATACTAAGCTCGTAGCCGTTGTTACTTTTCCATCCTGTCCTAACATTTTATAAGTCATGACTGAACTTTCAGAAGCAACTGCACTGAAATCCGACTTTACATAAGGGACGGGAATACCAACGACTGGATCAGCAATATTATTTTCAGGTACATCAGGTTTTGAAGAATAATAGTATGTATCACCATCGCCACCACATGCTGTAAGCAATAAGCTAGAACTCAGCATAACCGCCGTAAGTAATTTCATCTTCATGAAGTTTTTCCTTAACTCTTTTATTTATTGTTTTCCTTAGGTCTGAATTTCTAAGGCATTAACCTTTATAAGAATTACGCCCAATATTGCTTTGATTCAAGTACTTTTTTCATTTTCATCATTTTTTGACTTTTATTTAGGCAGAAAGCACACTAGTACACATAAAATATCGTTATGCTTTCTCTTAGTGATTGTCTTATGTAAATTTCTTGTAAGATAATAAAATTCTAAATTCAACTCGAGCCATTTTTTATGCAAGCCATTATTTTAGATACAGAAACACATACATTAAATGGCTTGCCTATTGAAATTGCTTATGCACCTATTGAAATTCAAGCTGGAAAATTAAGTTTAGATAAGTCACAAATCTTTGACCAACTCTATCAAGTTGGGCAACCGATCTCATTTGCTGCAATGGCGGTACACCACATTTTAGAATCTGATTTAATCGATCAGCCCTTTTATAATGAATTTCAACTTCCACCAGAAACTCAATATATTATTGGCCATAACGTTGATTATGATATTGCTGCTATTGCTAGATGTGGGGTAGAGACTTCAGCTCTAAAACCTATTTGTACTTTGGCTTTGGCTCGTCGCGTATGGGAAAATGCAGAAGCTCATAACATTTCGGCTTTGATTTATTTAATTTCAAAAGGCAGTGACAAAGCGCGGGAAATGTTAAAAGGTGCACATCGTGCTGATGCTGACATTATTTTAACGGCCAATATTTTGATGCATATCATTCATCAATTAGATATCCAAAATATAGAAGAACTTTATATTGCTTCAGAAGAAGCGCGTGTTCCTAAAAGTATTACTTTTGGAAAACATAAAGGTACAGCTATTCAAGACCTCCCTGCCGATTACATTCAATGGCTTTTACGCCAAGAAGATCTTGATCCCTATTTACGTAAAGCTCTTGAAGCAAAATTGATTAAATAACCCCTGCTCATAGAACATTTGGAACTGTTTTCCAAACAATCTATTCAAGACAATGATATTTAATAATTTGTTAACATTATTGTCATTTTTTAACCTTATCTTAATCTCCATCTAAATCTTGGTTGGGGGAGATTAAGAAATGTCACATTTTTTCAAAACAGAACTCGGGCAAAGTGCCTTGCAACAACGCAATATCGCTTTGACAGCACGTCAACGCCGTTTATTACTTTTGATAGACCATGATGATTTCAAAGATCTTGATAAAGACTACAAAGAAAGAATTGCACCCTCTGTGCTAGTAAAACAACTCATTGACATGGGACTTTTAGCTGAGCAAGAGACTCGTTCGAATAACGTTGAAACGAAAGAAAACCACTCTTTCGTACAAGAAGAAATTATCGAAGCTGAAAATACTACGGCCATTGATATAGCACATACAAAAGAAATCTCAGAAGTTAAAACACCTGCTTCTGAAACCATTGAATTAGAAAAATTACCATTTATCGAAATTCAGCAAGTTATGATTCAAACACTAACAACTTTCTGTGGACTAATGGCACGTCCGCTAATACAAAAAATTCAGTCCATAAAAACTGTACAGCAGTTAAAAGCATGTCAAATGCAGTGGATTACTTCCTTGCAAGAATCTCGTATTCCACCCGCACAATTGAATCAGACTCTTAAACTCATTAATTATTCAGTTCAGCATTTATGATTGAGATATTCTTAAACATCTCGATAAGTTGAGAATAAAATTGATGTTTTAATAAACAATAAGCATCTTTGTTTCATGCTATATATTTACCTACATGTATTTTTTGCCTATGATGTGGCACGCATGCGCTCATAGCTCAACTGGATAGAGTACAGGTCTCCGAAGCCTGTGGCGTGGGTTCGAGTCCCGCTGAGCGCACCATCTTCTTATTTTACTTAATCCAATTCATGATAAAAATTATTACTAAGATAAGAATCCCCCCTCACAATCCAAACTTGTTTTAAGTAATCATTTTTTATGACAATCCTAATTTAGCGAAATTGCAATACAAAATTACTCATAGATCAATATACAAAATCCAGCTTTCGATAGAAAATTCTTTTTTTCTTTATCATATTCATTTAAAAGTAACATCAAAACCTTCATATATAATTTATTAATAAATTTCCAAGAACGTACTTTAGGTCATATGTTTAGTTTTACTTTTGACTCTCTAATAAAAAAATAATAAAATCAATCAACTAGCAACATATACTCTTTTTGAAGTATTTTCATTCATTAAAAACTTATATAGTTGATTTTAGGAGTTTTATTTATCCTTAACTCTAGTTTGTCATCGTTTAGATGATTTAGAAAAGTTAATGAACGTGGCGAATTAGACTGGACATGTTTGTCATCGTTTAGATGATTTAGAAACAGAGCACAAGCTGCAATAATTAGAATAAGTTGTTTGTCATCGTTTAGATGATTTAGAAAAGGATAAGTACACCCAATGATATTTGTATAAAGTTTGTCATCGTTTAGATGATTTAGAAACCCATCTTATTAATGGGGGTTCCAACTGCTTCGTTTGTCATCGTTTAGATGATTTAGAAAAAACCGTCCTTTTTAGCTTCCGCCCATTCAATGTTTGTCATCGTTTAGATGATTTAGAAATTTCGGAAGGTTAGACTTCACTATTACTTGTTGTTTGTCATCGTTTAGATGATTTAGAAAAGATCAACAATCCAAAAAAGATTGATGGTTTTGTTTGTCATCGTTTAGATGATTTAGAAAGCTGCTGCTGAAGCTGCTAAAACGGCAACTCCGTTTGTCATCGTTTAGATGATTTAGAAAATAATAGTGGTGCATCGGGCGCAAATACATCAGTTTGTCATCGTTTAGATGATTTAGAAACTTTTCAATTCGAGTAGTTGAATCACCTCCTAGTTTGTCATCGTTTAGATGATTTAGAAAAACTGGCGGACAATCTATAAGTCTACAATTTCGTTTGTCATCGTTTAGATGATTTAGAAAAATGTATGCAGGCTTACACGGTTCGCAAATCAGTTTGTCATCGTTTAGATGATTTAGAAAATGCAGCGCTTAATTTTTCTTAAAATCTTATCGTTTGTCATCGTTTAGATGATTTAGAAAACCAAA
>NZ_KB849558.1:1136297-1138066 GCF_000368585.1 Acinetobacter venetianus RAG-1 = CIP 110063
GTTTGTCATCGTTTAGATGATTTAGAAATATACAGATGAACCCACAATCATTTTCTAATTGTTTGTCATCGTTTAGATGATTTAGAAAAAAATAGTCCAGCAAGTAATTATTGGGCTTTAGTTTGTCATCGTTTAGATGATTTAGAAATTTCCACACATCAACATCAAAAGCAGAACCAAGTTTGTCATCGTTTAGATGATTTAGAAATAGTCAAGCAACCATGATTTGTACGGGTATAGGTTTGTCATCGTTTAGATGATTTAGAAAATCATTGGTCATGATCATATGAGTATGAGGAAGTTTGTCATCGTTTAGATGATTTAGAAAGACGCTGATACATCTATAATTTCTATTACTAAGTTTGTCATCGTTTAGATGATTTAGAAACGTAACAAGGTTTATTTAATTTAGCGCCTAATGTTTGTCATCGTTTAGATGATTTAGAAATAATACAATCACCTCGGCGAACAGTATTATCCGTTTGTCATCGTTTAGATGATTTAGAAAAATATAGGACGAACAAATATTTGCCCATTAACGTTTGTCATCGTTTAGATGATTTAGAAATAACGCTTGGTCAATCTCGTGTCGGCGTGGATGTTTGTCATCGTTTAGATGATTTAGAAAAAGTGGTTATGTCTCTGGTCAAGTAAACAATAGTTTGTCATCGTTTAGATGATTTAGAAAATCTAAATCTATATATTGTGATTCTTGTAAATGTTTGTCATCGTTTAGATGATTTAGAAAATGTGCGCAAATACGGTAAGGAGGATCATCAAGTTTGTCATCGTTTAGATGATTTAGAAACAAAAAATGAACAGGGCGTTTCTAACCAAATGGTTTGTCATCGTTTAGATGATTTAGAAAACATTAGGAAATCGGGTATGAGATCAATGGTTGTTTGTCATCGTTTAGATGATTTAGAAAGTAATTTCTCAAAATATCAGTGATAGAGGATTGTTTGTCATCGTTTAGATGATTTAGAAATTAACCTTTGCACTTAAAGAAGTGCAATAAATGTTTGTCACCGTTTAGATGATTTAGAAAGTCAAGATTCATATGAACAGAACGAGAAGCCAGTTTGTCATCGTTTAGATGATTTAGAAAAAAAAAGGAAAAACGAAAAGAATTATAAATAAGTTTGTCATCGTTTAGATGATTTAGAAAATCTTCATCAAGAACATCAATGTTCATATTTTGTTTGTCATCGTTTAGATGATTTAGAAATAATAGAGATCCAATCGCTGCGCCTGTTACACGTTTGTCATCGTTTAGATGATTTAGAAAATGACCCATCCAACGCCTTCAATTAGTGCTGAGTTTGTCATCGTTTAGATGATTTAGAAATGCAACTACGGCACCAGTTTGTGCGGCCTGACGTTTGTCATCGTTTAGATGATTTAGAAAAACATTTAAGTGCGGTAATAAAATTCGAGATGGTTTGTCATCGTTTAGATGATTTAGAAAGTTCTGACGATGGAAAATCAGTTGATTACAGCGTTTGTCATCGTTTAGATGATTTAGAAAATATTAGGATCAATCGCAAGTGGCTTTACTTTGTTTGTCATCGTTTAGATGATTTAGAAATACAGTAGCCAAAGTTGATGGTATTCCTGTAAGTTTGTCATCGTTTAGATGATTTAGAAATTCACGATACATAGCGGCAGATAGATCGTAAGGTTTGTCATCGTTTAGATGATTTAGAAAATGACCCATCCAACGCCTTCAATTAGTGCTGAGTTTGTCATCGTTTAGATGATTTAGAAAT
>NZ_KB849558.1:1138076-1317348 GCF_000368585.1 Acinetobacter venetianus RAG-1 = CIP 110063
TGCTGAGTTTGTCATCGTTTAGATGATTTAGAAATGCAGGAACAGTTCCCGCTTGTTGAGTAATCAGTTTGTCATCGTTTAGATGATTTAGAAAAGCATCCGACATCCATTATTATCAGCTCTAAAGTTTGTCATCGTTTAGATGATTTAGAAAATACACTATTCTAGGTGAATTAATTTAATTTAGTTTGTCATCGTTTAGATGATTTAGAAATTTTACAGTATTAATTAATGCGATATGATAACGTTTGTCATCGTTTAGATGATTCATCTGACTTGTCTAATATCAAATGTTTTAGCTAAGTACTTTTAAAACAAATAGTTAGCTTTTAGCAATATTATTAAGAAACTCTGGCTCTAGCATAAAAAAATCTTTCCCAAAATTTTCTAAAGGAATTTCCGAAACATTAATTTGATATTCAATATCACCATTTAAAAAACTTTGTGATTTCTGTATCGAACGCTCCCAACCAAATTCCTTTCCGCATTGCATCAGTAAATACTGATAAACCTTTACATCATTAATTTTTAATAAGAATGTGTTATCAGATAACTGGTGAATCGAGACATTTTCAGAATATTGCACATCAATCATGATCTACCCCCTAGAATGAATAATAAATGATCAATATTTATCATTGTAGATAATTGATGTGATTTCAATTAATTTTTCATAATTATTAATAAGTTAAACCACATTTAAAACATAAATAACCACACAAGTCTCGATATGGCAAAAAATGTCACACTTTTGATTATTAATAATCGCTTAGGCTAAATATCTCAAATTTTCTTTCAAAGTGCTTACCACAGATGACTATCCAGATTTGGTCAACTAAGATAAATAAAATAGATGGTTTGCCCATCTCTGTAATCGTTCTGTTTTTAACACGCCATAAACCTATTTTTCTACTTGGTTTATTTTTTTATATCACTCAAAATACCCATCATATTTAACAACGTGAGACGTTCATGACTGATGCTTTGGTATTGAGTGATTTGTCCAAAACTTATCGTAATGGTTTTCAGGCGTTAAAAGGTATTGATCTAACTGTACCTGAAGGTGAGTTTTATGCCTTATTGGGGCCCAATGGTGCAGGAAAGTCGACTACGATTAGTATCATCAGTTCTTTAACTAAAAAAACATCTGGTTCAGTTGAGATTTTTGGTCATAACTTAGATACCCACCCCTCTCATGCAAAACAATGTCTTGGTGTTGTTCCTCAGGAATTTAACTTTGGTCAATTCGAAAAAACATTCGATATTTTAGTGACCCAAGCTGGATATTACGGAATTCCTAAAAAGTTAGCAGAACAACGTGCTGAACTATACTTAGAAAAATTAGGTTTATGGGATAAGCGTAATATCCAATCACGTATGTTATCTGGTGGTATGAAACGCCGTCTGATGATTGCACGCGCAATGATGCATGAACCAAAACTTCTTATTCTTGATGAGCCTACCGCTGGTGTAGATATTGAGTTACGTCGTTCAATGTGGGATTTCCTCATCGAAATGAATGAAAAAGGGACATCCATTATTCTCACAACGCATTATTTAGAAGAAGCTGAAATGCTATGTCGCCGTATTGCGATCATTGATCGTGGCGTCATTAAAGAAGATACCACTATGAAAGGTTTCCTCAATCAGCTCAATGAAGAAACATTTATATTTGACCTAGCAGATCCAATTACATCCATCAATTTCAACATTATTGGTTTTAAATTTAATCTCATCGACCCAGTGACATTAGAAGTTACAATGGATAAGGCTCATAGCATGAATGACTTATTCTTATTACTTCAATCACAAAATATCCAAGTTAGCAGTATGCGTAATAAGTCGAACCGTTTAGAAGAATTGTTCGTAAAAA
Source organism: Acinetobacter venetianus RAG-1 = CIP 110063 (assembly GCF_000368585.1). Taxonomy (GTDB): domain Bacteria; phylum Pseudomonadota; class Gammaproteobacteria; order Pseudomonadales; family Moraxellaceae; genus Acinetobacter; species Acinetobacter venetianus. The sequence continues at coordinate 1,139,950 of NZ_KB849558.1, forward strand.
TGGTTGAGAAAAATCTTGCTGGAGCAGATCAATGAACTTCAATCAATTAAAAACAGCACTGTGGACTCTAGTTGTTAAAGAAATTCGTCGCTTTATGCGAATCTGGCCTCAAACATTACTTCCACCAGCGATCACGATGAGTTTGTACTTTGTGATCTTTGGTAATTTAGTTGGTTCTCGCATCGGTGAAATGGGTGGCTTTAGCTACATGCAATTCATTGTACCTGGCTTAATTATGATGGCAGTGATTACCAATAGTTATGCTAATGTTTCTTCCAGCTTCTTTAGTGCAAAATTTCAAAAGAGCATTGAAGAACTGATCATGAGCCCCGTACCATTACATTTAATTCTTTGGGGTTATGTTATAGGTGGTGTTTGTCGAGGTGTGTTGGTTGGCTTAATCGTAACCATCATGAGTCTATTCTTTACTCATTTAGAAATTTACAACCTCTTTGTGACTATATATACAGTCATTATTACTTCATTATTATTTTCGCTTGGTGGCTTTATTAATGCTGTTTATGCGAAATCGTTTGATGATATTTCGATTATCCCGACATTCGTATTGACACCACTTACCTATTTAGGTGGAGTTTTTTATGCCATCAGTGCTTTAAGCCCTTTTTGGCAAAATGTCTCTTTAATTAATCCAATTGTGTATATGGTCAATGCCTTCCGTTTTGGCATTCTAGGTCACAGTGACGTGAATGTTGCATTCTCTCTAGGTGTTGTGACCCTTTGTTGTGTTGTCCTCTATGCAGTTGCATATCATTTATTAGCTCGTGGTTCAGGAATGCGTGAATGAGTGTTGAACATTCTTTATTGGGGAAAGACACCCAATACCCTACTCAATATCAGCCAGAGGTTTTATTTCCAATCGCCCGTGCAGAATCGCGCAAGCAATATGCACATATTGAGGGTATCACCCAAGGTAAAGACTGGTGGCATGTTTTTGAAATTTCATGGCTCAATCAACTTGGACTACCTCAAGTTGCGATTGGTCGGATAACACTGCCTGCAAGTTCGCCCAACTTAATCGAATCTAAATCACTTAAGCTGTATTTTAACAGTTTAAACTTCACACAATTCGAGTCAAAACAAATATTCATCGAAACAGTTGAACGTGATTTATCAAATGCTGCCGGTGCTCAAATCAAATTAGATTTATTTCAAGTCGATGATTTAGAAATTTCTAAACCTAAAGGTATTTGTATTGATGATTTGATTCCTGAGCGTTTATCTGAGCATCCAGATTCAACATTATTACAACTTGATCAAACAACAGATGATCATGTTGAAATTGAGCTATATTCACATCTGTTAAGAAGTAACTGTCCAGTTACTGGTCAACCCGACTGGGGGACTGTTTTTATTCGTTTTCAAGGTAAAAAACCTTGTTATCGCAGCATTTTAGCTTATATTATCTCGTACCGTCAGCATAATGGTTTCCACGAACAATGCGTTGAACAAATATTCTCTGATATTTGGCAACTTTTGAAACCTGAAAAGCTTATGGTCTATGCAACTTATACTCGACGTGGTGGTTTAGATATTAATCCTTGTCGAGTATCTGATTTGTCATGGATGCCCGAGCCAATTCGCTTGGCGCGACAATAAAACGAATAAATTTGATATAGAGGACGTTCTTCAATGACCAGTTATTTCGGTATTCTTCCGTCAGCAAGTTTGAGTCAGGATATTCAACTTGCGCAAGCAAATCGTGATAGTAAAGAGCCACAATACCCTTTACGTGACAAAATTTCTCTTCAACTTACAGATGAGTTAATTGACACGATGCTCGTTCATTTGGTGCAACAATTTCCACCAAGCGAAAAACGAGATACGACTGAAGGACTTGCGATTAAAATTCGTGGCATTGTTGAAACTTTGATGAAACAGCTTTTAGGCAAAGCATCAAATGAGCAAGTTCTAGAATCATTAGCATTCATGGAAAAAAGCTTGTTCGTTGACAATGAAGGTCAGCAACGTATCGGTGCAGTTCTTCCTGATAGCCTTGTGGCAGACATGAAGAAAAGTTTTGCGGAAGTTGCAGCTGGAAATGGCAAAGAACAACGTGAAGCTTTAACAAAGCAGTTTAAAGCTTTTGCTGATGCTTTAATTCAACACTTTATGACAGACTTCAATAAAACATTGGGTCTCGGCATGGTAAAACGTGGTGTAGCAAGCGTTGCAACAAGTGGTGTTGAAACAGCTGTTCATATTGTGATTAAGAAATTAATTCCAAGCCTCAGCCAAGCTGAACTTGATGTATTCACAAAGCACTTTGATCAGTTATTGGTTCAAAAATAAGCTGTGATTTATAAAGAGGCGGTCATTGTAAAATGGTCGCCTTTTTTGTAGCAATTTTTATAAGAATAAAGTCGATATAAATGTCACAATTTCTAAATTTGCATTGTCTAAATCAGCGTTTATGTTAGCATTCGCGAAGCGTTGATTGACTAGATTTAGAATCGCATGGCACCAAGTTCACAATACAAATTTTTACGTCAAGCCCCTCGTGATGGTTTAAGTACAGCCACCCAGCCTTCCCGATGGCAACAGCTACATATTGATCCTTGGCTTTGTCTATTTTTGATTCTAAATGCAATGCTTGGTTTGACTGTTTTATACAGTGCTTCCGCCCAAGACGTTGGACTAGTCACTAAACAAGCAATTAGTTTCGCTATTGGCTTTGTCGTGATGTTTAGCTTGGCTCAGATCCCCCCAAAAGTTTATCAGGCATTTTCCCCCTACTTTTATATCTTTGGGGTTTTATCATTACTGGCTGTGATGATATTTGGTGAAGTCCGCATGGGCGCTCAACGTTGGATTGATATTCCTGGTTTTGGTAGTGTACAACCCAGTGAATTCATGAAAATCGGCATGCCAATGATGATTGCATGGTTTCTTTCACGTAAAGCATTACCACCGAGCTTTTCTCAGGTCATCCTTTCTTTAATGCTGATTGTTGTTCCGTTTTTATTAATCGCTGAACAACCTGACTTAGGAACTTCATTACTTGTACTTGCAAGTGGAATCTTTGTCCTGTTTTTAAGTGGACTTTCATGGAAATTGATCGCTGCTGCCGCGGGCGCTGCAGGCATAATTATTCCGATCGCTTGGGAATTTTTACTACATGATTATCAACGTCAACGTGTTTTAACGCTTTTTAACCCTGAGGCGGATGCACTAGGTACAGGTTGGAATATTATCCAATCGAAAACCGCTATTGGTTCAGGTGGTTTTTCAGGCAAAGGTTTCTTAGAAGGTACGCAATCACATCTTCACTTCTTACCAGAAGGACATACCGACTTTATTATTGCAGCTTATTCTGAAGAGTTTGGCTTGATTGGTGTTACCCTACTTATTCTGCTTTATTGTGCGATTATTATTAGAACTTTCCAAATCGGTTTACAAAGCTTCCATAACTATGGTCGCTTAGTTGCGGGTGCATTTGGTTTGTCGTTTTTTGTTTATGTATTTGTAAATGCAGGTATGGTCAGTGGTATTTTACCTGTTGTAGGTGTGCCTTTACCCTTTATGAGCTATGGCGGTACTGCAATCATCACACTGATGTCTACTTTTGGACTGGTTATGTCTATTCATACACACCGATAATGAGGAACTTAAAAAACATATGTTTCATCAAACTTTCAATAAAACTTTTAAATTTTTGACTTTAGGTGCCAGCTTATTTTTGAGCAGTAATTGGGCACAAGCAAACGAGTTTTATACTAATCCGAATTATCCAGCTTTTAAACAAAAAGCGATGACAACATATGGCTTGAGTAGTGAGCAAGTTGATGCAGCAATGAGTGGTGCTCGCAACTTACCTAATATTTTAAATATTATGACTCGCCCAGGTGAAAGTAAACCTTGGTATGAATATCGCTCTATGTTTTTAGTTGAAGGTACAATTCAACGTGGTGCTCGCTTTAAAGGTCAGTATGAAGATGCGCTCAATCGCGCAGAACAGCAATTTGGTGTCCCTAAAGCAGTCATATTGGGTATTTTAGGTGTAGAAACTGGATACGGTGCAAATAAAGGCTCTTTCATTACTCGAGATGCACTTGCAACACTTGCTTTTGGCTACCCACGCCGTGCTGAGTATTTTGGTGATGAATTAGCTGCGCTTATCTCTTGGACTTATAAAGAAGGCTATCCAACAAATAGTATTGTAGGTTCATACGCTGGTGCGATTGGCTATCCACAGTTTATGCCTAGTAATATTCAGAAGCTTGGTGTCGACTATGATGGAAATGGTCATATTGATCTAAGAAACTCTGCCGTTGATGCAATTGGTTCTATTGCAAACTATTTAGCTCAACATGGTTGGCAACGTGATCGACCAATTGGCTTTCAAGCACGCTACTTAGGCAATAACCCAGATAGTATAATTGCAAAGGATTTAACTCAACCAACTCCTTACGGAGAGTTGAAAAGATTAGGTATTGCGCCTATTGATCCACTTGTAAAAATTGATGATTTAGATTTGGTAAATGTCATCCAACTGCAAGATCAATTTGGTCCAATTTACTATATTACTTATCCTAATTTCCAAGTGATAACGACCTACAACAAAAGCCGTATGTATGCAACTGCAGTATGGTTATTAGGCACAGAAGTAGCTAGTCGATAGACTAGCTTTTTCACAACATTCTGAAAAGTCAATAAATTTTTAATTAAAAAAGTTTAAACAATCAGCAAAATTCATATTTTGTTACAATATTGGTTATTTTTTAATCCAAAACTGTAAGTTTTTGCCCTTTTTGTAACTATTTATCGTTAAAGACTAGACACACTTCGTAAGCGCTGAATATTATCGCCACAAGTTAAAGTAATTGCAAAAGTGAATAATTAGACATGTGCACTATATTTCAAGGTGGTTTTTTGAAATAGAAAAGCATGATCTCTAGGAGTTTATACAATGCAGTTTTCGCTAAAATATATTCTAGCGCTGACGGCAGGCTTAAGTTTAAGCCCGTTACATGCAGAAATGGTACAATCTTCATCATTAACTAATGATGTGGAAGGTTCCAACCTAGCTGCACGCGTTCTAAGCAAAGATTCTCAAAATTTTAATTCTCGTTTCTCTAACGTTAATAGTCTTTCAATCACTGAGAGTTCAGGTGACAAAGTCCGTCGCCAGACGATTGCTGCAAAGATCGATATCCCTGAAGAAGAGCCTTCAGTGATTGAAAAACTGAATACTGTTGCTTCAAACACCGTTCGTAAATTTACCCAAAATGGCGTTGCATCTTGGTATGGTCGTCAATTCCATGGTCGTAAAACTGCAAGTGGTGAAACATTCGATATGAATGCAATGACTGCTGCGCACCGTAGCCTTCCTTTAAACTGTTACATCCGCGTAACAAATAAAGACAATGGTAAAAGCGTAGTTGTAAAAGTAAATGATCGCGGGCCATTCCATGGTAATCGTGTGTTAGATCTTTCTTATGCCGCTGCGAAGCAACTAGGTATGTCTAGTGCAGGTACAGGTAATGTAAGTATTGAACGTGTCGATGGTCCAAACTCTTAATTTTTAAGTTTGGATACTCAACCAATAAAAGCCACTTATTAAAGTGGCTTTTATGTTTTTCAGCTTCTTGTTTTATTTTTGACCGCTATTAAATTCTTCGGTATATTGATGACATAACACATTGTCATTATTGCAAGGAGTGCGTGCTGTGAAATCAATAGATGAATGGTTTGATGAGTATAGCGATAGTCACCAAAATCAAACCAATAAGAAAATTCACTGGGTATGCGTCCCTGCTATTCTATTTTCAATAATTGGTATTCTCTCCCATTTTAGTATGCTACTTACCGCATTATTGCTTGTACTTACTTTAGTATTCTATGCTCGTTTAGATATCGTTTTAGCTGTTGCTATGGCAGCTTTACTTGCTGTAATGGCTTGGTTGATTGTGATTTTACCTGTAGGTGTTGGATTTTATATCGGCGTTTTTGTGATTGCTTGGATTGGACAATTTTATGGTCACAAAGTTGAAGGCAAGAAACCTTCATTCTTCAAAGACCTCCAGTTCCTCCTGATCGGCCCTGTATGGTGTATGGATGCTTATTTAGCTAAAATCCTACCTAAATGGAAATCTCGTCAAAAATTGGCGCTTACAAGCTAATTTAGCGCATATTTAAAAAATTAAAATTTAGGGAAGGTATTATTGATATACCTTTCCTTTATATTTCAGCCATCCATCAATATGTTTTCCGCGTGGATCATGATGAGTCCAATGAATAACACCACCTTTTTCGCTATATTCATATTCACCGTAGAACTCAACGATATCTCCTTTTTTAAGCCCCTCTATTCTTGGCGCTAAATCAATATTGTGCGCAATCAGAACGGTTAAACCATTTTCTAGTTTAAGAATCATTTTTTGATGTCTTGAACCTTCATTATCATCAGCCAAGATTGCTTTTACTTCACCTCTGGATTGAGCTTGAATATTGCTGCGTTGCTGCTGATAAGCTTGCATGATCTTTTGCTGATCATCTATGCTAAGTTGTTGCGCAGAATCCTGAAGATCAGAATTATTTAATGCGTTTTGTTTTAAATCTATACCGAAATATGTGGCAATAAGTAGAACTATAATTGCAACGATTACTAAATTATTTTTTTGAGTTTTCATATCAACCTTTTTTATCCAAAACAAATAGCAAAATGCCAATCATATAGATTGGCATTTTAATCTTACAATGTCTGTATCGCTTAGAATAGTCGATTCATACCATTCAAAGCAGCCACACGATATGCCTCAGCCATGGTTGGGTAGTTAAATGTGGTTTCTACAAAATATTTTAAGGTATTGTTTGGGCTATGCATAACGACCTGACCAATGTGAATAATCTCAGCCGCATTGTTACCAAAGCAGTGAATACCTAACACCTCTAATGTATCGCGGTGGAATAAGATTTTTAATTCGCCAACAGTATCCCCCGTAATTTGCGCACGCGCTAAATGACGGAAAGATGCCTGACCTACTTCATATGGTACTTTTTCTTCAGTTAGCTCTTGTTCAGTTTTACCGATCGAAGAAATTTCTGGAATGGTATAAATTCCAGTCGGCACATCTTTGATTGGTTTAACATTCTTTTCGCCAACCATGTTAGCACCAGCACAGCGCCCTTGGTCATATGCTGCTGAAGCAAGTGATGGCCAACCGATTACATCACCTGCAGCAAAAATATTTTCTGCTTCAGTTTGATATTGATCATTTACCGTTAATTGACCACGGCTGTTCGGCACTAAACCAACATTTTCCAAACCTAGACCATCGGTATTTCCTGAACGACCATTACACCATAGGATCGCATCCGCTTTGATTTTCTTACCACTTAATAAATGCAGAACGACATGATCATCAAAAGTTTCAAGTCGATCAATTTGCTCATTATGGCGAATCAATACACCTTGTTCACGTAAGTGATAAGAAAGCGCATCTGCGATTTCATCATCTAAATAACTTAATAATTTTTGCTGAGTATTGATCAAATCAACTTTGTGATCTAAACCGATAAAAATTGACGCGTATTCACAACCAATAACGCCTGCACCATAAATGATGATTTTTTGAATTGCGAAATCCAAATCAAGGATTTTGTCCGAATCAAAAACACGTGGATGCGTAAAATCTAAACCTTGAGGTTGATAAGGGCGACTTCCTGTTGCGATCACAATTTGCTTGCAAATGATCGTGTCTTTGATTCCATCTGGTCCAAAGATCAAAACAGTATTTTTATCTTGGATGTATGCACGACCGTGAAATACATCAATTTTGTTGCGATCATAGAAACGAGTATGCGTATCTACTTGTTGTTGAATCACTTTATGAGCATTACGTAATACTTGTTTCATAGTGAATTGTTTCCATTCACCTACTTTTTGAAACATTGGATCACGTTGATAACGGATAATACTTGATACTGTTTGACGCAATGCCTTACTTGGGATTGTACCTACGTGTGCACAGTTACCACCGAGTTGATCACGAACATCAACAATTGCAACACGTCTACCTGCTTTAGCTAGCTTCATTGCCGCGCCTTCACCAGCTGGGCCAGAACCGAGAACTACTGCATCAAATTTAACAATGTTCCCACCAACGACCTCTTTCTTACGTGGCATTCAAAGCTCCTTTAATTTCTAACCGTTTATTGCTTAATATATGATAACTAATATGCAGCGGGTTGATGTATTTCTCAACCATATATTTTTATATATTCACATTTTCAAAATGAATACCTGTTTTCAACCTAAAAACCTATAAATTTGACTATAATATTCCAGTATTTCAAGTCAAAGGTTGTGGAAAATATATGTCTGAACACCGTAAACCTGAACAGGGTATAAAACTTCGTGGCGCAGAAAAAGTCGCAAGAATTCCTGTTAAAGTTATTCCTACGGTTGAAGTACCTCGTAAACCAGACTGGATTCGCGTCAAAATGACTGCACCTGAAGAGGTTCAGCGTATAAAAACAACTCTACGTTCGCAAAAACTCCATACTGTTTGTGAAGAAGCTGCCTGCCCTAACCTACCTGAGTGTTTTGGTGGTGGTACTGCGACTTTTATGATTATGGGCGATATTTGTACTCGCCGTTGTCCGTTCTGTGATGTTGCACATGGTCGACCAAATGCTCTCGATCCTGATGAGCCACGTCACATGGCAGAAACCATTTCTAATCTAGGTCTTAAATACGCAGTGATTACCTCTGTAGACCGTGATGATTTGCTAGATGGTGGTGCTCAACATTTTGTTGACTGTATTAAAGAAGCTCGTGAGTTAAGCCCAAAAACATTATTAGAAATTTTGGTTCCTGATTTCCGTGGTCGTATGGATATTGCCTTACGTATCATGACTGAATGCCCACCAGACGTTTTCAATCATAATATTGAAACTGTTCCTCGTCTGTATAAGGCAATGCGTCCTGGTTCAGACTATCAGCACTCTTTAAATCTATTAAAAATGTTTAAAGAATACTGCCCTGATGTCCCAACTAAATGTGGTTTGATGGTCGGCATTGGTGAAACTGAAGAAGAAGTTATTGCATTACTCGATGATCTTCGTGCGCACGATGTAGATTACGTGACCATTGGTCAATATCTACAACCATCGAAGCAACATGCTCCAATTGACCGTTTTGTGACACCAGAAGAGTTTGAGCGCTATGCTGAACATGGTCGTAAACTCGGTTTCCGTAACATTTGGTCTGCGCCAATGGTTCGCTCAAGTTACTTTGCTGATCGTCAATATCACGGCGAACCAGTTCCAGCAGTACGTCGTAAAGTTGACCTAGCTAAAAAGATCGCAGTTCAAACTGTAGAAGCCTAAGCTTTGAAACTGATAAAAAGAGGACATAAGTGTTCTCTTTTTATTTCCAAAAATTTACATTGATTATAAATCCAATGTTTCTTAGCGCCCGTGAATTCGGCGTGAATAATTACAACATAGAACTCAAATACAGAAAAATCACATAAAAACATTGTTTTACTTATTGCTCCCCCACGAATAACCTATTTACAAGAAAAAAGATCATTGAAAATAAAAAGCTAGAAAATTTTCAGTTTTTTTATTCAAAACTTTTTACTGAGCATAAAACAACACAAGAAGCGAAAACTTTAATTGCGTTATTGGATCAGTTAACGCTTTCTTAGCAAACAATATCAGGATGAAAATAATGAATAAACAACTTGCTACACTGACCGTAACCGCACTCACGAGTCTGGCACTATTCGGCTGTAACAGTGACTCAAACAATGATACTGAATCATCAAGCTCCAATACTGGTGATACCTTAATTCTCACCAGCAACGGTATGATTAGTTCAGTTGACCGTATGATGCCAAATAAAATCGTATCCAACATGAAAGTTAAAGGTCTTCTATCAGGTGATGAGCTTGTAGGTATAGATTACAGACCTAAAAATAGTATGCTCTATGCAGTAGGATTATTAGGAAATATCTATACCCTTAACCCATCAACGGGTGTTGCTACTTTTGTTAAAAAGCTCGTTGCTGATCCAAATGATACGACTGACGGAAATGCGCCTTTTAGTAAAATTATGGGTGATGCCAATTTAATTACAGTGAACTTCAACCCAGTCGCGGATCGACTACGGGTCATGACCAACACAGGACAAAACTTACGAATAAATGTTGATACTGGTGCCACAATTACAGATGGTACTCTTAGTTTAACGGGTAGTAGCCCAGCAGTCATTGCAGGAGCATACACCAATGCATTTGACGGTACTGGCTCAACTAAGCTCTATAGTATTGACCAAAACTCTGATCGAATTTATCTACAAAATGCCAATGCAGGCACACTTGGTATATCTACCATGCTGGGTGACGATGTAAATACAAATGGTGGCGGTGGCTTCGACATTGATCCAGTCAATAATGTTGGATTTGCAGCATTAAAACTCAACACTGGGAATTATAAATTTTATCAACTTAATCTTGCCAATGTCGGAACAAGCAATGCTGCTATTTTTGCAATGGGTGATTTGGCAACAAGCTTTAATTCAATCGGTGTTCGAGGTATTGCACTAAAACGGGCCAACGATGCAAGGGCACAAGGTTTTGGTCTTACTCAAAATAATAAATTAGTAAGTTTTGCTTTAAATAACCCAAATATGGTGACAGAAAAAAATATTACAGGTCTATTAGTTGATGAGAAGTTTATCGGGATTGATTATCGCCTTAGAACGATGACAGACCATTCAGGAAAATTGTATGGTCTGACCAATAAAGCCAATATTTATACAATTAATACAGATTCAGGTGTTAGCACCTTGGTTTCTTCTCTAAAAGCAGCAATGGGAAGTAGCTATACAACTTTAGATGGTACAAGCTTCGCTGTAGACTTTAATCCAGCGGCTGATCGTTTACGTGTGATAAGCAATACTGGGCAGAATTTAAGAATCAATGTCGATACTGGAGACACCATTAAAGACGGTGATTTAAATGGCGTAATGAACGCCAAAGTTACAGCGGCGGCTTATACTAATAGCTTCAAGACTTCAGTGACAGGTTTAGGTACAGAATTGTTTGATTTAGATCAGATGAGTCAAATGCTTCTTAAACAAAGCCCACCAAACGACGGTACACTAAATAGTATTGGTAATCTTGGTATTAACCTCGGAACTGATAATGGTTTTGATATTGCGGGCGGTGACAATGGCTATGCTCTTGCAACGGTTTCAGGTAGTACAGGTCCATCTATTCTCTATCGAATTGATTTGAATAGCGACACCACTATTACCACTCCACGAGCAAGATTTGCATTGAGTGCCGATGGTATGCCAAGCTCAGCAGCCTCTACAATCGGTAATAGCACAACTCCTCCACTCATTGATTTAGCGATTCTTTTAAAATAAGACATAAAAAAACACCACATGATTACATGTGGTGTTTTTTATTTATAAATGCTTAAGCAATATGCTTTTGTACTACGATTGAACCAACCGAATAACCCGCACCAAATGATGAAATCACTGCATATTCACCATTGTTGACTTGCTCACCTGTACGGTGCATTGCAATGATTACACCAGCAGAAGAAGTATTAGCAAACTCATCTAAAATAATTGGTGCACGATCTAAATCAGCATCTTTACCAACCACCAATTTTAAAATCAGTTCATTCATATTGGCATTGGCTTGATGCAACCAGAAACGTTTCACCTGTTCAGGTGTTAATTCTAATTTCTCTAATTGCGCAGTAATAATTTTTGCAACTAGCGGACAAACTTCTTTAAATACCTTACGTCCATCTTGACGGAACAATTTATCGTCAACCACTGCATCCTCACTACGGTTTAAGAAACCAAAGTTATTGCGAATGTTATTTGAGAATTGGGTAAATAAATGAATATCTAAGATTTCATAACCTGATTTTGTTTCAGTTTCTTCAATAATCGAAGCTGTCGCAACATCACCAAAAATAAAGTGAGCATCACGAGTACGATAATCTAAGTGACCTGATGTAATTTCGACATTTAGCAATAAAACACGGCGAGCACCACATTTCACAGCATCATAAGCTTGCTTTAAACCAAATGTTGCAGCAGAACAGGCTACATTCATATCGTAAGCATAACCCTGAATACCAAGTGCAGACTGAATTTCAATCGCAACTGCTGGATAGGCACGTTGCATATTGGAACAAGCCAAAATAACTACATCAATATCTTCCGCTGTTACGCCTGCATTTTCCATTGCTTGTTTCGCGGCGATAACACCCCACTCTGCTTGCAGGGAAAGTTCTTCATTGCTACGTTCTTGTAAATGTGGACGCAAACGCTTTGGATCTAAAATCCCTGATTTTTCTACGACATAACGGCTTTTGATGCCAGATGCTTTTTCAATAAATTCAGGACTTGAACCACGTAGAGCTTCTAGCTCGCCTGCTTCAATTTTATCTGCATTTTCTTGATTATATTGTTCTACATAAGCATTTAAACTTTCTACCAATTCTTCATTGGAAATAGATTCGGTCGGGTGAAATAGACCTGTACCTGTTATACGGATGCCCATGTAAAACTCCTGTAAAGAATGGTTCTAGCTTTCATCATTGCTCAGTTTAACCGATTGCTAAACAATCCCATAGTTTTTGTAATCTATTTGGCGAAATTGGCATCTTTGTTTTCATCGGTTGAGAAAATAAAGAAATACGAAGCTCTTCCAACATCAAATACAATTCTTTGATTTTAGGATCATTTTTAAATTTAAACACTTTGTCCATCCAAGGATCGACATCATCAATTGCAGCAAGGTCACGTTGTAGATTATTTGGCAAACGATCTAAACGCAATAGCAGTGCTTTCAAATAACGCGGGTATTCCTGCCAAATTTCAGTAGGTCGCGTATAAACAAAGTTAGCTAAAGACATTAAATCAAGTTGGTCCTCAATGTCATCTACACTCCGACCAAAGATAGTTTGATCTAGCACAAGTAATTCTCGACGAATTTGCTGCCACTGTGTAAAGATCTCGGTGAGATCACTTAATGCTTGCTGTCCATTGGCTAAAAATTGCTTTTTAGTATCTTGCAACAGCTTTTCAAACTCATCTGCATTTTTAGGAAGCACTGTAATCGACAGCTGTAAAGTTGCATAAACCAACAATTGTTCAAGCTTTGCGCGTTCACCTAATGGTGAGTATGAGAGTGCCAATGGTTTAGAAATTTGCTTTTTCAACTGGCGGATTAGATCTCCCAATTGCATATGAATTAGGCGAATAATCCCCTCTCGATGTTGTTTAATCGCTTCTTCTTGATCATTGAATGTTTGAACCACCACGCCAGATTCATCTTTGCTCTCAAGTTCAGCAAATGATTTAGTTGGAACTAAAGCTTGATACTGCTTAACAACAACCCCTGTGACCTTTTGTGAAGCCTCAAAAATAAAACTTTCAGGGAATGTTTGAAATTCACCTTGTTGCTGCTTGACAGGTCGATGTGTTTCAACTCGACAACGTGCTTTTAATTCATCTAAATCACGACCTTGTGCAATCAGCTTGCCTTTTTCATCAACCACCTTAATAAAAGGCACAAGATATTGGTCAATACGCTCAAATGAAAAATCTTTTTCTGTAATCTGCTCACCACGTAAAGCAAAAGCTAGATAAGTGAATAAATGCTCACGTAAATGGATTGCATCTATACCTTTGATTAATTTTCTAGCTGTGTCTGGAATAGGCACGAGATTGCGACGCTTATCTTTTGGTAATGCTTTGAGCAATGCTTCGATTAAATCTTGTCTCCAGCCGGGTATGCCCCACGACCACTGTTTCTCATCAACTTGTGGTAGTGCTTGCACTGGAATCTTAACCGTTGCTCCATCTTCATCATGGCTTGGATCGAAGCGATAGCTTGCAGCCAAACGCAGCTGACCATTATGTAGATAATCAGGAAATTGTTGTGTTGTTGGTCGATCATTGAGCCACAGCGCATCATCTTCAACGAAAAGATAACGTGGCTCTTTAGATTCAACTGTAGCACGCCAATCTTCAAAGCTATGACGACTCGCAACATCAGTGGGCACTTTTGCGGCATAAAATTGGTAAATGGTTTCCTCATCTACCACCAAATCACGGCGACGTAATTTATCTTCAACTCGCTCAACTTCTTCTAGCTTGAGCAAGTTATGTTTTAAAAACGGTGGCGTTATTCCTAGATTCCCAGTCGTGAGTGCATCGCGCAAAAAGATTTCGTGCGCTGCTGGTTGATCTACTTTTTCAAAATTGATTAAACGCTTCGGTTCAATAATCAGACCAAATAATGAAATCTGCGCATAAGCATTGACCACGCCTGTTTTCTTTGACCAATGCGGTTCAAAGTAGTGATACTTCAACAAATCTCGCGCAGCTAATAAAATCCATTCAGGATCAATTTTTGCCAAGGTACGCAGATAAACTTGCGAAGTTTCTACCATCTCAAATGCCATGATCCAAGAGGTATTTGTCTTATGCAAGGTACTGGCTGGGAAGACTTTAGCTTTTTGCTGACGTACTGCCATAAAGGTATTACGCTCATCGGTTTTATTGGCGATGAATGAAAGCAAACCTGTTAATAATGCACGATGCAGATTTTCATAATTTGCACCTTTTTCATTAAAACTCAACTTCAAACTTTCAGCGAGCTCAACGAGTTGTTGATGTGTTTGTTTCCACTCTCGCAAACGTAACCAGCTCAAAAAGTGCTGACGTGCAAACTGACGACGCTTATTCTCAGATTGCGTATCTGGGCTAGTTTGCAACGTATTCCAAAGTTTTAAATAGAATAAAAAGTCTGAATCAGCTTCTTTAAATAGTGCATGCTTTTGATCTGCTTGCATTTGCTTATCAGCTGGGCGCTCCCGCGGATCTTGAATCGCCAAAGCACTCACAATAATCAAAGCTTCTTTGAGTACACCAAAGTGTGCACCACCAATAATCATCCGTGCTAAACGAGGATCAATTGGCATGCGTGCCATCATTTGTCCGACTTTTGTTAGCTCGTTTTTACGATCATTCAGTGCACCTAACTCGATCAGTAATTTACGACCATCATTGACTAAGCGAAAATCCGGTGGTTCAATAAAATCAAAGTCTTCTAAGCTACCTAAACCTAAACTTTGCATCTGTAAAATCACTGATGCTAAATTCGTTCGCTTAATCTCAGGTTCAGTAAACTCTGGTCGACTCATAAAGTCTTCTTCGCTATACAAGCGAATACACACACCTGCTGCAATACGACCACAACGACCTTTTCGTTGATTAGCAGCGGCTTGAGAAATGGCTTCAATTGGTAACCGTTGTACACGCGAACGATAGTTATAGCGAGAAATACGAGCAAAACCGCTATCAATCACATAACGAATATTCGGTACAGTTAAAGCGGTCTCTGCTACGTTCGTCGCAATGATGATACGTCGACCTTTACCACTTGGATTGAAAATCTTTTGTTGTTCAGCTAGTGCTAGACGAGCATACAAAGGTAGTACTTCGGTATGTCTTGGCCCATACTTTTGCAAGGTTTCTTGTAGCTCTCTGATCTCTTGTTCCGTACTGGCAAAAATCAAGATATCAGCATGCTCAGGATGACCTTTTCCTTCTGCGTCAGCAAAACATTCTTCTACTGCTTGAACCACTGCTCGGGGTAGGTTTTCTTCAAAATCATCGAACTCATCATCATCACTACCCACGATGCTGAGTTCTGAAATCGGACGATAACGTACTTCTACAGGAAAACTACGCCCTTCAACTTCAAAAATAGGCGCGTCATTAAAATACTGACTAAAGCGATTAACATCTAAAGTCGCCGAAGTCACAATCACTTTCAAATCTGGGCGCTTAGGTAAAAGCTGTTTGAGATAACCCATGATAAAGTCAATATTGAGTGAGCGCTCATGTGCCTCATCAATAATGATCGTGTCATATTTAGATAAAAAGCGGTCATTGGTTAACTCTGCTAACAAGATACCATCCGTCATTAATCGGACAATAGAATCTTGTGAACCTTGTTCATTGAAACGAACCTTAAAACCAATCGACTCACCTAGCTTTTCACCGACTTCTTCCGCAATACGTTGCGAAACACTACGTGCAGCCAAACGTCGTGGTTGAGTATGCCCAATCATCCCCGTTAATCCACGCCCTGCCAACATGGCAATTTGTGGAAGCTGTGTGGTTTTACCCGAACCCGTTTCACCTGCGACAATAATGACCTGATGCTGCTGAATCGCCTCAATTAAACGATCTGCATATTGCTTCACAGGTAAGTCTTGATTCAGTTTAATTTTAGGCAAACGTGCTAAACGCTGCTTAACTTTATGGTTCGACTTTTCAAAGAATTTTTCGATTTCAGCTGTTTCTGTTTTCTTATCTTTACGCAGTCTATTTAAACGGTGACGGTCACGTGCCATAACCAATTGATCTACATTTAAATGACTCTGCACTGAACAGCTTTCCTGAAAAATAAAATAATCGGCTATTTTACGCCTTAAACCCTTGCTATGCAAAGCAAGTACAGCAATTGAATTAAATCAATCACCCTTTTTATGGCTTGGGTATACGATCAAAACGACCTCGGAAACGTTTGATGTACCTTTTAAATGGCCAAGTAAACTGCTTCACAAAGCTGTTTGGAATCTTATATCCAACAGTTCCATAAACACTTGCCAAATGATTTGGCATATACACACTTTTAAAAATGACATCATAAAGCGGAATAAATGCAGCATAATTTTTATCAATCGCAGGTTTTTCTGAAGAATGATGCCAGTGATGAAACTCAGGTGTCGCAATCAACCAACGTATATAAGGAAAACGAAAACGCACATTTGAGTGAATAAATATTGCATGGAATGAAATAAAAATTAGATAAGCAAATACCGCAGAGGTATGAAAACCAAGCAGGAAAATTGGTAAAGTCGCAATAAAGCGCGTCATTAATACTTCAACGATATGTAACCGTGACGATGCAAGCCAATCCATATATTCAGTTGAATGATGAATCGCATGAAAACGCCATAAAAAGTTAACTTCATGCATTGCCCGATGCAACCAATACACGACGAAATCAACAACAATCAATAATTCAATGAATTGCAACCAAATCGGCTGTGCTTGTACATAAGGCACGATAGGATTATTCGGTAGATGGGTAATCCAATACTGAATTGGCATCACTGTAAGAAAGGTAAATAATTGAATCCCAATATGACTAAACATGAAATATTTCATATCCGTCACCCAGCCTACTCTTAAAATCTTCTGCTCTGGATTCTTGGCAAAAAAACCTTCTAATGGAATAAATACCACTGCCAAAATCACTAAAGTAAGAACGAAATAATCAATCCCAGCGTAAAAAGGTAAATTAGGTAGCGTCGGTGCTTTAATTAGACCACAGCCTAATATTGCGGCGAATAGTGCAAAACAAATACCATAAAAACCATAACGATTTTGACGAATAATTGAGCTAAATGCCCCAAAACCTACACTCAGAACAATACCTAGCATTAAACTAAAATAAAAAACTTTGTAGTGTTGAACGTAAACTGGACGTAATTCAGGCATCGTCAATACCGTCGGAAACAGAAAACACAGTGCTCCAAATAGGCTTAATAGGCCGAGTGACATTGAAATAAAAGCACTGATTTTTCCAAGTCCAGCATTCAGCGCTAAGTTTTCGAATTTTTCTCTTAATTGATCAGTCATGTTTGGTATAAATTCACTATTTATGCGAGATATATTTATTCGCTCATCACCTTATTGTTTCACTGATGACAAATACTATTCATCATTTCAATGATTTAAATTTATTCTAAGATAAACAGCCAATCATGTACATGATTAAAAAATAACAAGGCGATTCAAATGCGACCAAAATGACTTATGCGCAACTCATTCAACTAAACAATCAAAATAATTGAACAAAATTTATTGCAATCATCACAATTTATTGACCGTCATCTCTTAACAACATATATCGCAGAATTTTTAATCGTATATCTCGGTTTTTTATCTATTTTTATATTTTTTCAATTTTACCCTTGAATTTTAATGGTTCAGGCTGCATGTTGTTATGCGAGTTAGTTTTCGGATGTTTTGTCATTTTTGCTTCATCTCGATGAAGTCAAATAGTGAAATATCCTTGGGTGAAAGTCGAACTTTATTGAGTTATTCAATTTTCCGATTTTAGTCATGTAAAAATACTATTTCCCCAATAACTAAAAATTATTTATTCTTGCTTTCGTAAACAAGTAAGGCACTAGCCTCTCAATAAAACCTCAATCATGGAGACAATGATGAGCTTAATTAATACTGAAGTTAAACCATTTAAAGCGACTGCATACCACAACGGTCAATTTGTTGACGTAACTGAAGCTGATCTTAAAGGTAAATGGTCTGTTGTATTCTTCTATCCAGCTGACTTCACTTTCGTATGTCCAACTGAGTTAGGCGACCTTGCTGACAACTACGCTGAATTCCAAAAATTAGGCGTTGAAATCTACGGTGTTTCTACTGACACTCACTTCACGCACAAAGCTTGGCATGACACTTCTGACGTAATTGGTAAAATTCAATACCCATTAATCGGCGATCCAACTTGGACTCTTTCTAAAAACTTCGAAGTATTAATCGAAGCTGCTGGTCTTGCTGACCGTGGTACTTTCGTAATCGATCCAGAAGGCAAAATCCAAATCGTTGAAATCAACGCTGGTGGTATCGGCCGTGATGCTTCTGAACTTCTTCGTAAAGTAAAAGCTGCTCAATACGTTCACGCTCACCCAGGTGAAGTATGCCCAGCTAAATGGAAAGAAGGTGAAGCGACTCTTGCTCCATCTATCGACTTAGTTGGTAAAATCTAATCATTTAGATTAACCAATTTCCAAAGAAGCCACTTTTTTTAGAGTGGCTTCTTTTTTGTCTGATATTTTTACTAATCCATGCCTTTTTCGTCGTCTATTTCATAGCAAATTTTTTACAATTCTTATACTTATAAATTTATAGCTAAATTCATTTATTAATTGTCAGCCTATAAAAGTTGGAGTACTGTCAAATTATGAAACAAAAGAGTTCTTAATATGTAGTCAGTGATCAAACTCAGATGGGGGTAAATATATGGACAAAGCTGTAGTTGTAACCTCTTGGAAATACGATGTTTCTTCTCGTTATCTAAAAATATTTTATAACAATGGCTCAGGAGAGCTATACCACCCTGTTCCAGAGTTTATTTATGACAATTTGCTTCGTTCTACAGACAAAGCAGCATTTGTGCATAAATACCTTGAGTTTGATCTTCATTTTAAACGACTGTGTATATCAACTACTCAACAAAAAACAGCCCTTCTATAGGGCTGTTTTTATTCGCTTACGCAGCTTCAATCTGCTCTGTTGCATACTTTTCTAATATCTGTTCTTTGGCTTCTGGATGAATATTAATCCGTTGCAGATCACCTTTATAATGCTCAACGACTCGATCATCCATAATTTTCGACCACCAAGAAGGAATAAAGGCTGGCAGAATCAGTGCACCATAACCTGATGGCAACTGTGGCGCATCTTCAAAGTGTCTCAACGTTTGGAAACTACGTGTTGGATTTGCATGATGGTCTGAATGACGCTGCAACTGATATAAAAATAAATTCGTTACAACGTTATTATTATTCCAACTGTGCTCTGGCAACGTACGCTCATATTGCCCATTGGCTTTTTTCTGACGTTTTAAACCATAGTGTTCAATATAATTGACCGATTCAAACAAGGTTATCGCATAAGCAGCTTGTGTGACTTGGAAAGGTAATGAGCGCGCACCAAATTTAGTCAACATTCCTGAATGATAAATAGCAGACATTGCCCAGCCATGAATAAGCTCATTTTCCATGCAGAAGAATGGTAATTTTTTACGTTCTAGACGTTTCTTTTCAATTTCAATCGCGGACTTAAAGCTACCAATGACAGTACGCGGCAAGAATTTCCAAAAGGTTTCACCTAACCGTGATGATGCTGGATCTTCAGGTGTCGCTACGCGGCGATGATGACCATAAGGATGCTCAATACGGAAATGGTTATAACCTGAAGGTGCTAATGCTAAATGAGATAAATATTGTTCTAATTTTCCAGTCTTATGGCTCAACTCATGTGCAGTATTGATTGCAATACCATTTACCATTCCAATCGTTGTTCCTAATAAAACTTGGTCAGCCAGTGAAGTTCCTTTGCGACTCGCAAGATATGTTCCATATAGGTTGGCAGCATATTGCAACGGGATATATAGTTTTACAATACGTGCATAATAAGGATCAGCTTCTAAATCAGCGATGGCACTAATTGGTGGATTTTCTGTGTCTTCACCGATCAGTTTATCTAGTGCTGGGATCACACCGTGTAAAAACATTGGGCCAAAAGATGCAAAGAATTTCTTAGTTTTCTTTGGACCAAACTGATAACCCGCTAAACCGCTCATCGCAATTGCTGGTACTGCCAATCCTAATAACCATAAATGACGCTTTTTATCTTTAAAGGGTGTTGTTACTTGTTCTACATCCAGTTCAGTTAGCATATTCATTAGAATTTCCTCAATCAAACACACTATGTTTTGCTTGAGTTTATTTTGTTCTTTTCAGATGACTATATATTATCATTTTAAGACTTGATATTATCATTTTAAGACTTTACTGAGTTTATATTGTGCAAAAGCAGCAAATACCCGTTATTCCAGCACGTTACTATCTACGTTTGATTGAAATTTTAATCAATACAAATCAGTATGATAACCAACTCCTTTGTGCTTTTAGAGATGAATTATCTCAAACTGAACTTTTGTCTATTCAACAAATTGAACAGTTTATTGCAATGGGGTTAAGCCTACCGAATACCGAAGACTTAGCCTTTGAACTTGGGAAAAATCTCAAGCTGAGTTCGCATAGCTTGGTCGGCTATGCACTGATGACCAGCCCTAACTTAGAACATGCTTTACGCTTAATCGCACAGTATTTCCGTTTAATCATGCCGAGTTTCAAACTTTCTATACATTCAGCGACAGACCCTCAAAAGATTGAATTATTGTTTGAACCCATCTTACAAATGAATAAACAATGCCTTGATTTTCATACTGAAGCGATTGCTGTGGCGTTTTATTACAGTCTGTTTGAGCTGGCTGGACAACAATTACAACGCTATCAAATTTACTTGAATATTCCCGAGCCGATTTACCAAGAACGTTATCTACATTTAGTCAGAGCACATTTCCATTTTAACTACACATGGCTTACAGGTATCCGTGTCATTATTGATCGACTGCAATTGGCTCTGCCCTTGCCCCTCGCCGATGCGCACAGCTTGAAAGTGGTCGAGCAACGTTGTCAGGAACAACTACAAAAAATTTATCATCAAGGTGAAATTGTAGAATGGATAAGCATGATGCTTCGTCAAGCCAATCAAGTACCGACTCTGACTGAATGTGCGAAGGTTCTGAATATTTCCACCAAAACCTTACAGCGTTATTTACAACAACAAGGTGTGGAGTTCCAAACTTTGAAACAGCAAATTAGTACAGAAAGAGCGATTGATTTACTTGAAAACTCGAACTACACGATTACGCATATTGCTTATGAGTTAGGTTATACCAATCCTGCCAATTTCACGCGTGCATTCAACAAAGTGATGGACTGTAGTCCTCAAGCTTACCGTCTAAAATCACAAGAAAGAAAGGCTACTTAACCACGACCATACACAATCCAGCACCCACGGGTAGAATTGTGCTCATAAAATTTTCATCTTGTTTAATCAATTCAAGTAAGGGTTTCACTTCGGCAGTATGTGAAATTACATTATCAATAATCAGTGTGCCCCCAGTGGGCTTTAATAATCTTTTTAAATCATGCCAGTAGCTCACATAGCTACCGCGTTCCGCATCCAACAAAATTAAATCAAACTGCTCAACACTTTCTGTCAAATAGTCGGCAGCATCACCTACCCAAAAATCAATATATGCTTCTAAGTCAAATTCTTCGGCATATTTTTTAGCTTGGGCACTGCGAAATGCATTTATTTCTAAGGTTTGAACTTTTGCCGAGACAGATTTTGCTGCTTCGGCCAACCATAAGGTTGAATAGCCTGTCGATGTTCCGATTTCTAAAATATGTTGTGAATGCTGAGTACGCACTAACATTCCAAGCAGCTTCGCCGATTCAGCCTCAATGTTGCGATAGCGTCTAAGACGGTCTGATTGCCGAGCATCATGTTGTTTAAACTCATCATATAAATCAGCAATACGTTGTAAAAATACTGTGCTGGTCATATCTGACTCTCCATGATGCTCTTATTTAAAACACTGAATCTAGGTCGTTTGAATTAACTTAAAACGAGGAACAGTCTGTCCATCTTCAAGCTGAACGGTTTCTGTAAACATGGTTAATGGACGTACCCACATTGAATAATCACTATATAAGCACTGATATACAACTAACTCTTCTTCAGTTTCGCTGTGTCGAGCCACATTGAAAACTTGATAAAGCTGCCCTTTGTAATGTTGATAGATTCCACGCTGTAGTGCCATGTTGTTTACCCTTAAATTTATGCCATGAAATGATTGCAGTTATATAACAACTTTCAATCTAATCAAATTTTCATACACACAAATGATCATAAATTTATCCATTGCCATATAAATCCAAAAAACCGATTAAACTCATAAAAACATACTGTTTTACCTATTTAACGCTTTTGCGTACTATAGCCTCATTGAATGAATTTAACTAATTTTAAAGTCTTAGCATTTGGAGAAATACATGTTAGATCAAAATATTAAAACTCAATTAAAAGCTTACTTAGAACGTTTAGAAAGTCCAATCGAGTTGGTTGCTGCTTTAGATGACTCGGATAAAGCAGAAAAAATCAAAGAGCTGGTAACTGAGATTGCTGAACTTTCTGATCAAGTTACGGCGCGTTTTGACGGTTCAAACGCTCGCCGTCCTAGTTTTGGTGTGGCTAAAGCAGGCGAACAACCTCGAGTGTTCTTTGCTGGCTTACCAATGGGACATGAGTTTACCTCTTTAATCTTGGCTTTATTACAAGTATCAGGTTATGCCCCAAAAGTCTCTGATGAAGTTTTAACTCAAATCAAAGGCTTAAATTTAACTGCAAACTTTGATGTGTTTGTATCTTTAAGCTGTCATAACTGTCCAGATGTGGTGCAAGCATTAAACCTAATTGCGATTAATAATCCAAATACCACGGCGACCATGATTGATGGTGCTTTCTTCCAAGATGAAGTTGAAGAACGCAAAATCTTGGCAGTGCCCATGGTATTCCAAGACAATCAGCATATCGGTCAAGGTCGTATGACTTTGGAAGAAATCGTGGCTAAGTTAGATACTAACTCTGCTGAGAAAGATGCTGCTGTAATCAATGCCAAGGATGCATTTGATGTATTGGTGATTGGTGGTGGTCCTGCAGGTGGTACAGCAGCGATCTATGCAGCACGTAAGGGCATCAAAACAGGTATCGTTGCTGAGCGCTTTGGTGGTCAGGTGATGGATACCATGGATATTGAAAACTTTACCACGGTTCAAAAAACGGTTGGTCCGAAGTTTGCGCAAGATATGGAAGCGCATGTACGTGAATATGGCGTTGACATCATGAACTTGCAACGCGTCAGCAAGATCACTGGTGCAGATCAAACAGCCAATGGTTTGGTTGAAGTGGAACTTGAGAATGGTGCTAAGCTTGAATCAAAAACCATCATTCTTTCAACAGGTGCACGTTGGAGAGAGATGAATGTGCCGGGTGAAGCGGAATACCGTACCCGTGGTGTTGCTTACTGCCCACACTGTGATGGCCCATTATTCAAAGGCAAACGTGTTGCCGTGATTGGTGGTGGTAACTCTGGTGTCGAAGCTGCGATTGACCTAGCTGGGATTGTTGAGCACGTGACTTTGGTTGAGTTTGATACCAAACTTCGTGCAGACCAAGTGTTACAAGACAAGTTAAATAGCTTACCAAACACCACTGTGATCATGAATGCTTTAAGCACAGAAGTGGTTGGTGATGGTACTCAAGTCACAGCATTAAAATATAAAGACCGTGCGACTGATGTAGAACACACTGTCGAGCTTGCAGGAATCTTTGTACAAATTGGTTTATTACCAAATACAGATTTCTTAAAGAACAGTGCAGTTGAACTCAGCAATCGTGGTGAGATCGTGATTAATGATCGTAACGAAACCAATGTTAAAGGTGTGTTTGCTGCAGGTGACTGTACGACTGTACCTTACAAGCAAATTATCATTGCGACAGGTGAAGGTGCGAAGGCTTCTCTCTCTGCTTTTGATTACATGATTCGTTCGGGTTCATAACAGAACACTCAAAAAACATGTGCACGCATTTACATTTCTAGATGTAAGTGCGTGTTTTTACAAGTTATCAACAAATTTTCAACTTTATTCGTCAACGTTTTTATGTTTATATTTTCGCTATCCATACTTGTTGGATGCCACAACGAAAAGGAAATATGAAAATGAATAAATTACTTGTTGCATTTGGTCTCGCTGCTACTGTTGCGCTTGTGGGCTGTAATAAAGATAAAGCGCCTGAAACTGGTGCAACTACGGGTGAGCACTTAGAAAATGCTGCAGAACAAGCAAGCGCTGATATCCAAAACGCGACTGCTACTGCAACTGACAACATCGCAACTGCTGCGGACAATGCTGCTGATCAAATCGATGCTGCTGCTGATCACACAGCTCACGCTACAGCTGAAGCTGCTGCTAAAACTGAAGCTGCTGCACGTGATGCAACTGCTGACGTAGCTGGTGCAGTAGAATCTACTGCTGCTGATGTTAAAGAAAAAGCTCAACAATAATTTATTGTTGATCATTAAAAAAGCCTCTGGAAACAGAGGCTTTTTTAATGGCGTATTAGATTAAGCTAATAAACCTTCGTCACGCATTGCAATTTGAACAGACTGACGCTCAGCAACTTTATTACGTAATGCAATGATGTTGATATATGGCATAAGGTCATGCTCAATATGATTTGACCAATTCGTCAACACAAACAAGTAAGCATCCGCTGGCCCAAAGTTATCGTCAACTAAATAATCATATTCAGACTCAGCCAGATGATTATCAATATATTTCAATAAACGATCTACCCCAGCATAAGCTTTGGTTTTCTCGTCATCAGTTAAATGACCACCAAAGAACACCGCATAAGCATCGTGCAATTCAGAATTTAAATAACCTAACCATTCCAGAACTTTAGCACGCCCCATTCCAGATGGCGGGATAAGATCCTGTTTAGGATCATGCTGAGCAAGAAATGGTAAAATCGCAACGTTTTCAGTCAAAATCAAACCCGGATTAATCTCTAGAGCAGGCACGTAACCTTTTGGATTAATCTCATAATAATCTGAACCTTTTGAAGTTTTATGAGTCTTTAAGTCAACTTTTTCTAAATCAAAATCTACGTTTATTTCATTTAAGATAATATGTGCTGCTAAAGAACATGCGCCTGGTGAATAATACAACTTCATATCTAATCCTTGTTTTCTAATAACTATTTATGCTCTTGAACATTCAAACGAAACCCGAGAGACAGATATAGACTCACATTTAAAATAACTTTAAAGCTAAAAATATCTACACACTTACTATTAATGAATTTTTTTCTGCCTTGCAAGTTATATTCCGTGACGATTGATTAAAATATGAAAGAACAGATTACTCAATGTCACGGATTTCATTTTTTATGCTCGACCAAATAATTGGCTTAACCATGAGAATAAAGCGTTCAAGAACTCTGAAATGATATTCTTAGGATTCTGATCAGGCTGCGTAGCAGAACCTTTCATATCCAAATCCACGATCACGGGGTCATGGTCAGATGAACGATATGGATCAGCAGAGTAGAATAGTTCCTTTTGCTCCTTTGTCTTATATTCTTCGTTGTAATCAAGGACTGTTGGCTCGTCGGCATTGATATGCCAAGCAAAAGCTTTGACAACACGTTTGTACAGTTCAGAATCTGCAATCGCATGATCAAGGTTGCCTGCACCACCATAACCTTCTGCATTACTTGAAACACCGAATACATAGCTATAGGCGTTTGCACCCTCTCCCACTTTTACGTCGTTTAACAGAACTTTATAATTTGCTTTTTCAAAGGTCAAAATTGGATCTTCTTTGGCATAGCTATTCATGTCTCCGAGCAGCAAAATGTTCGGGTTTTTAACTTGGGTTGGATTCTTAGCAATCCATTGTGTTAATTGTTCAACTGCTTTCACACGTGTAGGATTCCAACAACCTTGTCCATCATTTTGATCTGCATCCAAAGATGTTGTATCAACACCTGAACAGCCTTTTGATTTTAAGTGATTCGGAATCACTGTAAAAATTTTCCCACCTTGAACTGGCTGGAAAGATTGTGCGATTGTGCTACGGTTTTTATCACCTAAATCTAGCACTGCTGCTTTATTGACAGGTTTAACGCGTTTACTGTTATAGATAATCGCGACTGCAATCACGTCTGTACCTAATTTATCTTGTCCCTCTGGAATAACATACTTCCAATCATTGCCCAATGCTTTCGTTAAATAGGCGACTGCACTGTCACCCCCATAGCCATTGTTTGCAATTTCCATGAGTCCATAAACATCAGCATCAATTGTTTTTAGCGCACTCACAATTTTACGATGTTGCTTATCAAACTCAGCTTGGCTTGTCGCACCGCGCTCAGTTGGGAAACCATTTTTACCATTGTCATAATTCAAGACATTGAAAGCAGCTGCACGGATATATTGGCTTTGTTTTGCTGCAATTGTTTGACGTGGATTGGTATTTGCAACCAACTCTGGCAAATTACGTCCAACCACGGGCTGTACACGCCAGTTATTAAAACGATATTCTAAAATCCCTTCAGCATTTTTAAGTTGATAGCCTGAACGTAATGTATTCAATGCACTAAAGTTTTGTGGCAACCAAGGCGTTCTATTCTGATTGTTATAACCATCATCAAAAATGATTTTTGAAAGTAAGTTTTGTTGTGCTAATGCTTTTGCTTCATTTGATAATGCTGGATAGAGATTAGTTGGAATAAATAAGCGTCCTAAACTCAACGATAACTCGCCATAACGACCAAAGTTATAATTTTCACTGACTGTTAAAGTTTGAGGAAGTTTAACCAACATCCCTTGATAGCGTTTTGCTGAATTTTCTGAACTATCACTTAAACTTGAAAATGGCAGGTTGATTGCAAGTGGTTGTACTTGATCAGCCATATTCAGATTACAGGTTTGAATATCTTGTTGCAGTTGATCAATTTGCAATTGATTTTGATAACTGGTGAGACGACCTTTTAAGATCACTTCTTCACCCACTTGCCCACCTTTTATCGCACTACTCGCTGGGATATATACAAAAATCGCATTGCTCACATTTGCCTTAGCTTTGCTATCTGTAGTTTGAACATAGAAACCTGAGAAACCATTGCTATAGCGATAATCCGCGGTAATGATGCCTCGAATCGTATAAGTTTGATTTTGTGTTGCTTGAGCTAAATCTGCAATTGGCGTATCGCTACTGCTACATGAAACAGTTTCTGTCGTTGGTGGTGTCGTCGTTGATCCAGTTAAATTTGAGAAATCATTGCGATCAGTCCAAGCTTGCCAAGATTGATCTAAATCAAAAGGACTTGTTGGATCAACACTCAAAACAGGATTTTCTGCTTGAATACGCTTAAAACTATTCGCAATACTATAGGCAGTTGTCCCCCAACCTGAAGTTGGACGTTCACCGATACGACCAAAACGATCTACAGGCGTACCACGATAAACCAAGACAATCGCATCATCACCATTGAATGACAAACCTGCAACTTGATTTACCTTACTGCCAAGCTGTGCTTGTAATTCAGAACGACCAATTAAATATTTTTGCTTGCTCGCTAAAGTCCCCTGCAACTGGAATGTTGCAGTTTTGGCTGTTCCACCATTGTTGAATTGTTGGATTTCATAATCAGCCAAATTCACAGTTGTTCCGTCAGGGTTATAGATTTCTAAACCCTTACGATTACTACTGCCATCTACATATTGGCTAAACATAAGTTGTGCATGTGCAACTGAAAATATAGATGATGCACCTAATAGGCTTAAACACATTGCGATCGAGTGAAATTTAAATGTTTTCATAGCTTTTTTACTTTATGTTCAAATCGACAATAGGCTATGCAATTACTGTGACATCCACATGAAGTTTTCTTTACAACTTTTAAGCAATTTTAGAAATTTTCTCTTAAATAAAATGCCTTAAAAATTTGACTTGATCCCCTGAACACTTAAAATACGGCCTTTCTATATTTATATCTCCAGAATCATGTCAAACGATCAGTTAGAAACGCAAATTACGGAACTCGACAATTTACCTGAGCACCGTGAGATTGTGACGTTTATGCGTCGTTCAGCTCCGCTCAATACTTCGCAACGTACTGCTTTAGAAGATTATCGTGATTTAATTTTGGAATACCCTGTTGGTGATTTACGCCAGCATTTTGAACATCCTGAACGTCCTTTGACCGTTGAAATTGGTTTTGGTATGGGCCGTTCTTTGGTATTAATGGCCAAAGCAAATCCTGAGCGCAATTTTGTCGGGATTGAAGTTCATGTTCCTGGTATCGCACAGTGTGTCTATGAAGCAGGTATGGCAGGTTTAAAGAACCTGTTTGTACTGGATGCTGATGCAATTCAAGTATTACGTGAAATGCCAGACAACAGCATTAACTGCGTACAGCTTTATTTCCCAGACCCATGGCAGAAGAAGCGTCACTTTAAACGTCGTTTCGTAATCCATGAGCGTATGCAACTGGTTGAACAGAAGCTTGAATTGGGTGGTACTTTCCACTCAGCAACTGACTGGGAACCGTATGCAGAGTGGATGCTTGATATCTTAGACAATCGTCCAGATATGGAAAACCTAGCAGGTAAAGGCAATAGCTACCCTCGTCCAGAATGGCGTCCAATCACCAAATTTGAACGTCGTGGTCTTGAATCTGGTCATAAGATTAATGATTTTATCTTTAAGAAAATGAAGTAAATTATTTGGAGTGATGCGTATTGAAAATCCCATCACTCATAATTTTATAAATATTTTCTAAATCAGCACGATGCGCATTTATTAATAGATTACGATGCTTACTTAATATATTTTGATCACCACGCATTGCTGGCCCAGTCTGCATTTTTTGAGGATCATTCTGCGTTGCTTTATTTGCTGTTTCCATAATCAAAGGGAATAACAAATTAAAATCAACGCTTTCGGCATCTACAATTTGTTTGGCCATGTCATAACAATAATTACTAAAGTTACAAGCAAACACAGCAGCTAAATGCAATGTTTGGCGCTGCTTAGAACTATATTGATAAACACAATCACTTAATTCATTTGCTAATTCAGTTAATACGTTTAGATCTTGTGTGTTGGTTGCCTCAACAAATAAAGGTGTATCTGACCAGTTGACTTCTCGCTCAAAACTGAATGTTTGTAATGGATAAAATACACCTGCTCGAAGATGTGATTCAGTAAGGACTGATAAACTCGTACTGCCAGAGGTATGAACAATTAGGCTATCTGGAACATATTGAGACACGTTCTTAATTAACTCAGAAATTGCTTGATCACTTACAGCAATGATGACTAAATCAGTCTGGCGATTTAACTGCTCTATTTGATTGATTGCTTCTGCATTTACTCGATCTGCTAAGTTTTGTGCGTTTTGCTTATCACGACTAAAAACTTGAACAATTCTATGCTTTTTTTCTAAAACTAAAGCCAAATGGTTTGCTACACGTCCAGCACCAATCAATGTAATTCGCATCATCTCAATCTAGAATCTTTATTTGCACAAAGCTAAGCATGCCAATAAAAAACGGATGAATCAATTTGTGCTTTTATAATTTATACATTGAATACAATATTTCCCAATTTAATCAAAAGACTTCCTCCACCAAGTTCAAAATAATTATTGAGCAACAGATGCATCCAAATCATCTACAGGAACTTCAAGCTGCTGATGGTGACAAGACTGCCACAACCAAACGATTAGCAAACCCAGAATCAAAAAGCCAATGATTGGAAAAATACCCATCTTACGACCGAAGTTAACAGATGAATGATTTGATTCAGTGTTCAAATTTTGTTGATTTAAGATCAAGCCAACTGGTGTTAACAAACTCATTACCCAAGTAGGTAATAGCGACTGAATAGAATCTTTATGTTGTTTTAGATATTTCAAAATACTAGAGCTATCATTTCCTGCTTCGTTTGTTAATGCTGTTAAACATTTTGGAATTGCTTTATTGATAATTTGTTCAGTTTCAAATGGAATAAGTTTGGCTGTTGAGATATTAGCTAAAAATACCGTTTTAATTTGCTCATTATGACCAAGTAAATCTGATAATGAAGGCATAATAATTTCTTTCAGCTTCTGAATAAATTCAGGTTTAGCCGTTAAGATAGATAAAAATATGGGATAAAACTTAGAAAGCAACGCACTTTTTTCGTTAGATA
Organism: Acinetobacter venetianus RAG-1 = CIP 110063; assembly: GCF_000368585.1. Lineage (GTDB taxonomy): Bacteria > Pseudomonadota > Gammaproteobacteria > Pseudomonadales > Moraxellaceae > Acinetobacter > Acinetobacter venetianus. Next base: position 1,170,520 of record NZ_KB849558.1, read on the forward strand.
AACCATCTTGCTCTTGAATAAGCTCGGAAGTCACTTTTTTCTTTAACAATTCCATCGGATTTGTCGACATGGTAATCGCTCCAATAAATATAATTTTCCATTTAGACCGCTTATTTAATTATTGTTTCAAAGCTTCTAAAGTTTTTCTTATTGTAGCTAATTATCTTGTTTTTATTCGTTTTTTATATCATATAAATACAATATTCATATTTTGGTTTACAAAGCAGAATAAGCCGATAAGTCTTATTCTGCCTTGTTCCAAACAAACTTATACAAAGGTACTAAGCACTTTACCAGTCAGTTGCTGACCGAGTAATGGTGTATTTTTACCTTGAGAAATAATCGTGTCTTTAGAAACTGTCCATGTCAGCGTAGGATCAACTAAAACCCAACCAGATTCTTGCTGCCAGCGTGCCGTCATATTCGCCACTGCTGCTGGAGTAGAGGTAACTTTTTCAACCCATTCTAAAGGTTCAAAAACACCTTCTTGAATAAGCTGGATGCCTAAACCAACATAAGTGTCAAAAGCTGTAATTCCAGATTGGGTCTCAGCAAACGGTGCCATCTTCGCAGAACTGCTTAATGGTTCATGATGTGTACAAATCGCATCAATCACACCGTTTTTTACACCTTCACGCAATAACTCTTTATCTTGAATTGAACGTAATGGCGGACGAACATGTGCAAGTGAGTTAAAGCCATCTGTTAACTCTTCGGTTAAATGCAGTTGATGCATTGCGACATCAGCAGTCACAGGTAAGCCTTTATTTTTTGCAGCGCGGATCAACTCAACAGAAGCACCAGAAGACAACAAACCAAAATGTGCTCTCACGCCTGTTGCTTCAATCATTAAAAGATACTTCGCAATTGCCACTGTTTCAGCAATTGCTGGAATCATTGGCAAACCTTGACGTGAGGCAATAAAGCCCTCATGCGCACATCCATCTTTGGCAATTTGTGGCTCTTCTGCATAGAAAACTACGGTTAAACCCAAACCTGCTGCATACTCTAATGTACGAATCACAACATCATCATTTTCAAAAGCAGCATTAGCATTTGAAACAGCCGTACAACCACCCTTCTTTAAACCCGCCATGTTTGCAGGTTGTTTTCCATTTAAACCTTGGGTTTGTGCACCAATGATTTGTAAATAAATACCACCATCCAGTTTTGCTTTTTCAATTAAGCCATGAATAAGCGCACCATTATCTTGAACAATTGGCTTGGAATCTGGTGGTGTTATGACATGCAAAATACCATTTGCGAGTGCCGCTTTACCTTCTGACTTTAGGGTCCCATGTTGTTGTTGGCCCGGTTCACGCAGACGTGCACAGAGATCGACCATTGTCGGCATTAGCCATTTATCTTGACCATCGATCGTTTCATCAACTTGATCTACAGCATTGATCAACTTGCCATTTTCAAGATAAACCGTTTTCACTTGATCAGTCTTTTCAATCGGATCGAGCACACGGACATTTTCAATTTTTACAATACTCATGTGATCTATCCTTTATAGTGAAATCGCTTCAATTAAACCTTGCTCTTGGAGCTGTCCTTGCATTGCTAATGCCAGTACTGCCATACGTACAGCAATACCGTTAGTCACCTGCCTAAGAATCACAGATTGATTACCATCAGCAACACTTGAATCAATTTCTACACCGCGATTCATTGGTCCAGGATGCATCACAATACAATCAGGTTTAGCTAAAGCGAGACGTTCTTTATTTAAACCATACATTTTGTAAAATTCAGATTGTGAAGACAGTGCTGGAGAATCAATACGTTCATTCTGAATACGTAGCGCGATGATCACGTCACAATCCGTCACACCCTCATCCATTTTGTTAAATAGACGAACATGCTCACCATATTCATTGAAGCCAACTGGTAATAAAGTGTTCGGTGCAATCACGCGAATATCTTTGCAACCGAGTGTTTGCAATGCCGCCACGTTTGAACGTGCAACACGCGAGTGTTTGATATCACCGATAATCGCGACAGAAAGTTGTTCAAATGGCTTGTTGGTTTCACGACGAATCGTCAACATATCTAACATGGCTTGAGTCGGATGTGCATGTCGACCATCGCCTGCATTAATGATTGCGACATTAGGACAAACATCTTTAGCAATAAAATGTGCTGCCCCAGAAGATGAATGACGAACCACAAAAATATCCGCAGCCATCGCTTCTAAATTCCAAAGCGTATCTCGTAACGTTTCACCTTTCGATGTACTTGAACGTGCAATATCAATATTTAAGACATTGGCTGACAAACGTTTTGCCGCAGCCTCAAATGTTGTACGTGTACGAGTTGAGTTTTCAAAGAAAAGATTCATCACCGTGAGTCCTTCTAATAAAGGACGATTGATCAAATTATTATTTTCATCTAAAAAGCTTTGCGCTGTATCTAAAATCTTGGTAAGGCTTTCTTTGGAAAGGCCTTCAATAGTTAAAAAGTGCTTGAGATTTCCTTGTTGATTGAGCTGGATCTGACTCAAAGTATGCAATGCCGCCAAGTGCATAAGAGATTCCTAACACGTTAAGTTAACGCATTATACAGATTTTGGATTTCATTCGCAGTTGAACTTTTCAGCACTTAAGTAAAAATCTCTAGATCTTTTTCATGATCTTATTTTTATTCAACATGAGAGCGTCCATTCTGAATATTCTAAAAGAAAGATAAGGATGTAAACATCTGTACTACATCCTTTTAATTTCCTATTTTTTAATGACTTATAATTTACCTTAATGCACCAATATAGTGATGGTGAACTTGCGCTTGATAAATTTCCTCTGCTGTCACGTCCATCGAATATGTTTCTTGCTGTACTTCTTTTTGTTTTTTAGTCTCAACTTCCGACTCTTCGATCACTACAGCTGGTTCAGGATACAAATCAATTAATGGGCGCAAACGTGTCACTTGTTTTTCTAACTCTTCATCTTCAGTCGATAAAGCGATATCAACAATATGCTTTGCATAATCTTTATTATTCACGAGATACATCACATCAATTACACGTCCACATACACGTCTTAAACGTACATACATTTGCGTTGCAATTGCAAAAGCTTCAGCATTTACTAGCACTTCACTATTCATGTTCTCTTTCATAACAACCCCACAGCCATTCAATTAAAATTCTTAAGTTTCACCAGCTTTGAATTAAATAACTCACTGATAATCTGCAAACTAAAAAGCAAAATATGTACCAATAATTAAAAATAATGAGAAAAAATGACTATGGTCACATAATCTAATCTCAGTGATTCATCATTTCATTGATAAAATAATGGCGTTTAATTGATGATAAAGCTGACAATCACACAAATATGCACCGACAGAACAAACAAAAATCAGTTAAAATAGCCGATTGCTGAATTGCTTTGGAAATTTGAATGAACGCTAAACCACGTCTAACAGACTATTGGGTGACCTGTGCAGACGGGCTTGAAACCTTATTACAACAAGAACTCGAAGATTTAGGCATTCAAAATATCCAACGCTTTGCTGGACGTTTAGTATTTAAAGGCACTCTCGAAAATGCTTATCGCGTTTGCATGTGGTCACGTCTTGCATCTCGTGTACTGTTACCTATTCATACACATGAACTGGAATTTACCCACGATGCACGAGATGTCGCAGAAGAACTCTATGAAGGTGCAATCAGCTTTGATTGGTCACTTATTTTTGCACCACAAAGTACCTTTGCAGTTCGTTTACACGTCGAACGTGAGATTAAAGTAAATACCCAATTCGCCACTTTACGTGTAAAAGACGGCGTTGTTGATTCATTTATGGAAGCAGTTGGTAAGCGACCAAGTATTGATATTAAACAACCTGAAATTACTTTATATGTTTTAGCTGGTAAAACAGAACATACCTATTGCTTAGACTTATCTGGTGATTCTTTGCATAAACGCGGCTATCGTCGTTATATGACAGATGCACCAATTAAAGAAAACTTAGCTGCTGCAATCTTACAAAAAGCACAACTCAGCCAATATCAGCCGGATATTATTCTTGACCCAATGTGTGGTTCAGGCACATTTATTATTGAGTCTTTATTGATCTTGACAGATCGTGCGCCTGGTTTAGTCCGTCGTTTTGGTTTTAATGGCTGGCATGGACATGATCGTGAATTATGGTTATCACTGAAAGCTGAAGCCGCAGAACGTCATGAAAAAGCATTAGAACAACCATTACCTAAATTTTATGCTTACGATGCTGATTGGGAAGCGGTCAAAGCAACGCGTCAAAATATCATTGCTGCTGGCTTTGAAAAACTTCTTGATCAAATCCAGATTGAAGAACGTACTTTAGCTGATTGGGATGATTTCCATGCTGACGGTAAAAAAGCATTTATCGTAACGAATCCTCCTTATGGTGAGCGTCTAGGAGATAAAGCATCTAATCGTTCTTTATATCTAGGTCTTTCTGCCCTTTTACAAAAGAATTTCCCAAATCAACGTGCTGCAATTATTGCCGCACAAGTTGAACAAGCAGATGTACTTGCTTTTAATGACCCGCAAACCCTACGTTTGATGAATGGTAAGTTACCAATTTACATTCGTTTTGGCACAGTGAAGCCTGCGACTGTCACTCAACCATTCTTGGCAAATTGGCAACCACAACAATTTGACCCAATCGAAGGTGCTGAAGACTTTACCAATCGTTTGCAGAAAAATATGCAAGCCTTGAAAAAATGGGCTGTTAAAGAGAATGTTTACTGTTTACGTTTATATGATGCAGATTTGCCAGATTTTAATCTAGCAGTTGATTTATATGGCGATAAGCTACACGTTCAAGAATATGCGCCACCTAAGAAGATTGATCCAGAGAAAGCAAAAAAACGTTTTAACCTTGGCCTTGCTGCAATCCGTGCAGTAACAGGTCTAAATCGTGATGCCATCTTTATTAAAACCCGTGCCCGTCAAGCTGGAACAAATCAGTACACCAAACAAAGTACTGCATCTAAACGTTTTATTGTACAAGAAGGCAATGCACGTATCTTGGTGAATCTGACCGATTATCTGGATACAGGTTTATTCTTAGATCACCGTCAAATTCGTTTGAAAATTGCTAAAGAAGCTCGTGGCAAACATTTCTTGAATTTATATAGCTATACTTCTACCGCAAGCTTACATGCTGCGCTTGGTGGTGCAGCAAGCACAACAAGTGTCGACTTATCAAACACCTACCTCGGTTGGTCCAAAGAAAACTTTGTTTTAAATGGTTTAACCGTAGACCATGCAGATGAACAACATATGTTCTTTGCAAGTGATTGTTTTGAATGGCTAAAAGAAGGTCATGAACAATATGACTTAATTTTTATTGATCCACCAACTTTCTCAAATTCGAAAAAGTTCTATGGAACATTCGATGTACAGCGTGATCATGTATCTCTTCTTAAACGAGCAATGAATCGCTTAACAAGTGATGGCACACTCTATTTCTCAAACAACTATCGTGGTTTTGAGTTAGATGAAGAAATCGAAGCACTCTATAAAGTTGAAGAAATTACGTCTGAAACAATTGGTTTAGACTTTAAACGTAATCAAAAAATCCACCGTGCTTGGAAAATCCAACACTTAGGAATGTCATAAATTTTAACTTTGGATCACTTAATCGTTACGTTATATCTTTTAATATTGGGTGATTCAAACTCATAAATCATATAGCGATCAGGAGCCTCATCATGGGGTTTCATGGTCGCTTTTTTCTTTTCTCGAACATCTAAAACAGATGTTTTCTTAGCCTCTTCATAAGGAGATAATGCTCCTTCTGCTAGCATACTGATACGAATTTCACGTAAATTACGATCACTCAATACACGCTGTGAACGCCAGCGTTCTTCATCGGGTTTAAGCGCATCTTGTTTTGCTTTTTGGATGATACTTGGTAAGGCATTATTCAGTAATGCAGTCTGAAGTGCCAAACTTCCTTCCGTCATTGCTTGAGCAGACCACCCTGTAGATGGCAAGACAGCCATGAACAAAATCACACCGATACCTGTGCAATAATGTTGCTTATTTTCCATTCCAATTCATCCTGAATTTTTTTCTTATTTGTATCGAAACTACCAACCTTTTCACAAAATCGCAATGTCATTGGTAATATTCCAGAAAAAATCAGATAAATTGCATGTCTATAAAAAAAGATGGTGACTTTCATCACCATCTTTTTTAATCATTCGTTAAAATTTAAACTTAACTCAGTTTCATTTTATCGAAAACAAGATGACCATTTTCACCTTTAATCAAGATGTTATCGCCTGGTTGGAACTCAGCCGCTAGAATTTTCTGAGCTAAGCTGTTCTCTACCTGTTGCTGAATCGCACGTTTAAGTGGGCGAGCACCATATACAGGATCAAAACCAGCATCAATTAATAGATCAAAGGCTGTATCATCTACAGTTAAGCCCATATCGCGATCACTCAAGCGAGAACGTAAACGATCTAACTGAATATCAGCGATTCCACGAATCTGTGCTTTTTGGAGCGAATGGAAAACCACTAACTCATCTATACGGTTAATAAACTCAGGACGGAAGTGCTGACCAACTGCATTCATTACGACAGCTCTTACTTCATCATCAGTTGCACCCTCACCTAATTCACGTACATCTTGTGAACCTAAGTTCGAAGTCATGACAATAACCGTATTTTTAAAGTCGACAACACGACCTTGTGAATCTGTTAAACGCCCATCATCCAATACTTGTAGTAAGATATTGAATACATCAGGATGTGCTTTTTCGACTTCATCAAACAACACTACACTATATGGTTTACGGCGTACTGCTTCAGTTAAGACACCGCCTTCCTCATAGCCGACGTAACCCGGAGGAGCACCAACTAAGCGGCTCACAGAATGTTTTTCCATGAATTCTGACATATCGATACGGATCATGGCATCGTCACTATCAAATAAGAAGTTCGCTAATGCTTTGGTTAACTCAGTTTTACCGACACCTGTTGGCCCAAGAAATAAGAAAGAGCCACTTGGACGGTTTGGATCAGATAAACCTGCACGCGAACGGCGTACTGCATTAGATACAGCAACGACAGCCTCATCCTGACCGACAACTCGGTTATGTAAGAACTCTTCCATATTAAGCAGTTTCTCACGCTCACCTTGCAACATCTTAGACACAGGAATACCTGTAGCAGCACTCACCACTTCGGCAATTTCGTTCTCAGTTACTTTGGTACGAATCAGTTTAGGCTCTTCGTTTTCCTCAGCAACTTCTGCTTGTTCCAAACGCTTTTGTAACTCTGGAATCACGCCGTATTGTAAACGTGCAGCTTCAGCCAAATCACCTTCACGTTTTGCCTTTTCTAATGCACCACGTGCTTGATCCAGCTCAACTTGTGCTTTTTTATCACCTTCAACCAGTGTTTTTTCAGCTTTCCAAATTTCTTCAAGATCATTGTACTCTTTTTGCTTTTCAGCAATTTGCTGTTCAAGATGATTGACTTCAGCCTTACTGCCCGAATCCTCATCTTTTTTCACTGCTTCAAGTTGCATTTTTAACTGAATCAAGCGGCGATCCAATTTATCTAAAGCTTCTGGCTTGGAATCAATTTCCATTTTGATACGCGATGCTGCTTCATCGATCAAATCAATCGCCTTATCGGGTAACTGACGGTCTGTAATATATCGATGTGACATTTTTGCAGCAGCAATAATTGCCGAGTCTAAAATCTGCACTCCATGATGGGTTGCATACTTCTCTTTTAGCCCACGCAAAATGGCAATGGTATCTTCAACACTTGGCTCATCGACCAACACTTTTTGGAATCGACGTTCAAGCGCTGCATCTTTCTCAATATATTGACGGTATTCATCTAAAGTCGTTGCACCAACACAGCGTAATTCACCACGCGCCAAGGCGGGTTTTAACATATTACCTGCGTCCATCGCACCATCGCCTTTACCTGCACCTACGAGTGTATGTAACTCATCGATGAACAGAATGATTTCCCCTTCATGTTTTGCAAGATCTTTAAGGACAGCTTTTAGGCGCTCTTCAAATTCACCACGATATTTTGCACCTGCAAGTAATGAACCCAAATCCAAAGACAACACACGCTTATTCTTCAAACTTTCAGGGACTTCACCATTAATGATACGTTGCGCTAAACCTTCAACGATCGCAGTTTTACCCACACCAGGTTCACCAATTAGGACAGGGTTATTTTTGGTACGACGAGATAACACCTGAATCGTGCGGCGAATTTCATCATCGCGACCAATCACTGGGTCAAGCTTTCCTGCAAGTGCGCGCTCAGTTAAATCAATCGTATATTTATTCAATGAGTCACGTTGATCTTCATGATTATTGCTCATGACTTTGTCATTTCCTCGAATATTTTCAATTACTTTACGTAAGCTTTCTGGCGTTACACCAACACTGTTCAATATCGTTTTGGTTTCACCAGTTTCAGCCAACCCTAACATCACCCAATCTGTCGATAGAAACTCATCACCTGCTTTCTGTGCATAGCGGTCAGCTAAATTCAGTGCCTTTACCGCTTCAGGATTTAGATTAATATCACCCGTTGGATTTGCTATAGTCGGGGCATTTTGCAATGCCTGTTCAAGTTTTTGCTTCAGCTCTGGTAAGCGAGCACCTGATTGTTGCAACAAACTTAGATTGGCTGGTTCTTCAAGTAAAGTCGACAGAATATGAATACCTGCAATCGCAGTATGATCTTTACCCATTGCCAAAGATTGAGCATCAGAGAGTGCTTGCTGTAAGCGGTTTGTAAATTTTTCAAAACGCATTCTTGTTATTCCTCACAACAAATTTTTAACTTAACACTTAGATGGGAACTATTTTTTAAATTTCAAATAAATTTTATATATTTTTCAAAGTTTTAAAATATTTTAACCAAATAAAACTCAGTAATAATATGGGTATATAAATAATCTATTTCAAGTATATTTTGTATAATTTTTCAGTCTTTGCATATTCGCACAAAACCATTCTTGTTCTTTAATCAATAAGGTTTTAGCTTATTGTTTTGCTTCAAGCTAAAAAAAGATGATGATGTACTTTAAAAAAATTATTCTCGCAGCAACATGTATGATTCCAATTCAATTACTTTTTGCTCAACTTCCTCAAGACTCTCGTCGTGCTGGTGGCATTGCAGTGATCCCTTTATCAACGGGCATCACTCAAGTCTCTTATGAAGGTAAAGCGGTACTCATCAGTAAGGAGAATGAACAACCTTATGCTGTGTTTGGTATACCTCTCTCTGCTCAAGTCGGAACACTAACTCTTAATACCAACAAGAATCCTATTCAGATTGAAATCAAACCTTATCGATACGCGGAACAACGCTTAAATGTTAAAAATAAAGACTATGTCAATCCAAATCAGGAGCAACTAGACCGCTACGCGCGTGAGGCAAAAGAACAAAATGATATTTACAGTTCTTTCAGTCAGAGTTCATGGACACAATTCCCAAATTTCATCAGACCTACTTCTGGAAAATTTAGCAACTCTTTTGGTCGTAAACGTTTTTTTAATGGTGAAGAACGTGCACCACATTCAGGTCTAGACATTCCAGCGCCGATTGGACAAAAAGTCGTTGCACCAGCAGATGGTCTAGTTGTAGGGACTGGCAATTATTTCTTTAATGGTAATACAGTCTTGATTGATCATGGCCAAGGCTTAATTAGTATATTTTGCCATTTGAGTAAAATTAATGTTGAAAAAGGTCAACATATTACTCAAGGTGAAGTTTTAGGCTTGGTCGGCAAGACGGGACGTGTAACAGGACCGCATTTACATTGGGGAATGAGTTTAAATAATGTACGTGTAGATCCTCAATTATTTTTAAAATAAGCATAAAAAAAGTGATCTATTCAATAGATCACTTTTTAGAAAAACTTAATAATAAAAAGATTTAAGCCGCTTCAATAATCTCAAAGTCATGCGTAATTTCTACACCGCCATCAGAAAGCATCTTACTTGCAGAACAGTATTTTTCTGCTGAAAGCTCGACAGCCTTTTCAACCTGCTTCTCTTTTACAGATTTTCCTGTTACAACGAAGTGTAAATGGATTTTGGTAAACACGGCTGGAATTGAATCAGCTCTTTCTGCGTTAAGCTGACATACGACATTCGTCACATCTTGGCGAGATTTCTTTAAAATAGTCACAATATCAAACGAAGCACAACCACCAAGTCCCATTAAAATCAATTCCATAGGACGTGGGCCACGGTTTTCACCCCCATATTCAGCAGAACCATCCATAACCACAGTGTGGCCACTTTCCGATTTTGCCTCAAAAGCAACATTCTCTAACCAATGTACACTTGTTTGCATTGCAACTACCCAAAAAACGTTATAAATTTACTCTGTTCTTGTACACTAACATAAAATGAGTTGATAAGGAATTTCATCTCTTCTGTGTAGAAAAGGCTCTTTTAAGGGTCTGTGCGATCGGTTTTATCCAAATTCGGAAATTTTAAGCATGACTTCAAATTTTTCACAACTTAGCACTGATGCTTTATCTCCAGGTCAGTTACCTGAATCAGTTAAAGCTCTGCTAAAACGTGCTCATATTAACAGATACCCTAAACGCACCACGATTATTGACGCTGGAATGGAATCAAAATCACTGTATTTAATATTAAAAGGTTCAGTGTCAATTATCTTACGTGAAGATGATGAACGTGAGATCGTGGTTGCATACTTAAACCCTGGTGATTTCTTTGGTGAGATGGGTCTTTTTGAAAAGAATCCACAACGTACCGCAGAAGTACGCACTCGTGACGTTTGTGAAATTGCAGAAATTTCATATGACAACTTCCATGAGCTAAGCAAACAATACCCTGATTTGAGTTATGCGGTATTTGCTCAGCTTGTTCGTCGCCTCAAAAACACGACACGTAAAGTAACAGACCTTGCATTTATTGATGTTTCTGGACGTATTGCTCGCTGTTTAATTGACTTATCTGCTCAACCTGAGGCAATGATCCTACCGAATGGTCGTCAGATTCGTATTACGCGTCAAGAAATCGGCCGTATCGTTGGTTGTTCTCGTGAAATGGTTGGTCGTGTACTTAAAACACTTGAAGATCAAGGCATGATTCAAACAGATGGTAAAGCTATTTTAATTTTTGATACTTCTTTAGAAGAGAATAGCTTTTCTGAAGATGAGTTTGACGACGAAGAATAAATCTTACTAACGTTGTGATACTCAACAAAGCCAGTGTTCTTCACTGGCTTTAATTTTTATTGTTTAGTACAGATAATTATAAATTCACAGAAATTTGATTACATAATTACAATGATTATAGAGATATTCAGAATGTAAAGCGCCTCCAACATTTTTTATAATTTACAATATTACGATGAAACTCATAAGATACTGATTTGGAGCAAATAAGTATGAAAAAATTGGCTTTAAGCCTTTGTGCCGCAACTGTAATGACTATCTCAGGTTGCGCTTCTTTTGCCGATATGGCGGGTGCAGATAGTGCAACTTTAAATGCTCAGTCAGCACAAAGCTTTGCAAAAATGACACAAGAAGCACGTTCGAAGAATCAGCTTGATACCAGCTCAAGCACATACAAACGTATTAATGCTGTGTTTTTACGTTTAAAACCTTACGCAGATCAAATGAACCAAACAGGTCAACGATTTGATTGGCAACTTGCTGTATTAAAATCAGATACCGTGAATGCTTATGTTGCCCCAGGGGGTAAAGTTGTTTTCTATACAGGTATTGTCAATAAACTAAATCTGACAAATGATGAGATTGCTGCGATCATGGGACATGAAATGACCCATGCACTCGAAGAACATGCGAAAAGTAAAATTGGTGCGCAAGCTCTTACTAACCTTGCCATTGGAATTGGCAAATCATATGCAGGCGACAGTATTGGTAGCCTAGGTTCAGCAGCAATTGATCTAGGAAGTCAAGTTGGTGTTGGTTTACCTTATTCACGTAATCTCGAAAGCCGTGCCGATTATGGTGGCTTGATGTTGATGGCTAAAGCAGGTTACAACCCTAATTCAGCAATTACGTTGTGGGAAAAAATGGCTCGCAATGACGGTGCAAGTGGTTCATCATTCTTATCCACTCACCCATCAAATGAACAACGTATTAACGACATGCGTAAGAACCTACCTGCTGCTTTAGCAGTGTATAACCGCCGCTAATCTAATATTAATACTGAAGCCATTAAGTTCGACATTGATCTTAATGGCTAATTTATTTCAGCAATTCTTTCATCCGCAGTTACAGTTTTATTAGGCTGTACCAAGCTACAGATTAGACCAGTTCGATGAGCAATAATCTGCACTTCCATTTTCATCGCTTCCATCACCCCGATTACATCCCCCTCATTTACGAATGTATTTTCAGTAACTTTCCATTGCATTACGACGCCACTGATAGGTGCTAAAACATCATTTTCTTGGTAAGCCTGAAAAGTTTCTTCAGACTTATGGATTTGCGGTGAAGCTGTTAAATTAAATAATGATGTTGGCAAGCCTATTTGATGTATTTTCCCATCAATCTCAATATCATGTCGTTGCAACATAGAGGATGATGTTATCCTCGCCCGATCTTGAGTTGGATATTGCAAATGGTCTGCTTGCTCAATCCAACGCGTATGCACCTTGAACTCATTCACAAAATCTGGCTCAGACAAGATCAATTGATGAAATGGCAATACAGAAGCAACCCCTTCAATTTCAAACTGTTCTAATGCCCTTTTGGCACGTTGAATTGCAATATCTCTGGTTGCGCCAGTCACGATTAGTTTTGCCATTAATGAATCAAATTGGCTTGAAACAGCGCTACCTGTCACAACTCCAGTTTCAAGGCGAATACCAATGCCTGATGGTGGATTAAAACAAGTTATTTGACCAAATGACGGAATGAAGCCTCTTGCAGGATCTTCTGCATTAATCCGAAATTCAATTGCGTGTCCTTGGGCTTTTGGCATTTCAACAATCGATAATGTTGCACCTAACGCAATGTTGATTTGCTCAACAACTAAATCCATGTCAGTTGTTTGCTCAGTGACAGGATGCTCCACTTGTAAACGCGTATTTACCTCTAAAAATGAAAGCTTGCCATCTTGGCTTAATAAATACTCCACAGTACCCGCGCCTACATAAGAAGCAGCTCTACAGATATCAATCGATGCTTGCTGTAGCTGTTGCTCTATCTTCCGACCAAGAAACGGCGCTGGTGCTTCTTCAACCAATTTTTGATTACGGCGCTGTAAGGAACAATCGCGAGTTCCCACCACCACAACATTACCATGTTGATCAGCAATAACTTGCGCTTCAATATGGCGCGGTCGATCTAAATATTGTTCAACAAAGCACTCACCCCGCCCAAATGCTGCCTGAGCTTCGCGTACAGCTGACTCATACGAGCGAGCAACATCCTCTAAATGCCAAACCACTTTTAATCCACGCCCGCCTCCACCATAAGCTGCCTTAATTGCAATCGGAAGACCATATGTTTTCACGAACTCAATGGCTTCATCTGCTGATTGAAGTGGTTGTGCTGTACCATGTACCAACGGTGCTCCAACTGATTGGGCGATTTTTCGTGCTTCAATTTTATCGCCGAGTTTTTGAATTGACTCAGGTGATGGGCCGATCCAAATCAAACCTGCATCTATTACAGCTTGTGCAAATTCTGCACGCTCAGACAAAAAGCCATAACCAGGATGGATCATGGTCGTTTGTGATTTTTTTGCTATTGCTAGCATTTTATCTATATCAAGATAGCTTTCTTTCGCAGTTACCCCAGACAATGCCCATGCTTCGTCTGCGAGTTTAACGTGTAAGCTGTGTATATCATCATCTGCATATACCGCAACGGAATGAATACCTAAATCTTTACATGCTTGAATAATTCGAACCGCAATCTCACCTCGATTGGCAATCAGTAATTTATGTTGTTTATTTTTCATGATCTTGGATGTCCATAAATTCTGTGATTTTGCGGAACTGGATGAAACTGCATGAAGGAATTTGTGCAACTAAATCGAGATGATAAGCAGCTACTGTCGCGATGACGGGATACCCTCCTGTAATCGGATGGTCACGCATAAACAAAACAGGCTGACCATTTGGAGGGATTTGCAAAGCACCGATGCTACATCCTTCACTAGAAAGTTCATGCTCAATTTCTCGTTGCAAAGCATGTTCCCCATGCAACCTCAAACCAATCCTATTGCTTTCTGTGGTTACGAGCCATTTTTGTTGGAAAAGTAACTCCAAACTAGAAGTTTTAAACCAATCCGTTCTTGGCCCTAAATGGAGATCTATCACAATCACATCACCCTGTTTTGGCATAGCGATAGAGCTCTGGCTCAAATCCACAGAATGAGTTTTCAATTGTGCCGATGCAAGCTCATCGCCAATCTTTAAAGGTAATGCCCCTAACTCAGCTAAACTGTCATAACTAGCACTTCCTAGAATGTTTTCAACCGCCAAGCCACCCCGCACTGCTAGATAATTTCTCACCCCAACTTTAGGGACTGCCAAATAAACCTCATCCCCCTGATCAAGTGCAATCGGTTGATATAGAGAGACTCTAACTTTTTCTCCCTGTGCATATTGCACCGAAAGTTCCGCATCGGCGCCAGTAACAGCAATCACTGTCGGTTTTAAAATACTGAGAACAAGGCCACCATTGAGTATTTCCAAGGCAGCGGCATTTTGAGGATTACCTACAGCCAAATTGGCACTTTGAAAAGAAGTCTGATCCATTGCACCAGCTCTACCTACGCCCATTTCTGCCATGTTTAGGCGGCCAACATCCTGTATAAGTACCTGTAAACCAACTTTTTTAACACGTAAAACTACTTCACTTTCAGTAGATTGCTTTTTAGGGAATGAGGATATATTTGGAACAGAGATTTGTGTGGGTTGATGTGTAATATCTTTGAAAATTACTTGATCATTCGGCAGCAACAAAGCAGGTTGCTCTCGTTGAACATCCCACATTTTCAGATCAGTTTTCCCAATCAGTTGCCATCCACCAGGACTATCTTTGGGATAAATGCCACTATATTCACCCGCCAAGCCGACTGAACCTGAAATAATTTTTTTACGGGGTGAAGCCAAGCGTGGAATGCTTCCAAAGGGAGGCTCATCACTCACTAAATAAGCAAAGCCTGGCGCAAAACCAATGAACGCAGCACGCCATAAGGTTTGGCTATGTTTGTAAATAAGCTCCGAAACACTTAACCCAACAAGATCTGCAACATGCTCAATATCCTCACCGTTATAACACACTGGAATTACCAATTCTTTACCAATAAGTACCGCACCATCTAATATTTTCTGTGCATTAATCCACTTAATTAGGGTCTGTGAATTGATAAATATAGGATCAAAATAAACCAAAATCGTCCGTGCAGCTGGAACAAGCTCTCGAATATAAGGATGTTGTGCATGTTGTAGTGTTCGATATGCAGCCATCGTATCTTGTAAGCTTGAAAACTCAATTAAAAAAGCATTTGCATTGACCGATAGAAATCTCATATCAGCTCTCATTTATGCCATTGAGTCAGTAAAAGAACGTACTTGAATTTGATGCTGAGTTAGGGTCTGTTTTATCACCTTCGCAATTTCTACTGCGCCAAATGTATCACCATGTAAACAAATCGTATCTGCCTGAATTGGTGTAAATACACCTTCAATAGACATGACTCCACCCTTTTGAATCATATCTAATACACGTTGTGCAATTTGATCGGCATCATGTAAAACAGCGTCATCTTGGCGACGAGACACTAATCCACCATCACGATGATAGGCACGATCTGCAAATGCCTCTGAAACGACATTAACACCTTGTTGACGCGCAAACTCAATGAAAGGTGAGCCTGCTAAAGCAACTAATGCCAAGGAAGCATCATAAGCAAGTAATGCATCGATAACTGCTTGAGCCTGATTCAAATTAGTTGCAATGGTGTTATAAAGTGCGCCATGTGGTTTTACATAACGAACCGTTGTTCCTGCAATTTTAGCTAAACCTTGCAACGCTGAGATTTGATATAACACATCGGCAAATAACTCATCATAAGCAACATCCATATTACGACGACCAAAACCGACAAGATCGGGATAAGAGACATGTGCCCCAACAGATACATTGAATTGAGCAGCTTGCTTTAATGTTTTTAGGATACTTTGTGGATCACCTGCATGGAAACCGCAGGCAATATTCGCACTACTGACAATCGGAAGAATCTGTTCATCATTGCCCATTTTCCATGAGCCATAGCTCTCACCTAAGTCGCTATTTAGATCAATATACATATAGCCTTCCAATTGCTTTTTTTCATTTCACATACGTATTTTAGCAATATACTCGAAACGCTCAGTTTAACAACACTGATTTTTATGCATTTTATAAATCAACATCATAGCTTTAACATAGAATCAATTTAGGCCACATTATATTTTTATATAGAATAGAACTTCTAACCCAAGGCTCTTTTGAGTTAGAAGAAATTTTTAATCACTTATTTCATTAATCGTAAATACAGCATGTGTGTCGCACTAGTGTGACGGATATGATCAGGGCGCTTATAAAAATACCTTTCACTTAATCCATCCCCAGATAGATCTTCAGCTACGACATAGCCCATATTCTCTACAGATTGATGTAAATCCTTTGGTCTAAACTGTCCTTTTAAAGGTTCTTTTAAAAAACGAGTAAATTGTGAGACGAATAGACTCCCAAAACGTTCAATACCCGCTAACTCTCGATAATCAATCGAATAATCTAAGACCACTTCACTTCCTTTCGCAGCAAAATTAGCAATACTTTCCAAAGTTTTGAGTGTAGTTTGAGGCTCAAGGTAATGCGTCGTACCTAACCATGAGTAAAATGCGGGTTGATCTTGCTGAAAGCCACTACGTGCTAGAGCATCAGCGATTGACTCTTTTTCAAAATCAATAGAGACGAACTCTACATTGGCAGGAATCTCACCAAATTCTTTTAGTTTTTTTTGTTTGGCTGCTTGTGTATCAGGATGGTCAACTTCAAAAATTTTTAATGCTGGATAATGTTGAGCTTGTCTCAAAATAAATGAATCTAAGCCCGCACCGACTAATACATACTGTTTTACGCCACGTTCAATTGCTTCATACAATTGATCTTCAGCATAACTCGAACGTCCTACAACTTGTCCTGTCAATAGACCCAGTGTTCGGTTAAATACAGGGGAATTCATCACTTTAACAGTAAGTGACGTCGTAAGGAGCTTTTTCCAACCTTTGCTGGTCAGCTCAAATGCAAATGGATCTGAAAATACTGGATTTTCTGCATGTTGAAAATGGTTCGCGCGTAATGCCGCTGCCGCTTCAGCCGTACGACTTGATTGTCCTTCTTTCATATATCATTCCTAATTTATTTCTATCTCGGAAAAAATAAGCAGCAAATTTCATCCTTAGATAAAATTTACTGCTCTTTAATCATTCGATAAATGACTTATTATTTAGTTTTTTCAGTTTGATACGTCACTTGATAATCATTTAAGTCCATACGTTTTAAACGCTTTTTCAATGCTTTTAATGACCACGGCCAAGCTGCAAAGTTACGACCATTTGCATCCAAGTAATAGCTCTTACAACCGCCTGCATTAAATACAGTCGTTTTCAGATGTTTTTGTACTAAATCATTATGCTTCTTGATCACTTCAGGCTTGATATTTAACTTAGCAATACCCTTCTCTTTGATTTTGAGTAAACCATCAACAATATAATCAAGTTGTGCCTCTGCTAAACCAATGAATGAATCGTAAACAAGGACGTTTGGCCCTAAAACTAAGAATCCATTTGGTACATTCTCAATACTCGTACCTAAATATGCTTCTGGAGAACTATTTTTCCATAAATCATTTAAGATTTCGCCTTTCTCGTTTTGAACGCGCTTACCAATAGGTGGATGCGATACCTCAAAACCTGTACCCCAAATAATCACATCTACTTCGTGACGTTCGCCATTTGCAGAAACAACTGTATTTCCTTCAACTTTGACCAAACCGTGAGGAATAAGCTTAGTATTTGGTTGTTGTAATGCTGGGTAATAGTTGTTAGCGAATAATAAACGCTTACAGCCAATGGTAAAGTTTGGCGTTACATTTTTACGTAATTCAGCATCTTCAATTTGGAAACGTAAAATCAATTTTGCAAGTTCACCTACTGGTTTTAATACAGCAGGATTACGTAAACCGAAGTTAATTGCATTTAGTGATTGGGCAACTGTTTTGCGCCATGTTTTTTGAATGAGCGGGAATTTCTCAATAAGTGCTTTACTCACATCACCTAAATCAGTATCAGGCTTTGGTACAACCCAAGGTGCAGTACGTTGGAATACGTAAAGCTCTTTTGCTTTTGGCTGAATTTGAGGTACAAACTGGATTGCTGATGCACCTGTGCCAATAACTGCAATACGCTTACCTGTTAAATCATAATCATGATTCCATTTCGCTGAATGGAACATTTCACCTTTAAACGTCTCTAAGCCTTCCAATTTAGGGATTTGAGCTTCAGTAATTGGACCTGTTGCAAAAATTGCAGTACGCGCTAAGAATTGACCTTTGCTTGTGTCCATAACCCATAGATTACGTTCATTGTCCCAAGCTGCTTTGAGTAGTTCCGTACCGAATTCAATTTTTGAATTAATACCAAAGTTTTCACTTACTTCTTCTAAGTAATTTAGAATTTCAGGTTGACGTGCAAATAAGTGACTCCATTTCGCACTCGGTGCAAATGAGTATGAATACAGCGCTGAAGGGACATCACATCCGCAACCTGGATAGGTGTTCTCACGCCATGTACCACCTACGCGCGTTGCTTTTTCAATGATCTTATAGTTTGTATAACCCACTTGATCTAAACGAATTGCAGTTGCAATACCAGAGATACCAGCACCGACGATGAATGTATCGTAGATATGTGATGGTAAAGCCTTTCCTTCAGCTGAATCTAATTTTTTTGCTTGAGCTGTCATTTCAAAATATCCTTTCATCTAAAAACAGATGTCAATAACGGTGTCTTACCGAATTCTCATCTAAATTTCATCATTAGCCTTCGGCTCGACCTACTTTTCTTTCAGGAAAAGTAGGCAAAACCATTTTCATCCGCAAAACCTGTTCACCACTTTCATTTATTTAATACTTTCTTGAATATAAAACCTTATTATCTTTTTGATACCATACAGGTTGCGGATGAACATCACGCGTATCAAAACTCGATAGAGATTTTACATTTGGTTAGGCTATTTCATTAATCGGTATGATGTACCTAAGAATTTTGCGTATAAATTTGGCGCAGTACGCTTCATTAACCAGAACAACTTGGCATCAATTTGTGGAATGGTATAAAGCTGATCTTTGTCCAAACGATCTAAAGTAAGTTTTGCTACTTTATCGCTCGTCGTGAATGCCAGATTGGTCAATGCATAATCCAAAAGACCTTTATGCGGAACTTTGCCATTTTTAATAATGTTGGTTGGAACTAAGGTTGGGCACAACACATTTACTTTGATGTTATGTTTTCTCAGTTCAGCTGAAAGTGTTTCTGATAAAGCACGAACACCAGCTTTGGTCACGTTATAAGCCGTCATTTCAGGCGCTGCGGTATACGATGCGGCAGATGCTACATTGATAATTGCACCGCGACCTAACTGCTTAAATTTAGGTACAAAATAGTGACAACCATGGACAACTCCCCATAGGTTTACATTCGCGACCCATTTCCAATCATCTAATGTCATTTCATCAAACTTGCCACCGAGACCGACACCCGCATTATTAATCACTAGCGTCGTAGGATGTTGCATCAACTGTTCAGCTTGCTCAGCGAGTTTCTCAACTTGCTTAGCATTGCCCACATCGCATTTGACTGCGAATGCCTTTGCACCAAGTTCCTCAATCAAAGCCACTGTTTCTTTTGCGGCGTCTAAATCAATATCAGAACAAACAACTGTGCCACCACGTTTTGCCAATTCAAGTGCAAAACTACGACCAATGCCACTACCCGCACCTGTCACTACTGCAAAAGCATTTTGGCTAGGCTTTATTTTTTTACCAAATAATCTCATATTTGTTTTCCAACAATCTTGTATTTACATTGACCAAGTTATGCAGATGCTGCACGAACAGGTGGCACAAACTCTTTAAGGAAATAAGGGCTTAATAAACCTGTCTCAGGATTTAATAAGCGCTCTTTGTAATATTCCATATACGCTGTCGTATCATGGTCATTTGGATGGAAACTAGGACGTAGATATTCAAGAATATGCATGAAACTACTGCCGAATACCCCACGCTTACTACCGAAAAGTAAAGCTGTACTTTCAACAATATCTTTCATGTAGCGAGGATTGATTAAATTGCTTGGTTTACGAACAAATGGCATCAAATAACCACCTAAAGACACCCCGCCTAAAATGGTTAAACTTGCTAATAAGAAACCTGTGATTCGAACCCAGTAGTCACCTGACAGCTCTAAAAACACATCATAGGCAATATCTTTATGTTCAGACTCTTCCAACATGTGCCACATCCACATCGCACGCTGTCTTTCATCTTGTGAACCCAGCAAGTAATCTTCATGTTGCATCATGAACTCAGCTAAAACAGCCGTGTAATGTTCGATACCTGCCATCAATGACAGCTGCATAGCATTTGGTAACTTATAAATTCCGTACTCAAACACCTTATCTGCGATTGCACGAAGTAAATCCACTGGATAACCATTTTCTTTCAATACTTCATCATTGAATTGATTATGGATTTTGGAGTGAATTGCTTCCTGCCCGATCAGCGAAGTCAGTCTTTGTTTTAAAATCGGATCTTGGATAAACTCACGATGATGACGCGCGGTTTCAATAACAACATCTTCACCAAAAGTCAGAAAAATAGACAATGCATGAAAGTATGATGTCGCTAATTCTTTATTTAAAAAGAACCTCTCATCCAATTCATCTGGATTAAATTTAAAATCAAAATGGCGAATCGGAATCGGAGACTTATTCGCAAAATTTTGAATAATTCCCTGATATTTAGTACTCAATTTGTCTGAGAAAACATTTCGTAAAACTTGAGCGACCATGGTTTGATCCCCACTGAGAGTAAAAAGTAAAATCGATGCACAGCAAATCAATTTGAATCGTAAAATTGTCTATAAGATTATTTCTGAAACTTTAACAATTCGATGCTGAAAATCACGTTAGATCACGGGCTTATGAATACTTATCAAAAGTCATTTCAAATTGAATTTTTCTAAGTAATCTCACCGCATAGTGCGCTAACAAAATATGACCAACAAGAACCAAATTGCTCATTACGCCATGAACACTTTTGCCAATTCAAATGATTAAATTTCATTGCACACTAACGATTAAAAATGTACTAGAAATCAAGCCGCTTGGACTTTTGGCGTAAATTCTTTAACAAAGAATGGATGTAACGCACCACCTTCAGACAACAACTTTTTCTCGTAGTATTCAAAATACTCAGTTGCATCATGATCATTTGGATGGAAATCAGGACGTAAATAGTCAAAAATTCGACCTTGCGTACTACCAAATACACCGTCTTTCGGACTAAAAATAAGCTTTACGCCACGACGTGCGTCACGCCAGAATTTTGATGTAAACAATTCTTGTGGTTTACGTAGTAAAGGAACCATCGTTGCGGAGAATGGAATCAAGCCAAGAATGGTGAAATATGCAAGGAAGAAACCTCCAACACGTAATGCATAATTACCATTTAAAGTTTGATAAACGTCATAGGCCACATCTTTATGCTCCGACTCTTCCAACATATGCCACATCCACAAAGCACGAGTTTTAGCGTCATCAGAGAAATAGAAGTTCTGCTCATGCGCCATCATATATTCGGCTAAAACGGCAGTAAAATGTTCAATCCCAGCCATGAGTGAAAGTTTTAAGGGTTGAGGGAATCTGAGGAAAATATGATCGAAAAATTGTTCGCCAAGGAAGCGATACAACCTAACTGGATAATCAAGATCAACAATTGCGTCATTAAATTCATTGTGCAATTTAGAATGAATTGCTTCTTGACCAATTAATGATGTTACACGTTGCTTTAAAATTGGATCTTTCAACATATCGCGATGATGACGTGCAGTCTCAATAACTAAGTCTTCGCCGTATGTCAAAAACACTGAAAGTGTCGCGAAAAAAATCGTAGCAAACTGATTGTTCATATAGAATGAAAGATCAATTTGTTTGCCATCAAATCCGATTGCTAAGTGACGAATTGGAATACTTTTTTTACTCGCAAAATCAATTTGCTCAGTTATTGGGTTAGATTTAAATAAACTTAAACCTTTCTTTAATGTGCTAGTAACCATGGCTACACCTACCTACTTCACTTGAGCGTCATTTGCCCTTTTACATTTGGTTCAGGATTATCTCTTTTCGTCTAACTCAATAACTTGCTAAGTTACGAAAAAATATTCGGGAGATTTTTGTGAACCTAACTCTTCACTAAAACCAATGTAAACCGATCTTATGTTCGGATTCAATTCGGGTAAATTCTTCACTTAAACAGTCATCTTTTAATTTTATTGAAATAACTTTTTATGATTTTTATCAGATAAAAAGCCCATATACAAAATATATTTAATTAATAAATATCAATATATTATTAAATTTAAATTTTATTTTTCGTAATTTATAGACCTTAAATTTTAATTGGTTTACACAGATTCATTACAGTTAAATCTCATAAAATAAAAAACATGTAATTTTATTTGTTCGGATTATTTAAGCCTATCTTTCATGCTTATGACGGTTATGTTAATCTGACGTTATGTTCGGATTTTAATAATAAGATATTATGGCAACTCGAAAACCACGTCAGTCACGTTCAAAAGTGACTGTAGACACGATTATTGAAGCTGGCTTTATTGCAGTTGCAACTAACGGTACTAGCGGCACAACCACAAGACACATTGCTGATATAGCTGGAGTGAGTGTCGGCTCGCTATATGAGTATTTTAAGAATAAGGAAGAGATATATGACGCTATGGCAAAAACCTTCGTCAAAGAAGTCTTGGATATGGTAAAAGAGCTTACTCCGATTATCATTGAGCAAGAACTAGAACCATTGTTTCAAATGATCTTTTATACATTCAGAGACTTACTCACACGCGATGATGATCGTTATCTGATTTGTCTGCGTTACGCGACCGAGCTGAAATACGAAAAATACATTGGTCAGATCGAAATGGCGCTGATGGAAGTATTAATGAAATATATGATTCGTCATCCACGTTATTTAAAAGTGAATAACCTCAGCGTGACAGCATATATCAGTATTAATAGTAGTATTTTCAATGTCGCGCGTCATTTAATCTTACCAAATCCACAAATTAGCTTCGATGAAATGGTGAAAGGGTTAAGTACAATGATCATCAGCTACATTGAAACAGAACTTGCTAAAGCTGAAAGAGAAACGACCTTAACACATGTATAACAGAGTAAAAACAATGTTTAGCCTTTCAATTACGCCAAGATTCTATGAAACAGATGCTTTCGGACATATAAACAATACAGTAATCACAGGTTGGTTTGAAACAGCACGAGAACCAATTTTCCGATTATTTAACCCAAGTATGGAAATCAAAAATCTGCCTTTGATTCTTGCACGAGTTGAAGTCGATTTTGTTGCTCAAATCTATTATGGCGCAAACATCGAAATCAAAACATGGATTGAACACATCGGAAATTCATCTTTCGTCGTTGCACATGAAGCGTGGCAGAATGATCAATGCGTTGCACGCGGCAAAGCCGTTCAGGTCTATTTTGATTTTAGTACTCAAAAATCAGATCGTATTCCCGATCAATTCCGCGTCCAGTTACAAGAATATCTAGTGAGCCAATAAATATATTTCCGCTGGAACAACTTTAATTATTTCAGCGGATCAAATTTATTCGCCTAAATCTTCAAGAAAATCGAATGTTGGAACAAAGAATAAACTCCCTGAAACAGCAGTACTGAAATCAAGGATACGGTCAACGTGACCATTTTCTTTACCAAGGAACATATTCTCAAGCATAGTTTTCGTGATGTTAAATGAACGAGAATAACCAATAAAGAAAGTGCCATACTCACCTTCCGTTGGATTAGAGAATGGCATATTGGCTCTAAGAATTTTTAGCTCATTGCCCTCTGCATCATGTGCTTTGCTAACTACGTTGTGTGCATTCTGTGGCTTAACATCATCACCTAATTCAACATCATCATACTTCTTACGACCAATGACTTTTTCCTGTTGTTCAGTAGTTAAGCTTTTCCACATTTCCATGTTATGTAAATATTTTTGGATAAAAACATAACTACCACCAAGGAACTCAGCATCCTCTTGTCCCACATAGGCAATTTCTTTAGCAATTTCATGTTCAGGGTTTTCAGTTCCATCAACAAAACCAAGAATTGCACGCCCATCAAAGTATCTAAAACCTTTAGTTTCACTAATTGGATAGGTTGTTTCTTTGAGTTGATCGTGCAGAATAGAAGCAAGTTCAAAACAAATCGCCATTTGATTGGCACGTATATGAAAGAATAAATCACCCGCAGTTGCTACGGCTGTGTGCTTCTCACCTTTGATTTCCTGAAATTCATACAACTCTTTAGGTTTATTCAAACTTGGAAATAGAAGATCCCACACTTTTGAACCAATCCCCACAGACGCACTAAAATTTCCATTTGGAAAACGATTGGTCAAACTTCTGACCAATGCTGAAAAGTTCGCTAAAAAGTCAATAATTTCAGAAGTATCTGCCTGATCTTGAATTCCGAGAACAATAAATAAAGCATTTTCACCAGAAAGATTATTAATCACTGGCTGTGGTCTTAATGTTGTATTCATAAATGTTAATAATGGGATAGAAATTAATAACCTATCCTACACAAGTCACAGAATAAGTTAGCGAGATAATCACAAATTTTTACTATTATTCGGTGTAAATAACGAAACTTTCTCCACGGCAAAAACTAGCCAAAGTCAAATTTAACTTTTTAGCCATTTCAATTGCCATGCTGGTTGGCGCAGAAATAGTTGCCAATAAACCAATATTATATTGTGCGCATTTTCGAATCAGCTCATAACTGGCACGACTGGTCATCACCACAAATCCATCTGCAACATTTAATTTTTGCTCAGCTAAGTAACCTAGCAATTTATCTAAAGCATTATGACGGCCAACATCTTCAAATAAAGCGATAATTTGTCCTTTGACCACCCAAGCGGCAGCATGCGCGCCACCTGTTAATTCACTGATTTTTTGTCGTACTTTTAACTGCGCGATTGCATCTGGAATTTGACCCAACCATTTAGAAGGCACTGTAGTATTTACAGTTGGTAGGTTTGTATAAAGTTGTTTCAGACTTTCTATACCACATAATCCGCACCCAGTTCTGCCCACCATCATTCGACGATGTTCTTTCAAAGCTGTAAATGCACGCGATGCAATCGTCATATCGACTTGTACACCCAGTTCATTCTGACTGATTTCAAGTGAGTAAAGCTCGTTTAGGTTTGTTAAAATACCTTCTGACAGACTAAAACCTTTCGCAAATACCTCTATATCAGATGGCGTTGCCATCATGACAGCATGTGAAATACCGTTATAGATCAGTGCAACAGGATATTCTTGAACAATATAATCCAATTCATTTTCAGAGATATCTCGATGGAAACGATGCACTTGCATCGTTTCATAGCCCAGTGTTTGTGTATCCACATTGACCTCTAAAATTTACATCCAATCTATTCAATTATTTACCTGAATAGTTCTATGTATTACTCACTCGCTCATTGGCATGTTCAGGATCAACTGCGATAGCCAAATTAAAATGTTCAGGTGCTTTACCTGCGTGCAGAACCACAGGAACACTTTTCGAAGCAGGAATTTTTGCATATTTATCATGGCTACCTAAAGCAACCAGTGGGTTTGTTTCAGGATAATATGCCGCTAAGCTTCCTTGAGGAATGTTGTATGGCACAATACGGAAACTATGCACAATTCGCTTCACACCATCAGAGAATACACTCTCAATATCAACCCACTGATCTGCTACAAATCCAGCTTCATCAATATCTGTTTGGTTCATGAACAATACACGGCGCTGCCCAAATACACCTCTATAACGATCATCTAAACCATATAAAGTGGTGTTGTACTGATCATGTGAGCGCGTAGTCATTAAGGTATAAACTTTCTGTTCACTATATGCCGCAGCATATTGATTTTCTTGATCTTCGTAGACTTCATCTATTGGCGTAATCAAGAATTGTGCTTTACCACTTGGCGTATGCCAAACGTGCTGATTAGCAGGATGTTCTAGATGAAAACCACCCGGTTGATATACACGCTGATTAAAATCATGGAACTCGTCAAAAACATCGGCAATAGAGTCACGAATACGATCATAACTTTCGATATACCAACGCCATTTGACATTTGTTTCAGGCAATGCCGCTTCTGCCATACGTGCAACAATATCAGGCTCGGACAAAATATTTTCAGAAATTGGAGGATTACGCCCTGCCGATAAATGTACGTTACTCATCGAATCCTCAACCGAAATCGCTTGCGGACCATGAACTTGCATATCAATTTCAGTACGACCTAAACAAGGCAACATTAAGGCATCTTGACCACAGACCAAATGGCTTCGATTAAGTTTAGTTGTAATATGTGTCGTCAAAGCGCAACGACGCAATGCCTCTTGCGTATAAGGCGTATCAGGTGTTGCAACCGCAAAGTTACCGCCTAGCCCAATAAAGACTTTAACATCGCCTTCATACATTGCTTTAATCGTATCAACCACACCATGACCATGTTTACGAGGTGATTTAATGCCGAATACACGATCAATACTATCTAACATTTGCTCACTAGGATTTTCGTTAATCCCCATTGTTCGGTCACCTTGCACATTACTATGGCCACGAACTGGGCATAAACCTGCACCCGGACGACCAATATGTCCTCTAGCTAACAACAGATTTGCGAGCATATGGATATTGGCTGTTCCATGACGATGTTGAGTAATTCCCATTCCCCAACAGAAAATCGCTTTTTTAGAGTCGAGGAACATTTTGGCAATCGATTCTAAATGTTCGGGTGACAACCCTGTGTACTTATGAATTTTCGACCATTCTGTACGATCAATTTCAGCAAGCATTTCATCAAAGCCAACGGTATTCATCTCGATAAAACTTCGATCAAATACGCTTGCTTTGCCTTTCGCAATGGCTTTTTTATCCCATTCCAACAAATGCTTCATTACGCCAAACAGTAATGCATAATCTCCACCAATTTTTGGTTGAAAATAATATCGGCTGATTGGTGTACTACCATTGGTCATCATTTCTAAAGGCGCTTGAGGGTCTTGGAATCGTTCTAAACCACGCTCTTTAATTGGGTTAATTGCAATAATATTGCCACCACGTTTGGATACTTCTCTTAGTGTTGCAAGCATTCGTGGATGATTTGTTCCGGGATTATGACCAAAGCTAAAAATAGCATCAGCCTCGTCAAAATCGTCGAGGATAACCGTGCCTTTACCTAAACCAATCGAATCTTTTAAACCGACACTTGTGGTTTCATGGCACATATTCGAACAATCAGGAAAATTATTCGTTCCAAAGCTTCTGACAAACAGCTGGTATAAAAATGCAGCTTCATTACTTGCGCGGCCAGAGGTATAAAAAGCAGCTTGATCTGGATGTTCTAAAGCTTGTAAATGTTTTGCAATCAGCTGAAATGCTTCATCCCAAGAAATCGGAACATATTTATCTGTCGCAGCATCATAGCGCATCGGATCAGTCAAACGTCCGAGGTCTTCCAAATAAAAATCGCTTTGTTCAGCAAGCCAACTTACTGTATGTTCAGCAAAAAACTCAGGTGTAACTGTTTTGCTTGTTGCTTCAAATGCGACTGCTTTAGCTCCGTTTTCACAGAAATTAAATGCATGTGCATCTTTTTTCTCCGGCCATGCGCAACCTGGACAGTCAAAGCCTGTTGGTTGATTAATATTGAGTAAGGTAATAGAACCTTTTTTTAAGATATCTTGCCGTTTAAGGTTTCGAGCGACACTCAGCAATGCACCCCATCCACCAGCTGGTTGAGTATATGGCTCAATTCGAGCGTAGCCATTATTTTCTTGCGTATTTATGGTCTGTTCTGAATTATCCATGGAATCGCCCTCATCTGAGCTGTCATTTGTGTCTATGGTTATTACACTTAACATGAAATGAGGTTATTTTCTATTTTTGTTTTGTGTGATCATTCATCTATAAAATAGAAAAAAGCCTAGTTAAACCAAGCTTTTATGATAAATTCTTCGTTCATTATGCTATGTAAAAATTTGATTCAGCTGCTTAAAAACAGTTCATTAAAATTCTACTATTCACCCGACAAAGAACATTCAAAATTGGCTTTATCGACTGAACACCGAGCTTTCTTTAAAACACTCATCATACTGGCATCGTAGATCCCACGTTGTGTTAACTCAATACGTCCATCACGCATCATTTTTTGATATTTGAGTTTATCTTCTGCTGTTAAATTCATTTTATATTTTGCAGGAATTTCAGCTTCTAGCTTTTTGATGGTAGCAAAAGTTTTAGGTAGTTGTTTGACAAACCAATCTCGAGATTTCTGCCCAAAACCTGCTGGGAATTTCTCAGGACGTAAAACAAGATTTGCTGTCACTTGTAATACAGGGAAATTATACATCACCCCATTTGTGCCTAAACCCTTACTTAACTCTAATGGTTTATAAGCGTATGCTGGCGCACCAATCATATCGACCTGACCATTATTAAACTTGGCAGCGAAGTTCGAAATATCTGAAAGTACAGCTTGAGCACCTACGCGCTGAACTATTAATTTTTGGGCATCGTCATAACCTAAAACAGCAAATTTTTTGCCTGCAGCTTTTTCGATCGAATTAATGCTTTTGTCACGAACAAAAATAAATGCTGAACCTAGTGGAGAAATACCTGCAACCTCATATTTATTGCCGCTGAGATTGGTCGTCATTTTCGCCGCATTACGTGGATCGGAAACAAATGTAATCGCTCGTTTTGCAATTTCATCACTCGGAACACCACCTAAAGAATCAATTGATCCAACAAACTTATTATATGGTCGTGCGCGCATAGAAGTCATCGCAACTGCATCACATTTACCTGCTTTAAAATTATTGTCAGCAACCTGTTCATCTGTAAGTGCCACGAGATTTATATCTGCGCCCCAACCTTTCGCGGCTAAAGCCCAGTCTTGCATTCCTTTATATGCTTCGCCTGACTTGCCTAATAAGTCAAACACGCATACATCAACAGCTGCTTGAGTTGAAGCAGATATCGCTAAAATTGAAGTCGTTGCGAGCGTAAGAGCCATTTTTTTCATTTTTACTTCCTTTCACAAACATAATGTTTGTTTTTATACATTCAATAGTTAAAACTTTTTTTAATTAAAAATGATCATCCAGATCATTTTTAAACTCACACAGATAAATCACCGTGTTTATTCTTAATAAAGAAAACACCTTCATCTGTTTGCTTGAACAGCTGGGGAACGCGCTAAATAATCTAAAGCCTGTTCTGTATTCCCTTCAGTTTCAGGATGAAAGTTTGGTGAAATCCAACGAACAATTGCTTTCGTGATAAACGTTAATGTCGGAGCATTGTCTGTTGCTTTCGCTTGTTTCTGATAAATCGGTAATAATCTGAAAAAGTTGCGATTAAAAATCTTTTGTATCTTTGTATCTGGATCTTGTTTACCTAAATCACGCGCGATATCAGCTAGCATGTAAATAAAAATAGGAAAAACAAGCATCATCAAAAACTGACGATAAAGATAAAATAAGACAGGGTTCGGTATCATTTCTTTAAATAGATCAAACGCGACACAACGATGTTCCACTTCCTCAGCTAAATGCCAACGGAACATATCAGCAATCACTGGGTCTGCTTTATCCCACGAAGTATTGTCCATACACCACTGTCCAAGCACACCAGTAAAGTGCTCAATCGCAGCAACAACACCTACCCGAGTAACTAACCAGAAATGCTCTAAAGACTTCTTTTCTAATGCTTTAATACCTAGTGGACGATCACCTAACAAAATCGTGAATATCCAATTAATTTTTTTAAAAGCAGGTTCTAGATCATAATCATGTTGCTTCAGGAATTCTTGAGCAGTTTGATGAGCACGAGCGTGGGTCGCTTCCTGACGAATGAATCCTTTGACATCATCCATCAATATCGAATTATTCAGATATGGGAGAGTCTTATTGTAAACACGACAAAACCAGAACTCTCCCGCAGGCAAAATTAGGTTAATCCCATTAATTAAATGTGAGCATATAGGATCATTTGGAATCCACTGTACTGGTGAATTTGAAAAATCAAATTTTACAGATCGTGCAACCAATTTGTGGTGTTGCGTTTGTGCGTTCATATTGATCTCAACTTGTAAACTAATAAATTTCTAACTTCTTGAAAATATCTTTTAACTGGATATGACATTGCTCACTCTCCACTTAAAGAACATTCAAAATTGGTTCGTTCTACAGCACAACGCGCACGTTTTAAAACCCTCATCATGACAGGGTCATACACACCAAGTTGTGTAAGTTCAATGCGGCCATCTCGCATCATCTTTTGGTAACGATGTCTATCTTCGGAAGAAAGAGCTTGTTTATATTTCGCAGGAATATCCGCTTCTAAACGTGCAATCGTGGAAAAATTCTTTGGAAGCTGCTTAATTGCCCATGCCCGTGATTTCAGTCCAAAACCTTTAGGAAATTTATTAGGTCGGAGAATGATGTCAGCGGTTAAGTTAATAACAGGAAAATCAAATATTGCTCCATTGCTTCCTAAACCTTTGGAAATCTCTAAGGGTTTATAGGCATAAGCTGGGGCTGCAATCACATCGACTTGGCCGTTATTAAATTTCTTAGCAAAGTCCGAAATCTCTGATGGGACACCAACCAACTCCAAACGCTCTACAATCATTTTTTGTGCTTGATCGTAATGTAAATAAGCAAATTTTTTGCCCTTGCCCTTTTCAATTGTATTAATCGTTTTATCGCGCACATAAACATACGCCAGACCAATTTGAGCAATTGCAGCGACCTCAAATTCATCACCATTTAATTTAGTTACCAAACGGTGCTTATTACGAGGATCTAAAGCATAGGTAATTGCTTTTTGTGCAATAGAATTATTTGTCACTGCTCCCAATGCATCAATCGAACCTGCAAACTTGTTGTATTTTCTTGCGCGCATAGATGTCATCGCAACACCATCGCACCTGCCTGTATCAAAATCATTTTGTGCTTTGGCTTCATCTTGATAAGGAATTAAATTTAAGTCTGCATTCCAAGCTTTTGCAGCAAGTGCCCATTCTTCTACTGATTTATAAGCCTCACCTGATTTACCGAGCAGATCAAATACGCAGACATCGACTTTGCCTTGTACAGTCGTTGAAAAAATTGTTATCGCGGTAATCAAAATTCCTTTTTTCATTTCCCACCCTAGCAATATTTGGAATGTATTTTTCTGCATCACGGCAGTAATTTACGTTGATTAAAGTCAACTAGACTTTGCTGACATGGCTATTTTTCAATAAAAGAAAATGTTGTAATAGTTCTGAATAAGCCATTTTAGTATCATTTTCCGACATGGGTTTTTATGGCAATAAATACAAAAATTGAAAAGACTGTTCCCGGAACTTATATCGCATTAATGGTCGACGTGGTTTCTCGTTGGAATATTTCAGCAGAAGAATTATTAGCTGGATCAGGTCTTAATACGGATCAATTACTACAACCGTTGTGGCGTGCAGATGCCAAAATCGTCATGGGGATATTGAAACGCGCATTAGATTTAACAAAAGTTCCAAATTTAGAATTTGGATTTTATTTAGGTATGCAAATGACAATTACCTGTCATGGGTTGATGGGTATGACTGCAATGCTCGCTGGGAATGTCAAGCAAGCACTGAATATTGCTCAAGAGTTTATTTCACTTCAATCTAGCATTCATAAAATAAAGCTCGAAGTTTTTGATAATCATGCTGCAATCCTCTTCGAACAAACCGAGAGCTATTATTTAGATGAAGTTATCCAAATTGCTTTATTGCTTGGATTTGCACAGATGGGAAAAAGCATTTCAGGACAAGAGTTAAGCGGGTTAGCAGACGTACAATTTAGTAAACCAGATTATTTTGATAAATTACTCCCCTTAATTCCCGGCGAGGTCAGATTTAATCGTCCAATGACGCGCTTAGAATTTAATAAAGAAATTTTAGATTTTCCATTACTCCATGCAGATGCAATTGCAGAGCGCTTATCACGAGAAGAATGTAAGTCTCAATTGCGTAAGTTATTAAGACAAAACAGCTTTAGTAGCTCAATACAAGATCTTATCTATGACGAGGCAATGGGCATCAGTCCTCTATCTGACATTTTAGAAAAAATCGGAATCTCTGAACGCTCCTTACAACGCAAGTTAGAAAGTGAAGGTACAAATTTTCGAGAATTAGTGGACAAAATCCGTTGTGAAAAAGCCATTCAACTGATCAAAAATCCTAGCTTATCTCTTGAAAATATTGCCAATCACCTCGGATACACCAATACCAAAAATTTTTCACGAGCCTTTAAACGCTGGACAGGAAAATCACCAAGACGATACTAATTTTTAGTATAAAAAAATTACTGGCAAGCGCTCAGATTGCCAGTAAGAGAGAAACTGATCTAAAACTTCGACAGGCTTATTGAGTTGAATTTTTAACCTCTACAGTAGTCTGTTTCTGCTGTTGTGAAGGCATATAATCAGGTTGGTGACTGACGGCGAGAAAGAAAAAAACGAGAAACAAACAACCTAATAAGATACTGATGCCAACTGCTAAATATGGAAATTTTGATTGCTCTTGTGACATGAGCTTTACTCCTAAAATATACAAAATTCAGTTATTCAATTCAGGCAATGGATAAGGCTTTATAACTTGCACCATTTTGAATACGGGTTTGTAGGTACTCGGCATAAACCGACAATTTTTCAAAGATATGCTCTGAATAAAACATATCTTCGATCAAATGCTTGGCTTGTGAATGATTAAAATTTCCAGTTTGAGAGACCAAATTTGCGTTTAAGTTTGAATACAAACCGCACACTTCTTTGTGCATCTCATCTTTGTTCTTGAACAGTAGTTTTCTAAGTTGAATCATTTCATCTTGAATTAGGTTCTCAGATTGGTCTGCATCAATCACAAAAATTTGGATATTCAAGTAATTTTCAAGCTGTTTCAGTTGCTGTATATCCAAAGTTAAATGCGTGATTAAAAAAATCTGTGAAACATCTGCTCGACAAAGCGCTTTAATCAAACGATTGAATAAAAAGTCTTGCTCGGTGTTTACTTGATCAACCAAATCAATATGAAGTTTTAAACTCTGAATCACCTCTTCGATTCTCAGGTTTAGATTTTTCTCAGCCTGATAATATTGATTCAAAATGCTTAAAACAGACATTGAAACAGGCGTGCTATAGATCACAGGTTGATTTAGATTGGCAATGATAAATGGTGCGAATAAATAACCAAGATTATTATCATTTTCATCGATTTTCGCTTGAGCAATATATACAACCTGATCTTTAGAAAAATCCCTCAGCACCTTTGCTCGTAACAATGTCGCTTCAAGATTCACATACTCAAACTGCAACTGCTCTTGTACAGCTTGTGATGGTGCTACGCCATTGAACAGTTGCATGATCGAATTGAGTTCTTTTGTGATAAACATTGTGATACACCATTCAACCTAAATCATCATTTCTAGAGCATGAAAACCTTCAAATCATGCTCTGAGTTCATGCTGTTATTTTGAGCGTCTGGAAAGTTATTGAATAGCTACAGA
Source organism: Acinetobacter venetianus RAG-1 = CIP 110063 (assembly GCF_000368585.1). Lineage (GTDB taxonomy): Bacteria > Pseudomonadota > Gammaproteobacteria > Pseudomonadales > Moraxellaceae > Acinetobacter > Acinetobacter venetianus. Next base: position 1,204,498 of record NZ_KB849558.1, read on the forward strand.
ATTACACTAAAAAAATATAACAGATGCATGACTCACCAAAAATCTGTTATAAAATAATAATTATTTATGAATTCTAACAACTACAGATTAGGTTTAGACTCTAAATTTTATGTATAAATCAGAACAGCTAGCGCAAAACCTGAAATTACTGATTGAAAATGGTACATGGCAACCACATACGAAATTGCCTTCTCTTCGTGAGCAAGTGCAACGTTCAGGTTTTAGCTTAATTACCGTGATGAATGCTTATCAAGAATTGGAAGCACAAGGACTGATTTATTCCAAAGAAAAATCGGGTTATTTCGTTGCCGAACAAATTGCATCGCAAATTCCACAGGCTTATTCTGTGGTTTCTTTGAACCCTAAAATTGAAATTAACTCACTTGTATTTAAATATCTCAAATCGATTCAGCCAAAACAGATTGTTCCTTTAGGCTCTGCTTTTCCTGATAGCCAATTACTCTATCCACCCAAATTAATTCAAATCATGGGACAACTGTCTCGAAATAGACATAGTTATGATCAGACCACCAATCTGCCACCCGGCAATCTTGAATTAAGAAAGCTGATTGCCCAACGTTATTGTATGCAAGGAATTCCGACCGATGCTGATGACATTGTGATCACATCAGGCGGCTTAGATGCACTTAATCTTTCATTACAAGCAATTACGCAGCCGGGCGATTATATTTTATTACAACAGACCATTTTTTATGGCGCATGGCAGGCTGCGGAACGCTTAGGTTTGAAAGTTATTACTATTCCTGAACATCCTCAACATGGTTTTGATTTTGAAGCTTTTGAGCAGGTTATAAAAACTTATCCAATCAAAGTATGCTGGTTCATGTTGAATGCACATAATCCAATCGGCTTTACCGTCAGCGATGAAATGAAATATAAAATCGCGAAACTTTTGCATGAACATCAAATCCATTTAATTGAAGATGATGTCTATGAAGAATTGTTTTATGGCTCTAAAAAACCATTGCCAATGAAATATTACGATCAGCAAAATTTAGTACTGCACTGCTCATCATTTTCTAAAACTTTGGGTTCAGGTTTTCGAGTTGGCTGGGTTTATGCGGGTAAATTTTCTGAACATATTCAACACCTACAGCTCATGAGCACGATTTCTGCAAATGCATTGATTCAAAACGTGCTGGTTGAGTTTTTAGCGCATCATCATTATGAAAAGCATTTAAGAGTATTAAGACGCGCTTTGGAGAAGAATAAGAAACAATTTTTTAATTACCTGAAACAACATTTACCTGCTGATTGCCAAGTTTATAATTATCCAAGTGGTTATTTCCTATGGATTCAACTCCCTGAAAAAGTCAGTAGTATGCAAGTCTATGAAAAATTGATTCAACAGCAAATAGGTGTTGCACCTAGTCCTCTTTTTAATGTCTTGCCATCACATCAGCACTATATTCGTATGAATTGTTCTTTTGAATGGAGCGAGCAGATTAAGCATTCGCTGGAATTGTTTATTCAAACGATTCAGCATTCTATGTCAGATGAATGAAACTAATTTCTTTGAATGATACTTAAATTTTGATCCACCGAAACGTCATCCCAAAGCTGCGAGCGATTAAAAAGATAGTGTTTATCAACAAAGTTAAAGTAGGTGAAAAATTAAATAGGTTTTGTGGATGACAATGGTTTTGCTTACTTTTGCCGAACGAGAAACAACGTATCGTAAGGTAGAACGAACCGCAGGTTTATACTGAAACAAAATGAGGACTCGACAAGACTCTGTTCAACTCACTTATTACTATTTAAACAGCCTTAAAAATAATATCAATTCATTGTAATAAAAACCTTTTTCGATACTGACTTGGTGTCTCTCCAAAATTCTTTTTAAAAGCACGAATAAAGTTGGTGGCTTCTTCATAGCCCACAATTCCTGCAATATCCTGAATACTATATTGCTGTTGTTGTAATAGCTTTTTTGCTTCGCTAAATCGTACTTCAGATAATATTTGAAGAAAACTTGTCCCTTGAGCTTGCAAATGTCTTTTGATCGTTCTTTCAGACATATTCATACGTTCAGCGATCATCGGTAATGTTGGATAACCATTGCTTGCATTGTAGAGTAACTCTAAACGAATACTTTTTTGTAGGTCTCGATGCGTTTCCTTAATCAGTTTGCCTTTATCATTTTCACAGTATAAAAGTGCCTGTTGAAAAGACATTTGATCTGCATTTTGATTTTTACAATCTAGGTATTTTTTGGGAAATCTAAAACCATTACGTTTTTGATTAAAATTCAGAGAAATAGATGCAAATGAAATAGCAACATAATCTTGTGATTGTAGCCAATCTAAATACACATCACACTCTTCGGCTAGTTCTTGTGAAAATAAAGCTAGAAAATGAATTGCTCCAAAAATTAAACTTTCAACGAGAAAAGCTCTTAATTGAGCTGATTGTTGTTCATTGCCTAATTTTACAGGATGAACATCATCTAAATAGACATAGACAAAGTCCTCTTCAACTCGCCATTCGGGTACGAAATTTTGAATGCGTGTACAGAAATACTGTTGGCAGAGATTCAAAGCAGTTTCAACATCAGCACAGCTCAAAAAAGCAAATCCTAAAGCGCCATGAGACGTTGGGCGCAACTTCTGCCCATATTCAATTCCAAGACGATGATTACCCGTGAGTTGTAATGCGTTAACTACCAATTTAGACCATTGATGCGCGCTCATCTTGGCATCAGCATGTTTCATTTCTGAGAGGACAAGACCGCTGTTGTATAAAACAGTTGGATAATCAATACCATACTCATGAGTGATTTCTAATAATATGTGCGCATATGACACTGAAATTGTTTCTTGGAATAACCCAAAAGGATCACGCATAAAGTTACTCATGTCCTAAAATGATCATTAATATGGCATAGTCTCACCTATTGAGCGAGTCTTATATTCGAAATAATCAGTCAACGAATGATGAATATAAGCTCAGGAGTTGCTGAAATGGCAACCATGTCTCTCGATAAACAACAATCAATTTACATTTTGACATTACACAATGGTGATCATGAAAATGCATTGAATAAAGTAGTCTTAGAAGAATATCTAGAAATTTTTGATGAAATCGAAAGTAATCAAAATAATGCTAGCCTCATTATTCGAAGTGATCACGCCAAGACTTTTTGCAATGGTTTAGATTTAGCTTGGCTCATGCAGCAATCAATCGAAGAGAAAAAAGCCTTTACAGTTCAACTTGAAAATATGTTGCTTCGACTAGCGCTGCTCAATTTACCTGTGATTGCTGAAATCAACGGTAATGCCTATGCTGGTGGCGCAATCTTGGCTTCAGCATGTGATTTTAGATTTATGCGTGCAGATAAAGGTCGTTTCTGCTTCCCAGAGGTCAACCTCACTATTCCATTCACCGATACAATTGCTGAAATCGTGCAATTGCTGCCAAATCGTCATGCAACATGGGAAATGGCATTAACCAGTAAAACCATGACGGGTCTTGAATGTTTACAATCTCAAGTTGTCAGTCAAATTCACCCCGTTGAATCATTACAAGCAGAAACTTTGAAATTTGCTGAGGAAATGGCACAAAAGCATCGTTTAACTTATGCTGTGATAAAAACACAACTACGCAATCGTCTTGTACAGATAGCAAAACAACGCCAAATTTTTGATCAAGAAAAGTATGCACATCCATTTATGATTTAATTCGCTTTTTTATAAAAATACAATGAGGAATGATGATGAAAAATATGCAAGGAAGAACAGTTTTTATTACAGGTGGTAGCCGTGGAATCGGCAGAGCGATTGCCTTAAAAGCTGCTCAAGCGGGAGCAAATGTTGTGATCGCGGCTAAAACAGCAGTGGAAACGACAAAGCTATCTGGAACAATTTATAGTGTTGCTGAAGAAATCGAAGCAGCAGGCGGCAATGCGCTTCCCTTAATTTTAGATGTACGTCATGAACAACAAGTTCAGCTCGCCATCCAACAAGCAGCATCAAATTTCGGTGGTATTGACGTACTCATCAATAATGCAGGTGCAATTGCACTCACTGGTATCGAATCAACTTCGTTAAAACAATATGATCTAATTCAGAATATTAACCATCGCGCGACATTCATTTGTGCGCAAGCGGCTTTGCCCTTCTTAAAACAATCGGAAAATCCACATATTCTTAGTCTATCTCCACCCGTAAATATGTCACCCAAATGGTTAGGTATTTTATCCCCTTATGCACTGTCTAAATATGGAATGACGATTCTTACTTTAGGTATGGCCGAGGAATTTCGCCATTATGGGATTTCTTGTAATACCTTATGGCCAGAAACCTATATTGCAACGGCAGCTGTATCAAAGAATTTAGGCGAGGAAAATACACAACACGTCAGTCGTAAACCCGAAATCATGGCTGATGCAGCCTATACAATTTACACCACTGCAAAAGGTGAGCTTAGTGGACATAGTTTGACTGACGAACAAGCATTATCTAGAGTCGGTATCACTGATTTTGAAGATTATGCTTGTATCGAGGGAAACACCTATTTGCAAAAAGATTTTTTCCTTGATTAAAATAAAAAACGACCTTAAAACACTAGTTTTAAGGTCGTCGGATCGTGTTCAGATTAAATCAATTAACCTGGGAAAATACCACGTTCTTTACGCGCTTTTAAGATACGCTCACAACCTAAAATGAAGGCTGCGGTTCTCAACGTACAAGCTTTTTCACTTGAAGTGTGCCATACATCATTGATCGCTTGGATCATTAACTTATCAAGTCTTTCGTTAATTTCTTCTTCAGACCAGAAGTAGCTCGACATATCTTGTACCCACTCGAAGTAAGATACAGTTACACCACCAGCATTACAGATTACGTCTGGAACAATCGTTACGCCACGTTGAACTAAAATATCGTCAGCTTCAGGGTAAGTTGGACCATTTGCACCCTCAAGGACTAACTTCGCAGTTAATTTTTGAGCGCGCTCTACAGTAATCTGACCTTCTAATGCAGCTGGAATTAAGATATCCATCTCCACATCCCAGAATGCTTCATCACTGATTGCTTGCGCACCAGCAAATCCACCAACACCAGGATTGCTTTCAAGATAGGTTTTCAATGCAGCTACATCAATGCCTTCAGGGTTTGAAATCGTACCCGTATGATCTTGGATCGCAACAATTTTAGATTTTGAATCAGCAAATAAATAAGCTGCTTCACTACCTACGTTACCAAAACCTTGAACTGCAACCTTAGCACCTTCTAAAGGCAATTTAATTTTTTCAGCAACTTGTTGACCCGTGATAAATACACCACGACCAGTCGCTTTAATACGGCCTAAAGAACCACCTAAATGAACTGGTTTACCTGTTACAACGCCAGTCACAGTGTGACCTTGACCAGATGAATAAGTATCCATGATCCAACCCATTACGTTTGGATTTGTACCTACGTCTGGTGCTGGAATATCTTTTTGAGGGCCAATAATATGACCAATTTCACTAGTATAACGACGTGTTAAACGCTCTAACTCACGAGGAGATAGTTGACGTGGGTCAACACGAATACCGCCTTTAGCACCACCAAATGGTAAGTTTACAACAGCGGTTTTAATCGTCATCCACGCAGAAAGCGCCATGACTTCATTTAAATCCACATCAGGGTGGTAGCGAATACCGCCTTTACCCGGACCACGAGATAAGTTGTGCTGAACACGATAACCTTCAAAATGACGAATCGAACCATCATCCATTACGATTGGCACATCAACGATTAAAGCACGCTTAGGACGTTTCAGTGTGTCAATGTAGTCTTTGAGATCATCTAAATATGGCGCAACACGATCGATTTGTTCGAGGTAAGTTTGCCATGGACCGTCATTTTGGGAGACATAAGATAAATTAGACATTGTCTATCCTTATAAAACTAAAATTGATGGATCAACGCAGCCGATCCATCAATCGAATAAGTAATTAAAAATAATATACGCGGCTAATTTGGCTGTACGATTGTCCAAATCAAACCGTGGATTGCATTCAGCCACATCAAAAACACGAATTTTTCCTGTTTTCTTAATGGCTTGTAACAATGGTTCAAAGACTGTTAGATCAATTCCTTTGACCGCTGGCGCACTGACACCGGGAGCAATGCAGGCACTAAATACATCCATATCTACTGTAATGTATAAGTGGTCGATTTTTTCTATAAAACTGTTAATTTTTTTGTTCAAATGATCAATATTTAGTAAGTGAAGTTGCTGATCGTATATATATTCGCAATTCAGTCGATCAGCGGTTTCAAACAGCACTTTTGTGTTTGAATGTTTTGCTACACCGATACATAAATAATGAAAATCTTGCTGATGTTGTTCGGACAATTTTGCAGCGTTTAAGAATGGTGTACCTGAAGTAACTTGTTCAGCTTCACGTAAATCAAAATGCGCATCAAAGTTGATAATTCCAATTTTTGCATTTGGCTCGTTGTTACGAATATATTGAAACAATCCTGAGAAACTTCCAAATGCAACTTCATGACCACCACCTAACACCACAGGTTTAATGCCTTGTTGCAGCGTTCTTTCTACGCAATCAGCTAATTCAGCTTGAGCTTGTTCTAATTTACCCTGATCACAAACTACTGTGCCCAGATCAGCAATACTAATCGACTGATGAACTGGAAGATTAGCGAGTTGTGCACGAATCATATCAGGCGCATCTGCCGCACCGATTCGCCCTTTGTTACGCTTCACCCCTTCATCCGAACTAAAGCCAATCAATGCATATGAAGGATGCTGGCTTGTATTGACCACTTGATGTAGGCGTAAGTGAGCTTCACCCTCACCATCATTTCGACCTTGCCACTTAAATGAATGATTCATAATGCTTCACTATTTTAAATTGTGTTAGACCTTAAACTGAAATTTCATTGCCATGACGAACAATACGCTTAGATAAATCGCCACCGAGCCAATAAACAACCTCTGAAGGATGTTCAATATCCCAAGCAATAAAATCAGCGACCTTACCCTGTTCCAACGAACCATGCGTGTTTTGCAATCCAAGCGCATATGCAGCATGAAGCGTGACACCAGCTAAGGCTTGTTCAGGCGTTAAACGAAATAAAGTGCTGCCCATATTCAACATAAGACGCAGCGATAGTGTTGGCGAAGTCCCCGGATTTAAATCCGTTGATAGTGCAATACGTACCCCATGCTGATGCAAAAGATCTAATGGTGGAAATTGCGTTTCGCGTAATAAATAAAATGCGCCTGGTAATAACACCGCAACTGTACCCGCAGCAGCCATCGCCTTGACATCATCTTCTGTCATATATTCCAAATGATCGGCTGACAATGCATGATAACGCGCAGCTAGGCTCGAACCACCTAACGATGAAAGTTGTTCGGCATGCAACTTCACAGGTAAATGAAGCGCTTGAGCTGTCTGAAATACACGTTCAACTTGCGCTGGAGAAAATGCCAGATGTTCACAGAATGCATCTACCGCATCAACTAAATCTTCCTGATGCAGTTTAGGCAGCATTTCAGTACAGATATGCTCAATATATGCATCACTCTGATCTTTATATTCAGGCGGTAAAGCATGTGCAGCCAAACAAGTACTTTTCACTGTCATCGGCAGCGTATCAGCGATTTGGCGAATCACACGGAGCATTTTTCGCTCGTTGGTATAATCCAAACCGTAACCGGATTTAATTTCGATAGTTGTTACACCATCTTGAAGTAAACAGCGAATTCGTTTCAATGCTGACGCAAGTAGTTGTTCTTCGCTCGCCTCGCGCGTCGCACGCACTGTACTGGCAATCCCGCCCCCACTCGCTGCAATTTCAGCATAGCTCACACCTTGTAAGCGTTTTTCAAATTCAACGCTACGATTGCCACCAAAGACACTATGCGTATGGCAATCAATAAAACCCGGTGTTACCCAAGCACCACCTAAATCTACTATCTCTACATAATCATCAGATGGAATGTCTTGTTGCGAACCAACCCAGTGAATGATTTCACTATCAGTAACGATTGCAGCATTTTCGATACTGGAATATTGTCCATTTTGCATGGTTGCAATATGACAGTTTTTCCAAAGCTTTTTCATTAACTATTCCTCAAATGACTCAAGCGCAATCTGCGCTCAAGTCATTCTGTTATTAGCTTTCCATTTTGATACTTGGTGATAGATGATCATCAACTTTGACAGCATTCGGTTTAGGTTTGACCCAAATGTTGTATGCAATACAAAGTAAGATTAACCACGTAATGCCCACATAAATTGCTGGTCGTGAATCAGGGAAATATCCCATCATTGCCAAGATAAACACCATAAATGCAATTGCAAATGCAGGCGCATATGGCCAACCAATCACTGGGAAATCGAGCGCTTTGATTTGAGCAGGTGATAATTTACGGCGCATCGCAACTTGTGAAAGTAAGATCATCAGCCATACCCAAACTGTGGCAAATGTAGCGATTGAGGCAATGATGATGAATACATTTTCTGGGATCAGATAGTTCAATACCACGCCAATCAACAACACACCTGCCATCACCACAACAGTCATCCAAGGCACACCATTACGAGAAAGCTTTTGGAAAACTTGTGGCGCTTGACCACGATTTGCCATACCAAACAGCATACGACCTGCACCAAACACATCACTGTTAATGGCAGATACAGCTGCTGTAATCACCACAATATTTAAAATCGTTGCCGCTGAACCAATCCCTAAATTTTCAAAAATTTGTACAAATGGGCTGCCTTGGCTACCAATTTGATTCCACGGGAAAATCGACATCAATACAAAAATTGTTAGTACATAGAACAATAAGATACGTACTGGAACGGCATTGATCGCTTTAGGAATAGAGGTTTTCGGATCTTGAGATTCACCAGCAGTAATCCCAATGATTTCAATACCACCGAATGCAAACACCACGACTGATAAACACGCAACTAAACCTGCAATACCATTCGGCATAAAGCCTTCATGTACCCATAAGTTTTGAATGCCAGTGGTGAAACCACTGTGATCCGCATGAAATCCGTAGAACATGAGTCCCAAACCGCCTAAAATCATCGCAACAATCGCAGTGACTTTGACAATTGATAACCAAAACTCGAGTTCACCAAATACTTTGACGTGTATAAGATTGATCGCACCCAAGAACATAATCAGCGATAAAATCCAAATCCATCGAGGTACATCGGGATACCAGAATCCCATATAAATCCCGAAAGCAGTGACATCAGCTAAAGCAACAATGATCATTTCAAAAACATAAGTCCAGCCTGTGGTAAAACCTGCCAATGGGCCAATGTATTGAGAAGCATATTCACTAAATGAACCAGAAACTGGATTTTGAACAGCCATTTCACCTAATGCACGCATCACGATATAAATTGCAATCCCTGCAACGATATATGCGAGCAAAACTGAAGGGCCTGCCATTTTTATTGCTGTTGCAGAACCGTAAAAAAGTCCCGTTCCAATCGCTGAACCTAAAGCCAAGAAACGGATATGACGGGTGTTTAAACCCCGCTGTAATGTGGAGCTCTGTGACATTATTATCTCCAATCCTTAGGAAATTTAGTTAGATACGACCACTCCTAGTGGTCGTTTTATAGATCACATTTCAGTTAAGCTAGGCTTGGCAGTAGCTTTTCGATCAGTAATTCGTTTAAGCAGCCACTAGCTAACAATTCACTTGCTTGCTCAATATCAGGTGCAAAGAAACGATCTTCACTGTAGTAAGGAACTTGATCACGTAGCACTTTGCGCGCACGTTCAAGTTTAGGAGAGCTTTTTAAACCTTCACGGAAATCTAGACCTTGGCATGCACCAAGCCACTCTACCGCTAAAATACCGCGCACATTATCAGCCATGTACCACAAGCGTTTACCCGCATTCGGCGCCATCGAAACATGATCTTCTTGGTTTGCAGAAGTTGGTAAGCTGTCAACACTTGCTGGATGCGCCAGTGCTTTGTTATCACTTGCCAAAGCTGCCGCTGTCACTTGCGCAATCATAAAGCCTGAATTCACACCACCATTTGCCACCAAGAATGGTGGAAGTTGTGACATATGGCGATCCATCATCATTGAGATACGACGCTCAGATAAAGAACCAATTTCAGCCAAAGCCAAAGCCAAGTTATCCGCTGCCATTGCGACAGGTTCAGCGTGGAAGTTACCACCTGAAATCACATCGCCTTCAGCTGCAAATACCAATGGGTTATCTGATACAGCATTGGCTTCGATTTCCAATACTTCTGCGGCTTGACGAATTTGAGTTAAACAAGCACCCATCACTTGTGGTTGGCAACGTAATGAATAAGGGTCTTGAACTTTGCTACAGTCTTCATGTGAATGTGCAATCTCACTAGACTCAGTAAGTAAGTCACGATAAGCAGCTGCCACATCAATTTGACCACGTTGACCACGGACTGCATGGATACGTGCATCAAATGGCGCGCGTGAACCCAACATTGCTTCTACACTTAAGCCGCCACATACTGTCGCAGCAGCAAATAGATCTTCTGATTCAAATAGACCACGTAATGCATAAGCAGTAGAAACTTGCGTACCGTTAAGTAAAGCTAAGCCTTCTTTTGCTGCAAGTGAAATCGGCTCTAAACCTGCTTTTTTCAAAGCTTCAACCGCAGGCAACCATTCACCTTTGTAACGTGCTTTACTTTCACCAAGTAATACCAAAGACATATGCGCCAAAGGTGCTAAATCACCAGAAGCACCAACAGAACCTTTTAATGGGATATGCGGATAAACTTCTGCATTAATCAATGCAAGAATGGCATCAATCACTTTACGGCGAATGCCTGAAAAACCACGCGCCAAACTATTTGCTTTGAGCAGCATAATTAAACGTACCATCGCATCATCCAGTGCTTCACCAACACCAGCTGCATGCGAAAGAACCAAAGAGCGTTGTAATTTTTCTAAATCTTCAGGTGCAATTTTAGTCGATGCAAGTAAACCAAAACCAGTGTTGATACCGTAGGCAGTACGCCCTTCATTTACGATTTTTTCGACGCAAGCGACACTGGCATTGATCGCATCCGATGCGCTGTCATCTAACTTAACTTTGATCGGATTTAAATATGCTTTGCGGAGATCAGCTAGCGTAAGTTTGCCGGGTTGAATAAGAAGTTCCATGTTGGCGTCCTGTTTTGCACTCTATTGTTCTCTTACGATGCTGCTTGCACAATTGCAAAAAGCACCGTAATCGTTATCCATGTATTTTTATTGCGTGATCATTGGCAAGTTCAAACCTTGCTCTTTCGCGCAATCAATCGCGATGTCATAACCTGCATCAGCATGACGCATGACCCCTGTTGCTGGATCATTGGTGAGTACACGAGCAATACGCGCTGCTGCTTCATCTGTACCATCACATACGATCACAACACCAGAGTGTTGAGAAAAGCCCATACCTACACCACCACCGTGATGTAATGACACCCAAGTTGCACCGCCAGCTGTATTTAATAAGGCATTGAGTAATGGCCAATCCGAAACGGCATCTGAACCATCTTGCATTGACTCTGTTTCACGGTTAGGACTCGCAACCGAACCTGAATCCAAGTGGTCACGACCGATCACGATTGGTGCCGAAAGTTCACCACTACGTACCATTTCATTGAATGCTAAACCTAATTTTGCACGTAATCCTAGACCAACCCAGCAAATACGCGCTGGTAGACCTTGGAAGCTAATACGTTCACGTGCCATATCTAACCAACGATGCAAATGCTCATCATCAGGAATTAACTCTTTTACTTTTGCATCTGTTTTATAGATGTCTTCTGGATCACCTGAAAGTGCAACCCAACGGAATGGACCTACACCGCGACAAAATAATGGGCGAATATAAGCAGGAACAAAGCCTGGGAAATCAAATGCGTTTTCCACGCTTTCTTCTTGCGCCATTTGACGAATGTTGTTGCCATAATCAAATGTAGGTACACCCATTTTTTGGAAATCAAGCATTGCCTGAACATGCTTCGCCATAGATTGTTTAGCAGCTTTAACAACTGCTTCAGGCTCAGTTTTCGCGCGTTGACGATATTCTTCCCATGTCCAGCCAATTGGCAGATAACCATTCAATGGATCATGTGCGCTGGTTTGATCTGTGACCATATCAGGATGGACACCACGACGAACCAGCTCAGGTAAAATTTCAGCAGCATTGCCATGCAGTGCAATCGAAATCGCCTTGCCTTCTTTAGTATATTTTTCAATACGCGCTAAAGCATCATCTAAATCAGTTGCTTGCTCATCGACATAACGGGTACGTAAACGGAAATCGATACTTGCTTGTTGGCATTCGATATTCAGTGAACATGCACCAGCAAGTGTTGCAGCCAATGGTTGAGCACCGCCCATACCACCTAAACCAGCAGTAAGTACCCAACGACCAGTTAAATTGCCATTGTAATGTTGGCGACCGGCTTCGACGAAAGTCTCGTAAGTTCCTTGAACGATGCCTTGACTACCAATATAAATCCAAGAACCCGCCGTCATTTGACCGTACATTGCAAGACCTTTGGCATCCAATTCGTTGAAATGCTCCCAGTTCCCCCAATGCGGTACTAAATTCGAGTTTGCAATTAAAACGCGTGGCGCGTCTTTATGCGTTTTAAATACACCAACAGGCTTGCCAGATTGAACCAATAAGGTTTCATCTGTTTCTAAGTTTTTAAGCGTTTCAACAATCTTGTCAAAGCATTCCCAGTTACGTGCAGCACGACCAATCCCACCGTAAACAACAAGCTCTTTCGGATTCTCTGCAACGTCAGGGTCAAGATTATTCATCAACATGCGTAACGGTGCTTCGGTCAACCAGCTTTTCGCATTGAGCTTTGTACCGCGTGGTGCGCGAATTTCTATGTCACGAAATTTTGTTGTCATTGTAGTCACGATCGGACTCCTTCCTTTGAGATTTAAACCGCAAATTAAACTGCTTTTACTGTATAGCAATGTATTAACTTGTATATACATCCATATACTACACAAATCTTTTATCTTGAAAAGATGCATTTCATTCCATTCATAAAAATAAATTTCAAAGCAATGAAATAAAAAGATTTATTTTTTAAATCTCAATAAAAAACCCATACAACTACAAATTGTATGGGTTTCAAAAAAGTAAGGAAAAGTTAAATTTTTGTGAGTTCGATTAGACAAGTTTGCTTTAATTGCTGTTCAGTTAAAACAATACTTTTCAATCGTTTTTCTTGGTCAATCAAAAGACTTTCTTGATGTTTAAGATGGAAGATTTGTTGATCAATTATAATTTCCAATGCTTCAAGACTTTGATTAAAAATGAAAACCAGATCAGCCGAGCTGAAAATCTCAGTTGTTGAAGTTTGAGTAATCCAGTGATAGCGAGCAAGCAATTTTTGCGGATCATAAATCAAATTAAAATCACGGACTGTTCCTGCAATTAACTTACAACTCACGGCACTACTTCCGCTGAATTGCACAGACTGCAAAGTATTGAGTTGTCTAGCCTCACCGTCAATATGCAACACAAGTCCCTGACCCTCTAGCACCGTCAAGATACGTTGTAGACCAGAAAATTTAGAAAAGTCACCCGATGTTTTGACATCAGCCATCGAAATACGCCAGTCAAATGCGTCTAAGTCATCACCTGCACTTCGGGCAAGCTCAAATGTATAGCCAGCACCATTTTTCCATCGCATCTTTTTATAGTGAGTTAAGTCTCGATGCTCAATCATTGGGTAAACTTACCTTCAAGGTAATAGCGGCTACCTGGATAAATCAATCGTGCACTAGAAATAAGTTGTTTGTTCGACCATGTACGACGACGAATCAACAAACAAGGTTCGGTTTTATTGATCTTTAACCATTTACTTTCCTGAGCAGAAGCTAAAATTGCAGTGACTACATGCTCACCCTCTGTAACAGGCGCTTTTGACATGAGATATGCATTAGGCGTAATCGCAGTAAAATCTTGTGCCAAATATTCAGGAATCAAAACTGGATCGACTAAACGATCCTCTATTTGCACAGGCACATCGTTTTCATAATGCACAATGATTGAATGGAATAACTTTTGTCCCTCTCGAATTTGCATCAAAACACTTTGTTCAGTATTCGCTTGAATTTGCTCTAAAATCAAAACCTCTGCACGATGCTTATGATTACGCGCAATAATTTCTTCAGCAATATTATTCACATGAAATAAAGCAGTTCGTCCTTGCCCTTCGGCAACAAAAGAACCTACGCCTTGGATGCGTACAAGCAAACCTTCACTGGTGAGTTCACGTAACGCACGATTGACTGTCATGCGACTACAACCCAGTAACTTTACCAATTCACTTTCAGAAGGAATCTTTTTATTTACCGTCCACGTTCCTTCGTAGATCTTCTGTGAAATCATTTGTTTCACACGTAAATACAAAGGAACAGGACTGTCTTCAGCTAAAGACAAGTCCAGATCAGTCTGCTTGGAAGCTGTTGACATCGACTAAAACTCATACAAAATACACGAAGTCATTGTAAATGAATTTTTGAATATTTGTATATACAAGCTTATACAAATAAGTCATCTGGATTGTGTGTTAAATCGTAAATCTCCCATTGATGAATGAGGGATTGTTGCAAATAAATAAGCGCTTTTTGATGCGAATCGAAAATGATTTCTATAAAGTAAATGATTGATCGTTAAACCGTATAGCGTTTGCTTAACCCCCATTCCGCCAAAATACGACGATACATTGTTGATGAACGATCGGCTTCAAAATGTGCTTCCATACTAATATCTAAAGGTAATTCTTCAGGCTTCTGAGCTTCCACCATTTCTTGATCTTCAGCAAAAATCTGTGCATTAAAATCATAGACGGCTTGTAAATCCCCTGTCGTATCAAAATTACGGGTCAAAGGCACAAATAAACGCGTTTTGTTGTGCGACATCGGGCAACAAGCATTTAAAATTTTTAATACACCATCATTTGGGAAATGAATCGTCAGCACTGCTGAAAACGGCGGATACACGTCAAAAATACGCTCCCATAAAAAATTATCGGGTGCGAGATGCTGCATCCCATGTGGGTAATTACTGACATTACTGACATATTCAGTGTGTAAACCATAATCGGTACGTTCTGTCGAATATTTCGGAACAACTGGATTTTCACGGTCTGCAAAAGCTTCATGATGCACCCATGCAAAATGCGCCACATCAATAAAACCCTCTAATTGACGACCACTTGAACCCGCAATATCAACATAAGGTGGCAAAATCGCTTGATGCTGATCGCTGTTCCACGTGTCTAGTACTGGGAAATTCGCAGCGCTTTCATCTCGACCCAAAATGCTCGTCCACACCAAGCCATATTTGATCACGACAGGAAACTTGGTTAGGGTGAAACGATCTGAAATTTTAGTGAGATCAGGTTGCGCAGGAATCTTGGTACATTTGCCTTCTTCATTGAAATGTAGTCCATGATAAGGGCAAATAATTGTTTCCCCATTCACCCAGCCTTTACTTAATGGCACACCCCGATGTGGGCAAATATCTCGAACTAAATGGATATTGCCTGACTCAGTTTTATAAATTGCCATATTCAGATCAAGCAGTGTGACATGATGAGGCTTCGTGGTCACATCTTCAACACGCGCAACTGGATACCAATGTTGCGCCAAGATTTGCCAATCTTGATCATCAAATTGGCTATGGCATGGCTTATTTGGCAGGTTAATCAGAGGAATCGCATTCATGTTGTGCTCACACTATTTTTTTCTGTAGATCATTGATCTCTTTGTCTAAAAATAGTTTGGGGGATATCTTATTTTTCGTCTATTAGAATGATCTCAATGAAGCATTCTAAAAATTAGAACAGATCGGCACTAAAATTGCTTTTATCTCCGCAATGCTTTTATCTAAAGAGAATGTGCAATGGCATTACCATTTTCACGTTTTGCTGAATATTTTATTGCGGTCGCTAAAACAGGAAGCCTGCGAAAAGCTGCCGATCAGCTTTATATTTCAGTTTCAGCGGTACACCGACAAATTGTGCTCGCCGAAGAAGAGCTTGGTGTTGCATTATTTGAACGGCTGCCAAGTGGTTTAAAACTCACATTGGCTGGTGAGCTTCTCTATGCTGATTTACGCAGTTGGCAAAAAGATTTTCAAATGATACAAAAGCGTTTGAATGAAATTCAGGGGCTACAGCGTGGCACGATTGAGTTTGGAATGATTTCTGCTTTAAGTGAAAGCTTTGTGACGCAAGTCATTCAATCCATACATCAACAATATGCATGGATCAATTTCAATATCCGCATTTTGGATAGCGATCACGTGGCTGAAATGGTGATGAATGCCGAACTTGATTTTGGATTAATCCTAAATCCTAAACATCAACACCAATTACATGTGAATGCATTTATTGAAATGCCACTTGGGATTGTCATGTCCAAACAACATCCTCTCGCTACAAAAGAGCACATCTATTTTTCAGATACACTTGAATCTAATCACATTATTCCAGCTACACCTTTAATTATCCATGATCATGTCACTGCTTTATATAAGAAACATGACTTTAATCCAAGACATCAAATTGAATGCAATGATATTCGGATGATGATTTCTTTACTCAAGCAAAACTTGGGGATTAGCATCATGAGTTATCTTGATGTTTACCCATTTATAGAAAGTGGCGAGTTTGAGTTTAGAACAATTAAAGAAAATGGATTGCACCCCATCACCCTTGCATTATGTGTTGCACCAAAACGACAACTTTCAAGAATTTCTCAAATCATGATGAATCAAATCATTGAAGAAATGGAGGCACTAAAATCGGGCATGATGAAATATTCCACTTGAATAAAGCAAGATCTTTGCACCAAATTAAATCAAATAAGCATATGATTTAAATAAATTAATTATTTGACACCAAAATAGATCATCGAGTAATTTGATGTGAAGTTTCACGTACTATGAATCATCAGGCATCCACATGACTATCTCAGAAAAATCGCCTCATCTCACTGCTCAATACCCTCGGGATATGCTCGGATATGCCAATCACCCTCCTCATGCGCAGTGGCCAAATCAAGCTAAAATTGCGGTTCAATTTGTTTTAAATTATGAAGAAGGCGGTGAAAAACATATTCTGCATGGTGATGATGGCTCAGAGCAGTTCCTCTCTGAAATTAGCGGGGCTGATAGTTATCCTGCTCGTCATCTTTCGATGGATTCCATCTACGAGTATGGTTCACGTGTCGGGTTTTGGCGAATTCAACAGGAGTTTGCTAAACGTCATTTACCGATGACGATTTTTGCTGTTGCGATGGCATTACAACGAAATCCTTTAGTGGTTGAAGCAATCAAACAAAATCACTATGACGTTGTTTCTCATGGCTTGCGTTGGATTCATTATCAAAATATAGATATTGAAACAGAGAAAGCGCACATGGCTGAAGCTATGCAAATTTTAAAAGATTTATTCGGTGAGTATCCGACAGGTTGGTACACAGGTCGCGATAGTCCCAATACACGTCAGCTGTTAGCTGATTATGATCATGTGCAATATGACAGTGACTATTACGGCGATGACCTGCCTTTTTGGTCATCATTGACGAAAGAGAATGGTGAAACTCGTCCGCATCTTATTATTCCTTATACTCTTGATACCAATGATATGAAGTTCGCGTCTCCAACTGGTTTTAATCGGAGTGAGGATTTTTTTGAATATTTAAAAGATGCTTTTGATGTGTTGTATGCAGAAGGCGCAACATCCCCAAAAATGTTATCGATTGGGATGCATTGTCGTATTTTAGGTCGTCCTGCGCGTTTCAAGGCATTGCAACGCTTTTTGGATTATGTTCAAAGCCATGATCAGGTTTGGATATGTACGCGTCAGCAAATCGCAGATCATTGGTATAAATATCATCCTTATCAAGGGTAAATCTATTGTTAGACTGGCGGCATCCTTGCCGCCCCAAAAGATAGTAATCAAAGATATAAATTCAAAAAGCTTAAGCTCTACTAGGGTTTGTTAGCATTTCACCTTGCGAGCTTTCAGCTCTCATTGCGACAGTGGGTGTTTTTTAGACGATACAAGGCATGTTTTGCGAAATTTAGTCATTCTAGATGAGCAAGACATAACGCAGTAGTGGCAAAAAATACCCCTGTCCTCGAGCTTCGCCTTGCGCTGCGATCAAAGCAGTGCTTTGCTCTTGCTCAGGGTTATGGCTAAAACTTCCTCAAACTTCGTTATGAAACTTGACAAGGGGGATGCCATTGCCTACGTTTCATGCCTTGTTTGTGTCGTTTTAACCTATAACGCAATGCATGGCTGAAATGTCAACAGACCCTAAAGTAAATCATAGCCTAGTAATATTACATAACTGCTTAGGCTATTTTCGCCATTCCCACACTCCTCTGTTGCAAGAGTTTTACTGCATCCTTAGCTTGACCAGCCAATTCCATCATATCTAAATCAGGAATTTGATCATTTTCCATCACCATTTTCCCTGCGATAAACATTGCTTGGATATGTGCCCGACCACCACTCGCAACAGGAGCAATTGCCATATCATGCAAGCCAAAATAACGAGGATCATCTAAACGATACAGCACTAAATCAGCTTGTTGACCTACTTCAATCGTACCCACTTGATCTAAGCCTAAGATTTTAGCGCCTCCAACTGTGCCCCAACGTACAATATCTTCAATAGTCGCAGCATCAGCCCCGCCTTCAAATTGCCCACCCTCGTACTGTGGGACAGCCAACATCCCTTTTCGAGCACGTTGCAATAACCACGCTGCATGTGTTTCTGACAACATATCAGCAGCCTCATTTGATGCTGCTCCATCAACACCAATCGAAATGGTCATGCCAGCTTTTTCTAAAGTCACTAAATCAGCAATACCACTACCCAAACGCGCATTACTTTGTGGGCAATGTGCAATACCTGTATGAGTTTGCCCCAAGATTTGAATTTCTTCAGGTAATAGCTTCACGAGATGCGCAAACCAAACATCATCGCCCACCCAATCATTTTCGGCACAATATTGCACAGGCGTCATGTTAAATTTGGCTTTTGCCGCATCCAGATAATCTACTGTTTCAGATAAATGACTATGCATTCGGATACCTAGTTGACGCGCGATCTTGGCACTTTCCCGAAACTGTTGAGCTGTTGTTGAGTGTAAAGTTGATGTCGGTGCCATCACAATTTTACGAAAAGCATAAGCATCTGGTTGATGATATAAATGCACTAAGCGCTCAATATCCGCCATATAGTCATCGAACTTTTCAGGGCGCAACGCCTGTGGTAATTCACTTTCTAAACCACGCGTGAGCGTTGCACCACCTCGACACAACACAAAACGCATGCCTAGCTTTTCGGCTTCATCAAATAAGATCGCAGCGCCATCAAACGGCATTTTTGGCCAATATAAATAATGATGATCGGCGACTGTTGCACAGCCTGAACGTAATAGTTCAATTAAGCCAATACGAACCGCAACTCTAAATGTTTCTTCATCAAACGCACCACGAAAACGATATGGGGTGCTGGCAAGCCAAGCTGTTAAACTTTGATTTAAGCCTTGCGGCTCACCTTTCAATAAAGATTGGAACAAATGATGGTGTGTATTAACCCACGCTGGATAAATAACGCAATCTTTTGCACTCACCACCTGTTCATGTGGTTGTTGCCTAAGCTGACCTATTTCCTTAATTTTACCATCTTGAATACGAATATCAGTGGCAGAAGACCGCGCGGCATTCGCGGATAAACCTGTCAAAATCGCATGGGCATTTTTAATTAAATAACTGTGGTTCATCATACTTGTTCACTCTCATGCCATTTATTTAAGAAAATACGACTCAACAAAGACATGACGACAAATAATCCTAGACCTGTACAAGTAATTAAAAATAAAGCGGCAAACATTAATGGTAAATCTAACTGGAAACCCGCTTGTAAAATTTGATACGCCAAGCCAGCACTAGTACCACCTGCTCCTGCAACAAACTCAGATACCACTGCACCGATCAAAGCCAAACCACAGGAAATTCGTAAACCACCAAAGAAATAAGGCAATGCATTTGGTACACGTAAGCGCATTAAAATTTGCCAACGGCTTGCTTTATTAATCTGAAATAAATTAAGCAAGCCTTTATTTACGCTGCGTAACCCGAGAGTTGTATTGGTTAAAATTGGAAAAATTGCCACTAACATGGCGCACACAACCAGTGCCAGAGTTGTATTTTGAATCCAAATAATTACTAGTGGTGCAATTGCAACAATCGGCGTAACCTGAAATAAAATTGCATACGGCATAAAACATGCCTCAAGCACACGACTTTGTACAAATACAAAAGCAACCAAAGTTCCAATGATGACTGCACACGCAAACGCCAACATCGTAATTTTCAAAGTGACCCATAAACTACCAAATAGCAAACCAGATTGATTGATCATGCTCATTGCAATGTCACTCGGTTTCGGCACGATATAAACAGGAATATTCATCTGTTGAAAACTCAGTTGCCAAACTAGAAGTAGCAACAAACCTAAACTCAGTGGCGCAGCAATACGCTGGATCGCAGGATTTTGCAATAAAGGTTTAATCATGATCATGTCCTCCACTTGCTTCGGCTAATAATTCAGAAAGATGAGAGCATTGTTTGATAAAGCCTTCAGAGGTTCTAAAGGATTCATCGCGCTGATACGGTCCATCCACAGGTAGATCTGCAACCACTCGCCCTGGGCGTGCACCCATCACAATCACACGTGAAGACAAATAGACCGCTTCATAAATACTATGGGTAACGAACACGACCGTTAGATCACGCTCTGACCAAAGTTTGCGAATGTCACTATCTAATTTATGCCGCGTAAACTCATCTAATGCGCCAAAGGGTTCATCCATCAGCAATAAATCAGGTTCTGTAACCAATGCTCTTGCAAGTGAAGCACGCATTTGCATACCGCCAGATAGTTCTCTTGGATAGGCTTTGGCAAATTTATCCAAACCTACAGCTTTTAAAGCTTCGTGGACTTTGGGCGTACTTTCTGATTTGGCAACTTGCCTTAAATCCAAAGGTAAACGTACATTATCTTCAATATTTGACCACGGCATTAAAGTGGCTTCCTGAAATACCATTGCCATTTTGCATTGTGACTGAATATCAGCCTTGCCGTTCCAACGTACATGACCCGCAGAAGGCTGCTCAAGGTCGGCAAACATTTTTAATAAGGTACTTTTGCCGCACCCCGATGGCCCAAGTAAAGAGACAATTTCACCACGCGCAATATTGAGGTCTAAACGTTGTAATGCATGTGTGCCATTTGGATAAGTTTTTTCTGCGCCTCTGACCATAATCATTGGCGTTACGAAATTTGATGATTCTTTGACTGGAATATCAACAGATAAAGCTGAATTCATATGGTTTCCCCTTCGTGCAAATGCCCTATTTTCTTAACCGATTCAAAACAGCTTATTTCTTCGCAGTATTAACGAACTGTGTTGTATAAGCCGATTTCCAATTGGTTTTGGCATTGAGTAAACCTGCACCCACCATAAAGTCACGTGTTGCTTTCCAACGGGCATCGGTCATCACACCAACACCCATTTTTTTTGCATCGCCACCGTTAATTAAATTGCGTTTACGCATTTGATCTACAGCAAAAGCCAGTAGCTCATCATTCATATTTGGATTTTCTTTTTTAATTACTGCATTTCCTAATTTCGGATCTGCTAAATAATTTTTCCAACCCTCCATCGAGGCTTGAACAAAACGGCGCAGCACATCTGGCTTTGCTTGAACCACATCATTGCGTGTAACCAAAATACCGCCATAAGCAGGATAACCAGCATCGGCAAATAAGAAGAAATTACTTGAAGGTTCAGCTTTTTTCGCTTGTAACACTTCTGAAGTCGCGTAGGCTTGTTGCGCGACATTTTTCCCTGCAAGGAATGGTTGCATGTTAAATGTATACGGACGTGCTTGAGCTGCATTTAAATGATATTTACCTTTCAACCAAGGCCACCAGCTTGCTTGACCGCTCGTCGAGACAAGAATCGTTTTTCCTTTTAGATCTGCTAAAGATTTAACATCGCTATGTGTGAGTATGCCTTGTGGATCAAATTGAAATGGTGCAGCAATCGCTTTGATTGGAAAATTGCTTTCAATTCCTTTAAGAACTTGTAAATCGTAATTAATAATAATGTCTGCACGTTTTGAGAGTAATAAAGTCATATTGTTGACTT
The DNA here is from genome assembly GCF_000368585.1 of Acinetobacter venetianus RAG-1 = CIP 110063. GTDB lineage: Bacteria > Pseudomonadota > Gammaproteobacteria > Pseudomonadales > Moraxellaceae > Acinetobacter > Acinetobacter venetianus. The sequence goes on from NZ_KB849558.1 coordinate 1,226,772, forward strand.
GTGGCCCGCCGATTTTAATATCGACATCTAGACCATATTTTTTATAAATCCCTTGTGCTAAAGCTTGATAGTAACCACCTTGTTCAGCTTGTGCATACCATGTGGTTTGTAGAACCAATTTATCGGCAGCTTGAGTAAATGAACTGAATAATAATGCGCTTGCAATGACAGTTAATCGTCCTTTGCCTACATAGTGCTGAATTTTCATAAGTAAGACCCCTAAATATGTATGAACTCATTTCGCTATTCTTTTAGGGGAATCAAAACCAAATGTATAAAAGCACACAGATTCTCTCAAAGCCAAATAATGACTTTGTCCCCAAAAGAGGAACAGCTAACGCTGTAGAGCAATGTCCCATGTGTAATACACACTAACCGCTTATACTCACTTATGATTTAGCAAACACCATGCCAGTATTTATTTAATAGATATTTTTCATATAGATAGATTAACAGACTAGATTGCATATTAATGTTAGCTATTCATTCTTCACTAACATCTGCGCTTTATTCTGAATTATTTTAGATAAAAAAATAAAATGCACCATTTTAAGTCCATACCATGCGCAAAAAAGAATCAAATATTAAATTAGCCACCAAACCTATTGATTTATTTTTAGCTAAACAGTCGAAAATCTAAGACTTTTTACATAGCAATCTCGTTCATGACTTATTTATAAACATTGGTATAGAAAATGCTTATATAGATTTGTCAGAGTAGAAGCGTTCAGCATATATCTAAAAATATATGTGGGTCATTGCTCAGAAATAAGCTCACTTTCTATTGATTTAGAAAGTGTTGCTCTTTTTTGAAATAATGACCCAGTCACCTTCCATTCAATTTGATTGGGTCATGGTCTATCCAAAAATTGAGGTGAAATATGAATGCAAACATGACCAACTTAGCTGAAGAAAATAACTACAGCCTCGAAGAACTCCAGAAAGAATCTCGCATGGGCGCTTTAGGTCAAGAAACATTTGAACGTGAAGTTCGCGTGATTGATTTATCTGACTTCGAACAACGTAAGTATGACATAGCAGATCAGCTCTGGTCAGCCGCAACAGATATTGGTTTTTTTCAAGTTTCAAATCATGGCATTGATTTAGATCAAATCAAAAATGCCTTTGAAATGACTGAAAACTTTTTCAATCTTCCTGAACATATCAAAGCACAATACCCATTGAACCGTAATGCAGGCTGGGAAAGTAAAGCGCAAATCCGACCATCAACCAGTACGCCTGATCAAAAAGAATCTTATCAAATCACTCGTCCTCGCATGGCAGGCTTATATCCAAGCGAACATGAATTACCGACATTTAAAACAACCATGCTTGAGTTTGAAAAATCTTGCTGGCAAGTCGGTATGAAAATATTATCTTGCTTCGCCTACAAACTTGGCTTTGCAGATAATTTCTTTGCGCTTGCACATGATCCAGACCAAGAAACATATCAAAGTACTCTGCGGATGTTGCACTACTATGCAATCGATCCAGCCATTAAAGATCAACTTGGTTTATGGCGTGCAGGTGCACACACTGATTTTGATTGCTTAACTTTATTGTTCCAGCGCAAAGGTCAAGGCGGCTTGCAAGTCTGTCCTGGTAAAGATATGGAACAACAACAATGGACCAGCATTGAACCAAGAGATGATGTGATTACCTGTAATATTGGCGATATGCTGATGCGTTGGAGCGATGATCAATTGCCATCTAATTTCCATCGTGTAAAAAATCCTGAAGCTCATGAATATCAGGGTCCACGATATAGTTTGGCATTCTTTTGCCAAGCCAATGAAGATGTGGTGATTGAAAGTCCTAAAAAGAAATACCCTGTGATCACAGCTAAGGAATATTTAAAACAAAGAATTAGTGCAAATTTTGAAGGAAAATACTGAGTAAATTTGCGGTCAGAGACTCACTATCTCTGACTGCAGCTGCTGTTCAATAATCGAATATGACTGAGTCAAATGGTGTACATCACAATTTTTGCCCTCACCGATACGATCCACCACTAAAAAATCACTTTTAGCTTCTAAAGTAATGAGTGGATGATGCCAAACCCCTTGGTGGTAAGTAACACCTTGCCGACCATTGGATAAAAAGGCATAAATCTGTTGTTCATCAGGTTGTGTTTCATTAAATGGCAATGCCACCACAATCACAAATTTCTGTTGTTGTAATGGAATAAAAGACTGTGAACCATAAGGATGCCGTTCCAACATTTCAATACTAAAAGGAAGCGTTGTTGCCGCCAAATTATGGAAAACACTGATCCCCACAGCAACATTATCGCCAGACACTTGTGCAATAGACAATGCATGATAGCGCTCTGTTAAACCTTGATTAATTGGAAAAAAATCTCGCCCTGTAGTTTCAATCACATCGCCAAATGCTGCAAATGTCTCTTGGGTTAAAGGTTGTATTGGAATCATGGTTTTATTCATTACTAGAACATCCTAAATCGCTAAGCCAATATCAGGGCGCAGTAAATACGCCCGACACCATGCTGCTTAAATACCGACCTTACCCCATAAACGAATGCGACTAATCCCACCATCAGGAATCATATTTACACGGATATAATTCACTTTTTGATGCTGCAAAACTTCTGCAAGATATTCATGGATTGCATCCATGGATAAAGGTTGCTGCTCCAATAAAAAAGACCAAAACATACTTTGAGGAATCAGTTGAGCATCAGTCGCATCTTCAACATATGCAGCTTGGATTGAACAAAATGCAGGATAATTCCCTTTAAAATAAGCGGTATCAACTTCAATTTTTTCAACATGCCCTGCCTGCCCTAAAGCAATAATGCACCAATCAAATCCAGGTTCACGGCGACGCTTGGTTTCCCAGCCATCCCCCATATTGATGCCACGCTCAGGACTTAATAAGTTATTGGGATGACCAAAATGTGCATCGCTATATGCAACAACTCTCCCACCATTTTTCAATCCAATTAGATCCATTTGCTGAGTCGTATCTACATGCTCTAAAACAACATTTCCATAGACACGTAAACGGGCAATTCCCCCGTCTGGGAAAATATTGATACGGATATGCGTAATCTTTTGAGGATGACACTTAAAAAAATGATGATGATCGGGTGACAATACTGAGTTTTCTAATAATGAAATCCACTCCACTTGATCGAGTTGCTCATCTGGTGCATAACATCCTTCAATTGACGCCGATGCAGGATAATTTCCTGTGAAAAATGAAGTATCAATGTCAAAACCAGAGACTGTTCCAGTAACTCCTAAACGGACAACACACCAGTCATAGCCTGCTTCGCGTTTACGTCGGGTTTCCCAACCATCCATCCATTTACCATTGTCATCATATTTACCTTCGATGAATTTGGCTGGTTCAGTTTGAAGCATTCTTTTGGCTTCTGCGAAAAAATCATCTGAACAAGACACAATGGTTGCACCAATTCGGGTATCAGCCAAATTCGTTAAACCCTGTAAATGATCTGGTAAAGTTACTGTTTTCGCTATATGCACCGTCATTGATCAATCCTAAATATTTTTACTTCAATTCAATTATGCAAAATCCAGTCCAACTGGTCTGACCTGTTATAAAAATATTCCTAATTTTTAATTTAGTCACTAAAAAAATCGTAATTTTTGTGTAGAATCAAACTGTTTATTATTTTTGGATGCGTCGCCAATGAACCCACAAGCTGTGCTCAATGGAAAATCATCTCAGGTGACTGAGCAAGCTGTGGAAGTGATTCATCAACGCATTCAACAAGGCAGCTATGCGATTGGATCAGCCTTGCCCTCGCAACGTGATTTAGCGGCACAACTCGGCATAAGCCGCGCCTCTTTACGTGAAGCCCTGACTCGTCTTGCAGCCTTAGGTCTCTTAGAAATCAAAGCAGGTAAAGGCGTTTATGTCATCTCACAACATAGCCAAGCGGCTGAACAATGGGATGGAGAACATCGAGTTTCATTAAAAGACTTTTATCAATTACGCTATGTACTTGAAGGCTTTTGTGCCCTACTTGCATGTGAATATTTAACTGAACAAGATAAAACAATATTGCAGCAATATTATGAAAATCTAGCACATGCAATCAAAGAACAGGACTGGCAAGCCGCTTCTGAATTTGACTATGCGTTTCATCAACATGTGATCGAGTTGAGTCACAATCAATCTATTATTCAAACTCTTAAAATGCATACTGAATGGATTAAAAAGAGTCAAATTCTTCCATTTGTTCAACCAAACTTAGCATTCAAGACCATTCAAGAACATGATTTGATATTGCAAGCACTTTTCCAACAAGACGCACCTGCTGCTGAAAAAGCCATGCGTGTACATATTATTGGTGCTGCACAAAGAGCTGGTGTTTATTTTTCTCGACATGATAGCTAAAGGTACACAAATTAACTTTGAATATATCCAACCGATAAGATCAGCACAAGTTGCACCACTTTATTTCATCTTCTGAACAATGATATTGCGCCTCACCCTATCTTGCATTCTAATGATGCAAAACTACTGGTATGACCAGTAAAACCAGTTTATAAAATTGGCACGCTTCTCGCTTAATACTCCTTAGAAATTTTTGATGAATTGATAAAATATTTAGGGTCTAAAAATGAATATTGCGATTGTTGGTGCAGGTATGGGCGGTTTAACGGCTGGTATCGCTTTAAAAAAGTTTGGTCATCAAGTCACGATCTACGAACAAGCTGCTGAGATTCTACCTGTTGGAGCTGCGATTTCACTTTGGTCAAATGGTGTAAAGTGCCTTAACTATTTAGGGTTGACTGATCAGATTCAAGCATTGGGCGGAGAGATGGAGTCTCTTGCCTATGTTGATGGACTGAATCAGCACACCATGACTCAATTCAGCTTAACTCCTCTCTATAAAGAAGTTGGGCAACGAGCCTACCCTGTTGCTCGTGCTGATTTACAACAATTATTGATGCAGCAATTTGGTCTGGAAGATATCAAACTCGGTATGAAAATGACGGCAATTGAAGATCATGCTGATCATGTCTGTTTGCATTTTCACGATGGTTCTCAAGTCAAAGCTGATCTTTTAATTGGTGCAGATGGCACACATTCAATTACACGTAAATTTGTTCTTGGCTATCAAGTGGAACGCCGCTACGCAGGCTATGTAAACTGGAATGGTTTGGTTGAAATTGATGAGGCTATTGCTCCAGCACAACAATGGACAACTTATGTAGGTGAAGGAAAACGTGTATCTCTCATGCCTGTCGCGGAAAATCGATTCTATTTCTTCTTTGATGTACCCATAGAGGTCGGTTTACCTAACCAACGTGATCAATATAAAACTGAATTGAAAAAGCATTTTCAAGACTGGTGCGCACCTGTGCATCAATTGATTGATTGCTTAGATGAACAAAGAACCAATCGTGTCGAAATTCATGACATTGAACCTTTTATGAATTTTTATAAAGGTCGCGTGGTGTTATTAGGCGATGCAGCACACAGTACCACCCCTGATATTGGTCAAGGTGGTTGCCAAGCGATGGAAGATGCGATCTACTTGGCACGCGCTTTGCAGATAAATACTTTCGGATTGGATGATGCGCTTGAGCGTTATCAAAATAAACGTAATGATCGCACAAAAGAAATGGTACTACGTGCGCGTAAACGTTGCGATGTAACACATATGAAAGATCAAAAAGTGACTGAAGAATGGTATCAATCACTCTATACAGAACAAGGATCACACATCATGCAAGGAATTATTAGCAATATTGTGGGAAATCCTTTAGATTGATAGCTACAAGTTTTAACTCCCCCCTTCAATGGGGGCTTTTTTTGTCTAAATAATTCTAAAATATCATTTTCACTAAAACTCCATCGCAAGTAGAAACTACTCACTGTTTCACCTCAATATCCATCATCATAAGATATATTGGAAGCAAACAAGTCGACTTCTTCTTTTAAAATAAGTGGTTTTAGTCGTTTAACTTCATTGTTATCTATGATTGCTATTGCATCCATAGCTTTTTTTAGTTTGGGTGATCTTATCCAATCATTATTCCATAATTTGATACTATTCTTTCCTAGAACTAAATCACAAATTGGCTCGTTATAAGAAATATTCTGATCAATAGGTAATGTTGCTCTCTGAATCCATATTTCCATGTGACCAGTATTTGGAATCTTAGAAAATTTAGCCTGTATCTTTAAAATTAACATTTTCTTTTCTTTTTTATCATTGATGAAACTAATTAATAGACTTAAAATTGCGACACTTATTGAATAAGTACGGGGGTTTTTATATGCAATATCTATGATTATTGAAATCAACACTAAAGGTTGATGTATCACTTTTGTTCTAACAAGTCTACTATGAAAATAATTTAATGCTGCGCTAAGGCTCCCTGAGTTTGGAAATTCAAGTGCATGATCATATATAATTAATAAATGTTTCTGTATATTCTTATCAATCTGTTTTTTCTTTATCCATGATAATTTATCTAACTTTATAGAAGAATAAATAACATTGTCATTTGACCTTGTCTTAGACTGATTTAATTTCAAACCTAAATCAATCATTATTTCAGTCAAAAACTTGACAATTTTTTCACCATCCTGTGGATTATTTACAAAAATACGGTAATCATCTCTATAACGTAAAATTGAATAATCTTTTATTTCTTTACCATCTTTTTTAATTCGATCGGTTAACTCACTATCAGCAAAACCTAAAACAATCTCTGCTATAAAATCCATTAATACAGAACCCTGAGGTATACCATTGGTTTGACCATGACGCATGTCTTGAATATGACCATCAATAATATTACCTATTAAGGTTTTGTCTAACCTCTTAGCTTTTGCAACTTCTTTCTTATGCAATGCCCATGCAATTGAATGAGTATAAATAGAGCTATAGCAATCAGTTAAGTCCGTTTCTAACATATACTCATAATCTAAAGATTGCTCTATTGAATGCTGTTCAATCTCCTGCCACCAATTTAATATTTGCTCTGCTTTATCTACTTTATTTGATAAAGATTGTACAGGTATACTTAGGCATTGGATTTTTTCATTTTTTCTAAAAAAGTTAAATCTTCCTTTTATCTCATCCCACACATCTTCTTCTGTTATCTTATGTACAAGTGATACATACAATGCAGGGTGGATAAGTTGTAATGGTCTCCATGCATATCTTCCATCTTTATTATTCAATATAGAGTAATTTACATCATCATAATCTCTAGGATTTTTAGATTGCATATCCTTTAAATTTTTTCCAATTAATATTTTATTGACTTTAGTTAATAGCTTTTCAAAGCATATATACTTAGGAAAGTCAATATTACAATAACTTTCTTGTTTTAGAAAAAATTTTCTAGCCTCAATATGATCTAAATTAAGAACTGATTCGCTTCTCAAAGAACTCATAAAAATAATCTGTTTCAATTTATTTGTTCTTAAAATATCAAATTTCGAATAAATCTAATAGAAATATAATCAATTTAACTTTTCTAATAATTCTAAAAGCCCATTTCATAGCTGAAATAGGCTCTTATTATTTCAGAAAAATTAAAACTTATAACTCATTGTAAAGCGGTTTTGTAAAAAGTCTTTTTCATAACGTGGTGAAGTTTGGATACCAAAGAAATTACTCACACTGAAACCTTTTAAAGCACCTGTAAAATTATAGATCCCAAAAATCATATATTCAGATTGATTTCGACTTGCTACATTCTCTTTTTCTTTCAAATCCATAAATGAATAACGTGCCCCTGCGATTACTTGATCAGTTACTTTACCTTCAAGTGAAAGCATAAATGCATTTCCTGCACCGAGATCTTGTGTGCTGGTAAAAAATGGTTGTGCGAAGATTTCCCCTGAAGAAGTTTTGGTTGCGTACGGCGTTAATAAAGCACCATTTAAATAACTTTCGCTGTCTGGTTTGATGTAGTTATAGGCCACTTTCAAACTCGCTTTAGACAATACTTTCAACGCAGCTTGTGCACCAAAAATTTGACTATTCACCTCACCTGCCAATGCTTTGCCTTGATCTTTACCTGAAATATATTGCACAGAAAACTCTGGCGAATAATTTAATTTGGGAAAAGATAGATCGGCTTGGGTATAGATCAAACGCGTGTAATCATCATAATCTTGATACCAAAGCTGCGCCTTTAATTTTTTATCACTGGCTAAATCAAAACTTTTACCCAAACCAAATGACCATAAACCATCTGTTTCGATATTTGAGTTTTGACGAGATGTCTTAGTAAATTCATCTTCGCCATAGCTTTTGTATTTATTCACCTTGGTTAGACGTAAAAAGTCAGTATTATTGCCGACCTGAACATCTGCGGCTTGGTATAAATACATCAAAACACGACGGTCTGCATAATCTCCCATAAACGGTAAATTCAAACGTTGATTACCAATGGTGACTCGCGCAAGATCATTTTTCCAAGTCAAATATGCTTCAGCTAAACCATCACGATCTTCTTTTAACTCGTCAACTTCATCATTTTGATTTTTATCATCTAAACGACGTTGTAAGTCATAACCAACCGCTGCTTGTACACCGAGAAATGGCGCTGTTTCATATCGAACATAACCACCAATGGCGACCGTATCTTGGTTCAAATTATTGACAAAATAACCATTATTTAACGAGTAATAGGTCGATTTCACTACACCATGTAGCGTTCCACATCCCAACATTGCTTGTACGGATTGCACTGAATTATCTTGGACTTTACAGTCCTGTCCTAAATTAAAGAGTCCATTTAAGCTGGTATCCGCAGCCCAAACCTGATTCATACTCCCCATTGCAATCAGCAAAGTTGCAGATTTCAAAGTAAAATTTTTCATAAAGTTCCCCGAATGATGCATTTAAAAATCAACTCAATCCATTTTTTAAGTTGTCAAAAACCCAACTTTTAACTTTTTTGAAGTCAAAAGCTCCCCAAGACCTATTCAAAATTGAATAAGCGATTTTTAAATGGTTGATGATTAAAATTAAAAACGTTGCTTGTTAAAAACTGAGGTCGTTAAGGTTGAAATTAATGACCTGAATTTACAGGTAATGTTGCAACTTCCGAAGACTTCTTGGTAAACGGTAAGTGGTTAAACACAATATTTAAGAAAATTGCGGTGAGGCAAGCGGAGCTAATGCCTGAATGAAGAAGTGTTTGTACCCAAATCGGAAACTGTGCATAGAACTCATGATTTACGATTGGAATCATCCCGATAGCCAACGAAGTCGCCACAATAATTAAGTTCTTGTGGTCGTTGTAATCAACTTTCGCCAAAGTACGAATACCACTCGCCGCCACTGTGCCAAATAATACGATTCCAGCGCCACCTAACACGGGCATTGGTATCGAAGCCACTAAACGACCTACGATTGGCAATAATCCCAACACGATTAAGATTCCACCTGCAGTTGCAACTACAAAACGACTTTTGATGCCTGTAATCGCAACCAGCCCTACATTTTGGGCAAATGCGGTTTGCATAAATGAACCAAAGATCGGTGAAACTGCACTCGACAACATATCTGCACGCAAACCATCGCCGATACGTTTTGAATCAACTTTAGTGCCCACGATCTCTCCGATCGCAATAATATCCGCTGTTGTTTCCGTCATGATGACTAAAGTCACGATAGTCATAGATAGAATTGCAGAGAATTCAAAAACTGGAGAACCAAAATGGAAAAAGCTAGGTAAAGCAAAAATAGAACCTGATGCAACTTTTGAAAAATCTGCAAAGCCAGCGAAATAAGCCAGAATCGTACCCAATACGATAGCAATTAAAATTGCCAGTCGACGTAGAATTTGGCTGCGTAACATACTAAAGATGATCACGATTGCCAAAGTCATAACAGCAAGTCCGACATTTGCTGGATCGCCCCAGTTTTCTGCCTTTGGATTTCCCCCCATAATCCAACGAATCGCTACAGGTGTAAGCGATATACCGATCATGGTAATCACACAACCCGTCACGACTGGCGGAAAGAATCGAATGATTTTGGCAAAAAAAGGAGTTAGAAATAATCCGATAATCGAAGCCACAATGACGGCACCAAATGCAGATGGTAACCCACCACCCGTACTGACAATGGCAAGAATCGTGGCAACCCCTGCAAACGAGACACCTTGCACAATGGGTAATTTCGCCCCGAAATGTTTAAAACCAATGGTTTGTAAAACTGTGGCAATTCCCCCGACGAACAGTGCTGCAGCAACTAATAATGCGATTTCCGAACCGTCTAAACCTGCGGCTGCGCCAATAATCAGTGGTGGAGCGATAATTCCGCCATACATGGTCAACACATGTTGCAAACCATAGATGATATTTTTGTTCATCCCCAAATATTGATGTTCTGCTGAAACATCCATATCGACATCACTGTGCACTTTGTCTTGATGCATGAAGTTATTCCTCAAATAAGATTAATCATGTCTACATCGGTTAATTTCTAAATTAGCTGCCACGGTAGGTTGAATAAGAAAAAGGGCTGATTAATAGCGGTACGTGATAATGTTGTTGTATATCAAGTACTTTAAAATCAATGCACACTCTCGGATAAAAACTCTCTGTATTTAACGATTGAAAATAGTCTGAAATTTCAAAAATCAGCTGGTAATTCCCTTGCGTAAAAGACTCAAACTCAAATGCTTTAATACGTCCATCAGCATCCGTCTGTTGCTCATCAGATAGCACGTATTGTTGCTCTACTTCTCGAAATAATTTGACAGTAACTCCAACTGCTGGTTTTCCGAGTGAAGCATTTAGAATGTGCGTACTAATACCAGCCATTATTGAATCTCCTGTTCTAAGCGAATAAGTGCAATCTCAGCCAATTGTTGCTGAACTTCTTGCTGTTCCTGCACCACACTATTGTTTAAACGGCGTTGTAACTCAGCTAACATTTCTGCGCCAGTTCGCCCTGCCGCACGAATTAAAAATATATGTCCAAATTTAGATTCGTAATCTAAATTGCCCTGATACAGTGCTTGTTGAAGGTCTTCATCTGCCCCAAGTTGTCCTTGCTCTTTGGCTGAAAAGCGTTGTTCTTTTTCAGACAATGCACTCGCTGCTTTTTTCTCACCGATCCGAGGGTGCTGCGCTAAAGCATTTGCTATCTCTGACCATTGCCATGTTTGAGCTTGAATTTTGGCAGTCTGATACAATGCATCACGAGTTGAATATGGACGATGCTGAACTAAATGCTCAATCCATGAATGAATATGGACACATGGGCTTAATACCGCTTCGGCATGCGCTGTATCCAATTGATTGAATTGTTCCAAGTCCATTTTTGCTCCAATTTATTGCATTGTCTGACTGGTCTGACCAGATGTATTTATATTAAGCAATGAATATGCCAATTTTCTAGTTTGGTTTCATCTTTTTGATTATCGATTATGAGATTTTATAAAATACATGGCTTGCATGATTTAAATAAAAAAGCCTGCAAAAGTAAGCTTTTGCAGGCTTTAGAACGGATCAATTAAATGCTTAATGTAAGCTATAAGCAATCACATAATCACCATGATCTGGCGATTGACGTGCACCACCAGCGGTAATCAATACATATTGCTTCCCTGATTTAGGGGAAACATAACTAATCGGTGTAGCTTGGCTACCCACCGGTAAACGAGACTTCCATAAGACTTTACCTGTAGATGAATCTAAGGCACGTAAATAGTAATCTTGTGTCGCAGCAAAGAAGACTAAACCACCTTGCGTTGCCATCGGCCCACCGATCGTTGGCATCCCAATTGGTGCTTTAAGCCCCATTTTGATTCCCATCGGACCAGTATCTTCTACAGTACCCATTGGAACTTGCCATGCAATTTGACGTGTTTTCATATCGATTGCAGTCATTGTTCCATACGGCGGTTTTTGACATGGAATATTCAACTTAGACCAGAAGCGATCTTTGTTAACTTTATATGGTGTACCTTTCATTGGTACTGCACCCATACCTGTATTCACTTTCTCACCACCATTAGCTTCAAGCGCTAAATCTTCAGGTGTCTGTTCAATTAATTGAATCCATAAGCCTAAACGCATGTCATTCACAAACATGTATTGATGACTTGGATCAAACGCAATACTGCCCCAATTCATACCACCCAAGGAGCCTGGGAAACTCAAAGATTTATCTTTACCAGGTGCAGTATATAAGCCTTCGTAACGCATCGATTTAAAATTGATACGACACATCAGTTGATCAAAAGGTGTCGCACCCCACATATCAGACTCAGTCAAAGTTGCATTACCAATTTGTGGCATTTCAACTGATCGAGGTTGCGTTGGGCTATATTGTTCACCTTCGATATCCGCTGGCTTGACAGGTTGTTCAATCACTTTTGTCAAAGGCTGACCTGTTAAGCGGTCTAAGACAAAGAATTGACCTGATTTAGTTCCAATTACAACAGCAGATTTATTGCTGCCATCTTTCATCGGGAAGTTCACCAAACTTGGCTGCATCGGTAAATCAAAATCCCATAAGTCATTATGAACCGTTTGATAAACCCATTTTTCTTTACCTGTTGTCGCATCTAAAGCTAAAACAGATGAATTGTATTTATGATCTAAAGGTTGACGATTGCCACCCCAAACATCGACAGATGAGCTACCCATCGGTAAAAACACGGTATTCATTTGCGAATCATATGACATCGCTGCCCAAGAGTTCGCCGAACTACGTTTGTATGTTTCACCGTCTTTAAGCATGTAATTTGGATCAGGATTTCGTGGATCAAATACCCAACGCAATTCACCTGTAATGACATCGTATGCACGAATCACTCCACCCGGCATATCTGCTGCGAAGTTATCTGCAATTCGGCTTCCAACGACGAGCACTGTTCCCGCAATCGTTGGCGCTGAAGTTACTTCAAAACGAGGTGCTTTAGTACCCTCGCCTAAACCTTTGAGTAAGTCCACCGTACCGTTTACACCGAAGTCTTTGCAGCGTTCACCTGTATCCGCATTTACTGCGATTAATCGCCCATCTGGTGTATTGGTATACACACGTCTTAAACATGTTGTATCTGTTGCAACCGTTTTAACGGGTGTCGCACCAGCTAATGTTGGCTGGGCTAAAGGTTGAGTCGAATCAAAATAAGCAACACCACGACAACGTTCCCACGCATCCGCTTTTGAATTAACTTCTGCTTTCCACAATTGCTTGCCAGAGTCAGCCTCTAAAGCAAAAATATTGTTATGTGGTGTACACAAGAAAATCTTATTGCCGACTTGTAAAGGTGTCATTTGATCTTCTGCACCATTGCCTGTACCCGTCGTAAAATCACCTGTACGAAAACGCCATACTTCTTTTAACTGATGAACATTATCTCGAGAAATTTGATCTAATGCGGCAAAGCGACTACCGCCCGAATCCTGTCCATAATGCTGCCAATTGGTCTGCATCATGTCTGTTTTAACTGGAACTAATGGTAGTTCCTGACCTGAAGCTGAAACAGTCGCATGAGGTTGGAACATTTGGTAGAGACCGACACACATGCCTAGAACAGTCAGTACACCTAAGCCATAAGCAGCTAAATCAGCACTCGGTTGAATTTGATAACGACGAATCGAAGGTAATGTAAACATCAATGCCGCAAATAAACCCGCTGGGAACATCAACCGTGAAAATAAGGGCCAAAATTCCCAACCCGCATCAAGAAGTGACCAAATAATCGTACCGATGAACACTAAGCTGAATAGCCAAACGCCAACTGCTTCCTTTTTAAAAATGAAAATTGCTGATGCTAACGTAAATACACCAGAGATCACGAAATACCATGATCCCCCTAATGTTACTAGCTTAGCGCCACCGACTGTAAAAAACAGTCCTGTGAGCAGTAATACTAAGCCTAAAATCAGACACCATATCTTCAGTATGGTATGTGAGCTTGAAGATTCAGACATACGTCATACTCCTATATTAGAAATTCACTCGCATGCTCAATCCAGCAACCCAAGCATCATCCACCTCTTTTACACCCGCGGGTTGATGAATATATTGTAGGTTTGGTCTTAACATGACTGCTGGTGACCATTGATAGCTATAGTTCAGCTCAACATTGAGTTCATCTCGTTGAACTGGGACATAATCTGTTGCGAATGCATCATATTCGTCATAACCACGACTCGTATTCGTTGCGATTTGACGATCTTTATAACGGTCATTGACTAAATAATTGGCAATACCAAAACCAATCGAATCATGTGGACGACTATCAAAAGCCCCTTTGTACCAAAGTGCGAGTTGCTGAGTGCTTTGAACTGCCGTAGTGGCTTTATCATTCACAACGACATTAAAACTGGCGTATAAACCGCGTTTTGCATCGTCGCCTTTCTGCGTGAGTTGCTGCTGAGTATTCAACCAAAAACTATGCTTGCCATCATGGACTTTATCGGTCGTCGCAATATCATTTGCTTCAGCAGTCGAATACAACGCACCAACCTTATATTCTCCCGGCAAACCATTAAATATCGTAAGTTTAGGTCGCCACACTAGCTCTACTGGAATCGTTGCGCCTTTCACGTTATCCATATCCAAATTAAAACCGTCACTGTCTTTTTCGGTTTTTACATTGTCAGGATTTACTTCATAGACACCGACTCCAAGCGTCCATTCAGGGGAAAACTGATACTTGATATTGGTTCCCCAAATCCCTACAGGCCAGTTGTACCAAATAGCTCCTATTGATTTTCCAAGCTGACCACCGCATAGCAGTAGATTTTGGAATTCACATTGCGAACTATTAAAGTCATCAGACATGCCCATACGTCCAATCTTGAATTGAACCGTATTATCAGCAAAACCTTTTTTTACCCATGCTTGAGTTAAACGCCAGATTTTGCCTCGACCATAAATTTCTTGTGAGTTACCTAATGCACTTGAGCGTGGGTCTTTAATCTGCTCAAGAGTCAGCGCATTACCATCACGTTTTGTAATGACAATATTGGCTGTTGTATCTTTCCATCCTGCAATTTTTTCTAAATCAAAATTTGCACCTAACGCTAACTGTGCTGCATTTTTAAATGTGTTGGTATCGTTATATCCGCCATCTAGATTGGTCGCCCCTTGGCTCATAATCGATGCAGTAAACTTATAACCCTCTTGTTCAAGTTGTTGGCGTTGACCATTCCAATCACCAAGTAGCCATTGACGATCTTGTGACCACGGTTCATTCGCAAAGCTGCTTTGCGCTGTACAGATAGCAACTGCCAAACAGCTTAATTTAATCAATAACTTATTTGAGTTCATAAAAAGCCTCCGTGCTTTCTTATTTCATTTTTAGCGCTGTACTAAGTTCAGATGTTGCACCGAGTTGATCCGTTACATTTGCAGTTAGAGATGCTACTTTTGTTGTTGGTTTCCATGAAACATTCGCTTCGCCTTGTGCATTAGTCGTAGCAACGATTGAACCTATGTAAATTTCTGCCTCATTTGAACTCGCTAAACGATTGCCAAATAATTCAACTTGATAACGCTGGTTTGGTTGCCCTTTTACAACCACATTCACTTGTCCTTTCGAGAAACTCAATTTCGGTGCTTGAATTGCTTGGTTGGGCTGCGCATTACAGCCTTGCTCATTTGGCTGTTGGCAAGTTTTCTGTAAATTTGCAGGATCAATCTTCACACCATGCCCACGAGAACCCACAAAATGTGCATGTTCTAAGCCCGGAACATCAAAAACTATCGCGCCTAAACGTTGATTTGGAACACAACTCCCACCTGCCTCACAGCGTTTAATATCTTTGGCGTTATCCCAAATTAGATTTTTAGTCAGTGTGATATGTGCATTTGCATCTTTTTCTGAACGAATGGCGATTCCTATACGATTGCCATGCACTTTGTTGCTATCCAAAATATTGCCATCACCCGTCAAGTTAAAACCATTTGAGTTATTGGTGAGTTCGTTGTAGGCGATATAGTTACGTTTACCCCAGTTGATTTGTAAACCATCTGAATAATTCTCAAATTTATTCCCAACCACGGCATTATCATTCCCCCAAAGAATTTCTATGCCTTGTGACGGCTCTGGGTTTGCTGAAGTTGAAATAAAATGATTATTTGCGACTAAGTTAAATGCCGCACCACGTGTTAACTCAAGCCCATCACCATTGTCTTGGAAATAGTTATCGAGCACTTTATTGTTATTGGTCGTCGTTGCAGTTGGATTGCCTTTGCCATCATCACCCGTCAGCATTACTCCTGCACCACCATAGTTATGCATAATGCGGTTGTTTTGAATGAGGTTATTACTCGCACGATTCATCAAAATACCAATACAGAAATGACGAATCTCTAAACCTTGGATAGTTACACCGTTAATGTCACGTAAAACAATTCCCGGTAAAGTTGTCGTTCGAACATTAGTACCAAATTGCCCTGCAACTGCTCCCGGACAAGCTTCTACTCCTGTGCCTTTAATATAGTTTGAACCATCAATCGCGATATGCTCACCAGTTTTGGCCCACTGTGTACCAATAATTTTTACGGGTGCTTTAATTTCTGGAAGCGGACTATTGACCTTAATTGCATAAGGTGCTTTTCCTACCGCTTGGATCAAAATTTCACTGCTTACAGTCGGCTGAGTATTTGCCTGCTCTATCGCCCAACGTAATGAGCCTTTTTCAGAATCATCTTGATAACGATCAACCACATACGTTTCTGCTGTAGCCAAACCAGATATAGCCAAACCCATCGCCAAAGTACTTAAACGTAAAGAAATCAATTTCATGTCTAACAAATCCTTTTCAATTATTGTGTCGGTTGAACCGTTTTTAAAAACTGCTTTAGTTGAGTTACATCAATTTGACCTGGTGCTGAAGCTTCGCCAATCATGCCAAAACTAAAGCTACCGCCCATATTTGCTGTTGCAATTCGGGAAATCGTTCCAAGTCTTCCCATTGACATTGTGAGCAGTGGTTTCTTGGACAACTCGCTCACTTTTAAAGTTGCATTCATCAAAGTGAAGACATCTTGTTTGCTTTGTGGCATAACTGCGATTTTTAAAATATCTGCCCCAAGTTCATCTTGTTTTAATAAGCGTTTAACGATCTCATCTTCACTTGGTGTTTTTTGGAAATCATGATTCGACATGACGATCAGTACATTTTTATCATGCGCCAATTTCACGATATTTTTGACAATCTGTTGGTCACGAAACATTTCAACATCCAACATGTCCATAAAAGGATGTTTTAAATAAGCTTGGTAAGTTTTTCCATAATCAACATCGCTAATCGTTAGCTTGCCACCTTCGTTATGCGTACGAATCGTCGCAATCATAGGCTTATTGCCTAGAATCTGTTTTAGCTCCTGACCCAATGCAATCACTTGTTTATTTTCATTCGCAAAATCAAGTAAATCGATACGAAACTCAGCCAAATCTACATCTGGATTTGCCGCAATCACTTTTGCTTGTGCCAAAGCCTGTTCTTTCGTTTTCGCTGTGATCGGTACAATTGTTTTAACAGGGGATTTCGCCAACTCAGCCAATTGAACTGGGCTATGCGTATTTTCTTGTGCCTGTGTCATTTGAACCGCAAAAAAAGGGCTTACAAGCAGCGTAAACGCTGCCAGTGTTTTCATTTTCATCTTCATCATCCTTAATGGATTGCCCGTCTTTCCCAAGACAAAGCAATCTTTCGTTATTAACTCTTAAATATCAAAAAACACAGTTTCATCTTCACCTTGAATACGGATATCAAAGCGATAAACAATTTCACCATCTGCTTCTGTGCGTTTTGCAATCAGTGTTTGGCGACGTGTGGCCCACTCGATGCTATTTAAAACAGGATCGTTCGCATTGGCATCTGCTTCATCTTCAAAATAAATACGCGTATGCAAACCAATGTTAATACCACGAGCAAATAAAGCCACTGCGATATGCGGTGCTTGGATCGTACCTTTACGTCCTGAAACTGAACCCGGTTTTACGGTGTTAAAACTCCAGAAACCAGTTTCAAAATTTGCGCCTGTGCGTCCCCATCCATGAAAATTTGGATCAGCAGTTTTTGCTTGCGTATCAGCCTGACTTGGATAAACCCCATTGGCATCTGCTTGCCAGATTTCCAGTAATACATCTCTTAATGGCAAACCAAGTCCATCAAACACTTGACCTTCAAGACGAATACGCTCACCTTGAGTTTGCTCATTTACCAACTGATTATTGAAGTTATGTTCAAAGACTTCGATATTGGCTTGTTGAGGTAATAAACCGATATGAACATAAGGACCACCTGTCTGTGATGGTGTTTCTTTAAGTTCCTGAAAATTCCACGCGTTCATTCTGTCACTCCATTAAGTCAAATCATTTTCAAAATAAGTCGCACGACGACCACGAAGATGAATATCAAAGCGGTAGCAACGGCTATCTGATTCAATGAAATTATTTTTGTCTTCCAACGCGATCAAAGCACGGCGTTGATCCTCAGATGGAATGGTTTTTAAAATTGGGCATGAGTCAATTAAGGTATCGCCTTCAAAATAGAACTGCGAAATCAAACGTTGTGCCCAACCATCAGCTATAAGAGAAAAATGGATATGTGCAGGACGCCATTCATTGATACGGTTACGCCAAGGATATGGGCCGGGCTTAATGGTACGGAAAATATAGAATCCATTTTCATCAGTTAATGTACGACCACACCCACCAAAGTTCGGGTCCATTGCACCAATAAACTTGTCATTTGGATGACGATAGCGACCCGATGCATTGGCCTGCCAAACTTCTAATAAGGCATTTTTTACAGGGCGACCAAACTGATCACGCACGTAGCCATGAACAATAATCCGCTCACCAATCGGCAGACCTTCTTTGGCATAATTCAAAATCAAATCATTGTCTTTAGGCCCAAAAATACTTGGCTCAAAATGCGGTGAAGTCACCTCAGTCAATGTTTCATTAATCGAAATCAATGCATTCTTTGGCGAGCGTAATACACTGGTTTTATAGCCCGGTGTATATGCTGGCGGATGATCCTCTGTATCGCGTTGCGGATATGCACCCAATGTGTGATTTAACATGACTGTCTCCTTAATCTTTTGCTTGTACTGAAATGGGTTGCACATCTATTCCAAGCTCTTTGAACACTTCTTCAGCCATATGCATGGCCGCATTTGCGGCTGGTAAGCCTGCATACAATGAACTATGTAAAATCAGTTCTTTAAGCTCATCCTTGGTCACCCCGTTGTTAAAACAAGCACGTAAATGCATTCTCAATTCATCTTCTCGTCCCAAAGCCAATAAAATGGCGATGGTGACTAAACTACGGGTGTGGCGTGGTAAACCTTCACGTGACCACACTTCCCCCCAAGCGAAACGACTAATAAAATTCTGGAAATCTTGATTAAAATCATTCAGGTTCTCTAAAGAACGACCGACATGTTTTTCACCAAGTACTTCTGTACGGACTTTGAGTCCTTGTTGATAACGCTGCTCATCATTCATTGGCGTTGTCCTGATATCGAAAGATTTAAAGTTAGGTTGCATCTGTATGAGCAACTAAAGATTTCACAAAGATTGCGACCGCAGCTGCTGTTGCAGGGATCATTAAGAGGCTTAAAATCGCGGTAAATGACCAATCATTACCTAATAAAACTGCGCCAATCCAAGCTCCAAATACTGCTCCAAAGCGACCAATACCTGTCATCCATGCCACGCCTGTTGCACGGCATTGAGTAGGATAAAAGCGAGCACTTAAGGCAGGCATAGACGATTGCGCACCATTGATTGCAATACCTGCGCACAATACGAGAATGGCCAATAATGTTGGATTACTAAGGCTTTGCCCAACCGCCACTGCAAACAATCCAGCAATAAAATAGAAACCTGAAATAATGCGATTTGGATTAAAGCGATCCATTGCCCAACCAATAAACAAGGCACTCAACACGCCACCAAATTGGAATAAGCCACCAATAAATGCTGCACGCTCCATAGTCGCACCTGTTTCACGCATCAAAGTTGGCAACCAACTGGTGAGTAGGTAAATCACCACTAATCCCATGAAATAAGTTGACCACAACAAAACTGTGCCTTTGGCATATTGCTTAGAAAACAGCATGCCAAATACATTTTTCTTTTCTGCAACAGCAGATTGCTCTTCTGGAATATGGAAGCTTTCAGCACGCTGTACTTTTTCAGGTGCAATATGATTCAGAATGTTACGTACTTTCTGAGAGTCTTTACCTTTGACGATTAGGAAACGATATGATTCTGGCAAAAGTACAATCACCAATATCATGAGGATTAATGGAGAAACTCCCCCGACCAAAAATAGACTGTGCCATCCAAATGTTGGAATTAACCAGCTGCTAATGAAGCCACCAATCGCCATGCCAAGGTTATAACCACAGAACATACAAGTGACGAGCAAAGAACGGATTCGTTGCGGGCAATACTCTGAGAATAATGTGGTTGCATTTGGCATTGCAGCGCCTAAACCAATACCCGTTAAGAAGCGCAATATAACTAAACTATTCAGATCAGTTGCAAAAGCAGACGCCAAAGTAAAACCACCAAAGATCAACATTGAAATCGTTAAAACGATTTTGCGACCAAAACGATCCGCAGTTGGGCCTGAAACCAATGCACCAATGATCATCCCGCCAAGTGCAGCGCTCATTACAGGACCGAGTTGAGAACGATCAATTCCCCAATCCTGTGCTAATGCTGGTGCAATAAAACCCATCGCAGCAGTATCGATTCCATCTACAAATACAATGAGAAAACAAATGATTGCAATCATCCATTGATACTTGCTTACTGGTGCATCATTAATCAGTGCCTGTGCATCCATACTGTTTTTTGGGGCAGCAAATTCCTGTGCCATAGTTGCCTCCTTGTAGGCGAATTCCTTTCTAACCTTTGCGGTTATATTTTTTGAATAAACTTAGCCAATGCCTGATTGAAAACTTGGGGTTGTTCAATATTGGACAAATGAGACGCTGCCAAGATTTCAAGTTGACTGTTTGCAATAGACTGATGCATGAACTCTGCATCATGAACCGTAGTAACAGGATCAAATTGACCTGCGATAATTAAAGTTGGGATTTGAATCAAGCTCAGCTGTGATTGCACATCTGCATTTGCCAATGCTCTACAAGAGTTGGCATATCCCTGTGCTGGTGTAACCGCTAAGCTCTGAATTGTTTTTTGAGCCAGAACATCATGTACATAATCAAAATGTTCACTAAACCAACGGGTATGTGTCGTTTTCACGATGTCTGCTAGACCTGTTTGTTCAACACTATCTGCCCGCATATTCCATGCGTCGGCTGTACCAATTTTGGCAGCAGAGTTCGCAACGGTAATACTATGAAAACGCTCAGCATGATGGATCGCTAATTCAAGCGCTGTGATGCCACCCATTGAAATTCCACAAAAATGGGCTTTTTCAATTGTTAAGGCATCTAAAATATCCACCACATCTTCAGCAAGATTTTGCAAAGTTGTATCGGCAATTACATCGCTACCACCATGCCCACGCGTATCATAAGAAATGACTTGATAATGCTCAGCAAAAGCTGCAACTTGTGCTTGCCACATCCCATGATCAGTACCCAAAGAATTTGAGAACATGAGTACAGGTCCATCTTGCAAACCCGATGTTTGAACAGCCAATTGATGGCCTTGACGATTGCTTATTTTGATCATCATGCCGAATCTCCTTGTGCTGCTTTTAGTACTGCATCAATCTGTAATTGGATATTGCCCAAGTAAGTTTCAGGTTTGAAAATCTCATTCAGTTCACTTGGACTCAAATGTACGTTGACTTCATCCATCTCGGATAATGTGATTTTTAAATGCTGTTGCTGATTAACGGCTTGCTGACAAGCTTGCTCAACTAGTTGGTGCGCATTCAATCGCCCGATTTTAGTTGCAAGTGCCATCATCACCGCTTCAGCCATAATCAATCCATTGGTACATTCAAGGTTGCGCTGCATGGCATCAGGATTGACTTGCATATTTTCAAGCACGTCAGTAGTCCGCTCTAATGCACCTGCACATAACTGAAAAATTTCAGGAATTGCCAACCATTCCGCGTGCCAAGCACCTAGAGCTCGCTCGTGCTCTTGCACCATACTTTGATAAACACTAGCCATCAGTGCTGGTATGCGATTTGCAGCTGCAAGAACTGAAGCTGCTGCAACAGGATTTCGTTTGTGAGGCATTGTCGATGAACCACCACGCCCTTTCGCTGTCGGCTCATATACTTCTGCAATTTCTGTTTGCATCAGCAATGACCAATCTTTAGCCATTTTTCCTGTATTCCCAACAATGATTGTGAGCGTGGCAGCCATTTCAGTTATACGATCACGCTCACCGTGCCACGTACATTCAGGAACAGTTAGATTTAACTCAGCTGCAAAAGCTTGAACGACTGCCGAGCCTTGATTTCCTAAAGAGGCCAATGAACCCACTGCGCCACCTAACTGAGCTGTTAGAACTCTAGATTTCATAGCTTGTAAGCGATCTAAATCACGTTTAAATGCTGCTGCCCAACGCGCAAATTTATGACCCAAAGTAATAGGTAATGCCTGCTGCAACCATGTACGCCCGATCATGACTTGATTACGATATTGCTGTGCCTGTTTAATCGAAATGCGATAAGCAAATTGCAATTGTTTTTCGATCAATAGCAATGCATCACGGCACTGCAAAATCATCGCTGTATCAATAATATCTTGGCTAGTCGCACCCCAATGCACATATCGAGAAGCATCTTGATCTTGTTGTTTTACGATTGCTGTAAATTGCTTCACAAAAGGAATTGCAATATTTCCAGCCAAACCTGACGCAACGGCTAAATCATCAAAATCAATAGCTTCTAATGCATTTTTTGCAACTTGCTCGATGATCGTTGCAGCAGATATCGGAATGACTTCAACCTGCGCCTGAGTTTTTGCTAAAGCAACTTCAACTTGAATCATGTAGTTCAACAAAGCACGATCACTAAAAATGTCCGTGACTTCAGGCTGATAAAACAAGCTGGCATATAACTGGCTCATATCAAACCTCACTCAACACGTTGAATAATGAGCGCAATGCCTTGCCCTACACCAATACACATCGAACACAATGCATACTGTCCTTGAATCTGCTCAAGCTGGTTCAATGCGGTGGTGACTAAGCGTGCGCCTGACGCTCCTAACGGATGACCTAAAGCAATCGCACCACCATTCGGATTGATACGTGCATCATCATCTGCTAAACCTAAATCACGAGTTACCGCTAATGCCTGAGCTGCAAAGGCTTCGTTTAACTCAATCACATCCATCTGCCCTAGTGTCAGATTGGTCTGTTGCAGTAATTTCTTAATTGCAGGTGCAGGCGCAAATCCCATAATGCGTGGTTCAACACCCACTGTAGTGGCGGCAATAATTTTGGCGCGTGGTTTCAGTTGATATTCAGCAACCGCTTCATCTGAGGCAATCAAGAGTGCTGCTGCACCATCATTGATCCCTGATGCATTACCTGCTGTAACGGTTCCATCGGTCTTTACCACACCTTTGAGTTTAGTTAAGGCTTCAATCGTGGTTGATGCGCGTGGATGTTCATCGCTATCCACCACAATCGCATCACCCTTACGCTGAGGAATGATAACGGGCACGATCTCTTGTTTAAAAAAGCCTTTGGCTTGCGCTGCTGCAGTACGTTGTTGGCTCACCAAGGCAAACTGGTCTTGATCGGCACGATTGATATTGAATTGTTCTGCCACGTTTTCAGCCGTTTGTGGCATGGTGTCTACACCATACATTTGTTTGAGTTTTGGATTGATAAAACGCCAACCCATGGTGGTGTCTTCAATCTTTTGACTACGTCCAAATGCGCTCTCAGATTTACCCATCACGTATGGGGCACGGCTCATGCTTTCCACACCACCTGCAATGATCAGGTTTGCTTCATTGGCTTTGATCGCACGCGCTGCCATGGCAATCGCATCTAAAGATGAGCCACATAAACGATTCACTGTAGTAGCAGGCACTTGATAAGGTAAGCCAGCCAATAATGCAGACATACGCCCCACGTTACGATTGTCTTCACCCGCTTGATTGGCACAGCCGTAAATCACATCATCTACTTGTTGCCAATCCACCGTTGGATTTCGTTGTATTAGGGCTTGGATTGGTATCGCACCAAGATCATCTGCACGTATAGGCGCTAAACCACCTGCATAACGACCAAATGGAGTACGGATGGCATCAATGATATAAGCGTTTTTCATAGTCTTACACTTCCATATTTCAATCTGTTGTGACCACTGCCACAAATTGCGGGTTCAGTCATCCTTCCTTTGCGTAAGTAATGCCTCACTTTTGACAGGGCAAAAGTGACAAAACCCATTGTTGAACAGAGGAGGCTTCCTTGCCTCCCTGTCCAACGGACGACATCCATGTCGCCTGTCACGATAGTTAGTTACTGGAAAAAATCTAAATATAAGTGAGTAAAAAACTGCATTTAAACCATTCCAATCCATATTTCACGGTGGCGACATGGATGTCGCCTCGTTACTCAGCACAACACGGATGTTGTGTCTGAGTAACAAAGGATTTTTGTTACTTGTTATCCTTAAAAAGTAAGGCAATGCCTATACAAAAAACTTTCGCTTTAACCCGTAATTAGTGGCTGGTCAACATTATCCCTGCGTCGCATCAATCAACTGAGCACCTGTCAAAGCTTGTAATTCTTCAAAGCTCAGACCATCCACTTTTTCAATCACCTTTAAACCTTCTGTGGTCACATCAATCACACACAGATCGGTATAAATACGATCGACACATTTCAATCCTGTTGCTGGATAAGTGAGTTCTTCAACGATTTTTGGCTCACCTTGTTTGGTGACATGATCAGTCGTGATAAAGACTTTCTTAGCACCAACAGCTAAATCCATTGCACCACCTACAGCAGGAATGGCATCGGCTGCACCTGTGTGCCAATTGGCAAGATCACCGTTGGCTGCAACTTGGAATGCACCGAGTACCGCAATATCCAAATGTCCACCGCGCATCATGGCAAATGAATCGCCATGATGGAAAAAGCACCCACCAGTCAGCATAGTCACGTATTCTTTACCTGCATTAATCAGTTCAGGATCTTCTTCACCTTTGGCTGGAGGGGGGCCAAAGGCCAACAAACCATTTTCAGAATGCAGAAACACATCTTTATCGGCTGGTAAGTATTTTGAAATCTTGGTCGGTAAACCAATGCCTAAATTGACATAAGCTCCATCAGGAATATCTTGTGCAACACGTTCAGCAATCTGGTCACGGTTGAGTTTTTGATAGCTCATGTTGTTCTCCTTATGCTGATACAGGTGAAGTGGCTTCAACGGCAACTACATGTTGGACAAAGATGCCTGGGGTAATGATGTGCTCAGGATCAAGCTGACCCAGTTCAACCACTTCAGAGACTTGAGCGATGGTGACATCCGCAGCCATCGCCATGATCGGTCCAAAGTTACGTGCAGATTTATTGAAAACCAGATTGCCCCAACGATCGCCTTGATAAGCTTTGATCAAAGCAAAGTCGGCTTTGATTGGGTATTCCAGTACATAGTCTTTGCCATCGATATGACGAGTTTCTTTGCCTTCCGCCAATAACGTACCGAAACCCGTTGGGGTGAATACGGCACCTAAACCCATGCCTGCGGCTTGGATACGGCAAGCGAGATTGCCTTGTGGGACGAGTTCTAATTCGATCTTACCTGCATGGTAGAGTTCATCGAACACCCATGAATCAGACTGACGAGGGAAAGAGCAAATGATTTTACGGACTGCACCTGTTTTTAGCAGTTTGGCTAAACCATAATCGCCATTGCCTGCATTGTTATTGACAATCACAAGCTCTTTTACGCCCAGTTCAATCAGACCATCGATAAGTTCAGCGGGTTGTCCTGCTGTTCCAAAACCGCCTATCATGATGGTTGAGCCATCTTGGATTTGGGATAGAACCTCGGTCAATGAGGTGTTACTCTTATCAATCATCTGACTACTTCCTGTACTATGAATTACTCAATTTTTCATCCTGAAAACCGATGAAACTAAGCTGAGTATTTTGTTCGGATTTCTAATATTTATTCTTGATAAGTTTTCGTTAGAGTTCTACAGCACAAAGTTCATTTTGTTCGATTATTATTTTTTATGTTCGATGATCGAACATTATCCAAGTAAAACAGTCGTGTTTAGATTAGAATAAATTTTAGAAAATGATTTTTTGAATGAAAGAGCACATTATGGAAAATGATCAGAATAAAGAGCCAAAATTGATTCATCATTCTGAAAATAAAAAAACGATTCGTCATGAAGACTTTATTGCAGGAATCTCAAAAGGCTTGGCGATTTTGGAATGTTTTGGACCTGAACGACATCGCTTAAACATGAGCACTGCCGCTGAAAAAACAGGCATGACACGTGCGGCTGCAAGACGGCATTTACTGACCTTGGAATATTTAGGTTATTTGGATTTTGATGGCCATTATTATTATTTAACCCCTAAAATTCTAAAATTTTCAGGTGCTTATTTAGATGGCTCTCCACTACCAAAAATTTGCCAGCCTTTATTAAATCTACTTACTAATCAAACCTCACTCATCTATTCAGTTATGGTTTTAGATGGTTATGAAGCAATTACGATAGCGCGAAGTGCAGCACACCAACAAACAGACAGAGTAAATCCATATGGATTGCACTTAGGTAATCGCTTACCTGCCCATGCGACTTCTGCTGGAAAAATTCTGCTTGCCCATCTAGATGACGAAGCACAAAAACAATGGTTAGAAAAATATCCACTTAAACGTTTAACCAAATATACGCATACTGAGAGTGAAATTTTTTTAAAGTTATTACATGAAATTAAAGAACAGGATTGGTGTTATTCATGTGAAGAACATGAATTGGGCGTACATGCTGTTGCAGTACCGATTTATGATGCAAATGCCGATGTCGTTGCTGCCCTAAATATTGTTTCACCTACCATGCGTACAACAAAAGATTATCTCATCACTCATATTTTGCCATTATTACTAGAAACAGCACGTGATTTAAGACAGGTTGTTTAGATAGAGTTATTTCAAAATAGATATTTTTTCTCTGCTCGTACTTATAGACATTTATGTTTTAGTCGCTTTTAAACCAAATTTATTTTAGATGTTAGCCACGTCTTTTAAGTTTCCAAACAATTGTTTCATTGAGTAAGTTTATTTTACTTTTCGTTAAAAAACTTATTTCTAAATGATACAAATCAAATGCAATGATAATAATTTTATTTAAATCATTACATTATATTAATCCAAGTAATTTACTCAATAAAATCAAGATATTTGCTCTTATTATTGATGCATAGTATTTTAAAACGCACATGAAAAATAAATAAATTTCATACTCAAAGTTATACCAAACAATAAAAGAGAGATATAAAAATGATTGAATGGTTACAGAGTGAATTGCAACATAGTCCCGAAATATTACTGTTCCTGTCTTTAGCAATTGGCTTCTGGATTGGTCAGTTTCAATTCGGAAAATTTCAGTTTGGCGGTGTTGCAGGATCACTCCTTGTTGCAGTGGTATTAAGTCTGATAGGCGTTCCTGTTGATAACGGTGTTAAAGCAATTTTATTCGCATTGTTCATCTATGCGGTTGGTTTTGAAAGTGGTCCGCAGTTTTTCAAATCTCTTGGACCCCAATCGATTAAAGAAATTTTACTCGCGGTATTCATGGCAGTTTGTGGTCTTATTACCGTACTTGTTATGGCTAAAATCTTTAATTTGGATAAAGGCTTAGCCGCAGGTCTGGCTGCTGGTGGTATGACTCAGTCAGCTATCATTGGCACCGCTGGTGATGCAATTTCTCGTCTAGACCTCCCCCTAGCCGAAATTCAAAAGTTACAGGCAAATGTAGCGATCGGATATGCAGTGACTTACATCTTTGGTTCGCTTGGCGCCATCATCATCTGTGTAAATATCTTGCCTAAATTTATGGGAAGAGAAATTCATGATGATGCATTAAAGGCACAATCAGAACGTTTAAAAGGTGCTTTCGAGCTTGCCCCAGGCCAAGAATTAGCAATGCCTGAAATCGTTGGGCGTATTTATAAAGTAAAGCAAGCCAATGGCATCGCAATTGCAGAACTTGAAAAAACACAACCGAGTATCACAGTCGAACGGCTTAAACGAAAAGATCAATTCATTGATGTTGCGCCAGAAGTAACGTTACAAACAGATGATGTCATTTTAATTGTAGGTCGTCGTGCAAGTGTAGTTTCAATCTCAGAGCATATTGGTACTGAACTTCAATCATCTCAAGGTATGGAGATGATTATGGATACCTCAGATGTAATTTTAAGAAATTCAAAATACATAAATCGAACGTTGGGAGATATTAAAGCCAATACACCCGATTATTTGAAACATGGCATCTATGTACTTGCAATCAAACGTAATGATGAATCTCAAACATTGAGTGACGATACCATTTTAAAGCAAGGTGATTTGATTACTGTTTACGGCACAAAAAGTGATTTAGATCGTTTAGTAAAAGAGGCAGGTAAAGCACTGCCTGAAAGCTTAAAAACAGATTGGATCTTTCATGGGGCTGGCTTAGTGGTCGGTCTCATTGTTGGCTTATTTGTTGTTCGCATTGGTGGTGTTCCTCTCACGCTCGGTGCAGGTGGTGGTGCATTACTATCTGGTCTTTTATTCGGATGGTTACGCAGTCGAAATCAAGTACATGGCAATATGCCATTAGCAGCTTCACAACTGTTAAAAGATCTTGGTCTGGCAGGTTTTGTTGCAGCCGTTGGACTTCAATCTGGCTTACAGGCCATCCAAACCATCAAAGAAAGTGGCTTATCGCTTTTCATGATCGGAGTCGTTGTTACACTCGTTCCTCTTATTCTTTCAATGCTTTTTGCCCGCTATGTTTTACGTTATGACAATGTTGCAGTCATGGCTGGTGCACTCTCTGGTTCACGAAGTGCAAACCCTGCTTTTGGGGGCGTCTTAGACAAAGCTGGTAATTCTATTCCAACGGTTCCTTTTGCGATCACTTATGCCCTCGCAAATGTATTTCTTACTTTGTTAGGCCCATTAATCGTGGGTTTAGCTTAAAAACTAACAGTTATAAACATTTTAATCGCTTCACTATAATTAAGGAGACTTCCCATGGGGAACGTTGATTACACTAAATATTCAAAACTGAGTCCATTCGAGCTAAAAGATAATCTAATTGAGTTAGCGCAAAGTAGAACCGATCGCCTTATGCTCAATGCAGGTCGAGGAAATCCAAATTTCTTAGCAACGATCCCCCGTCGAGCTTTTTTCCAACTTGGTTTATTTTCAACCACAGAATCAGAGTTCTCTTTTTCTTATATGCCAGAAGGTCTTGGTGGATATCCACGACCTGTAGGTTTGCAATCACGCTTTGATAACTTTGTGATGCAGAATCAAGATAAACAAGGTGTTATTTTCTTAGGAAAAGCTGTTTCTTATGTTCGGGATCAACTTGGTTTAGATCCTGATGCTTTCTTGCTCGAAATGGTTGAAGGAATTTTAGGTTGTAACTATCCCGTTCCAGACCGAATGCTACGTATCAGTGAAACGATTATTAAAGAGTATGTTCTGCGTGAAATGGGCATACAAGGTATGGCCAAGCAAAACCTTGACTTGTTTGCTGTTGAAGGTGGGACAGCAGCGATGGCCTATATTTTTAACTCATTGAAAGAAAATAAAATCATTTCAAATGGCGACCGTATTGCAATCGGAACACCGATTTTTACGCCATATTTAGAAATTCCAAAGCTCAACGACTATCAACTTGAAGAAGTATTTATTGAAGCTGATCCTAAGCTCGGCTGGCAATATCCAGAGTCAGAACTTAGAAAATTAGAAGATCCTTCAATTAAAGCATTCTTCTTGGTGAACCCAAGTAACCCTCCTTCAGTAAAAATGAGTGATGAAGGGCTAGCAATCTTGGCTGATATCGTTAAAAAGCGCCCCGATTTGTTGATTTTAACAGATGATGTATATGGTACTTTTGCAGATAACTTCAAATCTTTATTTGCAATCTGTCCTGACAATACGATCCTTGTTTATTCATTCTCGAAATATTTCGGTGCTACAGGCTGGCGTTTAGGTGTGATCGCGCTCACCAACAATAATATTCTTGATAAGAAGCTTGCAGCATTATCGAAGAAAGATAAAAAAGAGTTGGAAGAGCGTTATTCTTCACTCACAACAGATCCTGCAAGTATTAAGTTTATTGATCGTTTGGTCGCAGATAGCCGAAATGTGGCATTGAACCACACGGCAGGCTTATCGACACCGCAACAAGTCCAAATGGTGCTATTTGCATTATTCAATATGATGGATTCACGTCAAAGTTATAAGAAAGCCGTTAAATCTGTTGTACGTGAACGTGATGCTGCGCTGTATCGACAACTTGGTGTGGAAGTTCCTCAAGATCCAAATGCCGTTGATTACTATACTTTAGTAAATCTGGAAAATACGTCTCGCACGTTATATGGTGATGAGTTTGCAGATTGGGTCATGAAAAATAAAAATCCGACCGAGCTATTATTCCGTGTAGCTGATGAAACAGGTGTGGTTTTACTTCCTGGATCAGGTTTCGGCGTTCTGCACCCTTCAGCTCGCGCATCCTTAGCAAACTTAAATGAATATCAATATGCAGCGATTGGTGATTCTTTAAGACGCTTTGCTGAAGAATCCTACCAAGAATACCTAAAAACCAAGAAAGGCAAAAAATAAGCTTTTCCTGTCCATCGAAATAAAGCCACAATTTAGTGGCTTTATTTTTGTATGTATCTCAAAAAGCAGTTCACATCACATTCACATTTCAACTTTTAAGATAAATCTAAAATGGAATGAGATCATCAACATGAAATTGCTCAGAACGCTCGCAGTCTCGACACTGACCTTACTTTCTTTGGCTGCTTGTAAAAGTGTACCGAGTTACACCGCTGATTATGAAAAAGCTAAGAAAGAAATTACGGGAATCATGTTAGATGATCAACAAGCTCAAAAAATTGGTCAAAACTTTGTTGCAGCTTTCAATACGATGGGAACTGAAAATTTTGTCAAAAACGCCAGTCAACTTTATGCAGATCAATTATTTATCAATGACACACTTTCCCAATTCTCAAATAAACAGGATCTCATCAAACATTTCGAAGGTATGAATGAACACGTCAGTAATGTGTCCGTGACATTAATAAGTGCGACTCATAAACAAGACTCTGCATATATCCATTGGCACATGGTCTATGACTTTAAAATGTTTGGTCGGACAAAAACCATGTCTTCGTATGGTATTAGCCAAATCAAAATTAATGAGCAAAAACTAATTATCTTTCAACAAGATTTTTGGGATCCTGCAAATGGTTTATATCGCTCACTGCCATATGTCGGAAGTGGCTATTCTTTGACCTTGCCGTTCAAAAAATAGTATAAAATTCAGCCACAAAAAAGTGCAGAATAAATTATGGACAATCATTCATTATTAAAACGATTAAATAAAATTGAAGGTTTAATTGTTTTAGCTTTGGTCGATACCTTCGATGGTTCTATTTTAGAAACCATTGGTGATGAGTTCTTTAATATCGATCTTGCCGCTGCTGAAGGTGCAAATTTATTTAATTACCAAAAGCAATTAATGAATGAAATTGATCCTAATGATTTTCTAGAAAGTGTTTTGATGAGTACTGACAATCAGTATCACATCATTACTCCGCTAGAAACCAACCATGGCCTGTTTTTATATGCGGTTTTAGATCGTGAGCATACGAATTTAGGCTATGCACGTCATGAAATTCAAAAATTAGAACGTAATTTAAATTTCTATACCTATTAATTTTGAAGATTAAAACAGCTATAACCAAATAGGCAGCAAATATTGAGGTGGTGAATGAATACTCGTTTAATTTCGATAATGACTAGGTTAAGTATTTTATTTGTTCTCATACCGATTAAATTTGCACATGCAAATATTCAAATCTGCAAAACAGCTCCACTATTAGCAACGAGTAAAAATGTGGGTTCCGTCAGTTATTATGCAGAGAACTGCCATCAAAATTGGGAAAATCAAAATATTCGCCTAGATTTCACTTATACTCAGAATATTCCAGAATGGGCATTTAAACGGGCTGCAACACATTTCCTGAAAAAGAATGTGACCAATTTTTCTAATAATTCCGTTCTAAATCAAATTACTGAATTATATAAGCCTGTAAAAAAAGGTGATTTATATTCATTAAATTATAATCAGCTCAATAAAACATTAAGTCTTTCTCTCAACCAAAAACCATTAGGTTCAATTACCGATCAACAAGCCAATCAATACTTTAAAATATGGTTTGGTAGTTCTCCATTTAATGCTAAATTAAAGCAACAACTACTAAATCAATAACTTGATCAAACGATTATGAGCAATCAATTTATTCTTATGGTCGAAGACCATTACGAACTTGCCGCTACGGTTTGCGAATTTTTAGAGGAACATGGTTTCGTCATTGATCATGCACGTAATTTAGATGCAGCACGTAATTTTCTAAAAACTCAGCCCTACCATCTCCTATTACTTGATATTAATCTACCTGATGGTTCTGGATATGATTTATGCGAATGGCTCAGAACGGATCAAGGTAAAGACATTCCTATTTTAATGCTCACTGCACGAGATACCTTGGATGACAAATTAAAGGGCTTTACTGCTGGAACAGATGATTATTTAGTCAAACCTTTTGATTTTAATGAGCTTGTAATGCGTGTCAAAGCATTGATCAAACGTTCATTGGGCGAAGTATCATCCAGTAAAATCCAAATTCATGATCTCATTCTAGACAGTTCAACTCAAACTGTCACTCGTGCGGGTCAAGCGATAGAATTACCGCGTATTCAATTCAAACTACTTAAAATCTTGATGAGAAACTCACCCAAAGTCATTACAAAACAAGAAATTATTATCGAACTCTGGGGGGATGAAGAACCTGAAAGTGATGCGTTACGCAGCCATATTTATAATTTAAGAAAAATGGTCGATAAACCTTTTGAAGAAAAGTTAATTCACACCATTTCAGGTGTTGGGCTTAAAGTTGCTTTCGATGCTGAAGCGCATTAATTGAGATACACAACCACGATAAGACCCGTTGTATTGTCAAGTTGTAGATGTGGATGTGTGGTTAAATAATATTGTCGATCAAATAGTTCGACTCTCCACCCTAACTGCGTACAGAGTTTTTGTACCAGTTGTAATCCTATTCCATGACCTTTTGCCGTCAGCTGCAATTGAGAGCTGCTTAGTTCCTGAACCTTAGAATCATTCGGCATAGTAATGCCAATCCCATTATCTGCGATCACAATACTGTTCTTGCGTTGAATGATATGAATATCTGTACCTTGAGAATAATTCAATGCATTTCGTAGGATATTACTTAAAACCATTTTAGTCATCGAAGGATGAATCAATCGCGGAAACTCATGTGGGTCATATTGCACCTTGATTTCCATTCCTTTGGTTTGACTGACTGGCTCTAAGTCATTGACTAAATCTTGAATAATACTCGACAGTAGCATCTGTTCAGTAGTCAGCGTATTGGTGGTATTTCTAGCAATTGCTAATAAGGTGTCAACCAAAAGCTGCATATCTTCAATGGTATTTGAAATACGATTCAATGATTTATCATTGCCATATCGTGCCTGACAAAGCTGCACATTGCCTTTGAGAATGGTTAAAGGTGTACGTAATTCATGACTCACGTCACCTGTAAACTCTCTTTCACGATTGATAAACTCGCTCAGCACTTGATGATATTTTTCTAAAGCCTGTTTTAAATACTCAGCCTCCATATTACCATTGGTATTTATACCTAAAAATGGCGAGGCTTCTTTGTTTTGATGCGCCCAATCAATATGTTCTAAAGCATTTGCCAAACGTGTGATCGGAGAAAAATAGCGACGCGCTCTGCGATTCGACCACCATAAAAAACTGTATAGAACAATCAAACTAAACATGAGTGGTGCAAGACCAAACATCCAGACGATTTTATTGACATTACTTTCGCCGAACACCAGCAGCACATGCTGCCCTTTTCGCTCTCCGTAAACCGTCATCCGTTCTTTACCATCGACAAAAATTCGGTGTACGCCCTGTTGTAAGACTTGATTTTTAAATGCTGGTGGTGGGGTTTGAGTTTCCCAACGATAACCATACAGATTTTTGGTATCTGGTAAATCTGCATTTGGATTGCGATCAACTCGCATCCAATAATGTTCCATCTCTTGCTCAAGTGCAGTTTTAAGTAACGAACCTTTGATTACCCATGCACTACAAGCAATACCGATGATAATTGAAAGTGCGATCAACCCAATTTGCAGCCAATAATGACGATTAAACATCTCCGTGAGTGGATGTGTACTTGCCTCATTATTTTTGCTTTTCAACATAGGTTGACCGTTCAATAGAATCTATTTTTAATTATACTGTTTTCTTTTTGAACAGGAAGTGTCCAACGACCCACTCTTGTCCTTGTTCAAAACCAAACAATTCAGCACAAGCCATAAAGAAAATACGCCAACGTTGCCACCATGCTTCAGCATCTTGGCCATAGACTTGTTCAAACAATGGTTTTAATTGCTCACTGTTTCGATCCATATTTTCCAACCAAGCATTCGCTGTTTTTTCATAATGTGTGCCTGACCACTGCCAATGCCGTTCAAGCTCTAAATGCTCCTGAAAATGCAAAAAAGTTGACGTCGCAGGCATTAATCCACCTGTAAAGAAATAGCGTGACATCCAGTCATATTCACTTTTTATTTCAAATGGATAATGTAGGAAGCGATGGCAAAAAATATGACACCATAATAAGCCATCTGCTTTTAACCAAGATTGTATTTTGGCAAATAGCCGTTGATAGTTTCTGACATGCTCAAACATTTCAACCGAAACGACCCGATCGAAAGAATTTTCCTGTAACTCCAGTACATTCACGTCACAGGTCAACACATCAATATTATTCAAACCACGTTTTTCAGCTTGCGCCAAAATGTGCTGACGTTGCGTAGCTGAATTAGACACTGCGGTTATTTTTGCGTTGGGATATTGCTCAGCCATCCATAATGTCAATGAACCCCAGCCACAACCAAGCTCTAGAATCGATTGACCATCATTTAATTGAGCACGATCACTATAGATTCTGAGTGCAAACTCCTCAGCTTCATCTAGTGATGTTTTGTCATGTGGGAAAAAGCAGGCGCTATACTTTAGTCGCTTTCCTAGAACAGCCTGAAAAAAAGCCGTTGGCAGTTCATAGTGCTGTTCATTGGCTTTGTCAGTTTCGATGGCAATTTCACTGTGCTTCAGCATGTTGAGCACATCCATATAGCGCTGAGCACCTTGTTCAGGATCATAGCGTCCTTCCTGAATGAGGCGTTTTTTACTCAAGGCGCGTATGGCTGCACGAATCGCTTGATCTGGCACCAAACCGCTTTCTACAAGTTTTAATGATTTATGAATAATAAAGTCCATGAGCGTACCTACTGTTTGGGCTTCCACGGAATAAACATAGAAGTTCGTTTTTGATAATCGGAATAATTTTTTCCACGATTTTTTAATGCTTGTTGTTCACTGAATGGAATACCTGTGATGTAGTACAAAAATAACCACATCAATAATGGATAAATCCATAAACTATATAATCCAGCTGCTAAACCTAAGATCGGATAAGCAAACCAATGCATCCATTCAAAAAAATAATTTGGATGCCGTGAGTATCTCCATAATCCTTGATCCATGGTTTTGCCATGATTGCTTGGATTTTGCTTAAATCTATATAGCTGTTGATCTGCAATCACTTCACCAACAAATGCAATCATCATGATCATGCCAGCGATAATCACATAATCATTCGTTTCGACAGTCCAAGCAGCTTCAGGCACATTCAACAAGCTCCACATCGGAATGCTAAATAAAATAGCTAAACCTGCTTGGAACATAAAAAAAGTAAAAAAGCCCAAATGCTGATATTTTCCCATCGCTCGGCGCATGTTGGCATAGCGACGATCTTCCTCATCCTCAGCCAAATAACGACGCAATAAATGCCAGCTCAATCTCAGAAACCAAATCGAGCTAAAAATACCAATAAATAATCTAATTTGTATCGGTGCTAGCTCAACCCATAAAGCGGTAATGAAAATATTGAGCGCAATACAAAAACTCCATGCCACATCAACAATGCCAGCACGATGATTCTTTGTTGCCCATAACCAGCATAAGCACATCACCACCACATCAAGTAAAAACAATTGCCATATCATAACTGCCTCCTTGATGTCTAAAGTTTATCTATAATTAATAAGGGCTTGCTTCAAATAATAGGTGTACATCACTGATCACGCCTTCTTTGAAGCCACCTTCGCAATAACAAAGATAAAAATCCCACATACGAATGAAATTCTCATCAAAACCTAAAGCTAAAACCTGCGATTTTGCTTCTAAAAAACGCTCACGCCATTGATGAATGGTTTCTGCATAACTCAAACCAATATCTTCAAGATGTTTTAAACGTAATCCCTGCTCAGAAGCAGCTTGTGTGAGCACGCTAATACAAGGAATAAAACTACCAGGGAAAATATAGCGCTTAATATAGTCCACCGTGTTAAGTGCTTTCTTATAACGAGCATCTTCGATAGTGATGGCTTGAATTAAGCCCAAACCATTTGGTTTTAACAATGATCGGCACTTGTTGAAGTAAGTTGATAAATATTGCTCGCCTACTGCTTCGATCATTTCAATGGAAACTAGCTTGTCAAACTGACCTTCTAATAAACGGTAATCTTTTAACTGAACTTCAACGCGATGGCCTAATCCCGCCGCTGCAATACGCTGAGTCGCTTCGTCAAATTGTGCTTGCGAAATAGTAATCGTCGTCACTTTACAGCCATAATGTTGAGCTGCATAAATTGCAAAACCGCCCCAACCACTCCCAATTTCTACCAAATGATCCATCGGTTTTAATTGAAGTTTCTGACAAATAAGTTCTTTTTTATAATCAGATGCTTGTTCCAATGTCATATCTTTATTTTTATAGACTGCACTGGAGTACATCATCGAAGAATCAAGAAACAATTTAAAAAAATCATTGCTTAAGTCATAGTGTTCCGCGATATTTTTACG
Organism: Acinetobacter venetianus RAG-1 = CIP 110063; assembly: GCF_000368585.1. Lineage (GTDB taxonomy): Bacteria > Pseudomonadota > Gammaproteobacteria > Pseudomonadales > Moraxellaceae > Acinetobacter > Acinetobacter venetianus. The sequence continues at coordinate 1,263,970 of NZ_KB849558.1, forward strand.
ACTACCCGTTAATGAATTCTTTCTAGTTTTATACCAAGCTTTAAGAATCATTTGGCTGGCTTGAGAAATAACGTTTTGATTTATTTTGTCTAAAACATGACGATTGCGTGCCAAGATTTGGATCAGCTCGACCAACTGTTCACTGCTCCAATAGCCTCGAATATAGCCTTCAGCTGCACCTAGAACACCGTTTTTAAAAATCAGTTCGATTAGATCTTTATTATGAATATCTATCGTTGCTTCTAAATCAGATACCTCACCGACAGAACCATTCCATTCTCCACGAAAATGAATTTGGCCATGACGGAGCTTCATCAGACTTTTTAAAACAAACGGCAATGAATCCTGTTCACCGAAAATAAGCGTTTTCATCATTTTCTTCTAAGTCCTTATCTTTTTTAGGGTGACGATAAAATGGAACCTTCTTTCGCCATAGATTAAAAGCTTGTATATAAATCGAAGCCAACATCTTAAAAGGTTCAAAGACATGATGAATAGCATAGCGATTTAGTTGTGAAGGAACTGTGATGTCCTCTAGCTCATAGAGCATCGTTGCATCAAAAATCAGCTTTTGAGACTGATAAAGCTGCATATAAATCACATTTTGCTGATCTGAAAAATTAAATTTCCATTTATATTGAATATCCATCGGCATAAATGGAGAGACATGAAATGCCTTTTCAAAATCAAACTGAAAACCCTGATATTGCTGATGATCAATAGATTTTTGCTGACAATCATGCACATACACTTTTGTTTCATTCCACGGCGTATTAGTGATTTCACTTAAAATAAATTGTGGTTCATAACGAGCATTAAAAACGAAATAAAAAACCACGGAGTTAAAGCGAAAACCTAAGGTTCTGGGTAATGCCAATACTCGAATATGAGATTGCGCCGATAAAATCGTATCGTTTTGCTGCAAAATTATTTTTTTGATTTTTTCCCGCATATTTCCCGTGTAGCCTTTTAAAAAATCATCCTCATTTAGTATTAAAACATTCCAAGCTTTGGTTGAACTTAGTTTAGATTCTTTAAAATGTTGTTCAACTTGATCAGGATCAAAATATAAATAGCTCAGACATGACTTAAAATCATGTGCTTTAGGAAAAAAACGGCGATGACGAATATGCGCTTTTGCAATCGCAAGCGAAGGTTGATGCATTATGCCACCTCCAATTGCTCTACCATCTCTAAGATTTGTGCGACAACACGTTCAGCACTTCTCGCTCCATCCTCATGAAACCCCCAGCCCCAATAAGCACCACAAAAAGAGCTACGATTTCTGCCATTAATTTCAGACCACTCTGATTGTGCGGCTATCGCTTTTTTATCAAATACTGGATGACGATAATGGCGTTCTACGTACACTTTTCCTCTTGAGATCGGCATATTAGGATTGAGTGTTGCAAAAATCTGTGTCTTACACGCTAAATTTTGCAAATTATTCATCCAATAGGTAAAACCATAGTGAATTTGATCGTTATTGCTATTTTTCTTAGTAGCATCTAAAGCAGTGACATGCACATGCCAACTTGCCCATTGCGATTTACGTTTCGGCATAATCGAAGTATCGCAATGCACCACCATTTTATTATCTTGATAATCAAAGCAACCGAGAATCTCTTGCTCTGCCGCACTCGGCTGATGAATGAGTTTCAAAGTATCATCGGCATGACTAGCAAAAATCACCCAATCAAATTCCTCTTCTTCTTGCGCTGATACAATCGTCACCGAATCTTCTGTTCGAAGGACTTGTTTAACTGCACCATGCTTCCACTGGATGGATGGGCTTTGTGCTTGAATGGCTTGAATATAACTTGCTGAACCACCCTTCACAGTTTGCCATTGTGGACGTTCTTTTAACTGCAACATTCGATGATGTTGAAAAAAACTCACCACAAATTTATAAGGAATTTTTCCAACCTGCTCAACTGGGCTAGACCACAGCGCACCACACATTGGATAAAGATGTTCTTCTCTAAAAACTTGTGAATAATCATTACGATTCAAATAATCTTCAATGGTCAAATGTGGTTCATAAGCAGCCACATCAATGTCTTTGTTTTCTTGATAAAAACGCATCAAATCAGACAACATGATTCGAAAATTTGGATTTATAAAATTCTGTGGTCGGGTCAATAATGACCATTTCTTTGAAGGGTTATATTGCAGACCAGTCACTAAATTATTGACTGAAAAACTCATATCACTATTTTGAGCTTCAACACCTAATTGATTTAGCATTTCAGTAAATAGAGGATAGTTATATTCATTAAACACAATGAAACCACTATCAACAGCAACTTTCTGATGATCAATCCATAAATCATGCGTATCAGTATGCCCACCAAAGTAATTTTCTTTTTCAAAGACAGTAATTTGATGATGTTTAGACAATTTCCATGCCGCATACATTCCAGAAATACCAGAGCCTACAATTGCAATTTTCATGAAGACTCCCGACTTTGAACTTTAGTTGTGTGGATTTTTATGCTTTCACGTTGTTGGTGATATTCTGTGTAAATACGTTGTGGTACAGGTTTTATTCCCCAGACCAAACCTGTGTAAGACATTATTTTTAATAGATAATATGTAACATCAATTTGCCACCAAAAGAAGCCTTGACGGGTACTCCCTGCATAATAGTGATGGTTATTATGCCAACCCTCACCTAAGGTGATAATTGAAAGGAATAGATTATTTCTACTGTTATCTTTGGTTTCGAAATCGCGCCGCCCATATAAATGGGCCAAAGAATTGATGCATAAGGTCGCGTGAATCAGTAACACTGTCGAAATTACAAATCCCCAAACTAGTAACTGAGGTCCTGACGTTCCTAAATTGGGATAAGCAACATTCAGCCAATTTCCAAATAAATAGATTGCTAAGGCAGTGAACAATACCACAGGTAAACTGAAACGATCGAGCCAAACAATTTCAGGAAACTTGAGCCAATCTTTGATGACTTCTTTTCGTGTCGAGAAATTCTGTTCATTTAAAAACCAACCCACATGGCTATACCAAAAGCCATGATGAGATGAATGGGGATCATGTTCAGTATCCGTAAAACGATGATGATAGCGATGATGCGCAGCCCACCACAAAGGCCCTCGTTGGGCACTCATTGTTCCAATTAAAATAAACAAAAACTGAAAAGGTCGAGAGGTTTGAAATGTTTTGTGCGATAGATAACGATGAAAAAAAGCAGTAATTGCAAACATCCTGATGAAATAGAACATCAGCATGAACATGACAGCAAACCAAGAAACTCCAACCCAAAACACAGCAAGACATGCCAGATGCAATAAAATAAACGGTATGATTCTCAACCATTGAATTTGAGTGTCTTTTACGTGATGTGAAATGTCAGATTCATTTGTCTCTAAAGTTTGCTTGAAGGACCAACTATCTACCCATCGCAGAAGAAATTTAAACATTGATTCTTCCTGACCCATTATTTTTTTATCGTTATCATGTTAATAAAAATGATATGAAATTTATGTGAAGCTTGAACCGATCAAGTCTGTCACTTGTGCTTCATCATAATATAAAAATGCAAAATAAACATAAATTTAAATGTAGTAATGAGTAAAGCCTAACTCACGTCAGCTAGGCTTTATTTTTTTATTTGTTTTCAATTACTGGCGATAAAAGCTAAGCAATTTGAGTTGCAATCAAGGTCGCTAGACTGGTCCACATCAGGTAAGCAGCAACACTGATCACAACCGTAGCAAAAATTTTCTGTACCGTTTTAAGATCAATCATGCTAATTAATCTTCTGCCTACTAACATCCCTACGATACATGCCAGCACAAAACTTAAAGTCACAATCAGCGGATATTGAAAGCCATCAAGTACATGAATTGAAATACTAACACCGCCGATTAAGAAGATAATCATCAAGGATGTCGCAACTATACTACGCATGTCTAGATCAGTTGCTTTTCTAAGAGCAGGTACGATCACAAAGCCCCCACCAACACCAAGTAGACCTGTGAGCAAGCCAGCTATTACACCGATCAAACCTAAAACTGAAGCAGTTTTCACATTCCAAATTAGCTTGCCTGTACTATGATTCACCTTACATGGCGGGTCTTCTAAATCATTTACTTTGTTAAAAAAGATACGATAAGCGACGATCAACATAACCAAGCTAAATGCGAGACTTAACCAAACTGGAGAAATGATATTGGCAAGATGAACACCATAGCGTGCCGAAGGAATACTAATCAGAGCAATCCAAATCGCAGCGCGGTATCTTACGATTTTTTTAAATAAGCCCTGAATACTTCCAACAAATGCAGAGAGTGTAACAGCCAGTAATCCCACAGGCGCAGCTTGTGAAACCGTCCACCCCTGACTCGCCATAAGCGCAGGAACAGCCAAGATTCCGCCACCAGCTCCCGTCAGCCCAAGTAAGCATCCGATTGCAAGACCTTCTAAGACCAATAACCACATATCCATAAAAGACCTCTTATAAGAGATAGATTGCTTTTTTCAGCATGAGTTTCCCTCACTAGCTCTCGATTGAAAGCTAGCGCAGAAACGGGGTTTAGATTTGAGAAGTGGGCTAGAGTTTTGGTTTAACCAGCCACTCGTGCCCTTTCAACATGCCATCCCAATACATAGGTGGGAGAATTTGCTCTTTTAATAGCCATGCCATACGAGTTGGTTTTTGCCCATCCAAGAACCATTTTGGAAAACTTGGTAATAACTTTCCGCCATAGCCAAACTCTGCAAGTACGATTTTCCCACGCTCGACCGTAAGTGGACACGAACCATAACCATCATATTGAGCAAACTGGTTACTGCCTTTTAAGTACTGCAACACATTCACTGCAACGATAGGCGCTTGCTTACGGGCAGCAGCAGCAGTTTTAGCATTTGGCGCATTCATCACATCGCCCAAGGCAAAGATGTAAGGATATTTTGTATGCTGCAAGGTATGTTGATCTACGCTCACCCAACCCGCAGCATCGACAAGATTACTTGCTCGAATAAAATCAGGTGCTTGTTGTGGTGGAACAACATGCAACATATCAAAATCAGTTTCAATTACCGAACTATTCTCTCCTTCAGTCACCTTAAACCAAGCACGCTTTTGAACACCATCGACCTTGATTAACTGATGATTAAAGTGCAAATTTGCGTTATAGCGTTTGATATATTCCATCAAAGCTGGAACATACGCTTGCACACCAAATAACACACCACCTGTATTATAAAAGTCGATATTGATGTTTTGGAGTACACCTTGTTTTTGCCAATGATCTGCTGACAGATACATGGCTTTCTGCGGTGCGCCAGCACATTTGATTGGCATCGGCGGTTGCGTGAAAATCGCTTTACCTTGCTTCATGCTACTCACTAACTGCCACGTATATGGTGCAAGATCATAACGATAATTCGAAGTCACACCATTTTTACCCAGTGTTTCAACTAAGCCTTCGATACCATGCCAATTCAACTTTAATCCGGGGCAAATAACCAAAGCTTCATAATTAATTGGCTTACATCCTTCCAATAAAACCTGTTTATTGTCTGGGTCAAATGCAGCAACAGCAGCTTTGATCCAATTCACCTGTTTTGGGATCAAACTCGCCATAGTACGAACCGTTTTTTCAGGTGGGAAAATACCGCCACCGACCATCGTCCAGCCCGGTTGATAATAATGAATCTCTGCTGGATCAATAATCGCAATATCTAGGTTTGGCTGTCTTGATAGTAAACTCGATGCAACCGAAATTCCTGCAGCCCCGCCCCCCACAATCACCACAGAAAATGTAGGAATATTATTCAACTGATTAGGATTCTGTTTCAGAATACGAGGCACCAAACCCTGCAAATCATAGCCAAGAGCTTTCGCTTGCAATAACATTTGATCAAGACTTTGCTCTGCAACCTGTGACAACGCCCACAAAGTAATTGAACGAGTACCAGATCGACAGAATGCTAAAAGTGGCTTTTGTGACTTTTGATAGAGTTCTTTGAATTCAAATGCTTGTTCATCAGTCACACGACCACTCACCACAGGTAAATATTCCAATTGAATCCCATGTTGAATTGCAGCTTCTTGGATCTCGATGATATTAGGCTGATCAGCACCTTCACCATCAGGACGATTACAAATAATTGTTCGAATACCCTTTGCCGCTATTTCAGCAATATCTTGCTGGCTGATTTGATCCGAAACAAAAAACTCTTGATTAACTCGCTTTAATTCCATGTCATTTGTTCCTTATGCTTGTCCACAGGCTTTATTGGCAGGTAAAGCAATATCAATCTTTTTCGGATAAGGTAAATCGAGATTCGTCATAAACTGTACAAAATCTTGTTTAGATTTACCTTGCCCTAATCGAGCATTATGTAAACGCTCATGCCCAACGGTCGATGACAAACGACCTTTATAGTCATGTCCCGGATACACAATCGTTTCATCAGCCAATGTGAAAATCTGTTGATGAATAGAGTCATATAAAGTTTCAGCACTCCCTTCTTGGAAGTCGGTGCGACCACAACCATCGATTAACAGTGCATCACCTGTGAATATCATGTCATCAACGACATAACTGGTACATGCATTGGTGTGACCCGGTGTATAACGAGCTTCAATTAAGATTTCACCAACACGTATAGCACTACGATCTGTAATAAAAATATCTCCGCACGCTACACCTGAATGACGATGCAAAACTGTTTTACAGCCAAATTTTTCTCTTAATAAATTAGCTGCTGTGACATGATCTGCATGTACATGCGTATCGAGGCTATATACCAATGTTAAATTATGTTCATTTAACTTTTCCGCATAGCTCTCAATTTCAGAAGCAACTGGATCAATTAATACAGCTTCATGCGTTTGTTCTGATGCAATGAGATAGGTATATGTAGAACTTTCTTTTTCGAAAAATTGATGGAATATCATTAGAATCAATCTCAATCTGCTTGCTTATATTCATATTTTGCAAACAAGATGCCAACTCTTTGCATTTTTAATTATATTCAAATAAAACAATATATTAATAAGTAATATTTAAAATTCAGAATAGACTACGTTTCACTTTTCTTTCATTTCATGTTTCAATAATTCAAACAGTGAAACATAAAATGAAACATAATGACTCAACTCATTGATTTTAAAACTCAAGTTGATTTGGAAAATTTCTTGGGTTATTTGCAGCAGCTCATTACTGACTGTGCCCTTTTTATCGTTGATCACACTGATTCGACTATCATTTATGAGTTCAAATCAACAAGGCTTAATCCTTCGATCTCAGCGTTAAGCAAACAGCAAATATTGAATAACGCATTAGATACTGGAAAATTTAATTTTAAATCTGCAAATGGCTCAAGCGAATTGTTCTGTCATCGATATAACATTCATGTTTCAGATCAAAATTTCACTGGAACATTATTCGTAGTTCAGCTATTGCAACAGATTGAAACAACACTGCCAAAGCAAAGCATTCAAAGTTTATCGGAAACATTTCATAGCCAATCACCTGAAATGCAACGTATGTTTTCAATTATCCAACGCGTTGCAATCACTGAATTCCCTGTATTGGTTCGTGGTGAATCTGGAAGCGGTAAAGAGCTGGTTGCTCAGGCCATACATGACTATAGCCAAAGAAAGAATAAAGTGTTTATTGCGATTAACTGTGCTGCTTTGAACGCGAATATCTTGGAAAGCGAATTATTTGGGCATGTCAAAGGTGCTTTTACAGGCGCAATTCGAGAGCATAAAGGTGTATTTGAGCGTGCAGCTGGCGGAACACTTTTTTTAGATGAAATTGCTGAAATTCCCTTAGAGTTACAAGCAAAACTGCTACGTGTACTTGAAACTGGAGAATTCACTCCCCTAGGTGGTGAGAAATCAATTAAAGCCAATGTCCGCATTATTACCGCGACGCATCGCGCGTTAAGAGAAGAAGCCAAACTTGGCCGTTTCCGTCAAGACTTGCTTTATCGCCTGCGTGTTATTCCCATTTTTGTTCCACCGTTACGTGATCGAAAAGAAGATATTCCACTGATTGCAAACTTCATTTTAAGCGAGCAGCAAACCATTTTTCAGCATACTCCCTCACTATCAAATGATGCACTAAATGCCTTGATTGATTACGACTGGCCGGGGAATGTGCGTGAATTAAAAAATACCCTGCTCTATGCCATTACGATGGCAAATGAAAAACCTGAAATTGAGCTTTGTGATTTGCCAGATGAGATTATTGATAATCCACACATACCGTCTGATTTGATGATACACACAACCGAACATATGCATAGTTCAGATAAAATCAATAAAGATATGATTCGTAAGATGTTAATCAAATATGATTATGATCTTAATCAAGTGGCTAAAGCCTTGGATATGAGCCGTACTACACTTTGGCGCTATCGGAAAAAGTTTAATTTATGAATAAAAAAGCGAGCCATACCAAATGACTCGCTTTTTAGTTTCCACTTCAATCAACTTTTCAAATGTGGATTCTCAAGTGGTAAATCATGTTCCAGATGCTCATCAAAAATATCGGTGAGCATACTGTCATAACGCTTCACATTATATTGCAAGATTTGCTCAGCTTCAGTGCTAGTGATAAATCCAAGCTCGACGGCATTTGCAACACGCTCTTCAAACACTAAGCCTTTGAACTGATCTTTAGATTCGGCTTTTTTGAACTTATCCCATAACGGTTGCACTTCAAGCAGCATTTGGAAAGTCGACTCCATACGCCCCATCACATCATCTGCTTCGGTTGTGTAATAGACATGCTTCTTCAAGTCTGCTCTAAACGGATTTTCACGCAGCAATAACTGTGCAACTTCTTGTTTGAGCTGATCAGATGGCTTATCAATCGGGCGACCAAATGGGAAACAAATCAATTTCACTAACCATGCTGCAATCTTCACAGGGAAGTTTTCGTAGAAACCATAAAAGGCTTCTTGTACATTGTAGAGTGCTTTATTTAATGCAAGCTCTGCATGTTTCTTTTCAGCATCAGTACGCTGACCATGCTCATAGAATTTTAAAATTGCAGTCGCAATAAATAAATGTGCATGAATATCTGCTAAACGCCCAGACAGCATCTCTTTACGCTTTAAATCACCTGCTAAAAGTCCAAGTGCCATATCCGCAGTTAAGGCAAAGTCTGCACTCAAACGATTAATCAAGGCATAGTAGGGTTTAGAAAAATCATCTGCTTGTTTCGACGCTTGATCTGAACCACCCGTAAAACCAAAAGCAACTGCTTTTGCTGCACGATTAAAAGTGTAAGCAAGATGTTTAAATAATAAAGGATTGAACTGTTTCAAAGCCGCTTGCTTATTTTCAGATTGTAGTAATTGTAACTCTTCAAATAGATAAGGATGACAACGCATTGAACCCTGACCAAAAATCATCAATGAGCGCGTTAAAATATTTGCACCCTCAACAGTGATTGCAACAGGAATCGATTGATAAGTTAATGCAAGGAAATTACGTGGGCCAAGTTGAATCGCACGTCCTCCGACGACATCCATACCATGATTAATGACTTTCCTCATGGTTTCAGTGGCATAGTATTTTGCCATTGCTGTCATTACTGCAGGCGTACCACCTTGATTCAAACCACAAGTGACTAAATATCTAAATGCTTCCAACATATAAGCATCACTTGCAATATCACTGGTCGCTTCTTGTACACCTTCAAAATGTCCAACTGATACTTTGAACTGCTGTCTTACACTCGCAAATGCGCCGACTAGCAGATAACTCATCTCACCCGCAGCAGTCGCCAAGGCTGGTAATGAAATCCCACGACCAACACCGAGACACTCCATCAACATGCGCCAACCTTTACCCGCATTCTCCTGTCCACCAATAATCCAATCAATCGGAATGAAAACATCATTACCTTCAACTGTACCATTCATGAACGGTGCGCCCGGATTATGTCGAGCGCCAATTTTGATACCTTCGTGGCTTGATGGAATCAATGCACAGGTAATGCCATATTCATATTTACTTTTATCACCCAATAAGCCATCAGGATCATAAAGTTTGAATGCCAAACCAATCACCGTCGCGATAGGCGCAAGCGTAATCCAGCGTTTCGAGAAATTCATTTTCAAACCAAGGACCTCTTGACCTTGATAGTTCCCGTAACAGACGACGCCTGTATCAGGGATTGCCCCTGCATCCGAACCCGCTTCTGGGCTGGTTAAACCAAAGCACGGAATCTCCGTTCCATCTGCCAAACCCGGCAAATAGCGTTGCTTTTGTTCGGTTGTTCCATAGTGCAATAACAACTCACCTGGCCCTAATGAGTTCGGCACCATACAACTCACAGCAGCAGTTAAAGAGCGTGATGCAATTTTGCTCATAATGCGACTTTGTGCAAAAGGCGTAAACTCTTTACCACCAAATGACTTTGGAATAATTAAGCCTAAAAAGCCGTTGTCTTTAATAAATTGCCAAACTTCTGGCGGTAAATCTTTATCTTGATGATGAATTTTCCATTCATCCAGCATTGAACACAGTTGTTGTACTTCATTATCTAAAAAGGATTGTTCTTCTTCAGAAAGTTTTGGATAGGGATATTCATCAAACTTGTGCCAGTCTGGTGCCCCCATAAATAACTCTTTTTCCCACCAACTAGTACCCGCATCCAAAGCTTCTCTTTCAGTGCTACTCATGCTCGGCATGGCTTTGGATAACACATCAAACGCAGGTCGACTAATCAGTGCTTCACGCAACGCGGGGATTAATAAAATCACACTCATTAAAATAATCGGCAGCCCGACTAATAAACTCCACGGCGTGATCAATACACTACATAAAATAGCGATAACGATGGAAACAATACTACCAATTGTTCGATTGAGTTCGAAATAAAATACAGCCCACAACATTACAAACTGAATCAACAAGCTAAGCAATATCAATAATAGAGTCATAGTTGCTCCTTTGCTTTCAACTTGAACTAAGGAAAATTAATTTATTTGAATTACTACACGTTTGAACTTAGAGGTGAATAAGTGAAAAAAGAGTGAATTTTTATTGTACAGTTTGTTTTTTTAATATTTGACTTAGCTACTAAATATTACACAACCCCATCGAGATGAAACTATATTTTATAATTCAGATACTCAATTTTTAATAGATAAAACAGATGTTTAGTAAAATTATTTTAATATATATTAAAATTAATGATCACAGAAAGATTTGACGAGAATATCCCTCAAAAGGTTAATTTGTCGGAAAATGGTGGACAGAAACATTCCAAACTTTGATTTTAGAATGTTTCTACAATAATTAATAAAATGCCTAGGTATTAAAAATATCTTAATTCACAATCATATCTGTCCAACCGTGAAATGGATTCTCAAAATTCTGCCAAGTTTCTACGCCCAGCAACATTTCATTGTCATCCAGCAAACAAGCATCAAATCGTCGTATCAAATCCTCTTGATCCATTTCCATACCGATTAAAACAATTTCTTGTCTCGCATCACCTGTCTGATCATTCCAATTTTTCTGAATCGCTTCTCGACTCTGCGGGTCTTCAGGCCAATGTTCGTCTGGCACGGCAGCCCACCAATAACCTGCGACACCATGCCGAGCCATCGCTCCAGCTTGAGACCAAGAACCTGCAAACTCAGGCTCAGATGCTAACCAGAAAAATCCTTTTGAACGGATTACCCCTTTCCATTCTGAGTTGATAAAATCAAAAAAACGCTGCGGATGAAAAGGTCTTCTCGCCCGATACACAAAGCTTTGGATTCCATACTCCTCTGTTTCAGGTGTATGTTCACCGCGTAGCTCTTTGAGCCAACCCGGCGCTTGGGCAGCCGCATTAAAATCAAATAAATTAGTATTTAAAACGCGATCTAAATTTACTTGGCCAAACTCGGAGACTTCTATTTTTGCCCGTGGATTCAATGAATGTAGTATTCCAAACAGCTTTTGTTTTTCATCTTCATTAATCAGATCAACTTTATTTAATATAATCACATCACAAAATTCGATTTGATCAATCAATAGATCAACGACATTTCGTTGGTCCTCTTCACCCAATGACTCGCCACGCATTTGTAAACTATCGATTGAGCTATAGTCTTTTAAAAAGTTAAAGGCATCTACCACTGTCACCATAGTATCCAAGCGCGCGAACTCATTGAGTGAAACACCATTTTCATCTTCAAATGTAAATGTTTCAGCAACAGGCAATGGTTCTGAAATCCCTGTAGACTCAATCACCAGTTGATCAAAGCGATGATCTTGCGCTAAACGGCGTACTTCAATCAAAAGATCCTCTCTTAAAGTACAGCAAATACAGCCATTGCTCATTTCTACCAGCTTTTCATCTGTTCGGGATAGCTCTGCTCCTCCATCTCTGACCAATGCAGCATCAATATTGACATCAGACATATCATTGACGATTACCGCAATTTTTCTACCTTCACGATTATTCAAAATATGGTTCAATAAAGTCGTTTTACCTGCACCTAAAAAACCAGAAAGCACTGTTACTGGTAGTTTTTCGGGAGCGGCTAAAGAATGATTCATTGGCTTTCTCACTTTTTAACGGGATTAGATTTCGTTTTGGTAAATCAATGCATCCACCAGCATCATTAAATTGACTCATATTGATTGCTGAGCCATACACCGTTTTAAGCTGGCGATTGATGCTGATGATTTAAAGAGTCTTTCATGCAAGGCGATGAGGTGTAGCGATGATCTACACCCCACGTCCGATAACCTGCACTATCAATATGAATTTGGCCTGACTCATACACGCCTAAGCCCATGCTTAGCGCTTCACCATGATCAAGCCAAAACTGGCATAACTTTGCTTTTGTTTCTTGAATAGACTGTTGCTCTGCAATATCTGGATTTTCAGCACCAATACGAAAATCCAATGCAGCATTGAACACATGCTTTGATGAACCTGCTCCGCCAGCACATTGATTTAATGCATAACTTCGATACACCGAAGTGACTGAAAAATCAGTCACGATCTTTCGATCAACCAACTGATGAAGAATATTTAACGTTGGAATGATGTTGTTCCAAAGTTCCTGTGGCGGAACCTCATATTCTGGATAGTTACATTTTTGCCAATCCCTCGCTGTCTGAAAAAATTCGGCATCAGGAATATATAAATTCAACCCTTGGCTTTTTAAGAAATGCTTATATTTATAGATTTGCTGTTGATGTAAAGGCGCATTTCTCCAAATTAAATAACTTGGTGAAATAGCTTTTTGAGTTTTATAAATCCTTTGTTGTTGAATGTCTGATCGCTGCAACTGCTGACTTGTACGCGTTTTTTGTGTCGAATAAACACTCGCTTGATGACAAGCGGATAAACACAAACTCAGTCCAAAAATACAAGCTCTATTCATTTTTACTCGGTTATACGTGGACAATAATTTTGACACGCACCGAACTTGCCGATGCATATTGTTATGTTATAACATAACAATATGCATTACAACTTAAGCACTCTTTACAAATGAATCTTGCACTACTCCCAGATATTTCCGCTGAATCAATACAACCAAAAGACCATAACCATGCTTTAGATTGGGTTGGCATGGAGAACATTGCACTGCCACTTTATATAGAACAGACCCAATGCCAAAGCCAAATAAATGCCTACGTCAGCTTGGATGATCCTTTGGTCAAAGGCATTCATATGTCTCGTTTATACACGCGCCTTTTAGAATTGAGCAACATCAAAAACCTAAACTTGCTTGATATTAAATTTGCCCTAGAAGATTTTTTAGCGAGCCATACTGGATTATCAACGAATGCAAAAATTGAGATCCATAGTGAACTTTATATCGAACGCCCTGCGCTAATCAGTAAGTTATCAGGCTGGAAAAGCTACCCTTTTGTGTTGACCTGTCAGCTAATCAAAAATCAATTTACCGCCGAGTTAAAAGTTGAAATTCCTTATTCATCTACTTGCCCATGCTCCGCTGCACTATCACGCAATATTATTCAGCAACGCTTTAACGCTGCATTACAAAACCAAGAGATACAGCTAGATCAACAAGAAATTTTGAATTGGTTAAGCACCACTGATGCGATTGCTGCAACACCACACAGTCAAAGAAGTTTTGCCATTCTGAAATTTAAACTAAACCAAGACATTAAGCATATTCCACTGATTTTATTTATTAATCAGGCGGAACAAGCCCTCATGACACCTGTTCAAACGGCAGTTAAACGCATCGATGAGCAAGCTTTTGCAATCGCTAATGGACAAAATCTAATGTTTTGTGAAGATGCTTTAAGACGTTTATACAGCACATTTATTCATCATAAATATATAAATGGCTTCAATTTCAAAGTCATTCATGCAGAAAGCTTACATGCGCATGATGCAGTTGCTCAAGGTTCATGGCAATGGTAGACGCATGTATTTTTAAACATATGGAACAGGGTTTCATAGGGCAAAAATTTGATTTTGATAATGTATTTTCTCAGATCAAATGGAATCAAGATGGGCTCATTCCTGCAATCACACAAGATAGTAGCAGCAAAGAAGTACTGATGCTGGCTTGGGTTAATGCCGAAGCCCTAACAGAAACACTAACCCAGCAACATGTTTGCTATTGGTCTCGTTCACGTCAATGTTTATGGCGTAAAGGTGAAAGTTCAGGACATCGGCAATTTTTGGTTGAAGCCAGACTCGATTGTGATGGTGACAGCATTTTATTTCTGGTGCGTCAACATGGCCCTGCTTGTCATACCAATCGTCCAAGCTGTTTTTATCTCGGAATCGGCAATCATCAAATTACCATTCTTAGCGAATCAACACTTTAATTTAATGGATGTAGACTTTCTATGCTTCGTAAAAATCCTTCTGGACATCTTCCTGTTATAGATGAATCAGCCTATGTTGATCAAACTGCGATTATCTGCGGCAAAGTGATTGTCCAAGCCAATGTTTTTATTGGTCCTTATGCCGTGATTCGAGCAGATGAAACGAATGAAAATGGTGAGATGGAGCCCATCGTAATTGGCGCAAACTCTAATATCCAAGACGGCGTTGTGATTCATTCAAAAGCTGGTGCAGCCGTAATCATTGGCGAGAGCTCATCTATCGCGCACCGTTCTATTATTCATGGCCCTTGCAGTATTGGACATCATGTTTTTGTCGGTTTTAACAGTGTGTTATTCAACTGCAAAATTGGAAATCATAGTGCGATTCGACACAATGCTGTGGTAGATGGTCGTGATTTACCTGATCATTTTTATGTACCTGCCATGAGCTATATCAACCCTCAAACAGATTTAGCGCTTTATCCGCCAATCGACATTTCCATCAGTGAGTTTTCTGAAAGTGTGGTTACGACCAATATTGAATTGGTCAAAGGCTACAAGGCACTGCACAATGAGTTTTAGAAATTCTCCAGACATTATCATTCGCAATGCCAATATCGTGAATGAAGGACAGCAACAAATCAGTGATGTGCTGATTCGTCATGGACGGATTGAAAAAATTCAATCCAATATAACAGGTATTGTTCATGCAAAAAGTATTGAAGCTGATGGCAATTGGCTCATCCCTGGCATGATTGATGATCAAGTTCACTTTCGAGATCCTGGTTCACCGCAAAAAGGAAGTATTGCATCTGAGTCCTCTGCTGCAGTGATTGGTGGCATTACCAGTTATATGGATATGCCCAATACCAATCCAGCGACACTCGATCTAAAGACGTTGATGCACAAGAAGCAAATTGCAGCACAACATAGCATGGCAAATTATGCATTTCACTTTGGTGTGAGTGCGGATACTTTAGAGGTTGTGGAACGACTTGATCCAAAACTGGTGAGTGGCGTAAAGGTGTTTATGGGCGCATCCACGGGCAACATGCTGGTGGATGATCCTAAAGTTTTGGAACGTTTATTTGCCAATATCCCAACTATTTTACTTACCCATTGTGAATATACACCGCGCATCAAAGCCAGAGAAAAACTATTTTTAGAAAAATATGGAAGAAATATTCCAGCAGCAATGCATCCCAAAATTCGAGATAAATATGCTTGTTTTGAAAGCTCCAAACTTGCTGTTTCACTTGCAGAAAAGTATGGCACGCAGTTGCATGTCTTACATATTACGACTGCAAAAGAACTGTGTTTATTTAAAGACTTACCTTTAAGCCGAAAACATATTACTGCTGAGGTGTGTATTCATCATTTGAGCTTTGATGAATCAGATTATGCGGCTCTTGGACATTTAATTAAATGTAATCCTGCGATAAAAACCCAACAGGACAAAGAAGCACTGATTAATGCAATTGCTGAAAGCAATCGTTTGGATATTATAGGCACTGATCACGCTCCGCATACGTGGGATGAAAAGCAACAAAGCTATTTGGATGCACCCGCAGGCCTCCCCTTAGTGCAACATGCAATCCCTGTACTAATGGAATTGGTTGCAGATCAAAAACTAGATATCGCAACAATGGTTCGAAAAACCTCTCATCAAGTCGCTGATCTATTTAAAATCAAAGACCGAGGCTATATTCGTGAAGGCTATTGGGCAGATTTAGCCTTACTCCGAGAAAATACACTGCAGCTGACCGTGAAAGATCAACACAACTATATGCGCTGTAATTGGAGTCCTTTTGTAAATAAAACTTTCCGCTATAACGTAGATACAACAATCGTTTCAGGACAGTTGGCTTGGCATCAATCACAATTATTTTTAAATTGTCAGGGGCAAGCTTTAGAAATAAATAGATGACCAAATAAGATCTTCAGAGAATCGAATCTTGCCCACAATATCTATTTATCATTCTTCGCAAGCATACTTTTGAGCACGCCATCTTTAAATATGAAATGGTGTGCCAAAGCTGCGGCAGCATGTAAACCCACAAAGAAAATAAACATATTTCCTAGAAACTGATGGGCTTCGCCAATCAAATGATTTGAAGTTGTCAGCCCTGCTAAAGGAAGTTGCATCGAATATAAGTCGAATTGACTAGTCATACTAGAAAGTGCCAACCATCCCATCACAGGTACGACAAATAATGATAAATATAAAACCAATCGAACCAACTTAAACAACTTTTCTTGATAGCGACTAATTATCTTATTGTGTGGCAGTTGCTTTCTATAGCAATAAACGGTTGCAACTCTCGCAACCGAGACAGCAAATACCAATAAACCACTCATCACATGAACTTGTCCCCAAATCTTGTCGTGTAGTGGATTGCCACTACTAAAATAAGCAATCAATACAAGGCATAGTGTCAGCCAATGCAAGATGATGATTGGTTTGGGATAATTATTTTTCATCTCTTTTTATCCTTATTCTACACTTTATATGAGCTGAAACTTTCATCCGATTTATTTTAATGCAATGCTTTTTCAGCTTTAGGTTTAAAAATAATTAAACTTAAAATGATAAAAGTGAATAGTACAATTGAAGCACCTGCCCGACTTAAATCCAAACCACCTTGAGCGATTGGTTTATCCAGAAAATCACCTAAAACAGCACCTAATGGTCGAGTTAAAATAAATGCAGCCCAAAAAAGCATTGTTCTTGAAGCTTTTGTACCAAAATAAAGAATAATCAAAAATACAAGAAGACCACCAAAAATCAGCATTGCCCCTGTATAACCAAGTCCCTGAGTATCTGCTGTCCAATCTCCCAATGCTGTTCCGAGCGTTTGTGAAAACATAATAGTCAACCAATAAAATGCCTCATTTTTCGGAGATTGAATCGTATTGACTGCGATCGAACCACAACTGAGACTCCAAATAAACAAAGATACAGCTAGTAAAGCAGATAAAATGAGACTTCCGCCTAAATATCCGATACCCAATGAACGATCAACAAAGTCTGCAATAGTTGTTCCTAATGTGGTGGTGGCAATAATCGTTGCCCAATAAAAGAATGGATGATAACTCTTTGCTCTAATCTGAAAGACCACAAGCACGATGAAAAATACTGCGAAAATTACGGAACTAATTAGATAACCTAGATTGAGTGACATTGAAAATGCATCGCCAGCGGTTTCACCTAAAGTCGTTGCAGCAATTTTTATGATCCAAAAGAGTAGTGTTACTTCTGGCACTTTACTGAGTATTTGCTCTGTATTTTTATCATTGATCATATTGTAATCCAATAAGAAAACAATCTAATTTGACCAAATAGAGCTGAATACAGGCTTAAATTTGAGTAATAAAAAATGTACTCAGTTCTTAAAAACTCGGCACATTGATAAATTTAGCTATAGACCTTAAGCTACCTTGTTTAAAATATTATTGGCTCAAATAACGTACTTATCATTAGACAAATCTTTTTATTTTCTCTTTACGGGATAAATATGGGTTACATTCCAAATTACCTAACCACTGCTTGATCAACTCAGATTTTAGATTTTCTTGTTCAAAAAAAGGCTGATAAATCTGTTCAGTTTTATGCCCCTAACCGCGAAAAACATACCTCGTTACATAAAACTGGGTGCAGAAATGAGATACAGTAAAGGCTTTGTTTTATATAGATTTTAAAGATAGAGCTTTCCTAAGCTACTCAAATTTAAGTAACAACTTGGGTGTGAGGTCGGCCTAATTTTGTAAATTTATTTAACATGGCTATACGTGCATGGATTTGATTGACCTGACTGTTATAATTACATGCACTGAGTTTATCTCCCAATAATTTGATGCAATCTATCTTGGTTTCGACCAAACTATGTCGATGATAACTAGACCACTTTTTCAGAAGCGCTCTTCCTAGACGTTTGACTTTTCAATAATTCATTTCTCTCTAAATATCCCGATTTCTTATATTTCCATGGCCTTGCATTTTTTCTTGGAGGAGTTAAGACATGAGCATGACAATCTGTGATCCTAGACAAAATAATGGACACATAGTACCTCTAAAGATAACGTAGCATTATCTTTGGAGATGTAAAAATGGCTAAACGCTTTAGTCCAGAATTTAAACAGTAATCAATTGATTATGCACTTTCAAACTCACATGAGTCTGTTGCTGCAATCGCCCAGAAATTAGGTGAGGGTTATTAAACATTAGACAAATGGATTCGTGAGGCTAATCACACCGGTCCAAGCAAACGCCAACTCTCGCCAGAACAACAGCATATTCTCAATTTAGAAAAAGAAGTCAAATAACTCAGGTAAGCCAATGATATTTAAAAAAAGGTGCATGTGTCCTTCCAAACAAATCATGCCAAGAAAAGTACACGGTAATCCAAGGTCTAGCTATGACTGAAATTACGGTTTCTTCCGCCTGTAAATGCCTAGGTGTTAGTGCTTCAGGCTTCTATGCTTGGTGAAAGAAATAGATTTACATCAATCAGAAGTATACTGATTTAACAATTGTATATGGGCAGCACCGCTCGCTTAGTAGCACCTTCATTGGTGCACTACATGCTTGATTTAGGTCACTGCATGAGTGAACGTACAGTTGGAAGGATGTTAACAAAGCTTGATTTACGCAGCAAGATTACACATAAATATAGGCATACGACTGATTCGAATCATCGTTTGCCGACAGCACCGAGTTTATTAGATCGCCAGCTTACAGTCACTCCGCCAAATAGAGTTTGGACATCAATTTATATATAGTCTTGACTTTAGATCGCTATTATTGACGAATAGCTGTATTCAAAGCATGTCTAGATAAGGAAACTGTTGGGATAATGCGGTGACGGAAAGCTTCTTTCATACACTAAAAGCTCATGTAGTTCACGGTAGTGTGCGCTTATTACCCGAAAAGAGGCCAATACTGTCTTGTTTGAATATATTGAGATTTACTACAATCGAATCAGAAGGCATTCAGTAAATGGCTGGTTAAGTCCTGAAACCTTTGAACAAAAATATTTTAAGAATTTAGAGGGATTGGCTTTCTACAACACTGTCTAAGATAGACACAATCAATGCGTTCTTCATATGGGATTTGATTCAGTAGATCACTTAAGACTTGTGAATCACTGACATTATTCTTTGTGAACTGTACAGCTCGTATTTGCAATGTTTTAGCATCTATACCAATATGCAGTTTACGCCATTACCGATGATATTTAGGCTGATGTTTCTTGCATTTCCATTTACCTTCGCCTAACTAAAAAATTAAGGTCAGTTGAATCTACCAGAAGATGTAGCCCTTCGTAACTTTTTTCACAGCTGATTGCAATATCAATCTGCTTTTTTCTTCTGCAAAGTGTGAAATAATCTGGTGCTATCCAACTAAAACCACTGAGTTGAATTAGGCTTTACACAAAGCCAGTGACCATACGCAAAGAAAGTCGAGAGATAGATTTGATCATTAAACAGCACGGAATTGTTATATCAGCATAGGTTTGATTTCTTCCATGCTTAGCTTGTGGTTAAGCATATCATTGAGTCTTAGGATTAAACCAAATTGAAATATTTTTTCGCTTGATTAGAGCTTGGTTATAAGAGGACCAATTTGTTGAGTGATAGATTTTGGATGCAGACTTCTTCATTTGGAAATTATATTGCTGAAGAAGCCTTTAAGAAAAGCTTTGTGTAAAAATCAAATAGACCCTATAAATAAAATGAATTTATTTTGCAACTTTAGTAACACTGTGTATTTTTTGTGTACCCATGTATACTATACTGTTCAGTATATGAAAAACAACTATCTTCTAAAAAAAAAGGATTAGTGGTAAAAATGAGAAAATTTAAGCAAATAGGGGTTTCTCTTACTGAATTTATCATTATTGCGCCTTTGCTTTTATTTATTGGTCTTGTCGGTATTCAATATGGACTGATTTATGTGGCACGTTTAAATGTGACTTATGCAGCTTATGAAGCCGCTAGAGCTGGCGCAATCTATAATGCTGATCCAGCAAGGATTCAAAATGCTTTTTTTAAAGGTTTAGTCCCATATTTCGCAACCCCTGGAATTTATTTACCAGGAAATAATCATGTTAAAAGTACAATCACAAGTAAAGATCCTAATTTGGCACAAGTTGCATTACAAGGTCTAGCATTAAAAGAAATAATTAAAAAAACAGAATCTGCTTTTGTTCATATTCATATGATTAATCCATCTAAAGCCTCATTTGACGATTGGAATGATGTCACCTTAGCAAAAGCCTATCGTATTAAAACTGGGCAAAATGTACGTATTATTTCAAATGATAATTTAGATACTAGAGCAACGACCGTTAAAGAAAAATCTAAACAGAATATTCAAGATGCCAATGTACTAAAGCTCCGTTTTATTTATGGGTATGAACCAAGAATTCCTTTGATGAAAAATGTTTTTAGTTCTTTAACCTCATTTTTTACCAGTAACCGTGATGCCGCCAACTTAAGAATGTTAGCTGCGGGTCGAATTCCTATTGTTGTCGATATTTCTGCACAAATGTTGAGTCCTGCAATTGAAGGTGGCTTACTAACAAATACAGTAAACAGAAATGGTTATCTTGTTGGTGAAGACTTAATCAATCGTTTTCAGGAAAATCAAGCCATGCAATGGCAAGTAGGACAAAAGAAAAATAATCTTTTAGAAGGCATTCAAGATTCAGCTGAACAGTCCGCAATTTCTCAGTTTGAAAAGGATGCAACTAATCTCAACGCAATTGGTGATATTGGTTCTGCCCTAGTTGGGGGATTGGCGGGTAATAACTCGCCAACAGGTCATACAGGCTCCACAACAAATAGCATTATTGGGGATACAAATAACCTCATCAGCTGCAGTTCTGGTCAAACCATCACTAACTTTTATTAATTTAAAATTTATAGAACTTAATATGAAAAATACGATTCTCAAAGCAGGGTTATTTAACCTTGGACTTTCCGTTTTAGGATTAAATTCAACATTAACTCAGGCTGGGGTTGTAGATTTTAGCAAATGTGGTGTTAGCTCCTCCTTCGCAGTTATCACTCAAAGCGAAGGACCAACCTATGCCTGTGGCGGTATCAATAATGGTGTCGGAAACCCAATCAATGTACTCAATGGTAATAAGTTTGAAGCTGTTGAAGATTTTAAAGAACTGCCTGCCTTTAAAGGGCTCTCTTTCTCTCGTTTTTATAATAGCCAGAGCAATGCCAATACCTCTCTTGGTTATGGATGGTATAGTTCTTTTGATATCAAACTCTATGAGCAACCTGAGATTATCCAGATTCGTCTTGAATCAGGACAGCGTATCAATTTCAAAAAAAATAAGATCAGTTTAGGTAATAATCAGTTTGTGATTCGGGCCTTACCCCTTAATCCTGCCGATGGCTGGATTGAAAAGAAGATTGATGGCTCCGGATGGGTCTGGCATAAAACCCAATCCAATCAGGATTATTTGTTTCAGTATTTAGGCGGTAAAGACCCTAGTCTGGCGCATATCACTAAAATCTCTGCTTTATCTGATTTGGATAAAAGTAACCCTGCTCTTAATTTTTCTTTTATATATAATTCACAGCAACGCCTTGCTGTGGTGAAGAATGGGCAAGGTCAGCAGCTTTCTTTTGCTTATTTAACCACTCGATTTGGGTTACCCCAAATGACTTTAACCACGCCTCTCGGAAAATATTATTATTTTCTTGATCGTAATAACAATCTGGCTCAGGTTGTTTATCCTGATGGGCGTCGCTTTAAGTATAGTTACGATCCTAAGTTTCAAGGGGGGGATATTCATAATCTGACAGCAAAGTCTGTGTTCGATCCAGATCAAAAGAAATACAGGTTAATTTCCCAGTGGCAGTATGATCAGCAAGATCGGGCTATCCTCAGTCAACATGCCAAAGGTATGGAAAAAGTCACCATTCAATTTGATCCACGTACCCATAAAGATATGCCTGCAAACTACGCTGCCAATAAACCTGTGTTTAAAAATGTGGTCACCAACAGTTTGGGGCAGAAAACGACTTATTCCTATCAGGTTGTCGGTACACAGTTTCAGTTATTGGAAAGCTTTGGGGCAGGTTGTGCTAGTTGTGGTGAAGTCAATAAACGTTATCGCTTTAATGCTCAAGGTTTGGTCTCTTATGCCGCTGATTTAGATTCTTCAGGGAAAGTGATTCGTGCCATTGCGTTGAAATATAATGATCTGGGTGAAGTGATTGCTAGAACTGTATCAGGTATCGGTATTCAGTCTCAGACCACGGCCTATACCTATGAATCTTATCGGGTTCAACAAGGGAATGTGGCTGATGACTTGGCGAATGCATCCTCTCCTCTACTGGTACAGCTTAATCAACAGAATTATCGTCGGTTAAAGGCGGAGTCTCGTGCCAGTGTAATCACAGGTAAACAGTATCGTAAACATTATCTTTATAATCAAAACCATCAACTGATCTCTGTTAAGGAAACTGGATTCTCCCCCCTCGGTGACACCCTAGTTCGGGAAACCAGATATGGTTATGACCAACAGGGACGTTTGAGCTGGGAAGATGGTCCTCTGCCAAATGGTCCATCCAACTCCCCGAAAGATAGTGATGTTAACACATATGTTTATGGGGATAATGGCTTGCTATCAGCATGGTTTACCCCCTATGAACATTCTAAAACTGTTGCACATTATGATCAATTTGGGCGAGTAACAAAGTATATTAAAACTTCACAAGAACTTGATGATCGACAGAAAATTCAGATCTTTAATTTCAAATATGATTCAAATAATCGATATCAAGAAATCAATTTACAAACAAAAGATGGAAAGACAATACAAGGAATACGTTATCGGTATGATAATTTAGATCGCTTGCAAACAGTGACCGATTTAAATGGTCAATTGATCAAAACCTATAATTATGATGATGCAAATCGAATTTCTACAAGTGTAGATAGTCAAAATGGATTGCTCTCTTTCAAATATGATAGTGAAAATAATATAGTTCAAAGACAAAATCTTACTGTAAACAAGTTTATTGAAACAGGTTATAAATATGATACACAGGGTCGCCTAACAACAATAGCTGATAGTAAACAAGGGATATTGAGTCATATCGATTACTTTTCAGATGGAGTAAGTGGAAGAGTACTTGATCAATATGGTGATGAACTATGGCTAAAATATACAGCGAATGGTCAACTACAAACACAATGGCGTGTGCCATCTCCATCTAAAAGTTTGACACCACCTGACAGAACTGAACACTATTATAGCAATGGCATACATCGTATTACTCAGGATGACGGTACAACAACCACTCGATACACTGATGATTTTGGTCGTCTAGTCATCCTTGATTCAAGTATACAAGGTCGCATCATTTATCATTTGGACGCTTATGGTCGTTGTAACCAAGTCACCTATGCAACAGGTGCAACATTAAAATATAGTTATGATGATCAAGGACGTATCCTTACTAAACGTTTGACTCAACCATCACAAGCAGGTTTAAAAAAAGTCGATTTACTAACAACTTACACCTATTCAGGCAATCAGATTGTACAAATACGTGATCCCAATCAAATATTAACATTTAGTTATAATGACCAAGGGAAGTTGCATAGTCGTAGCATACTCTACACTGGACTAAGTACCCCAATAACGACCTATTATAAATACGATAAGAATGGTAAACCTCTATCTACCCGACTACCTGATGGTACACACATTACAGGTGATAGTACGGCATTATATGCTCAGGGTGCTGGAGATATATTTAAAACAGCTTTTATTCGCCAAGAAATAACTGACAATCAACTCACTTATGTGCTAGGTAATGAAGTGCGAGTGGGGTTTGAATATAGCTCCACAGGATTATGGAGAGGATTACATTATACGACTGGAACAGCTCAACAAAGTTTTAGCCTGATCCGAAATTCCTATGCAGATATACCGAACCAAGTTCTGTTAAGCCAACATTGGCAATATGATACCAAACATAGAATTTCTGATGTAAAAACAATAGGGTTACAAACTAAACAACAAGATTACTTATACGACAGTCGTGACCATGTCATCAGTACATTTGATCACAAACAAAATGATGAACTACAGGAAAAATATTTTTATGATGCCTTAGGTAATCGCTTGATGGGACAAAGACCTAATGCACAAACAATTGGATATCGTTATCAGAACAGTAGATTAGCCACACTACAACAAGATAAACAGATGAACAGTGTTACCTATAACAGCACAGGACACCCCATACTGTATCCGACTGATCAAGGTATATTACGATTCAGCTATATTAATGGACAAATTGCTCAGGTATGGCGTAACAAACAATTAATTGCTGCCTATAGCTACAATGATGCAGGACAAAGGATTAAAAAAGTACTTTATGTCGATGCTACGGGTAAAACAGTAAAACAGCCTATTATTCAATATTATTATTACGATGGAACCCAACTTGCAGGTGAACTAGATGCAAGTGGACATATTACACGTCAATATATTTATACAGGTAATCGCCTACTCGCTACAATTGATTATCCAAATGCCCTAGTCCCTATGACCAGCACTGGAATATTCACAAAAATACAGAGCATTTTTAAGCGTATTAAAGGAGATGTCTCTCAAGGCCAATGGCACTACATTCTAAATGACTATATGGGTCGCTCTCGCTTAGTGACTAACATGAAACAACAGGTGATATGGCGTGATGATGGAAAAGAACTTTTTGGTGCAAGTCAACTATCATCAAATCAAGCCGAGCAACATTACCAGCTCAACCTGCGGTTTATTGGTCAATACGCAGATCCTGAAACAGGACTGTACTACAATGGTTATCGCTATTATGACCCAGCCACAGGTCGCTATACCACACCCGACCCTTTAGGTCTTGCAGGGGGTGAGAATCAATACGCCTATGTCAACCAACAACCAAATCAATATTTTGATCCTCAAGGATTATTATTGTTCGCTTTCGATGGAACAGGAAACACGGACACAAATGATAACCCAAGTAATGTTGAAAAGTTTATGGATGCTTATGCTTCCAAGGGACAGTTTGATGTAACAAAAACATTATGGAAGAATCAGGAAAAACGTTTTGCCAGTAATGCTGAGGCGGGCTTAAGCCCAAATCATGATAATGTATTTTATATTGCTGGAGCGGGTACAGAAGACCAATATACAGAAATTGGCTCAGACTTATCATCTATGAATATAGCAGATAATGCAACTGGCGGCTCTCTACCCAACCGGGTTGATCAAATGCTAGTCTACTTTTCAGATTATGTGCATAGACTAATTGATGAACAAAATAAAAAAGGCAAGCAAGCAACAGCACAAGTGATTGATATTGATACTGTTGGTTTTAGTCGTGGTGCTGCAAGTGCTCGATTGTTTGCAAGTAAGTTAGAATGGTTAACCAGTAATACAGTTAATCAGAATGATCCTAAAGCTTTACTCAAACCTGCTTATCAATCTTTTGGCGTTGAGAGTGTTCTATGGGATAAAGACCTGAAATGTAAAATGGAGGCTGCAAAAATCAGTCTGAATTTTAGGTTTATGGGGATATGGGACACTGTACCTGCATTGGGTCTCGACCCAAATGATGATATGAATCAATATAATAGTTTAGGGATGACCGTTAAAATATCTGAACGCTTTAAGAGTGTTGCCCATGCCGTTGCTGTCAATGATCATCGGGAAGGCTTTATGGTTCGTTCTATTTATGGTGATCCGTCGGAAGTATCAACTAAAGATAATAAGTCCTATAAAGTCACTGTGGGTGCAAAAGGTCAAACCAATACACGAATCGAACGCGGTTTTATGGGTGCCCATTCAGATGTTGGTGGAGGGTATAGTGATGGAGATTTATATAAGGTCAGCCTGATGTGGATGATTGATCAGGCTAAAAAGGCAGGTGTTCAGTTCAGTGATCCTCTTATTAATAAACGTCAATACAATATTGTCACCGATCCAATCGTACATGACAGCACATCAAATTCAGTAATGGGTGATGGTAGAAGTAGTACGGCTGGTCCCTATTTCGATCCTGGACGTGATTTTGCTTGGGCAAATGATAATAATTCAGCCAATCGCATCAACCAGCATTTAACAGGAATGAACGCAACCGAGCTGGCTCAGTATCAAAAAGGTTATGCTCATCCTGAAGCAGAAGCACCATCTGGTGTTCAGGTATCGCATTTAGGTTTGAACTGGAAAGATACTTTAAAATTTCAGAATGCTCAATTTAACGCAAGCAATCCAGGAAAATTTGAGAAATTTTTGAAACTCGAACAGCAATTTACCACAGACTCTAACTGCAAACCCAAAGAAACTATTGGGGGCTGCAAGGCATTAACCGAATATCAAAAATTAAAGTCTGATGATGTAACAAAGACTGCAACGATTGTTTATAGATCTACCAGAGAAGATGAAGCAATTCAAATTACGAATTATCTCAATTGGATTAAAGCTAATTATGGGACAGCACTGACCTTTAAAGCATCAAATGGAGTTAAAGCAAAATGAAGATAATAGTTTTAATGGCGATTGGACTGTTGACATTAACAGGTTGTCAGACAAATGGAGGTAATATGAAAAATAGTATTAGCTTTGAAATGGATAATCAGTATTGGCCAAACCATGGCATAGTTTACAAAAACAACTGGCCGGAATGTGGTAATCTGACGCTGACACCTGATGCCATAAAGAAACAAAAATATATTACCAGCTACAGTAGCTGTAAAGTTGAACCCGAAGGCTATGTTCCTCAACAAATTATTATTGAATATGCGCCTTGGTTGACTTATGAAGAACAAATAAAAAAAGGATATGGTGTGCCTGAAGAACTACGTTATGCAAGTGGAGAAAACGCCGAACAAAAAAGACAAGCAATAATGGTTGCACAACAAAATGGTATAGCGAAACTCCCCTCAAGTGTATGGAAACGTATTGTACTTACTCCTACGCAAGAAGTAGAAAAATATAAAGGACAAGTTCCTGAAGGAAAAGGTGACCGTCGTCGAGGTAAAAGAATCCACTATACTATTTCTCTTCAACCTGATGGCAGCTACAGTATTAAAACTGAGCTGAATTGGGTCGACAAATATCTAAGATATTGGAATTAATATTTCAGCTAAAGTGGCAATATCCAATATTGCCACTTTTTTATTTTATAACGGCTTTGTTGCATAAAGATTTTAAAGAAAGAGCTTTCCTAAGTTGCTCAAATTTAAGTGACAACTTGGGTATGAGGTCGACCTAATTTCGTAAATTTATTTAAGACAGCGACACGTGCATGAATTTCATTGACCTGACTGTAAAACTCCTTGCACTGAGTTTATCGCCCAATAATTTGATACAATGCATCTTAGTTTCAACCAAACTGCGCCGATGATAGCCAGACCACTTTTTCCAAAGCGTTCTTCCTAGACCTTTGACTGTTTTCAATAGTTCATTTCTTTCTAAAGATCCCAATTTCTTATCTTTCCATGGCCTTGCATTTTTTCTTGGAGGAATTACGGCATGTGCATGACGATCTGAAATCACTTGTCTGCACAATTTCGTGTCATAGGCTCCATCGGTATAGACAGAGTCAATGAGTTCATCAGATGGGATTTGATTTAGCAGATCACCCAAGACTTGTGAATCACTGACATTTTTTGTTGTGAGCTGCACGGCTCGTATTTGCAAGGTTTTAGCATCTATACCAATATGTAGTTTACGCCATTGCCGACGATATTCAGGCTGATGTTTCTTGCGTTTCCATTCGCCTTCGCTTAAAAACTTTAAGCCAGTTGAGTCGACCAATAGATGTAGTCCCTCATGACTTTTTTGATAGCTTATCGCAATATCAATATGCTTTTGTCGTCTACAGAGGGTAGAGTAATCCGGTGCTGTCCAATTTAATCCACTGAGTTGAATAATGCTTTGCACAAAACCTGTGACCATACGCAAAGAAAGTCGAAAGATAGATTTGATCATCAAACAGCACTGAATTGCTGTATCAGAATAGGTTTGATTTCTTCCATGTTTAGCTTGTGGTTGAGCATACCATTGAGTCTGGGGATCGAACCAAATTGAAATATTTCGTCGCTTGATTAAAGCTTGGTTATACGAGGACCAATTGGTTGTACGGTAGATTTTAGGGACAGGCTTCTTCATCTGGAAATTATATTGCTAAAGAAACCTTCAAGAATAGCTTTGTGCAACAAAGCCGTTACGAGTAGTATATATTTTCATTCCAACATTATAACCAATTGATATTCTCATCAAGAATAGATATTAAATATATTAAAAAAACATCTAAAACAGATACAATCACAAAACAAAAATACTTCCAACTGAGTGTGGTTATACTCAAATTTGAAACACCTTCTATCCTGTCTGATAAATGCAAATAAGACTTATAAATTTACTTATGCACATTCAAGATTTTTTCAGATATAGATAATTAAAAGGAAGTAAGTGTGTTAAGCGAACCTTAATAAATCTTTAAAACATCTCTTTAATCCATGCAATCCAAGATTTCACAATAGCAAAAAACGATACAAAACACGCTATAGCAAACAATACACCAGCTATTTGAATAAGAAAGCCTAACTGATAGTGTGCTCCTAATAAAAATAAAGGAACAACTACAAAAACTACAAACAGGAAGGCATAAGTATATAATTTCAATGCACGTTTTCTAGACTCCATAACTATTTCCTTTTCTCTTGTTTATCAGGTTGCTTACCATACGCTTTATCTAAGAATGTTTTAAGGGGGGGTAGTATAATTTATTGGAGAACTAACCCCCAAACCCAAACCTAAACCTAAATCTATGCCGTCAAAACTATCACCCTTAAAATTTACAGACCCACCCGTATATTTTCCCAGCCAAGGAATACTAAATCCCAAAGATTTATCTGGTGCGTTAATGGCGGATTGGGCTAGTTTCTGTAATAAATAATTAAATGCCATAATCTCAGACTCCTGCCTAATAAGCAGGAGTCAAGTTGTTTTTCTAATGAATATCTAATAAAGAATGAACCTATGCTAAGTAATTTCTAACCCGAGTTCCTTCGCCAAACCAACTGCTAGGAACTTCCAAAGCCAAGTTAATGAGATTCACATACACGTAACACTGCTCAATAAGTTTACTGAATTAGGTCAACCATATACGAGTTGTGGCTTAAATTTGTGTCACTTAGGAAAATTCTAGCTTTTAAGACTTTGTGCAATAAAGCCACTAAAGAATCAAGTTCAAAAAATCTAAAGATTTTATCTCTTTCAACATCTAAAGATTTAATCCAAAAGGTAGCACAACACTATTGCCGCCGTATTCATAGCTAAGTTCATGAAACAAATATTTTATAAATTGTTATTTTAATTCTCCTAGTGATTAAATTTATTATTTATTAGAATAAATTTAATTGTGAAATAAATTATAGGTGAACATAAGTTAAATAAGATATCCAAGACTGTAGCCTACAAAACCTTTATGTCCATAAAAGTTAATTTTATAATTTCAGCAATAATTCAAGTTAAATCAACCATCATGCTTTTCTAAAGATGGTAAATTTCCAAACATCTTTTTATATTGGCTTCTAAAATATCCCAGACTTTCAAACCCTAAGAGATTTGCAATATATACAATTGGCATACTGGTATTCTTAATGAGCCATTTTGCCTGATCTAATTTCCTTTTCTTAAAGTACTCATGAGCTGATAAATTAAATTCAGTTATAAACTTTCTATCTAGTTGTCTGCGACTCATACCAATTTCCTTCGCAATACTTTCAATCGAAGTTTTACTAAATAATTGATCATTCATGCTAATTAGAGCTTGATGTAAAATCTGGTCTCTTACAATTGGAATATCAATCGCCTTATGAATATAGTCATGGCTTCGATGCTGTTCAGTCATCATGTCACTCAAACCTTTACTTGCTAGCTGCTGTCCAAGAAAAGGTGATAACAATTCTATGGCCAGATCCATAACAGCTACCCCACCGACACAACTTGAGAATGTCTGACCAATATAAAAAGCCTTATCAACTAAAACAGGAATTTGAGGAAATATACTTTCAAACTGTTGCCTATGCCGCCAATGAACGGTTACACCATTACCAGAGGCTAATTTTCCAAGCGAATCTCCCAAAGCAAAGATAGCATTATCTACAGCGACAATATGTGTTCTTGCTTGATAACTTAACGATATGATTTTTCTTAAATCACTGCTTAATTCAAGCATCTTTTGTACATTGCGCCCACCAAAAAATACAATAAAGTCAGATTCTTGAATATCATTTTCTGTCAGTAGCGATGCGTGATGTTGGCTTTGTGCACTAGAAAAGACTTCTTCTGTAGTTATGCTACGCGTTTCCCAAACGATATAATTTTGCTGACTATAATCAGCTTCATCCGCAGAAAATCGAAGTTTATCTATAAAGGCTGCATAAGGCAGTAGGGTGAATTCTGGCAATAGAACGGCTTTGTTGCACAAAGGCTTGAAATGCACAGCTGCCCCTAAGTGATCCAAATTTAAGTGGCAACTTGGGTATGAGGTTGACCTAATTCTGTAAATTTATTTAAGACTGCCACACGTGCATGAATCTCGTTGACTTGATTGTTAAAATTTTTAGCGCTGAGTTTATCCCCTAATAATTTGATGCAATGCATCTTGGTTTCCACCAAACTTCGCCGATGATAGCCTGACCATTTTTTCCATAGTGTTCTGCCTAAACGTTTAACTATTCGAAGTAATTCATTTCGCTCCTGAGAATGTGATTTTATATCTTTCCAAGGTCTTGCATTTTTTCTAGGAGGAATCACTGCATGCGCTTGTCGATCTGCAATGACTTGACGGCATCTTTTTGTGTCATAAGCTCCATCGGTATAAACAGAGTCTATTTGCTCATCCAATGGAATCTGATCAAGTAAATCACTAAGTACCTGTGAATCGCTGACATTATTTGTGGTGAGTTGTACTGCACGTATTTGAAGGGTTTCAGCATCTATAGCAATATGAAGCTTATGCCATTGGCGACGATATTCAGATCCATGTTTCTTGCGTTTCCATTCACCTTCACCTAGAAACTTTAAACCAGTAGAGTCCACGAGCAGATGTAGTTCATCGCTGCTTTTTTGATAGCTAATCACAATATCAATATGCTTTTGTCTTCTGCATATGGTCGAATAATCTGGTGCTGTCCAATCTAATCCACAAAGTTTAATCAGGCTCTGAACAAAACCTGTAACCATGCGCAAAGAGAGTCTAAATAGAGATTTGATCATTAAACAGCATTGAATAGCTATGTCTGAGTAAGTTTGATTTCGACCTTGCTTGCCTTGTGGTTGTGCATACCACTGAGTCTTTGGATCAAACCAAATGGAAATATTACCTCGGTTAATGAGGGCTCGATTATAGGAAGGCCAATTGGTTGTGCGATAGGTTCTAGGGGCAGGTTTATTCATTTTGAAATTATATGGCTGAATAAATCTTCGTGGCTAGGTTTATGCAACAAAGCCAAAGAGAAATATCTTGCAGACTACCCAACTGTGTATTGGTATTTTGTGGTGGCATTCTGGACAGGTTGCCGTCCATCAGAAATTATCGCACTCACTTGGCAGGATGTAGATTTTTTAAATAAGCAGATTTACATCAATAAAGGTCGTGTGAACGGCGTTCAGCAGGAAACCACAAAAACAAATAAAGCTAGATTTGTAGATTTAAATGATTTTGCTTTCGAGGCATTTCAACAACTCAGATTACTAACCTACCTCAAATATGAGCACGTATTTATCTGTGATGAGACAGGTAAGGAATTTACTACACAAAAATCATTAAGTGAGAAGTTTGTAGCTGCACTGAAAGCAAATGGCTTACGCTATCGCCCTGCCTATAACACTCGTCATACATATGCGACTGTATGCTTAATGAATGGACTTAATCCAGTCTATGTGGCTTCACAGTTGGGTCATAGTTTAGTAATGCTAATGATGCGTTATGCGAAGTGGATTAATTCAGATAAGAACAAAGAAGAGATTGCTAAAATTTCGAATAGTGCCAAAATTGTGTCAAATAAAAAGGGAATCAAACTATGTGTTTGATTCCCTTTAGTATATTTGGCGGAAGCGGTGGCAGTCAAATTTAACACATATATCACTGATAAATAAATATAAAATATTTTATATTTAATTTTTTACTACTATTTTTACTACAAAAAAATTAGGTTAAGAAGTATAACTCAATCTTTCATCGGCTTTATCAACTTTCCACTCCAAGTTATTAATTTAAAATCTAAACCATTTGTAACTTCATGGAAAATAGCTTCTGATTCATCAAAAGAGGCAGCTACTATGCTTTGTAAATCACTATAGGAGGACAATTCCATTAAGAGTGAGCGTTGGCTCTGCTGAGCCATCGAGTGTTGACCAGGCTCATCTAGTAATAAAAAGTTTAAATGATTTCCTATAGGCTTACTACTTGATGCTTGAAATAAAGCAAGAACATAACTCCAAATCAAACGTACGAAATCGCTAGCACTAGAATCTGTTTTGGTACTAGAACGACGAATTTCTCTCAACTCTATATGAGCTAATGATGGCAATAAGTTATCTTTACTAATGACAATGTCAGAAATTTGAGCACTTTCATAATTAAACTTCATTGCATTTCTCTTAAATCTATCCTCAAAAAAATTAATCTTTTTAATATCTTTTTCTGAATAGATTTCTTTAGGAAGCAAACTAATCTGACCATCAACCCATCTAAATTGATCGATTAATGCACTCATTTCATTTTTTAAAATATAGAAATTGTCTTTAAATTTTTCTAGGTTATATACTTCATTTTCAATATAAATCTGTTTCCTAACATAGAGTTTTTCCATTTCAGATCCTGAAGTCACCGCTTTTCTTAAACTATCTAATATATTATGTTTCCTACTAATTTCTTTTTTTGTGTTATTCACTTTTACTTCAAGTAACTTATTTTCTTCAATTACCCCACCCATTTGTTTTTCTAGCATCTTTTTCTGACTATTAAGATGTTCAATTTGTTCTTTTAAATCCAGTTGTGGACCTTTAATTTCCTCTGCTAAAAGATTATCAACAATGTGCTGAAAACATGTTGGGCACTTATCTTTAGATACTTCAATATCTAGCTCAGCACCGAGGTCTCTTAGCTTGAGTGCAGCCTTATTTTTTCCTAAATCTTCAACAATCGTATCTAAAATTTCCTGATATGATGAAATTGATACACGATTACTAATTATCTTAGAATTAAGTTGCTCAAAACCAATTGATATCAGTTTCAAGTCATCAGTTATCATTTCAATTTCTTTTAAGATTTCATCTGAACTGATATTTTGTTCTGCTTTCTCTTTGTTAACTAACTGCTCATATTCATTTTTTAGGTTAATAATATACTCATCTATCGTATAATTTTCTTTAGCATAAATCATTAGCTCGTCTGGGTTAAATAACAGTGATGGCTCTCTATAAAGTCCTTCTATCTTTAAGCCAATTTCATTTGCTTTATCAATCAATCTTTTATTTACTATCTGCCACTCTTGAGTAACTTCTCCCAAATTATTCATTAATTTATTTTTTAGATTATTAATTTCAAACACTTCAAGCCCTAACAGAAACTCAACAACTCTAACTTTCGGATCTCTAATACCATAAAAAGGAATATTAGCCAAATAGTCTGTCCAGCCACGTTTTTGTTCAATTGCATGTGCTGAAAAAATAGTTTGTAAATATAATTTAGCAATACCACCAGATGTTGTTCCTACTTCCGGTAAATCTAGTCCTAAGAATTTCTCCAAATAAAAATGAAAACCTTCTTCTCGCTTTGCACCACCAGCATCATGTACATACGTAGGCGTTACAGAGCCTAATCTCTCTTTTTTAGAAATATATTTACTATCATAGATTTCTATTAATTTTGAATGTTTATATTTGTCTTTTATTGTTCTACGAATGGTACGGACATCACCAAATTTATTCTCAATCTCTAAATAAATTTCAGATGCTTCAACTTGAATCCGTTTCCCCTCAAAATCAAAATATGTACTTAAGCAATAAGGTAGCGTATTTTCTCCTTTCCCACCTAGAATTTCCTCCATACCTAGTGCATAAAGAATGGTACTAACTAATGTACTTTTCCCTCCAGAATTACCCGCTTTTATTACTGTTAAGTTTCTACCAAAGGTTTCCTTAAATCCAAAATTTCCTTCGTTTGTAACTAAATTAATTTTTAAACCTAAAATAATCATAAACTTGTCCAACTCTTTGTAACAGATTCAACCATCCCCTCAGTAATAGATTTTTTTATTAAAGATAAAAATTTTTTTTCTTCTGGAAAAATTGAATCGTCAAGCATAATTTTCTTTGCAAATCGAATACCTAGATCTGTTAATTTATATCCAGAACCCTCTTCAAATAGTAATTTTTCTGCTATAGCAAATCTAATTGCTATTGTTAATGCTGGATCGAATCCCCAAGCAGAAATCCTAAAGTTTCCATTTTCAACTGTATTTAAAAGGTCTTTCTGCCTATTTTTATCTTTCAAAACCCAATTAAACAAATGTAATCGAGTTAAACTAGACTTATAAGCTCTTGATGAAATATAAAGTATTAAAGAAATTTGACCAATTTTATAAACAGGTCTATGCTCAACAAGTACAGGGGCGGGTCTTTTATTAAATTTTATTTTCATTAAATTGTTAGCAATCATAATCTAACTCACAGACTGCTAACCATCTAGCAAACATTTTTTCTGATATTTTCGCAGCCATCGTTATATTTGAATTTGGTTTCAAATCATTAATAATTCTTTCAATGAATAATTTTCGGAGTTTTTCTGTTAAGTCTTGAGGATCGCCAAACCAAGTAATAGTTTCCTCTTTAATAGTACTTTCGAATTCAGTTATAACACGTAATAACTTCATGTAAAAAGTAGGCGAAGCAGCTTCAATAGATTTTAAGTACGGATCACATGATAAAAATTGATCTATATTAAAATCATTAAGTTTTGCTAACTTTCTCTCATAACTATCTTTATTTTCAAACTCCTTTAGCCTTAACTTATTTTTTCTCACTATGTTCTTCTCATATACTTCTTTTGGTTCATTTAATTCTACAAGTGGTAGGATATCTGAAAAATACATTACTTCTCCCAATGCTGTTTGAAAATCCCTAATCTCCAAGGCATAATCATCAGCATCATAAAGTAAGACTGTAAAATCATCTGTAAGACAACCTAACTTCCAGCCTCTAATTTCCTCTTCTTTTTTCCTAGCATGTTTAATCAATTCATTTTTATCAAATTCTGGAGTAACAAATATCCATTTGCAGATTTTTGTTTCCCCTAATCTTGCAGCAATATCTTCTTCATAATCTTTAAGTTTATTCAGATCGGCAGTAATTTTGTCTCTTTGCTTCTCATATAACTCTTTTCTATCATAATGTTTTTCAGGACAATAACATTGGAATGCTAAACCACTACTTAAAGTAAAGCCTTCTAATCCAAAGTCTCCCGGTGAGGCTGGGATTTTTTGATATGACTCTTTTTCATATTTTCTTTTGAATATCATTTGACACAAATCTTCCCAAGTTTTGCCGTCGAATGGCCCATATTTTGTATTAAACATATTTTGCCTGTATCGTTTCCACTGGGTTAAAATTTTGTCAAAAATGAATTAAATACAATCATCTTATATTAAAAATTCTTTTACAACAAAAACAGATAACAAGCTAAATTACCAGAATATTCAATAATTAATTTCTTCTTAAAAGCAAATTAAGAATTTTTTACCTATAAACTATTTCACCACTGCCTCATCATAGAAATTTCAATTCAATAATTATTACTGAAATAATTTATTATCGAACTATTAAAACCAAAACAAACGACAATTATTGTCGCTATAAATAAATCAAAAAACTATTCATTGATTGCTCTAGCAAACTGTTCAATCTAGTTAAGTAAAGAGCATTTTGTCTGATAGAATTACTCAATATCTTAAAAATGCGAATAAATGTCTGAACCTCAATTTTCCCTCAGTGACTATCTATCAACCGTACAGGAAGTCATTCGCCTGTCCTTTGATGAACCTGTATGGGTAAAAGCTGAGATACGAAACCTGAGTATCAAGGGTGGACACTACTATCTTGAATTAGCTGAAAAGGAAGAGGATACAGATAAAGTCATTGCAAGCTGTAAAGCAACAATTTGGAAATTCACCGCCGTAAAAATTGTGCTTAAATTTGAGCGTGAAAGTGGCATTGAACTTTCAAAAGACTTAAATGTTCTCATTAAAATCAAAGCCCGTTTTGATCCTCAGTACGGTTTTTCCGTCAACATAGAAGACATCGACTCTAGTTTCACACTAGGTGATATTGCCAAACGTTACCAACAGATTCTTGCTCGTCTAAGCTCTGAGGGTTTGGCCAATCTGAACCAGTCACTTCCTGCCCCTTTTGACATTGAAAATGTTCTGGTGATTGCACCAGAAAATGCTGCTGGTCTGGGTGACTTCAGGAAAGATGCCGATGCCTTGGACAAGGCTGGCGTATGCCACTTTGTCTATCACACAGCTACTTTTCAGGGTAATACTGCTGCAAATAGTATTATGGAATCATTAAGCTCAGGACTACGTCAATGGGCTAAAGATTATGCTATTCCACCTGACCTTATTGTGATTATTCGTGGTGGTGGTGCCGTAAATGATTTAGCTTATTTAAATGACTATGATCTCGCTGCCCTGCTATGCAAGCGCAAGGTTCCAATATGGGTGGGGATTGGTCATGAAAAAGATCGAACCATTCTGGATGAAATCGCCCATCGTTCTTTCGATACACCAAGCAAGGTAATTGCAGGTATTCGCAATGTGATTTC
The DNA here is from genome assembly GCF_000368585.1 of Acinetobacter venetianus RAG-1 = CIP 110063. Taxonomy (GTDB): domain Bacteria; phylum Pseudomonadota; class Gammaproteobacteria; order Pseudomonadales; family Moraxellaceae; genus Acinetobacter; species Acinetobacter venetianus. Next base: position 1,301,699 of record NZ_KB849558.1, read on the forward strand.
AGAACGTTCTCAGGATGTGATGGGCTACTTGCAAACCATCAAGCTGCTGTCACAGCATCAAATCACAGCATATCAAAGCCAGAATGACCAGTTGATAAATACTATCAGGACTCATGCACAGAATCAGATGAATACAGCCAACAGAAACCTTGACCTAGCTAAGTCAACAATTTGAACCGTACCGTGTTTGTCGGAGAGTCAATATTTTGAGAGACTATGCCGATGACAAAATTAAAATATACCCCTGAAATCAGAGAAAGAGCGGTTCAATTATTGATTGAATCCGAGAAAGATTATCCATCGAATTGGGCTGCAATCACAGCAATAGCTCCTAAGATTGGCTGTACTCCTGAAACACTACGTGTTTGGTATCAAAAATATTTAGATAAACAAAATCCAGTTAAAGTACAGCAGTTTTCAGACCAAGAACGTATCAAACAACTGGAACGCGAAAATAAAGAACTGCAACGTGCGAATGAAATTCTACGTAAAGCAGCCGCTTTTTTCGCTCAGGCGGAGCTCGACCGCCCACACAAATAATGGTGGATTTCATCCATAACAATAAAGACTTATATGGTGTTGATGCGATTTGTAGGATTTTACCGATCGCAGCTTCAACCTATTATCGAACACTAGATCTCACAGTAAATCCAGAATATCGAGCGAAACGAGATCTACATGATGAGCATCATGCTGAACAAATTAAACGAATTTGGAAAGAAAGTTTAGGTCGATATGGTGTGCGTAAGGTCTGGCAACAATTGAAACGTGAAGGTTATGTTATCGCACGTTGTACAGTTGCTCGATTGATGCAGAAGCTAGGTATACAAGGTGTTTGGCGTGGTAAGAATAAACAAACCACCCGTAGCCGAGATGATCAAAAAAGAGCAGATGATTTAGTGAAACGTAATTTTAATGCTGATCATCCTGACCAACTGTGGGTGAGTGACTTTACGTATATTCAAACTCATTCAGGCTGGGTCTATACCGCCTTTATTATTGATGTGTTCTCACGAACAATTGTTGGATGGAAAGTATCTACACGGATGAATACAGACATGGTTTTGGATGCATTGGAGCAAGCATTGCACGATCGAGGCATGCCAAAGAACGTGATTCACCATTCCGATAGAGGTGTTCAATATCTTTCTATTCGCTATACCAATCGTTTAGAAGCTGCAAATTTACGAGCATCAGTCGGTACAACTGGTGATTCATACGATAATGCTCTGGCTGAAACGGTGAATGGCTTATACAAAACAGAGGTGATTGAATATTTAAAAGCAGATTGGCAAGGTTTAGCGGATGTACAACTTGCGACACTAAACTGGGTAGATTGGTTCAATAAAAAGCGTGTACACAGTGCACTGGGTTATGTATCGCCTTTTGAGTTTGAAGCAACGCACTATGATAAGATTAACCCGTTAGGTCAGGTGGCCTAACTTAAATAAAAAAGTCTCCGACAAACCCGGTACGGTTCAACACAATATTTTGCCCAGCAGCAGCTTAAGATTGCCATTACACAGGTTGAGTCTTTAATGCGTGAGACTTTATTACAGAATCCAAGGAATGTGCTTGCCAAAGGCTATGCAATTGTACGAAGTCAAAACAAGGCTATCCGATTTGTACAACAGGTCGGTTCAACTGTTTCAATTGAGATGCAGGATGGCTATATTCATGCCAGTGTAAGTAAGGTGACAAATCATGAGTGAAAAAAAATTAAGCTTTAAAGATGGCTATGAATTACTGAAGAAGAATGCTACTCAACTTGAAGCTCAAGAAGAGCCTGACATTGATAATCTGATGAAGATTGTTGAAGAATCCATGACAGCTTACAGAGCGTGTAAATCTAGAGTTGATGCAGTACAACAAGCATTGAATGAAACTTTTAAAGAAAACTAACCTTCATTGTTATGATTCAAATATCTCAACTTACTACAGAACAATTGCCTCATGCACTCATGCTAGCTATGCAGCATAAAACCACTCCCACTATTGATTGGAAGTTATGTGGCAATATTCTTGAACGTGAAAAGATTAGTTTAGTGTTCTTTGGAACACATTGGGTTGCCATGGAAATTAATCCGCTTGGTAACCATACCAAAGCAACTCAGAAATCTGTTTCTGCATTAGATGCAGTTATCAAATGCTATATACAGATTAAACTTGGTGACATTATAGATCTAGAGACTAATCAATAGGCTACTTATCAACCAAACAGTTCTTTTTAAAATCTTTCACAAAAAACATAAATCATTATTTTATAATTGAAAATAGTAAAAAACCAACACCGTTTCTAATGAACGATGTTAGTTTTTTACTTACAGACTAATGTATTAAATACATGAGGTGTACTAGTTCAAACCTATTTCTTTGGCTTAATATTAGTAATAACTTGATTTCCACCTTCTGCTTTTAATTCAAAATCAACTTTTTGCCCTACTGCAAGCCCATTTAACAACTTAGGGTCAGCAACCTTAAAACCCATTGTCATTGCCGGCCAATTAATCGCTGCAATTGCTTCATGGCTTATTGTCAATATGCTTCCTTTAGTATCAATTGCAGTAATCACGCCAACAGCTTGGACCATTTCTGCTTTCTCATGAGACATATGTTCCATTGGCACAGCAGAAGTCTTTTGCTCTGCCGCTTCATTTTTACTACATGCGCTTAATGCAGCAATAGTGGTAACAAGAGCAATAATTTTTATAAATTTCAACATAATAAAACCTCTTTAGACGAAATAACAAAACGATCAATGTGTTGATAGTTTTCTTTTGATTAAAAGCTGATATGCAGCCGGGATAACAAACATTGACAGTAGAGGAGCTGAAATCATGCCCCCAACCATAGGTAAAGCAATACGGCTCATCAATTCAGAACCTGTCCCAGTCCCTAAAAGTATAGGAATTAAGCCTGCCAAAATGACGGCAACCGTCATGGCTTTAGGACGAACGCGTAGTACAGCTCCTGTTCGGATTGCATCATTGAGTTGTTGCTCTGTTAAGGATGCCGCTGAAGAAGATAGGCTTTGCTGTGCATGCTCAATTGCTTGCTTTAAATAGAACAACATGACTACACCAAACTCTGCGGCAACACCAGCAAGTGCAATAAAACCAACAGCAATCGCAACCGAAAAGTGATAATCACTCAAGTACATAGCCCAAATACCACCAATCAACGCAAAAGGTAGTGTTGCCATAATCAGAACAGCATCTTGTACTTGCCTAAAAATCAAATAGAGCAATAGAAAAATGATCATCAAAGTAATTGGAATAACAACTTTTAAGCGAGCATTCGCACGCTCCATGAACTCAAACTGTCCTGAATAGCTAATGCTCATGGCAGAGGAGCGTTTTACTTTTTGATCAATAGACTGCTTCAAATCTTGTACAACCGAAGCTAAGTCACGTCCTTGTACATCGACATAGACCCAACCACTTGGACGGGCATTCTCACTTTTAAGCATTGGCGGCCCATCTGTAATTTGAATATTAGCAACACTACTCAAGACTATTTGTTGACCAGATTCTGTTAGAATCGGTAAATTTCTTAAGGCTTCCAGTGAATCTCGAATCTCTCGTGGGTAACGTACATTAATGGGATACCGTGCCAAGCCTTCAACAGTTTCACCAATATTTTCCCCGCCAATCGCTGATGAGACGATTTGCTGTACATCTTTAATATTGAGACCATATCGCGCAGCCTGCATACGGTTAATATCGACATCAACATATCGACCACCTGTGAGCCGTTCAGCTAAAGCTGAACTAACACCGGGCACCTGTTTAGCCACTTGTTCAATTTGCTGTGCTACCCGATCAATATCTTGCAGATCATTTGCTGAAATCTTAATCCCGATTGGACTTTTCACCCCAGTTGCCAACATATCAATCCGGTTACGGATAGGTGGCACCCAAATGTTTGTTAAACCCGGTACTTGGACTGCCTTATCTAGTTCTTTTATCAATTTGTCAGGTGTCATACCTGAACGCCATTCAGACCGTGGTTTGAACTGAATCGTGGTTTCAAACATTTCTAATGGTGCAGAATCTGTGGCTGACTCAGCGCGACCAGCTTTACCGAATACTGTTGCAACTTCAGGAACGGTTTTAATCATTCGATCAGTCTGTTGGAGTAGCTCAGAAGCTTTTGCTGCGGACAATCCCGGTAAAGCTGAAGGCATATACAGTAAATCACCTTCATCCATATTGGGTAGAAACTCCCCACCTAACCGTGTTAAAGGGAAAAGACTAATAAGGAAAATTAGCAATGCACCAAGTAAAATTGTCTTTGGATGAGCTAAAACCTTATCCAACATAGGGCTGTATATTTTGATCAGAAAACGGTTCAGTGGATTACGCTGTTCAGAAGGTAATTTCCCTCGAATCCAATAACCCATTAAAACAGGAATCAGGGTAATGGATAAACCAGCTGCCGCTGCCATGGCATAGGTTTTGGTAAACGCCAGAGGCGAGAACAAACGTCCTTCTTGTGCCTGTAAAGTAAAAATAGGAATAAAAGATAAGGTAATGATAAGTAAGCAAAAAAATAAAGCAGGACCAACTTCACTGGCGGAACGGGCAATAATATTCCAGCGTGCTTGAGTTTCTAATACTTGATTGGGATGTTCATGCTGCCAAGTCTCTATATGCTTATGTGCATTTTCAACCATCACAACCGCTGCATCAACCATAGCACCAATAGCAATGGCAATCCCCCCCAATGACATGATATTGGCATTTAGGCCCTGATAGTACATGACTAAGAAAGCCGACAAAATCCCAAGTGGTAAAGAAACAATAGCTACCATTGCTGATCGTAAATGCCAGAGGAAAAGTCCACAGACTAAAGCCACGACAATAAATTCTTCAATTAATTTATGACTGAGATTCTCGACTGCCCGATCAATCAGTTTACTGCGATCATATACAGGAACAACTTGCACTCCTTTAGGTAAACTTTGTTGCAATTCAGCCAGTTTTGCTTTCACAGCAGTAATCGTTTCACGTGCATTCTTACCGGCCCGTAAAATCACAACACCGCCAACAGTTTCACCTTGTCCATTCAGCTCAGTGATACCACGACGCATTTCCGGTCCGAGTTGAATTGTTGCAACATCACCTAAAGAAACAGGAACACCCAAACTATTTGTTCGTAGTGGAATCTGGCGAAAATCATCTAAAGTTTTTAAATAACCAGAAGCTCGTACCATATATTCAGTTTCAGCCATTTCAAGGACTGAACCACCAGTTTCCTGATTAGCCTTTTGAATCGCTTCAATGACATTGTTTTGTGTAACACCTAAAGCCGCCATTTTGCTTGGGTCTAAGACAACCTGATATTGCTTCACCATTCCCCCAATCGTGGCAACTTCAGCCACATTGGGTAATGTCTTTAGTTCATACTTTAAAAACCAGTCTTGTATGCTTCTCAGTTGTGCAAGGTCATGTTGTCCTGTTGGATCAACTAACGCATATTCATAAACCCAGCCAACGCCTGTGGCATCTGGCCCTAATGAAGATTTCGCATTTGCAGGAATTCTTCCCTGAATCTGATTTAGATATTCCAATACACGCGAACGGGCCCAATAAAGATCGGTATGTTCATCAAAAATGACATATACAAATGAATCACCAAAAAAAGAATAACCGCGAACAGTTTTAACACCGGGCACCGATAACATGGTTGTTGTTAAAGGATAGGTCACCTGATTTTCAACAATTTGTGGTGCCTGACCGGGAAAATTAGTTCGGACAATCACTTGTACATCAGACAAATCTGGCAAAGCATCAACCGGTGTATTCTTTACAGCCCAAGTTCCCCAAGCTGCCAAAACTAAAGCTGCCAACAAAACAAATATGCGATTCGCAATTGAAAAACGAATAATACGAGCGATCATAATGGTTCTCCCGTTTAGTTCTTCATAGATGTCATGGACATCTTGGAAATGTCAGAAATAACGTAAGCATCTCCAGTATGTGTAAACCCAAAACGGACCTGATCGCCTTGCTGAATTTGGGTAAATGGTTGAACTGGTTGTTTAAAGCTCATAGTCATAGCACCCCAGCCCAACTCAGGAATAGCTTGGTGTGAAATGGTAATATCTTGATTTGTGACTTTTTCAACTTTACCAAGACCTTGATATGTTGACCTCTTAATCGTCTGAGATGATGCAATTGGTTGCCCAGTGTTGAGCTTATCCAATACGCCTTGCAAATTTGCTTCAGAATCAATCAGAAATTGTCCTGAAATCACTACTTTCTGACCAGCTTTCAACCCTTGCAGGACTGCAATTTTATTGCCATCACTTTGACCTAACTGTACAACAACAGGTTCAAAACGTCCTTGCTCATGCCCTACAATGACAACATTCCGAGTACCTGTCCGTATAACAGCTTGCTCTGGTATAACCAAACTGCTTTGGGGATTATTTATTATATTGACAGAAGCAAACATCCCTGGCTTAAGTTGACCACTAGGATTTGGTAATTCAATCCGAACTTTAATAGTTCTTGATGTTGTATCTAAGGTAGGCAAAATGTCGATAACTTTGCCAGTTACTTTTTGAGAAAAAGCAGCAAAATTGGCTTCTACACTCATACCTCGTTTGATTCCAGCAATTTGTTTTTCAGGAACGGCTGCCTCTAGCCAAATCGGGTTGATACCTTTAATTGTGGCCAAGGTTTGTCCCATAGCCAAAGCCATACCATTGCGGACTTCTAGTGAATCAATAAATCCACTAATGGGAGCTTGCAAAGTTATATTAGATTGCACTCGACGAGTTCGCTCAACTTGATGAATCACATTTTGTGGTATTCCTAAAAGCTGCAAACGTTGACGGCTTGCTTGAATAAGGGAACGATCTCCAGTACGGAGCACAGCTAAAAATTCAGTTTGCTCTCCAGTCCATTCGGGTATTGAAATATCAGCTATAGGGCTTCCTTCGGTCACCATATCTCCAACAGCATGCCCATACACTCGCTGAACAAAGCCACTTGCTCTAGTTTGTAAAATAGCTGTTTGCCGTTCATTTGCTTGTAATATGCCATTAGTAAACATGGCATTTCCAATTACAGCCTGTTCAACAGTGCCGTAACGGATGGCTAAATTTTGTTGAAGAGATGGATCTATTTTGACTGTAGGACGACTTTCATCCGTCATCGCAGTATTTTCGTCTGCATATTTAGGTACCAGTTGCATGTCCATAAATGGAGACTTGCCTGGCTTATCAAAATGATGTTCTGGTTTCATTGGATCGTACCAATAAAGCACTTTAGCATCCTGCTTCTGGCTTACCAATGCCGATTGAGAACCCTCTTCCTGATGAGCAAACCAATATCCGGCACCGCCACCTACGACAAGACTAATTGTGGCAACTCCCATGACAGTCATTGCCAATTTATTTCTTAACATTATAGCTGCTCCTCAGCATGGTTTAAGGTCGGCTCTTCAAAGGCAAAATAAAGTTGTGCTGTTGTAATTGCTTGTTGTTGTTGAAGATCAATAAGTCGCAGCTGTTGTTCTAAAAGAGCTTGTCGGGCAGTAATGACATTGGACAAATTGCTTTTACCAGCTTGGTAGCTTGCCAACTGTAAACCCACTTTTTGTTTAGCGAGTGGAATACTTATTTGCATTGCACGTCTAATTTGCTGATCAAGCGCATCAAGATCAGATAACCCATCATCCAGCATGGTGAGATATTCACGGTATTGAACTTCTTGATCGGCAATGATCCGGTTTTGTTCGGCTAAAGCTGCCTGAATGAGGGGACCACTACGTTTTTTTGAAAATACAGGAAGCTCAGTTGTCAGTTGTACACCGATCATATCGCCAAACTCTGGGGCACGATGCTGGTATGCAAGCTCAATCCCCCAATCAGGCTTTTGTAAAGCTTGAGCTTGTTTCAATTTTGCTTCAGCAGTTTTCTTTTCAGCCTGAAAAGCTTTTAATTCAGGATGCTGATGCAAGTGATGATACAGCTTTGATGTATCAAGATGGATGGATGGAGCTTGGTCAGGTAAGGTTTCAATTTGAGTAAGGTTTTCGGTAGGCTCTGCACTGATCAAGCGATGCAACTCTAGCTTGGCTTTATTTAAATCACGAAGCAAATCATCCTTCTGGTCAAGCAATACCGTGGCTTCTTGTTTTGGATCAAGTGCATCAGCAACCATTGTCCGACCAGAGGTGACCTGTGTTTGGGTCATCTGAGAAAGTAATCGATTCTCTGAAAACAGTTCATCGTATAGCGCCAATTTACGCTCAAGATAAAAACGTTTAAACCAAGCAGATGCAACTTTTTGACGTAACTCACTACGTAGAATCTCAGTTTGAGCAGTGACTGAACCCAATTCAGCTTTTGCTAACTCGACCTCGGCTTGTCTTTTGGCGCGGTTTGGAAAATCTTGCATGATGCCAATCTTTTGCATCGTCATGCCTTCTTGTGTGACTGACCATGCGGCATCGCCAGACACGGGGTAATTATCTAAGCCAACAAACAGTTTAGGATTGGGTAAGATACCGGAAGCTGAAACCATATTCTCAGCGCCTTCAATCTGAGCACTATTGGCCCTTAGAGTAGGTGCATATTGCTCAGCAAGCTTCAACGCTGTATCCAAAGTCAATGGCTGGGCATAAGCATGACCATAACTCAAGAAAAAACAGATCGTCGCAATTGAGCATCCACCCCATTTTAGGGACAGTTTTTCTTTATTAAAGTTCATATTTTTAGCTCTAAAATGATGTACACGCGCACGTGCAGAACATCCATAGAAAACTCTATGAATGATGATTAGTCATCAAATTAGATAAGCCTAGGTGGTTTCCATAAACCAGAAGGATGTGGAGAAGGAATATCTTGATCTGAAGAATAAAATTCTAGTTGTTCTAAAGGTAGAAATGTCTGTAATTGTAAAATCTGTTGTGTTGTATTTGCATAGGCGATCTTTGCAAAAGACATAATACAATCTTGCTTAGACATACATGATGGATCATGTAATTGCTTCTTAATCTTTACTTCAGCTTTCATACAATCCATGTGCATAGCACTTGCTTTATCATGATCTTCAGAATTCATCATTTGCATGGGTTGCATATCTTGAGATGACATTAAACATGGACTATGTACAGATGCAGCAGCTGCTGCCGATCCAACGATGAGGATAGCAAATGATAAAAACAGCGAAAGGCATGTTCTTAACCAGTGCATAATGTCATGACCAAAATTTAAGCTTTTTTAGTTTTACAGATTCTTAGCAAAATAACAATCCTATAATTAATTTGGGGCTTAGGAAGTTAAAGAGGATTGTTACGGAGTAATTTAAGCAAATCGAGATATAAATTACCGTTCCGATGATTGAAGCGATACTCCGTTTCTTTAAGATGCAAATAAAACATCTTTTTGTCAATTCCATTAAACTTGACGAGTCGCTTTTTAGCATATCCCCAGAATGATTCTATGCCGTTAATATGACGCTCCCCGCATGCAAATTCGTTGTTCCCATGATTCACTCTTAAATGTTTGTCAAAACCAATATCAACTAAACCATCATAGCCTCTCCATCCATCTGTATTGATCACAGAATCAAGCTCTATCTGCCCCCGAATAATGCCCTGTAGCGTAGCTTTGGAGCAATCAGGCACAATTTCTGTGTATACGTTTCCATCTCTTTTGAGTAGTCCAAATACAATGGTTTTTCCTGATGCACCACGTCCACGTTTTCCTCGAATACGACGAGCACCAAAGTAGGATTCATCAAGTTCAACGATACCGTTGAAAGGAGATATTTCCTCACATTGAGCCGCAATCTTTTTACGCAACCTGATGTAAATTGTATTGATGGAACGTACAGAAATATTGGTGAGTTTAGCTGTATCTGAAGCAGTTAAATCCATGGCAAAAAAGCGAATGATCTGTCTGAATTTTGCCTCTGTGATTCTTGAACGGGAATAGTATCTATTTTTTGCTTTCATATAAGGAAGTTACCATACTTTTTGATATGCTTAACTTCCTAAGCCCCTTAATTTAAATGATTACTTAGACAAGAGCATGGTTGTTTCATATCAACAACCATGCTCTAGATTAAAAACGACTCACAACTTGATAAGTTATAAAAGAGAATAAGTAGGCCAACGAGAAAAGATAGATGGCCATTATGGTTGGCTGTTTCCAACTCCCTGTTTCTCTTCTGATAGTTGCCAATGTTGCTAAACAATGTGGAGCAAAGATAAACCAAACCAATAGTGACATCCCTGTCGCTAGTCCCCATCCATCAGGACCCGATATTTGAGATAATAAGGTTTGGGTAACTGCATTCTCATCACCAGACATTGCATAGATTACCCCTAATGCAGCAATAATCACTTCACGAGCTGCCATGGCAGGAATCAAAGCAATACAAATTTCCCACGTAAATCCAATCGGAGCAAATATTGGATGGATTAGATGTCCTAACTGTCCAGCAATACTATAATTGATTGGTGGCATTGTTGGGTTATCAGGTGGTAATGGGAACGTTACCAAGAACCATAATAAAATAGAAAGTGCGACAATAATTCCACCAACTCTTTTTAAGAATATAGTCGCTCTATCATAAAGCCCCAAAGCTACATTTCGAACATCTGGAATACGGTATGTAGGTAATTCAAAAATGAAAATACTTTCAGTTTTATCTTTTCTTACTAATTTTAGGAATAAAGAAACCAATAAAGCGGATACGATTCCTGACATGTAAAGCCCGAACAGAACTAGACCTTGTAAACTGAGCCAACCATAAACCAACTTGTTTGGAATGAATGCAGCGATCAGCAAAGCATATACAGGTAATCGTGCAGAACACGTCATCAAAGGTGCAATCATAATCGTTGCTAAACGATCTCTTTCAGAGCTAATACTTCTAGTCGCCATGACTCCGGGAATTGCACAAGCAAAGCTTGAAAGTAGTGGAATAAATGAACGCCCACTTAAACCAGCTTTAGACATCAGCTTATCTAACAAAAAAGCAGCTCTAGGTAAGTATCCCGATTCTTCTAAAATTAAAATAAAGAAAAATAAGATCAGAATTTGAGGCATGTACGCGAGTACACTACCAGCACCTGCAATTACACCATCAACGACCAAACTTCTTAAAAGTGGATGAGTGATCAGAGGTCCTATCGCCCCACCAAACCATGAAATCGAATCCTCAACAAAGGAAATTAATGGTTGAGCCCAAATAAAGACAGCCTGAAACATTACAAACATGGTAAAGGTCAATATTAATAATCCAAAAACTGGATGTAAGAACATTTTGTCCAAGAAAGCCGTTCGTTTATCACCATTATCATTTTTCAAGATGACTTGTTTTGTAATATATTTGATTTGGTCAAAGTGACTCAGATCAGAATGATAAGGGGCAACAAACAAATTTTTTTGGTCTAACTGAGTTAATAAACCCTGAATCCCTTTTGTCTTTACAGCTATCGATTCAACAACAGGAATACCTAAGAGCTGAGATAATTTTGATGTGTCAATCGAGATACCACGTTTTCTAACCTCATCCATCATGTTAAGAACAAGTAACATTGGTCTGTTTAAAGCTCTGACTTCAAGTACAAGACTTAAATGAAGATGAAGATTCGTAGCATCCACAACACATACAAAAATATCAGGTATAACTTCACCTTTTAACTCGCCAAAACAGACTGCTCTAGTTACTTCTTCATCTAAACTACTTGGCTTTAAACTGTAAGTCCCAGGCAAATCCAATACTCGAACGGTATCACCAGAAGGTAGTTTAAAAAATCCCTCTTTCCGTTCTACCGTTACCCCAGCATAATTTGCAACTTTTTGACGAGTCCCTGTGAGGGTGTTAAAAAGTGATGTTTTACCGCAATTAGGATTACCAACAAGTGCAATATTTTTAGTTTCCATTGGTAATCTCTACAAAAATTCGTTCTGCTTCATTTTTTCTTAAGGCGAAACGTGAGGTTTCGATTTGAACCAACACAGGATCACCACCAAAAAGCCCTTTCGCAAGCACTTGTAAGGATTCACCTACTCTAAAGCCCAGCAGTTCTAAACGCTCCAGAACAGGATCATTTTTATCTTGATACTGTTCACCCTTTTTAAGATCAATAATTTTTACAGTCTGATCTTGCTTTACTTGAAATAAATTCATTGTCTGCACCCTATTTCAACGCCAAAATTTTTCGAGCGCCATTCAGTACAAACAGTGAAACAAGAATACCAATAATCAAATCCGGGTAAGCTGAACCAGTCCATGCGACAAGTACGCCTGCTAAAATAACCCCCATATTTACTATTACGTCATTAGCTGAAAAGATCCAACTCGCTTTCATATGGGCTCCGCCGTCTTTATGCCCAGAAATGAGATACAAGCACGTCACATTGGCAATAAGTGCTAAGAAGCCAATAATGATCATCAAATCTGACTCTGGTTCACTACCGAACATGAAACGTCTGACAACATCAATAATAACGATCAAAGCTAATAAAAGTTGAATCCATCCTGCAAAATGAGCTGCTTTTAATTGGTATTTAGCCGCTTTCCCTACCGCGTAAAGTGCTATACCGTAAACGGCTGCATCAGCAAACATATCAAGAGAGTCCGCAATAAGCCCCGTCGATGCGGCTATGATTCCGCTTATGAACTCAATAAAAAAAAGAACACCATTAATCGTTAGTAATAATTTTAGGACTTCCGCCTGCTTAGTTGGATCAGGTGCTTCAGGCAATTCCTCCGTAGCTTTTACCGTTTCCACAAGCCTTGCACCAAAGCCAAGGGCTTCAAGTTTTGTGGTAATTTCATTAATCCCATTGGTATGGAAAACAACTAACCGTCTTTGTGCCAAATCAAAAGATAAACCTTTAACTTCATGCAAGGGAGAAAGTGCCATTCTTACCATTTGCTCTTCTGCCGAACAATCCATCTTCGGAATCAGAAAAGTACTAGCTTCTTGTGCTTGCTCTTTATTTTCATAAGCTTCAGTTTTATTTAATTTTGCCCCAAATCCAAGAGCTTCAAGTTTTGCAGTGATTTCATTACTTTCACCATTATGCAGAACTTTTAGGTTCCGGTTCGGCAAATCAAAAACCAAGCTATTAACATCTACCAATGAAGATAAAGTCATCCGAACCATTTGTTCCTCTGCGGAACAATCCATTTTCGGGATGCTATAGTCACTGATGAAAGTCGCTGTATCTTCACTCCCCCTAATCTTTTCAGGTGAAGTTATCGAATCTGAACCACAGCATGAATTCGACTGCTTACTACCGCATGAATCTTTTTCATCAGGGTTAGGTTCTTGCTGTGCCTCATTATCGCAACAAGAACTTTCACTTTCTTCTGTAGCTAAATCTTTAATTTTACAAGAATCTGTTTTTGATTCATTTTGTTTTTGCTTAGTGTCTTCACAAGAACTTTCTTGATTACAACCGCAACCACTCATTGATGTGCCTATAGTCATATCTTCACGTATTGCATATTAAAATCCCTATAGCTACTATAGAGTCAATAGATTAGGTGACTTGAAATGAACTTAAAAATTGGTGAATTATCCCAGCTATCTGGTTGCCCTGTTGTTACAATACGGTTTTATGAAAAAGAAGCTTTATTACTAGCCCCTAATCGTTCGGAAGCTAATTATCGACTTTATAACAAGGACCACTTAGAGCGGCTTCTATTTATTCTTAATTGCCGAACTTTGAATATGAGCTTGGACGAAATTAAAATTTTATTAGCATACAAAGACAAACCTTGTGGAAACTGTAATTCTATTAACATCTTAGTTGATAAACATATTCATCAATTAGAACAAAATATCCAAAAACAGATTCAGCTTAAGCAACAACTTTCTGATTTAAGAAGTAAATGCTCTGGTTTTTTGGAAATTAACTCTTGTAAAGTACTTGAAGGGTTATCCGTAAGTTTAAAATAATTAAGATTAGACCTCTTGCGTAAGTGCTATTTTCAATGATTTTAGAATTGATCAAACTTAATAAAATCAATACTTACATCTGATTATTTTTTGACTTTTGCAAGAGGTCTAATGAACAATGGAATATCACCATTATTCATTCTTAATGAAATATTTAGAAAACTAATTCAATACCTGCCCCGTATAACCACCCCTTTTCAGAATCTGTAGCTTCTTGAAAAGTTGTTAATTTCTGTCCTTTTTCATATTGATAAGCGACATCAACAAATGGTCTGATACGCTTATTAATCTCGTAACGAGTTTTTATACCTGTCTTTAACTCAGACAAACCTGACTTTGCAGCAAAATCTGAATTATCATTAAGCACAATATCTGCTGCAATATATGGCTGAGTAATTAGCTTTTGAGTGAGTAATAGATCTCGATCAAACTCAAAACTGGCTCCCCAAAAATTATTTTCACCACCATAAAGATAAGCTTTTGTCTCAAAGAAATAAGGAGCAAGACCTAATAATCCAATAACGCCATCAATGCGATTACTATTACGGTTATTTTTGTCCTCACTATACCTTACCCCAGCTTGTACATCCCAAAATGCTGCAACATTTCTACTGTAAAGAGCTGATACATCATAATTGGGATCATTACTCTCTGCTTTATTCAGATTGGCTTCAACAAATACTCGATTCTCATCTGTTCCAATCAATGTTTCGAAACTAGAACCTAAACTACCCTTACCATCGTTATCAATTACCCACTCATTGGAAAATTTAGTTGTTTGGTAAATCTGTCCACCATGCTCGTTCAGATGTTTATCATGATTTTGGCTAAGAGCTAATTTGCCTTTTGAAGTACTTTGAGCAGCATTACGTTCAACATAGCCTAATCCTCCAGCTTCTTTTAAAAGCACATTCATACTTGACGTACTCTTATTTAGATTTTCAGTCGAATTATCATTAGCAAATGCCATACCTGCTAAACCAATTAAAGCAACTGATAAAAGTGTTTTTGAAAAAAGTTTTTTAGTGGTTTGCATGTTGATTCACTCCCTTATCATTTGCATGGGGTTGGGCAACGATACTTTTTGAATCAACATCATTGCTATCTACATTTGCCACAATGAGTTTGTTCATCATTCCAGCTGCCATGTGATATAACAAATGGCAGTGGATAGCCCATTCACCTAATTCATCAGCAGTAAGTAAAGTTGTAACTGTTTTCCCTGGTGGCACAATGATCGTGTGTTTATTTGGCATATTACTTGGATCTTGACCATTTTCAAGCTGCATAAACATACCGTGCAAGTGCATTGGGTGAGCCATCATACTGTCATTCACAAATTTCAAGCGTATACGTTCCCCATATTTCACTTTGAATGGTTCTGTTTCATTAAACTTCTTACCATTAATTGTCCAAATGTAGCGCTCCATATTCCCACCAAGACGGATTTCCATTTCACGTTCAGGGGCACGAGTATCTGGTTGAGGGTTTAAAGATTGTAAATCACTATACTGGAGTGCTTTTTGACCAACGGGTGTTGAAGCATTTGCCCATCCAAATACGGTATTATCATTCTTGTCTGAAGCCGACTTAACAGTAGCGCTATTCATCGGCATATCATGATCCATACCTTTCATAGAAGACATATCGTGATTCATGCCTTTCATAGAAGACATATCATGATCCATACCTTTCATAGAAGACATATCATG
>NZ_KB849558.1:1317358-1557484 GCF_000368585.1 Acinetobacter venetianus RAG-1 = CIP 110063
TTCATGCCTTTCATAGAAGACATATCATGATCCATACCTTTCATAGAAGACATATCATGATTCATACCTTGCATTGAAGACATGTCATGATCCATCCCCATATCTTCCATAGTCAATAAAGAGCGAGGACGAGGTTTAGGCATCTCAATTTGTTTTACAGGTAAGGTATTTTCATCATGTAAGGTTCCAACCGAAAAACCAGTACGATCAATAGATTCAGCTTCAATTTGGTAATGTGCTTGTTTTGGTTCCACAATGACATCATAAGTTTCAGCAGTACCAATACGGAACTCATCTACAGGAACGGGCTTTACAGGTTGACCATCAGCACTGACTACAGTCATTTTTAGGTTTGGAATGCGTACATCAAAGAATGACATAGCGGAAGCATTAATAAAACGAAGGCGAACTTTTTCACCAGCTTTGAAGTTACCCGTCCAATTTTGCTGAGGTGTCTTGCCATTCATTAAAAATGTATAACCAGTCACATCGGACATATCTGTTTTCAGCATTCGCATCTGATTCCACATAGAACGGTCTTGCCAAGTCGCTTTTAGCCCATCACGTTTAACTTGTTTTAATACATCGAATACTGTTTCGCGGCGGTTCTGATAGTAGTCTGCTTCTTTTTTAAGATTTTTCATAATTTGATCACTTGTCGAATTATGAAAATCAGAAAGCAAAACAACGTAATCTTTATCGGTTTTTTCAGCAGCTGTTAGTGGAGTTTTATCTTTAGGATAAATAACAAAAGCACCATATAAACCGTCTTGTTCTTGTCCTTTACTATGTGAATGATACCAATAAGTACCATTTTGGCGGACTTTAAACTTATATTCATAAGTTTTATTAGGGGCAATGCCATTAAATTTGTTAAATCCAGGTACACCATCCATAATTCCAGGTAATAATAAGCCATGCCAATGGATTGAAGAGTCCTGATTTTTTAACTTATTGTGAACACGGATAACGGCCTCATCACCTTCTTCAAATTCAAGAAGTGGTGCAACGAATTTACCATTTACAGTAATTCTCTCAACTGGTTTTCCTGTGATATTTACAGTTTGTTCAGCGATTGTTAAATCATATTCTTTAACTGCCGCCATTACCCAAGTTGATGAAAATAAACCAACTCCTATTAAAAGGACATGACTTAATTTTTTAGACATTTATTTCACCTATCTAATATAAAGATGGGGAGCTCAAGCAAACCAATTATTCGCTTTAATCTCCCCAATCTTTCATTTATCGTATTTGTTATTTATTTGATGTATTTGACATGTTCATCTTTGAGTGGTCCATGTTCATCATATTTGAATGATCCATATTACCCATTTTAGACTGATCCATATTCATCATCTTAGAGTGATCCATCTGAGACATATCAGCCATATTGCCATGCTCATGCTGACTATGATCCTGTTGGGTTTTCTCATCATTCTTCATATTACAAGGTTTTTGGCATTTCTCTGACATTTTTGAGTCCGCTTTAGTTTCAGTGACTACAGTGGTTCCCTGTTTAGCATCGGCTGCCCAAGACTGAGTTCCTGCAATTAAAGTTCCAATACACATAAGTGTAGTTAAGCTACGACGGAATAGAGTTTTCATGTTTTGCTCCAAAAATTAACTTTATACAAATACCTTAAAGGCTACCACCAAACATCTATATGACATGAAAATGACATTTTTGTAATCTACAAAGAATCACGTATTTATAACGTTATTATATTCTTAATGAGTGATATTGGATTTTTATCAATGAGAATCTTACTAGTTGAAGATGAACAAAAAACTGGTGACTACCTTAAACAAGGTCTATCTGAAGCTGGGTATATTACGGATTGGGTCACAGATGGATTATCAGGTAAACATCAAGCACTTTCCGAAGAATATGACCTCATCATTTTGGACGTTATGTTACCAAAATTAGATGGCTGGAATATCATTTATGATATTCGCAAAAGCGGAAAGACAATGCCTATTCTATTTCTTTCAGCGCGTGATCAAATTGAAGATCGAGTTAAGGGATTAGATTTGGGAGCTGATGACTACCTCGTAAAACCTTTTGCTTTTGCTGAGTTATTAGCACGCATTAAAAGCTTACTCCGACGGGGACAACAAAAAGAAGATAGTAACCTTATTACAATTGCTGATCTTGAACTTGATCTTCGTAAACGCCGCGTCACTCGCGCTGGGCAACGTATTGACTTAACAGCTAAAGAATTCGCGCTGATGGAATTATTTATGCGTAGACGTGGTGAAATTTTACCTCGCGCACTCATAGCTTCTCAAATTTGGGATATGAATTTTGATAGTGATACCAACGTCGTAGAAGTCGCTATTAAACGTTTGAGAAGTAAAATTGACAGTAACTTTAGCCCTAAGCTAATCCAGAACATACGGGGAATGGGTTATGTTCTAGAGGTTGAAGATGACTCGTAAATTGTTTAATGCAATCAGCTTTCGTATAGCTATTATTTTTTCTCTATCTACCGTAATCATTCTAATGATTATGGGACTAGTTATTCATCAACTCGTAATGCATCATTTCGAAACTCAGGACCGGACACAACTAGAAGGGAAAATTCAACTTCTAGAAAATTTACTAGAACAAAATCCAGCCAATTCCCAAGAGCTAAATATTTATTTAAAAGACGCCTTAGTTGGTCATCATGATCTAATTGTTCAAATTGAACGACCAACAGGTCAAATTATTTTTAGTTCAGCCCCTGCACTTATTAAAGCGCAGACATTAATTAAATCTAAACATACTCCTTGGTTAGAGTGGAAAATACAAAATAAAACTTATCGTGGATTAGCTTATAAAAAGTCTTTTAATAGAAATAGTAGCATTCCAACAGCTCAAATTATTGTTGGAATCGATACATCCGAGCATTTGCATTTCTTAAATGATTTTAGGCGCCAGTTATTATACATTGGCATTGTCGGTACTATCTGCTTAATGTTTTTAGGCTGGTTTGCTGCATGGCGAGGATTACGTCCCGTACAAAAAATGGCAAAAGTGGCAGAAGGTATATCTGCTCAACATCTTTCTGAACGCTTAGAAGTCGAAAACACGCCAACAGAGCTTAGATCCTTAGCCATAGCTTTTAACGATATGTTAGATAGACTGGAATCTGCTGTAGAGAAATTATCAGACTTCTCATCTGATCTTGCTCATGAAATTCGCACACCTATCAACAATTTGATGACCCAAACCCAAGTATGTTTATCTCGTAGTCGAGATATTAATACCTATCAAGAAGTTCTGTTCTCCAATTTGGAAGAATTTGAACGTTTAGCTCGAATGATTTCCGATATGTTGTTTCTTGCAAAGGCTGAACATGGCTTGCATTTACCAAACTTAAAACAAGTTGATCTAGTAAAAGAAGTTTCTGCCTTATTTGATTTTTATGATGCGATTGCTGCCGAAAAGAGTATCTCTTTGGAACAAAAAGGTTATGGAGTTGTAAATGGTGACCCATCTATGTTACGTCGTGCTCTGAGCAACTTACTATCAAATGCAATAAAATATGGTAAAACAGAATCGGTAGTCAGAATCAAAACCCAACAAAACTTTGATACAACTGTTTTTACAATTGAGAATGAAAGCTCTCCATTGACATCTGAACAGTTAAGCCGATTATTTGACCGTTTTTATCGTACA
Source organism: Acinetobacter venetianus RAG-1 = CIP 110063 (assembly GCF_000368585.1). Classification (GTDB taxonomy): domain Bacteria; phylum Pseudomonadota; class Gammaproteobacteria; order Pseudomonadales; family Moraxellaceae; genus Acinetobacter; species Acinetobacter venetianus. Next base: position 1,321,026 of record NZ_KB849558.1, read on the forward strand.
GATGCATCCAGACAGCGAGTTGAGGAAGGTACTGGCTTAGGGCTAGCAATTACCAAATCCATTCTTGATGTACATGGCGCAACAATTAGAGCAGACTATCATAATGGCCGCATAACCTTTAAAATTATTTTTAAAAATTAATCGCTTATATAAAAATAAACAACTACTGACTACTCATCTTTAATAGTTAAAAATAATGAGTAGTCAGAAAAACTTAGTTTTGGCTACGTAGTCGTAAAGCATTACCAATGACTGATGCTGAACTTAGACTCATTGCTAAGGCTGCGATCATAGGAGAAAGTAACCAGCCAGTAAATGGATATAAAATACCCGCTGCTAAAGGAATACCTAAAGCATTATAAAGAAATGCGAACATAAGGTTCTGCTTCATGTTTTTAATGGTTGCTTCTGATAATGAACGAGCAATCTCTATACCGCGTAAATCACCTTTTACCAAAGTAACTTGTGCACTATTCATTGCTACATCTGTTCCTGTACCCATTGCAATTCCGATATCAGCCTGAGCTAAAGCTGGGGCATCATTGATCCCATCACCAGCCATCGCAACCACTCTTCCTTCTTTTTGCAATTTCTTAACCAATTCTAATTTATCTGCGGGTTTAACCTCACCATAAACCTCATCAATACCTAATCTAGCGCCAACAGACTTAGCTGTTGTTAATCCATCACCAGTAGCCATTACGATTCTTAGACCGGAATCTTTTAATGAAAGAACAGCCTCAGGTGTACTTGCTTTGATTGGATCTGAAACAGCTATTAACCCTATCAGTTTTCCATCCACAGCTAAATGCATGACACTTGCACCTTCGGCTCTTAACTTTTCAGCTTCGGGAACAAATGCTTTAACTGATATTCCCAGCTGTTCCATTAATGCTGTATTACCAAGAGATAATTGTTGTCCATTTAACTCTCCTTTAACACCAATCCCAGAGCCAGATTCAAAAGATGTTGGTCTAGACAGTACAAGATCTCTTTCACGGGCAGCACGTACGATTGCATCAGCTAAAGGGTGTTCACTCCCCTGATCCAGACTAGCTGCTAACCGAAGTACCTCATTTTCTTCATAGCCCGAAAGAGCGATAACCTTATCGAATGAGGGTTGGCCTTCAGTTAAAGTACCTGTCTTATCAATAATTAAAGTATCAATCTTACGTAAATTTTCTATTGCAGCTGCATCACGAAAAAGTACACCATTCGATGCACCACGACCTGTTGCCACCATAATTGACATAGGTGTCGCTAAGCCTAAAGCACATGGGCAAGCAATAATTAACACTGCGACAGCATTAATTAACCCGTAAACCCAACTAGGCTCTGGGCCAAATACCCCCCAACCAAAAAATGTAAGCACAGAAATAGCAATAACTACCATAACAAACCAACCTGCAACATGATCTGCCATTCTTTGCATCGGCGCTTTAGAACGTTGAGCTTGCGATACCATTTGTACGATCTGAGACAGTACCGTTGAAGATCCAACCTTTTCTGAACGCATTACTAATGAACCATTCATATTTATTGTTGCACCTATTACTTGATCGCCTTCACGTTTTGTAACGGGAACAGGTTCTCCTGTTAACATTGATTCATCAATAGAACTTGACCCTTCAGTAACAACTCCATCAACAGGGACCTTTTCACCTGGTCGTACTCGGAGCAAATCTCCAACATGTACATGGGAAAGAGGAATATCTTCTTCTTTACCATCGTCATTTATTTTTCTTGCAGTCTTAGGTGCTAGCCCAAGTAAAGATTTAATTGCTGCCGAGGTCTGTGATCGAGCTTTCAACTCAAGAACTTGGCCTAATAAGGTCAGCGAAATAATGGCTGCTGTGGCTTCGAAATATACAGCGACACGTCCCATAGAAACAAAAGAGTCTGGAAATACTTGTGGAGCCAAAGTTCCAATGAGGCTGTATATAAATGCGGCACCAGTACCAATTCCAATTAAGGTCCACATATTCGGACTACGATTTAAAACTGATTGCCAACATCTAACAAAAAATGGCCACCCTGCCCAAAAAACGATAGGTAATGTAAGAATGAGTTCAATCCAACTCTGTATCTTCATATCAAATAAATTCAGCTGATGCCCAAACATGGCTAAAAATACAACGATAAGAGTTAAAGGTAAGGTATACCAAAATCGTCTTTTAAAATCTTTTAGTTCAGGGTTTTCGTCAGCTTCATCCAGATTTGGAAGTAAAGGCTCTAAAGTCATACCACATTTAGGACAATTCCCAGGGTGATTTTGTTGAATTTCGGGATGCATCGGACAAGTGTAAATAGTAGAAGTATTCACATTTATCGGCTGATCAACCACAATTGAATTTATCCCAATCTCTTTTGGATTAGTCGCTTTTGCTAGTTTATTAATATAAAAAGCAGGATCATTCTTAAACTTTAACCAGCAATTTTCACTGCAAAAATAGAAAGTTTTACTGTCAACTTTTTCATAAAATTGAGATGTTTCTTTTACTGCCATGCCACAGACAGGATCAGTAAGTGTATTTTTATCTTCGTGATGATGATGGTCCATACAACCTCCTTCATATTTAATTTTAAAAGTAATAAATTGATTAAAACGTAAATAATTTCCTATTACTTGATCATTAGATAAGCGAAATTTTCTTTATAGTCAGTGTAGCACTTGTGACTTTTCAATTTTTAAAATGACAAAAATGTAATTTTGAAGTCATCGGAGTGTTTCTATCTTTCTTTGATAATAGGATTACAAAGTTGGTGACCAAGCTATCAATCAATGAATTTCATTCGGTCATTACTGGGCCCAAGATTAATTTAAAGAGGATGAAGAAATGAAAATTTTCAAAAATAAAATGTCTACTCTACGTAACGTACTCGTAGGCACGACTATGGTTGTAGCTACTTCAAGTGCATTCGCACATGTGAAACTTGAAAGTGCAACACCTGCTATTAATGCATCTGTAGCTAGCCAACCGAAAAATATAACTTTGAATTTTGGTGAAGAAGTTATGTTAATGAACGTCAAGTTGCTTGATGCACAACGTAAGGACATTCCTTTAAATTATAAAATAACTCATGATATGAAAAAATCATTTGACGTCGCTGCACCTAAACTAAAAAAAGGAAAATATACAGTCGTGTGGACCACAATGGGAGCGGATGGCCACAACATGAATGGCGAATATAATTTCACCATTAAATCAGCAAAATAAAAATCAAGTGCTAATAGCAACATGCCAGCGAACTGCTGGCATGTTGCTATTACGATGGAGAAAATTATGATTCCTGAGACTTGGATATACGCAACATGGTTGGTTAAAGTCATTCTATATTTAGGGATTGCATTTATTATAGGTGGTGCTTTCTGCTATTTCTTACTTGGACGTTATGTTGAAATAAAGGGAACTATTCTCAAATACATAACTATTGGTACAGGATTAGGTCTTTTTTCAAGTGTTCTCGGCTTCTTCATTCTTATAGGAAGTTTTGCCAACACTGGCCTTTCAGGTATGTGGGATAGCAACTATATAAATATACTAGTCAATACTCCTACTGGACATGTCTATATCATTCGATCAATCAGTTTTGCACTTTTACTCATATTTATGATAGTCAAACTTAGTAAAGGGACGATTGATATTTCCAAAACTGAAGGAGCAATCTTTACCATACTGCTCACACCAATCGTTTTAAGTTTTTCACAACTCGGACACGTCACGAATTTACCCTTTTTCGCTCAAGCTTTGTTAACAATACATGTACTTGTAATGTCCTTATGGATGGGGTCGCTTTATCCATTATGGAAAACAAGCAAAAAAATTAATGGCTTACCACTTAAAGAACGTATGCATCTATTTGGGCAAATAGCAGCCTTTATTGTAGGAATACTCATCGCTTGTGGTCTTAGTATTGCTTTATTACTCTTTAAAGATTTTAATACTCTAATCAATACACCTTATGGGCATGGATTTATTATTAAAATATTATTTGTCCTAAGTATTTTATTGTTAGCAGCCTTTAACAAATGGTATTTCACACCTCGCTTACAAGACCCGAAATTTGCGAAACAATTGGGCTATGCCATTTTATTTGAGATGTCATTAGGTCTATCAATTCTTTTAGCCACTGGTTATATCACCACTGTAGTCGGTATTGAGTAAAAAAGGATCACGCTATGACTTCATGGATGAAGTACAATTTATTATTTCTCATATTTTTAAATACAATATCTTGGGCTGAACCTAGCACTTCAAAAACGATTCGCTCCTTAGATGATACTGATTTACGTAATATTACTGATCATAACCATGGCGATACCAAAGTTGATGAGAATAAAGATGACCATCATTCCAAAGATAAACAACTACGTAATGAGGATAGTAGACAACAAAAAGTTATAAATGGATTAATGTTACAAAAGCCTAACGTACTACCGCCCTCCAAATAAACGATACTTAAGTAATGTTTATTGATTCAATAAGTAGTTCAAATTTTTAATAAAAAATAGTAGCAATATTACTGTTGGGGGCTTCTTAGCCCCCAACAGTATTTAATTCAAAGCCTGCACCGACTGCTGCAACCCTTTCTGAATATCCTGAACATGATTCAGGTCATGCGTTTGCTTACGCTGTTCTGGTTTGGAATCCTCCGTATAAAACTCCTCAACAATGTCCATCCCTTCCTCACCTCCCACCTCAAAGCTGGCATTGCCATAACCTATCCTCGCTACTTGATCCAATGCCTCTTGATAGAACCCTGCTGCTTTGCTTTGTTCACTGATTTGCTTGGCATTGCTAATCGCTTCCTGCAAATTGACACCATCACGTAAGGTCAAGTCCACGTAGTAAATCGGAGTACGGTAACTTTGCGTGGTACTTTTGCCTCTGAGAGTAAGTTGCAAAGGTAGGCATGAAAGTAAATCACCTGAAGCCGAGCTGTAATAACGTAATCGCGCTGCCAGAGTGCGGATGCTATTAAAACCTGTGGTTCTAAAGATGAAGGTACCGAACTCATCGGATTCGTCTAAATTGACGTAAAGTCTCCCGTAAGGCTTACACAGTCCACCTTGTGCCAATGGACATAAATCAGGGGATGGACATGGATGTTGCTCAATCCCATTTTGTCCAAGTCGCTGGCAAGTTTCTCCATTGCCTGAACAGATTAAGCGTCCTGTTTGGCGGTCAAATAGGCTGTACTCTGCCCGTAGACTCAGTTCGGGATCATTGAAGATCATCCGCACTGGAATGGTTCTGAGTTTTTGATTGGGTGCTTTAGCTCGGAGTTGTTCATCCAAGGGATGCTTGATCCACCCATCCTTTCCTTGAATTTGGCTGGTAATGGTAAATTGATCATCCTTTTCAGGGACGCGCTTTCCGTTCTTTTCCACGATCTTACCAATACTGATACGACCTAAAACGGGTGGTGTGATTGCTAAACCTTTAATCATGGTGATGTCCTCTTATATCGATGTGTAAATAAAATTTTGCACATAAAAAATCCCATGCCTGTTTGAGGTATGGGATCGGGTTATTTGATGTGGCTTTGGTGATTGATACGTTTATTGGGGGAAATAAATGCTGGAATGTGTATCTGTCCTATCCACCATTCGGATAAATCTGAAAGCGCCGCGTCCCTACTTTGGTTTGTGGGAACTGCTGTAGATATTCAGGATGTTGTTTCAGTAACGCTTTGCTATTTAAGGTGGTGGAGTCTTGCGCCTTCTTCCATGTCACTGAGCCTCCTGTAAATACCGCACGTTCCGCATCTTTCATCAGCATCTGTATTTGATGTTTTAACTCATCAAAATACTGTTGGTGTTGTTCAAGTCTGTGTCGCTCTTCTAACAGTTGGTTAAAGAGGTAGTTGGCCTGTTCGTTTTGGCTGAGGTCTTCTACAGTTAATGGAATTTGTTCAGGATAGAGTTGCTGTAAGGCTTTGGCTGCTGAATCAGAGGCATCGACACTCGGTGGAATGCCCGATTCAACACATTGCCAGAAGTGGCGTTCGGCATTAATGATGTGCTGGATCACGGTTTCGTTGCGGGTCACTTTATAGATTTTGGTTTCATGTCCACAGATCAAGGCACAGATATGTGCCGCCTGTTTGCCTGTCACCGCCAATTGATGTTGCACTTGGCACAGCACATACAGTGGCACACCATCCCGCCAGAGTTTTGCGCCATACTCTCCTACGCTTTTACACTCTAGCACTTGCACTTCGTCACTGCCCACCACGGAATAATCCAGATTGGCGAGCATAAAATGCTTGTCTTCATCAGGGTGTTGTAACACCGCATTGACTCGACGCACTTTGTTATTGGTGTGCATGCTGTAGTATTCAGCGACTAAAGGTTCGAGTTGTTTGCCCCAGTACAACGGTGCATAGCCTGCACTTTCATCTTCGATGTTTTGTTGCATGCGTCCTGTTTTGATCATCCAGAGTTCGAGCATCGACATATAGGGATTCAGTCCACACGCAGTTGCAGCATCACTGCTACCGATGCCTTGTTTGCGGATTTCAAGCCATTGTTGATAGTTCAATTGCTTGGTGTTGGCAAGGCGTTTGGCTGCGGATGTTTTGGATTTTCTTGGCTGTTTATTGGGTCGGTCACGTTTGGTTCGAGTGCCCACTTCCACCTGTGAAGTGGATGGATTGATATTCGGTGAGTAGGCTTGTAATGGGGGTTGGTTTAATGCGTTTTGAATATGATGATGACTATTCATAATGGCGAGATTCCTTTTTAAATAAAGTATCGTCACCACAGCAACCGCTAAATTTCAGGCATAAAAAAGCCACCTCTGAGAGTGGCGAAGGGTCTTGCACTGCGGCTATCGTATAACCACTGGCTTAGGCTAATGGTGAAAACTTAAATGAAGCTGAAATTTGAATCACTGTGGTGGGTATTGTTTGCGAAGTGAATAAGGGGTGAATTTGATAGTGGATGGGCTAAGCCAACATGCGTAAAGCCTGTTCCAAGCCGCGTTGTTTAAGCGCAGCCCCTGCCCCAAACCATGCTGAATCCAGTCGATGATCAGTACTCATAGCGCGTCTTTCGTGGTCGGTGAACTCGGTAATGGCGCATAGCAAACCATAGGCCGTATCTTTGGCTGAACTGAGTTCTGCGCCACGTCCATGTCCGTTGAACATGGTCATGGCTTTTGACATGGCACGGCCATTGGGTTCGGTTTTATTATCGGATTTTAGCGTTGTATTGGGTTGTCCAAGTTTAGGCAAAGCTGCATTGCGGTAGTATTGAATGATACTGTCCTCTTGATCTGCCACACTCAGATTGCTGTTGTTAAACACCGCATCAAAGTAAGCGGCTGCTTCCTGTTGTGTCACCTTACGTTGACTGAGTTGCTTCATTTCATACATATGTTCATCCCATGCACGCACTGAAATACCGAGTTGATGTTTGACTTTCTCTGCATCAAAGCGAGTACTGTGTGGAACTTTGACTACGCCCGTATTGCTAGAGCTAGTGTTATGGGCTTTCAGTGCAATCGCTAAGGTGTTGTTACACACCACACGAATAGAGGTGAATTGTGCAGTGGTCGCTAAGGTGCCATCACAAGCGGTCGCCAAAAGAATATAGCCATTACTCACATCCTTCCCTTTTAAGGCAGATGTTTGTCCTGTCTTCGCCAATGCCCAGAATTTCTTGCCACCTTTGAGTACCCCAGCAGTTTCCAGTTCAAATCCCGATTGTTCGCTTAAGTCTCGATAGAAGTTTAAGATTTCCATCGGTTGCACTTCTTGGAAGCGTTGACTGACCACGGATAACGGTGCATGGGTATCGGAGCGATACAGTACCCGTTGTTCTTCAAAAGGTAGAATGATGTCTTGTCCACGTACGTTTTGTGCCATGTAACGAACATCAGAGCTTTCAATACGCCAGTCCATGCCCGCTTGTTGTGCCCAGATTTCAATCGGTTGATTGGGCGTGAGTTGATTGCCTAGTCCATGCCAAGGGGTTTGACCGACAAAGGCCATACTGTCGACTAAATGTGCCATAAAGCATTCTCCTGTAGAGATTAAAGAAAAGGATTCATTAAAGGAATGAATCATCAAATTACGGAAGTAGTTATTGATTATTCGAAAGGACGGGTGTGATGAATGGGATAAGTGGTCTCTGGCTCATATTGAAAAGCCAAGGCAAAGCAATATTCACATTCCAAGCATTGATACGAAGTTTGCCCACGGGCTTGGGTGGGAATGGAAGGTGTCGGAGGTTGAGTCGGTGCGGCATCCTGTAAATGATTGAGTAGACACGCCGCACATCCCACCGCACCGCCAATCACCGCGCCAATGATCAGCACCATCGGCTTTTGTCCTTTCAACATACGGGCACCCGTGGCCCCCATCGCGGCATAGTTGACCAAGTAATGCATCAAGCTATGCATCGGAGGTTTAGGAAAGCTTGATTGTGTTGGATTAGGTGGTGGTTGAAATTGAGGCTGTGCAATCATTTCTATCTGATCACTGCCACACATGGGACAACAAATTTTGGACATAACAGTCTCCTGAGATAAAACATCCGTCATAAACGGGCATAAAAAAACCTGCCACGGTGGGCAGGTTTTTTAGGTTTGTGTTGTGGTATTCGTGCGATTCGCTTTAACTCAGTTCAGTTGATTTAAAGCTTGACAAGCAGTTGTAAGAGTTTAATGACATAGACCTGTAGCGCTTTTTGTAATACAGGATGTTGATCACCCCGCATCACCAGCCAAAGTAGTGTTGCAATGAAGACACAACACAATAAACAGATCAGCATAAATCTGCGCTTGCTCATGTCAGTCGTTTACTCACGATGCACTGACTTTCGGTCGAGCTAAGCTTGATTTGGTTTTACAGGGGCGGATGCTTTGAATGTATTGCCCATCACCGGTATCGTGATAAAAGCCATGTTTTGATTCGACTTCTAAACATTGTCCTTTCTTATAAGGTTCTAGTTTACGTGCCACTTTGTCGGGCAATGCATAATAATTTAAGATTACTTCACCTCGAGTCGTGTTAATGATCACAGCTTCCTCACCAAACTCAATACTCTTTTTTAAAGTAATCTGCTCTGTCTTTGCCATCGCAGTATGCGTGATCAATAGACCAAATACCGCAAAGCTCAAACAGCGTCGTATAGCTTGTGCGTGAATTTGAATTCTTTTCATTTTGTTTATCCTATTCTTCGTGTCGTTCATCGTTAAAGGTTGTGCTGAATAGATTAGTTATCGTGCTGCTTAGAAACACGGTTGATAGCCTTCTTGTAATACTTGCTGACTCGTTAGATTCCAACGCACCACATACCACGTACATTGATAACGATCCGAGTCCCATGCCGCACGATAAGTCAGTTCGTCCCCTTGCTGGCTCCAGCCTTCTACACGTTTTTGTACTTGATCACGATCAGCACGTCCCCACGCCTCCATCAGGTGGGTTCGCAACATTTGATCAATCTCAGGCAGCATGCTTTTTAAATCTGCCGAAGCGGATTGCATCGGCTTTAAGCCATAAGTGGACGGATTAGAACTCAAAGTTTGATCATCGTGGTATTCGCCATCGATCCGCATGCTAAGATTTTCTAGATTGGCGTTTCCTGTTGACGCTGAGGGTTCAGCTTCAGTAGCGTCTGTGCTCATGGAAATACCATCTTCTCCCATGTCTAAATCGGCAGATGTGGATGGTTCAGTTATTGTAGATGAACTTGAATGAGATGCTTGGGATGGTGTCGCTGCAAGTTGTGCCAGTTTTAAATCGGTTTGACGTTGCTGATGTTGGTTATATAACACGGCTGCGGTGAGTAACAGAATCATGCCGCAGACAATCAACACCCAATGCATCGGTTGTAGACTTTTCGTCGAAGTTGAATCATTAGAATTTCTATTCATTTTTTTATCCTTCTTGTCTTGGTCTTTGTCTTTATCTCTATATCAATAAAGCTTCACCTCCCTGTTTGCTTCAAGGAGAATGATCATCAGGTTTAAGATGTGTGCTAGAACAACCAGCGCACAATGGCCAACGGCCACATCAGTCCTTTGATCAAGAACAGCAGACAACTTAAGTAATCGACACTGACATAACCACCTTGTAGTTCTGCCGTGCGTTGCATCAGCATTGCGGCATAGACAACGGTCACGATTAGATAAAAGCCAAAGAATTTTTTCATGGTCGGGCCTATTTCTGACAGCTTGGATCAGTTAAGGCAGGTCCACGAGTGACTTTGCCATTGGCATCTTGAGTCGCCATGATGTGACAACGATTGATCTTGGCAGAGGCAGGTTTGTCAGGCGCTTTCATCCGTGGACCGGTATAGTCTTGACGGGTGGCTTGACGCACTTCTTCAGAACGCACGAATACCGTTTGCCCTGTCTCTGCAATAATCAATTGCATCCGACTCGGTTTGTAATAGGTATTACGTGGACAACCACCTTGATTGCGTAAGGCAGTGATACGAAATGTCTGACGGGTACGCTGACGTTCATAGCCGACATAAGTACAGCGCAGTGGCACCCCGCCCTCAACGCTGACCAGTTGTAAGGGATAGGTATATTCTTGATAGCCGCCTGCTTGCGTGGCTTGTCCAAGCAGCAGTGCACTCGCGAACAGTGCGCCAGTACAAAGTAGTTGTTTTAAAGGATGGGTAAAGCTTGAATTGGTTTGAAGCGTTTGTTGTTGAGCGTTTAGATGTACTGTCATTGTTAATATCCTGAAGACTAGATATGGTGTAGGTAGCGTCCTACTTCATCTAGATGTTGTGTATTTGAATATTTTTTATTTACGTTTTTAATGTGCGCTGCGGGTTAATACTCAGCCTGCCAACCACTGCTGCCCAAATTGAGCAGAACTGATTGCGCTTGTGTCATGCTTTGATCAAGTACCGCATCGTAGCGTTCCACCAGCACTTCACAGTCATACTGGTCATAACTTGGGCCATTGCCTGGCTGCCCCTCAAAGGGATTACTGCGTATGCATTGCTGCAATTTGACTTGTACGATGCTGTCATCCTGTTGTCGCATAGCATGTAAGGCATCATTGGCGGTCGGTGGAATAAATGCCTCACGAGATTCACCACAAGCACTCAGCCCAACCATCAATCCCATGCTGAGCAGTAAAGGACGGCTTAGTTGTAAAAATAGCTTACTCATCAGATGCTCCTTGTGTCTCAACGGGGGTGTTGACTAAACCAAAGCGATAATTGATCTGCTGTGGAATCGGAATATCTGTGCTGTGTAAAAGCTGCCGTGGCTTAGGATGGTAGTCGCGTGTGCCATCGTCACTTCGAGTCACTTCCTGTTGTTCTTGATAAAGGTCATAACGCAACTGCTGCGGTTGGAAGCGATAGACAACAGGTTGTGGAATAGCCGTATCTGAGGAATAAGCGGACAGGATAAGTTGTTTGACCGTCAGACGCTGCCCTGCATCGAGTTGTAAGAGATAACCCAGACAAGTACCGCGTTTTAAATCCGCCAAGTTGCGTTTGGCTTGGTCCAATGGGTAATGCAATTCTACTTTCAGTACCTCAACCTGTTGCCCACCAAAGTTCGGATTGTAGGCTTGAGCCAATACCTCTTTTTCAATGACATAGGGTATGCTCGTGCGCAAACTTAAAGTTTCGTGGTCTGCATCGTATTCAATCGCGTTATAGGCATCTTGATCATCGGCATTAAAACAAACGGGGGCATGTAATACATTCAGTGCCAGTTCTAAATGACTGAGATCAACTTTCAGTTTACCCGTCAGTTGTTGATGCTGTTGCTGTGCTGATTCAAGCCGTTGTTGGTAATCTGCGGTGGTTTCAAGTTCTCCTTGTGCTTCAATCGAGTTTGGAGATTTCAAACGCCGAAAGTAGTTGATCATCAACTGATTGGCTTGCGGATAGGCTTCGGCTTTTCTGAGATCAACAGGATTGAAGTCTTCCTTAAAGCGTCTACGTTGACTACCCAACCAAACTATTTGATCAGGTTTGAGTTTGAGTTGCTGACGGAGTGCTTGCCAGTCTGCTTGTTGTTGTTTGTCAGTGAGTTGTTGATGAAAGCCTTCAAGCGTACCGTCATCGACTTCATCAGTCGGTGCTAAGGGTTGTAACTGTTCAGCCGTTACTAGCACGGGGACAGGATTAGATTGAATTTGAATGCGTTCAGATAAAGCCTCAGCTTCATCGGGGATATAAACATGATTATCTTTTTTTGAGCATGCCGTGACGCACAAAGGCACCATCAGACACGCCACCCAAATCGGGGCATGTGCCATAGAACCACCTTGTATTATTCGTCGTTATAGATCAGATCTAAACGTTATTGAGTGGAATCAGGCAAAGCACAGCCGTGAGATCGTCTTGCCAAGGGCAATCGAAATAAAAAGCACAATCGGTATAAGTTTGGAAATGGCAAAGCCAAAAGATAAATGTCAGTACGCATGGCGGACTCCTTTGTTTAAAGTAAGCCTACCGAATCCCTGCTAAAAGATGGTGGTAGGACGAAAGAGGGTTAGCAGACTGGTAAACAAAGAAACCAGCACGCGCAAGCGCGTCCCCCCTCCGCCCTACCATAGAAGAAAGGGGGACGAACGGGTCCACGACACACAAAAAATCAATTTCGTATCTCGTCTTTGTTTAACTGGGTCTGCTAAAACCCACCGGCAATGTAGGCCAGCACGCCAAGGATAATCCCTGCTTACCATTCGGTCAAGCAACGGGCATTATGGTTGCTCAGGAAATCGTAAAGCAGATAACGCTATGATCTCTCTCAGCTATTTGGTAGTGGAGTCTACTCAAGTAATCGATGGATCATTTTTAGCTTGAGTCTTGATCGTTACTTTGATTATGATTCTCAAAACATAAGACTATATTTTTTTTGAGATCACTCATCGTGTCAGAACAATTTAACTTTGTTTCAATTAAAAAAAAGGCCAACATTCATTTTAATGGTTCGTCGATTAGCCATGTGCTCATTTTAAAAGATGGCAGTAAAAAGACACTCGGCGTTATTCTACCTTCAGAACATCCCCTCACCTTTAAGACTCATCTCGAAGAGCGCATTGAAATTATCTCAGGCACATGTGCAGTTCAAATTGGAGCTGCCACTGAGATCTCAACATACAGTTCAGGTGGATCTTTTATTATTCCACCCAACACTGAATTTACAATCCAGTCAGATGAAGTCGTAGATTATGTTTGTCATTTTGAATAATTTTGATGCATCAATCTACTTATCCACATAAACAATCATGTAAGCTTTTCCCTCACAAATGGATATATTATTTTATTTTGAGAATAAAATTAAAATTAGGAATATTAAAAAACAGTTAAAAACACACTCACCCATATAATGAATGGTATAAAAAATCAAAATTTAATTTTATTAACACTTTCCACTACAAAACCTTGAATATTTGAATAAAAAATTAAACTTGTATTTTTAAACTTAAATTTGTACACCAACTTTTCCACAAAAATTCTCATACATAATAGATTAAGTGCGTACTAGAAAATTAAATTCTAAAATACATGAAATATAAACCAAACTTGAATCTTTAATAACATTGAATTATGGATAAACCAGTGCACAACCCAAAAAGAACAACAAAACGAAACTTTACATTATAAATAAAATAATTTTCAACAACTTAAAACACACAAATTGAATTTTAGCGCCATTCTATTTACTTTCTAAATCGACGTGTGTTATTTATAAAAATATATTAACAAATGGCAAAATTTGCTAAAGATCAGGAGATAAATTATGTGTTCCAATAAGCCCTCTGTAAACCAAAGGAGGTATTAACTACGTACAAATAATTAGAGAAAAATTCGCCTAAAAGTGGTGAACCTAAAAACACACAAACTGCTTAGACTAGATAGTTTCTGGTCATAGGTATATTCGGTTAATAGTTTTATTATATTAATTATATTAGTTATTACTAAATATAATACTCACTACTAACACTTATACCTTCATATACTTTCTTCATATTACAACTCTTTCTTTGTTAGCACCACAATGCTGATACGGATAGTTGTTTGTAAAATTTAAGCAGTGATCAAAACTCAACCAAACTTCTTTCCTAGACATCCCAAAATGTCTAGTAGAGATTCATTGTACCTAAAAATCAGGTAAAGGATTAGTAATGAGTGAAAACTACAAGTAGTAATTCCATCGAGTGCGAATTTGACTTCAGCAGCAATGACCGCACCAAAGCAAGCGACTACATGATATGCGAGGAACATGCTGAAACGTATATTCCTTCATCATATCAAAATAACAAAGCAGTGATCTTATCTCAAGATCACATTCAGAATCGACTGCTATGCATTGTCCGATTCGTTCAAGACTGTATTAAGCACCCACAACCTGCAATTCAGGTTGTGCAGTGCGACAAAAATCCAAACGTTTACAGAGCAAAATATAGTGATTGGTTTACACCACACTTTACGCGTTGGGACGAAATGATGTTCATCGATACAACTGGATTTTATGTTGCCGAAGACATCCAGTGTTTTTTATGGGCAAAGAAGCAATTAGGCTCAAACTTCCCGATTCTAAAGGTACTGCTCCCTAGAGACAATCAGGTCCTTACAAATCAAGATGTAGAAGTCTTAAAGTGCCATTCAATGTTCTGCAATGATATTAGAAAGCACGCCATGAGTGATGAAATCACTAAGATAAAACGCAAAAGAGAGAAGCAAAGTCAAAAGGATTTTAACAAAGTCACGAAAATGGTTGATATTCTGTTTGAGCAAAAGAGTAAGCTGATGGTTCTTCGTGTCGACTTATTCTTTAAGCACCCGCCTTCAACGGTTGTGAATGGCATTCACTCTGGTAATCCCATACACAAGGAGCATTGTTTAGAGCTATTAAAATCCGAAATTAATCATTTTTTCAACAATATCCGACGTAACTCTAAGCTTAACAATATACTCGCATTTTTTATCAAATTCGAGCATGGTATGGGTCGAGGTTTTCATGCACATTGTTTGTTTTTTTTAGATGCCAATGAGTTCCAAAATGATTATTTCCACGCACAGCAAATTGGTGAGTATTGGGTAAAAATAACCAATGGTTTAGGGAGTTTTGAAAACTGTAATCAATCCAAGAAACGCTATAAGTATCCATGCCTTGGCACGATTCATTATACAGATGCAGAGAAGATTAATAATCTTAAATATTTTCTGATTAGATACTTATGCAAATCTGATCAATATTTCCTCTATAGGCCTTTGGTAGCTTATCGAAGAATTCAAGCCACTCAAATAAGTACCTTGTTAAAAAAGCGTAAACACAAAGGACGTCCGCGCAAATATGAGTCCAAGCAAGCAACCAAATCTCGTCAATCACGGAGTAAAGGTCATGAAGATAAATAAATATCAGGAATATTTTATCGAATGTTCTTTAACAGCTCCATTGAGGTTGGCTGAGAGTGGAAACGGATATCATATGCCATCGCTCCAACCACCTCCGATGCCATCGATCGCACCACCATTGATGTTATCATTGCCGCAACATCACACAATTCTTAAGCGCATCCTAACCAAACAAAGCAATCGGGTATTTAAACATATTCGTCACTTTGGGGATGCACCTCAGTTACACCATACCAGCTTTGGTCGTGATATGTGCCAGTTGATTATGACCAATCAAAATCATCCGATGTTGAACGGTTCATATCCGTATGTATATGTGAATCCACTCACTAGAGCATTTTCGGACTTAGCCAAACAATATCAGTTAAGTAATATATCTCCATTTTCACCACAATTTGAGGTAGCAGTTGATCGGTCTTGTTCACACCTAAAGGTATCCTCTAAAACTCGTCATTACCTAAGTCAGTCTAAACTTTGGGAGTCGAGTTTTGATAGAGTTCGCATCAAATATAATCATGCCATTACTCAAATCCTTAAAGAATCAGGTAGTTTTGAATTATACTCCGTTGTTTTAAAATGTTATTTAAGTCAATCTACCCTATCCACCTATTCAAAAGAGTATCTCTTATTTGATCATAATCTTGAAAAAATCATAAAGACGATTAAAAGCGATGCAAGCCAAAACAATGTTCTGTCTGTGTTCTCCAAATGGGAAGCAGCTACGTCCAATAGTGTAGATCTTCGCTTAATCTTTGTGGTTAAAAAAGAATATTCTGATCCAAGCCCGCTTGAACAGTCAGAATTATATGTGTCTTTGCAGCCTTTCATTGATCCCACCGGTATTATCCAAACAAATTGGTCAAAGTTGCCAGAGTTTTTAGGCATGCCGGAATATGACTGCAATGAATTTAATTTTGGAAAGCGTCTTGAAATTCTTGAATCCTATCTTGTTGGTACTGATTTCTATTGTCGCATCGTGGATGAAAAACCTTCTTTTGAGGTGCAGTTTCTTCTGAACTCAGATTAATGTTGAGTGTGATTAGCATAAGCACTCACAGAAAGAGTCTACCGCTTGTCACTCCTCTCATTTTTTGAAAATTGCAACTTAAGAGAAATCTTGTGAGATATTGAAGATGATTGAAAAGTACTATCGAGTGAGAGATTTAGTAAACTACCCTGAACGACCTGCTAAAGATTATGTAGATCGTAGAGGTCGTCGCCGAAGACTTTCACATAAACCTGCGAGTACAGGCTTATTAAATATCGCAGAATCGACTTTTTGGAAGATGATTCGTCGTGGTGACTTTCCAGAACCGACATACTTAACAGCAAGTATGCCAACTTGGAAAGAAAGCCAGATTAAACATTGGCTTGAAAAAAAAGAAAATCGAGTCGCATAAATACAGCCAGCCTATCGACGATAGGCTGGTTTTTTATATAGATACTTAAAGTGTAGATTCCATAAGAAATTTATATCTTATTACAGTGTTTTCTCCGACCAATATATTATGTACAACATATTGTCTGTACAGAATATTGACAGTTAAGTTAAAGAGACTTATAGTTAATATGCTTAGTCGCAATTGTAAGAGTAATAAGCTAACTAGTGTCTATCTAAGTATCTAAATTTAATGCCCAAAAGTGAATGACGAAAATACAGCCAGCCATAGTGTCCAAATGTAATGATCAATGTATCTAAAGAAGTGACCAAAATAGTGCTAAATGAAATGTCAAAATATAGTGGCGAATATCCTACAGATCGTAATTAATGACTTGTAATGCTTGAGTAATAGGAAAATTAAGACTATGCAAATTTTCACTTATACCGATGCTCGCAATAATCTGAAAACGGTTTTAGACCGTGTTATTGATGATTCAGATGTTGCAGTCATTACGAGGAAAGAAGGTCAACATGCAGTTGTAATGGGACAAGACTATTACAACAGTATAATGGAAACATTGTACCTCATGTCTTCTCCAAGTAATGCAGCGCACTTAGCGAAATCAATTGCAGAATTACGGGCATCTAAAGCAATCGAAAGAGAACTTTTAGATGAAACGGAAGACTAGTTTTACCCCAACAGCGTGGGAGGATTATGTGTACTGGCAAAGCCAAGACAAAAAGACTCTCAAACGTATAAATACATTAATCAAAGAATGTCTCCGTACACCCTTTGAAGGTATTGGCAAGCCTGAACCATTACTCGGTGATTTATCGGGCTTTTGGAGCAGACGAATAGATGAAAAAAATAGATTAGTCTATGAAGTAACTGATGTAGCGATAACTATCATTTCTTGTCGTTATCACTACGAATAAATGAGAAGCCCTGACTTAGTGTTGGGGCTTTTGGCTTCAGCATAAATGACTTTAGCAACGCCAACAGGGTTTAGTTTTCCATTTTCTTTTTATCATTGTGGCAGTAGCAACGATTCCAAATAATCAGCCCACTCCTGCATCATCGCCCGACGACTATTTAAAAACTTAGTTCTGTTGTAGGCTGTGCCATTGTTGTCTTTTACCTTATGGGCTAACTGGTGTTCAATAAAGTCCACACGCTGCTCTAGAATCTCATCCAGCATAGTTCGAGCAGTTGCTCTAAAGCCATGTGCTGTCTGCTCACCACCATAGCCCAAGCGTTTTAAAGCGGAGTTAATGGTATTGTCAGAAATAATGGTTTTACCATCCCGCCCCACAAAGATGTATTCGCTGTAAGGATGCAGATCAATAATTGACTCAATCAAGTCAAAGGCTTGATCTGACAATGGCACAATATGAAGTTGTTTGGTTTTACTGGCAGTAAATTTAAAGCAACGCTCTTCACGATAGAAATAGTCTTTCTTCAGCTTGCGTATCTCTCCTGGGCGTTGAAAAGTCAGTACAGAGATTTTCAGTGCTACCTGCGTGGTCAATAAACAACGTGTATAAAGCTTAGAATAGTTCCAAATTTTATTCAGCATTGGAGCTAGGTCTTGCTCTTCTGTCACGGCTGCAAAGTTTCCACCCTGTGGTTTTGGTAATTCAATATCTTCAATCGGATTATATTGAATCAGCTTTTTCTTACGTGCTGATTTAAAGATTTGGTTCAAGTCTGATTTAAGCCGTTTAGCAACAGATAAAGCCCCACGCTCAATAATACGCTTAAAGACCTTAATCTCAAGAATTTCTAGGGTAAGCTGTGGAAAGGTTAAATCACCAATGTAGGGATAAGCATCATGCTTTAAACGACGGATCGTCTCTTCATCCTGTTTTTGCTCTAGCTCACGTTTATACAACCATGCTTCAGCGACGATACGAAAGGTGTTTTCTGCTTCTTTCTGTTTCTGAGACTTGGTTTCAATCCGCTCCATTGCTGGATCAATACCCTGCTTGATGAGTTTCTTATATTCATCACGAATAGTACGAGCATCATCTAACGAAACTTCAGGGTAAGTACCCAAAGATAAATCGTTGCGCTTGCCTAAGAATGGGCGTGTGTAATTGAAGATCCAGTACTTGCTACCACTTTGATCAATACGCAGATACAGATTTCCACCATCTGACAGCTTATACATCTTGTCAGGATCAGGTTTAGCTTTTTTAACCTGTAAAGCACTAAGCTTGTTGATTCCACGAGTCGCCATAATTCAGACATAAAAAAATGCAGTAAGAAACAATCTTACTGCATTTTTTACTACTTTATAACTACCGATTGGCGTAGTGCGTCACGGCTTGTCATATCGTATATTTCCAACTTTAACCTTATAAATCAAAATCTTATATAGTGTTAAACAGTGTCAGAAATTTGAATTTGGCGGAAGCGGTGAGATTCGAACTCACGGAGGACTCACACCCTCGTCGGTTTTCAAGACCGGTGCATTAAACCGCTCTGCCACGCTTCCATGTGCGTAAGAATACAAAGCTTGTTTCCTTTATTCAAGAAAAATTTAACTGCAATGTATTCAAATGCATATTGTTTCATCAATTCTTAAAGTTTAGCTGCTAATTCAGCGCCATCACGAATTGCACGTTTCGCATCTAACTCAGCAGCGAGCTTTGCACCACCAATAATATGATAATTCGCAATTGTGTTTTCACCGTCTTTCGGCATTAAATCTTTAACAGATTCCTGACCAGCACAAACAACAATCGTATCAACACGCAATAATTGATCATGTCCATTATGCTCGATCCATAAACCTTCATCAGTCACGGCCTTATATTGCACGCCACGTAACATGCGCACTGCATGCTTTTTCAATTGTGCACGATGTACCCAACCTGATGTTTTACCGAGTCCAATACCAAGTGGTGTTGTTTTACGTTGCAATAGGTAGATTTGGCGAACTGGTCTTTCCACTTCTGGGCGTTGCATACCACCTTCAGAAATATAATTTGGACTTGGGTCAACGCCCCATTCACGCTGCCACTCATTCAAAGGTTGCGGTTGAGGCTGATGTGTTGGTTTTAATAAGAACTCAGAAACATCAAATCCAATACCTCCAGCTCCAACTACAGCAACATTATGACCTACTGGCGCACCACGTAATACTTCAGCATATGACAATACTTGCGGGGCTGTACTTCCTTGAATTTTTAAAGCACGAGGAACAACACCAGTTGCTACAATAACTTCATCAAAGCCTTCTCGTTCAAGTTGCTCACGGCTTACTTTCGTATTCAACCGAACATCCACACCTGTTTGCTTAAGCTGAACTTTGAAATAACGAATCGTTTCATGGAATTCTTCTTTACCAGGAACGACTTTGGCTAAATTGAATTGCCCACCCACATCATTATTTGCTTCGAATAATGTCACTGCATGACCACGACTTGCCGCAACCGTTGCAGCAGACATCCCAGCAACACCACCACCAACCACAGCAACACGCTTTGGTTTCTTGGTTTTGATATAAACCAATTCCGTCTCAAAACATGCTTGTGGATTGACTAAACAGCTTACACGTTGATTTTTAAATGCATGATCCAAACATGCTTGGTTACATGCGATACAAGTATTAATTTCATCAACACGATTGGTCGCAGTTTTATTTACCCAATACGGATCAGCAAGGAATGGACGCGCCATTTGCACCATATCAGCCTGACCTGAAGCAACAATTTGCTCAGCGACATCCGGCATATTAATACGATTCGATGCAATCACTGGTACAGAAACATGCTGTTTAACCACGGCGGTATAATCAACAAATGCTGCACGAGGAACAGACGTTACGATGGTTGGAACACGCGCTTCATGCCAGCCAATTCCCGTATTCAATAATGTGATTCCTGCTTTTTCTAATGCTTTAGCAACAGCAATTACCTCTTGCATGGTATTACCATCATGTACTAAATCGAGCATCGATAAACGGAAGCAAATAATGAATTTCTCGCCAACTTTGGCACGAATTGCTTTTACGATTTCAACAGGAAAACGCATACGGTTTTCAATATCACCGCCCCAGCGATCAGTACGCTTATTGACATGGTTACTGAGGAATTGATTAATTAAATAACCCTCAGACCCCATAATTTCGATACCATCATAACCCGCTTTTTTCGCCAAGCTAGAACAACGTGCATAGTCCTCAATCGTTGCCAAAATCTGAGAGTCTGACATTTGTCTCGGTTTGAATGGGTTAATTGGTGCTTGAATCGGAGATGACGAAACAGAGAAAGGATGATAACCATAACGACCAGAATGCAAAATTTGCATCAAAATTTTTGCGCCATGCTTATGTACAGCATGCGTCACAAGCCGATGATGCGGAATATCCGCTAAGCTATTCATCGTTCCGCCAGCAGGTAGTAACCAACCTTGACGGTTCGGAGAAATACCACCGGTAATAATTAGACCAACACCACCCTTAGCTCGCTCACCAAAATATGCTGCAAGTTTTGGGTAATTATAAAAACGATCTTCTAAACCGGAGTGCATAGAGCCCATTACGACACGGTTTTTAATAGTAGTAAAACCCAAATGTAATGGTTTTAGAATATTTGCATAGCTAGTCATGGTATTCCTTCTATATTTTTGGCTTTGCAACTTGTTGCATAGTACTTTAATACTTTTTTGCTCATTTGGGATGACTGATAAAAAACTTTTCGGTGTTGAAAATGTCAATTTTGCATGTAAATTCGACGAATTCCAGTCTAAGTTGCAGATCAGCAACGTTACGTTTAAAAATAAAAAAAGTCAGCCATGCAAAACATGACTGACATTCTGACTTCTTTTATATGATTATTTACAATTTCTTTATCTTTTGAAGAATGCTAGTAAAAAAGTCTATTAAAGTTTTTAATTGATAAAATTAAATCTCTTAACGTTGTTCACCACTTGAATACGCTAAGTGACGGCGTTGTGATTTTATTTTCAAAGAACTCATCACAATTCCTGAACAGATAAATGCCGCACCAATTAAAATATTGAATGTCAAAGGCTCATGCCAAATCAAATAACCAAAAAATAGGCTCAAAATTGGAATACACATGATTGATATTGAAGCGATAAAGGTATCAACCTGACTGACGATCCAATTCCAAAGTACAAAAGCAAATCCTGTCCCAATCACCGAAATATAAAAGAGCACAGATTCATTGAATGGATTTAACCAAACTTGTGCGTCAATAGGCTCAAACATAAGTGCACCAATCAAAATGATGCTCCCACCCAACAATAACTGCCAAATGGTCAATTTGATTTTGTCATAACTGGCAAAATTCTTTTTGATATAAACTGTCGACATCGCCCAGAAGAAACCAGAACCTATAAGCAGTACTTGTCCAAGTAATGAAACATTCATATGTAAATCATGTAGCTGAGGCCAAAGAATTGCGATTAATCCCAACGTACCCAAAATAAGCCCAAGTATTTTCTGTTTATTTAATCTCTCATTTAGAAAATAATGCGCTAGAACACCAATAAAAATTGGCATCGTAAATACTAAAACTGCCGACAATCCTGAATCAACAAATTGCATTGCAAAAGTCTGAGTTGCATAGAAACCAAAGCAAATTAAGCCACTTAAAATGATGAGCTGCTTCCATTCTTCTCGTTTCGGCATGATTGATTTTTTAATGACTCGCTGCACAACCATCAAGGTGATTGCAGCCAAAATCAGCCGTGTAGAAATAAATAAAAATGGTGGAAATACTTGCAGACTATGTTTTACAAGTCCCCATAAAGATCCCCAAACCAAACATAATAGCGCGATTGCACTCATCACTCGAATATTCACTTGCTGTACTCAACAGATGGGAAGTGAAATCATTGTATAAAACAAATGACATCATGAATAATGCTATGTTTTAATATATGCATCATTTTTTTTGATACCAACTAACTAGAAATACCTTAAAGGCATTCCTAGCTTAGTCATAGACATAAATATCGAGGATTGAATGTGAATATTGATATTAACGATATCAGATCATTTATCACTGTTGCTGAACTAAAAAGTATCACTGCAGCGGCAAATAAGCTCAACTATTTACAGTCAAATATGACAGCTAAAATCAAAAAAATTGAAAATCACTACAAACGTCAGCTCTTTATTCGTAAACCCAAAGGTGTAGAACTCACTGAATCAGGCATGAATTTATATGCTCAATATAAAAAAATGATGTTCACATGGGAAGAAACTGAAAATAAAATTTATCAACAAGAAAGTGTCTTACGTTTTGGTACTAATACGAGCTTGGGTGGCATGCGTTTCTATCCATCTTTTAGCCAACTTTATGAAGCCTATCCCGACCTATCCTTAACAATGAAAACAGGCTCAACGGGCTATATTGAAGAAGAAATTTTGCAAGGCAATCTCGATATTGCTTATGCACTAGGGCATCCAAAGCATAAGGGCTTACAGTACATTCAAAAAGCTGATGATCAATTAGTGATTATTGGTAAAAACATAATTAATTATGAAAATTTAGAAGAATGTTTAAATCATCAAAACATTTTGCTAGCTTCAGAAGAATGTTGTTATGCAACAACGCTTGATCATTTGTACACAGACTATAATTTAACAAAAGGTGAATTAACACATATCTATGATCATGAGGCACTGATTCATTTTACTCAACTTGGTATGGGAATCTCGATGATTGCTAAATCATTGATCTCAAAATACAACATTCAATTTTATCGTGAAGTTCCAGAACAATATCGAGATATAGGTTTATATCTCATCGCACGTAATGATCATGTTTTTACTCCAATTGAAAAACAATTTATTGGCTTAAATGATTCGCTCTGAGCGAATTTTAAATGAAAGGTTTAATTTTTTTGAAGTTCAATTGGTAATTTAAAAGTTGAATCTTTTTCCCATTTAAATAAAGAAAAAAACAGCATCATTACTGCAATAACAGTTCCAATTGGAAAATTATTGAGCATAAATACAGTCATAAAGATTGATCCAAAGCGGCTGCTTGTACTCCCTGTTTTCACACTTTTGGCACAGATAAAATGAGCAAAAATTAAGGCACATACCCCCAGAAAACTCCCAATAGAATATTGAGGAATATCCACATAAAATCGATAAACAGCTTTATAGATAAAAAGCGTAATTAACCCGAATCGCGGATAAGAAATTGACTTGAAAAATAGAAGAACTAGAGCCATCAGTTGAGTTACCACACCTAACCTAAAGCTCTAGTCCTAATGTTCAATAGTACCGAATTATTCTGCGTAATCGATGATTTCTTTCTTAAATTTGAAGCAACTTATTGGAAATTTCTCAAACAAAGTCGTCACTCTGTAAGAATTCGACCAGCCCAATTAAGTCTTTCAGAAATCAATTTTATCGCCATTTGGTATAAGTGTTCTCATATCAACAATTTCAAAGCATTCTTTTCATGGTTAAAACAGGATAAAAATCATTTATTTAAAAATTTACCCTGCTACCAACGGATGATTCACCTCATCAATATGCATCAATTGGCACTACATGCTTTACATGTCGCCTTAATGAAAGGCCAACGCAGCCAATATTTATGGGTTGATTCAACCACTTTACCTGTCTGTAAAAATCAACGGATTCAACGCCATAAATCATTAGCCAAAATTGCATCACGTGGTAAAAGTTCGATGGGCTGGTTCTATGGTTGTAAATTACATATCGCGATGAATCAATTGGGTGAAATAGCATGTTCTGCATTATCTAATGGACATGTGGCTGACATAAAAATGGTTGAGCATTTATTTGTAGGCTTAGAAGCAAGGCTTTATGCGGATCGTGGCTATATCAGCCAAGAATTAAAAAGCAGATTAAAAAGTCAAGGTATTGATTTGATTACCTATCATCGAAAGAATATGCAGTCTGTTCAACTCTGTGCATCAGATGAATATCACTTAAAACAGCGTAATAAAATAGAAACGTTATTCAGCTTATTGAAAGGCCAATACAATTTAGTGACGAGTAAGGCACGTAGTATTCATGGATTTCTAAGTGGGATTTACGCATCGTTATGCGCATATCAATTAACCCATCGAAATAAGCCGAAAATTCAAATTATGGAATCATTAGCTTAAACAGGATTCGGGTTAATTACAACAATTGCTGCCATTTTATGCAACGTAGAAAGAATTTGATTTTGATGGTTTAACACTTTTATCTACCCTTTTATCATCTTATTCAGATAACTTCACTTATCGTTAAACTTTATATTTTTCTGATGTTAATCTATTTTTCAAATTAAAAATCAAGAATTCCACTCTGAACACAAAAAAAATCGTTTTGAAAAGTGATATAGTACTGAGCGAATAAATTCTCTTTGGTCACCGAAGTAATTAGGGTGCCTATTTCGAAATAGTTAGGACTAGCAATGACTGATAATGCAACGATCTTGCAGCATGTACCAGTAGGTAAAAAAGTTGGGATTGCCTTCTCTGGTGGTTTAGACACTTCAGCAGCTCTATTGTGGATGAAACAAAAAGGCGCAGAGCCTTATGCTTATACTGCAAACTTGGGTCAGCCTGATGAAGATGACTATGATGCGATTCCAAAGAAAGCTGAGCAATACGGTGCAGTCAAAGCTCGATTAATCGATTGCCGCTTACAGCTTGCTCTTGAAGGTATTGCTGCAATTCAATGTGGTGCATTCCATATCAGCACAGGTGGTGTTCCTTATTTCAACACAACACCTTTAGGTCGCGCAGTAACAGGTACGATGCTTGTAACAGCGATGAAAGAAGATGATGTAAACATCTGGGGTGATGGTTCAACTTATAAAGGTAACGATATTGAACGTTTCTATCGTTACGGTTTATTGACCAACCCTGCTCTTAAAATCTATAAGCCTTGGTTAGACCAACAGTTTATTGATGAGCTAGGCGGTCGTGCGGAAATGTCTCAATTCCTAATCGACAACGGTTTTGACTATAAAATGTCAAAAGAAAAAGCTTACTCAACTGACTCAAACATGTTGGGCGCTACACATGAAGCTAAAGATTTAGAATACCTAAATGCAGGTATCAAAATCGTTGATCCAATCATGGGCGTTGCGTTCTGGAAAGATGATGTACAAATTGCTGCTGAAGAAGTATCAATTACATTTGAAGAAGGCTTCCCTGTTGCATTAAACGGTCAACGTATTGAAGACCCAGTTGAGCTTATCTTAGAAGCTAACCGTATCGGTGGTCGTCATGGTCTTGGTATGTCTGACCAAATCGAAAACCGTATTATCGAAGCTAAATCTCGCGGTATCTACGAAGCTCCAGGTATGGCTTTATTGCACATTGCATATGAGCGTTTAGTTACCGGTATTCATAACGAAGACACGATTGAACAATACCGTATCAACGGTTTACGTTTAGGTCGCCTACTTTACCAAGGTCGCTGGTTCGATTCACAAGCACTGATGCTGCGTGAAACATCACAGCGTTGGGTTGCTAAAGCAATCACTGGTACTGTGACTCTAGAATTACGTCGTGGTAATGACTATACGATCATGAACACTGAATCTCCTAACCTCACTTATGAAGCTGAGCGTTTAACAATGGAGAAAGGTGACTCAATGTTTACACCGATGGATCGTATTGGTCAGTTAACTATGCGTAACCTTGATATTACGGATACGCGTGCAAAACTCGGTATTTATACCGAAACTGGTTTGCTCGCAGTTGGTCAAGGTTCTGCAATTCCTCAATTGGAAAATAAAACAAAATAAGTGATTGATAATTAAATTTATCTCACTAAAAAGGGCTGAATATTTTATTCAGCCCTTTTTATTTCATTCAAAAAACACAAAACATTTAATCATTTCATTTATAGAACAATATGTCGCAATTAAAGACTATTTATCATCATTATGAATCGATAATATAACGATCAAGCAAAACATAATAATTGGGAGATGAAAGATGAATGCTTATCTACATCGTAGTGAAAATCGTGGGCATGTCAAAGCAGGTTGGTTAGACACCTATCATAGCTTTTCATTTGGTAGCTGGTACAACCCCAAATATATGGGTGTAAGTGCACTCCGCGTGATCAATGACGATACAGTTGCTGCTCACAATGGTTTCGGTACTCATCCCCATGACAACATGGAAATTTTAACCTGTGTACTCGATGGCACAATTTCTCATAAAGATAGTATGGGAAATGAAGGGCAAATTAATGCAGGTGAATGGCAGTTGATGAGTGCTGGTACAGGGGTAACTCATAGTGAAATGAACAAGCATGATAAAGCGGTACATCTATTACAGATTTGGATTCAACCTAATGTACAAGATGCTGAACCAACTTATCAGCAAATTCAGCTCAACCCGAAAGATCACCCTAATCAATGGCACCTGATTGCTGGCGATGAATCTGCACCAATGTCGATTCGTCAAAATGCCGAAGTGAAAACAGCAATGATTGAGAAAGATCAACATTTAGAGATTACAGCACAGAAAAAAGTAAACTATGTGCATGTAATTTCAGGTGAAGTGATGATTGCGGAACATTTAGTAAAAGCAGGAGATGCTTTACTGTTTGATGAGACTGCAACAATTACTGCATTACAAGACAGCCAAATGATCTGGTTTGACTTACCTTAACTCAAACAAAATGCTTCGTCATCATCATGGTGGCGAAGCATTTTTGATTAATCCCCACCACCACTATCGCATCCGCTAGAATCAGATCCACTATCACGACTTGAGCAACCATGGGACGAATGGTGATCATAGCTTGAAGATGAATCATAAGCACCCGAATCTGAACTTTTCCCCACCTTCTTGATCATATAAATTGTAAATCCAAAGATTAAAGCAAAAACGATGAAAGCTACCACACTCACTCCATATCATTTTTGATAGTTTTCTAAACATTTAATTTATATTGAAAATTTAAAATAAAATCTATAAACATTAAAAAAGCCCGATTAACGGGCTTTTCTACAACCTTGAACATTTTTAAAAACGATTTAAACCGTTTCGTTCGTTGTTAGCTGTGTATTCAGGTTGTCATATCTTTGTTCATTTGGACAAGACATCTCTTAAATTCCAAATAGTATATGACTTCCTTATAGATTAAATTATCACCAATTCTAAAAGTGGTCAAGAGAATATATAGACCTATATAAAAAATATCTCGCTAATTCTCAATATTTTTAAAGAGAGGGAATAAAGAACTTACTTTAAAAATTACAAATTTAATGACATCAAAATAACCCACTACCAATCCCATCCATAAATTTTTAATTTTAAATTAAAGCTATAAATAAACTTTAATATCTATAGTCTATTTGAAATATTTTTTAAACTAACTACAATATTGATTTATACTCACTATCCACATCATATCTGAATATAGACATTAATTTATATGTTAAAATTTAATTTTTTACTTTTATTCTTTATTTATACGAATGTATATGCCTTTGACAATTATAATACCCCTATCAGTTTCACAACTATCAAACTAAAGTAAATTTACTTTATTTTCGAAAACTTAAACCAAAAGAATTTATCACTCGTTTAAAATTACTAGATGAAAAAATTGATCAGTTCTATCTTCCTAAGTTGAAAACAATTAAAGAGAAAACAATTAAAGAGAAAACAATTAAAGAGAAAACAATTAAAGAGAAAACAAAAAGTATAATGATTATAGTTGTAGTTACAAATATAATATAGCATCTGAACTTGCATTACTTCTAATATATAATCAACCAGATTACACAGAGGATTATACTTTCGATTTCTTAAGGAAAAGATGCATAGAATTTATCAAAAAAATAAAGCATTAGAAATTAATTGTTATTGATGAATTGAAAGGACAAAACAAATCTACTTGCTAATGTTGAATCTTGCACATTCAGTCATGGAAGTAATGTATATCTTGTAAAAATATTTCAGAAAAAGTTCAGTCGTAGGGAACTTCCGTAAAAAACCGCCAATTAAGGCGGTTTTTTAAGTTGCTGATTTATCAGCTAATCTTGGTAGGTATATCCAGACTCGAACTGGAGACCTCTACGATGTCAACGTAGCGCTCTAACCAACTGAGCTATACACCTAGAATGTAAAGCATCATATTCATTTTTCAGAAGGTTCACAAGTTTTTTTGAGATCGTTTTATCTCAATCGCACAGTCTTTAAGCAACTTCTTAAACAATTGCTTATCACTTGGACTGTCACACTCCATAAAAACAATTTTTTTATATAACACAATTACTTGCTCGAATGATTTATGATCTTCAACAGAATTCATTAAACGTTGCATCCATGTTTGGAAGGTTTCAGCTTGGCGCTTATACAACGGTGTAGGTAACTGTTTTTGAAACTGAAAAATTAAACGCTGGTATACTGCTAGTTGTTGGCGTTGTCTCCACCAATAAAAACCGATATAGAACAATAGCACACCCCCAATACCAACGATTAGAATGATGACATATCCATATGTGGAATCTAAACCTAAACGAGATAACCAATTCTTTTGCTTTTCCACATCGTAACCAACAACCTTACTCTGCCATTGATAACTTAAATAATCACTCCAAATCCGAACATTTTTTAGAAATTTGAACTGTTGCAATCGCCACCCTTGCGCTCTCTCATCTCCCCAAACCATCTGATCCTGAGCGAGATAATCTTGCATACCCGTATCAATCCGTTGCGGAGCAATCATGGCTGTTGGATCAATTCTTTTCCATTTGCCATCGATATAAACCTCGCTCCATGCATGTGCATCAAGTTGACGTACCTCCCAACTCTGTCCGTCGATCGCAAGCTGCCCCCCTTGATAACCAGTTACAACGCGAGCAGGGATGCCAACAAAACGCATCAACATTACAAAACTTGAAGCATAGTGCTCGCAAAAACCCTTACGGCTATAAAATAAAAATTGATCAATTCGATCCCCCCCTAAAGTCCCGGGAGTCAAGGTATATACAAAACCATTTTTTCGATACCAATTAAGTACAGTTTGGATATATTCTTCAGGTTGATTTTGACTTTGCTCAAAAAGTTGATGCGCTAACTGTTGTGCCTCTGGGTCCTGAGTTTTTCCATATCGAGTATTTAATTCAAATTGTTTTGTTGACAATACAATGGGTTCAGATGTTGTCCGTCCTAACCATTGCATTTGTATTGGTTGATTACGCTTAATCAACTTACTTGGACGAATACTATCATCTTGATAAAGCTGTAAATATCGTTCCTGCGGAATCGAATACTCTAATCCCATAATCCAATTAGATTGTTCATCTGCAGGCAGATATTTATAATCAACATATCGAGATGCTGATGATGCTGTCTTTAATTGCTGATTGAAAAAACTACTCGTCCAAGTACGACCATCATATTGGTCTAATACCAATGCACGCCAATACAACTGTTGCCGAGTTGGGAACTGATACATATCTGCAATCACACGAAATGCTAACGCCGATGATTGAGACAATTGTGCAATATCACCTGGTGACATTGTGTCGCTGATTCCTGTTGTTGCTCGATCTTTTTGAATAGGTATAGCCCAAAGCGGCGGCAATCGAGGAAAGAAGATAAACAATAAAATAAAGAATGGCGTTGCAATACCAACAAATTTAACGATCTGTTTTAGATCTTGCTTGAGCTGTCCAGAAGATAATTGACTTTGGCTAAATGCAGCTGTTTGTATTCGATATAAGCCCAGCAAGCACATTAGGAATGTTAAAAGTACAATGACTGCCATCCAAAATGCTTGACTATGCAGTAGCAAACTTGCACTGACAAATAAAGCAAAGTTGAAGACAATCAAAAGATCGCGTGTGTTTTTAGCTTCAAGGCTTTTTGCAAATAAGCAAGTGCTGAGAAAAGCCACACCTGCTTCAACCCCCAATAAAGTCTGATAATTGATATAAATCAGACCCAATGATAACAAACTAAATAAAATCAATATCAGTTTTGGGAACGGAGTAATGACTTGCTTGTTATATCTCCAGACTAAAATCAGCCAAATAAGCCCCCACACCCCACTCAAAGTGATGGGAGCAAAAGCAACTTGACCAAGTAATACTAACGCTAAGGTAGACAATACACAGAAATAAATTTGCTTCGTCATGATTAAGCCTGCGCTAATAGAAGTTTTGCTTGAATCAATTGTGAATATCCTTGCCCACTTTCTAATCGTGCATGAGGTAAAATTAATGCATAGTCATCACCCAGCTGCTCACATTGCTCAACCAAGCCCATCATAAAGCTCAATTTTTCCTCATGCCCTAGGGCTGGAATCTGTTGATAATCAATTTCCAAATGCTGGTGATTCGCTTGTGCCTCAAACATTTTAATAAAGAATCCTTGTCCTCGAGCAACTTGTTTCCATGCCACGTTCTGGTAGGAATCTCCCTGTCGAAAAGCACGTAATTCTTTAAATTCATCCAAACTATCATGTGCTGACGTCGGCTGGTTTTTATGTTCTTTTTGCCAATCATGAGCTTTAGGTGCAATCCATATTTTTTGTTTAGGATATAAATACGTCCAAGCTCTGACCAAACCCAAAGGATAAGTCGAATAGACTTTGATCACCCCAAACTCATATAGGCCACGTTGTTGAGGCAAAACAGGAAGTTCGACAGTTTGTTGAACTTGATTCAAATAGATCATATGTTCTTGTTGCGATGATTGTATCCGTAAATATCGTACGATCTTATCTTGTTGTTTTAACATTAACCTAATAATTGATGGCTGATTAACCTGACCAACCTCAGGCATGACAATTTCAATTTTTAAGTCATGTAATTGTTTAAATGTTAAATAAAAACTAATACAAAGAATCGCACTGAGTAAAAAGCAAAAACCGAGAATCAAGTTATTGGCGTAGTTAATTCCAGCGATAAAAGTAATCAGAATCAGAATCAGATAGAGAAAACCTTGTTTGTAAATAAAAACTAAAACATCTTTCTGTAATAGTGTTTTAACACTATCCACCTGAAAACGCTTTGCAATCCATTGACTAACTTGTTGCTTAAGTCCTTTTTGCATGTGCCTTCTCTCAACTACATGGCTTCAACCGACTGCAAAATCTGTTTTGCTTCAACTTCACCTAGACTCAAACGGTGTGCAACTACAGCAACAAAAACAGATTGAACATCATCACTGGTGACAAATCCACGCCCCTCAACCAATGCATAAGCTTGAGTTGCAGCTTTCAGCGCCAATACACCTCGTGTTGAAAGCCCATGTCTTTGTTTACGGGTTTCAGCCGCCAAATCTAAAATATAATTCAGCACAGCATCACTTAAATAAACCTGTTTTGCTAACTCTCTTAAATGGAGAATATCTGCTTGGGTAAACACAGCATCTAACTGATGAATTAAAAACTGACGAGAGTTTTGCTGTAATAACAGTTTTTCTGCTTGGCGTGACGGATAGCCGAGTGATAACCGCATCAAAAATCGGTCTAATTGAGATTCAGGTAATGCATAGGTTCCACTTTGGAATAATGGGTTTTGTGTTGCGAGTACCCAAAAAGGCTGTGGTAATTCATAGTTCACAGCATCAACGGTAACAGCACCTTCTTCCATTGCTTCTAATAACGCACTCTGCGTTTTTGGACTACAGCGGTTAATTTCATCTGCCAACAGAATCTGTGTGAAAATAGGGCCTTTTTTAAATTCAAATAAATGTTCTTTTTGATTAAAAATATTGATACCGATGACATCGCTCGCCAACATATCATTGGTAAATTGAATCCGTTGGAAATGCAAACCTGCTAGACGAGCCAAGGCACTGGCCAATGTGGTTTTACCCAATCCCGGCAAATCTTCGAACAATACATGACCACCTGCCAACAAACAGCTTAATGCCAATTTTGTCTGCTGGGGCTTATCTAAAATGAGTTGATTAATCTCAACTAAAAACCTTTCGATTTTAGGGCTAAAGCTTTGAATATCTTGTTCGAGTTCTCGATTTTTTAATTTTTCTTCCTGAACAGTAGCTTTGTCAGTACCCCACATTATATTTTCCCCAAAATAAAAACAGTGCATGATTCAACATACACTGTTTTGTTTTTTTTTCAAAGAAATCAAAAGATTTCTAGCAAGGACACTTCTTCATATTTCCACCTGAAGATGGATAACGCGCGTCAATACAGTGACGATAAAACGTCTTCGCATCCATCGGTGTCAGATCGGGATGATGTGTCTGCATATGTTTTAGATACGTCTCATAATCTGGTACACCAACCATCAACCGAAAGCTCTGTTGTAAACGTTGCCACAAAATCGCAATCCGAGACCAATTGCTAGGTGAAAAAATCAAATGTTTCTGTGACATGATAGTAAATTTGATGATCTTTACAATCACCGCACCACCCTGTCGAGCAATTTTGAAATCCATGCTTATTCTCCTTTGATGCTATTTGCAGTCATTGGAACATCAGAATAAACCGCTGGCGCTTCATTCACTGTCGGTGTTGAGCTTGCCAATGCGCGGCGAACAATTCCAATCGATGCAATTACCATTACAACAGCAACAATCATAAAGAACGCACACAAAGCTGCATTGATCTGATTTGACATCACAATGGTCTGCATTTCGGCAACAGTTTTAGCAGGTGCAAGTACCTCACCGCGTGCAATCGCATTCGAAAAACGATCTGCCTGCGCAAGGAAACCAATTTTTGGATTTTCATGGAAAATCTTTTGCCAACCCGCTGTCATTGATGTAATGAATAAGAAAATCGTTGGAACAATCGTGACCCACACATACTTCTCTTTCTTCATTTTGAACAAAATCACTGTACCTAGAATCAAAGCCATTGACGCTAGAATTTGGTTACCGATACCGAATAGTGGCCACAATGAATTAATCCCACCAAGCGGATCAACAACACCTTGATAGACAAAGAAGCCCCAACCAGCAACAGCAACAAAAGTACCGATTAAATTACCAACAAATGAGCTAGATTGTTTCACCGCAGGTACGACGATCCCAACTGTATCTTGCACCATGAATCGACAAGCACGTGTTCCTGCATCTACCGCAGTGAGGATGAATAACGCTTCGAACAGAATTGCAAAGTGATACCAAAATGCCATCATTGAACGATTATTAAAAATCTCAGAAATGATATGCGCCATACCAATTGCAAAAGTTGGTGCGCCACCAGCACGAGATAAAATCGAACTTTCACCCACTTCTTGCGCTAAGACAGTCAACATTTCAGGACTAACAACAAATCCTAAATTGCGAACCGCTTCAGCAGCAGTATCAACACTTGTACCTAAAATCGCAGCGGGTGTATTAATCGCAAAATAAACACCAGGATCAAGTACAGTCGCACAAATCATTGCCATAATACCGACAAATGATTCCATCAACATGCCACCATAGCCAATCATACGAATATTCACTTCGTTATCGACTAATTTAGGCGTTGTACCAGAGGAAACAAGTGCATGGAAACCAGAAATTGCACCACAAGCAATTGTAATAAATAAGAAAGGAAATAAACTTCCTGCAAATACAGGACCAGTACCATCAACAAATTGTGTCACCGCAGGCATTTTCAATTCAGGCATGGCAAAAATAATACCAACCGCCAAACCAGCAATAACACCAATTTTGAGGAAAGTAGATAAATAGTCACGCGGCGCAAGTAGCAGCCACACAGGTAAAACTGATGCGATAAAACCGTAAATAATCAGTGCCCATGTCAATTCAGTTCCACTTAGGGTAAACAACTGCCCCCAATAAGGATCTTTTGCAACATCACCGCCATATACAATTGCCATCATCATCAAGACAAAGCCGATAATTGAAACCTCAGCAATTTTTCCTGGGCGTAAATAACGCATATAAACACCCATGAATAATGCAATCGGAATGGTAGCCGCAATACTAAATACGCCCCAAGGACTGTGAGCTAAAGCTTTCACAACAACCAAGGCAAGCACAGCAAGAATAATAATCATGACACCTAATGTACCAAGCATCACGATCACACCCGCAAAAGTCCCAAGCTCCTGCTTTGCCATTTCACCTAAAGAGCGTCCATCTCGACGGGTCGAAATAAACAGCACAAGAAAATCTTGAACAGCACCCGCGATAACCACACCTACCAACAACCAAATTGTTCCCGGTAAATATCCCATCTGGGCGGCGAGAATAGGACCAACTAATGGACCCGCGCCTGCAATTGCAGCAAAGTGATGACCAAATAATACGTATTTATTGGTTGGAACATAATCTAAGCCATCTGCTAAACGATGTGCGGGGGTTAGACGTCTTGGGTTTAACTCAAAAACTTTGTTTGCAATAAATAAACTATAGAACCGATATGCAATGCTATAAACACAGACTGCAGCGAGGACGAGCCAAACAGCATTCACATGCTCACCACGACTGACAGCCAATATCCCAAATGAAATTGCCCCGACAATGGCAACCAAACTCCATAGGAGTTTTGAGGGAAGTGTTGACTTTGCTTGTGTTGTCTCCATTCAAAACCTCTCAAATACATAACTTGTGGTTATTGTGATTTCCCTTTCTATATTTTCTGTAGAAGAAATATCTTTGTTAGCTTACCTGTTATAAAAAATGATTTATCTAATACTTTGGCATAAAAAAAGGGATGATTCTTCATCATCCCTTCGATAATCGTATACTTTGTGTTTAACGATTATGCACGCTCTAAATAGTCACCAGTACGAGTGTCTACACGAACGCTTTCTTCTTGCTGTACGAATAATGGAACACGTACCACAGCACCTGTTTCAAGTTTCGCAGGCTTACCGCCACCGCCTGAAGTATCACCACGAACACCTGGATCAGTCTCAACGATTTTAAGTACAACGAAGTTTGGTGGGCTTACTGTTAAAGGCACACCATTGAATAACATAATTGTACATTTTTCATTTGAATCGTCTTTTAACCATTTTGCAGCATCGCCCATTGCTGTTTTGTCAGCAGCGATTTGCTCAAAAGATACAGGATCCATGAAGTTCCACATTTCACCATCGTTGTAGAGGTAATCCATTTCAACTTCTACAATATCAGCTGCTTCTAAAGAGTCACCTGACTTAAATGTTTTTTCTAATACTTTACCAGAACGAAGGTTACGTAATTTCACACGGTTAAACGCTTGACCCTTACCTGGTTTTACATATTCATTTTCCATGATTGAACATGGGTTGCCATCAAGCATAACCTTAAGGCCTGCTTTAAAATCATTTGTAGAATAATAGGCCATGAAAGGCGCACTCCAAACTTAAAACTCAAATCTATTAATGTTAGACTGGGCGCACAGCTTCGGCTAACACTATTTTAACGTATGGCATGATAAACTATTTACATCAAGAGCAAAACTGGCAATCACAACTCAGTGACCTAATTACTGATCCTCTAGAGCTGTTAAATTTACTTGAGCTATCCACCGATCAGCTATTATCAGGTGCAATCCTTGCCTCTGAACAGTTTAAATTACGCGTACCTCGTGCATTCGTCGGAAAAATGAACATCCGCGATCCTCTCGATCCATTACTTCTACAAGTACTCCCCCACCATTTGGAACTTGAAGATCATCCTGAGTTTGTCACCGACCCTTTAGGTGAGGAAGCCGCAAACCAAATGGCTGGG
Organism: Acinetobacter venetianus RAG-1 = CIP 110063; assembly: GCF_000368585.1. GTDB lineage: Bacteria > Pseudomonadota > Gammaproteobacteria > Pseudomonadales > Moraxellaceae > Acinetobacter > Acinetobacter venetianus. Next base: position 1,357,404 of record NZ_KB849558.1, read on the forward strand.
GTACTGCATAAATATCAATCACGTTTTTTGCTTACCTTGACTGGAGCATGTGCGATTCACTGTCGTTATTGCTTTCGCCGTCATTTCCCTTATCAAGAAAATCTACCTAAAAACGATGATTGGGAAAATATTAAGCAGTATATTGAACAAAATCCGCATATTAATGAAGTGATTTTAAGTGGTGGAGATCCATTAACGCTGAATAATCGAAAAATAGCGTTATGGTTAGAACGTCTAGCATCTCTCCCCCAGATCAAAATATTGAGAATTCATTCACGAGTTCCTATTGTTATTCCAAATCGGATCGACGACGAACTGATTTCTATATTAAAAAACAGTAGGCTACGCATTGTAGTGGTGGTACACTCAAATCATGCAGCTGAACTTGATGACTTCACCTGCTCAAAGTTATTACAGTTATCACTACATCATATAACAGTGCTAAATCAGGCAGTTTTACTCAAAGGTGTGAATGATTCTGCAGAAACTTTGAATGAATTAAGTCTTCGTTTATTTGATGCCCGAGTAATGCCTTATTACTTACATGTATTGGATAAAGTAAAAGGTGCTCAGCACTTTGATTTAGATTCTTCAAAGATAGATCAAATATATAGTGATGTATTAGCGAGTTTGCCGGGATATTTAGTTCCTAAACTCGTCAGGGAAATTGCGGGCGAAAAAAATAAAACACCGCTTTTTGGGGTTCAAACGTTCTGAGATTGATTACAATGATGAATAATGCATTTTCGGATATTTTTCAAATTCCAACTGTTCTCACACGGGACAAACTCAGCTTTTGTGATGCAAATACCAAAAGTATTAATGAATGGATTTCAACACTCTCCATCATGCAATTAGGCGACACGTCTAAAGCCTTGTTTGCAGCACTGTTAGAATTAAGTGAATTAGACTGCCCTGAGACGCTACGTTTCGATTTGATCCAAGCACTTCATCCAACGATAGAAAACGTCTTAGGCAGCCTTGAGAAAAACTTTTTTAATCAAGGTGTGATTAGCTCAGATCGCAATGAACACATTATTGAATTAGCTATGTTGTTGCGTTGCTACTTCGCTGCAATTTACATCAATATTGTACGGCGCAGTAATGATCAAATTGATCACCAAAAGTTTTCTATCTTCGCGCTCAATCAGAAAAAAAATCTACAAACAGCAAGAACACTCGCCACATTTCAAGCTTTACAGCAACTTACTCAACTCTTATATCAACAACATATGCTCTATAGTGAGCCTGTTGCTGGCCAGTGGCTCATTGCACATCAACTTTATGATGCAGCGATTACACACAAATATCAGCATACCAATATAGAACAGACCTCAGGTAAGCCAAGTTTAAACAATATCAGTCAGGCATATGCTCAACTGATTTTGATGGATATTTTTAATACCAATCAAATACGCCAATCAGAAATTCAAGCCTTATTTCAATGTAGTTTTGACTGGGCCAAAATGGTTCAGTTATTACCTAGAGAAACTGATTTAACCAAGTATGTCGTTGATACAAGTAAAGATCACCCACCGATTTATAATAAGAAGCAAAGTTCTGGTTTTAATCCAAATATTTTTATCAGTACTCACGGTTTACTTGAACATGTTACTGCAACTTTACATAAAAATGCAGAATATATTTCCAAGAATGAGAAAATTTATCTAACACCTGCATTAAAGTTCCACGTACAAACCATTTTAGGTACAACTGCTGAACGACGCCACGAACGATATGAATATTCAGCTCAGCTTCATATTTGCTTTGGTTTACTGACCGCTCACTTTTATTTATCGAAAGCAAAAAATTTCTCAGAAACATTAATGCTTGAACATGGGTACGGCTTACAAAGTGAATCTAAATTTTTATCGACATGGGATAAAAAAGAGTCGTCAGGCAATCAAGAGTCCTCTATTCAACGACTAAGCAGAGAAAGCAAAGCTGTTTATCAAGCTGATATTCTTGATATTAGTGTTAACGGTTACCGTATTAAATGGTCAGGAGAAGCACCTAAAAACTTAAGAACAGGTGAATATATTCTCGTGAAAGAAACATCTCATGGGCATTGGCGTGGAGGCGTGATTCGTTGGTTAAAGCAATCCACTGAAAAAAGCTTAGAATTAGGTTTAGAAGTATTGGCACAAGAGATTTTCCCATGCGCCGTACGTATCCAATCTGATCGTCATGTAAGCAACTATCATCCAGCACTTTTATTAAAAAACCAAAATTTGGATGAAACAAAAACAACTTTAATTTTACCAGGTTCACAAATTTTTAGAGAACAGCAAGCTGTTCATTTACGATTGGGGAAAGAGGAAGTAAAAGTGTATTTATTAACGGCACAGCTAATTACCCAGAGCTTTATTCAATTTGATTTTGAACTATTGAATGATGAAGAACAGCCTGTTCTACAAAAATTCATGGCACAAAATAATATGGATACAAATGATCAAGATCTATGGGAAGCATTGAAGTGAGAAATTCTTTACTCTCTAAAAAGTTAAAACGTACAGAAACACGCTTATTAATTATTGATGATAACCAACTTCGTTATAATCAAATCTTAGAAATTTTTGCTACACAAGATCATCTAGTTCAAGCAACACTACTAGATGACTTTAAAGCATTTGAAAAGCAACTCAATTTGCCTTGGGACATTGTCATTTTCGGGCGTGCCTACGATTTAAAAATTGAACAAACACTGTCCTTAATTCAGGCATCAGCTCAGCCAAGCTTGCCCGTTTTATTATTAGAGCCAGAAAATTACAGTGCTGATCAATATCAAAGCTACATTCATAAAGGCATTTATGATGTCTTAAATCTAAAAGCACCAGAAGCGTTCTATATCAGTATTGTTCGTGCCCTTTCATACAGTCGTTTAGTTCAAGCTGAACATCGTTTATTGAATGAATTAGAGGCCGCACAAACTCAAGCACAATCCTTAGCTGCTGAGAGCCACAAAGCCGTTGCTCTTTTGCAAGAAGGTATTCACATGAGTGCCAATGCAGAATATGCAAATTTATTTGGCTTCAACAGCGAAGATGATCTGATTGGTTTACCAATTCTTGACGTTTTACAACCAGAAGATTTAGCTCAATTTAAGCTCCGCTTTAAAAAGATTTCACAAGGTCAATTTGAGCATGGGCGTTTTGAACTTCATACTCAAAATCCAACCGTCAAGAATAATCCTTTGCAAGTCGAGTTTATTCCTTCTGGCGATGAAGATGAAATTCAACTCAATATCGAATGTGGTTCATCAATTAGTATCTCAACACCTACTAGTTTAGTTGCACCAGCCGTAGCAGAGAAAGTTTCAAGTCTAAATACTGCCTTACAACAGATTAATCGCCATTTAACCAACCACCCCGCGAATGTAAATGCTTTAGTTTTATTTAGTTTAAATCACTGCCCAAATGAGGTTTTCCAAAATGACTGGCGTGGAACTAAAGCGTATTTTTCAAACATTCAAAACTTCATTAAAGAGCAAGTAAATATTCCAATCTATCAGATTGAAAAATCACTTCATGCAGGTTTACTACAAGCCGAATCAAAAGAAGTTTTAAATTCACTATTGATTGGTTTAAACAGCCTACAAAAGCCGCAGTTGCTAGCGACTGAACAATACACCTTCCCTTTACAGTTAAAACTGGGATATAGCGAACTTCCCAAGCAAATAAATGATGAAACTGCATTCGAGCAAATTTTGACGAAAGCATTCTCATCAGAATTGCCAACATTGAATACACCAAAAATTGATGCTGACATTGGTCTCACTACAGAACATATTCCAAAGGCTGTTCAATTAACATTATTACAAGAGTTAAAACAAAAACTTGATGCTGGCGATATTCATCTGAAATATCAGCAGCTCTATGACAAACAAGATCAATATACGCATACCTATGAAGTCACTGGTGGGTTTATTCATAACAATCAGTGGCAAGATTTAAATGATCTTGGCGATTTAAAAGATGATCCTGAGTTATCTGTACAATTAGATCGCTGGATCTTGGTTGAAGCATGTAAGCAATTACATAACTTCATTACCCAATATCCAAAAGCTAAACTCGTTGTTAACCTCAATCATCATATTTTATTGAATGACAAGAAACTACCTGAATTAATTGCAAAATTACTCACCATTATTGGAAGTAAACAAGCACACCCATTAATTCTTCAGTTCTCAGAATTGGCTTTACAACAGAATTTATCTCAAGCACAACCTCAAATCGCTTTACTTCGTCAACACGGTGCTGAAATTTCTATCCGTAACTTTGGTAATTCACTGTATAGCGAATCCATCCTCAATCAGATTGATACACAATATTTGAGCTTCGATAATAAGCTAACCAAGCAATTGGCTTCAGATAAAGATATGGCTACGCTGCAAGAAAAAATTCTACATTTCATAGGAATAAAATCTGTAGAAATTCTCTTAATTGATCTGAATGATATGAATCTTTTTGCGAATGCATGGAATGTTGAAGCGCGTTTCTTACAAGGTAATTATTTCCAGAAGAAACTTGACCGCTTAACTGATGTACAAGACCAATAGTCCACGTTGAGGAGTTTGATGACTCCTCACCTTTTATTAAGGTAAAGCGTAAAATTAAGGGCACAAAAAAACGGGCAAATTGCCCGTTTTTTCTTTCTTGATATTAACGTTTGATAGAACGTGACATACCAGAGAAACGTTGCTTGAACTTATCGATACGACCGCCAGTGTCCACATTCTTTTGTTTACCAGTATAGAATGGGTGGCAAGCTGAACATACGTCAAGATAAAGAGTTTCTTTACCAAGCGCAGATTTAGTTTCGATTACGTTACCACATGAACAAGTAGCAACTAATTTTTCGTATTTTGGGTGAATATCGGCGCGCATGGTCGATGCTCCTAATTAACAAGAAAGGCTTAAGCTGTTATCGCAATTGATCACTCTCAAAATGAGGAAAGCAAAGTTATTCAACTTGCAGATCAACACCATAACAGACCATTTCTTTTGACCCACCGAGATCTTTAAGATCAGAGCAAAGCCAACAAGTGGCACGCATTATACGCCAACAAATCAAATTATGCGAATTATTCCTGCTTGGATTTTGCCCAATGATTTGCAATCACACCACACACCATTAACTGGATTTGGTGGAAAATCATGATAGGTAAAACAATCATACCTAATGGTTGGCCAATAAATAAAATTTGCGCCATGGGTACACCACTCGCTAAAGTTTTTTTTGAACTACAAAAGAAAATCGTCACTTGATCAGCACGATTAAAGCCCAGCCATTTCGGTAGATATAAAGCAAGCAACATCACAATCGTTAAAAGAACTGAACAAGCAAGTACCAGATAAAGCAATGTGATCCCATTCACTTGATGCCATAGACCAGCTACAACAGCGCTGCTAAATGCACCGTATACCACCATCAGAATCGAGCCTTGATCAAAAGCTTTCACTAAGCTTGGCACTTTCACCATCAACGGGAAAATATAAGGCCTTAATAATTGCCCTAAAATGAAAGGAACTAACAGCAATAAAGTAATTTGAATAATAGATTTTGTTGGATCAAAACCATGTTGGCTCTGACCTAAAATAAAGTAGCTCACTAAAATTGGTGTAATAAACATACCGATGATATTAGAAAAAGAGGCACTACATACCGCTCCAGCGACATTACCTTTTGCAATTGACGTAAAGGCGATTGAAGACTGCACTGTTGATGGCAAAAAGCACATAAACAAGAAGCCCCAATAAAGCTGCTGGCCTAAAAGTGGCTCTAAAATAGGTTTGGCGAGTAATCCAATCACGGGAAAAATAAGAAAGGTAAAAGCAAAAACTAAAGCATGCATTTTCCAATGTAACATGCCTTCCACAACCGCTTCCCGAGAAAGCTTTGCACCATGTAAGAAGAAAAGTATTGCGATTGCAGCGGTCGTTAAAATATTGAAATAGGACGCTAGTTGACCTGAAACAGGCAGAAATGTTGCGAGTAACACCATCGCAACCAAGAATATTGTAAAGCGATCCAATGCCAAAAGTTTCAACATAACTTTTTCCTATTCATCACTAATTATGATAAAGCCCAATATAATATTGTTGACCATTTGATCGACACATCATACTGGGCTATATAAATAATGCTAGCGCTTTTAAATGAGAAATCTTCAGCTTAAGATGAATTCAAATTAGTTATTACGTGCATTTTTATCCTGTTGAATTAACTCAACCTTGTAACCATCTGGATCTTCAACGAATGCAATCACCGTTACGCCACCTTTCATTGGTCCAGCTTCACGTACAACTTTACCGCCACGCGCCTTGATGTCCTCACATGCTTTATAGGCATCATCGACGCCAATCGCAATATGACCATATGCATTACCCAAATCATAACTAGACGTATCCCAGTTATGGGTTAACTCAAGTACCGTATTGTTTTCTTCGTCGCCATAACCAACGAAAGCCAAAGTAAAACGCCCTTCTTCATAATCACGTTTGCGTAGCAATTTCATACCAAGCACTTCAGTATAGAACTTTAAAGATTGCTCTAAATTGCCTACTCGTAGCATCGTATGTAACATGCGCATATTTATTCACCTGCCTGTTGTGTTGTTTGGTTCTCATGGTCACGTAAAAGTTTTGCAACCCAAACCACAAGAATTAAAATAGGTATACCAATTAAAGTTGTCATCAAAAAGAAATTCGGATAACCGATATTGCTGACAATTGTGCCCGAATAACCGCCTAACAGTTTTGGTGTTAAGGTCATTAATGAGCTGAAAATGGCATACTGAACCGCTGTAAATGAAACACTGGTTAAACTCGATAAAAATGCAATAAATGCGGCACCAGCCAAACCAGAAGCTAAATTATCCATAATGATGGCCATGTAAAGCCATAAGGAACTATAGGTTTTGATGACTTTACCTGAAAGCTCGACTGAACCTTGCTGATCAGGACTTATGACCGCAACGGGTTGAATGTCAATATCCAAAGCAGAGTTCGCTGGAGCTGTTGTATTGATTTGATATTGTCGCGTAGCTAATAACTGATTGCCGTTATTATTTTTCAGATTCGCTAAAGCTGTAATTGTTCTAGTTGATGATGCTTGTAAAGCCTTACCATCAATTACACCATTAAATAAACCACTCTGATCAACTTTTGCGACAAACTCTTGCCCATCTAACTTTAAGACGACAGGCCGCTCATCATCTAAATCCGCTACTGCTACATTAGCCAACTGCCCTTTAACAACCAAACTTTGCTTCAATTCATTTGCGGTTAGCTGATCATCACTGCTAATCGGCAACAATTGAATTTGAGGCTGCGTTGTTTCAATTAAATATGGAACTTCAAGTTTGATTTTTGAGTCAGCCTGATTTTGATATTGAGTACTGACTTGTACCGAGTGAGCATTTAAAAATTCTTGATTCGGTACTTGTAATTTCCAATATCCGACTTCATCAGTTTTTACTTGATAATGCTTATCCCCGATTTGCAATTCAACTTGATCAAGCGGCTTACCTGACTTGACCAGACCAATAAAAATCAAATTGGTCGAACTCGCTAAAACAGCACCAACAAACATGAGCTTCATAATATTCATGCGTTGTGCTAATAAGCCACCTAAGAAACCACCAACCAAACTGAATAAAACACCATAAATTTTAACCGCTTCAGCAATCTGCTCTTTACTGAAATTTAAATCTTGATAGAACACATTCGAGATTACACCCGCAATAATGTCTGAAATACGGAAGAAACCGATCAGCAATAAAAGTACAAGTGCAAGCTTAACACCGTAACGTTTAAAGAAATCTAAAATCGGCGCAACCCATGTTTCATGCGCCATTTGCTTATTCACTACACCTAGTTTAATTAATAAAGAAGCGACAAAAACAGCACCAGCACCTGAACTGAGAAAACGAACTGCCTCCATCAAAAATTTCAGTATGCTGTCATTGATTTTCCATTGAGTTTGCAAATACTGAATAATGTCATCCGAATAAATATAACAACAGACAAAAGTTGCAACAGCAATAAAGAAAACAAAGACCAAGCGGTAATAATCTGTGGTTTTATAATGCTTATAAACGCGATTAACCCGAGGTTCACGGATACTGAGTGTTGTGATGATCCCGATTGCCATCACGGCTGCCATCGCTAAGTAAGTATATTTCCAAGCCTCGTAAATATAATTACCTTTTGCTGTACCTAAATAGGCTGCTAAGAATAATGCGCCAGCCCCAGCAACAATCATCCCGATTCGATAACCTGCATTGTATGTTGATGCTAACACTGTCTGCATTTCTGTTTCAGCAAGCTCAATACGATAAGCATCAATCACAATGTCTTGGGTAGCAGCAGAGAAACCAAGTAAAACTGCACCAGCCGCCATTTGAATTAAATAGCTTTGCCCAAGCGCTGGATCAGAAAAGGCCATAACACAAATGGCACAGATAATTAAACACTGTGCAATTAACAACCAAGCACGTCGACGACCTAAAGACTTCGTCAAAAATGGTACAGGCAACTCATCAATCAATGGTGCCCAAACAAATTTAAATGAATACCCTAATGCAGCCCAACTAAAAAAAGTCACTGCACTTTTATCAATACCAGCCTCACCTAGCCACAATGATAAGCTAGAAAAAATCAATAGAATTGGTATCCCCGCAGAGAAACCAAGAAATAACATGATCAGAGCACGGCGATCTAAAAAAGCTTTAAATGCAGCTGCCCAACCAGAGGCTTGAGTCGTCATTGCTTATTATTTTCCATGAATATGCGTGAATGTGCTTATTCAATCGTTTCTTGTGATTGCTTGCAAGTTGCTTTATGCAACCATTGTTTTGTTTTGTCGATAAAAAACACAAGTTCGCTTGATCTTTAGACCTAAAACTGTATACCTTTAAGAGAGTCGATTGATACTTCAAATATGCTTGCAACCCAGTTCAAAAATAAAGCAAGTTTTTGTCAGTCATATAAGCATATCTGGAATATCAAATGACCAAACCCTCAACTAACGTTTATTTGTTGGATAGCAATGACCCAAAAACTCGATCAAATGACTGCAACAGCTTTATCATCAACACCAACAAACACGATTACAGCAACACTTAATTCATTCCCAAGCGCTTTTGAACAGACGGAAATCAAACCAACACTAATTAAAACAGCTTTAAAAGCAGAACAACTGACACATATTCCAGATTTATTAGAAATTCCAAGCTCGACTCGACGTATCAAACCGCTCAATAATTTTCTTGGGCAAGATCGTGCACGCGCGTCTGTTGAGGCTGGAATTTCTTTACCTTATTCTGGCTACAACATATTTGCAGTCGGTACAGCGGGGCTAGGCAAACGCACAATGATTAAGCGTTTGTTACAGCAACATGCCAAGACCATGCAAACCCCAGATGATTGGGTATATGTCAACAACTTCAAAAACCCAAGACAACCGATTGCTTTACGCTTCCCAGCTGGGCAAGGAACCAAATTTCAAAATGCTTTACAACAAGCATGGCAGGTTATTTTAAAACAGCTCGAACGGCGCTTTAGCGCTGAAAGCTACCACAATCGTATCGAACGTATTCGCCAAGCGACAGGTGAAGTTCAACAACAAGCATTAGTTGAACTGACTAAAGAAGGAGAAGACCTAGACCTTAAGCTTATTTCCCGTAATGACAAACATGTCTTCATTCCAATGCAGCTTCGAGATGATGAATATCATGAGTTGACGCAAGAAGATATTGATACGCTTAGCAATAAAGAACGCGCTGAGATCACCTCCAATATTCGCTATATGGAAAAAAAATTAGACCGACTTGGTCTACATCTTGGTGATTTGGAAGATGATGCGCGAGATCAAGTGTCTAGCCTTAATCGAGAAATTGCGACACAAGTGGTTATGCCGCGTGTTGACCTGATTCTAAACAAAAACAAAGAAGTTAAAGGTTTAGAGCAATTTCTTAAACAATATGCTGATGACATTATCGATAATGTTGAACTGATTTTAGAACAGGAAGAGGATGACTTTACGCCCGCTTTATTTAATCGGGTCCCTTCTCGTTATCAAGCAAATGTCATCGTATCGAATAAACCAAATAGTGGTGCACCTGTTATTTTTGAGGATTTCCCAACTCACTATAACTTACTTGGGCATGTTGAACAGCTTACTCATAATGGTACGATCACAACAGACTTTACCTTAATCCGTCCGGGTTCATTACATCAAGCGAATGGTGGCTTCCTCATGCTTGAGGCTGAGCATTTGCTTGAACAACCTTATGCTTGGCAAGGTTTAAAACGTGCACTTAAATCAGGGCAACTTAAGCTTTCTTCGCTTGAACATATGCTGACGTTAACTGGCAGTATTTCAATTGAACCTGCTTCTGTTCCTTTGGATCTCAAAGTCGTACTTCTCGCTGAACCTGAAATCTATTATGAAATTTTAGAAGTTGAGCCTGAACTCGGTAGCGTTTTCAAAATTCGTGCTGATTTCACTGATACATTACAACGTAATGACAGTAATGAACAAGCATACATGCAGTTGATTGCAGACTACGTACAAGCAGACAAATTGCTTCCATTTGATCGTTCAGCTTTAGCCGCTTTGCTTACTGATTCAAGTCGTCAAGCCGAAGATCAAAGTTCACTTTCATTACATGCATCTACGCTGGGTGATTTAATCCGTGAAGCACATCATCATGCTTTCAAAAGTGGTGATAAAATCGTAACGGATCAGCATGTGAATCAAGCGCTTCATCATCGTCAATATCGCTTAGGGTATTTACGTGAGCTTTACTGGCAAGATTTATCTCGCGGTACTCAACTGATAGAAACCTCAGGTCATCGCCTAGGTCAAATTAATGCTCTATCTGTAATTCACTATGCTGATGTCGAATTTGGCTTACCTTCTCGCCTCACTGCCTCAGTTTATCAAGGTGGTGGTGATATCTTAGATATCGAACGTAGTGTTGAGCTAGGTGGTTCATTACATGCTAAAGGGGTATTGCTCATGTCGAGCTTCCTCAAAGCCCACTTCGGTCGTGAGCAAATTCTGCATTTCTCAGCAGCATTAGCTTTTGAGCAAAGTTATGGACAAGTGGATGGCGATAGTGCAACTGTAGCTGAACTTTCTGCACTCATTTCTGCGATTTGTCAGATTCCAATTGATCAATCTTGGGCAATTACTGGATCAATGAACCAATTAGGACAAGTTCAGCCAATTGGCGGCGTAAATGCCAAAATTGAAGGCTTTTACGATGCTTGTAAGCTGCAAGGACTCACAGGTAAACAAGGTGTCATCATTCCTCGTCAAAACATGCAACACCTCATGTTACGTCAAGATGTTATTGATGCCGTTGAAAGTGGGCAATTCCACGTACATGCGATTGACACCATTGATCAAGCTTTAGAAATTTTAATGGCTCGTCCAGTAGGAACACTTGATAAAAAGGGTCGTTACAGCAAAAACTCAATCTATGCTGCTGTGATGGAACAACTTGAGTACTGGCAAGCGATAGAGGATGGTGAAGCTGTAGAAGAGGATGAACCAAAGAAAAAGAAAAAACGTAAGAAGTCCAAAAAAGATGAAACCGATGCCAAAGCTTCTGAGGAAGCTCTCGCTGAAGCTAAAACGCTAAAACCTCTAAGTAAAAAGAAACATCGTTAAAAGAAAAAGCCATGTTCCTCGGAACATGGCTTTTTTGTTAGGCTACCCCTTGCAAGGAACGGCCTCCAGGGAGTTGCGCAAAATATTGCTTTAATGCATCAATACAACGATGAACTTTCATTGGATATTGTTCACGTTTCGATGTTAAAGCATGCAAGGTATAAGATGGCATGTGCCAGTCAGGCAATACCTCGACCAATGAACCATTGATTAGCTCTTTTTGAATATCCATATAAAGAATACGTGCAATACCATGTCCTTGTTGGCAGAGTGACTTTGCGACAAAAACGTTATTTGTACCCAAACGTGTTTTCATATCTACATTCACCACTTCACCACTCAACCCATGACGAAATGCAAAATGTTGATAATTTTGCATTAACGTTACAGGAAGCAACTCATGATGACGTAAGTCTTCAGGTCTTGTAATTGGCAAAGATTGATTGAGATAGCTAGGCGAAGCAACCAATACTTGATCGACACGAGCCAGTGGAACTGCTGTTAGATTATGATCATCCATTTTTAGACTCATTCTAACAGCGATATCAATCCGCTCTTCAATTAAGTCGATATAACGATGATCTGCTTCAAAATGAATTGCCAAGCCCTTATGCGCTGACATCCAATGAGAAAGTGCTGGGATAACATGTAATGCACCTAACTCAGGTGTAGTCGAGATTCGTAAATCACCCACCAGATCATCACGTAACTCATTAATACGAATTTTACCTCGCTCAGCCGCTGCGAGCATTTCTTGACAACTTAAAAAGAATGCTTGCCCTGCTTCAGTAAGACTAAGCTTACGCGTTGAACGATGTAATAAAGTGACATCCATTTCTTGTTCTAAAGAACGGATTTGCTGACTGACTGCACTTGTTGTAATTCCTAATTCTCTCGCTGCACCACTGAAAGAACTTTTCTCTACAACACACGCAAAGACCCCCATTGCACGCAATTGATCTAACATAGACTTCCCTCTATTTATTTATATGCTTATTGTTCTAATTAAAGCAATCTATAAGAGTATACAGAGAAGTCTAGTCTTAGACCAGTGATTATTAACAATTTGTTGAAAGTTTGTTTTGCCAAAAAGAAAAATTAATTTGGTAAAACTGTAGTTGGATTGACTGGTTTACCATCTAAACGAACTTGGAATTCCAGCATCACGCGTGTTGCACCTGAAGAACCCATTTCAGCGATTTTCTGACCAGCGGTAACGTTATCACCACTCTTCACGAGCATTTTGCTGTTATGTGCATACGCTGTGATATAGCCATCAATATGCTTAACCAACACTAAGTTCCCATATTCTTTTAGACCGTCGGCAGCATAAACAACCTGACCATTGGCGGCAGCAAATACTGGATCACCTTCATTTCCACCGTAACGTGTTCCTTTGACATTACTCGCCAAATTAAATGTCTGAATCACAGGACCATTTGATGGTTTAACCCAACGTAGATTTGAAGCTAGATTCGATGAAGTTGGATTTACAGGAACGACTGGAACCACAGGTTTCGGTGCTACAGGCTGTTGCGTAGGCAACTGAATACTCTGACGTTGAATAGGTGCAGTTTGTGTGATTGTCTGCGTTGATGTTGTACGTTTAGATGCTGAGCCTTTAAGACGTAGAGATTGATTCACATAAATTCGATAAGGCGGTGCAATATCATTGAGAGCTGCAATATCGAGATAATTCATTCCATAACGATTTGCAATGCCACTTAAGGTATCACCTGATTTTACAGTGTAATAATTTGGAGCTTGAGCAAAACGCGTTCCGCCGTGGATTTGCGGTTTAGATGCACAACCAGTCACAATAGCCGCCGTTGTTGCTACCGCCATAGACAATACGATTGTTTTAATCATCTTCTGTGATAGAAAAATCGAGACCTGGTTTATGTGCATCTTCACCCCCATCTTAAAAAAGCTTAATTTATTTCGGCCCTAGAGTACCAAAATAGTGAAAAAAAACGAGTTTTCACATTCTATATTCACAAAGTTATAACAGAGCCACCGCTAACCATTTACAAGAGCATGTAAATCGTCAAGCACAGCATAATTTGTTGCATCCATCTGAATCGGCGTAATACTGACATATCCATTCGATACCGCAAAGAAATCAGATTGAATATGACTCGAAGCGGGTTGAGGTTCTGTTACAGCTTCACCTGCGAGTCCAATCCAATAAACTTGTCGACCACGCGGGTCTACATGGCTAGTGATCGGTTTTGACTGTGCTCTACGCCCTTGATAAGTAATTTGAGCACCTTTGATTTCTTTAACATCAGGAATATTAATATTGAAAATATGACGCGGCGGTAAAATCGGTAAGCCATTAGCAATGAAATCATGCACCCATTTTGCTGCTTGTGCATATGCTTGAGGGTGTTCATAAGAACGTACATTTGAACCAGATAATGAGACTGCAATTGCTGGATGTTTCATTAAACGACCTTCAAATGCAGCGCCCACTGTACCTGAATATAAAACGTCATCGCCTAAGTTAGCACCGCTATTGATACCACTCACGACTAGGTCAAATTCAAAATCAAACAGACCATTCATAGATAAATAAACACAGTCTGCTGGTGTACCATTTACCGCCCAAACATCTTCCGAAATTTGTACTGGACGTAAAGGACGATCAAGCGTTAAAGCACTTGAAAAGCCACTGCGCTCACTTTCTGGTGCAACCACAACGACTCGGCCTAAAGGTTTCAAAGCATGTGCTAAAGCCTGAATACCAGGAGCGAAAACTCCATCATCATTTGCAATCAATATATTCACTAAAATCCTATCTCTTCAAATATTACTACTGAGTTTTTTCAATTGAATTATTCATTGAATTATATATATTTATTACTTCTTAGTATTAGAAATTTAAGTAACTATGAGACATTTATCTAATTTTATTCGAGTTTTTGGGGTGAGTTTCGCACTTCTTACTGCACCAACGGTTTTTGCTGACGAGGCAGTTTCAGCAGCTGAAGCGGATGCATTGATTAAAGATGATATCGCGAATGCACAAGTACTGATCGAAATGTGTCCAAGCATTATTGGTAAAAATGCAAAGTTTGATCAAAATATTAAGAAAATTGTTAATTCTTATTTAAGTAACTACTCAAATAAGTCCACGACTTTAGACAGCTTGCAAAAAGATAGCGAGTTCCAAAATCTACTGACAGATGCGCGTCAAGCAGCAAAAGAAGTCGGCCAAGCTGAGCAAAAATCAGTTTGTGAAGATGTATTAAATTACGAAGAGTAATCCTCTAAAAGCATGAATGTGGTTTTAAAATATGGCACTTTAAAACCACATCCCTAATCTACTCACAAAATGAGTGAAGCCCGCCTTAAACAATCACTACCAAGCATCAGGTTCACGGACCATGTGAACAATATTGGCGGGGCTAATAATCCAACCTCCTCGAAAACCTTCAGCTAAAGGTTCAATCGCATCACAACGCACTACCCCAGCGTCTCTCAAATATTTAGCAGCTTCAGAAAAATTATCAGTAAATAGTTCAAGCCAAAGCTCAGCTTGACTTATTCCAGATGCAACATCAATCCATAAATTGACAGGGCCAAATTCAAAACCTATTGCTGTGCCTTTTTCTGTAATTTGTTTAAGGCCAATCACATCGCGATAAAATATGACCGTTTCTTCAAATTGATGTGGTGGAAGTTTAAGGGCGATATCAATACCACCTGTGAATTTTGTCTTCATTTTATTACTCCTGTTCGATACAGATTTGTTATTTTCACTCGTCTTTTTATCTAACTTATTCATTTAAAATACAGTTCTATCGACCATATTCATTCTTATAATAATACGAAAAGTAAATTCATCTATATTAAACATATAAGGAGAAATAAAGCTGTTAAACCTCAGTACAATTTCATCTCAGCATCGTTGCAATGTCTGAGATTATGAAAATTTAAAACCACATTTTCTCCATGGTTCCTACAGCAAAGATACAATTTTTAATTTACTTTATGCTATAAGTTATTCAAATTCTTTAAGTCTTGTTTTGAGTTTGGTTTCTTATGAAGAAAAATGTTTTTAAAACACTAGGTTTATCATTTCTCATCGCGTCTAGCACTTTATCTCCTACAGTTTTTGCAGCTGACAAAAAGTCTGAGACTGAGAAAATTGAAGTTACTCCAACAACTGACAGCGTCACGCCTCAAGAGCTTGCTGCGATCTATGTTATTTCTGAGACTTGCCCTAAATTAATCGGAAAAGATCTCAAGTTTAATAAAGCTTATGAAAACTTAGTTAAAGCTTATTTAAACAACGATCCAAATGCTGTTGAAGTCCTCAATAAACGCGCAAAAAGCAAAGATTTCCAAGCTGCTTTAAAAGAAGCACGTGCAGATGCAAAGGCAGCTTCTGAAGAAGATAATCGCCAAATCTGCGATGATGTTCGGAATTATTATTCTAAGTAACCGATTCGTTACAATACTGTATGAAAAAGCCGACTTCGCCCATAGAAGTCGGCTTTGCTTTATCCTAAAATGCTAGGCTCTACTGCTTCACACAAGATATTGGAACCACTTAGAATGACTCAAAAAAGCGCTCTTGCTGCATTACTACTTTTGCCAAGCTTTTCTTATGCAGCAACTGTCCTATCTGCTCCACCAGAATTAAATAATAAATCCTATGTACTCATGGACTATGAGACTGGACAGATTCTCGCTGCAAAAAACGAAAATGAAAAACTTGCGCCTGCCTCAATGACTAAAATGATGACAAGCTACATCATTGAGCAGAAACTTTTGAAGGGTGAATTAACTGAAGACGAAAAAGTACGTATGAATGAATCTGCGTGGTGTCGTGGTAGCAGTTCTGAATCATGTATGTATGTTCCATTAAATGGCACTGCAACAGTTCTAGAAATGTTACGCGGTATCATTATTCAGTCAGGTAACGATGCGTCTAAAGCAATGGCTGAACACATTGCAGGGAATGAAGGTACTTTTGCTTACATGATGAACCAAGAAGCAAAACGTGTTGGCATGGTGAATACAAACTTCATCAACTCGACAGGTATGCCTGCTGATGGTCATTATTCTACTGCGAAAGATATGGCTGTTCTTGCTCAGCACATTATCAAAGACAGTTCTAAATATTACCCAATCTATTCAGAAAAAGAATTTACCTTTAATGGTATCAAGCAAGGCAACCGTAATGCCCTACTTTACACTGACCCAAGTGTTGATGGCTTAAAAACAGGTCATACAAATGAAGCTGGTTATTGCTTAACGACTTCAAGTAAACGTGGGCCAATGCGTTTGATCTCTGTCATCTTCGGCACACCAAGCATGAATGAGCGTGCAAGCCAAACACGTACTTTACTTGCTTGGGGTTTTGCAAACTTTGAAACTGTTAATGTTCAACCTGCAAACCAAGTACTTGCTAAAGCCAAAGTTTGGTTTGGTAAAGAAGATGAAGTTCAAATTGGCTTAGCTGAAAACTTCAGCGTAACGATGCCTAAAGGTCGAGCGGATAACATTAAAACCCAACTTGTAGTTCAACCTAAATTGAACGCGCCTTTAGCGAAAGGTCAAGTTGTAGGTAAATTAGTTGCAAGCCTTGATGGCAAAGTGATTGCTGAGAAGCCACTTGTCGCTTTAAAACCTGTTGAAGAAGCGGGTTTCTTTGCGCGTATGATCGATCATATCAAAATGTTCTTCAGTAACTTATTCTAATTTTAGAATAGTGAAATCAAGCACTCATGCTATTTAGCTTGAGTGCTTTTTTATTTTATAATTCTTTTAAATCTTCAATTGAACACTGCTATGTCAAACAACATTCGCCCTTATCTAGACCAAAAACCTGATATAGATTCAAGTTGTTACATTGATGATATGTCAGTGGTAATTGGTGATGTAAAACTTGCTGAGAATGTTTCTGTCTGGCCTTTTGCCGTGATTCGCGGTGATGTGAATTCAATTCAGATTGGCAAAAATAGTAATGTACAAGACCATTGTATGTTGCATGTCAGCCATAAAAATCAATCTAAACCAAATGGTTCACCTTTAGTGATTGGCGAGGATGTGACTGTTGGACATCATGTAACCTTACATGGTTGTACGATTGGTAATCGTGTCTTGATCGGTATTAATACCGTTGTTTTAGATGACGTAGTTATTGAAGATGATGTGATGATTGGCGCTGGGAGTTTAGTACCGCCGCGTAAAGTTTTAAAAAGTGGTTATCTCTATGTTGGTAGTCCAGTACAACAAGTTCGTGCACTGACTGAAAAAGAAATGGCGTTCCTTCCTTATTCGGCGCAGAATTATGTAAAAGTGAAGGATAATTATCAAAAATAATAAAATTTAAAAATATATTATCACTTTATCTAGTTAGTTTTTTATGGGGGTTAGATAGATGGCAAGAAAAAGAATGAGTAATCAAGTACCTAGCTTTGATGAGCTTATTATTCCTACGGTAAAAGCCCTAGTCGAACTAGGCGGTTCTGGTAGTAATGAAGAAATCAATACTAAAGTTTATGAGTTACATAATATTAGCGATGAGATAATCAATATTCCTCATGGCGAAAATGGTACTGTTAGTGAAGTAGATTATCGACTAGCATGGAGCAAAACTTATTTAAAAAAATTTGGGTTATTAGAAAACTCTTCCCGTGGTATCTGGTCATTAATTAATACAGCAGTGGATATTTCGACTCTGGACTCTTTTGAAATTGTTAAATATGTACGGGAACAAGATAAAAATAATAAGCAAAATAAAAAATTGAGTAAATCATCAGAGGACTTGATACAAGAAACAAAAAATGAAGTTGATTATTCCGAAGAGTGGAAAGAACAACTTCTTAATATTTTATACAATATCTCTCCTGCAGCTTTTGAAAGGTTAGCTCAACGAATTCTAAGAGAAAGTGGCTTTTCGCAAGTTGAGGTCACAGGAAAAGTCGGTGATGGTGGAATTGATGGAAAAGGTATAGTAAGAGTCAGTGGACTCTTAAGTTTTCATGTGATTTTTCAATGCAAAAGATATAAAGGTTCTGTATCACCAAGCCAAATAAGAGATTTTAGAGGAGCTATGCAAGGAAGAGCAGATAAAGGCTTGTTTATTACTACAGGTAATTTCACTAGAGATGCTTTAAAAGAGGCAACTAGAGATGGTGCTCCACCAATAGACTTGATAGATGGTGAACTCTTGTGTGAAAAACTTAAAGAACTCAAGTTAGGAATCACAACTCAATTGATTGAACAAGTTGAAATTAAAACAGAATGGTTTGACAAATTGTAGATGAAAATTTGTAAATCAATATCGACATAGCCAAAAACTCTCAAATTTTGTAGAATACGTTTTTTAAAACCATGGTGCTTTCTATGACCGCTTGGACACCTCATGTCACAGTTGCCACTGTTGTCGAAAAAGACGGACGTTTTTTGTTTGTTGAAGAACACAGCGAAGGCTTTGTACACACGGTGTTTAACCAGCCAGCAGGTCATGTCGAATGTGGTGAAACCATTATTGAAGCAGCAATCCGTGAGACCTTAGAAGAAACAGGTCATCATGTTGAAATAGATCATTTGCTTGGAATCTATACCTATACCCCACCAATGTTCCCAAATCGTACTTATTATCGTTTTTGCTTTTTAGCACATGTCACTTCCGTTGAGGAAAATGCGCAACTGGATACAGGCATTATCGGTGCGGTTTGGATGAATTTGGATGAACTGCAAGAATCTGCTCGTGCGCGCAGCCCATTGGTTTTAAAAGCTGTTGAAGATGCCCAAGCTGGCAAAAAATATCCTTTATCGCTTATTTATGAGCACCCTTTCTCTCCCTCACTCACTTCTCATTTGGATGCTTAATTAGATGCAACAACGTGTCATCGTCGGTATGTCTGGTGGTGTAGATTCTTCTGTTTCTGCAGCGCTATTACTTCAACAAGGATATCAAGTTGAAGGTCTTTTCATGAAAAACTGGGAAGAAGATGATGGAACGGAATATTGCACAGCACTCGAAGATTTAGCGGATGCTCAAGCCGTTGCAGATAAAATCGGCATTAAGTTACATACCGCCAACTTTGCCATGGAATACTGGGATCGTGTCTTTGAACACTTCTTGGCTGAATACGCAGCAGGTCGTACACCAAACCCAGATATTCTCTGTAATAAAGAAATTAAATTCCGTGCGTTCCTCGACCATGCCATGACTTTAGGTGCAGATTTTATTGCAACAGGTCACTATGCACGTCGCGGTGAAAGCACACAAAACTCTCGTGGTGAAACCTACGCACCATTGTTACGTGGTGTGGATAATAATAAAGACCAAACTTATTTCTTACATGCAGTGCATGGTCGTGAAATTAACAAGACCCTATTCCCTGTTGGTGAAATTGAAAAACCAGAAGTTCGCCGCATTGCAGAAGAACTTGATTTAGCTACAGCGAAAAAGAAAGACTCGACTGGAATCTGCTTTATTGGTGAACGTCGCTTTACTGATTTTCTTAAACAATATCTCCCTGCTCAAGCTGGAAAAATTGTTTTAGAGTCAGGTAAAGAAGTTGGTGAACATCACGGCTTAATGTACTATACGCTCGGTCAACGTGGCGGTATTGGTATTGGTGGTATGAAAGGTGTACAAGAAGGTGCATGGTTCGTATTACATAAAGATATTGCCAATAATCGACTGGTGATTGGTCAAGGTCATGAACATCCATTGATGCAAAGTACGCAACTTTGGAGCGAGTCGATTGATTGGGTTGCAGGCGAACAGGATATTCCAAGTACAGGTTTCCGATGTACAGCTAAAACTCGTTATCGTCAGCCTGATCAAGCGTGTACAATTTACCGTGATGAACATAGTGAAACTGGAATTCGCGTGGAATTCGATGAACCACAACGTGCTGTTACTCCTGGGCAAAGCGTGGTGTTTTATTCAGGAGAGGTTTGCTTAGGTGGTGGTGTTATTCACCATACCAATGCACCTCAACCAGATTTTATTTAAGGAAATTGGAAGCGAAGCATGGCGGAGTTACCCTTTCAGCACACTCAAGCGTTGAATGTTAGACAAAACCGTGCTTTGGCATTGGCAGCAGTCTTTCAAGCAACCCAACTGACGCATATGACTGCAATGGCAGGTCAGCAAAGTATTGGTGATAGTGGTAATTTTTATTGTGAACTGCTGATCAAAGCAAGTTTAAATATCCGCCCAGCAAGTAACAATGCTACTCAGACGCTAGACTTCTTTAATCAACTTGCAGATATTTCACTTGGTCTAAAAACATTAGAAGGTTGTATTACTCAACCGTTTAATAGCGCACCAAAATCAAGAGTACCCAAACTATCTACTGCCAAGCTACCAATGTCTTATGCGATGGCTTTGCTACAGCTTGAAAAGAAAGTCTATAGCAATCCTGAATACGTCAAAATTATCGAAACAGCACAACAAAAAATTTTAAAGCAGTTGTCCTTTTTCGATAACAACTATTTACACCCAAGTATTATTGCCAATCTGGCGCAAACTTACGTTGAAACAGCTGGGCAAATCAATCCACGAATTTTAGTGCGTGGTAATGCCGAAGCATTCAAAGATATTAATCATACCAACCGAATCCGTGCCTGCTTATTTACAGGTCTACAGCTTGCTCATCTTTGGAGACAACTTGGTGGCAGCTCATGGAGTATGATTTTTAGTAAACGTAAGCTTTTACAAGATATTCAAGCTCTCGCTCGTTTGCAGTATCAGGTGGTATAAACCGATGCTAAAACGAATTTATTTTTTATGTTTATTCCAAAAGTAAGGAATCTGTATGAATGCTTTAACCGCACTCTCACCACTTGATGGACGTTATGCAAGCAAATGTGATGCGCTACGTCCTTTTTTGTCTGAGTTTGGTTTAATCCACGCTCGTGTCACGGTTGAAGTGCGTTGGTTACAAGCACTTGCAAATCGTGCAGAAATCATCGAAGTTCCAGCTTTCTCAGCTGAAACAAATGCTGCTTTAGATGCGATCGTAGCAGACTTCTCAGAAGAAGATGCGAATCGCATTAAAGAAATCGAACGTACAACAAACCATGATGTAAAAGCTGTTGAGTATTTCCTTAAAGAAAAAATTGCCAACATCGATGAATTAAAAAATGCAGGTGAATTCATTCACTTTGCATGTACGTCTGAAGACATCAACAACTTGTCTCATGCGCTCATGCTTAAAAATGGTCGTGAAGTTTTAATTACAAGCATGAAGCAAATTTTGAATGCAATTTCTGCTCTAGCAACAACTCATGCTGAACAACCAATGTTGTCTCGTACTCATGGTCAAACTGCTAGCCCAACTACGTTGGGTAAAGAAATGGCTAACGTTGCTTATCGTTTAGCGCGCCAAATCAAGCAATTCGAAAATGTAGAATTACTTGGTAAAATCAATGGTGCTGTAGGTAACTATAATGCTCACCTTTCTGCTTACCCTGAAATTGATTGGGCTGCACATGCTCAAGCATTTGTTGAATCTTTAGGTTTAGCATTCAACCCATATACAACTCAAATTGAGCCACACGATTACATGGCTGAATTGTTTGATGCATTGCGTCGTTATAACACGATCTTGATCGACTTTAACCGTGATGTTTGGGGCTATATTTCACTGGGTTACTTCAAGCAAAAATTAAAAGACGGTGAAGTTGGTTCTTCAACGATGCCTCATAAAGTAAACCCTATCGACTTCGAAAACTCAGAAGGTAACTTGGGTATTGCCAATGCTGTATTGGGTCACTTAGGTGAAAAACTTCCAGTTTCTCGTTGGCAGCGTGACTTAACTGACTCAACTGTTCTTCGTAACATGGGTGTTGGTTTTGCACAAAGCTTGATTGCTTTTGATGCTTGCTTAAAAGGAATCGGTAAACTTGAACTCAATGCGAACCGTTTAAATGAAGATTTAGACCAAGCACAAGAAGTTCTTGCTGAACCAATTCAAACTGTTATGCGTCGTTATAACGTTGAAAAACCATACGAAAAATTAAAAGCACTCACTCGTGGTCAAGCAATGACACGCGACATGATGGTGAACTTCGTAAATGGCGATGAATTATTACAGGTTCCTGCTGAGGAACGTGCTCGTTTAGCTGAACTTACTCCTGCGACATATACAGGTAATGCTGCTGAACAAGCAAAACAAATTAATGATTTGATCAGCAAAATCTAAATAGTATTCGATAAAAAAAGCAAAGCTTCGGCTTTGCTTTTTTTATGTTTAAAAATAAATTAACGGCGAATAATCATGTTGGTTGCCGTTGCATGTGCATAAAGCTTTCCCTCTTCATCACGAATATAACCTTCAGAGATCACTAAGTTACGTCCCGCATTAATCACCTTTCCTTCTGCAATTAACTGCTTATTAAATGGCAACGGACGACACATTTTCACATTCAGATCTGTTGTGCCATACCCCTCCCCAGCAGCAAGAACGGTATGTGTTGCACAACCTGTCACAGAATCCAAGACCGTCGCAGCAAATCCACCATGCACGCCACCTAAAGGATTGGTATGTCTTTCATCTGCAATTGCGCTAAATACGATGCGTCCATGTTCTACTTCTAGTGGCTTCATCGGCATTGTTTTTGCGATCCCCGGCTCAGGAACTAAGCCTTGAGCAAACGCTTGCATTATTTCCAAACCAGTCATTTCTAATGGATTCATTAATAGTTCCTCAATTCCTTAGATTAGGGCAGAATTTCCCCATTCAGCAAATGCTTAGCAGTCACGTTGTCAGAGCTAAGCCTTTCAGCACAATTTAGATCACACTCACAAATGTAGCAGATATATTTAAGTTCTTTTTTAGAACTTATTATTCATACCATAACTATGCTAAGATAAATTGTCAACGTGATGATGTATTTACACGTAAGACTTTACAAACTTGGCAATATTTTTTGTCTAAGGTGATATCAGTAGAGGTAAAACATGAAATGGCATGAATTGGGTGAAATGAGTTGTCCAATTGCTAGAAGCTTATCGATTTTTGGTGATCGATGGACACTTTTGATTATCCGTAATGCTTTTTTAAGAACACGCCGTTTTGACGATTTTCAGAAACAACTGGGTATTACTCGTCACTTACTCACTGAACGTTTAAACAGACTTGTAGATAATAAAATTTTTGAAAAAGTGCTGTATCAAGAAGCACCTAAACGATATGAATATAAGCTAACTGAAAAAGGCTTGGCTTTATACCCGATTATCATGGCAGTCACAACTTGGGGCAATTACTGGCATAACGAAGATCATAAATATCCCGTTTTAGAATACATACACAAAGAGTGTGGGCATAAAACAAAAGCATTGATGAGTTGTGAGCATTGTCATAAAGAATTAACGGCAAAAAATACATTGCCTTATTATGACAATATCAGCCAAACCGCAGAATAGTAAATCAGAGATGAAAAAGCAGCTCAAACCCCTCTTCATCTCCTATTTTCAATTAAAAGCTAAAACCAATATTCAAATTAATTCGATATAACCATTTATCACTGCTATTGAGCCATCGGGTGCAGGAACATCTATCCATTGGCTAAGCACTGTTTTCAATTATGCTTGAGATAAAACTGGGACTTGGAAAAACATTTTCTATTAAATACCTCTTATAACATCGATTTTATCCAATCAAATCTAGATAATTAAGCCGAAATAATCTCGTTAAAATTTAGAATCAATCATCATTCAATGCCAAGTAACATGCTGTATATGCCCAAAATACAGAATGGCACAAGAAGTTAAATCCCTTAATTTATTGTCAAGACAAATCCTATTACTGACCACTACTATCAATTGAAATAGACATCGTTGATAAGTAGGTCAGTATGGCAAAACAATCAGAGAAACGATACAGCCAGTATTGTCGTAACAATCTGACTTTTAATGTGATTGATTCAGGTCCTATTGATGGAAATCCCATCATTTTATTACATGGTTTTCCTGAAACAGCACAAAGTTGGCAAGCCACTAGTACTATTCTCAATCAGCAAAATTTCCGTACTTTTGCTATCGAACAACGGGGATATAGCTTAACAGCATCACCCAAAGGTCGTTTTCAATATGCTCTTACAGAGTTAGTCGCGGATGTAAAAAGCTTTATTGATCTTCTTGGAGAACCTGTGTATGTCATTGGTCATGATTGGGGTTCAATTGTCGCCTGCGAGTTGGCCCAGCAATATCCTAATCTAGTCAAGCATCTCATTTTAGTTTCCGTTCCACATACCGGTGCATTCCTAAAATCCATGCTCAGCAGCACTCAAATCCTTACCTCGTACTATATTGGCTTTTTCCAATTACCTTTTATTCCCGAACTGTTGTTTAAAAGAGCCAAATTACTTAGCCATATTTTCTTGAAAAACTCAGGGATGAATGCTGAACAAATCAAGGATTTTCAGCAGTATTTCATTCAAGAAAATCGTATCGGCACAGCAATTAACTGGTATCGCAGTATGCCACTTGCACCGATTAGCTCAACCTTTAAGAAAGTAAAAGTTCCGACCTTGTTTATCTGGGGAAATAAAGATATTGCAGTTGGAAAGAAAAGTGCTCAGCTCAATAAACAATTCTTTATTGGCCCATATCAGGAAGTACACATGGATGCGACACACTGGATTCCTACTCAAAATGCTGAACAACTTAGCCAATATTTTCTCAATGCAGTCAATTAAGGAGAATGAAAATGCACCCTCAGCAACGCTTAGAAAATCACACCTTAAACCAACGTCGTGTTCAGTTTGATTTTAGCCAAACACCTGAACACTGGATTTACGACAATCCATTTGCAACCCATTTGATCAATGCCGTTCATCTTATTTTACCTGTGGGTGAATTATGGATGTGCCGCTCTTTTAATGAAGCACTACCCTACGTCACAGATGAAAAACTCCGTTCCGATGTAAAGGGTTTTGTACACCAAGAAGCTCATCATGCATCTGCACATAAAGTGGCTCAAGACTATTTAAGATATTATGGTTATGAAATTGATGAGTTTATTGCTTCGTTGGATCTCATCTTCAAACAACTCAATACAGCGCCCTTTGGTTTAGCACTTGCAAAAAATCAGGAATATCGTTGGTTAACGATTCGTGTTGGTATTGCCGCTGCAATTGAACACTTCACCACTATGTTAGGTACATGGTGTTTAGATGATAAACCTTGGCAAAATAAAACTGCTGATGCAATGATGTCTGACTTAATGACTTGGCATTTGGCTGAAGAAGTTGAGCATCGCAGCGTGGCTTTTGATTTATATATGCATTTATGTGGTGAAAATAATAAAGCTTTTGCCTATCTGCAACGCCAAACAATTATGTTGGCTGTAGCTCCGTTATTCACCTTTGCCATTTATAATTGCTTTAAGAAACTTGCACAACAAGACCAGCATGCTCATCCTTATAAAAACTACGGATTGATTCGCGCTTTAGGGCACACTGCAATTGAAAATGCTCGTAGCAAACAAGTACCAAGTTTTTTCTCTATGATTTTCAGCTTAAGACATTGGGTTAAAACAAGCTATCACCCTTATCATGAGGGTGATACCAACAAGGCATTACAGGTGTTAAGCCACTCTCCTGCTGTCAAAGCCTTAACCAAACTTCGTGCTTGTTAATTTTTACAACTAAACGCTTTTCTCTTTTAGGCACATGATGTGCCTTTTTTTGATGGAATCAAAGGTCTTGGACAGCTAAAGCTTTTTGAGTTTTATTTATAGAGGAAATAAGTGATTTTGAAATTTTTGATTATATTCATCAACAGCAAAAGTAGAGCCTCTAACTATTTAAATGATTATCTTATAAAGACTTAACCATCAATGCTAGATTAAAATAATCAAAGTCAAATGTATAAGCTGATGGAACAAATAAGACGTGATTGATTATTCACTCGGCAGTTTTCGCGCTGAACAAGACTATTCTGTCCTTTGATGATAAATAAGCTTGAATCTTAATTCGCTAAGATAGATATCGCAATCAGTAAGATTGATTAATCGGAATAGGGTTAAAGGATTTGACTTCGAGACGAGCAGAGCAATTATGACTGAAATTCCAAGTATTCCATCGGTTCTATTAGAACTCATTGTAAAGTATCTACAACAAAACAATATTTCGAACTTGCAGTTAGAAGAACTCAACAAACAATATGCCCATCAAGCCAGAATGCCATTACATAAATGGTGGAATTTACTCGAACAAATTTATCAACAGCATCCAACACCTGTTTTGGGGCATTATATTGGTGAACTCTCTGAACCCCATCATATTCATATTTTAGGTTATTTGGCCTTATCTAGCCCTAGTTTGATCAGCTTTTTGAATTGCTTTAAAAATTTCCAACCCCTTTTACAAAATTCAGCGTCATTCTCTATTTTGCAGAAAGAAGAACGATTTTGTATGTGTTGGACGCCTGTGATACATAAAAACTCTCAGCTTTCCAATGAGGTATTAGTATCTGGTGTATTAAGTACCATGAGAAAAATTTTACATCGACCCGATATTCAACCTTTAGAAATTGAATTTTCTGCAACCGCACCAATCGACATTGCTCCCTATGAAGAAGTATATGGATGTCCCATTAGTTTTTATTCAGATGTATTGAGATTATGGCTACCACTTGAAATCCTAAATTTGCCGATTCCCAGCCGTGACCCACATTTAAAAAAACTATTAGATCAACAAGCAGAAGCCCTACTTAAAAGTATTCCAAATCCAGATACTTTCTTAAAAGACTTACAGCTACTAATTGTTAATATGCTTAAAATTGGTGAACCTTCGGCGGAGAATATTGCCAAACAGATGAACCTTTCATTAAGGAGCTTTTATCGCAAACTCAGTAGTTATAACTTACAGTACAGTGATTTAGTGAAAAGTATTCGTTTAGAACTAGCAAAGACTTACCTCACTCAGTCAGAACTAGCCCTCACAGAAATCGGATTATTGCTCGGATACGCAGAACAAAGTGCCTTTAGCCGTGCATTTAAACAATGGGAAAATATGTCTCCATCTGAATATCGAAAAAGCCATCGCTCTTAGCGGCTTATTGAAAAAGGAGCGAATCATGGTAATGACCAACTCCCTCTTGGAAAATATCGATCACAATCTATTTAAAAGCTAAAGCCAAGATTCAAATTAATTCGATATAACCATTTATCACTATTCGGCGATACCGTAGACGTAAATCCAGTGGCATTAGTAGCTCCGCCAATAATATTGGAGTTTTTACCCCACGTATAATCTGCCCAAACCATAAATGGTGACGCAATAAACATCATACCTGTTGTATTCATTTGTGAATCTGACCAATCATCGCGTTTTTTATCTAAGTAACTATAATCATTATAGAAACGAATCGCTTTTAATTTACCCATATCTTGCACAGGTAAGGTATAAGCAAGGTTCAGACTGGCAACTGTTCCTTCAGATGCAATGAAATAAGCAGGTGTTAAACCATTTGCACCCATCAGTGTCATATCATCATTTACCCCATCAGGGTTTTTCGCATCGTATTGATAATGAATCACTGAGCTTTGTAAATTAAATCGTTTGTAGTTGTTATCGGTATGCAATCCAACTGCATAATATTTGCCGTTTTTATCGGTCGTCTTATTATGTAGTTGAGCAATTGCACCTGAAACACCAAACTCTTGCTTACCAAAATCCGTTTCCAATTTTCGAACAATACGTGTGTTAAGTTGGTGACGCTTTTCATTTTGATAAGCACTTTGGGTTGGAAATGCATTCTCAGATAAATCATCATAAGTCGCGCTTTCAGGTGAATATCGCAAATTGGTTGAAAGCATCTCTGGATAATAGCCTAGCTTTAAATCCCAATCTTTATTGTGAAAATTCCAATTTATACCTGGCGCGATATTGTTGCCATAACCGAGGAAAAATGGAATGTGGTAAGTCCATCCATTTTGCGGATAAGGATAAATTGCAAATGGTTTGTAGACAAAACCTGCTTCAATGTTATTGTTTTCATTTAGGTTATATCCAACATAGGCTTTTTCAATTGATCGTTTTTCTTGATCTTGAAAAAGATAACTGGCATTGAAATAGGCATCATCAAATTTACCTTTTAGATCAACCCTAAAAATATCAAAATGGAGTTTCCCAAAACCACCATTCTCACCTTCCCAGTTTTCATAACGCTGGTTAAGTCGAACTACCCCACCTAACTGAACAGAATCTGTTCCGTCTTCACTTTTCCACTGTAATGCTGAGCTCTGTGCAAATACATTAGACATCCCACCTAAATAAACTGCGCCTAGCATCACAACCATAGCTGTCTTTTTCATTTCATATTCCTTCGGTTTTTTACCAACAATCCTATTGGTTTGGTTTTTGTTTTACCTATAAAACATAGTTTTTATTGTTTTTTAGGCAAAAAATTTTTACCTGCTGTAATTTAATGGACATTCGGCTTCATCGCCCAATGACCGAATGCCCAAACTGGTTAATACAATTTCTTCTGCGGTGGTCCTGCAAAATTAAGTGGCCCAATCGAATTCATATCGAGTTCAATCACTGTTGGCCCTTGGAAATCAATTGCCTCTTGAATTGCCGTTTTGAATTCATCAGCACTGCCAACTTTCCAGCTTTTCACGCCCATTGCCTCACCTAAAACTTTGTAATCTGGTGTATGCAATTCATTGAAATACTGACGACCACCGAAGTAATTGTTTTGAATACCTCTCATTACCCCATAACCACCATCATTCATGATCATGAGTACCATATTGGTATTCTCTTGAGCCATGGTAGCAATCTCTCCGATCCCCAACATCAAGCCACCATCACCAACTAAACCGATCACTTTTTTATCAGGATTGGCAATTGAGGCACCAATTGCAGTCGCTAAACCAAGACCAATTGCGCCTGCCAATGAATGAATATTTTGATTTGGTGCTTGTACTGGGAATAATCGACTGCCCCATGTACTACCTGACATCGTAATATCACGAACAAAAATTCCATCTTGTGGCAAAGCTGCACGGAGGTGATCACAGATCAATGCATATTGATCAAGCTGTGTACGTAATGCATTGATTGCTGCCTGTTTCGCGGCAACAACTGCTGCATCATATTCAGTATCTACTTTAGATACGTTCGCTAAGCCTGTTAGAATACGTTGCAATACATCTTTTGCATCACCACAAATAAAATTACGAATTTTGTAATTACGTTGTTGTGCAACAGGGTTGGCATCGATTTGAATAATATTGTCAGGGAACTGCACTGAATAGGTTTTGGTTTCATTACTACGTAAACGAGAACCCACAACAACCAATAAATCTGCATCTTTTAAAAGTTGCTCAACGCCTGTTGAGTTATGAAATGCACCTAAGCTACGGGGATGCTCATCTGCCAATACACCGCGTGCATGGGTTGAAGACACTACTGGAATACCAAGATCAGCAATTGCTTTAACTTCATCAACACTATTGAGCGTACCACCGCCGATCCAAAAAATTGGACGTTTGGCTTTCTTGATTTCATCAATGATCAAATCAACTTCGGTCTGATCAGCTTGAGGCAATTCAAGTGCTTTGACTGGTCCTAAATTCAACGGTAAATCAATTTCAGCGGCTTGAACATCAATCGGCAGTTCAACACTGACTGGTCCCATTGGCACAGTAGTCGCGACACGAATCGCTTCACGAATTACGCCGACCGCATTGTCAGGGCTAGTAATACGAAAAGCAGCTTTGCTCGATGCACGTAAGAAAGTCAGTTGATCTTTAGTTTCGTGGATGAAACTTGCATCACGATCCAAATAT
Organism: Acinetobacter venetianus RAG-1 = CIP 110063; assembly: GCF_000368585.1. Lineage (GTDB taxonomy): Bacteria > Pseudomonadota > Gammaproteobacteria > Pseudomonadales > Moraxellaceae > Acinetobacter > Acinetobacter venetianus. Next base: position 1,387,871 of record NZ_KB849558.1, read on the forward strand.
TCACGTTCAACTTGACCTGTTAAATGCAAAACTGGACTGCCTGCATTCATCGCTTCAATCAACGAACCCACCGCATTACCTGCACCTGCACCAGTGCTGGTTAAAGCAACGCCCAAACCTTTAAAGCGTGAATGACCATCTGCCATCGTCACCGCACCAGCTTCGCCACGCGCCGCAACAAAGCGAATTTTCTCACGGCGACCTACGGCATCAGCTATTGGTAAATTGTGAATTGAAATAACACCATAAATACTATCGACTTGGTGCGCCTCTAAAACACGAGCGATTGCTTCACCTACATTTACACGTTCTGTCATTACTATATTCCTCAAAAACTTGTTCTTTCCATGAATTTATTAATCGCACCAAGGATTTGGCTGTTCGCTTAATCCCATATAAATGCTTTTCTGTTGCATATACGCCAAGATGCCTAAACGACCTTTTTCACGTCCAATTCCACTTTCTTTGAAACCGCCAAATGGTGCGGAGATAGAGAATTTTTTATAGGTATTGATCCAGACTGTTCCGACTTCTAAAGCCCGTGCAAGTTGCCACGCTTTACGATAGTTTTCAGTCCAAATCCCCGCGGCCAAGCCGAAACAACTATCATTGGCTTGGGCAATTAAATCTGCCTCATCGTCATATTTCATGACCACCAACACAGGGCCAAAAATTTCTTCCTGACAGGTTTGAGCTGAGTTATTTAGACCTGTGATAATGGTTGGTAAATAGAAGCTACCTTTTGCTAAATCACCTTCAGTCAATGCCTCACCGCCGACAAGAACCTGACCGCCTTCTTTTTTGGCCAATTGAACATAAGCATCAACAGAAGCTAAATGTTTAGGATTGATCAAAGAACCTAAATGCATCCCTGCTGTTTCAGGATGTCCAACACGTAAACCCTTGGTTATTTCAACCAAACGATTTAAGAATTGATCGTAAATGCTGTGATGAACGAATAAGCGTGATCCTGCAATACATGCCTGACCTGCTGAGCTAAAAATGCCATAAGCCACACCTTTTGCTGCAAGCTCAATATCAGCATCTTGCATCACGATTGTTGGCGATTTCCCACCAAGTTCTAAAGATGTAGTGATTAGCTTATCTGCTGCGATGTGTGCTAAATGACGCCCCGTACTCGTTCCACCCGTAAATGAAATTTTGCGTACCAATGGATGCTTTACGATTGCATCACCAATAACTGAGCCACGACCGACCAACACACTCAATAAACCTTTAGGTAAACCTGCTTCTTCAAAAATTTTGGCAAGTTCTAAAGCGATCAAAGACGTCACTTCTGCTGGTTTTAGAATGACTGCATTACCACCAGCCAATGCTGGAGCTAACTTTTGCACTTCACTGGCAATCGGTGAATTCCACGGGGTAATTGCAGCCACTACACCTACAGGTTCATGCACACTCATGGTCATAAAATCTGGAGCACGTTGTGTGGTCAACTCATCATTTAAGGTTTCACACGCTGCTGCGACATAACGCGCTGTTGCAGCCGCACTCAAGGTTAAGGCACGCGTCTCAGCCAGTGGCTTACCATTGTCACGCGTTTGAAGTCGAGAAAGCTCGTCTACTCGCGCTTCAATAATGTCAGCCACTTTATATAAAATACGTGCGCGCTCGTGTGGCATACTGTTGCGCCATGAAGACTGTCGCCAAGCAAGATCCGCTTTTTCTACCGCTTCATTGACATCATCCAAACTCGCCGTTGAAATCTCAGCATTCACAGATTGATCTGCTGGAAATACACTTTGAATCTTGTCGCCTCGACCTAATCGCCATTCACCAGCGATATAAATTTCCTTTACCATGATCAAATCCTTTAAATCTGAATTGCTTCAACACTATTTCGACATGCCCGAATTACACTCAATGCAGCCAATGTCGAGGTTTTCGGGTTACTTGCCAAAGGTACACCCACCAGTTCAATCGTCATTTCGCCGAACAAACCTTCTGCCACGATGGTGTGTTTGTTCTTATTAATCGTTGGATCGACAGTTAGCTCGACCAAGGTTTGATCCATTCCCAAACCAGCTAAAGCAATCGTTGCCGCAACATTGGCATTTGCTGGAAATTTAAGTGCTGCCTCTCTTGCTGTTCCACGAAAGAACACCGTTGCTTCACTCACTAGATCAAGATCAACCAACTGCTCTGCATAGCTTCCACGCCAACTGTTTGGACTTTTACACCCCTTATAAGTCACCTTTTCCAAGCCACCTTCTTTGGCAGCTGAAATACCATCAATACCCGCAATTGCACCTGCTAAAAGATGTAAATGGGCATCATGTTGCTCAGCGGTATTTTTTAACTGAATCAAAAACTCGTTATCAGCCAAAGTCCCAACTGAGATCAACCCAATAGTCCAGCCTTTTTCCAATACCTTTTGTGCATGCTCTTTCACCGCAGCTTGACCAGCAACTTCAATCACGTAATCAGGTGTTCCCTGACATTCATCAATTGAACTAATCACTTGCACTTCGGGAGCAACTTGTGCCTGAACTTTTTCAACACTCCGTGCTGGCACTACAATCCATTTAAGTTGTAAGTCTTGCGGCATATGGGCATACACTTCTGCTGCCATTGCGCCAAAACCAATCATCATCAACTGTTTCATGTGCACACCTTATAAATGCTTATTGAATCCGCCAGAAACATCTAGGGTTGAACCTGTGGTATAGGATGCTAAAGGCGATGCGAGAAAGACCAAAGCACGAGCTGGTTCTTCTGGCTTACCTAAACGATGCATCGGAATACCACGATTTTTTGCAATATTGCCTGTCCATTGTTCCCATGAAAGATTTGGGTCTGAACGTGTTTCAAAACGGCGTTTCCACTGTGCCGACTCGACCATACCAAGTAGGATTGAATTCACACGGATGCCATATTGAGTAAATTCATGGGCCAGTGAATGTGTTAAATTTAATAACGCCGCACGTGCAGATGACGTTGCGATCATGTGAGGCTCAGGTTGCAATGCCAACAATGAGTTCACATTGGTGATTGAGCCACATGCTGAATCTTTTAAATCATTTAAAAATGCACGAACTGGATGCAATACACTGAAATATTTAAGTTCGATTTCTTTCATCCAATCTTCGTCTTGAGTATTTTCAAAATTCGACACACGACCCTGACCTGCGTTATTGATCAGCATGTCGACATTGCCCAAATTTTGCTTCACATCATGCGCAAATCGTTTTACATCTTCTTTGTCCAAAACGTTGCAGATGCTGGTGTAAATATTGGCATGTGGATATTTTTCTAAAATATAAAGCTTTGATGATGCTAACCGTGCTTCATCTCGACCACACCATGCCACCTTTGCACCTTCTGCAACTAAAATTTCTACAGCAGCCAAACCAATGCCTGACGAGCCACCTGTTACAACTGCTACTTTTCCTTCAACTTGGAAGCTCATATCCATATCTCTCGTTTAAATCTTAATTTGCCGATAAAACAATGTCGTTAAACTGATCAGGTTGATCGACATAACTCAGATGACCTGCATCTGTAATGAGATGACATCGGCTCAATTGCATTTCCATCGCCAGTTCCATAATGGCTTGAGCAGGTGTTATTTCATCCTTGTCACCCGCAATCACCACACATGCAACTTTGATATCTGTTAAATAATTTCTAATCTCGTCATACGCCAACAAATACGATGCTCGCGTAAAACCATCTAAAGTGAGTTGCCCCATCACCTCACTGACCAATGCCAGTGCTTGTGGGTCTTGCTTATAAATTAAATGTGGTCCACGACTTGCCGCCATCCCAGCATTACCCAAGCTTTTCAACATATTTGGGCGTTTTTGATAAACTTCTGCTTTGGTTGCTTCATCTGATCGTTGATAACCTTGTGCAGCGTTAGCAATGATTAAAGTTTCAACTCGTTCAGGATAAAGATGGGCAAAGGCACTTGCCTGTAATGCGCCTAATGAATGACCGACGATAATGGCTTTAGGAATTGCTAATGCATCCATGATCGCCAGCACACGCTGAGCATAATCAGTTGCATTTGGCTGCTCAGTATCTAAGTTCTCAGATAAGCCATAACCCGGCGCATCCCAAGCAATGACATGAAAATGATGACTGAGCACATCGAGCTGATTGACCCAAGATGCAGAACCTGAGCTGATACCATGCAACAGAATCAGTGTTTGGCCTTGCCCTGCTTCACGATAGGCTTGCAGCTGACCATTGATCTCAATGGTTTGCACTGGGTATTTGGCTAATGTGTCAATCAAAGTCATCATTTCATTCCTTTTAGAGTTAATCGAGTTGATTAACGTTTAATTTGAGACAATGGATGCTCAGGTGGATAGTTCGGAATGGTTGGTTTTCCAGCCCCTAACATCACACACATCAAGGCATCTTCTTGACCAGGATTAAACAAACCACGGTAAATACCTGGTGGAATTGAAATCAGATCACGCTCTTTCAATTTGGTCTGGAATTTCTCACCGTTATGCTCAATGAACAGATCAATCTCGCCACGTAACATGAAAAACACTTCTTCCACATCGTGATGAATGTGCAGTGGCCCTTCACATTGAGCAGGTAAAACCATGGTTGAAAAAGTGAAGTTTTCAGCTGGAACGGTGTTGCCATCATTCACCACACCCGTTGCGCCAGTACCCATATAACGCATTTGTGCACGGCGATATTTAGGGTCATAGTCAGCTTGGAACTTCAGCGCATCAAAATCATATTTACGTGTTTCAAAACGAGCGATACGCGTATTTAACCAATCTTCTAAATTCGTGCCTTCAGGCTGTGTCCATGATTCGAATTGTTGAGTAGACATTTTTAACTCCTAGGTTTTTGATGAATAGTTTGATTAATAACGTTTCAATAAAGGAACCAAGAAGAATGACCCAATAACGGCGACTGCTGCTAAGAAGGTAATTCCTAAATTAAAACTGTTGGTTTGCATCACGATGTAACCGATCAGAACTGGCGCAATTGCACTAGCAAAATTACCCAATCCATTGAAAATCCCACCCGCTGTTGCACCGACATCAGCTGTTGTCACACGGGCAAGTAAGGCAAATACTGCTGCGACACCGAAGCCCCAAGCCATTGCACTTAAAGACATTGCTGCGATCACTAAATGTGGTTCAGTCATTAACACCATCACGTACATAAAGATGCCCGCAACCAATAAACCACCGAAAACTTGCACTGCTCGGCGACCTAACTTGTCTGAAAGGAATGCACCGATCACTTCACCAATCAACATGGCGATGAATGGGAAACTTGAGTAAATGCCGAACTCTTTTAGGTTGAAGCCTTTGTCTTGGATTAAATAAGAAGGAACCCAACTGTTTAATCCCCAGAGGTAAGTCATCAATGCAATGTTGAAGATACACACCAACCAAAAAGAACTGTTCTGCAATAAAATCTTGGTGTTTTGAATATGGCCTTTGAAGTTGACGCGTTTACTGGTCGAATCAAGTTCAATTGTTTTCTTGAGCTGTAAGTTACGTAAACCAAATACGATGGCAATTAATGCAATTACCGTTAAGCCAGCCATTACAAAGAATGTGGTATGCCAATCATGTTTTGCTAAAACTGCCGCTGTAATTGGGAAACCCAAGAATGCACCGATTGGTGTTCCTAACAGGAACATGGTGGAAGCTCGTGCTTGCTGGCGATCGGTATAGGTTTGCTTCACGATGGTATATGCCAAGGCAAATAATGGACCTTCAGCTAAACCAAGCAGAACTCGAAGCACTAACATTCCTTCGTAGTGTGTGGTAAACCCCATGCAAAACATGAGCACACCCCACGATGCCACACTCCAAAACAACATTTTCTTTGGGTTAAAAATATCGCCCAAAAAACTCAGAAAAACAGATGAAAAACCGTAAGCCAATAAGAAGCTCGTCATTAACCATCCAAGTTTTGCTTTATCTTCAGCAATCCCCATCGCACCTTGGAAATGTGGATCTGCAAATAACACAGCAATACTAATCTTGTCGAAAAACGCGAGAACAACACACACCATCAGGACAAAAGCAGGAACCCAATGCTTAAATCCACTTTTCTCTTCATTACTCATACTTCATTCCTTCGATTGCGTAATGAACCGGAATCAATGTTTACGGTTTTAATTTCATGACATTAAATTCAGGGTCTGCTAATAGTTTTGGGTCTAAAATGGTGTTGGATTGCATCCAACGTTTTGCCAGTTTGACCAGTTTCGAATCATTGATTGCAATCATGTTGATCAAACGATTTTGATCATCAAAATAGAGGTAACTACATTGATCTGCCGCACTTTTGCGCACCACAATCTGTTCTGTTCTTTCAGGTTGGTAAGTTCCCAATATCTGAATATTGAAGTGATATTGATCAGACCAAAGCCAAGGAATGTCAGCATATTCTGTTTCCATGCCCAACATCGATTTTGCTGCTGCAATCGCTTGGTTTTGTGCATTTGCCCATGACTGAATGCAATAACCTAAACTCGGATGAATCGCGACATCACCAGCAGCATAAATATCTTGATCAGAAGTCTGTCCAAAACAATTTACGACGATACCGTCTTTCACTTCTAAGCCTGCATTTACACCAAGCTCTTTAGCAATATCAGCACCAGCACCGACCACCACACAATCAAATAGCTCACTTGCACTTGGATGATTTACAACTTCAACTTTTTGCTGACCTGCTTCAATCAAATGTAGGTTTTTACTATTTAAATGAATCTGTGTGCCTTGTTGCTCATGCATATCTTTTAAAAATGCTGACACATCAGGACTCACGCTACGCGCACAAAGTCGATCACCATATTCAAAGATATGAACTTCTTTACCTTGCTTGCGTGCAGTTGCAGCAATTTCCAAACCAATCCAACCACCACCGACTACCGCCAATTTCTGAGCATGCTGCAAAATTTCAGCAAGACGTTCGCAATCTTGTACATTACGCAGCGTGACAACATTAGGAATGAACTGCCACGTATTTACGGGTACACGAGCGCGACTTCCTGTTGCAATCAATAGCTTGTCATAAGGCAAAACTTGACCATCATTCAAGACGACTTGTTTGTGTTGACGATCCACTTGAGTTGCTAAAGCAGGCTTATGCCATTGAATATCGAACTCCTGCACCTGCTCTGGAGAAAACAGATGTAAACTTTCATAACTCGCTTCTTTAGACAGCACTTGTTTAGAAAGTGGTGGACGCTCGTAAAACACACGATCTTCATTAGAAACCACATGAATTTCGCCCAAAAATCCATTTTGACGTAAGGTACTGACTGCCCAACCAGCAGCCTGTCCTGCCCCAACGATTACGATTCTTTCCATAGCATTTCCCCCTGCTTCGTCACGCTTTATGCAGGTTTCACTTGACGACGTGTATGGTCATCCAAACCGCCTTCAATTGCCCATTCAGTAAATAGTTCTAAACGATGTTCCTCAACTCGAGGCTGCCATTCTTCAGTCAAATAATCATCATTGGTGTAGTACTCAAAAGCACCACCCAACGGTGAATTTACATACCAAAAGTATGCTGAAGAAATAGGATGACGCCCCGGCCCAATAAACGTTGACCATTCAGAACGATTCATATTCAAACCACCGCCAATCACTTCATGAATGTCACGAACTACAAAGGCAACATGGTTTAAACCAGCTGGTTTGTTTGGAATCGATAATAAGAACAAATCATGGTGATAACCCTTGCCACGACAACGTAAGAAAGCACCACGATTACGATAAGCATCAGATAAGAAGAAACCTAATTTCTCAATATAGAACTTTTCAGTTTTTTCTAAATCTGGGGTAAAAAACACCACATGACCAATTGCAACTGGCTGACCTTTTTCATAGACAGGACTTGCTGCATTAACACGATTGATGCTGCCGTACTGGTTAATGCCTTCGGTTTTTAATTGCGGTAGTTCATGCACAAAACTTTTTTGAAATTGAATGGTCATTCCATTTGGATCAATGCATTGCACCATATCTGCTGTAGACTGATAACCATCAACATCTTTTAAATGATCAGCCAAATCTGCTAAATCTTGAGCTGGATTGTCCAACCCCCAAGTCACTTGACGTAAGGTTGAACCTGATTCAATCGCTTGTGGTAAACGAGCATCATCACAGTCAAATAGATAAATCTTACTGCCATTTTGTGTTTGATAAAGATCAGTACCTTCAATGTCAGATGTTGTATTCTTTAGACCAAAATCTGCCAAAAATTTATTCGAAGCAGCTCTATCCTCAACACCAAATTTTAAAATCTCAATCCCTGTAATCATGAGACAAACTCCTTAATTAAAGACAAAACCGCCATTTACTGGAATATTTTGACCTGTTACGAATGAAGATAAATCCGACAGTAAATACAGTGCTGTGCCGTTTAAATCCTGTGGTAGTTGCTGACGCTGAATCGCACGACCATTCACATATAAATCATGACGTTCTTGCGGGACATATTCAGTTGCTTCTACAAGTGTTAAACCTGGTGAAAGTGTATTGATACAAATATTGAATTGCCCAAGCTCTCTCGCCATCGAACGTGTCATCGCGACCAAAGCACCTTTACTCGCCACATAAGCCATTAGATTCGGTGCGCCCCACAAAGCTGTGTCAGAAGCAACATTAATCACTTTCCCAGCATCAGCCTGTTTCAGATATGGCACACATGCTTTAGTCACCAACCATGTCCCTTTCACATTGATGTTCATGACTCGATCCCAGAGATCAGCATCGTAATCCATCAAACTTTTACCGCCGACATTGGTTGCTAGCGCAGCGCAATTCACTAAACCATCTATTCCGCCTAGGGATTCAGCAGCCTGCTCGACAGCCTGCTGAATTGAAACGGCATCAGCCAAATCGATTCTTACAGCATCGACCTTTAAACCTAGTTGCTGCAATTCAGCCGCTTCTTTTTGAACAAGATCATCCAAAATATCCGCCATGACGACCTGAGCGCCTGCTTCTGCAATTGCTTGCGCAAAGTCTCGTCCCAAGCCTCTTGCCGCGCCTGTGACAAGGACTTTTTTGCCTTGTAACAATGCAACATTAGCCATGTGCTTCTTCCTGCATTTCAATACGATTTGAAGTATTCAAAGCTGCAATTTTCTTTAATTGCTTTTCTGCTTCTTTTTTCATTAAGCGACGTAAGCGTGATAAGCCCACATCATGTTGATAGAGGAATTCTTGTTGACGTGCATTTGGTGCAAGATTTTCCAAGATAATTCGATCTTGCTCTAATACATCCCAATGCAATTTTTCTAAGTGATTTCGGTAAAGGAAGCGCCAGACATTACGTTGCCAACCACTCACTTTACGGCAGCGCCAGAAGAATACGCGCGTATTGTCTGCATCAATCGGTGTTGCGTAACCCACAATCCAGAACTCACCGCCCGGCCCAAAATCTTTACGATAAGGAATAGAAAGGCGTAACCAACTTGCACCTGTATTGGCGTATTCAACCCAGTCAAAGTTCACGCCAATTTGACCTTCCTTTTCAAAAACAAAACCATGCTCAGTAGAACGATGTTTCATTTCTGCGGTGCGATCACCTTCAGCCATTGAGTGCGAAGTACAATGCAAATAACTTCCATGCATTGGGTCCATGACATTATCAATTGCATATTGATGATTCACTTTCCAATCGGCTTGGCAAAGGAATGCACTCCAATCTTCACTTGCAAGCTGTTCAGGAAAATCGAGATCTTTAGGTGCTTCATTTGGATCAATACCAAACCAAAGGAAAATCGCACCGTGAGCTTCGATTACTGGATAGCTTTTAATACATTGAGTGCCTTTCATTGGACAGTCATGTACAGCTGGTACATCTTCAACCACGCCATCATGACGAACTTCAACACCGTGATACCAACAAGCCACACGATTTCCTAGATTCCACCCCAAAGAAAGACGTGCACCACGATGCGGACAACGATCTTCTAAAGCATGGACTTGACCTTGTTCATCACGCCAAACCACAATATTTTCACCCAAACGAGTGATACCGACTGGATTTGCTGCAACTTCCCAGCTCGCAAGAACTGGATGCCATTGATCACGTAGACCCAAATCTAAATATTCTTCAACACTTGGTGTAGCTGACACTGCTGCGTTCATAATCGTTCTTCCTTGAATCAATAACCCAAACGTTGCATTTCTTCTGAAAAGCTTTCAGAAGTCCAAAGCTCACCAGACTCACAACGGAAACCTTGTTGATTTAAAGTCTGAACTAAGTCTGCAAGCTCGGTGACACCTGCTGCAAAGGCTTTAATCAAATGCTGAACAAAGTCTTGCTCGTAAACTGTTGGTTCTTTATAGCGAGTTTGCCAAATCAATAATTCTGGCTGGCCCGGAACTTGGATATTATTAATCCCTGCTTCCGTTGCTGGCACTGCATGAATCCAGTTGGCTAGCTTCTCATTAAATGTTTTCACGCGATTCCTTCCTTCTAGTTAAGACCTATAGTTGAATTTGGATATCTGTTCCTTCAACTCGTACAGGATATGTGCATAAATCACGACATCCTGGTCCACTCTTTAGCTCACCCGTTTGAATATCGAAAATCGCTTCATGTAATGGACATTCAACGGTTTGATCTTCAATAAAGCCTTCTGTTAATAAGGCGAAGGCATGTGGGCATACATTTTCAATGGCAAAGTAGTTTTCTTCGATGAAAAAAACGCCAATTTTTTTACCGTCAACTTCAATGGCTTTTGGCTCGTCTTCGGTTACTTCGTCTTGCTGACAAACTGAGATCCAACTCATTCCTATAGTCCTCGAATATGTTTTATATGCAAAACTTTTGTTTATTTCCAAAACATATGAAAAGAATAATATTAATCCAGTTTTTATGTCAATATTATTAACACTATAAAATTCATATGCTTATTTAAAAAATTATATTTTGTTACGTTTCTAATAGAAAAATGTGTTTTGCATATAAATCTTTAATTGTGTATTTTGATCTATTAAATAGATCCAAAATAAAGCAGTATGCACCATTTAATTTCATCACTTTTAGTTGTAGGAATTTCAACCAAATGAACATGATCATCGATGAAGATTTGCAAGAAAATGAAGAAACAAAAAACGATGACCGCTATCTTGTTCCAGGGCTTGTACGTGGATTAGCAATTCTGCAAGCTTTCAATAAAGAAGCCAAAGAAATGACGATTTCAGAAATAGCTGAAATATTAGATGTGAACCGTTCTAGTGCGTTTCGTCTCATTTACACCTTAGAATCTTGTGGTTTTTTAAGAAAAGCTTCACAAAAAACTTATGCGCTTGATTCAAAGGTCATGGAACTCGGATTTAACAGTTTAGCGAAGCAATCTCTGCTAGATTTAGCGACGCCGTTGATGAAAGAACTACGTGATCAGACACAACTTGCAGTGCATCTTTCGATCTTAGAAGGTACTCATATTGTTTTTATCAATAATGTTCAGTCAAATGGAACATTTACCAGCAACATCGGTTTAGGCACACGCTGGCCTGCTCATGCCACTGTGATAGGACAAATGATGCTTGCTGATCTAAATGACACTGAAATTCGTGATCGCTATAAAGGTTTTAATCAATGGGAAACCTTTTCTGAACTGACCCCGAAGAACCTGAAAGAGCTACTTCAACGCTTAAGCTTTGTAAAAACACAGCGCTCAATGGTCAGTTGGGGACATTACAATCATGATATGGCCGCATGTGCAGCACCTATTTTTAAACAATCCACAGGAAAAATGGCCGCTGTTTTATCTGTAAGCTGTCCTCTAGGCACGTATGATGAGCATTATTTTAAAAATGAAATTGCAGAAACCGTGATTCAAACGGCGGAAAAAATTTCTAAGTTCATTTATTAATCACCCAATAAGTACATAAAAAATAAAGCATTAGGTCGATAAATTTTACCTAATGCTTTTTTATAACTTGTAGTATTTGCTATTTAATCCTTTTTACGACTTGCCACAATAGCGATCAAAGCAGCCACACCTCCCAATACGCCATATCCATAGCCGATCTGAAGTAATTCCATACTATAAGCAAAGTGACTAGAGATTAAGGCTGGAATTGCTGCACTACAGTACGCAATCAGATAAATAGTCGAAAGCAAACCAGCTCGATTTTGCTGGTCTGTTATTTGAATTAAAATGCCCATCGCACCAGTCACTGCAAGCCCTTGCGCTAGTCCAACGCATAAACTGGCTACGATAAATGCAACCATAAAGCCGAACTTCAGACTTGTTAGGATGGTTATTAAAGACAAGATATAAATAAACATTCCTGTTTTGACCGCATTCTTAGCCATGAAAAAACGACTTAAAGGACTACCCAACGGAGTCAGGATCATGATTGCAGCGAATACCAAAGCAGCCAAGATAGGATTGTCTGTACCCAAATAATGATGTACCAACGCAGGGCCATAAGCTTGATAAAAGCCACCTAAAGACCACGTTGCCAAAAAGACCATACTTGCAATCAAAACAAATTGGTTTGCCGCTTTGGGTAGATATAAACGCGGTACGAGGGAATAAATCACACCTTTTCGAAATAAAACTGTTTCACGACTCAATGAGATCAATAGGATTAAAGCAGCAAGAACAATTCCGACCAAAGCATAGATTAAAAACCAATTCTGCTTACCCGTTAAAATGAGAAAACCGCAGCTAATTGCCCCAATTGGAATACCAATCATCGGCGCACTACTCGTAATCACAGCAGCAAGCCAACGTAACTTTTCAGATGATGTATCAACAATAAATGCTGTTAAGGCTCCAGCACTTAAGCCACATGCCAAACCTTGTAACAGCCTCGCAGCGAATAATGACCAAAATCCATGTATAAGGAACAATAATCCACATGACAGCATTGCAGCCATTAAAGCAATAATCGCAACCTTTTTTCGTCCAATAAAATCTGAAATACGACCTAAGACCAATAGTGCAACCGCTGCTGCGATAAAATAAGCAACGGATACAAGACCAAGATCAGCATTGCTGATGCCATATTCAGACTGATAAATATTAAACAATGGAATCGGAGAACCCGCTGTGACAAAGATCATTACAAATGAAATACTTGCTACGACGAAATCATAGGTATTTGAATGACCTTCACCTGCTTGCATTACTGAGTTGCCTCAATCCGTACATTCAACAATCCTGATTTTCTTAACAGTTGAATATCGTCAGAAATTTCCCCTAAACGAACAAGTCCACTGGCATAACCAAAATTTTTATAAAATATGGCTAAATTTCCCCAAGGTGCATAATAAGTAATATCTCCAACTTTCGGCTGATAGCCATTAGGTTCGCTGTGAACAGGTAAGGCTTTTGCTAAATCACTAATTTTTTCTGTAGAAGCATAATCAGTGAGTGTTAACTCCAAAGGTAAGGAATCATAAAAACTTCTTGCAGCGACCGTATCATCCAAGCGTGCAGATAAAGTTGTTTCTTCAAAAATCAGTTGAATTTCCATGACTATTCCTTCTATTGGTTACCTTCTCAGGGCACATAGCAAAGTAAATGCATACGGCATTGACACCATATGCAAATTAATAACTTAAGGCTGTAATAACACTTTAATTGCTCGACGCTCATCCATTACTTGATAAGCCTCGGCAACCCGTTCTAAAGGTAAGGTTAGGTCAAACACTTTGCCGGGCTGGATTTTTTTATTCCAAATCAGATCAATCAGTTCAGGTAAAAATTGGCGAACTGGTGCAGGTCCACCATGTAAATGAACATGCTCAAAGAACAGTTCCTCTCCATTTAAATCAACACCATGCGGCACACCAACATATCCGACATAACCACTTTGTCGAGCGGCATGAATGGCTTGCATCATAGATTCTTGTGTGCCTACACATTCAAGAACTGAGTCTGCACCATGACCATTCGTTAATTCCAAAATGCGCTTAACACCCTCATCACCTCTTTCAGTGACAATATCAGTCGCACCAAACTCAACAGCTAATTTTTGGCGAGCCTCATGGCGACTCATCGCAATAATCTTAGTTGCACCCATTTGCTTAGCGGAGAGGATTCCAAGTAAGCCAACCGCCCCATCGCCAACAACAACGACCGTACTATTCGGTTGAACATTTGCAGCTACTGCGGCATACCAACCAGTGCCCAAAACATCAGAAGCGGCTAAAAGATCAGGAATCATCTCAGCTTCTGGCACTGCGGGAGTTGCAACCAACGTCCCATCTGCTAAAGGAACTCGTAATAAAGGTGCTTGAGCACCGCCAACAAACTCAGTTTGTTCACATGCTGATTGATAACCATGCTCACAAACAAAACAAGTATTGTCAGAAGCAAAGAAAGATCCGATTACAAATTGACCAACCTGAATATTTTTCACATCTGCGCCAATTTCTTTGACGATGCCACAATATTCATGTCCCATCGGCATCGGTTCAGTAATTTTTTGAATCCCTCGATATGGCCATAAATCTGAACCACAAACACATGCAGCAACAACTTCAATGATGGCATCCGTTGCTTTCATAATCTTTGGTTCAGGACATTCTTCGAAACGGACATCATTTGGCCCATAGAGCATTGTAGCTTTCATAAAAAACTCCGACTTTGGGCTTCACATAGTATTTTTTAGACAAAGAAAGCCCTAAGCGTAGTGATCCACGCTTAAAAATTAAATAAAGAATATGAGAATTAAGGGTTTAGAATTTTTTGCAGCTTTTGACTAGCATCTAATGAAACTTTTTCAGCGAGAATCTGCTGGATTTGATTCAATTGCTGGACGCTCACTTGAATATTCAAACTCATATTCACATGAGACTTCAGCTGACTTTCAGTTCCAGTCATTGCAGCAAGCATACTGACTGTCGCAATTTCACGATCTTGCCAACTTAATACGTCTCTAGAAAAAATATCACCGAACAAATGCGTTTTAAGGTATTCATCAATTTCTGGTGAAAATTCAAATAAAGCGCCAGTTACAGGCTGACCCACAAGCTGAGTTTGGTTCTGCTCTCCTTGAATACGCGCATTATAATTCTGTGCTAAAGGCTGACTTCTTTTACCCTCTTGATCATCAATCCCTTGAGATTTTCTTTGTTCAATGACTCGCATAAATTCAGCCAGTGCATTCAAACTACGAGGAAAGCCAGCATAAGCATAGGTTTGGACTAAAACTGCTTTGATCTCATTTATGGTTAAACCATCATCTAATCCCTGATTAAGCTCGCGGTTTAAACTTTCAAGATCACCAGTGGCGGCAAAAGCAGCAATAGGAATAATCGCTTGTTGTTGAGTTGATAAAGTATTTTCCACAGACTTCACCTCATTTTCAGATCGTATCCTTTGCTCGGTGGCGGCTATTGAATATTGATTACCCAATAGCCCAAGCAAGCCAATCAATATAAAAATACCTTTTATATTCAATGATTCGCCTCTTTAAACTGTTCATCTGTTACAGGCTCAAGCCAATCTACGTTATGACCATTTTCATCAGTACCAGTAAGGGCTAAATGAGTCATCGCAGAATGTCCACTTGCACCATGCCAGTGCTTAATTCCAGGAGGACAATAAATCACATCACCTACAGCAATTTTTTCTGCGGGCTTGCCCCACTCTTGTACAATGCCTTCACCTTCAGTCACAACAAGGTATTGTCCTTTCGGATGGGTATGCCAAAAAGAACGAGAGTTAGCGTTGAAACTCACATACGCACTCGGCGCATTTATTCCGTCTGTCACACTTGTAAGCGGCTTAATTGCCACCGAACCTGTAAAGTTTTTATCAGAACCCTCTATAACAGGCTGCTCACTCGATTTTTTAATCGTTTGAGATGCTGGTAATTGATTTTCCATTGCTTGAACTCCTGTCGTGAGTAATAAAAGTGTTGTAACTAAAGCGAATGATTTAGGGAACATATCTCTTTCTCAGAAAAAGAAGCCGTTAAATAGCGATCAAAGACTTCAAACCAATCAATATGAATAAGTATAAAAAACAAACACAAAATATGCTGATCTATTCCTGTAAGATGTTTGCCTATTCCTATAATTTTTTATAGTTTCAAATTTATATCAATAACTTAATTCAAACGAATCGAATCAACCTCAAGCTTGAAAACTAAAATCAAAAGTGCTGTAGACTTTTTTAGTTTTCAAGCTTTTATCTAAAATTACTTAAGGTTTTTCTGGAAGAAATCTGTCATTTTATCGAATGGAATAATATCCACGCGATCATAAAGATCGGTGTGATTCGCATTCGGTATAATTAACAGTTCTTTTGGCTCCAAAGCCGCCTCATAAGCCGTTTCACTGAAATAACGTGAATGTGCTTTTTCACCATGGATGAATAAAACAGGTCGCGGTGAAATTTCTTTGATGTAAGTTAGAATCGGCATATTCATGAATGATAATGGTGTTGTTAATGACCAAGAAGCATTCGAATTGATTGCACGAGGATGGAAACCACGCGGGGTTTTATAATAATCAGCATATTCCACAACAAACTGTGGTTCACCTCCTTTTAATTCCAGTGATACTGGACCATAAGCTGGTGTTCCATTCTTGGCATCCTGCCAACGTTGCTGACCCAATTGTTCAAGCGTTTTTGTGCGCTCTTCAAGCGTTACGCTATCATTGTAGCCCTTAGACATAACACGCGTCATATCGTACATTGTGCTAGTAACAACAGCTTTAATCCGCTTATCAATCGCTGTACCACTTAATGCCATGCCACCCCAACCACAGATTCCAATCACACCAATACGATTTTGATCAACATTCGGCAAAAGGCCAATAAAATCTACAGCAGCACTAAAATCCTCTGTGTTGATGTCTGGTGATGCTACATTTCTCGGCTCACCACCACTTTCACCTGTATATGATGGATCAAATGCAAGCGTTACAAAGCCTCTTTCTGCCATCGTCTGTGCATAAAGACCAGATGCTTGTTCTTTAACAGCACCAAATGGCCCGCTCACCACAATTGCTGCAAGCTTTCCACTCGTATTTTTAGGTATATAAAGATCAGCTGCCAAAGTAATGCCATAACGATTTTTAAACGTTACTTTTTTATGATCAACTTTACTACTTTGGACAAATGTCTTATCCCATGTATTACTGAGTTTTAATGGCTGATCTGCGAGAGTTGCTTGATTCATAGTTAACGCTCCAATAATTAAAGAAGTTAGACCCAAAGATTTTTTCAAGGAATGACGAATACTTGTCATCTCCCATTTAAATTGAGTGCTTAAACTCGAAAGTTTGAAAGACCGAATCATGATCATTCCTCCAAAAAAACTGTGTTATCCAGTTGATAAAAATGATTTATCAATAATAAAATTTGATCTAATCTTTGAGTAATTGCAGTCTGAAAATGCGATTTAATGGCTGGCTATTATTTTTTAGCATTCAACCTATGATGATAAGAAACTGTAAAATAATCTTTTTAAAAAATTAAGAATTCAAACAGACTTAAAATAACACTCAGCAGCTGCAAATTAGATGCTGAGAACAAGTATAAAAAACAAACAAAGAAAGGGATGTCTCATTCCTACGCGATATTTGCCTAATTCTCCGATTCTTTAGAATTAAGCCTTACTTTAAGAAGTAGAGGTCGTACAATAAAACGATGATGTGTAAATGAGATATGACATGAGCTATACAACAACAACTCAAAATCGTGAGCGGCGGCTGAGCCAACTTGTCAATCAATGGACTGAAGGGACAAATAAGTTTGAAACACCCATTGCAGGTTTAACGCTGCATCGTTGGGACTCTCCTACACCACCAACGAGTTATATCTTAGATGCGAGTCTGTGTATGATCGCTCAAGGTAAAAAGCAAGTAATCTTAGGCGAAGAAACCTATACCTATGATGCTCATCATTTTTTATTTACTGCAATTGATTTACCCATCATCAGCCAAATTATTGAAGCAACTCCAGATCAGCCCTATTTGGGAGTTATTCTAAAATTAGATCCTTATTTATTAGCTCAACTCATGTTAGAAGCGCATATTTCTTTTCAAACGAACGATAATGACAGAAAAGGTGTTGCGATTGGAGAAGTCACGACAGAGATTAACAATGCTTTTATTCGTTTGCTCGATTTATTGGCATCACCAGATGATATTCCAATCCTATCACCACTGATTCTAAAGGAAATCCTATATCGTTTAATGATGAGTCCACAAGGCCATCGTCTAAAACGTATCGCGGCAACAGGTACAGCTGGGCATCGTATTGTCAAAGCAATTGACTGGTTAAAAAATAATTTTGCAAAACCATTTCAGGTGGAAGAACTTGCAACCAAGATGGGAATGAGTGCTTCGAGTTTTCATCAGCACTTCAAGGACATCACTTCGATGAGCCCTTTGCAGTATCAAAAACGTATACGACTTACTGAAGCACGTCGATTGTTAATCACAACAAATAGTGATATTTCAACGGCAAGTATCCAGGTTGGATACGAAAGCCTTTCTCAATTCTCAAGAGAATATAAACGTTTCTTTGGAACTCCACCCTCTGAAGACTTAAAAAGTTTTTAATTAGGAAGTTTCATAAAAAATTGGCAATAAAAAAGCCCTTGTAATTACAAGGGCTTCTTCATTTATTTGGCAGAGGATCAAGGACTCGAACCTTGACGAACGGTTTTGGAGACCGTCATGCTACCATTACACCAATCCTCTATAACCACATGATTGAGCCATTTCTGACTTAACCATAAAAAAAGCAAGATATACTTGCTTTTTAAATTTGGTGGGGGCGAAGAGACTCGAACTCTTACACCTTGCGGCGCTGGAACCTAAATCCAGTGCGTCTACCAATTTCGCCACGCCCCCGATGGGTATGCATATTAGTGAGAAACGTACTTTATGACAAGCCTTTATCCGTAAAAATTGAGTTAAATGAACATATAATATTCAAATCAAGCATTTATGTTTATTTTTACAACAAGTTAAGCGATTTTTAGAGTATCTATGGCATCTTGCGCAGATGGAACACGCAATGCTACTTGTTTCTTTAAGAGAGCATCGAGCAAAGGTAGAAACTGCTTAAACCGATCAGGTAGTTGTATTTGGAATTGCTGACAGTGCAACATTGCCCAATCTTGATAGGTCTTGGCAGTTAATCGTGATTGTGTCAGCCATTCATAAAGAATGATTCCAAATGCGTATAAATCACTTTGCACTGTCTTAGCTTTTCCATGAAACAACTCCGGTGCCATATAGTGTGGTGTGGCATTCAGCCCTGTTTGTGTATTATTCATCTGAACAAAGCTTTGCTCTAAATCAATTAGTCTGCAGGTATTTTCCAAGCATCGAAAATGTTCAGTTTTTAGATCTCCATGCACCCATCCCAACTGGTGAAAGGATTGCAAAGTAGACAAAGCAGAAAGAATTTTTTGTTGAATCACATCTATCTCTTGATATGCAGAAAGATCAGCAAAGAAATCCTCGGAATCAGGTAATAGCAGTCCCTCTCCCTTTTTAATTAAATCCTGAAAAATGATGTGTTCTTGAAATTGAATTGTTTGATGTGGCAATAAAAATGATATTTCTCTATTTTCAGACTGTTTGTAAAAATTCAATTCATTTTGAAAAGATTGCTCCAAAACTGAGTGAGTGTCAGCAAGATGATATTTAAGCCAGTATCGCTGTTCAGCATTTTTAAATGTATATAAACGTCGACCAAATTCATAACTTTTATTTTTTGTTTTTAAAGTTAATTCAGTGGGTTGAAAATTATGATCAAAGATCGACGTAATAATACTCATTCTGCTGCTTTTCTTCCTGCTTACGGAGTGATGCTAAACAATGTTCAATGGTTTTACCAATACGTGCATGCGTTTCGATTGAGGCAATCTTAGGCCATGTCGCTCGTTCACCTTCCTGCTGCAATATTTTAAATAGTTTCGGGCGAGGATTTTTAAGCATATAGCTATAATGGCGTAAACCATAACGCGCAATAATATTCACATCACCATAATAGCGTTGTCCTAAGATACCGTAACCATGATCTAAAACACGACGGATTGGGAAAAAACTCCCCATATAATTCCGAGTTAAATCCATCATATCCATCGCGATTGCTTTACCTTGATGGCGAATAATTCTTTCAGGCCAGATCAAGACATCTCGACGGAATCGCTCTGTATCACTTTGCATAAATGGCACGATATGCGGATTGACCTGACTCGCTATCGTATAATTAATATTATACAACCGAGCCATTTTTTCCTGAGGGAAATCACTACGCATACTGCCATCTACCCATTTGGTATTTGCCATATAAGGTGTATGCTGACCATCATAGCGCTTGCTCGTCAGATGCACTGGTGGAAATAAAACAGGCACAGCACACGAAGCCAAAACCGCACTCCACACTAAAACATTCGGTGCTGTTAAGGCATTCATAATACGTGGGTTTTGGGCTGTGTTATAAGGCGCGACTACAATATTAATATGGCGTTTAGATTGTTCATAAGCTTCAGCAAATGTCAGATCACCCAAGTTTTGCATCAAAAACTTTTTTAGAAACATCACATCTGCAATTCCGCCATGTCCTTTGATCAAATCTGAGATTTTTCTGAACTTAAAAGCATCACTAAAAAAATGCTCTCCATTCAATAAATCTGGGACTTTATCACTAGCGGATACACCTAACATACCCGTCATAATTGCCCCAGCACTTGAACCAGATAATACTCTTGGCATCAAATCTTGTTCGAGTAATGCCTTACAAACGCCTGTATGGAACAAACCAAGTGTTGCACCACCTGAAAACATCAGCGCTGGCTGACCATAAGCTTTATGGCATTCATCAAAGAACTGAATTTTCTCTTTCAACTGGAAGGTAATACATTCACTCGATGCGAGGTATTGCAGACAATTACTGACTTCTTCTACATAGTTTTCAATGATTTTTTTTGTACCAATATAGGTTTCTGCAAACAACATTGGATGACCGATATTAGCAAAATCATAAGACAAACCTTCACGAAGAACATAAATCAGATCCAATATACGGCGTTGAGTACGGTATTTTTTTAATAAGTTATAGCGTTTTGAAAGCACTTCTGCATCAAAATAAGGCGACTGATTATCATACTTCCATTCTTCTTTACCTGACTCTTCATCTAATTTAAGTGCAATCTGTTTCCATTCTGCATAATTGCTTGCATGCTTTAAACTTTCATGTAGGACATCAATTCTATGTTTTTGATATGTATTCTTTTTCTCTTGAACTTTAACTAACATGATTGATCCTAATTTGTCTTCATATTTTTTCTATTCTTGCACCTATACAATGCAAAAAGCTCGGACAACAATCAAGTATAAAATCTATTTATTGCATTCTTTTGATGATATTTCCTTTATTTTAGTAATAGCAATGATAGTATCCATATTCATTGATCACTGAGTTTGGTTTGTATTTATGGCTATATTGGAATTACCTGAATCTATTCTCCAATCGTTATCCAGTGTTTTAACACAGTTACAGCAAGTTCTCCCAGCACCCAAACAAGCGACAGATTTTTCAGCGATTGCATTTCGTTGGGAAAATCAGCAATTGCTCGCAGTACAACAACCTAAAAAAATGCATTTGGAAGACTTAAAAGGGATTGAACGCCAAAAAGAAAAAATTATTCAAAATACCTTACAGTTCTTAAATGGCTTACCTGCAAATGACATTTTATTGACTGGATCTCGTGGAACAGGAAAATCCTCTATCGTTCGCGCCCTGCTGACCGAATATTCAGCTCAAGGTTTACGTTTGATTGAGATCGAGCGTGATGATTTATCCGACCTTCCAAAAATTCAAAAACTGATTGAACATCGTCCAGAGAAATTTATTGTCTATTGTGATGACTTGGCCTTTAACGCTGAAGATGAAAACTATCGCAGCCTCAAAAGTGTATTAGATGGTTCGCTACAATCTGGTTCAAGCAATTTTATTATTTATGCGACCAGTAACCGTCGTCACTTACTGCCTGAATTTATGCATGAAAATACCCCTGTGCGTAAAGTAGACGTACCACAATATACAGAATTACACCCTCAAGAAGCGATTGAAGAGAAAATTTCGCTTTCAGATCGTTTTGGGATGTGGCTTTCATTCTATCCAATGGATCAACAGCTTTACCTCACCATCGTCGAGCATTATATCCACAAAGCTCATTTGGAATATAACGACGAAGTTCGTGCTGAAGCCTTGAGATGGTGTCAAGCACGCGGGCAACGTTCGGGTCGTGCAGCCTATCAGTTTTCAAAGCATTGGATTGGTTCGCAAAAGTTAGAAAAATTGTCTAACAATCAAAAAGGATAATGTCCTGAAAAGCCGTAGCGTTGTCCTTATTTCCGCTTAGCAAAGGCAATTGTTTCTCATAACCTACTTTTTCAGTAAGGAAAGAGTTAAGGAAACAAAGATGAAAAAACAATTGCCACCGTCTTCCCTGACCAGCAAATTTTTAGGCAAAAGCCTGTTGTTGGCACAGGGTGCTTTAGACCAAGCCGTAAAATTCTCTACTATTCCATTTTCAGAACCCGATATTATTCGTCCAAGAACTCAAGGAAAATTCTACACTTGGACACACTACGGCATTTTCTTTCCTTTACTGCCTGAGCCACATCGTTATTTAAATATCATGATCCTATTGGGTACACCTGGCGCACTCGCTTTTGATCATGATGACATCACGCTTGGAGATCCGAGACAAACAGCAACATTATTTTCCAGTACCGCTGCCGTCGATGAGCATCTGTTAAAAGCCTACATCATTCCTGAACAAACCAATATTCAAGAAAATGGCAGTTTGATTGAACTCGGTGAAGAAGTTTCAATCAGTGGAACATTACCAAATATTCATCTACAAGGTGCATATCATGGTTTGAGTTTTGATTTTGAGCTCGATGTGAGTGAACACGTCTCATGGTTTATCAAAACACCTATTTACGATCACTTTAGTTTATTGGCCAATTTCAAAGGTCAACTTGAATACGAAGGACAAGTGACTCCAGCTGAAGGCTTATGTACCTATGAGTATGCAAGAGCTGCCGGTGCGCACGGTGTCGTGAAAAAGCTGCTACCTGAAGCTTATAAACTACCATTAGATTTCTTTACTTATCAGATCATTAACTTAAATGAAACGACTCAGCTACTACTCACAAAAGCTGATATTTTAGGTCAACCTGCTGCTTATAGTTTACATGTACGTCATACGGATAAAGCTGCTGAAATATATACCAATGTTGAATTCAAAGTCATTGCTCATCAAGTGGATGACTATGTTTCGCCGAGTGGTAAGAAAATGCGTCTACCGCAGCTATTCTGTTGGTCTGTAAAAGATGCTTCAAATGAAAAAGTCTTAGAGATTACCGCAGAAATTGATAGTCCATTCCGTTATGGTCATGGTATTGGCTATGCAAGTGCTTATACTTTTAGAGGTGAATACCGCAACAATCCGATTGAAGGTCGCGGCTATATTGAATATGTTGATGTAGAAAACCAAAAAGCGTTTAAGGAATAAATTCATCCAAATTTTGAAATATGATCGTCTCCTCCTAAGCGAGACGGTCATTCAAAGCATCGCCAGATTAAGAACTATAAATATCAATCATTTGGTTAATTGAATTCTTTATATTCTCAGCAATTTTTGCATCATACCCTTCAACCAAAAAGCGACTGATTAAACCTTCAATTAGGGTATAAATCATCTCAACTAAACTGTCAGTTTTTGGATCACTTTGAAGATAACTGGTAATTAGATTTCGAATCCAAATCTTATGAACTTTAGACACGCCAATAATATCTTGGTCACTATAATGTGACTCTGCTACTGCTCGAACAAATAAGCAACCTTTAAAGTTATCCTCTTGAAACCACAACAAATGCCAATCAATTAATTTATTCAAAGCCTCTCGTCCTTTTGCATCAGCCACATAACTAAGCAAACTTTGTCGAAATTTTTCGTCTCTTGCTTCAAGAACAGATTTCACCAACTGATTCTTATTTTTAAAATAGGTATACATCGTTGTTTTAGAACAACCAGATTCATCCCGAATTAAGTCAACACCAACCCCGACGAAATTATTTTCATAAAATAATTTTTCCGCAGTATTTAAAATTTTAGTTGCTGATTTAGACATAAAATTTTACCCAATTAAAAATAGTACAGATCTGTACTATTTTTAATTTTAGTTTTATTATCACTGGAAATCAAGACATCAGTGAGAAAACCATGTTGGCTTTATTCAAAGGTAAAGAACATCTAGCACCACTACCCCAATATATTGATATCATTAGAAGTTTAATCGGCGGTACATTAAGTATTTTGATCTTAATTCTGCTCAGCAAATTAACAAATAACTTATTTATCATGGCACCGTTTGGCGCGACTTGTGTCATCTTATATGCAGTATCTCAGTCGCCCTTAGCTCAACCACGTAACGTTATTTTGGGGCATTTTGTCTCGGCTTTTATTGGTTTATTCTTTTTAAAAACCGTTGGTGTTTCAGCATTAAGTATTGCATTATCAGTTGGTTGCGCAATTTCTGCTATGCAAATTCTTCGCTGCGTGCATCCACCTGCTGGTGCAAATCCTCTGGTGATATTACTCACTGCACATACCATTCAGTACCAGTGGAGTTTTCTATTTTTTCCAGTTCTTTTAGGTTCAATTGCTTTGGTACTGGTCGCTTGGCTGGTCAATAACATCAAAGCTGAAAAGAAATGGCCAATTTATGGGCTAGCAATCATTCACAGTAAAAAACAATTATAAATAAATTTTTGAGTTGATTAAGAAGATACGCATCTTCTTAATCAACCTTTATTCCCTTTCCTTCCGTAAGTGAATTTTATCTTGCTAATTCATTTACTCTCGCATAACATTAGGTAGATCGGTATACCTAATAAAATTTTATTATGAGCACGAAATCAGCAAAACAAAAAATCTTGGATGCAGCAGCAACATTGTTTTATAACGATGGAATCGCAAACACAGGTATCAACAGCATTACAGACAAAGCTCAAGTGGCAAAAATGTCGCTATATAACAACTTTCCCACCAAAGCTGATTTGATTAGTTGTTATATCGAAGCTCGTCATCAAGAGTGGCTAGATTTATATGAACAAAGAAAGCAGCAGATCAAAACACCTATTGATGGAGTTCTGGCAATTTTTGATGCTTATCAAGACCATGCCGAATTTGCCTATGAAAAAGGCTTTCGTGGTTGTGGTTTATTGAATGCAGCAGCCGAATTTCCAGCACACAGCCCTGAGCGCTTAGCCGTAAAAAATCATAAAGATGAAATCGAAAGCATCGTTGCGAATCATTTAAATCAAATGATTACTGATCCACAACGAGTACAGGAATTGGCTTTGCTTATTTCATTTATCTTAGAAGGTTCAATTGCTCGTGCTGGTTTAGAAAGTACCAGTACTAAAGTATTTGCAGCAAAGAAAATGGTTCAGACCATGTTAGAACAAGAGATTTCAAATTGAATAACTCCCTTAACCTCAGCTCATATTATGGATTTATTGCTGTTTTAGTTGCTTCAATTTTATGGGGAACGACTGGAACAGCTGCATCTTATGCTCCCAATCTCAGTCCTTTAGCTATTGGGGCAATTGCCATGGGTGGCGGTGGTTTACTGCAAGCACTATTAGCCCATAAAACAATTCTGAATCATTTACCACAAATTCGCTCATATTATCCTTTACTACTGATTGGAATGATTTCAGTTGCGATTTATCCACTGGCCTTTTATACGTCTATGCGAATGGCAGGTATTACCATTGGTACTGTTGTTTCGATTGGATCAGCACCATTATTTACGGCATTATTAGAAAAATTTTTCGATAAAAAAGCACTTTCTGGAAAATGGTTCATTAGCTTTGTCTTTGGCGTTGCAGGCGTACTTTTATTATCGCTAGGTGAATCTCATTCACACGGAGCAACGCAAACAATTGCAGCGGATCAGAAAACCATAGGCATCATTCTTGGGCTAATTGCAGCACTCACTTATTCTTTATATTCGTGGGCAGCTAAAAAAATGATTGATCGTGGAGTCGACTCTAGAGCATCAATGGGCCTTATTTTTGGTTTTGGCGCATTAATCTTATTACCAACTCTATTTTTTACAGGCTCAAATTTATTTGATGAGCCAGTTAATCTTTATGTTGTTGGTTATATGATGCTGATCCCAATGTTCTTAGGCTATTTACTTTTCGGCTATGCCCTAAAAACAATTTCTGCTAGCACAGCAACTACACTTACTTTATTCGAACCACTGATTGCGGCTTTATTTGCTGTGTTATTGGTTGGCGAGCAACTGGCGCCGATTGGTTGGTTAGGTATGGCTTTGATTTTTGTTTGTTTAGCCGTGTTGTCTAAAGCAGACAAGCCAAAGTAATTAACCGCCTGATAAGAGCCATTAAAATGTGTGAATGTCGAAAAATAAAATCTTTTTTTGCTTGCCCAGATGATTTTAATAACCTTTTTAGTTTTAATTTTGATGTAGTTGAGAACTTTCCCAAATACTTCAGAGAAGATGCTCCTACGGATGAAGTTATACCTAAGTTTGACTATTCCATAACATATTATCGATGTTTAGAGTGTCAACAATGGTGGTATTTTGAATGTTCCCCGACGGAAAGTCCTTACCCTATGTTAGGTATTAAGTTAAAAGCTCAAGAACATTCATTATCAAAAGCAGAAGTGAAAGCGATAAAACAATTTCTTATAATTTTAGCTCATGAAGGATTCTCAGCAGAAGAATGTGTTCATTATGGATGTTCAAATTTGGCACTTAAAAACATTAAAATTTGTGTCAGCCACTTTCTTTAAAACAAGCTCACCTATCAAATAGTTGATGCAGAAAAATCAGATTTTCTGCATCTTACTTTTATTCGTACTAACGTACTAATATCAATAATCTTCAGCTAATTTTTCCAATGTAATGAGCATTTTTTTCACGATAGCTCTTTTATGTTGCAACATATTCTTGATATTCGCTGGATTAAACCCTGTCAGTTTTGCAACACCTCGACTCGTCATATATTCACCAGTTTTCTCAAAATGCTTTTCACTCAAAAGTGTTTTTGCATTAGAGAATCGAACTGCTAACTTATAATCATTGAATTCAGACCATGCACCTGTCTTATATTCTTGAAAATCAAAATCTTTCTTCTGTTGAACAGGTTTATCTCGAAGAATATTATTCAAACGATTGATCACGATTTTTTCTTCACTTTGTTCAATCAATTGATAAAGTTCAGTTTCCTCAAATGACCGTCCCACAGAAAGATCTTTTTTATATTGTTCAATGACTTTCTCTTTTGATGCCGTCTCCTCACCTTGTTGAGTGAGGCATAGAATCTTATATAAAGACTCTAATCGACCACATGTAAAAATATAAGAAATTTTCAACTTACAACTCCATTATGAACGGATGTTCATAAAAATATTTTCAAAAAAAATTTTGACGTATAAATTCGCTATAGAATTCATTTAAAGGCAAATCAAAATCAGCAACTAATTGCCTTCTTGTCGTTTGTGTAATTTCACCAGATTTCGGATTTAGACCCGATTTTTCAATTTCTTTCCAATAAACACCTGTACCACGCTTTTGCCAAGTGGGAAGTTCATTAAAATTAATTTGCTGTGAAAAGAGTAAATCATGCTTTTCTTGACGATTTAGCCCTTTAACTTTTTCTGTTGCTTCACCTGCTGCATGACCTGACTTTCTTAACATCCAATAGCAATGTGCATTTAATGCATTTCGATGAGCATCCTCTTGTCTCCATCGGAAATAGTCATCTACTAACTGTACATTGGGTAAAATACAAACTCGGGCATCAAATGTAGCAATTTGACCATGCATAACAGAGAATTTTGCACTAGCTTCACTTGCTAATATAGAAAGAATTTTACGTTCTTTACGATTAAAACTTTCTTCTTTGTAATGAAATAAAAGAGAAATCTCATCACTTTGGGTATAACCGTAGACAATATTAAAACCACACTGTAATAAATGGTTTGTTGTTTCTACCATTAAATCTCTAAAGCGCACATCAAATGGCGCCTCAAATTGCCAAATGTCTTTGGTTAAACGAGTGAAGCCACGCCCATCTAAACGAACGACAATATAATTTGCAGCTGGAACACAAAAATCATTTGCAGTTTCATATTGTCTTAATCTTGTATCTAAATCTTCAAAGCGCATCTTTATTCTCTTTGTCCAATCAACCGAACATTAAAGTCATTTTCTTGATCAATTGAAACTCTGTAAATTTCATCAAATCCCTCATCGAGTTCTGGCTGTTCAAGTTTTTTGAAAGTAGAAATTACGCCAACTCGAGGAATTTTTGCTTTACCCTTACGTTGTTCATTACGTAAAAGCGCATCATCTAAAAAACTCTCAAAATAGTAAGCAATCACTTTAAAATCAGCATTTTTTGCTTGTTGAATATAGATTTTCCGATCTAGTTTACTTGGATTGGTATTATCAACAACAAACTTTTGTTTCGCCTCTAAACAAGCCTGAAAAAATATCTTTTCACGGTGACGCGTTTTCAACATGTCCAAATTTAAGCGAATATGGGTATCTGAAAAGTATTGCTTAAAAAAAGTGGATTTACCTGAAGCCTGACAACCAACAAATATTATGAGTTCCATCTTAGGTTGGCTTTAACTCAGTCATCGGCCATCTTGGTGTCGTTGTTACAGCTAAACCATCATGCTGACCAGCTTTCAAACGCTGATAGCCTGCAAAGGCAATCATTGCCCCATTATCTGTGCATAATGCAGGTTCAGCATAATAAACTTGCGCTTTGACCTTTTTCAAAGAGGTTTCTAATTGCTCACGTAAGCAAACATTGGCACTCACACCACCCGCAATCACTAATCTTTTTAGACCTGTTTGCTTAAGCGCTTTGACAGATTTTTTAACTAAAGTATCCACAATTGCTTCTTGGAAAGATGCCGCAACATCAGCATCACGATTTTCCTCACCCAATTTTTTCAATTGAACAGAAACAGCTGTTTTTAAACCACTAAAAGAAAAATCTAAGCCCTGGTGTAAGATCGGACGTGGAAACTCAAAAGCTTGTGCATCACCTTGTAAAGCTAATTTTGCAATATTTGGCCCACCTGGATAAGGTAGCTTCATCATTTTAGCGACTTTATCAAAAGCTTCACCTGCTGCATCATCAATAGATTCACCAAGCAACTCATATTGACCAATACCATAAGCAGCCATGAGTTGAGTGTGGCCGCCTGAAACCAATAATGCGACAAACGGAAATTCCGGTGGAGTTTCTGAAAGTAATGGTGCAAGCATATGACCTTCCATATGATGTACACCGATCGCAGGTTTATTAAACGCAAAAGCTAAAGTGCGACCAAATAAAGCACCTGTCATCAATGCGCCCATGAGTCCAGGGCCACGCGTATAAGCAACAGCATCAATCTCTTGCTTCTTAACACCACTTTGTTCAAGCAATTGATTTATCAATGGAATCATTTTACGAACATGGTCGCGTGAAGCTAATTCAGGTACAACACCGCCATATTCCGCATGCAGTTTGATCTGGCTATAGAGAACCTGTCCACGTAAGCCGAGCTCGCTATCATAGAGTGCTAACCCAGTTTCATCACACGAAGTTTCTAAGCCCAAAACAATCATTAAACTGCCTTTACAACGATCAAAAATAATATCGAAGCTATTATAGACTTGTGATCTGAGTTGTAAATGAGTAAAATACTGACCTTCACTTGCGATCTAGTGCAATAGTGCGTTAGATCTTATCCATAATCTTAGAGGATTTTACATGCCACAAGTTAAGTTGAAAGAAGGCGAACCAGTAGACGTAGCTATCCGTCGTTTCAAGCGTTCATGCGAAAAAGCTGGTGTTTTAGCAGACGTTCGTAAGCGCGAATTCTATGAGAAACCAACTCAAGAACGTAAGCGTAAAAAAGCTGCTGCAGTTAAGCGTTATCAAAAGAAATTGACTCGCGAATCTGTACGTACTACTCGCCTTTACTAATTAATTTGTGATTGACTGCTGAAAAGACTATGACGACTTTAAAAAACCAAATTACTGACGTGTTAAAAACTTCAATGCGTGCCAAAGATATGGCAACAGTAACGGTTATTCGCGGTCTACAGGCAGCAATTAAGCAAATCGAAGTCGATGAGCGCATTGAGCTTGACGATGCTCAGGTTCTTGCGGTCATTGAAAAGCAAATTAAACAACGTAAAGAATCGATTAAGGCCTTTCAAGGTGCTGGTCGAGAAGATTTAGCTAGTAAAGAACAAGCCGAAGTTGAGGTTATTTCTCAATTTCTACCAGAAGCTATGACTGAGGAAGAGCTTGATTCTATCATTGAGCAAACGATTGCTGCTCAAGAAGCTACTAGCATGAAAGATATGGGTAAGGTGATGAATTCTCTACGTCCGATCATAGCCGGGCGTGCCGATCCTGCACAAGTATCTGCTAAAATTAAAGCAAAATTAAGCTAAGCTGCTTGACTCCCCCTTTATACAATCTATCCAACTAAAAACTGGATTCATTTTAACAGTGAACCCATATACCAGCATCTCCAACGAAATAAGTATGATGATCTTCAACATCTAAATTATAAACTTTTATTTTAAATCTACTTAAACCACCAAAATTTTCAGGATAAACATTGCTTCCTATATCGAAGCTTTCAAAATCATCAATATATCGAGAGTATTGATTAGATAAATCATTATTCTGCAAATAATCAGTTTTTATAGAATATTTCCCCTTATAGACAAATGAGTGCCCAACACTATAACCTAATGAATTATGTAAATAATGATTACAATAACCAATACTTCCATCATCTTTAAAATTCAAAACTTCAGATACTCCATAAACAAAAAAAATCTTTTCATTTTTAATAAAAGAAAGTTCGTCACCATTTTCTAGTTTTATTGCAGGTATCCACTTTTTTTCTCTTTCATGCCAAATAGCATGATAATCTGTTAAGTAAATAACTTTTATAATTTTAAATTCAGACTCACATATATAAGGCAGTTGAATAATATTATCTTCTCCAGAACAGAATACTTTTTCCACTATTTTATATTCTATAGGCGCATCACAACCTCTATTTTCAGGACGAGACAACACCCGATCCCCAACTTTAATCTCCTGGATTGGTACTAAACCTTTATCTGTATGCACCAATGTCCCTGCAACAAATCCTGTCATTTTTTATGCTCTTATTAAAATATCAATCCAAATAAATTTTGTTGTAGGGTTCAATGGGCTGATTACCATCAGCCTCTACAAAAATCTTAATTTAATTTCGGGCTGTAATAGATTCGATTCCTTATAAACCCAAAGCTTCCTTATTATTTAAAATCACACTGAACATTATATTTCGCAAGCATTTGCATCTCTTTTGACTCAACCACTTGCTTGATTAAATCTTGCTTAGTCATACTCGCGTATTGTTGTGGTAATGATGATCGATTTTTCTCAATCGCATCTGACATATCTTGAATATAACGCTGATTAATCTGGCAATATTTAGCCTGCTGCTCAGGTGTAAATTGTGTTGTTTGCGGATTTAAACTTCGTAAAAAACCACGAATATCCTGTGCGTAGACCCCACGAATTTTCTCAACTGAATTTACGTATTGCTCGACTGATGCTGCAATACTCATCCCCGCCGCACTGAATGCGAAAATAAAACAAAAAAAATTCTTCATAAATATTGTAACTTCTCAGCTTTTCTTTACGCCAAATATCTTAGCTTAATTCAATAAAATTTGGCTTATGCTCGGTAAAAAATTCTTCAGTCGGCGCAGGGATATTTCCTGCTGTCACCGTACCTAAACGTAAGCGAATGATATTGGGTAAATCCTTACGATATGAATAAATTGGACTGGCACAGTTTTGACAAAAGACACGTGCTTTATTGGGTGTATGAAAATATTCTTTCAACTGTTCCTGCCCAGAAATGAACTCAAACTGAGTTTGATCAAGTGGACTATTCCATCCGCCTATAGCACCTTGAGCCTGTTGGCAATCCGTGCAGTAACACAAAATACTATTTTCAATCTCACCCTGATATTGATATTGCACAGCCCCACACAAACACTGTCCTTTGATCATAATAATTTCCTCCTCAATTTTATAACGATAAGTTATCTTTAAGCTTTATAATTTAATGTAAGTCAAATAAGGCAT
This sequence comes from Acinetobacter venetianus RAG-1 = CIP 110063, assembly GCF_000368585.1. Lineage (GTDB taxonomy): Bacteria > Pseudomonadota > Gammaproteobacteria > Pseudomonadales > Moraxellaceae > Acinetobacter > Acinetobacter venetianus. The sequence continues at coordinate 1,420,074 of NZ_KB849558.1, forward strand.
TGCTTTAGTTCAAGTATTTCACCTGGAAGCCCATCATAATCTTTAAACTCTTTATGAATAAAGCCCTGACTAGTTAATATTTTACGTGAGGCTATATTTTTAGGATCAATAATCGCAAATATTTTATTAATCAAATTTTGGCTTTTGGCATCTTCAAGTAAATGCTGACTAACTTTACGAGCGATACCTTTTCCCCAAAAACTTGGTAAAAGCATATATCCCAACTCAGCTTCTCTGTCACACAAACTCTTAATTTCTAATTTAGCTAAGCCCATATATTCATTAGTACTAGCATCTAAAATCTTAAAATGACCAAAGTTTGGATGTAACTGATTATTTGCTAGAAGTAATTGAAAATCCTGCTCAGCCTCATCTATAGGTATCGCTCTTTCAGTGATCATAGCCATTACTTCTTCATTACCAACTAGTTGAAAATAATCATCAAAATCTTGAGCGTGAAACTTTTCTAATTTGATATTCATAAAGCTGTTCTGTTCTCTAACCTAAGTATGTTCTGAGTGAAGTAATTCAGTTTAATATTTTCATTTAAAGTCTCATCCGACGTTCATCTTGCATCTGTTTTAAACGAGATTCAATCTTTGCTGACATCGCGATATTACCTTTTGCTAACCGTTGTGCATGTAGCATCGACTTAATCGCATTTTCTTCATAACCAGACCAATATTCTGCTTCAGCACGATATCCCAAAACATTAATAGCTTGTAATGATGAACTTTTATCTAGATTCGCAGCTTGTTGCAACAACTGCCAACCTTGTATGTCTCTTTGATTTTTATGGATAAAGCGCTGCACTAATGTTTGAGCTTCCATAATTTGCCCTTGTCTAATCAGAACCTCAGCCAACTTATAAGACAACGCTCTATTTTCAGGCATTGTTTTTTGAACAGAATTAATACTATTAAATGCCTGACTTAATTTATTTTGCCCAAGATAAATATCAGTTTGAATCAAAGGTACAAGCACATGATTCTTAAGTTTAACCTTTACTAAATCCAAATTCGCTTGTGCTTGAGTATAGTCACCTTGCTCAAGATAGAACTTACTCAGCGCTAATTGTGCTGCGGTATTTTTCTGATTCGCCAGCGACTGTAATTGGATTTCAGTAGCCTGATTTGAAACCACCAAGGTATAGAGTTTTAGGATTTCAAAATCGAGATCATAAATTTTAGATCTGACTTTAGGTAGTTGATTAGCGCGTAAACGAGCTTCGCTCATTCGCTCAGTCGTTAAAGGATGAGTAAACCAAAAGTCTGGTAAGAAGCTGACACGACTAGTGGCACGATGCATGGTTTCAAAATAATCCGCCATACTCTGAGGGTTATAACCTGCGGCATACATAAATTGCATCCCGATACGATCTGCTTCACGCTCTTGATTACGGCTATAACTCAATTGCTTATCCATTAGTGCCGCTTGAGTTCCCATCATTACAGCTGCACCCGCATTACCATCGGCCTGAGATGCAATAGCAGCGCCGACAAGAATCCCAGCCAATGCAAGTAAACCTTGCCCCTTAAATGCTTCTTGAGAGCGGCTATAGTGTCTTTGCGCAACGTGTGCGATCTCATGTGCCATTACGCCCGCAATTTCATCAAGATTTTTTGCTGAAGTAATTAAACCTGTATTCAATGCAAATAAACCACCTGGAACAGCAAAGGCATTAATTTGAGGGTCTTTAATAATGACGAGACCAATGGGTTGCCCCAATTGCGTTTGGCTTAAAATACCTGAAAATACTTGTAAAAATTGATCTTCCAACCATGCATCTTGCACAGTTGGCATTTGACGATGAACTTCACGATAAACTTTTTCACCGATATATTTTTCTTTTTGTTGATCGAGTAAACCTATACCGCTTCCAATCTCAGGTACTTCTGTTTGCGCAGCCGTCACCGTTGGCAAAAAGACCTGAGTATGACTAAGTTGAGTCGTGGCAAATAAGCCACATGCAAGCAGCAACGATCTCAAAGGGTTTCTCTATGATTTTAATAAAGAAATTCAATATAACATTGAAAAAAGGAGAAATTTGCAACAATGTGTTATAAAAGGCAGGAAAATCCCGCCTTATTTTATGAATTTTGAAATCGACGTAATTATTTAGCCGAAGTATAGCGCTGATCTACGCTGAATTTTTCAGGAAATTTAGCATGGATTTCCGCGTAAAAAGCCATAATTTCGGTCATGTCTTTTTCATAATCCCCTGTAGGATAAATGATTTTTCCTACGCCCGTTTTTTTCTTCGCATAATCCATATAAGCCAATGCAATCGGCACACCTGCTGTCATTGCAACATGATAAAAACCTGTTTTCCATTGTTCCTGTTTAGCACGAGTACCTTCTGGTGTGACTAACATGACAAGCTTTGGATGAGTCTTGAAAAGATCACTCATCAACTGAACCATACTTGGTCGTTCTTGGCCTTGTTGTTTGATGCTTCGATCGATTCCAATTCCGCCCATTGCACGTACAAAAGGCCCAAATGGCAACTTCATATAACTGTCTTTAATCGTTAATCGAACATTTACACCTAAGGCTTTTAGTGCCAAACGTGCATACAGTGCATCCCAATTGCTTGTATGAGGAGCTGCGATCATGACACATTGGTCGATATTTAAATCCCAATGATTGTCGATTTTCCATCCCATTAATCCTAAACTTTGTTCAGCTAATTTCTCAAACACAGACGCCCCAAGATAAAGTCATCAAAGGGCGCAAGTGTATCAATATTGATTTTTTTAAATAGATAGCATCGCTGATTAATTCAGCAATTAAATCGGTTTTATCAGAACTGAGGATTCACTAGGTAACGAGGTGTTCGATCCTCTAAGGCATCTACTAAATTTTGATAAGCGAGATTTACCATTTTCTGGCGTGTCTCAGCTGTCGCTGAGCCAATATGCGGAGCTGTGACAACATTTTCTAATTCAAATAATGGTGATGTTTGCAAGGGTTCTTTGGCATAAACATCTAAACCAGCTGCAAAGATTTTCTGTTGTTGTAAAGCTTCAATCAAAGCATTTTCATCAACCACTGAACCACGAGCAATGTTGATAAATACCGCATGTTTCTGCATAAGGTTAAACTGTTCAGCACCCATCAAGGCTTTTGATTCAGCATTTAAATCAACGGCAACCACGACAAAATCAGATTGTTGTAGCAATTGATCTAACTCTCGGTACTCTGCATTAAATGCCTGCGCAATTTCGATCTTTTCACGGCGGTTATGATACAAAATGTTCATATTGAACCCATGAAATCCGCGTCGTGCTATTGCAGCACCAATATGACCTAAACCAATGATCCCAAGGGTTTTACCAAAAACATCTACACCAAATTGCTCAGTAGAAACGGTACGTTTCCATTCCCCCTGTTTGGTCCAAGCATCAAGTTGCGGAATTTTACGCGCAGCGCTGAGTAATAAGCTAAAAGCTAAATCAGCAGTCGTTTCCGTAAGAACATGAGGTGTATTTGCAAGCCAAATTTTCTTTTGATTTAGATAGTTCACATCATAATTGTCATATCCAACAGAAACCGTTGAAATGATTTTGAGTTTTTGTGCAGGCGCTAAATTACTTTCATTGAGTAAACGTCCTGCTCCAATCATCGCATCAGCATCCACGACTTCGTTACGAATCTGTTCATTGATGTCACCAAGCTTGGGATTTAATACAACAACTTGATAGTTCTGCTGTAGTTTTGCTAATACTTCTCGATCAATTTGGCTAAATACAACGACTTTCTTCATGATTGGATTTCCGAACCTTATTGCATAAGTTGCCACAACCGTTTTTTCAATAATGGTTGTGCGATCATTTCTTCTAAACTCGCTAAATATAAGAGATTTGAATGTTGTAGAAAATCAAGTTGGCCTAGGCAGAGTATTTTTTTGTTATTTGCCGATGCATCTAAGAACCCTTGGATGTAAGAAGATAAGCCTCTACTCTCTTGGAAACCAGCCAATGGAAATGGCCATTTCAGCTCAGCATATTGTCCAAGTTTTGCTTTTTGAATATTACGCCAAAGTTGTCGTTGTTCATCATTTAACTGGCTACTTTCTACCAAAATGGCAGTATTTTCTAGCACATACATCTGCAACTCAAATGCTTGCACAGATGCACTAACGACAACCTGTTCTTTTTCAGAAATCGCCTTTTGAACAGATGCTTGTTCTGTAATTTCAACTTGAGGAGATTCAGCTTGTTTTATTTTTTGTGGCTGTACTTCATTTGTTTGAATTTCTGGTTTGAGTGTTTCAGTCTCAAAACTCATTTGTGGTATTTGCGGAGTTTCTTCAACTGCTTGATCTCGCCAAATGCTTGAGGCAGTATTTTTTTGGCACACTACATCTCTAGGAATCCAAACATCTATTCCCAAAGCTGCCAATACATTTCTTTGCTGCCCAATCATCTCGCCTACTCATTTCGTTAACTTACAGTATTTTGAATGACTGTAATGTCGAATAGTCTAACATAAACAGATCACCTCTAAATGGCTTCGTTTTGTTCAATCACAACCCCCACCAAAAATCCTAAAAGCCATTTCTCATATCTCGTTAGATTAGGCAAATATTAAATAAGAATAGGCAATCTTTCATTCGTCGATTTTTAGACAATATTTCATCATTTTGTCGCTTTGACTTTTTATTAATGTTGTTAATCGAATGCTCAAATGAAAAGGTTAATTCTATCTATGCTAATTCTTTTTGCTATCGTTGTTGTCTTGCTACTAGGTAGCAGCATTTTGTACACACAGCACCCATTGTTTGGTAAAAATCCAACAGGTGAACGATTACAATTGATTGAAAACTCTCCCAACTATCGCCAAGGTCAATTTAGAAATTTAATGGAGAAATCTGGTATCGCTGAAGATACAAGTATTTTCATCGAACTGTATAGAACTTTCATTAAAACCATCCCACACCGTAATCCAAAAGACCCCATCCCCTCTATTCAAACCAATCTCAAAACATTAAATCCCAAACAAGATGTGATTGTATGGTTTGGGCACTCTTCTGTGTTTATGCAATTACATGGCAAAACCTTTCTAATCGATCCTGTCATGAGCGGTAAAGCAACACCTTTCCCATGGGGAACTCGAGCATATAAAGGCACAGATATTTATAGCGTTGAGGATTTGCCTGCAATTGATTACTTACTCATCTCACATGATCACTACGACCATTTAGATTATGAAACAGCACTCAAGCTCAAAGACAAAGTTCGATATGTCATTACAGGATTGGGAGTCGGTGAGCATTTTGAATATTGGGGTTATCCCAAAGATAAACTGATTGAAAAAGATTGGGGCGACCGAATCGAATTTGATGACGGGATTACCATTATTACCGAAACCACACATCATGATTCTCGACGTGCGTTCAATGGTGGCAAAAATCTTTGGGTCTCATTTATTATTCAATCCCCTAAAAGAAAAGTTTTCTATACAGGTGATGGTGGTTATGACAAACATTTTACAGAGATTGGAAAAAAATATGGGCCTTTCGATTGGGCATTAATGGAAAATGGTCAATATGATGCTGCTTGGCGCTCAGTACACTGTCATCCCGATGAGGTTGCTCAAGCAACTGAAGAACTCAAAGCACGGAATATGATTCCAGTACATCACTCTAAATTTAGCTTAGCCAAACATCCTTGGAAAGAGCCAATCACACGTATCGTTCAATACTCACAAAGAAGAAATTATCGACTTGCCACCCCAATGATTGGGGAATTAGTTGAACTCGATAATGATCAACAAAACTTCAAACAATGGTGGAAAAATATTCACTAACCTTGTTCTAACATCCATTCGAAAGACTTTTATTCGCATTTAAAGAATTAGATAAATGCTCTAATTCTTTTAATGCTTGAAATATTTGTTCAAAAAATCAGACTGCGAGTTTTAGTATCTGCGTATGTGCGGCTTTTAAAGCATTTTCACGTAATGGTGGAATATCCATACCCTCAGCATAAACAAACTCAACATTATGAATACCAATCAAACCTAACACTGATGTTAAATAAGGACTTACAGCATCTGTCGCCTGCCCTAAATGTACTCCGCCACGGCTACTGACCACAATTGCATTTACGCCGTCTACCAAACCTTGCGGATAAGTTTCGGTATATCTGAAGGTATGACGAGCACGTACAACCAAATCAAACCAGTTTTTCAATTGCGTCGGTACATTCAAGTTATACATCGGCGCACCGATCAACAATAAGTCAGCCTGCTTTAATTCTGCAATCAATTGATCAGACAGTTGCACAATCTTTTGGATTTGCTGTGAATCATTTTCGACACCACGTAGCGCATGAAAAATATCAGCATTTAATACAGGTAAATTCAGCGTTGTTAAGTCATGTGTAATCACATCATCTTGAAAGCCATGTTCAGCTCTTTGCTTTAAAAGCTGCTCAATGAGCTGATTCGTCTGAGATTGCTCACCCATCATGCTTGATTTAAGTACTAACACCTTTGTCATATCTATGCCCTATTAAGTGGATAGCACCATATTACGATCACAATATTTTCAACAAAAGTGATATTATTTCCTAAAATTGATTCCAAAAACTCTACAATTATGCATGCTGAACTGAATACTATTGCGATTTTTGTCACTGTTGTTGAGGCGGGTAGTTTTACAAATGCTGCTGAACAATTGCATCTCACTCGATCTGCGATTAGCAAAAGTATTGCTCGTTTAGAAGAACGGTTAGGTGTGACCTTATTTAAACGTACAACACGATTACTTGGCTTGACTGATGAAGGTGCACTTTTTTATCAACATAGCCGCATAGCTATCGCTGAAATTCATACTGCTGAACATTTACTGGATCAAGGCAAAATCTCAGCCACAGGTTTATTACGAATTTCTGCACCCGTTTTAGTCGGCCAACTATTTATTACGCCGTTAATAGTTGAATTTGCTCAACAACATCCAGACCTTCAAGTTGAACTTTCTTTCAATGATCGAACTGTTGATTTGATCGAGGATGGTTTTGACCTCGCCATCCGCATCGGTCATTTAGCCGATACACACCAACTGATCGCTAAAAAGTTAGGTGATCATCGTATGCTACTGTGTGCTACCGCAGATTATCTTGCAAAACATGGTGAAATTAAGCATTTAGATGATCTGAAAAATCACACTACCATCACCTATCCACACACGGGTTATTTACAAAAATGGCATTTGCAGACAGAGGATAAACAACTTATTTCGATTAAACCGAAAGCCAAATTTATGCTGAATGACATGCAAGCAATCAAAAATACAGTTTTATTGGGCGCTGGTGTTGCATGGCTACCAGACTGGCTCATTCAAGATGAACTGCAACAAGGAAAGCTGATACAAACACTGTCTGATGTTACAACCATCAACTTTCCTATACATGTAGTTTGGTCATCACAATCATTTATGCCGTTAAAAACACGTTTGGCTATTGATCACTTAGTCAAACATTTATCTAAACAATTTAGATCAGAATCAGCATTTTAATTTTTTAATCTAAAATATGCCAAACAAAACTTAGCCATAAGGATAAGTTTTTCTTGACTTGAATATTTTTTAGCACAATACTTACCCTTATGGCTAAGTATGATTCACAACTTGATCTGTTATTTAATGCTTTAAGTGATCCAACACGCAGAGCAATATTGACTCGTCTGTCGCATGGCGATGCAACCACAACATCATTGGCAGAAGAACATGCAATGGCCCTTCCTTCTTTTCTTAAACATTTAAGAAAACTAGAAGAAGCTGGGCTCATTACGACCCTAAAAAATGGCCGAGTCAGAACATATGCACTTAGCCCCAATGCGTTAAACCCTGTGCAACACTGGTTACACGAACAACAAGCCATGTGGGAAACGCGCTTAAATCAATTAGAAGACTATGCACTCAATTTACAAAGGAAAAGAAAAAATGAATCTTGATCCCCAAACAGATCTAAAACTAGAAAGAACTGTTGCTGTACCCCGCGCATTACTTTGGGAATGTTGGACGACTCCAGAACATATTAAACATTTCTTTATCCCTAAACCGCACTCAATTGAATCATGTGAAATTGATTTAAAAGTGGGTGGAAAATTTAACACCTTATTTAATGTGGATGGCAATCTTATTCCAAATAACGGCGTATTTTTAGAAATTATTGAGGGTGAAAAATTAGTTTTCACCGATGCCTATACTGAAGATTGGAAACCGAGTGAAAATCCATTTATGACAGCGATGATTATTTTTGAAGACCTTGATGATGGATCTACAAAATATACGGCGATTGCACGCCATCGTACTCCTGAGGCAAGACAACAACATGAAGACATGGGTTTCTTTCATGGTTGGGGTACTGTCGTAGATCAATTAGAATCTTATGCTCAAAAGCTCTAAATCACGATATCCCAAAATATAAAACAGACAGGATAAAACCTGTCTTTTTATTGAGAGCAATTCATATATGCTAAGAAACTTTTAAAATATCACTCCATTTCGTAAGATAACTTGGAGATTTAAAGCTTTGCGTCATCGCCCATGTGCGCCCATGCGGTGTAATCAGTCTTCCGAGCGTCATCACATCACGTCCAAATTTTTGATTGATATAATCAAATGTCGCTGAAAGATTTTGTCGTTCGATCATTTCCTCAGTGTTATGAAACAAATCAACGGCATGAGCGTGTTGTGGAATAATATCAAGCAAAATTACCTCCGCTTTCTTATAACGATGTCCTGCTTGATAAATACGATCAAGTCCTTGTTGAACTGCCTTGATAATGTCTAGGCGATCATCACTATAGTCTGACAAATAAACGGTTGTATAAGGACGATAATATTCATTTTTATTAAAGCGATTGGTGCGAATACTTATCCCAACAGCTTTGCACAATAATTTTTGTTGTCGCAAACGCTCGACTGCTCGCAAGGTAAATTCAGTTAAAGCACCACTTAGACTATTCTTATCTTCAATTGGTTGCCCAAAGGATCGGCTACTCAGTACTTGGCGACGATCTGGAATTACATCCTCTATTTCTAAACAAGCAATTCCTCTTAATTCTTTGACTGTATTTTCCAGTACAACCGAAAAGTGCTGTCCGATCATCTTTGGATCAGCTTCGACCAAATCCATCACCGAATGGATATTCATTTTTTCTAAACGCTGTCGAATCTTTCGTCCAACGCCCCAAACCTCACCTACAGGCAAATACGTTAATAAATCCTCGATGATACAAGGATCCTCATCCACCATGTTACAAACACTTTGAAAACATGAATTATTTTTTGCTAAATGATTCGCAAGTTTTGCTTGAGTCTTGGAATATCCTATTCCAATACAACATGGTAAACCTAACCAATTCTTCACAGTCGATAAAATCTGCTGCGCATAACTGGTTAAATCATATTGATCGTGATAAGCGGTGAACTCTAAAAAGCATTCGTCTATCGAATATACTTCTTGCTCACATGGATCAACAAAACTCCCTAAAATGTTCATAAAACGGCGAGACATTTCCGCATACAACGCATAATTACTGGAAAAGACTTGCACCTGATGCTGTCGAACCAAATCTTCGATCTGAAAAAATGGCACTGCCATTTTTATGCCGAGCTTTTTCGCTTCATAAGAACGAGAAACCACACAGCCATCGTTATTCGACAAAACCACCACAGGACGATGTTCTAGCTTTGGATTAAACACACGCTCACAACTGACATAGCAGTTATTCACATCGATCAAAGCAAAAATTCGTTGTGGCAAACTCATCTAGTTCACCTCATCGGTTTTAGGTTATAAGTGACAACACCCCAAATCACCAGTTCTTGACCCTCAGTGATATAAATATTTTGATAATCAGGGTTTTCGGCTTTGAGCCATACTTTCGGGGGGCTGAAATGGTGATCAATCATTAAACGTTTGACAGTAAAATCATTATCAATCAAGGCAATCACAATATCACCTGACTTAGCAGGGATACTTCGATCAACCACGAGTGGATCATCAATATCAATTCCTACATCCAACATCGAAAGTGAATTTGCTTTTACGATAAAAGTTGAATTTTCATTACGAATTAAAAATTCATTTAAATCCAAAGCTTGTTCAACATGATCCTGTGCTGGTGACGGAAAACCAGCAGCAACACGTTCCGTTGCCAGTGGAATATGGTAAATTCGATCATTCTTCGCTTGAACATTCTGAATTTTTAGCGAAGTACTTAGATCGCTACGTGCACCTGTTTTGACATTATTCAGTAACCAACTTTTGATGAAATCAACTTGAGACTCAGGAACACGAATCACTTTGGTGGGTTCACTGAATTGCGCTTTACGTCCCGCATTTGCTCTGGCACCACCATGCTCTGATTCAGTTTTTTTAGCCATAAATCCCCCTTACCCAAGTTTTAATTGCTTGAAAATAATTTAACTTGAAAAAGTTACAAATTCAAGTTGACGAATAATATTTTTTGCATAAGAATAAATTTCATAGATCAGATTTTAGCTTGTTTGATTTAAACAAGGATGTAAACAAACTAAAATTAATGCTTTAAAATCAATTACTTACAGAGTTTAACTCAACATTAATTCTGCTAAGTAATTGATCTAAAAAGTAATATATCTGGTCTCTCAGCAGTTAGGTTTTATTCAAATATTTTTGATGTGGAGACATGAAAAATGAACAATCGACGTGATGCTATTCTTGGCTATGCTGATGAACAACATGCTTACTTTATCCGTCTGATCGAAGACAACAATGTTCTTGGTAATAGCTATGGTTTATTTTGTGAAAGTCCAAATAGTGAAGCAGCAGAAAGTATTATGACGACGCTCTTCTTAAAAAAATCTTTTTGGTTAAATGGCTCAGAATTTAACGATATTGTTAAAGGACTTAATCTGATTAGTTAGTCAAAATTTAATTTATTGCTCTAGTAAAAGCACTGGTTTTAATTCTGTAAGGATTCAGATTATTTTATCTTCCATTAAAATAAACCAAGAAAATCTTGATAAAAATACTGAACAATACCTTTAAAATAATAATTACATTCAATTATAAAAAATCCACCTATTAAAGAGTAGGTGGATTTTATTTTCAAATTCAACATTTTTTAAATAAACCTTTTATCATCCACAGCTGAGACTAACCGATAAACCTTACCATCTTCTTCATTTTCAAAAAGTAAATCCATATTCGGGAAAAGAACTTCACCTTCAACTTCAATATGCTCTACTCTTTTGAAAAATGGCAGATCATGATCCTCAAAATCATTTAGCTGTGCCATCACAATAGATTCATTCTCTTCTTGATCCTTAATAATTACCGTGACTCTTTCCATAATATCCTCGCAAAGTGCCTTTTATAAGACTATGGGAAAATTTATCAAGATTGTCGACCTAATCGTTGTAACAAGAGTTATAAGTATTATACTTTTATTAATTATGCTGCTAACACATTGAAATTAGCTAAGCAAAGTGTTTTTTAACTTACCTCCTAGTTACAATTAATTTGTAAAAATTAAAATATTTCAATAGTGATCAGTTAAAGTAAAAATCAAAGTTCAATAACTTACATAAAATTTAACGCATACAAACAGCGCCGATTGACTACCAAGTTGTTCAACCAAGAGAAATCGACCAACATTTAACCATCACATATTAGCCATTAGTCTTGGTACACTCATCAAGCACTCAATTTATTGATAAAGTTAGCGCACGGTTTGATACACCTACTATGGTGCCGCATATGAGTTCAACTTGTGTGCGGCATTTTAATTTGATCACAGTCAATTGTTCGTTAAAAAAGCATAAGTCTCATAGCGAATAAAGCACAACTATTTCATCTTCAAAAATATCATCAACTAATTTTAAATTGCCTCACTGCTGCTCGATTAATCTAATAACCCCTGTAACAATCATATCTATGGCAATTGTGCCGATCAGCAAGGCTGCCAATCGACCAGCAATATCAAAATAGCGATCAATATGCTTTGCATGTTTATATCTCAAATGATCATGCGAAAACTTCATTAAAATTAATATACTGCATGACACAAATAGCGTAAGACCAATGACTGCTGCCGCCTCTAAAAGATTCATTTTCATACCAGTGACAACGGCTGCACTAATCGTTCCTGGACCAATCATAAACGGCATCGCAATTGTGCCAGCTAAATGTTCAGGTGCTCCTCTCATTTCACCAATCGTGTCCGCACCTTGAAATACGAATCGGTAACCAATCACTAAAAAGATGAGTCCACCAAAAATTTGAAATGATTCAAATCTTACATTCAAATATTTATTAAAGATTGCCTCCCCACCCCAAGCAAAAAGAATGAAAGCAAGATAAGCAATCAAAGCACCTTGTATTAACCCTTTATTGAAGCTCTTTGTCTCCGTATGGCGAATAAGACCAATCATGTAGACACTCATGAGAAAAGGATTCAATAATGAGAAAAATAAAATAAAAGTATGAATATATGGAGAAGTCACTGCTTTCATTACCTAAAATTTTTCAAGAGGCAGTCAAACCTCTTGAAAATTGTTGATGGAACAAGGTTAAAAAATTAAAAGCGTACTTTAAAACGTATAGGTAAAAATGACATTTGCCAGCTTGTTCCATTTATTGTCATCACCTGCTGCAAATGAATCAGCATTACCGCCAATAAATACATCATTTTTACTCATGACATATTCTGTATAAACAGCAATATTCTTATAGTTCCAAGCCGCACCTATGATATTACGTTGTGAATCTTTATATCCTTTTTGGTCTTTATTGAAACCACTTAGCACGAGATAAGGCGTAATGTTTAAGTTATCTCTCACATTTTTAAAGGCATAATTGACATCAACTGAGTAAAACAGACCTTTATTGGCAATATTGTATTCAGTATCAAATGAACCAAAGGTTGAGTAGTTCGAAATTGGATCTTTATTATCAATCTTGAGCTGCCCACCAGTAAGTGTAATCCCTAAATTCTGATAATTAATGGTATTGAATAAAGACCATGCTTTTCGACTACCATCTTGATTGTTCCGCTTGTTATCAATAGATGAATACCAATAGCTTCCCCCAACTGCCATTTTTAAATCATCATTGTTTATAAAATCGAGATCTTGTATTACTCGAGCTACAAACATATTTTTTTCTTTAAGGCTCGTCATCGTTGGATCATCTGTTTTCACAGCATTTGCTGAATAACGCGCTGTATCGTTATCTGCTGTCCCAGTATAGTTACCGCCATCTCGTGCAAAATAGGCTAAGTCAAACTTGGTAGCCGATGGTAACTCCGCATGATAATTAACACCAAGATTAAGGGTATCTTGCAAACCTAGTGTGTAATTCATACCTGCATAGAAACTACTATCCCAAAAACGGCTGGGACCAAATGGAACGGGTTGTAAACCTAACGTAATATTGTCTGTTTCATTTAAACGATAGCCTGCATAAGCCGAAACCAAGGTTGAAAAATCACATAGGTCTGACCATTGATAACAGCGCCATTGAGCGCTACCAAAAACTTTAGGTGACTCATACCCAAAATTTAAAATAGCAGCATCAAACTTAATACTATTATCGGGATCAATATCTTTGCCATAATCTTTATAATTATATTTAGCACGTAAAGTTGCCGAAACGGTTAATGCTCCTGTATCTGCTTTTGGATTCCCAAATGTAATTCCAGCAAATGAAGGCGCCGCTAAACTGAAGATAAATAAGCCCGTTGCAACATCACGATAAAATTTTGTATTCATTTACAATTCCTTGTTTAAATAAAAGTATTAAGAAACTTCGCCCTGTTTCTTATTGCACTGTTGTATCAAAAACTTTTCCAGCAGATTTTTGACTCGTGTTTGTTGTTGTTTATGTGCAAATTTCTATTTAATTCAACGCAAAACTTGCACACTGCATCAATTTATGATTAAAAAAATTAAGAAATACCGTGAATTTCTTTCCAATTACCAGGATGTACGACATAACCAAATAATGCATGACCGCCATAAATGAGTTCTGTACCTTCAGGTATCCATAGCATTTGACCTGGATGAACTTCATATTTTTGACCATTTGCAGTTAATTCAAAGCAGCCTTCAATTACAAAAACCACTTCGTCATAAAGCAAAGTCCAAGAAACTTCTGCACCTTCCCAACGAGCAAAACCAATTCCCATATTTGGAGAAACGTCAGCGCCTATCGCTCTCGCCACATAAGCTGTTCCTGTTGGCGTCTCACCTCGTAAATTAAAAATAAGCTCTTTATTATCAACTAACTTAACTTCTTTCATATTTGTATCCTACTTACAACTCACTACGGCTTTGCCATTTTGCTAAGGCAATACGGAACTTAACGCCCATTCCTAGAAAAGGCTCAGGCGGATTTAAACTTGGCATTCCAGTCACATATTGAATGTCTCTCAAGGATTGAGAGTCAGCTCCGACAGCTAAATCAGCAAGTAAAGTCCCTGAAATCGTGCCCCATGCAGCACCAACACCGTTATCGCAAGCACTGGCATAGACACCATTCTCTAGCTCACCAAAGAAGTTGGTAAAGTTACGTGAAATCGCATAGACCCCGCCCCAAGTATGGGTAAACGGTACACTCTCGAATTCTGGATAACGCGCAAGAAATGCTTTTCGGTGTTCATCATGTATTCCACGGCGAATATCATCTGAAATATTGGCACCATATTTTGGAACATGCTTATAAGTGTTACGAATCAGAATTCTTCGATCTGCTGTCATACGTAAAGTTGTTCCAGCATGATCTGCTGGAGTAAGTCCCCAATTCAGCTGACCTGTATAATGTTTCATTTCAAGATCTGAAAGTGGACGCGTCCAACTGGCAAAAGTCATCACGGGTAATAAACGATTTTTGAGATAACCAAATTCTTTGGTGAAAATACTCGTACCTAATAATAATTTTGGTGTTTGGATAGTACCTTCATCACCTTTTAGCACCCATTTCCCATCTTGTTTTTCTAAATGTCGAATTGGAGACTGCTCCAGTAACTCAACATTTTCAGGTAAATTTTCTCCCATACCTCTTACCAATGCAGCAGGCTGCATGAGATAAGAACCCGGCGTAAAAATTGCCCGACTATAATAGTCTGTCCCAAGTACGCCTTTGAGTTCCTCTTTTTCAACCCAACGATACGGTTCACCTAAGTCTTTCATGAGATGTTCAAAGTGTTGAAGATGCGCCTCACCTCTTTCACCAACTGCACCTTGATATTTACCGACAGCAGACCATTGGCAATCGATATTGAAACGTTCAACTAAACCTTGTAATTGTGAAATTGCCGCACGATTCAAACTCAATAGTTTTTGTTTATGTGCTGCATCTGGATGCTCTAGTGAAAACTTATGTGGTAAATCAATCACAAACCCTGAGTTACGACCCGATGCACCTTCAGCAACTCGTTGAGCATCAATCAAAATAATACGTGCATCAGGTTTTAATTCTGCCAATCTCCGCGCTGCTGCTAGACCTGCAAACCCAGCACCGATAATTGCATAATCCGCTGTTTGAGAACCTTTTAACTTTTTAACAGGTGCTGCTGGAGCTAAAGCAGCATACCAACCACAGCTGTTATCATCATTTGGTAAAGCAATCATGTTCTTCATCCCTTAAACTATAGCTGGCGTGATATTTAGCTTATCAACCCATTGACTACGCTGATGCTGTAACTGTTTGCCTAGTAAAGCAAAACCAGATAATTTCCCAGTAACATCGTAAAAAGCTGCTGCCCACTCATCGTCAGATTGTTCGATACGCCATTCACCCGCTCCAACTGCTGGTAATACGGATAACGGTAAGATTGGTGTTTTTACCAACACAGGCGTTGCTTTTAATGCCGCATCTGTTGGTTTACCTAATAGGCTATTTGCTAAAGCAGGAAGTGCTTGATTGATTGGATTGATATACGGTGCCCAAATACCATCAACTTCTGCACAATCACCCAGTGCAAAAATTGCAGGGTCATTTGTTCGATGATCAAGTCCAGTACAGATGCCGTGTTTGACTTCAAGACCAGCGGATTGAGCTAAGGCAGTGTTTGGTCGTAAACCTACAGCACTCAATATCAGGTCAGTTTCTAACTGCTGACCGTCTTGTAAAATCAACTGATAACGATCACCTCTTGCATGAATAGAACGAATACTGTTTTGTAATTTCCATTCAACGCCAATCTCAGTGAGTGCATTTTGTAATGCTTGACCAAGTTGTGGTGGAATCAAACGTCCCATCGCGGATTGACCTAGACCAACCACTGTCACTCGAGTTCCATGAGCAGCAAGATCATTTGCAAACTCACAACCAATCAGCCCATCACCTAAGATCGTAACATGCTGTTTATCTTTTAATTTCTCTCGAAATAAACGATAGTCTGCGAGATCATTCACACTGTGAACCTGTGCAGTGTCACCATCTATAGGAATATTGATCGGGTTCGCACCTGTTGCAAGCACCAAATGACCATAAGAATATTCCCCTATAGAGGTTTGAATTTTTTTATGATCACGATCAATTGCGAGAACCTGAGTGTGTGGATAAACACGAATATTAAGACGTTGTTCCCAACTCAATGCCGATTCGCGCACCAAGCTCTCACTGTCTTTACCCAAAGCTAATGCATTTGATAAAGCAGGTTTGCTATATAAAGCTCCATCATCAGCCGTAAATACGGTAATAGACAAATCTGAAGATTGAGCACGTAATGTCGAAGCGAGCTGATATCCAGCGTGTCCACTGCCAATAATCACCACGGGTTGAACAACATGTTCCTCTGAATTCTCTTGCGCTGCTGTTTCAATATCCATATCGGTGATATCGAGCATCTCAAAGTCAGCTTTACCGACCTGACAATCTGGACACATCCAATCTTCAGGAACATCTTCCCACTTCGTTCCCGGAGCAATTCCATCAGCTGGCCAGCCTTTCGCTTCATCATAAATCCAGCCACAGACAATGCATAACCACTTCTTCATCTTGCCTATTCCCTTTTGATACGACTACCGGTTATGTTTCAAACGAATCCCGATATTTCGGGTTTGAACATAACTGTAAATGGCTTCCTGCCCTTTCTCTCGACCAAAGCCAGACAAACCTACACCACCAAATGGCGTTTCGATTCCACCAGCAAACCACTCATTAATAAAAACTTGCCCTGCAATCAATCGCTGAGCTACACGCAAACTTTGGTTAAGATTTTCACCAAATACACCTGCAACTAGACCGAAATCCGTTCCATTAGCAATCGCTACAGCCTGATCCTCATCTTCGAATGGCATGATTACCATGACAGGCCCAAATACTTCTTGTTGAGCAATCGACATGTGTGGTTGTGCTTCAATAATTGTCGGTAGTACAAAATATCCATCGTGTTGGGCAGCTTGACCACCTGTTAAGATTTGAGCACCTTCTTCACGCGCTGTTTCAATCATTGCAAGAATTTGTTGCTGCTGATCTTTCGAAACGACGGGTGTAAGTTCAGCATTTTCTTCGCCAATGCCAACATTTAAACTTTCGGCTAAAGCAACGACTGCATTTTTAACTTCGTCATATCGGCTACGATGTACCAATAAACGAGACATTGCTGAACAAACTTGACCCGCGTTATAGAAAATACCGACTTTTACACTGCGCAATAACTGTTCAATATCAACATCAGCAAACGCAATTGCAGCAGACTTACCACCTAATTCCATCACAGAAGGCGTCGCACGCTCAGCGGCGTCTCGTAAAATTCGCTGTCCAGTCGGAACAGAACCTGTAAACACAATTTGATTCGTATCAGCGTGTTTGACTAAATGGCTTCCCACCTCAGAACCTTTGCCACAAAGCAAGTTCACTGCACCTTTTGGAAAACCTGCTTTCTCGATCGCTTGAATTAATAAAATCATGCCTAATGGAGAAACTTCTGGCGATTTAATAACAACCGCATTACCAGCAGCCAAAGCAGGTGCAAGCGAACGAGCACAGATAGAAACTGGGAAATTCCACGGAACAATTTGAACTGAAACACCCATTGGAATATATGAAGTGAAATCTACATAGTCCTTTCCTAAAGGAACGGAGATCCCTTCGATCTTGTCCGCCATACCAGCGTAATATTCAAAATAGCGAGCGGCTTCATCGAATTCCTCTCGCGCAGTTGCTAAATTTTTTCCATTTTCTCGACAAAGAATTAAAGCGCCCTCTTCAGCAATTTCACGAATTGCTTCTGCGGCTTTTAACATCCAAGTGGTACGCTGAGCTGGGCGAACGTCCGTTAATAGACCACTGTTTACACAGCAACGCGCAGCATGCATTGCTGCATCAGCATCTTCAATACTCGCTTGAGCCACTGTAGCAAATACACTTGCCGTTGCTGGATTGATGACTTCCAATTGGCGGGAAGAATCCCGCCACTGACCATCAACATAGTTGAGGTAATGTTGCATGTTACGCCTCCAAAGCCACTTTAGCCTGTGTTGCAAGCCACTTTTGGAAGAAGTGAGTTGGTAAATCCATTTCTGGAGAGAACACACCACCTCCAAATCCTGGAGAATGACGACCTTTCTGCATCCCTTCTACTGCACCAATATCTTCACTAAATACAACACGCCACGATTCAAGCGTTGCGGTACGGCAGGCTGCATACAAGTCTTTAGTTGACTCATCACCTACAAAGTAAAGACGCAATCTTTCAATTGTTTTTTCAGGGGCAATTGGGTCAATCATCATTGCAAACACATGATCAGCCTGAATCCCTAACAACACATTTGGAAATAACGCG
This sequence comes from Acinetobacter venetianus RAG-1 = CIP 110063, assembly GCF_000368585.1. Taxonomy (GTDB): domain Bacteria; phylum Pseudomonadota; class Gammaproteobacteria; order Pseudomonadales; family Moraxellaceae; genus Acinetobacter; species Acinetobacter venetianus. The sequence goes on from NZ_KB849558.1 coordinate 1,438,863, forward strand.
ACATATTCTGCATGGCGTAATTTATCTTCAGGCCAATTTGGGAATTTTGGCAAATGTGTGCCTGCTGTATCCGAAAGGTTATATTTATAACTGCCTTGCCCTGCGAAACGATCTTCAAACATGATGTTGTAATGATCTTCAAGTTTCGAATAAGTATTTAATGCTGGATGTACCCACGGTAAGTGATACGCCTCACAGTAATTCTCTACTGTAAGCTTCCAGTTACTTTTCACTTCAATTTCAAGATGTCCACCCATATTTACACGGCGGATTTGATCTAAGCCATTTTCACCCCAAAAAGGTTTCCAACGTTCCACTAATGGCGCGATGTGCTCTTCAAAAGATGGGGCATCGCCAGAAATATTGACAAAGACCATATCCATCCAAATTGCTGAACGTAAGGCACGTAAACCATGCTTCTCGCATTTGAAGCGCTCGTCTTTATGCTGACCAATACCACCTACATGGGGCGTGCCTTTTAAATTACCGTTGAGATCATAACTCCATGAATGGTATGGGCAGCGGATAACCCCCTCAACCACACCTTCTTCATGTACAAGTTGCATACCTCTATGGCTACAAACATTATGAAATACTTGAACTTGTCCCTCGCGGTTACGCATCATCAATAATGGCAAACCCATAAATTCAATAGGCTTGATATAACCGTTTTTGACTAGATCTGAAGAGAAACCCACACACACCCATGTTTTACTTAGAATATTGTCACGTTCAAAATTAAAATAATCAGCACTGGTATAAGCAATATTTGGCATACCATTTGATTCTGTAATCGGGTTTAATACATTATCGACTTGCTGGATGGTAATTAATTGCTGGCTAACTCGACTATTCATCTTATGATCTCCATGTATCTAAATGACGCAGCACTCCCTGCGTAACGATTGGCATTCAACGCTATTTCTTTAATGATTTTGTTTAATATCGATCAAGCAGACAAACGACTTTTTAGCTAGGCATCTATGAGTTTTAATCATGCATTCCAAAATGATCTTGGATGTTCTATTTTCCCAACATAGAAAATAAAAAGACCCATGACTAAAACTCACACATCAGTGAGAATAAATCAGTTGAGCAAACTTCTTAGTCATTACTACTCTGTATTATTCGCACACAGCAGCTTACTGATATAAGCCGCTTGCAACGCAATCCAAGGAGGAGTTATGCGTGCTACAACAGGGGTCTTTAAAGGACTTAATCCGACAGTGACTGTCGTTTCTAAAATATTAGTAATTTCTTTTGTTCTCTTTTGTGCTCTACAAGCCGACCAAGCTGGAAAAGCTTTTGAGATGGTTTCTGGCATTTTATTGCAAAATGTCAAATGGTTTTATCTTGGGTTATTAACCATCATTTTAGGTGTTCTCCTCTACTTAATGATGAGCCGCTTTGGTCATATCCGATTAGGTAAAGATGATGAAAAACCTGAATTTAGCTTTGTCGGATGGATCTCAATGCTCTTTTCTGGCGGTATGGGTGTTGGCTTAGTTTTTTGGTCTGCTGCTGAGCCAATGTGGCACTACGCAAGCAATCCATTTACCTCAAATTTAAGCGATGAATCTGCCAGTATGGCAATGCAAATCACTTTCTTCCATTGGGGTTTACACCCTTGGGCTATTTTCTGTATGACGGCTTTAGCACTGGCCTATTTTTCATATCGAAAGGGCTTACCGTTCAGCTTACGTTCGATTCTCTATCCTATTATTGGTGATCGTATTTATGGCCCAATTGGTCATACCGTCGACATTCTTACAATCACAATTACCGCTTTCGGTGTAGCTCAATCACTGAGCATGAGTGTATTACAGATTAATTCTGGTCTAAATCAAGTCTTTGGTTTCGCCAATAGTCTCAGCTTACAATTTGTGATGCTTGCAATCTTATGCAGCATTGCAACCGTTTCGGTTGTCATTGGTATCAATCGTGGTATGCAAAGATTGTCTGAACTCAATATGATCTTGGCAATTATATTAATTGCCATTTTGTTGATCGTTGGGCCAACACGTTACTTGTTAAATACCTTACTGGAATCTACAGGTAATTATGCCCAAAACATTATCAGCATGAGCCTTTGGAGTGATACTCAAAAAGATTCTGGTTGGCAAAATTGGTGGACTGCTTTCTATTGGCCATGGTGGATGACATGGGGACCTTTTGTCGGTATGTTCATCGCACGTATTTCGCGTGGCCGTACTATTCGAGAACTGATTGCAGGTGCATTGATAGTACCCACATTGGTAACTGCAATTTGGATGTCAGTTGTTGGTGGCTCTGCACTCAAAGTTGAGCAGGATGCTCGCCATGCTTACGAAAAACAAACCGCAGCTTTAGTCGAAGCAGGTAAAACCGTTCCTAAATTTGAAGGTGGCCCTATTGTAAAAGCGACTCAACAGGATAATACACGAGCGCTATTTACGATGTTTAATAATATTGATAATGGAACCTTGGGACAAATTCTTAGTATTATCGCGTGTCTTTTACTCGCAACGTTCCTGATCACCTCAACAGATTGTGGTACACATGTTCTATGCTACATGGATGCTGAAGGTTCAACAGATACCCCAATTAAGATTCGGATTGTTTGGGGCGTTTTGATTGCAATTATTGCAGGCGTACTGCTCTATGCAGGTGGTTTAAAGGCAATTCAAGCAGCATCAATTATCGCAGGTTTCCCAATCGCAATCTTTTTAGCCATCATGAGTGTGACATTATTTAAAAGCTTACGTCGTGAACAGCAACCATGGATGATGATGCCTGAACATGTTCGTCCTGAGTTCTGCAAAGAAAAAGATAACTGCTCTAAATAACTAGTTGATACAAACAAATAAAGGGATCAATTTGATCCCTTTATTTTTATTTATAAATGATAAATGCTTTATTAGCCTAGTCCCTTTTGTCCGACTTGACCGGGTAACTGATCTAATAACCATGTTCTGAATTGTTTTACGCTTGACGGAATGACACCTCTATCAGATGGTTCTAGCATACAAAAATTAGCCTGTGTTCGTAACACTGTTTCAACAGGTCTCACTAAAGTTCCATTATCTAAATATTCATCTACCAGTGATCCCCAAGCAAGCGCAACACCTTGACCATTCATTGCTGCCTGAAGCAGCATCGGATAATTATTAATATTCACTCTATTTTTTGGCTTCACTTCAGGATAATTAACTAACTCAAACCATTCAGACCAAGTAATCCAATCCTTTTGAGAGTCATCTAAATACAGCAGCGTTCGACCAAAAAGCTCCTCGGCTGTTACATTCTCAGCAAACTGTGCTAAATAACTAGGACTACAGACTGGAAATACTTCTTCTGGAAATAAAGTCGTTACGTTCATCCCAACAGGTGGTACCCGACAATAAAACAAGGCAATGTCACAATCCATTTTATGCAAATCAAAAATATTGTCCGTTGCTAAAATTCGTAGATCAATACCTTCTTGCTGTTGAAAGGCTGTGACTTTAGGAAGTAACCATAATGCAGCCATTGCATTTGATGTTGCTACTGTGACTTGATGTTCTCCTTGCCATTTCTTTATTTCACCAGTTGCTTTAGCCACCTCTAACAAAGCACTGTAAACCGTTTGATAATATTGCAATCCTGTCGGTGTTAAATACATGTTTCGGTTCGCTCTAACAAATAATTCCTTTCCTAAATATTCCTCTAATTGCCTGATCTGACGACTAATTGCACCTTGAGTAACATTCAACTCATTTGCAGCTCGGGTAAAACTGAGGTGGCGTGCAGCTGCCTCAAATACAATAAGACTATTCATTGGGGGCAATGGTTTGATTTTCATGGACACTCCTAATTTGTCCTACATATCCCCATCACGGGATAAGATAAACTTCCTAAATAATTAAAGAGTTAACTCATTAAAAGTGCACAATTCTTCCAAGAATCAAAATATTTTTATTTTCTCTATAAAATGTCATAAATGATTCGTAATAAAAAGTGAGAAAAAGTATTAGTTGAATGAGTTTTACTCATCCGACTAGGACTGGGAAATATACTCAATACTTTGCTGATTATTTATTCAGCTCTATTAGGATTCCTTTTTGTGAATGAACCTTGTTTTGTTAAGATGCTACGAGTTGGGAATGCATTACAACTGCTTTCATTTTGTTGATTCACTTACGACAACCAAGATCGTTATACTTTCCCATTGTTTTATTTGTATTGGCTTTCTAATAAACCAAATACTTTCAAGTTTCATCAATACCTAAGGATTTAACACGCATGAAAAGTGACACAGTTATGGCTGATCTTTCATCTCTTACGCCGATGATGCAGCAATACACCACGGTCAAAATGGATTATCCACATGCATTATTGTTCTATCGTATGGGTGATTTTTATGAATTATTCTTTGATGATGCACACCAAGCAGCAAAACTTTTAGGTATTACTCTCACTCATCGTGGTAAAGCAAATGGTGAACCTATCCCTATGGCTGGTGTTCCCTATCATGCTGCTGAAGGCTACTTAGCTCGTTTAGTAAAAGCAGGTCGTACCGTTGCGATTTGTGAACAAGTGGGTGAAGTGACTGGGAAAGGTCCAGTTGAACGTAAAGTTGTTCGTATCCTAACACCTGGAACACTCACAGATGATGCTCTGTTAACGAGTTATCAATCATCAAACTTAGTCGCACTTTGCATTCAGCAAAATCAAATCGGTTTTGCACTGCTTGATCTCAGTGCAGGTATTTTTAAAGTTCAACAACAAAACTATAAACCAGAGCAACTTCCGATTGAACTGGCTCGTTTAATGCCGAGCGAAATCTTGATAGATGAAGATTTAGTTGATCAAAATATTATTGAACAAATTAAGAAAAATCTTGATTGCCCTGTAACTAAGCGTCCAAATGTTGATTTCAATTTAAATAATGCTCAAAAAACCTTATGTGATCAGCTCTCTGTGTCAACTTTGTCTGGTTTTGGTTTAGACCCTTATCCTTTGGCAAAAGCAGCCGCGGCAGCTTTAATCCATTATGCCAAAGAAACTCAAAAAACGGCATTACCACATATTCGTTCAATTCAGATTGAGCAAAGCACCGACTTTATTGCGCTTGATCCGATTACTCGTCGTAATTTAGAAATTATCGAGCCTTTATTTGAACATGGAACGTCATTATTTCAATTGATCAATGATTGTCAGACTGCGATGGGTGGACGTTTGCTTAGTCGTACACTGATGCAACCTCTTCGAGATACCGCAATTTTAGATGCTCGACTGGATGCCACAGAACAATTATTAAAAGGTTATCACGAAGCACCAGTCCGTCTGGTACTTAAAGAAATCGGCGATATAGAACGTGTACTCAGTCGAGTTGCATTAGGTAGTGCCCGTCCGCGTGACTTAGTACAACTCCGCCAAGCCTGTGCACAAATTCCATTTTTAAGACACGCTTTAGCTCCTGTATTAAAAACGCAAAACTCTAAGCTTTTGATGCAATTAGATCATGAATTAGGTGATTTTAAGAGTTTGCATCAACATCTCATGGATGCAATTGTTGAAAATCCACCTGTATTATTGCGTGATGGCAATGTAATTGCAGAAGGCTATGATGACGAATTAGATGAATTAAGAAAAATTCGTGACCATGCTGGACAATTCTTGATTGATCTAGAAATTAAAGAGCGTGAACGTACAGGAATTAATACATTAAAAATCGGTTACAACCGTGTCAGTGGCTATTATATCGAACTCACTCGCGCACAGGCCGAACAAGCTCCTGCTGACTATATACGCCGTCAAACGCTTAAAAATGCTGAACGTTATATCACACCCGAACTCAAAAGTTTTGAAGACAAAGTGCTTTCAAGTGAATCCCGTGCCCTCGCCCGTGAGAAACTTTTATTTGAATCACTTCTAGATGAGTTACGCCAAAATATTGCGCATTTACAAATGATGAGCGCAGCTATTGCAAATATCGACATATTAGCCAACTTCGCACATCAAGCTCGACTTAACAATTGGGCAAGACCTGAATTCACCCCAGAGACAGGAATTAAGATTCAAGCAGGTCGCCATCCTGTAGTTGAAGCTCTGAATAAAGCCCCATTTACTCCAAATGATACGTTCTTAGATAGTCAGCATCGTATGGCGATTATTACTGGCCCCAATATGGGCGGTAAATCAACCTTTATGCGTCAAACTGCATTGATCAGTTTACTTGCTTATTGCGGAAGCTTTGTTCCTGCAAAATCAGCCAAGCTTGGTTCAATTGACCGAATCTTTACTCGTATTGGTTCAGCCGATGATTTATCTACAGGTAAATCAACTTTTATGGTGGAGATGACAGAAACCTCTCAAATTCTTCATCATGCAACCAGTCAATCTCTAGTACTGATGGATGAAGTTGGTCGTGGCACTAGTACTTATGACGGTCTATCTTTAGCTTGGGCATGCGTGGTTGATCTGACGAAACGCGTGAAGTGCTTATGCCTATTTGCGACGCATTATTTTGAACTGACAGAACTTGGAAGTGAAGCCGGAATTGATAACTATCATGTGACTGCACAAGAGTTAAATGGCAATCTTATTCTGCTACATAAAGTTCAACATGGACCTGCAAGTCAAAGTCATGGTTTGCAAGTTGCTAAGTTGGCAGGTATTCCAGCCAATGTTATTAAAGAGGCGCAGAAACGGTTAAAAATTCTAGAAAAGCAACAACACCAGCATTTACAGAATAGTGTTCAAAATGATTTATTCAGTGCCGTTGAACATGAAATTGAAACACAAGTTGTTGAACGAATAGTTGAAATAGAGACTCAATCACCTGCTCTTGAATTATTGCAGCAAATTGATGTCGATGATTTAACACCACGCCAAGCCTTAGAACAGCTTTACTCATTAAAAGCTGCTCTAAAATCGTAAATTTGATTTTTAGGACAAGTCGATGTATTCGGCTTGTTCTGAATTCGACTAGGCTAACTCTTAGTGAACATAAATATTAATAAACTCGCTATGCTGCACATTTAAGGAATATAGACATCAAGCTCCAATTTAAAAAATTAGAAATCACAGAACTCGATTTAATTTGGCAACACATCAGTCGGCGCGAACTGATCACACAAAAGTACCTACAACAAAAACTACAATTAGAACTCATTGATTGTTTTTATGATGTCAAAAATTGGGATGCATATCATTTAGAAAATGATCCGCCATTATTAAAAATGCTGCATCAACACGGTGCTTTATGTGTCGGTGCATTTGATAGTTCACATCGGTTGGTTGCGATTCAAGTCGTCTCAAACCAATATATTGCTGATTATCCAGAAGCCAAACTACTTCAATATTTTTATGTGGATGCCAACCATCAAAACTTAGGGATTGGCATACAGCTGATGCAATCCTCAATCATTTCAACGAAGCAACTTGGTGCTAAGCAACTGTATATTTCAGCAACACCAAGTAAACGCACTGTTGATTTTTATCTTAAACAAGGTGCGACACTTTTAGAAAAACCTGACCAGCATTTATTTGAATTAGAACCAGAGGATATCCATATGCTCTATATCTTATAGTTGCTTAGCTATCTAAAAAATTAAACATTGATGATTTAACCCAGCTCATCCTATTAACTTCAGCACATATATGAATATATAGTTTTAACTGAAAATAGAAATAAGATTCACTTTCAACTATTTGCTTAATTGACGATCTAACTTATTTATTTTTCTGGAAAAATCTAACCAAGCAAGACAACATCTGCTTTATTATCAAGAAATTAACTTATTTTTCACATGTATAAATAAACAATATCAATAAAAGCAATTGTTTGTTTACCCCTTTTTTGCCTACAATAGCTCATTCCAAACAAAAAACCGTATTTTTAGGTAGCTGTCGCCATGACCTTCGTTGTCACTGAAAATTGTATTAAATGTAAATATCAAGATTGTGTTGAAGTTTGCCCTGTAGACTGTTTCTATGAAGGTCCTAATTTCCTTGTGATCAATCCAGATGAATGTATCGACTGTGCATTGTGTGAACCTGAATGCCCAGCAAATGCAATTTTCTCTGAAGATGAGTTACCTGAGGGCCAAGAAGTCTTTATCGAACTCAATGCTGAGTTATCTGAAAAGTGGGCTGGCAACAACATCACACAAATTGGCGAACAACCTGCTGATCGTGAAGAATGGAATGGAAAACCAAACAAATTACAATATTTAGAAAAATAATATTGTGTAAAAAAGGCCAGTTTTTACTGGTCTTTTTTATACCTGAATCACACATTTCTTTGCAATTACATCATTATTAGTGCGTTATTTTGCATTAAAATAAGACGCCTCCAAATCAAGAACTGCCTTTTTATGATGCGAAACAAATTACAGGGTCTATTATCATTATTTATCATCCCTGTGATGATGGTGGGTTGTACCAGCTCGTCAACTAAAATGAATCAAAATCAAGGTAAAAGAATCTACATCCCACAAGAACAAGTAACCTTTACCCGCCCTATTCCAAACAAAGTCGAGCCTTCATCTTATCGTCAATGGTTAGGACAAGGTGAAAACTACGCACGCGTCCGCGAATACGAACAATTTTTAATGCGCAATAATGTTGCGCATATCATCCCAAGTTTTGAACTTTTAAGATCGGCAAGAGATTGGCAAAAATGTGGTCGCTCAGAATACATGGTGCCAAATCGTGAGTTATGGGGTAATTCTCTATCAACTTTACGTGTCTTTAAATATCTAATTGCAGCAAAGATTTTGACTGATTTTGAAGTCACCTCAGTTTATCGTGACTTACCTTTGAATCAATGTGCAGGCGGCGCAAGTTCGTCAAAACACTTATTTAACTCGGCGATTGATTTTCGGATTGGACCTGAATATCCACAACCTCAGGACTATGCATATATCGAACAAACAAAATTCAAGCTATGCCAATTCTGGATACAACATGGCCAAAGTTTAGATTTAGGTATTGGCTTATATAGTTCAGGTCAAATTCATCTAGACACTCAGGGCTATCGTACTTGGGGTCCTGATTTGACCCGTAACAGTTCAATGTGTAACTTCTAAAGCGTAGTGCATAGAAAACTTATCTAAAAAGAGATCATCAAGATCTCTTTTTTATTTCGATGAACACGAATAATTGGTCAATCAAATTGCACTCTGATTATAAATGTTTAAAATGCAGCTAACAGATTCATAGGTAAACTTGATTATGCAACAAATGTGGACCGACATTGATGAATATATCAATTCACATTTAATTCCCACAGATCCAAGACTTCAACATGCGTTAGACAATACCGACAACCAAGGTTTTTCTAACCATCTGGCTGTTGCGCCTAATCAAGGCATGTTCTTACAAATGTTGATTCAGATGAATCAATGTAAACGTGTATTGGAACTTGGAACTTTTGGTGCTTACAGCACAATTTGGTTAGCCAAAGCACTTCCTGAAGATGGTTATCTTTTGACTGTTGAAGGTCGAGACACCCATGTGATCATTGCTCAAGAAAATATTGACTATGCCAATATGCCAACTAATATCGAGCTTAAAAAAGGTCGTGGCGCAGATATCATGAAGCAATTGATCGCAGATGGCGCTGAACCATTCGATCTGATTTTTATTGATGCGGATAAACAAAGTTATCGTGAATATTTTGAGTTGAGTTTAAAACTTACACACTCAGGCAGCATTATTGTCCTTGATAATGTGATTCGTGCTGGTGCAATTTTGGATGAAAATAATAAAAAACCAAGTATTGAAGGTATTCGCGATGCTTTCAGTGCACTTAAAGATCATCCACAACTTTTGTCATGTACTGCACTGCAAACAGTCGGCTCAAAGGGTCATGATGGCTTTGCAATTGCCATTGTAAAATAGCGATCAAAAAATAATCTTTTATTTTTAGTCTTTTAATATCAAATAATTATATATATCTGCATTGCTTTTCCATATAGTTATCCACAGTTATTGCGGATAACTATATGGAATAAAATGAATCACTTAGCGACTAATAATGGAACATTTGCATTCCTGAAGATTGTAGTCGTAATACTGCCTAAGAAAAATTGATGAATCTTACTATGGCTAAATGCACCAAGTACAATCAACTGAATATCATGTTCCCTTTGATATTCAAGAATATTTTGAGCGACATCACCGTAACGATAAATCGTCACGACCTCTAGTCCTGCATCTTTTAAGTATTTTTCAGGTTCAGTCAACATTTCAGGATGATCACCAACATAGAGCAAATGACATTGCAATTGTTTTAGCAAATCACTTTGGGCAATCCGTTGCAGCATCTTTTGGCAGGTTGGAGAATATTCATAAGCGAAGATAAATCGTCTAGGAGGAGAGAAATGCTCACCAACCGTAATCACAGTACAGTTTGCACCACGAATAAAGTTTTCTACATTACTCCCAATCGGTTTATTTTTTTCAGCAGCGCGCTCCCCTACACGCCCAATAATCACAACATCATTCTCATTTAAAATATTAAAGCTTTGTTCAAGAAAATCCCCTTTTTCTTGAATTTTGGTACTTGTTAAACCGTACTGCTTTTCAATTTGCTCTGAAATATGCTTCAGTAAATTATTACTATAATCTAGTGCTAACTCACTTTGCTTCTGCTCTAGCTCTGCTAACTCTTTGAGTAGCATTGCATTACTCTCAAAGCCAATCACACCACTAATTTCACCTAAATGATAACTTGCAGGGTAATAGTCCAGAATTTGCAACAGTACTAATTCTCTTTGAGTTTGCCTTGCCACCCATACAGCAGCCTCGGCCACTGCATCAATACAGGGTGAAGAATCAATACATGCAATTACGCGGTTCATATTCGCCTCTCTTTAGGTTTAATACCTTAGGTCTTCTACTTATTTTTAACTTAACACAGATAAAAGCATGGTGGGTTAAATTTATGTATAGAATCTCTTGAGACTTTTTTAATGATTACTCCTATTTACGATAACGAATAAATCGCGCTGGATTTCCAGCAACAATAGAATATTCTTCAACATTTTTTGTGACCATACTATTCATTCCAACAACCGCATGATCACCAACCTTCACACCATCCTTAATGCCCACATGAGCGCCTAACCATACATCACGCCCAATCTCAATACCTTTAGAGGTGACGGGTTGTTGGTAAATCGGGCGATCTAGTTCCACACCATGATCAAATGCATATAAATGACTATATGCAGCTATACGAACTTGATCATGTAACTTAATTCCAGTCCGCCCACCATCTAAAATACAGTGATGATTAATTGCAACTTCATTACCAATCTCTAAAGGGCCATGTAAGGTACAATCGGCAGCAATAAAGGTATTATCACCAATCGTTATTTTCCGTCCACGTTCAGCAAAAATATGCGCGAGCGGTGAGATAAAACAGTTCTGACCAATCTCTACTGTTTCCATTTCCATTAAATAGGCTTGGTACTCAGCTTGCCAAGCTTCAGCCCATTCACGATGTTTGGGTTTTAAGGTCCAATACAACCACGGCATATAATTCAAGCGGTGTTTATGCTGTTCACGATATTTTAAAAGTGGATCATGCGTCATGTGTTTGATCCTCTACAACCTTGATTTCTTCTCGTCCGCGAGTCACATCTTGAAGTTTCAATTTCAAAGGATCAATTTGATGTACCTGAACCCTTGCCTCAACCATAACACCAGTCTCTGTATAATGTTCTTGAAACTCAATTTGTTGCTGCGTAAGCTCGTATTGAATAATCGCCCACTCATTAAATAAGCAGCTAAACACAATTTCCTTTTTCTGAATCAGTTCAATTTTTTCAGCCAACATTAAACATTGACCTGCACAACCACCATAGGCACGAACTAGCCCACCAGTGCCGAGCTTTACACCACCATACCACCGATTAACCAACACAATTACATTAGTCAGTTCATTGCCTTCGATCGTCGCTAGAATTGGTCTTCCTGCTGTTCCAGAGGGTTCACCATCATCATTAAAACGAACATGATGGCCAATCTTCCATGCCCAGCACTGATGCGTAGTCGAGATATCTTTGGTTTTTTCTAAAAAAGCTTTCACTTGTTGTTCATTTTCAACAATCTCAGCAATTGCCTGAAAACGACTCTTTTTAATTTCTTCTTCAAAAGTAACCGTGTTCGCTATGGTGAAAGGCATAAAATAAAAAAATAAGTATAAAAAGATAATTATAACTTTATCGACTGAAATAAAGAATCCTCGCATGATGCGAGGATTCTTTGATAGACAAAATTAACGCTCTCGGAGTGCCTCTTTTGCTTTATTAAATGGTTTAAGTAAATAATCCATAACTGTTTTTTCACCAGTACGAATATCTACTGTAGCAACCATACCCGGTGTAATACCGAATGCTTTACCTGATTTATTAAACAATTTATCAGAGTCTGTACGAATATATACACGGTAATAAAACTGATCTTGCTTTACTTCATCTCGAATCGTATCTGGGGATATAACCGCTACCTTTCCGTTTAAACCACCATAAATCGAATAGTCATAGGCCGTTACTTTCACTAAGGCTTCTTGACCTGGACGAATGAATGCAATATCACGCGGAGAAATTCGTGCCTCAATAAGTAGCTTGTCTTCTAGCGGTACAATCGTCATTAACTTACCATTTTGGGGAATTACACCACCAAGGGTTGTTACATCAATTTCCTTAATAACCCCTCTTACAGGCGCTTTGAAAACTGCTCGTTGTAGACTGTCACTACGCCCCATAACCACTTGCTGTTGCGTTTGAATATCTGTATTCGCCTTGGACAATTCTTCACGGGCTTTTACATAATATTGGTTACGCGTATCATTCATTTTATTTTGTAAATCATTTGCTTCACGTTTTAAACGTAAAACTTCAACTTCACTCGCAGCACCTTTAGCAACAAGGGGTTCTGTCATCACTAACTCTTGTTGAACCAATTGCAAAGCTTGTCGATAACCTTCTAATGATTGCTCTAAATTCTCGCGGCGTGAATGATAAAGTGCCGTTTCTTCTTTAACCAATTTTGGTTCTTTTAATACATCATCAGGAAAGACCAAAGGCGTTCCATTCACTTCTGCACGTAACCGAGCTGCTGTAGCTTGTGCTGAAACCAATAAAGACTTCGACTCACCGACATTAGAAGCAAAACGCGTTTGATCGAGCTGAGCTAGGACTTGACCTTTCTGAACAATATCGCCTTCCTGCACATCGAGCTTAGTTAAAATACCACCTTCTAAAGACTGAATAATCTGTTCTTTTGAAGAAGGAATCACTTTCCCTGTACCCGTAGAAACTTCTTCTAAATTAAAAAACCATGCCCATGCCAAGAAAATTGCCAAACCAATACACACAATCCAAATGACAAGTGTTGCACGCGGTAAAGCAGGCTCTCTATAGGTCACATTCATTGAACGGTTATTGACTGGTTGTTCGCTCATGAATCTTCCCCTTTAATAATTTGTTTTTGTTGACCTGCTGATTGATTTAATACTTGTTCACGCGGTCCATCCATAACGACTTTTCCGTCATTCATTACAATAATACGATCAACTAACTCTAAAACGGCACGGCGATGTGTTGCCACAACCAATGTACGATGAGATAACCAACTTTTTAAATGATCAATTAATTGTTTTTCGGCAATATCATCAATTGCAGCAGTAGGCTCATCCAATAACAAAATGTTTGGCTGACGAATTAAAAGACGTGCTAACAGTAATGCTTGCTTTTGACCACCAGAAAAACCCACACCACCCTCCAGCACCAAATGGTCTAGACCTTCTTTTTTCTCCTGTACAAATCCTAAAGCACCTGTTACTTTTAACGCTTTTAAAATATCTTCGTCACGCGCGAGCGGAGCACCTAAGGTTAGGTTTTCACGGATTGTGCCGTAGAACATATGGGCATTTTGGTTTAACAATGCCGCATCACGACGTACATCCGCAGGATCAATTAAACTAATATCTAAATTATCTAAATGTACAGAACCATTTGCTGGTGATTGCATACCTGCCAAGAGCTGCAACAAGGTTGACTTACCTGCTCCATTACGCCCTAAGATTGCTATTTTCTCACCAGCTTTAATTTTCAGCTGACGAATTGCCAAGATAGGACGAGAGTCCTCCTCCGTATATTGGAACATCACATTCTTAAGTTCATAGTCGCCATTGAGGACTTCTTTATGTACGAGATGTGCTTGATCGGGTTGATCAACTGGCTTTTGCATTAACTCATCAAGACTTTTCTTCGCGACCTTCGCTTGCTGCAAACGTCCTAAAATCCCAGTGATTTGAGAAATCGGCGATAACATACGTGATGACAAAATCGAACAAGCAACTAAAGCACCCGTTGTCATTTCACCTTCCATTACAGCAAAACACCCAACTAAAACGACTGCTGCATAAGTCAAACCTTGAATTTTTTGTGTCCATGCTGTCAATATGCCAACGATCTTACGTTGCTGCATACTAATATCAGCTGAGACTTCATTCATGTGATTCCATTGGTTTTGGAAACGAGATTCAGCTCTTAATAACTTAATGTCTTCAATACCTTGAACAGCTTCAACCAAGATCGCATTACGAATCGAAGATTCGCGCATCCCTTCTTGTGCAAGTTCCGCTAGTTTCTTCTGTACCAAAATACCCGGCAAAATCATGAGTGGTACAACCAGTAACATTACCCAAAATAAGTTACCACCAATAATGGCGAATATGACTAAGAACAGGAAGAAGAATGGTAAATCTGCAATTGCGCCCATCGTAGTTGAGGTTACAAGATCACGTACGCCTTCTAACTCACGGATCTGAGAAATAAAGGTTCCTGTAGACTTTGAACGTTCACTATTTTTAATTCTTAACGCATGACCAAAAACCCGATCTGAAATTCTTAGATCAGCACGTTTACCAATAATGTCTGAAAGATAAACACGGGCAACACGCAACACGAACTCAAATACAGCTGCAATTAATACACCACCAGCCAGAACCCAAAGCGTCGGTACTGATTGTGAAGGTACAACTCGGTCATACACTTGCATTGAGAAAATAATCGTTGCCAGAGCTAAAATATTTGCCATTAATGAGGCAAACATAATATCGACATATCGCTTCCAATCTTGTAACACAATTGACCAAAACCAACTCGGTTCATACGGTTTGATGTATTCATCAATACGTGCATCAGGAACTGACTTTTCAGGACGCAGAATATATACATCTTTAACAATATGCTTGAGTGCACCAACCGCAAATTTCTGCGATAAACCCTGATCACCACTTAATTGGACACTAACATTTCCGTCTGAGTCAGCTTTATCAATAACACCGACTTGCCCATCTTTAAGCTCGATAATGACTGGCAAACGCCAAGGATTAATCACGTCATTTGTAAACTGAACCTTACAAACATTCAAACCTACCTGCTTGCTCATTAGCAGCAAGATGTCATCTAAGTTTTGATTTTGATTCCAATCCAACTGTAATCGAACACGTTCTTCTGAAGGTTCTATTCGATAATGTTTGGCAATAGTTAATACCGCTTGTAACCACGGCTGATAGTTTATTTTTGTCATCATGGCTGAACTTCAAACCCCTGAATTGAAATATTATTTAAGTCGTAGGCTTGACGCGAACGTCCTGTGGTCGCAATGTACTGAGCAATACTGTTGTAAATATCATAACGTGCTGATTCTAATTCTGAATTTGCACCGTGAATTGCTTGTTCCGCATTTAATAAATCAACAAGTGAGCGTGTTCCTAATTTATATTGTTCCTGATAAAGCTCTCTCGTTCTTACAGTTGTGGCTTGACGGCTAATCAGCACCTGCATTTGTCGTTGTTTATTTTCGATCTGTTCCCGACTAGTCCGAATCTGATCGAGTACTTGTAAATACACCGCATTTACCTGTGCTTTAGCAGCTTCTTCAGCAAAACTAGCGGCACGAATTTGGGATGATGTTGCTCCTCCTTGATAAAATTGGCTACTTGCTTCAAGCATAATGGCACTATCAAATCCTCCATCTTTATTGTTGTTTGGATTTACACCATGCAATGCCTGACTTAACTCACCTTTAACAGATAATGTTGGATATCGGCTTAATTGAGTCTGTTGTTTTTGTGAACGTGCAACAATGATACCAGCCTGTGCTGCGATCATTTGAGGAATGATATTGAATTGTGGTGCAGCGTAAAGATCTGATTGCTGAACTAAATCCTCAGGAATTGTCCATTTCACATTGCTGGCATCGAACCCAAGCAACGTCGTTAAATGCTGCTGATATTGACCCAGTAAAGATTGTTGAGCAATTAATGCGGATTGTGCAGATTGTAAATAAGATTGAGCTTGTACTGGATCGGCTTGGCTACTAATCCCAGCATTGGCTCGTAAATTGGCCATTTCTTGAATGCGTTTAATCCCAATAATTTGCTGATCTGCAATTTGAATGAGCTTTTTATAACGTTGAATATTAATGATAGTCTGAGCAACATCTAAGGAAATATCATCAATCTTGACTAAAACATTGGCTTGCTCAACTGCCAATTTGGCTTGTTCTGTATTTACCCCAGATTTAACTTTACCAAAATCATAAAGCATTTGAGTGGCATTTAAGGCGAGAACTTGTTGTCCCCTTGAGGTTTTCTGAGTTAGATCCCCAGTATTTACTCCCCCTGTTATTTGTGGATAATAACCAGCTTTAGCTACATCGATATTGGCATTTTGAGCAGCTAAAGTCGCAAGTGTTTGAGAGATTTCAGGATTTCGTTGTACAGCAATTTGTACAGCATCTTTCAACAACTTGCGTTGACTCTGCCATAATGCGACAGGGACAACCTCAACTGGACGACCGCTTCCAACAACAGGCAAAGCATTGGTTGATGGATTTACCGAAAAATTGCTTAATTGCTGCATATTCGCAGTTTTAAAATCATCACTACTTTTCGGAGCAATCAACTGAGATAAGTTGTTTTTTAAGGAATGGTATTTTTCACTCGGTGTTGCAGCATGTGTAATCGGGACTGAAAAAGTTACTGCGTATATCACCCATTTGAAATCTATACATAACTTCCGTGTTCCATCATCTAAATCTTTTTTAATGCTCATATTCTTTTCAAATTGTTATGTTTTAAAAGCACATTCATTCTACTCATTTTTAAAAGAAAAACACTATGCTCTAAGGACTAATTCCCACTTACTTAACTGTTTGTTTTTTGTAAAATAGTTCACACTTTGTAGTTTATTTTTGATCCAAAATTGAAGTGTTATTTATTTCTAATTAAATTAAAATCAAATAGATAGGTTAAAACCCACTAATTAAAAAGAATTATAAATCATGTATCTATACGATATCCCATTCATTTGTATAAATAAAAAAAGAACCCGAAGGTTCTTTTAAAAATCATGTCAAAGTTTAGACAACGAAATCATCACCAAGATAAACCTTACGTACTTGCTCATTATCCAAGATCTCTTGAGGCGTCCCTTCTGCAATAACAGAACCTTCACTCACGATGTAAGCCTTTTCACAGATTGCTAATGTTTCACGAACATTGTGATCTGTAATCAAGACACCAATTCCACGATCTTTTAAGGTCTGGATAATATCTTTAATATCGCCGACTGAAATAGGATCGACACCAGCAAAAGGCTCATCAAGCAACATAAACTTAGGGTCTGCCGCTAAAGCGCGTGCAATCTCTGCACGACGACGCTCACCACCAGAAACACTCATGCCTAATGAATCTTTAATATGATTAATTTTAAAATCATTTAATAATTCAGTCAGTCGATCCTGACGTTGTTGCTTATTTAAATCTTTGCGTGTTTCCAAAATCGCCATGATATTTTCAGAAATCGTTAACTTTCTAAAAATAGAAGCTTCTTGAGGTAAATAACCAATCCCCTTGCGTGCACGCTCATGCATCGCAAGGTCAGATAAATCTAAGTTATCTAAATGAATCTCACCCTTGTCCATGCGAACCAGTCCAACGACCATATAGAAACTTGTCGTTTTCCCCGCACCATTAGGACCAAGTAATCCTACAATTTGACCACTTTGCATCGTAAACGAAACGTCTTTAACAACCCAACGTTTACTATAGTTTTTCGCTAAATGTTTAATACATAGCGTTTGAGGTTGCTGCGCTGATTGATCCATTAATCACGTGCCCCTGGGAAACTTTTCGAGCTTGATGGTGGAATAATAATTTGCACACGATTTGATGAAGAACCTTGAGCTTCTACATCACCTTTATTCATACTGTATTTCAAACTATTACCACGAATGCTTGATCCATCTTGGGATAAATAAGCTTTCCCAGTCAATGTAATAATGCCTGAGTCAGCGTTATAAACAATAGTTTGGGCCTCGCCACGCGCTAAACCCTTATTCGAATCAACTTGTTGCTGGAATTTAGCAAGCTGACCTTTAGCCGTAATCGTCTGAATTTCTTTTTTGCTATTCAACGTTGCAACAATCGAGTCAGCCTGTAGCTTCATCGTTCCTTGTTCAATCACAACATTACCCGTATAAGTCGTTATACCAGTCCGATCATTATATGTTGCACGATCTGCGACTAAAGAAAGCTGTTGGTTACGATCAGATGGTAAAGCGAAGCTAGAAGCAGAAGATAATGCAATCGCTGCAAGGCATGTTGCTTGTTTTAGGAAAGTTAAACGATTTTTAGAATTAAGAGTTTGGCGCATACTTTCCTCGAACTTTGAAAAATTCATATTGACCATTATTTAAATTTGCTTTGAGACCTTGGCTCACAAACTCAGAGTTTGGAGACTGAACAGTAACTTGATGCTGTGTTTCGAGTTGACCAGTTTTCGGATAACCCGTTAATTCATCAGTACGAAATTCTAATTTGTTGCCCTGTTCAGATAACTTAGTTGCAATCACATCACCTAAAAGCACAATCTTTGAATTGTCATCATAACCATTTGCTTGCTTAGAATAAAAAGTCGCATCTGGTTTACCTTGCTTATACATCACAGCATTTAATTGATCTAAACGCGAAGTCTTTTGCTGCATGTCTTGCTGTAATTGTTTTATCTCAGCACGGATATATAAATTACCCTGCTCATCAGTTTGTGTAAGATGAACACCCTGAGCCGAATAAGTCATATTTTTTGCTGAATCTACATCCAGTTTTTTTGCTTTGCCACTGTAATAATAATAGCCGCCACTCAAAGCAGCGACTAATACAGCGACAACATATAAAACTTTGGTATCCATAAACAGGGTTACCTAACCTTTGGGCAATTCATTCTATATTAATGTGGTGCAGCAACGTATTTTGCAAGTAGCTCTTGGTAAACACCTTTCGCCATTAACAACATATCGCATACTTCGCGGACCGCGCCACGACCACCCATTGCTTGAGTCACTAAATGCGCACGACGACGAACTTCTTCATGTCCATTTGGTACGGTAATACTCATACCCGCAATTGCAAAAGCTGAAAGATCAGGCCAATCATCACCCATATATAGGCAGTCTTCTGGCAAAATATTCAACTGTGCACATGCTTCTTTCAAAGCGACGCCTTTGTCTTCACGACCTTGAAAAACGAGATCTACACCTAAGTCTGACATACGTTTTTCAACAATATTACTTTTACGCCCAGTGATAATAATCACCTTCATACCAGCTCGTTGAGCCAACTTCATGCCCAAACCATCACGAATATCAAATGATTTAATTTCATCACCAGAGTTCGTTAGTGTTACAAAGCCATCGCTTAAGATTCCATCCACATCAAGCACTAAAGCTTGTAAATGACGTGCTTGTTCTTGTAAAGCATATGATGCCATGGCTTAATTTACTCCCGCCTGAATTAGATCATGCATACTAATGACACCAATGACTCTATTGGTCTCATCAACAACAACGAATTGATTAATTTTTCTCTCATGCATTTTTTCCAATGCTTCAACCGCACGGGCTTCAGGAGAAATCGTCAATGGATTTTTAGTCATCACCTCAGAAACAGGCAAGTTCACATCAAAACCTTGCTGATGATCAATCATTCGGCGTAAATCACCATCAGTAAAAATACCCAATAACTGATCTTCATCGTTCACAATCGTCGTTAAACCGAGACGTTTATCAGAAATTTCATATAACACCTTATTCATCGGAGTTTCAGGTTTTACTTTAGGTAACTCTGCCCCTGTATGCATTAAATGCTTCACATGTAAAAGCAAGCGTTTCCCTAATGCACCAGCAGGATGCGAACGAGCAAAATCATCAGCGGTAAATCCACGAGCTTCCAACAAGGAAACAGCAAGTGCATCACCCAGAACTAATGTGGCTGTGGTACTAGAAGTCGGTGCTAAACCTAAAGGGCAAGCTTCATCTGCCGAGCCCAATGTTAATGCAACATCCGCATTCTGTGGCATTGGCCCTTTATCATCACGACTAATCGTAATTAATGGCACACCTAAATGCTTAATAAGTGGCATCAACATCATGATTTCATCACTCTTACCTGAGTTTGAAATTGCAATCAGGACGTCACCACGCACCAGCATACCTAAATCACCATGCCCTGCTTCACCAGGATGCATGAAAAAAGATGGTGTTCCAGTTGAAGCAAATGTAGCCGCCATTTTACGGCCAATATGACCAGATTTGCCCATACCTGTTACAACGACACGACCTTTGCACTGCAATAAAATTTCACATGCACGATCAAACCGCTCATCAATCTGTGTTGCAAGCACTTCTATAGCTTGTTGCTCAATACGCAAAGTTTCCAATGCACTTTTCTGAAAATTTATAGCTTGTGACATGTGAGTTTGACTCAAAATAATGCTCAACCTACTTAAGCGTAGATGATTTTAATCAAAAGAATTGCGGAGATTCTAGCATAAGTGTGCGTTATCCACGTTTCTAAATGTATAAGATTTCGTAGAAAATGGACGAACATTGAGCATCATTAGAAAGGTGAAATTATTCATAGACAACGATTACTCACATCTTTTTTTTATTGATAACTTTATGAAATATGGTGCATACGTTATGATATAACGCTAATTTTGTAGAGTGTTTAAAACCCTTATGCAACCTTTTGTTCTATATAACTCTGAGCAACGAAAAAAAGTTGAATTTGTCCCACGTAAAGAAGGTCAAATCGATATCTATGTCTGTGGTATGACCGTATACGATTACTGTCACATTGGACATGCTCGCGTTATGGTTGCATTTGACTACATTATTCGTTTTTTACGTAGCCAAGGCTGGAAAGTACGTTACATCCGCAACATCACAGATATTGATGACAAAATCATCGCACGTGCAAATGAAAATGGTGAAACGATTCAACAACTCACCGCACGTTTCATTGATGCTATGAATGAAGATGCCTCTAATTTAGGCTGTGTTGCACCAGATGAAGCCCCAAAAGCAACTGAATATATTGATCAAATGCAAAATATGATCAGCACTCTAGTTGATAAAGGTGCTGCATATCCTGCAACAAATGGCGATGTATATTTTGAAGTGACTAAATTTGATAAATATGGTCGCTTATCAGGTCGTAAACTTGACGATATGCAAGCTGGTGCATCTGAGCGTGTTGATGTCGAAGTAGAAAAAAAACATCCATTTGACTTTGTACTTTGGAAACATGCAAAAGAAAATGAACCAGCTTGGGCTTCACCTTGGGGTAATGGTCGCCCAGGTTGGCATATTGAATGTTCTGCGATGTCAACTTGCTGCTTAGGTAATCACTTTGACATTCATGGCGGTGGCTCAGATCTTATGTTCCCTCACCATGAAAATGAAATTGCACAAAGTGAGGCATCGACTGGTGAACAGTATGTAAATTACTGGATGCATGTTGGTTTCATCAATGTAGATGGTGAGAAAATGTCTAAATCACTAGGCAACTTCTTCACTATTCGTGATGTGATGGAAAAATTCCATCCTGAAGTCATCCGCTACTTTATTGTTTCATCGCATTACCGTAGTCCTGTGAACTTTTCTGATGTCGCTTTAAAAGAAGCTAAAACTGCATTGAGCCGCTTCTATCATTCATTCAAAGCCTATCAGCAAGTGTACGGCCAAAAAACTGTTGAAACTTTAGAGCAGAGTTTTGTTGAACGTTTCAATAACGCAATGCGCGATGATTTTAATACGGCTGAAGCAATGGCTGTGTTATTTGAATTGAATAAAGAATTAAATCGTGCAGTAAAAGAAGAACAAGCTGAGCAGGCAACTGCTCTCTATTCAACTTTACGCCAACTGACTAACATTCTAGGTTTGGTTCAGCATGATGTAGATGAGTTTCTCAAATCAGATATTGGTCAAGAGGCACTCACACTTTCTGATACGGAAATTGAAGATTTCATTCAACAACGTGTTGATGCAAAAAAAGCTAAAGACTTTGCAAAGGCAGACGGTATTCGTCAATCTTTGTTAGACCAAGGTGTGGTTTTAGAAGATACTCGCCAAGGAACAATTTGGAGACGTGCTGATTAATTCAGCATTTAGCATATTAGAGAGTTGACAGTTTTATGAAACTCTCTATAATGCACATCCATATTGCGGGAATAGCTCAGTTGGTAGAGCATAACCTTGCCAAGGTTGGGGTCGCGAGTTCGAGTCTCGTTTCCCGCTCCAAAATTTTAAAAAGCCACTTAAGAAATTAAGTGGCTTTTTATTTTCAAATATTTATAGATCTCTAGTATTCAGCTAGCGCCTCTTTTGCTGTTGCAGGATCATCTACAAACACACCATCTATACCAGCATCAAAAAACATTTTAAGCTGTTTTTTCAATCCCGATGAGCATCTCTCTGAAAGCACGCTGCTACATCTAAATGCCGTAGGTAAATTATTATTTTCAGGTGCAAATGACCACGGCTGCACTTCAAGTCCAACCCCATGCGCTATACTGACAAAGTTGCTCGCCTTCGTTGAATTGACTCTAAAAATAGCATTCTTGTTCGGTCCAACCACATCAGCATATACTGCATAGGCAGGCAAACTTGCAAGATTTACAGCATCATACAGTGAGCCTAAATCATTAAGTAATTGTAATAACTTCACCCGCTTGAGTGAGCTATGCGTTGTATTTAGTTTAGTACGTACCAATTTCAAACTGATTGGATCAAACGCCTCAATATAAATAGGTGCAATGTCTCTGGTATATTTGTACCTTGCAAGAGTATTTAAAACTTTACTCTCTACTGGAAGCCCCACTGCTGTAAAATACGCAGGAGTTTTCATTTCAATATAAATCCCGGTGATTTTCCCCGTTCTATTATAGTTTTGCTCGGCTATATTAATCACTTCATCCAGTGTAGGTACGTTATATAAGTCATCATAAGCTGTATTTTCAGGCCGTGTATTTGGGCCACGTTCATGTACTTTTAACATTTTGATTTCACTGAGCGTAAAATCCTCACTAAACCAACCTGTGTAATACTTTGCACCAACGAGCTTACTGGTTTTTCTATTTGCAAATTGGCTAAAACTGCTCACATTGGTTGTTAAACTTAGCTCATTTTCATGTATGGAAATCAGTGCTCCGTCCTTAGTGGGAACAATATCAGTTTCGATGAAATCAGCCCCATCATTAATGGCTCTTTGATATGAAGGCAATGTATTTGCAATAGCAAATGAAGGCGCACCTGCATGACCGATCACCGCAATTTCCTTGGCTTGGCTAAATACGCTATAACCACAGAGTGCACCTATTAAAAATAGTCGATTTAAAACATTAATACTCATAATTTACCTTCTTTATTTTCTTTATTGAATGCGTGGCTTTTATTTGTTTACGTTGAATACCCTTACAACCTGAAACTAACAATAAAAAATTACAAATCAATGAACATTATTAAGAAAATATTTATATTGATTTTTTCACGATTTACCAAAGGTTAAATAACACTTACATTCCTTCACTACCCTTTTCTTTTTAAATTTCATAACTTAGGACACAAGTATTTTTAATAGGTTAAATCTAAAATGAAAAAATCAATTATTGCACTCTCTCTTGCTTCTATATTTTTAGTGGCTTGTAGCAAGACAGACAACAAAAATAATCAAGAGCAAGCTCCAACCGCAACGAGTGAAGCAGTTGCCGTTGATAGCGCTCACACTGCCGAAAACTCTTTAGACTGGAATGGCACTTATAAAGGTGTTCTACCATGTGCAGATTGTGAAGGTATTGAAACAGAGCTTGAACTTAACGCTGATAAAACCTATGAGTTAAAAGAAACATACCTTGGCAAAGGTGACGGTAAAGCATTTGAAAGTAAAGGTAGCTTCCAATTCGATGCGAACAACACATCTGTTATCGAGCTAGATAAAACTGGCGATAACCGCAAATATTTCGTTGCTGAAGGTTATTTAAAAGCACTTGATATGGAAGGAAATGAAATTACAGGTGATTTAGCAGAAAAATATGAGCTTAAAAAAGAAGCTGAATAAAGTTTAATAGAAAGCTCACCTAAATAAAGGTGAGCTTTTTTATTTCTACTAAGCCAATAAAAAACCCTGCATAAGCAGGGTTTTTTTGAATCAATCGCTTAGTGAGCAGCGAATTGGTTCATTGTGTTTTTAGCATCATCGTGCGCTTTAAGAGCGTTGTCACCAGAGAAGATTTCTTTGTGATCATCACCGATGTCAGAACCAGCCATTGCTTGGTGTTTAACACAAGCGATACCACCGCGGATTTCTTTACGTTGTACGCCAGCAACATAAGCCAACATACCTTCAGAACCGAAGTAACCTTGTGCAAGCTCATGAGTAGAAAGAGCAGCAGTGTGGTAAGTAGGAAGTGTGATCAAGTGATGGAACACACCCGCTTCACGAGAAGCATCTGCTTGGAATGTACGTACTTTCTCATCAGCATCAGCAGCTAATTCAGTGTTGTCGTACTCAGCGCTCATTAATTTAGCACGGTCATAAGCAGAAACATCTTTACCTTCAGCAACCCAACGATCGTAAGCTTGTTGACGGAAGTTTAACGTCCAGTTGAATGATGGGCTGTTGTTGTAAACTAGCTTAGCATTTGGAACTGTTTCACGTACACGGTTAACCATGTGAGCGATTTCTTCAACGTTTGGAGTTGCAGTTTCGATCCAAAGAAGATCAGCACCATTTTGAAGGCTAGATACACAGTCAAGTACAACACGGTCAATTTGAGTGTCTGGACGGAACTGATATAAACCAGAAGCTAAACGCTTAGGACGGTGTAATTTACCATTACGTTTGATCAAGATTTCATCTTCTTGAGCATCAGCAATATCAATTTCAACTGTGTCTAAGTAGCTGATGTATTGAGAAGCGATGTCGCCTGGCTCTTTAACCACTGGGATTTTTTGAGTCAAGTCAGCGCCTTCAGAGTCAGTACGTGCAACGATGATACCGTCGTCAAGACCCATTTCTAAGAATGCATAACGTAATGCATGGATTTTAGCGATGAAGTCTTCGTGCGGAACAGTTACTTTACCAGCTTGGTGACCACATTGTTTCGCGTCAGATACTTGGTTTTCGATTTGAAGCGCACAAGCACCAGCTTCGATCATTTTCTTAGCAAGTAAGTAAGTCGCTTCTTCGTTACCGAAACCAGCGTCGATGTCAGCAATAATTGGCACAACGTGAGTTTGGAAACCATCGATTTGAGCAGTGATTTCAGCAGCTTTAGCAGTATCACCAGCTTCTTGAGCTTTTTTAAGAGCGCGGAATAAATCGTTTAATTCTTTCGCGTCAGCTTGACGTAAGAAAGTATAGATTTCTTCGATTAATGCAGGAACAGAAGTTTTTTCATGCATAGATTGGTCAGGAAGTGGACCAAATTCTGAACGAAGTGCAGCAACCATCCAACCTGAAAGGTAGATATAACGACGTTCAGTAGTACCGAAGTATTTTTTGTTCGCAATCATTTTTTGTTGTGCGATGAAACCGTGCCAGCAACCTAATGATTGAGTATATTTGCTAGAGTCAGCATCATAAGCAGCCATATCACGACGCATAATCGCAGCTGTATATTTAGCAATATCTAAACCAGTTTTGAAACGGTTTTGCATTTGCATACGAGCAGCATCTTCTGGGCTAATATCGCGCCAAGTGTTGCCGAATTTTGCTTTTAATTCGCGAATTGCATCAATCGCTGTTAAATATGTAGACATGATATATTCCTTTTGAGGATTGGCATCGAACGATCGCAATAAAACCATGCTTTTTTATAGGCTAGATTTCAAGCACTTCATCAATATGTTGCACAGCTTAGTCTTTGCCAAGAGATTAATCCAATATCCTAAGGTAATTTTCAGTATTTTTTTTTGAAATACATATAAAAAGATGATGTGACACAAAAAATAAACAACCATAAGATATTGTTAATTATAAACTATTATTAAAAATATAATCACAACATAGAATCACCCATCAAAGATTTTGTATTAATTTTAAACAGTAAATTCTTTTGTCAGCATCGATGTTAACGATCTAAATTGACACTTTTTGCCATATTCTCATTCATTATTTTTATTGTTTACTGCTGTTCAGATTACAGTTAACGGCATTCAAAACCAAACAAGTTAGCACAAAACGGAATAGCTTTGTTGGTCGGTGTTTTAGGACTTATTTAATAGGATTTAAGTTATACAAATGCCTTGAGATATGTCATAATTCAACACAATTTAAATATTTTATTTTCGGTATTTTTTTTATGAATCTGGAGCGGGTTGATCTCAATTTATTAATTTATCTTGATGTACTTCTTCGGGAAAAAAATGTCACACGCGCAGCAGAACAATTAGGGGTTACTCAACCCGCGATGAGTAATATCTTACGCCGCTTGCGTAATTTGTTTAATGACCCCCTGCTCATTCGATCATCAGAAGGTATGACGCCAACTGAACGTGCACTTGAATTACAACCTCGTATTCGTGATGCATTGTCAGACCTTTCCATGATTTTGGAACCACGTACCGAATTTAGACCTTATACCAGTACTCGTGTGTTTCGTATCATGACTTCGGATTATGCCGAAGCTACCTTAGTGCCTCGCCTTGTCAAGGCATTGCGCTCGGAAGCACCTAATGTTGTACTCGACTTCCTTACTCCAAGTGACGTGTCTTATCGAGATATGGAACAAGGTAAAGTTGATCTCGCCATTAACCGCTTTAATGAAATTCCGCAAAGTTTTCATCAAGTCCTAGTTTGGCGTGATAGCTTTAGTTGTATTTTAAATGACAAACATCCAGCAGTTACTCACTTAAATTTGAAAAGCTATTTAGATGCTCAACACATTTGGGTATCTAAAACAGGTATGGGTGTTGGATTTGGTGTAAATCCAGATAAACAAGCAGGTTTGGGTTGGATTGATCAAGCACTAGAACGTATTGGCCAACGTCGTAAAATCTCTGTATTTACACGCCATTATCAAATGCCAGCGCTGTTGGCTCAAAATGTTGATTTGATTGCAACATTACCTACCCGAATGGCACGCTTACAAACACAGAATCCAAAACTTGTGATTAAAGATCCTCCATTTTATATTCCAGAATTTGAATTAAAAATGGCATGGTGTCCGTTGCTCCATCATCATCCTGCACATCGTTGGTTAAGACAATTAATCCTCTTTGTTGCAAGACAAATGATCGAAGAAGAGAATCGTGAGTTTTTTATAAATAATTCTCAATTTTCACAATACTAAAATATCCAATTGTAAAAATCCTTAGAATTTGTTGAAATATCAGCAAATTCTACCCCCTTCCGAATAGATTGTTACACTGCGGTAAGGATTTAGTTACCTCCGTACTTTTTTGTGTTACAACATATTCATAATAATGATGAACCACAGGTGATGTGTGAGTCTCTTCCAAAATATTATAGTAATTATTCTGCTGATTTCAGCGGCAGGCTTTTTATCACTTACAGAAATTGCATTAGCTGGCGCTCGTAAAGTTAAATTAAAAATTTTAGCGGAATCTGGTGAAACTCGTGCTCAAAAAGTTTTAGATCTACAAGAGCAATCTGCTGATTTTTTCGCAGCATCTCAAATTGGTTTAAATGCTGTCGCAATCTTGGGTGGTATCCTTGGTGAGGCTGCGTTCCGTCCGTTTTTCGTTGAAATGATCAAACAGTTTTATGCAGGCCCTTGGCTAGAAACCATTGGTTTTGCACTGTCATTTACATTGGTAACATCGCTCTTCATTTTATTTGCTGATCTTATGCCAAAACGCTTGGCAATGATCGCCCCTGAAAAAATTGCTATTAGTGTCATTGAACCGATTCAAGTTTTTATCAAAATTTGTAAGCCACTTGCATGGGGAATTAATGCAATAGCGAACCTGTTATTTCGTCTGTTTAAAGTTAATACAATTCGTGATGATAATATTACCTTTGATGATATCTCAGCGGTGATGGATGCAGGTGCTCAAGCTGGTGTTCTGCAAAAACAAGAACATCATTTTATTGAAAATGTATTTGAGCTTGAAGAAAGAACTGTTCCATCTAGTATGACAACACGCGAAAATGTTGTGTTCTTTACCTTGACCGAACCCGAGGAAAGCATCCGTCAAAAGCTTGCCGAATATCCTTATTCAAAGTTTTTAGTCTGTAACGAACATATTGATCAAGTGATTGGCTATGTCGATGCCAAAGATATTTTAGTTCGTATTTTGAATAATCAATCATTTACCCAGTTAAATGAATCAACGATTCGCAATGTTCTGATTATTCCAGATACGTTGACTTTATCCGAGTTACTGGATCGTTTCCGTTCAACTAAAGAGAAATTCGCTGTTGTTATCAATGAATACGCTTTGGTTGTCGGTGTAATTACGCTGAGTGACATCATGATTACCGTGATGGGTGACTGGGTCACACCAATGGATGAAGAGCAACAGATCATTAAACGTGATAATCATTCATGGCTAATTGATGGTAGTACACCTATCGAAGATGTAAAACATGTTTTAGAAATCGAAGAATTCCCTGAAAATGAAAATTATGAAACCATCGCAGGTTTTATCATGTATCGTCTTCGCAAAATTCCACGCCCAGCCGATGCTGTAGAATATGCAGGCTTTAAATTTGAAGTTGTCGATATTGATCATTATAAAATTGACCAATTACTTGTAACTCAGATTTTACCGAGTCAAGAAACCGAAACGACAACCTCATCTGAATAAATAAACAGCCCAATTTAATTGTGCTTTTTATTATTTCCATATCATCCAAGCGATAATCGCAATCAACAAGAACATAAACACAGCGAACTTAAGTCCACCTCGACTACGTTGTGCCAACTGTTCTTGTAAATGTGATTGTTCATTAGGATGATCATTTAAATATTGATCAACTAAATCTTTTGACTCTTTTAAACCAAGTCCTGTTTTTTCACGAGTTATTTTAATTGCCTCAATTAACTGCCCCGATCGCAATGCTTGTAACGCCTCTTGCGGTAATTCTAATTGTTGATTCATAAAGCCAACATCCTTGTTATTTTAATGATTTGATTTACATCATTCTAAACTTGAATAGAAATTAATTTCCACCATATAAAGCAATAAGCTGATCTAAAGTTGCTTGGTAGTGGATCGAAATGTCTTCAGCCAAGATTTTATAAGCATTGTCAAATTGTACCATCGGCCAGCCTTCTTTCCAAAATGGAAAAATATTGTGTAAGCCTTCTGTCACAATTGCATCTTCACGCGTAATTGCCTGTGCAATTTGAGACAACACTTGTGCCGTTTCCGCACCATCAATCGCAAGATAATCAATACCACGTACTTTCAAGATACGAACACGATCTTTCTTATAACGTATTTTTTTCGCCTGCCCCGCATTTAACCCCAAAGCAAGGGTCACAGCTTCAACAAATTTCTCTTCGAAACTTGTATTTAGCGCTACTAAAGCTTGTTTGTGTGATTCTTGACGCCCAGCTTTCCCACCATTACGAATTATCTCTTTTGCTTCACTATCAAGCACATCTTTTTTCATAGACTGTAAAATGTCTAAAACTTCGATATCGCTTAAAGATTCTGGAGAATAATCAGTCATGGGAGTCCAAATACAAAAAATATGAAAGGATATTGTCTCATAAAAGCCCTATCAAAGCAGAATAAAAATTTAAAATTGCATCTTTCGCTTACTAACTTTCAATCTATTCATTTGCTCTATTCATCATAAAAAAAATAATATGAATGGCGTCTATCCTACAGTAGGATTTGCAAAAATAGTTTTACCCTGATAATATTATTTTACCCGTATAAAATTAGATTTTTAGAATATGAATAGTTCAACAACCTATACCGCTTTTTCAGGTGATCGCTATCTTGCAAGTGGTGAAATGATGGAACTCATCTTAAAGATTAAACAACTTCAAGAAACGACTGAAAATATTTTGATTTTTAATGATCAAAATGGCAGGCAAATTGATTTTGATTACACTGGCTCTGAACAAGAAATTCGTGAGCGATATGCTGAACCTGAACCAACTAAAAAAGTTGGACGCCCGAAACTTGGGGTAATTTCTCGAGAAATCACCTTACAGAAAAAGCACTGGGATTGGCTAGACCAGCAGAGTGCCAGTGCTTCTGCGATTATTCGCAAACTGATCGATAAAGAACTGGATGATCCAAACTCTGAAAGCAATAAGATGCTGGCAAAACAAGCCACTGATCGCTTTATGTCTGCAATGTTAGGCGATATGCCTAATTATGAAGAAGCAACCCGTGCTTTATATCAAGGTGATAAACAAATGCTTATCGCTTTAATCCACAACTATCCAAAAGATATTCAAGAATATATTTTTAAATTATCTAAAAATGCATTCTAAAATGTCTAATTCAAAAATAAAAAACCCGCCTAAGCGGGTTTTTTTCAATTGACTCGATCAATTAAAGACGAACCAGTTCCACCACTTTTTCAGCGGCTTCTTCAACCGTTTCAGCGGCAATTTCCGTATCTGTACCTTCAACAGTTGTCGTAATAACCACCACACCTGTTTCACGTAACAATGCAATTTGCTCAGCCGTTAAATTGGCTTTTGCAATCGCAACCACACCTTGTTGAATCAATAAGCTTTCCAAAGCCTGAGCTTTCTCGATTAACTGTGCAGACACACCAATCACTGCAGGCTTTTGCCCTAAACGAGCAGCACGATCTTCCGCAGTCACAGGATTACTGTGTGCAGTCCATTCTACTGCTGCTTCAACCATACCAGCACCGACAGTCACGTTGCTTAAACGATCAATAAAGATAAATGAGCCTGTGTAACGGCTGTCTTGATATTGGTCGAATACAACTGGTGCATCGAACTCAACCACAACATCAGCAATCGCATTCAGTTCAAGTTCTTCAACCTGAGTATGCTCAAGTGTATTAACATTTACACGGAAATTAATTGCAGTGACTTTAGCAGGAACCGTTTGCGTACCAATTTTTACGTTGTACAACTTCCCTTTTACTAAAGGATGTTCATTCATCCAAACCACAGAAGCACGAACGCTACGTGAAATCAAAGGTTGCTCACCAGCACGTACAAGTACGTTGCCGCGAGAAATATCGATTTCATCATTGAGCGTTAATGTAACAGCTTGACCCGCAGCAGCTTGTTCAAGATTTCCATCAAAAGTAACAATTTCTTTTACTGTTGATTTCTTGCCTGATGGTAATGCAACGATTTCATCGCCAACACGAATTTCGCCTAGTGCAATTGTTCCAGCAAAACCACGGAAATCAAGGTTAGGACGGTTCACATATTGAACAGGGAAACGGAATTCCTGTTTGTTCGATTCACGCTTAATTTCCACTGATTCAAGAATGCTCATCAAGGTTTCACCCTTGTACCATGGCGTACTTGCTGATGGATTAACGACGTTATCACCATTCAGTGCAGAAATTGGAACAAATAAAATATTTTCAGGACGACGATCGCCAAGTTGATTCACAAATGCATCGTATTCAACTTGAATTTCATTGAAACGCGCTTCTGAGAACTCGACCAAATCCATTTTATTGATCGCAACAACGATATTTTTAATACCTAACAAGCTTGCAATAAATGAATGACGACGTGTTTGTGTTTGGACACCATAACGCGCGTCAATCAAGATAATCGCAAGATCAGCAGTCGATGCGCCTGTTGCCATGTTACGCGTGTACTGCTCATGCCCTGGTGTATCAGCAATAATGAACTTACGTTTTTCAGTTGAGAAATAACGATAAGCAACATCAATAGTAATACCTTGCTCACGTTCAGCTTGTAAACCATCTACAAGTAAAGCAAGGTCAGGTGCATCACCAGTGGTACCGACCTTCTTACTGTCGCGGGTAACCGCTTGCAATTGATCTTCATAAATCAGTTTAGAATCATAAAGAAGACGACCAATTAAAGTACTTTTACCATCATCTACATTACCGCATGTTAAAAAGCGTAATAAGTCTTTATTTTCATGCTGGTTTAAATACGCCAAGATATCTTGGCTAATAAGATCTGATTGATGAGACATTGCTCAAAACTCCACATATTCTTTAGAAATCGGTTTTCATCTCCCTAAATCCCTCTCTTTAAAGAGGGATTCGCTTAAGGAAATTAGAAATAACCTTCCTGCTTTTTCTTTTCCATTGAGCCAGCCTCATCATGATCAATCATTCGACCCTGACGCTCTGAACTTGTTGCTAAAAGCATTTCTTGGATAATTTCAGGTAATGTATCCGCTTCAGACTCAACTGCACCTGTTAATGGGTAGCAACCAAGTGTACGGAAACGTACTGATTTCATTTGTGGAACTTCGCCCTCTTTCAAACGCATACGTTCATCATCTACCATGATCAACGTACCACTACGCTCAACCACTGGACGTACAGCAGAGAAATAAAGAGGGACAATTTGGATATTTTCTAAATAGATATACTGCCAAATATCTAACTCAGTCCAGTTAGATAAAGGGAACACACGAATACTTTCGCCTTTATTTACTTTACCGTTGTAAAGATTCCAAAGTTCTGGACGCTGATTTTTAGGATCCCAACGGTGTTTGCTATCACGGAATGAATAAACACGTTCTTTAGCACGTGATTTTTCTTCATCACGACGAGCACCACCAAATGCAGCATCAAACTGATATTTATCCAAAGCTTGTTTTAAGCCTTGTGTTTTCATGATATCTGTATATTTAGAACTACCATGATCAAATGGATTAATACCCGCTTCGCGGCCTTCAACATTTTGATGTACGATCAAATCAAAGCCATGTGTTTTCGCCATGTTGTCACGAAATGCAATCATGTCTTTGAACTTCCAACCTGTATCAACATGCAATAAAGGAAATGGAAGTTTTGCTGGATAGAATGCTTTTAATGCAAGATGTAACATAACCGCAGAATCTTTACCGATTGAGTAAAGCATTACAGGATTTTCAAACTCAGCCGCTACTTCACGAATGATGTGAATACTTTCCGCCTCAAGTTGTTTGAGGTGAGTTAATCTATTTTCAGTCATGTAGGCTTCCTCCTTTATTCATGTTACCCATAAAATCTATAAGTGGTCTTACACCACCACTTGGAAGACCGTGTGGAGGAACGAGTGCCATAACAACTCCAATTTTTCGTGATATCAAGGTTCTTACTAGAAGTTAATGAATAATCCAGTAAAGGTTATTCATTATAATAATTTAGACGGACTTCTTTAGCTTGTTTTTTCATATAAATATGCAAAATTATGATATGCATCTTTATGATGAGATAAAATTTACATCTTATTTCACATGATTTAAGACAATAAAAAAGAAGCCTTCAGGCTTCTTTTTTATTCATATCTTAGAATCGGAACATATTACGTTCTAATGGAATTTCAACACCGACAGAAACACCGCCATCATTGCCATTTACATCCGAGTCACTTACCCAACCATTAATTTTCAATGGAATCGTAGGTTTTAAATAATGTGTCCACGTAACATCCAAACCTTTAATCGTATCTGCTTGTGGGAATGCAGCATTATTATCTTCAACTCGTTGAGTCTGACTTACTTTTGCATACATCACTCTTCCGCTAAGACGATTCATTACATCAAAACGAATATCACCACCAACAGAATACATCTGACCATCACCACCCATCGCATGTCCTAACGGGAAACCATGCTGATAATAACCATCTTTATAAGTGGTATGGCTATACGAAATCCCTTGAGCTTTTCCGTTAGTACGTGTATCAGCCCACTCAGCATAAAGTTGATATGGCATATTTTTATAGCTAGAAGAAAAATCTGCACCACCAAGATACATATATTTAGCAGGTAATCCACCTGCTTCATCTTCACCTACAAATTGAGTATATAAACTTACAGGGACATTGAATAAAGGCTGTAAGAATAATCGACCATCAAATCCTGCAATTTGATTTGATGGATCAGCTTTACCTGTACCACCGTTATCCTTAGTACCCGTAAATGCATCCCATAACGAGCTTAAGCTTTCAGGACGCCCCTCACCACCCCATTGAATTGCACGAGAAGCACCTAACTCTAATGCTGGGAACGGACGTGCTGTTAAACGTAAACCTATTAACTTTGTATCTGGAACAGCTTTGTAGTCATCTAATTGACCAGCAAATGCTTGGTACTGCCATGGTCCAATCCAAGACAACCACTTTGTTTCAAAAGCATTTTGTACAGCACGCTGAACTGTCACCCCATAAACAGGACGACTTGCATCACCACGAATCAAGCTACCATCATGCCCAGGACCCCAGTAAGTTGGGATTTGACCAGCAACAACCCACTGATTCCATAATTTTCCTGCGATATATGAACCTTCAACATTGACATCATGCCCATTGTCAACCAATGGATCTTTTTCACCGTTGACACGAATCTTAGCATCCCAATTCTCACCACCAGCATTGAATTCAACTGCTGCTTGGTATTGAGATTTTTGATTATCGCCAAATGCTTGAGGTACTGTTTTTAGATCAGTTCCAGCATGTAACCCAACTTTCACAGTTGCGTTATCCGCTTGCAAGGTATTGAGCACTGAATTCACAACCTTTTGTTGCGTGTTATTGCTCACTTGTGCTTGAGACAATGCTCTTTGGATTTCATCACCACTTAAAGGCCAAGTCGAAGTACTGATTTGAATCACACCTTGTTGATTTAACCAGTTTAAATCGGTACGTAAATTTTCATCATTGAGCACTAAACCTTGCGCAAATATCGTCGATGAAAAAGAAGCAAATAATGCGATGCAAAGCGATTTTTTTAGAAACATATCCAAACTGTTCTCAAGTTTATTTATGAGCACATAATCGTTTTTTTGAACATGAATTTCAATCCTCAAACCAAACAATTACATTTCTTAACCTAAGAAACAAAAAAGCCACTTCTAAAAAGTGGCTTTTTCGACATTAAACAACGACAAATTAGTCTTTGCGACGCATATGAGGGAATAACAATACATCACGAATACTTGGTGCATTGGCAAAAAGCATCACTAAACGATCAATACCAATACCCTCACCCGCCGTTGGAGGTAAGCCATATTCAAGCGCTTCGATAAAGTCAGCATCATAATGCATTGCTTCATCGTCGCCTGCATCTTTTTCTGCGACTTGAGCTTGGAATCGTTCAGCTTGATCAATTGGATCATTTAATTCCGAGAAGCCATTTGCCAACTCACGGCCACCAATGAAGAATTCAAAACGATCCGTAATGTGTGGATTATCATCATTACGACGTGCAAGTGGTGAAGTTTCGGCAGGGTATTCAGTAATGAATGTTGGTTGACGAAGTTTCGTCTCAACTGTTTCTTCAAACACGATCGTTTGTAATTTACCTAAACCAAAGCCCGGCTTAACCTGCTCTTTTAATACGTCTTGAGTAAACTTAGCTAAGAACTCACGATCGTTTACATTTTCAGGTGTGAAGTCAGGGTTATGTTCAAGAATCGCATCAAACATTGAGATTTTCTTGAATGGACCTTTGAAGCTATAAACTTCATCACCATAAGGTACATCTGTTGAACCTAAGATATCTACAGCAAGTTTCTCAAGCATATTTTCAGTCAATGCCATCAAATCTTTATAATCAGCATACGCTTGGTAGAATTCAATCATTGTGAATTCAGGGTTATGACGTGTTGAAACACCTTCATTACGGAAGTTACGGTTAATTTCAAAAACACGCTCAAAACCACCAACCACTAAACGCTTCAAATAAAGCTCAGGTGCAATACGTAAGTAAAGCTCCATATCTAGTGCATTGTGATGCGTTACAAATGGTTTTGCGGAAGCACCACCAGGAATCACATGCATCATTGGCGTTTCAACTTCCATGAAACGTTCATTACTTAAAAATGCACGAATCCCTGCAACCACTTGGGCACGAATTTCAAATGTCTTTCTTGTTTCTTCGTTTACGATTAAATCTAAATAACGTTTACGGTACTTCGCTTCAGTATCCGTTAAACCATGAAACTTATCTGGTAAAGGACGTAGAGACTTTGTCAAAAGTTCAAAGCCTTCAAGGTGAACATATAAGTCACCTTTACCTGAACGGCCAATATAACCCTCAGCAGCAATAATATCACCAAGGTCTAAACTTTTGATCGTTTCTAAAACATCTACTGGTAAACCTTTACGGTCTACATAAAGTTGAATACGACCTGTCATATCTTGGATCACAATAAATGACCCGCGGTTTAACATGACACGACCAGCAACTTTTACATAAACTTTTTCAGCACCTTCGATTTGTGCTTTGTCTTGATCTTTAAATTGTTCTTGTAGGTCAGCAGTATAATGCTCACGCTTAAATGTATTTGGCCAAGGACTCTTGCCGTTTTGTTTGGCAGTCTCTTGGATTTGCTTTAATTTGGCATGACGCTGTGCGATTAAATCGTTTTCGGAAAGAGTTTGTTCAGAAGTCGATTGAGCGTTTTGTTGCGTCATCTCTGCCTCGAGCTAAGTAAAAATGAAGTCGCATAGGATAGCAGATAACAACCGATTTTCGTATCGTTTCAGCTAGACAATTGAGAAAAAAACAAATCATTATCAATTCCCAAAGGTTATAGGCTCGTTTTACTCCATCAAAAATTAACAGACTCTTTATTATTTTTCAGCCAAATGCTTAACCATGGCAAGCCCTTGATCAAAGCCTTTATTTATAAATTCTGCATATTCAGGCTGTATATCAACTTCAACATGAAGTTGTGTAATACCATCCAAATCGAATAATAAATACTTTTCCAAAGCTCCTGACCAAGCTTTAACCTCATCACTTTCAGTATCCTCTTTACCGTCTTTGATCATTCCCAAATGTTTGAATATCATTTCTTGTGGTTCGTTTAAGCTTTCTATCGTCGAAATCATCCCATCACCTTCTCCACTATAGAAATAAGTTATTCCACCTTCTTTCCAGTCTGATTGCATCGTCGAGTTGCAAGCAAAAAATTTTGTCCAAGTTTCATAGCTCTCAGGTGTCCATAAAACATCCCAAACTTTCTGTCTGGAGGCATAGATTTTTATATTAAAAGATAAAGTTTCCATGTATTACATTCCTTAATTATTCTAATACCCCATGATAATACAGTTTCAAATGTTTATTTTTTATTCATACTATATCTATACGTTTACTGATTTTTTTAAGATATAGCAAAAATTATTTTACAAAAAATTAGAGTAATTGCTCAAATAACAAGAGTTTCAGCTGAAATTGCCATATCACTTTTTACATAAATGATTAAACTCTTGCATTTGCTTTACTTAAATGTCGTTCTGCGTAAAAATCTAACTCCTGATCAACACAAGTTAGTTCTATTGCTGCGATCATAACGACATTATGGAATAGTTTTACTGAAAGGCAACTTGAGCATACCTATCAGTTTGGAGAGTCACATGAAAAAATATCAATGTATCGTTTGTGGGTGGATTTACGACGAAGCAGAAGGTTGGCCACAAGACGGCATTGCAGCAGGTACTAAATGGGAAGATATCCCTGATGATTGGACTTGCCCAGATTGCGGCGTTTCAAAAGCTGATTTTGAAATGGTCGAAATCTAAATCATTCTAAAAGACCATGATAATGATCATGGTCTTTTTTCTTATCATTTGTTTTATTAATGGAAAAATATTGGAGAATATCATGCATCCTATCGTCATTATCGGATCAGGTATGGCTGGTTATACCGTTGCAAGAGAATTTCGCAAACTCAGCCCTGAACAAGAACTTGTTATGATCTGTGCGGATGATGCGGTAAATTATGCAAAACCAACATTATCCAATGCTTTTGCCGGAAATAAAGCGCCTGAACAAATTGCTTTAGGTGACTCAGCAAAAATGGCAACCCAGTTAAATATGCGTATCGAAGCAGAAACGTGGGTAAAAGAAATCAAAGCTGAAAGCCATGAGCTAATATTAGAAAAAAATGGTGAGACAATCACTCAACCCTATTCAAAACTTGTTTTGGCTGTAGGCGCTAACCCAATTCGTCTTGCGATTGCGGGTGATGGCAGTGATGATATTCATGTTGTGAACTCATTGATTGACTATCGTGCTTTCCGAGAAAATCTTGCAAAACGTAAAGATAAGCGTGTCGTTATTTTAGGTGCTGGTTTAATTGGTTGCGAATTTGCCAATGATTTATTGCATAGTGACTATGATGTGACGGTCATTGACTTAGCACCACAACCATTAGGTCGTTTATTACCAAACCACGTTGCAGAGGCATTTCAAACCAACTTAGAACAAGCAGGCATTAAATTTGCCCTTTCTACAACAGTTGAAAAAGTAACTAAAATTAATGATGGTGAAGACTACGCTGTAACATTGGCAAACGGTCAAACTTTAGTTGCAGATATCGTACTTTCAGCCATTGGTTTACAACCAAATACAGCATTAGCAAAATCAGCAGATATTCAAACTAGCCGCGGTATCATTACCAATACATTATTAGAAACCAATCAACCTGATATCTACGCAGTGGGTGACTGTGCTGAAGTCAATGGAACATTACTTCCATTTGTAATGCCAATCATGCAACAAGCACGAGCATTAGCAAAAACACTTAGCGGACAAAGTACCGCTGTACACTACCCTGCTATGCCAGTTGCAGTGAAAACACCAGCGGCACCATTAACCGTTCTACCAGCACCATTAGATGTAGATGTTAACTGGGAAACTGAAGAATTTGATGATGGTATGATTGCGAAAGCGGCTGATGCTGCTGGTACATTGAGAGGTTTTGTTCTGTTAGGGGCAACGGCAGGGAAACAACGTTTAACGTTGACCAAACTTGTACCTGACTTGATTCCTGCTCAAATTTAAGGTTTAAATACGAGAGTTTATTGTAAAATGACTTCCAATAAACTCTCTAAATATTGTTTATAAAAATAATTCAACTTGGAATGAATGCCATGAACAGTGCCCTACAATTCAACGTGTCACCATATGCTCCATTTATGCAAGAAACTAAAGTTACCTTGGGTAATGGCATTGAGTTACATGTAGAAATGGGTGGAAATCCTGAACATCCAACAATCTTATTGATTATGGGTTTAGGTGCTCAGATGCTGTTTTGGCCAGATTTCTTTTGTAAATCGTTAATTGATCAAGGTTTTCGCGTTATTCGCTTTGATAACCGTGATATCGGCTTATCTTCAAAAGTTCGCCATAAAGGTCAAAGACTCAATACCATGAAATTAATGAGTCGCTTTATGTTTGGTCTTGCGAATCAAGGTGCACCTTATACACTGTATGACATGGCAGATGATGTTGCCATGTTAATTGATCAGCTTGGCCTAGAAAAAACCTATATTCTAGGTGCTTCAATGGGTGGGATGATTTCTCAAATCGTTGCTGCAAAATATCCAGAAAAAGTAGAAAAAATAGGTCTGTTATTTACAAGCAATAACCAACCCTTACTCCCTCCTCCGTTTCCTAAGCAGTTATTTAGCTTATTGGGTAAGCCTGAAGCGCATGATGAAGATTCAATTGTAAATCATAGTTTAAAAGTATTTCACATCATTGGCTCACCTGGTTATGTGAACCAAGTAGAAGCAATTCAAACTATTCGCAAATTATATCGCCGTAGTTTTTATCCAGCGGGTGTACTTCAACAGTTTTTAGCAATATTATGTACAGGTTCATTATTACCATTGAACAAGAATATTATTCAACCGACCTTGGTGGTACATGGCTCTAAAGACCGATTGTTACCGCCGAGTCACGGGAAAGCGGTTGCAAAAGCGATTTCTGGTGCTAAGTTTGAATTAATTCAAGGAATGGGGCATGATATTCCTGCTCATTTCATTCCACAACTTAGCGGTTTGTTTGCTCATCATTTTAGATCATCACACTAGGACACTATGGCTGCATTACCCTCATTAAGACAGCTATCATATTTAGTTACGTTGTCAGAAACTTTACATTTTACTGAAGCAGCGCGCCGTTCATTTGTCACCCAATCGACGTTATCGGGCGGCATTATGGAGTTAGAGCGTCTATTAGGTGGCGTCCTAGTTGAACGTGATCGTCAAAACGTCCGCTTAACCCCACTCGGTGAGCAAGTTGTAGCTCGAGCACGCGTATTACTTGCGGATGCTCAAGACTTAATGCGCTTGAGTCGAGAGATGAGCGAACCTCTCACAGGTGATTTGCATCTTGGGATTATTCCAACGATTGCACCATTTATTCTGACTCAGCTTCTTGATGAAGTTCATCAACAGTTACCTAAAATTCAATTGCATCTACATGAAGCACAAAGTGAAAAGATTGTAGAAAAGCTTGAACACGGTAATTTAGATATGATCGTTCTTGCGCTCCCTTTTGATACACGTAGTTTGAAAGTTGAAGAAATTGCCAAAGAACATTTATTTCTTGTTTACAATAAAAAAGACACGAATGCAGCAAATGCAAACTCACTGGATGATCTTGATTTGACGCGTTTAATGTTACTTGAAGAAGGTCATTGTTTACGTGACCACGCTTTAAGCGCATGTCCTGTTGGCGAACGTAAAAATGATCACCGCTTGAAAGCAAGTTCGCTTCCAACACTCGTTGAAATGGTGTCTTCTGATTTAGGCTTTACCCTACTTCCAGAAATTGCACTAAAAAACAGTATGATTCATTTCAATGAAGATATTGCTGTGAAATCGATTGAAGATGCCCCAAGCCGTACATTGGCATTGGTAACACGGAAAAGTACCCCACTCCAAAGTGAGTTTGATGTGATCCTGCAAATTTTGCAGAAAATTACCTCTCACTTAGAGTAAGAAAAAGCCTGCAATCAAAATTGCAGGCTTTTTTAATGATAAACAAAAATAGATTATTTAATTTCTAATAAGTTGACTTGTTCAACTTGCACATCACTCATACGTTGACCTTGATCAAGCAACTGATCAAAGTAAGCCTCAACAACTTTAGCTTGATCGACTGTGCTCTCAACTTTATACATACTTTGGCGAAACTCATTGCTAGAACGCAAGCCTTTGGTGTACCAAGCAATATGTTTACGTGCAATACGACATCCAGAATATTCACCATAAAACTGATATAACTCAGCCAAATGGCCTAACAAAACATCTTTCACTTCAGCAATATCTGGTGCAGCTAAATGCTCACCTGTTTTCAAATAATGTGCAATTTCTCGGAAAATCCAAGGTCGTCCTTGTGCTGCACGCCCAATCATAATGGCATCTGCACCCGTGTAATCTAAAACATATTTAGCTTTTTCAGGACTATCAATATCGCCATTCGCAATTAAAGGAATATGAATCGTTTCTTTAACTTGTTTGATTAACTCGTAACGCGCGGTATTTAAATACATGTCTTCACGAGTGCGGCCATGCAAAGCTAATGCGGCAATACCTGCCTGTTCTGCACGTTTAGCGACTCGTAGAATATTTTCATGTCCGTTTAAAAAACCTAACCGCGTTTTTAACGTTACAGGGACATCAACAGCAGCAACAACCGTATCTAAAATTCGAGCGACTAAATCTTCATCTTGTAACAATGCAGATCCTGCAAGCTTATTACAAACTTTCTTGGCAGGACATCCCATATTGATATCAACAATTTGGGCACCATTTGCAACTTGATAACGTGCGGCTTCAGCAAGTTGTTCAGGATCAGAACCCGCTATTTGTGCTGATATAGGTGCAAGTTCACCATCAAAATTTGCCCGATATAGGCTCTTTTTACTCATACGCAAGGTTTTGTCCGCAGTCATCATTTCACTAACCGCATGACCAGCACCAAAGTATTTACATAACGAGCGAAATGGACGGTCAGTAACACCTGCCATTGGAGCAACAATCAAATTATTTGACAGTTGATATGAACCAATATACATATATTTTCTTACAAATTCTGATCAACATAGTATACTTCATTCGCCCATTCAGCTCATCTTTTTATGCGGTGCTGTCCAGATTATGAACAAACCCTCTTCTGCTCGTCCATTCATCAAAACACTTAGCATGCTTACTGCTTGTATCAGTTTAGTGGCTTGTGGAGATAGTTCATGGTGGTCAAATAATAAAGAACCTGAAATGGAAGCTGAACAAATTCAGAAAGTCATTCCACCTCGCGTTCATGGTCGTCAGTCTTGGTCACAGGACATCTTCGACATTATGGAACAACTAAAAATTCCAAAAACCAAACAAAATGTATGCAGTATTGTTGCTGTGGTTGACCAAGAGTCGAACTTTGTTGCTGATCCAACAGTTCCAGGTTTAGGTGAAAAAGCTGTTCAAGAGATCAACACACGCTTAAATGAAAAGTTTGAAGCAAAATTAGGTGAAATGATTGGGGGAACTGTTGCTGGTTATTTTGAAGATGTTCTCAAAAACCAACCAACACCAGAAAATAATTACATGAGCCAAATGCGTAAAGTAAAAACTGAGCGCGAACTTGATCTACTTTATCGTGAAATTTTTGACTACATGTCTCAGCACTATCATGTGAGTGCACTCACAGGTGCAGCTAAGCTGGTTGGTCAAGACATCGGCGAAAAGATGAATCCAATTACCACTCTGGGTTCTATGCAAGTCCATATTAACTACGCAAAAGAACATAAACGCCAAAGTGGAAACATTGCTGAATTGCGTAATGATCTTTATACCCAATATGGCGGCTTATATTATGGTATTCATCGCCTGATGGAATACCCAGCAGATTACGACAAAGCAATCTATCGTTTTGCTGATTATAACTCAGGCATGTATTCCAGCCGTAATGCTGCGTTTCAGTCTATGTTAAATGCACTCACGGATACTGAAATTAGTTTGGATGGTGACTTATTACTGTACAACAAAGACGGCGGTATCAAAGCAACACAAAGCCAAACTGAAAAAGAGCTAATCGCTGCATTTGCACAAAACAACGTGCTCGTTACACCAAGACAAATTCGCTCTGACTTGAAAAAAGAAAAGGAAAAGAAATTTGAAGATACGCAAACTTATTTAGCTCTACAAAAACTTTATCAGAATAAAACCAATAAAGAACCAATGTATGCGGTGATGCCGCAAGTCGTCATTTCTGGGCCTAAATTAAGCCGTGACTACAATACAAATTGGTTTGCTAGCCGTGTAAATGGAAGATATGAATCATGCATGCAAAGAGCGAAACGAATAAAACTATAAATCTTGCTTTATTTGATTTCGATGGAACACTTTATCCCAAAGACAGCTTTACTGGGTTTATTTTCTATACCCTTTCAAAACGTCATATTGTAAAAAATGGGCTGAAAATCCTGCCTTGGATTCAAGCCTATTATTTAAAGCTATATCCAGCACATGCGATGAGACCACGTTTATATCAAAGCATGTTTAAAGATATACCTTTAGATTTTGTGGATAAACTAGCCCAAGAATATGCGCAAAAATTAATTAAAAAACTTGATCCTGATTTGCTGCATCAGCTAAAACTCCACCAACAACGTGGGGATCAAGTTGTGCTAGTTTCAGCCTCAATTGATCTGTATTTAACTTATATCTGCAAGTATTTAAATATTGAATTAATTTGCACTGAAACAGAGTATAAAAATGGACTACTAACAGGTT
Organism: Acinetobacter venetianus RAG-1 = CIP 110063; assembly: GCF_000368585.1. GTDB lineage: Bacteria > Pseudomonadota > Gammaproteobacteria > Pseudomonadales > Moraxellaceae > Acinetobacter > Acinetobacter venetianus. The sequence goes on from NZ_KB849558.1 coordinate 1,482,896, forward strand.
CTTATCGATCAGAAGATTGTAGCTGTGAACAAAAAAAGTTTCGAATTATGCAGCAATATCAACTATCTGATTATCAATTTATCTATGCCTATGGCAATAGCGAAGAAGATTTAGAAATGTTATCGATTGCAGATTATCCATATATGGTAGGCGAAGAAAAAGCTTTACCAAAATTAAAACCACAGGCACTCAAGATTTGCGAAAACATGAGTGAAATATAAAAAAAGCTCGCTGAATGCGAGCTTTTTTCTTTTCAGCAACCTAATAAATTGCCATATGATCGCGGTGGATCATTTCTAAAGAACGTGCTTCACCTAAAACTTGATAGACTTTTTCAGAAGATAAACCTTTGATTCGCTCGGCTGAAGTTGAACTAAAATTAACTCGACCAACAGCGACACGACTGCCACGCTGATCAATACATTCAACCACGTCACCACGCGCAAAATGCCCTTGAATGTCTTTCACACCGACAGGCAATAAACTACGATGTTTGAGCTTAATTGCCTCAACTGCCCCATCGTCAATCACTAAACGACCAGCAGTTTGTAGATGTGCTGCCAACCATTGCTGATGCGCTGTAACACGATCATTATCCGTGGTGAATAAAGTGCCTAACATTTCACCCGCCATTAAACGGGCTAAAACATTATCACTTTCACCGCTTGCGATTAGCGTCGGACAGCCAGACTTTGCAGCCAATCGTGCAGCACGGACTTTGGTTACCATACCGCCACGACCAAGCACACCGCCACCACCCGCCATTTCAAACAGAGTGTCATCTAAGGCACGAACAGCGGAGAACAACTTCGCATTTGGATTACTTCTTGGATCAGAATCAAACATACCTTGTTGATCAGTTAAAATAATCAACAGCTCTGCATGAACTTGACCCGCAACCATAGCTGCTAACGTATCATTATCACCAAATCGAATTTCATCTGTAGAAACAGTATCATTTTCATTGATGACTGGAATAACACGCCAGTCAATCAAATTTTGTAAGGCATCACATGAGTTCAGATAACGACGACGATCAGCAAGATCATCGTGCGTCAATAAGACTTGTGCTGTTTGAATACCATGCTGCTCTAATACACTAGACCAAGTATGAATCAAACCCATCTGTCCGATGGCTGCACAAGCTTGCAAACTGGGTAGATCGGTGGGTCGACTCGCAAGCTTCATGCGTACCATCCCTTCTGCTACTGCGCCTGAAGACACTAAAATAATCTCATGTCCAGCATTGTGTAGATCAGCAATTTGTTTCGCCCAATGCGAAATTGCATTTAGATCTAAACCTTGCCCATTTGCAGTAAGTAAAGATGATCCGATTTTAACAACGATCCGTTTACACGCATTGAGCTGACGTTGCCCATCGACCACTTCTATCATTTTTTCCTCGGTTTACTAGTCACGAACGTAGATGCTTTCTACGCCGCCATCATCTTCATCGTCATCAAAGTCTTCATCATCGTCAAAGTCAGCTTCACGCTGAGCTTTACGCATTGCACGATATGCTTCTTTTGCTGCGATGGTTTGTTCACGTGTCTCAGCTTCAAGCTGCTCACGGAATGCTTTAATTTCTGCTGCGTACTCTGGATCTTCAACTTCGCGTTCACGTTGTTGTTCAATTTGATCCATTAAGTAATAAACCACTTCCTTGGTTCCTTCTGACATAAGACCAGAAGTTTTGAATACTGGACCAGTCCATTGCAACTCATCAAGAATGTGCTGACACCACTCTTCTCTTGACTCTTCAGGAATTTGATCAAGCTTATTTAATACAAGAACCACAGGAAGTTTTGCCAATGTCGGAGAGAATTTTAATAACTCACCTAAAATTGCTCTTGCATTGTGTGCTGGGTCAGAACCGTCAATTGGCTGAACATCAACAATATGCAAAAGAATACGTGTACGAGCCAAGTGTTTAAGGAAACGAATCCCTAGACCTGCACCCTCTGCAGCACCTTCGATCAAGCCTGGAATATCAGCCATTACAAACGAACGATGGCGATCAGCATCGACCACACCTAAGTTTGGTACCATTGTCGTAAATGGATAATCAGCAACTTTCGGTTTTGCTGCACTGACTGCACGAATAAATGTAGATTTACCCGCATTTGGCATACCGAGTAAGCCGACATCAGCAAGTACTTTAAGTTCTAAGCGTACTTCACGGTATTCACCTTTGATACCATGTGTACATTTACGTGGAGCGCGGTTAGTCGATGATTTAAAGTGTGTGTTTCCTAAACCACCATCACCACCGTTAGCAACTTTCACACGTTGACCATCAGCAACCAAGTCACCAATAATATCGCCTGATTCTGTATCAACAATGGTCGTACCTACAGGTACTTTTAAAATGACATCTTCACCGCCACGACCAGAACAATTCGCACCTGAACCATTTTTACCACGTTCAGCGCGGAATCGACGCGTATATCGGTAGTCTACGAGCGTGCTAGTGTCATCATCGGCCTGAATATAAATACTTCCGCCACGTCCACCATCACCACCATCTGGGCCACCAAAAGGGACAAATTTTTCACGGCGAAAACTGGCTACGCCATTGCCACCGTCGCCAGCCTCTACGGTTATGACTGCTTCATCAACAAAGCGCATGTGCCAATCCTCTGAAATCTTAAAAGCGGACTATTTTGCCACATTTTAATAAATTTCTCGAATAGAATAATCAGCAAATACGTATCAAACATTAAAAAAGATTTTTATTCCTATTAAGGTTTCACATTCTTCAATGGCAACTCCATCTGCATATCTAAATTTGCTTTAGTTTGCTGAACTGAGTTAAACATCGTGGCATTAAAAGATGAGATATTAGTCATATTCACCGCATCATTCATATAAAAGCTTGGTTTAAACTGATGTTTCACAGGTAAATTTACTGATTCATCAAAACCAAAATGAACAGGTCCACTAAATACGATTTTTACAGGAACGGTATAAGTCCGCTTCAATTGAAACGGAATGTCGAGCTTTACGGGTACATTTAGTTTTAATGGAAATTTCGGTAATAATTTATTTTGGTAAATTAAGTCAGTACTCGTTTCAACAGGCATGACCTGATCAACTTTGAGCATCGTTTCATAGTTAATATTTACGGTAATCGGTGTTTCTACTTCAAAACTTAAATCCGCTAAATATTTACCTTTCAAAGGAAGTTGTAGAGTTCGATCAATATCCAAGGTTGTATTGAGTTGACCCTGTGATTTTACTCGTAAATGATCACCCACCTGAATTTGTGTAGCCAATGATTCAGGCAGGCGGATATCCGCCTGTTGTGCAGAAACAATCAAAGATGCTTGTATGTTCAAATACAACCAAAACAAGATTGCAACTAACGTTGTGAGTATGACAAAACTGATGACGAAGCTTTTAATCGATTTGGTGATATCCATTATTCACCTATTTTTACGTCACGAGGTTTTGCAGGCTCATCTACAGGTTGAGTTTTAACTCGATCCAAATACATCGTTGAAAGTGGAATTTTCAACTCCCCTTCAGCAATTTTAACAGGAAGCGTATTTTTTACATCAACCGATGCATTTAACTCAGATGTAATAGGTACATTTAATTTGCCTTGAATAGGAATATTGGCATTAAGTTGTGCTTTTAATGGGATATTTAAGTTTTCTTTTAAAACAGTACGAACTGGCGCATCAAATTTTAAATGAACTTTTTGATTTAAAGGAACTTGGATATTAATCGGCACATCCAGTTGCAAAGGAATAGACCCTTTCAAGGGTAAAGTGACATCTTTACCTAAAATTTTAACTTGGACTTTTGTATCGATTGGCAGACTTTGATTAACCTTAATCGTTTCATTGACAGGAATTGTGGTGCTGATCGGCACCAAATTATCAAAATACACCCGTGGTGTTAATGTTTGTGTCAACGGAACATTGAGTTGCTCATCGATTGGAATTTTTGCATCCACACGGCCATCCACATCTACATTTAATGCATCTTTCACTTTTACACGAACTTGTAATGGCTCTTGTAAATCAATCGCAACATCTTGATTTTTGAGTGGGATATAAATATTAAAATGTTTAAATACCCACATGGCAATATAAACACCACATAGGTTAGCAACAATAATTAGGCCAAAAATCGCCAGCACACGTTTAAACTGCAACAATGAAGTATTCCTAACAAATCATTTCCCTTTGTGGTTATTCTCATCGATTTTTATGTTTTAATCTGCATAGATTCTGTACAGTCAATAAAAAAGCCCAGTTTAAACTGGGCTTTTATTGTATAGCTTTGCTAACAAATATTATGCATTTGTTTCAGCAGGAACTTTCGCATAGCTTACGCCACACATTTGTTCAGCGATACGTAATACTTGGCAGCTATAACCAACTTCGTTATCGTACCAAACATACGCAGTTAAACGGTTACCAGAAGTGATTGTTGCTTGCGCATCAAATACACCTGCTGTACGAGAACCGATAAAATCGCTCGATACAACTTCTGTTGAGTTGGTATAACCAATTTGACCTTGTAACTTAGAGTTAATCGAAATTTGACGAATGTATTCGTTCACTTCTTCACGATCAACTTCTTTGTCTAAAGTTAAGTTCAAGATAGCAAGAGAAACGTTTGGTGTTGGAACACGTACTGAGTTACCAGTTAACTTACCTTTAAGTGCTGGTAATGCTTTTGCAACTGCTTTTGCCGCACCAGTTTCTGTAATAACCATGTTCAATGTTGCAGCACGACCACGGCGATCTGCTTTGTGGTAGTTGTCGATTAAGTTCTGGTCATTTGTAAATGAGTGAACTGTTTCAACATGACCATTTAACACTTTGTATTTGTCATCTAAAACTTTTAATACAGGTGTAATTGCATTTGTTGTACAGCTTGCAGCAGAGATGATTTTGTCTTCATCTAAGATGTCAGCTTGGTTCACACCAAATACAACGTTCTTCATGTCCCCCTTACCAGGTGCAGTCAACACAACGCGGGCAACGCCAGCACATTGTAAATGCTGAGCTAAACCATCAACATCACGCCATTTACCAGTGTTGTCGATAAGAAGTGCATTATCAATACCATATGCTGTGTAATCTACTTCGCTTGGGCTAGAAGCGTAAATTACTTTGATGAATTGACCATTTGCGATGATCGCTTCGTTTTCTTCATCAACAGAAATCGTACCGTCGAAAGTACCGTGAATAGAGTCACGACGTAATAACGAAGCACGCTTAGCTAAGTCACCATCAGATGATTTACGCACAACGATTGCTTTAAGGCTTAAACCACGACCCAAACCAGATTGGCTGATGATTAAGCGCGCTAAGATACGACCGATACGACCAAAACCGTAAAGAACAACATCTTTAGGCTCAGCAGCAGTTGAGTTACCTTGAATTGGAGCAACAGCTTGAGCAACAAATGCATCAACATCGCCACCTTGGTTCTTGTATTCAACAGCAAGTTTACCGATATCAACTTCAGCTGAACCAATGTTTTCAACTTTCATTAACGCTTCTAAAATAGGGAACGTATTTACAACTGAAAGCTCAACATCAAGCATACGAGTACGACGGTGAGTTTTTAAAATTTGGATTACTGAGCGGTTAATTAAAGAACGACCGTAAACAGAAACCACGATGTTTTTCTCACGGTACAATTGACCAATTAATGTAATCATACGTTCCGCGATTTCTTCACGGTTTTTCCAACGACCTTGGTGTTCTGCGTGTAGGGCAACGATAGTTTCTTTGCTCACAGTTACGTCCTCTAATTTATATATACTGGGCGTGAATTTTTAAAACGCCATTATTGTAATAGAATTATCATCAAGATTGAATCAAAAGCTGCTAAACGAGCTAAGATTTTGTACTAATTGACTATAAATTCATAAAATACCTATAATTATTTTTATGAATTTTGGTGAATATTCATTTTCATGATTAGCTTAAGTTGATTTTCACTCATACTTATAGCGCCTCCCCTAATAAATAGTAGTTTTCAGTTACTGCATTTTATTAACCACAACAATCATTCGGAGTTACAAGCTAAAAAATAAAATACAAGACAAGTTGTTTAAATATAACAATAAAAACTATGTTTTAGACTATTAATACACTTAACTAATTCAAGGTAAAAATGAATTTTAAAATATGGTTATTACTAATCAGCATTCCTCCTGCTTGTGAAGTCTCTATGGGTTTTATCGGATTATTCGGACTGCTACTCACAAATATTGTCTATTTTCCTATTTCTTGGATTGACGAACCCTTTTTCAACTGCAATGGTGAAGTTGGTTGTCTGCCTAAGGCAGTATGGACGGATTTTAATGTTTCTCACCATTAACCTAATGTACTACTTATATGCGAAGCTTAAAGGCCTTTAGTTCAAAACTAGACTCATATTAATCTTGCTCATTGTCACTGAGCCGTTTTGAATATTGCTGTAAATTCAATTCCAAATGTTGTTTACGTAGTCTTTGTTGATAAAGATGGATCGCCCCTTCGATCACTAAAACCAATACGGCTAACCAAATCGGTATATAAGTAAGCCACTCTTCTGCACCTATTTTTTCTCCCAACATCAAAGACACTAATGCTAATAAAACTGGCTCTAAATATCCCAATAACCCAAAAATAATCAACGGTAAGTATCGACTTGCTAAAAGATAACATCCCAAACCAATCGCACTTAATGCACCTAAGCCCATGACGATAAAAGTTAAACTTGGATGGTCTAAAAACTTCAAATAAGGTGTGATACCTGTTTGTGTCAAATAAATTGCAATAGGTAAAATCAATATAAGATCCCACCAAAATCCACCTAAATTATCAGTATTGATTTTTTTCCGAATCACAAAATATGCTGCATAACCGATTGCAACTAAAGCTGTTTCCCACGCAATACTCCCCAAACGCCACATTTCGTGTCCTACACCAAACACTGCGAGTAAAACTGCTAAACACTGTAACTTAGACAGCTTTTCGCCATATAAAACACTTCCAGCTAGCACCAGTACAAGAGGTAATAGAAAATATCCAAGCGAAACCTGCAATCCTCGACCATGCATCGGCCCCCATAAAAAAAGCCATAATTGCGCAGAGGTTAGAACTGAGGTTAGTATTAACAAGAGGAGTAAACTAGGCTTTGCTAATACTCTTTGGAAAATAGTTTTAATATGAACCAAATCACCACTAAACCACATAAATAAAGTTAGAAATGGCAAGGTTGCAATGATGCGCCAACCAAAGGTTTGCTCACTATCCAATGCACCTAAAAATTGGGTATAAAAATAAAGAACCCCAAAGGTTACAGAAGCCAAAACTGAATACGCAATTCCCTTAAACATTTTGACCTCTGGATAGAAAAGTGATTCAAGAAAAACTTGATTAATCCACTATATGAGAAATAAAAAACCATGCAAGCGCATGGTTTAAAATAAAGTGCTGTTTCTAGCGATGTTCAGGGTAAATAATATCATTAATCTCATATCCAAGGGATTTGGCATAATTTAGATATTCATGAATCACTTCTTTTTTCGGGTTTGGTGTTCGTGAAAGCACCCATAAATATTTGCGCTTAGGCTCTCCGACTAATACTGTCTGATAATCTGCATCAAGTTTTAAAATCCAGTAATCACCTCGCCCAACAGGAATCCAACGAACACCTTCAGGTAGAAAACTTACGCTTAATTTAGTATTAAAAGGTGCATTCACGACAAATGCTTCGCCAAGACTTTGCTGAAGATTTCCATCAACGTCATAGCATTTATTATCAACAACAATATTGCCATTTTCATTTACGGTATAAGTTGCTGAAACGTTATACGCACACTTACGTTCGAAATACATCGGCTTGCGAGCGACTTCATACCAAACACCCAAATACTTGTCTAATTCTACTTTTTCAACGGTTGCTAAGGGCTTCGCTTGAGCATAAGAGATTGTTGCTACAGCCAATCCAGTTAAAACAGCTCCACCCACTGCAATTTTTGCTAAACGCCAACTCGCTTTCGGGAAATTTTTAATAAAGGGCATCAGAAATCCTCAAAGCAGAAATTTGTTATAAATAGTCATATACTTAACTTAGAAACATAGCCTAATTTATAAACAAAAACTGTTGCGATATGTATCACTTTTAAGGATTTCTCAGCTTATTCAAGATTGCAACATATGTGCTTTCAACCGCACGATTTCATCACGAAGTCGTGCTGCTTGCTCAAATTGTAGCTCTTTCGATGCTTTCAACATTTCCTTTTCCAACTTAGCAATATGTTTTGCAAATAACTTTGGATCAGAAAGTAAATGCTGTTCATCTGCACTGATTGACTGAGCTTGCTCAAGCACTTTTTCATCGATTTCATCATCGGTCAGCACTTCGCCCGTATCAATTTCTTTAATTGTTTGGCGAACGGCACTGCGCGGTATAATTCCATGAAGTTCATTAAATTCAATTTGTTTATTACGGCGGCGCTCAGTCTCATCCATCGCTTTACGCATAGAGTCTGTAATGCGATCAGCATATAAAATGGCCTTACCTTTCACATTACGCGCAGCACGACCAATGGTTTGAATCAATGACCGCTCAGAACGCAAGAAACCTTCTTTATCTGCATCCAAGATTGCGACCAAAGAGACTTCTGGCATGTCCAAACCTTCACGCAGTAAGTTAATCCCCACTAAAACATCATGTATACCAGTACGTAGCTCATGAATAATTTTGACTCGCTCTACCGTATCAATATCGGAATGTAAATAAGCGACCTTAACCCCATACTCTTTGAGATATGATGTTAAATCCTCAGCCATTCGCTTAGTCAACGTCGTCACCAGAACACGTTCATTCAACTGCTTACGAATATTAATTTCTGATAACACATCATCGACTTGGGTCAGTACAGGTCTTACTTCAATTTCAGGATCAATCAATCCCGTTGGACGAACCACCTGCTCTACCACCTGCTCTGACTTTTCCAACTCATATTGCGCAGGTGTTGCACTAACAAATACGGTTGTTGGAACAATACGCTCCCACTCTTCAAACTTCATTGGACGATTATCCAATGCACTTGGTAAGCGAAATCCATAATTCACCAAATTTTCTTTACGTGAGCGGTCACCTTTGTACATCGCCCCAATTTGAGGAACGGTTACATGCGATTCATCAATAATCAACAATGCATCTTCAGGAATATAATCAAATAAGGTTGGTGGTGCTTCACCAGCCGAACGCCCTGATAAATGACGTGAATAGTTTTCAATGCCATTGGTATAACCCAACTGCTGCATCATTTCTAAGTCATAACGAGTACGTTGCTCAATACGCTGTGCTTCGAGCAATTTATCATTGTCTTTAAAAAACTTAAGCTGATCTTTGAGTTCGTCTTTAATGGTATCAATCGCACGAGTCAAATGGTCTTTCGGCGTGACATAGTGACTTTTCGGATAAATCGTTACACGCGGAACTTTTCTTACTAATTTACCCGTCAATGGATCAAACCAGCGAATTGAATCAACTTCGTCATCAAATAACTCAACGCGAATGGCATCCTTATCCGATTCTGCTGGGAAAATATCAATAATTTCACCACGGATACGGTATGTACCACGTAAAAACTCAAGTTCATTACGCGTATATTGCATTTCAACGAGACGACGAATGATCTCATCTCGGCTGACTCGATCGCCTTGTACAATATGCAACAGCATTTGCATATAGGCATTTGGATCACCCAAACCATAAATCGCTGAAACTGATGCAACGATGATGGCATCTCGACGCTCTAACAACGCACGCGTTGCAGAAAGTCGCATCTGATCAATGTGATCATTAATCGCTGAGTCTTTTTCAATGAAGGTATCTGAAGAAGGCACATAGGCTTCGGGTTGATAATAGTCGTAATAACTAACGAAATACTCAACTGCATTGTTCGGGAAAAATGCTTTAAATTCACCATAGAGTTGTGCAGCTAATGTTTTATTGTGCGCCATGATAATGGTTGGTCGCTGCGTCTGAGCAATCACATTTGCCATGGTGTAGGTCTTCCCCGACCCCGTTACCCCAAGTAGCAACTGATTACGAAAACCTTGGTCAATTCCTTTGACTAATTTTTCAATTGCCTGTGGTTGATCACCCGCAGGTTGGTAATTTGTCACTAAATCGAAAGGTTGATTTTCGCTCACAAGTACACTCTTTGATAAAATTTAAACGATAGTTTAGCAAATCAATTTGGGCGAATTGATACTTTTCAAGATTAGTTTCATTTAATTAATACGGTAACAGCTGCCCATCCCAATTTAAAAGCTTTCCATTTTGATGTGCTGTTAAATTCTGCATAATTGTTATCAATCGTTCTGCTGTTTGTTCAGCACTATACAGTTTTTCTGGTGAAATATTGCGCTGAAATGGCTTGGATAATGCTGAATCAGTCGTTCCAGGATGAACGCTTGCAACAATAATGTTAGATGATTTACGTGACCATTCAATACTTAAATTTTTAATAAACATATTTAATGCTGTTTTGGTCATTCGATAACTGTACCACCCACCTAAGGCGTTATCTTCAATACTTCCAACTTTGGCTGATAATGATAGCCATTTTAAATCGTAGTTTTTGCTCAGAATAGGTGCTAAGGCTTGCGCTAGATGAACATGTGTCATAACGTTTTGTGATAATGACTTATAAACCCATTCATCATAAATTTGGTTTAGGCTCTTTTCAGGCATATAACTATTTTCATGTAAAACACCAGCACAACAATAAACCTCTGTAGGTTGAATATGACTTAAAAACTCCTGAATCAATTTGATTTGACTTGATTCAGATAGGTCAACCTGTAAATCACAATCCCTTAGACGTTGTCGGCTAATACAAAATATCTTCTTCTGACCCTGCTTATTTAACAACTCAAAAAGTGCTCGGCCTATTCCACCTGAAGCACCTGCGATAACAATACTCATATGCGTCGACTATGTATTCACCACTTGAAAGTTTGAGCTTAAACAACAAGATGTGAATTCCACGTTAGCTATATTTACGCTCTATAATACGAGTAATTTTTCAAGCTAAAACTATGCTTAACAAATTGAAATTATTAACATAACAATTAAATATTTTTTTACTTGACCCTAATACTAATCAATAGCAACATGAGTAGAACGATAATCTAAAATATGAATCCGAATGACTTACCAATACCATGATGAAACCATAGTAACGGAACTCCCTGAAGATACGGTCTTTGTTTTTGGCAGTAATCTTGCCGGCATACACGACAGTGGTGCTGCGCGTGTTGCTGCACAGCATTTTGCTGCGGTGAAAGGTGTAGGTCGTGGTTGGGCTGGACAAAGTTTTGCGATTCCAACACTCAATGAACACATCCAGCAAATGCCTCTCTCGCAAATTGAGCATTATGTGGATGATTTTAAAATCTATGCAAAAAACCACCCAAAAATGAAATACTTTTTGACAGCTTTAGGGTGCGGTATTGCAGGCTATAAAGTTTCAGAAATCGCCCCATTATTTAAAGGCATTCACAGCAATGTGATCTTCCCAGAATCATTCCGTCCCTATATCGAAGAAGATGCCGTTTCCCAATTTCCAAATCTAACAGCAGCAACAGTACATGCATTTATTAATGATGAGGTTATTTTTTACTTCAATCATGGTTATGAATCATTTGAAGAAGCATTAAACCAAACTCAATTATCTACAGCCGAAAAAGCCATTGCTCTAATTGTATTAAATGAGGAGCTTTATCCGCGTGATCGTTATGGTCGGGGTAGAGAGCATGAGATCAAGGATATTCTAGGTAAATTGAATGGTAAGATTTTCAATTTCCAGAGCAATTCTGAAGGTGCAATGATTTTTGTGGGCGTGATTATTGCCTTGATGGAACTCTATGACATTGATGAATATGATTTTATTAAACTTTGGCGTGGTGAACTAGAAATACAACATCCTCTAAATCGTCATTAGTAATAAAAAAGCCAATCTTATCGATTGGCTTTTTTTATTAGCGTTTACCCATAGAACGGCGTGTCCCACGAGGTGGCATCCACGTACGATCCGCATATTGTTCAGGTTTTGGACGAACCTGATTATGCGTTGCATCATCATCGTCATTTTGCGCAGATGGCATCGGGAATGGTAATTTCACCAAAGCTTTCTTTGCTTTAGGATTTTCAGTGCTCATTGAAATTCTCACGAAATCTAAATTTCTAGCAGCTATTGTAATAGATTTTTGCTGTATTGATAAAAATAAAAAATGTAAAAAACACCGCTGTGTATTTGGTAACTTTTTATTCAAACACGGTAAGTTTCGACCACTTTTAAGTCTATTTAAGCTAAGATAGCTTGCTTTTATTTTTAATCCCATAAGAAGGAATAATGCCGTGGACGTACGTCTCTCTGATCGTGTCAATGCCATCAAACCGTCCCCTACACTTGCAGTAACAAACAAAGCTGCTGAGCTTAAAGCTGCTGGTAAGAACGTGATTGGTTTAGGTGCAGGCGAACCAGACTTTGATACCCCTCAACACATCAAAGATGCTGCAATTGAAGCGATTAATAATGGCTTTACAAAATACACAGCTGTAGACGGCACTCCAAGCTTAAAAAAAGCAATTATTGCGAAACTCAAACGCGATAACAATTTAGACTACCAAGCAAATCAAATTTTGGTTTCTTGTGGTGGTAAACAAAGTTTCTTTAACTTAGCACTTGCTTTGTTAAATAAAGGTGACGAAGTCATTATCCCTGCTCCATTCTGGGTAAGCTATCCAGATATGGTGATTATTGCTGAAGGTACACCAGTAATCGTGAAATGTGGCGAAGAACAACGCTTCAAAATCACACCAGAACAATTAGAAGCGGCAATCACACCTAACACACGTTTGGTGGTATTAAACAGCCCCTCTAACCCAACAGGCATGATCTATACCAAAGCTGAATTAGAAGCTTTGGCAGAAGTCTTGCGTCGTCACCCTCAAGTTTTTGTTGCTTCTGATGACATGTATGAACCAATTCGTTGGGAAGATGAGTTCTACAACATTGCAACCGTTGCACCTGATTTATATGACCGTACCATCGTTCTCAATGGTGTCTCTAAAGCATATGCAATGACAGGCTGGCGTATCGGTTATGCTGCTGGTCCTGCAAAAATCATTGGTGCAATGAAAAAAATCCAATCGCAATCAACTTCAAACCCGACTTCAATTTCACAAGTCGCTGCTGAAGCTGCATTGAATGGTCCGCAAGATGTATTACAACCAATGATCGAAGCATTCAAACGTCGTCACGATTTAGTGGTAAATGGCTTAAATGAAATCAATGGTATTTCTTGCTTACCAGCTGACGGTGCTTTTTACGCATACGCAAACATTCGTCCGCTTATTCGTGCAAAAGGTTTAAAATCTTGCACAGAGTTTTCTGAATGGTTACTTGAAGAAACAGGCGTTGCTGTTGTTCCTGGTGATGCGTTTGGTTTAGGTGGATTTATGCGTATTTCTTATGCAACTGCTGACGAAGTTTTAGTGGAGGCTTTAGCGCGTATCAAAAAAGCTGCTGATTCCATTGAAGGTGTTGATGCTGCAATTGCATCAATCGAAGCAGAAAAAACAGCTTAACACCTAAAAAGATGTAAAAAGCCTGTTTCGACAGGCTTTTTTATTATTAAGAAAGACGCTGCGGACGAGATAAACTTAAGTAATGACAATAAAAGGGAAAACTTTCATTCAAACTTATTTTTTGAATCTTTTGCTCTAGTACATTCCACGCATAAGCGTGCGCTTGTTTGAAAAGTCCTTGCTTCTCAAATGCAAATAAGAATAAAGCATTTTCCCTATTCTCTAAGTTTTTATTTGATAATAAATTTCGAGATTTTTCGAGAATTTGTAATTGATGTTCAGTCCACTTATCACCAAACCAAAGCTGTAATAAATCACCTAAATACAGTCGCTCATCACTGAAAGCAGCGAAATGTATATTGGCATTTTCAACAGATTGATAATATTGTGTAGGATTTTGAATGATATCTAAATAATTTTCTTGATAATAAGAAAGATTTGAAAAGATAGATTGAATACTGAGAATAGTCATTTTGACCTCCGATTTAGCCATTTTAGTGCTGGCAAGTAGGGTTAAATCCACACTGCTTAGATAGATATCTAAACGCTTTCTAACTCGAATCTAGCAATAGCATTTCCAAAGTTCAAGTTATTTTTTAAATTTCAAGCTAATTGTGCAAATAAAAACCATACGATATAAAAATGAAGAAAACATGACACTTTTAACTTGACCGATTTCAAAAGCCCCCTATAATGGCATTCAGATTCTCCCATAGCTCAGTCGGTAGAGCGACGGACTGTTAATCCGCAGGTCCCTGGTTCGAGCCCAGGTGGGAGAGCCAAAATTCTAAAAGCCCTTATCATTGATAAGGGCTTTTTTAATGCTCAATTATTTTAATTTTAAGAAATGTCTGCAAATGATGATAAAAAGTACAATTAAATCAATATTTAATTTTTTTCTCATGAATGACTTGACCATCCCCCACTACATGCATAGAATGCATATCCAGATTCTCCCATAGCTCAGTCGGTAGAGCGACGGACTGTTAATCCGCAGGTCCCTGGTTCGAGCCCAGGTTGGAGAGCCAATCTACTATTCTCCCATAGCTCAGTCGGTAGAGCGACGGACTGTTAATCCGCAGGTCCCTGGTTCGAGCCCAGGTGGGAGAGCCAAGATTCTAAAAACCCACTCTTCATGAGTGGGTTTTTTATTCACAGCTTAATAAGAATATGTTTCAATCCAGCCAAATTATTTTCATCCTTATTGGATGTATCAGTACAGCACTTCTTTTATATAGCTGCCTACCCGCTTTCTTTAGAAAACAAAAATTCTTCGCACGACCCGTTATTACCTCATTTGAATCACAAATGTTTCTACGATTACAACAAGCTTTTCCTAATGATCATGTATTGGCTCAGGTTGCATTTAGCGCACTCATAACAAGTGATCATTATAAGTTAAGAAATAAGTTCAATCGAAAAGTGACTGATTTTGTGGTGTTAGATAGAGAGATGAAGGTTATTGCGATTGTTGAACTAGATGACCCAAGTCATATAGGTAAAGAGCTAGAAGACCAACAAAGAGATCAAATGCTAAAAGAAGCAGGTTATTACGTACAACGATATACACAAATTCCATCTGTAAAGCAGCTACAGATGGATATTCGCTGAATTTGGTCTTTCTTTATGGCTGATTGTCAGCAACTTGCTCAGCATTTTTCTGCTGTTCAAATTTTTTAGCAATTTCGGCATGTTGCTGGTCATATTTACGCTTAGTTTCAGCATCACTTTTTGCAGCCAGAAATGCCATACCCACAATAAAAATCGGAATGAGTAAACCCAAACTCATTAACAACCAAGGAATACGTCTCTTTTCTGCAGCGTTCTGACTCATAAAGGATTCTGTCTCAAATTAGGCCTTAATAGAGTGCAACAATATAACAAAAAAAGAGCCTCTATAAAGAGACTCCTTGCTTAAAATTAAAATCACAGTTTTTGTCGGTTTAAAATATTCCCGTACAGTGAGGACTTTGACTTGCATCTTTTTGCGCATCAGTTAAAACAATACCTGTACCCGCAGACATATTGGCTTGAATAAAATCTACAGCTTTGGCATTTTCACAAATGATTGCTTGAGTATGAGTCGCATTCGGAACAATCTTCAACTCATAACCATTTTCATAACCTGCTTGTGGGAAGAACTGTAAAGCCTTCGCTTTCATGTTGGCAAACATACTTTGTGTCACCACGGGGAGTACAGCTTGATCTTTCTCTCCCTGAAGCATCAATACAGGGGTTTTAATTACCTTTTCAGCTGTGGCATTTGTTGCCGGCTGAGTTGATTTTAAAAACTCTTGCACAACAGGATCTGTTTTAAACTTCGTCAGATCAATACCGTATCCTGACAGTTGATGTGTTGGATCGACTAAGTAAGCAACAATGCCTGCTTTGAATTTCTCATGTAAACCATTTGCAGCATCCTCACCCGAATAACTCAAACAAGCCCCATCATCACCATTACGCCCATAAGCTAACTCAGCAATATCAGCCGCACCTGATGTAAAAATTGTTTTCAAATCATAGTTTGGTTGCTCTGCTTTGATCCCCGCACTTGCTAAAGCAGCATAAGCTAACAATTCAGCATAACCATCTGCTATTTCTTCAATTTTTGCTTGACCTTGTGCAGGTGTAAGAAGGTTATTTGCAACTGCATAACGCACTTGTAACAAGCTCTCATCGAGTTTACTTACAGGCTTAGGTTGACCATTCGTATCAAGATTAAATTGCGGATCAATATAAATTTGGATAATAGTCCCTAAACTTGATGCTGGTGCGCCTGCTACTGCCCCTTTATAACTCACATCCGCATTAGCAAACTCTGCCGTACCCAATGAAGCATGACCACCTTGTGATTGGCCAATCGACATCCATTCACCGTTCAACTGTGTGCCATAATGATCTTTTACAGCTTTAACCGCAGCAAGTGCAGACTTCGCCTCACTAGATAAGTTTAAATATGGGTGAACCCCAGATGTCCCTAAACCTTCATAATCAGGAGCAACGATCACATAACCCGCCGCCAACAAACTATCTGCCAGGATTCTAAATCGAGGATTAATTAGATTATTACTTGGTGCACAGCTATCACCCACCCCAACCGTTCCATGCTCCCAAACAACAACTCTATAACCATCTTTCGGCTGGATCGCTTTTGGAAATATGACCATTGCCGTAGCTTCTGCTGTTTTCCCTTGAACATTCGTCATATTGTAGGTCATGACTTTGATCGAAGAAGCATTATCTATACTGTCCTTAGCATAGTTACTTTCATACAAATATGTCTTGTCGGAATCAGCACGCTTATTGTCATCTCCATTATCATTACATGCTGATAAAAACAGTGCTGAAATTGAGAACGTCATTGCCAATGCAATTTTTGACCGTTTCATAAAATATCCTTTTAGTCTTTGTCTTTTTTTTAAGCATGAAACTACATGCACTGTTATTAATACATAAAAAAAGTGCCCTTGTATAGGACACTTTTCAACTAATCAGTCAGATTAAGATATTAATTCTAAAAAAATTCCTGCAAAAATAATCATTCCAACCCATCGATTGTGACGGAATGCCCAAAAACAGATTTGCGGATCACGCTCTTTGGTTTTTATTGCTTGATAAATAAAATCTAATCCTACGAATATCAATGCGATTAACCCAAATGGCAGCAAAAGATTTTCTAAATATAGTGCAGTACCTATTAAGCATAAACTAACAATTTGCAGCAATCCTATAATTTGAATATCAAATCGCCCAAACAAAATTGCGGTAGATTTCACACCAATTTTTAAATCGTATTCACGATCAGTAATTGCATATTGAGTATCGTAGGCAACAGTCCACGCTAAATTACCAAAATATAATAACCAACATGTCAAATCAGGTGTTTTCCCTACTGCTACATAAGCCATAGGGATTGACCACGAAAATGCCGCACCTAAAAACACTTGTGGCAGATTCGTATAGCGTTTCATAAAAGGATAAATAAAGGCTAAAAATAGCGCGCCGAATGACCAATAAAACGTTTCAATCGGTAAGAAAAATAATAAGCATGCGCTTGCTATAACTAAGCCCAAAAATACGAATACAGCTTCTCTTGCCTTGATCACACCTGTTGCTAAAGGGCGACTCTTAGTCCGTTCAACATGGGCATCAACTTTTCGGTCAGCAAAATCATTAATTGCACAACCAGCTGCTCGCATAAAAAAACAGCCTAAAATCATGATTACAAGTACTTTTAAATCAGGAATACCCTTTGAAGCAATCCATAATGCCCACATTGTCGGCCACAAAACCAGTTCTGTACCAATTGGTTTATCAAAACGACATAAATAGTAATAAGCTTCTAAACGCTGCCGCCAAGAGATATGTTGCACTGTTTCCATGAAGAATCCTTAGAGTCAATGCTGTCGAATAAACTGTTCAAAAGCAGGCAAGAAAGTTTCTTGCACAATAAATTTACAACCGTGCCACGTATAACAACTTTGCCTAGTCCAACCCTCGGCAAGATAGATCACACGTCGCTCACACTTAGGCTCTGTACGCTGAAATAAGAACCACCCAATCGGTTTGTTCCCGATATGCTTAAATATACGCGCTTTTTTTTGCAAACTTAGAATCGGAAAAATACTTTTGGCTTTTACCCAAGCTTCGGACTCACTACCATAAAGATTGGTCTCTCTTACCCATGCGATATGCTGATAAGGCATCCGCATCCACTGGCTGTCCGTAAAAGTTAGACGTTGATAATGTTCTTTTATTCGTTCTACATGAAACTCACCACCACCCAAATCGGTGAGTTGCTGTGTTAATGAACCTGACGCATACAACCATTTTTTTAATTCAGCTGGGATCTCTTTACCCTTTATTCTGTTTGGTCGTAAATTTCGCATGCGTTGCTCACTAAAAACATCGCGTTTAGTTTACATGAATTTCTTTAAAAAAATGTAGGATTTATTGATCAGTCAAGCAGGTACATGTCTCCACAGATATCACAAAAAGAATCTAAACATTATATAGAACAGTGAAAATTAGAAAATTAATTTCAAAAAACTATAACCCCAAAACCTCTTCTTTAAAGACAAATTCCTTTGTAACACCAAAGTATTTTAAATAAATCTTTTTTCTATTTAACTCTGTAAGAATATAAGTTGATAATTCATTTAGCACCCCATTTACACAATCAATAACTTTCTGTTTTATCTCTATACTTTCTTCTTCAAGGACTTCATCACTTATATTTTGGGTAATCAATTGATCAAAATATATTTGATAATATTGAAAAACTAAGCACATATAAGGATCAAGCCTTTCATACTCAAAGCTTTCAGGATAAAGAATCAACTGACCAGAATCAAACCAGAACTCTATAGAAAGAAAATCCCAATCCATACTATTTATCTGATCTTTAAACGTTTCCACATAAAACAGAAATAGCTTTTTAAAATCCTCAGAGAACTGAATCTTTGATAAAGAAACTGCCTGCTCTGAAATCGCTTCTACAAATTCTTCTGTAGTTTTTAATTCTATTAAACTCATGTTACCCACTCTACGTCAATATAAATCAACCAATGAATATAAATTGAACTGTCTTAAAATTTTAAAATAGATACAACTAGATACATTACAATTGCCAAAAAAAAGCTCGCCGAAGCGAGCTTTTCTGAATAACAATGTATTACAAGCTATAGTACATGTCGAATTCAACTGGGTGAGTAGTCGTGTTAAGACGACGTACATCTTCAGTTTTAAGTTCGATATATGCTTCAAGCATTTCTTTAGTGAACACGCCACCTTTTAACAAGAACTCATGATCAGCTTGAAGTGCTTCAATCGCCATTTCCAAGTTGTGAGCAACTGTTGGGATTTTTGCTTCTTCTTCAGGAGGAAGATCGTACAAGTTCTTGTCAGCCGCTTCACCTGGGTGGATCTTGTTCTGGATACCATCAAGACCAGCCATCAACAATGCAGCAAAACCTAAGTATGGGTTCATCATTGGATCTGGGAAACGAGCTTCGATACGCTTGCCTTTAGGGCTAGAAACATATGGAATACGGATTGACGCAGAACGGTTACGCGCTGAGTAAGCAAGCATAATTGGCGCTTCATAGTGAGGAACCAAACGCTTATAAGAGTTCGTCGATGGGTTCGTAATCGCATTTAATGCACGCGCGTGCTTGATCACACCACCAATGAAGAATAATGCCATTTCAGATAAACCAGCATATTCATCACCAGCAAACAAGTTCTTGCCATCTTTAGAGATAGACATGTGAACGTGCATACCTGAACCGTTATCACCTACCATTGGCTTAGGCATGAATGTCGCAGTTTTGCCGTATTGGTGAGCAACGTTCCAAACAGCATATTTGAACTGTTGTACTTCGTCAGCTTTGCGAACCATTGTATTGAAGCTCACACCAATTTCTAATTGGCAAGAAGCAACTTCGTGGTGATGCACTTCTACGCGGCCAGGACCCATGATGTCTTCGATACGAGCACACATTTCAGCACGCATATCTTGGTGAGAATCAACTGGAGGAACTGGGAAGTAACCACCTTTAACACGTGGACGGTGGCCTGAGTTACCAGCTTCGTAATCTTTACCAGTAGACCAAGCAGCTTCTTCCGCGATTAAAGTATGGCGAGCGCCAGACATATCGATGTCCCATTTTACTTCGTCAAATACGAAGAATTCTGGTTCTGGACCAAAGAATGCAGTATCACCGATACCTGTAGATTTTAAATATTCTTCAGCACGACGAGCAATCGAACGTGGGTCACGCTCGTAACCTTGACCAGTAGATGGCTCAATTACGTCACAAGTTACAACAACTGTAGGCTCAGCAAAGAACGGGTCAAGAAAACCTGTTTCAGCATCTGGACGTAAGATCATGTCAGAAGCTTCAATGCCTTTCCAACCAGCGATTGAAGAACCATCAAACATTTTACCGTCTTCAAATGTATCTTCATCAATCGTGTCAGCTGGGTAAGTTACGTGTTGCTCTTTACCCTTAGTATCAGTAAAGCGAAAATCGACCCATTTTGCGCCACTTTCTTTGATGAGTTGAAGGACCTTGTTCGCCATGCTCATTTGCTCCAATGAAATTTATATGCACTTGTTAAGTGCGTGTTAGTTGTTGGGATATAATTAGCAATTATCATACCAACAATTATAAAGCATACCTAAAACATTGAAATTCTTTACAGAAAAAATGCTTTAAGCTCCATATCCTATGTCCACTATAATGTTTATATTCGCAAATGCACCATATTCACACATTTCTATTTTAGCGCGTCCCCAAAAAAGACATTATGAACCAAAATAGTGCAGAACACATGATAAAGAACCAATGTAGTGCCAATTACGCCATCATTTGTTAGCATAAATTGGCTTTTTATATCATTCTTTTCAGCTTGATTCCAATCAATTCATTTAGACTTTAGATTCACTTTGTGTTTATTTTATCAAGTCTTTCAATTACAAAACTTTATTCTTCATTTTTTGTCGTTTTTTTGCTGAACAAAGTTTATAAACATTCAGACTCATTCTTGCGATTTCACTCACATTGATTCTTTGTTTTTGTTATGATGACTCTCCTCTATGATTCTATCATTTCTTGTTTTTTCAAATTTTAGAATTTAGAGTGAATCCACAAAGTCGAAAACACAATTAAAGTGTATATTTTCAAAAGGTTATAATCATGCTTCTAATGATTGACAATTATGACTCATTTACTTACAACATCGTTCAATATTTTGGCGAGTTAAATCAAGAAGTAAAAGTTGTTCGTAATGATCAAGTTACATTAGAGGACATCGAACGATGGCAGCCCAAATACCTTGTGATTGGCCCTGGCCCTTGTTCTCCAACTGAAGCTGGTATCTCAATTCCTGCAATTAATCATTTCGCAGGTAAAATTCCTCTACTCGGCGTATGTTTAGGGCATCAGTCTATTGGCCAAGCTTTTGGTGGCAATATTATTCGCGCCAAAACTGTGATGCATGGTCGATTATCAGATATGTACCATAGCGATAAAGGTATTTTCAGTAATTTACCGTCACCTTTTTCTGCAACACGCTATCATTCACTTGTAATTGAACAAGAGACTCTTCCTGATTGTCTAGAAGTCACCTGTTGGACCAATCAAGCAGATGGAACAATTGAAGAAATTATGGGTGTAAAACATAAAACTCTTCCTGTGGAAGGTGTTCAGTTCCACCCTGAATCAATTCTCAGTGAACATGGGCATCAAATCTTTAAAAATTTCTTAGAAATTTATGCATAAGTCAGTTTAGATTTAAAATATACAGCCCTCTAAAC
The DNA here is from genome assembly GCF_000368585.1 of Acinetobacter venetianus RAG-1 = CIP 110063. Taxonomy (GTDB): domain Bacteria; phylum Pseudomonadota; class Gammaproteobacteria; order Pseudomonadales; family Moraxellaceae; genus Acinetobacter; species Acinetobacter venetianus. Next base: position 1,504,845 of record NZ_KB849558.1, read on the forward strand.
GATGGGCTGTTATTATTTTGAGCATCTAAAAGTTGCTTTTCAAATCTATTTCTCCAAATGATTAAATGGATAGAAAAATATATAATCCACATAAATTTTAAATAATGATTCAATTTCAACAACTAAAAGATCTTTCAACTAATTAAAGTAATGTAAAATACTTACACGAAGCTTCTTTTTAGTTTTTATGATTAAGCTTATGAGTAGGAATGATTAAGTCAAAAACTGCTTAAATGCTAGAATTTATAACTTAAATAACTCTCCCTCCTCCCTGAGCCATCTATCAGGACATTTATTGTGAATGCTCTCGTATTATTGAATATTCTCGTTTTTATTTTGCTTTTAGCAGGATTATTTTTTAGTTATCGCCAAGACTGGAGCCTCTCAAAGAAAGTTTTGATTGGTATGGTTGTCGGTATTGTTTTTGGGCTTGCATTAAAAACTATTTACGGTGACAGCCCTATCATCGAACAATCTATTGCATGGTTTAATATTGTCGGAAATGGCTATGTTCAGCTCTTACAAATGGTGATCATGCCACTTATTTTTATCTCGATTTTAAGTGCTGTTGTAAAGTTACATCAAACAACTTCTCTTGGTAAAATAAGTGTATTCACCATTGGAATCTTGCTATTCACCACCGCAATTGCTGCCATAGTCGGGATTAGCGTGACCAATCTATTCGGCTTAACTGCTGAAGGTCTTGTTCAAGGAACCAAAGAAGCCGCTCGCCTCGCCACAATTGAAAGCCAATATATCGGTCAAGTTTCTGATCTCAATATTCCACAATTATTGCTGTCACTTTTTCCACAAAATCCTTTTGCGGATTTAACAGGCATTCGCCCAACAGCGATTATTAGCGTCGTTATTTTCTCTGCTTTCTTAGGCGTTGCAGCATTACAGCTTATGGCAAAAGATGCTGTAAATGGTGAAAGAATCAGACAAGGAATTGAGGCATTACAAGCACTCATTATCAGTTTAGTTCGATTAGTGATGCAGTTTACACCTTATGGTGTACTGGCATTAATGACAAAAATGGTTGCAAGCGCAAACCTAGCTGATATTGTGAAATTAGGTGAATTCGTTGCAGCATCCTACTTGGGCCTTGCAATCATGTTTATCGTTCATGGACTGATTTTATTATTTGTTCGTGTTAATCCGATCAACTTTTTCAAGAAAGTATTTCCAGTTTTAACCTTTGCTTTTACCAGTCGTTCCAGTGCAGCAAGTATTCCATTAAACATCGAAACACAAACCAAACAGCTTGGCGTACCTGAAGGAATCGCAAGCTTCTCAGCTTCGTTTGGTGCAACGATCGGTCAAAATGGTTGTGCTGGCTTATACCCAGCAATGCTTGCCGTAATGGTCGCCCCTACTGTTGGAATTAATCCTTTAGATCCACTTTGGATTGCACAACTGGTTGTGATTGTAACGCTCAGTTCTATTGGTGTTGCTGGTGTCGGCGGTGGTGCAACCTTTGCGGCCCTCATCGTACTGCCAGCTATGGGGCTTCCTGTGACTTTGGTGGCTTTACTCATATCAATTGAACCACTAATCGACATGGGGCGTACTGCACTTAACGTCAATGGCTCAATGACGGCGGGTACGGCAACAAGTCAATTATTAGGTGTTAGAAATCCAGACCATGAGATAACTTAATCAAACTAATTATTTCCATATACAAAAGCCAATTCATTGAAATGAATTGGCTTTTAATAAAAACTAAGAATTAAACTCAACGAATAATTTTTACTTCCTGCCCAATTGTAATACACCCTTCTCCACGATGTAATGCATTCTGTCCCATCATCACTTTAGTGCCCTGTTTTCTATATTTGAGCATTGCTTGCATGATTTCTGGTTGCTTTTGACTCGTTTTCAAATCAATTGTTGGAATCACACATCGAGAACACTGTTTAACAAGATCAAAGACAATATCTCCAATTTGTATCTGTCTCCATTGATCCTCAGCAAATGCATCACACCCCGACATCACAATATTGGGTCTAAAACGCTGTACATCTAGCGGATAACCTACTTTCTCAGCTAGAAACTCAACAGATGCTTCACTAATAATCAAGAATGGAAAGCCATCCGCAAATCCTACGCGATCACCTAATTGTGCGTACTCTAAATCTACTTGGCGGACGGTCTCTTGCGGCATATAAATCAACTGTGCTTCTCGTCCAAGTTTTTGGCTCAACCAAGCATTAACAGGATGATGGATACGATTCCCCGAAAGCTTATCCTGCCAAACTGTCACTAAGCGCTCATCTTTCTGACCTTGCGCTTCGATCATACTGAGCTCGATCTTCTCTGAATGATAATCAAAGCATACGCGATCAGATGAAACCGTAACACCAATTTGTCCCATTTCTGCGACTTGCCTTTGGGTGATAAACCGCCCATCAGGATCAACAATCATCCAACGTCGATCCCATTTAGGACCAAAACCATCAATTTCCATTGTCGAAAGTTTATTTCCTTTACAGGACTTCACTGGATAATTAAAAAGCTGGCTGATCTGCATATTCTTGTTTCCATAAAGACAGAATTATGTATTGATGAAATTATTTATTCACTGATTATAATAGTTGAAAAATATAGCAATATGTCTAATTTTGAAGCACAAGATAGTTTTTATTTAAAGCGTATAAAATCTACATTATTTTCTGATAACATAACTCGCTAGCTTTTAGATCATGTATCACAGTCAAGTCATACCGAACCAATTGCGATCAATCTATTTATTTCTCAATTTTTTAATTAATCATAATGCTGTAACTCATGACTATGAATATCCAACAGGCTCTCAATCACATTACTAAAAACATTCATCTTACCCAACCGCAAATGGAAGATGTAATGCGCAGTATTATGCAAGGTGAAGCGACAGATGCTCAAATCGGTGCGCTGATGATGGGTCTGCGTATGAAAGGTGAAAGCATTGATGAAATTACTGCTGCTGCGCGTATCATGCGTGAATTTGCAATTAAGATTGATGTTAGCGACATTCCACACCTCGTCGATATCGTCGGAACGGGTGGTGATGGGCAAAATTTATTTAATGTTTCAACTGCCTCAAGTTTTGTGATCGCTGCTGCTGGTGCAACAATTGCTAAACATGGTAATCGTGGTGTTTCAAGCAAATCGGGCTCTTCTGATGTGCTTGAGCAAATGGGTATCCAACTTGATCTCGATATGCAGCAAACTGAACGTTGCATACGTGAAATTGGTGTAGGTTTTCTATTTGCACCTAATCACCACAAAGCAATGAAATATGCGGTTGCACCACGTCGTGAGTTAGGTATTCGTAGTATTTTTAATTTATTAGGACCACTCACCAACCCTGCTGGTGTCAACCGTTTTGTCATTGGTGTGTTCTCAGATGAACTTTGCCGCCCAATTGCAGAAGTACTAAAACAACTTGGTGCAGAACATGTACTGGTTGTGCATTCTAAAGATGGTTTGGATGAAATTAGTCTTGCTGCGCCGACGGCTGTCGCAGAACTAAAGAATGGCGAAATTACGGAATGGACACTAAGTCCAGATGATGTTGGTATTCAATCTCAAACTCTATCAGGCCTAACAGTCAATAGTTCTGAAGAAAGCTTAAAACTGATTAAAGATGCACTCGGTCGAGATAAATCAGAGATTGGCGAAAAAGCTGCCAATATGATTGCACTGAACGCAGGTGCAGGCATTTATGTTGCAGGCATTACTAGTACCTACAAACAAGCTGTTGAACTTGCTCAAGATATTCTTTATGGTGGTCAAGCCACTGAAAAAATGAGTATCTTGGCTGAATTCACCAAAACATTGAAACAATATCAAGCAGACTAAGGACTTCTCATGATCAATATTCAAAATACCATTCTCGGTAAAATTGTTGACCGTAAACATGAGGAACTTGCAGCACGTTTAAAACAACGTAACCTGCATGATGTTGAAGAATGGGCAAAAGCAGCGACACCTGTACGTGGTTTCGCCAATGCCTTACAACACAAACGTCCTGCTGTGATTGCTGAAATTAAAAAAGCCTCTCCATCTAAAGGCGTGATTCGTGCAGACTTTAATCCTGCTGAAATTGCTCAACAGTACGAACAAGCTGGTGCAGCGTGTCTTTCTGTTCTAACAGATGTAGATTTCTTCCAAGGTACAGATGAAAATATTGCCATTGCACGTCAACATTGTGCCTTACCTGCTTTGCGTAAAGATTTCTTAGTTGATCCTTACAATGTTGTCGAAGCACGTGCATTACAAGCAGATTGTATTTTATTAATCGTGGCTTGCTTGTCCGATCAACAATTAGAAGAAATGTCTAAAACCGCATTTGAACATCAATTAGATGTATTGGTTGAAGTACATGATGAATATGAATTAGAACGTGCTTTAAAACTTTCTGAACAATGTATTTTAGGCGTAAACAACCGTAATCTTAAAACCTTTGATGTTGATTTAGAGACATCCATTCGTTTGAAAAAATTACTCCCTGCATCTCGCTTGTTAGTCACTGAAAGTGGTATTGCCACACCTGACGATGTTGCAATGATGCAAGCCAATGATATTCATACGTTCCTTGTTGGCGAGAGCTTTATGAAACAGCCTAGGCCTGATGTGGCATTTGGTGAATTGTTTGGTCAGCCAAAACAGGTTTAAATTCAAAATAGATTAAAAGCCCAATTCTTTATCATTGGGCTTTTTTTATGCCTCATTTATTTTATTGAAAAAATAATATGGGCTTCGAATCAGTTACTATTTTACTCCCTCCAACAAGAAAAAATTTAAAAGGAATTTATTTATGGGAATTTCAATTAGAGGGTGAAGTTATATTGAGTGGTGAACGTTCTATAAAATATAGACTATATAAGCCATCAATATAAACTACGATTTTTATTTTAGAAAATGAATTGTTATTTATCGCTAATTATTCACCCCTCCTATCAAAGATCGCATGAATGCAATTCAGTTCAAATCATCACGGATTCAGACTATAATTTTACACTTCTCTCGTATCTTGCCTATTTTTCTAACATTATGAGTAAACATGATTCTTCGCTTTCTAAAGATCAGTTTAATTTACTGAAAGCCTTTAAAAAGCAAATCTCTAATCCACAATCCAGCGCGATTGCGAAGCAAGCCGAATCAAAAAAGGCGCAAGCTGCAGCTGAAGAATTGGAAGATACAGAACTTTTTAAAAAAGCCCTTCTTGGGGTCAAACCGATCGACAATAAAAATATTGCCGATACCAAAGTTATGCGTAGTAAAAAAGTCGATGCCCAAACTTTAGCAAAGCGCGCTGCTGCAGAAGGTGGTTCTGAGCAAGAACTTACTGAAATTTCAGATACGCAAGCCATTTTAAATCCTGTTGCCAGTCAAGCAGCATTGAGCTATCGCATTGCGACCCTACAACACAAAGTATTTGAAGATTTGAAAGCTGGTAAAATTCGTTGGTTCGAAGCAGTCGATTTGCATGGTTGTACAGTTGAACAAGCGCGCGCTGCAGTTTTACAAATCATTCAAATGGCCAAAGATGAAAATCAAAACGTCATTAAAATTGTTCATGGTAAAGGCCCAGAAGCAATTTTAAAAACCTATGTAAATGGCTGGCTCAGACAACATCGCGATGTTCTTGCTTTTGTCAGTGCGCCTGAAAATCAAGGCGGCACTGGTGCTGTTTTAGTCCTATTAAAACGAGCAGAAAAGAATCCAAAGTACAAACAATAATCGGCATTTGACTCAAAAGTAAGTTTTTGAATCGTTTTCTGATACAATTCCCGTTTTGTTCAACCCACCTAAGTGAACATTGTTATGTCTATGCAGCAATCGTACGCAAACATCTTAACTGCCGTTGGTGAAGATTTGAATCGCCCAGGCCTCAAAGATACGCCTATGCGTGCGGCTAAAGCTTTTTCTTTTTTAACTTCTGGTTATAGTAAAACGCTTGAAGAAGTTACAAATAGTGCGGTTTTCCCATCCGATAACCATGAAATGGTATTGGTTAAAAATATTGAATTTTATTCACTTTGTGAACACCACCTGCTCCCTTTTTATGGTCGTGTACACATTGCTTATTTACCAGAAGGTCAAGTTTTAGGTCTATCTAAATTTGCCCGTATTACAGAAATGTTTGCTCGCCGCTTACAGATTCAAGAAAATCTAACCCAGCAAATTGCCGAAGCTGTTGCTGATGTAACGAAAGCACGTGGCGTTGCAGTGGTGATTGATTCAGCGCATATGTGCATGATGATGCGTGGCGTAGGTAAACAAGAATCTACGACTCGTACCGTTTCTTTTGTTGGTGATTTTAAGACTGATAAAGATGCCCGTCGTGAATTTTTAAGTGCTGTGCCAGAAAGCTACTAAGCAATATGGTACTTAAAGCCTCAATTCAATTGAGGCTTTTTTTATTTCTAATTTTTCTTAATCAAATTCATTTTGTCATTTTAGTAAGCTTAACTGAGACGTATAAAGATGCTTTATAATTAGCTTAATTTAAACACGCCCATCATGAAATATGACAGCTACAGCATTATTACTCGATCCATCTAGTTTAGAGCAGACGAATGCAGCGATAGACTATCCTCGACCTGATCGACTCGTAAAAGGTAATCCGCAACGTTTGACACACAGCCTCTATGAACATCCCAATATGAGTTGTGGCATTTGGCAATGTGAAGTGGGTGCGTGGAATATTGTATTTGCTGACAACAAACAAGAGTTTTTCCAAGTCATCGAAGGAATTGTTCGCTTGCATGATACTGACAACAAGTCTTTTGTTGAAATATCAGCAGGTCAAGCGGGTATCATTCCACCTGCTTTTGTCGGTACATTTGAAGTCGTTGAGGCTGTAAAGAAATATTATGTCGTGGTTGAGGCTTGATATTCTCTTTTATTTAAATAGAACATGATTAGGCTTCTTTATTACCCCTTATGAACACAGTCCATTAGAAACGATGAACTCTCTAAGAGAAGTCTAATATCTAGAAAAAACGAATATAACCTAAACCGACTTTATTCCACTCCTTATGATCTTGTTGCTCAAAGTCCCAACTCAATCGCATGGCATTATTTGAGTCAAAACTATATTGAAATTGAGAACCCAGTTTCAGATTCCACTGATTTTGATCTTGCCAATACGGCAATTCAACTTGTAAGACACTATTGATTCGACCTGTCCATCGATTCATACAACCTACTGTTGGCCCTGCGCCAATACGCCAACCTTTATCTAAGTTTTTTCCACCTTGCACATGACTCTGTAACTGGACGTAACATAGATGACGGCGATCATAATCTGCCAAACTATAACCCGCCTGTATATTTAAGTTCATTACACCATGCTGCTGATCTTCACTAAATTGTCCACCGTGAACTGCTTCTTGTTTCCAGCCAAAATTAAAGCCCCAGCTAATTGGTGATTTAAAGGGTTGAATCGGATTATAAGAATTCACCGAAAGTAAGTCCAAATGCTCAAGTTTGAGTTGATCATCTCGATATTGAACACTTCCATCTAAAAACAAAAGCTGTGTACCTAGGCGATAGCCACCTTGAGGATCAATCAAATCATGGTAGGCTTGGCGATGTCCTAACTCAACAAACGCCTTGCCTTGTAATTCTCCTGTATTTACTGAGATATTACGCGCATGGTGTCCTTCAACAGGTTGCATCTTCGGTCGAGTCGGTGCTTGACGTTGTTTATCAACTTCTATTTGACTTCGCAATGCTAATAATTGTCGTAATCGCGGTTGAGCAACTTCTGTTTCAACTGTTCGACTAATAAATTGCAAATATAAATCATCATACGCCATCTCTAAAATTTTGGCTTGATCTTGAATATTGTAAGCACTTAAAACAGGTTGAAATTGATCTGATGATAGCAAAGCAATTTTATGCGCAACTTTAGCCAAATGTGTCCCATGTTGCTTCGCCTGTGAAAGCAATTGAGTTTCAAGTGCTGGACGATAAACGACATCGTTCACTAAGTTCTGATCATCAACTGCTTTTAATGTCTCAATTGGAATCGCAGCATAATTAAACTGTTTTTTTAAATTTAGCTCTGGTCGAACCAAATCAATCAGTCCTAACAATCGATAAGCACAGTTATCACTGACAAAATAATAAGGAAAACTCACATGCTGCATTTCCCAAATATGTTCCACCAAGAAGCGTGTTTCCTCAGGAGTTAAGTTGAGTTCATATTCCCACAAATCACGACTTTCAAAATCACCATATTCTTTGACTTTTCGATAATAAGGCATCAAAGAATATTCACCAGGATACTGTCCAGTTAGCCCTTTCCAAGCATATGACCAGTTATCTTGACTATTTACAGTGGCAGCATAATTCACAGCATAATTCACTAAATTAAGTTGTTTCTGATCTTTGGGGTCTAATCGCAAAAGCGTATGCCCAAACATCGAACTTGGATTGCCCATAAAGTCAGTTGCATAAATCAAGGTTGCTTTATATGGCTTGATCTGATTAATCCATGCATCAAACTCATCACAGTTCACATTTGAAAGTTGTTGAGCTGGGATTTGTAACTGTTCGATCAACCAGCGGCTACGTGCAGGGAATTTACAGCGAATAGACTGATTATTTTCAGTTTGTTGAAACAAAGCTTGAATATCTGCATGAAGCTCATTTTTTATATTGGTTTTACCATCAATTGCATAAAAATAGCCGTCATAATTCACCTCACTTGTTCGTGATTGATCAGCATACATCAATCGTTGCCACGTCATGTCTTGATCCAATCTTTTTTGTTCAGCGAGATTTATATAGTTTTGAATATCAGATGGAGCTACAGCATAAGCAGCTTGACATAATATAGAAGCGACAATACAAGTAACAAATTTCATTCAGCAACAAACATTTTTAAGAATTATCAATCTGACAACAAATCACTTCTCTCATCCATCAGCTTTTTATTGCAAACCAATAAAATGATCGAAGCAATCTATCGAATATAAGAAAACCCTGCCAAGTGACAGGGTTTCAAAGTATCAAAGATTAGACATAAGCTTTCAATACAGTATCTTTTGCCATAACGCTTTGTAAAGAGTCTAAAACTTGAAGTGTATTTTGATTTTTGCTTGAGTAAATTTCAGCAAAGTTCGCTTTTGAAACTGCGAAGAAGCGTGCTTTATCTTGAGCTTTAATCTGCATAAGCTCAGCAAGAACATTCAAGCTTTCACCTTGACCAACAGCCATATCACGCGCTAGAGCTTCCGCATTTTCATTGGTAAATGTCACCACTTGAGCAGTCACTGTACCACCTTGACGGCATCCTAAAGTACCAAAAGTGATCCCTAATAATTGGTTTGTAAAAATACCGTTAGTTGTTGCAGCAAGAATTTTAGGTGCAACACCCTTTTTACCTGCCCAAACTTGTGTACCAACACCACAACCAACATCATTATCAGCCATTGCTACAGTTGAACCAGCTGCCAATAAAGCGGCCAATGCAATTTTTTTTAACATAGGAAAGATCTCCAGTATCAATTATTTTAACTATTCTTTATCACTATTTTAATGTGCAAAATTTTTACACAAGAATTAAAATAACGAGGTTATTCCTTTTTAGCAAATAGATTTTGAAATAAAGTTGAAATATTTATAAACCGAGCTTTGTAATCACCATATTCATCTAAAAATACAGTTTATTTTAACTGCCACTTTCCACCTTCATTGCGATTACCTAGAATTTTAAGTACCAATACCAGACTTAATAGTAATAATAAATACCATGAACCTAACTTGCCCCATCCCACCATATGCCATGCATCAACTTGGCTTGGATACAACCATATTTTATAAAATGTACTAATATTTTCTGCGATCCAAATCAAGAAAGCCAATAATAATAAAACAGGTAACATTGGAATTTTAAAATGCTTTTGTTGAAGCTGAAAATGTAGTTTTGTTTTCCAAAAAATGATGATACTCCAGATAAATAATGCAATACGAATATCTGGAATAAAAAACTTAGTCATGAAATTTAAATAAGATAAAACAGCGAGGCACAGCATATTACTGAATCTTGGTAAGTGCTCAAATGCAACTTGGTATAATCTAAGAGATCTCGCAAAAAAGCTACCTACAGCCGAATACATAAACCCAGCAAAAAGTGGCACTGTAAGTAATTTAAATACAGCAGGTTGCGGATACTGCCAAGAAGCAATTGCTGGATGTGTGAGAAAAATCTCCATCCCCATCGCCATGATATGAAACAAAGCAATGACTTTTGCTTCTGCCCATGACTCGAGCTTCAAATAGATCAGGCAAGCTTGAATGATCAAAGCATAAAAAAGCAGATAATCATAACGGAAGAAACCAAAATACTCATTACTTCCCATCGGTGCTGTTAATGCAAAAGCAATTAAAAGTAATAATCCAAATAAGGCAGCCGAAGCTGCCTTAGCGATAAAATGTAGCGGTAAAACAATCAACTGCACAAGATTGATCCTAACATCAGATATTGATTAGAGTTTTTAAATCAACCTAAATATTTCGCACTATATTCATGAACGGTATCAACAAAGATTTTCGGCTGAGCAGGATCAACCCATTGCGTAATACCATGCCCCAAGTTAGCAACATAACCTGTTTTTTCGCCATTCGCATAAGCATCATCGAGCATTGCTTTTACTGATTTTTCAATGGATGCTGCTGAACCATACAGTACTGCTGGATCGAGATTGCCTTGTAATGCTGCGCGACCAGCAATCACATCTCTCGCTGTATATAATGGCGTGGTCCAATCCACCCCAAAAGCATCTGCACCAGTACCCACCATCGCTTCTAGCCATTGTCCACCACCTTTGGTAAAGACAATAATTGGAATACGACGACCATCTTTTTCACGTTGAAGACCTGCGATAATTTTCTTCATATAATTGAGTGAAAATTCAACATATTCTCGATGTGCTAATGCACCACCCCAGCTATCAAAAATTTGGATTGCTTGTGCACCAGCATCAATTTGTGCATTCAGATAATCAATAACGGAATCTGCAAGATGATCCAATAACGCATGCAATACTTCTGGCTGTGCATACATCATATTCTTCGTAAAACGGAACTCTTTACTTGAACTACCTTCAACCATATATGTTGCAAGTGTCCAAGGGCTTCCAGAAAAACCAATTAAAGGTACTTGACCATTTAAAGCAGATCGAATGGTCGAAACTGCATTCATGACATATGCTAGATCCGACTTCGCATTTAACTTAGGCAAATTTGCAACATCTTGTTCAGTACGGACTGTTTTATGAAACTTTGGCCCTTCGCCTGTTTCAAAATACAAACCTAAACCTAAAGCATCAGGAACTGTTAAAATATCTGAAAAAAGAATTGCGGCATCAAGTTCATAACGGCGTAATGGCTGTAAAGTCACTTCGCAAGCAAAATCAGTATTTTTACACAAAGAAAGGAAATCACCTGCTTGAGCACGAGTTTCACGATATTCTGGTAAGTAACGACCTGCCTGACGCATCATCCACACGGGTGTTGTATCAACAGGTTCACGTAATAAAGCTCGTAAAAAACGATCATTTTTCAACGTTGTCATTACCAATCTCTAAATTCTTTCATGTAGCGCGCATGATAGCAAAGTTAGCCTAGAAATTATAATTCCATACAAAAAATCTGCCTTGGGCTAAAAATTTCGCTTTGACACAAAACAGCTACTGCAACTCAGCTTATTTTCTGTAATACTTGCAACATCTTATATCTCAATATGAATAATTCTTAAGGTTGAATTACATGTTTGTTCGCTCATTACTCGCTATGAGTTTAAGTTGTATTATTGCTAATGTTGCTTTCGCTGCTCCAACAACTGAGCAACCTTTAAATCCAAAAATAATCTCAGCACCAGTCCAAGATCCAATAGATCCTTTGGCAATTGATCGTGCAGCATCAAGTGTTGTAGCTCAACCAGCTTCACAACCTGTGATGAATACAAGCCCAGCTTCTGCTGTTGTGGCTCAACCAGCTTCACAGCCACAAGTAAATACTGCATCTGTCGTATCTCAGAACCTAGACAAAGCTCCAGAGACTACAGCAGCAGCTTTACCACCAGAAATTCCAACGTCATGGAAAATGGATGCGATTAATAATGCAGAATGGCCTGAAGGTTTACCAAGAGGTAAGCATCCAGCCTATGCCCGCGCCCATGTTATGCTAAATAATGCGCACGCTTCACCAGGTGCGATTGATGGTTCAAGTGGTAAAAACACCTTAAAAGCGATTGCTTCATTCCAACAAATGAATGGCATTACACCAACAGGTGAGTTGACCAAAGAAACATGGGATGCATTAGTCGCAAAACAGACTAAACCTGCTTATGTTGAATACACCATTACTGAAGATGACCTAAAAGGACCATATGCAGATTCAATTCCTTCTGACTATGCTTTACAAGCAAAAATGAAAGGTCTTTATTACACTCGCGTAACAGAAATGTTAGGCGAAAAATTCCATATGGATGAAAATTTCCTAAAACAACTTAACCCTCGCGCGAACTTTAAAAAAGTGGGTGAAAAAATCGTTGTTGCGAATGTTCGTAACGATTTACCTGAGGACATTCACTTAATCGTTGCACACAAAGGCGCTAGACAGCTTTATTTGTTCAACAGCCAAAACCAAATGATCGCCTCATTTCCTGCAACGATTGGCAGCACAGATACACCTTCACCAACAGGAACTTATAAAGTCACAGGTGTTGCTAAAAACCCTTGGTATAGCTATTCACCTTCTAACTTTGTACAAGGTAAGAATCTTAAACCTCTCTCGCTACCACCTGGTCCAAATGCTCCAGTCGGCAATATCTGGATTGGTTTAAGTAAAAAATCATTTGGTATTCATGGCACACCAAACCCATCTTTAATTTCTAAGACTGCATCACATGGTTGTATCCGTTTAACCAACTGGGATGCAAATGATTTAGGTGCTAAAGTCCGTTCAGGTGTCACGGTTAAATTCTTAGAATGATTTTGACAATCGAGTGAAGTAAAAACCGAATATAAATTATATTCGGTTTTTTTATTCCACGATCGGTAAGGGTTGATAATAAATCTGATTACGGCCCAATTGTTTAGCGCGATACAACGCTTTGTCAGCAGTATGAATCAAGACATCTTGGCTAATTTTAGGATTGCCATTAAATACTGTAATTCCTAAACTGATGGTCACATGATTGGATACTAAAGATTTTTCATGTGGAATCATAAGTCGATCAATGGCTTTGTAGATATTGGTTGCAACGGCATAGGCACCTTGTGCCGATGTTTCAGGCAATAAAACAACAAACTCTTCTCCACCATAGCGTGCAATAAAGTCCATATGTCGAATGGAACTTTTAATTGTTTTCGCAATAGCAGAAATCACTTGATCACCCATCTGATGACCATAGAAATCGTTATAGTTTTTAAAATAATCGATATCGATAAAAAGCACAGACATTGACTTGGTTTCACGACATGCCAAGTCATAATAATAACTAAACATCTCTTCGAAAGTACGTCGATTTGACACTTTGGTTAGTTCATCATGCTGGCTTAAATGAAGTAATTCAGAAGCCTGTAAACGCAAAATCCTTTCATCTATTTCTGAAATTTTAGTTTTTAAAAACAACTTCCGTTCTTTAGATGTCAGCATCACACTAATAGAAAAACCTAAAAGTAAACTGCCAATAAATGTCCGCCCCAACATTAAAAAATCGCAGGGTATTTCTAGTAAATATAAAGACAATAAAATACCAATAGCAGCGACTGATCCTAGCCATAACATATGTGTAGGTCGGATACCACTTAGGATAAATCCCAACATATATAAAAAGGCAATCATCACCATTGCCTGATTTTGCAGGACAACATTGGTGATACTCATCATAAATAACGATGGAAAAACGATCGTAGAAAATACGATGCAACAAACGGCAGGATAAAATAGTTTATTGAGCCTGCGAAAACGAGCAAATACCCAAAATAAAAATAATGCACCGCCTACTATGAGCAGGCTCAAAATACTATAAACAAAATCGGCAATAAAATTGGGACTAGAACGGATAACTAGAAAGTTTGAAGGCAATATGAGGAGAACAAAAATCGTATAAGTAATCACACCCTGACCAAAAAATTGGATTGCATTAATCCGCGTTCTATCAATATTAAATTGCCAGAACTCATTTTCTAGTTGAGACGGTAAAGTCTTTTGTGTTTTCTTCCCTTTAAAATGTTGAAAAACAAGCTGCTCTAACTCTTCTTTCGACCGCCTTAACTGTTCAAGATCATACTGATTTTCCATCCCTCTAACTCTTCTTATAATGCTGTATTCTTGTGCCGCATAAAAATAACACAATTTGTCATTTTGTCGTGCACTTTGATTAACCACTTATCCGTAATTGTAGTTACCATTTTCACACTTTATGCATTATTATTTGTATTATTTTTAAGTTTGAAGTGCACCTTGAACACGATTACCCTTTTACAACCAGATGATTGGCACGCCCACCTGCGTGATGGTTTAGCCTTAGAGCGTACTGTACCTGATTTAGCTAAACAATTTGCGCGCGCAATCTGTATGCCAAATCTAGTTCCACCTGTAAAAACGGTAGAAGAAGCTTTAGCTTACCGTGAACGTATTCTAACTCACGTACCTGAAGGTCTTCATTTCGATCCTCGCATGGTACTTTACTTTACTGACTTCACCTCACCTGATGAAGTTCGTAAAATTAAAGAATCTGAATTTGTTAATGCCATCAAACTTTATCCTGCTGGCGCAACAACCAATTCGGATAATGGCGTGAGTGATATTCGTAAAGTATATGCCGTCATCGAGCAATTAGAAGAACATCAAGTTCCATTACTCTTGCATGGTGAAGTCACTCATAATCATGTCGATATTTTCGATCGTGAAAAACGCTTCCTTGATGAAATTTTATCTCCACTGTTAAAGCAATTTCCAAAACTAAAAGTTGTTTTAGAACATATTACAACCAGTGACGCAGCTAACTTTGTTCTTGAACAAGATCGTAATGTTGCTGCAACAATCACACCGCAACATTTACTTTTCAATCGTAATGATTTATTGGTCGGTGGTGTTAAACCGCATTTCTACTGCCTGCCAATTTTAAAACGTCAAACGCATCAAACGACGTTGTTGGAAGTTGCAACAAGTGGTAATCCAAAATTCTTCTTGGGTACAGATAGTGCGCCACATTCGCAAAATGCCAAAGAAAATGCATGCGGTTGTGCAGGCTGTTATAGCGCACCAAATGCAATTGAGCTTTATGCACAAGCATTTGATCAAGTGGGTAAAATTGAACGCTTAGAAGGTTTTGCAAGCATGTTTGGTGCAGACTTCTATGGTTTACCACGTAATACGTCTACGATTACTTTAGTTAAAGAAGAAAATACTGTAGCCGAATCGCTTGACTATCTTGATGGTCAAAAAATTATTCCACTTCATGCAGGTAAAACACTGCAATGGAGAAAAGTGTGACCCAAGAAGAAAACAAAGCTCCTGTCATTGGTCAGCGTTTTCGTGGATTTTTACCTGTTGTTGTCGATGTTGAAACAGCAGGTTTCAATTCGCAAACCGATGCTTTACTCGAAATTGCTTGTATTCCGATTGTCTATGATGAACAAGGACAATTTGTTCCAGGCCCTTCATTCCATGCACATATCAATCCATTTGAAGGCGCAAATTTAGATCGTCGTTCTTTAGATTTTATTGGTATCGATCCATCTAACCCAATGCGAATCGCAATGGCTGAAGATGAGCGAACAGCATTACGCCGTATATTTAAGTCATTGAATGAAGTTCGTAAGGCCCAGCATTGTACGCATGCGGTATTAGTGGGTCACAATGCTCACTTTGACTTGGGTTTCTTACAAGCTGCGATTGCACGTTCTGGTACAAAAAATCAGAATCCATTTCACAGCTTTTCAGTCTTTGATACAGTGACGCTGAGTGCAGTGATGTTTGGTCAAACCGTATTAGCTCGTGCATGTATTCAAGCTGGTATTGAGTTCGATGGTAAAGAAGCGCACTCTGCTTTGTATGATACGCAGAAGACAGCTGAACTGTTTTGCTATATTTTGAACAAACTGTCTCCTCACCTTCTTGACACTTTGGTGACAGAACCCTAATATACACCCACCTCAAGAAGTCCCTATCGTCTAGAGGCCTAGGACATCGCCCTTTCACGGCGGTAACCGGGGTTCGAATCCCCGTAGGGACGCCAAATTCAAAAAAGCCACTGCATCTTTCAGACAGTGGCTTTTTTATTGTGAGTATCAAAATAAAATTTAAGATATTTTTTGCTCATTGGTATCTGTTTCAACAATAAATGCATCTGATACTAAATGTGTTTTTGGTTCAACTAAAGGTGCTTCAACGAGTTCAGCAACTTTAATAATTCCGAAATCTTTTTGTACTTGCTCTAGGTCAGGTGTTCTTTTATAACGGATCACACGATAACCAGCCTCAGCAATTAATGCATCTCGGTCAGCATCTTTTTCTTCCTTACCTTTATGTGAAGCATCATCGAGTTCAACAATCGCAACTACATTAAATTGTTTATCTAAGACAACAAAATCAGCAACTTTACGATTAAATAAATTACGTGTTGCATATCCTTTTGCTGTCATAAATGCACTAAAAGCAACTTGTGCTAAAACAATATGCTCAGGCAAAGCTTCTCGTAATCTTAAAAAAGTTGGTTGTTCATTCATTGTGATGATGCGTTTACCTTTGATTGGGTTGCGCTCACCTCTATTACCTTTAGCCTTATTCACATTCGTTAAAAAGAATAAAATGACTGCAAAAACAGCAATCAAAATAATAATCATGGTCATCTATTTCCCCTACTTATAAAAATTATTGTAAATGAAGTTATTGAAACTCTAAGCTCAAACGACTTTATCAGCAACATATTCTATATGTGTATGAGTGATTTTTTATTTTTATTCGAAATAAAAAGGACGCCGAAGCGTCCTTAAAATATTATGCTGATTTTCGAGAATTAACACGCCCTTTGACAACCGCTTTAATATTTCCTTTCGCATAATTTAAGAACACAATTAGAGGTGATAATTTTGGATTTGGTTTCTTGCCCTGACCAATCGCCTTAAATTGTGCCGCATACCAAATGATTTCCATAATTGCCATTTTATCAACAAAAGGAATTCCTGTTTTAATCTGGTTCACTGCATAACGTACATCATTGCCTGCGATTAAACGATTAGTTAAATCTGTTTCAACAGCAAGCGGTCGCGCAATACCAATGAAATCACATGCCCCACTTTCAAGTGCGGCATTCATACCAGCAACAGTACGGAAGCCGCCTGTCACCATCAATTTGCATGATACATGCTGACGAATCTTTTCAGCGAACTCAAGGAAATACGCTTCTCGTGCAATCGTACTTGCCTTACGTGACTCGGCCTTTGCTCCAGCCATTGCAGGTGCTTCATACGTACCACCAGAGATTTCGATAATATCAATCCCTGCCTCATCAATGGTTTTAAACACTGTAATCACATCATCTTCAGTGATTCCACCACGTTGGAAATCAGCAGAGTTTAATTTGACTGAAATGATAAAGTTTTCTGAGGTTGCAGCACGAACTGATTTATAAATTTCCAATAAAAACCGCGTACGATTTTCAATTGAACCACCCCATTGATCAGTACGCTTATTGGTCAATGGTGACAAAAATTGGCTGATCAAATAACCATGCGCACCATGTAACTGGACACCTTCAAATCCGGCCTTTTCACAAACGGCTGCGGCTGTTGCAAAACGTTGGATAATATCGAGGATTTCATCATGTGTTAGTTCGCGTGGTGTACCAAACATGGTTGCAAGCATTGGACTAAAAGGGACAGCAGATGGTGCAACTGTTTCTTTGTTTAACCCTTTTGGACATTGACGCCCTGGATGAGACAACTGAATAAGTTGCACCATACCGTATCTCTTACCAACTGCGGCCCATTGTTGCAATTTAGCTAAATCACGTTCGGTTTCAATCGCAACCACACCAGGTTCATTTTTAGCAGCAATATTCACCATGACATTGCCTGTGATCGCACAGCCCAAGCCACCTTTTGCCCAAGCTTCATACAAACCAATATGCAATTCATTTGGCTGCCCTTCGTGATTGGCGAGCGCCTCACTCATTGCTCCTTTGATAATGCGATTTTTAAAAATGGTATTGCGAATTTGGATACTGTCTGCAATCTGACTCATGGTCATCCTCTGCTACAATTAGAGTATTTACTCTAATTTAATCTGATTATTGTTGGTGTCAAGATATCTTCCGATAAATTGACAATAACATATGTCAATTTAATTACAATGCTAATATTCGCTAGCAGAAATCAGCTGGCGCGTATATTCAGTTTGAGGAGATGAAAATAACAATGCCGTGTCTTGATATTCCAATACTTTGCCATGCCGCATTACCATTATTTTTTGACAAAGCGCTTTAATGACTTGTAAGTCATGACTGATGAACAAATAACTCATTTTATCTTGTTGTTGTAACCGACGTAGCAGTTGAATCATAGCCCTTTGCGTCGACCGATCAAGTGCTGATGTGGGTTCATCTAAAATGATGAGTTTAGGCTGTAAAACCAAAGCTCGAGCCAATGCAACGCGCTGTCGTTGCCCACCAGAAAGTTCATGTGGATATTTATGTTTATCCTCAACAGACAATTCTACTTTTTCTAAAACTTGTTCAATTTCTAACGCGATCTGCGATTTCTCAATCGCACGCAAATTTAATCCTTCCGCAATAAGCTGCTCAAGATTCATCCTTGGATTCAAACTACTCATAGGATCCTGAAATACAATTTGTAAGTCAGTTCGAATAGAACGTAATTGATTTTGGTTTAATTGATTGAGTTGAATCTTCTCAAAATGGATTTCACCTTCACTTTTGATTAATCGTGCAATCGCTAAAGCCAAAGACGATTTTCCTGATCCACTTTCCCCTACGATTCCGAGTGCTTCTCCTTGCATAAGGTCTAAGTTGATAGAATCCACAGCGAGCTGAAACCTTTTAATTTGATTAAACAAGCCACGTTTGATTGGATATTTTACTGAGACATTATTTAAAGCCAATAACATTTCAGTCACATCTAAACTTAGAGCATCCCCAAAATCATGCTCCAGCAAATGACGGGTATACGCAGTTTTAGGATGGGTAAAAATTTCTTCAACTGTGCCCTGCTCTGCTGTATGGCCTTGATTTAAAACTAGCACATGATCAGCATATCGTTTTACCAAATTTAAATCATGGCTAATCAAAATCATCGACATTTGACGTTGCTGTTGGATTTGCTTTAATAGATCAAGAATTTGGGCTTGCAACATCACATCCAAAGCAGTTGTCGGCTCATCAGCAATTAAAACATCAGGTGATAAAGCCAATGCCATCGCTATCATCACACGCTGGCGTTGCCCACCTGACAGCTCATGTGGATAGCGTTTTAAAATTTGTTCTGCGTTTTCGATCCCAACATCTTGCAATAAACACAGTACTTTTTGTCGCGCTTCAGCTTTAGATTGACCTGCTAAGATCAAGCTTTCGCCCACAATTTTCTCAACTTGATGTAATGGATTCAGTGCTGTCATTGGCTCTTGGAAAATCATCGCAATTTTTTTGCCGCGTAGCTGTTGCAATTTTGAGTTATTCAACTGCAATACATCAACGCCATTAAATTGAGCAGAACCTGTGATACTCAATGTTTCAGGCAACAGTCCCAACAAAGTCAACATACTGACAGATTTACCTGAACCACTTTCACCAACAAGCGCAAGTGTTTTTGCAGGAAACAGATCAAAGCTAAGATCACTCACGAGTGGCTGTCCTAACTCATTACAAATACTGAGTTTTTCTACTTTCAATACAGCCTGATTATTGTCTTGGGTCAAATGCATCACGTGCAGCCTCCCCGATATAAATTAACAAAGAAAGTACCAGTGCTAAGCTAAAAAATCCTGATAGCACCAACCACGGCGCATCTAAATTATTTTTGCCTTGTAATAATAATTCACCCAATGACGCTGCATCTGGTGGTAAGCCATAACCCAAAAAATCCAATGCAGTCAAAGCCACAATATTAGCCGTCAACATAAAAGGAATTTGCGATAAACTGGAACTTACAGCATTCGGTAAGATATGTTTAAAAATAATTTGATAATCACGTAAACCTACAGCTTGTGCAGCACGCACATAATCCAAATGGCGTGCGCGTAAAAACTCAGCACGAACCAATCCAACCAACTCAGTCCAGCCAAACAGCAGCATAATCACAAATAACCAATACACACTTGGACTAAAGAAACTGACCAAAATCATCACAATGAAAAGCATGGGTAAACCGCCCCAAACTTCTAAAATACGTTGACCGATCAAATCAACCCAACCACCGTAATAACCTTGAATTGCCCCTACAATGATTCCGAATACCGCAGAACACAGCGTTAAAGCCAAACCAAATAAAAGAGAAATGCGTAAACCATACAAAATACGCGCAAACACATCACGACCTTGATCATCCGTACCCAACCAATTTTGTGCCGTCGGCGGTGATGGAACAGGCACTGCCAAGGATAAATTTGGTGTTTGATAAGCAAATGCAACTGGAGGAGAAATCATCCACCCCTGCGCTTGGATAAGCTGTTTAACCACAGGATCTTGATAGTCTGTCGTGGTTTCAAACTCACCACCAAAGGTCGTTTCAGGATAATCTTGAATAAATGGAAAATAAAAAGATTGTTGATAGCGCACCAGTAATGGCTTGTCATTTGCAATCAGCTCAGCGGCAAGTGACAGGACAAAAATCACAATAAATAAAATAAAACAGCCAAAACCAAGTTTGTTCTGTTTAAAACGTTTTAGTCGTCCTCGCATCAATGGTGACATCACTTTCCACCTCTTGACTCAAAATCAATCCGTGGATCAATCAATTGATAGAGTAAATCTCCAATTAATCTTAAAATGAGTCCAAACAAGGTAAAGATAAACAACGTTCCAAAAACCACAGGATAATCCCGTTGGGTAATTGCCTCAAAACCAAGTAAACCAATCCCATCTAAATTAAAAATAATTTCAATAAACAGATTACCGACAAAAAAAAGCCCCACTAAAGTCTCAGGCAAGGATGCAACCACAATTAAAATCGCATTTCGGAAAACATGCCCATACAATACTTGATGTTCATTTAGCCCTTTTGATCGCGCAGTTAATACATAAGGCTTTTTTAATTCTTCAACAAATGAATACTTCATTAAATAAGCACGCGCAGCAAAGCTTCCCAAAACCATGCTTAAGATTGGCAAACACATATGCCATAAATAATCTTTAATTTTGGCAAAGAAACTGAGTTGAGCAAAATTTTCGGAAACCAATCCTTGTAACGGAAACCACTGTAAATAGCTCCCACCTGCGAAGAAAACAATCAGTAAAATCGCAAAGACAAAAGATGGTATGGCATAACTTACTGCGAGTAACAACGACGTCGATTGATCAAACAGAAAACCATTATTTTTGGCTTTTTTAATTCCAAGTGGAATCGCAATCAAATAAATTAAAAAAGTACTCCACAGCCCTAAAGACAGCGTAACAGGGAGTTTTTCATAGAGCAGTTGCGTCACAGGTTTATCTTTAAAAAAACTCTTTCCAAAATCAAAACTCAAATAACCTTTAAGCATTAACCAAAAACGTTCATGTGCAGGTCGATCAAATCCATACTGTACTTTAATTTTCTCAAGCATTTCAGGACTGAGTCCACGCGTACCTTGATACTGCGCTAAATCACTTAAATGTGCGCTATTATTCCCATCTGTACCTAAACCTTGTGCATTCTGGATTTGCTGAATGGCTTGCTCGACAGGTCCACCCGGTGCAACCTGAACAATCATAAAGTTGATCAACAAAATGAAAAATAATGTTGGGATCATCAATAACATTCTTTTCAGAATATAGTTCATCATTAAAGAGAATCCCTTATTACGTTATTTGATCGAAATTTTAGAACACTGTTCACAATCATTCTAATTAATGTTTTTGAACCGACTGATGCAACTTCTTGGCTTTCTCTGCGTCAACCCACCAATATTCCCAACCCACGGATAACTTTGGCTTAATCACAGGTTGCTGGTAAATATTCCAATAAGCAAACCAACGCTCAGGCTTTCCATAAGTCAAAATTTGGTAGTAACCGGCACGTAATAAACGATCGAGCACACGCGTATATAAAACCACTTCTTCACGACTTTTTGCAGCAACAATTTTCTCGATCATGCGATCAATCACAGGATTTTTAATCCCTGAATAATTATAGTTATTGGCTTCATCTGCCGCGACGCTTCCCCAAAACTGTGCTTGCTCCTTACCTGGCGTAAGCGTTTGAGGCATATTAAACACCATCATATCAAAATCATGTCGACGAATCCGCTCCATATATTGCGGTACATCTACCTGTCTTAGATTGACTTGGATACCAAGTCGATTCAAATTACGAACAAATGGCATCAACTCTCTTGGCTGATTTTCTTGCTGCATTAGTAGTTCAATTTGAACCAATTTACCTTGGCGATCATATAACTGATTCTTTCGAATCTGATAGCCCGCATCTTTTAAAAGCTTTTGTGCAGTCAATAAGTTTCGACGATTAAAACCACTAGCATCAGACACAGGATAATGCCAATCCTGTACTACACCTTGCCGCATGATTGGATTGAGTTGGGCAATATAAGGCTTTAACACACTCAACTCAGCAGCACTTGGTCGACCTTTTGCGGCTAAATCCGTATTATCAAAATAGCTTTGTAAGCGACGATTTTGATTGAAAAATAGTGCCTTGTTCTGCCATTCAAAGTCGTAGGCATAAGTTAATGCCTGACGTAAATGGATGTCGTTTAGGGGGGCACGCCTAGTATTAAAGACTAAACTTTGAATATCTAAAGGCGTATGAAGATGGGCTTTATACTTTTTAATTAAACCAGATTGCACCCCAGGAAAATGATAAGCTGTCATCCAATTACGGATATTTTTCTCTTCGTATAAGGTAAATTGTCGAGACTTAAAACCCTCAAAGCTGACATCTAAATTTCGATAATACACATATTTGAGTCGATCAAAATTATAGCGACCTTTATTTACAGCCAAATCTTTTGCCCAATAATGCGGACTGCGTTTATAACTAATACTTCGTCCTGCATCAATTCGATCAATCACATAAGGCCCTGAACCCACAATTGGCTGCAAAGTCACGCGACTAAAATCTCTGTTGATCCAATCTTGTTTTGAATAGATCGGCAAGCTCGCCACAATCAATGGCATTTCAACATTGTTGTCGGACCTAAAAATAAATTTGACTTGATGTTTAGATAATACTTGTGTTCTCGCCAAATCAGACAAATACATTTGCAAACCGAGATTTGCCTTGGTTTGATAAGTATCAAATGTAAATTTTACGTCTTCAGCCGTGAGTGGTTGACCATTATTAAAGCGTGCCTTGGGATTCAAATAGAAAATAATATATTTCAAATGATCAGGGTCATAACTCACTTTTTCGGCTAATAATGGATACATAACCCTCGGTTCATCTAAAGAGCGATCCATCAAAGTATCAAATAAATAATTCACTCCTTCTGTCGAGCTGCCTTTGCCATTCATACTATTCAAATTATCAAAAGTACCAAGGCTCGACTGACTCAATATCCCACCTTTCGGTGCAAATGGATTGGCATAGGGCATGACCTTAAGCTTTGCATACTTAGGCTGCACATGCATGGCGAGATATGGTGTTGTTTGTACAGCTGCACACACAATCTGAGTAAAAAAGCTTAGTCCACAACATAGACTAAGCTTTTTAAAGGGAATAGATCGAATCATAGATCAATTATAAGTTTGGTACTTTGATCACATCACCAATTCGTAACTGAGTACTTGGTTTAAAGTCATTCAATTCAGCAAGAGCACTCGTATCTAAACCAAATTTACTTGCCAAACCAATCAAAGTATCACCACGCTTAACTTTGTATTCGGTCACTAATTTTGGAATCACAATGCTTTGACCCAGTTGTAAGCCCGTGTTTGGACGTACACCATTTAGATCTGCTAGCTCACGACCAGACATACCTAAACGACTCGCAATACTATTGAGCGATTCACCAGACTTAACAGTGTATTTCTCAGTGTTTTTACTTGAAGCCGTTTTCGACACACTTCTCGTATCATCAGCTTTAGCAGACTCATTGCTTGGTACATCACCTGATAATTTAAGCTTTTGTCCAACACGAATACTACTATTACGAGATAAACCATTTAAAGCAGCAACATAATCAAGTTGTAAATAATAACGGCTTGCAATATTGCTCAGGGTATCACCAGACTTTACGGTATAAATATCTGGAGCACTTTCCTCTTTCTGATTTGATTTGCTATTTGATGCTGTTTTTGCTGGCGCATCACCCGTCAATTTCAAACGCTGTCCAATACGAACACCAGAATTTCGTTCTAAACCATTCAGATCGGCCAAATCGCTTAACTGTAGATCGTATTTATTTGCAATCGCGATCAGGCTATCACCTGATTGAACGACGTAAGTTTCAGGAGTTTTAACTGTTGCAGGGATTTTCAAGCTTTGTCCAAAGCGCAAACCACTGTTCACCTTGATATTATTTAAATCTGCTAACTCATCTAAAGTAATTTTTGACTGTGCTGCAATACTTGTTAATGTATCACCACGTTGTACCGTATAGCTTTCTGTTTTAAAGCTGGTAGAAGCCGTAACGTTGTCATATTTTACTGAGGTTTTGGTGTCTGAAACATCATCACTTTGATTGACTTCATTTACAGGCACATTAATTTTTTGCCCAACTAATAGGCTGCTTGTCGCACTTAGATTAGGGGTGAGATCAGCCAGTTCTTGATTAGACAATGCATATCGATCTGCAATTAGTTTTAAGTATTCTCCACGCTTCACCGTATACGTTTTAGTTGCAACTTTATTCGTCACTTTACTGTCTGTATTGCGTACAGATTGTTGTGAACCACCTTTAGGCTCTTTCAAAGTAAGCTTTTGACCTACAAATAAGCCATCTGTAACAGAGAGGTTATTGTAGTCTGCTAGCTGTTTTAGGCTTAAATCAAAACGGGATGCTAACGTCGTCAAACTGTCTCCAGACTGCACCACATAGCTTTCTGGTTTTTCAGCAATTTTAGCAGTCTCAGGCTGTGGTTTTGCATCATAGAGATATAAACTTGTTCCTACAAATAAAGTGCCTGTTGGATCAATTTGGTTCCACTTTGCAATGTCACGCCAGTTCACACCATTTTTTTGTGCAATAACCGCCAATGTATCTCCTGGCAGAACAACGTAAGTTGAACGTTTACCCTTCGGCGCAACGACAACGACATCGGTATCCGTTTTAATATACGGTTTACCCTGATTTCGCTTAGCGTCATCACTGTTTGCTGTAGTAGTATCTTCTACTAAATTCTTAGGATAAGCGAAGCCTTTGGTAACTTCTTGACCTTTTTCATCAGCAACAGATTGGCTTGTTTGAATCGCTGTTAACTTAATTTTGCCATCAAATGGATCAACAATTTCAGTTCCTTTCGGCGCAATCGCTTTAATTTCAGCAACAACTTGGTCTTTCTCAGCTTGAGTTGCTTGTGGTTCTAAAACTTGAGCAACAGTTTCCTTTTTACCCTCTTCTTTTACGGCTGCAATAATCTGCTCACGCTCTTTACTCGAAATCGGTGGTTCAACCTTTACAGGTTGTACATTTGGCGCAGGAGTAATCGCAACAGGAATCCGCGGTGCACTTGGTACATTAGCCGCCGCTGCAAATGAAGCTAAGGCATCCGAACCTTTTGGTGTCGTGATTCGACTATTTGACGTCGTTGTCGCAGGTCGAGATGTACTCGCTGTTAAATTAGGTGGCGTTTTGGTTGATGGCGTAATTGTTTGACCTGAACTAGAGCTTGTCGTTGTTCGAATCGTTGTCGATGTACTGACATTATTGTTCAGCGCTGGCGGGTTATTGTTGCTGGCTAAGAAACTACCAGAGCTAGCTTTTCCTGAACGCAACTTAGCGTCAATTGATGGACTTAAATCTGCTGGAATCAAGATACGCATTGGGCTTGTTGGATCAACCATCTCACCACGATAAGCAGGGTTCAATGCATACAACTCTGCACGGCTCAAACCTGTTATAGAAGCAATTTGGTTAAGCGATAAAGGTGCAGACAGATTAATTTCACGAAAGTGTGGTCTATTCGCAATTGGCGGTAAGGCTACCCCATAAGCACTTGGATTTTTGATAATTTGCGCTACAGCCAAGAAACGAGGCACATAGTTCATAGTTTCTTGCGGTAAACGAAGTGACCAATAATCTGTTGGCAGACCTGCTGCTTTGTTACGGTTAATCGCTTGTTGGATACGTCCGGGACCTGCATTGTATGCTGCAAGTGCAAGCTCCCACGAACCAAATTGATTATATAGACTACCTAAGAATTCATAAGCGGCACGAGTTGACTCTACAACATCACGGCGACCATCATACAAGCTTGTTTGTTGTAAGCCATAAATACGGCCTGTACTAGGAATAAACTGCCATAAACCTGCCGCAGCGGCGCTACTGGTTGCCGCTGGGTCGTAAGAACTTTCAATAACAGGGAGTAATGCCAATTCAGTTGGCATACCACGGCGCTCAGCTTCTTTTACAGTGTGATATAAATAACGGCTGGCACGTGCGCTTAAACGATCTAGATAAGGTTGACGAGAAATAAACCAACCACGTTGTGCTTCGATACGAGAGTCCCAGTGATTCAAGTCCATCTTAAACCCAACGGTCATGCGTTTCCATACATCACCATGTTTAAGGACCAATAAACGATCTCCCTCTACAGCACGCATATCTGTTGCAGAGAGTAAATCTTCAAGCGAATCTAAACTGTTTGCATCTAAGAATCCAGAACCCACTTGCTTTGAAGATGAGGTCTTTGATGATTGTGGCGTCGATGAACAGCCCGTCGTAATTCCTAGCGCAGCTAAAGCAGAAGTAAGTACAGTAATTTTAAAAAATGATGTAGCCGATGCTTGCCACACCAATGTGGTCGATTTATACATAAAAACTTCCAGTCAACTCACGCTAGTTTATTTCTTCGATTTGCCATTGTAGTAAAGCATGTCACTTAGACAAGGCAATAATTTAACGTGATTTGCATGGAAATGTTACAAGAAATTTAAAAATATGAGTTTTGTAACGCTCATAAACCGAATTTAGCTTTACAATACAAGTTGTCATAAGGGAGTGCTACACTTTTAAACGAGTACACTCAAATAAAACTTTGCTTTTATTCGATCGCCCTTATTCTTGTAACACAATTCAAATTCATTTTTTAGGTTCATTTATGTCTCAAACAATCACACTTTATGTTGATGGCGCATGTAAAGGCAATCCCGGATTAGGTGGTTGGGGTGCGTATATCATTACCGAACAGGGTGAACATAAAATTTGTGGTGGTGAACCTGAGACAACCAACAATCGTATGGAACTCACTGCGGCAATCGAGGGTGTTTCATTTTGTCCAACAGATGCTCATCTGATTATTTGGACTGACTCCAACTATGTGAAACAAGGGATTACTGAATGGATTCATGGTTGGAAAAAGAAAAACTGGAAAGATGTTAAAAACCCAGACTTATGGCAAAAACTAGATGCAGTTTGTGCCAATCGAAATATTGAATGGAATTGGATCAAAGGTCACGCTGGTCATGCGGGCAATGAAATGGCTGACCAACTGGCAAATCAAGGTGCTGAACAAACGGCTCAACAAATGAAAATGACAACACAGGCTAACGCTGATACAAAAAAGCCTGAATCAGACTGGTTACTCAATGATCCTTTTGGTCTGGATATGAGAACTGAATCTGAAGAAATCGAGGAAGAGCTAGAAGACGTGATCGCTGAAGAATCCAATGATGATGTGTCAGAAGAAATAACCGAAAAAGAAATATCAGCGAGCAAATCACACCCTCATGTGGTGATAACTGAAGCAAAACTTAATCTGCAGGGTCCTCGCCAACTAATTCTAGATACCGAAACCACTGGTTTTTATTATCAAGATAGTGATCGAATCATTGAAGTTGGTGCGATTGAGATGATCAATCGCAAACTAACAGGTAGCTCGATCCATATCTATATCAACCCAGAAAAACCTGTTGGCGATTCTGTCGATGTCCACGGTATTACAGATGAATTTCTAGTTGATAAACCCAAATATGCTGAAATCGCAGATACACTTTTCGCATATTTAAAAGGCGCTGAAATCATTGCACACAACGCAACTTTCGATATGAACTTCTTAGACATGGAGTTTAAACGTGTAGGTCTGCCTTTACTGTCAGATGTCTGTGACGTTACTGATACCCTAGCCCTTGCAAAAAACAAACACCCCGGACAGAAAAACTCATTAGATGCGCTGGTGCGTCGTTATGAGATTCCTGCACGAGATCGTACTTTCCATGGTGCGTTACTCGATGCTGAAATTTTGGCAGATGTTTACCTTGCAATGACAGGTGGGCAGGTTTCTTTTGATATGGACGCACTGTCTGAATCAGAGGAAGGTCAAAACAAAACCTCACGCCAAAGAATCGAAGTCGATTTACCAGTGATTTATCCGAATGACGATGAAATCAACCAACATGAGACGTGGGTCAAACAATTCGAAGAAAAACATGGAAAGCCTTGCTTTTTTGCAAAATAAATTTCCCAATCCATGTGTTTTTTTGTATCTCAAGTTTTAAAACTTACGTTATATTAACTATTAAAGATTTAAGCCTCCTCTAATTAGGCGGCTCATGGATATAACAACTTAGGAAGGTGTAGGTCACATGTCTTACCAAACCTCGATTCACTTCGACCCAACGGCATTACTAATAATAAAAAATGAGATCGACAACTCGATTAAATTAGTAGAGACAGCAGTTAATACGCTTGCCGAAGAACAAGCCCTCCCTTTTGGTATTGATGATGCACTCAATCAATTCGAGCAATGTACACAAGTTCTTGCATTGATTGATATGCCACATCTCTCGCAAATTACCCAATACTCAGCTGAGCTCATGAGAAAAATCATGGCTCAACCAGAGCAAATTAATACAGGTGATGTTGTTGCTTTAAGTGAAGGCACAACAATGTTAAAGCGTTACATTGAGTTTATTTGTCTCCGTGAAGTTAAAGTTCCACAATTCTTACTCGATACGCTGAACCGCTTAGAAAAAGCCTTGGGCAAACCAATTACACAAGAAGGTCAAAGCATCCAACCATTACTGGACTGCATCACACCGAACTTCAATCTGCCTCAAGCTCCAAGCCTTGAGCAATCACAATACATTCACCAACTCTACAAACTATGTTTGAATAAGTTGATCAAACAAGCTGAATCACCTTTAGATTTACAAGGTATTAAACTGGTTGCAGTGTACATGGCAGGTCTGGCGGCTGATTTACCTAGCCAACAATATTGGCAACTTGTCAGCGTTGGTCTAGGTCATATTGAAGATTTATTAATTACTGAAGCACGTCTGCGCACTTTAATTAAAATTGAAACCAATATTGGTCAATTCTTGGCTCAGCCTACGGCATTCCAAAGTAACCTTGTTGATCTTGCAGACATTCTAAGTATTTGTATCAGCCAAGAAGATGATTTATCACAACATATTCGTGAACAGTTGAATATCGGCGATGAATTATTAAGCGATACGCAACTACAAGTTTTGAGTCGCCATCTATATGGTCCTGATTACGAAACTATTCATACAATTAGCCAGCTAATGACCAATGAAATGGCTCAAATTCGTAATGAAATTGAATACAATCACCAAAACATGTCAGCGGAGAAAACACAGGAATTACAAGAAAAGCTCAAGCAGCTTTCAAATGTGTTCAAAGTGCTCAACCTGAATGAAGCAGCGAATGAACTCACTCAACAAGCAGAAAAGTTAAGTCAGCCAAATACGCTTACTGATGCAACCTCTGTTCAACAATTGATGAATAGTATTCTTGCTTCAATGAACTCTATTGGTATTTTAGAGCGCAACTACACCTCTAGCCGTTTACAGCTACGTGTAAATAATATGCAGATTTCTCTAGATCGACTAGATGAAGCACATAAAGCACTATTAACTGAAACGAAGACGTTGATTGAAACATTAACCCAAACTCTCAGTTTATACGTTCAAGATCCAGCAGCGCATAGCTTAGAAGCACTGCCAGAATATTTTAATCAATTGGCTGGTGCTGCGTTATTCTTAGGTAGTTCTGCCCAACAGACTGCATTATTAGGTGCTGCACATTTTGCTCAATACCGTCTTTCACAAAATGAAGGATTCGATGCTGAGCAAATCAATTGTATGCTAAATGTTGTTGCTGGCTTAGATTTACTCGTTGATAACTTGAAGAACAAGCAACCAGTATTGCAATCTATGTTTGATGTGGCATTATCAAACAGTCAACAATTACAAAGCGTAGCGGCATAATGACTCAACTATCACTTGCTTATATTTTTCAACATCAAAAACTGTTAGTAGACGAAAAATTTCAACTACCACAAGTCGAAAAAATAGCAAGTGACCTTCCTATACATCATAGCGATCAAGTGATTGCTCGTGATTTGCTAGAAGATGAAATCATTCCTGATGGGTATCAACTCGTACCCATCCGCGAACTGATTCAAACATGGTCAAATACAGAGTTTTTACAAGCGAGCCGAGCCATTCAATTACTTGAATGGCGCCGCAATCATAAATTCTGTAGCCATTGTGGTCATGCTACTGAAATCCACCCGCGTGAATATGCCATGATCTGCCCTGCTTGTGCATATCATCAATATCCGCGTGTACAGCCTTGCATTATTACGATCATTACCAAAGGCGATGATGAAATCTTGCTGGCTAAGTCTGCACACAACAAAAGCAATATGTACGGCTTAATTGCTGGATTTGTAGAAGTAGGTGAAACTTTAGAAGAAGCAGTGCAACGCGAAGCATTCGAAGAGGTTGGATTAAAACTCAAAAATGTTCGCTATCTATCAAGCCAACCTTGGCCTTTTCCAAGCAATTTAATGATCGCCTTTCATGCTGAATATGAATCTGGAGATATTGAATTGCAACTTGAAGAAATTAGCGATGCACAATTCTTTAAAATTGATCAATTACCAGAAATTCCATTCAAAGGCAGTATCGCACATGCCATGATTACGCAAATGGTAGAAAATAAAAAAGCATCTTAAATAAGATGCTTTTTTTTAATCTAATCTTCTAATGCTTCTTCTAAAAAATGCAGAATAGTGCGCTTCGTTTTAAAGTAGTGACTTACAAAACTCGCCAAGGTCGCAACAATAGTGATATGTCCTGTTTTTGGAATCACCATGACATGACTATGATTACCCTTTTCTCTTAATGCTTTATCAAGATCAAAACTATTGTGATTACCCACCAACTGATCATTTTCAGCCATTAATAAATAATGCTTAATCTTATTCGGATTTACAAAATAATATGGCATCACTTGCTGATAAGGAATGTGTTGATCAAATGCATGTTCAGAAAGTGGATCATCTTTATAATCAAAGTGATAAGGCCCAGCTAAGCCAACGATTGCCTTAATATTATCTGTATATTTAAATGGCTGAGATTTTGCTGAATACACAACCGACATGACATTAAAAGCACCTGCCGAATGCCCCATCAAGATAATATTCTCAGTCGAAATATTAAGCTTTTTCTGATTTTGATTTAAATAATGTATCGCTTGGGATAAATCATCAATGAATGCAGGAAAAATATTTTCTGGTGCAAGTTGATAATTAATGACAGCAACATCAAAGCCTTCACGAGCGAATGACTCCCCAATAAACAAATAGTCTCTTTTATTGCCATGTTGCCATGAACCACCATGTACAAAAATAATCAGTGGTCTTTGCTTCTTCGGGTTCTTAGTACGATAAAGATCAAGACGATTTCTTGCTTTTAATCCATATGCAAGATGCTCTTCCTTTTCATAAGTATCTTTGGGTGTCAGATAATTGATTGAATAACTTGCTAAATCATACAGGCGAAATTCCTGATAGAAATTTTTCGCCCGTATAACATTTTCTTGTACTTGTTGAATAAGTTGCTTCATAAATTAAGGTGTGGTCGGAGTAATAGTCGCAGGTTCAGCCTGATCAGGATCAATCGCAACTGGAGTCTCAACTAAAGGTTGTGTCGATGCAGTTCCCACCATAGGTGTTGCAGCTGTCGAACTCGCCATAGTTCCAGAAGACTGATCAATGTTATCAATCAGTGTAACAATTTTACTCACATTACCAACTTTTTGTAAGACATCATCTAAATCTCTTATTTCAGCAGTATTTAGACGACCCATCACATAAAGCACGCCATTTTCAGTATGAACAAGCACTTTACTATCAGAAACAACGGGTGCTTTCATCAACAAACCGCGGGTATTCGCAGTCACTGTTGCATCTTGCATAATCGTGTTATAGCCAACTTTGTCGCCAACAGTGATGTAGTTATGGACTGCTTTGACATCACTCATCGCACGAACGTTATCTTCAGCTAACTGTTTTAAGTACGGATCAGGCACCTGACCTGTCAGCAACACATTGCTATGGAAACTTTCGATATTGATTCGAGATTGTTTAAAACGATGATCTAATTTATACAAATTAATGTTCGCAGTACGCTTAATCGAAGAGTCAATAAAAACCTGCCCTAAACTACGCTCTCCGCTGTTGGTTCCCACAGGAGAAGTCCCTGTACCACCTGAAATAAAACTCGCACATCCCGATAAACTTGCAGCGCAAAGTAACGTAATCGTTAAACGTTTCAACACTTGGCAAGACTCCCTATCTACAAACTTGTTCAATCTTGGGCATTTATCTTAAAAAAGTTCAGATATTGACTTCATCTAAAGTAAACGCATGTTCAATCCATTGCTGATCATACTTCAATTTTGAAAAGTCTGGTTGTACTGTTTTTGCAATTTTCTGTGGAAAATCAAAACAAATCACATCAAAACGGCAATCAAAATCATAATAATCAGGGTTTTCTTGTAAAAAGAGTTGTGCTGTTTTTATGATTTTACGTCTCTGAGAAGACGTTATCACCTCGCATGCCGCTGCATAACTTCCTGCTGACCTTGCCTTTACCTCAACAAAGATCAGTTCATTTTGTCGTTTTACAATTAAGTCAATTTCACCATATCGGGAATGATAATTTCGACTTATATATTCACATTGATGTGTTTGTAAAAAAGTCAGGGCACATTGTTCCGCCCATTGCCCTAGCTCGTTTTTCTTTTTCTGCATGAGGTTTTAACTTAGTTTGAGAGTCTGAATACCATTTTTCTGCTGTTGATAACATGCTGGCTGACGGCGTATTTTAGTATTGTTGATTTCTATTAGCCCTGTGCGACCTGAAAATGAAAAATGCTCATCATCTGAATGATTAAGGAATTGTTCCGTAATCGTCCACGCATCTCCACCAAATGCCAGTAGGCGCTGGAATGCCATATTTTCTGGTTGCTCTTTATATGCCTCGATCAAATCGGCCCATTGTCCATTATACAACGCTGGCGTATCGCAAAAACTCAAACCTAACGGGATTGACCGTCCTTGTTCAATGCTAATCGGGGTCGCGTAAATATTTCGCTCGGGTAATTGCCCTAACTGCTCTATCCAATTGTGATTGCCTAATAGCAGCAAACCTTCTTTTCTAGATAATTTTTTAGGTTGTTCATTGATAAACTCAATACCATCACCGAACTCTGTCATCAATGCCATCATAAAAAGTTCAGTTGCAGAC
This sequence comes from Acinetobacter venetianus RAG-1 = CIP 110063, assembly GCF_000368585.1. Classification (GTDB taxonomy): domain Bacteria; phylum Pseudomonadota; class Gammaproteobacteria; order Pseudomonadales; family Moraxellaceae; genus Acinetobacter; species Acinetobacter venetianus. The sequence goes on from NZ_KB849558.1 coordinate 1,538,750, forward strand.
TCTAAACCAGACTGACGTAAAACATATAATTTCTTAATTTTATCTTTCTTGAGCAATCGATTGAGCGTAGCCGCATCATCCTGTTTGGCTAAACTAAATTGCCACATATGATTAGCTTCTTTGTTAACATCATTGAGCGCCAAAACAGGAACTTTAGGACTCAATTCCATCATTTGTTCAATATGCGGTCTAGCCAATGGTCCAACAATTAATTTTGTCTTATTGTTTGTTTTTTTCTTGATAATGCTATCCATACTATTGGTTGTGGAATCAACAAAAATCAGCTTTTCTTTGCTACCAGATGCTGTATAAGCGCTCAAGAAACCACGTTTGATGCTGTCACCAGCTCGCGCCATTGCACCAGATTCGGGTAGAATCACCAAGACGTCCGCATAAGCTGGACTGATAGATGCTGCTAAACACAGTAGCAACCAATATTTTTTCAAGTACATTATGGAGTTACCTTATATGAGTGCTCAATTATTTGTTGTAGCAACCCCGATTGGGCACTTAGATGACATGACCTTTCGTGCAATTGATATTTTAAAGTCGGTTTCGGTAGTTGCCGCAGAAGACACTCGTCAGTCTGCTCAATTATTTAAGCACTATAATATCTCAACTCCGTTAACAGCGTGTCATGATCACAACGAAAGTAACAAAATTGATCAACTTCTCCAAAAAATGCTAAATGGTGAAAATGTTGCATTAATTAGTGATGCGGGTACACCGCTTATCAGCGATCCCGGTTTTAAGTTAGTTCGCGCAGCACAACAACATGGGATTCGAGTGATTCCTGTACCAGGCGCATGTGCTGCAATTGCTGCGTTAAGTGCTGTAGGTTTACCAAGTGATCGTTTTAGCTTTGAAGGCTTTTTACCATCTAAAGCATCTCAACGTATTGGCCAACTTGAAAAATTAAAAGATGAAACTCAAACGTTGATTTTCTACGAAGCACCGCATCGTATCTTGGCTTGTATTCAAGATATGGTTCAAGTCTTTGGTGAAGACCGTCCTGTTGGTTTTGCTCGTGAAATCACAAAGACCTTTGAAACCATCAAAAAAATGACGCTAAAAGAGTTAGTAACTTTTATTGAAAATGATCACAATCAAGAAAAAGGTGAAATTGTAGTTGTGGTTGGTGGTGCATCTGCTGAAAAAGACTTGGAGCAAGATAAGTTGGATGAATTGTTAAAACGCTTATTGCAAGATTTATCAGTAAAAGCTGCGTCGCAATTGGCTGCTGATTTGACAGGTATTAAAAAGAAAGTGGCGTATCAGCGTGCTTTGGAATTAACGCAAAACGATAATTAAAACACCATAAGAGACTCTTTAAATGGCAATAGAGTTTCCTCCAACCTTAGGCCCACACGAAGGTAGAGAACTTGAGTTACTACTTTCGAGTGAAAAGCCTATTGCCCTTTTTTATGAGGAAGTCCCAGATAAGCTCTTATTCCATTTAACTTCAGGCAATTTAAAAAAAATACTAAGACTTTTCCTATACAGCATGTTAATCAAACTATAACGCTTCGTTTAATTTATAAGAATGCTCCAAAATCTCATCTTAATGAATTGCTATCGATACTAGAGCAGTCTTTACTACAAAAAGGTTTTCAACCCACAATCGAACGCAGAATCGGTCAGTTATTGGGTTATAGAAAAATTGATATTGAATACTACCTAAATCATATCGCACGGAGACTCCAGTAATTTTTTCAACGTTGCTAAGCTTTTGACACAAGCTTACTTTGATCAATTTTTCTTTCAGCTCTCGCCTGTTTAATCACACTCAAACCTGAAGAAACACCCAAATAAGCAATAATAAAAGCAACCAATAAATCAGGGAACATTGTTCCAGTACCAAACACGCCAACGGCAGCAATAATGACTGCAATATTCGCAATCGCATCATTACGACTGCATAGCCACACCGAACGCATGTTTGAATCACCATCACGGAAAGCATAAAGCAACAATGCCACGCTGACATTTACAATCAATGCAAGAACTCCAATAGCTCCCATCAACATCGGTTCAGGTGTTAAACCTAACCACCATGACCAGATCACTTTTGCAATCACAAACACACCAAATGCGGTCATGGTAATTCCTTTTAGCAAAGCTGCTGTTGCTCTCCAATACAGCGTCATCGACAAAACAGCCAAAGAAATAGCATAGTTGGCTGCATCCCCAGCAAAATCGAGTGCATCTGCCCATAAGGATACTGACCGTGCATGAGATCCCCCGATCATTTCCACAAAGAACATTGCTGCATTAAGAACCAAAGCAATCCACAATGCCTTTCTAAATTTTGGACTAATCTTTTGTGTTGGTGCAGTCGTTGTATTACATCCGCATCCCGCCATGACTTTTCTCACATTATCTTTTATAGTCATTAAAAACCCTTGAGTAACTCCAGAGTCAAGTATGATTAATTTTACAATTGGGCAACTCGCTAAAAAATCAGGCGTTTCTGTTGATACCATTCGATATTATGAAAAAATTGGATTATTAGAAAAGGCAAAGCGAACAGAAGGAAATTATCGTTATTATTCCGAGCAAATGCTTTCAGAATTATTATTTCTAAAACATTGTCGTGAATTGGGCATTACTTTACAGGATATTCAAAAGCTCAAAGATTTAGCAGAAAACCCAAGTCAAACCTGTATTGAAGTCGATCAACTTGTTGATCAATATCTCAAAGACGTTGCTCAAAAAATTCAAAATCTTCAACATCTACAGCAAGACCTAACTCATCTTAAACAGCAATGTTCTCAACACAGAACGATTGAGCAATGTGGCATTCTCAAAGAATTACATCAACCACATGAATGTGAACATGAATCACATCAGCAAAAAAAAGCACCACAATCGTGATGCTTTTTTGATGTCTTTATTCGACATTTGGCTTAATCTTGATGTTCATCTGGTGGCACTTCGGTAATGCGTCCACCGCGCGCAAGAAATGCAGCCACTTCATCTTCTAAAGCTTGACGTTGTTTTTGCTTTGCAGTCACGGTTAATGTCTCAGCTTCAGCAAGATCAGCATCATTTGCACTAGATTCTTCATTATCTGCACCACTTTCGGCTGCTTTCGCCTCTTCGTCGTCTACAGCAGAATCTTCTGTATTTTCGTCGTAATCATTCATTTCCGTCATATTACTCTCCCCACAATGACTAAATTCTCATCATCGCTATTTGGTCATCAGAACTTGGTGAAATTTAGCAAGCTCTTCTCATTTCGCAAAGCATAATGTTTGTTAAATCGTATTTTTTACGACCAAATTCACTCTGATTTATAAATGATTGTTTAAAAAATATCTACTATTTTTTAGCAAGCGTAACGTGTCTGCTTCAATGCACCTAAGCCATTCGCCTGTTGCATAAAACGATCTTTAAACCAATCGAACTGTTCAACCTGTTTTAAGCCAAAATTTCTTGCCCATACAAATGGAAATAATTCCGAGCTTTCCAACCAACCAATCGCCGACATACTGTGCATCATCGCATCATTTTGACCTTTACGCTGATGCTCATAACGCAACAAAGTTTGCTCGTTAGCCCACACTCCACGTTGTAAATCGTGCAGTAACACATCACATAACACAGCAGCATCAAGACAACCAATATTCACACCCTGTCCAGCTAAAGGATGAATCACATGTGCAGCATCACCAATCAATGCCAAGCCTAATTTAATATAGCGTTGCGCCGCGCGTGCTTTAAGTGGAAATTGCGCTCTAGAGCGAACATCAACAACTTCACCTAACATTTGTAAGCTTTCCTGAGTGAGCAATCGCATAAAATCTTGATCAGTTAGTGCTGAATACTCATCAGCATAATCATCAGGTAAAGTCCAGACAATCGACTGCCAATAGCCATTTTCCTGTGCATCTAGACTCGCCATTGGTAAATACGCCAATGGGCCTGTAGGGAGGAAAATTTGACGAGCGACATATTGATTTGGTTTTGACGTTTTAATCGCGCAACTGATCGCAGCTTGTTTATAGTCCAACACATCGAGATCAATATAAGCCTGCTCACGTACAAATGAGTTTGCGCCATCCGCACCGATCAATAACTTGGTTTTAATAATTGTGCCATCAGCAAGTTGAATCGACCAACCTTGTGGAATCTGTTCGATCCGAATGACTTTGACTTGGGTGCGATAGTCTTTAAGTTGTTGCAGCATTTTTTGCTGAATCGCTACATTCAAAACACTTGGCTCGACCATTGAACCTAGAGCCTGATCTGATTGAGGTTGCTGTTCTGAGGCATGGCCAAAATTGATTTCACCATAACCATTCTTGTTCCAGACTTGCATACCTGAATAGGGTATTTGGCGGGCTAAATCATTCCAGACATCAACTGTTTTCAATAAATGAATGGTCGCCTGACTCAGTGCCAATACACGCGGATTCATCACAGCTAAAGTTTTCTCTTGATCTAACACAGGCGCAGCATCCAATACTGTCGCTTGAACGCCACCCTGAGCAAGCAGTAATGCCGTTAGACCACCGACCAAGCCACCACCAACGATCACAACATCTAACATTTCACTCATGCTTTTAGTCCCATCGCATAATTGGCAACCAAAGGCTTAATTCCAGGGATCACATCAAATGCAATCAACCCAGTATTTCGTAATAATTTTAGAATTGGATTCTGATTACTAAAACCACGTACCACAGAATCACAGAACTTAATCACACGTTGTTGATCAGTTAAACGTGCTTGTTCATAAGCGAGTAAATTATCTGGGTTGCCAATATCATCTGATTTCGCCAATTGCTCCATCAAATAACGCACCAATACATCTGCATCACGTAAGCATAAATTGAAGCCTTGCCCCGCAACTGGGTGAATGGTATGTGCTGCATTACCCATCAGTACCACACGTCCAACCGCCTGCTTATCTGCTAAAACTTGAGACAATGGATAGCTAAAGCGCTTGCCTGTTTTTTCAAACTTTCCTGCACGATCTCCATAAGTTTCCTGTAAAGCATCAAGGAAATGTTGATCATTTTCTTCACCTAACCACTCGGCTTCAGTGCCTTTTTTCACAGGCCACACCACTGAACGGCGGTATTCACCCGGCAACGGCAACAGTGCTAACGGTCCCAACGCACTAAAGCGCTCAAAACCAACGTGCTGATGGGGTTTAGAGGTTTGTACAGTAGTGACGATGGCGACTTGGTCATAATCATGCTCATCCACACCGACACCAATCGCTTGGCGACAGAATGAATCACGACCATCGGCAGCAATCACCAACTTGGATCTTAAGGAATGGATATATTCACCATTACGCATGGCTTCAATGTGTACAGCATCATCATCTTGTGTCAATGAGGTGACTTGTACGCCATCAATCAACTCAATCAGCGGTTGTTGGCGAACTTGAGTGAGCAAAACACGACCAAGCCAAGCATTTTCAATCACTTGACCAAAGCTTTCAACTTTTTCTTGCTCTGCGACAAGTCGTGCTTTACCAAAGCTACCCTGCTCTGTGATATGCACTTGTAAAATTGGGGTCGCATGTTGCTGTAAAGCATCCCACAAGCCTAATTTTTGGTAAATCTGTACACTACGGCGTGACAATGCGGTATTACGCGCATCAAAGCTAGAATGATAAGGCGCAACGTTTTCGTCATCGTAATTCGGATATTTCACAGCTTCTAATAGCTTTACTACGATATTAGATTTTGCCAACATTAGAGCAAGGCTGAGTCCAACCATACCTCCACCGACAATGATGACTTGTTGCTGCATAATATTATTCCTTATCAGTTTTTCATGACTTGATGTTTCGGGACTATCTTACTCTAACTCAAATCAGGATTGGAATTTGTACTTTGTTTGGTCTATGTTTTTAAAAGTTCTTGGAAAAATATTCAACCACCCATAACATTTGGTGATTTTTCTCATAAATCAAAACTTTCTGTTTTTTACGTCAAAATAAATTTTACTATATAAATTAATAACACATAATAACTTCAATGAAAAACCCTTCAATACCCACTTATGTTAAGCATTTAGCGATTATTACTATCGTTATAGCTAATCTATGTGTGTTTCCTATTTTTCTAATGACTATAGATAGATTTTTAAAAATCAAACAAAAAAAGAATATAATTTACTTTCATAAAGGGGAATAACATGCGATTTTTATTTTTTTTAATCATATCAATTTCAATTGTAGGCTGTAGCTCAACTCATTTAAAACCTACAAAAATGTATAGTGGTGAAATTAAGCCAAAAAATGAAATAGCTATGATTTATATCGACTGGATAGGAGCTGGCCATTATTTTAAGGCTGGTAGCGCAACAATATACGAAGTTAATGATCAAAAAGTGTCTAAAAATCAATCTTTTTTTGGAAGTAATCAGTTAATCAGTGTAAACCCTGAAGAAATAAATTTAACGGTACATTCACTAATTATAGGTAGTTTTTTAGATACATACAGAGGGTTTGAAGCTTGGAATGTCTATACTCCAGTTCCTCCTTTCAAAGCAGATGCAGGAAAAATATATATTTTATGCCCTCATGGAAAAATAAGTAAAGGACCCGAAGATATTAAATTTAATGTTCACATATACCCCTTTACAGAAAATGAAATTTTCCAAAACAAAGGTCTGCCAGATTTCACTGCACGCCCTTGTAAAAACAGTGAAGAATTAAAAAATACTTCCCACAATAAGTAAGGTCTATTTTATTAGACAGGATTAGCCAACAGTTCGACTAAACCTATCTAAGCTATTTTATTTGAATAAATATTGTCTATTTTATTTTGTTCCACCATTTACATGATGGAACAAAAATGATTTAAGCAACTATTTTGCTTAAATTAAAGCCATTAAACTTTCAATTTCTTCAACGGTTTTGATTACATTTTTCGTCAAAACCAATGGTCCATTTTCAGTGACAACAATATCGTCTTCTATACGAATGCCGATACCACGCCATTTCGCATCAACCGTTTCATCATCAGGCGCTACATATAAACCTGGCTCAACGGTGACTACCATTCCTGCTTCATAAGCACGCCAGTCTTCGCCCGTTTTATAAGCACCCACATCATGTACATCCATACCGAGCCAATGCCCTGTACCATGCATAAAGAATTGACGGAATGCTTCACTCTCAACCAATTCATCCACATTGCCACTCATTAAGCCAAGATCAACTAAACCTTGAGTTAAAATCTTGACAGCCACTTCATGTGGATATTTATAGTGATTGCCAATACGGGTTGCATCAATGGCAGCCAATTGAGCATCTAAAACAATATTATAAAGTGCTTTCTGCTCAGGACTAAACTTGCCATTTACAGGGAAAGTACGGGTAATATCCGATGCATAGAACTCATATTCACAAGCAGCATCAATCAAAACTAAATCGCCATTTTTTAAAGGCTTGTTATTTTCAACATAGTGCAAAATACAGGCATTTTCACCACCACCTACAATGCTATTATAAGCAGGTACACAACCATTTTTACCAAATATATAATTCAGTTCTGCTTCAAGCGCATATTCCATCATCTCTGGTTTTACGCTTTGCATTGCACGGGTATGCGCTTCTGCACTGATATTCGATGCAATCTGCATCAACTCAATTTCTTGTGCAGATTTTTTCAAACGCATCTCGTCAATAATACGATCCAACTGAACCACTTCTGCTGGCGCTGCACCACCACGGCGCTGTTGTGCATCCGCCTTTTGAATCCATTGGCTTACTCGCGCATCAAACTCTGAAGTTTGTCCGATACGATAATAAAGGCGTTGTTTGTTTAACAGCTTGTCGATAATTTCTTCATCAAGCAAATCAATTGCATAAGCTTCATCAGCATCATAGATTTCAATCGCACCATCAATCCCAGCACGATAGCCATTCCAGATTTCCATTTCACGGTTACGTTCACGGCAGAATAAGCTATAGCTATAATCTTCACCTTCTTCAAAGGTTTCAATGATCGCAACCACTTCTGGCTCTGCAAATCCAGTTAGATAATAAAAACTACTGTCCGCTCGATATTTATAATCAGCATCACGATTACGATACATTTCTGCTCGCGTCGCAATAATAGCGATACTGTTACTTCCTATTTTCTGTGCGAGAAGATCACGGCGTTGTTTGAAATCGGCTTGACTTAGTTTCATATTATCCTACAGCTAGAAAGTCCCTCTTTTATAAAGAGGGATTTAGGGAGATTTAAAACCGTCTTAACTCGGACGATGTGGTGTAAACATTTCTACGACCGTTTGGGGATCAACAGGCGCATCTTGATTTCTGCTTTTTGCATGAAAATTTTTCAACAAAGAACTTTCACTTACAGGAATCTTGGTACGACCAATTGACAAGCTCACAGGAATTAAACGAACAAACTCATACAATTCCTGATAGCTTTCTTCACCTTCTTCATCATTATCCGAGTCTTCAAACTCAACCGCTGCAACATCTTGTAAATGTTCAATCAGCTCTTGTTCTTCTCCACGAATATGACCAGAAGCCAAACCAAAACCAAGCACAACGCCTGCACACCAATCAGCTAATGCTTGAACACGATCTACAAGTAAATGGCTATCATCTGGAAGCATTGGCAAATAATCAAGTTCATCATCTGACAGAGCATGTGCCACGTCTTCAGCTTCGTCAGTTAAACTTTCGAGTGCTTCTGGTTGTAAAACAGGCACATTTAAGGTGTTTAAGATTTGTGACCATTCATCAGAGGTCGGTGCTTGTGTCACACAAACTATACCTGTTAGTAAACCATGTAACTCACTTGGACTTGAAATTTCTTCAATCCCATCAAAATGGGCATTCCATTCCGTCCAACCTGAAATATCGTCTTGCATTCGTTTATCCAATCTCTATACTGCTGTATATATTACCTTTGATTGCAACTCTGTGCGACCTTCGTTATGTTAGAACAATTACAGCGTCTACAAGCGCATATTGGTGTTTTAAAAACGCTCTTACACCATTTTGAGCGAGAAAATACATCGCTCACTGAGGCTAAACAATTAGCTGAAACTGATCATCATGCACAAATCGTGCAAAAAAATAGCATCATCACGCAAAAGCAGGAAGAAGTTGATAACTTAACTGAACAACTGACTCAGTTACAAGATCAATTTAAACAACTGAATACTGATGCGACAACTTTAGCTGAACGTTACAGCCGTTTAGAAAAAAGTACCACTGACCTTAAAAATCGTTTCCAAGAAATCTTGGCTGAGCGTAATGATTTACGTGTTAATAAAGAAAAATTACAAGCACAACAGAGACACAGTCAGCAAGAAATCCAAGACTTACAGCAGGATCGTGATCGATTATTGCAAAAGAATGAATTGGCAAAATCTAAAGTTGAAGCCATCATTCAACGTCTTGCCATTTTAGGCACCGCTCAAGATCAACACGCACAAGAAATTCAGCAACTTGCTCACCCGAATGCTGAAACACAAGAGGAGATTTGATCATGAGTGAAGCGATCGTTGTTGAGCTACGTTTAATAGAACAAACTTTTCGTCTCAATACAACTGAAGACAAGCGTGAAGAGTTAGAGCGTGCTGCAGAATTACTAAATCAGAAATTTCATGATATGCGTCGTAATGCACCGCGTGTTGAACACAACAAACTTGTGATCATGGTTGCTCTACAAATGGCTCAAGAAGTGTTCAGTTTGAATAAGTCTTTGCAAGAATATGCACACTGCGAACACCTACTTCAAACGATTTTGGAAGATATTGAACAAACTGTTGAGTAAAATTGCACAAAGCCCCATCAATTAGTAAGTATCTTTACAGATATGTAGCCTGCAAACATTGCCATCGTGTAAAGATCAGTTATACTAAAACTGTCTCTAGGGTGTTCGCCAGTACGTCTAGTCCCCTGCCGATACTTAAATTTATGGATGTGTTCTGTATATTTTGAGTGTATGCCTACCTTGAGTAGGAAACCCGTTAAATATGCGTCACCTCCACCTTGAACTCATCGGGTTCAGGGTAACGACCATGCAGCGGCATCTCTGGAGCAATTTATTTTCTATAATATTTAAAATAAAACGAATAACTTAGAATTACTTCCTTTTTAAATTAATACTTATCATCAAGTTAAAAAGATATCTTATTCATTTTCTACCGCTAAATATAACATGAGCAAAGCTATCTAGCTAAAGTTGTCATATTAATTCGCTATAATTTTATTAGTTTTTTTAAATAAATTTTAAATAAAATAAAAAGACAGAATGATTATTTTTCTAAACAATCATCCCATCTTTATAAGCATTTATATTAATCACTCATCTTTTAAAGCACACTCATAATTCGTAGGATCTTGCGAACAACGAATCTGTTTAAGTAGCTTCATCATATCGGGATCATAATAACCTTCTTTGGTCATTTGAATACGCGCCTCGCGCATTAAACGTACATAACCAGGCTTATCGCTTTCATTTAAAGTCATCCAATATTTATCAGGGATGCGACCTTCAAGCTTATCTACAAAGTTAAATGCTGGTGTTAATTGTTTTGAAATGATTTCACGCGCGATTGATCCCATACCAGCAGGAAATTTATTGCGATGCATAATCAAAGTTCCAGTGACCTGAATGACTGGAAACTTAATAATTCCACCAACAACTTTACCTGATTTGTCCGTCATACCCCGATGTAATTCCATTGGTTCAAATAGGATTGCTGGCGCAGCCATGATATCAACTTCTTTATTATTGAATTTTGGTCCGACAGTTAACAAATCCACTGCAACAGGCTGCGCCCCAACATTTTGAACCAGTTTCTTTTGAGTTTCATCGAATTGTAAAACTGCAATCTTTTTACCTGCTGCCTTTGCCAGTGTATTGATATTACGATCTCCAACCATAATATACGCACCACCTAATGGCACTACACCGACAACCTCAAAATCTTTATTAACCATTTTGTCATCAAACTTTGGGTTGGCTAAAGTTTGAATCACAGCAGTTAATTGTTTATAGGTTTGCACTGCACCAATTGCATCGATACTACCAACAAACTTATTAAACTGTTTCGCTCTTAAATTACTGATACCTGCGCCATCACAACGTTTGCTACGGAAGTCTTCAGTTAACACACTTTCATTGGTATAAACTTTTAAAGTCACCAAAGTAGACGCTGTTTTTTTGAGCTTTGGATAATCAAAACTTAAATTCATTTGAAGATTAGAGGGACGTGTCACATTCATATTCACGCCATATTGTTTTGCAATTCGCACAATACGAGGAATCTCTGTTAAATAGCTAGTCGCCTGCTCAAATGCCTCACCATGTTCACCATTTGGGGAATACACACATAATGTCACTTGCTTAGGAATTTGATCCCAAACCTTAGGATCATTAAGCAGTTTTTTGATTTTATTCTGCGAATAGGTAGAAAGGGTTAAATCTAATTTTTCTGCGGGTGCTGCATGCCCAACATTCATTACCATTAAACTTAATGCAATCACACAAGAAGTCACTAAAGGTTTAATCAACCTTGTAAATTTATTATTTTTCATTTGCCATTCCATCCTTAGCTATTTCCCAATAGTTTTTATTCACGTTAAGGATAAAGCATAAAAATAGAATTGACTGGTTTCATTTTGATGATGTCAATTGAGTCAAAATAAACGTGGCTCTACTCTCAATTTATGAGAATAGAGCTAAAATAAAAGGGATTATGATTTATTCAATCGCAACGCATTGACCACTACAGATAGCGAACTTAGTGACATTGCAACAGCAGCGAACATTGGCGTAAGTAATAAACCAGTGAGTGGATAGAACAAACCAGCTGCAACTGGCACACCTAGTCCATTATAAATAAAGGAGAATGCAAGGTTCTGCTTCATGTTTTTCACACCAAGTTTTGCCATATGTACAGCATGTGCTACGCCTTGTATGTCCCCTTTCACCAACGTCACTTGTGCAGTTTGTTTGGCAATATCTGTTCCTGTACCCATAGCAATGCCGACATTGGCCTGTGCCAGTGCAGGCGCATCATTAATACCATCACCCGCCATTGCAACCACTTTACCTTGTGACTGTGCTTGCTTCACAATTTCAAGCTTCTGCTTCGGATCACAATTGCCAAATACCTGTTGAATACCCAGTGCAGCTGCAACCATCTGTGCATTTTTTTCATGGTCACCTGTCGCCATGATCACTTCGATCCCATCTGCATGAAGTTGATCAATCACAGCTTTGGCATTTTCCTTAATCGCATCATGAATCGAAACATAAGCAATCAATTCTTGTTCAGACATTAGGAAACTGATGACATCACCTTGAGATCGTTTTTGGTCTAATTCTTGGATCAACATTTCGCTACTAAACGTTAAACCGAGCTGTTCAACTAATTTTTGGCTACCTATATAAAGCGCCTTACCTTCTATAGTGCCTTTTACACCAAAGCCCGTAACATCTTCAAAATCAGAAACATTCAACAATTGATCTGAATCAACAAGTTTGGTGAGCGTCTGGGCAATTGGATGAGTCGAATATTGTTCGATTGATGCAATCCACAACTCGATCTGACTTTGGCTATACACATTTGATAGCGGTTGAATCTCTTTTAAACTTGGCTTGCCCTCAGTCAATGTTCCTGTTTTATCAATGATTAAGGTATTCACCTTGCTCAAAGATTCAATTGCTTCTGCATCTTTAAATAGTACCCCTTTCTGTGCGGCACGACCCGTTGTCGCCATCACAGACATTGGTGTTGCCAAGCCCAAAGCACACGGACAAGCAATAATCAGTACAGCAACAGCACACATCAATGCCAAATCAAATTGGGCTTTGCCGAACACCATCCAAACGATAAAAGTCAACACACTAATACTTAATACAGCGATCACAAAATACTTCGCCACAACATCGGCAATACGCTGTAAAGGCGCTTTGGAGCGTTGCGCATCCGCTACCGTCTGAATCATTTTGGCGAGCGTTGTATTGGTTCCAATTGCCGTAGTTTTAATACGAATCGAACCTTGTTGATTAATCGTACCGCCAATCACTTGATCGTCCTTTTCCTTTTTTACTGGAACAGGTTCACCCGTCATCATCGACTCATCGACATAGGTTTTGCCATCAACCACAAGACCATCCAATGGAACCTGCTCCCCAGAAGAAATCTGTAAAATATCGCCTTGTTTAATCATGGCAATATCGACTTCTTTGACTTGATCATTTTGAACAAGTTTGGCTTTGGCTGGTTGTAAGCGTAACAATGCTTTTAATGAGTTTGCAGTTTGTGAACGCGCTTTAAGCTCTAGAATTTGCCCAAGTAAACTCAATGAAACGATCATACAGGCTGCTTCATAATAAACAGCGACACCATGTCCAGTTTTCGCTTCAACTGGAATGAGTGATGGGAAAATCGTTGCAACCACACTATAAATAAATGCTGCGAGTACACCGACACCAATCAAACTCCACATATTGAGATGTCCAGTTTTATAAGACACCAAGCAGCGCTGTAAAATTGGATAACCTGCCCATAACACCACAGGCAAACTTAAAATCAATTCAATCCATGGTTGAATATGTGGAGAAATAAAAGCATGAATATGCGAACCCATTGCCAAGATCATCACCAACAAACTAAGTGGCAATGTCGTCCAAAAGCGCTTACTAAAATCAACTAATTCAGGATTCGGCCCTTCATCTAAAGTAGGTTGCATTGGCTCAAGCGCCATACCACAAATTGGGCACGTACCAGGCCCCTTCTGCACAATTTCAGGGTCCATTGGACAGGTATAATCCATATCCATTGCACCTTCAGGTACAGGACGCTGATCAGGTGGAATAAGATAAAACTCAGGATCAATCTTGAATTTATCCAAACAAGATGGATTACAGAAATAATAAGTTTTATCCTGATACGTTGTTTTTAGATCAGTCGTGGTTTTAACTGACATCCCACAAACTGGATCAATCTCTGTATCTCCATCAACAACTTGATGTATATGCCCGCCACCACAACAGCTAGATTTTTTTACTTCAGGTTGCGCTATTTGTGGCTTTTTTTCACCTCCGCAACACGAACTTTTCTTTTCCTCAGTTGGCTTTGGTTCACAACAAGAAGATTTTTCCACAGATGCAACAACAGGCTGTTCTTTTGACGTTCCGCAGCAACTTGATTGTTTCTGCGGCTTTTCCTCAGCACAGCAAGAAAATGACGTTTTGTCAGTTTGATTTGCTTTTAAATAAGCATCTGGCTGCGCACTAAATTTCTGTTGACAACTTGCTGAGCAAAATAGATATCGGATATCTTGGTAGTCAAAATAATACGCTGATGTTTCAGCAACTTGCATACCACATACTGGATCAATATATTCATACACAATTGCTGCTTTTTTGCCAGAGCAACATGATGACGTTTTTTGATGTTCCACAACAACACCTATCTTTTCTTTTTGGATAGGTTTAGCATAAAGTCTGTACCTAGGTACAGAGTCAAGCATTATTTTGGCAATTGATGAGGCACAAACACATGAATCTTACTATTGGAAAATTGGCAAAATCCTGCAATATCAATGTTGAGACCATTCGTTATTATCAGCGGATTGGCTTAATGAGAATTCCTGAAAGCACCCAAAGTTATCGCTATTATCATCAACAAGATTTGGAAACATTAAGCTTTATTCAAAAAGCCAAAGATGCTGGATTACAACTGAATGAAATTAAGGAGTTATTAACCTTAAATTTAGAAGATCGAGTAGAAGTACGTCATGTCATCGAACAGCGATTAAATAAAATCGATGAACGTATTCAAGAGTTACAAGGACTCAAACTACGTCTTTCAACATGGTTAGATGAGTGTAAAACCACTGAAAATGAATGTTGCCCGATTCTGATGGAGTTAAAGCAGCAAGCAACTACGAGCACCTAAGTTTTTTGAATTGAGGTGCTCTTGATATAACAAAATATATTTAAATAAAAGACCAAACGATATTTTCATCTTGGCGTTTTAAAAGAAAGCTCGTCTGCTGATCATCCTCTACAACAATATGATGATTTGAAAACATCTTTACTTTGAGCAAAGTATTATTTTCATAAACCAAATCGTTTTTACCCTCTTTAGTTAAGACAAGCATTTGATCCAATACAACTAAGTTTTTTGAGTCCAACATATCTTTCCCCTTGAAAGCCTCTATAAAAATGAAGCATCGTTAATCAGCTTTTGGAGTCGAGAGAAATGATTCATTCACTCTACTGATGAGATACTTTCTTTAATTATTCAAATACATGAAATTGACATCGAAACATGCTATTTCATAAAAGCGGATTTTAGTTTAATTTTTAATCTAAAACATCATTATTGTCTAACAGTTCACATATTTTTAAAATTAGCCGACAAAATGCAATTAAATTTAAAATGTTGTTCTCAAAAGAAAACCGCATGAGATTTAGATATAAAAAAGGCTACCTCACGGTAGCCTTTTTCAAGACAAGTAAATTACCAACTGACATTCACACGACGATTTGGAGCTAAACAACCAACAAGACGGTTATTAGTTTTGTTACCAGCACATTGTTGGTATAAATCAGTTTGGCTATTGGCTTGGATCTGAATGCGATTGACATCAATGCCTTCATTTACCAAAAGCTTTGCTACTGTATTCGCTCGCTGTGCTGAAAGTTGATGGTTGTATGAAAATTTACCTAATGGATCAGCAAAACCTGCAACGGTAATCGGACCTGTTGAATTGCTTTGCTTAATTCGCTCAGCAATTGCTGCCACAGAACTTGAACTTTGTTCGATTGCATTTGCATTTGAACGATCAAATGCAAAGAATACGCTTCCTGATCTTGCTCCAGCTAAATTCGCATCATTTGGTACTTGATTGTTTGCACCCCACGCCATTAAACCCTCACAAGCCTCTCCTTTCCAGGATAAGCGCTCAGATAGATTTTTTTTGTCAAAGTCTACGCGTAACTGGCAACGTAAATAATCTTGGCTATTCGGCTGGCGAATATCTAACACATAGTTCCACGTTTTTACAAAAAATACCCCTTCGCTAAATTGAGGATTACCCAAAATATATCGAATTTGGTCTTTAGTTAAACCTGTATCTAAACGTGCAACATTGTCATATTCATAACGCTGTACTTGTTTTAGATAGCTTTTTTCAACCGTAGGAAATTTAATTTCCTCTTGCTGAACAACCACTTCATCATCTGCAATTGCAGTGATTGCTATCGTAGAAACCATCCCAAATACTAATGCTTTTATCATATTTTTCATTTTTTACTCTCTTAATCTGTTGGAAGCTAGGAGAGTCAGCTGACTCTCCTCGACAATGAATTAGTCGATTACACCGCTGATACCAATACGTACACTTGGATCACCTTGTGATGCCGCAGCAACACCACCAGTAATAGACCAACGTCCATTGTCAGCAGTTTTACGTAAGGTCACACCCACTGCATTTTCACCACCATGATAAGAAGCACCTGCTGCATACGTATATTTACCTGG
This sequence comes from Acinetobacter venetianus RAG-1 = CIP 110063, assembly GCF_000368585.1. GTDB lineage: Bacteria > Pseudomonadota > Gammaproteobacteria > Pseudomonadales > Moraxellaceae > Acinetobacter > Acinetobacter venetianus. The sequence continues at coordinate 1,555,250 of NZ_KB849558.1, forward strand.
TACAAATGGTGCTGCCTCTAAAGCCATTGCCGCCGCAATACCCGCATTCGCACGTTTTTCTACATCATCAATACGTTGGTTTGTTGAGTAGAACGCTTGCTCTAGACGATTACTTACATTGTCAATTTTGGTATTCAATGCTTGATCTGCTTTATTTAAAGCATCTACTGCACCACCAACATTGTTGTAATCTTTACCACCTACGTTATATGTAGGATTAGTAAAGCTTTGCGTAATATTGTCATACCCAGCTCCACCACCAAGATACTCAGCAATTTTTTGGTTCGTTGTATTCAACTGTGAACCATTTACCGCATCTTTAGAATCTGCTTTGATTGCACCATCTTTAACGCCAGTTACAACACGATCACCATCTTTACCTGCAACATTTACTGTAGTACCACCAGTATCTTTACCAACTGTGATTTCACCATTTGGTGTTTGTTGTTGAACAAGACCTGATTTACCACTGTTGATATTGTCGATATTGGTTTGGATGTTAGAAATATCACTTGTGTTTTGGTTCACTTGTTGTTGAACATTCCACAACTGACCGCCATTCACCGCATCTTTTGAGCCTTGAGCAACTTCACCATCTTTTACATTACTGATGGTTGTGCCATTAGCACCACCTAATGTGATTTTGTCTTTAGTTGCGTCATCGTATTTAACCGCATTATTCGCAAGCTCATTAACATTGTTATTTACATTGCTAATCGCTGTGTCTAATTGACCTTTATTCACAGCATCTGTAGCACTCGTACCTGCTGCCACATTGGTAATTTGTTTATTACCTGCATTGATTCCTTGTGTTGTTACACTCGGGCCGCCTGCAATCACTAAACCAGTGTTGTTTAATACAACAGCATTATTACCAATGTTAATGCCTGAATTGTTCAGAACAGTATCACCTGTTGTAATAGAATCGACTGTTAAGTCCTTAGCAGTTGAAACTTCATAGTTATCTGAACCATCTGCATTTTTCGTCTTATTCACAACAATGTTTTCACCGTTTGACACTGTTGTTTTAGACGTGGTTGCAGCATTTCCAATTGCTTGATCAAGTGCTGTTAATGCATCACCAACGTTAGTTTGAGTACCTTGAGCCACATTATAAGTTGGACCTGTGATCGTACCATCAGCATTTACCTTCGCATTACCACCAAGGCTGTCTACAAGTGCAGTTTGTGTTTCAACCACTTGATTACCGACAGCTTTCAATTGAGCAACGTTAACTGCATCTGCATCGGCTGTACCGGCTGCAACGCCAGTAATTTGACGGTAGATACCATTTGCAGCATCACCAACTGCGACTGCACCAGTTGTAGATGTAGTTTTGCTAATTGCAGTTTTGTCAGCTGTAGTTGCTGCTGATAATGCATAACCTGCAACACCAGCACCTGTAGTCGCTGCCGAACCCGTACCTAAAACAACTGAACCAGCAACTGTTTGAGTTACATTGTTTCCAAGTACAAAGGTATCGTCTGTCAATACTTGGTTGTTGTTACCCACAGAGTAACTGTTGCTGCCATCAACAATCGTTGGGTCACCAATTGCTCCCGAATGATCGCCATTCACTTTGTTGCCAGTACCGATGCTGATAGATTGAGTACCTAATGCTTCTGCACCGTTACCAATCGCAATTGACTGAGCGCCACCAACTTTTGTGTTGTGACCTAGTGCAACAGAACTATCTGCACCTGCTTCAACGATCGCGTTGACACCAATTGCAGTTGAGTTCAATCCACCTGCACTTGAGTCATTTGTCGTACCTAAATCACCTTTAGAAGTGTCTGCATTGGTATGGAAGAATTTCACACCTTCTGTATTCATCTTCTGAACAGTCTGAGCAATCGTCAAACGATCAGTCGTTTCTTGACCTTGCTTATCATAAGTAAGGAACAATGAGTCCTGATTTTTATTGTCTGGTTGAGTATTTACAACCTGATCAATAATGTTGACTTTATTACCATTACCATCAACAACCTCTGTAATGTTGTTGCTGATCACTTGTTGTAATTGTTCTTCAGTCGCTGCACGACCTTGAGTTGCAAAATCAGCAGCCGTTAAGTCTTTATTACTTAAGCCTTTGATCGTATTTGTCGTACTATCGATTGCAACATTTCCAACCGCTAATTGACCAGTTGTTACGCTATCCAAAGTCAGGTCTTTACTTAAAGCAAATGCAACATTATTACCTGTCTTAGTTGCTGTTAAATTGCTATCTGTTGGATC
>NZ_KB849558.1:1562550-1569424 GCF_000368585.1 Acinetobacter venetianus RAG-1 = CIP 110063
CCATTCGCTTGTAACTTGAAGGTTTGGCCTTGTAAGTTACTGATGTCCGTTGTATTGGTTGCAATGTCCGTTGTATTGGTTGCGATATTGCTGGTGTTGGTTGCAATATTCGTCGCATTGGTCGATACGTTTTGGTTCGTCGTAAATAATTGACCGCCATTCACCGCATCTTTTGAGCCTGCTGCAACGCTTCCGTCTGCAACATTTGTAATCTTTTGATTATTTAAATTTGCACCGCCATTTAAATTACTTACACCCGTAACACTCAATGTGCCACCAGTTGCAAGATTTCCAGCCGTTACCGTACCTGTAAATGTAGGTGCATTAACAACGCTATATTTATATGTATTTGTAGCGGCATCATAAGTTACGGTTGTATTAGTACCATCCGCAAAAGTAACGGTTTCACCTAAGCTAACTTTATCTGTAGCACCTGTATTTGCTCTAAAATTCAAACCTTTTTGTGCTTCTGTTAACGCAGAATTGGCAGTAGTTTGAGCTGCATTTGCCGATGTCTGTGCCGCATTTGCTGCATTTTGCGCAGTCGTTACGTTATTATTCGTGGTAGTTAACTGACCAAAGTTAACCGCATCACCTGATGCTGTACCTGCTGCAACATTTGTGATCTTTTGATTATTTAAATTTGCACCACCATTTAGATTACTTACTCCCGTTACACTTAATGTACCACCAGTTGCAAGATTTCCTGCTGTAACTGTACCTGTAAATACAGGTGCATCAGCCATTTGAATACTAACAGTATTTCCACTTACTGACGTTTTTAAATTATTTCCAGAATAAGTTCCAGCTGTTGAGCCTGTTCCAGTAATATTTAATGTTGAACCAAGCTTGTTAGCAGAACTACCTGTATTCCCACTAAAAGTAATTGGCTTAATAACTTCATTATTTAGATTAGTTAAAGCACCTGACACAGTATTCGAGTTTACTGTTGTTCCATCTGTTTTGGTAGTTGTAAAAGTTGGTGCAGTATATACATTTGTTGATGGATCATAGGCTGCTCCGCCTCCTAAAGCTGTAGTGTTTCCAACCGCACGATTGTTTACATCTTTAAGTTGAGCCACAGTCACCGCATCTTGGTCAGCAGCACCATCAGCAACATTTTGAATACGTCTAAGATTTGTAGATGAGCCAACTGAAACAACTGAAGTAGGAGCTGTAGTGTTGGTAATGTAACTTGCACCAGTAGGCGCAGTTGTAGTTGAACCTCCACCTAATGCAACAGAATTATTAACACTAGCAACCGCCCCAGTACCTAATGCAATAGCATCTTTTATATTTGCAGAGACCTTTGCATCCACACCAAATGCAATAGATTTGTCAGCACCAGTAGCTACTTGTGATCCTGCCATAAGAGCCGCGCTATAAGCAGCCTTAGCATCAGGGCCTTGCTGGTTATAAGTGGTCCCATTAATTGTAGTGCCATCACCACTCGAACCTAAAGCTAATGACCCCTGACCATCAGCTATTGGACTGCTATGTGTAGTAGATAAACCACTACCTATAGCTACACCACCTTTACCATTCGATGTGGTCGGATTTACATTAAAATTTGAACCAATAACAACAGCTTGTTCTGCACTAGTACTGGTAACAACGTCATTTCCAATAACAGTAGATTGCGCCCCCTGAGCTGCTAAATTTGCACCAATTGCTATTGCTTCAACTGCTGATGCACAGGCTGTACTATTTTCATTTGCAATGGCAATTGCGGCAGCTTCACCTCCTGTCCCATTTGAAGTTCTCGTACAGTTGGCCCGAGTAGTCCCCCCTCCAGCTTCATAACCTGCATGGGCAAAATCAGCAGTAAATGCCGCAAAAATAGCAAGAGTTAAAGCTTTGTAATTAAAAAAAAGATTACCTAAACTCGGTTGTTCTTTATGTTCTAAAGAAAGAGTTTGCCCAACACTTCCACTATTTTTTGTTTTCCCTTTGGCAATTTCAGAAACCGCCACCCATACGCCTAAAGAGGCATTCCATACAACTTTATAAACCTTATTCATAATAATTTCCAAACGCAGAAAAGAAGTTATAACTTGTAGCCTTATGTATACAAGTCTATCTACTAAGTAAAAAATGTAATTTATTGTCAGATAAAATAACGTTTTTCTTATGCCAAGTAAATCACACTTTAACTCCAATACAACGCCGCAAACTTACATTATCGTTTTGCATCATAAAGGTATAATTCTAATTTTTTTATTAAAAACATGTTCTATTTTTTAATTTTTAATAAAAAAAAAGTATACTTTTCACCTTAGCCTCTCTAAGGAATATTTAAAAATCGCTATTACATGACGATAATTGACAGTAATTGACTTTTAATATTTAAAATTATTCTATTTAGATTTGTATCAAGAAATAAAAAAAGCCAGCTTGATGGCTGACTTTTTAGTTTAACTAAAAGGTAAAATTACCAATTTATATTAACGCGTCGATTTGGAGCTAAACAACTAACAAGACGATTATTAGCTTTGTTACCCGCACATTGTTGGTATAAATCAGTTTGGCTATTGGCTTGGATTTGAATACGATTGATATCAATACCTTCATTTACCAAAAGCTTCGCTACTGTATTCGCTCGCTGTGCTGAAAGTTGATGGTTGTATGAAAATTTACCTAATGGATCAGCAAAACCTGCAACGGTAATCGGACCTGTTGAATTGCTTTGCTTAATTCGCTCAGCAATTGCCGCCACAGAACTTGAACCTTGTTCGATTGCATTTACATTTGAGCGATCAAATGCAAAGAACACGCTTCCTGATCTTGCTCCAGTTAAATTTGCACCATTTGGTACTTGATTGTTTGCACCCCAAGCCATTAAACCCTCACAAGCCTCTCCTTTCCAAGATAAGCGCTCAGATAGATTTTTTTTATCAAAGTCTACGCGTAACTGGCAACGTAAATAATCTTGGCTATTTGGCTGGCGAATATCTAACACATAGTTCCACGTTTTTACAAAAAATACCCCTTCGCTAAATTGAGGATTGCCCAAAATATATCGAATTTGGTCTTTAGTTAAACCTGTATCTAAGCGAGCTACATTGTCGTATTCGTAACGTTGCACTTGTTTTAGATAGCTTTTGTCAACTTTAGGAAATTTAATCTCTTGTTGCTGATTTACGGCATCTTCTTGTGCAACTACAACTGTTGTGCTTAGACCAACGAATGTTGTCATCATCAAAATTTGAATGTTTTTGTTCATTTCTTTACTCATCATATCTGTTAGCTAAGGAGAGCCAGCAGCTCTCCTTATTTGAAGCAATTAGTCAATAATTGTACTTACACCAATACGTACTAATGGGCTTCCCTGACTTCCCAGCGCAGCACCAGTTGTAAGTGACCAACGACCATTGTCAGCAGTACGTCTGAACGTTACACCAACAGCATTTTGATCATTATAGTAAGCAGCACCAACAGCCATTGTTAATTTGCCTGGTACAAAAGGAGCTTGTTCCAATGCCGCTGTTGCAGCAATACCAGCAGACATTTTGTCTTCTAAATTATCAATACGTTTATTCGTATCATAGAAAACTTGCTGTAATTGATCGCCAAGGTTATTGATCTTGTTCCCGAGATCTTGATTAGACTGATTCAATGCACCGATTGCATCATTAATATTGTTTTTACCTGTACCGCCAATATCTTTAGTCGTGATTGAGCCATCAGCATTGATTGATGTATTACCACCAATACTATTTTTGATGCTTTCTGAAATGTTATGAATTTGACCACCATTCACTGCATGGTTAGAACCTGCTTTGATTTCACCTTCTTTTACGCCTTGAATGACACGATCACTATCTTTTCCAGCCATATTGATACTTGTACCGCCCGTATCTTTACCCACTGTGATTTCACCATTTGGCTTTTGCTGCTGAACCAGACCAGACTTACCATTGTTAATGTTTTCAATGTTGTTTTGAATGTTCTGAATATCATTTGAGTTTTGGTCAACTTTCTTCTGCACATTCCACAATTGACCGCCATTAACCGCATCTTTAGAACCCTCAGCAACCTTACCGTCAGCAACATTTTTCAGGTTTGTACCTTTACCACCACCTAAAGTGACTGAGTTTTTATCAACATTGCCATCTTTGTCTTTGTCATACTTCACAGTATTGTCAGATAAATCACCGATCTGTTTACCGATTTGATCTTTGACATCACTGATTTGCTTATCAAGCTGACCTTTGTTAACTGCATCTTTCGCATCAACGCCATCAGCAACATTGGTAATTTTCTTAGCACCTGCATCGATACCATTGATCGTGATACTTGGCCCACCTTTAATGGTTAAACCATTATTATTGAGTACTGTATTACCTGTTGTAACGCTGTCAAATTTCGCATCTTTTAATAGCTCAATTTTCACGCCATCTTCAGTGGTACGCGTAATGATATTTTCACCGCTAGTTTTATCTTCAGCAGTATCAGCGTCTGCACCACCAACGATATTCAATGTATCGCCAAGCTTACGATGTACTGATTTTCCATCTGACGCTTTTTGATCATTTGCACCAAAGTTTAAACCTTTGTTAGTCAGATCATTGACGCCATTAGTTACTTTATCATCCACAGATTTAATCGCATCATTGATGTTATTTTTACCTGTACCACCAATGTTGTTGGTCGTAATACTACCGTCTGGATTAACAGTCGTGTTGCCACCAATGCTGTTTTTGATGCTCTCAGAAATATTCTGAATTTGACCACCATTAACAGCGTCTTTTGAACCATTCGCGATTGCACCATCAGCGACATTAGTAATTTTCTTATTACCTGCATTGATACCATCTTTGGTGATACTTGCACCGTCTTTAATGGTTAAACCATTGTTATTCAGAACAGTATCACCCGTCGTGATACTGTCTAAAGTTAAGTCTTTCTTGGTCGAAACCTCAAAGTTAGTACTACCATCTTTATTGGTGGTCTCTTTAACAACAACATTGTCGCCTTCAGTTACCGTTGTTTTGGCTTTGATTGCAGAGTCTTTCACTTCAGCAATCGCATCATTGATATTATGCTTACCCGTACCACCAATGTTGTTGGTTGTAATACTACCGTCAGGATTAACCGTAGTATTCCCACCGATACTGTTCTTGATGCTGTCAGCAATATTATGAATCTGACCGCCATTTACAGCTTCTTTTGAGCCCGCTGAGATGTGACCATCTTTAACGTTATCTAAAGTGGTGCCATCCTTACCTTGCAACGTCACTTTATCTTTAGATTTTGGATCATTGTATTTTACTGCTGAATCATCACTATCTTTTTGCTTCGCAGCAAGCTGATCTAGTTGACCTTTATTTACTGCGTCTTTGCTATTTACACCATCCGCTACATTGCTGATGACTTTATTACCCGCATTGATACCGTCTTTGGTAATGCTTGCACCATCTTTGATGGTTAAACCGTTGTTATTAAGTACACTGTCACCAGTTTTGATGCTGTCGAATTTCGCATCTTTCAATAATTCGATTTGAATACCATCTGCTGTGGTACGGGTAATGACATTTTCACCGCTGGTTTTATCCGCAGGCGTTGCTGCATCTGCTCCACCCACGATATTTAATTTGTCACCCAACTTACGATGAACATCTGCACCTGCATTGCCGGCAAAATTGAGACCTTTGTTTTCCAATTCTGTCTTGGTGTTGTCAATCTTGGTATTGAGTTCGGTTTTAGTGTTATTGATCGTGTTGTTTAACTCAGTCTTGGTATCTGTAATCTGAGTGGTTAACTGATCTTTAGTATCATTCAACTTGTTGTTGGTATCCTTAATTTGGTTACCCAAGTCTTGCTTTGTGTCATCCAATTTTTTATTGGTATCGACAATCTGATTACCTAGATCTTTTTTCGCATCATCTAGTTTCGTATTAGTATCAGTAATCTTGCCATCTAAACCATCTTTAACTTTGGTCATTTGGTCAACATTAACTGCATCTTTACCGTTCACACCATCGGCAACATTAGTAATGGCTTTGTTACCTGCGTTGATACCATCTTTGGTGATACTTGCACCGTCTTTAATGGTTAAACCATTGTTATTAAGTACACTGTCGCCTGTTGTGATGCTATCAAATTTCGCATCTTTCAACAATTCGATTTGAATACCATCTGTTGTAGTACGCGTAATGACATTTTCACCGCTGGTTTTATCCGCAGGCGTTGCTGCATCCGCTCCACCCACGATATTTAATTTATCACCCAACTTACGATGAACATCTGCACCCGTATTACCTGCAAAACTCAAACCTTTATCAGTTAAGTCGTTAACACCACTGGTTACTTTGTCATCTACAGATTTAATCGCATCATGGATGTTATTTTTGCCAGTGCCACCAATGTTATTCGTTGTGATGCTACTGTCTGGATTAACAGTCGTGTTGCCACCGATGCTGTTTTTGATGCTGTCAGAAATATTTTTAACTTGACCACCATTCACTGCATCCTTGGAACCGTTGGTAATTGCGCCATCCGCAACATTGCTGATGACTTTATTACCCGCATTGATACCGTCTTTGGTAATACTTGCACCATCTTTGATGGTTAAACCATTGTCATTAAGTACACTGTCGCCTGTCGTGATACTGTCAAATTTCGCATCTTTCAATAATTCGATTTGAATACCATCTTTTGTAGTACGCGTAATGACATTTTCACCGCTGGTTTTATCCATAGATGTTGCTGCATCTGCTCCACCCACGATATTTAACTTGTCACCCAACTTACGATGGACATCTGCACCCGTATTACCTGCAAAATTGAGACCTTTGTTTTCCAATTCTGTCTTGGTGTTGTCAATCTTGGTATTGAGTTCGGTTTTAGTGTTATTGATCGTGTTGTTTAACTC
>NZ_KB849558.1:1569434-1569947 GCF_000368585.1 Acinetobacter venetianus RAG-1 = CIP 110063
CGCAATATCAGAAGTGTTCTTATCTACATTCTGATTTGTTGCAAATAATTGACTTCCATTTACCGCATCAGTAGAAGTTGATGAAACATCACCTGTTTTAACATTTGTCAATATCGTACCAGTTGCACCAGCTAAAGTCACTTTATCTTTCGCTGTTGCATCATCGTATTTAACTGCAGCATTGTCGGTCGCTGCCAAGTCTGATGCTACTGCATCCAATTGGCCTTTGTTCACCGCTTGGTCTGCTGTGGTCGCATCCGCAACATTGCTGATGTTGGTGTTCGCAGCATCAATACCTGTAGTCGTGATGCTTGGGCCACCTGTAATCACTAAGCCACTGTTGTCGAGCTTGCTGTTGCCTGTGGTCACGCTGTCAAGGTCAAGGTCGCGGCTTAAGCTGTATTGAATGGTGTTGCCACTCTTCGTCACTTGGAGGTTGCTTTCGCCTGCTGCTGTACCGATGTCAACGGTGTCACCCGCTTTGATCGCACCTGCATTGGCACCATTGCTTGC
>NZ_KB849558.1:1577042-1939924 GCF_000368585.1 Acinetobacter venetianus RAG-1 = CIP 110063
TCTTTAGTATCATTCAACTTGTTGTTGGTATCCGTGATTTGGTTACCAAAGTCTTGCTTTGTGTCATCCAATTTTTTATTGGTATCTATAATTTGATTACCTAGATCTGTTTTGGTGCTATCAATTTTCTGATCCAAGTTCATAATGTTTTTCGCATTTTGAATGACACGCGTATCAACATTTTTAAGCTGACGTACAGTAACCGCATCAGAATCAGCAGAACCATCTTCAACATTCGTAATACGGCGCTCTTTACCAGCAGAACCAACTGAGATAACACCATTTGACATTGAAGCATCACGATTAGTTAGGAAAGAGCTTCCTGTTGCTTCTGTTGCGATAGCATCTTGTCCTAATGCCACACTATTTTCTGCGTCAACACGGCTACGCGCGCCTAAAGCCACACCACCTACAACCAGTGATTGAGCACCTTGACCTACAGCAACCGCATTTTCTTGATCAGCAATTGCTCCCCCGCCAATCGCCGCTGAATTTTTACCTGTTGCTTTCGCACCACCGCCCACGGCTGCTGCATTTTCATTACTTGCTTCCGCATCTTTACCAATTGCAGCCGCATTATCACCAGTTGCCTGAGCACCACTACCAATCGCAGCTGCACCATTTCCAGTCGCTTTCGCACCTTCACCTGGTTTATTACCTGAACCTATCGCAGTGGCGTTTGTACCTGATGCCAATGAGTTAATCCCCATTGCAGCAGCACCATCACCTGTTGCTTGTGAAACTGCACCAAATGCAGCAGCGCCTTTACCAGATGCATTAGCCATTACGCCGAAAGCTGATGAAGCATCACCTGTTGCTTTTGAAGTCATACCAAATGCAGATGAAAATGCACCAGTAGCTACCGCCTGAGTGCCGACTGCAGTTGAACCATGATTTGCTTCAGTTGTTGGATAACGACCCGCTTTTAATACGCCACCTGTAATATCAGTATAGGTTTTGCTGAGTTCTGCATCTTGTGCAATTTTATCAACATCATCGCCACCAATCGCAACAGAAGAATTACCACGTGCAATAACATCAGCGCCAATTGCAATAGATTGATCACCAATTGCTTTTGTTTGATCACCAATTGCAATTGATTGGTTGCTATATCCTGGACGCAAGCCTGAAGCGCCTTGTGTTGACGCATTACGACCTATTGCAATATCGCCTTGACCAACAGTATTTGAACTTGCACCCATTGAAATAGCACCAGTTCCAGCTGCTTTAGCATTTGCACCAAGTGCAACCGAATTCCAGTCCGTCGCATTCGCTGCACTTCCGATCGCTGTTGCATCACGCCCTGCCGCAGTTGCATTTACTCCAACCGCAATCGCATTGCGCCCTGTCGCACCATCATTTTCAAAGTTACCACCTTGGGTACCACTGTCATTGATACTGACATAATGAGAACGTGCAGCTTTCAATTGCCCCACTGTAGCGGCATCAGAATCAGCAGCACCATCTGCAACATTTTGGATACGACGTTCCGCACCAACACCACCTACTGATAAAACACCCGTTGGCGCTGCTTGCTTTGTTAAAAAGCTTTCACCTGTTGCTTGAGTTGCTTTTGAGTCTTTACCAAGTGCAATACTATTCTCAGCATCTGAACGCGCACCCTTACCAATTGCAACACCACCTTCGTGAGCTGCTTCAGCTTGATCACCAATCACAACGGCATTGTCTTTGTTTGCTTTTGCACCAGTACCAATCGCAACTGACTTTTTCCCCGTAGAAGCTGAAAATGCCCCAATCGCTAATGAATTTTCTTGAGTTGCAACCGCACCGCCACCAAATGCAATCGAGTCTTTACCCGTTGCTTTCGTTGCCATGTTAGGTTGATATGAAGCACCTGCTTGTCCAGCAACAGAACCAGCATTTTCAATATCAGGAGAACCGATTGCAATTGAACGATAGCCTTCAGCCGTTGCTGAGTGACCAATTGCCAAAGAACCTTTACCAGTAGCAGCGGCTACGTTACCAATCGCTTGAGCAAAATCAGCCGTAGCTGCCGACTGACGACCAATCGCAAGAGACGTATTTCCTTTTGACAAAGCTGCCGTACCGATTGCTACACCTGCAATATCAGTCGTAGTGGCATAAGAACCAATCGCTGTACCAAAATTATTTTGAGTGGTCGCGCCAGTGCCTAAACTAATTGAACCACCTTGTTTTTGTGCACCTGCAAATGCACCAGTTGAATTGTTATATGGGTTTTGACGATTTGCGATATTTGAGATACCAGTTCCTTGAGTCTGCGCCCCACAACCAATTGCAATATCTCTGCTACCAGAAGTATTCGCTGTACCCTCACCACATCTGTCTCCAGAAATTGATGTTCCTGAACCTGAGCCGCCTCCAATATTTGTAGCAGCAAATGCAGTAGGAGAAAAACTAATTGCACCAACCAAAACCGCAGCTGATAAATTGAGAATTTTTGTTTTGGTTTTTGTTTTACTTTTTGCAAGTTCAGAAGTTGCAACCCACGCCCCAAGAGAAGCATTCCAAACCACTTTATATACTTTATTCATAAAAATTCTCAGATAATTACTACAGTTATTGATGGTCTAAAAATGCGAAACTGCATTTTTAGTGTCGCCGCTAAAAAAAAGAGCGGCGGATGCTAATCAAACCGAGTAATTTGGTAAAGAATATACAAATGTATATAATTTAAATGTGAGACGCATTTCTCATATGTCAAAAATAAATAAAAATACAAATAATTGATTTAAATTGATAAAAAACCAAAATGTTTCAAATTGTTTTCTTTTGTTTTTATTTCATGAATGACACAATAAATAGAACAATAACTCTAATAAATTAATAATTTTTATATATAAAACAGATCATTAAATAAACCAAATGGTAAAAAATTTTAACAATGCATCACAATAATCAAGTTGAATATCAATCATCAAAATCATCATTTTGTTTTCAATATTTTGGAACAAATCGAGTATGATTTAGGTGAGTAAATGATGTTTGAACCCGTATGAACAGCAGTTTAAAATTACTAAGAAAACAACTTCGCTTAAAAAGAAAACTAATTAGCCCTGTTCAACATAAACAAATCGAACAACAAGTATTAAATCAATTGAGATACTGTCCTCAATTTAAATCATCTAAAAAAATCGGATTGTATTTACACGCTTTCGGTGAAGTACATACACGAAAAATAATTGAGCTCTGCTTTAAACAAAAGAAGCAAGTATATTTACCGATGATTTGCTCGATGAACCAAAACCTTGTTTGGGTAAAAATCAGTGCAAATCAATATCTCAATAAGCGTTTCTCTCATCATCCGCTTGGTATGAAAGAGCCTATGGCAACGCGTGGACAACATGTATCTAAATTAGATTTACTAGTGATGCCATTATTAGCGTGTGATCATTTCGGAACAAGAGTCGGTATGGGAGGTGGCTTTTATGATCGTACTTTGGTAACAGCACCACATCAGCCTTTTCGATTGGGTCTCGCGCATTCATTTCAATATATAAATGAACCTTTATTTAGACAGAAATGGGATCAGCCGCTAAATGCCTTACTGACTCCTGAAAAAATTTATTACTTCAAGTCTTAGTCTCTAATTTCTATGAATTTGTAGGCGAAAGTCGACCAATTTAGTCTTTTTTTTATAATTTCTCTTGTAAAACCCTTGTAATTTTTGAAATGCACATCACTATAAAAAACATGGCAACACCGTTGTCACTCATTAGGAGTGCCCATGTCTGAATATATTATGAATAATGAAACAAGCTTAGAGCCGCAGGTTCCAAGTGTATTACCACTATTAGCGTTACGTGATGTTGTGGTGTATCCACACATGCAAATCGCGCTATTCGTGGGTCGTGAAAAATCGATCAATGCAGTGGATGTGGCTCGTAACAGTGACAATTTAGTATTTGTAGTTGCGCAAAAAGATTCGCTTACAGAAGAAATTGATCACGATAATCTCTATCAATATGGAACCGTGGCTAAAATCGTACAAGTTGTGAATCATGAAAATGATGAAAACTGTATTAAAGTGCTGATCGAAGGCTTACACCGTTCTAAGTTAGAGCGCATTATCGATGGCGAAGAATATCTGACAGCAGAGCATCATTTAAGCCCAATGAATGTTCCATTGGATAAAGAAGCACAAGAGACTCGCTTAAATGAATTACGTACTCTATTTGCTCAATATGCAGAAGCAAAATTACGTAATGCGCGTGAACTTGTTGCAGCTGCAAATAAAATCGAAGACTTATTACAACTTATGTTCTTCGTGGCGACTCGTGTGCCTTTAAATATTGAAGTGAAACAAAAGTTTTTAGAACACGACGAATTTGAAGCTCATCTACAAGAGTTGATGAATTATTTGATGAATCAATCTGCTGAACAGCAAATTGAACAAACGTTACATGACAGCGTAAAACGTCAAATGGAAAAGAACCAACGTGAATACTTTCTAAATGAGAAAATGAAAGTCATTCAACGTGAACTTTCCGATATGAATGGCGGCGCTGAGGATGATGTAGCTGAGATTGAAAAACGTCTTGCAGAAGCTGATCTCCCTGAGCATGTACGCAAAAAAGCTGATGCTGAATTCCGTAAGCTCAAAGCGATGCAACCGGCTTCAAGTGAAGCCGCTGTTGTTCGCAACTATTTAGAAGTCATTCTAGATACTCCTTGGAATAAGGCGAGCAAAGTCAGTATCAACTTGGCGAAAGCTCAAGAAATTCTAGATACGGATCATTACGGCTTAGATGACGTTAAAGATCGTATTGTTGAATATCTTGCAGTTCAGTCTCGCGTGAAGAAACTGAAAGGTCCTATCCTTTGCTTAGTTGGTCCTCCAGGCGTGGGTAAAACATCACTTGGTGAGTCAGTTGCCAAAGCAACAGGCCGTGAGTTTGTTCGTATGGCACTTGGTGGTGTCCGTGATGAAGCTGAAATCCGTGGTCATCGTCGTACCTATATCGGTGCGATGCCGGGTAAAATTGTGCAATCTTTGACAAAAGTTGGTGTAAAGAACCCACTGTTCTTACTCGATGAAATCGACAAGATGGCGCAAGACTACCGTGGTGATCCTGCTTCTGCATTACTTGAAGTGCTCGATCCATCACAGAACAATAAATTCAATGATCACTATTTAGACCTTGATCTTGATCTGTCAGAAGTGATGTTCATCTGTACTGCAAACAGTATGAATATTCCTGAAGCTTTATTGGACCGTATGGAAGTGATTCGTCTACCGGGTTATACCGAAGATGAAAAAGTAAATATTGCTGAGCGCTATCTTGTTCCAAAAGCAATCAAGAATAATGGTCTACGTGCCAAAGAATTGACTGTTCATGAAGAAGCAATTCGTGACATCGTACAACGTTATACACGCGAAGCAGGTGTTCGTAGCCTAGAGCGTGAAGTATCGAAAATTGCACGTAAAGTAGTTAAAGAAGCGGTGAGCAAGAAGTCTAAAAACTTACAAATTGATGTGACTTCTGCAAATCTTCCTGAATACCTAGGTCCACACAAGTTTGACTTTGGTATGGCAGAAGATGAAGCACAAGTTGGTCGTGTAAATGGTTTAGCTTGGACTTCGGTCGGTGGTGAATTACTTACGATTGAAGTTGCTGCGGTAAAAGGTAAAGGTAAATTCATTACGACGGGTTCGCTCGGTGATGTAATGAAAGAATCAATTACTGCTGCAATGACTGTGGTACGTACCCGCGCTGATGATCTAGGTATCGAGGCTTCTCGTTTTGATGAGACCGATGTACATGTGCATTTACCTGAAGGTGCGACACCAAAAGATGGTCCATCTGCTGGTTTAGCTCTGACCACTGCCCTTGTATCAGCATTTACTGGCATTCCAATTCGTCCAGATATTGCAATGACAGGTGAAACAAGTCTTGGCGGTCGTGCAATGCGTATCGGTGGCTTAAAAGAGAAACTTCTTGCAGCACACCGTGGTGGCATTAAGCTCGTATTTATCCCGCAAGATAACGTACGTGATTTGGCTGAAATTCCTGACAATGTCAAAGAAGGCTTAGAAATCAAAGCTGTGAAGAGCATTGATGAAATCTTACCTTTAGCATTAACAGACACGCCAAAGCCTTTGCCAAAAACACCTATTGTAAAACCAGTAGAAGATGCAAAAGCAGCGCGTCACTAAAAATAAGTACCATAAAAAAAAGAGAGCTTAGGCTCTCTTTTTTTGTTACATAATCAGGTTGAAAAATGATCAATTTATTGCATAATAAAATAGAGTCAATAAAAAGAAAGGCTAAATTCTGACTCTTAAACTAATTTTAGTGTTATCTGAACTCCAGACGGATAACACTTTAATCGCAGCTCATACACATTTTGAGCTGCGTTTTTTATGTAGAAGCATAAACCATCATTCTGAAGTTTTTATGACAAGTAAACATTCAATTAAACCGCCATGTAATAAGTTGAATGTTTATAATGTCTCTATATTTTCCACATTACTTTTTTTATGAAAATTCGAATTCTCACCATTGGTCAAAAAATGCCTGCATGGGTACTTACTGGATTTGAAGATTACTTCAAACGTATCCAACCTTTTGTACAAACACAGGTCATTGAATTGCCGATGGCTAAACGAGGTAAAAATGATTCTGAAGCAGATATTTTAAAATACTGCCAAATCGAAGGTGAAAGTATCTTAAATGCACTGAAACCTAATGAAACACTCATTGCACTTGAAGTCGGTGGACGCGAGCTGAGTACGGAAAAACTCGCCGACACCATGAAACAATGGATGCTTGAAGGCAATGACGTTGCGCTTGCAATCGGCGGACCTGATGGTCATTCAGAGGCCGTTCGTAAAGCTGCGGCTTGGCATTGGTCTTTATCAAAACTAACCATGCCTCACCCAATGGTGCGTATTTTATTGATTGAGCAACTTTATCGGGCAATGAGTATTAACCATAATCACCCTTATCACCGTGCATGACTTAAGCAAAATTGTTCTGATTATAGAACAATCTGTTGAAGTTTAACGGCTGTCATTCACCCGCTGATTTTGTCACGATAGTGATGTAATTCCAATCAGGTGCTTATTTATGAATTTCCAGACTTTACCCGGATTATTTATTTCTCATGGTTCACCCATGCTTGCACTTGATCCAGAACAAGTAGGTCCTGCTTTATATCGCTTAAGCATCAACCTACCAAAACCTCAAGCCATTATTGTGATGTCAGCGCATTGGGAAAGTCAGGCATTGGAAGTCAGTACTTCTTCCAGACCACAAACGTGGCATGATTTCCGTGGCTTCCCACCTGAGTTATATGAAATTCGTTATCCTGCGGCTGGTTCACCGACTTTGGCAGAAGAAATACTGAGTTTATTTGCTGATGCTGGTATTGCTGCACATGCTAACAGCACACGACCACGCGATCATGGTGTATGGATGCCATTACTGCATATGTACCCTGATGCAGATATTCCTGTCATTGAAATCTCTCTTCCAATCAAAATGACGGCAGACGAGATTTACAAAATTGGGCAAGTATTATCACCATTAAGAGAACAACAAATTCTATTAATTGGTTCAGGCAGTATCACACACAACTTAGCAGAACTCTCATGGCATGCAGATGCAGACGTTCCTTTTTGGGCAAGTAATTTCCGTAATACTGTGGTGAGTAAACTCAGCCATCAAGATTATGATGCAGTACTTAATTGGCCAGAGCTGCCCTATGTTCAACGCAATCATCCAACGCTTGAACACTTTGCGCCATTGTTCTTTGCTATGGGGACAGGTGTTCGATTTAGTATTGTACATAGCAGCTTTTCGATGGGTTCTTTGGGTATGGATATTTATCGTTTCGATTAAATTGAGTATTTTATCAACCAATCTAAACTAGGTTTGCTTTAAATAGAGCAAACCTACAAATCTCCTTTATTTATCTTAAACTTACAAATAAATACATTTAACACACTTAATCCATAAATGGATTGCATTTTCTTTTTTTAAGAATGATTTAAGCTTATTACTGTTTATTTTTAACTGTTGTTTTTTAAATATGAAAATTAAATATTTAGTTCTCGCTTTGCTTCCGCTTTCATTAATGGCTTGTCAAACAGTACAAAACGTTAGTGATAACGTAATTAATCAAATTAACACGAATGCTGCGAAAAACTTAACTGAATATAATTGGACATATCAAGGTTCTAAAGCATCTAAACCTTTAGTGCTATCTTTTAGCCAAGATCAAAAACTTTCAATCCAAACTGGCTGTAATAATCAAGGTGGTACGTGGAAAGTTGAAGGCAACAGCATTGTTGTTTCGCCACTTGTATCGACAATGATGGCTTGTGCAGATGACTTAATGCAACAAGAACGCTTATCTTCTGATATTTTCAGCGAGAAAAAAGTACCATTTGCAATCAGCACTTTAAATGGTGAAGCGATCTTGACTGTAACTGATAGTAAAGGTCAAAAACACGTATTTGCAGGTACTAAAGTGGAAAGTAATAACGTATTAACAAATTACACTTGGTCATATCAGCCAGCTGAGACAAAACGTCCAATCGTATTGAGTTTCTTGGCAAATGACCGTCTCTCTGTAGATACAGGTTGTAACCGCCTTAATACCTCTTGGAAAGTTGAAAATGGTCAAATCATTACTGGTGATGGTGCATCAACATTAATGGCATGTGATCCTGCATTAATGAAACAAGAGCAATTTGCTGGTGAATTATTAACAAAAGGAAAAATTCCTTTCGAAGTGAATACAACTGATTTACACGCACCAAGCTTGGCACTGACGGATGCAAAAGGTCAAAAATATACTTTTGTTGGTAAAATGACCCCTGAAACAAAATACCAATCTGAAGGTAAAACTGTTTTCTTGGAAATCGCACCAGAAACTAAATCATGTGTAGGTGTTGCTCCACAAACTTGTATGCAAGTACGTGAAGTAAAATATGATGACAAAGGCATCAAAACTTATGCAGATAAAAACTGGTCATTGTATTACGGCCAAATCGAAGGTTTTGAGCACAATCCAAATCAACGTGTAATCGTTCGTGTTAAACGTTTTGATATTAAAAATCCTGCTGCTGATCAATCTAGCATTGCAGATGTATTAGATATGGTTGTTGAACAAGAAATTGTGAAAAAACCATAATCGTATTCTAGTAATAAAAAATCCGATGCTTTAGCATCGGATTTTTTATGGAAAGCCTTATTTATTAAACAGGGTTTTAGAGGGGGACTTAATAAATGCCCTGCCCCAGTATCGCATCTGCAACTTTAACAAAACCAGCAATGTTCGCACCATCAACATAATTGATTGTGCCATCTTCTTGCGTACCATACTTGACACAGTTTCGATGAATCTCTTTCATAATCGCATGTAAACGCTCATCGACCTGCTCGAAAGACCAACCTAAGCGATTCGCATTTTGGGACATCTCTAAACCAGATGTCGCGACACCGCCTGCATTTGATGCTTTACCTGGTGCATATAAAATCTTCGCCTCAACGAATTTTTCAACGGCTTCAAGTGTAGATGGCATGTTTGCTCCTTCAGCTACGCAGATCACACCATTAGCAAGTAATGCTGCTGCATCCTCACCATTTAATTCATTCTGAGTGGCACATGGCAAAGCAATATCAACAGGAATATGCCACGGTGTTTGTCCTTCGAAATATTCAAATCCGTGTTTCGAAGCAAACTCTGAAATACGTCCACGTTTGACATTTTTCAGCTCCATCACCTCATCTAAAAGTTCTTTACTGAAGCCATTTTTCAAATACACAGTACCATTTGAGTCAGAGAGAGTCACAACTTTTGCACCGAGGAACATCGCTTTTTCTGCTGCGAACTGCGCCACATTTCCTGAGCCAGAAACTGAAACTATTTTACCTACGAAATTATCACCACGCGTTTTCAACATTTCTTCAGCGAAATAAACCGTACCATAACCCGTTGCTTCAGGACGAGCGAGAGAACCACCAAATGAAATACCTTTACCTGTAAACACACACGAAGTGTCATTGCTTAGTTTTTTCATCATGCCCGTCATATAACCGACTTCGCGTCCACCAACACCAATATCTCCTGCTGGAATATCCGTATTTGAACCCAAATGACGATATAACTCGAACATCAATGCTTGGCAAAAACGCATGATCTCAGCTTCAGACTTACCCTTTGGATCAAAGTCAGAACCGCCTTTACCACCACCCATAGGCAAAGTAGTTAACGCATTTTTAAAGGTTTGCTCAAAACCTAAAAATTTTAAAATTGATAAATTCACAGATGGATGAAAACGCATACCACCTTTATATGGGCCAATTGCTGAGTTATATTGCACGCGGAATCCACGATTGACATGCACTTGCCCTCGATCATCCATCCAAGATACACGGAACTGAATCACTCGTTCGGGTTCAATCAGTCGTTCTAAAAGACCATGTTCAGCATATTTTGGATTTTTCTGTATAAATGGCCACAAGCTTGTCATTACTTCTTCAACAGCTTGTAGAAACTCAGGTTGATGTGGATCTCTTGCTTCAACATAAGCTAAGAAGTCACTTAAATTGCTGTATTTCAACACTCACCCCCGACACAATGATTCATTATGGTGCTAAAAATGCACCAAAAAGAATATCTCACAAATTAGAGATACTTTGCTATTAGGTATGAGTATAGTTTTTCTAATTTTTAAAATTTATTTATATTTATCAACAAAATATTTAAATAAATATTCATTATTTATATTATAAATACCAAATTAAAAACTATAAAATTCAAATAAAATTATTAAATAGCACCAAAAACAACCAAAAATGGCACTATTATTAATCAAAAAAGAATGAATGAATGACAATTCTAGGCTCAATAGCTTGAGGAGTTTTGCCTAGCATTTTCAAAACAATGTCTCTGTTTTTAATTACGTCTCACTTTAGCTTTCAAAAGGCTGTCCAAACAATACAACCAATAAACACAGGATTCCAACGCACAGTGAAAACACAAACTTAGCTTTAGCTATTCGGAAATGTACCCACATTGAACTCAAACATTGAAAAAAGTAATACAGTGCAAAACCTTTAGATGCAAAGCTAATAATTTCAAAAATATCGAATGACCAAACTAAAACAATGCACGCGGCAGCAATGAAAACATAAGCAACTTTTACAGATACTCTTTGTTGCGAGACTTCATTAACTAGCCCCCCCATTTCCAGCAAAATCTGCTAATGCAGCACTGAGTTGACTCGTTACCGCAGCAATAAATAGGAAAATAGGTGCACCCCAAAACACATACTTTGCAATATCAATCACAGATGTATCTGAGATTTCGCCACTAAGCGGATGTAATTGAAAAACCAGACTAAACAATAGAATGAAAATGATATAAATGCCTGTACTCAATAATTGAGCATTGCACATACTTTTCACTCTAATTTCTGCTGAATACTCTTTTCCTAAATAACGACTGGTTTCAAAGCCCTGAATCATAATGAGTAAGCCCATAATGATTGGAATATGCTTCATATCAAAGCTAGAAGGTACATGACTGGGAGCTTGATGATCTAAATTGAAAAACAACAAAGCACACAGAAAAACAGTAATGATGCTCAACTTAATATTTACAGCAAAGATCTCAATTTTTTCGAGTATTTTAAATCCTCGGAAATAACCAAAGAATGCCATTAATAGTAGAACCACTGTCGTGATGATCTGTGTTGTTCCTGAAAATTGAATGGAAAAAATTCTGACAATAAATGATGAAAACAAATACAAATAATAGGTGACTGAAAGTACATACGCTGCGGTTAACGCAATGTCGCTTAAACGCTCAATCTGCAATAAATGACGATCTTGTTGAGCAGCCAAGTTAGGTTCAACGTGCTGAATATTCCAACGAATAATTTGACCAATTGAGTACGCAAATACGCATAAAGTCACCATCACATAAATCGCATAATGACCACTTAAATCATTCAATAAAGGTGCTGCGATCAGAAAACCACTACCAATGATTGATGCCAATGGCGTTACTGTTGCACGCCACACAGGTTTATTTCTTATTTTTGGATGAGACAACACCCATACTATAAGTATGGCTAATACACCCCAAATTATTGTTACGATTGGCATAAAAATACGCTTTACGACACTTTAATATTATTCAACTCCATTCTAATCAAGAAATCTTAAAGCTGTATAGAAATCAAATCTAATCAACTGAGAAAGTTATCTTGACCCTATGCTGTTTTTTCTTCATCATCGCTGTCGTTTTAACAAGTTGTTGGTTCTATGGACGCCTCTATCGCACTCATTCGTGAAATTGATGCATTACTTCCGCAAACACAATGTGGTTTGTGCGGGCACCGTGATGGATGCTTGCCGTATGCAAAATCGATTGCTGAAGGCGAGGAAGCGAATAAATGTGTTCCGGGTGGACAACCTGTGGCTGACGCATTGGCAACACTTTTAAAACGCCCTGTATTGATCGCTGAACCAAGTGTTTGGGATATTCAATCAGATGGACGTCCGCAGCAAATGAAAGCGGTAATCCGTGAAGATGAATGCATTGGCTGTACTAAATGTATTAGTGCCTGCCCTGTTGATGCAATTATTGGCAGTGGTAAGCTCATGCATACCATTTTAACCGACCTGTGCACAGGTTGTGAGCTTTGTATTCCACCATGTCCTGTTGACTGTATTGATCTAGTTGAGGATACAGCTCCAGTTGCTAACGACGAGCAGCGGATCAAAGTACAAGATGATCTCAGACATCGCTACTATGCACATATTCAACGTGAAGAAAAATATCGAATTCATCGTAAAGGCCCGATTGTACGTGCTGAAATTGATGCTGCATTTTTTGCGAAATTCTCCCAAGAACTCAATAATGTCCCAGCAATTACCTTGACTGAAAAAGTTGCTGAATCGCCTGCTTTGGATGCAAAGACCACGATTGAGTTAGCAAAACTACGTACACAGATCAAAAAGTTGGAAAAGCAGCTCAGCTTACGTGCAGATGAGAAAAAACAGCTGCAACTAAGTGAATTACAACAACGCTTAAACGAATTGCTGGAGGGTTAACATGTCAACTAAAAATATGACCAAAAAGCAAATTCAAATCTTTTTTGAACGGTTGCGTGAACAACGACCAAATCCTCAAACAGAATTAAACTACACATCTCCATTTGAATTACTCATCGCAGTGATGCTTTCTGCTCAGGCAACAGATGTCAGTGTTAATAAAGCCACAGACAAACTTTATCCAATTGCCAATACAGCACAAAGTATTCTCAATTTGGGTGTAGATGGCTTAAAAGAATATATAAAAACCATTGGTTTATATAACTCCAAAGCGGAAAATGTGATTAAGACTTGCCGTATCTTGGTTGAACAGTATCAAGGACAAGTGCCTGAAACACGTAAAGAACTTGAAGCATTGCCGGGTGTGGGGCGAAAAACTGCCAATGTTGTGCTCAATACTGCATTTGGCCAGCCGACCATGGCAGTGGATACGCATATTTTCCGTGTTGGTAATCGCACAGGTTTAGCAGTAGGAAAAAATGTTCTCGAAGTTGAACATCGTTTAGTTAAAGTGATTCCCAAAGAATTTATTATTGATTCACATCATTGGCTAATCTTGCATGGACGCTATTGCTGTATCGCACGTAAACCAAAATGTGGCGAATGTATTGTCTCAGATGTCTGTAATTGGCCAGATCGTTTTGAGTTTGGTGCGGCTAAAATGATTAAAACAAAAAACCTCAGTTAGTCCTGAGGTTTTTTTTGCTGTTGTAACTTAGGATGGAGTTGGCGAGCTTTACCATACTTCTTATTTTCTAATACTTGCTGTTTTTGCACATGACGCAGCATTTTTTGGCTTTGGTATAATAAAAATAACAGCAAAATCAAGCTTAAAATTACCGTTACGATCAATACGATTTTTAACACATCCACATCCTCAATTTACCACAACATTTGGCGCCATCAATGATTTGACCACCGCCCAAACGAGCATTATGACAGATTTTCTTGCTGTGTTGCGTACCATGCATGTACATCACGCTTCTCAATCGCAGTCGCCATCAACTCAGGAAATTGATCAGGCGTACAAGCAAAAGTTGGAATGCCCATATCCGCAAAAATCTGTGCATGTTGCGTGTCATACCACGGCGCGCCATCATCTGACAATGCCAACAGCGCAATCACTTGCACGCCACTCTCGAGCATTTCTGCCACCTGTTTTAACATTTGCTTGGCATCTCCGCCTTCACACAAGTCACTAATCAGAATAAAAATCGTATCTTCTGGACGAGTAATCTTGCCACGACAATATTTAATCGCTTTGGCAATATCAGTACCGCCACCCAATTGTGTACCAAACAGCACATCCACAGGATCTTCCAACAACGGGGTTAGATCAGCAATTTCGGTATCAAACACAATCATTTGAGTATTGACTGCCCGAATGCTTGCCATCACTGCTGCAAAGACACTGGAATAAATGACCGAGGGTGCCATTGAACCACTTTGGTCGACACAGAGGACTATATCTTTCAAAGCAGTTTGTTGGCGTGGATGGCCATATAACTCATGCGGAATAATGGTCTGAAATTCTTCTTGCCAATGTTTAAGATTGGCTTGAATGGTACGCTGCCAATTAATATCTTGTACGCGCTTCGGACGACGCGTATGCGCTGAACGATTGATGCTGCCGCGTATCGCTTGTTGTAAGGGTTGTTTTAATCGATTTTCCAACTCCTCCACCAATTGCCGTACCACAATACGGGCAGTTTCTTTGGTTTTTTCTGGCATCAAATGATTCAACGAAATCAGCGTTGAGACCAAACTGATATCCACTTCAACACTTGCCAATAACTCTGGTTCTAACAGCATTTGCTGTAAATTCAAACGTTCCAATGCATCTTTTTGAATGACTTTGACCACAGAGGATGGAAAGTATTGCCGAATATCCCCCAGCCATTGCGCCACTTTGGGACTGGAGCGCCCTAAGCCACCACGCTGAGTCGCTTGCTCTGCTTGATAAAGTTGATTCAAACAGGCTTGCATTTGACTGTCTTGTTCCGACCAACCGACGGGCTGCTGATTGGCATTAGGCACTTGCCCCAAAATTAAACGCCAACGGCGTTCTTGTTCCGCAATATCGGTGGCTAATTCATGATTCATGTCCATTTAACTCTCCACCGCAACAGGCTGTAAATACGCATAAATTTCATCTAAAACCGCTTGTGCACGCGCTACATCCAATGCTGTGGTTTGCGCGACGTGTTCCACCTGTTTCTGTGCCACTTTTTGCACCAGTTGCTGTGCCTCAGCAGGGCTAAAACTGGCTGCCGTTCTGGCTAAAATTGGCAATAATTCAATAAATTGTGATTCTTCTAGTCCAGCCACCCATTGATGTACAATCATCCACAAACTAGGTTCATGAATCAGTAACAGGGCTTGATGCGTTAAAAAGCCTTCAAACCATGCTGCACTGTAATCTGCTGTTTGTCCGACTGACAGCGCACGAGACAAATAGGCTTGGGTTTGTGGGATATCCAACACCTGTTGCTGACGCGCTAAACGTACACAATAGCCATGTAAATAGCCTTGCATCTGCTCTTGTTGCAACAATTTCTGCAAGGTCTCTTGCCATAGCTGTAGCAGTTCATCTTGTTGCAATTGTCCTAACAGCTCATATAAGCTTTGCAGTTGTTGTGCAAACTGTTGTGCGGATTCTGCATTGAGTTGTAGGCAGTAACTCGGCAAACTCAGCATCAAACGAATGGCTAAATGCTCGACCACTTGCTGCAAATGCACTGTGGATAACTGGCGCACGCTACCATAACGTAATGCCGTAATCAGCGGTTTGAGCGTCGCCAAAATCACACTCGGGTCTTGATGCTGCGTGGATAGTTCATCTAACTTGGTTAAGGCAACATCTAAACTTTGATCCAAACCTGACAATAAAATGTGCTCAATCCAACGTGCCACTTGCGCGACATCATCCGATTGTCTGAGTTGATGTTCGACATAGTTTTGACTGGCAAGCTCAATACTATTGCCCCACAATGACATTTCGTTCAAATACAAACTGCTTTCAGGTTGCCAAGACAATTGCCAGACCTCTTTAAAACTGCCCTGACCTGAACCTGTGCCTGCCAAATCTGCCCAAGCCACCCCCAACAAGGTCACACAATGTAAAAATTGACTTTTTTCCAAATCAAAAGCATTGCGCAAATCTAAAGTAATTTCACGATGTGGTGCTTCTAGCTTCAAACGAAAGTGCTTCACCTGCTGCAAAAAATCCTTCTGGATCGGCAATTCAATCAAAGCTTCAGGCACTTGACCTAGTTTCTCATCTTGCAACAGTTTATTAAGTACAGGTTGTGGAATCTCTAAACCATGATTCAGTACCGTTTGAATCACTTCAAACAAATCTTCTAAATCAGGAATACACCGCCCACGCAGTTGCAATAAAGATTGAATCAATTGCACCGCATCAATAATCTGTGCACTTGAGGCATCCTGCCCTGCTTGACGCAAGGCATGAGCAAACTGACTGAGCCAATCAATACTGATTTTTTCTGCATCGACCTGCCCATCAACTGCCTGCTGATAATGCTTCCATAAATGTGCATACCAACCGACGGCCTGAACCCCTGCGCCATAACCACTGTCCCGACTTAATCGCCCGTGTGTCCATGCAATCCACGCAGATTCGATTTTGGTTTTCGGCAAACCTTTTAGTAATTCTGTATCATCCTTTCGTGTCGCTTTTAAATCATTCAAAACAGGTGCATGCCATGCGCCACAAATCACCACAATATTTTCATAGCCTTGCTTTTCGGCTTGGCGAATAATTTTGCGCATATAGGCTTCACGATACTGCTCGATTCTTGTTGCGGTATCTTGCTCTACTGGGAATTGCTCAGTTTGTTCCGTGATATAGTTACGTAATGCTGCCATGGCATCGTTAATGGCGACAAACATTTGACCTGCATGCGGTTGCTGTTCAACCAAATGTTCCCAAAAACGCTCACTGTCTTGATAACCTGCTTGTTGTGCCAATAATTGAATCGGATCATGGCGAATGGCGAACACATTCGGCAATGCATTCTCTGCGACATCAGGTTCAATTTCCTCATCATCTTCCGTGCAGTCATCACCTTCATTTTGCTGGGCATCTAAACCCTGTTGAATTTCAGCTTGCCACTGTTGTTGCAAAGCAAAACTATGCTGCAAAGGCAAATCCATAAATTCTACCGCGACTTGCTGCTGCACGGCGTATTGCAAGGCTTGCCACTCAGGCGAAAATTCAGCAAAAGGATAAAACACCGCCTGTGACCGTACTTCTTTCTGTGCTGGGGTATTCAACAACAACGCCACAGGCGGACGAAAATCGGCATGATGTAACTGTTCAATCAAGGCATTGGCATCAGGTGGCCCTTCAATCAAAATACAATCAGGTTTGATCTGTGCCATAGCATTACAGACACTACGGGCTGAACCTGGCCCATGATGTCGAATCCCCAAAATGTGCAGCATGATATGATCCTTATTTTAATCAAGCCTTTCTCAACCATCAGAAAGGCTAAGATAAACCGATAATATTGTTATTGAATTATTCTAAATCACGGCAAGCACGGTATAAGTCTTGCCATCCCTCACGCTGCTTCATGACCGTTTCCACATATTCTTTCCATGGCACGACATCTTGCACAGGGTCTTTTAAAATCGCCCCTTGTAAACCTGCTGCCAGATCGTAATCAGTTATATCACCTACACCAAAATGCCCTGCCATTGCCCAACCATGACTCATCACGGAAATGGCTTCAGCAGTCGACAATGTTCCTGTGGTAGTTTTAAGTTTTTGCTTGCCATCTAAGGTTTGCCCATGGCGCAACTCTCTAAAAATCGTCACTAATTTTTGAATTTGTGCGTCCAAAGGTAGAACCTCTGGCAATTGCAAGCTTTTACCCAAAGATTGTACACGTTTCTGCACAATTTCGACTTCCTCAGCAATCGTCGCTGGCGGTGGTAAAATCACAGTATTAAAACGGCGCTTTAAGGCTGAAGACAATTCATTCACACCTTTATCCCGATTATTGGCGGTGGCAATCACGCTAAAGCCTTGCACCGCTTGATATTCCAGTCCCAACTCAGGCACAGGTAAGTTCTTTTCAGACAACAGCGTAATGAGCGTATCTTGTACATCTGCTGGAATACGGGTCAACTCCTCAACACGGGCAATTTTGCCCTCTTGCATAGCACGTAACATGGGACTTTTTACTAAAGCTGCCTCACTTGGCCCTTTAGACAGCAGTTGCGCATAGTTCCAACTATAACGTAATGTATCTTCACTAGTGCCCGCCGTTCCCTGAATCAGTAAATCACTGTTGCCCGAAATCGCGGCAGCTAAATGTTCAGACACCCATGATTTTGCGGTGCCTGGCACGCCTAATAATAATAAGGCACGATCTGTGGCTAAGGTCGCCACGGCAATTTCCATCAAACGGCGATTACCAATATATTTGGCTGAAATTTCAGTGCCGTCAGCTAAAGTTGTCCCCAATAAATAATCTACTACGGCTTTCGGTGAAAGTTGCCACTGAGGTGGTTTTGCCAAGCTATCCTGTGCTTTCAATGCGTCTAGCTCATGTGAAAATTGTTGTTCTGCTCTGGCACGTAAAACTTGTTGTGTCATGATCATTGTCCTCATGTATATGACTCAATTATTTATTGTTTAATGCTAAATCAAAGTGTGTTTATATTGATTCAATCGCTCAAGCTGCTTCCACTCCGAAGTCGAAAACAAGCCTTGTAAAGCCTGAATATGGATTGGATAGCCATGCAAAATCAGCCACTCTGCTTGTGCTTTTAACGCTGCAAATTGTTTTTGATCTTGCTGCAAATTCAATGCTGCATATGCCTGTTGTAATAAAGCATAGGCATGTGTCGTAAGTACTTGATCAAAGTGCAACGCTGGGCTCAGTTGCCAAACGCATTCAAAGTGCAGCCAATCTTTGCTTTGGGCATGGTTTTGCAATTGTTGTCTAATTAATGCCAATCCAATCTCATCTTGATTGAGCAAACTAAAAATCCGCACATACTGACCATGCTGCTTGCATGCAATGTGAGTATCACACCATTGCCCCTGCTGTTGATAAAACCAACGCGCCAAATCACCGCGTTGTTCCCGATAACAGCAATCAATAAAAGCAGCCCAAATCGCTTCTTTTTGTGATTTATGCAAATTCAGCAAAGTATCCCAATCACCCAAAAGAGTGAACCAATACTGCAATGGCAACTGTTTTAAAATTTGCTGTACATAACGAACACCGTGACCACTTTGCATAAATGCTTGATAGGCTTGCTCCACCTGAGCACTTTGATAGGCGGTTTTTAAAATTCGACGACTTTCTTCAACATCTGCATCACCATGAAAAAATCCATAATCGTTCAAAGCATCATCTTGATCTAAGCTGATATGAACATTAATTTTTCTGGTTGTTGCCTCATAACTGAAACATGAATCAATCAGTACCATCATGTTTGGATACAAGGCATTATCTTGCGCATATAAATAAAAGCTGAGTGCTGCATTATGTCGTACTGTCGCTGCATTTTGTGGCGCTAAGCTTTTCAAACATTCATATAAGTGAGGAAATTTGGTCACGGGCATATGCATTGAGACAACACTCTCAGCATGTCGTTGCAAGCTATTTTTCTGAATGGATTGTGTCCAAAACTCAGCGATATGCTGATTGACAAAATCAGGCAAGTGCGTACATAACAGACTCATCATCCGTGACCAATCGCTACTCCTTAACTTGAGTAAATGCCGAATTAGGGGTGCAGCATCATTGTGCTTTAGATATTTCCATACCCGTTTGACCTCATCAATTCGTGTGGTCACATCACCCTGAAAGGCAAACTGCGGTAAGGTCTGTGCCAATAACACAGAATTGCGACATACCGATAGCACGGGTAGCACCAAATAACGAGGAATGACCTGTTGCTGCTGTAAAGCCAATTTTAAAATTTGATCTAACCAAAGTGCATAATCATATGGAGCTTCTTGTGCCACAATCCATTGCAGTACCTGTAGCAATGACGCATCTAAAGCATTTTCCTGTATCTCAAGTTGCGGCTTCTCGGCCGCAAGACTTTTCTCAACAGCATCAGAAATAGGCATGGCCTGATGCCCTGCCTGTTTCATCAATACCCAATACTGATTGAGTTGCAATAAATCTTGCGATGATTCTATTTGCTCAGGCACATATTTCTTTAATGCTTCGGGTAATTGAATCACTTGTTTAAACTGCTGCCCTAAGGTCAACTTTAAGCGCAATTGTTGCTCAAAAGCATTATAAGATGGGGTTAAAGACATTGAAAATGTTCTCCTTGCCAAATACTGACCAAGGTCAATTGCAGACCATTCCACTCTAGCCCCGCACTAAAGGGTTCATCTCCAACCAAAAACCATAGCTCTACAAATTGCTTCACTTCGATGGCACACATGTGTTGATTTTGATCGACTAAATAAACTCTTTTCTCATGCTTAACCAAACGCAATTGATTCAACCAAAAGAAACGAATCAGTTGTAATGGATTCTGTTTTAAACCATGTGCATAGTGTTGAAAGAGCTGCTCAAAATCAGTTAAACCTTGAGGAGCGATGGTCACCACCTTACCTTGTTGCAAAGTTGCCAATTGTTCTTCTAAACGTATTCGTTGTTGACTGATCACGGGATAAAATTTCGCCGTCACAGACAGTTGCTGTTGCTGGGGTAAGGTCAAGCCAAAAATGGAATAGGGTGGAATTTCAAAGTCGATCAATAAATAATCACATTGCTTTTGACTATCCCATAACCATTGACGGCGATAACGCCCACGGGTATTGAGTAACTCATGCGTCACTTGCCCCACAGCATGGATATTGATCGTTTGTACGGCAATATGATCCCACGCATCACTGGGTAAATTCACCCCAAACAATTGTTTCATTTCCTCCAGCAACATTGGATCAAGTTGCTGACGATGTTGCCATAATTGCACCGCCAAACTCAATTTTGCCAACCAAAATGAACATTGTTGTTGCCAATCGGTTTGGTATAACGCACTGGAAAATTCTTCTAAATAACTAACTAAGCCATTGAGTTGTGCATCGACCAAACGGCTTTGCATATCACGAAACATTTCATGCTGTTGTTGTCGTAATCGTCCTAAACCCATGCTGACAATATCATTCAACCATGTTTGTAAAGTCTCAATACCCGCATCCATTTTTTTCTCACGCGCCAATTGTCGTTTGGCGCGTGCGGCTTCATCAACAGGTTTATCTATTGCTTTTTCTTTTTTCTCAGTGGCTTTACTTTTTTTATCGCGCCATTTTTGTACTCGATCAGGAATGGCTTGATCATCTTGCTGAATACTAAATTTATCCTGATATTCGGTATAGACCATTAGCAACGCTAAGGCATGCTTACATGGGCGTTTAAAACTCGGACAACTGCACTCACATTTCAATTCAGGTAAAAAAATCGCACTTTGATAAGTCGCACTTCCCTGAATTTCTCCCCAAATCCATTGATCAGTAGAACCTGAAATATTATTCCAAGCTTCGAACTTTGCCAGTTTTTTTGCAGATTTTGCCGAACTTGCATCAGGAGTAATCTGCTCTACTTGATCGAACTGAATCGTCAACAACATAAGCAACCCTTTAAAATAATTTTTTATTTTCAATATCTTGAAGTATGAGCATGACAAACTATAACGTTTTTTATTTTATCTGCATATACATCAATTAGTATAAGCGACAGATTTTGTCGCATGAAATTACAGCTATAAAAAAACCGCCTGCTAAATACTCGGCGGTTTCTTTTTACAGCAATAGATTATTTATCTAAAATTGCAAATAAATCTTTTTGAACTTCATCAATCGCACGTAAGCCATTTAACTTATCGTAAGTTGGTGCATTTTCACCAGAAGCAGCACGACCTTGGTAGAATCCAACAAGTTGCTCAGTTTCGCTATGATAAGAGCCTAAACGCTTACGGATTGTTTCTTCTTGATCATCAGGACGTTGTACAAGCTCTTCACCAGTCTCGTCATCTTTACCTTCCACTTTTGGTGGATTATAAACGATGTGATATACGCGACCAGATGCTGGGTGTTGACGACGACCAGACAAACGTTGAACAATCTCTTCATCAGGAACATCAATTTCAATCACGTGATCAATTGAAATACCAGCTGATTCTAATGCTTCAGCTTGTGGAATCGTACGAGGGAAACCGTCAAAGATACAACCGTTTACGCAGTCTGGTTGAGCGATACGCTCTTTTACCAAACCGATAATTAATTCGTCTGATACTAAACCACCTGACTCCATGACGCTTTTCGCTTTTAAGCCAAGATCAGTACCTTCACGAATTGCAGCACGGAGCATATCACCGGTTGAAATTTGTGGGATATTGTAGCGCTTACAGATCAACTGAGCTTGAGTACCTTTGCCTGCCCCAGGTGGTCCGAGTAAAATAATGCGCATAAAGAACATCCTCATTTAAAAACAATAAATCTTTAATTGAGCAATATCATACAGACTTATTGCCCAACCAACATCAAATTAATTATAAGAAAGCTACAAATAAGTGGATTAAACCTGCAAAAAAGCCAGTTACCCCACCCAGTACAATTAAAATCCACTCATCCTCTTGGAACGCTGGTCGTAATAGGTTTTGGAACTCTTTCGGTGTTAGTTCACGGATACGGTCTCTAAACATTTGAAAGATCTTTTGCGCACGACTAGCATTCAAGGCTGGGTCACATACTGGCCCCATAGTAATTTCAATTGAACGATCAATCAAGTCGGTCTTGAGTCTAGCATATTCTCTAGGACCCAATGATAGCTGCAATGATGTTCTAACCAGTGGAGTTTCCATAATTTCATTAATATGGCGCTTGACAATACGACGGGTTTTATCTTTTTTGCTGCCGTACATCATCTCAGTCATAATCGACTTCAATGTGATTAAGTCCTCTGTTACCACACTCGCGAATACATCTGAAACCTCTTCCTGACGCTTCATAAAAGCGCCTTGTACATTGTAAGTACCGATCTTTAGAACAGGTACAATCCAAGGGAATTTACGGTCTTTGGTTAAGCGGAATATTTGTGGATAACGGATATAATGCGGCTCGATTGGGTTAAATACCATCCAAATTGCAATCCAGTTGGTCAAGAAACCCCAAATGGATGCCCAAAATGGAACGGTCCAATGCCAAGGCACTACAAACCATACAATCATTTGGAAAACACCAAAGAACATCCCAATCAATGCACTGATATGCCAAATAAAGTTAATTTCTTTTTGCCCAACTTTGAGGAACATTCGTACCATCAAACGGCGATCACCTTCCATTTGGCGAACAACCATTTCACGCATATCAACAAGTGACTCGACGTTCATAGTCAGCTCAGTCACAAGTTCTCTTAATGTATTTGGGAGCTGTTTATGTGCTTGAGCATAAATACGGCGTTTAATCGAATAAGGTAAATTTTCCCATAACACAGCATTACGATCGATCATGACTTCATCAATTAAGTGTTCAAGTTCAAAACCAACTTGTTCACCAATGATCATGGCCATATCTTCTGGGTCCATTGCTTCTAAGAACTCACGCAATGAACCAAGTTTAGTTAATGTATTATCAGTAATGATGCCTGAAATACGTCCAGCTTTACGTGGAACAATCCCTTGCCAACCTACAGGTAATGGTCCTAAATGGAATCCCCAAAAGTTAATTGGGTAAAACACCATTTTTAAAGCCATCCACACGTGAGCCCAAGTTACAAAGGCTGTCACAGGAATAATACTTAAGACCGCCAGATGGTCTGGTCGATTTAAAAAAATCTGCCACAATTCATTGACGTAATCAAACATGCATGACTCTCAAAATTATTAATACATTATGGCTAACAGGACAAAGAGCAAATATCTCCTATAGACCAAAACTTAAAGTGTAAGAAAACTGAAAGACTGGTTCTGATTTTTTCACAGTATTGCCACTTCCATCTTCAATTTTTTCTCGTATACCAGCACCTACACTGAATGTGCTGATACGTTCACTATTCAGCCAAACATAAGAAAGATCAGCACCTACACCGAGATTGCCTTTTTGTTTACCGCCAAAGTTTTTACTGTCTAAATGTCCCGCGTAGACACCAACGTAATAACCATTTTTATCGGTGCCTGTTAAATAATATGGATAGCGAAATCCAACTTGTGCACCTGGTTCATTATCATCATTCAAAAATGCACCAGCTTTTGCATAAGCAATACCATAAGGATTAACCCATTCTAAATTGGCATGTAGTAATTTTTTTGTAAAACCTGCACCAATATTCCAAGTCGAAACATTAGCATCTTTTAATTTTGGCTCTGGCATATATGGATTTTCATCCGCATGTACCAAACCATTACATGTTAAAACCGCTAGCAAAAGGTAAAGTTTTCTCATTATTCTCTCCATTTTCCTTAAGAGTGCGTATTGGACAATCCTATTTCAAACAGTTTGTGACTTTAACAGAATTATTTTGCTTCTAATATACAAGACCCTACAAATTTAATGTCTGCAAAGTCAAAAACTGTCGCAGCTTCATTTATATGAAGTATTGAAAAATCTACAGTATGATCATGCAACTTACGTTAAAATAAGTCACCCATACCCTCTTTCAATCTTGTAATTTAAGTCGACACCGTATGAAACAGCACTTTCCTTTAAAAAACATGCAACAAGAAAAGCGCATTTATAGGGGTCGAATCTTTTTTGCAATTTTTCTAGTGATGACGTTTCTTCTTTTATTGATCTGTCGTTATGCATATTTACAGATTGTTCATTACGATGATTTTACAACGGCATCAGATAAGAACAGAATTCGCTTACAACCTCTTCCGCCTGCCCGTGGTTATATTTACGATCGTAATGGTATTTTACTTGCAGATAATTATCCTGTTTTTAGTGCAACATTAAGCCGTGCAGATGTCACCGATATTGATGGAACACTTTCTCGTCTAATTCCAGTATTAAGTCTGACACAAGAAGACGTTGATCGTTTTAAAAGCCGTGTTAAAACTGCTCGAAAAACTGAGCGTATCGCGATCAAGCTCAACCTGACTGAAAATGACATCGCAAAGTTCAGTGAAGTTAAATATGCCTTTCCTGGAGTCAAAATCGAAACACAGATGACTCGCTACTACCCTCACGGTGAGTTATTTGCGCATGTCATCGGTTATGTTGGTCGAATTAACGATAGAGAACTTAAAAAGATCGATAAGGACTTATATGCTGGAACTAACCTTATCGGCAAAATTGGTGCAGAAAAAAGCTATGAGGATTTACTGCACGGCACACCGGGCTATGAATCTGTCGAAGCCGACGCACATGGTAATGTGCTCAGAAACTTAGGACGTCAAGATCCTGTTCGCGGTAATGATCTCTATTTATCGATAGATTATGGCTTACAAACCATTGCGGCTAAACAATTAGCTGATCGTCGCGGCGCGATTGTTGCGATAGATCCCCGCACTGGAGAAATTTTAGCACTGGTCTCTAGTCCAAGTTTTAATCCCAATTTGTTCGTAACGGGGATCAGTACCAAAGACTATAGCGCTCTGCGTGATAACTTAGATCAGCCGCTTTATAACCGAGCAGTTCAAGGTTCTTATCCGCCAGGTTCTACGATTAAGCCAATGTTCGGTCTAGGAGGGATTCACTATGGACTCGTCGATTGGAACACCGCCATTTCTGATCCCGGCTATTTCTCTCTTCCTGGGGATTCACATAAATTCCGTGACTGGAAAAAATCAGGACATGGTTCAGTCAACTTACATAAAGCTCAAGTCGTCTCTTGCGATACTTATTTCTATATCTTGTCCTATCGTATGGGCATAGAAAAAATGAATGAGTGGATGCGCCAATTTGGTTTCGGTGAGAAAACAGGGGTCGATCTACCTAGTGAAAGTTCAGGCTTATACCCAAGTCCACAATGGAAAATGCGTACTCGTAAAAGCAAATGGCTAAAAGGTGAAACCATTTCCGTCAGTATTGGACAGGGTGCATTTACAGCAACACCATTACAGCTCGCTATGGCAACTGCAATCACCGCGAACAAAGGATCACATGTCACACCGCATGTATTACGAGATACCAAAGGTGCAAAACAATTCACTGTGCATAATGCACCAGATGGAAAAATCCAATTTAATGGAACCGCACAAGATTGGATGAATATGCACGATGCCATGGTTGATGTCATTCAATCTGGTACAGGTCGTGGAATTAAAGGCGGTTTGCAATATTCAATTGCTGGTAAAACTGGTACGGCACAAGTTAAAAGTATTGCCCAAGGAAAACGCTATAACGAAGCAGCACTTTCTTCAAGACAATGGGATCATGGTCTATTTGTTGGATTTGCTCCAGCAGATAACCCAGAAATTGCAATCGCAGTCGTATGGGAAAATGGTAAACATGGTGGTTCAGCAGCTCAACTCGCACGTCCAATTTTTGATTACTGGCTTGTTACTCGTAAGAAAAATCCGATTCGTCCAGCAAATCATCAAGTCAGTGGCGGCCTGATGACCGCAGGGATTAAGCCGGGTGAACTACCAAGTGGTGGAGCAGCATCGACAGTGCAAGCACAATCAACAACCACAGCTCCTTTACCTGCTGATGAGGTCACTGAATAATGAAAAATCAATTACGGATCATTGGCGGGGAATTGAAGCGTCGTACTTTACCTTTTGCGAATGTAGACGGTTTACGTCCTACGCCTGACCGTGTACGTGAGACATTATTTAATTGGCTCATGTGGGATATTCAAAATGCACAGGTTTTAGACCTTTGCACTGGCTCAGGTGCATTAGGTTTCGAAGCACTTTCTCGTGGAGCTGCCAAAGTTATAATGATTGAACCCAATACGACTCAAGCAAAATTTTTAAAAGAGAATATTGCTTTATTAAAAGCAGAGAATTGTCAGCTACACATAACAACAGCACAACAAGCGCTCAAGAAACTGAATCTTAGTTTCGACGTTGTCTTTCTTGATCCACCCTATAGTTTAGACTTATGGCAAGAACTTGCTGAGTTATCAGATCCGATGATTGCAAACCAAGCCTTCATTTACGTTGAAGCAGATCGAGAATTATCTCAGCTCAAACTACCAGCATCTTGGCAAAAAATTAAAGAAACGAAAGCAGGTGTAGTTCGAGCAGGCTTATACCAAAAAATTACTTAGAAAATTCTTAGCCAAAACAGTCTAATGAGTTGCCCTCGATCAAACGGAAAGCTCGACAAATACTCATAGCCGATTCGGTTGCTTGAGTTAAGCTGATAGACAATACCGTAGCCCAGTGAGATCGAGAAATCATCCAAACTCAGATTTGAAGTATCACCTGTTAACATCTTATGGTTGAATTGATTGGTCTGGTACGCAGTATAGTTGTATACACGCCACCTCTCATCTTGAAAAAGCTGATTATGCAAAACTGAATAATCTGTTTTCATTTCAGGATATGCAGCATCAAACATTTCCTCAGAATCATCTTCAAATCCAGCAAAGAAATTATAGTTCTCCGCATTTGCAAACGTTGTTAGACAGGACAGTAAACAAAAAAAGAAAATGTGTTTAAATCGCATAATGGCGTTTATTGACAATCTTGACGATTAGCATAACTCTAAAACTCATTTTGCATCAATAAATTAATGATATATTTCAAACACTAATAGAAGATCATAATCTAATAAAGACGCTATTTTTATCCCTTGACAAACACTGTTTAGATTTTTGGCATATAGCTTAACGTACTATTAAGTTTTCAACTGTTGTTCTGTTAGACATAAATGCTTAATTTATAGCAGAATTTTAGATACAATGAGCCGATCTACAAACTCAACATAATTCCCCATGAAAGTTTTACTCCTATTGGTCACATGCCTCAGCCTAACAGCATGTATTTTTGGTCAATCTAGTGAGGTCAAACGTGCAGAGAAAATTTTACAAAATTTTCAGTGCAACAATATCGAATCAAATCAGTTAGCCACGTCTTCGATCACCAATTTTCACCAACAAGCCCTTGCTGTGAATAAAGAAAAGGCCACGACATATATTGAGCAATATAAAAATGGTGAAGATCTCTTTGACATCCCATTAGATGAAGTAGTACAACAAAAATATCAATTATATAAACAAGCTTGTCAGGCACTTGGCGGAGTATCTTCTGCTAAAGAACAAATTGTTATAGGTGCGTCTGACGAGAATAAATAGAGTGACAAACTCTATCTAGGACATCAAATGATAGAAAAAAATTGGGCTTAAAACATTATATTGCTCTTATGCTCATTTTAGTTACTGCAATAATCGCAAGTATTAATCCTTTAGAATTCGATTCATATTTATTGCATCAAGCAGGTACAGTTTTCATGCTGATTGCTTTGCTTGTCATCATGCGAAAAATTGGCATTAACTTTTATAGCTTTTGCTTATACCTGCTCTTTTTGTTTATTCATATTGTTGGCGCACACTACCTCTACTCTTATGTTCCCTACAATGAATGGTTCAATTCCCTTTTTCATTTTGACTTAAATCAAAGTATGGGATGGACTAGAAATATGTATGATCGTTTTGTCCATTTTGCATATGGATTTTTACTCTATCCCTTATTCTATCGTTGTTTTCAAGTTTGGTTTCCCCCGGCTAAACCAGCAGCTTTATTGTTCTTGGTCATACAATTTGTTATGGCAACAAGCTTAATATATGAGTTCATTGAATGGTGGATTGCGATGGGATTATCGCCTGAAGATGCGGAAAATTATAATGGTCAACAAGGCGACATGTGGGATGCCCACAAAGATATGTTCCTTGCAACAGTTGGGGCAGTCCTGATTGGTTTCATCCAACTCAGCAAAGAAAAAACGCTTATTCAGAAATAAGCGTTTTGACTTAGTTAAACAATTGAATGCTGTAGCAGCATAAGGTCATCCCAAGGATCTGATTGCACCACTTGAGTTGGCTCGAAATTCATCAAATTAGTATTTATATTACCATCAGTTTGAGGAGTCGAGGGTTCAATAGAAACCAACTGATTAAGTAAGTCTTCGATTTCATTCGTATTAGAAGTCGAAGAAGTTAATAACTCATCGACACTAACTGCTTGAGTTGTCTGTGTCGGCGTAGCTTCATGTTGTGGACTCAGCAATGCATTGAGATCTACATGATCAACCAAACTCATTTGTTGTGCACTTTCAGTTCCAGCATCCATTTCATTACTCAGCAATGAACTCATTGTCGTCGGTGCAATCACATTAAAACTAAATGAGTTACTGATCTCACTGGTATTTCCTGATAAATCAGTCTGAGTAAAAGTCAACGTATGACTGCCTAATGCTAAATCATGGGTGATATTAAAACTCCATTTTCCATTGTCACCCACCGTGACTGTTCCGATTGGCTGTCCATTGTCATAAATTGTTAGTGTTGCTTTCGCCTCTCCTAGACCAGTCAAGCTAGGTTTACTATCATCTGTTGATCCGCCTGCCGAGATATTTCCTTTAACATCTCCAACATCATCAGTTACCGTCTGCAAAATAGGCTTGTTCGGTGCAATGGTATCTTTCGTTCCTAACACATCCGTAGATTCAGAACGGTTACCTGATGCATCAATCACATATACTTTCCCAATGGTCTTATCCGTTAATGCAGTAGATAAGTCGATTGTAAATTTTCCATCTGCGCCTGCTGTTCCTGAACCAAGCACAGTTTTTCCATCTGCTGAGCGAATTTCAATTTTACTATTTGCTTCGGCTGTTCCAGTGATCGAATCTCCATCCGCATTTAACTGCGCTACAGCTTTTTCTGGTGCAATCGTGTCTTTACCTGCCGTAATTTCTAATGGTTTAGACTGGTTACCTGCTGCATCCTCAAGAATGATAGAACCTTTGTGATCACCCGTTAATGCAGGTGAAATCGTGATTTGAAATTTCCCTTGTGCATCTGCAACACCACTTCCAATAATATTGCCATCAGCATCTTTGATTTGCACTTTTGCATTTGCCTCAGCTTTACCTAAAACTGATGTACCTGCTTGGTTTACTTCAATCAATGGCTGATCAGGGGCTAACGTATCTTTCCCAGCAAAAACTTTGGACGGATCAGATTTATTACCCGCCGCATCTTCCGCTACTACTGTTCCACCTTTATCGCTCGTTAATGGCGGTGATACCTTAATTGAATAAAGTCCCGAACTATTTGCATTAACAGAGCCTAATAATTTTCCATCTGCATCGTAAACTGATATTTTAGCATTCGCTTCGGCCTTACCTGAGACAATCGTACCATCTGCATTTAATTGTGCACTTGGTGCATCGGGCGCTATCGTATCTTTTGTTCCCGTAACTACTGTTGCTTTAGATGTATTACCTGCACTATCAATCGCGATAACTGCGACTTTATTTCCATTCACCAAAGGGCTATCTAGTTTAATACTATAGTTGCCCTCATTATCCGCGTAACCACTCGCAATCACTTTCCCTGTGGTATCTTTGATCTCTACTTTAGCTTTAGCTTCTGTTTTACCTGTAATGATTTGTGTATCGGCATCTAATACAGCGGTCGGGGTTGCAGGTGCAGTAATATCTGTCGATTTTTCATTATTATTTTTATCGTTATCATCATCCTTCACTGCCCAGAGATAAATACCTTCAGCAGCTAAAGCAACCAAACCTGCTTTTACTAACTGCGATTTACTCACACCAAAATCATCACTGCTATCTGAATGCTCAGCAGCTTGAGGTGGAACTTCGGCTGAAGCAAATTGCGTTAATTCTGTGGCAGGAGAATAGCGAACAAATTTTCCTGCAGCGTCAAATTCAGCAATTGCATAAGAACCATCTTCTCGGGGAATCGCAAGCGTATGTTCTGTATTATTCATTTCATTAAAGAAATCATTAATAATAATTTTCTCACCATTTTTAAGCGTAATGACAAGATCATTACCTTGCTTGATGATCGATTTTATATCGCCTTGTGCAACTCCAATTTGAACAATCGATGGTTGATTCAGCATCACACCTTGCATTTGTCCATCTTGTAAAACAGTAAAATTTTTCTTCGATGAAACGACAACTCTTGTCATTATTATGCTCGCATATCAATTATAGTTTTAGATATTTTTCAATTAATGGAAAATATAAGTATTTAATCTCGCAATTAAAATAACAAATGATAGATAAGACGACAATCCAGTTCATCGCAATTTTGTTAGCTTTATTTAATTTACTATTTGTTCAAATAATTTAATTATCAAAATAAAAAAACCAGTCATATGACTGGTTTTAAATAACATACGATGAATTATAGTTTTGGATCACGTAGCTGAACCAAACTGCTATTTGCTTTGGTCAATCCATCTGTAATTTTCCCCAACACTGCTGGAATTAAATTCTCAGCCATTTGCGCAGCTTGTAAACCTAATTTCTCACCAAATGTCGGACGCTTACGCGTATTAATCACATAAACATCATGTTTTGGTAGCAAGCTAAGTATGTATTCATCCGAAGTTTGTAATTTATCAACCAAGTTGAGTTCGCGTGCATCTTCACCATACCAATGCTCACCAGTTGCAACTTTTGCTACTTCTAACTGTGGACGGTATTTTTCAACGAAGTGCTTAAATAAAGAATGCGTTTGTTGTAACTCTTCTTCAAATTTCGCTTTACCTTCAGGTGTATTTTCACCAAACATGGTGACTGTACGCTTATATTCGCCAGCAGTATAAAGTTCAAAGTCAACATTATGCTGTTTCAATAAACGATTGAAATTTGGAACCTGAGCCACGACGCCAATCGAACCAACAACAGCAAATGGCGCAGAAATGATTTCATTTGCAATACAAGCCATCATATAGCCACCGCTTGCAGCAACTTTGTCTACGCAGATCGTGACATTAAAGCCTGCATCGCGTAGACGAACTAACTGAGCAGCTGCAAGACCATAACCATGTACCATTCCACCAGGACTTTCTAAACGAACCACAACCCGGTCATGCCCTGCTTTTGCTGTCGCTAAAATTAAGGTAATTTCCTCACGAATCGTATCTACAGCGGAAGCTTGAACATCACCTTTAAAATCGAGAACATAGATTTTTTGATCATTTTTTTTACGAATTTTTGCTTCTTTCGCAAGCTGCTGAACAAGCTGTAATAGTTCCAAACGAGATGCTGTTGTTTGCGCGATTCTTTTTCTTTGTTCATTCACACGCGCATTTAAATGGCTAATACGAATCTCAGCAGGAAATTTAGGTAAATGGAATAACATAAAGTAAGTGCTCTATAAGTTCGGCTTTATTCGTCTAAGATGTGGTCTGCTCAAGAAAAATTCAATAGAGATTTTGAAAAATAGATTCATTTTCATTTATACAATAAAAAAAGAGCCCGAAGGCTCTTCTTATCACTGAAATAATCTTAGCCAAAACGACCTGTAATATACGCTTCAGTTAACTGATGATCTGGCTGAGTAAATACTTTCTCAGTTGAGTTCACTTCGATCAAATCACCTAAATGGAAATAAGCGGTACGATCAGATACACGAGCTGCTTGTTGCATTGAGTGCGTGACGATTGCAATCGTATATTGCTCAGATAGTTCAGAAATTAACTCTTCAATCTTAGCTGTTGCAATTGGATCAAGCGCTGAACATGGCTCATCCATCAAAATCACTTCAGGACTTACAGCGATGGTACGCGCAATACACAAACGTTGCTGTTGACCACCTGAAAGACCTGTACCCGGCTGACTTAGACGATCTTTCACTTCTTCCCAAAGCCCAGCTTTACGCAGACTGTTTTCTACGATTTCTTCTAAATCATATTTGTCACGTGCTAGACCATGAAGTTTAGGGCCATACGCAACGTTATCAAAAATTGATTTAGGGAATGGGTTTGGCTTTTGGAACACCATGCCCACTTGAGCACGTAACAATACAACGTCTAGGCTTGGATCATAGATGTCTTGATTATCTAAAGTTACTTTACCCGTGACACGACAAATATCAATCGTGTCATTCATACGGTTCAAGGTACGCAAGAATGTTGATTTACCACAACCTGATGGCCCGATAAATGCAATAACTTCATTCTGGTAAATATCAAGGTCAATCCCTTTGATTGCCTCAGTTTCACCGTAGTAAACATGAACATCTTGAGTGCTAATTTTTACTTCATTTGTTTTTGGCTTTTTGTTTGATGAAGCCGTTTCAAACTGAGAGACAAATGCAGTATTAGATTGCTGAACTTGCGCTTCAGATGAGGTAAATTCTGTTTGCTGTGGATTCACTGACTTATCCTTTTCTACGGCGTTCATAATATCAATCGTATTCATTGTACTCTCCTCTATTACCAACGCACTTCAAATTTCTTACGAAGCCAAATTGCAAGGCTGTTTAAACCAATCATTAACGCAAGTAACACAATAATCGCAGCTGCGGTACGCCCTTCAAAGAAGTTACGCAATTCATTACCTTGCCATAAATACACTTGTACAGGTAATGCAGTTGCTTGATCAAGTGGTGTCGTTGGAACACTTGCAACGAAAGCACTCATACCAATCAAAAGCAATGGTGCAGTTTCACCTAATGCTTGAGCAACGCCAATAATCGCACCCGTTAAAATACCCGGTAAAGCTAAAGGTAAAACATGGTGGAAAACTGTTTGTACTTTTGATGCACCAAGACCTAAAGCAGCCTGACGAATCGAAGGTGGTACAGCTTTTAATGCAGCACGTGTCGTAATAATCACAGTTGGTAAAGTCATTAAGCTTAATACCAGACCACCAACTAAAGGTGCTGAAAGTGGTAACTGCATCCAACCAATAAAGATCGCCGCACCCAACAAACCAAATACAATCGAAGGAACAGCAGCCAAGTTGTTAATATTGACTTCAATAATATCCGTCATCACATTCTTTGCTGCAAATTCTTCAAGATAAATCGCACTTGCAACACCGATTGGAATCGAAATGATGATCACGATGAGCATCATGAACAATGAACCCATGAAAGCACCAGCCAAACCACTAATCGCAGGTGAACTACGAGAGTCTGGACTTACGAATAAGTTGGTATTGAAGGTATTCTTGATAATGCCTTCTGCTTTCAATTGATCTGCAATCTGACGAACTTCTGGATCTAACTGCTGTTGAT
This sequence comes from Acinetobacter venetianus RAG-1 = CIP 110063, assembly GCF_000368585.1. Taxonomy (GTDB): domain Bacteria; phylum Pseudomonadota; class Gammaproteobacteria; order Pseudomonadales; family Moraxellaceae; genus Acinetobacter; species Acinetobacter venetianus. The sequence goes on from NZ_KB849558.1 coordinate 1,611,295, forward strand.
CATCAGGTAATGAGCGATCAATATTGCCCGCTAACCATACATCAACATTTGCATCTGCTAAGAATTTAATGTCTTTCTTAGTTCCAATCAGAGATGGATCAGCCAACACCATATCACGTAGACGATATGATTCTGAGCTAGTATATAAGCCACTGAGATAGTCACGTTGAGACTCTAATGCTTTGTCTTTTGAAACAATGCCATTTACGATCAACGCATCCCAATCAACCATACCCATTTCAGTTTGCCAAGCGATCATACGCTCTTCAAAATGTGCTGGAGTCTCACCTGCGGTTTGTTTAGGTTTCGCGCCTACATCAATAATTGTTGGATCGAAATAAACTGGAACCGTGATACTGCTCTGCCAAAAAGCTGGCAAGCCTTTTGATAAAATACTTCCAAACAACAATGCTACAAACGCAAGGCCAATCATGACTGCTGAAAAGCCAGCAAAACGGAATGCCTTTTCTTTGCGATGACGCTTTGCCAAAGAACTTTGAATCTTACTTTTGCGCTGTTCACGTTGTTCAGCAGCAACTTGAGGATCAAATGAATTTGGATCCAAAGGAGATGTCTTTGATGAACTCATTCGTATTGCTCACGATATTTGCGCACGATGTACAGTGCAATAATGTTTAAACCCAAAGTAATGACAAACAGCGTTAAACCTAGGGCAAATGCAACCAACGCTTGAGGGCTGGCAAAGTCAGTATCACCTGTTAATTGCTTAACGATCGTTACTGTCACAGTTGACACAGCTTCTAATGGATTTGCGTGGAGTAATGGACTGTTACCCGCTGCGAGTACCACGATCATCGTCTCACCGATCGCACGAGAAGCCGCCAATAAGAATGCACCAACAATCCCCGGTAACGCTGCTGGAATGACAACCTGACGAATCGTTTCAGATTTTGTTGCACCTAAACCTAATGAACCATCACGTAAAGCACGCGGAACCTGTGTAATGATGTCATCTGATAATGAAGATACGAATGGGATAATCATAATACCCATCACGAAACCAGCAGTTAATGCACTGGTTGCATTGATATTTACACCAACCGTTTCACCCACCATTTTAAAGAATGGCCCGATGATCATTAAGGCAAAAACACCATAAACGATTGTAGGAATACCCGCGAGTACTTCAATTGTTGGTTTCGCCCAAGAGCGCAAACGAGGAGATGCATATTCTGCTAAATAAATTGCAATCATTAATCCAACTGGTACAGCTACAAGTAGCGCGATACCACTTACCATTAAAGTCCCCCAAATTAATGGTAGGATGCCGTAGCTTCCCTCTGCACTTCCTGTCGTACTAAAACCTGGATCCCATTCAGTTCCAAAGAAGAAGTCAACTGGACTTACAAATTTGAAAAAATGTAATGCTTCGCTCAACATTGAAAGGACAATACCGATCGTTGTAAGGATCGCAACGCCTGAACAAAGAATCAGACCTACATTAATTGCTTTTTCTACTTGATTACGTGCGCGATATTGCTGGCTCACATGACGTTTTGCCCAAACCAAACCAGCTAAAGCAACACTCACAACCACTGCAAATTTTGCAAATGACCCAATCGTTTGGAATTTTGCAAGTTGCTGAGCTGCCGCAACTTCATACGCTGCTGGTTGATCAGTCACCCCAAATCCAGAAGCAATCGCTTGAACACGATCAATTAAAACATCACGACCAGCTTCATCTAAATTTGCACTGATTGATGCAGGGATATTGTTAAAAATAATATGGTGTAAAACACTCGGTTCAACCAAGTTCCAAATCATCAAAATTAAAAAAGCAGGAATACCACACCACAAAGCAACTAACGCCCCGTAATACACTGGACGCGAATGTAGTGTTACTGAGTTATTTCCCTTACCTGCTAGGTTACGGCTTTTACTCAGCCCGATTTGATATGCAATTGCCACAAGGGCTAACAACACACCGATAAGTAGCAGATTCATGTAATCTCCACTGTTTTCTCAATTTTCATCATTTGAAAAAACTTAGCTAGACAAAAAGGCTGATGAACACACGTCTCACCAGCCTCCGTTTTCAAATAAACTTATTTAACTGATTTACCAGCTTTGAAATCAGCTAGGATTTTTGCACGCTCTTTGTCGTTCATTGCAATCAAACCAGCTTTTTCTAATTTAGAACCTTTACCAGATACTTTCTTGTTCAAGAAGTATTCTACGTATTGTGGTAAACCTTTAATTGATTTTAAGTGCTCGCCTTTCACGTAGAAGAACAATGGACGAGAAACTGGGTATTGACCGCTCAAGATAGTCTTTTCAGAAGGTACTACACCGTTTACAGTCGCAACACGTAATTTGTCACGGTTAACATCATAGAAACCTAGACCGAATACGCCAACTGCACTTGGAGATGTTTTTAAACGAGCAAGTGTTTCAGTATAGTCACCAGCGATTTCAATTACACGACCATCTTTACGGAAGTTAGAACATGCTTTTTTCTGAGCATCTTTGTCTAAACCTTTGATGTAGTCATAAGCTTCACAACCAGCATCAACCATTTTCTCTTGGAATACTTCACGAGTACCATGGTTAGAAGCAGGAATTACTAAAGTAATTGGTTCGTTTGGTAAAGCTTTGTCAATTTGGTTCCAAGTTGTATATGGGTTTGGAACCATTTTACCGTTTGATGGTAATTCAGCAGCTAAAGCTGTAAATACGTGATATGGCTTTAATTTATAAGCAGCTTTTTTCACGTTAGATGCGAAAACGATACCGTCGTAACCAATTTTGATTTCTTGGATTTGGTTTACGCCAGCTTTTTTACAAGCATCAATTTCTGTTGATTTAATTGGACGAGATGCGTTTGCGATATCGATTGTGTTATCGCCAACACCTTGACAGAATTGCTTCAAACCACCTGAAGAACCGCCAGAACCAACAACTGGTGCTTTGAATTGTGGGAAAGTATTACCAAACTCTTCTGCAACAATACTTGCGTATGGTAATACAGTTGAAGAACCAGCAATTTGGATCGTATCACGAGCTGCGTTTGCAGTCGTAGCTACAGTTGCCCCAGTTACAGCTAATGCAATTGCGAGATTACGTGGATTTAAGCGCATTCTGTTTTCTCTCATTTATACAATTTGATTTACAACTCTTTTAAATTCAAGTGTTGTACTTTGGTTAACTGCATTTTGATTAGATAATATGACAAATAAGTTACAACTTTGTGACGCTTTGATGATAATTGATATATTGCATCAAATTTAATTAAATATTATTAAATATCAATATGTAAGATGAATGAAAATATTCTTCAAAATCCTGCAATCACCTTTGAAATTGCAATATTTATTTGAATTATTACAGCTTACATTTGATTTTTTACAGAAAAACTCATCTTTGATGATAAAAAATTATAGTGAGTGGAATACTGATGATTTTTCCATCAATACATAGTATGACATATTTATTAAAATGAACATCCATACTCAGGTAACAACTTTTTTAGGTGATTTGGGTAGTTGAAAGAAGAATATAAGAGTATGAAAACCTAGCTTTTTATCAACGATATATCACTTAAGTTTTTGGAATTGTGTTCTAAAAATATCGATACTTCATTCAGTTTATTGAAATTTCTTAGAACAGATGATTGATCTATATTTGATTTAAATAGATAGAAAGATCAGATCATGAACACAAAAACCATCGCAACATTTAATCCAGATTTGCCCGTTCACATGACATTTTCAGAGCATGATTGGCACTTGCTCGCTCAACATTGGTATCCAATTGCCTTAGCCCGTGATATTTCAGAACAACCTACTGCCACAATGTTGCTCGATATGCCTCTGGTCATCTATAAAATGGCCGATCAACTGGTTGTCGCCAAAGATGCGTGTCCGCATCGCGGAGTTCCTTTGAGTTTAGGCCATAATGATGGTAATGGTATTGTTTGTCGCTATCATGGTTTACGTTTTGGTGAAAATGGAAAATGCAACCGTATTCCAGCCCACCCTCAACACAAGATCTCTGAACGCTTTCATTTAAAAACTTATGCTGCGCTAGAAAAATATGGGCTGATCTGGTGCAATCTCACAGCTACATCTGATGCTGTAGCAAATATTCCCGAAATGCCTTACTGGGAACATACTGATTTTCAACAATTGGTTTGTCCGTCTGTTGATCTAAATTGTTTTGCAGGTCGACAACTTGAAGGATTCATTGATGTCGCACATTTTGCATGGGTACATCCTGATACTTTTGGGGATCCAGAGAATGTCGAAGTTCCTGATTACATGACAACTGAAACAACATATGGTTTTGAGGCTGATTACATTAGTAGCGTCGGGCGTTATCCAATAGGTACAGATCAACGTGGCAAAGACGGCTTTCAATGGTTGAGACATTTCGAAATCAGCCTACCTTTTACAGCCACGCTGACAATTCATTTTCCTAACGAGTCTAAACAAGTAATTATGAATGCCGCGTCGCCAGTATCTGCCCGACAAACACGTCTGTTTGCGCCTATCTGTCGTAATTATGATAAGGATTTACCAATTGAGGATGCTTATAAATTTAACCTAGAAATTTTTGAAGAAGACCGACTGATTGTTGAAACACAAAAACCTGAATATTTACCATTAGACTTATCCATGGAAGCTCATTTTCCAGCAGATCGCAGTTCAAGCATGTATCGAAAACTATTGCGAAAAATGGGATTCAGTCCAATTTTTGCAGCCTAATATAATTTTCTAAAAACTTATAAATAAAAAAGAGGTCTTTCAAAGACCTCTTTTTTATTGGCATATCAAATTAAATTGCAATTAATCAATCGCAGGAACATAAGTACCAGCAACAATTGCATCTTTAATACGATCTGCTTCTGCAAGCACAAGCGCAAGCAAGTTTTGAACGTTTTCAAGTGTCGCAACTGGGCTTAAAGTGGTCATCTTCAATGACTGAACATTACCCACTTTTGTTACACCAATATTTGCTTCACCACGTGCAAATAATTCATCTGCAACGTTTTGGTTCAAGCTATCAATAAACTCTGTAGGATAACCTTCTGGCACCACACGGAACAACACTGAAGCGAATTGTGGTTCGATCAACAATTCGAGACCCGCAGTTGCTTTGATATAATCAGCAACTTCACGCGTTAACTTCACACCATGATCGATCATTGAACCATAAAGCTCTTCGCCTAATGCTTCTACAGTCATCCACAATTTCAATGCATCAAAACGACGAGTCGTTTGCAATGATTTAGAAACTAGGTTTGGAACCCCATGTTCTTCATCATAAGCAGAGTTCAAATATTCTGCTTCGTAATGCATAAAGCGATAGTTTGCCTCATCTTTCAATAAGAAAGCGCCACAGCTAATGCTTTGGAAATAATGCTTATGGAAATCTAGTGTGATCGAATCAGATAACTCGATACCATCTAACATTGCACGATGATCATTTGAAAGAATCAGTGCACCGCCCCAAGCTGCATCAATGTGCATCCATGAACCATATTTATTGGTAATTTCACGGATTTTCTTGAGTGGATCAATCGCGCCAGCATCTGTTGTACCTGCGGTCGCAACGACACAAGCAACAATTTTGCCTTCAGATTGAAGATGAGCCATAGTTTTTTCTAACGCATCTGCATCCATTTGAGCATTTTCGTTTACAGGTACTGTAACTACTGACTGGAAGCCCATGCCCATCATCGCCATGTTCTTTTGCACAGAGAAATGTGCATTTTCAGAACAAATGACTTTGACGTTTCTCATTGCTTCAGCTGGAACACCATCACGCTGAACAGACCATGGCTTACCATTTTCGTCTTTCCAGTTTTTCGAGATACACCAGTCACGAGCAAGTAACACACCCATTAAGTTCGACTGCGTACCGCCAGAGGTGAATACACCTGCTTGACCTGCACCATAACCCACTTTTTGGCGAAGCCAATCGATGAGTTGAACTTCCATCAATGATCCAGCAGGACTTTGGTCCCAAGAATCCATTGATTGGTTCGTCGCATTAATTAACACTTCCGCGATTTGGCTCATCACCATAGTTGGGCAGTGTAAATGTGCGAGTGAATGTGGATGATGTACTTTTAAGCTTTTATTGAGAAAAAGCTCAACCATACGTTGTAATGATTGCTGTACACCCAAACCTTCTTTTGAAGGATTAAAAGAAATTGCTGCTCGCAAATCTTTAATGCTTCCGCCCGTGTACATTTTGTCATTTTGCAACCATGCTGAAACGGCATTTACCGCCTCGCCCATTGCTGACTGATAGTCAGCAATAGATTGAGCATCATTGCAGAGTAACGCTTTACGATGTTCTGCAAAATCAACCATGGTTTAGCCTCGTACTGCTTTTAATGCTTCAGCAATCGCTTTCTTAAAGCGAGCAATGACTTCAACACATTCGTCTTGATTGATGATTAACGGGCAAAGTAAACGAATTACTGTACCGTTACGACCACCTTTCTCAAGCAATAATTTGTTGTTGAAACATGCTGCCTGAATTGCTGCTGCTAACTGAGCATCAGCAGGATGAGAACCCATATGATCAGCAGGTTTACGCTCATCAATGATCTCAATACCGATCATTAAACCGCGACCACGAACATTACCAATGCATGGGAATTCTTGAGCAAGTTTTTTCAACTCTGCTTGTAAGAAATCACCACGCTCTTGTGCATTTTGAGCAAGGTTTTGTTCTTTGATCACTTGCAATGAAGCTAAGCCTGTACCCATTGCGAGTTGGTTACCGCGGAATGTACCTGAATGTGTACCTGGCTGCCATGCATCAAACTTACGTTTAATACCTAATACTGCCAATGGTAAGCTACCGCCAACCGCTTTTGACATCACTACAACATCAGGCTCGATTCCTGCATGTTCAAAGGCAAACATTTTACCTGAACGTGCAAAACCAGCTTGAACTTCGTCCAAAATTAAAACGATGTTGTGCTTTTCAGTCACTTCACGGATTTTCTTCAACCATTTAACAGGCGCAGTAACAACACCACCTTCACCTTGAATTGCCTCAAGGATTACAGCAGCAGGTTTTGTTACACCGCTTTCAACATCTTCAATGAAGTTTTCAAAGAAGTAAGTTAAAGCATCAACACCAGCTTCACCACCTAAACCAAGTGGGCAACGGTATTCATGCGGGTAAGGCATAAACTGTACGCCTGGCATTAAGCCATTTACCGCATTTTTTGCGTTAAGGTTGCCTGTCATAGACAAAGCGCCATGGGTCATACCATGGTAACCACCAGAAAAACTGATTACTGAACTACGTCCAGTATATGTTTTTGCAAGTTTAATTGCTGCTTCTGTACCATCTGCACCTGTTGGGCCACAGAATTGTAAGCAATACTCTTCTTTACCGCCTGGCAAATAAGCCAAAAGCGCTTCAGTAAACGCATCTTTTAAAGGTGTCGTTAAGTCTAAAGTATGTAGAGGCAAACCACTTGCCAATGTATCTTGAATACTTTGAATCACCGCAGGATGATTATGACCTAAAGCCAATGTCCCTGCCCCAGCTAAACAATCTAGGTACTGTGTACCTTCAACATCAGTAACCCAGCAGCCTTGTGCTTTCGCTATCGCTAACGGTAATTTACGTGGATAACTACGAACATTTGATTCCATCTGACTTTGGCGAGTCAAATAATATTCGTTAGTTGCATTTGCGGCAGGGTTTACGGAAGTAACGCTCATATCGAATTACCATCTCTGATATGGGTAAAAGAAATAAGTCTGGTGACTTGTGGTCGTTTGACTCGGTGCTTTTTAGATTCTAGTACAGACACAATGTTTTATATCTTTTAACTAGGTGCGAGATGATACCTAATTTTTAAAGAAAATAAACACTTTTTATGCCCCACATTCATCTAATATTATTGAAAAAATGTTTCTTTCAATGAACTATGATGAATTATCATCATACTATGTGACAAGCTTAAGAAAGTAAGCTTTTTTTATCTGGGTCTTGGTTTTTAGATAAATGGTCAAATAAACAAATATAACCATATAATTATTAATGTTTTTTATTTTAATTTTATGTTGCAAAACATAGATAATCTCTTACAAAGAAACCACAAAATATGCAGAAGTTCCCCATCAGTTCATTTTAGGATCAAAGCTGTAAAAATAATTTTTTAATAGAAATTCTAAGGAAAATTTTATGCGTAATTTAGCACTCGCGACGTTGATGATTGGCGCGACCCTTAGCCCAAAACTTTTTGCTCAAGAGACCAACGATTTGAACTATAACGTTGTAAATATTCAGGCAGATGCTTCGCGCCAAGTTGCCAACGATGAAATGCAAGCTGTTTTATATATTGAGAAAAGTAATAAACAACCTGCTGAACTTTCTAATCAGATCAATCAGCTGATGAATCAAGCGCAAGCGATTGCTCGTAAATATCCGCAAGTTAAGGTGGAAACAGGTGCTCAAAGCACATATCCAATTTATGATAATGACAGTAGAAAGCTAAAAGAATGGCGTGCTCGTGCAGAGATTCAACTTGAAAGTAAAGATTTCAAAGCTGCAAGCCAATTGGTAAGCGAATTGCAACAAAACTTTCAGACCCAATCCATCAACTTTACTGTATCTGATGAACAGCGAAAGAAAGTTGAAAATGAATTGATGATTGAAGCTTCAAAAAACTTTCAACAACGCGCGCAAGCCATTACTCAGGCTTGGAATAAAGCACAATACAATTTGGTCAGCCTTAATTTAAATACGAATAATTATTTCCCACAACCCATGATGCGTGGTGGTGTCGCTAAATTTGCAATGGCTGAGGCAGCACCTGCACAAGATATGGCAGCTGGTGAATCAAAAATCACTGTGAATGCGAATGGTTCTATTCAATTCAAATAAATACAATAGCTTACATAAAAAGCAGAAAACGGTTGTGTTCTGCTTTTTATTTATTCAACTCAAAGTAATCTTGGAACTCCGCACCCGTTGGCAGTTCATCAAATTCAAACGGTACGGTATGGTTTTTAGACCAATTGGCTTGTGAGTTCATGCAAAAATTCAATTCTTTCTCAGGGACAAAATCTTGTTCAATCAAACCTAAAGGAATCCACATAATTTTTGGATTACTGCCTAACGCATTAGGTACAGGCGAACCACATTCTGTACAAAACGAACTGGTAAAGCCTGTTGCTTTGACATACGTCCGAATGAATTGCTGACCTTGTTGCCAACCAAACTGTTCTGACAAAATTAATGTCGCCGTATTCGATGCAGTCCCACTCTGCTTACGACATAAACTACAGTAACAACGATAGATCGTTTTAATTTTTGAAGTATAAAATTGAAATTTGATTGCCCCACATAGACAAACGCCATTAAATTTTTGCTCTTGCTCTAATGCTGTCATAACATTTCACCCGAATGACGTTTGTCAATCGTTTTATATTGATTGCTTAAACCCTGCAAAGAATTCCACGCTGCTTGTGCCAACATTTCCCGATACGCTTTCGGATCAGCAACCACTTTTTTAGACAACCAAGCGCGACAATAACTCTCAGATGCACCAATCACCAATGACATGATCAGCTCGATCGGTATATTTTTAAATGATTCAAAATCTGAATAGCGTGAAACGTGAGCCATAATTTTTTGATTTCTTGTTTTGTTTTTTTCGCTTAATACCTGTTTATACTCATTTTGCATGACACTGAAATGAGCTAATAATAAAAACTTTGCGAATTGCGGTTGATCAGATACCCAATCGACATAGCTATAAATCAATGCGGAAATCACATCTTGTAATGATTTTGCCTCATCTAAATATTGCTCGCGTAAGCAAGCTTGATCATCTAAGGCAGCGAATACCAATGCTGCAATGATGCCTTCTTTATTTTTAAAATGATGATAAATCGCACCTACACTACTTTCCGATTTGTCCCGTATCATCTCAATACTGGTGGTATCGAAACCGAACTCAAGAAAACATGACAATGCATCTGACAAAATTTGCCTTTTGAGCAATGATCTGCGTTGAGGATATAAACGTTCTAATAATTGCTGAGCCATATGCATAGTAAATTTTAAATAGCCAACCGTCGGAACTATTGTGTATGACTTGACCATTATTTGTAAACAGAATTATATTCTGTATTAGAATTTAATTCTGTTAGTGAGAAATTCAATGGCTTCAACTTTAGAATTATGGAATAAAGTATCAGCATTACCTGCTGGAAAGTGGACATTCACTCGAATGCTCTGCTTAAAAGCACCTTATTTCAGTAGCATTTCCCCATTATTTGAAGAGCTAAAACCAAACTCTTGTAAAATATCGATTAAGAAAAAGCGCTCAGTGCTCAATCACATCGGCACAGTTCATGCGATTGCAATGTGCAATATGGCAGAACTCGCAGGTGGAACAATGACAGAAGTGACTGTGCCTGCAACTCATCGCTGGATTCCGAAAGGGATGACCGTTGAATATTTAAAGAAAGCAGAAACAGACTTAATTGCAGTAGCAACACCTGTTGAAAGTCATTATGACTGGGATAAAGCTGGAGAATATCTGGTAAATGTCGATGTACTTGATCAACACAATGAAAAGGTTTTCCACGCAACAATCACAATGTGGATTTCTAAGAAAAAATAATAAAAAGCCCCGAACATTAAGTCGGGGCTTTTCACTATTCTGTCTTTACTTTTTAAATGGTAATGCATATTTAAAAATACGCCCGACCACTTCACCGAACTGTTTTACAAAACTGGCGTTATTATAATGCAAACCATATTTCTCACAGACAGCTTGCACTTTAGGTGCAACTTGGCGATAACGACGTGCAGGAATATCAGGAAATAAATGATGTTCAATTTGATGACTTAAATGCCCTGTCAAAATATGAAACGCTTCCGAACCCGTCAGATTTGATGAACCGCGAATTTGACGCATATACCAATGTCCACGGCTTTCATCTTGTATTACCGATTTCGGGAATACTTCAACTTCTTTGGTAAAGTGACCACAGAAAATAATGCTGAAAGTCCATACATTACGAATGCCATTCGCCACTAAATTACCTGTAAATACAGGAAGTGCCGAAGGTCCAGCGATCAATGGGAAAAATACATAATCTTTAAAAAGTTGCTTCGCTATTTTCTTTTGGGCTGGTTGCCATTCACGTTTAAACTGTGCCATCGTTTTGCGTTTATACAGTACTTTACCCAATTCAAGATTTTGAATGGCAACGCCCCATTGGAAGAGCAAGCTGAATGGTACGATATACATCGGTTGGATTAAAGTAAATTTGTTCCAACGTTGTTCTGGAAATAGACGAAATACCCCATAGCCCACATCATCATCCATACCCTTTACATTGGTATAAGTATGATGCTTAAAGTTATGCGTTTGTCTCCAGTTGTCAGAAGTTCCGACGGTATCCCATTCATAAGTTTGACCATTAAACTTTGGATCATTCATCCAATCATACTGACCGTGCATGACATTATGACCTAACTCCATGTTTTCCATGATTTTGGCGAAACCTAATAACCCCGTACCTAATAACCATGCTGGTGGGAACCATCCAGCAAATAGCAAAGCACGGCCTAAAAAGCTGCTATAACGGATCATAGAGTAGACACGGCGGATGTATTTTGCATCTTTTTCACCCAAGTCATCTAAAACATCTTGCTTGATCTGATCTAATTCACGAGCGAATGCATCTAACTCTGCGGCAGTTAAATCACGATTTTTTGGATTTTTAAAAAATTCAATTTTAACAGGCATATTCATCGTTAATTTCTCTCTTATAGATCAATCACAAGATCTGATTGAGCTGAATTCACACAAATTTTTAATAACTGAGTGGGTTCTTGATTGGCAGCACCGTTCAATAAATTTCGTGTCGCACCTTGAGCTTTATTACATGCACATTTATTACAAATACCCATACGACAACCATGATTTGGCTTGATACCTTGCTGTTCTAAACTTGATAAAATCGACTGTCCTTTCGGAATCGCAACTGTTTTATTCGATTTCGTCAATGTGACATTAATGAAGCCTGTATCGGTTAAATCTGCATCGAATTGGCTCAAACTAAAGGCTTCTGTTTGAATCGCAGCAGCATGGCTCAATAACGCTTCAGCTGTCGCCGCAAACCCTGATGGGCCACATGCATAAACAGTTGTGTTATCTAAGTTTTCAAGTTGATCTATATGCGCTTGATTCAAACGTTGATCTTGGGCTTGAGTATAAAAAACCTGATAGCTAAAATTAGGAAAATTTTCTGTAATTTCAGTCAAATAATCGACATAAGCAGCATCTTCATTGGTTTTAACCCAGTACATGAGTTTGACCGTTGTTGTTTGAAGTTGCTTTGACTGACTCAAACCTTCAACTAAACTCAACATCGGCGTAATACCACTTCCCGCTGCAAGCAATAACAAATGAGGGGTTTGAATATGTTGTTGCATATCCCCGTAAGGTTGACCCAAACGTAAAATATTTCCAACTTGACTCTGCTCGACCAACCATGAACTGACCACACCTTGGTCTACTTTTTTCACAGTTAAACACAAATGATCATGATCTAACTGCATCATGCTATAGGTGCGCTCATAATGGCGACCAGCAATCTCTACAGTGACAGGATGATGTTGCCCTGCTACACCATGTTTAACATGACGATTGCATTGCAAAATAAGACTAACCGTATCTTTTGCCACAATTTGTTTTTTTACGATTTTGGCAAGTGGCTGATTTACAGACCACAAAGGATTAATTTTCTGTAACCAAAAATTGGTGTCATGACTATTCATTACGCTTTGAGCTAATGAATTGAATAGAGAAATTCTCTTTTCGACTGCTTGCATGAGCGATAACTCTGATCGTTTTTTAATTATTATACATATGTATATATATTTGTATATACACTCGTATAAAAATTTACATTTCACAAGTTCATCGACTACAGCTATAATCCCGACTAGCTTACTTATATTTTGAAAACAATGGTTCATTCTTCTTTTTTACCGCTCGGCTCAGACACATTAAATGAACAAGATGTCATCGCGATGAAAACACCTGTACGTTCAGTTGGCAGAAAAGCAACAATTACGAAAGAAGAGTTATTCCAAGCAACTTTGAATCTAATTGGCCCGCAGAAAAGCATTGCTTCATTGAGCTTACGTGAAATTGCGCGTGAAGCTGGTATTGCCCCAAATAGCTTTTATCGTCATTTCAAAGATATTGATGAACTAGCTATTGCTTTGATTGATCGTTCTGGTTTAGTGCTACGTAAAATCATTCGTGAAGCACGCTTACAGGCATCAATGCAGCAAAGTATTATCCGCAGCTCAGTTGAAGTATTTATTCAACAACTTGATGCGGATGAAGGAAATTTAAGTTTATTGCTTCGTGAAGGCTACACAGGTTCGACCTCGTACAAAGCTGCGGTTGATCGTCAGCTTAATTTCTTTCAACAAGAACTCCAAGAAGATTTAATTCGTTTAGAACAAATGAATGATAGCAAAATCAGCCATGCTGACCTTGTTGCCAAAGCAATTACGCAACTCGTATTCAACATGGGCGCACGCGTTATTGATATTCCTTCTGAGCAACGCATGGAAGTTGCAGAACAAACCATGATCATGATTCGAATGATCTTGGAAGGTGCTCGTCATTTAGACGAGGCGAGCATTCGCTAATTTCTTCACTCTTTTAATATACTTACTGTGTGATTAAGCGCTTTGCCGCTTGATCACTCAAATTTAATGCTTGCTTATCCCCCACCTGAATAATGTGTATCGGTATAAATCGAACCTGAACAATAGTGGGTTTCTTTTTAGTGTCTTTAGGCAAAACATCATTTAATTTTTGAATTTCAACCGAACTTGGCACCGTATCGCCCTCGACCACCACACGGGCTAAGGTATATTCACTTTGAGCATCAAACTGTATTTTATCGATAATATTATTATTTTTATTTAGTGTTGAAATAATTGCGGTGCGTGCTTTGGTTTCGTAAATTTGCTTTTGAATCATATGCAAAAAATTTGCAGTTAAATACACACCGAGAACCAGCAGAAATAATAAGCTCACAAAGTTTCGTTTAATAAATTCTATTACATTACTTTGTACCTCCTCATCTGATCCACGTCTAAAACCTGCAATCCATAACACCAAGGAAGAACTAATTTGAATCGCAATAATATTGGTAAATGCCAATAACATAGCATTCGCAGAGAGACGTAAATCCCAATGTGCAAGCAAAATACCACTTGCAACCAAAGGCGGAACAAGTGCTGTAGCAACTGCGACCCCAACCACGGCAACCGATAATCGTGGTGAAACTGATGCGAATGCCCCAGCAGCTCCCCCAGCCAGTGCAATCATTAGATCAATCACATTCGGTTGGGTACGGGATAGGATTTCATGTGTCAGTGGCATATTAAAATTAATAAGGCCCAATATCACCCCAATCCCAAAAATCATTGCCACGCCAAGTGCTAAGGTCTTCAATGCCGTGACGAATAAGATCCAACGATTATCAATGAAAGATAGTGCAATCCCCGAAATTGGACCAAGCATCATTGCTACAAGCATCGCACCAATCACCACAGCAGAAGAATCTGCGAGTAGACCATAACCTGCGATCACAGCAGCCAAAGCATTCATAATGAAAAATGTTTTGGTGGGTAATGCATCTGCCTGAATATTGAGACGTACGAGCTTATGATCTATCTTTTTAGAATTTTCACGTAATGCTTGCTTATAGCGTAACTTTTCTTTTAAAACCTCAATCTTCTCTTGTTCTGGATGATCATTAATAACAATGGTTGCTTTATCTTTTTCATTTTCCATTTGTTCTATCTCTTCATTTGAAAGTCAAATTAGCTACCATTTTATCGGTGCTATTTAACATTTATCTTAGATCAGTCTACTTTAACCTAAGATGCTGTAATCACTTCAAAAAAGGTATTTAAACTCACTATAATTTACAAAAGGCTTAACAATTCGAACACTCATCTGGCCACTCAAGGCTTACTCTAAATATGAAATAAATAGTTTTTATTCACTGTGTTTCACAAACGATAACTGAATGAGGTAACTATGAATTCTTCAGCAGCGAAAAATTTAAAAGTTTATACACGTAATAATTTAGATGATTCGATTAAAGAAGCGACTGTAAAAATATTAAATCAAATTCTTGCCAATCTTATCGATTTATCATTATTAACCAAGCAAGCACATTGGAACATGCGTGGTAGTAATTTCATCGCAGTGCATGAAATGTTAGATATGTTCCGTACTTCGATTATTACTCACTTAGATAATGTCGCTGAACGTGCAGTACAAATCGGTGGTACAGCTTTGGGTACAACTCAGACAGTTTCTGAAACGTCGCATTTAAAGCCATATCCTGTGGCGATTCATGCAGTTCAAGATCATCTAAAAGAGCTTGCTGATCGTTATGGTGTCGTTGCGAATCATTTGCGCGATACGATTGATGAAATTAAAGATCCAATTTCGGAAGATATTATTCATGCAGCTTTAGAAGACCTTGATCAATATTTATGGTTCTTGGAAGCCAATATTGAGCAAAGCTAATTATTTCAGCTAATAAAAAAGAGGACTCAATTGTCCTCTTTTTTTTGTTTCTATCTCAGTTAAGGTTTAACAACAACCAAGACCTGAATCGCTTCTGGTGTCACAGACAAACTATCGAGTAAGCCTAGCCCTTCTTTTTGGAACTTCTGTAAACGCTCGATTTCATCTTGGCGAATACTTGGGTTAAATTGCTTGAGGTAAGCTAAACGGTCAATTTCATATTGCCATTTTCCACTGTAATGCTCTTTCGCTTGTTGCATTAATTCTGGCAATGATTCTTTTGCAATATCCAAAGCCTGTGCATAACGCGACTCAATTATTTCACGACGCGCTTTCACCACTTGACGACAGCTATTGCCATCTAAATGATGCAAGTATGGACGCAAAATGCTTGGATCAATCTTCGCAGACAAGTCTTGGCCATTTTCACTGAGCAATACACGGATCAATTGCTTTGGCAAACTTGCTGGTAAATTCAAAGCTTTTGGTGCAACTACATCAACCTTAAACCACACTTCAAGTAAGACTGAACCCTGCTTCAATGCATTTGATTTCAGCAATGCAACATTGGTACTACCAAATGACTGTGTACGGATCATTTCCATTACACTTTCAATAAATGGGTGTTCCAACGTCAAATACTGAGCATCTTCACGAATTTGTGCCTGATCACGATAGAAGGTCGCCGTCATACCTTCTTCATCCAAAGTCAAACCTTGAACTTGCATTTGATCCGTTGGTTTGATGATCACTGTACCGTTACTTTGCTCATCAAAATCAATATTGGTTGATGACATGAAACGCTTCACAAACATCGGCAAAGTGGTGTTGTCATCATAATCTTCAAGCGCTTGAACAATGCCTTGCGCTACAACAGGACGGCAAGAGTTGTACTCAAGCAAACGATCACGACCTGCTTGTAATTCAGCTTCCAATGCTTGACGTTGTACATTCACTTCTTCAAGTAAATCTTCAAAGGTCTGACCTTGATCTGCGAGTAAGCAATCTTTCAGCTCAACAATAAAATTCTCTTGTAGCGTTTGTGCCGTTGGAGAAATATTGCTGAAAATATTCAGTGCTTCATTATACCAACGGAACATACGCTCTTGCGCTGTACCCATGAGATAAGGCACATGAATTTGAATACGGTTTTCTTGACCGATACGATCCAAACGACCAATACGCTGTTCAAGTACGTCAGGGTTTGCGGGTAAATCAAATAAGATCAGGTCACTGGCAAACTGGAAGTTACGTCCTTCCGAACCAATTTCCGAACAAAGAAGAATCTGTGCGCCATAGCTGTCTTCTGCAAAATATGCTGCAGCTTGGTCACGCTCTAATAAGCTCATGCCTTCGTGGAACATCGCGGTACGAATGCCCGCATGTAAACGCAAAACATTTTCCAATGCTTCAACCACTGGCCCACTACGCGCAATCAACAACACTTTTTTATGTTTTAAATCTTTACGCAAAACTTCCATCAACCAAGGCACACGCGGATCATTTTCCATCCACGCGCCATCAAGTTGACCTTCTTCTGGCCACATTTGCTCACGCATTTTGCCATCAAACGACCAGTCATCTGGTGCAGCTAAAGGTGCAGGTTGGCAATCACGACCAGGGAAGCCTTGAATCGCTTCACGGGTATTACGGAACAAAATACGACCTGTACCATGACGATCCAATAATTCGTGAATCGCACGCATACGTTGTTCAGGCTGATCATCAATACGATGACCCAATAAGCCATCCAATGCAGTAAGATGCTCTTCTGTTAATGGATCATCAGACATCAACACTTCAGCAACTTTTGCTGTTTGTTGATATTGTTCCTCTTCATCAAGGAAGCGATCTAAGCTACTAAAACGTTGCGGATCGAGTAACCGTAAACGTGCAAAATGACTTTCTACACCTAACTGTTCAGGTGTTGCAGTGAGCAGCAACACACCTGCAGTTTGTTCTGCAAGTTCTTCGACTAGATCATAACGATCATTGCCACCTTCTTCTTCACTCCACATCAAATGATGTGCTTCATCGACAACCAATAGATCAAAACCAGCTTCCATCGCCTGCTCACGCAAGTCATCATGGTCAACCATCAGGTCAACGCTGGCAATAATGCATTGTTCAGTCAAGAACGGATTTAAATCAGGATCATGTTCTTTGATCGATGCAGTACGAGTTAAATCAAATAGAGAGAATTGCAGATTGAAACGGCGACGCATTTCAATCATCCACTGATATTGCAGTGAATCAGGCACTAAAATCAGAATACGTTCTGAACGTCCTGTTTTCAGTTGTTGATGAATGATCAAACCCGCTTCAATGGTTTTACCCAAGCCAACTTCGTCAGCCAGTAAAACACGCGGCGCAAAACGCTTGCCGACTTCATGCGCAATATAAAGCTGATGCGGAATTAAACCGACACGCGCGCCAAGAAAACCACGTAAAGGACTAGTGTGCATTTGCGCTTGCAACAACATTGCTTCAATGCGGAGGTCATACCACTCTTTATAATCGACTTGGCTTGCCAAAAGACGTTCTAAGGGTTTTGACAGCTGGATTTGCGCACCAATACGGGTTTCGTTCAGTGACTTGCGTTCTTGTTCGCCATTTTCCAGCGTACGAACCACATCGTAACGAAGGACACCATGACGGTCTTCAATCGACTCAACAGTCCACTTGACGCCTTCTTGGTCTTGCACTTCATCATTAACGTTAAAGATGATGCGAGATAAAGGCGCATTGTTTCGTGCATAGACACGAGTTTCATCACTTTTTGGGAATAAAATGCTGATAGAACGCTCATCGACATCAATAAGAACACCTAAACCAAGTTCAGTTTCTGTATCTGATAACCAACGTTGACCAATAGCAAACTGCTGCAATTTTTCCACCTTTATCTCAAGTTAGCCCACATATTGTATTCCTTAAATCAGATTAAATTTAAGGCATTTTATGTAGTTTTCAACAATGTATTTTGACACAAAGCACGATCAAATAGCGTGCATCACATCGTGTTTCATAAAAAAGTTTTAGACTAAAACGGCACGGCACAATTAAAGCTAAGTTGTGCACCAGTTTTAGGATGAGCGAAACTCAATTGTGTTGCATGTAAACACAATCGATCGTAAAGCTGCTGCTGTTCAGGTGTGGCATATAGGGTATCACCGAGAATCGGATGACCAAGATATTGCATATGCACACGAAGCTGATGTGAACGTCCTGTAATCGGAATCAATTTGACTCGAGTTACAGCTTGTCCTTGAATTTCTAGATGTTCGATCACTTGCCATTCGGTTAATGCAGGTTTGTGATGATTAGTATCAACGATATGTAATGGCGGGCGACTTGGATCATAAATCACAGGAATATCGACGGTGCCCTGACCTTCTAAATGTCCTGCAACCAAAGCTTGATAAATTTTTGAGGTTTGACGATCTTGGAATTGGCGTGAAATATTACTCTGTCCAAATTTAGACAAACCAAACACTAAGATGCCAGAGGTATCACGATCTAAACGATGAATCAGTAAAGTTTTTTGTTCTAGTTCTAATAGACGATTGATTAAACAATCTTGTAAATCAGGTGTTTTCCCTGGCACGGTCAGTAAGCCTGCTGGTTTATGGATGACCATAAAATCTTCATCACGATGAATCAAATGTTCACTTAGAAAATCACTCAAGGTAGCCTTCCAACGACTGGATGAAAACAAGCGGGCAATCATAAAAAGCTTGGCGCTGAATTACAATGCATGACACGTATTTTTACTCTTTTTTTTCGTGTTTCTCTCGATATTTCATCCAGAATTGAATTTAAATGATGATTTAGGTCTGTTGCTCTAGGAATTGTTGAATCGCATGCTGAGCAATTTCTGCATCTTGAAAAGATTGTACACCCGAAATACCAACAGCCCCTACAACCTGTCCTTGATAAACAATCGGCTCACCACCTTCTAACATGCCTTTTGCAGCATTTATGGTTAAAAAGCCGATTTTCCCATCACGGATCATATCTTCTGATACTTTGGTTGCTCTACGGCTAACAGCAGCTGATTTTGCTTTTTCTTGACAAATTTCGGTCGATAATACGGATGCACCATCCATACGCTTCATCATCAGCAGCGTTCCACCTTCATCAACCACTGCAATACTGACATTAAAGCTATGTTCTGTTGCATATTGTGATGCTGCATCAACCAGAATTTCTACATCCGCAGCAGTTAAATAATGTTTAGTTTTCATCCGTTACTCCATTCCTATGAGTTTCTTATAAAAAGTTTGTTTAAAATTATATTATCAGCACTATCTTACAGCCTGCCTAAGCCCATATATCCACGCTTTGGAGCAGCTAAAGACAAACACAAAGATAGTGGATTATTCAAGCATATTTTACTCAATGGTACAGTAAAGATTCTTTATATTTATTGCTATTCTTAGCTTAGTTTTATCGTACAAATAAATGAGACTTCAGTAAGATTCCGTTGCGATCAAGCATTATTTTTAAACCTGTTAAGCTCTATATTCAGCTCAATTAAAATGCATCCATAAAAAAAGCCCGAATAAATCGGGCTTCTGTATGCATCATAGCATTATTTCATTTCTGCAAAAGTTTCTTTTGCTGCCTGAATAGTGTCTGCAATATCTTGATCTGAATGCATAGATGAAATAAATCCAGCTTCAAATGCTGATGGCGCAAGATAGACACCACGCTTTAACATGCCATGGAAGAATTTCTTAAATGCTTCAACATCACAAGCCAACATTGAATCAAAGCTAGTAATGTCATCTTGATCTGTGAAATACAAACCAAACATGCCACCCACTTGCTGGGTCTTGAATGGAATCCCTGCTTCGTCTGCGGCCGTCTGCAAACCTGCAAGTAATTTTGCTAACTGAGCAGCGAGCTTTTCATAAAACTCTGGTTCACGTAAATGTTTAAACATTGCAATACCCGCGCGCATAGCCAATGGGTTGCCTGACAATGTACCTGCTTGATAAACACCACCTAAAGGGGCGATGCATTCCATAATTTCACGTTTACCACCAAAAGCGCCGACTGGTAAGCCCGCACCAATGATTTTACCCAACGTGGTCAAGTCAGGTTTAACGTCATAGACCGATTGAGCACCACCTAAAGCGACACGGAAACCGGTCATTACTTCATCAATGATAAAGACTGATTTATATTCATCACAAACATCACGGATCGCTTGCAAGAAACCGTCGATTGGCGTTACCAAGTTCATGTTGCCTGCAACAGGCTCAATGATCACGCCTGCAATTTCATGACCAAATTTACTAAAGCATTCTTTCAATGCTTCGATGTTGTTATATGGCAGCGTTAAGGTATGTTTTGCAAAATCAGCAGGTACACCTTTTGAGGTTGGTTCTCCTTCCCCTAAAGTCAATAAGCCTGAACCTGCTTTCACTAATAATGAATCCGAATGACCGTGGTAGCAGCCTTCAAACTTTACAATCTTGTCACGACCTGTGTAACCACGAGCCAAACGAATCGCCGTCATGGTCGCTTCTGTACCCGAACTGGTCATACGCACCAATTCGATTGAAGGCATGATCTCGCAGATGGTATCTGCTAAAGTGGTTTCGTATACCGTTGGCGCACCAAAGCTTAAGCCATCTTCCGCAGCAGTTTGTACTGCTTGAATAATATCTGGATGCGCGTGACCCAAAATCATTGGCCCCCATGAACCGACATAGTCCACATAGCGCTTACCATCAACATCCCATAAATACGCCCCTTTTGCCTTTTCAATAAAGACAGGCGTACCACCAACACCGTTAAATGCACGTACAGGTGAATTTACACCACCTGGAATATGTTTATTTGCTTGTTTAAATAGCTGTTCTTGCTTTGGAGATAAGCTCATAAAAGACTCAACCTAAAATCGAGGACGAGGAACGTTGTCGTTCCGAGAAACAATAAAAGTTCCGCAAAACGGATACATATAATTAGTCAAATAACGTTGCCCATGCATTTACACGAGCAGGAATTTCAGCTGTTGATCGCCCTAATATATCACTAATTACCGCACAAAGGCTTGCACCTGCCTCAATCACCACTTGAGAATTTTCAACGGTCAAACCGCCAATCGCACAAATTGGTACAGCGAATTTTTGTTTGGCTTGTTTAATGACTTCGATGCCGACATTACCTGCTTCTGGTTTGGTTGAGGTGGCATAAACCGCACCAAAGGCTACATAAGTTGCACCATCAGCAATCGCCTTTTCAGCCAACTCCAGTGAGTTTAAGCAGGTACGACCAATAATCACACCTTTCGGTAAACGCGCAGCAGCATCACTTATTTCACCATCAGATTGTCCAAGATGTACACCTAAACCAAACTGTTCAGCCAGTGCCAAATCATCATTAATGACAAACGGGACTTGATGCTTTTCACAAAGTGCTTTGATCTGTTGTACTTCTAATGGCTGATCTAGTTTTGCTATTTTTTTACGGCGATACTGTAAAATGGCAACCTGCCCAGTCGATAACGCAACATCTAATTTTTCTAATAATAATTGTATTGGATCATCATTGGTGATGAGATAAAGACCGCGCATAAATCACTCGATAAAGATATTTTCGAGTGATACTTTAGTCAATCTGTGTATTGGAATCTATACTCAATTTATCCAATGTTCAGAATATCGACACGATATTTTTAGCACTCAAGCTCACTGTCTTTTCGCACACATTTGTTAACGACACGTTTAATATCTTACGCTTTTTAAAGCCGCCTACGATTTTTCAATGAGAAACTAACCATTATAAATCAGAGAAAATACTCCCAAATGATATAGCCCAAACCAAAACCCAAAAAGGCATAGAGTGTAATAATAAAAAAAACAAAGCTCGCATTATTTTTCTTTCTTAAAAAGCTCACCTTCACACCTCAACATAAAACTAGCTTATGTTTATTGTGCCCATTTCAATATCCAACCAGTAGGTACAGAATCTGATTAAAAAGCTATAACAGACAGCTGATCATTTTTCAAAAGACCTAAGACAGACGATTTCTAAACAGCCATGCAGCTAAAGGTAATGTGATTATCGCGAGTACAAACATCGGTACAAAATCCCACTTCACTTGTGAAAACGTTGCCCCCTCTAAATACACTCGCTGTACAAGATCAATTCCAAAACGAAGTGGGTTCGCGTAAGTCGCAACCTCTAGCGCATGCGGCATATTCTGAACTGGTGTCAACAAACCAGATAACAACATTAATGGCATGATAATAAAGAATGTAAATAACATTGCTTGTTGCATATTGAGAGAAATTGCTGAAATGGACAGTCCAACTCCAACAACAGCAATATTAAAAAACAATAAGCCAAAATAAAGCAGAGTTAAGGAGCCATTCATTGGAATTTGAAACCAAAATAAAATGATGCAAAGAATAATAGTCGATTGCATCAAACCGACAAAAATAGGCGGCAAAGCCTTACCGATCATGATATGAATCGGTGTATAAGGCGTTACCAATAATTGATCAAAAGTTCCTTGTTCTCTTTCTCTTGCTACCGAAAGTGAGGATAGCAATAATGTTTGCATCATACTTAATGCGGCAATTAACGATGGCATGATCCCCCATCGTGATTCCTGATTTGGGTTATACCAAGTTCGTACCTCTAAGTTGACTGATGCTTGCCCTAGGCGCTCCTGATTTACTTTTGCAACGACACTATTGATATAAGACCCAGCCATACCTGCCGTTGATGAATTTCGACCGTCTAAAATAACCTGTATCGGAGAAACTTCGCCTTGAGCCAGTTTATCTTCAAAATCTGAAGGAATACTAATGACGGCCAAAGCAGTACGATCATCGACCACAGTTTTGATCTGAGTGGCATTATTGAGCGTGGCCGTTCGATTAAAAATACCCGAACCATCAAGATGAGATAATAATTGCTGTGAAACTTGTCCTTTGCTTTGATCTAAGACGGCATAGTCCACATGATTGACATCATAACTTGCAGCATAGCCAAACAATAACGCCTGCATCAGCGCTGGCACAAATAAAATAATTCGATTTGCAGGATCACTAAAAATAGTGAGGAATTCTTTCTTCACTAAAACCAAGAGATAATTTAACCACACGACTATTTTTTCAATCATGTTATTACCTCAATCTCTTTTTTAATGATAAACACGATGCAAAGGTGAATAGCACAACATAGAGCATTAAAATTGCACATTCTTTCATCCATAAATGCCAATCATCGCCACCTAAAAACAACGTTTTGATCAAGGTCATAAAATGCGTTGCAGGAATAATTTGACTAATGAGCTGTACCACAAAAGGTAAATTTCGCGTATCAAATACAAATCCTGAGAGCATCATGGCAGGCATAAAACTCGCCAACAAAGCAATTTGGCTGGCTTGAAATTGGCTTTTAGAAGCGCCTGAAATCGTCAGTCCCATTAACAACGAAACCAATAAATATAAAAATGAAGCACTGATAATTGACGTCAATGAAGCTCGAATCGGCACATCAAAAATAAATGCCGCTGCCAATAAACACACGCCAATATCTATCATGCCAATCACGATATAAGGCGTTAATTTGGCAAGTACAATTTCTAGTGGTCGTACTGGTGTGACAAATAATGCCTCTAACGTTCCCCGATCTCTTTCTCTTGCGATTAATAAACCTGTTAAAAAAGCACCAATTAAAGTGAGGATCAGAACAATCAAGCCTGGAACTAAAAACCACGTGCTATTTGCAGATTCATTAAACCAAATCCTTTGTTCAACACTGATCACTCCATTTGAAACCTGCATATTTTGACGATCAGACTGGATCGCTTGGGCTGTTGTTAGGGCACCAGAAATATAACCTTGCAAAGTTGAAGCAATACTGGTCGATCGCCCATTAGTAATGATTTGAATGGTCGCAGCTTGATTGGTACTGGCTTGCGCAAAGTCAGCAGGAACATTTACAATCGCATCAATATCAGCCTGTCCCATCGCTTGTTCAGCTTGGGCAAAACTTGTATAAGGCACTGCTGTTATATATCGCGTTCCATTCAAGCCTGAAATTAACTGATTACTCTGTAGCGTTGCGTTTTGGACGACCACACCGACACGTCCGTTATTTAAATCGAAAGATAAGCCATAACCGAACAGTAAAATCAGGATAATTGGTAAAATCAGTCCTATCGCTAAACTACTTTTATCTCGTAATAATTGATGTGTTTCTTTTTTGATTAATGCCATCAAGCGAGCTACAGAGATACTCATTATGTATGCTCCTGCTTACGAGAACGTGCTTGTTCCACAATAGACATAAATGCACGATTCATATCACTATGGCTCGTTTCACCTGCCATTTGCCGAACTTGTTTTGGTGAACCAAGTGCTAATAATTTTCCAGCATCTTGAATCGCAATTCGATCACAATATTCAGCCTCTTCCATAAAATGCGTAGTAATAATAATGGTAATCCCTTGATTGGCGAGCTCTCCTATGCTGTACCAAAAAGAACGCCTCGCCAAAGGATCAATCCCACTAGTAGGCTCATCTAAAAAGATAATCTCAGGCTGATGCAATAAAGCCGCAGCCATCGACAAACGCTGTTTAAATCCATTCGGTAAATCACCACTTTTAGCATGTGGCTGTAATTGAAATTGATGCAGTGCTTTATCTATTTGTTGGTTAAGCTTCTTTCCAGATAAACCATAAGCACCACCAAAAAATTTTAAATTATCAAGTACCGTTAAATTGCTATATAAAGCGAATTTCTGAGAGACATAACCAATTTTTGCTCTCGCCTGTGCGCGTGCTGTGCGCAAGTTCATTCCAGCAACTTCTAAAGTGCCACTACTTGCAGGCAATAAACCACACAGCATTCTAAAAGTTGTTGTCTTCCCTGCGCCATTTGGCCCTAACAACCCAAAAATTTCACCGCGTTGCACATCAAAGGATGTATTTGCAACTGCGGTAAAATCACCAAATTTTCGTACTAAGTCTTTGACGATAATTGCTGATTGCGGTGTTTCAGCTAACTGCTTTTGAGATTCAAGAAAAGTATTGTCATTGCTATTTTCAACTTCAATTTTTTGTTGTTGAGCTTGATGTAAAAAACTCATAAATGCATCTTCTAACTCAGGTTTTCTAGGTGTAACCACTGCATTTGAAGGTAAATATTCTATTGGCAATTCAGGATATGTAGGTTGAGTAATAAAACGGACAACATCGCCTTTAGGAACGGCATCTACAATATATTTATGATTATCTAATAACTGGGCTTGTAAAACCCTTGCCTTCATTTGTTTTGGTGGTTCAACCTGCCAAGTTTGGCCTCTTACTTTTTCACTAAGCTCAGATGGTGTACCTTGTTGTAAAATTTTACCTTCATACATCACATACACTTCTGAACAACGTTCTGCTTCATCCATATATGCCGTGCTAATGATGACACTTAAATTTTCTTCCAGAACCAATTGTTTGATAATGATCCATAAATCCCTTCTCGATAAAGGATCAACACCGACACTCGGCTCATCGAGTAAGAGCAGTTCTGGTGAGCGAACTAAGGTGCAAGCCAAACCTAATTTTTGTTTCATTCCACCTGAAAGTTTCCCTGCTGGACGTTCAGTAAAATGGGTTAAATCAGTAATTTCTAATAGGCGAGCAAATCGTTGTTTCCGCACAGCATGAGGTACGCCATGCAAATCTGCATACAAATCCAAATTTTCTTGAATACTTAAATCTTCATATAAACCAAACCGTTGTGGCATATAGCTGATTCGGTCTTGTACTGATTGAGGATCTTTAGCAACATCAATTCCAAGTACTTCCAAAGAACCTGAACTTGGCTGATACAAGCCTGCAATCAAGCGCAAAAAAGTTGTTTTACCCGCACCATCGGGTCCAACCAATGCCGTAAGCTGTCCTGCTTTGACTGTAATATTTAAATCTTGGAGTGCATTTATGTCTTTCCCTTTTTTATTTTCACACGGAAAGACTTGGGTTAAGTCACGCGCCACCACCACTTGAGACAAAGTATTCATCAGCGTTCACTCACTTGTCCTTGGCAATTTTAACGGTGACAGGCTGCCCCATTTTTAATTGATCATTTGGATCATTTACATAAACACGAACCTCATACACCAAGGTTGTTCGAATATCTTCTGTTTGCACTGTTTTAGGGGTAAATTCTGCAACAGATGAGATATAACCAACTTTTCCTTGGATGGGTTGATCAGGCTTAGTATCTCGAATGATTTGGGCAACTGATCCCATTTTAATCCAGTCTAAATCTTTTTCATTTGCATATACTCTCACCCATTTCGGATTAGTCAGCGCCAAGGTATAAACTGCTTTCTGAGGGTTGGTCATATCTCCCGCTTCTTGCAACCTAGCACGCACCACTGCATCTACTGGTGAACGCAACTCACTTTGTGTAAGTTGGTATTTGATTAAATCTAAATTTGCTTGTGTTGCCTGATATTGAGCCTTAGTCGCAGCACGATCTTCAGCACGCGCTCCTTTTTTTAGTAATGCTAAATTCGCTTCACGCTCTTTCACTGAAGCTGCTGCTGTAGCTTGATTACTCTGTGCAAAATCTAGTTCTTGTTTGCTAATCGCTTGGCCAGAGGTACTTTTATTCAAAATCTGTAAGCGCTGATAATCTTTATTTGCTTTGTCTAGTTGGGCTTGGGCTGATACCAGCTGTGCTTTTGCCTGAGTAATTTGTTCAGGTCGAGTTCCTACTTCTTGCTCAATCATTGCCTGCTTTTGTACATTCAACTGCGCTTCCGCTTGCTGTTCTTGAATCTTCAAAGCATCTGTTTTTAATTCTGCCAATACCTGCCCTTTTTTAACTTTATCCCCCTCTTGCACTGATAAAGACTGGATTCTTCCTGTTTGTTCAAAAGCGAGTGAAATCTGGCGAATATCGACATTTCCATAGAGTGTGAGTTCCTGTTCGGTCTTTTTATCTTTATTAAAGAACCAAAGCACAACTGCTAAAAGAACAATGATACTGACCACAGCAACAGCAATGACTTTCTTGTTCATGGAATCAGACCTTTTTTATTAAAGTTTAAATTCAATTTAAATTTAAACTATATCAATTTAAGGAAAAAAGATATACTTAAAATTAAAGTTTGATTCAGAGTAAAAAATGTCTAGAGCTAGGCGCAGTGATGGTGATATTACCAAATCAAAAATTCTTGAGGCAGCAGGTCAATTGATTGCCCAAAATGGTTTTGCTCAGACAACAAACAAAGAAATTGCCAAATTGGCAGAGGTCGATTTAGCTGCGATTAACTATCATTTTGATGGTCGTGATGGTTTATATAGCGCTGTGTTGGCTGAAGCACATACACATTATCTCAACGAACAACAGTTATTGGCGCTCGTGGATAGCCCTCTCCCTCCGACACAAAAACTTGAAACATTTTTTGCAACGCTGGTGAGTAAGCTCGTTGAAAAAGATGTCTGGCATAGTAAAGTTTTTATTCGCGAATTATTTTCCCCTACATCGCATCTGCAAGCATTTATGCAGAGTGATGGTGCTAGAAAGTTTCAAGCCGTCCGAAAAATTATTAGTCAGGTTTCAGGACTAGATGAAAATCACCCAGCGCTATTACCTTGTGTTCTGAGTGTCGTTGCGCCATGTATGATGCTACTGATCGTCGGGAGTAATCTACCTGCACCCATACAAGATATTTCAAAAATGAATGCTCAACAATTGGTTAAGCATCTGATGACCTTTTCCTTAGCAGGTTTAGAAGCAATTAAACAACAGCAGTAAATCAAGCGAATGTAGCAAAAACAAAGTGATTTAAAGCTTAAAATATTTTAGCTCTAAGATGCTATATCCCTAAACTCAATTCCTGACTCCACGTTGAATTCGGTTGCTGATGCAAATGCAAACAAGCTTTTTTAACCGAATTCACGAAATCTTCGCGATTTCCTTGCCAACGCTCTAGCATGCAATAACACACATGAATTCCCTTGGGATGAAACTCTCTTGCTAATGACTGAGACAATGCTCGAATTGCAGCAAATGAACTCTGGCTGAGAGGATCATAATATGCTGAACTCTGAGGTTGAGAACCTAGAAAAATCATAGTTCCGCTTTGTCGCATCAACATTTCACGGATCATCACCTGAGATAAACTGACAGCACTCAAGCCATTATTATTCCATTCATGCTCAGCTTCTTGAGATAACAAAGTATCCATTTCACGAGCATGACTAAAGTAAGCTTGGAAAATACACAATTCAATTTGATGCTTTGAACTTGTGATATGCGAAAGCAGTTTCTTTAATGCATGCGAATCAATCAAATTTATGCGGACTACGGTCAATTGATTGTGCAATTTTTCAATATGAATTTTTTCTTGATTTAAATCATTCACAACGTGATAAACATGCAAAGCATCGATCAGATTTGTCTCAGCAAAACTTTGGCTGAGCTGTTGAATGTCACTGCCAACAACTAGCATACAACCTGTTGCTTTCTTGCCCCATCGAAATAGTTTATTGCTCATGATGATCACCCTAAAATTTTTCTTGATGTGGCCTAAGATCCAACTCATGCGTCCATAGATCAGCCGTCTGTTGATACAGCATCCAATAATTTTCAGCAATTGCATCAATATTCAAACCACCAGTCCCACGTGTCATTCGAGCCAAACGACCTAAACCGAACAATGCTTTATTGACCCGATCCCCATCCACCATGCCATCAATCACCACATGAGCAATATGAATATTTTGAGCTTTATACTGCTGGGCTAGGTTCAAAGCATAAGCTCTCAAAGCAGATTTACCCATAGTAAATGCAGCAAAAAAAGGCTTACCACGCAACGAGGCACTTGCACCTGTAAAGATTAATGTGCCCGCTTTTTGTTGCTGAAAAATTTTTAAACAGTTCTGCGAAACCCAAAATGCTGATAAAAAAGTTGAATGCCACATTTTGCTAAAAAATTTCAATGATGACTGCAAGAAAATTGAAGGTACATTTCCACCCACATTATGAATCACTGCGACCAACTGCTCTTGGCTAAGCGAAATCGATTGAAACAGTTGTTGTACTTGTATTGGATCTTCAGCATCTAAACAGTATCCAACTGCGTCACCATGATTGTTTTTGATCTTGGTTGCTATCTGCTCTGCTTTCTCCAGTGTGCGACCCACAACATAGACTTTTAAACCTTCTTGAGCAAAACGGCGGCTCACTGCAGCTCCAATACCTTGCGATGCACCCACACCAACCACTACAACACATTGCTGTCTTTCTGAAAGGGAAATGGTCATAGCGATTACTCAGCTTGCTTGTCATACCAAGCTTTAATTACAGGTCGACTTAATATTTCTTTACCAAACTGACGACTCGTGCGAATCACTTCACCTAACTGTGAGACCACAGCAATATCTGCGATTGTTTGACTATCCCCAACTAACCAACCTGTCGCTGAAAGCACCTGTTCGATTCGATCTAAGTGTCGTCTAAATTCTGCATGAACATCTTCAGCTTTCATTCGACCAGTGCCCTGAAAAAACAATTGCGTTTTGAGTTCAGCTAAAATAAAGCCTTTAACCATCACTCGTTCATAAGCTGGACGACCTTCGCTACTGATCCGAATAGCTTCCGCCAAAGCCTCTGAATCATTGACACGTAAATAGACCTCATAAAAATACAAGGATTCATCAGCCCAATCTTCCCATAATTCAACAAAAGCTCTTTGTGTCGGATCTTTGGGATAAAGTAAAGCTTGGTCGGGAAAAGCCTCATCTAAGTAGCGCGCAATCCGAGTACTATCTTGGATGCGTTGCTGATGAATATCCACCACAGGAACTTTGCCAACCTTACTCAGCAATGGCACTTTTGTCCCTAAAATTCCATTGTAGTTTATGGTCTCAAAATCAATTCCTTTGAAGCGAAGCATTCTCGCTGCTTTTTGGCAAAACGGCGAAATTTCCCATTGATGAAGAACAACTGAACTCATTTCTTGTTTCTCTTTTATATCTATTTAAATAATAAATTTGATGAAATTTTGATTAACCATAATCAACTCACTCCATCTCCTCACTATTTCCCATAAATGCTTTACATCTTAAATGATGGGAAGCTAGTCAGTCTCAAAAAAGAACTAACTTAAGCAAGGTAGCGATGAATCAGAAAACTGTCAACCAATTGACTAAGCTTAAATCTAAAGTTGTCCTGAAATGACAGCATTTACCCCTAAAAGATAAATGAAGAAATTGATCAATATAATTATTGAGCTTTAGAATAATATCGATAAAAAACAATGCGACATTGTTTGTTTAATTAAGTTTTCAATGCTCTCGCTTCTGCAATATTATGCTGCTCTACTAAAGTACGAATCGTATATTCATGATTAGTCTTTTGATCACATGCAAATTTACATTTCTGATCGAGTGGCATCGCACTGCCGCCCAATAACGGACAGGCAGCAAATAACTCTGCAACCCAATCAACAAAGACTCTAACCTTGTGTGATAAATGGCGGCTTTGTAAATATACCGCTGAAATCGGCATCGGCGCAGGTGTCCACTGCGGGAGTACTTCTGTTAATGCTCCAGACTCTAAATGATCAGTAAGCATATAACGAGGCCCCTGAATCACTCCAAATCCTTGTAACGCCAAATCAATATAGGCATCTCCATCATTAACCGATACGTTCCCATTGACACTGACACTTTTAATCAAATCATCAACCATAAAGTCCCAGTCAAAATTACGACCTGTACGACTTGAAAAGAAATGAATCGCTTGATGATTTTTCTGTAAATCCTCAATAGAAGTTGGTACACCCTTTTTATTTAAATAACAAGGTGATGCAGCTGTCGCACATTGGAAAGTCCCAATACGTCTTGCGATTAAACTAGAGTCTTGCAACTCACCGACTCGAATTGCGCAATCGACAGCTTCGCCGACCAAATCAACTGGACGATCATTCAACCCAATCACAAGATCAATGTCAGGATAACGTGCATGGAACTCACGTAGTCGAGGAATCAAGATCAGCCGTCCAATCGAGACAGGAACATCAATCCTTAATCGTCCGCGTGGCCCTCTCTCAGCATCATTAAAAGAAGATTCAACATCTTCAACATCGGCTAAGATTCTCACGGTACGGTCATAATACACAGCACCATCTGGGGTTAAACTCAGCTTACGCGTTGTTCGATTAAGCAAGCGAACTTGTAAATGTTTTTCTAAAGATTGAATCGTTGTGGTCACAGAAGCTCGTGGCAAACCCAGCGTATCGGCAGCCAAACTAAAGCTGTTGGTTTCAACAACTTTATTAAAAACTTTCATCGCATGAAATAAATCCACAAGCCCACTCCCAATCGAATAATCTAAACAATTACCTAACGATTATTATAAAAATACGAATAGTGTTATCAAATTTAATGTATTTATTCATTATTGACAAACTTTTATGCTCCTTTCATTCCATAAATCCTGTTTCTCCCATACAGACCATAACTAAAAGTCTGAAAACAGGGATCCAAATAACTAGGAGCACCTCATGTCACTTTCTCGCAAACAGCTGACGCTGTCTGCTGTCATTATTGCCATTTTTGCTACAGGTGGCAGTTTTCTTCTCTTTCAAGAAAATGCAGATGCAAAAGCTACCCCAGCAGCGAATTCTCAACCCGCAACCACAGTAGATGTAGCCACAGTTGTCAATAAAACCATTACCGATTGGCAAGAATACTCAGGACGTTTAGAGGCGATTGATCAAGTCGATATACGCCCACAAATTTCAGGTAAACTGATTGCTGTCCACTTCAAAGATGGCAGCTTGGTTAATAAAGGCGATTTGCTATTTAGCATTGATCCTCGACCATTTGAAGCAGAACTCAACCGCGCCAAAGCTCAACTTGCCTCTGCCGAGGCACAAGTAACGTATAGCTCCGCAAACCTCAGCCGTAACCAACGCTTAATTGAAAGCAATGCCATTGCTCGTCAAGAGCTTGATCAAGCTCAAAATGAAGCTCGCTCAGCAAATGCGAACTTACAAGCGGCCAGAGCAGCCGTAGAATCTGCTCGATTAAATCTGGAATATACCCGAATTACTGCGCCTGTCAGTGGTCGAATTTCTAGGGCAGAAGTGACGGTTGGAAACGTAGTTTCAGCTGGAAATGGTGCACAAGTGTTGACTCGACTGGTCTCTGTTTCGCGCTTATATGCCTCTTTTGATGTAGATGAACAAACCTACTTAAAATATATCAGTAACCAAAGAAACTCAGCTCAAGTGCCAGTGTATATGGGACTTGCAAATGAGTCTGGCTTTTCTCGCCAAGGTTATATCAGCTCCATCGACAATAACCTCGATAGTACTTCAGGCACTATCCGTGTTCGCGCTACTTTTGAAAATCCTACAGGCGTTATGCTCCCAGGACTTTACGCTCGTATTCGTCTTGGTGGAGGACAACCTCGCTCAGCCATTCTCATCAATCCGACTGCAATTGGCGTAGATCAAGACAAGCGCTTTGTGGTTGTGGTAGATGCCAAAAATCAAACTGCATATCGTGAAGTTAAACTGGGTGCTCAACAAGATGGCTTACAAATCGTTGATGGTGGTTTAAAAGCTGGTGAACGTATCGTGGTCAATGGTCTACAACGAATTCGTCCCGGAGATCCAATTACACCACACCTTGTTGCTATGCCAAACGCGCAAATCATTGCAGAGAATAGCTCCTCACAACCTCAGCCTACAGACAAAAACTCAACTTCGGCCAAAGGTTAATCCAATATGAATATATCTAAGTTTTTCATTGATCGGCCGATCTTTGCTGGCGTGCTGTCAGTATTGATTTTGCTGGCGGGTCTACTTTCTGTCTTTAAGCTTCCAATTTCCGAATATCCCGAAGTTGTGCCGCCCTCAGTTGTGGTACGTGCCCAATATCCAGGGGCAAACCCTAAAGTGATTGCAGAGACCGTGGCTTCTCCGTTAGAAGAATCTATTAACGGCGTTGAAGACATGCTGTACATGCAGTCTCAAGCAAACAGTGACGGCAATCTAACGATTACAGTGAACTTCAAACTAGGTGTTGATCCTGATAAAGCACAACAACTGGTACAGAACCGTGTTTCGCAAGCGTTGCCCCGCCTCCCAGAAGACGTACAACGTTTAGGTGTTACAACACTAAAAAGCTCGCCCACTTTAACCATGGTTGTGCATCTAACATCTCCAGATAACCGCTACGATATGACTTATCTGAGGAACTATGCAGTCCTCAACGTCAAAGATCGTTTGGCTCGTTTGCAGGGTGTTGGCGAAGTTGGGCTGTTTGGTTCTGGCGATTATGCGATGCGAGTTTGGCTAGATCCACAGAAAGTCGCTCAACGAAATCTCACCGCCACTGAAGTCGTCAATGCAATTCGTGAACAAAACATTCAAGTTGCAGCGGGAACTATCGGGGCTGCACCAAATGATTCACCCTTGCAACTTTCTGTGAATGCTCAAGGTCGTTTAAGTACTGAACAAGAGTTCTCCGATATTATTTTAAAAACGGCTGCTGATGGTGCTGTGACCAAACTCGGCGATGTCGCGCGCGTTGAACTTGCAGCATCACAATATGGCTTACGTTCATTACTTGATAATAAACAAGCTGTCGCAATACCAATTTTCCAAGCCCCGGGTGCTAATGCCTTACAAGTTTCTGATCAAGTGCGTAGCACCATGCAGGAACTTTCTAAAGATTTTCCATCCTCGATTAAATACGACATTGTTTACGATCCAACTCAGTTCGTACGTGCCAGTATCAAGGCTGTTATTCATACCTTACTTGAAGCGATTGCTCTAGTTGTCGTGGTTGTAATCCTATTTCTACAAACATGGCGAGCATCCATCATTCCTTTACTCGCTGTACCTGTTTCGATAATTGGTACATTTGCACTGATGCTGGCGTTTGGTTATTCCATCAATGCACTTTCGCTATTCGGGATGGTTCTCGCTATCGGAATCGTAGTCGATGATGCGATCGTCGTGGTGGAAAATGTTGAGAGGAATATTGAAGCAGGTTTAAGCCCAAGAGATGCGACTTATCGTGCCATGCGTGAAGTGAGCGGCCCGATTATTGCGATTGCCCTGACTCTTGTTGCCGTGTTCGTCCCTCTTGCATTCATGACAGGTTTAACAGGTCAGTTTTATAAGCAATTCGCAATGACGATTGCTATTTCAACTGTCATTTCAGCATTCAACTCTCTTACCCTTTCGCCTGCCTTAGCTGCAATGTTACTGAAGGGTCATGACGCGAAACCTGATGTACTGACGCGTTTTATGAATCGTGTCTTTGGACGCTTCTTTGCATTATTCAATCGTGTATTCTCTCGTGCTTCGGACAAATACGGTCGAGGCGTGAACCGCGTCATTTCCCATAAAGCTTCAGCAATGGGTGTCTATGCTGCATTACTTGGTCTGACCATTGGGATTTCATATATCGTTCCCGGAGGATTTGTTCCTGCTCAAGATAAACAATACCTGATTAGTTTTGCCCAATTACCAAATGGTGCTTCACTCGACCGCACTGAAACTGTGATTCGAAAAATGAGTGATGCCGCGCTCAAACAACCCGGCGTCGAAAGTGCCGTAGCATTCCCCGGTTTATCCATCAATGGCTTTACCAACAGCTCAAGTGCAGGGATCGTCTTTGTCACCTTAAAACCATTTGATGAACGTAAAGGCGCTGATCTTTCAGCCAATGCGATTGCTGGTGCATTAAATCAAAAATATGCTGCGATTCAAGATGCTTATATCGCGGTATTCCCACCACCACCTGTGATGGGCTTAGGTACGATGGGTGGCTTTAAACTACAACTTGAGGATCGTGGTGCATTAGGTTACTCGGCCCTAAATGATGCAGCGCAATCCTTTATGAAAGCAGCACAATCCGCACCCGAATTAGGGCCAATGTTCTCGAGTTATCAGATCAATGTCCCACAATTAAATGTAGATTTAGATCGTGTTAAAGCCAAACAACAAGGTGTTGCCATTACCGATGTATTTAATACCATGCAAATCTACTTGGGTTCGCAATACGTCAATGATTTCAACCGTTTTGGTCGTGTCTATCAAGTGCGTGCTCAAGCGGATGCACCGTTCCGTGCCAATCCAGAAGACATTTCACAGCTCAAAACACGAAATGATGCTGGGCAAATGGTTCCACTCTCTTCATTGGTGAAAGTCACACAAACCTACGGTCCAGAAATGGTCGTGCGATATAACGGCTACACTGCGGCAGATATTAACGGCGGTCCTGCGCCGGGATATTCTTCAAGCCAAGCAGAGGCCGCTGTTGAACGCATTGCAGCAGAAACCTTGCCGCGTGGGGTAAAATTTGAATGGACAGATTTAACCTATCAAAAAATCTTAGCGGGTAATGCAGGATTGTGGGTATTTCCAATCAGCGTCTTACTCGTGTTTTTGGTTTTAGCTGCACAATACGAAAGCCTTACGCTTCCTTTGGCTGTTATTTTGATTGTTCCAATGGGTATCTTGGCAGCACTGGCTGGAGTCTGGTTCACGGGTGGCGATAACAACATCTTTACCCAAATTGGACTCATGGTACTCGTCGGACTGGCCTGTAAAAATGCCATATTAATTGTCGAGTTTGCCCGTGAACTCGAAATGCAAGGTGCTACGGCATTTAGAGCAGCTGTTGAAGCAAGTCGTTTACGTTTACGCCCAATTTTGATGACCTCGATTGCCTTTATTATGGGTGTAATTCCACTCGTAACATCGACAGGTGCTGGTTCAGAAATGCGCCATGCCATGGGTGTAGCGGTGTTCTTTGGCATGATCGGGGTAACATTATTCGGTCTATTCCTCACCCCAGCATTTTATGTCCTGATTCGTACATTGAATAGCAAACATAAATTGCATTCTGCTGCGGTACACGAAGCACCTTTACATAATCCGAATCATCAATAAGGAGGACATTTGATGAAAGCATCTACGCCAAAATGGTTATTGTCCTCACTGATAGGAAGCCTGCTGCTCGCAGGCTGCTCCCTTGCGCCTGAATACCAACCAGCACAAATGATTATTCCTATCAAATTTAAAGAAGCAAATTCAGCACTTGAAAACGAACAATGGAAGATTGCTCAACCCGCCGATGAACACATTCGAGGTGAATGGTGGCGTGTCTTTAATGATCCTCAACTGAATGGACTTGAACAGCAAGCTATTTCAGGTAATCAGAATCTAAAAAGAGCGGCAGCAAATATTCAATCATCGCGTGCACTAAGATCAGCAGCACAAGCCGAGCGCTTACCGAGTATTGGTGCAGGTTTTGGACCGACGCGCCAGAAACCATCTCCTGCATCATTAGGACTGGATGCGGATGCACCAACCTCAGCACGTACTCTATGGCGAGCACAAGCAAACGTTTCATACGAATTAGATTTATTCGGACGGATCGCAAGTAGTGTGAATGCTGCAACAGCAGATGTTCAGCAACAAGAAGCGTTGTATCACTCTGCTCTACTTGCACTTCAAGCAGATGTTGCTCAAACCTATTTTTTGATTCGACAATTGGATACCGAGCAAGTGATTTATCACCAGAATATCCAACTGCTCACTGAAACACGCGATTTAATGCAACTTCGTTATCGCAATGGCTTAGTCAGTGAATTGGACTTTTCTCGTTCCCAAACCGAATTATCAACTGCGCAAAGTGACGCATTAAATATTGCGCGTAGTCGAGCGACAGTTGAACATGCACTCGCAGTATTGTTGGGTAAAACGCCAGCGGAATTCAGTTTAACAACTCAACCTGTGAATTCGGATCTCGTTGTTTTGCCTGCTGGACTTCCATCCTCTCTGCTTGAACGTCGTCCTGACATCGCTGCGGCAGAACGAGCTATGGCAGCAAATAATGCACGCATTGGTATAGCCCGCGCTGCATTTTTCCCCAAATTAGATCTCACAGGTGCACTCGGATACGAGTCAGCAAGTTTAGGGAGCTTAGGGAACTGGTCAAGCCGAACCTTTTTATTAGGTCCTGTTGCGGGCACGATTTTATCTTTGCCTTTGTTTGATGGTGGACAACGTAAGGCTGGCGTTGCTCAAGCGCGTGCAGCTTATGAAGAAAGCGCCGCTGGTTATCGGCAAACCGTCTTAAATGCATTTCGTGAAGTTGAAAATGGCTTGTCTGATCAACGCATCCTAGATCAACAAATACAGGCTCAACATTTAGCACTAAAATCGAGTAAGCATGCCAATCAACTGGCACATTTACGTTATCGTGAAGGTGCTGTGAGCTATTTAGATGTGATTGATTCCGATCGAAATCTATTACAACAGCAACAACGCGCTGCACAACTGAATGGAGATCGTATGCTTGCAAGCGTAGATTTAATCCGTGCTTTAGGCGGTGGTTGGGAATCTGTATCTGCTAAAACAGCGTTATAATCTTTTGATCGATGGCACTAGATAAGTTTTGGACTTGTCTAGTGCTTTTTTATAAAGCGTCCTACTTCAACGACGAAAACCCCACAACAATTATAGTTATGGAATTTCTTTTAAATTACTCAAAATAAATGCATCAAATCGATTATGCGAAACCGACAATAAACCCAAAAGTCAGTTCTTCACATTCAAATTAATTTGAATGAACGATATCAATAAAACGATAAATACGGCCATCTTTTGGATTTTCATAGAGCAATTCCATATTCGGTCGCAAAATTTCACCTTCAATTTCAATATGCTCAATGCGTTTAAATAAAGGAATCTCTAGATCATTTACCTTGCTAATTAAAGCAATTGCAACATTTTCGGTTTCAAACTGATCCTTTACTTTGATTTGTATATTTTTCATTGAAAAAACTTCCATTTTAAAAATTTGAAAAACACAGCTGAACTAAGGTTTAAATGAAAAAAGTGACAACAAAGTGAAAATAAAAGCAGCTGTGCGATGTAAGGTTAAGTTGATTCCATAAAGGAGTCTTGTGCTAAATTTTGCAAAGAAAATATGGCAAATTACAGCTAAACTTGTCGACAAAATGGTTGTAACAAAAAATATTAAAAATAATTTATATATTAAAAACAAAATCTTAAATAAGAACTCATGAGTTCAACACATGACGTCAACCTTTTTTAAAATGCATACTAGATCACATATTAATATAAATTTTTCAATTATATGTCTCTGTTTTTCATTCTAAAAACTTATAGATTTTTTAAATTTTTATCTGATCATAGTGGCTAAAAGTATCTCAATCACTTTTTAGATGTTCACAATAGTAAGACTGAGATTAAGTGATAAATATAAAAAAAGCCACATCTGGAGAATGTGGCCAAGGGTATTGCTTTGCTTGCTACGGTGTTTGCCGTATCTTTAAATTAATGTACGAAACTTAAAGAAATCTGAATTTTTAAACTTTTTGATTTTAATGGGCGGTTTAACCCATTTATATGCCATCATCAAACTACTGATTAATCGTCAATGCACGCTAAAACCCTGAATATTAAGGCATCTAATTTTTTGACAGATTTTAGTCTAACATTGGACATTGAGTTAAATTTTACCCTTAATATGAACTGAAGCTTAGAAACGTTTAAATAAACCGAACTATTTTTCAATTCATACCTCATCTGGTACAGGCATTATTGATATGGAAATCGATGAAGATTTAACTTTACGGAAAATTCAAATATTCCTCTCATTTATGCGTTATGGCAACCTTTCAAAAACAGCCGCCGAAATGCAAATCAGTAATGTTAGCGTACATAAAGCATTGCACTCTTTAGAAAATAGCTTGCGATGTCCTCTATTCAAAAATGAAGGACGGAATTTAATTCCCCTAAAAAGCGCATATGTTTTACAAGAGAACTCGCAGAAAATTATTCAAGATATTGTTACCGCTGTAAATAAAACCAGAGAAGCAGCAGGTTTCGCGGCAAAAGTATTGCATTTAGGTTCGTTATATTCACTTACGGTCAATACCATTCCCAACGTGATTAGTGGTCTGAAGTTGAGGCGTGGTGAGTTGGATATTCAACTCTTGCTCAGCTCTAATCTCGATTTAGTTAAAAAATTAAAAACGACTGAATTAGATGCCATTATCGTTGCTTTAAATGAAACAACATCTGATGCTGATTTTGAAAGTTTAGCAATGTTTCAAGATGATATTTATTTAGCTGTGAATAAGAACTCTCCGCTTGCGAGTCTCGAAGAAATCGACTTAAGTACATTAAAAGATGAAACGTTTTTAACCCTATCCAAAGGCTTTGCAACACGTCATGACAGTGACGTCGTATTTGAAAAAGCAGGC
Organism: Acinetobacter venetianus RAG-1 = CIP 110063; assembly: GCF_000368585.1. Lineage (GTDB taxonomy): Bacteria > Pseudomonadota > Gammaproteobacteria > Pseudomonadales > Moraxellaceae > Acinetobacter > Acinetobacter venetianus. The sequence goes on from NZ_KB849558.1 coordinate 1,651,178, forward strand.
ATAGATCCTAAAGTCTTTTTACAGGTTAGCGATATTTTTACTTTAATCAGTATGGTGAGTACAGGAGTGGGTTTAGCCTTATTGCCCGGTCGTATCTCAACCATTTATGAAAGCTCAGTCAAGTTGATTCCTCTGCAATCGCCTTATCAAATCAAACAAGAAATTGGCTTAGTCTTTCTAAAGAGTAAGGAGCGAGATCCGAACCTCTTAGCATTAATTGCTGAATGCAGAATGTTTGCGCGACAGTATCTATAAATATTGAGGGGAAATGATTCTGTCTGAACCACCTCCCCCTCATCTGTTAAAGCAAAATATATTTAACTGAAAATCGCATTTACCGTTAAGAAAAATATAGACGGTGCTAACAAGCATCCAAGGCCTGTATAAAATGTCGCAACCAATGCACCATAAGGAACTAATCTAACGTCTGTACCCGCCAATCCTGCCGCTGTACCACTGGTTGTACCTGCCAAACCACCAAATACCATCGCAGAACGCGGACTTTTGAGATACATAAACTTTGCAAACAAGGGTGTGCCAATCATAAAAAATACCGATTTAATCAGACCGATTGCGATAGACAAAGCAATCACATCTGAACTTGCACCAATAGCCGAACCCGTAATTGGCCCAACGATATAGGTCATCGCACCTGCACCAATCGTCGTCATAGACACAGGATCTTTGTATCCCAAGAACCAAGCAACTACAACGCCGATTACAAAGGGCACTACACAGCCTAAAAGCAAGGCAACTAATCCAACTTTACCCGCCTTTTTTACCTCTTTAACATCAACTTCGAAAGCTGTTGAAGCAATCGCGAGATCACGAATCATTGCCCCGCCCAATAATGCAAATCCCGAGAAAATTGCAATATCAGATATACCCTTGGTCCCGTTCGTATAAACACCTGCAAAATAGGCAACCACCAATCCCAAAGTGATCGCAATCGCTGAACTCTGCAATTTTCCTTTGGTTAAATATTTAGACAGTAAGTGTGAAACAAACATCATCAGCCCAGTTACCGCAAGTGCTGTTACAAGTGCATTTTTACTGAGAACCGCTATTAAAGTTTCCATCTCATAATTCCTTTATGATTTTATCGTTTTAAGCTGTTTTTTCCGTTGTTTCGATAGACCATTCATAAGTTTCATAGTCGCCACTAATACGATTTAAATATCGAATTACAAGCACTGTTCCGATTAGTGAGGCAACAGACACAATGATGCCGAGTAAACCACCAGATAGTGCCGCAACGACATTTTGACCTGCTGACATTGCCACTACGATTGGAATGTACATACCAGACCAATATAAAATTCCGAATTGAGTGACTTGTGGTAAATAACCTTTTTTTGCCAATAGTTCTTTGGCCAATATCAGTAAAAGCATGGAAATCGCCACACCACCAACATTGGCTTTTACGCCGAGTAACATACCCAACGTATTCCCAAAGTAATCACCTAATAAATGACAAATCGCTAAAATAGCTGTTCCGTATATAATCATTTTAAATTTCCTCTATCCTTTGAGTGACATCATTTTTTTGATTAGGCTTTATACAAAATCGTTGTCCTTTTGCATTGCCATAATCAGACTTTCAAGTTGTGTATTTTGAAAGGATAATAGTGTTCCTTCTTTAAATACTTTACGTGCTAAACCTGTTAAAACCGTTCCTGGTAAAGCCTCAATCTGTAAGCGCGCACCTCGTTCCCAAGCTGCTTGAACAGTGTTGTGCCAATCAATCATCCGACTCATATTAAAAACAAGATCATCAATAATCTGAGTATCTGTTCTCAGTAGCCGTGCAGATGTACCACTTAAATATTGAATTGTAGGTTGCTGTGAATTGACTCCCTCCACGAAGCAAGCGAGCTGCTGTGCTTGTTTTTCCAATAACACACAATGTGATGGCACACTGATCTCTACTTTTTTCGTCATTGCACCTTGTTGATTTGCCAATAATGCAACCCGTTGCATAGCATCCAATGATCCCGAAATTACGATTTGATTTTCGGCATTTAGATTTGCGATAAAAACTTCTGCATCTTGCTCATGAACCTCTGAAACCCAGTTTTCAACCTGAGAGCGATCAGCGCCAATGATGGCCGTCATTCCATATCCACTTGGATAAGCTTGCTGCATCAATTGACCACGTTTCGCAACTAAGCGCACACCATCTTCAAACTGAATGACATTGGCTACTGTTGCAGCTGCCCAAGCGCCAATGGATAAACCAGCGACAAACTTGGGTTGAAATCCTTGTTCTTGTAACAATGCAGAACTCACAACACCCGCGATATATAAGCAAAGTTGAACTGAATAAGTAGACTTTAAAGCCTCAGCTTGATCTAATAACATGACGTTTTCTTTTAAAACATCAGAGGCCTGTTCAAGGTACTGATTAACCAAAGGATGTTGCGGAAGATCGTGCAACATATTGGCCTTTTGAGCACCTTGCCCTGGATATACCCATATCGAGCTCATTTTTGCTATTCCCTTAGCCCCAAGGATTGTCTACCAAAACAGCCTTATCATTGCGTTTTAGTAAGACATTCCCTGTTGTCCCTGCCCATTCTCTCAAGGCAACACCACCTTGTGGAGTTTGTAACTGCACATCGAGCTTCAAGTTCAATTGATCTAATAGCCCTAAGATATTTTGAGCATCCAACTTTGAAACTGGTTCATGAGCGCGAATTAATAAATCAATATCACTATTTTCATTCACCGTTTTCAGCCCAGTTGCCAGTTCAAACCCCACGCTTCCCGTATATCCCCATGACAAATTTAAACCTTGCATCAAGTTATAAACAGCGGCTAATTTCCCCTGAAGATGTGGAAATTGGCTCAAATCTGTATCAATTAAACTTTCAGGTTTCACGCATTTGCTTATGGCGTTTACTGGCATTTCTAATGCCAACCGATGGCTCCGCTGCTTACCGCGTATCCCAACCGCAATATTTCTAGGATTGGTCACTGCACGTCTAACCACCACGGGTCTTTGTTCAGACACAGCTTCAACCACCCATTGCGACACATCATCTGGCAAAAGTTCTGTAGTCATTCCCCACAACAAATCGTGAGGTTGGAACGTGGTCATGACCATTGCTCACGTAACAGTTCACGCACGCGTTTGGACGCACTACGGTTTTCAGCATTCAAGCGATGTTTTAGGTCATGGGTTCCTTGCTGTTTAATATCCTCAAAGGCTGCTGTTAATGCCTGTTGTATTTGCTGAATATCTAAAACAGAAGGTTGATCCGCATTACTCACTTCCAAAATGTCTGATAACAATCCTAAAGAGTTATAACTCTCGATGTCATACGCCATTGGTGGAATATTGGCTGCTAATCGTTCTAACTCCTCAACGGTCCGTAAAGTCACGCGTGCCGCAGATTCTTTGCCCATCGCATGTACCATCACACCTTGATCTTTAAAGGCGAGAATACGATTTGCTTGATAACCATGTGCTAAAAATGCACCTGACATTGATTTTCCAACCAGCAAACTAACAATCGGATGACCTGCTAAACGGGCACGCGCATAGCTATCTACAGCTCCTGCAAGCGCTTGATGAATACCGAGTACTTCCTCTCTACGACCATAGGCCTGACTTGGTACATCAACAATACATAGGATTCCGCGTTTTTCTGCACGATCTCGATCAGCTTCAATGACCTGATCAACCGCACGAGCTAATGACCATCCTTCTAATAATCCAACCTCACCTTGACGTGCTCTTGGATATAGGTTCTGTTCATTATTCACGACACAAAAAACACGAGTCGGTTTACCATTTAATTGTCCATCGGCAATAAGCAACGATGCTATTCCGCTATCAACTGCCTGAAACTGATTTGTTAAAGCACCAAACCAGTGTCGTCCTCTTGATGAGTTCTTAATTGCATTTACATCCATGTTCATGCTTTTTCTCCTCGATATAATTCTTGGACTTCAGTCGGTGAAATCTGTTGAGAGGTATCCACTTGAGTAAGCTTAGATAGATAAAATTCAGCTTGTGAACTGCGTTGCACAGCTGGAATACCTTGCGCTATAAAACCAATAATTTGTTGCTTAATTTGCTCACGATCATCTTCAACAAATGCATCAACAAGCCCACTCGCAAAACGTTGTTCACCACCCGTGATACTCCAAATAAATGGCCGATCTTTGGCGTTATACTCATTGCTACCAGCTTCTTGTTCAATTACTTGGGGGCCATTCAACCCTAAACGACCTTCTTGCGTGATGATCAAGTAACTACATAAACCTGCGGCAATCGACATTCCGCCGAAACATCCCACACTGCCAGCCACCACACCTATCACAGGTTGATATTGTCTGAGTTCCACAATCGCGGATTGAATTTCAGCAATCGCGGCGAGTCCTAAATTCGCTTCTTGCAAACGAACGCCACCTGTTTCAAGTAACAAAATCGCAGTAGTAGGAATATTATTTTGGTTATCTTCTATCGCCAATTCCAAAGCACCAGCGATCTTAGCACCACCAACTTCACCTAAACTGCCGCCTTGGAACATTCCTTCAATAGAAATCACTACCACAGTTTTTTGCTGAATCGTTCCTTTAATAACAACTACACCATCGTCGGCTTGAGGAACAATATTTTGCTTCGGTAGCCACGGCGACATCATACGACTAAAAGGATCAAGTAACTCTTTGAAGCTGCCTTGATCAAACAAAGATTTAGCCCGTTCACGCGCATCTAGCTCAATAAAGCTTTGCTTGCTGAGTAAGTAATCAATATCAACCACGTTGCACCTCCTCAAAAGCCTGCTCTAAACGTAATCTCACCACACCAGGCGTCGCACCAAAATCATGAATATCAATATGAACTGCGGGTGTATTTGATTCTAAAAAAATGCGATCGAATAAATTTTTCCACCGTTGCTCACTGCCATCAACCGATGTCATCACTTGAATGGTGGTTTTTCCTGAATGACTTGGTTCCATCAAAACTTCTAAATCACCAGAGCCAACACAGCCCACTAAAGCTGATTTGTCTGGCGAATGACTCGCTGTAAATTCAAAATTAAGTATTTCCATTGATATATTCCCTGTTATCGAACTCAGTTGTATTGTTCAACTTCATCGAGAAACAAAAGCGTGGCCAATAAATCTGCCGCTCCGCCCGCTGATGCCCGAATGGCTAATAAGTCGCGCTCTAGTTCTTCAAGCCTTTGTTTTCCTTGAGCAGTTGAACAACCACCTAACGCCAAAACCTGTTGAGCACCTAATTGCATTTTGTTCAAACCATCCAGTCCAGCACGATGAATCACACAGGTATCCGTAAGCTGTGCCATCATCGAAATGAGGGCATTTAAGCGTGCTTCCGACTCTGTCCCCCCCTGATCGCGACTATGTCTTAACTGAGGTAAACCATGTTGCGTGATCATTGGAAAACCAAGTTGAGCCTGTTGTTTAGCGCCATTTACACCAAATTGCTGTCTAACTTTCTCACCGTGACTCGTCTTTTGTTGAGGAACGAAACGATCTTCGATCAGTGCAATTTCACTCGCTGTCGTGCAAATATTTTTAATAAAAAATGGTTGTTTATTAAAAACTCTGAGTGCTGTAGCAGTCACCACAAGTCCAATCGACCAAATCGCCCCTCGATGAGTATTTACACCTTGTGTGACTTGCAACATGCGTTGCTCACCTTGTCGCCCCAATTGCCCGATGTCTTCTCTTAACGCCTGACAAACCTGTCCATGATGCTCTGCTGCTTCTGCCATTGCTTTGAACATCGGTGCTAGACTGCGTGCAGATCGCTCCATTAGTTCAAGCGTAAGGTCATCGTGAGCACCACATCCACGTTGATCAACCAGTGCTGGTTTTGGGGTTAGATTCACTTCATCTAACAATGCCGCAACTGCCATATCAGCAAGATGCTCTGAGGTACTGAAGAAACTGGTTGTTTTTAGGATTGCATTCATTACCAGCTCCTGAATTTTGCAGGAGGCTCATATAGTCCATCTGACCAAGTCACCAAATCAGCAATATTTTTTGCGGCTAACAACTCGCGTGTCGCATCTGTTCGTCGAATTCCTAAATCCTCAGGGAACACGACTAGCCCTTCTTGGCGTAGTTTTTGTGTCTTTTTAGGATCTTGGCTTAGTCCAATTTCAGTCACACCAGCAACCGCAGCGATCATGTCTCGACGCTCTTCTAAGCTGCGCGCCTTGTATAAATAGGCAATACCTTCTTCTGTTAATAAATGTGTAACGTCATCGCCATAGATCATAATTGGCGCTAAATCCATTCCTGATTTCTTAGCCACATCCACAGCATCCAAAGTCTTAACAAATGTTGGCTTACCACCTTCTTGATAAGTTTCAACCATTTGAACAACTAACTTTTTACCGCGGGCTAAATACGTTTCTGTATCCGTATTTCCTGCGACTCGCATATCAATCCAAGCAGGTGTTGCATGACGACGCCCACGAGGATCATGTCCCATATTCGGTGCTCCACCGAATCCCGCTAAGCGCCCTTTCGTTACAGTTGATGAATGCCCATCACCATCTACTTGCAAAGTTGCACCAATAAATAAATCAACAGCATACTGACCTGCAAGCTGACACATCATCCGATTAGAACGTAAAGAGCCATCTCGACCAGTAAAGAAAATATCTGGGCGCGCAGCGACATATTTCTCCATACCGAGTTCCGTACCAAAGCAGTGCACACTTTCAACCCAGCCTGTTTCGATTGCTGGAATTAAGGTTGGATGTGGATTGAGCGTCCAGTTTCGGCAGATTTTTCCTTTTAGGCCTAATGACTCGCCATAAGTCGGCAGAATCAGCTCAATCGCAGCGGTATTAAAACCAATACCATGATTCAATGACTGTACTTGATGCTTTTCATAAATACCTCGAATTGCCATCATTGCCATTAAGACATGCACTGGTTTAATGTGTTTAGGATCACGTGTAAATAATGGTTCGATATAAAAAGGTTTATCAGAAACCACGACAAAATCGACCCAAGATGCTGGAATATCTACTCTTGGCAAATCAGTCACATCATCTACAAGTTCATTAACCTGCACGATTACAATGCCATCACTAAAAGCCGCAGGTTCAATTAGCGCTGGTGAATCTTCCGTACTTGGACCTGTGTAAATATTTCCTTGTCGATCTGCCATAAAACCTGCCGATAGCACGACATTCGGAATTAAATCAACCAATAAACGTGAATACAGTTCGATATATGTATGGATCGCCCCGATCTCAAGCAGTCCATCCTCTAGCAACTGACTAATACGTAAACTTTGTGTGCCTGCAAAAGAAAAATCGAGTTTTCGAGCAATTCCATTTTCAAATAAATCTAAATGTTCGGCACGCCCCACACTTGGCATAATCATGTGCAAGTCATGTAAAACGTCAGGATTGGCTTTTGCCAAAGAACGAGATAAAAAGTCGGCTTGTTTTTGATTATTCCCTTCTAAAACAACTCGATCTCCAGGAGCAATCAGCGTTTCTAACACTTTGATAATATCTTCTGTTGGAATGACCACACCATCTGTGTATTTGCTTGCCATTTCCAATTTTAGTTGTTTACTATGTCGACGCTTTGTCCAAAGTCGTTCTTTATGCTGAACAGAACCTTCCATGTGTATTTCCTTGGTTATGTCTTGATCTTCTCTTATAAAAAGCTTTTTCAAGTTTCCAATCAATCAACCCCAATTGCAGTTCATTAACTTCAGGTTAATGTTATTTAGTAAAAATCCGAATTGGCTATTCCTGTGCTTGAGGTTACTGATTCCTCAAATTTTCTCTTTAGTTAATTTTTATTCAGCAAAAATGAAAAAAATAAATTTAAAAAATTAGGCAATAAAAATGATCTGAAAAGAGTTTTATTGGAATAAATATTTAATTAGATACGTGAAATTCATTTATTTTATCTTTGACTAATTTTTTATTATTCTAAAATATTATGAGTTCTTATTTAGCTTTCCTTAAAGCGTAATCCAACGCCTGCGATCGTAAAAATATAAGCGGGAGTGAGTGCTGAATCTCCGATTTTGGTTCGAAGTTTTTTGACGAGAATTCGCAGATAATGGGTATCTTCTTCATGGCTAACACCCCATAACTCGGTCATAATTTGTTTCTGCGTAACAATCTTACCCTGATGGCGAATCAGTAGTGCTAAAAGCTGGAATTCCTTTTTGGTGAGAACAATTTCTTCATTCGCTAACTTAACCATATGTTCAGCCACGTTCACAGATAATTGACCATCATCAAAGACAATTTTCTGTTCAACCTGTTGCGGTTTATTGCGAAACATCACTCGAATGCGTGCACACAGTTCCTGAATGCTAAATGGTTTCGTGACATAATCATTCGCGCCAGCATCAAGCAATTTAATTTTTTGATTTTCATCAGGACGCGCAGAAAGTACGATCACAGGAATGTCAGACCACTGTCTTAACTCAGTCAAAACCTCTTGACCATCCATATCAGGTAAACCCAAATCAAGAATCAATAAATCTGCACCTCGACTCGCCAAAGTCTCAAGTCCTTTCATACCATTCTCAGCCACATACACTTTATAGCCTTGCGCGCGCAAAGCAATGTCCAAAAATTTTCGAATTTGTGGTTCATCATCAATAATGAGAATCGCCATGTCTGAGTTGAATAATTGCGGCATAAAAACTGTATTTAATCCTGATGTAAAGGTAATCGTATTCTAATTAAAGTGCCTTGACCATGTTTCCCACTAAAAGCTTCAATACTCCCCATGTGCGCGCCAATAATCGCTTTTACAATTGAAAGACCCAACCCTGTTCCTGTTTTACCTCGATCTCCCCTTTGCATGGTATAGAACATATCAAAAATCTGCTCACGCTCATCTTCAGGAATACCAACACCTTGATCTTCAATCTCGATCTGTAAATAGCTTTCGATCTGCTGAATATTCACTTCTATAGGCACATTTTCTGGAGAAAATTTGGCTGCATTTTCTAAAACATTAAAAACAGCTTGTTCAATTAAAGCGGGATGTACATATAACGCAGGCAGCTCTTCAGCAAATGAAATCTTAATGCTCACATGCGGTTGATATCGTTTTAAACGTTCACTTGCAGAACCAATTAACTCATCAACGCCAATCCACGCACGACTGAGTGTTAATCCTTGATGACCCAAACGCGTCATATCCAAAAGATTTTGAATATAGCGATCTAAGCGCTCACCTTCTATATGAATGGTATCTAATAATTCATGTCGATCGGTCTCAGGCATTTGCTCGCCATAATATTTCAGCGTATCTGCTGAACCAATCATTGCCGCCAACGGCGAACGCAAATCATGTGATACAGATGACAATAAAGCAGAACGAAGCTTTTCAGTTTCAGCAACGACTCTAGAATTTTCCAACTGCAACGATAGCTGCACCCTAGAAAGCGTTTGTGCAATATCATCAATCATTAACTCAGCCAAACGTTGCTGCTCGAAGTGAATACTTTGCAAATTACGGTTAAATCGAATGGCAACCACACCAAAATCTGCCACTAAATTTACTGGGTTAAACCACCATTCTGAATTGGTCAAAGTATTGGTAAAACGCCCACATGGTTTAGCATTCTTTTGTGTCCAATCTGCTGCTATTTGATCTTTTTCATTCAAAATTAGTGTATCGCCTACTGATTGTCCACTCACTCTCAACCACACAGTAGCATTGAGCGAACTTTCCAAATGCTGCTTGGATATGTTTAAAACTTGCTCAACATCAACACAAGTAGATAACTTTCGCTCTAACTCTTGCAATTGGAGTGACATCGAATTTGCAGCGCGCAAACTCAGCACTTGAGCGCGTAGTTGATTGGCCAATCGTCCTACTAATAAAGCAGAAACGATAAACATAATAATCGTCATCACGCCACGCTCGGCACTGATTCGAAAGGTAAATCGTGGTTCAATAAAGAAATAATTATAAAGTAGAAAGCAAATCAAGACACTCATAATCGTAATCAGCATTCTTGTCCGCATCGCAACAATCAGCACTGTCACCACAAAAATCAAAGCCAGTTCGCTATAACCAATAAAGTGATCACTCACCAGTGCAACAAGAAAACCGAGTAATACAATTAAAATACTTTCCGTGATCTCACGCGGATTGAAACCAAAACCTTGCGTTAACCAATCAGAGGTTGTGTTTTCTATTCGCGTTTTAGATTCATTATTTTTGGCTTTTAACGGCTGAACAAAAGTAATCTCAAAAGGATGTTGTTTTTCTAAAAGCTGATCAGCAATATGATCTGAAGATAAGCGTTGCCATAATGATTTTTTAGCGCTCTTGCCCAATAAAATATTAGATGCGCCATAATCATAAGCAGCCTGTAAAATCGTTGCTGCAATTTGATTGCTATACAATAAATAGGTATCTGCACCTAACTTACGTGCCAAATTAAATGCTTTAGTAACAGCAAAAGTTTGCCTGTTTTCAATTTTGCTTTTTTGAATTGAAATCACACTCCAAGTCGCATTTCTCCTTTCGGCAATTCGATGTGCTCGTCTGACTAAATCCTCTGAAAACTCAGTTCCATCAATGGCTAACATCACATGATTTTGAATCGGAATAATTTGTCCTTGAGCTACAAATTTCTCCCGATAATCAATATCCACCTGTCCTGCAACCGTTTGAATCGCAAGGTCTCGTAAAGCTGTGAGATTGGCTGGCTTAAAAAAGCCTTGCAAGGCATGTGGGGCAACATCCGCTAAATAAATTTTGCCATGATTCATACGCTCCAATAGTTCAGGTACAGGCAGATCAACCAAGCGAATATCTTTTAATCTTTTTAATAATGCGTCTGGCACGGTTTCTGTTACCCGAATGCCCGTAATTTGATAGACCACATCATTTAAACTTTCGAGATGCTGAATATTCAATGTGCTATACACATCAATACCCGCATCTAATAACTCATTCACATCTTGCCAACGATATTCATGACGGCTATTGGGCACATTTCGATGTGCGAGTTCATCAACCAAAACAATTTCAGGTTTTAACTTCAGAATTTGATCAAGATCCATTTCATCTAAAAATCGATCTTGATATTCAACAGTCTTTTTAGGAACAACATTCAGACCTTGAATCAAAGCTTCGGTATCAGCTCGACCATGCGTTTCGACCACGCCTACCAGCACATGATGACCTTGTCGCATCAACTCATGTGCTCTCGACAACATGGCAAAGGTTTTGCCTACACCAGGTGCTGCGCCCAAGAAAATGGTTAAACGTCCAGATTGTTCACGTTGGCTATGTGCCAACCATGCATCTGCTTTGTTATTTCGGTCGATCTGCATAGGCTAAGCTCTATCAACGTGAAGTTGATGATAGTTGATCTAAAGCGATGTTGAGCTGAAGCACATTGACTCGCGCCTGCCCATACAAGCCCAATTGAACAGGTTGAATCTGTTGTTGCACTAAATCTCTCACTTTCTGCTCGGCTAAAGCACGTTGTTGTGCCACACGTTTCACTTGTAATAACGCACTTTCAGGTGAAATGTCGGGATCAATCCCACTACCTGATGCAGTAATCATCTCTGGTGGTACGTGTTGCTCAAGGATTTGATTGCTTTGAGCAAACTGCAAGGTTCTTTCTTTAATTTGCTTTTGCAATTCAGGATTAGACACTGCCAAGTTACTTCCAGCTACACCATCCACATTATAATTCCCAGTACTCGGACGACTATGGAAATATTGTTCACTCACAAAATTTTGTCCTACCAAGCTTGACCCGACAATTTTTCCATTTAACTCGATGACACTACCATTGGCCTGTTTAGGAAATAACAATTGAGCCAAAGATACACTCACACTGCAATACAATACGCCTGCGATCAAGAAACCAACCAGCACTAAACCTAGACTAGATCGAAAAATGGATTGTGCTTCAGTCGATAAGGGAAGATTTTCTAATGTATTCATGATGTACTCCTAAATCCACAACGACACAACAAAGTCAATCAATTTGATCGCAATAAAAGGGAAAACCACACCACCTAGACCATAGATCAGCATATTACGACGCAATAGCTGTAAGGCACTGGCCGGTTTAAATTGCACCCCTTTCAGCGCTAAAGGAATCAACATCGGAATGATCAGTGCATTAAAAATCAATGCAGAAATCACCGCACTACTTGGACTACTCAACTGTAAAATATTCAAGACATCAAGCTGAGGAATCGCAACGGCGAACAATGCAGGCAAAATCACAAAGTATTTAGACACATCATTTGCTAAAGAAAATGTGGTTAAAGCACCGCGGGTGATTAACTGCTGCTTACCAATTTCTACAACATCAAGCAATTTGGTTGGATCAGAATCTAGATCGACCATATTTCCAGCTTCTTTTGCAGCTTGCGTACCTGAGTTCATTGCCAAACCAATATCTGCTTGTGCCAAAGCGGGTGCATCATTGGTTCCATCACCGACCATCGCGACTAATTTTCCTGCGGCTTGTTCTTTACGAATACAGGCTAACTTATCTTCTGGTCGAGCTTCAGCAATATAATCATCGACACCTGCTTCAGCGGCAATTGCAGCAGCGGTCAAAGGATTATCCCCTGTTACCATGATGGTTTTAATCCCCATTTCTCGTAACAATGCAAAACGTTCTTTAATCCCTTGTTTAATCACATCTGAAAGTTCAATCACACCTAAAATTGTATGATTCGATGCAACAACCAATGGTGTTGCGCCTTTAGACGCGACTTGTTCTACCCGGGCTTTCAGCTCAATATTGTCTTTAATCTCTTGCTGGGTAAATTTTAGAATCGCATTCACTGCGCCTTTGCGAATTTTTTGCCCTCTCGCTAAATCAACCCCAGATAAACGTGTTGAAGCACTAAACTGAATAAATTCTGCATCTTTAGGTTCACGGATACTTTCACCCATTTCTTTCCCTAAACTCACGACTGATTTACCTTCAGGCGTTGGGTCAGCAAAAGACGTGAGCATTGCTGCTTGGCGTAATTCACTTGGACTCACACCAGCCAATGGGTAAAAAGCGGTCGCTTGGCGATCACCATAGGTGATCGTGCCTGTTTTATCCAACAGCAATACATCAATATCACCAGCAACCTCAACTGCCTTACCTGACTTCGCCAACACATTAGCTTTTAAGGCTCTGTTCATCCCTGCAATCCCAATCGCAGGCAACAAACCACCAATTGTTGTTGGAATAAGACAGACCAATAATGCAATCAACATCACTAGACTGATTTTGATTCCCACCATAGAACCAATAAACGGTAATGTGGCAACCACAACAATAAAAGTAATGGTCATGATATTGAGTAAGATACTCAGTGCAATTTCATTCGGTGTTTTTTGACGGTTTGCACCTTCAACCAAAGCAATCATGCGATCTAAGAAACTATTGCCTGCCTCATTACTTACACGAACAATAATTTGATCTGATAAAACTTTGGTACCCCCAATCACACCTGACCGATCCGTATTGGCTTCACGTAATACAGGTGCAGACTCACCTGTCACCGCCGACTCATTAATGGTGGCAAAACCTTGAATGATTTCACCATCTGCAGGCACGATTTCACCAGCTTTGATGATCACCAAATCATCTTTTTTTAATAAATTTGCAGAAATCACCATTGGAGTAGCATTTAGATCAGCAATTTTATTTGCCGTTAAGTTTTCACGAGCTTGGCGTAAAGAAGATGCCTGTCCACGTCCTTTGGCTTCTGCTACTGCTTCGGCATAATTGGCAAACAAAACGGTTACCAGTAAGATCAAGCTCAGTAAAATACCAAATCCAAAACTGGTGCTACCCATCAACGTTGCCACGATGGTTAAGACAGTTCCAATCCATACACATGCCATTACAGGATTTTTAAAGGCATGCTGTGGCAATAATTTATAAAAGGTTTGCTGAATAATTTCTTTATTCAAGATATCCATTTGTGTCGCATTAGAGTGATTCATAGTGCTTGCTCCACTAGATCTTTACAGATAAATAATCAGCAATTGGTCCAATCACCAACACTGGCATAAATTGCAAAAGCGTTAAAATCAGTACAATTCCAATTAAGGTGAGCGCAAATGTAGGCGACTCAATCTGTAAAGAACCCTTGGTCTCATCTGCTTTAGGTTTGGTTTCTAGACTGACTGCAATTAAAACGGGAATGATCAGTACGCTATAACGACCTGCTAATAACGCAACACTGGTACTTAAATTCCACCATACAGTGTTGTCGGCTAAACCTTCAAAACCAGAACCATTATTGGCAAACGCAGACACATATTCATAAAAGACTTGGCTAATAGCATGCGATGCAGGGTTTGAATTTCCTGTTAAAGGTGGGAAAGCGATGGCGATTGCAGTTAAACCAAGAATTACCACTGGTTGTAAGAGAATGACCAATGCCAATAACTTAATTTCAGTGACTTCAATTTTTCGTCCAAATAATTCAGGCGTGCGACCAGTCATCAAACCTGCAATAAATACAGCTAAAAATAGATAAATAAAGAACTGTAATAAACCACAACCGATTCCGCCCCAAATGGCATTAATCAGCATATTACATAGCTCAACCAAACCCGTTAATGGTGAAGCTGAGTCATGCATCATATTGACCGAACCATTATTCACTTGTGTGGTTAAACTTCCCCATAAAGCAGAAGCTTCAGCACCAAAACGGACTTCTTTACCTTCCATTAGCACCGTATTTGGAACCAATGAAGATTTTTCAGTCCATAATGTGAATACAGTGGAAGCCAATGACATCAACAACATCGTACCCAAAATCATCCACATTAATTTTTTGCGTTGCACAAAACGCCCAAGCATAAATACAACCGACATTGGGATCAGCAAGATCGCAAGCATCTCCAAAACATTGGATAATGGCGTTGGATTTTCTAAAGGCACACTACTGTTTGGACCATACCAGCCACCACCATTACTGCCTAATTGCTTGATCGCTACCATCGGTGCAACAGGTCCAAGAGGAATATGCTGGGTCTGAACTTCAGTACTTCGATCTAAAACTTGCGCAGTTGGACCAGCAGAAAGTGTTGATGGCACACCTTGAAAAGTCAGTAATAGAGAAAAAACCAAACCCAAAGGAATAAAGAATCGGAATAATGGTCGGATCATATCCATCCAATAATTTCCAAGATTAATTTGTGACGCATTTTTGGGTTCAATATTTTCCAAAGCTTGATCTTTAGGCTGTAAAAATAATGCTCTTAACATGGCTGTTAACAAAGCCAAGCCCATAATCGGAGATAAATATTGCAAACCAACAATCACTGTCATTTGCGACAGATAAGACAATTGAGCTTGTCCTGAATAATGCTGCTGATTGGTATTGGTTAGAAATGAAATCGTTGTGTGTACTGCCAAATCCCAATTCATATTTGGAATACGATCAGGATTCAACGGTAACCAAGCTTGCGTCATCAAGATCGCTATACTTATACCCAATAAAAAAAGATTACTGAGGACAAAAGCAGCAAGATATTGCCGCCAATTCATACCCACTTGTTTCACATTCAAAATGGCGTAAATTGGTTGTTCGATCCATTTAAACAAACGATCACTTTTCATTGGTTGGGCTTGCATCACATCTGCAAGATAGCGTCCTAATGGGTAGGCTAAAACCAATGCAAGGATAAATACGGAAATAAATTCCCACATAGCACATGCCATTTAAAAAAATAAGTCAGTACTAGTATGGAAATTGACTGCGTAAATTCTCTATATTGAAATAAGAGTAAGGCGTAAATTTTCTGTAAATTTTCTGTAAATTATTCTGTATTTAACTACCGTATGTTTGGAATGCCTACTTTTCAATCACAAATACATTCCATTAGAGATTTAGATTTAAATTTCCTATATTTGTGTTATGATGCTCGTTCATATATGGGGATGTTATTGGCTTCGACGCTGGTGATGAAGCTCATAGATGCATGCCGAGAGCGCATTTTCTCTCGTAAATAAAATTTGCATTTAAATAGTCGCAAACGACGAAACTTACGCTCTAGCTGCCTAAGGGCAGCTTGTCCGCTTCCTAGAATACTTGTGGTCTAGGAACCCGACCGAAGCGCACGCACACAAGTCCGTATAGAGTCAAGCCTCGGGGCTTTATACCAAACTTAGAGGATCGCACTTTGTACCCTGTTCGTCGGGTCACTTGGTGTTAAAACAATAGACGATATCTAAGCATGTAGTATTCTCGAGTGTAGTGCTGGCGGACGCGGGTTCAACTCCCGCCATCTCCACCAAAATTCGATTCGGAGCAATCCGATGAAATATAAAAAGCCTTTAAGTTCAATACTTAAAGGCTTTTTTATTTGACTCATTTTGTACAATATTATTTGACATTTTTATTACTTCACGTAGATAAGATCAATAAAAATCTAGCGAAGACGATTATTTATAATAAACATATATAATTTACAAGTATGGAATGTAACAGTCCACTTACAGAAAAAGATGCGCCGTATTTCAAATGAAAAAATAGATCTTATGCCATTCATTCTAATGAAATCGTCATTAATCTTTGCTGTTTAGAATAAATTGGCAACGTTAATCTAATTCTCTTTTAAACTTCATAGCAATATACCAATAAGCCCTATGTAGTTTTAATGAACATCATAAGCAAAAATCTCTAATCGAAATCGGCCTAGATATTTCGATTAGAGAATACTATTTAACTTATGTCTTAGGTATCGTCTTTCTTCTGGTAGATATATGGCGAACCAAAAAGAAAAATAATGGAACAAAGAAAATTGAAAGCAACGTTCCAGATATCATCCCTCCTGTCACAGCGATACCAATTTCTCTTCTACTCGCAGCACCTGCTCCTGTTGAAACTGCCAGAGGTAAAACACCAGCAACAAATGCCAATGAGGTCATGATAATGGGCCTTAACCTTTGACCTGCACCCTCAATAACAGCCTCTATTAATGACTGACCTTCAGCTAGTTTTGCTGCGGCAAACTCTACGATAAGAATCGCATTTTTAGCTGAAAGACCAATAGTCGTGAGCATCGCAACTTGAAAATAAATGTCATTAACATATCCTGCAATACTTGCAGCAATAACAGCACCAATTAATCCCAGAGGAATAACAAGTAAAACGGAAAATGGAATTGACCAACTTTCATATAATGCAGCTAAACATAAAAAGATAAATATGATAGATGCCAGATATAACCAGATCGTCTGGCCACTCGCTAACTTTTCTTGATAAGACAAGCCACTCCATTGGAGGCTAAAGCCTTGTTGTTGATCAATTAACTGTTGCATTTTACTCATTGCAGCACCTGAACTTTCACCAGTTGCGGCAGAACCCTGAAGCTGAACAGATGAAAGGCCATTGAAACGCTGCAACATCTGAGGTCCCATTTGCCAGTTAACAGATGAGAAACTAGCAAATGGCGTCATTTCTCCTGTCGTTCCTCTCACATACCACTGGCCAATATCTTGTGGTAATGACCGATACGCTGCATCACCTTGTAAATAAACGCGTTTGACACGTCCTCTATCAATGAAGTCATTGATATAAGAGCCACCCCATGCAGTAGATAAAGTACTGCTAATATCTGTCTGCGCTAAACCAAAAGCACTTGCCTTACGTTGATCAATATTAACCTGTAGTTGAGACTTATCTTCAAGTCCATTTAATCGCACGGCAGCAAGGCTAGGATCTGCGGTTGCCTCTTTTAAAACTGTATTTTGCGCAGCTAACAAAGCATCTCGCCCTTTACCCTCCGCATCTTGCATCCATAATTCAAAACCACTAGATTGACCTAATCCACGTACCGCTGATGGAGAAAGTACTTGAACTCGCGCTTGTTTCATTGAGCGAAAATGTGCATTTGCACGAGAAATAATTGCCTCGGCAGTATTATCCTCTCCCTTACGATCATCCCAATGTTTTAGACTGGCAAATGCCATACCTACATTCTGACCGCTACCAGCATTATTTCGTCCCATAACCATAAAAATAACGTTCAAGTTATCTTTCTCATTCGTCATGAAGTACTCTGAAATTTGGTTACCTATTTCTTTAGTTTCAGCTAAGGTTGAGCCCACAGGTGTACTAAATTGAACCATGACGGAACCCTGATCTTCTTGCGGAAGGAAACCAGTATTCATACGCGTATATTGCCATCCTAATAAAGCAGTAATCACAATAAATAAAACCATGAATATTCTAGGTTTAGTGATGATCTTAGCGAGTAAATTACGGTATTTAGACTGACTTTGATCTACTTTTTGATTAAACCAAGTAAAGAAACGTCTCTTTTTATGCTGATGATTGGTAGGTCTAAGTAAAGTTGCACATAAGGCTGGAGATAAAGTTAGGGCAACCACAGCAGAAAGCACCATCGCTGAGACTAATGTCACAGAAAATTGCCGATAAATCATACCGACGGAGCCACCAAAAAACGCCATTGGTAGGAATACAGCAGACAAGACCATTGCGATACCAACTAATGCACCTGAAATTTCTTTCATAGAGATAAGCGTAGCTTCTCTTGGATTTAGACCTTGTTCATGCATTACACGCTCAACATTTTCTACAACGACAATTGCATCATCAACTAAGAGTCCAATCGCCAATACCATCGCGAATAATGTTAACGTATTGATGGTATAACCCAATACACTTAGAATTCCAAAGGTACCTAACAAAACCACTGGAACAGCAATCGCTGGAATTAATGTTGCACGCCAACTTTGTAAAAACACAAACATCACAATAATAACAAGTGCAATTGCTTCGGCTAAAGTCTTAATCACGCCTTGAACAGATGCTTCTACAAATGGAGTACTATCACGTGGATATGCCACCTTTAGACCTGCTGGCATGGATGCTGTTAATCTGGAAACTTCAGCTTTAACACGTTCAGCTGTTTCAAGAGCGTTTGCACCTGAAGCCAACTGAATTGACATACCTGAAGCATATTTACCATTCAATCTTGTCGTAGTCTGATAACTTTCTGCACCTCGTTCGACTCGGGCAACATCTTTCAATAACACCACACTACCATTTGGCTCAGTCCGCAAAATGATATTTTCAAATTGACTTACCGTTTGCAATCGAGACAAAGCAGTTACTGTTGCATTTAAAGCTTGGTTTTCCTTAGTTGGTAAAGCTCCAAGCTCACCTGCTGTGATTTGAGTATTTTGAGCTTCAATAGCAGCTCTAACATCGGATGGCATCAAGCTATAACTATTTAATTTATGCGGGTCAAGCCATATTCGCATCGCATATTGCGCACCAAATACTGTGATCTCACCAACTCCATCTACCCGACTTAGTGGGTCTTGAAGTGTACTTACCATGTAATCAGATATATCAACATCTGATCTTGCACCACTTTCATCATAAAGAGCAAAAACTAACAGACTGTCTCCTTGAGACTTTGTAACGGTTATGCCCTGTTGTTGAACTTCTTGTGGTAAACGGCTCAAGGCTTGATTTACTGCATTCTGTACCTGAACTTGAGCTGTATCTGGATTCGTATTTTGATCAAAACTCAAACTAATACGAGCCTGACCAGCTGAACTACTTGTAGAAGAAAAATAAAGTAGACCATCAATACCCTTAATTTGTTGCTCTAATATTTGAGTAACACTATCTTCAACTGTACTGGCTGAAGCACCAGGATAATTTGCTGTTACATTTACACCGGGAGGTGCAATATCAGGATATTGCTCAACAGATAAAGTGAAAATAGAAATTGCACCCAGCGCCATAATGCATATGGACAATACCCAAGCGAATATCGGACGCGCGATAAAGAAACTAGATAGCATACGAAAATTCCTCAGCGAATTGGTGTAGGTTCAACGACCAGACCAGCACTTAACCCTTGCAGACCTTCAACAACAACTTTGTCTCCAGAACGCAAACCAGATAATACTAACCACCGATTATCTATGGCTTCGCCTAAAGTAATCGCTCTTTGTTCAACTTTATTCCCCTGTACAACAACCCACACAAATGCTTCACCATCAGCATTTCTCATTTCAATCCCTTGGGGAATTAATAAACTGTTTGGATGTGGTCCTGTACCAAGTTGTGCCCGCACATACATTCCTGGCAATAAAGATTGATTGGGATTAGCAAATGAAGAACGTAACGTAACACTACCAGTCGCTTCATCTACTGTAATATCGCTAAACTTAAAAGTGCCCTTTTCTGGATAGTTCATTCCATTATTCATCTGCAAATCAACACTTAACTCTTCAGGCTGTATTCCATCCTCTGTGAGTTGTTTCCGAAGTGCCATAAACTCATCACTGGATTGTGTTAAGTCCACATACATAGGATCTAAATTCTGAATTGTTACTAGAGCATCTACTTGACTAGACGTTACAAGAGCGCCACGTGTAATCGTTGATCGACCAATTCGCCCCGAAATTGGAGCCGTAATTTGAGTGTAATTAAGATTGGTTTGTGCAGTTTTTAGTAATGCTCTATTAACATTTACAGCAGCCTTTGCTTGTGCATAAGCAGCCCGTGCATCATCTAATTCCTGACGACTAACACCATTGACACTAATTAATTGTTCGTAACGTTCAGCTTGAAGACGAGTAGAGTTTACTGTTGCTTGAGCCAATTCGAGATTTCCTCGCGCTTCCTCAAAACTATCTCGATAAAGTGTTGAATCAATTTTATAAAGTGGTTGGCCCTTTTTTACATATGAACCTTCCTGAAAAAGCTGTGCAATGACTACCCCATTTACTTGAGGCCTGACTTGTGAAATTTCTGATGCAACTGTTCTTCCAGCTAATAGGTTGTTAGTTTCAATAGTTTCAGGTGTCATAGTCATCACGCTCACCTGTTGAATAGCTTTTTTTATAGGTTGATCTGAATCACATCCATTTAAAAAAGGGAGTAAAAGAAAGTAAAAAAAAATTTTATAACTTGAAAATCTCAAATCAGACATATCTAGAATCCTAGACCTATAGATAATTTATTTACTTTACTGTAAAATAAATATTAATCCGTTAGAAATTGTAATTATGTTGAAATTAAAAAAACCTAGAGGAAGGCCTTCAAATATTCGCCCAAAAATCATCTTAGCCGCACGTGAGCAATTTCTTGAGCATGGTTTAGATGTAAGTTTAGATAACATTGCAATTAAGGCAGGAACTACAAGACAAACGCTATATAACCATTTCCCAACAAAGACAGCACTACTTATTGAAATATTTGAAGATTTCAAAGCTGAAATGGATGCTCCTTTTATTGATAATAAAAACCTAGATAAGATCAATCATTTAGATAAGTTATTGTTAGAAATTTGCCAATCTGTTCAAAAACACTTTTATGATCACGATGTAATTCGAATTCAAAGACTTCTAATTATTGCTTTAGTAGAAATGCCTGAAATTCTTGAGCAAGTCCAACAACGGACTCATGGAAGTGTTAAAAAATCTCTAATCAATATTCTCGAAAAAGCAAACAATGCTGGGATCATCAAAGTATTAAATCCTGAAGCAGCAGCAAAAGTATTTTTGGGTGCTGTTATGGGATACTCATATCCAGCAACACTAATAGGTGGTAAAACACCACCCCAACAAGAGTTTCAGCAACTTAACCAAGAAATCTGCGAAACATTTTTAAAGGCTTGGGAATATAAGACTAAGAGCTAATGCCATAATTTTAATATTCACAGTTCATTAGATTTAATTGTTTACTATGTAAAGCTTAAATCTATTGAACACCTCAATGATCAGTTGGAAAAAATATTTTATTTTGATCAGCTATCTTCGTATCACAACTTAATAATCGCCAAATTGACTAAATATTTAAACTATAGACGATAAAAAAGCCCACCTAATGTGAGCTTTTTTATTGTGATCTAATGCCTTAGATCACAGTAATCGTTTTAGCTACTGGCCCTTTCTGCCCCTCACCTAACGTAAATGTTACGCGTTGCCCTTCTTGTAGTGCTCGAAAGCCTTTACTTTGGATTTCACTAAAATGGGCAAACACTTCTTGGCCAGAATCAGATTGAATAAATCCAAATCCTTTCTTTTCATTGAACCATTTTACTGTACCATTGATTGTTTCACTCATGCCTGCTGTACCTTCAAATATCTTGTTTGAATATAAATAAAATTAGACCGTGATGCTTTCAATCAGCCTATTTTCATTTAATAAGTACTACAGCTATGTGAAATTTTTATGTCAATCGATAAAGCTGATTCACCGAAGTATAGAAGCTATTTCCATCTAAATTAAAGTCAATTTCTTGACCAGACTCTAGTAGAACTTTTTTCCCAACTTCAACCCATTTAAAACCTTCCAACGTATTTTGTTGACGTTTAAGTGGGATAATTTGTACAGATATTTCATTGCCATTCACGGCTTTGGCTATACGCCATTCATTGATAATTTTCACGACAGAATCACTCATTACTGAGCTCAAGTGATCGATTTTGATTTACTACAAGATTAGACAAATGAGAGAGGATAACAACATTTCTAGAATCTAATAATTTTAGCTTTATTTAGGGTTATTTAAGCTAATTTCATTGCCAAAGCGATTATGACCATCAGCAATATTTAAAACATCACAGAGCAAAATTCAAATAAATAAATTGGTAGCGGGAGCTGGATTTGAACCAACGACCTTCGGGTTATGAGCCCGACGAGCTACCAGACTGCTCCATCCCGCACCAGAGGTTATGCTTTATACGCCTATAATTTCGATTAATCAAGCTTTTCACTAAAAAAATGCAAATTTAGTATATTTTACACCCAAAACCTTTAAATTGACGCTAAGAAACACTTTCCAAGTCTTTTGATTTTCCTCTCTCAAAAAGTACTTTTTGATAAAAAAATTACAATGAAAATAAAAAGTAGAAAAATAAAAAACCCGGATTAAGTATCCGAGTTTTCTACAGTCAATGATCTATTTTCATCTAAGTTAATGTGGTGCAGGGCCACCTGAGATCGGTTTCGGTTTTGGACTCATCCAAATGAATGCACTCGCAAATATAAACACCAGTGCCAAAAGCATAAATACATGGTTGGCTGATATGGTAATTGCCTCTTTATCGACTAAATTCGCAATCACACCCAGTGTTGCATCTGGAGAGAATCCATTTTGAAGCAAGCTATTTTGTACTTCTTGCGGATGTAAAATATTAACCATTTCACTGCGCGCCACTTTGGTATGATCATCCCAAATCGTCACTGCAATCGATGCACCGATTGCCCCTGCCATAGTCCTTAAAAAGTTCATCAAACCTGCGGCAGAAGCCATTTCTGATGGTAATACCGATCCCATTGCAATATTCGACAGTGGAATAAAGAAAAACGGTACAGCAAAGCCCTGCAAAATCTGCGGCCATGCCAAGGCCATAAAGTCTGCATCGGTCACCCAAAACATACGCATGACGGTAACAACACCGAGCAAAGCTAAACCAAAACTTGCCAATGCTCGTGGATCGTATTTCGTTGCCAGTTTCGCAACGATAGGCGACATGGTTAAACTACCAAATCCCATCGTGGCGGTGAGATAACCTGCCCATGTTGCGGTATAACCCAAATTGATCTGTAACCATTGCGGGATCAAGACAATACTGCCAAAGAATGAGCCAAAGCCAAAAGCCAGTGCGAGCACAGAAACTGCAAATCCCCGATGCCTAAATACATAGAGATTGACCACAGGATGCTTCTCAGTCAGCTCCCATATCATAAACACGATAAAGCCAACAACAGCGATCAGAGCAAGCATAATAATGCTGCTGCTATTGAACCAATCCCGCTCATGCCCAAGATCAAGCATGAGTTGCAATGCGCCAATCCACAACACCAATAAGCCCAAGCCAATGGCATCAATACGTAATTTTTCAGTTTTGGTTTCAGCAACAGAAAGCAAGCGTATCGCAGCTAAGACACAGAAAATACCGACAGGAATGTTGATAAAGAAAATCCAGTGCCACGACAAATTATCACTGATTAAGCCGCCCAAAATCGGACCTAAAATTGGGCCAACGACAGTGGTCATTGCCCACATTCCCATGGCTTGTGAATGTTTTTCTGGAGGGAAAATACGCATGAGTAAGGTTTGGCTGAGTGGCATCAGTGGACCACCACAAAGCCCTTGACCTATACGGAAAAATACCAACGTTTCCAGTGACGTCGCTAAACCACAGAGGAATGAAAAAATAGTGAAACCAATCAGTCCAAAGACAAAGACCCGAACCGTCCCAAAGCGTCCAGCCAACCAACCAGTTAAAGGAACACAAATTGCTTCGGCAACAGCATAGGACGTAATAACCCAAGTCCCTTGTGAACTTGAAACAGCTAAGTTCCCTGTGATGTGGGGTACAGATACATTGGCAATGGTGGTATCTAAGACCACCATAAAGTTTGAGAGTGCGATAACAAATGCTGCAAGTAGTAATCGTCCGCCACTCAGTTCTGCAAAAGGTGTTTGCGTTTTCATGGCTAATTACTTCGATGTAAGGTCAATATCCGCTTCCATCGACAAGCCGACACGCAGTGGATGTTCAGCAAGCTCTTTTGGATCTAGAGAAATACGTACAGGTAAACGCTGTACGACTTTAATCCAGTTACCTGTTGCGTTCTGAGCCGGAATCAAAGCAAATGCGGCGCCTGTACCGCCAGAGAAGCCTTGAACTACACCGTGGTAAACAACATCATCACCGTATAAATCAGATTTGAGTGTAACTTTCTGCCCTGCTTTTACTTTCGCAAGTTGGCTTTCTTTATAGTTCGCATCAACATAAAGCGCAGCAATAGGAACCACTGACATCATCACTGTACCGGGTGCTACACGCTGTCCAATCTGGATATTTTTACGTGTTACAACACCATCGACTGGTGCTCTTATCACAGTACGATCTAAGTCCAATTTAGCTTGTTCAACATGGGCTTGAGCAACCAAAACATCAGGTGTAGATGATTCATTGACTCCTTGAATCAATGCTTCATTTGCGGCCAAAGTACTTTCAGCTGCTTTACGGCTTGACGTTGCTTGAGCCAATCCAGCCTGAGCTAAATCCAAACTTGCTTTTGCTGTTGATACAGCACTTTGTGCTTTACTCAATTCTTCTTTTGAAATTGCACCAGAAGCTGCCAGTTCATTACGGCGCTTTAATTCTAGCGTAGCACGATCAAAATCTGCTTGTGCTTTGGTTACCTGCGCTTGAGCACTGGTAATTTCATCATTACGAACCACAACTTGCGAGTTAAGTGAGCTGCTGTTTGCCTGACTCTGTTTATATTGACGTTGCGCTTTTGCCAATTCAGCTTGAGCTTGTGCCAATTGAATTTTTGCATCACGCTCGTCAATGCGAACCAGTACATCACCCTGTTTCACTTGTTGCGTATCTTTAACCAAAACATCGGCAACTTGACCATTCACCATCGAAGTGATTTGTGCAGTTTCCGCCCCTACATAAGCGTTATCTGTAGTCACAGAATGATTGAAGAAAATCGCCCAAATGCCATACAAAATTGCTGCAAGAATAAGAATGATTGCAAAAAATCCTAAAAACTTTTTACGTTTTGCTTTCATTGCATCATCTGATGCCGAATTTAAAGCAGCATCTTGTTGATTCGCTTGGGCGTCACTCATAAGTTATTCCTGAAAATTAAAGAAAATTTTAACTTTTGGTTTAATCAGCCGATCAGTCTATTTTTAAAAACTTAACCGAATGTTAAAACAACAGGTCAAAATTCGAGCAAAAAATTTAAAAGCATTCTAACGACAAAAAATCACATAGCGAGAATAAAAAAAATAACTGGTGCGTTCAATTCTTATATTTTGATAATTATTTTCGGTAAAACTTATATACAAATATAAAAAAAGCGTCTGAGACGCTTTAATTATTGGTCTATTTTTTAAAATGCATATGAAGCAATTGCTGTTGCAATCGGTTTCCCTTCATCATTGACCATCGTCATTCTCATAGTGCAACCTTTACGTCCTAAACGTAAAGTTTCTGCTCGAGCAATAAAATATTTTCCACGACCCGGCGCAAGATAATCCACACGCATATCAACTGTCGCCAAACGCGACACTTTTTTGATGGTATCGGGTAAATCCTCAGGCGTTGCACGGCGATAGAGCTGTTCCATTGCAACAACACCACCAATGCTATCTAACATTGTTGCAGCAACTCCACCATGTAAAATTTGAAATGCGACATTTCCTACCAACTCAGGCTGCATTTCAAAATATCCTTCAATCTGATCATCAACGACACGCATGACCATGCCACTGTACTTAAAAAAAGGACAGGCATTAAATGCTTTACAAAGCTGCTTCAAGACCATGTCATGATCTGCCTTTGCACCTAATTGAATATTTCCAGTCCAGTTTCTCTTTACATCATTCATACGCTGCTAACATCCAAGGGAACGATAAATGCCCCATTATTTTGCACAAACTTTAAAATATGGGGCTACAATAGCTAGGTTTTTCAATTGATCTAAGCCGCTAAGTTTTCTCCCCTAGCATGACTTAAATGATTCAATAATTCCTATAGTGTAATACTGAACATCGAGATTGTTATGACTTATACGTTCAATCGCCCAGCTTTCCCAGCGACGCGCATGCGCCGTATCCGTAAAAATGACCAACTTCGTGCCATGGTCAGCGAAACACAACTCACAGCAAATCACCTGATTTATCCAGTATTTGTATTACCAGGACAGCAACAAACGCAAGACATTCCAAGCATGCCAAATGTGCAACGCTTATCAGCTGACTTGCTGTTAAAAAAAGCAGAAAGCTTACTGGAACTGGGTGTATCAAAGCTTGCATTATTTCCAGTCACGCCACAAGAAGACAAAAGCCTAACAGCGGAAGCGGCATGGGATGAAAATGGTTTAGTACAAACAACCTGTCGCTTACTAAAAAAAGAATTGCCAGAAATGGTACTCATTACTGATGGTGCACTTGATCCTTATACAACACATGGTCAGGACGGTATCATTGATGAGACAGGTTATGTGCTCAATGACGAAACAGTTGAATGCCTCGTGAAGCAAGCACTTAGCCATGCAGCTGCGGGTGCAGATGTCGTTGCACCAAGTGATATGATGGACGGTCGTATTGGTGCAATTCGCCAAGCGCTTGAACAAAATAGTTTTATTTATACCAATATCATGGCGTATTCGGCTAAATATGCCTCAAGTTTCTACGGTCCATTCCGTGATGCAGTTGGTTCTGCCAGCAATCTAAAAGGCGGCAATAAATATAATTACCAAATGGATGTCAGCAACCGTGCAGAGGCACTGCATGAAATCGCCCTTGATATTCAAGAAGGTGCAGACATGGTGATCGTCAAACCAGGTATGCCTTATTTAGATATTGTCCGTGAAGTAAAAGATACGTTTGGTGTGCCAACTTTTATCTATCAAGTCAGTGGTGAGTACGCCATGCTTGCGGGTGCGATTCAAAATGGCTGGTTATCTGAAAGTGTCATTCTAGAGTCGTTAATGTGCTGCCGTCGTGCTGGTGCTGATGGGATTTGGACGTATTTCGCTGAAGATGCAGCGCGTAAACTGAAAGAGATGAAATGATTGATCTGATTTTGGTATAAAACCTTATACTGAAATTGGATACTCGGAAACGTCATCCGCAATTGTTTGAGACAGGACAACATTAAAAGAATGATGTTTCTGCGATTAACTAAACGAGTTGATGGTAAACAACGAGTTTTGCGGATGACAATGCCTTTGCTCTTACGAAGCTTCAAACGCTTCTCAGGGCAAACCAAAGTAAGTCTAGCTGAAGGCTAAGCATAGAATAGATTGAGAACTCGGCAAGACTCCGCCGTATTTATTCTTATTAATTTAGATCAAATTTGGGCGCTCACCCAAATTAAGCAAATAAAACTGGTTAACATGCATATTGCCATCATTGGTGCGGGTATCAGCGGATTAATGACCGCATTAGAACTTGTTGAACAAGGCTGTTCAGTCGACATTTTTGATCAACAGCAAGCGGGGCAAGCTGCTTCTTGGGCAGGTGGAGGAATCCTTTCTCCGATGTACCCTTGGCGATATGCACCAGAGGTCAATCAACTTGCTCAACATGGTAAATCTCTGTACCAAATATGGAATGAAAAGCTGCTGCCGATTACAGGAATCGACTTTCAAATCCACGATACAGGCATGCTGATTTTTGATCAGGAAGATTTTAAAGTTGGTCTCGATTATGCAACTCAATTTAATGAACCTATGCAACAGGCTCATTTATTAAATAGAGAAAAATTAGAACATGTTAATCCGCATATTTCGGCACAATTTCAACAAGCGATTTATTTCCCACAATTATCCAATGTGCGTAATCCACGACTATTGCAATCACTGATTCGCTATTTAAAACAACATCCCCTCGTTCAATTTTTTGAACATTGTCCAATTGAAAAGCTACTGATTCAAAATCATAAAGCACAAGGCATACAACTCAATGACGGACAGCGTTTTTATGCAGACCATGTGGTACTGGCTTCAGGCGCATGGAGTCAGCATTGGCTAGAACAACTGCAACGAGAAATTCCAGTTCATCCAGTTCAAGGGCAAATGCTATTATTCAAAACACCCGAAAACTGGTTACCTACCATGTGCATGAATCGTGTGATGTATCTGATTCCTCGCCAAGATGGGCATATCGTATGTGGCTCAAGCATGGCGGAAGTTGGTTTCAATACAAGTACCGATAGGCAAACACAACAGAATATTTTAGATGCTTGCTTAGAAATGGTGCCCGAACTTGCGCAGTTTCCAATTGTAAAGCGTTGGGCTGGTCTACGCCCAAGCTCGCCTAAAGGTATTCCTTATATTGGTCAAATGCCTGATATCGAAAACCTTTGGGCAAACTTTGGACATTTTCGCAACGGACTATGTATGGGTTCTGGCTCTGCCCTTTTACTACGCCAATTGATTTTAGAACAAAATACCATTGTCAATCCCAGCACCTATTCACCTAGCCGCTTAGAAAAAACATTATTGATGACGAGTTAAAATGTCTTTGAGGGCTGATTCAAGTGTTGGATATTGGAATTGAAAACCATACTCAACCAAAGCTTTGGGTTCAACAAATTGACCATTTAAAATCAATTGAGACTGTTCACCTAACATCAATTCAAAAATACATTTAGGCATTGGCAGTAGCGGCTTACGCTTTAAAATTTTTGCCGCAACTTTTACAAATTGCTGCTGATTTGATTGCTCAGGTGCAACCAAATTATAGACTTTTTGTGCTTGATCAGATGTGAATAAAAATTCGATTGCGCTAAGCACATCTTGGATATGAATCCATACAATCGGCTGTCTTCCAGATGCAATTCGCCCCACGGTATTTAAACGAATGGGCAGTAACATTTGCGGCAGAATTCCACCATGACCAAACACAACCCCCAAACGAATGATTTTGGTGTTTTGTGCAGTGAATTTGAGCGCCATTTGCTCCCATTTTTGGCAAAGTTCAGACATAAATATAGCTTGGGGCGGTGTATTTTCATCGCAACTTACCGCCCATTGTTCATTTGGATCAATGCCGTAATAACCAATTGCAGAACCAGAAATAATGCACTTGGGGAAGATTTGATGTACATCTAGCCATTCATACAGTTTTTGCGTCATTGCAACACGGCTTTCAATCAGCTGTTGTTTACGACTTTCAGTCCAACGCTTAGCGCCAATATTCTCCCCTGCCAGATTTACAACATAATCAATTTGTGTCGTCTCTATTTGCTCAAAATGATTCACCCAATACAGATCAGGATGATCCGATGATTTATTCCTTTGCCGCGTCAATGCGATGACTTTATATTGTCTTTCCAATAAATAAGCTAAAAGATGGGAACCTATGAAACCACTTGCTCCCGTTACCAATACAGTCAATTTTTGCATCTCACGACCTATCAAAAATTATGTGTATTTGTAGTCTTAGCAAAATAAAAGTGAATTACAAGTGAACTTTTTTAGTGCGTATTAAACATCTTGTTCGCCATTCGTTGAGCTTGTGGGCCATAAAACCAAAAAGTAATCAAAAATAATGGAACGGCAATGACGAACCACATGGCTAAAACTGTCAATAAAAATGCAGGTTGTTTTAAATACAATAAAAAGTTCTGCCAAATTTCAGGGTCTTTACGTGCAAAGATAAATAAACCAAGCAATAAACCACAAGCGTTATACCCCCAAAAGATCAAAGTAAAGCCCAGTGTTAATCGTTTTTTCTCTTGAGGTGTTGGCGCACGACGCTGTTTTTTTAGAAATCTGAATAAAACAAAAATTATCGCGATCAAATAAGGAATCGCTGTTAACACACCGCCTACACTATTCGGTAAAATTGCAGCCAAGATACCAGCTATCAAAGTTGCAAGCAGACAAATAATAAAAAACCAAATATAGTACAAACGCAATGAAATCATAAAGATAAACCTAATAGAATCGGCTTTGAAAAATAATTATAAATTTTTTTCTCTTTTTTTTCATTTTTATGTCAACCAATCCTCATCGAGCAGCGTTATATAGGGTACAAGGTCGCAGCAACCGAATGTTCATTGCACGGCATCCGCAATATTTTTCGGTGACCTTTCATTATGACTCTCCATCTTTGGCAAAGGTTTTGTTAGCAGCCAAAACCTTTAATAAAGATTTTGACCGACGATTTCTCATCACTCGAATCGTCGGTTTTTATTTTTTATCACCAACAAAAATAACAAGGATAAAAATATGAATCATCTTATTTATTTTGAAATTCAGTCTTCAGATCCAAAGCGTGACATCCATTTTTATCAATCTGTGTTTGATTGGCATTTCGAAAAAATCGAGGGGCTTCCAATTGAATATTATCGTATCGAAACAGATGGAATCCACGATGGTCTATTACAACGGCCTGTTGCTATACCACCTATGGAATGTGGTACCAATGCTTTTACTTGCTCCATTCAAGTTGAAAACTTTGATGAAACGGCAAATAAAATCTTAAATTTAGGCGGTACTGTTGCTATGCCAAAATTTGCGATACCAAATCGTTGCTGGCAAGGCTATTTTGTCGATTTGGATCACAATGTATTTGGGATTTGCGAGGTCGATGAAAATGCCAAATAAACCGGTCATCCCAATATGTTATATAAACAATCAGAAAAACTTAAACTTCATTTTCCTTTAAAATCAGGTAGTCGTCTTTCAAGCATAGCCCTTACACCCTCTTGGGCATCTTGAGATGAAAATAACGGTTTGAGATAACTATCCATTTTCTGAAATGCAAACATCTGTCCTTCGGTTACAGCATCGGTTGCTGATGCCAATAAGGCCTGTACTGCCAAAGGTGCGGCAATACAAATTTCTTGAGCTACCTCGATAGCGCGATCTAGCTGTTTACCTTTTTCAACGATCTCCGAAAGCAAATTAAGTTTATCTGCTGTTTGGGTATCAAAGGTTTTACCCGTTAACAAATATGGCATCGCTTTTTGCCAACCTGCTGCTTGTACAAATCTTACTGTCGCGCCACCAAATGGCATAATTCCACGTAATACTTCAAGCTGTCCAAATATGGTGTCTTCACTTGCAATCACTACATCCGCATTGAGCATTAACTCAACGCCTGCGGTATAACAAAAGCCTTGTACGGCGACAACAATAGGTTTCGTTCTATGTCGTCCACTCACACCCCAAGGATTTACTTGACCTTCCTCAAAATTAAAAATTCCTTGTGGAATTTTCGGTTGTAATTCGACCAGATCTAAACCCGCAGTGAAATGATCACCATGTGCAAAAATCACGGCGCAACGCAATTCAGGATTATTTTCATATTCAGTTAAGGCTAGGGATAAATCGGCAATCATATGACTGTCAAAAGCATTACGCTTTGCGACCCGATCTAAGCCGATCAACATAATATGTCCCATTATTTCTCGGCTTACTTTTCCTAAGCTCATTTTATTTTCCTCTTTGTAATCATCATCTCGGTAACAAACTAATTGATGGTTTAAATATCTTCAATGTATGTCTTGTAGATTTTTTGGCTTCAACACAACTCTTTTTTTGATTTAATTAAAAGTATTTCAATCATCATATTTTAGGTATTTTTGCATTGATTAGGAAAATGAATAAACAGTGATTTTTTTTAATACAAACTTCATTAAATACTGATTTAATTTAGTTTTTCAAAATTTAGCTCGATAAAATCAATATAAAAATATGTCTGAATTCTCAAACTAAACGGATCAACTTTTAACTTCGCCTGACCATTTCAACCATGTGCACTGATTTGTCGCATCATCATTTTGACGTTATTATAGTCAATATGAAGAAAATGATGTCGAGCAAAGCACACACTTATTCTTATAGATTCAAACGCATTATCATCTATCAATGATGTTATACGAACCCTCTATCGACTTAAAAAATTTAAGAAAAATATCGAAAGGAAAGGTTTTGTATGACTTCCACTACAGAAACAAAAGGATTTTTTAAAACAGCAATCTTACTTCCTGTTTTTATTCCAGCCGTTATCGTCATTGTCTTCGTGCTATTTGGAACAATCAGTAATCCAGAATTAGCAGGTCAATTTTTCTCAGAAGTTCTTAACTATGTAACCCATACTTTTGGTTGGTTCTACATGTTAGCCGTCGCAACATTTCTTATTTTTATTGTTGGGATCGCAATGAGTAGCTGGGGAAATATCAGATTAGGCCCTGATCACGCTGAGCCAGAATATAGTTTTTTATCATGGTTCGCGATGCTATTTTCAGCAGGTTATGGTATTGCGCTTTTATTCTTTGGGGTGGCCGAACCTGTTTTGCATTTTAGTCAGCCACCTCAAGGGACACCAGAAAGCGTAGATGCCGCAAAACAAGCCATGCAAATCGCCTATTTCCATTGGGGTTTCCATATCTGGGCCATCTATGGCGTAGTTGGCTTATCACTTGCCTATTTCACTTTTCGTCATGGCCTACCACTGGCAATGCGTTCGACATTATTCCCCTTAATTGGAAATCACATTAATGGCTGGATGGGACATACCGTTGATACCTTTGCAATTCTAGGAACTTTATTCGGGATTGCCACGACCTTAGGATTATCTGTAACGCAAATTAATACGGGGATGAATTACTTATTCCCTTCTATCCCAATTAGCACGCCTGTGCAGATTGCAACCATTTTAATTATCACACTGTTGGCAACTTTTTCCGTTGTTGCAGGTATGGATAAAGGCATTAAGCGACTCTCCATTATTAATATTGGACTTGCTGTTGCGCTCATGTTGTTTGTATTTATTGTTGGCCCAACCTTATTTATTTTACAAACATTTGTTGAAAATACAGGAAGCTATCTCAGTAATTTAGTTGAACGAACTTTTAGTTTACAAGCCTATACATCAAATGACTGGATCGGAAACTGGACTTTATTCATCTTTGGCTGGACGATTTCATGGGCACCATTTGTTGGTATCTTTATTGCGAAAATTAGTCGTGGACGAACCATTCGACAGTTTATTGTCGGTATTATGCTCATTCCAACCTTTTTCACGTTCTTATGGTTTTCAGTCTTCGGTGATACCGCTCTGCATATGATTATGGTCGAGGGTTATCGCTCACTGGTGCAAGATGTTCAACAAGATAAAGCAATTGCCTTATTTAAGCTCTATGAACATTTGCCACTCACGTCTTTATTATCCTTTCTCAGTGTTATTTTAATTATTACGTTCTTCGTAACCTCAGCAGATTCAGGCTCATTAGTGATTGATTCCCTTGCCTCTGGCGGAGTAACAGATACTCCGATTTGGCAACGTATCTTCTGGTCGACCACACAAGGATTAATTGCTTCAGCATTACTACTTGCTGGTGGTTTAACGGCTTTACAAACGGCCTCTATTGTCAGTGCGCTGCCCTTTACCATCATTATGTTGATTGCAATTATTGGAATGTGCCGAGCCTTGGTGATTGAACAACATCGCAATGCAAGCTTAACTCACCATCAACCGACCCAACACGCCCCTGAAAAAAGTGATGATACAGAATCCTTAATTCAACGTCGTCTACACTGTCTTGTAACGTTCCCAACTCAGCAACAAGTGAGCCAATTTATCGCAACAACGGCTTATCAAAGTATGGAAGCAGTAAAACAAGGTTTCCAAGATAAAGATTGGCCCTTTGAAGTGATTTACGATGAAGTCAATACGCGAGTACAACTCAGACTATCCGAACTCGATAATGTTGAATTTATCTACGAGGTTAGGATGTGTGAATATACGATTCCAAGCTACATGAAAGACTTGAAGCGTAAAGAATACGCTGATCAAGAAAAATATTATCGCGCTGAGGTTTTCTTACTTCGTGGTGGTCGAGCGTATGATGTGTATGGTTTCGATCAAAGTTCTCTTATCAATGATATTTTAAATCAGTTTGAGAAATATCTTCACTTCTTGCATATTTCACCAAGCACATTACCGTGGAAAATGGAAAGTGATATGCATCATTAATCTGACAGCAAAATGCCCTAAATTATGTAAATAATTTGGGGCTTTTATTTTATGGCTTTGATCTTCCCTCATACATTCAGATAACACGATCCTATTTTAAGTACCAATTTATGCTACCTTATCCTTATTCAAAAATAGGGATTTTCTATTTCATGACTGTGCGTTTTTTTCATACGTCTGACTGGCATTTGGGACAGTTTTTTTATAACCACTCACGCCAATATGAACATGAACAATTTCTTGCATGGTTACTGGAACAGATCAAAATAAAACAACCGCATGCGCTACTGATCGCGGGTGATATTTTTGATGTCATCAATCCAAGTTCACAAGCACAAAAACAACTTTATCAATTCCTTGCAGATGCGCATGATCTTGCGCCACAGATGCAAACCTTAATGATTGCAGGTAATCATGACTCAGGTTATCGTATCGAACAAGTTGAGCCTTTATTAGAAAAATATAATGCCAAAACCGTCGGCGTGATTCGTTGGAATCAAGACAAAAGCCTCGACTTGGAGCGTTTAATTTTACCGATTTATGATGAGCAAAAACAGATTGTGGCATGGTGTATTGCCCTACCTTTCTTGCGTTCAGCAGAAATCACTGGGTTTAATGAACACACCACCAACAGCCAAAATGCGATTGCTTATTTACATCAACAATTAATTGAAGAAGCTAAACATCGTAAAACAGATGACCAAGCACTGATTTTAATGTCACATGCACATATGCAAGGTGGAGAAACTTCCGATTCAGAACGACCAATTATTATTGGCAATGAAGAAGCACTTTCGACTACTTTATTCGACGACAGTATTGATTATGTGGCACTTGGGCATTTGCATAAACCGCAGAAAGTTCAACATCCTCATATTCGCTATAGCGGCTCACCAATCCCACTTTCCTTTAGTGAAATTAACTACAAACATCAAGTGGTCGATGTCACAATTGACTCAGCAAATGTTGAAAATAAATTTTCTTTTGATGCCATTGCGATTCCACGATCAATTCAGTTGCATAAAATCAAAGGCGAATTGAATGAAGTCATGCAGCGTCTTAAAAATTTACCCAATGAACCCATCGAAAACATTGATCACCGAGAATATGTCGATATCGAATACCACACTGCCACACCACCACAACCCAATTTAAGACAACAATTTGAAGATGCGCTACCTAAAGATCGTTATCGCTTGGTACGCATTTCAAGACAGTATTTGTCTACTGAAAACTCAACTGAAACTAAGCAAAGTATCAATTTAGAACCGCCAACACCTGAAAAGCTTTTCGAACAAATTTGGGAGAAAAAAGGATATGACAACGATAGTGAAGTTATCAAAGACTTTATGAGCCTCGTTGCTGAAGCACAAAAACAACTTGAAGATGATCAGACTGTTTAAGGATTTGCCGTGAAAATTTTATCGATTCGACTTAAAAATTTGGCATCTCTTGCAGGTGAACATTTTATTGATTTTGAAAGCGAACCACTGGCAAGTGCTGGTTTAATTGCCATTGTCGGCAAAACAGGCGCAGGTAAATCTACACTACTTGATGCGATGTGTTTAGCTTTGTTCAATCAAATTCCTCGTCTTAAATCGAGCGATGGCAAACTGGTCGATGTTGATGGTTCAGAGCTGCTGACTAATTCCCCTTTGACAGTATTACGTCGTGGGACGGGACATGGTTTTGCTGAACTGTGTTTTGTTGCTCAGGATCAAAAACATTATCAAGCACGTTGGGAAATTAAACGCGCCCGTGAAAACCCAAATGGCAAACTACAAAGTGTACAACGGTCATTAAAATGCCTGACTGATGGTGTGGTGATTGCAGATAAAACCAAAGCCGTAGAAAATCATATTCAACACATTACCCAACTC
Source organism: Acinetobacter venetianus RAG-1 = CIP 110063 (assembly GCF_000368585.1). GTDB lineage: Bacteria > Pseudomonadota > Gammaproteobacteria > Pseudomonadales > Moraxellaceae > Acinetobacter > Acinetobacter venetianus. The sequence continues at coordinate 1,687,561 of NZ_KB849558.1, forward strand.
AGTTTTGAACAATTCACCCGTGCCGTGTTACTCGCGCAATCCGAAGTGACCGCATTTTTAAAAGCACGTGATAATGAACGTGGTGAATTATTAGAATATCTCACCAACTCTAGTATTTTCGCCAAGATTGGACAATTGGCTTTTGAAAAAACCCGTGATATCAGCAATCAACGCAAACAACTGGAAAATATACTGGGTCATATCGACATCCGTTCAGATGAAGAAGTTGCTGAATTACAGAACCATTTTCAACAAAAACAACAGCAGGTTCAACAGCTTGAAATTGAAAAAAATCACCTCAAACAACAACAGCAATGGTTTGAGCAACGAGATAAAATCAACAATGAAATTGGATTAAAACAACAACAGTATGATCAGCAACTTAAAGCACAAGAAACCATTACCAAAGATCGCCAATTACTGGGTCAATTAGAACAGTTTGCTGAGATACGCCCTGTTGTATTTCAAGAGCAACAGTTGCAAAAAACATTGCAACAACTCACACCACAGATTCAACAAAAGCATCATGAGTTTAGTGCCTTAACGACTCAATTTGAGCAACAGAAATCGCTGTATACACAAGCCGACACTACACTCAATCAATTTCAAGATTTCGAACAAAAGTATCAACCAGAACTTGTCGATTTAAGAGTATATTTGCAAAAACGTGAACATATTAAAGAAAACTATAACAACACTAAAAATCGACTGACTCAACTGGAAAGCCAGCAGCAACCACTCATTGAGCAACAACAACAGCTTGAACAACGCATTAAAAATTTAATTACGCAACATACGACCTGTTTAGAACAGTTAGAACACAGTGCTCAATACGCGCCTTTAGATAAAGGTTTAAATGCCCATATTCAACAACTCAAGCAATTTATTCAGCAATATCAAAAAGTAGAAAATGCGCTCGGTTCTATTCAACAAGCACAAGCGAAACTTGAGCAAGATCAAAATACATTCGACAGTTTAATCGCGAAATTTGGCACAACCCAACACATTGAACAGCGTATTGAGCAGCAATTGAAATCAAAAGAAGCTCAACAGCTTCGCCTTAATCAATTGGATGTAATTCAACAAAAACTTCAGCAGTATTTTGAATTAAAAAATGAAGTTGTTTCTTCTCAAAACAAATTTGACGCTGCGCAAAATCAATCTCAACAGCTAGAACAACGCAGCAAAAAAACTGAACAAGATTATCACGCTGCTAAAACTGAACGCGAGAAACTACAACAGGTTTTGCAACAACAACGTCTACTGCATGCTGAAAATATTGAACATCTACGTGCTGAACTCAAACACGGCGAAGCCTGTCTAGTCTGTGGCAGTACCGAGCATCCTTATCGTGATGATGAGAGTCAAATCTCTAAAGCGCTATATGAATTACAGCAACAACAAGAACAACAAGCAATTCAACAAGAACAACAGCTTTTCCAGCTTTGGCAAAATACACAACAACACTTCACCCAAAGCCATACTGAACAAACTCAATTGCAACAACAGTTACAGCAGTTGAATGAAAAATTAAAAACACATGATCAAGTGTTACAACAGCATGTATCACAGACGAATATTCAACTCGATTTCAATCTCAGTGAGCATGACATCACGAATAAGATGCAAACATTCATTTTAGAGTCGACGCAGGCTCAACAACAGCTTGAAAAGGAATTACAACAACTTAACCAAGCCAATAAAGATCAGCATACGCTCAATCAAAATATTCAGAATACCCGTCATCAACTTGAGACCGTACAACACTTACAACAACAGATTCATCATATCGTGGACTGTCTCAAGACAGACGATAAAACCTCTTGGTCTAAGCAAGGCGTGTCATTCTCACAACAAGTCTTACACGCATTGCAACAACGCAGCCAACAAATAGAACATGCGGAATCACTCACCAAACAGAAAGACCAATTCGATCAGCAGCTAATTTTATTAAAGAGCAATTTGGTAGGACTTACCACTCAACAAGTTGAATGTGCACAACAGCTAAAAGACATCGAAATTAAAGGCAAACAAAATACTGATGCTGCCAATCAACTAATCTTGACCATGACAGGTTCAACTAAAATCAAAGCCAATGAATGGTTACAACAGCATGATCAACAACGTCAGCACTTACAAAACCAATATCAGCAGTTAAAGCAGAGTTTTGAACAGGCTCGTCAAAATTTTGAACAACAGAAAAACGTACTCGATCAACTCAAATCACAACAGCAACAGAATCATGCGTCTTCGGAACAATGTAAAACTGAAATTAACAGTTGGTTAGCTCAATATCAAAATTTTGCAGAAGATCAACTCAACGAATTAGTTGCGATTTCATCAGCTCAAGAACAGCAGATTCGGAGTGCAATACAGCAAGCAGATCGTACGCTCAGTGAAGTAAATTCTGCACTAAGAACTATCCAAGAACAGTTGAATACACATCTTCAATCAGAACCGAATATTCAGGTTGAACAACTCACTGAATTGATAAATACCAATCAAGAAGTTTTGCAGCAAGCAACAGATCAGCGAGATCAATTAAAAGTTCAACTTGAGTTACATCAGCGTAGCATTGAGAAACAAAAACAATTTGCCGAGCAAATCCAGCAGGTTCAACAGCAAGAACATCGCTGGAATAAAATCTCTAGTCTGATTGGCGATTCTAAGGGTAAAGAATTCCGAGATTTAGCACAGCAATATAACTTGGATATTTTGCTCGAATATGCCAACCAACAATTAGCGATGTTGTCTCAACGCTATACATTAAAGCGCTTGGATAATTCGCTGAGTCTCGCCATTATCGACCATGATATGGATGGTGAAACTCGTTCTGTGGCTTCATTGTCTGGTGGTGAATCGTTCCTGACTGCCTTGGCAATTTCTTTAGCGATTGCCAATATGGCTTCTGGTTCAATGAAAATCGAATCTTTATTTATTGATGAAGGCTTTGGGACTCTCGATGCATCTTCGCTTCATATGGTCATGAATGCGCTTGATCAACTACAAAGTCAGGGACGAAAAGTGATTTTAATTTCCCATATTCAAGAAATGCATGAACGGATTCCTGTACAGATTCAGGTACAACCCATTGGTTCAGGTTCAAGTCGGGTTGAGGTAATTGGATAATATTAAAAAGCCTCGATATTCTACCGAGGCTTTTCTTAACTTTAGTTTAATATAGCTAGAAGTTAAAAGTCTTTATCTCAAATTTTTAATCGAATAGATTAAATTTAACGCTCGAAAGTAGAGCATTATTTATTTTAATTATTCTCTTTTAGCTTATTCACTAATTTAGCTTCATAATCATCTAAAGCAAGATTAGTATTTTTAATCCACATAGCCCCTGTCACAGCTTGAAGCGATTTCGTTATTTTTGTTTCAACCACAATTTTTTTTGCTGGTTCTTTGTCGTTTAAAATAGTAGTTTCTATTTCAGTATTTAATTTAGCAGCCCAGAATCCAAGCTCAACCCACGACCAAAATTTATCAATTTTCACTGAGATCACTAAATCTGCATTTTGGTAGTTTGCTTCTGATGCAGGTACAACTCGATATCCTGATTGATTTAAAGCACTGACGACTCGCTTTTCGACTGTAGAAGCTACAGTACCATCACGCAGCATAATATCTCCAAGCGCTTTACCATAACCATTTCTTTTTCTTGCTATAGCCTTTGCTTTATCGTCTGCTGTTGCTTTCTCTAATCCACCTTTTAATGAAGGAATATTTGGCGTTTTTGGTTTTTCCTCAAACACTCGATCATCTTCTACAATTTTGATAATAGCTGTTTTATTTAGATTCTCTGGTTGAGCTGTTACTTTAGGATCTGCTAGGGTTACTAATCCTCTTGTCGTAACACAACCAGAAAGGACAACAACTAACATCAACAAAGATGCCATTAAAATTCTATTCATGATATAACTCTATAAGTTTTCTAATACTAAATGAATTGAAAAATGATTTAAAAAATAAGATTGAGTAACTCAAAATCAATCTTATTTTAAAATAATTTTAATATAGTTAAAAAAGATTGCATTAAAAATTATTGCAACTCATTTTTAAACTAGACATTCTACATATTTAATTATTATCTACAATTTAATTCTAAGTATTAATTAACTTCTTTTTCCAAACAACGCCGTCCCTACTCTTACCATCGTTGAATCAGCTGCAATTGCAGCATCTAAATCAGCAGACATCCCCATACTTAAAGTATCCCAGTCTTGTGGCTGTGCATGTTGAGATTTTACTTGCTCAAATAGGACTTTGGCATCTGCAAATGCAGCATGATTTTCAGGCGCAGGAATCACCATCAAACCACGTAAACGGATATTTGGAAGTCGGCTAATTTGTTTAACTAACTCACTAACTTCTTCTGGCTGACAACCATCTTTGGAATCTTGCCCATCAATATTCACTTGCAAACAAATATTCAAAGTTTTTTGAGATTCTAAGCGCTGACTCGATAAACGCTCCGCAATAATCAAACGATCAACCCCATGTACCCAGTCAAATTTTTCAGCTAAATGTTTGGTTTTATTGCGCTGCACATGTCCAATAAAATGCCATTCGATCTCTAAATCTTGTAACTCTTCTATTTTGGTCAGTGCTTCTTGTAAATAGTTCTCACCAAAACTACGCTGTCCAACGGCATACATTTCTCTAAGCGCTAAACTTGGATGTGTCTTTGACACGGCTAACAATTGCACTGTTGCAGGATCACGTTGGGCTTGCTGACAAGCTTGTTCAATTTGACTTAAAACAGATTGGCGGGATTGTTCCGATTGATTCATTGACACAGTTCTCATTTATGAAATCTTTTTTTGCGTTCGCATTCTATAAGGTGTTGGTAAGCTAGAATGAAAGCCGTATATTATTCTACAAAATAATGAGACATTTTTGATTGTTTCGGGGAAATTATGGATATTACAGAATTACTCGCCTTTTCAGTAAAAAACGGTGCTTCAGATTTACACCTTTCTGCGGGTATGCCGCCTATGATTCGTGTAGATGGTGAAGTTCGTCGTATTAACTTACCTGCATTAGAACATAAAGATGTACACCGTTTGGTGTATGACATTATGAATGACAAACAACGTCGTGATTTTGAAGAAGATCTAGAAACAGACTTTTCATTTGAAGTACCTAATATCGCTCGTTTCCGTGTGAATGCATTCAACCAAAACCGCGGCGCTGGTGCGGTCTTCCGTACCATTCCTTCAAAAGTTTTAACGATGGAAGATTTAGGTCTGGGCTCAATTTTCAAAGAAATTTGTGATTATCCACGTGGAATTGTACTTGTAACAGGTCCAACAGGTTCAGGTAAATCAACCACTTTGGCTGCGATGATCGACTATATTAATGAAAATCGCTATGACCATATCTTAACTGTCGAAGACCCAATCGAATTTGTACACCAATCAAAAAAATGTTTGATTAACCAACGTGAAGTCCATCGAGATACACATGGATTCAACGAAGCACTTCGTTCAGCGCTCCGTGAAGACCCTGATATTATCTTGGTCGGTGAGATGCGTGACTTAGAGACCATCCGCCTCGCTTTAACTGCAGCAGAAACAGGTCACTTAGTATTTGGAACGCTACATACCACCTCTGCAGCAAAAACCATTGACCGTGTGATCGACGTATTCCCTGCTGAAGAAAAAGACATGGTGCGTGCCATGTTATCAGAGTCATTACAAGCCGTTATTTCTCAAACACTACTGAAGAAAAATGGTGGTGGTCGTGTCGCTGCACATGAGATTATGATTGGTATTCCTGCGATTCGTAACCTTGTTCGTGAAAACAAAGTTGCACAAATGTACTCAGCGATTCAGACGGGTGCTAACTATGGTATGACAACGCTAGATCAAAGCCTGAAAACCTTAGTTTCTAAGGGATTAATTAGCCCTCAAACAGCCCGTACCGTTGCTAAACAGCCTGAATCATTCCTATAAAAATAAATGGATTAGAGAAATATCATGGACTTTAATGATTTACTCAATTTGATGATTCAGCAAAATGCATCTGACTTATTTGTCACTGCTGATGTTGAACCATCAATGAAAATTAATGGTCAGATCGTACCTGTATCAAAAACTAAATTGTCTGGGGAAATTGTTGGTCAACTTATTCAGTCAGTAATGACTGATAAGCAACGTAAAGAGTTTGCAGAAACTCGTGAATGTAACTTTGCGATTACCAACCGTGAAAAAACTGCACGTTTCCGTGTGAGTGCATTTCAGCAACGTGATATGCCTGGCATGATTTTGCGTAAAATTGAAACGCACATTCCAAGCATGGAAGATTTAAAATTACCCGAAGTTCTTAAAGAACTTGCAATGACCAAACGCGGTATCATTATTTTTGTTGGCGCAACAGGTACTGGTAAATCAACTTCTTTAGCATCAATGATTGGCTTCCGTAACCATAATTCGAAAGGCCATATCATTACCATCGAAGATCCAATTGAATTTGTACACCAACATGCAGGCTGTATCATCACACAGCGTGAAGTCGGTATCGACACAGATTCATTTGAAGTCGCACTGAAGAACACCTTACGTCAAGCACCAGATGTGATTCTAATTGGTGAGATTCGTTCTCGTGAGACCATGGACTATGCTATTGCTTTCGCAGAAACGGGACACTTAGTGCTTGCAACACTACATGCGAACAATGCCAACCAAGCATTAGATCGTATTATTCACTTCTTTGAAGCAGACCGTCATAGCCAACTTTACATGGACTTGTCTCTAAACCTACGCGCGTTAGTTGCGCAGCAACTTATCCCAACGCCTGATGGTAATTCACGTCGCGCTGCAATTGAAATTTTAATTAATACTCCACTCCTTGCAGATTATATCCGCAAAGGTGAAATTCATGAGATTAAGGATCTAATGAAACGCTCGCGTGAGCTAGGTATGCAAACCTTCGACCAAGCGTTGTTTGATCTTTATAAAGCAGGTGAAATTACCTATAAAGATGCGCTTAAACATGCAGACTCTCCAAATGACTTACGTTTAACCATTAAGTTATCTGAAGAAGGTTCAGACCAATTATTGAGCGCAAGTAAAAACATTACATTTGATGGCCAATAATTAGCGCTAAGCCCATAAAAAAAGGAAGGTTTTTTGTAACCTTCCTTTTTTATTTGTTCATTTTTAGTGAACAAGAAAATAAAGCATAATTCGCACTTATTTTTTACGATAAGCTTCTTGGCATTCTGCATCATTACAGTAGCCATATAAATTTAAAGAGTGTCCAGTGAGTGCAAATCCATGTTGATCTGCTACAGCATGTTGCTCTTTCTCGATAATATCATTAGTAAATTCAACAACTTTATTACAATTCAAGCAAACTAAATGATCGTGATGATCTTCTTGCATGATCTCAAATACAGAGTGATTATTTTCAAAGTGATGGCGCTGAATAATACCTGCAGCTTCAAATTGTGTTAAAACACGATAAACCGTAGCTAAGCCAACATCTTCACCTTGCTCAAGCAAAGTTTTATAAATATCTTCTGCACTTAAATGATGTTGTTTTGAATTTTCTAATAATTCCAAAATCTTAATACGAGGAAGGGTAACTTTAAGTCCAGCTTTGCGTAAGTCTTGATTGGAAATAGGCATGAAAAAAGGTCTCTCAACAAATCTTAAGTTGGAATAGGCAATAGAGTTTAGATGCAGTATGATCTATCCTTGAACCAAATGCATCATCATTTATCAGGATAGTGTAGCAAAATGCAAAAAATCATGCTGACGTTATTCGTCACTTCAGTACTTAGCGGTTGTTCAGTCTTTGGTGTGTATAAAGTCGATATTCCACAGGGAACTCCATTAACCAAAGCACAAGCATCTCAAGTACAAGTAGGCATGAGCTTTCAACAAGTACGTTTCTTACTTGGTAGTCCAACTGTAACAGATCCTTTGAATCCACTGCGTTGGGACTACATTTATAACTACATTCCAGGTACTTATGCTAAAAAAGCAAAAATACCAGCAGCACATGGTCAACATTTAAAAGTTTATTTTGATGGAAATGGCATCGTAGAACGCATCGAAGGTTTAGATACTATTCCAGAATCACAACCTGGTTTACCAGCATCAAAAGAAGCCATTTTGACTGCGCCCCCACTATAACCACTTTCACATAAAAAGAAACCCCTCATTGAATTGATCATGAGGGGTTTTATTTATGAATTTGATGGTCTAAAGCGATTGCCCTTGGCAAATCTTCCTACAGGATTCTTTGCGGCACGTTTTCGCCGAATATCTTTGGGATTAATTGTTAATGCACGATAGATTTCAACACGATCACCTGCATTGAGAACAGTATCCACGTCGATCTTGCTTCCAAAAATACCCAACTGTAAGGGCTCAGGTAATGCGACCTGCTCAGCGATTCCACTTTTATGAATAGCATCTAATGCTGTCATTCCATTCATGAAATCAACAGTAATATGAAATTGCTGCTGTTCAGTTGCGAATGCAACCGATACATGCTGCTGTTTGTGTTCCATTAGAAGATCTGTCCAATAACTGCCACAATTGCGACAACGATTGATAATGGCAATACTAAACGAACCGCAATACGCCATAAGTTATAGAACAACTCATTACTAAAATTCATCGCTTTACGCAAATGACTGATTTTCATAATCCAACCAGCAAAAATGGCATAGATTAAACAAATCACAAGTCCCCATAACATAAGCGCAATATTAAAAAGTGATTCAACTTGTGGTACAGCCCAAACTGCAATTGCAGCGAGAATGATCAACCATTGCACAGCCATCGCCAATTGACGCTGAGCCAATTGCTCTTTAGCAAACTGAATCAATAAAGCTGCTGACGACACAGCTGCAAATATCCAAACAAGTGCTGGAATTTGTGCATGTAAAGAGAAGAATCCAAAAGCAATGACAGCCAATAATTGTGCAATCCAGACAGGTAAGGCTGTAGATGTCGCAGCATCTTGTTTTTGAATATCAGCAAGGCTTGTCTGCCAATACAGCCCTAGACCTAAACCTGTCGCTACAAGCGCAAGAACAGTCGCATTGCCCCACTCTTTAAACTCAACACCAGTCCAGTGCCATGCTTGTAGATGTGTTCCCATAACATTTACGAGAACGAACGCAGCAAGTACCCCAAGTGCAGATAAAGCAATTAAAAACTGACGAGGAATAAAAGATAATCCCACAGCAATAACAGCTAAAACTGCAAAAATAATTTGGCTCGTAATATCTAAAGAGAACTGTTGTCCGATCAAATGCGCAGCGGTCGTTAAAACACTACCAGCAAAAAAAGGAACAAACACAACTGCCAACCACCCAACAATACGCCATTTAGGTGAAGCATCAGCATCTCGTGTCAGACTCGATAATGCTTGTAAAGCCGTTACCTTCGAGCGTTTTGCTAATGCAATTTCTAAATATCCAATTGGCAGTGCCAATAAAATCATCGTACCTAACCAAAGCAACCAAAAATCAAACTGACGATCAATTTGAATCCCTACTGTCGGTGCTAGTGTAGTGATCATGACAAATGATAAGCAAAATGCCATCACTGGAGTGAGCCAGCGTGACAGAGTTGTGTCCTGCATAATGCATTCCTTGAAAAATCTTTGAACTCATTGCGCTATATGGTGTTTGCAATGAAATATTCAATGTATTTTGCCTTTCTCAAGCATGAAAATCAAAACAAAAGATGTCGAAATAAAAAGGCAAACCATCATTTCAGATGGTTTGCCGCGCACTAATTATTATAATGTTTATTCGACCCTCTATTTCTCACTCATGCCTATCGTATTATTTTTATTTAATAGAGGGTCTTTTTTATTATTTTTTTATTCTCTTATTATTATGAGAAAAATCTAGAAAACCAATTCTTCCCTTTTTTCTTTTCATTTTCTTTAATAATACCCATCATATTTTCTTTAACTGCACCCACATAATCAGCATCATCATGACGGATATGATTAATCAGCCATTTTGATAGTACTTCATGCAATTCAGTATCAATGTTATGTCCTAATTCAAAACGCTCACGATATGTCTCTATCTTCTTGATAAATAAGTCATGAACACGTTTATGTGGAACGCGATATTTGTAGTTCGCCTCTTCTTGAAGACTTTCTTCAAAAGTAAAATGAGACTGAGTATAGTCAATAATATTGTCTAAAACACTTTTCATTTTCATACGATCATTGGAGTGCTTTAAATCAGCAATTTCATTAATATAATCTAGAATACGTCGATGTTGATCATCAATAACCTCGATTCCTGTATTATATTCGACAGACCACTTCATACCCATATCGAACCCCAAACCAACACTTTTTATTGAATAAGAGCATAATATCTACAAAGTGAGTAAATAAAAACACAGCGTTTTTGTCAGATTTTAAGTATTTCCAATTAAAATAAATTAACCTATTGTTTTATATTTATTTAAATATTTTCACCAATCAAAACACTCAAGTATTTTTTAACCAACAAGAAAAATTATCTCTTTAATTTTATTGAAATATGTATAAAAAATACAACTTTAGTAGCATAAGAAAATAATATGCAGACTATTAATTAGAGTTATATTGAAATTAATATTGATCAGCTTTGGTTACTCTTTTTAATGATGGGTTTTCAGCTTCTCTTACAAGTCGCTCAATATGAGTTAATGCGTGTTTTATTGATTTACCATCTTGAAATAAAATCATTTCACCAGGCTGATACGCTGTCCATGCTTCATTATGCGTTAAAGGTTCTGTCGTGATGACAGCAACTCTGTCTTCAGGTGTTGTCACTTCACTAAAGTCGACCTCAACGTCTAAATCAATGAGATGTGCATGCTGAAAAGGGTATTCCCTTACTAGCCAATGTAGCTTCGTTGTTGCATAACTAAATAAAGCTTTGCCATTTGACAAACAGAAGTTAAAAGTTCCATGCTCAGCTACTTGCGGTGAGATACGTTCTAATAAAGAAAATATTTGCTCCAAGCTCGGCTCAGTGTAGCCAAACTCCTCAACCAATTGATCAAGCAAAAAGCAAAAAGCGAGTTCACTATCAGTATTACCAACAGGTTCAAAGCGACCACTTAATTTTGGATCAAAATTATGTAAATCACCATTATGTGCGAAAATCCAATGTCTCCCCCATAACTCTCGCAGAAATGGATGAGAATTTTCTAAAGTAATCTTACCCTGCGTCGCTTTTCGGATATGTGCGATGACATTACGAGACTTGATTGGATAATTACGCACTAAGTCTGCAATTGGGGATTCAACAGCTGATTGATTATCGACAAATAAGCGACAAGCTTTATCTTCAAAGAATGCAATCCCGAACCCATCACAGTGATCAGACGTCACACCAGCTCGTTGAGAAAAACCACGAAAAGAGAAGGTAATATCTGTTGGAGTAGCGCAATTCATTCCTAATAGCTGGCACATATCTATAATCTTTTTAACATCTTCGCCTATTGTGCATGAGGTTTCGATGTATTGTAAATCTCAATATGTGCTCACTATAGGATTGAGAACGATATATGCTTATCGTTGCACCATCTTATTCATTACAAAAGAAGTAGCAATCTTATTTACTTCTAAAAAAACAAAATAATCTAAACATTTAAAATGCTCATCATAGAATGCTTCTTTAGATAGTTTTGACTGCATCCCCAAATAAGTTTGGAACAATTTCGGCATACGCTCATCTTGAGGGAAACTGAAATCAGGACGTACTGGCTCAAACGCATGCTTTGAACGAATATCGATGGTTTGATGATCTGCCAACTGTTGAATCTGGCGATGAGTGTAATAAGTACGAGCCAAATTGTCTTCTAGATGAATGCTGACGCAACCCATCAAGTATTTTGCACGCATTGACCAAAGTACTTTTGGTGCTAAATTCAACCATAACATCGACAATGCTTTACCAGAGCGAAAACGTGGATGTACGCAGGTACGCCCAATTTCGAGAACATTCGGTAAATGTGATAACTGAGGAACGATTTCAAACTCTTTTGCACTGTAGCTCTGGCTAATTTCATGACCTTGGAATAATTTAAGGCGTGTATAAGCAACAATCTCACCAGTCCACTTCTCACGTAACACAGCGTGTTCACAACCAAAATCGTAAAGATCCTGATCTAAACCATCTTCAAATGACATACCAAATTGATGAGCAAATTGCGTTGCTCTAAAACGTTGTACTTCTTGTAATTCTTTTAAGTTGTCCACCCATTCAAAACGGAATTGATTTTGAGCTGGTTTGTGGCGTAAAGGTAAAGTCAATGTCTGACGATATTGATTTAGTTTTTCTAGCATAATGAAAGCTCCTTATGGCTAGATTTACCTTAAATCCCTTAAATGACAGTGCAATGACTAAAACATGAACAGGTCATGACAAAAAAAGACCTACTAGAGGTCTCTTTTGAAATCAATATAGTGAATTAATGTTTCACTCGATTGGTAATCAATGTACCCACACCATGATCAGTGAATATCTCTAATAAACTTGCATGTGGCACACGACCATCAACAATATGTGCACTCACAACACCACCTTTCACAGCATCAAGCGCACAACCGACTTTAGGAATCATGCCACCATAAATCACACCTGTATCGATTAGACGATCAACTTCTTGAGTTGTTAAACCTGTTAATAGGTTTTTATTTTCGTCTAAAACGCCAGTGATATTGGTAAGTAGAATAAGCTTCTCAGCACCTAATGCTTCAGCAACTTTACCCGCGACAAGGTCAGCATTGATGTTATAGGTATTACCGTCCTCATCGACACCTAATGGTGCGATCACAGGGATAAAATCACCTTGAGTAAACATTTCTAATACATCAGTTTTTACACCTGTAACCTCACCCACCATACCTAGATCAATTTGCGAAATTGAACCATCAGCTTCCTGTTTTTCCATTAACAGTTTACGCGCACGAAGTAAATTACCATCCTTACCCGTTAAACCAATTGCACGACCACCATGTTTATTGATCAAATTCACGATTGATTTATTGACACTACCGCCCAACACCATTTCAACTACTTCCATCGTGGCTTGATCTGTAACACGCATACCATCAATACGGTCAGACTCTTGACCTAGACGCTTAAGTAATGAATCGACTTGTGGGCCACCACCATGTACTACGATTGGATTTAAGCCCACTGTTTTTAACAGCACGATGTCACGAGCAAAAGAGCTTTCTAACTCAGGATCAGTCATTGCGTTGCCACCATATTTTACAACCAGCGTTTTACCTGAAAAACGTTGGATATACGGCAAAGCTTCAATCAAAATTTTTGCTTTATCAATGCCGATATGCTCGTGTGGCATGTGACTCTCCTTCATTAAGCCTGTGCGAGTTCTTGTGCAATCAATGGATACTGTGGTTGCAACATAGAAACAAATTTCTGGCGGATTTCAACTAAGCGGTCAGGATGATCTGCATCAAAACGAACAGTAAAATACTCGCCAGTATTAGATGCTCGAATAATGCCAAAACCATCATCAAAATCAAGTCTTACACCATCGATTTTACTGATACGAGCACCTAAACGATGACTTAAAATTTCAACGTCACTCAAAACTTGCTTTGGATTGATATGATGCGTGCTAATATATGTGTCTTCGGTACAGTATCTTTCCGGGTAAACTGAGAGTAACTCGGCTAAGCTTTTAGCATCAGATTGAGTCAAATACTCCATAACACGTAACGCAGCATATAATCCATCGTCATAGCCATAACCGCGCCCATCGTTAAACACATAATGCCCTGCATATTCACCGCCAAATACAGCTTCACCTTGCGACTGCGATAAATACGCGCGTAAAAAACTACTACCTGTTCGGATCATTTTCGCTTGTCCCTCAAGCTGCTGAACTGTATCAGCGACCATACGAGAGCATTTCACATCAAATACGATTTCTTTATGTGGATGTTGTTGCAAACACATCTGGGCAAATAAAGACAATAAACGATCAGGACTAATGATATGTGCTAGCTCATCCAATAAAACCACTCGATCTCCATCACCATCTAAGGCAATACCAAGATCGGCTTTCTCTGAAAGAATAGCTGCTTGTAATTGTGATAAATGTTCTGCATGTGAAGGATCAGGTGCATGATCTGGAAAGTGCCCATTTGCCTCACAACGCAGCGCGATCACTTCGCAACCTAACTTTTCCAAAACAAGCTTTGCACATCGCCCAGCAGAGCCATTCAAACCATCTAAAACAACTTTTAATGGTCTTGTTAGGTGAATATCTCTGAGTAAAGAATGTTGATATTGCAAGCAATACTGCGGAATGATTTTATGGAGCAAACCATCAACTAAAGGACTATCGAGTTGATTCTTAGATATTTGAGCAAGATGTCCGACATGTTGAATCATTTCAGGACAAGGTGGCTCTCCTTTTAGAATCCATTTAATCCCATTATCAGATTTTGGATTGTGACTTGCCGTCACCATGATTCCATTACCACCAAAATCTCGGGCAATGTAATACATCATCGGTGAGGAACAGCATCCTATATTGGTTACAGCTATTCCTTGTTGTTCAAATATCTGTTGAATGATATTTGCATACGTTGGACTGGTTAGACGAGCATCATAACCAATGACTATATGATCTTGCTCACTTTTTTTATATTGATCTGCTAATGCATAAGCAATTGAGCAAATCACTTGAGGTGTTAAATTGCTAAGTTTTCCACGGATATCATAAGCACGAAAAATATTCAGAGGAAATGTATGTTTTATATTCACAGCAAGCCCCTATTTCTTATAATCATAGATGATTCAAAAACCAAAATTGTTTAGAAATTAATTAACCCTTATTCAGTTAAATTAAAATAATTAATCTGCTGCTTTTTAATATATATTTGGTTAACAATCAATATGAGAAATGCAATATCTCATAGGAAGATATTGCATTGATATAGATAACAGCTAAATAAACTTATTGTTTTCCTGTGTGACCGAAACCACCAGCACCACGCTCAGTCGCAACAAACTCATTCACTTGTTCAAACTCAGCTTGTACTACAGGAACGAGTACATATTGTGCCAAACGCTCACCTGGTTCTAAACGGAAGGTATTTTGCCCACGATTCCAAACAGAAACCATAAGCTCTCCTTGATAATCAGAGTCAATTAAACCAACTAAGTTACCTAACACAATACCATGTTTATGACCAAGACCTGAGCGAGGTAAAATTAAACCAGCAAAATTTGGATCTTCAATATAAATTGCTAAACCAGTTTTAACTAAAACCGTTTCACCCGCAGCAATTTCAATCGCTTCTTCCAAACATGCACGTAGATCCAAACCAGCTGAACCATTTGTTGCATAAGAAGGCATCGCCCACTCTTGGCCTAAACGCTTGTCTAATACTTTTACTTGGACTTTCATAAAGCTAACCTTTCGAATATAAAACTTCTACTTCCAAAGACTAGAAGATATGTAATCAACTAATCTTTTAAATTTCTCATAAAATCTGAATACAAATCCCAATCTGGTTGATAAGTTTCAACAATTTTTATTGGATAAATTTTCTTACCCTTTAAAACTTGATTGAATTTCTTTTTCCAAACAATCGGATTTTTTACATACCAGACCCACTCTTTTCTAGAGTTTCCAGTTACAACTAAAACTAGTTGGCCTAGATCTTTGGTATCTAATTTAGAAATATCTTCTTCAAAATCAAATTGTGCACCCATTGTTGGAGAATCAGGCATTCCACTCTTATTAATATCTGAGTAATGCCAATAAATTCTCAATAAATATGGATAATTCGACTTGACTATACCTTCTGCATATTTGCCACGAAATACTAGAACTTTGCCATTTTCAAAACCTTTTGCAGTAAAATAGGTTTCTTCTGCTGTTACGGTTTGGCTAAAAAACAGCAATGATAGAAAAGTAATAAAAATATATCGCTTCACAAAAACTATCGTTTCAACAATGCTTTTAAATTGGCAAGATACTGCTGCGCCTGTTCTTTTGGATCAACATTTGACGCAAGTTTCTTTTTACGTCCATGCCATTCCAACTCATCTTGTGGCAACTCATCCAAGAATCGACTTGGTGTCATTTGACGCATTTGACCACCATTCTTACGCTGTTCAGCTAAAGTAATTGTCAAACCTTGTCGCGCACGTGTAATCCCCACATACATCAATCGACGCTCTTCCTCGATGGTTTCTGAGGCGATTGAATTTTTATGTGGTAATAACTCTTCTTCTAAACCGATCATATACACATAAGGAAATTCCAACCCTTTCGCAGCATGTAAAGTTAATAAGTTAACTTTATCAGTATCTTCCTCTTCCTGTTGCTGCTCAAGCATATCTAACAACACAAGTTTACGAATGACACTTTCAATATTCTTCTCATCAACATCGTCTGTACGATTCAATAAGTTTTGAATGCTGGTATATAAACTTTCGATATTGTCTATTTTAGTTTTTTCTTGTGCAGGCGTTGCAGCTTGTTCTCGAACGTAATCGATATAGCCTGCTTCATTGATCATCTGACGGACTTTTGGAACGGGTTCATCATCATCTAATAACTCGCGCGTAAATGTTGCAATAAAGTCTGCAAACTCATGCAATTGTGTGGCAGCTTTCTTCGGTAAAACCATCGATAAACGTTGATCCGAAGATGCTGTTAATAACGACAAAGTATTTTCTTGGGCAAATAACCCCAACTTTTCAAGCGTTACAGGGCCAATCGCACGTTTTGGCGTATTAATAATACGTAAAAATGCGCTGTCATCTTCGGGGTTGATGATCAAGCGTAAATAGCTCATCACATCTTTAATTTCTGCGCGTGCGAAGAAAGATTGCCCGCCAGAAAGTTTATAAGGAATTTGCATTTGGCGAAGTTGTGTTTCTAAAACACGTGCTTGGAAGTTACCACGATATAAAATCGCATAATCTTTCCAATTTTTCCCATTCATCAATTTATGTGTGATGAGATCCTTAACAACACGCTCGGCCTCATCATCATCATTTAAACAAGTAATAATACGGATGGTCTCGCCATGCCCTTTATCACTCCACAGCTTCTTATCAAAAATATGTGGATTATTTTCAATAACAGCATTGGCTGCTTTTAGAATACGGCTAGTTGAACGATAGTTTTGTTCAAGCTTAATCACTTTTAAGTTATGGAAATCATCTTTCAACAACGCCATATTTTCAGGTTTTGCACCACGCCACGCATAAATGGATTGGTCATCATCACCAACGGCAGTAAACTGTCCCATCACACCAACCAACAGCTTCACTAAGGTATATTGTGCCGTGTTGGTATCTTGATATTCATCGACCAGTAAATAACGCACACGATTCTGCCACTTATCACGCACTTCAGCATTTTCTTGGAGTAAACGTGTTGGCATCACGATCAGATCATCAAAGTCTACAGCGTTATATGCACGTAAGTTGCGCTCATAGAGTTGGTATAAATGTGCAAGTTGTACGTCTTCAACAGTTTCACAAGTTGAGTGTGCCTGTTCTGGCAAAACCAAGTCATTTTTCCAATCTGAGATTTTCTTCATTGCTTTCGCAATAAGCTCTTTACTCTCTGCCCCGGACATATTGTCACGTTGCATCAAATCCATCAGGATTCGTTTACAGTCATCCGCATCTAGAATCGAAAAATTATTTTTAAGCGGTAAATGTTTTAGTTCTATACGTAATAAATTCAGACCAAAGGTATGGAAAGTAGAAACCGACAAACCTTTTGCTTCTTCACGAGAAAGTAATTTACCAACACGCTCTTTCATCTCACGTGCTGCTTTGTTCGTAAATGTCATTGCTGTAATACGATGTGCTGGAATACCACACTGTTGCACTAAAAAAGCAATCTTTCGGGTAATAACAGAAGTTTTACCTGAACCTGCACCTGCAAGCACCAACAATGGCCCCTGAACATATTTCATGGCTTCAAGTTGCTTGTCATTGAGTTGACTGGCAGATGACATTAATAATACCTCTCTCGTTTCCGAGCCTTATTTTTCGAGCACAATTATAGACATCTCTTTTTTAGAATCCCAATAGTAAATCTTGGGATATGTATAAATTATGATGTCTTATGCAATTGCTACGCCACAGTTTGTCGCGAGATTCTAAAAGCCATAAAAAAACCACCCGAAGGTGGTTTTTAGAAATCAGTAAAAATTACTGTTTTGCATAAATGCTGATTTCAACACGGCGGTTTTGCTCTTTACCAGCAGCAGTCGCGTTAGAAGCGATCGGGTTAGAAGAACCCATACCTTGCGCATCAATACGGCTGCTCGAAATGCCTTGACCAGCTAAATATGTTTTAACTGACTGAGCACGCGCTTGAGATAATGGAATGTTGATTGAGTCATTACCAGTATTATCTGTATAACCTGTTACAAGAATCGCGCTCTTGTTATCTTCAGCTAAAACTTGTGCAACTTTGTTTAAAGTGCCGTAGAAGTTAGGTTTGATATTTGATTTGTTAGTATCAAATGTAATGCTACCAGGCATAATCAATTGAACAGAACCATCTGGATTACGGCCTACATCAACGCCAGTACCTGCCATTTGCTCACGTAATTTTTTCTCTTTGTTATCGAGATATAAACCACTCGCACCACCAAGAATCGCACCAATTGCAATCGCACGGTTGTTTTGGCTGCTGCTACCGTTGTTAATACCCTTAGAAACACCGTAACCTGCCGCCGCACCAATTAATGCACCTAAAGCAGATTTGTCGTAAGAAACACCACCAATATCATTACCCTGACCGCTCATTGTTTGGCAACCAGAAAGTACCAATCCAGCCCCTACGAGTGTTGAAATTACTAATGCACGCATTGCGTAGCTCCTGTCTATGTATTTTGTTGTCTTGGTAAATAATGAAGTAGAACTTTGCGCTAGACCATTGATATTTTGTTAATAATAAACACTTTATTTATATTTTTGTAATATTTTGATGCACTTTACTTGAAGGTATCATCACACTTCCTCCATGTTTGACCAATTATGAACTAAAAATGAATTTCGAGACTCGTATCACAAAACAAATCATCTGATAATAGATCTGATTCATATATTGAGTTTTCACCTATTTTGCACAGAAAAACTCGCTTAAATGATTTAAATATATAAAAAATGTCAACATCTCTAAATATACAGTTGTATTTCAATCTCTGTTGTTTATAGTTGGAGCATCTTTATTAAAACATCTGCACTCAAGGCTCGATTTATGACTAACGCAAATAAAAAAGCGTCCTTATTGCAAAAAGTAAGCAAAGGACTCACCGTCAGTTCAGTGATCACTGGAAGTACATTTTTGCATGGTCCTCCAGTTCTAGCTTTGGGCTTCACTAAATTCTTTAAAAAATCAAAAAAAGTCGATGAAACTAATATCCAATTAGCAAATAGCTGGATTGGCATTAACAATCAATTGATTGAACACGTCTTACCAAATCTAAATTGGGACATTACGATTGATGAAAAACTCGACCTGAATTTACAAGGTCGCTATTTGATGATTTGTAATCATCAGAGCTGGGTCGATACGACGGTTAATCAATATTTTGGTTTAAAACGTATGCCACTCACCCGTTTCTTCACCAAATGGGAACTTATTTTTATTCCTTTTGTAGGGCAAGCCTTCAAGATTTTGGGCTTCCCAATGATGAAACGTCATACCAAGGCTCAAATTGCAAAGAATCCAGAACTTAAGCATCGTGATATGCTCGAAGCACGCAAAGCTTGTGAACAGCTATTAAGTCAACCTTTTACTTTATTAAACTATTTAGAAGGAACACGCTTTACACCTGAAAAGCATGCTCAACAACAATCTCCTTATCAAAACTTATTAAAGCCTAAAGCAGGTGGATTGGCCTTGGCATTGAATATCTTGGGAGATAAAATCGATTCCCTCGTTGATATGACCATTGTTTATCCAAATGGTGCACCAGGTTATGGTGATTTTTGGTTAGGTGGCGTATCAGATATTGCGGTCGATTTACGTAAAATTGATATTCCAGATTGGGTTCTCGGTGGTAATTACGAAGACGATCCAGTTTATCGTGAACGGTTCCAAAAGTGGGTAGATCAAATCTGGACTGAAAAAGATCAACTCATTACTCGTATGAAATCCAGATACAACCAGTAATTTATTAAGGGATTAAATAGAAGTATGGCCCAGCAGGACTCTGATCAAAACTCTAAATATAACTATGTAAATCCGAGCAGTAAGTTTTTTAAACTGTTCCTTGTCTATGACATTTTCATGGTCTTTATTATTGTTTTTAACCTGTTCTGTTTGGGCATGAACTTCTTTCTCATGAGCAATATTGGAGCGTGGTTTTTTAATACCATCCAGCTCCCAAGTGTTCTTGAGTTTTATCGTACACACTTACATCCGTGGGTCATCATCACAGAAGCGTGGTTTATTATCTTTTTAATTGCTGAGCTTGCCGTACGTTGGTTTCTTGCAATTGTCCAAAAGCATCATGCGCGTTGGTGGTTCTTCCCTTTTATTCACTGGTACGAGATCATTGCGATTATTCCGCATTTCCGTTTTTTACGTTTATTCCGCGCTGGTATTATTGCTTATCGACTACACGAGCTGGGTTATAAAGTTGTTCCTGACAATCTTCGAATCAAAGCACTCTTTTACTATCGTGTCGTAATGGAAGAGCTTTCCGATCGTGTTGTGATTACCGTGATTGATGGTATTCGACATGAGCTGGATACAAGTTCAAGTCATAAAAAGATTATTCATGACTTAGTAGATCATCATCGACAATTATTCACAATAACACTCGCTTCGATGTTGCAAGAGTCGCTTGCTGTCGCATTACAACAACAAGAACCTGCAATTAAGCAAAAAGTCGGCCTGATTGTGAATCAAGCCATTGAGGATACGCCTGAACTTACCCAATTATTGCGTCTAATTCCGATTGTTGGTGGGCGCATCGAACAACAAATTCAAAGTATAGGACAACGCTTAGGTGAAAATATTAGCGCTGGTTTAATCGAACCATTTACCGCAGGTTCACTACAAAAACCAAATGAAAGTTATCAGCTGATTGCAGAGAAAGTGAGTGAGTTAAATATCGATAATCATTACTTAGAAGAATTGGTTGAATCCGTCGTATATGAAAGCCTTGAAGCTATTCGAAAACAAGTAAAAGTAAAACAATGGCAGCAAATGTTAGAAGAACATGATCAATTGGATAAAAAAGCAGAATGATTACAAGAAAAATTACCAATCGTGCTAGAGAATTCGTGTAATTTGTTCTAGCATTTGCTTTTATTTACAACATGCTTTAACACAATAGAGCGCTTAAAAAGCCCTGAAGGATAAATTATGGCTGATATACGGATTACGGGCAGAATGGTGAATTTTAGTCGACTGATTTTCGACACAAATGACCATACTGCAATCCGCCAGCAACTTAGCAACACACTCAGCGAAGCTTCTTATTTAGGAACTTTAGTTATTATTGATAGTACAGTTGAGCAAGAACTGATTGCCTTAATTCAGCTATTAATTGATTTGGGCTTACAGCCAATGGCTGTGATTGATGGTATTTTGGGCGAACAAGCACGCGCGATTCAATTCCCTGTACTTCCAGCAGACCAACCGCTACAAAGAATCAAAGCATCTAAAGAGCAAGTCGTTGAGCACGTAGCAGAGAAACCTTCAGAGAGTTCTGCAATACAAACACCACAAAAAAATACATCGAATACGCATATCACCTCTTATCATGATGAGATTTTGCGTACAGGCCAATGTTTGGTCCAAGATCAAGGCGATATCATCTTAAATGCTGGCATGAATAGTGGTTCAGAAGTGATTGCGTCTGGAAATATTCACATTTATGGTAATGCTCGTGGTAGAGTCATTGCAGGTGCAGGTGGACATACCTCAGCGCGTATTTTTTGCCACTCGCTGGAAGCTGAACTTGTCTCTATTGCAGGGACTTATTGCGTAGCAGATGATATTCCAAAAGATATGATCAAAAAGTCTGTACATATTTATTTAAATAACAAGCAAGAGCTTGAATTTGAAGCTTTACAGTTTTAATTTATCAGATTAAACACCAAAAAAGCCCTTTTAGGGGCGTATGACCATAAATAGGAGTGGATTCGGTGGCCAAAATTGTTGTCGTAACGTCAGGCAAAGGTGGTGTAGGTAAAACTACAACAAGCGCATCTTTTGCAACAGGATTAGCCCTACGTGGTCATAAGACTGTTGTGATTGACTTCGATGTAGGTTTACGAAATCTTGATTTAATCATGGGCTGCGAACGCCGCGTAGTTTATGACTTTGTAAATGTCATTAATAATGAAGCACGCTTACAGCAAGCGTTGATCCGTGATAAAGATATTGAAAACTTATACATCCTCCCTGCTTCTCAAACACGCGATAAAGATGCGTTAAGTGATGATGGTGTGGCACGCGTAATCGACGAACTTTCTCAAGAATTTGATTACATCATCTGTGACTCACCTGCGGGTATTGAACGTGGTGCTATTTTAGCCATGTATCATGCTGATGAAGCAATCATTGTAACGAACCCTGAGATTTCATCAGTTCGTGACTCTGACCGTATTATCGGTATGCTAGACAGCAAAACTAAAAAAGTTGAACAAAACGAAGGTCGTATCCGTAAGCATTTGTGTATTACACGTTTCAACCCAGAACGTGCTGATAAACAAGAAATGCTCACGATTGATGATATTTCGAAAGATATTTTACGAGTGCCGACATTGGGTGTTATTCCAGAATGTCCGAGCGTACTTCAAGCATCTAACGAAGGTAAGCCAGTTATTCTTTATTCAGAGACTAAAGCTGGACAAGCCTATGATGACTTAGTGGCTCGCTTCCTTGGTGAAGACCGCCCATATCGACACATTGAAGTACAGCCAAAAGGTTGGTTAGCTAGACTATTTGGAGCGTAATTATGGCAGGATTCTGGAGTAAACTTTTTAGCAGTGATGAAAAACCATCAAGTGCACAAACTGCCAAAGATCGCTTAAAAGTTATTGTTGCATCTGAACAAGGTTTAGGTCGTCGCCTAAGCCAAGATAAAATTGACCAAATGAAGAAAGAAATCATGCAGGTCGTAAGCCGTTATGTACGCGGTGTTGATGAACAGCATATTCAAATGCAAGTTCGTTCAGAAGCAAATATCGAAATGTTAGAAATGAATATCAATTTACCTGAAGATCGATAGAAGTTTTTTCATTAGCGAACTTTTGTAAATAAAGGCAGAATATACAGCAGAATTTTAAAAGTATTACTTTTCTAATCCCTCCCTACTTGAAGCCTAGCTTCTCGTCTTGCGGCAGGGAAAAGCGATGCTTTTCTAGTCCTGCCTCATATTTTGCCTTTATTATTTTATAAGACAGAGGAGATTGTCATGGCATTATCACAGCCAGCAACTTTCAACGAAGAATGGTCAGATGAGCGTGTGTTTGCCTACCTCAACCAGCTTCCTCCAACTGGCGTCAATGCTGACTTTCATGTGCTATATCATGCATTCAAACATATGCGTCCAAATGACTATGAACGTTTATTAACACAGTTCTTAGCTGCTGGCCGTGATCTGAATGCAACGAATCCTGAAGGTCAACGCATCCATGATGTTATTGCACAGTTCCCTCGTCAAAAAGATGGATTCTTAGAAGTTTTAGCAAAATTTGCTTAATTTAATTCCATCAAAAAAGCCTGCATCGTGCAGGCTTTTTTGTTTAAATTATCGGCTACCGATTAGATATACACCCAATAAAGTAAATATCCCGCCAGAGACGCCATCAATCCATTTTGCAAAGTTTTGATAAGCAGCTCTAAATGTAGGTAATGAAAATACAAAAGCAACCACCAAAAACCATAACAAGGTTTCTACAGCGATGATAATAAAGAGTAATGAATGATGTTGATCAAACAGTGGGTTTGCAAGGAATAATGAGAATACACTGCCAAAATAAATGACCGCTTTTGGATTTGATAAGTTCGTCAATAAACCTTTCATAAAAAACAAATAAGGCGACTGTGGTAATACCATTTGTTTTACAGTCTGCTCACCTTTTGAAAATGCCGAACGGAGCATCTGATAACCTAACCAACATAGATAGAGACCACCTGCAATTAAAAGCCCCTGCTTCAACCAAGCCATTTTTTCAAAAATAATATTAAGACCCATTAATGCTAGAAGTGACCACACCATTGCGCCTAAACAAATGCCAAGTGCAACAAGTACAGCATCTTTACGTGAACGGCTGATTGCAGTTTGAGAAACTAAAAAGAAATCTGGACCGGGGGTGATGAGCGCACAAAAATGAATAAAAATTAGTGTACATAATGCGACTAACATGGCTCACCCTTCAACTTGAGTTTTTGAATGATAAGCTTAAATAAAAAGCGTGATTATTACCATATAAAATTGATAAATATATAGCAATAAAGCCTCTAAATAGAGGCTTTATTCATACACTATTCTTATTAAACGAGAATCTCGCGTTTACCGTTCGCCCCCATGGAACTCACGATACCATTCTCTTCCATCTGATCAATGATACGTGCAGCACGGTTATATCCTAAGCTAAATTTACGCTGTAAAGAGGATGTCGATGCTTTACGGGTTTCGAGCACAAATGCTACGCACTGATCATACAGCGCATCACGACTTGGATCACCATCCCCATCCTCAAAACCACGAGAAGTTGGTTCTTCATCATACGGCGTTAAGATTTCATCAACATAGTTAGGTTCACCACGCTCACGCCACGCATCACAAATACGGTTGACTTCGTCGTCACTGATAAAAGCACCATGTACACGTTCAGGTTCAATTTTTCCTGGCCCAAGGAATAACATATCACCATGACCAAGCAAGTCTTCTGCTCCACCCGCATCTAAGATAGTACGAGAGTCAATTTTACTATTCACACGTAAAGCTACACGTGTAGGAATATTGGCTTTAATTAGACCAGTAATTACATCAACCGATGGACGTTGTGTTGCAAGTAATAAGTGAATCCCAGCAGCACGAGATTTCTGTGCTAATCGCGTGATCATTTCTTCAGCTTTCTTACCAACTTGCATGATCATATCTGCAAACTCATCTGCCACAATCACAATTGAAGGCAGTGGCGTTAATCGCGGTGCACGCTCACCCACTACTGAATCACTTGCTTTCCATGTTGGATCAATCAAATCCTCGCCATTCGCAATCGCTTCTTCTACCTTGCGGTTATAGTCACTAAGCTTACGAATTTTTAAGAATGACATCAGCTTATAACGACGCTCCATCTCATTGACACACCAGTTCAATGCACTCACTGCATCTTTCATATCAGTTACAACTGGCGTTAATAAATGTGGAATATCGTTATAGTTTGCTAATTCAAGTTGCTTAGGATCAATTAAAATGAGACGTAATTGATCTGGGGTATATTTCAATAACATCGATAAAATCATCGAGTTGACTGCAACTGATTTACCCGAACCTGTCGTACCAGCAACCAACATATGCGGTGCTTTGCCGAGATCTGTAATCACAGGATTGCCTGAAATATCTTTGCCCATCGCCATTGAGAGCAAACCTGCGGGATCTTCAAATGCAGGTGTTTTGAGTAACTCAATCAACCGAACCATTTCACGGCTACTATTCGGTACTTCGATACCGATATACGGTTTACCAGCGATAACCTCAACCACACGTACAGATGCCATTGACATTGAGCGAGCTAAATCACGAGAAATATTCGTCACTTTAGATGCTTTTACACCCGGCGCTAGGTCTAGTTCAAAACGTGTTACAACTGGTCCCGGTTGAGCCTCTACAACTTGAGCTTTAACATTAAATTCCTGTAATTTAATTTCTAAAAGTTCAGACAACCGTGCTAATTGCTCAGCCGTAAAATTCACTTTCTTGTTTGGATCAACTTCATCCAGCAACTCTAAACCCGGTAAAGTTGGTAGATCACGACGTTTTTGTGCAACTTGCATTGCACGCGACATTGGACGACCAAATGCATCTGTTAACGGAGCATCTAAATCAAAGTCTTCCTCAATATCCAGATCAGGTTCAGCTTTACCAGCAGTCTCTTGCCAAGCTTCGATAAATGCTTCTTTAGATAAAGCTTCTTTTGGTGCAGCGACTTCGATTGGTGCTTTTACAAATGCAGAAGTTTGAGCATAGCTAGTGGTTTGAGGACTAACTTTTTGCGGCTCATCATCAACCAAGAGATCATTAAAGTCATCAAAGCTAGCTAATTCATCTGATGCAGAGTTTTTAGGTGAATTGACTTGGGGTTGAGTCTCAACTGTATGTGTAAACTCAGATGCAGGTTGTTGAGGCACTTCATTAAAGGATTCTAAATGTAATGCTTCAACTTCACTGACAATATTTGTGCTTGGTTGTACTTCTTGAGTAAAAGGCGTATGTACATCTGTCGCAGTTTTACTATTTGGAACTGCTGCAAGTAACTCATCAAAAATCTGATCATCATTCCAATCTAAATGACTATGAGCAGCTTGCTCTGCTTTAGATTCAGTTTGAGAAGGATGAGCATATTGCGTTGATGGATTTACAGAATCATCCGCAGCACGTAGCAAAGCATCAATTTCCTGTTTATGACTCGCATCATCGTGTTGAAGTGCACGCCAAACTTCGCCTGTTTGAATCAGACGCTGGCTTTCAGTCTCAAACTGATGAGCACGCTGTAATGTCTCTTCAAAATCTTCTGTTAACTGAGTTTCTTGAGGTTGATTACTTTGCTGCTCTTTCGCAATAACATCAGCAAACAACTTTTCAGCTAATTGTTGATGATGATCATGTTTTGATGCCTTAACAGGTTCTTCAACCGCTTCAAATTGATCGTTGGCTACACCAGCAGTTTGTTCTTGGGCTTGCTGCTTATTTTTTATTGCGAGTGTATCTGCTGCTGTTAATTGCTCAGTCAAGTCATAAGCAGATTCTTGCTGAGGAATATTTTTATAAAATAAATCTTGCAGGTAAGCGGGTGTATTTTTCAACGTTCCCCATGTTTTATTCCATTGAATTCCAAATGCCAAAGTGACTAATAAAATACTAAATGCTAATAAGAACAGCGTTGCACCGTAAATTGTCAATAATTGGCTAAGGCTTTGACCAAGTTCAAAACCAATGATCCCACCTGCAGCATTTTCTAAAGTATCGGCCGGCATACTCCAATGTAAGTAGAACAAGCTAGACAAAGACAGAATTAAGAAAAATTGAGCTGCATAACGAAATGGACGATTTAGAAAACTTCTTGGCCACCACACTTGTACTGCTTCGATAAACAGAAATAGTGGAATTAGTAAACTTGCCCATCCCAAAAAGCCAAACAATAAATCTGCGATCCACGCCCCTGCCACACCACTTGCATTTGATACCTGTTGTGTATCACTTGATATATGCATCCAACCCGGATCAAAAGGTGTGTAGGTTACTGTGGCAAGAAATAGATAAATGCCAAAAGAAATCAAAAATAATGTCATTAAAAAGCGTTGTGCATAAACACTTGACACCGCAGTCATATACTGTCCTGTAACCCAATTCGTTATTTGTTTGTCTATTTTTTAAGGTCTAAGCCACCTTAATCAATAAGTTTAATATTATGCACTCGTTCTTACAAAAAAGATGCACGATTGTTTACTGTTGTTGTTAACATCCAGCCTTGATATAGCCCAATTCGATTGAGTTAATCAATATTATCCTGATGGATTTAACCCACTCCCCTGTGGTTTCACGTATAATTTTACCAGTTTCAATATAAAAAGGATGTTCTTTAATGAGCGCTCGTCACTCACGGTTAATTATTTTGGGCTCTGGACCTGCAGGCTACAGCGCGGCGGTATATGCTGCTCGTGCAAATTTAAAGCCTACACTGATTGCAGGTTTACAACTTGGTGGTCAATTAACAACGACGACTGAAGTTGATAACTGGCCAGGCGACCCTGAAGGATTAACTGGTCCTGTGCTTATGGAACGTATGCAAGCTCATGCAGAACGTTTCGGTACAGAAATCGTTTACGATCATATCAATGAAGTAGACTTAAAAACTCGCCCATTTGTCTTAAAAGGTGATATGGAAGAGTACACATGTGATGCGTTGATTATTGCAACAGGTGCAACTGCACAATATTTAGGTCTTGAATCTGAAGCTGCCTTTATGGGTCAAGGTGTAAGTGCTTGTGCAACATGTGATGGTTTCTTCTACAAAAACCAAAATGTAATGGTTGTCGGTGGTGGTAACACGGCTGTTGAAGAAGCACTTTACCTTTCGAATATCGCTGCACATGTGACTTTAGTTCACCGTCGCGATACATTACGTTCTGAGAAAATCTTACAAGACCATCTCTTTGCTAAAGAGAAAGAAGGCAAGATCAGTATTATTTGGAATCATCAAGTTGATGAAGTTCTGGGTGATAAAACAGGTGTAACTTCTGTGCGCATCAAATCAACTCAAGATGCTAGTACACAAGATGTTCAGGTACAAGGTTTATTTGTTGCAATTGGCCATAAACCAAATACAAGTATGTTTGATGGTCAGCTGAACTTACGTGATGGATATATTCAAGTCCATAGCGGAACAGCGGGCAATGCTACAGCAGCTTCTATTGAAGGTGTATTTGCAGCAGGTGATGTTGCCGATAGCGTTTACCGCCAAGCGATCACATCAGCAGGTTCAGGCTGTATGGCAGCACTAGATGCTGAGAAATATCTTGATAATTTAAATTAATTATCTAAAAGTAAAAAAGCCACCATATCGGTGGCTTTTTTTATTAAATAAAGCATAATCAAAAAAATGACGTATTTTTAAACAAAAAATTGGAACACATAAATGACAACAACTTGGACCAATGGTTATCAAACTGAAGTTAATTATACCTACGGATATTATCGAGATCTCAGCCCCAATTTTCAAAAGTTCTGTTTATTACTCAATGGAATTGAAAGCCCAGATTTCCAAGAGAATCAAACACATTGTGAGTTAGGCTTTGGACAAGGAGTCAGTATTAATATTCATGCTGCTAGTAACATTGCAAACTTTTATGGTACGGACTTTAATCCAGCACATGCAGCACATGCCAATCAACTAGCGGAACAGAGCAAGACCGAACATTATTTTTATGATGATAGCTTTGAAGAACTGCTTAACCGACATGACTTACCTATGTTTGACTCAATCAGTTTGCATGGTATCTGGAGTTGGATTAGCTATGAAAACCAGCACATCATTTTGAAATTTATTCGTAAATTTCTAAAGCCGAACGGCATCGTTTATATCAGCTATAACTGCGTTACTGGATGGGCCGCGAATATGCCTATTCGAGAACTATTTCATAGCCATTTTAAATTTAATAGTAAAAGTACCAACCCTCTGCAAAAGGTCAATGAAGCACTTAATTTCAGCGAAAATCTATTACAGCAAAATCCTATTTTCGCCCAGCGCAATCCAAATGCCGTACAAAAAGTCGCAGATCTAAAACAACAAAATCCGAATTATCTTATCCATGAATATTTAAACCAAGATTGGCAATGCTTTTCTTTTCAGCAAGTGGTCAGGATTTTAGATGAAATCAAACTTTCTTATGCTGGTTCTACGGACTTGAATACGCATTTAGACAACATTAACCTTTCAGAGCAACATCAAGCATTCTTAAATGCAATTGAGCACCCTATTTTTAAAGAACAATGTCGTGATTACTTCGCCAATACTCAATTTCGCCGCGACCTGTTTATTCGAGGAAAAAACAACTTAACACCACTACAAGCCCAAGAAAAACTTCGTAACACTGCTTTTGTTTTATTAACAGCTAAAGAGCAACTTCCCACCAACATTAATGGTTTATTAGGAACCTTTAATTTAATCGAAGAAATTTATCTTCCTATAGGTGAAATGTTTGCTGAAAGAAACTATGAAGCAATTACGATTGCTGAACTAGAACAAGGCCTTAAGCAATTAAATTATGCTCAAATCTTAAATGCTCTCGTCATTCTCTGTCATTTAGGCTTAGCTCAACCTTGCCAAAACTTAGCACCTAATGATCAAGTTTTGCAGCGTTGCCATAAGCTAAACCATTATTTACTCAGTCAAGCAAGCTTCCATCAAAATTATGGTGCTCTCATTAGTCCATTAACGGGTATCGGTATTCCGACCGAACATTTCCATCAATTATTTTATCGTGCACATTTCATTGATGGGCTGAATACTGCTACAGATTTTGCTTATTACGTTCAAGATGTCATTCATCAACTTGGATGGTTGGTATTAGACAAAAAAGGAAATGCAGTCGCTGACAAAAATGAAAGCCTCACCATTATCCAAGAAAAGGCGCAATACTTTATAGACAGCAAGAAGTTGCACATCGCCAAACAACTTCGTCTATTTGAATAATTCGATGCTGAAATGGCGATCGAGGTTGATTGCCATTCTATGTTAGTTCAGTTAGCTTAGAATCAGTCCTATTGAATTTTCGCACTATGCAACAACTTCCTCCCTCACAATATATTTTTCCAGATCCTATTGAAGCAGATCCTGAAGGACATGGTTTTATTTGCATCGGTGCAGACCTCTCCCCTTCAACACTATTTGAAGCCTATACACATGGACTTTTTCCATGGTTTAACCAAGATGAACCGATTTGTTGGTGGAGCCCTGAACCACGCTGCATTATTGACCCTAAAGCTTATAAACCAAGCAAGTCTCTAATTCGTAACATGAAGAAATATGACTATCGCATTACGATTAATCATGCATTTGAGGATGTCATACGATCCTGTTCTTTGCCCCGTAGTTATGCAGATGAAACATGGATTAGTGAGGATATTATTGAAGGTTATACCGCCTTATTTGCAGCAGGCTATGCATATAGTGTCGAAGTCTGGCAGCAAGATAAACTGGTAGGTGGCCTATATGGTGTCACCATCGGCAAAGGCTGTTTTGGTGAATCCATGTTTAGCACCGAAACCGATGTCTCTAAAATGGCATTTTATACTCTAATGTTAATAGGCCAAGAAAATCAGCTCCCTTGGATCGACTGTCAATTAGTGAATGAGCATCTGATAAGCCTTGGTGCTAGTACACTTTCTCGCCAAGCCTACCTAAAATCGTTACAAGATGTAATTATTGCCCCCTCTATCAATTGGAAAAATTATCAAGAACGTGTATTTTCAAGTAAAACAATAGCACTTTGTGCAAAATTAAACGGTTAATGGATTAACGCCTTGGAGGGACAGATTAATGAAATCATACCAACCCAAGTCCCTTTTAAATGACTTACAGTATTATATTACGCCACCACATGACTGTAGCTATCTCGAAAACAAGTCTGCGCGAATGGTATTTTTAGACCCGATTCATCGCATTGATGTGGTGACATTATCTGAGCTATCGCGTGTTGGTTTCCGACGTAGTGGAGACTTTGTTTATCGCCCCGAATGTCATCTATGTCGTCAATGTTTATCGTGCCGAGTACCTGTACAAGAATTCCAGATGAATAGTAGCCAAAAAAAAGCTTGGCGACGTAATCAAGATTTAAAAATGAGTATCTTGCCAACATCAAAGGCTACTCAAGAACATTATGATTTGTATGAACGCTATATCAATGAACGCCATGCCGATGGTGATATGTATCCTGCAAGTCTCGACCAATTTGAGAAATTCTTAGTCCACAGTTGTACTGAAAGTTTCTTCATTGAACTTTGGGAAAATGAAAAATTAATTGCAGTTTCAACGTGTGATTTGATGGATGATGGGCTTTCAGCTGTTTATACTTTCTTTGATCCAGATGAACAACGTCGTTCTTTAGGTGTTTTTGCAATTCTCAAGCAAATTGAATATGTTAAAACGCTAAATCTAGAGTATTTATATCTGGGCTATTGGGTGCCACATTCATCCAAAATGAATTATAAATCGCAATATACGCCACTTGAGTTATTACTTGATGGACAATGGCGAAGACTCAATCGTCCACTTTCAGAAAAAGAAATCCATCAACTCGGAAACTCTTTGATGAGCACATTGCCCTCTGAGTGGAATAATTTAATTATTAAATAACGCTGCAAAATCATCAGTGCATGTTTTGACCATAATCACAGCATGCTCTTTTGTGCCATCTGAGTTTGGATAATAGTTTTTGCGTAAATCAATTTGATGAAATCCTGCTTTTTCGTATAAATGAATCGCAGCAATATTACTTTCGCGTACTTCTAAAAAAATTTGAATCGGATTATTTTTTAATTGTTGAATTGAATAATCCAGTAATTCATAACCCAAACCCTTTCCTTGCTGATTAGGATGAATCGCCATCAATAATAGATTTGCTTCATCAAGCACAGGCTGCAAAATACAAAACCCGACAACCTGATGATTATACTCATACACAGTGCATTGATAAGATTCTAAAGATTCTTGAAACTGTTGTTTAGACCAAGGATGCGTTTGCACAAGAC
Source organism: Acinetobacter venetianus RAG-1 = CIP 110063 (assembly GCF_000368585.1). Classification (GTDB taxonomy): domain Bacteria; phylum Pseudomonadota; class Gammaproteobacteria; order Pseudomonadales; family Moraxellaceae; genus Acinetobacter; species Acinetobacter venetianus. The sequence goes on from NZ_KB849558.1 coordinate 1,720,069, forward strand.
GCTCAATTGCCGCCACACTATCTAAATCTTTTTCCAGCATCAATCGAATCACAATATCGCACCTATAAATGATTGATGCAGATTATCTGCAATTTAAAGCAAAATGAGAACAAAAAAATGGGCAACTTTCATTGCCCACCTGTATTAATTTGCATTAAAACCCAGTTCAGCACGCCACTTATTCAAAAGTGCTGTAGTGTCATCATCATTTGGATGAAACTTCGGCCTCAAAAATGAAAGTAATGTTGGGATTTGACGTGTCATAAAGCCTTTATAACCATACATAAAATTAATCATATACTTCGTGTCACGCCATGTAAGTTTGCCATCAGTTTGCAATAATTTCGCAGTGAAGTACGACTGAGTAATAAAGATTAAACCCATTGCAATGACAAGTGCCAATGACCGCATGAAATAAGCTTTCGCTCCTTGTCCATACATGGCTTCGTACACATCAAAAGCGACTGCTTTATGCTCATTTTCCTCAACTGCATGCCACATCCATAAGTGATACATGGTTTCATCCATGAACATCGACTGAATATCTGGATTACTCAGTAATTCCTCGGCAATCGTAGAAGTAAAATGTTCTAGTGCACATGTGCCAGTTAAACCAATCATCTCTTTGGTAAAGCCAAATGGTTTTAAAAGCTTAGAGGTAATACCCACAGCACGATTAATTAGTCGTCCTGTCTGATCTTCCATTTTGCGCACACCATATCCATAAGCTTCAGCTGAGGCATTAAACGCCAAATGCTCTTTTGAATGCATTGCTTCTTGACCAATAAAGGCGCTGATTTCTCTTTGTAATCTTGGATCGGCAAGTTTTGGATCATTTCGCACAGCTCTCGTACTATTTACGAAGAATTGTTCCCCTTCAGGAAATAATGCTGACAAAGCGGTCATAAAATGCGTTAAAGCAGCATCACCATTTGCCCAGTAGCGAGGTACTTCACCAAACTCAAAATCCATTCGTCGTACAGGGAAACTAGCACCAGCTCGGTTTGAAATATTGACTTTAGCATTCATACCTTCTTCTCCTTAAAGATACTTATTTATTTTAAAAATTCATCTATCTTCTATTTATACGCCCTTTTGCATGCGTGAAATAAGTGCAAATAAGGTCATAAAAGCATCATCTTAGGACATCTAATTATTGTAAAAAGCGTTGTTTTAAAGCATAAAAAAAGGAGCACATGCTTGCTCCTTTTTTAACAATTAGTTTTTAAACGCGTTCACAACTTAAAAACCAAGTTTAGCTTTCCAGTCTTTTAATAGTTGAACTGTATCTAAATCATTTGGATGAAAGCGCGGTTTAAAATATGCCAACATTTCACCTGCCATACCTGTAATGATCCCTTTAGAAGGACTATAACCATATTTATAGATCATCCCTAGCTCTTTTAGATTTAGCTTTTTATCTTGTTGTAACAAGCGCAAAGTAAAATAAGATTGTAGGATAAAAATTAGAGCCATCGCGAATATAAGTGCAGTCGTTCTTAAGCTATATGCCTTAAGCCCAGTTCCAAATACGCCCTCGTATACATCATAAGCAACTGCTTTATGCTCATTTTCTTCAACCGCATGCCAGAACCACATATACGACATCGTATCATCTGTCATTAAATCTTGGATATGCTTATTGCGCAATAATTCTGAGGCAATCGTCGCAGTAAAATGCTCTAATGCTGTCGTTGCTGTTAGATCGACCATTTCACGCGTCATACCAAAAGGTTTTACGATTTTTGAAAAATTATTTAATGCAAATTGAATATAGCGTCCCGTAATCTGTTCCAAAGAACGTACATCATGACCATATTTTTGCGCAGAAGCATTGAAATTTACATGCTCTTGGGTGTGCATTGCTTCTTGACCAATAAATGCACTAATTTCTTTTTGTAGTTCTTCATTGTCTTTAATTGCTGGGTAATAACGTACTGCACGTACAGCATCGATAAATAATTTTTCACCGTCAGGGAATAATGCTGACAATGCTGTCATAAAGTGTGTAAGACCAGCTGAACCATCCATCCAGTACTCTGGTACTTGATCGAAATCAAAGTTCATACGACGTACTGGAAAACTCGCACCTGCACGATTTGAAATATTTACTTTAGCATTCATGCTGCCCACTCCTTCTGTGGAATCTCTCCACTTAGATACTTTTGTTCATTTTCTTAAGTTTTATATTACGGTTTTATGCGTATCAATTAAGTGCAGTTTAGGACAGCTAAGTATCAGTTTAGGACACTCTTACAGACAAATTGTCAAACAATCGATATAAAAAAACACCCCGATGGGGTGTTTTTTTATTACCTTAGAGGCTTATGCAGTTACTTTAGCAACAACACCAGCACCTACAGTACGACCACCTTCACGGATCGCAAAACGTAGACCTGGGTCCATTGCGATTGGGTGGATTAATTCTACTGACATTTCAACGTTGTCACCTGGCATTACCATTTCAACGCCGTCTTGTAACTTGATTGCGCCAGTTACGTCAGTTGTACGGAAGTAGAACTGTGGACGGTAACCGTTAAGGAATGGAGTATGACGACCACCTTCTTCTTTAGAAAGTACATATACTTCTGCGTCGAATTTAGTGTGTGGCTTGATTGAACCTGGTTTAGCAAGTACTTGACCACGTTGTACGTCTTCACGCTTAGTACCACGTAGAAGAACACCACAGTTCTCGCCCGCACGACCTTCGTCAAGAAGTTTACGGAACATTTCTACGCCAGTTACAGTTGTTTTAACTGTATCTTTGATACCAACGATTTCAACTTCTTCGCCTACTTTAACGATACCAGACTCTACACGGCCTGTTACTACAGTACCACGACCAGAGATTGAGAATACGTCTTCGATTGGCATTAAGAATGCTTTGTCGATAGCACGTTCTGGTTCTGGGATGTAAGAGTCAAGCGCTTCAACAAGAGCAAGAACTGAAGACTCACCATACTGACCAGCGTCGCCATTAAGCGCAGCAAGAGCAGAACCACGGATAACTGGAGTGTCATCACCTGGGAAGTCGTAAGTAGAAAGAAGTTCACGAACTTCCATTTCTACTAATTCAAGTAATTCTTCATCATCAACAAGGTCACACTTGTTAAGGAATACAAGAATGTAAGGTACACCAACCTGACGAGAAAGAAGGATGTGTTCACGAGTTTGTGGCATTGGACCATCAGTCGCAGCACATACTAGGATCGCGCCGTCCATCTGAGCAGCACCAGTAATCATGTTTTTAACATAATCGGCGTGGCCCGGGCAGTCTACGTGAGCGTAGTGACGAGTTGGAGAATCGTATTCTACGTGTGAAGTATTAATTGTAATACCACGTGCTTTTTCTTCTGGTGCAGAGTCGATAGCTGCGTAATCTTTAGCTTCACCGCCGTAAGTTTTTGCACAGATAGTTGCAATCGCAGCAGTTAAAGTTGTTTTACCATGGTCAACGTGACCAATTGTACCCACGTTTACGTGTGGTTTATTACGTTCAAACTTGGCTTTAGCCATGATGATCTTCCTTTATAAACTGCTCATGAGGGTCGCCCATGAGCACTTGGTTTTTTAACTAAATTTTAGTTGGGTAATATAGTAATCGAAAGATTACTCGTCGTCACCTTTTTTACCGCCAGCTTGGAACTTAGCGATGATGCCTTCAGCCACGTTACGTGGAGTTTCAGCGTATTTAGCGAATTCCATAGAATAAGTCGCACGACCTTGAGACATAGAACGCATTTGAGTTGCGTAACCAAACATCTCAGCAAGTGGTACTTCAGCTTTAATTGCTTTCGTTCCACCAGGAAGATCGTCCATACCTTGAACCATACCACGACGACGGTTTAAGTCACCCATGATATCGCCCATATAGTCTTCTGGAGTTTCCACTTCAACTTTCATGATTGGTTCTAGAAGGATAGGATCAGCTTTCATGAAACCGTCACGGAAAGCGTATGAACCAGCCATTTTGAACGACAATTCATCAGAGTCGACATCATGGTAAGAACCATCGAATAATGTCGCTTTGATACCCACAACAGGGTAACCAGCCAATACACCATTCTTCATACGTTCTTGAATACCTTTGTCAACTGCGCCAAAGAATTCTTTTGGTACTACACCACCAACAACTTCTTCAACGAATTGGTATTCTTTACCAGCTTCTTCAACATCAAGCGGTTCAAGACGTACATATACGTGACCAAACTTACCTTTACCACCAGTTTGACGTACGAACTTACCTTCTTGCTCAACAGATTTTTTGATCGTCTCACGGTAAGCAACCATTGGTTTACCAATGTTCGCTTCAACACCGAATTCACGCTTCATACGGTCAACGATAATGTCAAGGTGAAGTTCACCCATACCAGCAATAATCGTTTGACCAGATTCTTCATCTGTACGAACGCGGAACGATGGATCTTCTTTCGCCAAACGACCTAAAGCAATTGACATTTTTTCTTGGTCAGCTTTAGTTTTTGGTTCAACAGCCAATGAAATTACTGGCTCTGGGAATTCCATACGTTCAAGTGTAATGATGTTTTTCTCATCACATAATGTATCACCAGTAGTAACGTCTTTAAGACCTACACACGCTGCAATATCACCTGCACGGATTTCATCAAGATCTTGACGTTCGTTCGCATGCATTTGCACGATACGACCGATACGCTCACGCTTAGATTTAACTGGGTTATAAACTGGATCACCTTGTTTAAGAACACCAGAGTAAACACGTACGAATGTTAAGTTACCTACGAATTTGTCGTTCATAATTTTGAACGCAAGCGCAGAGAACGGAGCTTCGTCAGATGCTTCACGAGACGCTTTAGTTTCGTCTTTGTCGTCAAGGATACCTTCGATTGCTTTAACTTCTGTAGGTGATGGTAAGAATTCAATTACAGCATCCAACATACGTTGAACACCTTTGTTTTTGAACGCAGAACCACAAAGCATTACTTGAATTTCAGATGCTAATGTACGAGCACGTAAACCAGCAATGATCTCTTCTTTAGAAAGATCACCTTCTTCAAGGTACTTGTCCATCAACTCTTCTGAAGCTTCAGCAGCAGCTTCAACCATCTTAGTACGCCATTCGTTAGCCGTATCAACGAGGTCAGCTGGAATATCGCCGTATTCAAACTTCATACCTTGAGATGCTTCATCCCAGATAATCGCTTTCATCTCGATAAGGTCAACAACACCTGCAAACGTATCTTCTGCACCAATTGGCACAACGATAGGAACAGGGTTACCACCTAAACGAGTTTTAACTTGTTCAACAGCACGGAAGAAGTTTGCACCTGTACGGTCCATCTTGTTCACGAATGCTAAACGAGGCACTTTATATTTGTTCGCTTGACGCCATACAGTTTCAGACTGAGGCTGTACACCACCAACTGCACAGTAAACCATGCACGCACCGTCAAGAACACGCATTGAACGTTCAACTTCGATTGTGAAGTCAACGTGTCCCGGTGTATCAATTACGTTGATACGATGTTGTTGGAATTGGTTAGCCATACCAGACCAGAAACAAGTTGTCGCAGCAGAGGTAATTGTAATACCACGCTCTTGTTCTTGTTCCATCCAGTCCATTGTTGCTGCACCGTCGTGTACTTCACCAATTTTGTGAGATACACCTGTGTAGAACAAGATACGTTCAGTTGTAGTTGTTTTACCTGCGTCAATGTGCGCAGAAATACCGATGTTACGGTAACGAGTAATAGGGGTTTGGCGAGCCATGATGTCTACATTCCTAAATGTTATATTTAAAACAGGACGCACCAATTAAATTGATGCGCACGAATATCCAAGCTGGCAACTTAAATACCCGCAAAGCTCCCACTTTGATAAAGAGCGATGTTGAATCGAGCTGCTGTACGCATGAATATTCTCCTGATTAGGGACTGTTTTATCCGCTTAGAAACGGTAGTGAGAGAAGGCTTTATTGGCTTCAGCCATACGATGCACGTCTTCACGTTTTTTGATCGCTGCACCTTTACCTTCAGCTGCATCAAGCAACTCACCAGCAAGACGTAAAGCCATCGTTTTTTCAGAACGCTTAGCAGCAGCATCTACTAACCAACGCATAGCTAAAGCAGTACGACGGGATGGGCGTACTTCCATAGGTACTTGATAAGTAGCACCACCAACACGGCGTGCTTTTACTTCAACCATAGGACGAACTTTTTCAAGAGTAGTCTCGAAAAATTCAACTGGGTCTACTTTGTTTTTTTCTTGAACACGTTCTAAAGCACCGTAAACGATACCTTCAGCAACAGATTTTTTACCATCTTGCATTACGTGGTTCATGAATTTAGCGATTGTTTGACTGCTAAATTTTGGATCTGGAAGGATCTCACGAGCAGCGACTACGCGACGTCTTGGCATTTTAATACACCTAATAATATGACACTTCAGGATGATCCAGCAGTTGTACTAAGTGTCATGTACATGACGCTGGCCTTACTATACGTCGCTTGAATTACAAATCTATGAAGAATTCAAACAAGCGAAACGCTAAAGGGTTGCTTGGGCTAGTTTCCTAGAATTACTTCTTAGGACGTTTAGCACCGTATTTAGAACGTGACTGGTTACGATCTTTCACGCCAGCACAGTCTAAAGAACCACGAACGGTATGGTAACGTACACCTGGTAAGTCTTTAACACGACCACCACGGATAAGAACAACACTGTGCTCTTGTAAGTTATGACCTTCACCACCGATGTAGCTAGATACTTCAAAACCTGAAGTTAAGCGAACACGGCAAACTTTACGCATTGCTGAGTTAGGTTTTTTAGGTGTAGTCGTATATACACGTGTACATACACCACGACGTTGTGGACAAGCCTTCAACGCAGGAACTTTTGATTTTTCAATCAAAGTTGTACGACCCTTACGGATCAACTGATTTGTTGTTGCCATTTGGCAATTCTCCCGTTATTAAACAACCTCAAAAAGAAAAACACCTCTTTTCAAGGGCACATAATTGTAAGTCAAGAAGTAAAAATGGTCAACATTGCGATGCATAGCAAATGCTGACCATTCCTAGAGTTTTGTTAATTTTCAATATGTATTACACATCCTGAAATAAATTAGCTGTGTTTGTTCGACGCTGGCTCAATATCTATCGTCTTTTGTTCAGTGACAAGTTCTGCTTTTTCAGTAAAAACTTGTTGCTCTTCTGCATCGCTTAAAGCAGGCTGCTGTTTCGTATGTTCATGTTCAACCACATGCTTTTCAGCGAGTTGTTCAATCCCTAACTCTACCTCATCAAGCTTAGATTCATTAGTCTCAGCCTGTTTTTTCGCCTGAACCTCTACCTGAGTGATCACTTCATTCTGAGCGTTACTTTGCGATGCATTGTTTACATTCTCCGCATTTAAAAGTCTTGGACTTGCTTTTTTCAATAAAGCTTCAGCCTTTAAATAAGCCTCTAATGGAGAAATATTTTCATCTGGATGCTCATTTAAATAGAAACGTGCAGCACCAAAAATAGACTGCGATTTATGTCCAACATCTTCTAGAAGCTTCCAACTATAAAAACCACCTAAGGCAGCTCCTGCAACTGGTGTTAACCGGCCTATAACAGAAACTTGTGGAATATGATTGAGCCACCCCCACTTAAACTGCCCTTCTTCATCGACCAGCCATTTCTTAATAAGTTCAATATCATTATTTGAACCCAATAATTGCTGAAATTGCTGTAAGTCATGTGTTTCTAACATTGATTTTAATGCTTTCAGTGCGAGTAATAATGTTTGCTTTTCAGCAACAAGACCCAAATCAATTTCTTTAAAAATAAAAGCAACAATCTCTTGGTCTGCATCTTCTGACAAGTCAAAGCCATGAGAGCGCCCCGTTTGGTAGATTGTTCTCAGCGCTAAAACGATAGATGCAGGAATATCAACAGCAGCACCCCATACACCTGTTGCACCTGTTATTAAACCTTGAGCAGCAGCTAATAATTTATTTTGTTCAATCAATGCTTGACTTAAACGTTGTGAGCGACCTGTGTCACGCGTCAACTCAGCAATGTCTTTTACTCCAGCTTCTTCAAGAATTTTCTCAGTTAAAGAGCTGTTTGAACTGAACTCGTTTAACCATTGAAATAAATAGTCAGAAACTTTTTCACCAAGATCTGGTGAAACAAAGGTCGCTACATTATTTACTCGACCGTAATGACGACCAAGTAATTGATGGGACAATTTAGGTAACTGTTGACGAAGCATATGTTGTGGACTTTCATAACTCTCCACCTCAAATGGGCTTTTAAAACGAGCTTTTCCCTCAACAATCTGTGATGCATTCGCAAGTTCAGCACCAGATGTGGTTGGAGCTACTTGAAGTTTTTGTAATTCGGAACTGAGCTTTTTAGCCACTCCAAAGGCTTGTGCAAATAAACCTGAAGTTTGCTTGTTTTTAGATTTTGCCATCAAGAACCTCTGCTCTGTAATCTGTGCATTTCTAGGTAAATACTAGGTTGAATGCAGATTTATCTCAACTTTTATCTGTATTCTTTCATTACGTTTCGTCACAACATCACTTATGTTTACCAATATTTACACAACTGGAAATAGGCATAAAATTTGCCATAAGAAATAAAAAACCTTTCTGCTATCATGGTGTCATTCACTCAAAAGCCATTTTAATCGTTATATTCTCCTGAGTTGTATTCATAGCGATAACTACAAAGGCTTCGTATTACCATAAAAGGGAACTGTAAATGAAACGTGTTGTAATCACTGGTATGGGCATTAACTCATGTATCGGTAACTCTTTAGAAGAGGTTACTCATTCTCTAAAAAATGGAATCTCTGGAACACGTTTTAACCCAACTTATGCAGAACTTAACTTCAAAAGCCATGTAAGTGCTGCAGCAGTACAAGACTTTGACGGTATTGATCGTAAACTTAAGCGCTTTATGGGCGTATGCGCGATGTATGCATATAATGCAGCTATCGCAGCAGTGGAAAACGCAGGTCTTAAACAAGAAGATTTAGCCCATAATCCACGTTATGGTATTGCTGGCGGTTCTGGTGGTAACTCAACTGCATCAGTGACTGAAATGGTAAAGCTTCTTGAGGAAAAAGGCGCACGTAAAGTCGGTCCTTTCTTCGTTCCACGTAATATGAGTAATACGATTACTGCAAACGTTGGCGTCGCTTTAAAACTTCAAGGGATCGCGCACTCTATTACCAGTGCATGCGCAACTTCAGCAGATGCTATTGGATACGCTTTTAACCTCATTCAACTTGGTAAGCAAGATTTAATGCTTGCAGGTGGTGGTGAAGAAGACCATTGGTCTCAAAGCTTACTATTTGATGCGATGGGTGCTTTATGTTCTAAATATAATGACTCTCCTGAAACCGCATCTCGCCCATACTCAGCAGACCGTGATGGATTTGTCATCGCAGGCGGCGGTGGTTTTGTGGTTTTAGAATCACTAGAACATGCTCAAGCACGTGGTGCAAATATCTTAGCTGAAGTCGTTGCTTATGCTGCGAATAGTGATGGTGCCGATATGGTTGCACCATCAGGTGAAGGTGCTACACGTTGTATCCTTATGGCATTAGACGAAGCGAAACAACATGGTGTAGAAAAAGTTGATTATGTAAATACGCATGGTACATCTACCCCTGCTGGCGATGTAACTGAATTAAAAGCAATGGAGCGCGCATTTGGTGAAGGCAAAGTTCCTGCATTAAGTTCAACAAAATCAATGACAGGTCATAGCTTAGGTGCAGCAGGCGTTCAAGAAGCGATTTATTCTGTATTAATGATGCAAAATGACTTTATCGCTCCAAACATCAATGTGACTGAACTTGATGAAGGTGCTCAAGGTTTCGATATTGTACTTGAAAAACGTGATGCAAAACTGAATACTGTGATGAGTAACAGTTTTGGCTTTGGCGGTGTTAACGCTTGCCTTATTTTCAAGAAGTGGGATGCATAATCCCACCTAGGATTATCGATGGATGCACCTTCTGATGCTTTCTTGTGGGTAAAAGCATTACATATTATTGCCGTGGTTTGTTGGTTCGCTGCGTTGTTCTACTTACCACGTCTTTTTGTTTACCACGCCATGAGTGAAGATGCTCTAAGCCATCAACGCTTTGAAGTGATGGAACGCAAGTTATATCGAGGGATTATGTGGCCATCCATGATTGCCACATTAATTACTGCTCACTTTCTAGTTGATTGGGGTGATGCAACTCGACATTACCACGATGCATTATGGTTTTATCTCAAAGTAGGCTTGGTTGGCTTACTAGTGATCTACCATTTAGTATGTGGTTATTACCGTAAAAAGCTGATTGGTAATGCTCACTACAAATCACATAAGTTTTGGCGCTTCTTTAATGAAATGCCAACACTGATCCTATTTGCAGTGGTCATTCTTGTGGTCGTAAAACCTCAGTTTTAAATGAGCGAATCTTCTCGGATGCTGTACTTTGCTTATATGCTTGTACAGCATTTTTCGTATTCATACTAAATATTACAAATAATTAATACACTCTTAGCTCAAACTAGGCCATTTTCTTGTTTTCAAATATCCAAAAACCATTAAATTGCCGAAATACCAAAAAACAACTATCTAACAAATATTCTATTTTAGAATAGATATTTAAGTTTTTTCATATATCAAATTCTGATGATCAAACCATCTCAGCACTATTTAAACAGATTAAATGCTCGATTCATTTCCAGCTTAATCATTTATCTGAAAATAGATCAATTTCAATATCGTCAATTGACTACAGGTGAAATCGAAATGGCACATTCAGTCTTTGGTCATTTAATTAACTACAAAGAAGTCAAAATTTTTAACATCCCGTACCTACCTTGGCAACCAGAAAACATTTTTATTGCCCCAAATGGAAATCTATTTGTTCATCCCAAGTATTTCCGTTCTGACTACTCAAGTTGCTCAACCAACTTACAAGGAATTTTTATTCATGAAATGGCACATATCTTACAGTTTCAGCAACAGACGAATGTCATTCTAAAGGGTGCAATCTTACAATTAGGCTATTATTTGAGTTTTAAAAAATACAATCCCTACCATTATCATTTTATTCAAGGAAAAGCTTTCTCAGACTACAATATTGAACAACAAGGAGACGTTGCCCGAGACATTTTTTTAAATAAGATTCCAAACATTATTCTTGGGAAATAAAAAAGCTCTATAAATTTAATTTACAGAGCTTTTAAGTAAAAGAACTACAACATGTATTACATAGCAGTACTTTTTTGAGTTTCAGAGTTGAGTTCATGACTATCATCCATTTCAGTCGTAAAATCTACACGCATTGCATCCATAACGATTGTGCTCATACGTCCCGCACCAATTGCTAATCCTAAAGCAATTACAAAATACACAAGCATCAAAGTCATATCATCAACCTCTCTTCAAAATACTTATTGAGTGAATAAAACTTAGTTCTCATTCTCACGAAGCATTACTGTACCTACACGACCAACAGTAATGGCTAAGCCAGATGCAACAGCTAATATTAATAAAATAGACATATATTTCACCTCACTTGTAACTGGATAGTAGATGTGATCTGCTAGCTTAAGCTTGCTGATCGCCATCATTTAAAATAATCGTGCCCACACGACCAACAACTACAGCTAAACCAAATGCGATAACTGGAAATAATACAACTGACATAGTGAATACCTCTTTGTTTTTCTGAGCATGTATCGCTACATACTTAATTTAAATCACAGTGTACATATGTTCACATTGATTAGGATAATAGCAGTGCACAAATGTACACTCAAGTGTAGCAAATAGATTCCCGACGAACGGTCAAAAAAGGTACAACTCAATAAAATTATATATTTGAATCATTTATATTTTAGAGAAACTCTAAATTTTCGCATTTTTTTCAAATCAAGATAGAAATCATACGAAAGAATGATTTCTATGATGTCATTTAGCTGTCATTTCTATATGCGAAATTGACATGAAAAAAATCTTTTTATAGCTATATTAAATTTCTTCACAATCATGCACCATAACAACGCAAACATTGAGAAATGTTGCTGTTTTATACAGAAAAACTTGTTATTTTTACGCAGAAAAATGTGCATTTAGTATATATTAGTAAACTTGTCATTTTTCTTTAAGATATAGAATGTTTGACACCATGATATACAAGCGTTTTTAAAACTATACCTATATAAATCAAAACCTTGTATATCAGCACCAGTTAAAACTCAGGATTAGGTTTGAATGAAAAATTTTAAAGTTGCCCTTGCTCAGTTCTCTCCGCATATTGGCAATATTGACGCAAATACTCAAAAGATGGTTGAACAAGCAAATCTAGCGAAACAACAAAAGGCTGATTTGGTCATCTTCCCTGAACTTTCTACCATCGGTTACCCAGCAGAAGATTTATTACTCCGCCCTAATTTACAAAAACGCACCCAAAAAGCGTTCGCCCAATTAAGTGAAGTAAAAGATATTTTAATGGTGTTTGGTTTTGTACACCAAACTGAAGATGGTCATCGCTACAACTCTGCTGCCGTCATGAAAGATGGACAAGTTTTAGGTATTTACAATAAACACAACTTGCCAAACTATAGCGTTTTTGATGAAAAACGTTATTTCCAAGATGGTCATCAGCATTTAATTTTTGAGTATCTTGGACATAAATTTGGCGTACTTATTTGCGAAGATGTGTGGTCACTTAATACAGTTAAACAATTAAGCCAGCTGAACGTAGAAACCGTATTAGTTTTAAATGCATCACCATATGAAGTTGGTAAGCCACAACATCGAGTTCAAACATTAAATGAGCTTGCTAAACAATTAAGTCTTAATGTTATTTACGTTAACCAAGTTGGCGGACAAGATGACTTGATTTTTGATGGATCGAGTTTTGTTTGCAATAACAATGGTCAAGCAGCTTTACAAGCACCAAGCTTTAAAGAAGACCTTTATATTGCAGAGTACGATGCAGAACAAAAACAATTTAAAACGTCTGACACAGCCCCTGCTTTAGAAACTTTCGCTGAAATTTATCAAGCACTAGTTCTAGCGACTCGTGATTATGTTCAACGCTCTGGATTTCCAGGGGTAATCTTAGGTCTATCTGGCGGTATTGACTCAGCATTAACGCTTGCAATTGCAGTCGATGCGATTGGCGCGGATAAAGTTCAGGCTGTGATGATGCCGTACACTTACACATCACAAATGAGTGTCGAAGATGCAACTGAACAGGCACGTCGCATGGGTGTGACGTTTGGCATCGCCGAAATTCATCCGATTGTAAATAGCTTCATGCAAACACTTTATCCATTCTTTGGAAATAGCCCAGCTGATGCAACAGAAGAAAACTTACAAGCCCGTACACGCGGCACATTACTGATGGGATTATCAAATAAATTCGGTAATCTTGTGCTCTCTACAGGAAACAAATCTGAAATTTCAGTTGGTTACTGTACTTTATATGGCGATATGGTTGGTGGTTTCTCTGTATTAAAAGATGTCTACAAAACTATCGTGTTTGAATTAGCGAAATATCGCAACACTTTAGACGAAACTCCTGTTATTCCTGAGCGTGTGATTACTCGCCCACCTTCAGCGGAATTACGTCCAGATCAAAAAGACCAAGACTCTTTACCTGCATATGACGTATTAGACGCAATCTTATATGCATATATTGAAGAAGACCTGAGTCAAGCAGACATTATTGCTAAAGGCTACGAAGCGGCAGTCGTAGAGAAAGTGATTCGTTTGGTTGATCGCAATGAATACAAGCGTCGTCAGGGCGCAATTGGGCCACGCATTAGTTCGCGTGCGTTCAGTCGTGAACGACGCTACCCTATCGTCAATGGATGGACAGCGAATGACTGAAAAAATTGTTTCTGAAAAGTCACAATTACTTGCTCAAGCACTTATGCTTGAGCAAGTTGCATTTTATAAAAAACAACTTACAACTGAACTTTCCGCTGAATTTTTTCAGCAGTTCATTCAACTTTTTTTGCAGCACGCACCCAATATTCAACTGAATGAAGTTGTCGAACTCGAACAAATTCAAGCAGTCGTCAAACGCTATGCATTTGAAATGCAGTTGGGTGCAGGGCTATTAGAATTTATTGGTGAAATCGCTCAACGATTGCATGTTTTTTCTTTACAGTCATCAGCAGAGTTACAAGACTTATTTTCAGACCAACAGTTTGAAATGTGGTTATCGAAGTTTCTAGAACTAGAAAATATTCGCCACTATTTGAATCACTTCTTGAGAGAAAGCCCATCTATTCAGCAGTTGTGCCAATATATTGCAACAACAACATTACAGAATAAATTACCAAAATTATTCTCGCAATCTGATGAAGACAGAGTTTCTTCTAGTAAATATGAATGGCAACAGAAACTAAAAACATTCTCTCATCGCCAACAACAACGTATCGAACAAAAAATTGAAGATAGTATTGCTCGCTTCATTCAAGAGCAGCTCGTAGATCTCAGCTTACTTTCGAATGATGATTTAGAGACACTTGCTCGAAATGTTTGGGATGATAATAAATCGAAACCACTCTCTGAATACACCAAGCAAGTAACCCCGCTTGATGTTGAAGAATTTTTCGTGATGATCTACGAATACTGGAAAGAACTACGCGAATCTTCTTATATTCAGGACTTAATTTTATACGGCGTTAAAGTCTTTTATGATTTCTACAAAGATGAAAGCTTAGCAGATGTTTTTGCTGCAATTGGACTAGAAGAAAGTGATCTTCAAAATGAGGCTGTTCGGTTCTACCCTAAAGTGGTAGTCGCTTTAGATGAACATGAAGTATTAGAGCCCATCATCACGTTAATTTTAAAGCCGTTCTATGAAAACAGCCAAACGTTAGCGACGATAGAAAAACATTTATAAAATCTGTTCTTAAGCCAAAGTAACCTTTGGCTTATTTTTTATAAGAATTATAGATAAAAAGAAACCACGCAGGAGCGTGGTTTTTAAAATGGTGGCTATGACGAGACTTGAACTTGTGACCCCCGCATTATGAGTGCGGTGCTCTAACCAACTGAGCTACATAGCCGTAAACTGTGCGCGCATTATGTAGTGTTCCACCCTACAGGTCAAGCCTATGACATTGAAAATATAGGACATATGAACAGTTTTTATTCTTTTAAATTGCATTTGATCATTTTTCAACTAATTTACAGCTAAATTAAAAATTTAATGAAAATGTCAAAATGATTTGTTAAAAATTCAATCAGAAAAATAAAAAAAGTTGTTTTTAAAAAACCGCAGATAAAAAGAGACCACGCAGGAGCGTGGTCTATAAAATGGTGGCTATGACGAGACTTGAACTTGTGACCCCCGCATTATGAGTGCGGTGCTCTAACCAACTGAGCTACATAGCCGAAAACTGTGGGCGCATTATCTTAACTTTCGCTACACACGTCAAGCACAATTTTCAAAAAATCTTAGAAGTGAGCCTATAAGCCGGGTTCTGTCGAGGACGATCATTCCTCTAGGCGTACAATCACTCATACGCTCAAGCGACCTACCCGAATCCAGCACGGGCCGTGCCTCAGGATTCCTATTTGGTCTTGCTTCTGGTGGGGTTTACCTTGCCGTGAACTGTTACCAGACACGCGGTGCGCTCTTACCGCACCCTTTCACCCTTACCTCACGAATGAGGCGGTCTACTCTCTGCTGCACTTGCCGTCGGCTTTCGCCGCCCAGGCGTTACCTGGCACCTTGCCCTATGAAGCCCGGACTTTCCTCCCCTGCTTCAGTCACGGAGACCTCCACAGCAGCGACCGTCCAGCCCACTTCGAGGCGCATCTTATCAAAAATTAAAATTAATTGCTCGCATTTTTTTGTGCCGTGAGCTTTTTATACTTTGCCATCAATTCATCTTGTGATTCCACATGCTGAGGATCAAGAGGAATACAATCTACCGGGCAAAACAACTGACACTGAGGCTGATCATGATGTCCTACGCACTCTGTACAAAGCGCAGGATTTATTTCATAGATCAGCTCCCCCATATAAATAGCTTCATTAGGGCACACAGGCTCACAGACATCACAGTTAATGCATTCATCTGTAATATATAATGACACTTTACCAGCCTTGTTGATGCTTACGTTCAAATGCTTCAACCACAATGGCTGGAACAAATTTAGTCACATCACCTTTCAATCGCGCAATTTCTCTTACTAACGTTGATGAAATAAAAGAAAATTGCTCCGATGGAGTTAAAAATACAGATTCAAACTGTGGATCAAGTTGACGGTTCATGTTTGCCAACTGAAACTCATATTCAAAATCAGAAATTGCTCTTAAACCGCGTAATACTGCTGTTGCACGTTGTTCACGAAAGAAATTTACTAACAAACCATCAAAGCCCACAAATTCCACATTGGATAGATGGCTCAATGATGCTTTTGCTAACTCTACACGCTCTTCTAAGCTAAACACTGGATTTTTATGGTGTCCAATCGCAATTGCTACAACGACCTCATCAAACATTTTTGATGCTCTAGCAACCAAATCAACATGACCATTGGTAATTGGATCAAATGTCCCCGGATAAATCACACGTGTTTTAGACATGCGTTGTACTCTGCGTCTATGAGATAAGGTGCATATTTTAACAAAAGTTAAGCATAAACGCTAAATTCCTAAATGATGGAAAAAGATTGCGTTTTACGGCACAATAAGCGCAATTGTGGAAGTTTAAATTATGGCGAAAGCAACAGTAGTAAAAAAACATAATGGTGGCACGATTGCTCAAAATAAAAGAGCTCGTCACGATTACTTTATCGAAGAAAAATTTGAAGCAGGTATGTCATTACAGGGTTGGGAGGTTAAATCTCTTCGCGCTGGTCGTATGAGCTTGACTGAAAGTTATGTCATTTTCAAAAATGGCGAAGCATTTTTATTTGGTTCGCAAATTCAACCGTTGTTATCAGCTTCAACACATGTGGTTCCAGAAGCTACACGTACACGTAAATTATTACTATCACGTCGTGAGCTTGAACAACTCATGGGTGCAGTGAATCAAAAAGGTTATTCATGCGTGCCTTTGGCATGTTACTGGAAAGGTCATTTAGTTAAACTTGAAATTGCATTGGTAAAAGGTAAGCAAATGCACGATAAGCGAGCGACTGAAAAAGACCGTGATTGGCAACGTGATAAAGCACGTATGTTGCATAAGTAATAAAAAACCTCCAACTCATGGAGGTTTTTTTTAATCTTCTAATTAACTAGAAGAATGCTTTAATCTTAATTCAGCCAAATATTTACCAAACTTTCGAGCGGTTTCCAAATCACCTTCTGGCGGTGTAATTTCCACACTGGCATTATCAGATTGTGTCATTAGACCAAGAAAACTCGACATACGGTTAATGTCTAGTGGACTACGCCCTGTCGGCATAAATGGTAACCCAGCCCATAACATGCCATGTTGCATCGCAAATAAATTAATTTGCTGTAATACCGCTAATTTATCACCACTTAAACCACCGCCATTGGTAAAGCCTGCAGCAATTTTTCCTTGCCATGTACGCGCTAACCAACGTTTAGAAGAGTCTTCCATAAATTGTTTCAATGCAGACGTTAGACTGCCCATATAAGTTGGGCAACCCATCACGATGACATCTGCTTGATCTATTAAATCCCACTGTGGTGCAGCGACAGAAATAAGATGCACATCTGCACCTGCTTGCTCTGCGCCTTGAGCAATATATTGTGCAACTTTTGCCGTATGCCCATAAGGACTATGATAAATCACACAAACGTTGACTTGGGGAGTAATTTGCTCAATAACAGACATGGAAAATTTAAAAACCAATGAATTAGATCAAGTTTAACATTTTTAAACCACTCAAGGCGAATCAGCAATGCAAGATATATTTATCGCATAAAAACAAATGTCGCCATTCGTCCTGTTTTAGGATCACGGCGGTAAGAAAAATAATCTTTACCTTGCTGATAAGAGCACTGATTCCCACCTAAAACAGTTCCCACACCGAAACGATTTAAAATAAATCGTGCAATCGCATATAAATCGGCTTGGTATTTACCTTCAAATTGACCAGCAATAAAAGCGCTTTCCAATTCAGGATATTTTTCGCAAAAAGCAGCTTTTACCTCAGCGCCAACTTCAAAACAAGACTGACTAATCGCCGCACCCAACCATGCCCACGTTGGTTGTGATTGCATTTCAGTCACAGTATTTTCAATAATACCATTGGCCAAACCACGCCAGCCTGCATGTAGGTTCGCAACCTCTGTCCCTTCAGAATTGCCGAGTACAACAGGAAGACAGTCCGCTGTCATCATCATTAATGCATGACCTTGGCGCTGAGTCACCAGACCATCACCTTCAAGTGCGATAAATGGAATTTGCTCATTGATCGTATGACAAATAGTGCTGTGTGTTTGCATCATCCACGTTATTTTATCAACACCAAATTCTGATAGCTGATTTAATAAGATCATCCGATGCTGTTGCACACGCTGTGCATCATCATTGACATGTAGTGCCAAATTAAAACCAGCTAAATGATTATCGGATGTTGCAATCGTTTGCGCATTTTCAATACGTGTTTGCCCAACGAAAATACCTTTGGGTAAACCTTGTACAAATTCCATAAAATCCCTCCCCTTGCGGAATCTATTCCTCACCTTTTTCAAAGGGAGAGGCTAAATAAATCACCCTTTATTAAAAAGGGGGGTTACTTAATACGCTTCATTTTCACTACGAAGAACTTCAACCAATTGAATGAAATCCTCTGGCCACGGTGCTTCAAACATCATTTCTTCACCAGTGCGTGGATGTACTAGACCAAGCTTAGCGGCATGTAGTGCTTGACGTTTAAAGCTACGCAGCATATCGGTTAGTTTTTCTGAAGCGCCTGCTGGAAAACGAACGCGATTCACATAAACAGGATCACCAACTAAACCATGACCTAAATAACTAAAATGCACACGAATCTGGTGCGTACGGCCAGTTTCAAGCTGCGCTTGAATACGGGTAAAGTCACGGAAGCGTTCTTTGACATTATAGTGTGTTACCGCATCACGCCCACCCGGTAAAATCGCCATTTTAACGCGGTCAACTGGATGACGTTTGATTGGTTCATCAATCGTTCCGCCTGCAATGATATTACCGTAGGCAATCAAATCATAAACGCGATAAACCGTTTTCTTTGCCAATTGTTTACTCAATGAAAATTGAGCTTCCAGATTTTTAGCAACGACCAATAAGCCACTGGTATCTTTATCAATACGATGAACAAGTCCAGCTCGTGATAGCTCAGCCAGTTTTGGCGCGTGATAAAGTAGGGCGTTCACTAAAGTTCCCGTTGGATTGCCGGCACCTGGATGAACAACCATCCCTACTTCTTTATTGATCACAATAATATCGTCGTCTTCATAGACAATATTGAGCGGGATATTTTCAGGCTGACTCGATGTTTGTGCTTCAAGCTCAACATCTAGGGTTAATACTTCATTACCTTCACAACGGTACTTTGGCTTAACCGTGTTACCATTTACCAACAGATGACCGTCTTTCATCCACTGTTTAAGTTTCTCACGAGAAAACTCACTCCAGACGAGTGCTGCGACCTGATCAATACGTTGACCTAAATAGTCTTCATCAAGTTGAATTTGCAACGATAAACGTGTTGCAGTTGAGTCAGAATTATGATTATCTGCATCGACAGAATCTTCAAGTAAGAAATCTGTTTCAGAGATGTTTGAATTGGAAGATTGTGCTGAAGTCATTTGATGATCGGTACAAAAGTGGTTTAATAGCACCATTGTAGCTCATTGCCCAGAATAACAGAGGAGTTTTTATGTCGCTACCACGTTATAAAATTACGATGCTTGCGCTTTCTTTAGGTGTAGCATCTGCATTTGTGGGCTGTAGCAGCAATCCAAGCAAAAAAGAAGTGGTTGATAAAGGACCGCAATCAAGCGAACAGGTTTATTTTGATAAAGCACAAAAATCGCTTGATCGTAATCAATATACTGATGCCGTGAAATCGCTAGAAGCTTTAGATACTTACTATCCTACTGGACAATATACGCAACAAGCGCAACTTGAACTTCTCTACGCTAAATTCAAACAAAAAGATTATGAAGGTGCAATTGCACTAGCTGATCGTTTCATTCGCTTAAATCCGCAACATCCAAATGTTGACTATGCTTACTATGTTCGCGGCGTTGCGAACATGGAAATGAACTACGACAGCCTAATTCGCTACACATCTTTACAACAATCACATCGTGATGTCAGTTATATCAAAGTTGCCTATCAAAACTTTGTTGACCTCATTCGTCGTTTCCCAAGTAGCCAATATTCTGTTGACGCAGCGCAACGCATGAAATTTATTGGCCAAGAACTTGCTGAAAATGAAATGAATGCCGCACGATTCAATATTCAGCGTAAAGCATGGTTAGCTGCTGCTGAGCGTGCGCAATGGGTGATTGAACATTACCCTCAAACACCACAAACACCAGAAGCGTTAGCAACTTTAGCTTACAGCTATCAAAAACTTGGTGATCAAGCGACTTCTCAACAATATATCGAGATTTTAAAACTCAATTACCCACATTTGGTTAAATCAAATGGTGAAGTGAATTTACGCGCTGCACGTAAAGAAGGTAGCTGGATTAATCGCGCAACATTAGGTTTATTAGGACGCGAGTCTAAAACTGTTGATGCTAAAAATGTCGAAACAACGAGTGAAACTGAACAGCGTAGCTTAACCAATCGCCTCACTTTAGGCTTATTCGACAAACCTGAATCTGAGAAAACAGCGCCAGAGCCAGTTGCAGCACCAGAAACACCGACTCAGGAAAAGAGCTGGACGAATCGTCTAAGCTTTGGATTATTAGATAAACCTGAACAACAAAATACAACTGAGGAAGATGCTGCAAACTAATTTGCAATCATCTGATACAGCAAACAGGCAAGTCTCCCTTGCCTGTTTTTTATTTTATGCAACAATGGTTCCTGACATTTTTGCACTGTAATAATGTCTTAGTCTTACTCCTGTCTGAAATGGTTTAACGCACATGGCAATTCCACAGCATACGATTGATCAAATATTAGATCGAACCGACATTGTCGATTTGATTGGTCAACGTGTGAAGTTAAAAAAGACTGGACGAACTTATTCTGGTTGTTGCCCATTTCATCAAGAAAAAACACCATCTTTTCATGTTTATCGAGATAAACAGTATTTTCATTGCTTCGGCTGTCAGGCCAATGGTAATGCCATTCGCTTCTTAATGGATATTGATGGACGTAACTTCGTTGATGTGATGAAAGAACTGTCGAATAAGACAGGCATCGATCTGCCGAAAGACAATCACGACAATAAAAAACTCTCGTATAAACGTAGTCCACAACCAACTCCAGCAGCACAGCTACCTGTAACACAAGATAAGACAACTGAGCTTAATCCTCCAATTCAAACGCCGATGGATGATCATTTCATCGACATGGATCGTTTTATGGATGATCCTTTTGCCCAGTTCGATCCATCATTTATGGTGGATGAAAATGTACAGGAAGGAAACCTATATGATTTACTGGAAAATGTTGCGCAATTTTATGAACGCCAACTGCCCAATAGTCAAAAAGGACAGAATTATTTCAAACAACGTGGTCTATCAGCACAAACAATTCAATTCTGGCGTTTAGGTTATGCCCCAGAAGACTGGCAACACTTAGAAAAAGCCTTTCCTCAAGATATTGAAGGTTTAAAGCAAATTGGTTTGATTCGATCAAGTGATAGTGGTCGAGATTTTGATTTATTACGTGACCGCGTTATTTTCCCTATTCGTGATCATAAAGGCCGAGTTGTCGGATTTGGTGGTCGTGCACTCAATGATGAAATCAAACCCAAATATATTAACTCTCCTGATTCAGAAGTCTTCCACAAGAACCAATTACTGTATGGCTTGTATGAAGGGCGTAAACTTAAAGCCAATGACTGGTTGATGGTGGAAGGCTATATGGATGTCATCGCCTTGCAGCAGTATGGCATTAATGGCGCTGTTGCGACACTAGGAACAGCAAGTAATGCAGATCACTTAACCACACTATTTAAGCAAAACTCACGGATCACTATCGCTTTTGATGGTGATGCTGCTGGACAAAAAGCAGCACGTCGTACCTTAGAAATTGCACTGCCCTTACTCAATGATGGTCGAGAATTAAAGTTTTTTGTCCTTCCTAATGAACATGATCCTGATTCTTTAATTCGCCGTGAAGGTTTAGAAAACTTCCAAAAACTATTGCAACAAGCTCCCTTGTTATCTGATTTTGTATTTGCACATTTAACGGGACAGCATGATGTAAGCTCCCCTGAAGGCAAAAGCTTAGTTATGGGTGAATTACGTGAGCTAACTGAATTACTGCCTAAACAAGGCTCATTCCGTTACCTACTCATACAATCCTTTAGAGAAAAATTAGGCTTAGGTAAACGCTTTACACCGCAAATCAGTCATGATGCTTCTTTATCTTTTAATATTCATACCAAAGATGAAGATTTTGCAATTGCGATCTTAATGCACCACCCATTTTTATATATTCATTTTGAAGAGTTACGAGCCGTCATCGATCAAACTGAACTATTAGCCAAAATTTTGGCTTCATTAAATATAGTATTTGATGACTTGCCCGATGATCAGGAATTGGCAACTTATTATGTGCTGGGTGCATGTAGCAGCTATAGCCATGAAATTGCAGACATTATGCAACGAACCAATATTCAATCGCTCACGCAAGCACCAGAAGTTGCAGATAAACTGGCTAAAGAATATGCACTCGGTTTACAAGAGAAGTATTTAAGATTAAAACTTAAATCACCGATTACACTGATTGAATCAAGAAATCTGCGTCAACAACTCAATGAATTGACCAAGCAAATCAGTTTACGCTTATTGTCTTAATTGTTGCTATTGTCTTGGTTTACGTTCGTGCTCAAACACATCGTGCAAATGTTGTTGCAACCATTCAAAGTAATCTGGGTTTTCAGATTTCGCAGCTTCTCTTAAAAGAATGGAAGTTGGATGCATCAATTTTTGAGTCAAACGATGTGCGAACTCATGTAAAACCTGTTCAGCTGTATGACCATGCTGTAAAGACTCTAGGGCATGATTGAGTTCCAATTGACTCATTTCTTCACTGTGCTGACGGTATGCTTGAATCGCACCACTCGCCTCTTTAACCTTTTGCTGTGTAAGTAACTGTGTCGCAAGCTGATTGACCATTACCTCTGCTTCAACCGCCGCTTGACGACGTTGCGCAAGATTCTCATCAATCACACTTTGTAAATCATCAACACCGTATAAATAAACGTTATCTAATGACTCAACTTTTGGATCAATATCGCGCGGCACAGCCAAATCAACCATCAACATTTGTTGATAGCGACGCTTTTTAAGGGCATATTTGACATCACTATATCCAATGACTTGATGCAAGCTCCCCGTACAACTAGAGACGACATCAGCACGATAAAGATTTTTTGCTAGCTCATTAAACGGAATGATTTCAACTTCGACTTGATGTCCAATTTCTTGGGCAAGAAGATCTGCACGTTCACGACTACGATTACAAATCATAATCTTAGCAACACCCATCTCAGCTAAATGCTTGGCAACAAGTGTATTCATCTCACCAGCAGCAACCATCATAACTGTCAATTTTTCAGGATGGCTAAATACCTGTGATGCCAATTGAGCAACAGCATAACCCATTGAAACAGCATGGCTTCCAACCGAAGTCTCTGAGCGTACTCTTTTTGCTGCATAAAAAGCATATTCAAAAACACTGTTGAGTTCAGCAGATACAGTTTCAGCATCTTTTGATAAAGCAAGAGCGCTTTTGACCTGCCCTAAAATTTGCGGTTCACCCAGCATCAATGAGTCTAAACCACTCGCTACTCGCATCAAGTGCGTAATAGCCTGCGCATTTTCGTAACGATAAACATGATGAATTAACTGTTTTACATCAATATTATTCACTTGGGCTAGCCAACTGAGAATGCAATCAGCATCTTCAGTCATGGCGTAAACTTCGGTGCGGTTGCATGTAGAAACGACAACCATGTCTTTTAAAGCAGGATTTTGTCGTTGTTCAAGCAATAGCTCAGCTAATCGCTCTGCATTAAAAGCGATTTTTTCTCGAAGTTCGACAGAAGCTGTTTGATGGTTGACACCCAATGCAAAGAAAGACATATCAGATCATCATTTCGCTAAATTTATGTTATTGTGCAACATCGGTGTCATAAAAAGCATTACTTTGGATCAATAAAAATTGCGTCAGCTATATCGCCGTAAACATTTTAGCGGCAAGACGATTAGACGGTATTCTACCACAATCTTGTTGTTAGGTAGCATGAGCTCTTATGCCTCTGCTCAAGCAATACACGAGATGTATGCAGACAAAAGCTTTGAAAATGCACTGCAACAAAGCATGGTAGCTGAATTTTCTCTTGCTTATGACGATATTGCAACTGCTCTACACAATTATACTGTGCTAGCTATCCGCAGTAATTCCACAACCATTAAACAACGTGCTTTAGATATCGCATTAGAATATAACGACTTGCAATCAGCACTAGATATCGCAACACATTGGGTTGAACAAGAGCCGACTGATGTTCCAGCCTTATTCTATTTATCTCATATTGCATTAAAAACCCATGAGTATGAACTCGCTGCAGAAACACTCGATAAAATTTTAAATATTGATCCAACTGCAGATTTAGAAGAAATTTTAGCGGGGATCGCACCAGAACAGCCTCAAGATCGAGATATTTTGCTTAATGCTTTACGAGCAAGTAAAGAGAAAAACAATCCGTCTATTTTGGCATTAATCGCAGGTTTGGAAGCCCAAAATGGCTTGTACGAGCAGGCATTGAACAATATCAATCGTGCACTTCGCAAACGCTCCAAATCGACCAGTTTCATTTTAATGAAAGCCAATCTATTAATTGCTTTACAAGATGATGAGGCAACTAAAGATTGGTTTGCTAAAGCAAGCCGTCGTAATAAAGATAATTTAAATATTCGCTTAGCCGAAGCGCGTTATTACATTCAGATTAATGAGCAGAAAGAAGCATTAAGTAAACTTGAAAGCATCATTAAAGACCATCCTGATGCCCAAGAAGCACTTTTTATTGCAGGCTTAACCAGTATTGATTTGAAGCAATATGAGAAAGCTGAACAATATTTAGTTGATCTACGCACATCTGCTAAATATCAAAACGAAGCTTATTATTATTTGGCGATCAATGCCCAGCGTAAACAGCATTATGAAACAGCCAAGGCATATTATCGACTTGTCGATGGCAGTCTCTATATCACCTCCCGACGCAATATGATTGCGATTTTTGATAAGCAAGATCAACTTAATGATGCGCTTCGTTTTCTAACTCAAGAGCGTGTCAATTACCCACAACATGCCAGTTTCTTATATCAGGCCCAAGCTGATATTTTGAAAAAAATGAATAATAAAAAAGCAGCACTGGCCTTGCTTGATGAGGCGATTAAGAATCTACCAGATGACCCTGAACTGATTTATGCAGAGGTTTTATTACTCGATCCATTCACCGATCGAGACAAACTAGATAAAACACTTAAACAGCTTTTAGTTATAGAACCTAATAGCCCAACTTATCTGAACGCTTATGCATACACCTTAGCTCTGCAAAACCGCAGGCTTAAAGAAGCTCGTAAATATGCAGAACTTGCACTGGAATATGCTCCTGAACAAGCATCAATTTTAGATACATTAGGCTATATTGCCTTTCTACAAAATGATTTTGACACCGCAGTTAAAGTGCTCGGACAAGCTTACGCATTGAGCCAAAATGTAAATATCGGCATCCGATATGCAAAAGCTTTGTATATGCAAGGTGCATTAACGCAGTTTAGCGATGTGTTACAGCAACTGAAACAAAATCATGCGAATGCCCCACAATTACAACAACTTGATAGCTTAATCTTACCTGTAACCGTAAAAAAGAGTTAAATCCATGCGTTTGTTTTCAAAATTATGCGTTGCAGTATGTAGTAGCAGCGTTCTATTCCTTTCAGGTTGTCAGCATTTCAGCCAACCCAAACAAATCCAGATTGCACCGCAATTACAAAATGAAAATAACTTTAGTCTGCAAGGCAAAATTGGTGTTCGTACACCGCAACAATCTGGCAGTGCATTTTTTACTTGGTTACAGCAGCAAGATCAGTTTGATATTGAACTCACTGGTATTTTGGGTGTTGGCAAAACTCAGATTCAAGGCAAACCAGGCGAAGTCACTCTAAATAGCGCAAAAACAGGCTTAATCACAGCGACAACCCCTGAAGAGTTACTAGAAAAAGCGACGGGCTGGCAAGCTCCAATTATGCATTTGGCTTACTGGGTTCAAGCAAAGCCAGCAACACCAAATGCTCAAGTAACAAGTGATGAGCAAAACCGTCTAAAACAACTCATAGAAGATGGCTGGACGGTGGATTTTAGCTATAACGATGCTCAAACATTACCCAACAAGCTCTTGCTCAAACAATCACTTGCAGAAGGTAAAGAAAACCGTATTACAATGGTTATTCAAAACCGATAATTTAGATTCTTTTTATGATTAGAGTGCCTTCCCCTGCCAAATTGAATTTATTTCTTCACATCACTGGTCGTCGTGAAAATGGGTATCATGAATTACAAACCATCTTCCAACTTATTGATTTATATGACTGGATGAATTTTAAAGCAATTGACGGTGAAGACATTCAAATCGAAGGATTAGATGACGTTCAACTTGAACAAAATTTAATTTATCGAGCTGCACAGTTACTTAAACCGCATGCAAAAAAACCATGTGGATTAAATATTCGTATTGAAAAAAATATCCCAATGGGAGCTGGACTTGGTGGCGGTTCATCGAATGCAGCCACGACTTTGATCGTACTTAATCAACTATGGGAATGTGAGCTTAGTGAACAGCAACTTGCCGATTACGGTGTCAAGCTCGGTGCTGATGTTCCGATCTTTGTTTTAGGTCGAAATGCATGGGCTGAAGGCATCGGTGAACATTTATCATTCATAGACTTAGCTCAAAAAAAATTCATAATCTTAAAACCTGACTGTTTTATCAGCACTCAACAGCTTTTTTCGCAAAAAACATTGACAAGAGATTCTAAGATCACTACATTTTGCGCCTATCAGTTACAACCTTCTAGTTTTGGAAATAACTTTGAACCTTTGGCTCGACAGTTATACTCAGAAGTAGATGAAGCAATGCGATATTTAGATCAGTTTGGTCTAGCAAAGCTTACAGGTACAGGTGCTTGTGTTTTTTCTGAAGTAACCAATGAAATGAATGTAGAACAGATTTTGCAAAATGCGCCTTGTAAAGCTTACTTGGTTAACAGTTTAGCAGAATCACCTCTCAGACATTTTAAAGTTACACGTTAGGGGCGTCGCCAAGTGGTAAGGCACCGGGTTTTGATCTCGGCATCCGTTGGTTCGAATCCAGCCGCCCCTGCCAATTTTCACCTGTAGATGTATGTAATAATAGGGGCGTCGCCAAGTGGTAAGGCACCGGGTTTTGATCTCGGCATCCGTTGGTTCGAATCCAGCCGCCCCTGCCAATTTTCACCTGTAGATGTATGTAATAATAGGGGCGTCGCCAAGTGGTAAGGCACCGGGTTTTGATCTCGGCATCCGTTGGTTCGAATCCAGCCGCCCCTGCCAATTTTCACCTGTAGATGTATGTAATAATAGGGGCGTCGCCAAGTGGTAAGGCACCGGGTTTTGATCTCGGCATCCGTTGGTTCGAATCCAGCCGCCCCTGCCATTACATATCATCAATCTAGGGGCGTCGCCAAGTGGTAAGGCAGCGGGTTTTGATCTCGCCATCCGTTGGTTCGAATCCAGCCGCCCCTGCCATATCTTTAAGACAGACTTGTTTTACATCGATATTTGCTCAAATATATTGACATTATCTTGTAAAACTATTAAAGTTCTGCCGCATTAGGGGCGTCGCCAAGTGGTAAGGCACCGGGTTTTGATCTCGGCATCCGTTGGTTCGAATCCAGCCGCCCCTGCCATATAATAGATTGTTTCTAAATTACCCGTTGGAAAAACTTAAAGTTTTTCCCTTGCGCTCGGTCGAAGCAATGCTTCGCTTAACCCTCGCTCAGGTGCTTCATGCCCAATCTTGTCGTTTTCAGTGGAAGTGCTCATCCACAGTTCGCCCAAAAAGTCGTAAGCCATTTACATATTCCACTCGGTGCTGCTTCTGTAAGCAAGTTTTCTGATGGTGAAATTTCAGTTGAAATTACTGAAAATGTTCGTGGTAAAGACGTTTTTATCGTTCAATCTACTTGTGCGCCTACCAACGATAACCTGATGGAAATCTTGGTTATGGCTGATGCTTTGCGTCGCGCAAGTGCTGGTCGTATCACAGCAGTAATTCCGTATTTCGGTTATGCACGTCAAGATCGTCGTCCACGTTCTGCTCGTGTTCCAATTACTGCTAAAGTTGTTGCAGATATGCTAACAACTGTTGGGATCGACCGTGTGGTAATGATCGACTTACACGCAGACCAAATTCAAGGTTTCTTCGATATTCCAGTTGACAACATTTATGGTACGCCAGCGCTATTAGCTGACTTACGTCAACAACAACATGACAACTTGATGGTTGTTTCACCTGACGTAGGTGGTGTTGTTCGTGCGCGTGCTGTTGCAAAACAATTGGGTGATATCGATTTAGCTATCATCGATAAACGTCGCCAAAAAGCAAATGAATCTCAAGTGATGCATTTGATTGGTGATGTGAAAGATCGCGACTGTGTCATTGTTGATGACATGGTAGATACTGCAGGTACGCTTTGCAAAGCTGCTGATGCACTAAAACAATTTGGTGCTCGTCGCGTTATTGCTTATGCAACTCACCCTGTTTTATCAGGCAAAGCACTAGAAAACCTTCGTAACTCTGTCATTGATGAACTTGTTGTAACAGACACGATTCCTCTTTCAGATGAAGCTTCAAAACTCGGTAAAGTTCGCCAAGTTTCTGTTGCTAGCATGGTTGCTGAAACAATTCGTCGTATCAATAACGAAGAATCTATTAGCGCAATGTTCGATAGTTATCTATAATAGCCCAGCTTTTTTCTTAAACCCTAGCTCGCTAGGGTTTTTCTATCACTAAACTGGTCGCAAGTTTAGTTACTTAACTCTCTGAGGATATGCCCATGGCAAACTTCGTATTAAACGCTCAAGCACGTGAAGAAGCACAACAAGGGAAAGGTTCGAGCCGCCGCCTTCGTCACGCTTCTTTAATTCCAGCTATCATCTACGGTGGCAGCGCTGAGCCTGTAGCAATCACTTTAGAGCTTCGTGAAATCGTTAAAGCTTTAGAAAACAACGCTTTCTTCGAAGAAGTTATCGAAATCAAAATCGGTGACAAAGTTGAAAACGTTAAAATCCAAGCATTACAACGTCACCCAGCTAAAAACACTCCTATGCACGCTGACTTCAAACGCGCATAAGTGTTAAAGGCGTAAATTAGTGTCAAATATTTCGCTAATTGTTGGTTTGGGTAATCCTGGAAAGGAATATGCCCAAACCCGCCATAATGCAGGCTTTTGGTTCGTTGAACAGCTTGCAGATCGTTATGGTATTAATTTAAAAGCTGATCCGAAATTTCACGGATACAGTGGTCGTGGTCAAGTAGAAGGCCATGACGTTCGATTATTATTACCAACCACTTTTATGAACCGTTCTGGTCAAAGTGTTGCCCCTTACGCTAAATTCTATCAAATAGCACCGGAAGCAATTCTTATTGCTCATGATGAACTTGATATGGATCCAGGCGTTATTCGTTTAAAAACAGGTGGTGGACACGGCGGACACAATGGTCTTCGCGATATCGTTCCCCATATTGGCGCTAATTTCCATCGTTTACGTATTGGAATTGGTCATCCAGGTTCAAAAGAACGTGTTTCTGGTCATGTGCTAGGCAAAGCTCCAAGCAGTGAACAAGATTTAATGGATGCAGCAATTGATCATGCTCTTTCAAAAGTGAAAATGCTTGTTGACGGACAAGTTTCACAAGCCATGAATCAAATTAATGCTTACAAACCCGCTTAAACTTAAACTGAATTGTTGATCAATCACGCTTGCTATATTGCACTTTTAAGCGCAAAATGCGCATCAAACCGCCTACACCCTGCGGAAAACGTGACAAGTCAACCATAAGATTTCCATCTTAGGTCTTACTCAGGAGACGCTAGCCATGCTATCTCGTTTATTAAAATGTAAAATTCACCGTGCAGTTGTGACACATGCAGAGCTTCATTATGAAGGTTCTTGTGCAATTGATGGTGTGTTAATGGACTTAGCAGGGATTCGTGAATACGAAGAAATCCACGTATGGAACGTAACTAACGGCAAACGCTTCACAACTTACGCAATCCGTGGTGAAGATGATTCAGGTATTATTTCAGTTAATGGTGGTGCAGCACATCAAGCTGACGTTGGTGATTTAGTGATTATCGCAACTTTTGGTGATTTCACTGAAGTTGAAGCGAATCTTCACAAACCACGCCTCGTGTATGCAAATCCAGACAATACAGTGAATCACACAGCAAACTGTATTCCTGTACAAATTGCATAAGCAAAAGATAAAATTTAAAAAGCCAGTCACGATGAACTGGCTTTTTTATGTCTAAATAAAAGCAAACTTATAAATATTGCATGAAATTAGCTTTTATCTGTTTACGTAATCTGACTTGTAAAACAGGCATATGCTTTATTAAATAAAAAGACAATAAAGATAACTCGAAGAATATGGATATTATAACGACTCTAAGAAAAGCAACGCTTTTTGCTGAACTAGATCAATCTATTTTGTCGACATTGGCGATGCACTGTCATATCCGTCACCTACAAACTGGACAAGAACTCTATAAGGTTAATGATCAAGCTAACTACATCTACATTATTGCTTATGGCAGAGTAAAATTAGCGACACCCTCAGGTTTAGTTACCTATCTTGGGCGTAATGAAATTGTTGGTGAAATGGGCGTGATCTCAAATCAACCGCATCATGGAACTGTTAACGCATTAAGAGATACCGCTTTAGTGGTTATTCCTAAGCAACAATTCATTGAGTTCATTACCCAACATGCCAATATCTTATTTACTCTCTCTCGCTTGATTATTAGTCGCTCACAACCTGAACTACAGCATATTCATGCGATGAGTCATAGCCGCACACTTTCAGTAATTCCTGTTTCATCTCAAATACCTGCCACACACCTAGCTGAAAAGCTGACTGAACATTTGCAACGGTGGCCACATGTTCGTCTAGTCACCGCTGCACATGTTGATGCGTTATTTGGTGAGGGCTTTAGCCAAACACCATTGGACTATAGCGTAGATGATCTTAAGCTCCGACAATGGTTAGCAAGCTTAGAGGAAAAACATTGTTATGTTCTATATACAGCACATAACAATGAAGATGAATGGACAAAACGCTGTTTACATCAAGCAGATCGTATTCTAATCCTCGCAGAAGCCAATCAAACACCAACTCATACCAAACTGGTTGGTGTACTTAATCAGCATAATTGGCAAAGTCCAATTGAATTAGTGTTATTACGCTCTGAAGGTGACCCCTCTCCTCATACGCTTATTTGGAAAAAGCTTTACCACGCTCGAGCACATTATTTTATTCATCCTTGGGCTCAAGCAGATATTTGTGCCGTCGCTCGACAAATTTCAAGCCAAGGCTTAGGTTTAGTGCTCGGCGGCGGTGGTGCACGAGGTTTTGCGCATATCGGTTTAATTCGCGCACTTGAACAACTGCATATTCCTATTGATATCGTTGGCGGAACCAGTATGGGCGCATTCGTTGCAGCTCTCGTTGCCTGTGGATTTGATAGTGTAGAAATGACGCATATTGCTTATGAAACCTTTGTAGCCAGAAATTATTTAAATGATTACACCATGCCGAGAGTTTCATTAATTCGAGGACAACGCTTTCATGAAAGATTGCAGGCAATCTTTGGACAGCGAAAGATAGAGGAGTTAAAACAGACCTTTTACTGTATCTCTACGAATCTGACGACAGGTCAAGCCATGATTCATGATCAAGGAGAGCTTGCAACGTGGGTTGGAACCAGTATGAGTGTCCCCGGTGTCGCTCCTCCTGTGGCTTGGCATGAAAATTTACTTTGTGATGGAGGCGTAATTAATAATTTACCGACGGATGTCATGCAAAATCTTGAGAGAGGAACGGTGATTGCCAGTAATGTGAGCTTACATGATGATATCCGCGTTCCCGGTATTGGTTTAGACAAACCCGATCAAAGTGCTTTATTAAATTGGAATAAAATCATTAAAGATAAACTACTACATGCACCAAGACTCGCTGAAATCCTAATGCGAACCGCAACACTTGCCAGCGACACCATGATTCAAACTGCTGCAATCGAACGTGCCAATTTACATATTCGGATGCCAATTGAAGGTATTGGTATGTTTGACTGGCATAAACTAGACGAACTCGTTGAACGTGGTTATGAACATGCTTTAGAGACCCTATTACCGATTAGAAATACACTCCCAACCAGTTAAACTGAAGTATGAATCTGAAATCGATTTAGTAATTCATCTAAATATTGATAGGTTTCAATATCTAATTGTCTCATGTAGACGTCCAAAATTTTGTGGCACTGTTGTTGTTTAGGAATAGGCATACGTCTCATAATATCAAACGTCACCTCCCATTGTGAGCGTAACAAAGACGCATAAGCAATATGATGCAGTACGAACTCATCAATCTGCGCAATTGCAGTCGCGACAGCCTGCCGTGCTTCATCATGCATATAACTTACGATCACCAACATATCAGCCCAGAGATCACATCGATCAGCGGCCTCAACAATACTTTGAATAATTTCCACTTTTCTTAAAGCAGGTAAATTAGCGACAAAATTTTGTGCATGTGCAGATAAACATGCAACCACTGGCAACATATCCTCCCAAAGCTGATCTTCTTGGGTAGCTTGGATAATCGCATTAATCACAAGCTCCCCCTGCTGCACAGCTAAATCCCCAAGCTCCTGTTTTAGTCCATAACTGATATAACTCATCAGTGCCAAAACCTTTGGCCATATCAGCCGTTGCTCAGGATCACCAATAATCAGTAAAGCCTGTTCAATCCTTTGCTTCGGTAAGACATGAACCAAATGATCGATTTGCTCTCTCGATTCAATATAGAATGCAATTTCCAAGAGGTCACTTTCACTTTCAACGATCTGAGCGACATCTTGTAAAACCGAATCAGATAACATGCTGACAAATCGCCCCATCGTGACAAAATCACGTTGCGCCAATAACACCTTGGTAATATCAGTAATTTGATGCGTGGTTAAATAACCCAATAACTCTCTGGCTAATCGAGGATCAAGATGAACAGAAATTGCCGCTACGGTTTTCGGGGGTAAATGCTTTACAATCCGATAAGAACGCTCGGTGGATAAATACACAGCAATTTGTGCCACGATATAAGGCTGTAAAAAGTGTTTAACCATAAAAACACTAATTCCCAATGGCAGCCAATTTACCCATCCAGCCAAATGCTTAAAACGCAATTTTTGTTGATTTTGTAATCTGTCTAATATTGCAAAACGAAATTGTCTCAAGCTCTCTGGTGCAGTCTGCTGCATGAAAGCCAACTCTTGCTCTGATACATTTAAAATTCTTGCGAGCTTAATGATTTCTGCCTGTACTGCTAATCGAGTCATCGCATCTATCCATGTTATTTTTGTTTGAATAACCAACGTAAAAAGAAAGGTGTCTGGTACAAACTTTGATTCATTTTCTTTTCTTCATTTTGCATTGCTTCAGATAACTTCTGATTGAGCCATGCTAAATCACGATCTGACATTTGAGAGAATGCTTTTAGGCTCATTATCGGCCGATGTAATTGTTGTGCCAAACATTCTATTTCAGTCTTATTGTTTTGATCCATGAACCATTACTCCATGTTATTGTTGTTTTATCTAATGAGTTTATTCCCATTATTAACTGATTACTAGTTTCACAGATTAAATTAAAAAATCGATTTGGTTCGCAACATTATCGTCTTTCATAGAACGATTCATTCTACAAAAAAGTTCCCTTTCACATAATAATTATGGCTATAATCAAAACATCGCTTCAGGGCGGGGCGAAATTCCCCACCGGTGGTAAGTTAGGCATGACCTAATCAGCCCACGAGCCTGTATATATTTTATATACACGCAGATTTGGTGAAAAACCAAAGCCGACGGTATAGTCCGGATGAAAGAAGACGAAACCCCCGAAACAACGTTGTTTTGGTGTCCGCTTATTTTTACATCAGTCCTGAAATGTTCAACCGTATCCTATTTACGAGAGCGTTTCATTATGTCAAGTTTAATCCAACCCGAACTTTTCTTTTCAGCCCTTTCCCCTGCTGAACAACGTATTCAACAAGCTTTAGAAGACATCCGCCAAGGTAAACCCGTATTGGTGATGGATGACTTTGACCGTGAAAACGAAGCTGATTTAATAATTGCAGCCGAGACTTTAACCGTTGCAACCATGGCACAAATGATCCGTGATGGCTCTGGTATTGTGTGCTTGTGCTTAACAGAAGAACTCGCAGATCACTTAGAACTTCCACCTATGGTTATGGATAATTCTAGCCAATTCAAAACAGCGTTTACGGTCACAATTGAAGCTGCTCAAGGTGTGACAACAGGTGTTTCTGCCAAAGATCGCGTAACAACTGTTTTAGCCGCAACTAAAGATGGTGCTATCGCAAGTGATCTCAGCCGTCCAGGTCATGTTTTTCCATTACGTGCGCGTGATGGCGGCGTATTAAGCCGTCGTGGTCATACTGAAGGAACTATTGATTTAGCACGTTTAGCAGGTCTGAAACCTTCTGGTGTTCTGTGTGAATTAACAAATCCAGATGGTTCTATGGCTTCTGGTATTCAAGTCTTAGCTTATGCTCAAACACATGGTTTGACTGTGATCAGTATTGATGAACTGGTGCAATATCGCTTAAAACATAATGTTTAATTAAACAAAAAAGCCTCGATCATTTGAGGCTTTTTCCATCTTTTATTATGAAACTTTTCGTTCTGCGTTAATCTGATCCACACATGCAATCAATTGATTAAACTCTGCAATTTGCATCACAGGTTGTGCCTGCAACAACTCTTCAGCCGCACCATAACCATAATCTACAGCAATCGTTTCAATTCCATTCGCACGCGCGCCAATAATATCATATTGACGATCACCAACCATGATACATTCTTGAGCATTTAACTTTTCTTGATCAAGAATATAAGCAATTAGATCAGCTTTATTGGTACGCTCTCCAGTCAATTCGCTACCATACATTTCGGTAAAGTATTGAGCCAAGTCAAAATGAACTAAAATTTGTTTGGCGTAAATTGTTGGCTTAGCTGTTGCCAAAAATAAAGAAAAACCTTGCGCTTGCAATTGTTGCAAAGTTGCAGCAACTTTTGGATAGACTGCATTTTCAAATAAGCCTGTGACAGAAAACCGCTCACGATAAGCTGCTAATGCCTGTTCAGCGAGAACATCATCTTGTGTATTTAATAATTTTGCTAACGATGCTTTTAACGGTGGGCCAATCGTCCAATCTAAATCAACATCATCTGCAATTGGCTGGCCCAATTTTGCTAGCGCAAACCGAATTGAACGATGAATCCCTTCTTTAGGATCTGTTAATGTCCCATCTAAATCTATCAAAATATTTTTGATCGTCATTCGTTCAATCTCTTATCGCCTTACACAACAGTGTCGAGAGTTTCTCGAAACTTCCTTATACTAGCGCATATTGAAGAATAAAAGGAAATTGCAGTGCGACCTACCGTACTTTGTTTTTCAGGTTTAGATCCATCAGGTGGTGCTGGCTTACAAGCTGATATTGAGGCGATTGGACAAAGTGGTGCACATGCAGCAATTGCCTGTACTGCGTTGACCGTGCAAAACTCACAACAAGTGTTTGGCTTTGAAGCAACATCTAAAGCACTCCTACTCGCCCAAGCAAATGCCGTCGTCGGCGATCTTCCGATTAAATGTATCAAATCGGGCATGTTAGGGACAACTGACAATATTGCAGCACTCGCAACGTTCTTACGTGAGCATCTTGACTACTTGTATGTGCTTGATCCTGTACTTGTTGCTAATAGCGGTGGTTCACTCGGCGATCAAGCAACCTTAGTTAAGGCGTTTGTTGAATTAATCCCTTTAGCAACAGTCATCACACCAAATACCGTTGAACTGCGTGCACTTACTGGTTTAGATGATATCGAACAAGCAACTCAGAAATTATTTGAAATGGGTGCTCAAGCCGTCCTAGTTAAAGGTGGGCATGAAGATACACCTGATCATATTCGAAATGTACTGTATGCAAATGGAAAAATGATTGCTGAAAGTCGCTGTCCTCGCTTGGAGGGTCAATATCATGGTTCAGGTTGTTCTTTAGCAAGCTTTATTGCTGGACGTTTAGCATTGGGTGATTCATTGAAAATAGCCGTTCAGTATGCTGAAACATGGTTATTCGGTGTATTAAAGAATGCTGAAACACCTGTTCCAAATGGACAAAAAATTCCAAAACGCTTTTAAAAATAAAAAAAGAATAGAAACCCGAGTTGTTTCTATTCTTTCCGTTCTAACTATTCAGCTCGATAAAGTTGGGGAGTTGTTCAAAACGTCTCAACCAAGCTTGAACATATGGATATTGGTCTAACTCAATCT
The DNA here is from genome assembly GCF_000368585.1 of Acinetobacter venetianus RAG-1 = CIP 110063. Taxonomy (GTDB): domain Bacteria; phylum Pseudomonadota; class Gammaproteobacteria; order Pseudomonadales; family Moraxellaceae; genus Acinetobacter; species Acinetobacter venetianus. The sequence goes on from NZ_KB849558.1 coordinate 1,756,907, forward strand.
TACCTTGATGAGCCATCGCCACATAAGGATAACAAGCAATATCTGCAAGTGTTGCTCGACGCCCTACCAACCAATCTTGTTCAGATAAATGTTGATTCATCATCTCTAATACTGCATAAGCCTGTTCAGTTGCATGCTCAATCTGTACATGTGGTTTATTTACTAAATAAAAAGCTCTTGCGGCAGCTAAACTAGAAGCAATATTTTGATTTGCAAAAAACAACCACTCTAAAACATGTGCCATTAACATCGGTTCTAATGGAAACCATAACTGTTCCACATCATACTCACGGGCGATGTAACACAGGATTGCCTGAGAATCACGTAAATAAATACCATGATCTTCTAGCACAGGCACTTGCCCTAAAGGATTAAGCGCAAGAAACTCAACTTTCTTTTGATCCTTTGCTTTTAAATTAATGTTGACCTTTTCATAGTCTAAACGCAAGAATGAAAGCAACAATCTAATTTTATAGCAGTTTCCCGATATGGTCGTATTATAAAGTTTCATACTATGCTTCTTTTTAAAATTATGAAAAAGGCGCTAAATGCGCCTTTTCTATTACTTTGAAATTATTGCGGAATACGCAACACCTGACCTGGGAAAATTTCATCAGGACTTTTGAGCATTGGTTTGTTTGCTTCAAAAATTTTCGGATACTGATTTGCATCACCATACATTTCTTTTGAAATCTTAGATAAATTATCCCCAGATTTCACTGTATAAAACTTACTTTCAGGCTCAGGCGTTTCTACCGTCATTTGATCATCGACTTGTGCAACATGATCAATATTTCCTACAGCAAGAATAATTTTTTCTTTATCGGCTTGGCTTTTCACCTGACCTTTAATTACGGCTGTATCAGTATTTCCATTATAAGTAACTGATAGGCCTTCAACACCTAAGCCTAAACTTTTAATCAAACCTAATAATTTATTTGCGACTTCCTGAGCAGAAGGTTCAGCTGGAGTTGCTGGTGCAGCTTGTGGTTCTGCTGGCGCTGTATTTTTCTTACCAATACCTTTCACAAAATCAAAAAGACCCATTGTTATTTCCTCTGTAATTATTGATTAAGCATAGTCGAAACAGACTCACAATTAGTTATACCGAAAAAAAGAAGCATGCGAGTTTCAATTTAACGAGGTCTTGTAAATATATGTATACTCACCAAAACTTATATAAAACTCGCAGATTCACGTATTTTTAAATACAAAAAAGCCACCTAACGGTAGCTTTTAACCTGCTCAAAATACGGTGTAATTTAAGCATTTTCTCCCACAATATTGGTCATATAATCAATTGCAGATTGAACCGTGATGATTTTTTCTGCTTCTTCATAAGGAATTTGGATACTAAACTCCCCTTCCAAAGCCATAATCAGCTCAACAACAGCCAACGAATCAGCACCTAAATCATCTGTAAAAGATGCACTAGGCACAACCTCATCTGCATCTACACGAAGTTGCTCAATGATGATCTCTTTAATACGCTCTGCTATATTCATAAAATTCCCTTTTGTTGTTATGGTTTAATCAATTATTTTTAAATAGCATAAACTTTATACACTCAAATAAATTCTTTGCATATTTATCATTTATTTTTTCTTGTAAAAAAATTTATATTTACTCAAATAAAAATTAAACATATAAAAAGCAACCTTTGGTAGCTTTCAATCTATTCAACGGATTATGCAATTTACGTATCTTCTCCGACATTAGCCACTATATAATTAATAGCAGATTGCACGGTTGTAATTTTCTCTGCATCCTCATCAGGAATTTCAAATCCAAACTCTTCTTCAAAAGCCATAATCAGTTCAACGATGTCCAAGGAATCAGCGCCTAAATCATCAAGAAATGATGCATTAGACACAACCTCTTCCTCATCTACACCAAGCTGCTCAACGATGATTTGTTTCACTCGTATTTCGATACTCATAAAGTTACCTTTTGTTCTTATGATTTAGTCTGTTATTTTAAATTGAATAAATTTTATACACCCAAATAAATCCTTTTCATATTGATCGTTTATTTTTTCTTGTAAAGATATTTATATATCTACCCAGTTAAAAAGTTGAACAAATAAAAAAGCCACCTTCCGGTGGCTTTTGATCATGCAATATGATTAACCAAGTTTTTTGGTTACGTAATCAATTGCAGATTGAACAGTTGTGATTTCGTTTGAATCTTCATCTGGAATCGTGATGTCAAAATCATTTTCAAAAGACATTACAAGTTCAACCAAATCTAAAGAGTCAGCACCTAAGTCATCCATGAAAGATGCTTCGTTTTTAATCTCTTCAGCACGCATACCTAATTGTTCAGCTACTGCTTGTTTGATGCGTTGTTCGATATCGCTCACAGGAATTCTCCTCATTGCTTGTGGCGTTTTAATTTGCCACTAGTTTAATTGAATATAAAAATTTTTAAAAGTTTATACATCACCACTTAGGCCATGTATAAACCACCATTTACGTGTAAAACTGTACCAGTAATGTAACTTGCCTTATCGCTAGCAAGGAAACTCACTGCATCAGCAATATCTTGAGGTTCACCTAGACGATTTAAAGCGACTTGATCAGTCATTTTTTTACGAATCTCTTCGCTTAACTGATCAGTCATTTCAGTTGCAATAAAGCCTGGTGCAACACTATTTACTGTAATCTGACGACTACCCATCTCTTTTGCTAAGCTACGGCTAAACGCTTCAATACCAGCTTTGGCAGCTGAGTAATTTGCTTGACCAGGGTTAGCAAAGTGCGCAACAACAGAACTGATATTAATAATGCGCCCAAAACGAGCTTTGGTCATGCCTTTCAGCACACGCTTAGATAAGCGATAGACTGCTTTGAGATGGATATTGAGAATGTCATCCCAGTCATCTTCAGACATACGCAATAATAAATTGTCTTTGGTAATACCCGCATTGTTTACGAGAACCAAAACCGAACCGTATTTTTGTTCAATATCTGAAACAAGTGCATCAATCGCCTCGCCATCACGAACATCTAATACTTCACCTGCACCATTATCGGCAAAGCTCTCTGTGAGTTTTTGCGCGCCTGATTCAGAAGTGGCTGTACCAACTACAAAAAAACCGTCTTGAATGAGTTGCTGTGCAATTGCTGCGCCAATTCCTCGGCTTGCTCCTGTCACTAACGCAACTTTTCGTTGTTGTGTCATGCAATTTTTCCTTCTGCCACTAACACTGCGTTTAGGGCATCTTCCATACGAGCTTTGCTATCAATGGCAAAAGCTTTTTCTATGTTCGGTAATCGCTTTGCAAGATTGCTAAGTACAGTCCCTGGCCCACACTCAACCACATACTGAATACCTTGATCTTGTAGATATTGCATCGTCTTGGTCCATTGTACTGATTCGTACAATTGAGCCGTTAAAGCTTGACGCAACTGAGCAACATCTGTCGCGATTTCCGCGTTGACATTTTGTATTACAGGAAGGTGTGGTAGCTCAATGGCAGTTTGTTCCAAAGCTTCAGCAAACTTTTCTGCTGCTGGCTTCATCAATGTGCAATGAGACGGTACTGAAACTGGTAATGCGATTGCTTTACCTGATTGCTCTTTTGCTTCAGCCATCACTTGTTGAACCAAAGCTGCACTTCCAGCAATCACAACTTGACCTTGAGCATTGTAATTGGCCGCCTCAACTGAACCTTGTCCTGTAGCAGACGCTTTTTGGCAAAGCTCTATCACTTTTTCATCTGCCAAACCAAGAATCGCAGCCATTGCACCTTCACCTTGAGGAACAGCACTTTGCATTAACTTACCACGTAAATTAACCAACTTAACTGCATCTGCAAGCGTCATCGCTTCTGCCGCAACCAACGCACTGTATTCGCCAAGAGAGTGACCAGCCAAGTATTTTGGTGCGACCCCCCCAAGCTCTAACCAAACTCGCCACAATGCAATGCTTGCTGTAAGTAATACAGGCTGAGTATTCTCAGTTTGATCTAGACCTTCTCCACTTTGTGCGATATGCCAAAGATCAAAACCAAGCGCTTCAGACGCCTCAGCAAAAGTTTCTTGAACCACACTAAATTGCTCAGCAAGTTCAGCTAACATACCTACTTTTTGTGAACCCTGACCAGGAAAAACAAATGCAGTTTTTGTTGCTTGAGCAGCCTGCTCAAGTCGTTTAGTCGACATATAAAAATCCTTCAAATGGTCTATCGCCAATTTCATCAACACTCATGATTTTACATGAGAATGACAACAGACTCTTTCCCGATGCGGCAATTTACCATTGATTAAATCGTTTTATAATTGCGAAAAACAACAAAAAAGGGAGCTTTCGCTCCCATTTTTTTTATACTTTAAGCTAACGCTTAATGCATATGACTCAATTATTCAGCATCAGCTGCTTTAGCGAATAATTGACGACCACGGTAAATACCGTCTTTAGTCACGTGGTGACGACGATGAGTTTCACCAGTAGTTTGGTCTACAGATAATGCATTCTCGGTTAAAGCGTCATGTGAACGGCGCATGTCACGGCGAGAGCGACTTTTACGGTTTTGCTGAACGGCCATGATGGCTCCTTACAAAGATCGAAAAATGGATCAGAAAAAATTCAGTTGTCTTAACTCAACATAATAACACAAATTGTGTTATGAGTTAAGTTTGCCTTTCAAACTTGCCAAAACATCAAACGGGTTATCCCGCTTTTCTTCGACAACTTCCTGAACGACAGGTTGATGTTTATGCTCACAAACATCATGTTTGGGAGATAGAGGCATCAACAATAACAATTCATCTTCTAGCAATGCGAGTAAATCAATCGAAGCAGGTGTATCAAAATCACCTTTTTTCGAAGATTCACTTTCACCTAAAACGATGAAATCAGCATCCTCATCCAAGCGCTCTATCAGTGACTCATCATCAATCAAAGCTAAACGAACATCTAAAACAAGCGGAGTCTCAACAGTATCCAAGCAACGTTGGCATTCCATCGGAACTTTTGTTTCAACATGTGCATCTAACCATACAATGCGATGATAGGCATCCATTGATAGCTTACAGTCTATGTTGATCAATTGATCATTAATTGATCCAACAGCTTCACGAGCGATACGAGCAAAGCGAGACAATGGCAGTGTGCCTGACCATGTAAAGCCCTGTTCAGCCCATTTAAACGGCTCAATCTGTGCCGGAAAGGTATTTGCTGACATAATTAAGGCGGCAATTCTACAAATTCATCGGTACTCTGTCAAAGATTAAGATACAATTTTGCACTTCTTTAGACAGAACTCGGGGTAAATTAAGCAATGCACCTGTTGCAGCCGCAACTTGAAGTAACAACTTCATTACTTGTTAGCACCCATTCAACATCTGTTCCTGCATTAACGCCCGATCAAGTGCAACGTTCATCTTGGCAAAAGTTAACAACAGAAGCAGAACAAGTTGATTGGCTTATTTTACACTTTAATCACTGGTTTTCCCACCATAATGTCACGCTTGTTAAAGGTGATTTTGAACCAGAATATTTCCCAGCAACTTTAGAACATCCCGCAAGAATCCAATTTGCGCATGGTTTTTTTAATAGCGCTCTGCATGAAATCAGTCATTGGACGATTTCTGGAGCACAACGTCGACTATTACCAGACCTTGGTTATTGGTACGCACCAGATGGTCGAAGTGCAGAACAACAAGCGTTATTTGAACAGGTGGAAATTAAACCACAAGCGATAGAATGGTTATTTGCGATTGCATTTGGTCGTAAATTTCGCGTGTCTCTCGACAATCTGACAGGTGATGGCGGAAATGGACAGCATTTTAAAGACAATGTTTTTATGCAAGTTCAACGTTATTTTTCTGGTGAAGCAAAATTGCCTCTTGATGCGGCACATTTTATTCATTACATCTGTATCTGTACTCGCAATGGAAAGCCATTACAACTTGATGAATTTAAACGTGAATCGCTGAATTAAATGACAAAATTACCACAGCAAACACTTGCATCTCAGCAGCAACAAGTTTCATACTCAATTTAACGGTATATCAATCAGGGAGTTTAATCATGTTACATCTACATATTCATCCTGAGAATCCACAAGCTCGTCTGATTACTCAAGCCGTTGACCGTATTCGTGCTGGTGATGTCGTTGTCTATCCAACAGATGCAGCCTATGCGATTGGTTGCCAAATCGGAAATAAGAATGCAATGGAGCGAATTGCACAAATTCGTGGCTTAGGCCCAAAGCATCAATATGCAATTATGTGTTGTGACTTGTCTGATATTGCCACATATGCCAAAGTCGACAATGCGATGTATCGACTCCTCAAGAACAACACCCCTGCCGTAACCACTTTTATCCTGCCTGCAACAAGTGAAGTTCCTAAGCGATTGATGCATCCAAAGAAAAAAACCATAGGTTTACGTATTCCAAGTAATCCAATTGCTCAAGCGTTACTGCAAGAACTCGGGGAACCGTTATTGACCAGTACATTAATTTTACCTGATCAAAAAGATCCACTTGATGATCCTTACGATATTGAAAATCAGTTAGGCAAACGTATTGATGTATTTATTGATGGTGGTTTTGGCACTTTATCAACTACCAGTATCGTAGATTTATCGGGTGAAAACCCAGAAATCGTTCGTCGTGGCGTCGGTGATGTCAGTGCGTTTGAATAACAATATTGAGGTTAGCAGCCTAAAACTAAAAGCGTTTTAAACTGCTAAAATAAGTTAAAAAGATTTTTTAATTATTTTTAATAGATTAAAGACTAATATGCTATGAAATACTTTGCTTTAAATTTATAAATTCAGGGCACTGTGACAAGACTTGCTTATGTTCAAGCAAAATGTCACCTAAACGATTTTTTGCAATATATGTCATTGTTATATTATCTTCCTCAATAACATTAACGATTGCTTTAGCGCGATCTTTATATTTATCATCTTGATCGGATACCTCAGAAAAATAACGACATATCAATTTTTGGCTATTCTCTGCTAACTTTGACTTAATTTGAGTTTCTATATTCTTCGGTAAATCAGCAGTAAAACTCATATATAAGAAAATATTTGGATATTGATTCAAAATATCTCCTTTGATTGGCAAACCTCTAATTTCTTCTTGCATTTTTTCATCAAATACAAGGCTTTTAAGTTCGTTACGCTGCTGTTCCTCAAATTCATGCTGCCAATATTTTTCTGTACCAAAATATAATGCACCAATAATTACCAAACCAATTGTAATAAATTTGATATTCATACGACCCCAAATGATTTAACTTATAGTAATGAAATTAAAAATTATTTATAGCTGCATTATTAATAAATTATGTCGAAAGACAATAAAAATCATATTAAAATTTTAAAACCATTTTATATTTCCGACAGACAACAAAAAGGCTATTATTTCGATCATAAACTTTCAAATACTGACATGAAATCAGATAAACGCTTTTTCTGAATACCATTTGCATCAAAATTTTCTGAATTTAGCCAATGTTGATAAGCTTGCTCTAAATCAGACCATTCTTCATCAATGATTGAAAACCATGCGGTGTTTCTATTACGCCCTTTGACGATACGATCTTGTCTAAATAGTCCTTCGTATTGAAAACCAAAGCGCCAGGCCGCTGCTTTAGATGGTTGATTCGTGTCATCACATTTCCATTCAACACGTCGAAATCCTTGCTTAAAACATTGTTGTAATAATAAAAAGATAACTTCTGTTGCAGCTTTTGATTGTTTCATTTTATGTGAAAAATAAACATTACCTATTTCAATAACGCCATGCTCAAGCCTAGGATTTAACAACGCAATCCATCCATGAACTTCTCCGTTCACTTCAAGCAAAAAATGCGTTGAATCTTTAAATCCAAAAAGATTGACTAAAGACTGTTTTAGCATCTCTCGATCAGAAGGAGGTTGATATGGAAGATAAGTCCAACACCCATCATTTGGTTCAGTGGCTACACACTCCCAAATTTGATCTATTGCAAGCTCAGTCAGATCATTTAAAGTGTTCAACAACCTTACACTATGCCCAAACAAATTGGTTTGTAGTTGCTGACATACAATAGGGTTATCAATGGAATAGCCGACTTCCTGACCAAGTAAATTTTGCTGCGTTTTTAAGTAATTTTTCATTGGAATTTATGGTTTAGCATCATTTCAGTATTTAATTTAACCATAAATTATATCTATGACCTATGCGATAGTGCATAAACACAAAAAATACCCTAAGAAGCTTAAGGTTTTTGTAAGTGAGTAATTTATTAAATGAGGCATTTCGATTAGAATAGCGTAGCTCTTTGCGGCTTGTGTCATCTCAAGCACACAAAAAATCTCTTTCATGCTTTTGAAAATTCGCGTGGCTTATAACGGTAATGAACCAAATTCTTCCCTCTACATCGGAGTTAACTCCTTCCATTCGCGTGCTCGACGAGTGGCAAGAAGTCATACCTGAAGATTTGTACATTCCCCCTGCTGCGTTCGAAATTTTACTTGAACAATTTGAAGGGCCTTTAGACTTCTTGATTTATTTGATCCAAAAGAATGGCTTTGATTTACTACAGTTAGATATTTCTCCGATTGCGACTCAATATCTTTCATACATGGATAGTATGAAGTCACTCAATATCGAGTTGACCGCAGATTATATGGTGATGGCGGCTTTATTGGCTGATCTAAAATCTCGTCTGCTATTACCGAAACCAACAGCAATCGATCAATTTGAAAAAGACCCCAAACAAGAACTGATTGATCGTCTAGAAACCTATTTACGCATCAAACAAGCTGCTGAAAGACTCGGTCAAATGCCAATTTTTGAGCGGGATACCTTTAGTACCAATGTCAGTATCGGTCATATTGCTCCAATTTATGAAGGTTATGATGTCGAAGCTTTGCATGATGCATTATTTTGTGTTTTTAATCGTCCAGAACCTGTTACGCATGTTGTTGCACAAGAGCCAGTTTTACTTGAAGAACGAATTGCATTTATTGAAAGCCAATTGGCATCAGGCGAAGCACTCAGTTTTATTGAACTATTAAATCCCAAGCAAGGTCGTATGGGAATGGTTGTGACATTTATGGCGGTTCTTGAACTCACCCGTCAACAAAGAATCCAAATTATTCATACAGGTATTGAAGCTCCTTTAACCATTCAAGGAGTTGCTGCATGAGTTTAGATCAATTTGATGCCAATGAAGGAATGTCTTTAGAAGATATTCATCATGATGTATTGCTACAAATTGAAGCGATTTTATTTGCCAGTGACTCACCAGTTTCTCTTGCAAGACTAAAAGAAGCTTTTCAAAACCAATATAATAAACAGCAATTACGTACATTTTTGCAGCAACTTGCGATGTTGCAACATGGCCGTTCAATTGAACTGATTGAAACTGCACAAGGCTTTCGCTTTCAGGTTCGAGCAAAATATCGAAATATTATTGCTCAAGTGTGGCCTGAACGCCCAACGAAACTATCACCATCGTTACTCGAAACAGTTGCTGTGATTGCTTATCATCAGCCTGTAACTCGTGCAGATATTGAACAAATTCGTGGTGTATCAAATAATAGTCAAAATTTAAGAACGTTATTTGACTGGAACTGGATCAAAGAGTCTGGTTTTAGAGATTTGCCTGGAAGACCTGCGTTGTTAGTGACAACGCCCCAATTTTTAAATGCTTTTGGTTTAGCCTCGCTAGGTCAATTGCCTCCCCTACAGAACGCCAAGGAAGCATTCATGGCACTTGACGCGCATGCGCCGAAGTCCTGAGAAAGGTGAACTGTTGATCATTATGTCTAAGGTTGTGCTGTCATGAGTGAAAAATTACAAAAGGTGTTAGCGAGAGTCGGTCTTGGCTCGCGTCGCTATATGGAGGAAGTCATTGCTGCTGGTCGTGTCAGCATCAATGGTAAAATTGCGCAAGTCGGCGAACGTATCGAACCAACAGATGAACTTCGTATCGATGGTCGTAAAGTACAATTCCAAGTTGAAGACGAAATTCGTCGACGCGTTTTAATTTACTATAAGCCTGAAGGTGAAATTTGCTCACGCAACGATCCTGAAAAGCGTCCAACTGTATTTGATCATTTACCTCAAATTGCCAATGATCGTTGGGTGATGGTTGGTCGTCTCGATATTAACAGTACAGGTCTTTTGCTATTCACAAATGATGGTGAACTTGCAAACCGTTTAATGCACCCTTCAAATGAAGTTGAGCGTGAATACGCTGTACGTGTTATGGGTGAAGTCACTCCGCAAATTCGCAACAACATGCTGAAAGGCGTGGAACTTGAAGATGGGCCAGCAAAATTTGAGTCATTCTCTGAAATTGGTGGTGACGGTATCAACCGCTGGTATCAAGTGGTTGTAAAAGAAGGTCGTAACCGTGAAGTACGTCGTATCTTTGAATCACAAAGCTTAAAAGTAAGCCGTCTATTACGTACCCGTTACGGTACAGTGATTCTGCCACGCGAACTGCGTACTGGTCGTTGGATGGAGCTGGATAAAACGGATATTGATAACTTAGCGAAATCAGTTGAGTTAAAACCGCGTCAAGGTACAGGTTTATTTGGTATGGCAAAACGTCGTACTGAACGTATGACAGATAAGCCAATGGCAGCTCGTCGTGGTGGTTATTTACGCCAACAACGTCGTGATGATGAACAAGATCAACCACAACAACGTTCAAGTGGTAATGGCAATAATAGTAACGGTCGTAAAACGATTGGTTTCAATAAAGGTTTTAAGAAGTTTTAATCCTTTGTACTGATATAAAAAACGCTCTTATTAGAGCGTTTTTTATTGCTGTTAATGCGTTGAAGTCACCCCTTGAGGAATCGCATTGAGTAACTTCTTCGTATATTCATGCTGTGGATGTAGATATAACTCATCTGAATTGGCAATCTCAACCAATTCGCCATGATTCATTACCATCACTTGATCCGAAATATATTTCACAACGGATAAATCATGTGAAATAAAGATATAGCTCAAACCGAATTCATCCTGTAAATCTTGCAGTAAGTTCAACACCTGAGCTTGTACCGATACATCCAACGCTGAAACGGATTCATCACAAATCAGAATCTCAGGCTTTAAAGTTAAGCATCGTGCAATCGCAATACGCTGACGCTGACCACCCGAAAATTCATGTGGATAACGATCAAAAGCTTGAGCAGGTAAACTGACGCGCTCTAATAACTCTAAAGCAATTTTCTTACGTTCCGTATCGTCTTGACCAATGCCATGAATACGCATCGGCTCAAGTAGAATCTGCCCAATCGTAAAACGTGGATTAAGCGATGCATAAGGATTTTGAAAAATGATCTGTATTTTCCGTTGATACTGAGCAAACTCTTTCTCAGACATTGCCAAAATATCTTTTCCATCGATTAAGACTTGACCACTAGTTGCTTCATGCAAACGCATTAACAATAGACCTATGGTGGTTTTACCTGAACCCGACTCCCCGACTAGCCCTAAGGTTTTACCCTTTGCCAGTTGAAAAGACACGCCTTTAACTGCTTGAAACTCATCACGTCCCCATAGCCCTTTACGACTATAAAAAGACTTTTTCAAATTTTTTACATCCAACACAATCGGTTCTTCACCTGTCACACCGCGTGTGCGCTCTTGCAAGTGGAAGGTCGATAAATTAATCGCCTCAACCAATTCACCATTTTCCTGTTTCATAAAGTCACTGGTCACAGGTAAACGATAAGGACGAGCTGATAACTGAGGACGACAATGCAATAAAGCGCGTGTATAAACGTCATTTGGTTGTTCGAGCACCTGCTTGGCTTCGCCACATTCACGAATTTCACCGTGACGCATTACAATCACTTGATCGGCAATTTCACCGACCAATGCCAAATCATGAGTGATGAACAGCATCGACATTTGACGGCGTTGGCGTAGTGACTCTAATAAATCAATAATTTGCTTTTGAATGGTCACGTCGAGTGCAGTGGTCGGTTCATCGGCAATCAACAATTTCGGTTCACAAGCAATCGCCATTGCGATCATAATCCGCTGCTGTTGACCACCTGATAGCTGGCTTGGATAAGCATCTATCTTGGTCTCAGGTGACGGAATCCCCACCTCTTTTAACAACTCAAGTACGCGCGCTCGTGCTTGTTTACGCCCCATGCCAAGATGAATTCGTAACACTTCAGCAATTTGATCGCCAACCGTAAAAACAGGATTCAAAGAAGACATCGGCTCTTGGAAAATCATGGCAATTTCTTTACCACAAATATTCCGAATTTCACTCATAGAAAGATTTAACAAGTCTTTGTCTTCAAATGTAATTCGGCTTTGCGTCGCAATTTGACTCTGACCTTTGGGTAACAAGCCCATGATTGCAAGCGAGGTTACGGATTTACCACTTCCCGACTCTCCGACCAAAGCGACTGTTTTATTTTTAGGAATCGAAAATGAAATGCCTTTGACCGTTTCAATCCACTGTTTATTTTCACCCTTAAAACTGACATGAAGATTTTCGACATTTAATAGCGTTTCTTGATCATGATGATTCATCTTATTTCACTCCGCTATTTCAGTTTAGGGTCTAATGCATCACGTAATGCATCAGTGAACATTGAAAATGCTGTCACCAATACTGCCATTGCAATCGATGCAGCTGCCAATTGCCACCATTTCCCTAAGATCAACTCACTTTGCGCTTCATTCAACATACTGCCCCATGACACCACGCCAACAGGGACACCAAAACCCAAGAAACTCAAGATCACTTCTGATTTGATAAATGCGACAACTAAAATTGAAATCTGCACTAAGGCAATATGGCTAACGTTTGGAAAGATATGTACAAACATACGACGTAAATGACTCACACCAATCGCTTTGGCAGCAAGGACATATTCACGTGACTTATGTTTCATGTATTCTGCCCTGATGAGACGAAATACACCTGTCCAGCCTGTCAAACCTAAGATCAGGACAATTGACAAAATTCCTTTTTGTTGAAGTACTGCAGCAATTGCAAGAACCAAGAGTAAATAAGGAATGGAGGTGAAAATGTTGTAGAACCAGTTCAAGACATCATCCACCCAACCACCAAAGTAACCCGCAATTGCCCCCAAAAATGTACCGATGACAACAGCAAGCAAAGCCGATAACAATCCTACAAGAATAGAAGTTTCTGCACCTTTAATGGTTTTCAATAGAACATCTTGTCCCCATTTATCAGCCCCAAATGGCAAGGTTTGTTTAAGTTCGACTTGTTGATCAAGTAAATGTCCATCAAGTTGCTGATCAATCGCTTGCATATCTTCTGCGAGTGGATCGACCACACCATAATAATCAACTGGTGAACCTGTTTTTTGCTCTTTAGCAATTTCAGCATTTAATTCATGAATCACATCTTTTAAAGGATCAACAGGATTCTCTGGTAAAGCTTCAATCACCTCAGTTTTTTGCTCAGCCTGATTATCGCTCTTATCTGCACCGATGAAACTCGGGGGTGCGTAACTTACCGCAACCTCTTTATTCCAGTCTGAAGCAATCACACCCGTCACAGACAAAATCAACACCAAGAAATAGCACAACACCACGAATAAAGAAGCCATCGCAATACGATCTGCTTTTAAACGTCGCATTGCTAACTGCCATAATCCTGACGAAGCTGTGTCAGATGAAGTAGCTGCCTTTTTTTTCAATAATATACTCAGCATATTCCCACCTACTTCAACTGCACACGTGGATCAATCAATTTATAGACCAGATCTGCGATGAGATTAAAAATCATCGTTGCTGCGGCGACATACACGGTAATCGCTTTAATCACAGGGAAATCACTACGCTCAACCGCAATAATCACTTCCCGCCCAATTCCCGGAATCCCAAAGAAACGCTCAATCAAAAATGCACCGATCAATAATGCTGGCAAAGTTGCCATCACATCTGTCACGATTGGAATAGATGCATTACGCAGCACGTGTACACCAAATACACGGCGCTCACTCACCCCTTTAGCACGCGCGGTACGAACATAGTCCTGATTGACTTCATCTAATACAAAACTGCGGTATAAACGTAGAGTTGGAGCAATACTCACCACCAACATAATCAGAATAGGTAATAGTGAATATTTGAATAAATTTTCAGTAAAACGATCACTCCACCCTTGAACTGGAAACCAACTCAACTGATAAGCAAAGAAATATTGAAAAACAATGATATAAACTAAGATACTGATCGACATGCCTATCGTGCACATCATCATCACCATACGATCAGTCAAGCTGCCACGAACCGCAGAAACAGCCAGCGCAAGAATGATTGAGATCACGGTTTGAAGCACCACCAACGGGATCAATAAGGTCAGTGATGGTCCTAAACGCGTCATAATGATTTGAGATACAGATTCACCTGTACTCCAACTCACCCCATAATCAAAGGTCAATATCTGCTTAATGAAAATCCATAGCTGAACGTAATAAGGTTGATCAATACCGAGCTGCTGTCGGATATTTTCGATCTGTTCTGGATTCGACATTTTCCCTGCCAAGATATAGGCTGGATCGCCCCCAACCCAGTTAAACAGGAAGAAAATCAGCAGTACAACCCCAAGCATGGTCGGGATCATCTGCCATATACGTCGTATGATATATGCCAGCATAAAGATGCTCCCTTATTTCACTCGTTGACCTGTAATTTCATCAAAGAAAGCTTTGTTATCAGGTTTTCGCCCAAGAAAATCTTCAACGAGTGCTTGTGCTGGTTTTTGACTACCTTGAGATAAAATCGTTTGTCGGTAGCGTTGCCCTACTTCTGGATTATTTAGGTTATTTCCAAAAGCTGACAACATATCTAAAGCCATCACTTCAGACCACATATAGCCATAGTAGCCAACTTGATAGCCACCCATGATGTGACCAAACTGCCCCGGAAACTCTGTCGTTGGTACATAACCCAGTGCTGTTGCACTTTCCATTTTTTTCCAAACATCTAAAGGCTGTACTTTTAAAGCATCGCTGCCATGTAACGCCATATCATATTGTGCATAGAGTGCCTGACGTGCATAACGTAAACCACGACCATAATTGTGCACTGCATTTAACTTCGTAATTAAAGCATCATCTACACGAGGGCAAGCGGGTTTACAGTAATCAGCAACTTTAGACAGTGTTTCTTTACGTCTCGCCCACTCTTCATACATCTGCGAAGGTGCTTCAACAAAGTCGCGTTCCACTGAAGTGCCTGATTGAGAGGAATAGCGTGTGTTGGATAAAATGCCATGCAAGGCATGTCCAAACTCATGTACAAAGGTTTCTAACTCATCGCTATTTAACCCTTTACGGTTAAAGTTAGTGACTAAAGCAGAAATCGGTTTACGTTGTGTGAGTGTGCTGCCGCCATAAACGCCCCATACCGCAGCGTGTCCATACTTTCCTTCGCGTGGAAATTTATCCATATAAAGTCCACCCAAAAGCTTCCCTGTTTTGGCATCAGTGACGTCGTAATATTCAACTTCATCTTGCCAAGCAGCCACTTTCACGGGTTTAAATTCGATGCCATATAAATTAGATGAAATTGCAAATAACCAATCTTGTGCAGCTTGAGTTGGAAAATAATCACGTAACTGTTCTTGATCAACTTGATACTCAGCTTTGCGTAATTTTTCACTCCAATACGCTTCGCTCCATCGTTCAATTGTGGCTTGCTCAAGTGGGATATTTAAAGTTTTGGCTTTGAACGCACGTAAAGTATCGACTTCTTTTTGTTCTAAAGGTGCAACTGTGGCGTGAACATCGGCTAGAAACTTGTTAACAGCTTCTGGTGTTTTTGCCATACGTTTTTGTAATACCCACTCAGCATAGTTTGCCTTGCCAAACAATTGCGCAAGTTCATATCGCAAATCCATCGCTTGCTTGAGTAAGGCTAAATTCTTTTCTCCACCACGACGAGTGAATGCTATTTGATAACGTTTACGCGCATCATCATTGTCCGCCAATTCCATAAATGGGCGATATTCAGGATATTCGAAACCGAGTAAATAGTTACCTTTATCATTTTTCTTTAAACCGTCAATATAACTTTGCGGTAATCCTTTGAGTTCATCTGGGGTGAATTCAAGTTTTTCCTGATTATCACGGACATTACGGGCATATTCTTGCTCAATTTTTGTGAGTTCATCCAAGATCGCTTTTAAGCGTTTTTGCTTAGCCGCTGGTAACTGAATGCCCGTTTTTTCAAAGTCATAGAGAATGTCATCGCGGAATTTAGTATCAATTGCATCCGATGCTTTTAGCTTTTTAAATTGCTGATATAGTTTTGGGTTTTGCAAAATATCGGTTTGGAACTGGCTGATTTTAATTTCACAGTCATCAGATGCTTTGCGCACGGCCTCATCGGGAGAAACATTGCTATATAAGCCAATCGGGCCATAGAAGTCTTCAAAAGATGCAAAAATACGATCCCATTCAGCAAGCACAGGTGCAGCAGGAGCATCTTGCTTTAATTTTAATGTCTCCAAGTTCTTCAACTGATTTTTGACTTCATTAATTTTCTCATCACAGAGCACTGGAATGTCTTTGGCTTGAAATTGAGGTAAGGTCTGACGAACAGCCGTTTCAGCAACAGCAATTTGGCTTGCTCCGATTGCACATAGACATAATGTGGTCAATTTGAATGTTTGATTTTTCATCACTACTCCAGTTTTTTAATTTCTATTTCTTCATGTCAATATCGATGTACATCCATTCAGCAGGCAGAATGGGATGCTTTTTAAATCCAATTACGCGAGGTTGCGCCAGAATATTTCGATAACGAGCGCCAATGACCTGTACAGGCATATACACTTCTAGTACCCGTGACATCTTGCGATATAAAGCATCACGCTCAGGTCCAGGTGCCATTTTCTGTGTCTGCTCATATAAACGATCAAACTCAGGAATACTGGTACAACTGTTATTACTGGCATGAATATTTTTGCTATAGAACAGCTGCATAAAATTATCAGCATCAGGATAATCAGCGATCCAAGCAGATGTTTTAAACATGGTTTTACACTGTTTTTCTAACTTTAATGCTTCTGAAAAAGGTAAAGATTGTGTCGTCATTTGGATCTTTAGACTATCCAAGATTTTCTTCCAGTACTCAGCTTGTTGTTGACTACGCAAACTATTTCCACTCACCGTCATTTCAATGACTAAGGGCTTACCATTCGGCAAAGTTCGCCAACCATTTGCCCCCACTTTATAGTGATAGCGATCTAACAATAAATTCGCGGCTTTGACTGAATAAGGAATACTACTTCTATAATTTGGGTCATACCCCACAATTCCTTCTGGGATCAGGGCTTGTAGTTTTTTTGCATCGCCTTTTTGCAAGATATTGATATAGTTATCCGCGGAAAAAGCCATCGACATCGCACGGCGAAGTGCAATTTTCTCTTTACTCATTCCACCGACAACAGGGTTTTGCATATTCCAATAGTGATAATCAATTGAAGGATCAACAATCCGAGACAGTTGCACGCCTTTTTTAACTAATTCAGGTTTAAGCTTTCCTTCCTTTATGGCTTGGGAAACAAGCTCGCCCTCTAATTGAAATAGATCGACTTCATCTTTGCTAAACGACAACCAACGAGACTGCCCCTCTTCCATCACTTGTATATCAATCACACCAATTTGTGGCATTTGCTTGCCTTGCATGGCTTTAACGATCTTTTCATCATCCGCTGAGCTTGCTTTAAAGTTCCACACAAAACTTCTAAAGTCGGGATTGGCTTTTAAAATAATCCGTGAACCCGGCGTCCAGCTCGACAGCATATAAGGCCCTGTGCCTATAGGATGTCCCATCGCAAAGCCAGCTTTGTTTCGATATTTTTCAATCACTACTCGTGCAACAGCACCAGCAGGCTGATGTGCCAATAACATCGGAAAGTTTTGATCAGGGCTAGTTAGGCGAATCACCAAAGTGTACCGATCAGGCATTTGCAAACCAGCAACAGGCTGATCGTAATCAAACTTCCCTGTTTTTTGCGCTTTCTTCTGTAAGGCTTCCATCCCAACGATCCGCCCATCCAACAACCAACTATTTGGTGAACGCAATGTTGGATCAAGCAAACGTTTGAATGTGTAAGCATAATCTGCAGCTGTCAGCTCTCGTTTTTTACCTTTGAACGCGGGATCATCGGCAAAATAAATACCCTTTTTCACACGAATGGTATAGGTCAAACCATCTGCACTGACTTCAGGTAAAGCCACTGCCGTTCGAGGTACTAATTTTGCAGGTGAAGCCAAATAATCATAAGTAAATAGCGTTTCAAAAATCGAACCATTGACATGTGCCGAATACAGATCATGCACACCAGCTGGGTCAAACCCTGTTTCGGCAACAGGAAATACATAGCGCAAAACCTTATTCGGATCTGCTGGGCTTTTAGCCTCAGTCCATGCTGCACTTAAGCTGATAGAGCTACCAATCAAAAGCGCTAAGGCATAGCGAGGTAAAGAAAGCTTAAACTTTTGCTTCATCATAAACTCATCACTTATTTTGACGTGGTGAAGCAATATCTAAATATTGCCAATTGGAATTCATAATTGGATGGGCTTTAAAACCTTGAACTTCGGGTTGAATCAGCCAGTTTCTAATTCGTGTATCTTGTAAAATCCAAGTCGTATCTGCTTCTATTTGTCGACTCATTTTTTCGTAAAACGGCATTCGTTTTTCAGGCGGTTGTTGCATCGCTTGTCGATATAAATTGTCATAAGCATCTGACTGATAACATGACTGATTACCGCGTCCAACATTAGGCCCATAAAGAAGTTGAGTAAAATTCTCTCCCTCAGGGTAATCCGCATGCCAAGCACCACTCCACATCATGTATTGACATTGCGTTGCTGCTTTTAAATTATCGGCAAAGTTGCTGACTCTAAAATCAGACCGAATCCCAATCGCATCTAAACTCTTCTTCCACAACTCTGAATACATGACAGAAGCCGAGCCACTTTCAGTATTTATTTTCAAAGTCAGTGCTTTACCATCAGGCAATGTGCGATAGCCATCATCCCCTTTTTTATAGCCAAATCGATCAAGTAGTTTATTGGCTAAAACAGGGTTGTATCCGATACTGCTGCGATAATTTGGGTTATGACCATTCACCCCAGCTGGCACAAGCATTTCAGCTTTTACAGCCTGTCCTTTTCTTAAAATACGAATATATTCATTTACATCAAATGACAGTGCAATTGCTCGTCTCAGTGCAACTTTATCTAAAGATGAGCCACCGACAATCGGATCTCGCATATTCAACATAGAATAGGTAATCTCAGCCTCTTTATTGCGATAAAGCTGAACACCTTTGTTTTTCATCTCAGGTTTTAAATGATTATTTTGATCGAGGACTTTGGGAATAGCATTCGCAGTGACTTTATCAAAATCGAGTTGTTTCGATTGAAATGCCAACCAACGAGATTGCTCTTCTTCGATAATACTAATGTTGACCTTACCAATTTGCGGCATTTGCTTACCACTCATTTCTTTAACCAGTTGATTATCCCAAGCTGTTCCAGTGGACTTAAAATTCCAAACAAAGCCGCGATAATCAGGATTTGCAACCAATTCAATTTTGCTTCGTGGTACGTATTTACTTAGCATGTAAGGTCCTGTACCTACAGGATGCATACCTAAACGGTCTTTATAGTATTCAACTACTTCGCGAGCTGTCGCACCAAATGTGCTATATGCCAAAATATATGGAAAATTATAATCAGGCTGGGTCAAAGTAAATTGAATCGTGTATCGATCTAAAGCTTTTAGACCCTGAATAGAAGCATCATAATTAAATTTTCCTGACTTCTTCGCTTGATCGACAAGTGCATTTGCGCCGACAATTTTATGATCGATAAAAGCAAAAGATGAGGAGTGGTTTTTCGGATCTAAAATACGTTTAATTGAATAAATATAATCTTCAGCAACTAGCTCTCGCCGTTTACCTTTGAAAGCGGGATCGTCTGTAAAATAAATACCTGGTTTTATTTTAAAAATATAAACTTTCCCATTGTCCTGAATGGTCGGCATACTTTCAGCCGTAGATGGAACTAGTTTTACTGGATTGGCTAAATAATCGTATTGGACAAGTCTTTCAAAAATGACATCCGCAACATTGCCACTATAAAAATTGAAGGTTTTCACCATATCAAAACCATCATCTGGCGCTTCAAAAGCGATTCGAAGAACTTTGTCAGCTTGTGCTGGGGTTTTGGTATATCCCATCGGCGCAAATGCAACAACGGTTGAAAACAACGTGACCGTAAAAAATTTAGACTTCAACTCAATGCTCACATTATCGTTTTTTAATAAATACTAGACTTTCGAATAGCATTCAACCACACAAAGACTTAACCACCTTCATTTAATTAAATGACCTTTCTTAGCAAAATCATAAATTTAATTATTTTTTACCTTTCGCAAAAATAATAAAAGTGGAAAAATCTACTTTAAGACCAGAAAACATTTGCTATTTTCATGCCACTTTTCAAATAAAATAGTTTTATCAATTAAAAAACTTTTAACACATAGTCTAAAATATTATTTTTTCTCACCTTAATGAAGAGTAACTTTATGCCAAATCATATTTTCTTATATAGTTTTTTAGCCAAATAAATACCTAGATCTAAACACCTAAAATAACTAAAATAAAATTAATTCGCACCAATTTAACGCATCATAAAAATAGCATGATTCATTTTAATGCTCATAAAAAAATTATGGTTTTTGTAAAAAAATGACAATTTGAAAAAATTTTTTAATTTCATATTTTTTTAATAATTAGTAAAAATATGAAAAACTTATTTTTAAAAGTAGAACACTTTTACACTTTAAAATCTAGTTTAAATTCCCCTTAAAAATCGTATTTGGCACATGTCTTGCTAAAACGCTTTTGTTCATTCTTTTAGAGTGACCATCTATTTAGGGGTTATAAATTCAATGAAAAATACCAATTTCGTTCAATCAAGTGCTATGCCAAAAGCGAGCAAATGCATACTAAAACTCAGTACCCTGAGCCTAAGTATGTTGTGTTTAACTATGACCCATGCTGCTGAAACAGAATCATCTACCGATGAGAAACCGACGAAAGTCGTAAAAGTTGCAGTTACAGGTTCATCGATCAAGGGCGTTGCTGCACAAAGTGCATCACCGATCACGGTGATTAGAGCAGATGACCTTGTAAAGCAAGGTGTAACGACAGTCGAAGAAGCTTTAACCAAGGTTAGTGCCAATCAAGCAGGATTTTCTACAGCTCAAAATGTTGGTGCAAGTAATACTGAGGGTTCTTCTGCGAATCTTCGAGCATTAGGTACTGATAAAACATTAATCTTATTAAATGGTCGACGTTTAGCATACAGTCCATTTAGTACTTCAACCACAAACCTAAATATTATTCCAATGGCAATGGTTGATCGTATCGAGATTTTACGTGATGGTGCTTCGGCAATTTATGGTGCGGATGCAATTGCTGGGGTAATCAACTTTATCACTAAGAAGTCTTTTGAAGGTTTAAATATTAGTGCTGGCTTTATTCAACCAGAACAAAGTGGTGGTGATAAACAAGACATTTCAATTTTTGGGGGCTATGGTGATCTTGATGAACAAGGCTTTAACCTCATGGGAGTTATTGACTATCGTCGTTCAAATGACATTATGGCGAAAGACCGTAAAATTAGCCAACGCGGTGGTTTAATACCTGAGCTTGGTATTGATGGAACCTCTGCAAATGGTTTCCCAGCAAATTTTCGTGATCCAGTTACAGGAGCTCTTGGTAATCCTTATGGCGATCTAAACTGTAATAATGCACCGAATACTATCGCTGATGGTGGGCTCTGCTATCTCAACACACAAGCATTGATAGGAATTGTACCCAAAACAGAAACGATATCTGCTTTAGGGCGTGGTACGTTCAAATTAAATGATAATTTCAATGCTATCGCTGAATATGTTTACTCACGAAATGAAGTGACTACATCTATTGCACCTGATGTTTACAGCCGCTCCGTTACCCTTCCCTCTACTAGTCCATACTATCCTGGTAATGGCATAACTCCTGCTGTCGCTGGTTTAAGTGGTGAACCTCTAGAACTCTATTTAAGATCACAAGCTGGAAACCGTATGTCGAATCCAGTGAATGAATCACATCGGGCATTAATCTCTTTAGAGGGTGAAGCTTACGGTTGGGATATCAATACAGGTTTATCTTATGCACGTAGCGAAGCGACAGACGGTTTTGCTGGAGGGTATTTAAACAAAAGTAAACTCCAAGATGCATTAAACAATGGAACCATTAATCCTTTTGGCCCTAGTGAAAATCAGGAGCTTTGGAAGTCCTTTGAAGTGAAAGGCGATACCAACACTGGTACGCTCACAGCCACCACATTTGACTTTACTATTAGTCGTCCAATTTACACTTTGCCTGCTGGTGACGTAGGCTTTGCTTTGGGAGGTAGTTTTAGTAAACAGGACTGGAAAGCCAATGTGAACTCAGAAATCGTCAGCCAAGTTCCTGGTAGCGGTATTGATCCTAGTAAACCTGAAAGTAAAGGTAAGAGAGATATCACCGCAGCTTTTGCAGAGTTACATGTTCCAATTACCAAAACCTTAGAAGCACAACTCGCTGCTCGTTATGATGACTATAGTGATTTTGGTGATACATTTAATCCTAAAATCGCATTCCGCTGGGAGCCGATTAAACAATTAATGTTCCGTACCTCATACAGTACTGGTTTCCGAGCACCAAGCTTATATGACATCAATGCCCCTCAAAGTAAAACTTATACGGGTGCTCGCTACGATGACCCTGTGCTATGTCCAAATGGCAAGGCTATATCACCTGAATACCAAACTGAATGTAATACCCAATTCTATCGTACCCAAGGTGGTACAAAAGACTTACAACCTGAAGAATCAACCTCAATTACAGCAGGTTTTGTTGTAGAACCGATCAAAAATTTAGTGTTCTCTGCTGATTATTACAACATCAAAATTGATGGGCTAATTAACAGCATCGGTGAAGCAATGATTTTCGGTGATCCTGAAAAATATGCAGATCGCTTCATTCGTGGTGCTGATGGTCGATTGGAATATATCAACAGCGCATTAACAAATATGGGAGGAGTTAAAACTGAAGGTATTGATTTAGCCCTAAATTATCTTTCACCGATGACTTCTACTGGTCGTTTTGGCTTCGGCATTGATGGCACATATGTTATCAAATACGACCGTCAAGAAGAGAAAGGTGGTGCATGGGAAGGTTATGTTGGTAAATACGATGATCCAGCAATCTTACGTTGGAAACATGTTGCCAATCTTAACTGGAGCTACGAAAACTGGAAAATGGTCTTCGAGCAAGAGTTCTACCGTGGCTATAAAGATCAAAACCAAATTGGTGATGAGAAATATGATAATCACCGCGTAAGTGACTATACCCTGTACAACTTTTCAGGAACGTATAAAGGCTTTAAAAATCTAGAATTGACTGCTGGTATCAAAAATCTATTTGATGCTGAACCTTCTGCTTCGAATGTGCTCGATAACTTCCAATATGGTTATGACCCTCGCTATAGCGACGTAACGGGACGTGCATATTTCCTCAGAGGCACTTATAAATTCTAAAACTCTAACCACTGCAAGACGTTCCTTTTTGTCTTGTAGTGGTTCAACGTAATCCTGATGTCTATATAAGATAAAAATTGCTATCAAGATTTTCAATCTAGCCTAAATACTTTTATATAACTCAGCGATTACATTTTCAGGAGCAATTATGGGCATACCCTTTGCTGAAAGTGAAAATCAATCTGCCAAACGTCTCGTCGGGCTTGGTCTAGTTTTATTTTTACATCTTGTGATCGCCTATATTTTAGTAACAAGTTTAACCACTGATTTTACTAAACCAGTCGAGAAGCCTGTAGAACTTCAGATTATTCAAGATATTGAACCACCACCTCCTCCTCCACCACCAAAACCAGAGGAAAAGCCGCCAGAACCACCCAAAATGGTAGAGAAAGTGGCAAAAATGCCTGATCCACCGCCGAAACCAGTTGAAGCTGTGAAACCTGTTCAAAAGCCTGCACCGACTCAGACGACAAAGGTTACGGATGCAACTCCTACACCATCACCTGTTGCAGCAAGTCCAAGTCCAGTTGCAGCTCCAACCGTTGCAGCCGCACCTGCCGCTCCAGCTAAACCAGCAGGCATTTCACGTGGTGTTTCCGAAGGTGAAGCTGGCTGTAAAAAACCAGACTATCCACGTGAACAAGAAATGGCAGGTGAAGAAGGTACTGTTCGAATGCGTCTTCTAGTAGATGGTTCAGGAAAAGTGATAGATGCAAAAGTTAAGAAATCCAGTGGAGTTAGAGCCTTAGATAAAGCCGCTTCGAAAGCATTTAGTCTATGTACATTTACTCCTGCAATGAAAGATGGCGTTCCTCAACAAGATTGGTATGAAGTTGAATACTCTTTCACAATTTCTTAATTAATTGAATAAATGAAACAAATTTTTGGAGAATTTAAGATGAATAAAACAGCAAAACATATCGTACGCTTCGCAGCAATCGGTCTCATTTCTACCAGTACATTATTACCATTTCACACGGTATGGGCTGATGAAACTACGCAAGCAACAGCTGTCACAACAACGAATACTGAAGCCGTTACCCAAGCCACACCAACTCCGCCACCGTTACCCGCTACAGAAGAAAAAGTACATAACCCTTATGGCTTAGAAGCATTATGGCGTGAAGGTGATCTCGTCGCAAAAACCACACTTTTTATTTTAGTTCTGATGTCAATTGGAACGTGGTACATCATTTTTTCTAAAGTATTTCAACAAAGTAAAATCAAGCGTCACGGCACTGAAGCTGAACGCAATTTCTGGGAAGCAGATACATTAAATAGTGCAAAAGAAAGTTTAGATCCTAGCAGTACCTATCGGTATATTGCTGAAAAAGGCATTCACTCAACAAAGCATCATGACGGCACATTATTAGAACGTATCGATTTCAACACTTGGGTGACGATCTCAATTCAACGTGCAATTGAAAAAGTCCAAAGTCATCTTGGCAATGGTTTAGCTTTCCTCGCTACCGTCGGTTCAACTGCGCCTTTCGTTGGATTATTTGGCACAGTCTGGGGCATCTACCACGCATTAACTGCAATTGGCATTTCAGGGCAAGCATCTATCGATAAAGTTGCTGGACCTGTTGGTGAAGCACTTATCATGACTGCAATTGGCCTTGCTGTCGCAGTACCAGCTGTACTTGGTTATAACTGGCTCACTCGCCGTAACAAAGCCGTGATGGACAATGTTCGCTCTTTCGGCTCAGACCTACATGCTGTACTTCTCAGTGGTGACCTAAACAGCAATCACCCAAACCGTAATTCTAAATAAGGAATACGATTATGGGCATGATGATTAATTCAGATCAAAGTGACGATGATGTAATCGGAACGATAAATACGACTCCGCTTGTGGACATCATGTTGGTATTGCTAATTATCTTTTTAATTACTGTTCCAGTCGTCACGCATACCATTCCAGTCAAACTTCCTGAAGAAAAAAATACGCCTTATGCCACCACGCCACAAAATATTCAGCTCTCAGTCAATAAAACTGGCGATATTTTCTGGAATGAACAACACGTTGCAAATAAAGAAACCTTGCTTGCACGTCTTCAAGTTGAGGCGCAAAAACGCCCTCAACCTGAGGTTCATATTCGTGGTGACCAACTTACACATTATGAGGCGATTGATCAGGTTATAAGTACAACTCAACAAGCTGGTATTGGCAAAATCGCATTTGTCACTACACCACCTAGTTCACCATAAGGTCAGATTAAGGAGTCACTCATGGGTATGAATGTCGGTCCAAAAAGTAGTGAAGATGATGTCATGCTTGATGTCAACATGACACCTTTAATTGATGTCATGTTGGTATTGTTAATCATGTTCATCATTACCATCCCAATTCCAAATAATGCCATTAATATCAACTTGCCAAACGGTACGCCTCCGCCGCCGACTGACCAAAAACCGCCTGAAGTGATCAATTTACGTGTCGATGCTCAAGGTCAAATTTTTTGGAATGATCAGGTGGTCGCGGATCGCCAAGCACTAAAAGCACTGTTTGAAAATGTGGCTCAAAAGGCAGATCAGGATCAAATTAAATTTAAACCTGATGCCCAAGCAGAATATAAAAATATTGCGATGGTGATGGCTTTAGCTCAGCAAAGTAATGTCACTAAAATAGGAATTGTCAGTAATAACTAGAAAAATAAAAACAATCAACTAAGCTTCACAACTCTAAGTTGCTCCTATGCTAACAAGCTCGCTTGTTAGCTTTTTTTATTTTATTTCATTCACCACAATAGGGATGATGGTGCTATTCACCTTATAGCCTTTCGGTTTGTCATCACATGCATCGCCCATGACTGTCGTTTTAACAACAAACGAAGAATAAGGCATCACATTTAAATAGCCAGTATTATCAGCACCAGTACGACAATCTTCGCTTTCAAGTTTTTCATCAAAACGTCCAGCATAAGATGACTCTTGAACTTCTGTTATTAACTTTGCATTCCATTGGTTGAGATAAACTAAACTTTTTGTAGATTCGACTGCACCCTGTCCTGAGCCAGCACTTTCGATTTCAACTAATTCAATCGATTTACCCTTGTACACAGTTGAATGAACTTTAAATGTATTCGATTGCCCACCAAACTCTTTTAATATTTGAGCTTGTTTAAGCTTGGGTCGAGTCAGCACATAACCTGCCCAAAAGTTACGACCTGCATTTTCAAAACTCACACCAGATAAATAAGCTTCTTCACCCGAAACTAATTTCACTTTTTCAGTATGATCAATCTGAATGGCTTGTGGTGGATTAGCATTTGAGTCTTGAAGGTTGGTAATCCAACTAATGATGGTTTTATCTGTCGGGACAGCAGCATGCACTACTGAAAGCAATGAACTCAATAAAAATACTGAACTGGCTAGATAGTATTTAATATCCACAAATAATCTCCCTCTCTTATTCCCAAAATTTTTGCCCTAATTCACTCACATACTCTGTAATAAAATTATAGAAATTTAATTCAAGATTATTCCAATTATTTCTACTATCTAATGGCGTTACAATCATCATAGAACCATAATCATTTTTTGATGGATCAGTTCTTAATAATAAAAGATCACTGTCACCCAAAAACTCGCCAACAATTAAATCTCCTTTTAAATAATCACTATTCCCTTCTATGAAATCTCGTGTTTTCTCTTGAATTAAAAAAGCATCAAACAATTGCAATCCCCATTGACCATAAACAATATCTTCAAATAGATAAGCTCCATTTGCTAATTTGTAGAACTCAACAAACTCTATTGGTAAATCAATAAGAAGCTCATCTATCCCGATAAAACCATGAAAAAATCGGCACCTGAAAAGTAGGTCGCGAGAGATGGCATCTATATGTTTTGGAATTGTCCAATCTTTTTTTATTTCATTAATCAGTTCTTTAAATAAGTTTTCCATTTTAAAACTTTTCTAACTCAATCCATTGAGCATCAGGAAAATGCTTCGCTAAATAACTTTTTAAATAATCCGCTGTATCTTTAGAAATAAGTGGATCTTTCGATTCATCCTTTAAGTTATATACCAAAGCATGCAATTTCAAACCACGATTTTTTAAAGCCTCTAAACTGAGTAAAGTATGATTAATGCTTCCCAAACGCCCAGAAGTCACTAAAATCACAGGAAATTGATGCTGAGCGATATAATCAATAGTCAACAATTCTGTGGTTAAAGGCACCATCAAACCGCCAGCACCTTCTAACAACACCACCTCAAACCGCTGAGCCAATTTTTTAGTCGCAACTTCAATTTTCGCGAAATCTAAGTCTCGTCCATCTAAACGTGTGGCTAAATGCGGCGAGGCAGGATAAGTAAAAATTTCAGGCATGGTCAATTTTTCATGATCTTCCTGAAACCAGCCACTACCCATAATTTCACGGTGTTTTTCAATATCTTCAGAGATATCTATATTACCCGTTTGAACTAATTTTTGGGTAATAACTCGCTGCCCTTGTTCAGTCCAAAGTTTGGCGAGATAACCTGTGGCATAAGTTTTCCCAATTTCTGTATCAATACCGCTGACAAAATAAATACCTTTCATCTCTTTTCTTTCACTTTACATTTAATGGATCGATTCAGGTTCAATTTTAAAAACACGAGGATAACTTTCCCATCGATCATCAAAAGCATATTCAATACAAATATTTGATGATGAAAGCAGCTCTTTATTCTCTTGATAATATAAAAAAGTGACTACTTTTTGTTCACCTACTAGCTCAAATGTATTTGGTGTATGTCTACTGTTTGAGATATTTATATTTTTAACAAGACCACATATTTTTTGAATTGGTGCTTTTAGTTGCATATATGATGAAATCTCAAATGAAAAATATATAGAGTAACCAACAAAAATCATCAATATAATTTTTAATAAAAAAATAAATAACTTATTACTATACTTTTTTGTAAAAAAACCAAATATACCTAATGAAATACCAGTTACCAGTATCATTACTCCAAATTCAAACTCATAAAATATAAGCAAAAACAGGCTAACTATAATTGAATAACCAGCATACTTGATCATATTTTCTGAAGTTAACTCGTCTTTAAGCACTTTTAATATATACCTCTTATACTTATTTTTTTCTTACAATCACGTAAATCGGATGATAAGTTAGGCGAAAACCATGCTCATCATAGAACTGTTGATAATCAGAATAAAACTGCTGTAAAGATTGCTTGGTCCAACGATGTGACTTTGCTGTTGCAGTCACCCCCGTCGCTTTTAGATGATGCAGCACTAATTTAGGATCATCAAAATATAGATTTTTCTGTTCTTCTTGTATAAACACAATCTCAAAGCCATTTTCTTCAAGTTTCTGTTTCAATACTTCACTAGAATAATAATTTAAACCTTGCCCAGTCAGCTTTTTTATTTCGATTAAATTATTTTCACCAAATGTTGAGAAACCAAAATAGCTTTTCGGTTTTAAAGCATTATGAATTCGTTGTAATAATGCAGGTAGATCAACCATCCATTGTAAAGCAGAACTTGAAATTACTGCGTCAAGTGAATGAGGGAGTTGAAGTTGCTCAATATCACCGATCAGCCAGTGTATCTTTTCCAGATCAGAAAAATGTTGATCCACATCTTTATATAGATCATTTAAATAAAGATTCTTCGTTTGAAAATAAGATTGAAATAAGCGGGTTAAATTTCCCGAACCACAACCGATCTCAAGGACTGAATCCAAGTTTTTCGGACAATAAGTTTTGAGATATTCAAATAGTTCTTTACTGATCTGCTTTTGCGTCACGGCATGTTCAACATAACTTTGCCCTGCTTTAGCAAATCTTTGGGCAACCAGTGCTTTATTGACGCTCACAAACACTCCACCAATTGTTCTAACTCCTTTTTTTGCACCAAAGAAGTTAAAGATATTCTTAAACGTGAACTATTTTGCGGCACGGTTGGCGGACGGACAGGCATGGCATAAAAGCCCTGTTGCTGCACATACTTCGCCTTTTCGATTGCAGCTTGGCTCTCACCGACAATAATCGGAATAATATGACTACTGGATGGACTATAAAAACCTTTCTCAATCACAGCGTGTTGTAAATATTGACTCATTTCAGCCAAATGCTGACGTTGCTGCTGCATGCTCAACATTTTATTAAAAATAAAGTCAGACCAAGCCATCGAAATTGGCGGTAATGCAGTACTAAAAATCAAAGGTCGCATTTTATTGATCAGATAATCACGAATGATTGAATCACAAATGATATATCCCCCAACCGAAGCCATCGCTTTACCAAGTGCCCCAACCAAGAAATCGATCTGATCCAATACTGCATATTGCTCAGCACAACCTAAACCCTGCTTGCCTCTCACACCAATGCCATGTGCTTCATCCACATATAACATGGTTTTATGGAAACGCTGTTTTAACTGAACTAAGGCTGCTAAATCAGTCTCATCGCCATCCATACTAAAAATACTTTCAGTCACTACAATAACGCGTTCAATCTGCTCATCGTGATGATACTTTTGCAATAACTGTTCCAAATGCTGCAAATCATTATGTCGATAACGCACATATTGCGCCGTAGACAATCTGATACCATCAATCATACTGGCATGTACAAGTTTATCCGCCAAAATAATGGTTTTGCTATCAGCAAGCGCAGGCAAAATACCAATATTCATGTGGTAGCCACTATTGAAAAGTAATGCAGCACGACCAAAAGTTTTGCTTAGGCTATTCTCAAATTGTTCATATTCTGCAAAATTACCTGTCAGTAAGCGCGATGATGATGAACTAAATAATATCCGTTCGATTTTTAAAGTATCAAGAAATTCTTCTCTCAACTTTAGATCAGCAGCTAAGCCCAAATAATCGTTGGAAGCTAAATTCAACATGGTTCGATCTTGAATGGTAATAAATCGTCCATGCTGTTGATTTGAAGTAAATTGTCGAAAATTACCTTGTTGCTTGAGTTGATCAAGCTGCTCGGCATAATGATTAAGCAAGGACATTGACATCTGCTCCTTGCATACTTTTCACCACTTCAGTCAAATGTGTTAATAAATAGTTCAGTTCATCATCACTAATCACATATGGCGGCATCACATAAACCAACTTTCCAAATGGTCGTACCCAAATGCCACGTTCCACAAACTGTTGCTGAAAGGTTTTCATGTCGACATTAGATGTTAATTCAACTACACCAATCGCACCTAGAACCCGTACATCGGCAACGTGATCAAGCTGTACTAAATCACTTAATTGCTCAACAAGGATCTTTTCAATACGTTGAATATTGCTCTGCCAATCTTGCTCAACCAATAATTGAGTGCTTCTCAAAGCAACAGCACAAGCCAGAGGATTCGCCATAAAGGTTGGACCATGCATGAACACGCCCGCTTCGCCACGACTAATGGTTTCAGCCACTTGTTTAGTCGTTAATGTTGCAGATAATGTCATATAGCCTCCAGTCAAACCTTTACCGATACACATGATATCGGGTTCAACTTGTGCATGCTCCCAAGCAAACATTTTGCCTGTACGCCCAAAACCAGTGGCAATTTCATCAAAGATGAACAATAAATTGTACTGCTCACACAAAGCTTTGGCTTGGCGCAAATATTCAGGATGATAAAAACGCATCCCACCTGCACCTTGCACAATTGGCTCAATAATTAGTGCAGCAATGCTGTGATGATGCTGTTCGATCTGGTGTTTGAGCTCTTGAATATCTTGTGGATTCCACTCACCATCAAAACGGCTTTGTGGCGCAGGAACAAAAATTCGACTCGGTAAACTACTACCAAAAATCTGATGCATCCCCGTGACTGGATCACAGACAGACATCGCATTCCATGTATCACCATGATAGCCAGAACGTGTAGTAATAAAATTTGTTTTCTTAGGCTGATTCAATGCAGCCCAATATTGAACTGCCATTTTTAAAGCCACTTCTACAGCAACAGAACCTGAATCTGCATAGAAAATCTTATCTAAGTTCGGCGGCGTAATTTTTAATAATAATTTGCCCAATTCAATCGCAGGTTCATGGGTTAGACCGCCAAACATGATATGCGCCATGTTCTGTAATTGATCTGCAACCGCTTGATTCAGCTCAGGATGGTTATAACCGTGAATCGCACACCACCATGACGACATGCCATCAACTAAAGTTCGACCATCTTCTAGTTCAATCGTTGCACCATAAGCACGTTTCACTTTAAAGGTTGGTAGTGGATTTAACATCGAAGTATAGGGATGCCATATATGTTCTAAATCAAATAAATCGGTCATCCTTTATTCACTCCTCATTTTATCCTAAGCCAATTAAATGCACGAAAATATCTACAATCGCAGAGGCGGCATGGATGCCGCCCGTTGAGCTGCGGCATCAAGGATGTGCCGTCAGCTCAACAAAGGATTTTTGCTTACTTTTGATCCTTCAAAAGTAAGGTCATATATTTGCACAATACAATAACGTTGCCATAACCGACAAAGGCCAACTATCTTAAACGTGTCAAAACCTAAAATAAATTGCGAGAACTTTCAATTCAAGCAAGATTAAACCGTCTATTGAATAAAATCCTTAATTATTTGCACAGTCTGTTCAACCATGAAGCATGGAAAACCATGTGAAGCACCATAAATCGAAACAACATATAGATTCTTTGCAGCTAAATTCTGAATATTTTGCACAACTTGGTAAGGAACTAAAGCATCATGCTCCGCAATCACATGAAGCTGATCACCTTGATAGTTTTCATACATCTCAACCAAATTGATTTGTTCCAACATCAGTAAGCCTTGCTTCAATAACGCAATCGGCTGTGGACGAATCAACTTTTGCATTGCTAAAAAATCTTTTCTTGCAGTATCCGCACCTTGGCAAACAAGTAAACCAAAGCGTTTTAAAGTTGTAATCGCATCCTGCTCAAATGATTGTTTGAACTGTTGGAATGTTTCAATAGGCATTGCAGTCGACCAGTTTTCTTGCACTACAAAACAAGGATTTGAAGCTAAAGTAATTAAAATCTTCTCTTCTTCATATTGTTTTTCCATTTGATGGACTAATAATGTTGCAAGTTGTCCACCCAGCGACCATCCAAGAATTACATCAAACGCTCTTGCATATTCAACTTGTTGTTGCAAGACTTGCTCATCTAAGGCATTGAAAATATTAATTCGATCTACACAATGTCCTTGCTGTTGCAATGCTTCATGCAAAGGTTGTAATAATTCGGCTCCACCACCCCATCCTGTGATCAGTAAAATCTTCTTAGACAAACGCATACCTTTTGATTGAACAATCATTTTGTATAAAACATCGCATATATTCGTTATTTTTCCTAGCCACCCCACTTCAATTTGCTAAAATATGTGCGATTACACTTTGAGATCAAAATGATGAATACGATAAAATCCAAAGTTCTTATTCTTTGTAGCTCACTATTTTTAATGACTTATCCAAGTCTAACCGTAGCACAAAGTAACTTATTTTCCTCAAAAAATACCGCGCAGAAAGAATGGGTTGGACAATCCGCACCTGACTTTAAACTACAGGATCAAAGTGGTAAATGGCATACTTTGAATCAGTATAAAGGTAAATGGATCGTGCTCTATTTTTATCCTAAAGACAACACAGCAGGCTGTACACAAGAGGCCAATCAGTTCAAGTCACTCTACCCTCAATTTATAAAATCAAATGCTGTCGTTTTAGGGGTAAGTTTAGATGATGTCGCTTCACACCAAAAGTTTTCAGAAAAACTTGGCTTGCCATTTCCTATTCTGGCTGATGACAAAGGTGAACTTGCCGGAAAGTTTGGGATTGTAAGAAATTTTGGGATTGCAAAAATTGCTAAAAGAGAGAGTTTTCTAATTAATCCTCAGGGTGCGATTATGTATCACTACACCAGTGTCAACACACAAACCCATGCGGATCAGGTACTTAAAGACTTGAAAGACGCTCAAACGAAAAAGTAAATGCGGAAATAAAAAACTCAGCACTAAGCTGAGTTTTTTTATTGATTTAGAATATTAGATCTGCGATTGAATATAGTTCTGTAAACCAATTAACTCAATTAAACGTAATTGTTTTTCTAACCAATAAGTATGGTCTTCTTCTGTATCAGAAAGCTGCTGACGAAGCATATCACGGCTAATATAATCGCCTTTCTCTTCACAAAGCTTAATTCCTGTCGCCAGTTTCTCACGAACATGATATTCAAGCGCTAAATCAGCTTTTAAACAGCTTACAACATCGTTTCCAACATTAATGTCTTCACGATTCATATTCGGTTGAGCACCTAAAAACAAAACACGACGAATGATTGCATCAGCATGAGAAGCTTCTTCCTGCATCTCATGATCAATACGTTCGTAAATCTTACCTAAGCCCCAATCTTCGTACATTCTTGAATGAATTAAATATTGATCACGAGCAGCCAACTCACCGCCAATGAGCATATTTAAATAGTCGATGACTTCTGGATTGCCACGCATAATACTTACTCCTATCGAATGCCACTATTATGTGCAAGTTAAAATATAATTGCAAAGTTAAATTTGTGTAAGTTTATGATTTTTATAAAATTAAAATGAGAAACATACGCATTTACAGTTTTAATTAAGTAAAATTATTGAAGTAAAATAAGCGCTTGCAAACGAACATCTTGATCCTAAACCCATAATTTATGAAGAAAACGTTTATTTTCATTTTTGTAACCATTCACAATGCTTCTTATTTAACCCTTCGTTTTAATCAATAAACTTAAAAAAATGACTGGCCAGCTGTTGTTTCTTTAAGCAAAATTCGCTAAATAAGAGCAATCACAAAAATACAATGTGGAAAAGAAATGAATAAAAGCACACCAATCTTGGTCACTGGAGCAACGGGTTATATCGCTGGCTGGATTATTGAACGGCTATTAAATCAAGGATATAAGGTGAATGCGACGGTTCGTGATCCATCTAAAACCAATAAAATCCAACATCTTTATGACATCGCCGAGAAGTCATCTGGACAAATCCAATTTTTCAAAGCAGATTTACTTGATCCAAATTCTTTTGATGATGCAATGCAAGGCTGTGAGGTGGTGATTCATACCGCATCACCTTTCGTTGTGACTAATTATAAAGATGCGGTAAAAGACATTATTGAGCCTGCAGTCAAAGGTACTGAAAACGTCCTCAATAGTGTCAACCGTACTGAATCCGTTAAACGTGTGGTACTCACTTCAAGCATTGCTTCGACCTATGGTGATGCAATTGAAATTCTAGATACTTCAAATAATGAGTTTGATGAAAATGACTGGAATAACACCAGCAACGAAACGCATCAACCCTACTCATATTCAAAAGTGGCTGCTGAACGCAAAGCATGGGAGATTGCAGATCAGCAAAGTCGTTGGAGTTTAGTTTGTATTAATCCAGCACTGGTTATGGGGCCGTCACTGACCGATGCAAGCCAATCAGGTAGTATTGAAGTATTGCAACAGTTCGGCAATGGTACGACTCTATTCGGTGTGCCGCCAATGTGGAATGGCATTGTTGATGTACGAGATGTTGCTGATGCACATGTGAAAGCCGCTTTAGATCCACAAGCCAAAGGCCGCTATATCATCTGTGGTGGAACATTAAGCTTACTTGAAATGGGTAAAGCATTAACGCAAAAGTTTGGTTATAAATATCCTTTCCCACATTTTACTGTACCAAAAACAGCATTCTCACTGATTGCACCAATGCTCGGACATTCTCGTCAGTTTGTAAAACTCAATATGGGCTATCCGATTTACTTTAATGCTGAACGCAGTGTAAATGAGTTGGGAATTCAATACCGCGATATTCGTGAGAGCGTTTGTGAGCATTTTCAGCAATTGCTAGATGATGGGATCGTGAAAAAATATATTTAATAAATGAAAAAGGCGGCATTTATGCCGCCTTTTTCATTCTAAACTCCATAGCACAACTCAAGTCATAAAAGTTAAGACTCATACTGAGCTAAAAACTCCAGAAACTCTTGTTCATTCATTACTCGAATTTCTAACTTCTGCGCCTTGTCTAGCTTACTTCCCGCTTTTTCACCCGCAACCACACATTTTGTTTTACTCGAAACACTGCCACTCACGCGTGCACCTAATGCCTGCAATTTCTGTGTTGCTTCATCACGTCCCATACTTTCTAAGGTTCCAGTCACCACCCAACTCTCGCCATTTAAAGGCTGGCGTGTTGGTGCTGTCGGCGCATCCCAATGAATTCCTGCTGCAAGCAATCGATCTAACACCTCAATGTTATGTGGAGCTTGGAAAAAGTCTGCAATCCATTCCGCAGTAATATCACCGACATCAGGAGTTTTCTTGAGTGCTTCGATATCAGCTGCTTTCAATGCTTCAAATGTCTGGAAAGTATTCGCCAACATACGCGCTGTTGTCTCACCAACCCCGCGAATACCTAGACCATAAATAAAACGTGCCAAGGTCGTTTTCTTGCTGGCTTCAATTGCATCAATCAGGTTTTGAACAGACTTCTCACCCATTTTTTCAATGGTTAAAAGTGTGTCGCGATGTTCATGTAGGTGATAAATATCGGCCACGTCTTTAAGTAAGTCGAGATGTAATAGTGATTCTACCCAACGATCACCTAAGCCCTCAATATCCATCGCTTTACGTGAAACAAAGTGTCGAATAGCCTCAATACGCTGCGCTGCACAATACAAACCACCCGAACAACGTGCCAACGCTTCCCCCTCTGGCATGACCACAGGTGAATCACAGACTGGACAATTGCTAGGAAGATGCACAATTTCAGCATCGGCAGGTCGAAACTCAGCCCAAACTTTTTCCACTTTTGGAATCACATCGCCAGTACGGTAGACGCTCACAGTATCACCTACACGTACATCTAAACGGTGGATTTCACCAATGTTATGTAAGGTCACATTCGATACAGTCACACCACCTACGAAAACAGGTGCTAAACGTGCAACAGGCGTTAAAGTTCCTGTTCTGCCCACTTGCCAGTCAATATTCTCAACTTTGGTTAAAGCGGCTTGTGCTGGGAATTTATATGCCGTTGCCCAACGCGGTTCGCGACTTAGGAAGCCGAGTTGTTGTTGCTGTTTAAGGCTGTCCACCTTAATCACCATGCCATCAATTTCGACTTTAAGATTTGGGCGCTCCTGTTGAATTTGTTCATAACGCTGTTGTACTTCCTCAATCGAAGCACACAGGAATTGACGTTCGGCAATTTCAAAACCAAATTTGGTCAGCCAATGCAAACTATCGTGCATCGTAGCCAAACCATGATTTGGGACACACTGTGCGATGCCATACGCATAGAACGCCAATGGGCGCGAAGCAGCAACATTTGGATCAAGCTGTCTTAAACTCCCTGCCGCAGCATTACGCGGATTGGCAAAGGTTTTTTCTCCTTTCGCCTCTTGGTCAGCATTGAGCTTTTCAAAACCCGATTTAGG
Source organism: Acinetobacter venetianus RAG-1 = CIP 110063 (assembly GCF_000368585.1). Taxonomy (GTDB): domain Bacteria; phylum Pseudomonadota; class Gammaproteobacteria; order Pseudomonadales; family Moraxellaceae; genus Acinetobacter; species Acinetobacter venetianus. The sequence continues at coordinate 1,793,974 of NZ_KB849558.1, forward strand.
CATTAAGACTTCACCACGAACTTCCAAGAAATCTGGAATGGCTTGATGCTGACTTGATAATACTTTAGGTAGATTCCGAATGGTTTTTACATTCTGAGTAATGTCTTCACCTGTTTCACCATCACCACGAGTTACACCACGAACCAACACACCATTTTCATACCACAGTGAAATCGCTAAACCATCGAGTTTAAGTTCAACATCGTATTGAACTTTTTGATTCGGTAGACGCTCATCAATACGACGAGCAAAAGCAAACAAGTCTTCTTGATTAAAGACATTACCCAATGACAACATTGGGACTGCATGGGTCACGCTTTCAAATTTTGATAGTGCTTGACCACCCACCTTATTGGTTGGTGTATCAGCCTGAATACATTCTGGATATTGTTGTTCTAAGGCTTTAAGCTGATGAAATAAATGGTCATATTCACTATCTGAAATGGAAGGTTGATCCATCACATAGTAAGCATGATTATGTTTTGCAATCAGTTGAATCAACTGACGCATTTGCTCAATAACTGAGTTGTGTTCCATTTAAATTTCACCATATAAAAGGGCGGAAAAACCGCCCTATAACTTTTCACTGAATTTATTATAAAAGATTCATTAAGCTGTTGCTTGATTTGGACGATAATCAATCACATGATGACGCCAATGTTCTTTCAACTGCGGTGTAAACTCTAAATTGTTTTCGTCGTAGACCTTACCATCCACTTCACGCGCAATTAAGCCTGCAATACTGGTCATCATGTCATAACCTGTAACCGCTTTACTATTTGGCAACGCAAGGAAGAACGCTAAGCCTTGTACCTGCTCACCCGATAAAGTTTCTAAATCGAAACCTGCTGGGCCATTATCCGTCATGCGTAATACAGAGAACATCAAAGCACTTGGTTCATCAGTATTTTCATAGCGATGGAAGCATGACATTTCACCGAAACGTAAGCCATATTTCAACAGTACTTTTAAGGCTTTATCACCTGACAATGCACGGCGTGGATTCGGATATACATTCAAGGCAATAATCTGTTCAGCGGTTGCTAAAGCACTTTCATCATCATAACGTTGTTGTTCATGTAAATGTACATCCAAGATATTGCTTTCACCATCAAACTCTTCAATAGCAACAGTTTCAATATTTGGATTTAAACTAAGCTCAGCTTCTGATTTTTCTTCGTCTGACTTTTCTGACGTCTCTAAAGTTGCAACTTTATCAACCGCTTCAGCCTCAATTTCGACCTCAGCATTGATTTGTTTTTCTTCAATCTGTTCAGCCACAGCTTCAGTTCTTGTTTTTGTATCTTCTTGTTCAGCAACAACATCTACTTTTTCTTCAACAATTACGACAGGCTCAGGAGTTTCTACTTGTGCTTCTGCTGACTCCACTTTAAAACTTGGTTCTACTCGTGCAGTTGCAGCGGTGACTGCCTCAGTTTGAAGTTGATCACGAACATGGCGCGGGATCACTGGCTGCTGACTTTCTGGATTAATATGTAAATCAGCTTCTAGTGACGGCTCAACTGGTTTTGGTTTTCTTAAAATCATCACTAAACCAACGAGCATAATCACAACGGCGATAACAATGCCTATTATTGTATTCATTTCCATACTAAGACTCCGCAACTAACCCGTATTCTTTTGCCTGTTCTAAATCGACAGTCACTAATTTTGATGTGCCTGGCTCTGGCATGGTCACTCCCAGTAAATCAGTTGCCATTGTCATTGCCAATTTATTATGTGTAATGTAAATGAATTGCACTTGTTCAGAAAGCTCTTTTACCAAATTACAATACCGCTGTACGTTGGCATCATCAAGTGGTGCATCAACTTCATCCAAAACACAGAATGGCGCTGGGTTTAATCTAAAGATCGCAAAGACCAAAGCCAAAGCCGTTAACGTCTTTTCACCACCTGAAAGCAATGCTAAAGAACTATTCCGCTTGCCGGGTGGACGTGCCATCAACTTCACGCCAGATTGCCAATCATCTTCAAGGCTTAAAGTCGCTTCACCACCACCAAACACTTTTGGAAATAGCAGTTGTAACTCTTGATTGACTTGATCAAAAGTGGTCATAAACAACTTACGCGTTTCTTGGTCAATACTCTTCATCGCACCTTTAAGCTGCTCGACGGTATTTTCCAAATCTTGCATTTGGTGACTAAGCTCATCAAAACGCTGCAAAACCTCCTCATACTCTTGTGAGGCAGCTAAATTTACAGCACCAATTTTTTCAAATTGCTGTTGAGCTTTTTCGAGTTTTTGCTGATGTTCTTTAATTTCAATCGAAACATCATTTAAAGCTTCAGTATTTAATTCTTTCAACTGCTCTAAATAGTGTTCTCGATCTGATTTTGCTGCTTGCCACGCCAAACGTTTTTGCTCAAGCAATTCACGTACTTGCTCATCTTTCTGTTGTGCTAGATGACGCTGTTCCGTTAATTGTTGTTGCTTCTCTTGTACCTGATTCAATTCGAGCTGCCATTCATTCCAATTTTTTTGCAACTTTTCAGTTTGTTGGAACTGCTCTTGGAATTGAGACTCTAAATTTGGTAACTCGAGTTGAATTGGATCTACAAATTTCTTCGCCTGTTCAATTTGTTCAATAATTTGTCGATATTGAGTTTTTAGAAATGAAATATCTTTCTCTAATAACTCAATTTGCTGATTGGCTTGAGACGTCTGACGGCGCAATGCTTCACGTTGTTGTTGCTGTTGCGTGAGTTGTTGCTGTTGCTCATCCAATTGTTCATTCAAATTTTCGACTTGAAATTGTAAGGTCTTATAATTCGGCAATACGGCTTCTAATTTCAATGCCAGTGCATGTAGATCAATCTCAAGATCATCACGCTGCATGGCATCTTCCTCAAGCTGTACATCGAGCTGTTTAAGTTGATCTGCCAATTGTTGCTGTTGTAATACAAAAGCCTGAGCTGTGCTTTGCAATTTAGCAACCTGTACATCTAACTGTTGCAGCTCTTTTTGCTTTTGTTTTAGTGTGAGCTGCTGCTGTTGCAGATTTTGTTGCTGTCGCTGTAAATCTTGCTGATATTCTGCAAATTGATTTTCTAAATCAATTAACTGCGGCTGCTTTTCTTCGAGTTGCTGTTGAATCTCCTCTAAACGGACTTGATGACTCAACATCCCCTGCGCACTTTGGCTGTCTTCGTCGTAGTGTAAACCAATCACCCAATCTGCACCGACATGATAACCATCTAGCGTTACAATCGATTGAGACTGATGGAGTTCGGCTTGATGATCTAATGCTATCGCTAAATCATCTGCAACGGTTACATTTGCCCAAAGTGAAGACTGTGGTGCTTCAATGTAGTCACTCAAACAAGTGAAATTGGCAACTCGAACAGATTGCTGCTTTGAAGATTTAAGTTGGCGAGCAACTCCTCCCTGAAATGACTGCTCATCATGCAACACTTGCGCTTGTAACCATTTGGCCAAGAACTTTTCAATAATAGCAGCATGCATTTTACCTTGCGCAGTTAAACGCAAGCTTTGCATCAATCGAACCACATTTTGATCATGCTTGGGACTTTGCTTTGCGACCAATTGATTTAAGTTCTTTTGTTCTGCCAATAAAACCTGAATCTCTGTTTTTAGGTTCTGTACATCGGTCTTATAAATCTGTTGTTGATCTTGCTCTTTCTGAACATCCTGCTGTAACTGCTCAATTGCAGTTTCTAATGCAATAATTTCTTGTTGAAGTTGTTGTTGTAATTGCTCAAGCTGTTCCTGCTCATCATCTTGAACTTGTGCACGAATTTGACTCGCTTGAGTCTGCACAGTTTGCTTTTGCTGTTCAATCCGCAGCACATTTTTGCCTAACTGTTCAATTTGCGCTGCCATCTGCAACGTTTTTTGTTGTTGCTGATCGACTTGTGCTTTCAGTTGTTCAAATTGTTGTTGAGCTTGCTTTTGCTGTACCTGAACATCACTTACATTTTGTTCAGCAGATTGAGTCTGTTGTTCCAACTCAAGTAATTGCTCATTTTGCTCATCAAATTGAGTGGTTAAGGTTTCAACTTGTAGTTCAGATAACTGTAAACGTTCTTTGGTTTGTACTTTTTGCTGTTCTAGCTGTACCAAACTACTACTATTTTGCTGAAATAAGCTTTGCTTCTGCTCCAGCGTCATTTTCAATTCAGCTAACTTTTTCTCTGCTTGTTGCCATTCTAGTTGTAAAGGTGATGACTGCTGAATTAAACGTTGAAATAAAGCACTGGTCGCCTCTAAGTCATGTTCAATCGTACTGGACTCAGAACGAACAAGCTTAAAACCCTCGCCAAGTTCCGTCATTTCCACAGTATATTCTTGTTGTAGCTTCTGACTCTGATTTGCCTGAAAAGAAAGAATCTCAACTTTTAGCGTTCTGATTTGACCTTCTAAAGTTTTGTATTGAATCGCTGCTTCCGACTGACGCTTGAGTGTTCTCAGTTGGGATTTTAGCTCTGCTGCAATATCGTCTAGCCGTGCGAGATTTTGTTCAGTGTGTTCTAAGTGTTGTAGCGTTTCACGGCGACGTGCTTGATAACGAGAAACGCCAGCCGCCTCCTCAATAAACACTCGCATTTCTTCTGGTTTAGCATCGACAAGACGGTTAATCATGCCCTGCTCAATTACTGCATAAGAACGTGGGCCTAACCCCGTCCCCAAGAAAATATCGGTAATATCACGACGACGACAACGCGTACCATTTAAGAAGTATTCTGACTTGCCTTCACGAGTCACTTGCCGGCGAACGGCAAGCTCATTATAGGCGTTATAAGCACCACCTAACTTGCCATAAGTATTATCAAAGCGAAGCTCTACACTTGCTACACCAACAGGTTTACGCTTGGCTGTCCCCGTAAAAATGACATCCTGCATACTGCCGCCACGCAGCTGGCGTGCATTAGACTCGCCCATAACCCAGCGAATCGCATCAATAACATTCGATTTACCGCAACCGTTTGGCCCAACAACCGCAGTACGGTTTGCCTTAAAATGTAATGTTGTACTATCGGCAAAAGATTTAAAGCCTGAAAGTTTTAAACTGCTTAAACGCATACTGCCCTAACTAGCGGCGTGAGCGTCTAGCCCAAGCCAATTCAATCTGTTTCATACGTGTCAGAGATTCCAACACAAGGTTACGCAAGTGTCGACAAAAATCTTCCATAAATAAAGCAGCTTGTTGTGATTTTCGGATTAAAATAGCATCAATCACAAGCTTAAACAGGGTAAATGATTCTTGAAGTTCTCGACGAGAAGTATTTAACGTTAAAAAATAGCTACGGCGTAACGATGGCAACAGTTCTTTATAGAACTTCATGAGATATGGGTTTGCCACCATTTCATGTTGTTCAGCTAAATATTTAAAAATCGCATCGTAGAACTTTTCAATATCCCCAGCTCTGACAAACTCCACCAACTGATCAAGAAGAACCTGCAATTGCTCTGCTTCGTTGACTCGCCAAGTCTCACTAATTCTCTGCACGATATGACCCAACACCATGACATTGGTATCAAATAATGCTTTGACTTGTTGCGCTGACATTTCAGAGACAATTGCACCACGACGTGGAAAAATCTCAATCAAATAAGTTCGTTCCAAAATCAACAATGCTTCTCGGACTGAGCCACGGCTTACATCTAACTCTTTAGCGATGCGTAATTCTTGAATACGCTCTCCTTCGACCAATTCTCCACTAATGATCTGTTCACTTATATATTTTGCAATCTGTTCAGAAAGACTATCAGCCTCATCGAGATTCATGATCCCCTCGCTATCTTTGTTATACGCATTGTCCAATGCTGTTTGCGCTTTTTTGTTTTAACTGATCTCGCCTCATAAATTCTATATCATTGTCTGACAATTTTATTGCTTTTTAAGCCAATCGCGATGAAAAAGCATGCTTTTTCTAAAAAAGTTGAACAGAAGCTTTATTTTTCTACGAATAAGATCAAAAAGTTAAGTCTGTAAAGTCTGATTAACCGAATATCTGAAAGATAGAACCACTCACCAAAATTTTATTGATATAAATCACATAAAATAATATTTTTATTAAAATAAACACATTTTATCTTTACTGAATTATTCAGTTCTTCAATATGAGTCTCATCATGGGTGTTCAGCAAGCTGTTAATATTGCAATTTTTGGGATGAGTCTCAGAGTATTGAACGAGTTGAAAGAACGCGTTATCAGTGCAGTTCCCAATCATATCCAAGTAAATTGGAGCAATATTGCTGAACCACAACTCGATATTCTGATGATTAACCATATCTTTGTGGATTCACCCAATATTCAAAACCTGATTAAAAATAGTAATATCAAAGTATTGAGACTCATCAATAATATAGAAAAAAGCAGTTTGATAGAAAATGATATCCTCTATTTACCCATTAATCACATTCATTCACTGCATCATTGGCTCAATGAGAAGCTCTCTGGTGCACCTATGCTTAAAGATCAACCGCAATTCGATGCTATTGAAAACGCTAAGCCTATTCAACACAAACACATCAAAGATGTATTAGACGAAATTCAGAATCCTAAGAACGGTAAAATACAGATCTTTAATAATGATGGTTTGCTTGCAATTGCGGACCCTCGCAATGAGTGGTTATGGCAAAGTCCAGATTATCAGTCCAAATCGACCGATCTAAGCCTTAACTACACCTATGCGACGCAAAATAACTTATCTTGGATCACGGATTCACAACAACAAGATTTAAAACAATGGCTATGGAATTTAATCTGGTCATCACCTGATTTTATTGAGTTGTGCCCTGCATCCACCTCAAGTTTTTATCTCGAAATTTGGCCACAACCAAAAAATAAAATTGATCGCCAAAATATTTTAAGAATGTCTGCTTGTTTCGCACAAGGAGCACAAATTACAACGGTTGCTACTCAACTCAATCTGTCAGAACAATACGTTAGACTTTTTATTGGCGCATGTTTAGCAACCAACTACGGCAAAGTCATTAAAGACCATCAAACGAGTTATCAACCAAAAAAACAACATAACGAGACTGAGCAACACTTTATGAAGAAGCTATTTGGTCGCTTACGTCATCGTTTGGGTTTTTAATTAAGGACAAACTTATGATTTTACATCAATATAAAATTGTCTTTGGTGGAACGATGGGTTCAGGTAAGTCCACGGCGATTAAAGCTCTATCAGAAATCGAAGTGCTCGGTACTGAAGCACTGAATACAGATATTGAATCACATGAGAAGCTACTTACCACTGTAGGAATTGATTACGGAGAAATCACTTTAGATGATGGTGTAAAAGTTGGTCTATATGGGACACCAGGACAAGATCGTTTTGATTTTATTTGGTCAGTCATTTGCAAAGGTGCGATTGGAACGATTGTAATGATTGACCATGCTGCGGAAAATCCACTCTTTGATTTAGATCAGTTTATCCAAGCATTCCAACCTTTCGGCAATAATATCGTGATTGCCATTAGCCATATAGATCGAAAGCCAGAGCGTACCCTCTCTATGTATAGAGAATGGCTGCGTGAAAAAGCATTGAGTTATCCATTGTTTTTTATTGACGCTCGCCAACAGGATGATGTTCTACTATTGGTCGAAACATTAATTGCAACCATCGAAGTACACTATGGTTTGATCAATTAAAGGGCTTAAAATAGCCCTTTATAAATAAAATAACTGCCCACAAAAACTAATAAACCTGCAAAACATTTTTTCAACATTGCGGGTGATAAACGATGTGCAACCTTCGCACCTAATTTTGCAGTGATAAAACTCATCGCACTAATACCTAAAAAGGCATAAACATGCACATAACCAATCGTGTTTGGCACATCGATTTTTTCTTGAGCCCCAAACCACATGAAACCAATAGCACCAGCAGCAGCAATAGGCAATCCGCACGCCGCAGAGGTTGCAACGGCTTTCTGCATCACCACGCCATGACGATTCAGATAAGGTACGGTTAAGCTCCCACCGCCAATCCCGAAAATTGCAGAAGCAACACCTATTCCTCCACCAGCAGCAAACTGCCAAGGTGCAGAAGGTAAATGTCGATTGGGAGCAACTACAGCATGTGCGCCTCTAAACATTTTAAATGCCATTGCTACAGCGAACACACCGATTAAAAGTTGTAAGTGTTGACCTGACATTAAGTCAGCCACGCCCGCACCCAGAAATGAACCTATCACTAATCCAGGCGCTAAATTACGAAAAACATGCCATAACACAGCCCCTTTTTTATGATGAGCCATCACAGAGCTAATTGAAGTTACTATGATTGTTGCTAATGATGTTCCAACAGCAATATGCATAATCACATTCGAGTCATAATTCATTTGAGAAAAAACGACATACAAAATTGGAACAATAATTAGACCACCACCGACACCAAATAGCCCCGCTGTAAATCCAGCAATTGCACCAATCAGCAAATATATGATTAACTCCATAAACTCATGACCACGCTACTCGTAAAAAATGATGGATGATTTCGCAACTCGCCAGTTACAGCAATTATTAAACGCAAAAAATCAATTTCCAGAAGTGGTGTTACTTAAAACCACCACCACATCGACCAATGATGATATGCGTGAAATTGCACAAAAAGGCATTACGACAGGACTGGTGTGCAGTGCACAACAAACGCAAGGACGTGGTCAACACCATCGTCAATGGTCATCTCCTGAAGGGAATATTTATTTCAGCACACTGATTCAAACTAAAACAGCACTCGACGGTCGCCTTGCACTTGAAATTGCACTGAATATTTTACAAATGCCTAGCTTACACGGTTTAACGTTGCAGGTTAAATGGCCAAACGATTTATATAGTCCACAAGGGAAATGGGGCGGAATTCTCGTCGAACCACTCTCTGCTCATCAGGCAATCATCGGAGTTGGCTTAAATCTCAACACTCCTCCAGTTGAAAATGCTGATCAACCGATCACCTCTCTAGCAATGTTAGGTTTACATCAGATTGATCGTTTAACATTGATTGCTGAACTTTACACGGCTATTCAACAAGCAGCACAATGGTTTGAACATGGCAGCTATAATTTGGCAGAACGTTTTAATCATCATGCAATTTGGTTAAATCAAGAAGTCGAATTTGAACATGCCAAAGGTAAAGTTCGGGGTATTTTTCAAGGAATATCCAATGACGGCGCTGTGATTATCCACACTGATCAGGCACAGCAATTTTATCAAGGGCGTCTACGCTTGGTTTCACTATAAGGAAAGCAGTCCATTATGAAAAGCTTATGGCTCGATATTGGAAATACACGCTTAAAATACTGGATCACTGAACAAGATCAAGTGATTGAGCATGCTGCTGAGTTACATCTACAATCTCCAGCTGACTTATTGCTTGGACTCATACAACACTTCCGACATCAAAATCTCAGTCGCGTGGGTATTTCCTCTGTTTTAGATCCTGAAAATAATCAACGTATTCAATTGATCTTAGATATTCTAAATATTCCTGTGATCTTTGCCAAAGTACATGCTGAATATGCAGGTCTGAAATGTGGCTATGATGTGCCGAGCCAATTGGGGATTGATCGCTGGTTACAAGTACTCGCGATGGCGAAAGTTGATCAAAACTTTTGTATTATCGGGTGCGGTACGGCTTTAACAATTGATTTAGTTGAAGGCTTTCAGCATTTAGGTGGTTATATTCTGCCAAATTTATACTTACAACGAGACTCCCTGATTCAGAATACTAAAGGAATTAAAATTCCAGATTCTGCCTTCGATAATTTAAATCCAGGCCATAATACGGTTGATGCCGTTCATCATGGAATTTTATTGGGTTTGATTAGTACGATTGATCAAATTATGCAGCAATCACCTAAGCATCTTATTCTCACAGGTGGTGATGCTCATTTATTTGCCAAATTCCTGAGTCATTATCAACCTCAAGTAGAGTCAGATCTATTACTTAAAGGACTGAAGCACTATGTTCAGTTTAATTCAGCTTTGAGTAAGGTCTGAAGAATATCCAATAATTGAGGAAATTCAGCATAGCCATCCTCAGCACGAAAATGCCCTGCTTGAGCAACCTCAATCAACTGGGCATTTAACATATGTGAAAATTTAAAAGTTAATGGCACTGGAACAACTGGGTCATTACTCGAAAAAAATACAATACGTCGCAAGATGTTGGCTCTTAATATTCCACTCTCAAAACTTGACGCTTGAACAAATGCATCAAATTCGGGATGTTGAGGCACTCGCTCGTTAAATCCTGCTAAAAATAAGCCTGCTTTTATATTTGTCTGCTGCAACTTTTTTGCTAGAAACCGCACCGTTGCGAGACATGAAAGACCATGTGCAATCACAATACTCTGATCATTTAAATTATTGCATTGTGCTTCAAGACAAGTCTGCCAAACCTCAGCATCAGGATGATTTGCATCTGCCAAAAAAATACGCTCTACGTCAACATCTAAGCGTTTTAACTGATGATCCAACCATAGATACCAGTGCTGTTCAGGATCAGCATTCTCAGAATGCATAATAAATACTTTACCGCTTAAATTATGTGACATATTCAACACTATTTATTAATATAAAACATATATTTAAATTTAATTTTCATTCTTTTTATTCAACTTTAATGTAGATATTTTGTATTATTTTTATACAAATACACTTTATTATCCAAATAAAAAAAGGTGCTTTAAAGCACCTTTTTTTAACAAAACAGAGATTATTTCTTTTGGTCATTATTACCAAATAGAGGTCCCATATTTCCGCCACCAAATTGTTTTTGCATATTACCTAATGATTTCAACATCTTGCTCATACCAGATGGATTCGCAAACTTCTTCATCATTTTCGCCATTTGTGCTTGTTGCTTGATCAGCTTATTGACTTCAGCAACATCCATACCACAACCCGCAGCAATACGCTTTTTACGACTTGGATTCATTAAATCTGGGTTACGGCGCTCTTTAACCGTCATGGATTGAATAATCGCTTCCATACGCTTAACTTGCTTTTCAGGATTTGCTTTTTCAATCGCGTCCTGAATACCCGCATTACTCATACCAGGCAACTTGTCCAAGAAGCCCATCATGCCGCCCATTTTGCTCATTTGCTCAAATTGCATCAGCATATCTTCAAAGTTGAAGGTACCGCCTTTTTGCAATTTTTTCGCCATTTTTTCGGCTTTTTCTTTGTCGATTTTACGTTCAACTTCTTCGACCAAAGAAAGTACGTCACCCATCCCTAAGATACGTTGCGCTACGCGATCAGGATGGAATGGCTCTAATGCATCAAGTTTTTCACCAATACCCAAGAATTTGATTGGTTTACCTGTGATTGCACGAACAGAAAGTGCTGCACCACCACGGGCATCACCATCAGTTTTAGTGAGAATTACACCAGTTAAAGCCAAAGCATCATTAAATGCTTTTGCGGTATTGGCAGCATCTTGACCTGTCATCGCATCGACAACAAACAATGTTTCTGTTGGTTTAACCGCTGCGTGTAACTCTTTAATTTCGTCCATCATGTCTTCATCGACATGTAAACGACCTGCTGTATCGACAATCAAGACATCAGCAAACTGAATTTTCGCTTGCTCAATGGCACGATTCACAATATCAATCGGCTTTTCAGAAGCCTCAGATGGGATAAAACCAACACCAACATCATTTGAAACTGTTTCTAACTGCTTAATTGCCGCTGGACGATACACGTCAGCAGAAACGGTCATCACTTTTTTCTTTTGACGTTCTTTTAAGAAACGCGCTAATTTTGCGGCAGTTGTCGTCTTACCAGCACCCTGTAAACCAGCAAGTAATACAACAACAGGAGGTTTTGCACTTAAATCTAAGGTCTCATTTGCCTCACCCATCATCTTGGTGAGTTCATCATAGACAATTTTTACAAATGCCTGACCAGGAGAAAGCTGAGTCATAACTTCCTGACCGAGTGCTTCTTCCTTAACCTTCGCGATAAATTCACGAGTTACAGGTAACGCCACATCGGCTTCAAGAAGTGCCATACGTACTTCACGTAAGGTATCTTTAATATTGTCTTCGGTCAGCTGCCCTGAGCCAGTAACATTTCTTAAACTCTGTGTGAGTCGTTCTGTTAAGGTATCAAACATTGCGAAATCCGCTTAAAATGGCTAGTTGCAAAAAAATCTTTCTTAAAATAGAAAATTTATGCATAGAATGCTATAGGATACTGTAGTTCGAAGCGAATTTATATCTTATATGGTGAATATTATTCATCCTCCTAAAAAAGGTTTGACATGATCAGTCTCCCCTTGGTTTACACAATTTTGGCACTGGTCGCATATACCAGTTCTTTTTGGTATCTGTTTATCCATTTAATGTCAAAACGTACTCCAAATATTTGGTGCTATGGTCTTATCGTCGTCTTGGGGCTTGCTCTTCACGGGGTAGTTCTTTACCAAGATATGGTGACCCCTATTGGCGTCAATTATGATGTGTTTAATCTAATTTCTTTCACGTCTGGCTTAATGCTTGCCTTAAGTTTAATTCTAAGTTTGATTCGCCCGATTCTACCGTTAAATTTAATTGGTACACCTGTAGCCGCAATTGGTTTAATTTTAGGTTATGCGTTTAGCCAAGCCAATCAAGTGATTGAGCAGCATAGCATTGGTCTTGATTTTCATATTATTTTATCACTTTCTGCTTATGCCGTTTTATTAATGGCGACGATTCAAGCTGTCTTACTATGGTTTCAAGATCGTGAACTCAAGAAAAAACAAAAAAGAAGAATTTGGGTCAATTTACTCCCTCCATTTCAAGTGATGGAATCCCTGCTATTTGACTTAATCATTACAGGTTTTGGACTTTTAACTGTTGCCTTGCTATTTGGCTTCTTTACCATCGATAATTTCTTCGCCCAACACCTCGCACATAAAACTGCATTCAGTATTATTTCGTGGTTTTTATATGGTGCTCTATTGATTGGTCACTACAAATTCGGTTGGCGTGGGCGCAAGGCAATTCGCTTTACCATAACGGGTTTTATCTTGCTCGCGATTGGATTTATCGGCAGTAAATTTGTTTTAGAAATGATATTAGGACGTTAATAGAAACGTTCTAAAATGGAATCATAATGTATTCTTACTATAAATATACAGATATAGATAAGACAATAATCCTGTATGAACTAGATCAGGAACATTACTGTTTAAGAGCAATCTGTAGCACATCATCAATAATCTTGAATACAGCTTTTATAAATGAACAATCTAATTTTTTTCTACCTGAAGGAAGCTTCGAAGAACATTTAGAAGAATTATCTCTTATTACAAAGGAAGAATTTTTAAGTTTTTGGAATAAATCTATATCGCAACATGTAGATGCATGGGATAGCTTAAAAAGCAAACTTCACATCAATCAAAATATTGATACAGAGATTGTTTGTTTCTATCCACAAGGTGTTATTGTTAAATATGGAGAAATTTTTTTGGGTTTAGTGAACTACAAAGACTGCGAATCCATTTTAGGAACAGACAATATTTATCCTCAACAAAAAATTAAACTGTATGTGCAAAACTTTGATGATGAAAACTTATGGATTAACTTCTCAGTAAACCCTCAACATCAGCCTGTGTAGAACACAATATCATTTTATAGACATCTTACCAAAAAATGCGTATAACGCTGTTTTCGCTTATTTAGGTAAAAATCGTGAAACTTGTACTCGCCCCGATGGAAGGTCTTACTGATCCAATCATGCGTGATGTGCTCACCCATGTTGGCAGTTTTGATTGGTGCGTGACCGAGTTTATCCGTATTACTGATAGCATTCAGCCAGATCATATCTACTATAGCTTTTGTCCAGAACTGAAAAATGGCGGTAAAACCGCAGCTGGCACGCCTGTACATGTACAATTTCTTGGCAACAATCCAGACATGCTTGCTGCTAATGCAGCAAAAGTCGTTGAGCTAGGTGCTCCTGCAATTGATTTAAACTTTGGATGCCCTGCTAAAACAGTGAATCGGCATCGTGGCGGATCTATCCTGCTTGATGAACCAGAAACCGTTCACTTACTCGTCAAGGCTGTACGTGATGCTGTCCCAAAACACATACCCGTTTCTGCAAAAATGCGTTTAGGCTATTTAGATGAAGATCACACTCTAGACAATGCACATGCCATTGAAGATGCAGGTGCCAGTTGGCTTACTGTACATGCTAGAACCAAAGCAGATGGTTATACACCTCCTGCTTATTGGGAAAAAATTCAACCAATTACCGAAGCATTAAAAATTAATGTCATCGCAAATGGCGAGATTTGGAATAATGCAGATGCCAAAGCCTGTTTAGAACAATCTCATTGCCAAGACTTAATGATTGGTCGCGGTGCAGTAACCACACCAGATTTAACTTTGTGTATCCGCCAAAATAAAGACCAAGCAATTCTTTCATGGTCTGATTTAGTCGAATTACAGCAACGTTTCTTAAGTGGTCAATATAAAACAGAAATCGGAATGATTGGCCGTTATAAACAATGGTTGGGGATGATGACTAAAGCTTATCCAGAAGCACAAGAGCTATGGGGAAAAGTAAAAAAAGAGAAGCAGCTTGATCAAATTCTTGATTATTTAATATAAAAAGGGAGAATATCTCCCCTCTTTATTCTAAATTTACATACCACTAATTTTCATTTGAAGATTAGTGACCGATGCTCCTTTCATTCCAATATTTCCAATTGAATTATTCTGCAATCCGTTAAAAACATTTGGATCAAGCGTACCTATTGTATTGCCTAGTTTTACGTTGTTTAAACTTAAATCAAACTCATCGGTTTTATTTGGATTTCCAAAAACAATCCCACCAAAATCTCCTGGTGTGGGTCCCATGATACCAGCATAAAACCCATTCAAGCCAAAGCCACTCGTAGCGTTAGTCGCTTTGAATTGAAAATCAAAACTAGCACCTATAGGCGTCGTTGATGAATCTCCCGGTGTAGAATAATCAGAGACTAACATCATGTTACAGCCTGTGCCTGTCCCACAAATTGACTCAATTGCACCATCAAACATAAACATATGACTTTGAGGTGCTCCACCTAATTGAATATTAATTTTAGGCTTATTAGAGGCTAAAAATTTGATATCAAAATTATCTTTGACACGCAATAACTCTTTAACACCTGACTGTAATTTAATAGCAGAAGAAATATCAAAAATAGATTTTCGAGTATAAACACTGCCACTTACATTGGATAAATTATTCGCATCCGCAGTATAAATAGAAAATGGCTTGATACGAAACCCGCTGTAATTCCCATCAAATGAAATTGCGATGTTAGCAAAAGCACCGTTTGTTCCAGTACCTTTATCAGTATCTATAGATGCTTTAATAAGCGGTAGTGATGTATCAGCATTACTTGCATCAATGCCCACAATTGCAACAGGGTTTGGTTTTGATGCAGTTATAGGAGTTTGACCAGCAATGCCACCTATAACTAAGCCAGCACGATTTGTATAATCTGTCGAAGTGTAACTACCATTTGATAAACCATCGCTATCTATAATCGCAATTTGATCAAACTCAACTTTAGATGTATTTACAGTAATATTTATACCGTCTTGCCCAACAGTGGAAGATAAACTCTGATCATCCATTGGTTGCATTGCCATTGAATAAGGACTCAATAACAATAAACATCCTAAAATATTCTTTTTCTTCATTGTCCTAATCCTTAAGACAAACGCTTAAATAACAACCAACATTCTAGCATAGAAAAACATCATATCAATACTAAAAAAATCTGGTAAATATATAACTAATTCCTAGGGATAATACCTAATTGACTATTTAACTGCCCACCGGTAAGAACCATCTCTCCCAAGCGTGCTCCTGCACCTGTGCTAGGTGGGTATAGATTAATATCTCTAGCTCTAAATACACCAGCTATTTTTTCCGCATTAGTGCCAGTTCCATTTGTCCCTGCTGGATTGAAAGTAAGACCCGTATTAAATCCAACCATCCCCTCACCAGAGCTATGACGACCAATTACAATTGAGTTATTAAATGCCATTTTACCAGACAGATTATCTAACCCTAGTGTAGAACCATCTGTTGGATCACTAATTTGAATAGTGTTACCAGTTCCTTTAAGAGTTAAGTCACCAGCAATAATAAGACTATTACCTGTTCCATCAGACTTATACTCATTATTTGGGATTAATGATAAATCCATATCACCACCAATACGAAGTTTAAGGCCTAACAAAACATCATCATTTAAAGCAAAGCTATTAGCAGGAGCAACACTACGAGTCGCACATCCAGTAGCACTAGCTAATTGTGCACAAGTTTTATAAGTTGATCCTGGCAAATAACCTGCAGCTAATTCTGCTGCCATTACGATTAGCATGTCTTTTAAGCTAGCATTAAAGCTACCCTTTTCAACCCCGATTGTCCCCGCTCCTTTTAGCAACATATCAATATTACGGAGTCCAATATAGTAATTGGTTGGCTGGACACCATTAACGCTATTATTATCGTTATCGCCACCATCAACTACTAGGATTGAAGTCGTTTTGTTTCCTTGAGGGACAAAACTCGCATCTCTATCAATGCCACTTGTACTCATTGCCAAAGAAAAACCTAATCGAGGAGTATTACCTGACCCAATAGCTGTTTTCACACCATTTTTATCAAATGCATAAACAGTTGATGCATCTACCGAGGTTCCATACATCGCCATATTTGCATTTAAGTTATAGAAAGGTAATGCCAATCCCCATGTATTCAACTTATTTGTCGTATTATTGCTTCCATCATGTTCGATAATAGGCTGATAACCTGCAGCTGGATTATAAGTAGCACTATTCGTAAAACGACCTTGTTTAGAAATTGCTTGGAACTCAGCTCCACGAACAGCTAATATAATACTATAAGGGTTTGTATTTCCGGTACCTGTATGGATATTTTGCGTATAGTCTGCCGCACCGGTTAAAAATTGGCCATTACCAAAACGGCTGGTTTGAAATACGTAGTTAGCTGGTATTAGAATGGACTTTGTATCTGCAAGATTTATATAAATATTACCACTATCAAAAGTCCCTCGACTTCCAGCTTGAAGTCCTGTGAGATTACCAAACTCAAATCCGTAAGTATTTAGACCAGCCCCGCCAATTTCTAATCGTGTCGCATTTTTCTTCTCATCAGCGCTGAGCGTACCATCCATATTGGTATCAAGCATCATATCAGATTCAGTCGTAAAATCTGCTTTCATACGAAAAGCGATACCTGAATTACCTATAACATTTCCACCAAGAATAGGAGTTGCACTTGCGCCATTGTTTGCTTTACCAATAATATTTGTCCCGTTCGGGCTTCCATACTGCCCAGTACCAATAACTGGATCATTTAAAGTTCCACTTGTTATACCGCGGACTTGTAAAGAGCCGTTGACCATACGCCCACTGGCTCCTAGACGAATAAGCCCATTGGCGCCAACTGGACTTTTTGTATTAGAGTCAATCGCATACCTTGTATTACTATCAGCATTCACAACATTTTTATTTGTCATGAATTCAAGATTTAATCCTGCATTAGTTGCTTTCCCAGAGCTGTCACTATAGGTATGCGCAGTTAAAGCTGCACTACCACTATCTTCTACTCTAGTAAAATCAACATAACCTAAAGTACCACTCGGTTTATCAGTTGTTAAAGCATTAGCTGTCCCAACGGCATTTGTCTGTATTCGTAAACCTTCCTTATCATCAACATACATCACCCCCTTACCTAAGAAATTAAAGTTAAGGTTTTTAAGTATAAGTTGATTAAGCTGATTACTTGCGTCAACTTGGCCAAGATAAAGGTTAATATTTTTTAATCCCAACACTAAACTCGATTGGCTTGTTTTACTAAATAAGCCATCACGTGTTTTAAATGTAATTCCTAAAGGAGAACTCGTTTGAAGAGCCAAGGTACCAACTGGATCACTACAACGAGCAATCGTTTCTGTATCACATATCTTAAAATTATCAATAGTAATTAACGATGGATCACTCGATATATTAAAATCCACTCCAGACTTACCAGCATTACTACCAATATTAATTTGGTAATTCGTTCCTAATGGTAGTGTAGAAGCATTACTTTGACGAACTTTAAAGCCTTCAGCTATCGCTCGAAGCTTAGTATTAGTAGCACCAACACTACCACGACCAGCATCATCCTCCCAGTAGAACTGCTGTACATCAATTGCATCGTATGTTGTTGAAATACTAATACCATCTTGTCCATTGACACTTCGCAAAGCACTATCATCCAAACTTTGCAAAGCAAATGAAGTTTGATTTACAAAAAATAAGCTAGTGGCTAGTGTACTTAGAGCAAACCACTTTTTTCTCTGATTTTGATTTTTTATTTTCATCACTTCAATCCTTGAACTGGGTCCGCACTATACTAACAACGAGAATGGTCACTACATGCAAAAATTTTAATTTGTCCTTGTAGAGCTAAATTCCCATTCATTTGTACTCCCATAAAACCTGTTTCACGTCCAGCATCATAATTATTTGCAGTTGTTCCACCATTTGCGACTGTTGCAACTTTTTTTAGAACTGGAGAATAGGTCGATGTTTTTAAATATCCATAATCATTTGGTGAAGTACTCGTATTTTCTACCAAATTTCCACTTGCATCATAATATGAAGTAACAACATCTTGCTCAATAGATAATGCACTAAATCCTAAATTTCGAATTTGGATAGGTTGAGTCGCATCAAAACCTAACTGTATCGCAGGCTTAATCATAGGACTTCCATCAGATTTTCGAGCATATACCAAATCCGTTCCATCTAAGCCTAGCTTTTGAATATTTACGGTTCCCTGAAGCCCCTTCATAACCAACCACAACTTATGGCCTGGATTCGCTGCTGTAGGATCACTAGCCGCGATACTCCAGATTGGATCTGTATCAGCAGGACCACTAGCATCAGCCGTAGTTTTTTTCTGTACAAAGCGTTTATTAAAAGAAATAGCTAAACGGCAGTATTCCAAATTGGTACAACTAAAGGTCGGTGCAGTACCTGCTTGTAAGGCTGCATCTGAAAGAATGTTTTGATTTAAAGATAACTTTAGCGAGAGATCAGCGCCCGCCTGACCTTCTACCGCCTGTAATGCATTATTATCTAAAGCTTGTAATTCAGCATGCGATGACGTTACTGCAATCAAACAAGATACGAGAATAATCGAGATTTTTTTCATTATTATGCTCCCTTTATAGACCCGTAGTCGTTATTTTCATGTGTTGAATAAGCAAGCCATCGATAACAGCCGATCCAAAGTTTGTACTTGGACTTGGACTTGCTACATTTGGAATCGGGGCGGTATTTGTTGCTGGTATTACGTAACCTGTCGTACCATTTGATGCACCAATAAATGCATTTACAGCAGCACTAGAGGTACTCTTCCAAGCCCCCCCATTTAAATTGGTATCAGACCATGTTCTATTAGCAACGGTACCGTAGATAGGTGTTGTACCTGAAACGTTATTACAACTGCCAGAACCACCATTACATGATGCAGCACTAGTAGGTGTTGCAGTCCAACCATTTGCTGAGTTAACTAAACTAGTGCCATTATCATATTGCCATTGATACAAATAGCCCGTTGTATCAGAAGTACTATTACATGTTCCCCATATGTTAGTACCTGTACACCTACTACTTTGTAACCAAGTAGAGGTACTCATAGCTCTCTCGGCATATCGAACCTGAATAGCTGTATTCGATGTTGTTGTTGTTAAGGTATTGTTTTGTAATGGACCACCAAAAGAGATACCAATTGCATCATTTGAAGCATCACCTTTAAAAGCGAGTAATGTTTTACCACCATCTGGACTATATACGGTACCAATACTAATACTACTATGTGTTGCTAATTTTTTATTTGAAAGTGCCGATGCAGAGTAATCTGTACGCGGCGAACCACCTTGATAGTTTGCAATGTCACTTGTACCACACTGATAAATATTACAAGTTGAACCTAAATAAGTGGCATCAGTACCAGAATAATCAGTATAAATTTTCTTGTAGATTTCTGGTTTATTTGGAATTCGAGCTATTTCTAGACTTAAGTTTTTACCATCAGAGCCCAAAATTACAGGTTGATACAAACTACCTAAAACCAAATTAGCATTCAGATTATATATATATAAACCTTCATTTGATGCAAAATTAGGAGAAGCCCCCCCAGTAGCAGGAGTAGCTAAACGATCAGTATCAGCTGTTTCTCTTGTACTTAATCTCAATACGCCCTGTACATTTGGCGCAGTCCAAGTCCTAGTTCGCGTTTGTGTATCTGTTCTTTTTTGATTTTGGACTATATATTTACAACCAGCTGAGCCAGCGGTAGCAGTAAAATTCCCTGTACTAGCATTACCACAGTTACCAGTAGATGCTGTTTTAGATGTACCAAAAGTTGTGTCCTGACCATTACTAATAGTTGTCCATGCAGATGTCGTTCCAATTGAACTCGTGGTGGTATCTGTCATTGTTGCTTTTAAATTAGCACCATCACCACTATTAAAACGGAGAACTCCAGCCAAACCTAATGTATTGTTGTAAAATGAACTCATACCTTTTGTATTAGTAGCACCATTCAGTGTTTGAAACATTTGTAAGTTACTACCATTTATACTAAATCCATTCCAAATGGCTTGAAGTCGTAAACGATTTGCTCGTCCCGCTGCTGTTGTTCCAAAATTCTCACCTAAATTGAACTGATCAACACTTCCTTCTGCTTTACTTTGGTCTCGAACAAAAGCATCCGTCCAAAAGGCTAATTTCAAGTTATAAGCGTCTGCCCCCGCTTCAGCAGTAGTTGGACGAGTAATATCATATAATGGAGCTTCTAAATTAAGATATGTAATTTGGCATGAAAGATCCGAAGCACCAGTACAATTCGCAGCACTGAAATTAGGAACATTTTTTGCCGTTGTTGTTTTGAAAATCCAAGGGTTTTGGGCAGATCCCCAACTTGCAATCGCAGCGTTTGCAATCAAACCTGTCAAACCAGAGTCAAAACGACTATTTACATCATTATTGGCATTTTTTGATAGAGCCAAACCATATAAATATAAGTCAGCCTTACCAACAGAATGATCTACAGGACGGACAGAACCACCAATTGCCGTAACACCATCTGAAACATACCCATCTTTATTTGTATCTTGTACAATTGAAGTCAAACCACCAACAGGTAAATAGTGGATATAACCCGTATCTTTTGTGCGATCATTTAACAGAGCATTTTGAGTTTCATTAGGACCAGCAGCGCGAAGAATCATGAATGTATTAGTTGGAAGGATTGCGATCCCTTCACCTGTAGTAGCACTCAAACCATCGTCAGATAGTTCTTGCAACGCAAAAGCATATCGGCTTAAACATAATCCGATTAGCGTTGCCAATACAGTTCTTTTGAATGATACCGTATAAAGTGTAGCCATCTAAACCTTCCTGTTACTCGATGCTCCGCACCAACTTTTTTTCTTAAATTTATTAAGTGATTTTATATAGACGCATCCAAACATCTTTCCGAAACTTATAAAGTTCGAACTATAAAACCTGAATAATATTATGCCTAATAATTACACAATTGCAAAACAAACAGAGAAATGGTTACATTTTTCCGATGAAGCAACGATGCTTTTACATAAATAAAGATGAAATTTTATTTTTTATGAATTTCTCTTAAACTCATGCAAAAACTTTGCAACTCTAGCTTTTTTTTCAGGTGACAAAGCGTAGAGCTCCGTCGCAGTTGCATCTGGTTTGATTATTCCCACTCCCGCACCAACAGCGAACCAACTAGCAACACTAAACATAGAAACCCCACCCATACTATGCTGTACAAAATCAATATCTCTAGGCGTTCTGTAGACCCAACATTTTTTCAACTCCTGATAGGTTTCAGGTTGCTGTACCGTCAACATAAATTTCCAAAAATCAGTATCACTTCTACCTGTATCATAATGCATTCGAATAAAATCACGTATTCCAAACCAAAATTGTGTATTTTGTTGATTAAAACAATCTATATTTTGCTTAGATATAATGCCGTGATTTTCTTTAATAAACGAGACGAGCAACTGTAATTGTGTCAGCATTTGGCCAATAGAAGTAGCCTCTAATGGTTCAACAAATCCAGATGCAAGCCCAATTGCAACAACATTTTTGATCCAGACTTCCTTGTAACAACCTGCTTCAAATGAAATTGGTTTAGCTGGCTTTATTTCACATCCGAGCCATGCTTCAACTTCTCGTTGAGCTTGCTGATCACTTATAAACTCATCATGAAAAACATATCCAGCACCAATTCTTTCCTGAAGCGGAATTTGCCACATCCAACCTGAACTCATAGCCGTAGCACGTGTGACTAACTCTTTCGGCTCATCCCCATATTGCAAATGAAAAGGTAATGCACGATTTAATGGTAACACATCTGAAAATGAGCACCATTCACTCTGATATTGCTTTCCAATTAATAACCTAGCAAACCCAGATGCATCAATTAAAAAATCACAATCTATATTACGTTTTTCTAAACAAATCGAAGAAATATGCCCAGTTAGCGTATCAATTTGAAAACTCTCAACTTTCTCTTCAACATGAAGAATTCCTCTTGCAATAGCAATATCCCTTAAATACTGACCAACTCTAAAAGTATCAAAATGAAGAGATGCTCCAAAATTATTCTTACCTTCTAATAGAATTTTTAGAACTTCCTCAAAAGGCTTTTTTTCTTCACTAAATTGATATGAAGCCATATACTTGCTGATATCAATGCCATGATTAAACAAACCAGATAAAAATGGGTTATAACCATTTTCATTCCAGACAAAATCATCTGTTGCTAAAGGAAATAAATGGTAATAATAATCATCTGATTGACCTGTTCGCCAACTTTCATATCTAAAACCTAACTTTAATGTTGAACCTGTTTTAGCAATAAAGTCCTTCAAATCAACATTTAAATCATGTAATACAGTAAGAAGATTTAATACCCCTCCCTCTCCAACACCAACAATCGGTATTTGTGGAGCTGAAATCACCATAATTTCAACAGATGCGCTAAAAAGCTGCCTAAGCTGTAAAGCTGCAAACCAACCAGCAGTTCCTCCACCAACAACTACAACTCTATTCATCCCTCGTAGATTCAACATTCTTCTTATCCTAATAAAAAATAGTAAAAGCAGCCGAAGCTGCTTTTCTCTAAATCATCGCGACATATTTAATTTAGCAGAATTGATTACCACCATAGCAGTTACTGGTGACATACTGCGAAGTCAACTGCAAATTACTCAATGATAGATTTGCCGTTTGACTACTTACATCAATATTGAGTGTTTTTACAAGCGGATTTCCTGTTGCTGCATTTAGACCATCGATAAGACTCACAGGAATATCACTTCCTTGCATTAATGCTTGTGTAACAAAACCAGCAACTTGCGGCAATACAGCTGAAATATCGGCTTTATTTGTAGATGTTAAGTATCCTAAATCAATTGGATCTTTAAATGATAACCACCAACCTGTTTGCGCAATATCATCACTATTTGAACCTGGCCACTGTAAAGCTTGCTTTTGCAATGCAAGATAGCCACCCGTACCCCTTAAAGGAATATTATGGAATAAGTTCAATGCCTCATTAAAGGTTACGTTTAAGTTCAAACCATCTAAAGTAGATCCAGCCCCCATTTGGAATTGGGCTGTACCAACGACACAAATAAATATAACAGTGATACAGTCTGTACTATTACCATTTGTTGTTAAACTTGTACCATTAGGATAATTTCCATATTGAATTAAATCTACAGATAGTTGATTTACGAAATTACTTGTCGGCGCATTACCACATGCAGCTGCGCTAGCTCTATTTGAACGTGCACAGTCTAATGCTATATGAGGAACAGTGACATTAATATTATTTACCACAGCAGACGTCATACGGTTTCCCGTAATAACTGAAGTCGTATTTTTAGTAAAAGGCACCGTCAAACTCGGCACAGAAATACCTAATGTATCAGAAGAAGCGGCAGAAGTATAACTCACAAAGCCACGCTGACCACCAATCGTTGAATTGATTTTACCTGCAATTGCCTGACATGAACCATTTGCTTGACCAACAATTGCCGCACAACCTGCTGCTCCAGCAGCACCAAAAGTAGTTGCCTGTGTAGACACCTCTCCAGATAAATTCGCCAATTGCAGATAACCACTTAGGCTCTGAATACCATCAGTAGAAGATAAAATACCTGAATTTTCCAAACCAGCACTTAATAATCCTTCTATTGCTTCTGCGCTTAAACGAAAACCTGCAACCTCTCGTGTTGAGGCAGAATCAGGGTTTTTAATTGCAAACTCTAGAAATGGATTAGTAATTTGTGCACTAGTAGCTGCTCGATCGCCACTAAAAGTAGGACTACCTTGTTGCGAACCACTAGCGACCGTACCATCATTTAAGCCACTAAGTGAAAGATTTTTAATATCGATATCACAAGCACCAGCACCATTCACACCACCGCAACCAAGCTGAAGATTTCGAATATTTGCATTCAACTCAACTTTTGCCTCTAAACCTAGTTTATAGAAGCCAATATTACTGCTGCTGTTCCTCAATGTTTCCAAGTTAGCAGAATCAGTGGGTGCAATATAAGACAAACTCATTAATGCTTGCCCAGTTGCTGCAGACATTTCACTATCAGTCAAGCTATGAAGTGTTGAAGAGGCTGCATATGCTGAGTTTAAACATAAACTACCTAAGGCTAATAATGCCAAATTAAGAAACCTAAACTGTCGCATAACGACCTCCGTGTTAAAACTTCCATATGTTCTTTTTATTACTTGTTTCTGTATGATCGAATACTCACTTATATAGCTGCAGTAATTTCCGTGATCCTGTACAAAAACAAATCAAATTATACTGATTGTATCTTATTTTTTATTAATTACTAGCTTCATTCGTCTGAACACTTTTTGTGATGAATGAAGAATTTTTTAAAATCATTAAATTAAAAAACCCATCATTTACAGATGATGGGTTTTTTAATTTAGGTCTTAGGTAAGGTCACACCAGTTTGACCTTGGTACTTACCACCACGATCTTTATATGATGTTTCACACACCTCATCGCTTTCAAAGAAAAGCATTTGTGCGACACCTTCCCCTGCGTAAATACGTGCCGGTAAATTTGTTGTGTTTGAAAACTCAAGCGTTACGTGACCTTCCCACTCTGGTTCTAAAGGCGTTACATTTACAATAATACCGCAACGCGCATAGGTTGATTTACCCAAACAAACAGTTAAAACATTACGTGGGATACGGAAGTATTCGATTGTACGCGCAAGCGCAAATGAGTTTGGTGGAATAATGCAAACATCAGACTCAATATCAATAAAGCTTTTATCATCGAAGTTTTTTGGATCAACAATTGCAGAATGCACATTTGTGAAAACTTTAAATTCACGCGCACAGCGAACATCATAGCCATAGCTAGATACCCCATAAGAAATCAACTTATCTCCGTTTTCTCCGAAACGAACTTGATTCTCTGCATAAGGTTCAATCATGCCGTGTTTTTCGCTCATCTCACGAATCCAACGATCAGATTTTATTGCCATGACTTTTATCCAAAATCTTAATGAATGATTGGCGGCTACTTTAACGCAAAACAGCAGCAATGAAAATAACAGCTCATGGCTGTTGCTGCGAATACTGTAATAACGTTTATAAATTAATAAGTGCGGAATAACTGATTGGGATCGAAAAACTGACCAAGATTACCGAAGCTGTGCGTTGCAACTTAGACTGTGATAACCATTTTACTTTATTGGTAGCTAACATTGACCCAACATAAATCCAAAATAATGCGATCGGCAAAATCAAGCCTACAAATACACTTATATGTAAGAGATAAACCTCTTGGTCTTTCCATGCTAAAGCTGGAAAAATTGCTGATGCGAATAAAAGGACTTTGGGATTTAACAATGTCGCGCACAACAACTCACGTGGTCGAATCGTGGGCTGATTTAAAGCCACATGCTGATTTGCAGTACGCCATAATTTCACAGCTAGATATAGGATATATACTGCACTAATCAACTTAAGAAAAGCTGGAACTAAAGGCAAAGTTGCTGAAATTTTACCTATGAATAACCCCCAAACCGTAATTGCCAAAATGTAGCCTATCGCTTCTGCTGGGATAAGTAGAAGTGATCTTTTGATACCAACTTGTACACCTGAAGATGCAAGCAGAGTGTTTGTTGGACCAGGAGTAAATAATATGGTTATAACTAAACCAATAAAAAACCATGAAATCATCAAATGACCTCACTAAAGGATTATTTGAGATTAATCCAATTACAAATTTATAGCAAAAAAACAACTGTAAACACTTATATCCATATTGCTTCAATCATTTACCAACTATTTATTTTATTTCATATTTATGAATTTCTAGCAAAAGCTACTCAATAGTCATTTATTTAAAGGTGTTTAATAAAACGTCTATGTAAAGATTACTTTGAAAATTTTCTTATATTTTACAAAGATAATGACCCTGAAAAATTTTTAAGTTTTATCTAAGCAAATAATGTTATTTTATAATCATACAGCGATCATGCTTTTATCTTATGTCACCATTTCTTTATGCCTAAGCAATTCTTTCATAAGTGGCTACCTTCATCTGAAAAGGTTGCAAGTATTAAGTTTATGCGAATTTTTGGTCAACAAACCTTAAATCCATTACTTTGGTACGTAAATCGCCACTCGATTGCAAAAGCAATGTTTATTGGAACATTTTGGGGAATTCTTCCAGTTCCATTTCACAGTCTATTTATTATATTGACTGTTCTTTGGTTTGAGGTAAATTTACCAATCGGTCTTTGCATGGCTTGGTTAACCAATCCTTTTACAGTGGTTCCCATTCTCTATCTAGGCTTTTGGTTTGGTACTAAGATCTACCATGTCAACATGATTAACAAAGAAATGCTGCTTGGCGTACTTCACCAAATCGTAAATTGGATTAAGAACTTTGGTCATGGTCATATTGATTTTAGTTTAGCGAAAATTTTAGTGTCTGGTTTAGTGATTGAAGCCATATTATTTGCAATTATTTTCTATGTTCTCACCCATGTTATTTGGCGTTTTCTTGTCATCAGAAGCTGGAAAAAAAGAACTAAATATCAAAAAGAAGAGACCGCTTAACAGCCCCTCCTTATTGTTCTATTAACAATCAATTCGTTTGACTTTTCGCTTTCATATATTGTTCGACCACATCGAGAACATAATCCTGACAAGCCTCACCAGTCGCGGGGTCATATGCTCCATTATTGGTAATGTTATTGGATAAAATACGAATACCTAGAAATGGAACATTAAATTGTTGCGCAATCTGTGCAACAGAAGCAGCTTCCATTTCCTCAACAGAAGTTCCATATCGGGTATGGAAAAAATTAATTCGATCAAGCTCATTATTCCACACGTCTGCGGAACCAATCGTACCCTCAACAACTTGACCTTTTGTGTAGTTCACTTTGGCGTTATAAGCGGCAAGAAGTAAGTCATTATCCCCTTCAAATTTTCTGATCGCAATTGGCTCAGGATCTGATTCATCATCGGGTAACACATCGAACGCTTCATTCCATGTCAGCGAGTCTGAACCTCCACCAACAGGCTGTTTAGGCGTTCTAAATGCCCCAATATTGGTTGTGTATTTACCTAGAACAATATCGAATACATGCAATACTGGATCATGACCACCAGACGTTCCTTGATTAATGATAGCAATTGGTCGATAGCGCTGAATTGCAATTGCGGTCGCAGCAGCCGAATTACTCATGCCCATTCGAGTTTTAGAAATAATGACTGGATAACTCTTGTATGTTCCTTTCCAAAATTTCCAACCACCAATGGTTTCAATACTTACATTATCTAGTTTGGCAGCCATGCTTTCAGACTCTACAGGCAAGGCACCTTGTATAATGATTGGCTGTAGTTGCTTTGGCTGGGGAGATGATGAGCTAGATGATTGGTTGTTATCATCATTACACCCACCAAGAAATAATGCACTACAAACGCTTGTGATGGCCATGATTCGCTTAAACAACATGATTTGCCTATAGACTTGTAAAAATAGCTTACAAGCAATCTGCATACCAATTTTTAGATTTATAAATTATTTTAAAACAATTAAATAAATAACTTTTTTAATCAAATAGTAAAAACCCAGCTTTATTCGCTGGGCTTTATTAGGTCATTTAAAATATGCGTTTATCATCACGTTGGCGCTTGGGTAATTTATCCATTTGCACCATAACGGCTTGCGCTATGTTCATATAACTATCTGCTGCCTCATCTTGGGCAACAACGCTTGGTTTACCGTTATCGGCATTTTCACGAATTTGAACGTTCAAAGGTAAACGTCCAAGCAATGGAATCTCGTATTGTTCAGAAAGCTGATCACCACCGCCCGTACCAAAAATTTGCTCTTCGTGACCACAGTTAGAACAAATATGCGTAGACATATTTTCAATCACACCTAACACGGGAATGTTAACTTTATTAAATAGCTCAATACCTTTAGTTGCATCCATAAGTGCAACGTTTTGTGGGGTTGTTACAATCACTGCGCCTGTTACTGGAATACGTTGCGCCAGTGTAAGTTGAATATCACCTGTACCAGGTGGCATATCAATTACAAGCACATCCAAATCAGGCCAAAGAGTTTGATTAAACAATTGCATTAATGCCCCTGTTGCTTTCGGCCCACGCCAAGCGACAGGTGTGTTATGTGCACCAATTAAATGTCCAATCGACAAAACCGCCATGCCATAGGCATCAATAGGAACAAAATTTTCATTTTCGATGAGCGGTGTTCTACCTGAATTACCCAACATCGTTGGAATACTCGGTCCATAGATATCAGCATCTAAAACGCCTACTTTTAGACCTAACTTTTGTAATGCAAGTGCAAGATTTACAGTTGTTGTAGATTTACCTACACCGCCTTTGCCTGATGACACCAAAATCACATTTTGGATACGAGGATGCGCCGCTACATCACGTTGCTGTGGCGCTGCTTTTTGAATCGGTGGGTTGTTTGGATCAACTTCTGCTTTGGGAGATGCATCCATCACAGGTGGAAGATTGCTATTTTCAGCTTTTGGCTTAGATGAACAACTGTGCCCTGCTTCGCCATGAGCTGCATGTTTCTGTTGAATAATATGTAGATTCAACTCTTGAATGCCGCATTTCTCTAACGCATCAGCGAGATCATCATGGATCTGTTGTAAATAATCTTTTTCTTCAGGATAAGTATTGATCGTTAGCTGTAACACCCGACCTTCTACATTCACTTGGCTAATGCGATCTTTTAAAGCGTTGCTAGAGTTAGGTAAAACATAGTTTTGGAGAACAGTTTGAATATCATCTTCCTTCACTTCTTGTGCTGGTGAAAAAACAGATTTTAAGGAAGAAAGCCACGACATTTTGTTTACTCCAAAAACAGATCAACGTATCACTGAGTGTGGCTAGTGTAGCAGTATTAGAAAGTTGAAGCTCATATCCAGAAAGATAATTGCTCATTTTTTAGAGCCTATGTATTTCCAGAATATGAGCTTGAGAAAACATTAATAAAAATAAATTAAGGTTAGCCTTTAAATTTATTCAATGTGTCTGATGCCGCTTTTTTGAGATCATCTAGCTTATGACCTGCTTGAGCTTTGAGATCATCAAATTTCGCAGAGGCTTCATCTTTCAATTCAGCAGCTTTTGCTTTTGCATCATCAAACTTATGACCAGCTTCTTCTTTCAAATGATCAAACTTATCTTGAACATTGTGTTGTGTATCTTCAAGTTTGGCTTTGATTTCATCTACTTTACTTGAAAATGCTTGTTTGCCTTCTTCGTTTTGCTCAGATACATCTTTCTTCAAGTCATCTAAAGCTTTTTCACCTTTCAGCTTCAATTCCTCAGCTGAATGCTTTAAATCATCAACGGCTTTCTCGCCTTGCAACTGAGCTTCTTTCGCTTTGTATTTCAGATCATTACCTAATTCATTTGCTTGAGTTTTTAATTCATCAATTTTTTCGTTTGTCATGTTCATTCCTCACTATAGCTAAAAAACATATTGTTTGGATCAGACTCATTTATAACGCGTTTAAAGGATGTTTTCGCTATTCGCTGCAAATTGAAACAAAGCAAATACAGGAAGATTCAAATACTTTTCTGATCACTACACTTCCACATTAAAGCTTTACAAAACAAGATCTAATTGTCATTTACTCAGCAAAAATCATTTTTTTCTATTTGATAAAGCACATGCCAACATAAAGGATGATCCACTGCCAAAGCTGGATGTTGGAAGTCTTTCACATATGTCATATTGAGCCTCTGCATGACTGATTGAGACTTGGTATTTTCCAGAGTCGTAAATGAAACTACTTTTTCTAATACCAATTGATCAAAGGCAAATTTTAAAGCAGCCTGAGCCGCTTCCGTCGCATAGCCCTGTCCCCAATACGCATGATCTAAACGCCAACCGATTTCTACACATGGCGAAAATGAAAACTGTGTTGCTTGTTCATGTAAACCAACAAAGCCAATGAATTGATTCGTTGCTTTTAATTCTATCGCCCAAAATCCCCAACCTTGATGATCAATGATGTCGTGGAATTTATCAATCAATGCATCACTTTCAGAGCGTGACAGTAACTTCGGAAAATACTGCATCACTTTGGGATTCGCACTCATCTGAGCAAAGTACGGATAATCCTCTGGCAACCATTGGCGCAAAATCAGTCTAGGCGTTTCGATCATTTTTAGAACCATCAATTATGAATTAAAAACTATTAACAATATAAGGGGATAGATCAGATATACTTTTGCTCATATCAAAATCATAGTCCTTGTCTATAGAACTGTATATATGAATGAAAATGAACTCTTAGAAATTCAAAATGAACTGCAAGCTCAAGAAAAGCGTTTGAAGTACATCCTTTCAAGTAAAAGAAGAATCCAAAATATGATTCTTTCGTTTGAAGGAGATTTGGCTGAACAACTGATTCCAGTCATTCACCATGAAAGTAATGATTATGCTGGCATTGAAAGTAGTTTAGCGCTTTCGATTTGTTGGAAATTTTCTAAAGTTGAGTTCCCAAAAACTGTTCATTGGTGCAGTGAACTCAGCATCAGCAATTTAGAAATTAAAGATGAATTTACCGCTGCAATCAAAGCGCAAGCTTGGTTAGGGACGCTGGGCAGTGATGAACTTTGGCAAACGCCTTTATTTGCTGAAATTACAGTTGATCCTAAAACCAATAGCTTAAAGAGCTATCACATTCATTTCTTATCTAAAGGGAAAATCATCTCTTTAAGAAAAAATTCAAAGCAGAGTGTGACGGTTAAGCAAATGCAGAGTATGTAATCCTTTGGGATGCATACTTTTCTCTAAATTCCATGATTAAAATTAATAGATAAAATTACTCAAAATCGAATATGAATAAAGAAGAAGTTACACAGGAAAAACAAGAAGAGGAAAGGTATTTAAAATGGTCAAAATATGTTTATTCCAGCAAAAGAAGAATTCAACGTAGAGTCTTGGCTATAGAGCGTGATATTGCCCACACTATTCTTCAATTCAAAACATATAAACAAAGCGAAGACTTAGAAACTTTTATTGCTTTTTAAGCTGTTGGAAATTTTCCAAGGTAGATTTTGGAAAAAGTACGTTTTGGTGTGATGCGATCAATTTCGATGAATTTAAAATGATGAATAATCGTACTTTCACATTTAGTGGACATGCTTGGATTGGTATGACTGAAAATACAAGTAATGAATGGAATGTTTCCTGTTCAGGTACTTTCACTATTAATGGTAACTACAATAAACTCAAGCATTATGATTTTTACTTCTATGACAAAGAACAAACTATCCGCTTAACTAAAATGCGTTAACTCAAAGAATCATAATTTTGCTTTTTACTCATCAGAAAGTAACAAGCATTCGCACTCATACATCCCAAAACCATTAAAAACAAAAGTGCAAAATAAACCATCAAACCAATAAATAATACTGAGAAATCAGTCTGATCAACTTGAGCTTCTAAAAAAATCATTAAAACGAATGGCATCCACACAATAAAAAGAACCAAGCCCGATTTTAAAATTTGAACAAGATCGAAAATCTTTTTCGGCAACTTCAATACCGCCAATACAATAGCGTAAGCAATAAAGCCAATTAGCCATAAAATCGGTGTCAGATAGACCATAACTTCAAATCCTCGGCTCGCTAGGCGTGTCACATGATCCTGCTGAACATATAAAAATACACAGAAAGGAATAACAAAACTTAAAACAGACACCAAACTCGCAACCAATGATGCACAGACTAAAGACCAAGATCTCATTTTTATTTTCCATTCTTTGATATTGTAATTATTCTCAATCAAACAAATGTGCTTTGATTGAAGCCAATGTGAAGATTGCATGAAGTCTTAAAACGATGAGATCACAATAGGATTAAAAGATTTCCCTGATTCATTTGTGCAAGTCTGTCCTAAGTCATGTAAAATCATCTGCCTTGCAAATACGAATGAGAGAACAATATCCGTGCGTAAAATTTTAGTCACCAATGCCCTACCTTATGCCAATGGTCCAATCCATATGGGTCACTTACTCGGTTATATCCAAGCAGATATTTGGGTTCGTGCGATGCGTGCAATGGGCCATGATGTGACTTATGTATGTGCGGATGATGCTCACGGTACTGCAATCATGTTACGTGCCGAAGCGAATGGGATTAGCCCAGAAGCGCAAATTGCCAATGTGCAGAAAGAGCATATTCGTGATTTTGATGGTTTTGGCGTACATTTTGATCATTATGATTCAACGCATAGCGATGCAAACAAAGCACGCGCTTCTGAGATTTATATCAAAAACCGTGAAGCAGACAACATCGCAGTTCGTCCTGTAACCCAGTTATTTGATCCTGAAAAAGGCATGTTCCTATCTGACCGTTTCATCAAGGGCACTTGTCCGAAATGTAAAGCGGAAGATCAATACGGTGACTCATGTGAAGTCTGCGGTACAACCTACAATGCAACTGAGTTACTGAACCCTCGTTCAACGCTGAGTGGTGCAACACCTGTTGAGAAGTCTTCAGACCATTATTTCTTTAAGCTGCCGAACTTTGCAGAATACTTACAGAAGTGGACGCGTGACGAAGGTCGTTTACCTTTATCCATTGCCAACAAGTTAGATGAATGGTTTGACGCAGGCTTAGCGGATTGGGATATTTCTCGTGATGCACCTTATTTTGGCTTTGAAATTCCAGATGCACCAAATAAATATTTCTACGTTTGGGTAGATGCGCCGATTGGTTATATGTCGAGTTTTGAAAACTACATCAAAACTAAACGCCCTGATTTAAGCTTCGATGATTTCTGGAAAAAAGATTCTGAAAATGAAGTCTATCACTTCATCGGTAAAGACATCGTTTACTTCCATGCACTGTTCTGGCCTGCAATGCTTGAGGGTGCAAACTACCGCACGCCATCAGGTTTATTCGTCAATGGTTTCTTAACTGTAAATGGTCAGAAGATGTCGAAGTCTCGCGGCACATTCATTAAAGCTGAAACGTATTTACAGCATTTGAATCCTGAATATTTACGTTATTACTTTGCCTCTAAGCTTTCAGACAAAGTTGAAGATTCGGATTTGAACTTAGATGACTTCGTTCAAAAAGTGAATTCTGACCTTGTTGGTAAAGTGGTGAATATTGCCAGCCGTTGTGCAAAATTCATTAACACCAATTTCAACAATACGCTTTCAAGCACATGTGCAGAACCTGAACTTGTGCAAAGCTTTATTGATGCGGGCGATTCAATTGCTCAAGCCTATGAAGATCGTGAATTTTCTGCGGCGATCCGTGAAATCATGGCACTTGCGGATAAAGCGAATCAATATATTGATGAGAAAAAGCCATGGGCGCTTGCTAAGCAGGAAGGTCAAGAACAACAAGTTCATGATGTATGCTCAGTCGGTATTAACTTATTCCGTCAGCTTGCAATTTACTTGGCTCCTGTTCTTCCGACACTTGCGGCTCAAGTTCAAGCATTCCTACAACTTGAAAGCTTTAACTTTGAATCTCGCAAGCAAATCTTAGTTGGACATGAAATTGCTCAATTCCAACCGCTTATGCAGCGTGTTGATCCTAAAGCAGTTGCAGCAATGGTTGATGCATCGAAAGACTCTTTAGCTGCTGCGGCAGAAGCACCAAAAGTGGAAAAGAAAAAAGAGAAGAAAGCCGAGAAAAAGCCTGAGCCTAAAGTGGGTGAAGCTGAGATCATTGGCATTGAAGACTTTATGAAAGTTGACCTCCGTGTAGCTGAAGTTATAGAAGCTTCAACTGTCGAAGGTTCGGATAAATTACTTCAACTCACTTTAAATGTTGGTGAAGCTGAGCCACGCAATGTGTTTAGTGGCATTCGTGAGTTCTATCAGCCAGAAGACTTAAAAGGCAAATTGGTGGTGATGGTCGCGAACCTTGCACCTCGTAAAATGCGTTTTGGTATTTCTAACGGTATGGTACTTGCAGCGGGTAATGGTGAAGGTGTTTGGGTGATTTCACCTGAATCTGGTGCTAAAGCTGGAGATAAAGTGTCTTAATGCTTTTAAGTTAAAGATGATGAAAAGCCTCTACTGATGTAGGGGCTTTTTATTTTTATAAGGATATCGTTCCTTTCACATTTAGAATAGGCATTAAAACGCCATCGAGCTCATTAGTCATATCACCCACAAAACAAATTACACTATTACGAGGTACTTTTTTTAAATACTTCTTTACTTTAACTTTTAAAGGAGTTTTTCCTAATTTAACTTCTTGAAATATAATTACATCTTTGCTTGATGATGTAATATTACATAATGCCAATAAAGCCGCTTCACCAACAGGTGTTAAATGAGGTTGTCCATCTATAAACCTACCACCCGACATACAACAGAAAATTGGTTTATCATCTATAAAAGTCTTAAAAACCATATATCTCAATTTCAGTCCCATTGGTAAATCATTTTCTTTTTTAATATTTAAATCGCATTTTAATGTCGATTCTACATTATCTATTAGATATGATTTAATCAGCGCCATTACTCATCACCATTACTCAAATTTAAAGTATTAACAATAATTTTATAAAAATCTTCTTCTCTAGACTTGATAAAATCGTAGAATTCTTCTAGGTCTTTTTCAAACTGAGATGTCACAGTAGGTACTAAAGATTCATCTTCCACTTCAACTATCCCTAATGCAACAAATAAATTCAAAATCGCTAATATTCCACCTTGGTAAAAATCTTCACTAATCTTTTGTTCTTCTAATTTTTTATCTAGCTCGTCTATTAAAGGAATACATATTTCTGGGAATATTTTTTTAAATGCAATTCCAGCTTTTATGGATTTATGTAATACAAGTAAAACCAAATGTACTAAAGTACTACCCTCGGAAACTAAACGTGAAAATTTATCAGTTTCACTGTTACTCGAATAATGAGTAATATTGTTTTCTAAGAAATTATCTAATGTTTCTGATATTTCAGCTACTTTTGAATGCGAACTTAACTGAATACTAATACTTGATTCAATTTTTTCACGAATATTTTCTAGGTTTTTCAACTCATCTGAAAAATCATTTTTCGATTCTTTTACTTTATCAACAATTGAAATTAATTTTTCTATTTGTGTATTTAACGATGCACTTGTATTGACTTGAGACGCAGATTGGAAATAAGAATAAATAATCGCCAATAATGCTAAAACAATCGAAACGATAGTCCCCGAAATTGAAATATAATTCAGAGCTGATCCGCTACCAGCATAAAGAAAAGCAATACATTGCACAATGAATTGTACGATCATAATAAGTAGTATTATTAGAAGCCATTCTCTTTTAGAAAAGTTATTTGAATCCATTTATGAAATGCTAATATTTTACATTGATAGATAAACTAGCATATTTTCAAAATATTTGTAATTCCCTTAATAAAACCAGATACTTAAGCAAAGGATCACTAATGAAGCATTTATATTTAACCTTAATAGCTCTCACACTTAGCTCAACAATCCTCACCGCTAAAGCTGCTGAACCAACAACTACCCAAGCACAAAAACAAGTCGCTGGTTACTATCAATATCAAGCAGGTGACATACAAATCACAGCCCTGCTCGATGGTACAAACTTTATGTCACCAAGCTTGTTTAAAGACATACAGCAACAGCAAGTTCACGAGATATTAAAGAAATACTATGCAGATCAAGATAAAGGCGTACAAACCTCGATTAATGCCTTCCTCGTTAATACAGGAAAATCACTGGTTTTAGTCGATAGTGGTGCAGCTAGCTGCTTCGGTGCACACTTAGGTTCTGTTTTAACAAACCTAAAGGCATCAGGCTATCAACCAGAGCAAGTTGATACGATTCTACTCACTCATTTACACCCCGATCATGTCTGCGGCATCAGTAAAGATGGGAAAGCCAACTTTCCAAATGCAACCGTATATGTTTCTAGTGACGAAGCCAATTATTGGTTAGACCCTAAACAGGCAACCAAGCTTCCAAAAGATAAACAAGCGGGTTACGAAGGAACTGTGAAACACATTAAACAAGCCATTGCCCCGTACCAAGCCAAGCAACGCTTTAAAACTTATAAACTCGGTGACGACATTCAAGGTTTTAAAGTCATTAATACGGCTGGACATACACCGGGGCATTTTAGCTATGAGCTAAAAAGCAAAGGTGAAAGCATCGTGTTTATTGGAGATATTGTTCATTCACACACTGTTCAGTTTGATCGACCTGAAACTGCAATCGAATATGATATTGACCCGAAAAAAGCCGTTGAAACTCGCTTAAAGCAATTTGCAAATTTTGCTAAAAATGGTCAAACCATTGCTGCACCACATTTACCATTTCCGGGTATTGGGCATATTTATTCAGCTGATGGAAAAAGCTATCAATGGATTCCGATCCATTTTAAAGATTAAGTGGAATAAGCAGAATTTAACCTATAAAAAAGCGACCTTGTTGGTCGCTCTTTTTTATTACTTCATTCCAAAAATCAACTTCAAACCAAGCAGCGTCATTACCCCACCCGCTACACGATCAAAAATCGCTTTTGATTTCAAATAGACTTTTCGTGGTCCTTCCGCAGATAGCGCAACAGCGACTAAGGAATACCATCCTGCATCAATAAAGAAGCACAGCATTGGCAAAACCACGTAAAAATAGGTTGGAATTTCTTTCGGCAACAATGCAGTGAAAATACTTGCCAGTACGATCGCAATTTTGGGATTACTTAACTGTGTAATTAAGCCTAATCGATAAGCTTGTGCAAAACTCATTGTTTGAACTGAGTTATCAGCTGTTTCCATCGGCTCTTTGGCATGTTTAATAATTTTATAGGCCAGCCAAAGTAAGTAGAGACCACCACACACTTTTAAAATCAGATATGCTGATGGTACAGCCAATAAAATCGCCTGTAGCCCCATGACCGCTAAAAACCCAAATAAAGCCGCACCTGTACCCGTGCCAAGTGCTGTAAATAACCCATGTTTACGTGAAATCGCAATTGAGTTTTTTGCCACATAAATAAATGTAGGACCAGGGCTAATTGCACCAAGCATAAGTGCCAACGCAATTGAACCTAAAATCAATAAAGATTCCAAGATAAACCTCAAGATTAGAAGAATTTTCCAGCGAATATTTTACTTTAAAACTACTTTTTAGAGATAGAAAAATTTTTAGAGAACATCATTAATTTTTCTGAAAAGATTTACTGATAGATTATAAATATTTTTAAAATCTTAAATTTAGAGTAAAAACTCAATTCTTTTTCCTGTTTGAATAGTTAGAACATAACACAGTCTAATGCTGAGTTTATAAAATATCCGTTTTTTCCATAAAACTAATTTTATGATCAAAATTTATAATATTTTTAATTGTAAATTTCATTTATTTTCCACAACATAAAACCCATAATAAAATTATGGTTTTATCCATTTTATCAAAAAAACAATGAGGCACATCAGATGCAAAGTAAAAAACACAACGCATTAAATACTTCAAAATCACATATCTGGATTGTTGGCGGCGGTATTGCAGGTATGGCTGCTGCTGCATTTGCCATTCGAGATGCAAAAGTGCCAGCACAAAATATTCATATTTTAGAAGAGCTAGACGTTTCTGGTGGCTCAATGGATGGTGGTCATAATCCGCTCAATCCTAATCATGCATGGGTAACTCGTGGCGGTCGCATGCTCACAGATGAAACCTATTTATGTACTTGGGACTTATTTTCAACGATTCCTTCTTTGGAAGATCCAAATACCTCAGTTAGAGAAGAATGCACACAGTTTAATGAGCAAATCAGAACCCATGCTCAAGCCCGTTTGATTGACTCAAAACACACGATTTTAGATGCTGAGAAATTGGGGCTATCGACCATGCATCGTGCTCAAATGCTCAGACTGCTTGCCCTAAAAGAAAATCGTATCGGTAGTCGTCGTATTGATGAGTTTTTTGATGACGCATTTTTTCAAACCAATTTCTGGCGGATGTGGCGCACCACATTTGCATTCCAGAAGTGGCATAGTGCGGCGGAACTACGTCGTTATTTCCTAAGATTTATCCAAGAACTACCAAGAATCCACACTTTAGCAGGCGTTAAACGGACTAAATACAACCAATATGATTCTATGATTTTGCCACTACAACGCTGGTTAGTTGAACAAGGCGTTGATGTTCGTTTTGGCAGCTATGTCACCGATGCAGATTTTAGTGAAGATGCACAAACAGGTGAACGTAAAGCAACTAAACTTTATTTAAAAGTTCCAGAAGGTACTGAACAGATTGAACTTAACGCTGAAGATGTTGCACTGTTTACACTTGGTTCTATTACTGCTGACTCACGTTACGGCGATAAACATGATGTCCCTGAACTGATTCGAGATCGACAAGATCATGGGTGGCGTTTATGGGAGACATTAGCACAAAAAGCATCAGATTTCGGTCGACCTATGACGTTTTATGGCAATGTCGATGAACATAAATGGAAGTCATTTACGCTGACAATGCATGATGATGTGCTGCTGAAACGTATTATTGCTTATACAGGCAATGAACCCGGAACTGGCGCATTAATGACATGGTTTGAGTCTGGTTGGCATCTTTCTGTGGTCGTCCCTGCTCAACCCCATTTTGCAGACTTACCTGAAGGCAAATTTACGCTATGGGGTTATGGTTTTGAAATCGATCATATCGGTGACTACATTAAAAAACCAATGAGTGAAGCGACAGGTCAGGAAATCTTAATTGAATTGATCCAGCAGCTTGGTTTTGACGATATTTTAGATCATGTACTTGCACACACGGATATCACAACCGTCATGATGCCTTATGCTTCAGCGCTTTTCGCATGTCGTAAAGAAGGCGATCGTCCACTTTTGATTCCTGAAAATGCAGCCAACTTTGCGTTCTTAGGTCAGTTTGTTGAACTTGAAGATGATGTAGTGTTCACAGTCGAATATTCAATTCGTGGGGCAATGCTCGCCATCTATGAATTATTTGGTGTCGATCGAGAAGTACCTGATATTTATAATGGATTGCTTGATCCAAAAGTTGGGTTAAAAGCTTTAGAAGCGGTATTCCATTAAACAAAGGTTGAGGAATAGGTCATCTCTGACTTATTCCTTAGTTTCTATTTACACAAAACCAGATAAACAACTTCACTGGTAAATGAACCATCCGACTGAACTTGATAATATTGTTGGGCTTGATCAGATGCTTTGCTTTGTAAATATCGAATGGTCTGCACAGCATGAGCTGGTGTTTGCATGCGTTCCGTCCAACGTTGAAACTCCAAATTCAAGGATTGTTTTTCAATCGTTTCAACTTTAAATCCTGCATATTCTGCAAAACGCATCCATTCTTGCAAACTATAATTTCGAACATGACTCGGATCACGAATCGTTTCTATCGTCTGAAAGAATGTATCAATAACTGGATGTGAATTGCCTAAAATATCAATAATAATGGCTTTACCAGATGCTGTTAATACACGGTGCATCTCACTCATGGCCTGAGCGACATTTTGCCAATGATGTGCTGAATAACGGCTAATAACACAATCAAAACTACCATCGGCAAAAGCTAAAGATTCTGCTGCACCTTGTTGTCCTACGACATTTTGCAATCCTTTTTGCTGTGCTTGAGACACAACCAATTCAACCATCGACGGTGTTAAATCATAGGCTGTTACTTGTTCTACAAATGGCGCAACTTGATAGCTAACATGACCACCACCACAGCCTAAATCTAAAACTCGTTTTAATTGATGTGCTTGAATACACTGCTGCATTTTCTCAAACTCTATGCCCTGTGCATGCACTGAACTATTTAAATAAGCTTGAGATTTGTCTTGATATTGCTGTTGATTAACATGATGTTGGGTATTCATTATTATTCCAAAAAAGAATCGTGGTGCTTTTTAAAATAGCCAATTCATTATAAAAATAAAAATGATGTATTTTAATAAAATTAATAAAAATAAGTTATCAATCAGAACCCAATCAGACTTGCTGCAACATTGATTGCGACCGCCAAAATCATCGTATTAAAAACAAAAGCCAGCACACAATGAAAAATATTAAGATGTCTCACTTGAGAACTGGTAATCGAAACATCAGCTGTCTGCGCCGAAGTACCAATAATATAACTAAAATAAATGAAATCGAGATAATCAGGTTGTTCTGTTTTAGGAAACTCCAAGCCAGTCTCATCTAAATGACTTTTTGCAAGGTAATAATCATGCGCATAATGAATAGCAAATAAGGTATGTAATAACAACCATGTAGAAAAGATTGTCCCGATTGTTAGTAAAATTAGAATACCTTTCAAGACGGCATTATCTTTGGGAACATGACTCAACTGCACCACAATTGAAATAAAACACACGACAATCGCGATTAATACAGCGACCAAGATCATCCATTTGCCTTCATCTTGCTGTTTCGCTCGCTCAAGAATATGTGCCGCATCTAAATGCCACATCATTTTTAGCGTCAAAAATAAATACAGCCAAATCGCAATATTCCATCCCAGTTGCAAGCATGTTGCCCAATGCCACTGAGTAAAAAAATGCAAAACTGCATAAATCAACAAACCCAATGAAAAAGTTGCTGATAAATATGGGCGGTGCTTCACCCCTCTGGCGAAACGAGATGCAAATGCTCGCATGATCGACCTATCTATTATGTTTTTACTTAAATTATTTCTTCTATTTTTAGCACTGAATCTCGCTGAATAATTGAGTTAAAAGCCTTCTTTTACTGAAACTAAACAAAATAAAGAAATGCTCCATATTTACATCGGACAAAAATGTCCGTTAAATATTAGTTAAGTTTCTATTCGAATTTCTCTCATGGTCAAACGTCAACAATTGGCAGCTCACAATCGTGATGAATTACTGAATGCTGCTGAAGAAGTTTTCAGAGCACAAGGCGTTCATGTACCATTGCAAGTGATTATTGATCATGCAGGTGTTGGCCGAGCGACCTTTTATCGAAACTTTGCCGATCGTAAGGCACTGATAGCAGCATTATTAGAACGTGCAATTACACGTTT
Source organism: Acinetobacter venetianus RAG-1 = CIP 110063 (assembly GCF_000368585.1). Taxonomy (GTDB): domain Bacteria; phylum Pseudomonadota; class Gammaproteobacteria; order Pseudomonadales; family Moraxellaceae; genus Acinetobacter; species Acinetobacter venetianus. The sequence continues at coordinate 1,835,663 of NZ_KB849558.1, forward strand.
AGAGCAAAGAGCACAGGCTTTGATGCCCTATGACGATGGTTTCATTCGTTTGATTGAAAGTAATTTAGAACAACTTCCTCAGCTCGTTGTACTGATTGATTACTGGCGCATTATTGATCGCCAAGACCCAATCATGCTAAATATTTATGAACGGCGAGATAAAGCATTACAACCACTCATTGATCAAGCTATACAACATCATTTATGCCGCCCTGATTTAACCACGCAAGATTTTGCGATGATCACGGCGATTTTAGGTTCTTCATTTCAAGGACATACTGCTGCCGATCAAGTTAGGCTCGCTAGACGTGCAATAGAATTATTATTAAACGGCATTAAAATTTAGTTCGAGGATAATATGGATAAAACACCTCGCTATCTTGAAACCCCTCCAAACTGGTCTGTGGATGAGCGTCCAACTTTGCCCGGATCACCTGCGGCTATTGCCCATGCAACACCGAAGCGCTTGGCCTATTTTGTTATTGGTTTATTTATCGCGATTGCAGCCAGTCTAAGTAACGGCTTTATTGTTGCAAACTTACCCATTTTTCAGGGTGAATATGGCTTAACACCATCACAGGCAGCATGGTTACCTGCTGTGTATGTGATGGCAAATGTCAGTTCCAACTTGATTCTATTTAAAGCGCGTCAGCAGTATGGTTTACGCTTATTTTCAGAAATTGGTCTGCTGGTTTTTATCGGCGTTTTGATTCTGCATATCTTTGTTAAGACCTATGAAATGGCACTTTTCGTGCGTTTCATCGCGGGTTTAGCTGCTGCCCCACTCAGTTCATTAGGCATGTATTACACCATGCAAGCCTTTAGCCGTGCAGATATGCCGAAAGGGATTTATTTGGCTTTCGGTTTCCAACAACTTGGGCTGCCATTGGCTTGGATTATTTCGCCTTTTCTTTTGAGTGCGAATCAGTGGGATGTGATTTACACCTTTGAATTAGGCTTAGCAATTTGCTGTTTTGCAATGGTCGTGTCGCTCAAACTACCACGAAGCTTACGTTTAGATGTTTTCGAGAAACAAGATTTCTTTACCTTTGCTTTACTCGCACCTGGTTTTGCTTGTTTATGTATTGTTTTAACTCAAGGCCCTATTCTTTGGTGGTTCAATAGTCCATGGCTGGCCTATATCTTGATTGTCGGTTTTTGCCTCATCGTACTTGGCCTAACCTACGAACACTATCGTAGAAACCCACTGATCATGACTCGCTGGCTTGCAGCAGGAGAGTTATTAAGCTTTATCGCGAGTGCCTTTGCTCTACGCTTATTAATGTCGGAACAAAGCTATGCCGCAGTAAACTTTTTAAAAACTATGGGAATGGGACCTGACCAATTTGTACCACTTTATGTTGTGATCTTCTGTGGAACGATTGCTGGTTCGGTTTTCAGTGCGATTACCTTTCATCGTGAGCGTTTGATTTTAAATTTATTCCTCGCCGAAATTTTAATTTTAATTGCTTGTGCATTGGACTATCACCTGACCAGTGATGTCCGTCCAGCAAACTTTTATCGTAGTCAATTTTTAGTGAGTTTTGCAGGCGGTGTATTCATTGGTCCACTGCTGCTGATGGGTTTTATGCGGACATTACAACGCGGTCCACAATATGTCGTGACCTTTATCGTGTTGTTCTCGGCAACACAGAACTTTGGTGGTTTGGTTGGCTCATCATTTTTTAATACCTACCAACAACACCAAACCAATAATTATAAAGTTGAGATCAACAGCAACTTGGATCCAACAAACCCACTTGTCGCACAACGTTTACAGACTTATCAGCATAGTGCCATGGTTACAACCAATGATCCTGTTTTGCAAAGTAATCAAGCGGCTCAGAACTTAAATAAAGTCGTCACTCGTGAAGCACAAGTTCGTGCCTATAACGATGTGATCGTACTGAATGGCATTTTTGCCGTCATTTTACTGCTATGGGGCTTGTTTAAGTATGTACGCAATAAGTACATCACCCGAAGAAATCTGCAAGCAGCAAATTAACCCTTATAGTATTTGATTGAGAAAAAATTATGTCAGACGAAAATCAAGAGAAACCCGAAAATCAGGCAACCCAAGTGGAGCAAGCCAAAGCGGAGACGGAGACAGCGAAAGCATCTGAAACACCAAATCAATTGCCCCCTCCGCCACCTCCTCCAACGAGTAAACTGATTAAAACCAAACGCTCAACCTTGTGGTGGATGTTATTTGTATTGCTGGTCGGGATTACCATTATTTTATGGGCTTGGAGGATTGGGCCATTCCATACAGCTGTTGAACAAACAGATAACAGCTATGTAAAAGGAAAAACAACGATTCTCTCGTCGCAAATCAATGGTTATATCAAAGATGTGTTAGTAAAAGATTTTGATCACGTTAAGCAAGGTCAAGTACTGATGCATATTGATGCAACCACCTATGACCAAAAAGTGACTCAGGCTGTTTCTGGCGTAGAACAAGCACAAAATAGCCTTGCTAATCAAACTCAAGCGATTGCACAACGCCAAGCAGATGTAGTTTCAGCACAAGCGAAACTGGATCAAGTGAAAGCACAATACGATTTGTCTGTTGCACAGCTTAAACGCTATCAACAACTTGGAAATAGTGGTGCTGCTTCAAAATCTGAACAGGATAAAGCTGCGGCAGATGCACAAAATAATTTGGCTTTACTCAAACAAGCTCAGGCCAATATTTTAGTTGCTCAAGAAGCGTTAAAAACGGCTCAAGTTGCCGAGAGCGGATTAAAAGCGCAAGTCAATAGTGCTCAAGCTCAATTAGATCAAGCCAATACCACCAAGGATTACAGCACGATTACTGCACCGCTTGATGGTCAACTGGGTGAGGTCAATCCTCGAGTTGGACAATATGTCGCCGCTGGAACACAACTACTGTATTTGATTCCCAAACAAACTTGGGTGATTGCCAACTTTAAAGAAACCCAAATTGCCAATATGAAAATTGGACAAAAAGCCTATTTCACAGTAGATGCACTCAATCATCAAAAATTTACAGGGCACGTTGAGCAAATTTCTCCTGCTGCGGGTTCAGAGTTTAGTGTGCTTAAACCAGATAATGCGACAGGGAATTTTACCAAAGTCGTTCAACGTATCTCTGTACGTATCACGATTGATCCAAATCAAGAAGGTATCGAAAACCTACGTCCAGGGATGTCTGTGATTACCTCAGTCAATACGGATTCCTAAAGACCTACTGACAGTCTCAATCAAATACAATTACAATGTGATCAAACCGATTTCTGATGTTGAAACATGTTTGATCACATTGCTTTTCCTACCTCTTATCAAACATTAGATACCCCATATCCTGTTCAGATTACGGTGAAGCGCCTTGACCTGATTCATCCTCAAATCTCAGGAAATAAGTTTTTTAAACTCAAATATAATCTACTCGAAGCAAAGCAACTAGGTTTTAAGCAAATCCTTACCTTTGGCGGTGCTTATTCAAATCATATTGCAGCAACGGCGTATGCGGCACAGTTATTCGGTTTTCAAAGCATCGGCATTATTCGTGGTGAAGAGCTACACACACAAGCACTCAACCTCACCCTGCAAAGCGCAAATGATTTTGGTATGCAACTTCGTTTTGTCAGTCGAGCTGAATATCGACTACGGCATGACACAGATTATCAGCTACAACTAAAACAACACTATCCTGATGCGTATATCATTCCTGAGGGTGGAACAAATACATTTGCACTCAAAGGGACACAAGAGATTTTATCGCCCGAAGATCAAACAAATTATGATGTCATTTGCTGTGCAGTAGGTACAGGCGGAACGATTGCAGGAATCATTGAAAGCAGTTCAAATCGGCAACAAGTTTTGGGGTTTTCTGCATTAAAGGGTGAATTTCTACGACACGATATTCAACAATGGACTGATAAACTTAATTGGTCGCTCACTGATCAATATTGTGGTGGTGGCTATGCAAAGACCTCACCTGAGCTGCTGCAATTTATGCTGCAATTTGAACAGCAATATGCCATTCCTTTGGAGCAAGTCTATACCGCTAAAATGATGATGGGTTTATTTGATTTAATTGGAAAAAATCATTTTCCTACTCACACTAGAATTTTAGTGATTCATACAGGCGGGTTACAGGGGCGCGTCAAATAAAAAAGCCGCCCGCAGGCAGCTCTGATTTTTTAAAAATGAAACTTAAAACCAACCATCCCCAATCGGTTTGTTATCCATAAACACGACCAAGCCTTTGACAATTCGATAAATAAACCAAATCGAAGCCGCAAGTAAAACAGGTATACCAATCAAAACAAATGTCAGGACAAAACCAATCAGTCCAGCGATTAAAGTAATCCAAAATGTTTTTATCTGCCATTTAAAATGACTCTCAAGCCATGTGCCTTTGACCTCATCACGCTTGATATAATTCATAATCACAGCCGCAATACTGGTCAAACCGACAAAAATACTGGCAGCGTATAACCCATAGGCAATCAGTGTGTATTGTCTCAATTGATCTTGTTTATTTGGCGAAGTATCTTCTAAAAATATCTTATCATTCATTATTCTAATCCCCTCTATCGAGACAAACTTTATAACATGCTTTAATTTTAAAAGTATATTTTTTAACCCAACAATCAACATACTCAAAATGCTTTAAATCTTTTATAATTGCCCGCTTTTCATATTCGATTGAGTATTGCTCATGGTTCATCAAGTGGATGTTGTCGTTTTAGGTGCTGGTGCATCGGGCTTGATGCTGGCTGCTGAAGCAGCTAAACGTGGGCGCTCCGTGGTGGTACTCGAAAAAGCCAATAAAGTAGGCAAAAAGATTTTGATGTCTGGTGGTGGTAAATGTAACTTTACCAATCTTGATGTCGAACCATCCAACTATCTTTCAGAAAATCCACATTTCGTAATTTCCGCATTGACTCGCTACACCAATTGGGACTTCATTGGAATGGTTTGCGAATATGGCATCGAATATGAAGAACGTAAGCATGGTCAGCTTTTTACTTTAAAAGGTGCAAAAGAAATCCTAGAAATGCTGCTCACAGAATGTGAAAAAGCGAAGTACGTGAATATTCAAACGCATTGTGAAGTTCAGGATGTTCAACCCAAAGCTGATTCTGGTTTTATCATTGATACCAATCAGGGAACTTACCAATGTGAATCTCTCGTTGTCGCGACTGGCGGTTTATCTATTCCAACTTTGGGTGGTTCTGGATTTGGCTACGAGCTTGCACAACAGTTTGGACACCATGTTTATCCAACCCGTGCGGGTTTAGTTCCATTTACCTTTTCAGATCAGTTTAAAGAAGTAACGACTCGCTTGAGTGGTAATGCTTTAGATGCAACGTTGATCAATGACCGTCATCAATTCACCGAAGCCCTACTCTTTACACATCGTGGTTTAAGTGGGCCAAGTTCATTGCAACTGTCTAACTATTGGCATGTCGGTGAAAGTTTTAAAATTGACTTCTTCCCAAGCCAAGATTTAACTGAATTTTTTAAAGAAAAGAAAAAAGCGCAACCTAAAGTTCTACTCAGGACTTTATTGAATGAATTCACTGCGAAAAGTATTGTCTTAGAATTACAGCAACTGATTTGGGCAGAACAAAGCGAAACCGCGATCAGCAATATTAGCGATGCTCAGCTTGAACACATTGCAACACAACTTCATGCATTTTCAGTAAAACCATCTGGTACTGAAGGCTATCGAACAGCCGAAGTCACACTAGGTGGTGTCGATACCAGCGAAGTATCATCCAAAACGATGGAAAGCAAAAAACAGAAAGGCTTATATTTTGTCGGCGAAGTACTGGATGTGACAGGTCATTTAGGCGGATATAACTTCCAATGGGCATGGTCATCCGCACAAGCTGCTGCTCAATTCGTTTAATTCCAGTGTCGATTCGGCAGATTATGATGGATTTAACTATGGTGATCTGAAGAATTGGCCGCCTCTGAAGAAGGTGCTTGCTGTGCATTCGAAACCGTCTTCTCTTTGCTTGGACTGGATTTAGCAACCACAAATTTATAAGCACTAGCTAAAAAGCCAACAGTAATTCCAGCAATAATAATTGGCGCAAATACGCGGTTAGGCTTCTTCATTTAATTCTCCTATAGACTTTTTATTTAGAGACTATTGATACTTTATCTATAAATGAATTGCATTTTAGGTCAAGTTTTTCTTTCTAGACATTTAACACTCAAAAAAATTGCTTTATATCTGAATAAAATGTCACTTAACTGCCTTGTCGCAATACCCAATAGTGACCAATAGCGCGTATACAAACAAAACGACCACCCTGCTTAGAGTGGTCGAATTGATTAAAAAAATCAAAGATTATTTTTACTATTCATCAGAATATGGCGACGACGGCGGTGTAGATGTCGGGTTTACACTCGATGTCATTTCATTCTGTTTCAGCGGATTAGGCTGTTTTCCTTCAGCTTTCGCTTTGTCCAACAAATCACCTAACAAACGCTCAGCAGGCTGACGACCACCTAGACCGAATGCCAGTGCGAACGCGACTGCAACCGAACCTAACGTTAAACCAAATGCTAAATTGACGATAGAGTCTGCAATGCCCATGGCTTTTAAACCCATCGCAATCACTAAGCCCATGATCAAGATACGAACTAGATTTCCCAACCAACGAGAACTATTGTATTCACCACGCTGAACCACGTTTGCAACAATGTTTGCTAACCAGAAACCAATCACTAAAATCACAGCACCAAGCAAGATATTTGCACCGAAATGGATAAACATTGCGATGAGTACACTCACCTGCTCAAGTCCAAGACGATTTGCAGCTTCTGAAACAGCAAATAGCATTGTGAAGAAAACAATCAAATAGCCAACAATATCCGAAACGCGTGTTTGACCAAGGAAACGTTGTAAATCCAATTTCATTGGAATTTCATCAACGCCTGCACCCGAAATTAACTCAGCCACTAAGCGTCCAACAAAACGGGAAACCACATACGCTACGATTAAAATCAAACCAGCAGCAATAATTTGTGGTATCGCATGCATGATCTCATTCAACATTGCAGTTGCTGGTTGAGAAATAGCTTCTATACCCAATGCTTCAAATGCAACGATTAACGTCGTGATAATAATGATCGCGAAAACAAAAGAACCTAAGAACTTAGATACGCTTGAGCTTTTAAATAATCCAATTTTCTCAGCTTGTGCTTGCAGCCCCAAACTATTGGTTAAGCCCTCAACAATACCGCGTACAATTTTTGCAAGAATATATCCGACAAAAATAATTACGCCTGTGATGAATAAGTTAGGAACAAAAGCAATTGCCTCATTGACCATGTTTTGAACAGGGATCAATAAACCTGTTAAGCCGAGAATAGAAAGCACAATTGGCAAGAATAATAGCAACACTAACCAATAGAAAATCTCGCCAATATTACTACTCAGCGAACTGACACCAACTTCACTACTTAGTTTTTCATCCAAGTCCGTTTTAGCCAATACATTGGTCAATCCAACTCTCACGAGACGAGCAATAATCCAACCAACAAAACCAACAGCAACAGCAGCCAATAGATTTGGTATATAGGCAAGCACTCGCCCGACCATATTACTGAATGGGTCACTTACACCACTAATATTTAATACGTTTAATGCTCCAACGACAGCGAGAATCATAACGAACCAAAACACCAGTTTTGAGATTAGATTTTCAATGTTTGAAGGATGGCCTGTAGCCGACGACAATTTATGATTGGTATCAAGTTTTTGTAATAGCTTCTTCACGCCAGCGGCAACAACTAAAGCAATAATCCAACCTAACAGTAAGATTACAACTGCCGCTAAAATCGGATGAAATTGATCCCAATAATACATTGCATCAAATCCCCCTCTCTGAGATGGACCACCAAAAAAATCATTCATATGTTTTTATCCTTATGTCGTGTTTTAAAGTAAAACCCAGCTACCCACGATTATTCTTTGAACGAATAACAAGAATTATGGATGCCTAAACCTTAGTTTTTGTCTATTTATCAATCAATAAATGGCAGCACTAATACAACAAAAAGCACTCAAAAATAAGCAAAAAAGCCCACCAGTTCACACCAATGAGCTTTCAAATCAATTTAAATGGTCTGAAAGTATGATTGGCTAAGCATTCAATAATGCCGACTGCAAATGTGACATCATCACTTGTGCAGTTGGATTTGCAGAATGGTCAGCAACCATATAAACAAGTAAAGCGATCAGAAATATTCCAACAATGATTAACATATACACTGGCAATTTCCGTTTTTTCGCAATTTCCTCTTTGCTCGCCACATGAGGATGTGGCTTACTAAAATCATGCATGATAGCAACCCCTCATCTTTTATTTCTCACGTAATCATCTTAGCAATAGGCTTTGTTGCATTGTGTGAAAAATCTTCGGACTATCGTTGTTTCAGTTGCAGAACTCTACTTTTTCTCTTTTACATTGTTGTATAAAATATAGGCGCTTTTAGAATGCAGTAAAAATAAGCTATAATGTTCGATTGCCGTTTCTTTAATGTTTTGCTCTATGTCCTACAGCCGAGAAAGTGTTTCTCTTGATTTAGACACTGATGTTACACATCAATGTTTTTTGCATCACACCCGTGATGAACATTTGATTGGTATTATCGAGTTTAATAAACCGAGCTATATATTAAAGTGGGGAGATCTAGAATATTTCCGTCGTCGTACAGAAGAGTTTTCTGTGATGCCACTACCTGATTGTATCAACGCGATGATCGTTGATATTCGCAATGTACAGCCATTTTTAGACAATGAAGTGCCGATTCTTCCTTGGCGTTTACTTGAAGAAGACTGTCCTGTGCGTTTGGTTGTTCCACAAGAACGGTTAGAACATTATATTGGTTTATTTGAACCGACTTGGCTCACGACTGACGTTGATACCGCCATTCAAGAAATCCGTGAATTTATGGATATGTTTGTTCATTAAACATATCCATCATCCCTAACCTATAGCAGCCTTAGCGCTAGTTCATTACCAATAATTCTCTACTGCGATATTCCCTTCACCACGACGATTCATGGTTAAACCGCGTTGTTTAAGCGCCTCTTTGGTATCCTCCACCATTTGAGGATTACCACAGAGCATCACATGACTAGTTTCAGGATCGAGTGCTAAGCTTACAGACTTTTCTAATTCACCATTTGCAATCAGAATCGGTAAGCGATCATGTAGTGCTGCATTTGGATCACGCGTAATGATCGGAATAAATTTGAATCCTGAATGTCCTTCACCAAACATTTCAGCAATTTCCTGAATCCGCTCAACGTAAGCCAACTCTGAGGCTGTACGCACGCTATAGACTAAATTGATATGCTGATATTTAGTCCACGTCTCAAAATCTTGCAACATAGATAGAAATGGCGCTAAACCCGTCCCTGTGGCCAGTAACCATAAATCTTGCGGTAACGGTTGCTGATAACGCGCCAATGTTAAATAGCCATAAGATATTTTTTCAAGATAAAGTTCATCGCCAACACTGAGGTGTTGCAAATTCGAAGTGAAAGCACCATCAGGAACAACGATTGAGAAGAACTCTAAGGTTTCATCAAAGGGCGAAGAAACAACAGAATAAGCTCTCAACACTAGTTCGCCCTCGACCATCAAGCCTATACGGGCAAACTGCCCCGCAGTAAACTTAAAATGTGCTGGGCGGGTCATCGTGAAGCTAAAAAGATTGTGAGTCCAACGGTGTACAGATAAAACTTTTTCTACGCTAAATTTTTCAATTGACATGATTTGAACGTGGCACGAAACAGTAAGCTCATGTTAGCATGATCGAATAATTGATGGATACTCAAAACATTAAGGCTATTTAACATGCGCATGACCTTACGCCAATTGGCTGTTTTTGTGGCGGTCGCTCAGGAAGGAACCGTAACCAAAGCTAGTGATGCTGTCCGACTCACCCAAAGTGCGGCAAGTATGGCCTTAGCTGATTTAGAAGATGGTCTTGGTGCACCTTTGTTTGATCGTTTAGGCAAACGCCTACAACTCAATGATTTAGGACGCTTCCTACTCCCGCAAGCTTTAGAAATTTTAGGTCGTTGTGAATCATTCGAGCAAGCAGCTAAAGGTGAATTGCAAAGTATTGATTTACGTCTTGGTGCGACACTCACCATCAGTGATTATTTAATGCCTGATCTGATGGCTGATTTCTTACAGCGCCATCCACAAGCACATCTACAGTTACAAGTCGGTAATACCCGCCAAATGATTGAAGCGGTTAATCAATTCCAACTTGATTTAGCATTAATCGAAGGTTCATGCCATTTACCACAATTACAGTGCATTCATTGGCGAGATGACGAGTTAGCTGTGTGTTGTGCACCTGAACACCCATTAGCGCAATTAAATCGCCCAATCACACCCACTGATTTCCATGATGTTGAATGGATTTTACGTGAAGAAGGTTCAGGTACGCGAGAAGTATTTGATAACGCGATTTTGCAAGACCTACCTGACGCAAATATCCGTTTAACACTTGGTCATAACGAAGCTATTTTAAAGATCGTTGCTGGTGGTTTAGGCATGTCGTGTGTATCCAGACTCGCTATAGAACCTTTAGCTGAAAAAGGACAACTTGTTATTTTAGATACACCTTTTTGGCAACTTACTCGCCCACTCTTTATGCTAGTACATCGTCAAAAATATCAAGGTCCAGGCCTAAAAGCATTTCTACAGTTTTGTGAAGATCAGGTTTAAACCTGATCTTTTTTATCTCCAACGAGAATCATTTTCACACGGTTCTCCGTCATTATCACCATCCATTTTAGTATTCGGACAGTTTCTAACAAACCATCGAGCTTCCTCAAGCGACCTCATTTGTGAACAGTGCTGTCGTCCATCACAACTAAATTTTTGAGTTGCAGTTACAGGCGATGCATTATACGTTTGTACTTGCGGAGTTGATGGTGCTTTCAAAGCGTGTTCCGTCTTTTCCGAGAGTTTAACTTCAGGCAGCTCACCCACTGCTTCTCGTTGTTGCTCAACTATTCTTTTTTGCTCTTCAATTAATTGAGCCGTTTTCAATGCTTTGGCTTGTTGAAAAGTTTGATACTTTTGGAAAACGAGCCTTGCTAAAATCGCAATGATAATAAGACCAACGATGGTAAATGTCAGCCCCTTTTTACTACTCTGAGTAGGTTTTAACATCAGCTTTGAATCACTTGCTCCATTATCAGAATAATTTGGATAGTTTGTACTAACTGTCTTCAAATCCAAGCGTACAATATTTGCCGCTTTAAATTTTCCATTATCCTCAACAATCAAAAACTTTAGCTTTTCACCAATCTTAGGTTCGCCTGCTGTTTTAGGAAAATCTTTAATATGGAAGAAAACATCAGCGTGATCACCATCAACGTCAATAAAGCCAAAACCTCTTTCTGTATTGTATTTTTTAATTTTTCCCTCAAGAAACATCTTTCACACTCTATTTTTATATTGATACTATTCTAATAAAAAAGAGGCTAAAAAGCCTCTTTTTCCATGATATTTCAATGAAAATCAACGTCTAAAATTTGATAATAATTCCGATGTAATCGCTTTATTATGATTTGAGATTTGAGTTTTCTTGGTTTTTGCTGGATTTGGATCAACACGCTCAATCTGAATCGCTTTAAACTTACCTTGATTTTCTACTACAGCAAATTTCACTTTTTCATTGCGCTTAGGCTCACCTTCTTCCGCAGGGAAATCTGAAATATGAAAAAAGACATCACCCTCAGTTGTACCTATAAAACCAAAACCCTTGTCAGGATTATATTGTTTTACTTTGCCTTGATAAAAATCTTGTTTCATGACGTTTACCCTACTTTTAAAAACCGATATTCATAGTATATAGAAAATAAAAAAAGAGACTTTAGATCTCTCATAAAATTTATGACAAGATCTTGTCTCTTTTATTTATTTTTAAAAATTAATCTTTTTGGACGCTACCAAAAATCTTATCGCCAGCATCACCTAAACCAGGCACGATATAGCCATCTTCATTTAAGCCTTGATCGATTGAAGCTGTATAAATGCGTACATCAGGATGTGCGGCTTCTACTTTTGCAATTCCTTCAGGTGCAGCAACAAGAACCATCACACGAATATCCTTACAACCGCTTGCTTTTAAAACGTCAATCGCCGCGATTAGAGAGTTACCAGTCGCCAACATTGGATCAATAATCATGGCAATACGATTCGCAACATCAGGGACTAATTTTTTATAGTAGGTACGAACTTCTAAAGTTTCTTCGTCACGCTCTAAGCCCAAAACACTGACTTTAGCACTTGGGATCAAGTTCAGCACCCCTTCTAGCATGCCAATACCAGCACGAAGAATCGGTACAATGGTGATTTTTTTTCCTGCGATACGTTGAGTTGAAACTTTCCCTGCCCATCCATCAATTTCATGATCAACAACAGGAAGATCCTTTGTTGCTTCATAGGTCAATAACATCGTGACTTCTTGCGCTAACTCACGAAAGTTCTTGGTACTAATGTCTGAACGACGTAATAGACCAAGTTTATGGCGAATAAGCGGATGACGAATTTCTTGGATAGACACGAGTGGGTACCTAGGTAATGTTAATCTTTGGCTATTATAAAGTGTTTTTTTACTCTTCAATAAAAAAGCCCCCAATTTTTGGAGGCTTTTTTGTACAAATCAGATAATTACTGTTGTTGTGACAACATAAAATGCAATGGAGAAAGAATCTCTGCCTTCAATGCTAAGTTAATCATTGGATCAGGATAGATACCTAGGAATAACACAAGCAATGCAGCACCTAATACCATGATACCGCCTACTTTAGTACCCCAATGTGCATCAGCATCAATACGTGGTACGTCTGGTGGTGTCATATACATCACAACCATTACACGTAAATAGTAGTATAAACCGATACCACTACCCACCACGATCATTGCAGCTAAGAACCAGTGTTGTGTTGTCACCGCAGCCATAACGACGAGGAACTTACCAATGAAGCCTGCTGTTAGTGGAATACCCGCTAAAGACAACATCATCACAGTAAGCGTTGCAGTTAAAATCGGACGGCGCCAGAACAAACCACGGTAGTCTGCAAGGCTTTCAGCCTCATCAACGTTGTTGTATGGACTCGACATTAAAGCAACTGCACCGAATGCACCAATTGTCGTTAATACATAAGTGATCACATAAACAGTTACACTACCTAGGCTTGCATAAGTCATGCTGAGTAATGCAATCAGTAAATAACCAAAGTGTGCAATTGATGAATAACCTAAAATACGTTTTAAGTTCACTTGACGCACAGCAAGTAAGTTACCCACCAAGATCGATAACACTGCAATCACGATTAACACAGTAACTAGCGATTCAACTAAGATCGCACCTGAAGTTAATAAGTAACGTACAAACAGGCCAATCGTTGCAACTTTTGCAGCCGTTGCCAAGAATGTCGCCATTGGTGCTGGCGCACCTGCATATACATCTGGCGTCCATTTATGGAATGGTGCAAGTGAAAGTTTAAATGCAACTGCAAAGATGATTAAGCCTAAGCCTAATAACACCATTGGCTGTTTAATCGCAGTCATCAACGCTTGAACAGAATCATAGAATGACAATGAACCTGTGTACGCATAGATATATGCCATACCCATGAGCAACATTGCAGAGGCCGTTGCTGAAAGTACAAGATATTTAATCCCTGCTTCCAAAGACTGACTACGTTGATACGTGTACGCCAACATGCCGTATACAGGAATAGACATCAACTCTAAGCTGATGAAAAAAGCCGCATAGTGAGAGCTTGCCACCAATAACATTGCACCTACTACTGAAGACAGTAGCAAGATGTAAAGTTCTTCGCGGTTTTCTTTATAGGTCTCAATATAAGCGTGTGACAAGGTACAGCACGCTAATGCAGCAATCAAAATCAAGAATTGATAGAGCATGGTAAATGGATCAACCATAAACATGCCCATAACATTTACAGGTGCGAAATGTCCTGTATATGCAGTGTATGCGATATAAATTGCAGCGAGGTTTAAACCTACCACTGAAGTTGTCGCGATAAGATTGTGATTACGTTTGATCGCAGTCAACAACATCACAACAATTGCAGTCAATGCCACAATCATTACTGGAGCAAGAGGCATTAGCTCAGAAAAAGAAATTGTGAAGTTCATGATTTATTGCATCTCCACATGTTCAAGTTGAGTTGCAGCCTGTTGAACAGTTTCAACAACTTCTTGTACTGGCATATAACTATTTACTAACCATTGCATGCTTGAATGAGACATATCCAAGAATGTTTGTGGGTAAATACCTAACCAAACTAGACCGATCACACAGATCATCAAAATACCAACTTCACGCGCTGATAAATCTTTCAATGGACTTGTATAGTGCTGCTTTTGTTCTGGATTCGGCTCACCAAACAATGCTTTGTGAATCAGAATCAGACCATAAAGACCCGCAAATACCAAGCTCACTGCTGCAATGATAGTGAAAGCTGGGTAAGCTTTGAATGAACCCATAAGAATCAGGAATTCACCGATAAAGTTACCTAGACCTGGTACACCAACAAGTGCTGCAACAAAGAACATCAAGAAGAATGGTAAGTATTGAAGCTGACCACGTAAACCGCCCATCAAGCGTAAATCACGTGTATGTAAACGCTCATAAACTTGACCCGACATAATGAACAATGCCGCAGATGACAAGCCATGTGCCAACATCATGATCATTAAACCTTGGAAAGTCAGTATATTACCTGCGTAGATAGCAAGTAAAATGAAACCCATGTGCGAAATAGACGTGTACGCAAGTAAGCGTTTCATATCTGTTTGTTGGTACGCTAAGAATGCACCGTAGAAAATACCAATCAAGCCCAGAATAATTGCGATATCCGCAAATTGTGCTGATGCTGCTGGGAAGAATGGAATAACGAAACGAAGCAAACCATACGCAGCCGTTTTAATCAAAATACCTGCTAAATCCACAGAACCCGCTGTTGGTGCTTGCGCGTGCGCATCAGGCAACCAACCGTGTAATGGGAATACTGGTAATTTCACCGCAAAACCAATGAAGAAACACAGCATGAATGCATAAGCAACTTCAGGTGGTAAGTGGTTCGCAACAGCTAATAAATAGTTGTAATCAAAGCCGATCATACCTGTCATCATGTATCCATAGACAACAAGTCCTAAGATACCAATCAACATGATCAAACCAGCGATTTGAGTATATAAGAAGAATTTGGTAGCAGCGTAAACACGTGAACGACCATTCGAACCCTTATGACCCCATAACGCAATCAAGAAGTAGATTGGTACAAGCATCATCTCCCAGAAGAAGAAGAACAAGAATAAGTCAATCGCCAAGAATACACCGATTACCCCACCTAAACTCCAAAGGAGGTTTAAGTGGAAGAACCCAACATTCTTTTGGATCTCGCCCCATGAACAACCAACTGCAAGCACACCAAGTAATGCAGTGAGGAGCACCATAAGAAGAGATAAACCATCCACCGCTAAGTGAATGCTAATACCGAGAGTTTGAATCCAAGGAAGATGGAATTCTGCTGCCCAAGTTGGGACTTTACCGCCCAACTCGTAGCTATATGTACCGCTTTGCCAAAGTGCAATGCCCAAACCAAAGGTAATGAGCATACCGATTAAGGCAATCCAACGTGGTAGTTGTTGGTCGAATTTATCAACCAACCAACAAATAAAACCAGCAATGAAAGGAACTAAAATCAGTGCGGGTAAAATTAAATTGTTTTCCATTTTATTTCCCCACAACCTGAATAACGATCAAGATCATCAATAACACCACTACACCGAGTGACATGCTTGATGCGTATTCACGTAATGAACCTGTCTGACGTGAACTTGTAAAGCTATTTCCACCTTTCACGATTGCAGGAAGCACCAGCCATAAACCATCAACTGGATCACGACCTAAGATTTTAGCAATCAATAAATAAGGTTTTACAAATACGATGTCATACAAAGCATCAAAACCAAATGCTGTACGGCAGATATGTGCTAAACCAGAACCCAATGACGTTTGAGCAAAAGATTTAACCGCACCATAAGCAAAGGCAAATAAGAAAATACCAACCGCTAAACCAGCAAGTGCAATACCACTTGCTAAATGCTCAGCATGTGCAACAGCAGCTTCTAATGTTTCAGGAACAACAAAACTTGGAATACTTGCAGTCGTCAATAATTTTGCAACTGGCGCTTGAAGGAAATAGCCAATTCCTGTTGATAACACAGCAAGAATCGCAAGCGGTGCCCAGTAAGTCACGCCATGAATGGCATGTGCATGGGTTTTTTCTTCGCCGAAGAATACCACCCAGATTAAACGGAAAGTATAGATAGACGTTAAGAATGCACCTGCAACACCAAACCAGTACAAAGTATTGTAAAGTGGAAGATTTGCAATTGTAGACTGTGCATATACGGCACCCAAGATCGCATCTTTAGAGAAGAAGCCAACAGTCACGATTGGAAGCGCGGCTAATGCACCACCACCGATCACAAAACACCAGAATACGAATGGAATCTTATGACGTAATCCACCCATTTTGAAAATGTTTTGTTCGTGATGACATGCCAAAATCACTGCACCTGAAGAAAGGAACAATAACGCTTTGAAGAATGCATGAGCCAACATATGGAACAAACCAGCTTGGTACGCTTCAGCACCCACAGCCATGAACATATAACCGAGCTGACTCATAGTTGAGTATGCCAAGATACGTTTGATATCGGTTTGCACCAATGCCGCAAAACCAGCAACCAGTAAAGTCACAGCACCTGTAATCGAGATGAACTGCATTACTTCTGGCGCCATTTCCATCACAGAGAACATACGGCAGCATAAGTACACACCCGCTGTAACCATTGTTGCAGCATGGATCAATGCAGATACTGGTGTAGGACCAGCCATCGCATCAGCTAACCAAGTTTGTAATGGAATTTGCGCTGATTTACCCGCCGCACCTAAGAACAACATCAATGCTGTCCAGATCGACAATGATGAGCTTTGCGTCATTACAGTTGCTGCATTTTCAACGATGTACTGTGTATTCAACGTACCAAATTGTTGATAGAGCAAGAACAATGCGATGAGTAAAAATACGTCACCCACACGTGTTACTGTAAATGCTTTGATTGCTGCCCAACCATTTGCAGGGTTAGAGTAGTAGAAACCAATCAACAGATATGAGCACAGACCAACACCTTCCCAACCTAAGAACAATAACGCTAAGTTATCACCCAATACCAACAACAACATGCTGGCAACGAATAGGTTGAAATAAGAGAAGAAACGCGCATAACCTTCTTCACCACGCATATACCATGATGCGAAAATATGAATCAGGAAACCCACACCTGTGATCATGCCTGTCATGAGTAATGACAAACCATCCAAGTGTAAACTGATACCTGGCTCAAAACCGCCAACACTGAACCAAGTCCAAAGGTGTTGAACAAACACTGCTTCGCCGCTGTTGGTAAATGCAATACCTGCAATTAAAGCAAATAGAGCAGATAAACCAACTGTACCCACACCAATAATAGCGGCAACATTTTCAGAGAGTTTGTCACGCCCTGCCGCTAACAGGATAAAACCAATGAGCGGAAATAAAACGGTTAAATATAATGTACTCATCCGCGCATCTCACTAGCAGCATCCACATCCAAGTGATGGAAGCGATGATAAAACTGAAGGACGATCGCAAGACCGATACACGCCTCTGCAGCAGCAAGCGTCAGAATCAAGATGAACATGATTTGTCCATCTGGCTGCGCCCAAACGCTACCCGCTAAAACAAATGCTAACGCAGCAGCATTCATCATCACTTCGAGGCTCATAAGCATAAATAAAAAGTTACGTCGTACCATTACACCGTAAAAACCCAGTGCAAAAAGGATGGTCGCAACGATCAAACCATGTTCTAAAGGGATGTGTCCCATTATTCTTTATCCTCTTCTGCACCTGGTTCACGTTTGCCTAAGTGGAATGCTGCAACAAGTGCTGCAAGCAATAACATCGCGGCAACTTCTACCAATAATAGATAGTGAGTAAATAGTGCTTGGCCGACTGCTTTAGGCCCAACAATTTCTGTACCCATAGGTGCAGAAATTGTGGTGTATTCACCGCCTAGCATCCATACCAAAATTAAGCCTAAAATAAAGCTCAACATTGCTGGATAAGCCCAAGCATCCGAAGACAACCATTTGCTTTCTTGTTCAATCGTATCTTGTCCAAGATTCAACATCATGACAACGAAGACGAACAAAACCATGATCGCACCAGCATAAACAATGATCTCAAGCGCAGCCGCAAACGGCGCGCCCACGATCATGAAAATACCAGCAACAGCAAGAAGTGAAACGATCAAACTTAAAAGTGCATGCACTGGATTCGTATTGGTTACAACACGAACTGTTGAAACGATGGCCACGAGCGCCATCAAATAAAATGGCCACATCATGGTAATAAGCTCCGTACATCAACTGGTGCACTTTCTTTCTGTGCTTGACCTTTTTCTTTACCGCTAACCGCCATACCTGTTACACGGTAGAAGTTGTAGTCAGGATATTTACCCGGTCCAGAGATAAGTAAGTTTTCTTTCTCATAAACTAAGTCTTGACGTACATATTCACCAAGTTCGAAATCTGGTGTGAGCTGAATTGCAGTTGTTGGACATGCTTCTTCACACATACCGCAGAAAATGCAGCGTGAGAAGTTAATGCGGAAAAACTCTGGATACCAACGTCCATCTTCTTTTTCCGCTTTTTGTAATGAAATACAGCCAACTGGGCAAGCAACCGCACAAAGGTTACATGCCACACAACGCTCTTCACCATCAGGATCACGCGTTAAGATAATGCGACCACGATAGCGTGGTGGAACAATTTGTTCAGCCGGTACTTCTGGATATAAAATCGTGTCACGTTTACGCGTTACATGGCTAAACACCATCCATAACGAACGAACAATCGATCCGAATCCAGCTAGAATTTTATACATTTTGTACTCCCTGCTGTCCTAGGCCTGATTCATCAGAATCACAGCACCAGTCACCAACAAGTTGACCAACGCCAATGGCAAACACACTTTCCAACCAAAGTTCATGACTTGATCATAACGAGGACGCATTAACGAACCACGCGCCAAGACAAACATCATTACAAAGAATGCTGTTTTAATCACGAACCAGAATACTGGTGGAACAAATGGAATTTCTAAGTTAAATGGTGCAAGCCATCCGCCGAAGAATAAAGTCACGATCAAAGCTGAGATCAAAACAACGTTGACGTATTCCGCAACGAAGAACATCCCCCACTTCATACCACCATATTCAACATGGTAACCTTCGGCCAACTCTTGCTCAGCTTCTGGTTGGTCAAATGGATGACGGTGAGTCACAGCAACACCAGCAACCACGAAGATTAAGAAACCTAAGAATTGCGGAATGATGAACCACATATCACGTTGTGCTTCAACGATTTCACGAAGGTTAAATGAACCTGCGATTGCAACCACACCCATCAACGAGATACCCAAGAACACTTCATAAGAAATGGTTTGAGCAGCCGAACGAAGACCACCAAGTAATGAGTATTTGTTGTTTGAAGACCAACCACCAAATAACACCGCATAGACTGCGATACCCGCCATTGCCATAAAGAACAATAGGCCGATACTCATATCAGCAACACCTAGTGTAGGACTCACTGGGATGACCATGAATGAGAGTACCGCAGTTGCCATCGCAACTGCTGGTGCTAAACGGAAAGTGAGCTTGTCAGCAAACTTTGGTGTCCAGTCTTCTTTAAACATGATCTTGAGCATGTCGGCAACGATCTGGAACATACCACCCGGGCCAACACGGTTCGGACCGTAACGGTCTTGCCATAATGCTAACAGACGACGCTCAATGAATGACATCAAAGCAGCAACCAAAACCACCACAAGCAAGATCACAATGGCTTGAATCACTGAATAAGCAATTGGCCAATTTTCAGCCCAAAGTGGCGTTTGACGTATAATTTCTTGATTCATGAATTACACTCCTACCGCCACAGATACTGGCTCTGCCAATGAAACTGTTGGTGCTAAACCAATTGGATAACCAATATAGCCTGTTGGTAAATATTCAATCACTTGCACAGGTAAACTAATGCTAGTTTCGCCCGCTTGAACTGTAATTCGTTGACCATCTTTAACATTTAAACGTGTCGCATCTTGTTCACCCACCGCAAACATTGCTTCAGGGATACGAGATTCCATCGCAGGTGTTTTAATGGTGAATTCGCCAGAACCAAAAATATGGTGCATTGGTACAAGACGGAAGCTTTCAGGATTCACAACAACAGCCGACGGTGCTACATAGCTACGTGCAGGACGTTTTGCTAAGCGATCAAATAGACGTACACCTGAATCACCACCTTTTAAGTGACCACCCACCTCATCTTGGTATTTGTTCCAAGCTTGAGGAGAGTTCCAACCCGCAGACCATGCGAATGGTACTAATGAAGATGCTGTCTGATTACCCACATAACCTTCCATAGAGAACGTTAATGCTGAATCTGGATCAGTCGGTTGTTTTGGTTCATGAATCGATAAAGGCGCACGAATTGCTGTACGGCCAGAATAACGGCGTGGTTCACGTGCAATTTTCAAACCGTGAATACGATAACCAGCATCTGGAGCAACATCTTCAATTGCAGCAAGCACAGGAACATTTTTCACGATGTCTTCAATGACATCGTCCAACAATGTCCAATCGACTGCTTTGCCTTTAAGACCCGTCTCAACGGCATGTAACCAGCGCCATGATTCTTTGATCGCATATTCAGGCTTGTAATAGCTTGGGTCATACACTTGATAGAAACGTTGCGCACGGCCTTCTTGGCTCACAACAGTACCATCACCTTCAGCAAAGCTTGCAGCAGAAAGTACGATATCAGCAAGTTTCAAAGTCTCAGTTTCACTATGATCCAAAACGATCACAGTTTGAGCTTTATCAAATGCAGCTTGAACTTGAGCAACTGGCAAACGACGCGTTAAGTCATTTTCTACAACAATGACTGCATCATAATCTTGTGCAAAAGCTTGTTCTAGGCTTAAACCACCGAACAATGCTAAGCCCATTGTGTTCACTTCAGGAACAGTCAATGACAAGCCCGCATTTTCACCTAGATTCTGTGCAACTTGTGCAGCTGCTTCCATAATCGCTGGATCTTGTAAGCTTGTACCAGAGATAATCAATGGCTTTTTAGCAGCTTTCAACGTATCCGCTATGGTTTGAGCAAATACTTTTGCATCATCAGCTAGGCCAGCAAGTGACTCACCTTTAACCGCAGCAGCAACAGCAAAACCTAAACGAGCAATATCATTTGGAGATGCAACCACTTCACCCGTTGCTACATCTGCTAAACGAGTTTGCGTAGCCGCAAGGATATAAATTGGAGATTTTGCATCTTGACCAATACGTTGTACAGGTTCAGCTAACCAGTCTGGCGTACGTGTTGCAGCCGCCATTTCTTTGGCTTTATTTTTCGCAGCTTGGCGAACAGATAAAGCCATACGTGGCGCAGTTTGAGTTAAATCTTCACCCAAGATCAACACGGCATCATAGCTTTCAATTTCACGCATGTTCGGGTTGTAAATACCCTGCGTTTGCATGATTGATGCAGCTAACTCA
This sequence comes from Acinetobacter venetianus RAG-1 = CIP 110063, assembly GCF_000368585.1. GTDB lineage: Bacteria > Pseudomonadota > Gammaproteobacteria > Pseudomonadales > Moraxellaceae > Acinetobacter > Acinetobacter venetianus. Next base: position 1,857,399 of record NZ_KB849558.1, read on the forward strand.
GCCAAGTTCTGCTCTTTTTGAGACATCCCTGTTGAGTAGTTGTCTTGCCCAACCAATTCGCGAAGTGCGTAGTTTGATTCCAAGCTTGCGCGTGGAGAACCAATACCTAATACTTTCTTACCTTGAAGCTGTGCAATCACTTGATCAAGTGCTTGATCCACAGTCACATTCGCAACAGTTTCACCATTACGGAATTGTGGTTGACGTGGACGATCTTCACGGTTGACATAACCCACACCGAAACGACCTTTATCACAAAGGAAGTATTGGTTTACAGAGCCATTGAAACGGTTTTCAACACGACGGATTTCACCATAGCGTTCACCCGGAGAGATGTTACAACCCGAAGAACAACCATGACATACGCTTGGTGCATATTGCATATCCCACTTACGGTTATAACGTGCTGAATGTGTTTTATCAGTGAATACGCCTGTTGGGCAAACTTCAGTCAAGTTACCAGAGAATTCAGATTCTAAAGTACCTGATTCTGGACGACCAAAGTAAACACGTGAAGCATTGGCATATACACCAAAGTCCGTACCACCCGCATAGTCTTTGTAGTAACGCACACAACGGTAGCAAGCGATACAACGGTTCATCTCATGCGCAATGAACGAACCTAACTCTTGGTTATAGTGAGTACGTTTGGTAAAGCGATAGCGACGACGGTCGTGCTGAGTCATTACCGTCATATCTTGTAAATGACAGTGACCACCTTCTTCACACACTGGACAGTCGTGTGGGTGATTCGTCATCAAGAATTCAACGATCGACGCACGGAAATCCGTTGCTTCTTTGTCTTCAATCGAGATATAGGTATTGTCAGCAGCGGGTGTCATACATGACATCACCAAACGTCCACGTGTGTCCTCAGGATTTGCATACTGAGTCACCGCACATTGACGACAAGAACCAACAGAACCTAAGGATGGGTGCCAACAAAAATACGGGATGTCGATGCCAAGGCTAAGACATGCTTGTAGCAAGTTTTCTGAGCCGTTGACTTCATACGATTTTCCATCGACATGAATTGTAGCCATAGTCGAATTCCTTAAGCTTGTTCTACGTCTAGAGCTGGAGCATGGGTTTTAACCTTTGCCTCAAACTCGCTACGGAAATATTTAAGTGCGCCCATAAGCGGCTCCATCGCACCTGGTGCGTGAGCACAGAAAGTTTTACCGATCCATAATTTACGAGTCAGTTCTTGTAAATGGTCGATATCTTCCTTCTTACCTTCGCCTGTTTCGAGTGCTTTAAGCGCTTTCACTGCCCAAGGTAAACCATCACGGCATGGTGTACAGAAACCACAAGATTCACGCGCAAAGAATTCTTCTAAATTACGTGTAGCAGAAACCATACATTGAGTTTCATCAACAACCATCAACAAACACGTACCTAGACGTGAACCTGCTTTCATGATGCTTTCCGCATCCATAGGCAAGTCAATATGTTCAGCCGCTAAGAAATCTGTTGATGCACCACCTGGTAACCATGCTTTCAACGTTAAACCGTCACGCATACCGCCCGCATGATCTTCAATCACTTCGCGCGCAGTTGTACCAAAAGGCAGTTCCCAAAGTCCTGGGAATTTTACTTTGCCAGAAGCACCGTAAATCTTAGTACCTGGGTCTTTAGATTTATGTGCTGATAAGTTGATGTACCACTCTGGACCACGCAACATAATTGCAGGCAAGTTATTGTAGGTCTCAACGTTGTTTACAATCGTTGGGCGACCCCATGCTCCTGCAACTTGCGGGAATGGTGGTTTAGTACGAGGGTTCGCACGACGGCCTTCCAATGAGTTGATTAATGCCGTTTCTTCACCACAGATATAACGACCAGCACCTGTGTGAACATGCATATCGAAGTTCCAGCCTGTTCCAAGGATGTTGTCACCCAAGTAACCTTTGGCACGGATTTGCTCTAATGCTTCATTTAAATATTGAGCGGCTTCAACATATTCACCACGAATGAAGATGTAACCTTGAGTTGCTTCTAAGGTATAACCTGCAATCAGCATGCCTTCGATCAATTGATGAGGAAGTTTTTCCATCAACAAACGGTCTTTAAAAGTACCTGGTTCCATTTCATCGGCATTACAGATCAAATAGCGTGGACCACCATCATTTGGTGCCATCAATGACCATTTAATCCCTGCTGGGAAACCTGCACCACCACGACCTTTGACCGTTGCAGCTTTAATGACTTCAAGCACGTCTTTTGGTGGCATGCTCAAGGCTTTTTTAAAGCCAGCATAACCTTCAAGTGCTTCGTAGTCATCAGCAGCGCGAACGTGTTCTTGTTTGCTCAAACGCCAAGTCAGCGGATGAGTTTCTGGATTACCGTCGCCATAAATTGGTTTTGGTTCAGTATTCATACATACTTCTCCAATAACTGTTTAACTGATGATACGTCTACAAGACCATGCGTATCCTCATCAATCATTAACGTTGGACCTTTGTCACAGTTGCCTAGGCAGCAAATTGGGAGCAAGGTAAAACGACCATCTGCTGTGGTTTGTCCATACTGGATACCCAACTCACGCTGAAATGCTTCAGCTAAAGTTTCTGCACCCATCAAGAAGCATGCAATTGAGTCACACAATAGAATTACATGGCGGCCAACTGGTTGACGGTAGATACGGTTATAGAAGGTTGCAACACCTTCAAGATCCGCCACGCTCATAGTCAACAACTGCGCAATTGCATTCATTTGTGCATCATCTACCCAACCATTCCGGCGTTGTACACACTTCAATGCATCCAAAGAGGCTGCGCGTGGGTACGGATAGTGACCAATGTGATGTTCAATTTCATGAATTTCGTCAGCAGTCAAAATTCCTTCAACATTCACACGTGGTTTTTTATCAGTCAAAATCATCATAATCGTTTATCCCTAGCGATCCACATCAGCCATAACCACGTCAATGGTTGCTAAGTAAATGATCAAGTCAGATACCAAGCTGCCGTTAATCACGGAAGGAATTTGCTGTAAGTGTGTGAACGTTGGTGTACGAATACGGGTACGATAGCTCATTGTTGACTTATCTGATGTGAGGTAATACGTACTTGCCCCTTTCACCACTTCAGTCATAAATGATGCTTCACCCGCAGGCATTACAGGGCCCCATGACACGCTTAAGAAGTGCGTAATCAAGGTTTCAATATCTTGTAATGTCTTGTCTTTCGGTGGTGGAACTGCCAATGGGTGATCCGCTTTATATGGACCAGAAGGCATATTATCCAAACACTGCTGAATGATTTTTAATGATTCAGTAATTTCACGGAAGTGAACCAAGACACGTGCATAAGCATCGCCTTCATATTCCACTGGAACATCAAAGTCGAAGTTTTCATAGCCACTGTATGGACGATATTTACGAACATCAAAATCAATACCTGTCGCACGTAAACCAGTACCTGTAATACCCCATGCCAACGCAGATTTTGCATCGTATTGCGCAACATTGCGGGTACGACCAATAAATACTGAGTTTTTAAGCGCAGCGGTATAGTACTCATTCAAGCGTTTCGGCATCCACTCCAACAGTTCCTTAACTAACTTTTGCCAGTTATTTGGAAGGTCGTGTGCTGTACCACCGATACGGAACCATGCTGGGTGCATACGGTAACCCGTAATCGCTTCAACGATGTCATAGACTTTTTGACGGTCAGCGAACATGTAGAATACAGGGGTCATACCACCCGCATCCTGAATTGCTGTACCACAGTAAAGTAAATGGTTGTTGATACGGAATAGCTCGTTCAACATGACACGAATCACTTGTGCACGCTCAGGTACTTTAATCCCTGCAAGCTGCTCAACAGCCATAACATATGGCATGTTTTGCGCACAACCACCAAGGTAGTCGACACGATCCGTATAAGGAATGAATGAATGCCATGTTTGACGTTCAGCCATCTTTTCCACGCCACGGTGGTGATAACCAATATCAGGCACACAGTCTTTAACTTCTTCGCCATCCAGCTGTAAAACGATACGGAACGCACCATGTGCAGATGGGTGGTTAGGACCTAAGTTCAAGAACATGAAGTCTTCGTCATCGTTCCCGCGTTTTAGACCCCAGTCTTCTGGCACAAAGCGTAAATGTTCTTGTTCGAAATCTTGCTTCGCTTGGTCTTGCATATACGGGGTATATTCTGTCGCACGCGCAGAATATTCTTTACGTAAAGGATGACCTTCCCAATAAGTTGGTAGCAAGATACGACGGAGCATTGGATGCCCTGCGAAATCAATACCGAACATATCGTATGCTTCACGTTCGTACCAGTTGGCATTTGGCCAAATGTTAGTTGCAGTTGGAATGCTTAAATCATTTTCATTCAATGCAACTTTAATACGAATGTCACTATTACGCTCTAACGATAATAAATGATAGAACACAGTGAAGTCAGATGCTGGTAACCCGTCACGATGAACACGTAAACGCTCATCAACCGCAGACAAGTCAAACAACATCACATAAGGACGTTCCACTTTACGGAGGAACATGAGGACTTCTTGCACGCGTGCGCGCTCAACCCAGACTGTTGGAAACTCTTCAAAAGTCGCCTGCACGTAGAAATTCTCACCAAATTTGGTTTTGAGCTCTTCTACGATTGCAAATGCTGGGCGTGAATCAACTTGCGTTGATTCTGGCATAGCAATGTCAGTTTCAGCCATTGGCTTGGCTTCCTATTTAATACAAATTCTGGCAATTTTTTCGATGACCATATTCATCACGAATATGTCAAAAACTCATCGTTAAAATTATTTAATTTCATCCATAGAGCGTAGGTTTTTCACCGCAATACGATCAGCATTTTTACGATCACGTTCTGGCATCATCTTTGGCTTATACACAGGCTGAAGATCATCACCAATAACGGCTGAAAGTGGACGGCGCTCTAATTGAATTTGGTCTTGAAGTAACATCAATGCTTGGATTAATGCTTCTGGACGAGGTGGACAACCCGGGATGTACACATCAACAGGAATGATTTTGTCTACACCTTGAACCACAGAATAGATGTCGTACATACCACCAGAGTTAGCACAAGCACCCATTGAAATCACCCATTTAGGCTCAAGCATTTGTTCATACAAACGTTGAATTACAGGTGCCATTTTGACAAAGCAGGTTCCTGCAACGATCATCAAATCCGCTTGTCGTGGTGAAGCACGAATAACCTCAGCACCGAAACGTGACAAGTCATGTACGCCTGTTAATGTCGTTGCATACTCAACGTAGCAGCAAGATGTACCAAAGTTAAATGGCCACAAAGAGTTTTTACGCCCCCAGTTCACTGCTGTATGCAACACATCTTCAAGACGTGTCATCATCACGCTTTTATTAACTTCTTCCTCAAGAGGATCAGTTACGATTTGACGATCTTGTAATGGATATTGATCGGCATCCGGATTCGCACGGGTTAAAGTATATTTCATCCCGACTTACTCCTGTTCAGATGATGATGTAGTCGGTGTTTTAGATTTAACACGACCAGAAGACTGTGCTGGAATATGACCAGTAGGATCGACAACCAACTCTTCAATGTTATTGAATCGAGTAATATCAGCAATATTCATATTTGGCGAACCGATATTCGTTTTAATACCTGCCGCTTTACGACGATCAGAAGGTGCCCAGTTCAGCGCGCCAGTTGAAAGTTCATAAATCAGACCAATTAATAAAACGAGAATAAAGACTGCAGCAGTTGCAAAACCAACCCAACCAACTTCACGTACTGAAGTTGCCCAAGCATAGAGATAGAGGGCTTCTAAATCGAAAACCACAAAGAAAATTGCAACTAAATAGAATTTGGCTGACAAGCGGATACGAGCACCGCCCGCACTAACTACACCTGATTCAAACTGCTCTTGCTTTGCACGTCCCCATGCTTTACCCCCTAGGAGTAAGGGAACAGTGAGCATAAAAACGCAAAGAAATGTAACGCCGATCACGAAGGCAATAATTGCCCAATCGTATGGAGTAATGGCACTCATGCGGGGATAACTCCTGGCAGGCCTATTTTTAACAAAGAATGTATGTATTGGCCTTCAAATACACCAAACACAAAATTAATCCCGCCAATTGTACCTGATTTCTAATTTCTCATGCTAGTTGAAGCGCTTTAGTCTTTCGGATGATTTTGTCCATAAATTTGTGGATATATCCAAGATCACTGTTAATTCGCCCCCAAAAATCGAATAATCAAATCAAATGCACAATATTGATCATTTTTTTCTTTATTCATGCATTAAAAACATTCTTATTTTATAGCCAATGTTCAAAATTCTTGCGCGATGAACTAAATCACTGCATTAATATAAATTTATGATGAAATTTTGAACAAAATTTATATAATAGCCAACCTTATCCCCCTATAGAAATACGTCAGGATGTCACGAGCGAACCTAGCGTTAAAACCACAGTCATTTTTCCAACTATTTACACTCTTTACTGGGGTCATTCTACTTTGTTGTCTGCTTGGGATCGCCACACGTCATCTCACTTTTCTTGCCTCCTTCTGGCCAGCAAACTCTGTATTTCTTGGGTTATTAATTCGATTTCCACAAACCCGCCATCCAATTAGTTTTATCGGTGCTGCTGTTGGTTATCTTTTAGCTGATGCATTACAAGGTACACCCTTTTTACTAAACCTATGCTTAAACTCGGCCAATTTAGTTTATGTCATCACCACATTAATACTTTATATAAAGTTTAATTCCTATATTCGCTCGACGCACCAAGGCTACTTTTATTTAACCTTATTTAGCTTTTGCTGTATTGGTGGTTTAGCAAGTTCGTTGTTTGCGGCAAGTACACTTCCATATATGAATACTCAATTTTCTTTAGGTTCATTTTGGATAGATTTTGGTTATTGGTTTACCGCTGAAATTCAAAACGCACTATTGCTTTTACCCGCAATCATCAGTGCGCCACGTTTTTCAGAATTCAAGCAACAACTTATTGAGTTTAAAACACAAACTGTTCAAGAAAGCCTCCCCCTATTTGCCGTTATTTTTTCTATTGCTGTAGGTTATTATGACAATGGCCCCGGCTCACTTCTTTACCCAATCGCTGCACTGATTTGGTGTGCACTTCGCTATCGTCATTTTTCAGTTGCTATTATCACTTCGATAAGCTGCGCTTTTGTGATTTACCATGTTTCTCAAAACTATTTATTACTTTATCCAGAACAATATCTCAACAATACGATTTCCATTCGCCTTGGATTAATTATGATGACGATCGCTCCTTTGACCGTCTCCAGCATCAACATGGTTCGAAGCAAATTGATTCAAGAGCTACAACATACCATTGCCCATGATGAGTTAACGTCAAGCTTAACGCGTCGCCAGTTTCTACAGTCTGTACAACTCTTACAGCACCAAGCATCCAATGCATCACAAACCACTGCTTTTCTAATGCTAGATATTGATCACTTCAAACAGGTAAATGACAACTATGGGCATCAAGCGGGAGATCTCGCACTACAAAGTTGTGTGCAAAACATTCAAGCACTGTTAGCTCCAAATGATTTACTGGGAAGATTGGGCGGTGAAGAGTTTGCAATATTTATCGCCGACACAAATCCTGATGTGGTCTATCAATGTGCTGAGCGTATTCGTCAACAAGTCAGTAACACCCCTATTCAACTCGACAAAAAACAACAGTTTTCTATTCAACTCAGTATCGGAATTTGCATTTGCACACCTGAAAATCAACATTCGATTGAGCAATTATTTAAGCAAGCAGACGATGCACTTTATCAAGCAAAACGACAAGGTCGTAACCAAGTGGTATTTTCGACATAATATGTTGCAATTCAGCTACATAGTTTAATTAACTTTATACACTGCTGACCGAATAGATGAGTATTCTAAAAGAAGCAAACAAGGAGAAAAATATGCATCTAGAATACACACATGACTCAGATTATTTCTTTTTTTCACAGCTCTTGATGCGTCACGTTGAAAGTTATATCCGAAAACATCCTGATGCTGACAATGCGATTTTCGACTTAAGAGATATATACGAAGTTTTTAGAGAGGATTTTGCTGCGACAACGACAAATCTTGAAGGTATTCTGAATATTGCTGATGCGTATAAAGTAGAAACCCTGAATGGTGACACAGCACTTATTGAAAAATATAAAATTGATATTAAGAACAATGCTTTGCTCATTGACTTTAATGCAGATGCGCTAAAAAACTTAAAGTCTGGCCATCCATTGATAGAACCAGACTCTTCGGTGCAAGAATAGTAAGCTTTTGATCAAAACCCCAATATTGGGGTTTTATTTTTTCACATGCTGTTTATAACGTTTTGCTGGCCATGTCATGATAAATCGAGCACCACCGAGGTTAGGACTTTGATCAACTTGTATCTCGCCACCAAACCAATATGCAATTCGACTTACAATTGACAGACCTAGTCCATAACCGCCAGAAGCACGGGTTCGGCTATCATCTAAACGTGCAAAGGCTTCAAAGATCCGCGCTCGCTCTTGCTCAGGAATCCCTGGGCCATCATCTTCAACACATACATAAGCCTTGCCATCAGCACGAATACCACCGCTGATGCGAACTTTATTGTCACAATAGCGCACTGCATTTCCAACAAGATTCTGCACAACACGATGTAGATAACGTCGCTCAGCATCAACTCGCAATGATAATGGCGGTGCAATCAACTCGATTTCTTTTTGAGTTTTCAATGCTTCCGTTTCCATTGCAACTTGATCCAGCACTTCCACCAAGACAATATCTTCAATATCGAGTGATGGTGTCCCCTGCTCTAGCTTGGCATAGGTCATGATTTCATCAATCAAAGTATTCAAAGCTTCGATATCTTTATCAATCATATCGACTTGTTGAATACGATAACTATAGTCATCTTCTTCAGCCAACATTTCCATACCAAAACGAATACGGGCAACAGGCGTCCTTAACTCATGCGATACCGCACGCATTAATTCTCGCTGTGCTTCGATCAAACGCTGGATATGATCTGACATGTTGTTATAACTTGACGCCAAGTTTGCCATTTCATCCGTACCTTCAATAGGCACACGCAATGAAAGATCTCCAGACTTCATTTTATTCAAGGCATAACGCACCTGACGAATCTTACGTTCAAGCGGCAAAATCAAACCATATACACCAAGACTCAATAAGAACAAGCTAAATAAGGTAATACCAGCTGAAAGTTGGAACGGCATCCAATTAAACATTGGAACTGGGCCGAGTATCAGCACTTGGGCAGGATGATTTGGCATTGGTGAAACAATCGAGATCGTCGTACCACGCACAGTTGCACTATCTTTATATAGAAGCACACTCTGATCTTGACGCAGACGACCAATTTGCTCTGAATCTAAATTGATATCTCGAATATTTGCAATTTCAATTGGATAGTAGAAATGCTTTTTGATTTTGGCTAAATATTCTCGTTCTTGTCCCGGATAAAAAATCAAATAATCCAGCACAAAAATTGGCAGCGCCTTCATTTGACGCTCACCGATCTTATCTACTTTGATATAAATAAAATGCTCTGGATCATCTTTTAATCCAATAATGATATAACCAATACCATTATTTGCATCGTAGCGAACCACCGATTTTTGCTCAGCAATTCGTTTCTTCTCCGTACGAGAAAGTTCTACGCGCTCAGCACCAACATAATAGATCGGCAATTCCAACAAATCAGAAGCATCTGAGATCCAATCTAATTTTTGTTGTTTTTCTGGCTGACGAGATACCCCCTCACTGATGACATACGAAATACCATCTGTAAGAGACTCGCGATATTCTTGCGCTCTTTGGTAGTTAATGATTTGCACCAACAAATAACAAAATGCGGCAACCACAACAACCAATACAACCAACCCAGCATAAATACGCAAGAATATGCTGTTTTTAAGTACTCGACTCACCATAAGGTAAATAGTTCCAAGCCAATTTTGAATCACCCCTCACCTCCCACTGATCAAGGGAGGTAAGCTTTTCTTTGAAAAGTACGGCGTGATTAAAGCTCTGAAGAATGAGATTTACATCCCGTTGGTTTCTTTAACGAATAAATAACCTTTACTACGCACTGTTTTAATACGCTTTGGATTTTCTGGGTCATCACCAATTTTTGGACGAATACGAGAAATACGAACATCGATTGAACGATCTTGACCATCGTATTCAATACCGCGTAAACGTTCAAAGATATCTTCACGAGATAAAATACGACCAGCGTTTGAAGCTAATAACCATAATAAGTCATATTCAGCACTTGTGAAGTCGACTAAATCGCCATTTAACGTTACTGAGCGACCACCGTTATCAATGACAAGATCGTCAAACTCAATACGCTGTGCAACTTCATCTTCTACAGTTTTGTCTGTACGACGCAATAATGCACGGATACGCGCGAGTAATACACGCGGTTGAACAGGCTTGGCAACATAGTCATCTGCGCCCATTTCTAAACCAAGTACCTGATCCATATCTTCAGTACGTGCAGTAAGCATCAAGATCGGTTGGTGATAATGTGGACGAACTTCTCGACAAACGGTTAAACCATCTGCACCCGGTAACATCACGTCTAGCACCACTAAATCTGGTTGCTCACTAATAATGCGACGAATGGCACGATTACCATCAGTTTCAACCCCAACTTCTAAACCGTTACGGATCAAATACTCTTGTGTTAAGCGCGCTAAACGTTCGTCATCTTCAACGATCAAAATCTTCGGTAACTTTTCTTCTTGGCTCATTTGTTTGCCCCTACAATTGGAGAGAATCTATCTATAAAAATCTGACAGATACATTGGTTTATGATTTGCAATATACACACGTTTACATTGTAAACAAGTAGGCGTTCACCAAACTGATACACGCCTACATAGTTTTGTTATATTTTTATTAAAATTATGAATTTTAATATATTTTTCTATTTTTACAGCTACTTTTAAATAGGATGAATATTGAGTATAGATTTTGTACCAGTATTAAACAATTTGTTTCTTATCTATCCAAAAATAATTTAAGTGTTTGTTTTTTGAGTTATCCACAGAGTTATCTATAAGCCTTTTTTAACTGCTTTGATATGCTATGTGCCTGTGAATTCAGCAGTTAAGACATGAAAAAAACTTTACCAAAATGTCAAGGATTGATCTGCTGCCAAAAATCCCGTATCTTGTGTTGAAAATAAACTTTAACCACTAAGTATTGTGTTTATCCCTCAAACATCGTGGCATACTTTTTGCTCGATTCAAACGGTCCATGAACATAAAAATAGATGATAATGGAGCTATGCTGACATGAGCATCATCACTTCTACTCCTGGCCAACTTCAGGTCATTAAGCGCACCGGTGAGATTGCGACATTTAATGCCGAGAAAATTTCTGTTGCGATTGGGAAAGCATTTTTAGCCGTTGAAGGTCAACAAGGTACTGACTCTAGTCGTATCCATGACCGTATCTCTCAACTCACAGAGATGGTTATGAACACTTTCAACCGCCGTTTACCTTCTGGCGGTACGATTCATATTGAAGAAATTCAAGATCAAGTTGAGTTAGCGCTGATGCGTACTGGCGAACAAAAAGTTGCTCGTGCATACGTCATTTATCGTGAACAACGTGCATCTGCTCGTCAGCAAGCAGGCGCAAACCACCATCCAACATTACAAATCACTGACAGCAATGGCCAGCTCCAGCCATTAGATCTTGATGCGTTGACTGCAACCATCCAGACTGCAAGTGAAGGTTTGGAAGGGATTGATGTTCAAGCGATCGTTGATGAGACCGTTAAAAACTTATATAACGGCGTAAAAGAAAGCGATATCGCGACGACCATGATGATGGCGACCCGTACGCGTATCGAACAAGAGCCAAACTATACTTATGTGACTGCACGTTTATTATCAAATGAATTGGTGAGCACAGGTCTTGAATTCTTGGGTCTACCTTCAGATACACTTGAAGGCAATGCTTTAGAAACTTTCTTAAAGAAAGGTATCGAGCTGGATTTACTTTCAGAAGATTTGCTGAATTTCGACCTTGCTAAATTAGCTGCTGCGATCAAACCAGAACGCTCAAACCAGTTTACCTATTTAGGTCTACAAACTTTATTTGATCGTTACTTCATCCATTCAAATGGCGTGCGTTTTGAGTTACCACAATTATTCTTTATGCGTGTCTCAATGGGTCTTGCGCTCAATGAAGAAAATAAAGAAGACCGTGCAATCGAATTCTATGACTTATTGTCTAGCTTCGACTATATGGCTTCTACGCCTACCCTGTTTAACTCAGGTACATTACGCCCACAATTATCAAGCTGTTACTTAACAACAATTGGTGATGACCTGTACGACATTTATGGTGCAATGCGTGATAACGCTATGCTATCAAAATGGGCAGGTGGTTTAGGAAATGACTGGACACCTGTTCGTGCGTTGAACTCTTATATCAAAGGCACAAACGGCAAGTCTCAAGGTGTTGTTCCATTCCTTAAAGTTGCCAATGATACTGCTGTTGCGGTAAACCAAGGTGGTAAGCGTAAAGGTGCAGTATGTGCATACTTAGAAACTTGGCACTTAGACGTTGAAGAATTCCTAGAGCTACGTAAAAACACGGGTGATGACCGTCGTCGTACACACGATATGAATACTGCAAACTGGGTTCCAGATTTATTCATGCAACGTGTGTTTGAAGATGCTGAGTGGACACTATTCACACCTTCAGAAGTACCTGATCTTCACGATCTAACTGGTGCTGAGTTTGCTGAGCGCTATGCACACTATGAAGCGGTAGCAAAAGAACAAAACATGCTACACAAGAAAGTACGTGCAAAAGATTTATGGCGCAAAATGCTTTCAATGTTGTTTGAAACAGGTCATCCATGGATCACATTCAAAGACGTATGTAACTTGCGTTCACCACAACAACACGTTGGTGTAGTTCACTCATCGAACTTGTGTACAGAAATCACTTTAAATACAAACCAAGATGAAATCGCGGTATGTAACTTAGGTTCGATCAACCTTGTACAACACGTTCAAGGTGGTGTGTTAGATCGTGAGAAATTAGCTCGCACGATTAAAACAGCAGTACGTATGCTCGATAACGTCATCGACATTAACTACTATGCTGTACCACAAGCGAAAAACTCAAACATGAAACACCGCCCAGTGGGTATGGGTATCATGGGCTTCCAAGATGCACTTTATGAAATGGGCATCGCTTATGGTTCAGATGCAGCTGTTGATTTCGCTGACGAATCGATGGAAGTGATTAGCTATTACGCAATCGAAACTTCAAGCAACCTTGCGATCGAACGTGGTTCTTATTCAACATTCAAAGGTTCATTGTGGGATCAAGGGATTCTTCCAATCGACTCTTTAGAGCTTGTTGCAAAATCTCGTCCAGAGCGCATGTTTGAAGTTGACCGTACACAACGTTTGGACTGGGACAGCTTACGTTCTAAAGTTCAAAAAGATGGTATGCGTAACTCAAATGTGATGGCAATTGCACCTACAGCAACTATTTCAAACATTTGTGGTGTGTCTCAATCTATTGAGCCAACATTCCAAAACTTATATGTGAAATCGAACCTTTCTGGTGAGTTCACTGTGATCAATCCTTACCTTGTTCGTGCATTAAAAGAACGTGGTCTTTGGGACACAGTGATGGTGAATGACCTAAAACACTTCGAAGGCTCAGTACAAAAGATCGCGCGTATTCCTGAAGAATTAAAAGCAATCTTTGCAACTGCGTTTGAAGTGGATACGCGTTGGATCGTAGATGCTGCTTCACGTCGTCAGAAGTGGATCGACCAAGCACAGTCGCTTAACCTTTACATCGCTGGTGCAAATGGTAAGAAACTTGACATCACGTATAAGATGGCATGGTTACGTGGTCTTAAAACGACTTACTACCTCCGAGCTTTGGGTGCAACATCTGCTGAGAAATCAACAATCAATACAGGTGCATTAAATGCTGTTAAACCAGCATCTGTTGAAGCACCTGTGGTTGCAGCTCAAGCAGTTGAAGACAAAAAACCAGAAGTTCAAGCTGAAGAAGATGGTTTTACCACTGCTGCTCCAGTACCAATGGCATGTTCAATCGACAATCCAGATTGTGAAGCTTGTCAGTAAGACTCGCTTAACCCCTCCTCAACGGAGGGGAATTCCTCGAAGCAAATGCGGAAATAAAAATCCGCTTTGTTTAAAGGAAATTTGAGAGCGTTAAAATATTGAAGTAGAGGCAAAGATTATGTTGCATATCAGCCATAACTATATGTTGGGACTTGCGGTTTTAATCTTTGCTTTTATTTTCTTTTATGTACCGATGGTCTATGCATTTTTAGCCATTCGTAAACAACAGCGTAAGCAAAATAAGTCTTAGGGATGTTGGCGTGAATTCGCCTTTGAAATAAATATCAATAAAACTTAATTTTGCTTACACAAAATAAGCGTATATTTTAAGACATCGTTGTTTAGTGATGTCTAACGGCTATACACAACGAAGAGAGAACGAAAAATGTCTATCCTAAGTTGGGACGATTTTGAAGATGATTCGCAAAAACCGACTACACCTGAACACAAGTCTACGTCCCTCGACTCGCAAAAAACGGTTAATACGCAGGTGGTATCTGATGCAGAGCCATCATCGCCGCGTGTGGCAGCTGCACAACCCGCTGGAACCGATTCCGTGCGATCAACAAATCCAACCAATTCGTTGGCTCGAGCATCTGAAGCCTTAGAACATTTAGATGTTGCACCTGGTTTAGAAGAACTCGAAATGGGCGCACAGCGCGTTCAAGTTGATGATAAAGCAATGATCAACTGTCGTGCGGACTTGAACCAACTTGTTCCATTTAAATACGAGTGGGCTTGGCAGAAATACCTAGACGGATGTGCAAACCACTGGATGCCACAAGAAGTCAACATGAACCACGATATCGCGCTTTGGAAGTCTGAAAATGGCTTAACCGAAGATGAGCGTACAATCATCATGCGTTCTTTAGGTTTCTTCTCGACTGCGGACTCGTTAGTTGCAAACAACTTGGTATTGGCGATTTACCGTCATATTACGAATCCTGAATGTCGTCAGTACATCTTGCGTCAAGCATTTGAAGAAGCAATTCACACACATGCTTACCAATACTGTATCGAATCTTTAGGTATGGACGAAGGCGAAGTCTTCAACATGTATCGTGAAGTTCCATCTGTTGCGCGTAAAGCAGCTTGGGGCTTGAAATATACACAGTCTTTGAGTGATCCAACTTTCCATACAGGCACGCCTGAGAACGATCAAATTTTACTTCGTAACTTGATCGCGTTCTATTGTGTACTTGAAGGGATCTTCTTCTACTGTGGTTTTACTCAAATCTTGAGTATGGGTCGCCGTAACAAGATGAATGGTGTTGCTGAGCAATTCCAATACATCTTACGTGATGAATCAATGCACTTGAACTTTGGTATCGATATGATCAACCAGATCAAGATCGAAAACCCTCACTTGTGGACAGCAACTTTCCAACAAGAAGTGATTCAAATGATTCTTGAAGGTACAATGCTTGAGATCGAATATGCTCGTGACACGATGCCACGTGGTGTATTGGGCATGAATGCAAGCATGATGGAAGAATACTTGAAGTTCATCTGTAACCGTCGTTTGTCTCAGCTTGGTTTACCAGAGCAATTTGCTGGGGTAACAAACCCATTTGCATGGATGTCTGAGATGATGGA
Organism: Acinetobacter venetianus RAG-1 = CIP 110063; assembly: GCF_000368585.1. Classification (GTDB taxonomy): domain Bacteria; phylum Pseudomonadota; class Gammaproteobacteria; order Pseudomonadales; family Moraxellaceae; genus Acinetobacter; species Acinetobacter venetianus. The sequence continues at coordinate 1,873,151 of NZ_KB849558.1, forward strand.
CTTGCGTAAAGAGAAGAATTTCTTCGAGACGCGTGTAACTGACTACCAAACTGGTGGTGCGTTAAGCTGGTAAGTTGGATTATCTGCTCATAAAAAAACCGCCGTAAATGGCGGTTTTTTTATGACCTAGCTTTACTTAAAAGTAATACCAGAACAACCAAGCAGAGATAATAAGTACCAAATTTATTATACTCCAAGCAATTGTATATACCTTTCTTTTATCCTTAATCCAATTAGATTGTTGATCAAAAACTTGATCTTTTTTCAAAGCTTTCTCCAAGTCCTTAATATCCAACAAATCCTTATATCGCCCCTCCACCAAATCAAATCGTTCCTTCATATTTTTTATATCTGAATCAACCTCCAACCAAGAAATCACCAAATATATAAAAGAAATAATGATAAAAACAATTGAAATAGCAAGAGCTTGATTAGAAAAAACAATTGAACCACTATCTAACTTAAATATTTTAGAAATAAAATTCACCATAAAAAAAGTAATCAAGGTCCATAAAGTTAGTTTCAGACCAGCATACATATTCTTTGTAATTTCTATAGACTTGTCAGACTGTGCAACAATGAATTCTGATAATTTATTTTTTATATCAATATATTGTTTTACATTATCTTTTAGGTAAATATCATACCCTGAAGACAAGGAGTTTAATGTTCCCTCTTCCACACTAAATATAGATTTTTCATTTGTATGAATAGTAACAATATTTCTAGCCAAGCCAATTTTATCAATAAAGTTACCATCATTATATGACCACATAAATATATTATACAGTTCATCTATTGATTTAAGATCTATATGATTTACATCAACTTTATCAGAGATAAGTTTATAACCTTTTAAGCGATAACTTAAAATATTACCATTTATTTCAGAACTATCTGCTAAAAAAATGGACAACAAAGCTATCTTCAACTTATTAAAATATTCCCCAAACTCAACTGGAACCTGCTTTCCAAATGAAAAATCTACTGGAATTAACGTAATTGACTTATTATTTTTAAAGTAGGAGGTCTTATCTCTTAAAGTTATATATTTCTCCCTATCAAAATCTATATTTCTCGCTAAAAAACTTTCATTCACATTATAAAAATTAATTGTACTAGATGAAAAATTAATACAATCATCCCAAAAAAAGAAAGAAATAGAATTATAATAACTTAAAAAACTCCACTGGACCAAAGACTCTTCAAAAGAAAGTCCATACAAATAATCAAAAAACTTTTTAAGAGATAAAATATAATTAACTTTATATTTTTCTTTCGTTATATCAAAATCTAGTTCAATATGATCACTTTCATTATCAAAACTAAAAAAGCTATCTTTAATATCAGATAAATTTTCTTCTGATAAAGCTGGGTCAGTTAATGAAATTGATATTGGATTACTCAAACCAATTCGACAAATTAAACGAGCGTATTCGAATTTTTGTTGAAACTCCTTATACAAAACTGAATGAACCTTAGCAATCCTAGCTTTAAATGACTCACCATCAAAAGATGAGCCATTAACTTTCAAGGTACAACTATATTTAACAAAGTTTTCAGACACGCCTAACTCTTCGAGATTACCGAAGCTATCAGAAACTGCCTTAACAATAATAGTCATTTTACTTACTCATTCTTGAAGGCATTATATCCTTCTTTAGAGTATATTTTGATGAACACCCCTTTTTCATCCTTATCTGGAATAATTTTCTCTTTAATATCAGCAATCCCCCCAGTAATGCGCAACTCAATATTCGGATCCAAAACTATCTTACGTTTGAGCCGTGCAGAAATATCTTTTGTATCTAAATCAAACTGAGTATCAAACTTTTTTGTTCTAGGTAATTTTTTTAACTCTTCAATAAATACTGGCAAGAACTCTTTTACATCTTCATTATCAGCTTTATAAGACTCAAATATTTCAACAACTTCATTAAAAAGAAAGGCCTCTTTATTTGAAAAGTAAGAGTTTATGTCATTCCTAAGATACCAATAATCTGTATCAGATTTACTTTTAATCTTTCTTTTTAAAAGATCATCAATTGCTAAATAAGCTTTCTTAGTATTTTCTAAAGATTCTATAACTGGTATAGAGGCTAAAAAAGAAGACCACCAATACTCTGAAATTTTAGGAAGGCTATCAGATAAAATCATTTCCATAAATGAAGTTTTTTTATCAAACTCAATGTAGCAAGATTTTTGGACTCTGTTTTTTTTGACCGGCAACCCAGAGGATAAATCAAGACTATCTTCATCAATATATGGATCATTTTCAACTTTAGTTAAAACGCAGATAATTTTATCATCCTTTGCCCCTATGACTTGAATCAAGTTTCCTTTCTTTAAAGTAGCAATACCTGAAACTTTTTCTTGTTTTTCGATTTCGCAGCGATTCAACTTACTCGCAATTTTTTCAGAAAGAATTTCCCAATCACCACCCTTTAATATTTCATTAATACAAGAAAACACCTCTTCCGTATCACTAACAAAGCTATAAGAACGACCTTTCTCATTAAGTAATATTTCATTAATTAATGTGTTCAAATACAAACTAAAATCTTTTTTCTCTGAGGTGAAATTTTTTCTCAAAAAAATTTTATTTTCTATATCGATTGTATGCATACAAAAATTTTTAATATCAATCATAAATCTTCCAAATTTTAGAAAAACCCACCTTTTACAATGATATCAATTATCAACAAACAGTCTAGAGATTTAAAAAATTATTCGACATAATTTGTCGCCTATAATAATAACTACTACGTTTATTGAGTTATTAGTCATCTTTATGCCTTCCACCAGAGACAAGAACATTTCTGCATACACCTTAGGATCGTTCAGATTAGCAACTAAAGGTGGTTGATAGCTTCTAAATCTGCCAGTCCCGATACTCAAACATGATTGGGTAAGCCTCAAGATAACTCCATTTAATTTCAAAATCGCCTTAGATGGACCTCATCACCCCCACCAACCACCCCTCCACCAACCACCCCTCCACCAACTTCCCCTTATCCACCTCACCTCCTCCCAACAACTGCACCACCGCCCCATCTACCACAAACAGGAACATCTCTGCATCAATTTTAGAGGCTTTCACATTAGCCACTAAAAGCAATTGATAAACCTCTTCAACCAACCATTCTCGATATTCAATCACGGCTTGATAAGCCTGAGGATATAGTTTTTCAATCTCAAAAATAGCTTTGAACAAAAGATGGTAAGGACTATTCAGGTCTGCATGTAAAAGATAAATCTCTGTGAGTTTATCGACTGCTGTGTAGTGTCTGCATGAATAAATCATTGCAAGTACATCTTGTTTGAGTCGATCTTTTTGCAAGGTCATGCATATTTCAACAAATCGCTCTTTAGACTGAAAATTATTATAAAAGGTCATTTTAGCGATTTTGGTTTGCTGCAAAATAAAGTCTATGCCTGCCCTATGAAAACCATAACTATTAAATAACTGGATTGAAGTCTGAACAACCTGCAATGCTCTTGGTGATAATTCTCGATTTGACATACAAATTCCCATCTACTCATCATTTTTTGTTGTACTTGAATGAGATAAAAATGCCTTTGCTCTCATGCTGAGCAAAAAAGGCATACAAAAGCCCTTAAAGACGGCTTTAGCGCATCTCAATTTTTATTGTCGATATGTTTTTTAGTCGCAACGAACTAAGACTTGAAAGCCAAAAGCAATCAAACCGAATGAAAGACTAATCAGGAAGTGTGAGAATAAAATACATGGCCAACTCCTAAACGATTCGGAACTCTGCCATTGCATTTAAAATTATGGTGGCAGGACGAAAGAGGGTTAGCAGACTGGTTCGACCCCAGCACACCCGAAGGTGTCCCTCTCCCGTCCTACCGCTACGGGAGGGGACGAGAAGTTTACATGCAAAACCATCCCTCAGAGGGAATAATTCTGATGTAGTCGAAAACGGTCTGCTAAAACCGACTGGCGATGTAGGCCAGCACTCAAAGAATAATCTCAGAGTTTATGAGTGTCAATCTTGGGTAAATGCTAAGGTCTGAAATTTATTATTATTTTTCCAAAATGATTATATAAAAATATTTTTTGAAACGCTAAATCAACGAGATTTAATTTTTTCAAACTCTCAACTAATGACATTAAACATGATTCAAATCCTATTTTTAATCATGTAATTTTTCATGTATATATAAATCGATTATTTATGTAGATGGATAAATTCATTGTTTCTCCAGCCTTTCTGTAAAAACTACTATATACCTCGTATAGATCGCCCATAAAACAGACAAAAAACCTTATTATCAATAATTTAAACCCAAGCACTATTAGAATATGAAACAATAATATCTATAAGAAACAATTTAAAATGACTTGTAAATCACATATTTTAACATTTGGTAAACAAAAACACTGCCTATTTTAAAGTAAAATTCACAAACTATTTTCTCTAACATCAGCACGGGCAACCCCCTATTCTGATGTGCCTTTGCGCTCACTCATCATTTAAATCTCTTCTCTCTATATCATCCATATAGGGAGTCATTTAATTTTTAAGGTAAATTGAATGAAAAAATTTTGGAAGTACTTATTGGTACTACTCTTAGTACTGATAGTTATTGCTATTGCCTTTCTTTTTAGACCAATTACGTCTAAGGCAATAAAAACTAAAAGCGATGAACCTGTTGTTGATGTTGTACTCATCGGCGGCGGTATCATGAGTGCCACACTTGGTACTTATCTCAACGAATTACAACCTGACTGGAATATCCGCATGTATGAACGTCTTGATGCAGTTGCTCAAGAAAGTTCAAATGGTTTCAACAATGCGGGAACAGGTCACTCAGGCTTTATGGAAATGAACTATACCTCTGAAAAAGACGGTAAAATGGACATTTCTAAAGCAGTGAAAGTTGCAGGTCAATTCGAAATTGCCAAGCAATTCTGGTCGTATCAAGTTAAACAAGGTGTTTTAAATACACCAAATACATTCATCAACCCAGTACCACACATCGCGTTCGTTTGGGGTGACAATGTAGATTTCATGGAAAAGCGCTATGCGGCCATGATTCAAGATCCTCTATTTGCTGGTATGAAGATTAGCGAAGATGCATCTGAAATTAAGCAATGGGCTCCATTGGTGATGGATGGTCGTGATCCTCAACAGAAGATTGCAGCAACACGTATGGATGTCGGTTCTGACGTGAACTATGGTGCGATCACAACTCAATTGGTAAATCACCTTGAGAAAAGTCCAAACTTTAAACTTAGAACCTCTACTGAAGTGACTGGCATCAGCAAAAATGATGACAACACTTGGTCTGTCGCTTTCAAAGATTTGAAGTCTGGCGAAGTCAACCATGTGAAAACACGCTTTGTATTTATTGGTGCAGGTGGTGCAGCCATTAAATTATTGCAAATGACTGGCTTACCTGAAGCGAAACAATATGCAGGCTTCCCTGTTGGTGGTGAATTCCTTGTAACTGACAATCCAGCGATCACAGCAAAACATACTGCAAAAGTGTATGGCCGTGCTGATCTTGGTGCGCCTCCAATGTCGGTTCCACATATTGATACCCGTTATATCGACGGTAAAAAATATGTGCTGTTTGGACCATTTGCAACGTATTCAAACAAGTTCCTTAAACATGGTTCACAGTTAGATTTGCTTGCATCTACCAACAAAAACAACGTCTTACCAATGGCTGCAATTGGTCTACAAAATGCTGATCTTGTTCAGTATCTCGTAAGCCAAGTGTTGATGTCTGATGAAGATCGCTTCAATGAGTTAAGAAAATACTACCCTGAAGCAGACCCTAAAGATTGGCACTTACAGCAAGGTGGTCAGCGTGTTCAAATCATCAAGAAAGAACCAGGTAAACCAGCTAAATTGCAATTTGGTACAGAAATCTTCGCATCGCAAGATAAGTCTGTAACTGCATTGCTTGGTGCTTCTCCTGGTGCTTCAACTTCACCATACATCATGTTGAACTTGATTGAACAAGCGTTCCCAGAAAAAGCAAATGGCGAATGGAATGAGAAGTTGCATGAAATCGTGCGTTCTTATGGTCAAGATCTTTCTGCAAATCCAGCATTACTCGATCAAATCCGTCATTACACCAGTTCTACTTTAGGTTTGAACTATACAACTCCTGCAAATTTAACGTCTGCGAACAAGGCAGCTAAAGCAGAAGCTGTAGCTCAATAAACCTTTCATAATCCAACTTTAAAAGGGATGAGTTTCGACTCTTCCCTTTTTGTTCTTTTATCGCTTAATTTTTTTGATCATGTCTCCTACTTCTGCTCAGTCTGCTTTTGCGGCATTTATTAGTCGCGACTTTAGGTTATTGACGCTAAACCAATGCTGTCTCACTTTTGCAGTGCTGATCCAAGAAGTTCTGGTGGCATTTCATTTGTATCAAATCACCAAAAATCCACTGATGCTTGGTCTAGTCGGGTTAATGGATTTTCTGCCCTTTCTAGCCTTGTCATTGTGGGGCGGCTATATTGCTGATCGTTTTAATCGCCAACGTATCCTACAAATCAGTTTTAGTCTTTCGATTCCACTATCACTTGCACTTTGGCTCAGCTTTGATTCATTCCATACACAGCACATCAGCTCAAATGTTCTATTGATTACAACTTTTTCAATCTTATTTTTATTTGGTTGTATTCGAGGGATTTACAGCCCTTGTTTTAACTCTTTACGACCTTTTATCGTTCCAGAACATCTTTATACCAATGCAGCAACATGGACCAGCATGTGCTGGCAAGCAAGCGGTATCCTTGCACCTATACTCGGTGGATTGTTACTGGCACATCTCAGCTTGAATATTACCTTTGCTGTGATTTGCAGTTTATTTACTGCTGGGAGTATTTCCCTGTGGTGTATGCAGCCGAGAGACTTTCCTCAACTCAAAACTGAATCAATCTCTAACAGTCTGAAAGAAGCACTACAATTTATTTTTAAAACAAAAATTATCTTTTGGGTGATGTTTCTCGATTTAAGTTCCGTATTTTTTGCGGGAATCATCACCCTATTACCTATTTTTGCTCAAGATATTTTACAGATCGGTGCAGATGGTTTTGGTGTGTTACGTGCAGCTCCTGCCGTTGGTAGTTTGGTGATGATGGCACTTTTAGTACGATTCCCTCCTCAGTATCAGCCTTGGCGTACTATGCTAATTGCAATTACGGGCTTCTCTTTATGTACGCTGTTATTTGCTGTTACTAGACACCTCTATTTTTCTGCTGTAGTTCTCATTATTATGGGAGCTTGTGACAGCATCAACATTGTCATTCGTCAAACGATACTGCAACTTATCCCACCCAAAGACATGCTTGGTCGTGTAGCTGCCATTAACGGTATCTTCGTCACCTCTAGCAACGAGCTGGGTGCTGTTCAGTCGAGCGTGATGGCACGTCTTTTTAGCGTGATTCCTGCGATGTTAATTGGTGGCTCACTTTCTTTGGTCTGTGTTTTTCTCGTGAAAAGCAAAACCAAAGCTTTATTTAATTTTCGTTTTTAAATTTCACCTTATTGGCTATTTTAAAATTTAATTCAATATGAAACACACTTTGCCCGCTTCTTCAGGCTCGTCTAAATTTATTATTTTTTCCGTCTTTGTATGGCTCATCTTATTGTGGGCACAGGCAACCTATATCGTCATTATCGGTGGCAATGGCTATTTGTTTTGGACTGCGTTTGGTCTATTGGCGCTGACAGTGTTGAGCTTACGGCCTAATATTTTAAAAAATCGAACTGCTTTCATTTTAACCGCAGCACTACTGATTTATTTGATCTTTAACTCACTGTTTTGTACTTATTTAATCTTGGCTTTTTATTGTATTTTTTATTTGTATTCAGGAAATTATAAACATAAGCGTTTGATTAAGTTAATTAGCCTGTTTTTAATTATGATCATCTTTGCGCTTTATCAAACTCAATCGTTACATGAATTAAAAAACCATTATTCACATTATGAGACAGGTGAAACGTGGCAGCAATACGGCGCTTTGTAATCATAAGCGATAAAAAAACCTCACATTGACGTGAGGTTTTTTTATTTGTTAATCCTGAGAATCAGGATATAACGGACGATTTCCTGGACTAATGCGGTTGATATGTAAGAAAGTCATATGACGTTCATACTTATCTAAAATGTCATTAATCACTTGTTCTTTGGTGTAACCAACTAAATCGTTATCTTGAGAGCCTTCGTATAAGAAGGTTTCCAAACGATAATAATGTTGCTTACCACGTTTACCACGCTCACTAAATGTAGGCGCAATATAACGGACAGGCCAAATTTGATAGACAAAGTTATGTTCTTCTTCGATATTGATTGTTAAATCAAGATGATAGAGCATATCGCTATCTTCAAGCTCACCTTGTGTAACTTCGACATTCATTCCACGCTTAATCAATTCATCCGCAACAGTCTTCACAGCTGGCGCACAGACGTTATCCAACATCCGTTTCGTTTCACTGCTTCCTGGATGATGCATCACTCGTGACAAACGTTGCTTCCAATTTAGGATATCGACGTTCCCCACAACAGGTGCGGCGTTCAGGCTTCGACTGGCTTTACGATAATCCTCAAGGCGTAATGACTTGTACAAACCAGCCATTACCAACAGCATCACAAAGCTAAATGGTAAGCCCATAATCACGGTGGCACTTTGTAAAGCAGTAATACCATTTGCCATCAACATCGCAAGGGTTAATAAACCAATCGCAACTGCCCAGAATACGCGTAACCAACGTGGCGCATCGTTATCAACATTGGAGAATTTAGTGGTGAAATTACCCAATACCAGTGCGCCAGAATCGGCTGATGTTACATAAAACAGTAAGCCTGTAATTGTCGCGACACCAGCAACAAATGGGAACCATGGATACTGTGCAAGTAAATCATAGAAACCATGTGCAGGATCAGTCAATACGGTTTGTGCCAATGCGGTATTGCCGTCAAAAATAACGTTATATAACGCACTATTACCGAAAATAGATAACCATGTAATCGTGAATAATAATGGGATAATCAATGTCCCACACACAAACTCACGAATGGTACGACCTTTAGAAATCCGTGCCAAGAATAGCCCCACAAATGGAGACCATGCTACCCACCAAGCCCAGAAGAATAGTGTCCAACTACTCATCCACTCTTTCGGTTGCTGAAAAGCAAAACTTTCTAAAGCCAAACTTGGGAATCGACTGATATAGTCACCAAAGTTCTGAACTAGGGCATTGAGTAAAAATTCAGTATTACCGAGTAATAAAATAAACAACATCAAACCAATAGCGGCATAAATGTTGATTTCCGATAAGACTTTAATCCCTTTGTTGACCCCTGCCGTTACCGAGATAATCGTCACAATGACCGCAACCAAGATCAGACCTGACTGCACCCATAAACTTTCAGGCGTATTGAATAGAACATGCAAACCATAGTTAATTTGTACGACGGCAATACCGCAAGTTGTGGCAATACCAAAAATCGTACCAATCACTGCGGCCGTATCTACGGTATGACCAATCGGACCATCAATCTTTTTACCAAAGATTGGGTAAAGAGCTGAGCGAATCGTCAACGGCAGATTGTAACGATAGCTGAAATAACCTAAAGCCATTCCGACTAAGGCATACATCCCCCAACCCGTTAAGCCATAGTGAAATAATGTCCAAACCATCCCTTGACGAGCAGCTTCATAGGTTTGCCCCTCACCCACAGGTGGATTCATATAATGCGACAGTGGTTCAGCCACCGAGAAGAACATTAAATCTGTACCAATCCCTGCGGCAAATAGCATCGCCGACCAACTTAGTAAACTAAATTCAGGTTTGGAATGTTTTGGACCTAATTTGATATCGCCATAACGAGAGCAAGCGATAAAGACGACAAAGATTAAGTAAAGCGTAGCGGCTAATAAATAGTACCAACTAAACTTATCACTGACCCAAGCGAGCACCACATTCAACATGTGATTGGCGAAGTCATTGAATAAAATCGTAGTGAGTGAAAATATTAAAATAATGAGCGCTGAAACATAAAAGACCACACGATTTAACTGATCTTTTGTTTGAATAGATGAATCATCAACTGCTCTTGGATTATCTGTTACCATACAATCCTCAAGTAAAATTAAATTATAAAAATGTTGTTTTTCTCAATAACTCAACCACGATTTATTGACGAAAACAACGAGAAGGCACAGCAGCGAACAGTCATTTGGTGAATAACCTATCGCGAGTGAAGCTGTATTTTTGTAATCAACAGTATTGTAAAAAATGATTTCCCTTTGATGATCAGACCATTGATCCGAACACAAAATTCAATCAATTAAACCTACAATTCTGACACCTTAACAGGTATCTCCGATGATACCTTTAAGAGTTGTGTAAAACGACCCTGTTGCAAATATGATACTTTTTATTGATTGAACGTTCAATCAATAAAAAGTATCATTATATTGTGTTATAATTTTTGTGCATCCAGTGTTTTATATAACGCCTTAATTTTTATAGGCATTTATGGCATATACACATGACTAAACGCAGAGTTAAACCAGAGCATGAGCGGCGTGAAGAAATCGTAAACGCTGCATTTGAAGTGATTTATGAGGTCGGTTTATCGCAAACCACCATCGCTCAAATTGCCAAAAAAGCCCAAGTTTCGACAGGTATCGTAAGTCACTATTTTGGAGACAAACAGGGCTTGATCAACAACTGTATGAGAGAAATGCTGAAGCGCTTGCATCTAATTTCTCTGCAATACAAGGCTGCCACAATAGATTCACAGCCAGAAAACCAGATTAAGGCAATTATTGACTCAAACTTTGACATTAGTCAGGTCAACAAAATCGCAATGCGCGTTTGGTTAGATTTTTGGTCTGCCAGTATGCATATTCCAGAACTTGCTCGTTTACAACGGATTAATGATCGACGTTTGTATTCAAATCTGAAGCACCAATTCCTGCAATTGATGTCAGAAGACAGAGCAAATATTGCGGCAAGCGGTCTTGCTGCACTGATTGATGGATTATGGTTACGTGGTGGTCTAATTGAAGATGACGGATTTGATCGTCAGGCTGCGCGAAGCATTGCATATGATTATTTAGATACGCAACTTGAACTTGCAAAACCAAAATTACAGGAGAGACAAAATGAATGATGTGCAGATTCATCCATTGTATATCCACGGTCAATACGTCAATGCCACCAGTGGTGTGAGCTTTGACAGCATCAACCCTGCCAATGGCAAAGTCATTGCCACAATTCAACAAGCCTCTCAACAAGACATTGAAAAAGCAGTTCAAAGCGCTCAAGACGGTCAAAAAGTCTGGGCAGCAATGACTGCCATGGAACGCTCACGCATTTTACGCCGCGCAGTTGATATTTTACGTGAACGTAATGATGAGCTTGCTGAACTTGAAACTTTAGATACAGGTAAGGCTTATAGCGAAACCTCTACTGTTGATATCGTGACAGGTGCAGATGTTCTTGAATATTACGCAGGTTTGGCGACAGCGATTCAAGGTGAGCAAGTTCCGCTGCGTGAAACAAGCTTTTTCTACACCCGCCGTGAACCTTTAGGTGTCGTAGCAGGTATCGGCGCTTGGAACTATCCAATCCAAATCGCTTTATGGAAATCAGCTCCTGCGCTTGCAGCAGGCAATGCCATGATTTTCAAACCAAGTGAAATCACGCCTTTAACTGCATACAAACTTGCAGAAATTTATACCGAAGCAGGCGTACCAAATGGTGTGTTTAACGTCGTGCAAGGCGTTGGTCGTGACATCGGTCAATGGCTCACAGAACATCCTGTGATTGAAAAAATCTCCTTTACCGGTGGCGTTGAAACAGGCAAAAAAGTGATGGCAAGTGCTGCCGCTTCAAGCCTGAAAGAAGTGACCATGGAACTTGGTGGTAAATCGCCCTTGATCATTTGTGAAGATGCGGATATCAACAAAGCCGCTGATATTGCTGTGATGGCAAACTTCTTTAGTTCAGGTCAAGTCTGTACCAATGGCACACGCGTCTTTGTTCCAGCAACGTTAAAAGCTGCATTTGAAGCTGCGATTTTGGAACGTGTGCAACGTATCCGTATCGGCGACCCAATGAGCGCAGATACCAATTTCGGCCCACTGACCAGTTTCCCTCATATGGAAAAGGTTCTTTCCTACATCAATGCAGGCAAACAACAAGGTGCAAAACTACTGATCGGTGGTGATAGAGCATCGGGTGAATTGGCCGAGGGTGCATATGTGTTACCAACGGTATTTACAGATTGTACTGACGATATGCGCATTGTACAGGACGAAATCTTTGGCCCTGTCATGAGTATCCTAAGTTATCAAACTGAAGATGAAGTGATTCGTCGTGCCAATAACACGACTTTTGGTTTAGCTGCTGGTGTGGTGACACCAGACATCAACAAAGCACATCGTATTATTCATCAAATCGAAGCTGGTATTTGTTGGATCAATACATGGGGCGAATCCCCTGCTGAGATGCCAGTAGGTGGTTATAAACAATCAGGTGTAGGCCGTGAAAATGGTATTTCTACACTGTCTCATTACACACGCATCAAATCCGTTCAAGTTGAGCTTGGTGATTACCAAAGCATTTTCTAAAAGCATTGCGCTTTATCTTATCTTGATCAACTGAATCTCAAACATTCAGTTGATCTTGCAACAAATAAAGGCAGATTATGAATAAGCAAGAATACGATTATATTATTATTGGTGCAGGTTCTGCGGGTAATGTCCTCGCTGCACGTTTAACTGAAGATTCAGATGTTTCGGTTTTATTATTAGAAGCTGGCGGCCCAGATTATCGCCTTGATTTCCGTACGCAAATGCCCGCTGCATTGGCTTTTCCATTACAAGGTCGTCGCTACAATTGGGCATATTTGACTGACCCTGAACCACATATGAATAATCGCCGTATGGAATGCGGTCGTGGTAAAGGTTTAGGTGGTTCATCACTGATCAATGGCATGTGCTATATCCGTGGGAATGCGATGGATTTAGACCAATGGTCAACCCATAAAGGGCTTGAAGATTGGGCTTATGCAGACTGTTTACCTTATTACAGAAAAGCAGAAACACGCGACATAGGCGCGAACGATTATCACGGCGGTGAAGGCCCTGTTTCAGTCGCAACACCCAAACAAGGCAATAATGTACTATTTAATGCAATGGTCGAAGCAGGCGTACAAGCAGGCTATCCACGCACAGATGATTTAAACGGTTATCAGCAAGAAGGTTTCGGTCCAATGGATCGCACAGTGACACCGCAAGGGCGTCGTTCAAGTACTGCTCGTGGTTATTTGGATATGGCAAAAGGTCGTCCAAACCTCACCATCGTCACACATGCTATGACCAATAAAATCTTGTTTAGCAATAAGCAAGCTGTTGGCGTTGAATATATTATTGGTTCAGATCAGGCCAATATGAAACAAGCGCATGCAAAGCGTGAAGTCTTACTCTGTGCAGGTGCAATCGCATCACCACAAATTTTACAACGCTCAGGTGTTGGACAAAGCACCTTCCTCAAATCAATGGATATTGAGGTGGTACAAGACTTACCCGGTGTAGGTGAAAATCTGCAAGATCATTTGGAAATGTATCTTCAGTACAAATGTAAAAAGCCCGTCTCACTCTACCCTGCTTTGAAATGGTATAACCAACCTGCAATTGGCGCGGAGTGGTTATTCCTCGGCAAAGGGATTGGCGCAAGCAATCAATTTGAAGCAGGTGGATTCATTCGTTCATCTGATGAGTTTGAATGGCCAAATATTCAATATCACTTCTTGCCTGTTGCGATTAACTACAACGGTAGTAATGCTGTGAATGAACATGGCTTCCAAGCCCATGTTGGTTCAATGCGCTCACCTTCTCGTGGTCGGATCAAACTCAAGTCCAAAGATCCATTTGAGCATCCAAGCATCTTGTTCAATTACATGTCAACGGAACAAGACTGGCGCGAATTCCGCGATGGCATTCGTATCACACGTGAAATCATGCATCAACCTGCGCTCGATCCTTATCGTGGCGAGGAAATTAGCCCAAGCATGCAGTTAAAAACTGATGCTGAACTGGATTCATTTGTACGTGAACATGCTGAAACTGCATACCACCCATCTTGTAGCTGCAAAATGGGTGAAGACGATATGGCTGTCGTCGATGGACAAGGTCGTGTGCATGGCGTGCAAGGCCTACGAGTGATCGATGCGTCAATCATGCCGATCATTATCACAGGTAACTTAAATGCCACCACGATTATGATGGCAGAAAAAATTGCGGATCAAATTCGTGGGCAAAAATTACCACGTTCACAAGCAGGTTATTACAAAGCTGGAACAGCACCTGTTCGACAACCGCCAGTACGTCCATTTTATTAAAACAAATTATTTTGATCAGCACTTCACATGATGCGGAGTGCGGAAAACTTAAGGGGAAGGAAATGAAAAAACTTTTACTCGCTCTACCTTTAGGGTTATGTTTCAACACAGCAAATGCAACAGACCTCGCAGCTGAAACGGCATCTCCTTTCAGCGCCAATGTTACTGTTGCCAGCCAATATGTTTCGCGCGGCTTCCAACAAACTTGGGGCAAACCAGCGATCCAAGGTGGCCTAGACTATAACCATGATAGCGGTTTTTATGCGGGAACATGGGCATCCACTGTAAGTGACCATTTTATCCGTGATGCGTCTGTCGAATGGGATGTTTATACAGGTTATAGCCGTAGCTTTGGTGATTTAACTGTAGGCACCAAAGTTGCTTACTATTATTATCCGGGTGCTGAAACGACCGCTGAGACAGGTCATACAAGCTTTAACTATGGTGAAATTATCCCAGAAGTTACTTATGGACCACTAACCGTTCGATATGCAGTGACTTATACCCAAGACTATTTCGGCAATAACTCCGATACCCTAGGTGTAGGTAACAATAAGCATTCTCGTGGTTCAGGTTATTTAGATGTGAATTGGCATCAACCGATTACGCAAGGCTGGTCTGTCGATGCCCACTACGGCAATCAAAGAATTAAAAACTTCTCTGATGCAAACTTTCAGGATGCAAGTTTCTCTGTGAATAAAGAGTTACCTTACAATCTTGCAGCAAGTTTGATGTACAGCAAAGCATGGGATAAAGATAATTACTACAAGCAATACAGCAATGGTAATCCAAACGCAAAAGTATCTGATCCTATTGATTCAACTGTGACCTTCTCTCTCACCAAGAGCTTTTAATCTTGGTAATAAAAAAGCTGCGTTATCGCAGCTTTTTTATGATTCAAACTTAAAATTAAATTAACTGAATATCTGAGCCTGATTTTTTAGGATCAATCAAAATTTTTGCGTGTTGTTCAGGATCACGTAAAGCATCAAAAGCATTCTCGACCCCTTCTAAACCAACCACACCTGTAATCAGTGGCGAGCAATCAATCTTACCTTCCGCAATCATATGTAGCGTGTCACGGAACTCAAGCGGTGTGTAACCCAGTACATATTGGATTTCCAACTCTTTGTTGATTGCCAATGCAGGTTCGATTTTATCGCTTTGCATACAAACACCAACACCTACAATACGAGAGAACAATGGCGCACCTTCTAAAATTTGCTGCATGATGCCAGCCACGCCAACACATTCAAAAATTACAGGGCGTTTCGGTAATAGACCAAGTTTATCCCCCACGCGCATCGCATTGACCCAAGGTAATGAGTAGGTCTGAACTTTATCAAAAATTCCCATCCCCATATTAATGGCTTCAGAGACGTTACCCAATAAGCCAAGCTCTTTCCAACTGCTAAATGGAGATTGTTGTTTAGGGTCAATCAAGATATCTGCGCCACACTGCTCAGCCAAACGACGTCGATTCGGTGAAAAATCGCTAGCAACGACAGTTTTAACGCCCGCTGCTTTGAGCATAATAATCACACCCAAACCAACAGGGCCACAGCCAATGACGATTGCAGGCTCATTTTTCTTGATTCGACTACGACGTACCGCATGCAAAGCAACAGCCATTGGCTCAGTCAACGCTGCACTATCGGCATCTAAACCATTTGGAACTTCAAACATCAAACTCGATTGAACCAAGACTTGTTCTGCATATCCGCCTGATGCACTCGCTGAAAGTCCTGTAGGCATATAACCTTGTGAATCAACATTTAAGAGTGGCATCGCACAAACTAAAGTATCTGCTTTTAATTTACGGCGTGTTTTTGGACCATAATCCAAGACTTTACCGCAGAACTCATGCCCGAAAACCAATTTATCCGAGGATTTCGCAACCCCATCGAAACCCACACGTGCTGCCAAATCATGCATATGATCACAGTGATGTTGCATGTGTAAATCTGAACCACAGATACCACAACGTACTACCTCGAGTAATACCTGTCCTTTCGTCGGAATGAGTTCAAGTGAATCTTCAAGTTGTAGCTGTGCATTATGACAAACTAGAGATTTCATAGGATGCTTTCCTTTTTTGTTTTATTCCCATTGTTCAACTGTAGCACTTTGACCTATTACAAAGGCAAGCAAACAATACATCACTCAATCCTGACAAGGATAATTGTCAAAAACTATGACCTAAATATCTATATATCGCAGCAATTAAGTCAGCAAATAATTAATTTTAGGGTAGCTTGGATAATTAAAAGTACTTAAAAATTATTTTTCTATTAACTTCAAGTAGATAAATCTAGTTTTCTAAATAACTTCTCTATTTTTATTAAAACAATCAAATTTAAACCTTGCATTTAATAGTGTTACTATGCCACTATACATTTACTGGCTTTAAGCCACTATAAAAGAGAAATTAAAAATGACGATCCAACTTATGACAGCTCAAGCGAATGTTCCCATCGAGTTTTTGCAGTTTTCAGGTGGTGAACGTCATATTCAACTACAGCCTGAATTACTAAATCAATTACAGGCTAACACTCAAATCAAAGCTTCACTGCATAACAGTACAGATGTGATGGATTATCTATTACTGGAAAATGTGTTACTGCAACAAAGCACTCACCTTTCAGTGGAAATCCCTTATTTTCCCTATGCACGTCAAGACCGTGTCTGTGCACAGGGTCAAGCCTTCTCACTGGATTTAATGACCAAGTTATTGAATAGCAATAGCGAAAAATTTGCAGGGCAACGTCAGAAAATTGTGGTGTGGGATTGTCATAGCCCAGTAACGATTGAGCTGTTACGCAGAAATACCAGCTTCCAACAAGTAATCAATATTGAACCGATTGAAATTATCCAGCAAAGCCCAGCATTGATGCAGATCTTAAGCGCTGACAATACCGTGTTGATCTGTCCTGATGCAGGCGCAACACAACGCACTCAAGCGATTGCAAACGGCATTAATCCGCAACGCCAACAGGCCATTGACGTGATTCACTGTGAAAAGAAACGCGATCCAAACACTGGAAAAATTAGTACAACAGCGGTAAATAGCCCTGATTTAACAGGAAAAACCGCTGTGATCACTGATGATATTTGTGATGGCGGTGCAACCTTTATTGGTATTGCCAAACAACTACGCAGCCTAAACTGTCAAAACATTATTTTGTATGTCACGCATGGCATTTTTAGCAAAGGTCTCGCGGTATTTGATGGCTTAGTCGATCAAATTTTTACTAGCAATAGTCTGCCACAAGCAGAAGCAAGCAAACTCAATATCATCAATTTTCAAAATCAAGATTAAAGAAAGAGGCCAATAAAAATGAGTATTAAAATTAACCCACTCAATGCAATTGATTTCTATAAAGCCGACCACCGTCGCCAGTATCCAATGGGAACTGAATACGTCTATGCCAACTTTACTCCGCGTTCATCACGTTTAGCCAAAATGCTGCCTGACTTTGATGACAAGATTGTGTTCTTTGGTCTGCAAGGCTTTATTAAACACTTTCTAATTGAAACTTGGAATGAAGGCTTCTTTAATCAGCCTAAAGCTAAAGTAGTTGCAGCCTATAAACGCCGTATGGACAATTCTCTAGGTGAAGGTGCTGTTCCCGTTGAACACATCGAAGCGTTGCACGATCTTGGTTATTTACCATTAAAGATTAAAGCCTTACCAGAAGGTAGCCGAGTCAATATCAAAGTGCCCGTATTGACCATTATCAATACCGATCCGAATTTCTTTTGGTTAACCAACTATATTGAAACCGTGCTCAGTGCCGAGCTATGGAAAAGCTGCACCACCGCCAGCATTGCCTATGAATACAAACGCTTGTTGACACAATATGCAGAAAAAACAGGTGCACCTTTAGATTTTGTTGCGGTTCAAGGCCATGATTTTAGTAGCCGAGGGATGAGTGGGATCTATGATGCTGCCCAATCGGGTGTGGGTCACTTAACCAGTTTTATCGGTACCGATTCAGTCGCTTCCATTGATTATGCAGAAGAATATTACAATGCAACTGGTGTCGTGGGCGTTTCAGTACCTGCAACAGAACACAGTGTGATGTGTATGGGCAGTGAAGAAAGTGAAATCGAGACCTTTAGACGTCTGATCTGTGAGCTTTATCCTGCTGGGGTAGTCAGTATCGTTTCAGATACTTGGGATTTCTGGCGTGTGATTACCGAGTTTAGTGTGGAATTAAAAACAGAGATTTTAAAACGCCAACCGAATGCCCTCGGACTCGCCAAAGTGGTGTTTCGCCCTGACTCTGGTGATCCTGTGAAAATTATCTGTGGTGATCCTGATGCAGAGCTAGATAGCCCCGCTTATAAAGGTGCAGTGCAATGTTTATGGGAAATTTTTGGCGGCACAGAAACAACTCAAGGCTATAAAGTACTCAACGAGCATGTTGGTTTAATCTATGGTGACTCGATTACTCTAGAACGTGCACAAAATATCCTAAAAGGTTTAGAAGCCAAAGGCTTTGCTTCGAATAATCTAGTCTTTGGTATCGGTAGCTATACCTACAACTATTTAACTCGTGACACCTTTGGTTTTGCCGTAAAAGCCACTTGGGGTCAGGTCAACGGCATCGGTCGCGAACTGTTTAAAGACCCTGTGACCGACTCAGGTGTTAAAAAATCAGCCAAAGGTTTATTAAGGGTTGAACAGACTGAGAATGGCTTTGAACTATTTGATCAACAAAGCTTTGAACAGGAAAATATGGGTGCACTGCAAACGGTATTTGAAAATGGTAAATTGTTAAGAGAATGCTCGCTCGATCAAATTCGGGAGAGGTTGATCTAAGCAATATCAAGACCTCTAATTTGCAGTTCCTCTACATTTATCATGATCGGCGGCATGGATGCCGCAGATTTAACGATCTTGCACGAAGTTCAGAATGCTATTTTGAACTGAGCTCAGGATACACTATCAACTAACCGTAACAATGAAAAGTTTTTGCTTAGGCGTTATCCCCAAAAGTATGCAATTGCCAATAAACAAAAGTTTTGATTTCTCGATAACGGATGTCACTATGCCGAAACAAGCTAAACTGCTTTTCATTTATAAACAGCGCATTCAAGTCTATAAAACATTTATACTTGATTCACTCATCCATGAGATAACGCCAAATGACCTATACTTCCGAACAGGAATACCTTGCCCACTATCAAAAAACAGATTATGACACCCCACTGTTTACGGTCGATATGGCAATTTTTTCTGTGGCAAAAGGTCAATTACAAGTCTTAATGATTCAGCGCTCCAACTTCCCCGAAAAAGGCAAATGGGCACTACCGGGTGGCTTTGTCGATTTAAAAAACGATCCAGATTTAATGGCAACGGCGCACCGCAAACTGTTTGAAAAAACAGGGATTCACTCCCCTTACCTAGAACAAGTCGAAACCATTGGCAATCAACATCGTGATCCACGCGGTTGGTCGATTACATCACTTTATTTTGCACTGATTGATTTTAGTAAATTTGAAATTCAAAAGACTTCAACTACTGAAATAAGTAAATGGATTTCTATAGAAGAAGCCTTGCAACTTGATTTAGCCTTTGATCATCAGAAATTACTAAAATTAGCATTTGACCGCTTGTGCAATAAAACCCGCTATACCGCACTCCCAGTCAGCCTTATGCCTGAGTTATTTACCCTAACCGAATTACAAACCATTTATGAAATTATTTTAGGTCATACATTAGAAAAAAAATCATTTAGACGGCGTATGCAGGAAGCAGGTGCAGTTGAAGAAACAGGACAGCAAAAAATTGTCGGCAAGCGCCCTGCTCAATTGTTTCGCTATGCGCTGGAAAATTATAACTTCACTTTTCCGCGTATGCTGGAAACGCCTCGTAACAGCACTGAAAATGAAAAAAGCTAAGATATTTCTACCTTAGCTTCAGTAAATTATAGTTTACTTCCAAGTTTGACGAATTAAGTCTACCGCTTTTTCAGCAATCATCACCGTTGGCGCATTGGTATTGCCATTTACGACGGTTGGCATAATCGACGCATCAACCACACGGAGACCTTCAATACCATAAACTTTTAGTTCAGGATCAACTACGGCCATTTCATCTACCCCCATCTTACAACTTCCTACAGGGTGATAAACCGTATCGACACGTTGACGTAAAATCTCACGAATTTCATCATCAGATTGCACATTCGCAGTAAACATATCTTCTTTAATTTTTTCACTTAAAGCAGGTGCTTGCATCAACTTTTGCGTAACTTTATAACCATCAACCATATCTTGAAAATCTTGCTCATTCTCAAGGAATTTAAAGTCAATTAACAATGGATCATCGACATTTTTACCACTGAGTTTGACTGAACCCCGCGCACGCGGATTCAACAAACACACATGGCATGAAATCCCATGCCCTGTATGCATGGTTCGCGCATGGTTATCCACCACCGCAATCACAAAGTGTAATTGTAAATTTGGCTTATCCAGCTCAGGGCGGCTTTTTAAGAAACCACCGCATTCTGCATAATTGGTCGTGATCAATCCACGACGTTCTTTACGATAACGCCCTATTTGCTTCACTAAATCGATGCTACCTCCAACCGAAACCCCAAAGGTTCCATCCATTTGCTTAGTTTTATACGCGAAAATAAAATCAGGATGGTCATGCAAGTTTTCACCAACACCCGCTAAATCTTTAACGACTGGAATCCCATGTTTTTCTAATTCTTGACGTGGACCAACACCTGAAAGCATTAATATTTGCGGTGACTGAAAAGCACCAGCAGATAATAAGACCTCTTTATTTACCTGAATCGTTAAATGTTGACCTTTGTGTTTATATTCAACACCGACAGCCCGATCATTTTCAATGACGATTTTCGAAACACTTGCTTGAGTCACGACATGTAAATTTGGGCGCTTACCTAGATGTGGAACTAAGTAGCCTCGTGCCGTACTCCAGCGCTCACCATTCTTTTGAGTAACTTGATAAACACCTAAGCCTTCTTGCTCAGCACCATTAAAGTCATCATTCAGTGGATAACCCACCTGCTTAGCAGCCTCGATAAAGGTTTTTTGGTATGGATTATCTGAACGTAGCTCACTGACATTTAACGGGCCATGTTGTCCATGATATTCATTTTTAATTCTTTCATTATGTTCAGATTTTTTAAAATAAGGCAGTACTTCATCATAGGACCACCCTGTATTGCCTAAAGCTGCCCAATGATCATAATCATCACGATGACCACGGACATAGACCATCGCATTAATGGCTGAACTTCCCCCTAAACATTTACCTCGTGGTTGATATCCTTTACGTCCATTTAGTCCTTTTTGCGGAATTGTTTCTAAAGCCCAATTATTAATTTTTGTTGGAATACTAATGACGGCAGCGGCAGGTGTATTTACCAGCCAACTATTTCCATCACCACCAGCTTCCAAAAGGCAGACTGAAACATTTGGGTTTTCAGACAATCGCCCAGCCAGTACACAACCAGCTGAGCCGCCACCAATCACTACAAAATCAAATGCTGTTTGTGTCATTTCTTTCCCTGTTATTTTCTTTATAAAAGTTAAAGCATTATGCCTAAGATATCTTATAAACAAACGATCGCCTGTCTAACAGATGTAAATAATTAAAATTAGCTTTTGCAACTCAAAATCTCAATAGCTAAATGCAGCATCCCCTTTGCCATAATTCATCAATCTACAAAAATATCCAAAACTTTTATATGGATTCATTTATTAAATCTAAATACGATTCTTCAAATTATAGAAAATCGTTTTGGTCATCTCAGCAAAATATAAATTATTCTAATTGCATTAAGATCCATTCAATTATTTTTAGTGAAAAATCCACTTTTGTTAAATATTGTTAATTTGATACATATCAGTTACATTTAAGTCATGTATAGATTCAGCAAGAAAGATGTCTCAATCAACTCTAAATCAGTACTACGATGAATTAATTGATTTAATTTATAAAATTCTAGATACACCTGACAACTGGGTTCATTTTGGACAACGTTTAACTCAGATTTTGGATGCGACTTATATTCAAGTTCAAGCACTAGATGTCTGTAATCAAGCGATTTCCTTTAGTGCAGGTGGTGGTCGATTAAATGATGTAGACCGTGTAGCATCTGATCTTGCTTATTTACATTATCCAGTTGATTCAGATCCTCGCTGGGAATATTTCTTACAACTTAGCTTAGAAGATCAGCATAAATGGTATCAATGTCATCACCATATTGATCATGCCTTTGTTGAACAGTCCAAGTTATATCAGCAAGTTTTACTGCCTTTTGATCTACGCAATGTTGCCGTGAAAGCATTGGTATTAGATGAGCAGCTTTGTATTGCTTTCATTATTCATACATCAGAAAAACAACAGCCCCTGCAAAATGAAAAAATTGACTTCTTAAATCGCTTGCTTCCTCATTTGGAGCGCGTTCTCAAAACTCAACGCCAACTATATAAATTTTCTACCGATAGTATTGTGGGTTATTCATTGATAAATAAGCTGCATCAGCCGATCGTATTGCTTAACTTATCTGGAGGTGTGGTTCATTACAATACTGCGGTTTCAACACTCTTAGAAAAAACCAATCTCATTCAACTGCAGAATAATCAAATCTACTTAGATCAACCTTATCAACAGCAATTAAAAGATAATCTCCGCGAAATCGAAGCACTTTTTAGGCAACAAACATTTGATAATGAATTACT
This sequence comes from Acinetobacter venetianus RAG-1 = CIP 110063, assembly GCF_000368585.1. Taxonomy (GTDB): domain Bacteria; phylum Pseudomonadota; class Gammaproteobacteria; order Pseudomonadales; family Moraxellaceae; genus Acinetobacter; species Acinetobacter venetianus. The sequence goes on from NZ_KB849558.1 coordinate 1,896,284, forward strand.
TCAAGACGGCGGGATAAAAATACAGTCAGAAAGTGGTGAAACACTGTATATCTTTGCCAGCCTACTTGCGACTGAACAAGAGTTAAAAGCTTTTGGCATTCGTCCTCTAGTGATGCTCACTTTATTTCATCCTGAACATTCAATCTCTGTAGATATTCAATTATTAAGCTCTGTGTTCAAATTTACACCTGCCGAGTGTAAAGTCGCACTAAGCCTCTTAGACGGTTTTTCAACTAAAGAAATTGCACAGAAAAATAAAGTGCGTGCAGATACTGTCAAAAAGCAAATACAGTCAATTTATAGAAAAACATCAACACACAAACAATCTGAACTGGTGAAGATTCTTCTTAACTTCCCGAAAGCTATCTAGTTTTATTGCAGATAAATACCTTCTCATTACGGAGAAAATTTAACAAAAATGTGCTTAAACATTCATATTTCTATATTCGTTATAAATCATGATTAAACCGCCAATCACAATAAACATAAGTCCCAATAGTTTTAAACCATCTACTTTTTTTACTTGCATCCCAAGAAAGCCTGTACTGTCGACAAGTGTGGCAAACAGCATCTGACCTAGAAACACCCAGAGTAAGGTATTGGTTGCACCAATTTTAGGAGCAGCAAGGAACATACATAAAATATAAAGTGAACCTAAAAGACCAGGCAACCACATCCACCAAGAGGCTTGCTGATATAAAGGCGGCTTAATACCTCCATCAATCATTAATGCAATGATCAATGAAGCCACCGCTCCACCCACATAAAGCACAAGTGTTGATTGTATTTGTGAAGCACCGCTGGCATTACGAAAGGCACTCACCATTGCCAATTGTAGAGGAACGATTAAACCACCTAAAATACTAATCAATACATAACTGATATTATGCATTCGCGACCTCTCTTTTTATTGTTTAAATCAACTGTTTGAATCTTTATTAAAGTTTTGTACTCCTATACTTATCACTTAAAACCGCTGAAATGCAAATGACCTATTTTTCTTATATTTTTGATAGAAATATATTTAGTGGCTAAAATTAAGATTTAATCATAATTTTTTATTAAATCATTCAGATATTTAACTTAGTAAACCTTAATATAAAATTAGATAAAATAAAGAGTATGAATAGAACTTTTTAAATGAATATAGCTATGAGAATATTAAAATTTAGACATAAAAAAACCGCTAACTTAGCGGTAATTTATCTCATCTTTAAGATGATGGTCGGAGCAGTAGGATTCGAACCTACGACCCCCTGGTCCCAAACCAGGTGCACTACCAGGCTGTGCTATGCTCCGTTTGTGGGGTGAATGACGGGATTCGAACCCGCGACAACCGGAATCACAATCCGGGGCTCTACCAACTGAGCTACATCCACCATCAACATTTAGTTCTATGTACCAAGCGACCAAATGGCGCGCCTGACAGGATTCGAACCTGTGACCATCCGCTTAGAAGGCGGATGCTCTATCCAACTGAGCTACAGGCGCATAACGATGATATTAATATCAAGCGATACTTCGCCGATCTTAAAACAATGTTTTGCAACATTATTTTAAATGGTCGGAGCAGTAGGATTCGAACCTACGACCCCCTGGTCCCAAACCAGGTGCACTACCAGGCTGTGCTATGCTCCGATTTTTCTCAGCTTTTATTGTATCGCACATCGTGCGGTACGGTGTGCATTCTAGGCGCGACGCCCTAGAACGTCAACACCTATTTTTCAAAAATGTAATAAATCCTTATCAAATGTATATTTAACAAACACCTTGGCGTTTTTTAACGCTTTAATGAAGCACTAAAGTTCAACATTCGATCTAATGGTAATTTAGCTCGCTCAGCTAAAGCAGGATCAACGTGTATTTCTTGATCACTATGTTGTAATACATGCAAAATACCATCGAGTTCGTTCATTGCCATCCACGGACAATGTGCACATGAACGACAGGTTGCCCCCTCACCTGCAGTTGGAGCTTCAAATAATTCTTTATCCGGCGCTGCTTGCTGCATTTTGTAGAAAATACCACGATCAGTTGCCACAATCATTTGTTTATGCGGCAAGGTCTGTGCTGCTTTAATCAGCTGCGATGTGCTTCCCACCGCATCAGCAATATCAACCACAGATTCAGGTGACTCTGGATGTACCAAAACAGCTGCATCTGGATAAAGTGCCTTCATTTGTGCGATACCACGGGCACGGAATTCTTCATGCACGATACAAGCACCATCCCACAGCAACATGTCAGCGCCAGTTTTCTTTTGAATATAACGACCTAAATGCTGATCTGGTGCCCAAATAATTTTCTCACCTAAGCTATCTAAATGCTCGATGATTTCTACAGCACAGCTAGATGTAACCACCCAATCTGCACGAGCTTTTACAGCAGCAGAGGTATTTGCATAAACTACAACAGTATGGTCCGGATGTTGATCACAAAATGCTGTGAACTCATCGACTGGACAACCTAAATCCAAAGAACAGGTTGCCTCTAATGTCGGCATTAATACTGTTTTCTCAGGAGATAAAATTTTTGCAGTTTCGCCCATAAACTTTACTCCAGCAACCACAAGGGTTGAAGCAGCATGATCACGACCAAAACGTGCCATCTCTAATGAGTCAGAAACACAACCACCCGTAAGCTCTGCAAGCTCTTGCACATCAGGATCACAGTAATAGTGCGCCACAAGTACAGCATCTCGTTTTTTGAGCTCTGCTGCGATCTGGGCAAACTTCTCTTGTTTCACTTCTGGGCTAAGGCTATTGTCCTTAGGCTCGCCCAAACGATCTAAATGCGCTTGCACAATATTTTTGGCTTCGTTCGCAATTAAATTCGCATCATTCATAAAACGTCTTCTCTATCCTGCGTGCTTGCATCACTGCAAACTTATAACGTGGGTATGGTGATCATTCTAGGTCAATCACATCGTCCACAAATAGGCAATATAAAAAAAGCCCCACTGTGGAGGCTTTTATTATAACGCAAATTTACGAGCGATAATCGGCATTAATTTTGACGTAGTCGTAAGAAAAGTCACAGGTATAGACCGTATCCGTTGCTGAACCGCGACCTAGATCGATACGAATGCTAATTTCTTTTTCCGCCATAACAGCGGCACCAGCTTCTTCGGTATAGTCTGGATTTGCACCACCATCTAAGCAAATTTGCACATCGCCCAACCAAACCTGTACTTTACTGCTATCTAAATTCGGCACACCGGCCTTTCCAATCGCCATGACAATACGGCCCCAGTTTGGATCTGACGCAAATAATGCCGTTTTGATGAGTGGAGACTCTGCAACACTATAAGCCACATCACAACATTCTTGCGTATTTGCACCACCGTCAACCTGTACGGTAATGAATTTAGTTGCCCCCTCACCATCACGTACGATCAACTGTGCTAAGCGATCCATAATACGTGCAAGTACTTCTAGCACTTTTTGATAACGTGCGTCATCTTGATGCTGAATTTCAGCCCCGCCAGCGAGACCTGTCGCAATGAAGATACACGAGTCATTTGTCGATGTATCACCATCAATGGTAATGCGGTTAAATGAATGCTCAACGGTTGTTTTTAATAGCTGCTCAACCATTTCTTTCGCAATTGGTGCGTCTGTTGCCACAAAACTCAACATGGTCGCCATATTCGGACGAATCATGCCAGCCCCTTTACTAATACCAGTCATGGTATAAGTCACACCATCCAGTTCAAACTGTTCAGATGCACCTTTTGGTGTGGTATCTGTGGTCATGATGCCTGATGCAGCGTCCGCCCAACGATCAGCATTTAAATCATTTAACGCAGGTTGAATCCCTTGTACTAAACGATCAATTGGGAGTTGCTCACCAATGACACCTGTTGAAAAAGGTAAAATCTGATTGGCTTGAACACCAGTTAACTCAGCTAACTTCGCACAAGTTGCTTCTGCATTTTGATAGCCTATAGCACCAGTCGCCGCATTGGCATTGCCTGTATTAATGATCAAGTAACGTGGCGTGTTCTCAGTTAAATGTTTCTTACTAAGTAAAACAGGCGCAGCAGCAAATGCGCTTTGGGTAAATACCCCTGCTACATTTGAACCTTCAGCAAATTCAAAAATAACTAAATCTCGTCGATTTGGATAACGCACATACGCCTCAGTTGAGCCAATTTTTACACCCTGCACCACATGCATAAGTGGCATAGTTACGTCACCAACAGCCATTTTTAAACTTCCATTCAATTTGTTATGAAAAAGAAAATGAATCCACACCCTACATATGAGACTCGGAAAGGTCATCTACAACCTGCGTAGTATCTGTAATATCTCATTTCTGTGATAGATAAAAACAAATGCCATAAGTGAACAGGTTTTGTAGATGACAATGCCTTTGGTTACTTTGGGCGAAACCAAAGTAACTCGAACCGAAGGTTATTCCTATAATTGAATTACACTCGACAAGATACCGCCTCGTCAGTAATTTATTTACAGTTCAAGCCATAAAATATGTTGATTCATATCTGCTTTGGTAGCTTATTCCAAAAAGAAATGAAAATCGAGTATTAACAATACAGATTATGGAATTTGGCTTTTCTCTAAACTCAGTAAAATCTGCTTCTTATCTAGACCACCCGCAAAACCCACCAACGCCCCACTCGAACCAATCACCCGATGACACGGCGCAATAATCGAAATCGGATTTTTACCATTCGCAGCACCCACCGCACGCACTGCTTTTTGATTCCCCAACTGAACGGCAATCTCTTTATAACTACGCGTTTCCCCAAAAGGAATCGTCAATAGTGCCTGCCAAACCTGTTGCTGAAATGCTGTGCCTTGAAAATCCAATGGCAAATCAAATTGCTGACGCTGTCCTAAAAAATATTCTTCAAGTTGTTGTTTTACCTTTAACAATATTGGATGCTGAACATTCTCAACCAACTCAGCAAGCCGAACACGCTTATGATCTTCATTGTCCCACATCACAGCAACCAAGGCTTGATCATGTGCAACCAGTTTTAATGCACCCACAGGAGAATCCATGTACATATATACCAGTTGCATCACACTCTCCTTAGAACATTAATTTGATGACAATTTCATCAGCATTAAACCCGATACGATCAAAACTGCTGCGATCATTCGCATTGCCGTCATCGGCTCATTCAATACCACAATTCCCACAATAAACGATCCAATTGCACCAATCCCTGTCCAAATGGTATACGCTGTTCCAAGCGGTAAAGTCCGCATGGAAATCGACAAAAGGACCACACTTAATATCATGAAAATGATCGTGATAATACTTGGTGTTAAACGAGTGAAACCTTCGGATAGCTTCATCGAATATGCCCAAATGACTTCAAACACACCTGCTAAAATTAAAATCGCCCAAGCCATTTTTTACTCACACATTAAATGGTTGGGTCGTCCCAACATCAAACCAATCAAAGGGGTCGTCCCCTTCGGCTTCAAAGTGTAATTCAAATCTTTTTAAATATGTGAATTGTTATGTATCCAAACAATCTAACCCACTGAAAATAAAATATATTGATCAATTGTATTATTGCCAAACAATGCTATCTACACGCATTAATTCACATGCACCATTTCCCGTATCTTCTCTTGATAAAGAACTTTTCCAACGCCAACCATCTTTAGCCTGAATTTCAATTAAAGAACCTTTGAGATACACGAGATCATCTTTCTTTAATTTCTTCATTTGTTTAGCAATAGAAGCATCGGCGGGTACTAAATGCATATTGGCACTATGCGTTGCAATTTCCCGTAATGGAATCGGAGGTTCATGATCCACACGCCAATAATACCAACGGTTGCTCTGTGAAATATCAATTTCTTTATACACTTGGGGATTCGCCATATCATCCCATCCAACAGCGATATCCATCGGCGAATACTCAGCTTCTCGCCCAAAGTTATAATCTTCTCTCGAAAGCACTCTAAATGAACCTTCATAACTTTGTAAATTAACAACTTGAACATCTTGATGGGTCGTAAGTTGACTGATATCTGGCGTTGGTTTTATCAGTTTTGTCCAAATTAACCAAGCGAGAGCCAAACCCAACACACCATACATCCATCTCGGCATTCCATTAATCCTTTTTCTTTTGCAAGGCTTCTATCCTGAGCCTAAACCACGTAAAAATAGCGTAAAAAAACTTCTGAAAAACATGAAGCAAATGATACTGAGAACCCTCATGTTGTGGCATAGAATCAAATGAATCCGACTTTTGGATAAACACTTCCACAGGTTCATAATGAGGCATCGTTTGCTGCAACTCAGCACCTAAACTCAAATATTCCAATGCTGTAGTCACATTTTCTATCTCTTGCTGATGATATAACACCAAATGACGGGCATCTAAATCGATACTATGTTCAATCAACAGCTCAGAAAATGGTAACAATGCCTTCCTGACTCTTTGTACTTCCACCATACTGCTCATATGTGGAATGTAATAAAAACTGACATTCATACTGCCATCAGTTGGTATCAGCTCTAACTGGGAAGAAGTTACGACTTGAGACTTTTCTCTTGGCTTAGCCGTTTGGATTGATTTTTCTGTTATTTGATTGTCTTGTTGTTCTAAAGCCATTTATGCACCATGAATGACTCAAAAAAGATACTGCTAGTATAAACTAACAGTATCTCAGAAACGTGACATTTTAGACAAAGTATCAGAACTTTAGCGTAAAGCCTGCGCCGTATAGCCAACCTTTTTCACTGTCAGAACCTTCCTGCCAAAGCGTTTTATTAGCACCTTTATGGTATGCATAAGCAATATCAATAAATGGCATGATCTTTTTATTGATTTCATAGCGTGTTTGCACGCCAGCCTGAAACTTTGATAGACCTGTTTTCTGTGCGTATTTTGATTTATCACTCAGCACAAGATCAGCTTGCAAATATGGCTGAGCAATCAACTTTTGCGTAAATAAAAAATCTCGAGTGGTATCCAAACTTAATTGCCAACGTTGATCTTGGCCAGCATACAAATAAGCTTCTGTCTCAAAGAAATAAGGCGCTAGACCATGTAAGCCAAATACTGCGCTCCACTGATTTTTATCTAAACTTTGCTCAGGCATATATTGATAACGCACACCTGCTTGTACATCCCAGAAGTCTGCAATATTACGGCTGTATAATGCCATCGTTTCTGTATCTGCTTTTTCAGATTCAGCTTTTTCTACATGTGCCTTAATGAAAATCTTATTTTCATCTGAGCCAATCCATGTTTTAAGCTCTGTACTCGCTCTACCTCGTCCATGCTCATCTAAAGTCCAAGCATTTTCTAAAGTCGTGGCTTGATAAATCTGACCACCATGCTCACGGCGGTGATCATGTGCATGATGTACGGCATCCGTTGGAGCTGCCTTTATTGTTTGATGTTGTGAATGATCTATTGCTGATGCTTTATTCATTGATGTCATCTGATGAGCTGAATGATCCATTTCCGTCATTTGATGTGATTCATAAGCAAAGGTGATTGCGCTTGATGTAGACACAACACTGCCAATCAATAACAACTTTAGCATTTTATTCACCTCGGGAGATTGCTTAGTGATGTGCATGGCGTGCTCCTTCTGATGGTGCTGTTTCATTGGGTTGATTCACTGTTTTTGAATCATCCACATTCGCCACAATCAGTTTATTCATCATGCCTGCTGACATGTGATACAACAAATGACAATGGATTGCCCATTCCCCCAACTCATCAGCGGTTAACAATGCAGTCACCGTTTGTCCCGGTGGAACGACAACAGTATGTTTATTTGGCATATCAATCGCAGCTTGACCATTTTCTAACTGCATAAACATGCCATGCAGATGCATCGGATGCGCCATCATGCTGTCATTGATAAATTTCAGTCGAATACGCTCTCCAAACTTCACTTGTAATGGCTCAGCATCACTAAACTTTTTACCATTCATGGTCCACATATAGCGTTCCATCGTTCCACCAAGACGAATAACCAACTCTCTTTCTGCTGGACGTGTATCAGGCTGCGGTGTTAATGATTTTAGATCAGCATATTGCAATGCTTTATGACCTATTGGCGTGGATGCATTTGCCCAACCTTGAACAGATTCAGCCTTCACATTTTCATGCTGAGAGGTCATCTGTTGCTGATGCATGTCATTCATTTTGCCCATCCCCATAGAATCATGAGAAGAGTGATCCATGTCTGACATCTTCATTGCAGTATGGTCTAAATGATCAGTACTCATTGGTTTATGAGCAGTGTGATCCATATCTTTCATATCCATCTGTGCATGTGTACCATGATCCATGCCCATATCTTGCATGGTCAATAATGCACGTGGACGCGCTTTTGGCATCTCAATCTGAGCTGGTGGGGCGACTGTATCACGCTGTAGTGATGCAATTGCAAAACCACTACGATCAATCGACTCTGCTTCAATTTGATAATGTACTTGCTTTGGCTCAACGATTACATCGTATGTTTCAGCCGCACCTATACGAAACTCATCTACAGCAACAGGCTGTACAGGTTGACCATCTGCACTGACCACCGTCATTTTCAAATTCGGAATACGTACATCAAAAAATGACATTGCAGATGCATTAATAAAACGTAAACGAACTTTTTCACCTGCACTAAATGCACCTGTCCAGTTTTGCTGCGGAGTTTTTCCATTAACTAGAAAGGTATAACCCGTGACATCCGATAAATCGGTTTTGAGCATCCGCATCTGATTCCACATCGAACGATCTTGCCAAGTTGCTTTCAAACCTTTTTGTTTGACTTGTTGCCAAACATCACCCACCGTTTCACGTTGATTTTGATAGTATTCGGCAGATTTTTTCAAATTCGCCATAATTTGATCACTATTAGTTTCATGAAAGTCGGACAGCATCACTACATAGTCACGATCTGCTTTTTCATGCTGAGCGACAGGCTGCTTACCTTTCGGATAAATGACTAAAGCGCCATATAAACCATCTTGTTCTTGACCTTTACTGTGTGCGTGATACCAATAGGTTCCGTTTTGACGGACTTTAAAACGATATTCAAAGCTACCATTTGGTTGAATGCCTTTGAAACCATTAAAACCAGGCACACCATCCATCAATCCAGGTAAAAGCAGACCATGCCAGTGCAATGAGGTATCTTGATCTTTTAATTGATTATGAACATGAATAACCGCCTCATCACCCTCTTCAAACTCAAGTAATGGAGCAATGAATTTGCCATTCACCGTCATGCGTTTGACAGATTTCCCTGTGATATTGACCATGCCCTGATCAATATTCAAATGATATTCTTTAATCGCTGCCCAACTGGCAGGCGCAAACAATAAGCTGAAGCTAGCTATTACACCAGCATAAATTTTTGCAGACATTTTATTTTCCCAATCTGTATGAATTGACTTTTAGGAGAGAACAATCTCCCCTAGCCCCTCTTATCTAAGAGAGGTAACTCAAATGCAGATTAGGCTTTAGGAGGGCGTAAAATTTCTTGCCAATATCCAGCAAGATGACGAGCTTGGTAATCCGTATTTGTACGATGATTTAACTCAAAAATGGAATTCAAAGATAAAGTCGGCACCTGTTGATCTAGTGCTAAATTAACATTTTGACAATACGATGGCTGATTACAATCTTGACAATGCTGATCATCTGAGATGTTGTCACCATGACATTTCACCATCATTTGAGCATCTACATGAGACATTTGCATGTGCTGATGTTGATCTGTCTTTGCTTGATCATGGCAAGGCATCTGCTGTGGCATGATCTCCATTTGCTCATCAGCTTGAATGGCATGAACTGCTGCAACAGCCGCACTACTTCCCCCGATGAAAATTATCATCAGGAATACAAACCATACATGTTTGTACTTTGGTTGAAGTTGCACGAAGTGTCCCTTATTCACAATAAACAGATCAATTTAATGCTCATAGCATAATTTCTTTTCAAGTTATGCACAATCCACATTATGTTGTTCGTAGGTTCTGTTGCTCTATTTTATTTCAAAGCTGCTGTTTAAATATTCAAAATTAACTTTTATAAAAAATGAGTAAAATAAGAGCAAAATAAATAATTTAGCGCACAAAAAAAGGACATTTTGCTGTCCTTTTTTCATCAATGTGCTGCCAATATAAACAACTGAAATCGTTTTGTTTAATTTAACAACACCTTATCCACCTGCTTATCAACACGGTTATCCACCCAGTTATAAACAAAGTTATCCACAGTCTTGTGTGAAAATAGGATAAAGAGACTAAATTTGTTTTGCACCAACTTTGGCTAGCTCTGCACGCATTTGGTCAATTACAGTTTTATAATCAGGTTGACCAAAAATCGCAGATCCTGCAACAAACATATCTGCACCAGCTTCAGCAATTTCCCTAATATTCGCTGGCCCGACACCACCATCTACTTCTAAACGAATATCACGACCACTTGCATCAATAATTTGACGTGCTTGACGCAACTTTTCTAAGGTCATTGGAATAAATTTTTGACCGCCAAACCCAGGGTTTACACTCATCAATAAAATTTGATCAACTTTATCAAGTACATAGTCAAGATAATGTAATGGTGTCGCAGGGTTAAAGACTAAACCCGCTTTTGCACCACCAGACTTGATCAACTGAAGCGAGCGATCAATATGATCTGTTGCTTCTGGATGAAAAGTAATAATGTCAGCTCCAGCTTCCAAGAAATCACCTATCATACGGTCAACAGGCGACACCATTAAGTGCACATCAATCGGTGCTTTGATACCATAATTTTTAAGCGCCTTACATATACCTGCACCAAAGGTTAAATTCGGTACGTAATGATTATCCATCACATCAAAATGTACAACGTCTGCACCTGCATCTAAAACCTTTTCTACATCTTCACCTAAACGAGCAAAATCAGCAGATAAAATAGAAGGAGCAATTAAATAAGGCTTGGACATGGAAGACCTGGCAAACTTTGAAAAAATGATAAATGAATTATAGCAAATTCATTTACTTTAGGGCTGTTACAAAGACACTATTACCACATTGCAAACTTGCAACAGCTCGTTGCATGAATGCTGTTTTTAACCCTGACTGATTTTGCTATTTTTAATCAGTGAAAATCAGAAGATGAAGTTTAAATATGAATAGTACGACACAGATTACAACTCAAGAAGGTAAGCGCATTAGCAAACGGCTCATCAATCATTGGAAGCACAAATTCGAAGTTGCTGAGACCGAAACTGACTCAAAAATTTTTATGCCTACAGCAACCGTTACATTGACACCACAACAACAATATCTAGGTGTATTGATTGAAAATCAGCAAGATGATGTTCAACACCTAGAGCAAGTCGTGATTGATCATTTAAACCGCATGGCTCAACAAGAGTTTAATGTTGAATGGACACACAATTAAAAAGAAGCTCATAAGAGCTTCTTTTTCTTTTAAGCATTCACTTTTTCTAATTGAATGGCATGAAATTGCAAGTGATCATCTACAAAACTTTGGATAAAATAATAGCCGTGATCATATCCTTTGTGTAAACGCAAGGTGAGTGGCTGACCAGCATCTAAGCAGGCTTGCTTGAATTTTTCTGGATTAAGTTGACTATAGAACTGATCGTCGACACCCTGATCAATTAAAATTTCTTCAAAAATGCAGCCTTTCTGTTGAACTAATGCCAATGCATCATGCGCCAACCATTGCTGCTGATCATTACCTAAATACTGACCAAATGCGTTCTCCCCCCAAGGACAAATACTCGGTGCACAGATTGGAGCAAAAGCAGATACAGATTTAAATTGTTCAGGATATTTAAATGCTAACGTTAATGCGCCATGACCACCCATCGAATGACCAAATATCCCGATTTGATTTTCAATAACTGGAAATTCCTGCAAGATATGTGCATATAGCTCATCAACAATATAAGACTCCATTTGATAATGTTCAGCCCAAGGTTGTTGAGTCGCATTAATATAAAAACCAGCACCCTGCCCGATATCCCAATGATCACCTTGCGCAACATTTTCACCACGCGGAGAAGTATCAGGGGTAATCAAAATAAGACTAAGACGAGCAGCCATACGCTGCGCATGTGCTTTGATTGCAAACGTTTCCTCTGTACAAGTCAAACCTGCAAGATAAAACAATGCTGAACATGGTTTTCCTTCTAAAGCAGCGGGTGGTAAATAAACACCAACTTTACTTGCCCCTTTAAGATGCTGAGAGTCAATTTGATAAATTCGTTGTTCTCCCTCAAAACAACGATTTTTTTGCAGTAGTTGCATGCTCATTATCCTGTGGTTTTGTAATATCTGTTGTTGTCATATTTTGTTGTGGAAATAAATATGGCTCAAGTTGTGGCAACATCAACTCCATATTTCGTCCGATTGACCATTGCGGCTCTGATGGTTCAAAGCCTTGTGATGTTTCCCATTTAGTGACCGTCTGCTTTGCTTGATCGAATGCTGTTTTCATTGAAGACTGTTCACGCATTGCTAAATCAAAGAAAGCACGACCAAAATAGGTATAATCCGCTTCATTATTACAACCGAAAGATGTCTTATCTGCTGCAGAAGCTGTAATAATCAAAGTTTCAGGCGACTGTAATGCTGGAATGAAACTTCCAGAATAACATGCAGAGATCACAATAACACGCCACCGAATACCAGACTTATCTAGCGTCTCCCGTAACCATTTCGGATCAACTTGACCGAGGTTTAGCGGAGCATTTTCAATTTCAAAATGATTTCGCTCGCCATGTGATGTCATATAGAGAAATAAAACATCACTGTCTCGATTCATTTGCTGACCAATACGTCGTAACGCCAGTTCTATACTGGTTTTTGAAGCAATTGGCACCTCCAAACGAGTCGCAGGATTATTGATCAACATGATAGAACGACCAAATGTTCCAAAACGCGTATCAAATTGTTCTCTTATACGCTCAATTTCTGATTTAAATACATCCACATAACTATCACCCGCGACACCAAGGAAATACCAATGACTTTGTGCAATATCGCCATATTGAACTTGATCTAATGCTTTATCGAGCAAATAGCTTTGTGCATAAAAAGCATCTTCTGCAAATGTTGGTGGTGTTTCTTCTACCTTCCAAATCGGCTGGTCTTTTACCGAAAGCTGCCAAACCACCATGGTTGCGATCGTTGCGACAAAGACTAAAGCACGCTCCCACCAAGGCCAATTCAAAGCACGGGAAAAAACCCAAATAACCGCTAAACTTTGCCAAACAAAAAGTCCGACAAAGAGTGGTGGTAGAAAACCATTGTAGATACTATCAGGGATAAAATTGAGGTAACCATTCGATCCTAAATACTGGATCAAACATTGTAGTAAGAGAATATTTGTATCGAGGACCAACCATAACAATGCAGGTACAAGCATTAATCTTGGCTGGTTCATACGTTGAGATAAGAAAATCCCAACAATCAAAGCAATAAAAGGCCAAAGCGCGTAGCCAATCAGACCTTGAGAGTTAAAATCTCCCATTTGCCCTGCGACTAACCAACTATAGAGTGAGTTAGTACAACCTCCTAAAATACCCCACAAAATCAGTTGAGTAATCGAAGGATGAACCACTTGTAAGGAACGACGAGACCCTAGAAACAACCACATTCCAGCAATTTGGTTACTTTTAAAATCATGCCAGATATTAATGGAGGGTTTGAGGTCTATCATAAAATTCTTCGGGAGTTTCTCTTTTCAAGCCTAAACTGAAAATATGCCAAACGTTACAGAATGAACATCACTTTTCCAAAAACATGCTATGCGCTGCACTAGTGTAAACTTGACAAGAATTTTTTAGCAATCATGCTTTTGCACTATATCACAAATCTTTACCGAGCATTGACCTAAGCTAAACAATCACTTGCGTGCGATTTCAGATTTAACCTTTTGGAAAATATGCATCAAAACGACAAGCGTCTCCTAACCACTGATGATCAGGTGTTTCCTCAGCCAAATAAACTGCATGTCGCGGGCGCTTAACAATTACTCTTTTGGCTATTTGTTTAGCTAAATCAAGTAACTGATCTCCCAAATCCATTTCTCCATCTTCGGGAAGCAACATATGCAATAGCTGCATTTGTTTTTTGACCTGTGCTTGCTTCTTAAGCGCTTGTTGGTTTTGATCACGCTGAGGAAACATTGGATCTAAATAAACGACATCGACTTGTTCATTTTGCTCGATCAATTGACTTAGATAGCGATTAGAGTCCGCAAAAATAAGCTGAATTCGTTGCGCTGTGGAGTGCAAGAAAGAATCTTGTTCAGCCTGAACTTTGCTATATTCCAATAAAACAAACAAAATTGGATGGCGCTCGACTAATCGGACATCAGCCCCAAGATGAGCCATCAATAAACTATCATGACCCAATCCAGCGGTAGCATCAATTAATGTTGGCTTTTCACCTAACTGACATGCTCTTGCAATCATTTCTGATTTTAAACTTGCACGTTTTAATCTAGGAATTTCTGCGCGCCAATCAGGTTGCATTTTCATTCCATTGGCTGCAAGGCTTAAACCATCACTATCCAATACCAAAGTCATTTCTGGGTTAAGACGTAAAAACCGAGCGTTAATTTTCTCGACAGTTTGTCCTTCAAGCTGAACATTTAACTCTGTAAAACGAGCCTGTAGTTGCTGAAACCGTGCTTCATATTCAGCTTGATATCGACAAATCATTTGCATTACCAATGCACCCAACCAGTCCACCAAGTCGCTAGAATAAATAAACCAAAAATGATTCGATAATAGGCAAATGCAGTAAAGTCATGCTTCGACACATAACGAATCAAGGCACGAATCACGATTAGCGCCGAAATAAAGGCAACAATAATACCGACTGCTAACACCAGCATGTCATTGCTATGTAGCTCATGACGCATCTTATACATGTCGAGCAAACCAGCACCCATCAGCACAGGAATACCCAAGAAGAATGAGAACTCAGCTGCCGCTTTACGCGAAACGCCCAAAAACAACGATCCAATAATGGTTGAGCCAGAACGAGACGTTCCCGGAAACAAAGCTAAACATTGAATCAAACCAATCAAGGTTGCTTGTTTAAAGGTTAGATCATCGACTTCTTGAGTTACAATCTGATGCTGACGGCGTTCAGCCCACAGAATAATAAAACCACCCACAATCAAAGCGATTGCAACTGTAATCGCATTAAATAAATATGCCTTAACCACATCACCGAAAGTCAAACCAATGATCACAATTGGAATCGATGCAATGATCAAATTCAGACTTAAACGACGACCTTGCTCCTGCCCTTTTAATGCACCAATCAAAGCACCCCAAAGCTTTCCCCAGTACTCATAAATAACCGCAGCAATTGCACCAATCTGTACAGCTACAGCAAACATATCTCGTTTTTCTACTGTCCAAAAATCGAGAAGTTGTCCAGCTAAAATCAAATGCCCTGTACTTGAAATTGGAAGAAATTCTGTAATCCCTTCAACCAACCCCATAATCGCTGCTTTAAAAAGCAATAAAAGATCCATAGTTAACCTTAATTTGACTTACCTTGTTCTGGAATTTTTTTCCACGCATCATCACGCAAATAAACTGGCAAAGCATGCTCCGCATTTACCCAATCTTGTTGAACTGCGCGCATACGTGCAATCGTCGCAATATCTTGGGCTGTTGCCTGAATTTTTATTACAGATGATATTTGAGTGGAAATATTTGGAGAGTCTATGTGCTCAGGCTTAATTAATTCTGAACCAGATCCAACTGGTTTATACTTGCAATAAGCAGTCGCTTGTTCATAATTTAATAATTTTTCTTCATCTACAGTCTGCATGATGCCATGTTCATCCATGCAAAAGTTAGCGATATAAACTTCTTGCATACGCGCATCTAAAACTGCCGTTACCTGCTGCAAACCTGTTAAACGATATGCCGCTTGTGCCAAGGCTTGTAAACTTGAAACTGGTATCACAGGTAAGTCTTGTGACCATGCTAAGGCTTGTGTAACCGCGGCATTAATACGAACACCACTAAATGAACCTGGGCCACGGCTAAAAGCAATTGCTGTTAAATCTGCGAGTTGAGTCGCTGTCTGTAACAATGCTTGTTCAGTTAAAGGTAATATCGTTTGCGTTTGGGCTTTTGCTCGCTCATCTAACTGAAAATAGAGTTCTTGAGAATCATCAATTAATGAAACAGAACACTGCTCATTTGCAGATTCCAATGCAAGCAACTTCATGCAAAAACCTTAACTAAAAGAGAGAAAAATCGTCGAGTATCATACTCCACTCAAAGCTGATAGGCGAGTTGTTCTGTTTTTATAGATACAAAAAAGCCAAGTACAGACTTGGCAATCCGAACATCTTTTATGAGACAGCTAGTTAGAAGCTAAATGCTTCTAACTCTAAGAAGTTTTTGTAGTGTTCAGCATAATGCAAAGCACTCAAACGCAATCTTGCAGCACCTTGTTCATCTAAAGTTTTAACAACTTTACCTGGTGATCCCATAACCACAGAATTATCCGGAATCACCTTCCCTTCAGGAATTAAAGCGTTTGCGCCAATAATACAGTTCTTTCCAATGACCGCATTATTCAAAATAACGGCATTCATCCCAATAAGTGAATTATCACCAATCGTACAACCATGTAACATCACTTTATGGCCAACGGTAACATATTCACCAATATTGAGTTCAATACCCGCATCTGTATGTAAAACAGCATTCTCTTGAATATTAGAAAAATCGCCAATACGAATCACACAATTATCTGCACGGACCACAGCACCAAACCAAATACTCACTTGTCGACCCAGTTCAGCTTGTCCAATGACCGTTGCGGTAGGCGCAACCCACCCATCCCATGGTTCATGTAAAGCTTTAGGACTCAATCCTTTGTATTTATACATCATGTCAATAACTCTATATCTAAATAAAACATTTAAAACTTAGCTAAACCAAAATTAGGAGGATTGACCAAAAAAGGCCATTTTTTCTGATGCCCCAATCCATACTGAAACAAAGACACTAACATCCGTGCTGTCAAGCCCCAAACAATTTCACTTTCAACTTGCATACTCGGAAAATAAATCGATTGACGAGCGAGTCGTACCTCATAGGGTAATGGCGGTGCATCAATCAGCTCTTGCAAAGGAACAAAGAATATCCGATCTATTTCGGTTGGCTGAGCAATCAAGTCAACTTGAGCTGGTATCAATCCAACAATAGGTTTAACAGAAAGTCCACTACGCGCACGTTGAATAGGTAAATCACCTAAAAGCTTCACATCAAAAGGATTTAAGGCTGTTTCCTCTTGTGCTTCACGCAAAGCGACCACAATATTGCTGGTATCACTTGGATCACGCTTCCCACCAGGAAATGATACTTCTCCTGCATGTTGTGATAGATGAATAGAACGACGTGTAAGTAAAACTTTGGGTTTCTGTTCTTGTGTAATTGCAATTAAAACTGCGGCATCTGCTTGTTGGATTCGTTTGGAAAAACGCAACCGTTGTTGTAAAAGTTCGATTAACGATTGTTCATCCATATCAAGCATCACTCTTTTTCTATTTCCCTTAATTAAACATCATAGCCGAAATTTGAACCACAATCATAGATCATGATGCGAAGTCAGAAAAATTCAGTTATGCTGAGTTATCTCTGTCGCTGATGATAATTATGAGCTTTTGCGTTGCGTGTGGACATGAAACTGAAGCAAAAATCCCATTAGGTGATCATAAAACCCGACTTGTTTGCACCAACTGCGGCAATATTCATTATGAGAATCCTAAGGTTATTTGCGGTGCGCTGGCACTTTGGGATGATAAGGTTTTACTTTGCCGCAGAGCAATCGAGCCACGTTATGGGTTGTGGACTTTACCCGCAGGCTATATGGAATTGTTCGAAACGATGGAGCAAGGTGCCGCTCGCGAAACAAGAGAGGAAGCCGAAGCTGAAGTTGAAATCGAACAACTCTACTGTACCTACAATATCCCTCGCATTGGACAAATTTATGTTCTTTTCAAAGCAAAAATTAAGGACGGTATCTTCGGAGCAGGTGAAGAAAGCCTCGAATGCCGACTTTTTGAAGAGGATGAAATTCCTTGGACTGAGCTTGCATTTCCAAGTGTAGAGCAAACATTGAAACATTACTTTGCAGATCGTAAAGATGGACTATTTCCAGCTCATTTAGAAACCATTGGAACACGACTTGATCATACTGGATAAATAAAAAAGGCCGCTTATGCGGTCTTTTTTATTTCATTTTAGATTATGATTTCGTTCTAATCGCTTTACATGCAGGAATAGTCTGATCAGCAATTTTAATACTGACTGTACCAGAGTAACGTTTACCTAGCTCACGCTCGGCATCAGTTGGCTTTACATACTTATTCTTTTCTTCTGTAGTTAAATCATCATAAAGACGATTATATACATCAGTATAATAAGCATAAGTATTCGACCAGCTTACAGTGCTATTTGTAAAGTTTGTTAGGTTTATACCTGTCGCTTGACCACTTAAGAGATTGTGAACATTAATTTTAGCGCCAGTTCCTGTTGTTAAATTTAAACCAAACATAACACCATTAATCAATCCAAATTTTGAATTAGAGAGGATCATTCTCACAGAGATCGACTTATCATTTGACGAAAATAATGTAGCACCAACTGTACCAATACGATACTGTATTTGATCATTACTATCAGTGATTGTACCATCAGTGTTCACTGATTTAACTGTGCCACAAATACCACTCATATCCGTCGAACTAGAATTCGCTTTAATATCTGTACGTATATCACCATTTTCAT
Organism: Acinetobacter venetianus RAG-1 = CIP 110063; assembly: GCF_000368585.1. Classification (GTDB taxonomy): domain Bacteria; phylum Pseudomonadota; class Gammaproteobacteria; order Pseudomonadales; family Moraxellaceae; genus Acinetobacter; species Acinetobacter venetianus. Next base: position 1,915,087 of record NZ_KB849558.1, read on the forward strand.
CAACTACGATTCCCACGTTTACAGGAGCTAAATTGGCTTCATTATTAAAATTGAAAGTCAATGTAGCATAAAGCGGAAATACATACGGCTGTTGCGAAGAAACATTCTTCTCTGTTTTAAAGATATCTTTAGATAAGTAACTCGATGGATTTGCCTTAACTATATCAATTGTTCCATTATAATTTACGTTATTTACATTCTGTTTCCAAATACCCAAATGTGATGTATCAATAACATCACTATCTTTTGCTTTGATTAATTGTCGATATATATTCTCTGTACCCGCGATTGTGTTTCTATTGACTAACTTACCTTGATTGATAAATAAATCTTCATCTGAATTATTCTCAGTAACATTCAAACGCAAAGGAGTAGCTGTATTAACTTGTTGGGTAATTGGATTTAACCATTCATTTTGAGCATTAATTTGCAACTTAGTTGGTTTAACTTTAGTAATCAAGGCTATTGGAGCCACAACTAGATTATTACTAATAGTCGCAGGTCCTTTCCATTGCTGGCCATATCCAATTGTATAGCCTTGACGATCTGATAATAGAAAAAAGGTACCCATAGAATGCAATAAGTCACTTGCTGCATCAATACATTTTGAACTAGGTGTTTTATTACAACCGAAAAAGCCATCTGGTCTAAGATTATTATTAGTTGATGTACTTTCACCACCTGCTTTGTATGTCGGTAAATCAGACTGCCATATACCTGTATTTACTAAATTTAATAGCTGAACAACCATATTAAATGCTTGATCATCAGAAATATCACTAACATCTAGCCATGGCTTTAAAATAGTTGCATATTCACCAGATAGAAGCTCATTAACTCCAATATCTTTAGTCAGAGAAACTAATTGATCTTTTTTCTCTTCAGTAAACTCTGTAGGCTGTAAATCCCCCACAACATTATCTTTTCTCTCGATTCCCATGGCTTGCAAAATTTTTACAATTGCCATTGCAACACGAATTGTCTCATCATTTACATCAAGTGAACTTGGAGTCTTCCCAGTTAAAGCGATTGCAAAATCAATAACTCGAAGATGAGGGATTGTCGTTGTTTTTAACTTAGAAATATTATCAAGCTTTACTGTACCTAAATTAATTCTTCGCGCATCAATTCCTTGAATAAAAAAGGTTGCATTATCACCTACCTTACAGGCACCAGTAACAATATTGCCTTCTAACTTAGTTGCAAAATGATTAAATGTATCAGTACTGCAATCAAAATTTATACCTGCCGCAGGATAATCAAGTACAAATCTCAAGCAATCTGTGTCATTTATATTACAACTTGTATTTGAAGTTACTCCATCAACTCCTTGTGTTGGATCTTCATTTATTTTTGCACTTTCACCACCACAACCAGTTAAGAGAGCCGCAAATGTAGATAAAGCGAAAGGTAATATTATTTTCTTATTCATACAAAACTCATCCTAATAGTTACTGTAAAACAGAGAGATTTATCTGTCCTTGATTCGAAAGTTCTTTTTCTGGCACATCAACTGCGGAGGCCAATGGTGTCATCATTAAATAGCGAGTATTTGAAGGTATACGAAGAGTTCCTTGAATTGCAGCATGCTTAAATAAAGATGTATTTACTGTAGCATTTTTAAAACCACTTACTCCTTCATTTATACATCCTTTCTCATCTAAAAATACAACTAAAGGCCAATAATAAGCTGGGCTTTCAATACTAGAAGCAAATGAATCCATTTGCACATATCTTATTGAGCTATCCAACTCAATTAACTCATATTCAAATTTTTCTTTAAGTGGTTTTCTTGGCCAAATACCGATTTCTTTTTTCGGTGTCAACTTTTTAATTGACTTAGAATAACCTTCAAGAAAGCAACGGTCATTTTCAAATGCGAGAGCTAAATCTTGTGCTGATAAACGCATGTAACTTTCAGCTAATGTAATTGGTTTATTTGAGTCTAATGATCGATTCATAATACGATCAAGCATAGAGCGACTTACACCCTTTTTACGCTCAATGGTTTCAAAACGTCCACTACCATCAGGCATCGTATAAAAGCGTTTTTTTCCTTCTAAATTAAACTCCTGATCTTCCAAATATTCATTATTAACGTATTTAACACCATCGATATCTGTGAACGGTTTATTATTACCGTCTTGTATCTCATTCGACATTTTTTTTGTAACCACAGGTACAGTATTACCTTTAAGCTTTTCTGCAGATTCGGCAATCGGCTTGTCACTTTTAATTGAAGTATTTGGTAACTCAAGTGTTTTTATAACTTGGTTTTTAGCAGGCGTAATATCCTGATTTTTATTCGTATGTTCGGCTGGCTGTATCAAACCTTTATCTATTGTCGTGGGAATGGCATTTTGTTGTAATGGCTGTATTGGGGTAACTTCAAACCTTTTTTCCTTAGCAGTCACATCTTTTTTAGAAATAGGATCGATAGAAGGAGTTAATCCCTCAACCGACTCTTTCACAGGTATCTTTAGCACTTTTTCTTGGTCTTTTTTTGGCACAATCATTGGTCGACCATCTGGACCAATGATTGTATAGAAACCATCTGCATATAGATTGGATCCACTCACAAAACCAATGAATATAATTAGTATTGGGAGTTTTGATCGTTGATTTCTGTTCTTTTGCATTACCATCTAGTTCTATAGTTGATACCAAGTAAAGTGACTTTGGTATTGGTTTTAACATTCAGTCCGGCATAAGGGTTTAATAAAATATTATCTACCCCTGTCTTATTTGATAGACTACTTGTATTTGCTGGAATATCATCACGACTGCGCAAAAAACCGACAGATAAATCTAAATCTGTATCTTGATCAAAACGATAACCAAGACCTAGACCAAATAATTGTGCATTGTTAATCGGCACCATCGTATTGCGCTTATCGTCAGGAATAGAACTCGTACGTGGTTCATATCCAATTCTCAATTTCAAACGATCCGTTGCCGAATATTCGAAACCTATTCCCCAACGCCAAGAAGACTGAAATTTTAAAGGTAAAGCTAATGAGCGATCAGTTACATCTGCAGATAATAACTTTGCTACTTTTAATAGTGAGATTTGTCGATCAAATTCGAATTTAAACTTATCCCATGCGGAGAAATCAGTCCATCCAACATCAAAATTCATTTGTAAATCAGGAAAAATTTTATATTTTATTCCAGCCTTAAAATGCTGTGGATATTTGAAATCCATAGCGACTAAGCCAGATTCAATATTCGGTACATATCCAGGTAAACCCAAAATTGCAGCAAGAATCTGACCCGTAGCAGAAGAGTTCAAACCAGCAATCAGTTGCTGAGGAGCATTCGCATTATTAATTAAATACTTCCCCCGTAAACGCATTTTTGCTTCACTTTGATAAACCATGCCGAAACTAAAGTCATCAGTTGGCTCCCACAGTAAGCCTAAGTTATAGCTAGGACTTAATGATTGTTCTAATGAAACATCTAATGCTCCCATTTTATTAAATGGGTTCATCCCTTCTTTCGCGTTACACATACCAAAAAGAAGTAGATCAGTGATGATATCTCCATTGTCCTTGAATGGACCACAGACAACCTCATCAACCATTCGCAGAACACCAATCATCTCATTAGGAAATCGTAAATCAGTTTTCATAGCGATCGCTTGATAAGACATACCAAATGATGCACCAAGAGATAAATGATCATTAACCTGATAACCAAATGAAGGAGATAAGTAAGTAATACGCTCTAAAGCAACTTGTTGTCCCATATAATTACTAGGGTTACCATCTTCTGCACCAAAACCAGCAACTAACGGAGCATAAACTGCTGTAGCATAAGTCACTTTTGATCCTGGCGGCTTATAAGCTATACCAGCAGTTGGTGCTGCTAAAGGAGAGTTAGGACCCAAATCTACAATTTTTTTAAGAATAGGAACATAAATACTAGCATATTCAACATCACCGGATACCGTACCTTTAAAATCAGTACAGATACCCGTGTCCACTTCTGGCCCATCATTACAGACTAATGGATCATCTGAATATCCAAAAACATTATAACCCGCAGGAGCGGCATAATCTCGTTTGATGGCAAAGTTAGCTAAAATGCCCTGAACATCTGTTTGTAATCCATCAATCTTCGTCAATGCTGCGGGATTAAAATGTACTGCACTAATCCCTGGAGGGTCAGCCGTAACAGCATTACCTAAAGATAAGGAGCGTAAATCCACTGATAAATCTTGCCCTAATTGGGCATTAGTTATATTCGAAAGTCCTGCAACGAAAATACCAAACGCTAAAGGACATAACTTAGGATATTTCACCATCATGTCTCCTTAACGTAGTTTTTTTCCAAAACCAATAATATCTAGTGGGAATGACAAGCCTAGAGATACATCTGGTGCATCTTCTGTCAAACCAATTCCAACAGTTCCATTCACAATTGTTTCTGGTGAAACACGAACCCCTAATGCAAAAGATAACATTGAGCTACTTTGATCAGCAGACTTATAGCTTTCATCATTCTCAAAATAGAATTTTGCACCTGTATTAAAACTTTGTTGATATGACATAGTCAAAGACACATCATAGTTAAATGAGTATGCGAATCCGAATGAAAAACCTCCGCTCAGACCTGGATCAAAACTTTCTAGCGTACGAGTCCCGCGCAGCTGATTTAATCCCGACTCTTTCAAACCATAATTCGCAGAAACAGATGTAAATAAAACAACAGGATCAATATACTTACGTGTACTTGCGCCAACACCTACCGAGTAATATCCCTTACCTGTCGATAACTCATCAATACCAATCTCATAAGGACTGTCACCAGTTTTTGTTGATAAACTACCAAAGAGAACTAACGGTAAACGTCCTTGTTTTAATGGGAACGGCTCCCAACGTGCACCAAAAGAAATATCCCCCAAACCAGCAGCAGTCTTATCTTGCAATAAATCTTTTTTAGCCATAAAGGGAAGCGTTGCAGATAACGTAACATTATCTAAGACGCCATATTGAACAGTAAAAGAGTTCGTTAATGTATGGTTTGCATCCTCTTCAACCCTTAACCGCGCCAAAGTACTTGTACTATCCCCTGTTGCTAGATCAAGTCGACTGTCTCTGTAATATGTGTAATCAATATCATAATAAGATGAAAATACACCTTTTTTTATCAGAGAATATTGTCTCTCATTTGATGTAAACACTTCTTGTAAATTAGTTTCTTTCGTAGCATCACCATCTTGTTTTTGTAATGCATTCGCGGCTTGATTAGCATCACTTCCAGTTGTAACAATCGCATCATTTCCAGACTCACCTACGTCTTGACTAGAATCTACTGCTGACTCAGTTGCTTGAACTTGTTCCTGCTGTTCAACTATTGGCGTTTGAGGCTGTTCTTCTGCATAAAGAGTTGACGTGATAGCACTTAAACTCAATGCTAACACACTCATATTCATCCATTGATTATTCATTGTGACATCCTACTAATTCATTTTATTTACTAAAATCTGTTGTTTATTTACGCTTGTAATACATCCGCATAAAAGTCGTAATCGGCTTGTTGTAGTTTTCTGAATTAGGATCAGCGTCCAATACTCTACGCATTGTTGAGGCCTTATCAGCAATTTTTTCAAATCTTTGGGTTGGAAATTGAATTTCCGCTAATGCATATCTATTAATTGTTGCATCATCAACATGCCGCATATCTGCATCTTGTAATGCTAAGAAGTTCTTACGATATTGCTCAGGTATATCTATAATGAATAAAGTATTATTATCCCATATCTCTTTAAATCGAGACTCATCAAAACTGATATTCCCAAGAGATGGATCTGCAACATATACCCTACCATCTTTATACGCTTTATATACTACAAAATGCTTAAAGCCTGCATAAGTAATTGGCACTATCGCAGGCTGTTTTAATGCCGTTAAATCAGAAAACTCTCCACGATAGCCACCACTATTTAACCCCAACGCGCTGACAAATCTTTTCATATCGAGTAAAGAAAAGCTACGACGTTCGATGATACGCTGATATTCACCGTATTGAAGCAAACCTGTCATAGTTTGTTGTTCTGTAAGCTTTAATCCACCGTAACCATTTAAAAGAGTCGTTAAAGCTGCCGAGCCACAACTATAATCATAGGCTTGACGTACGATACCTCGGAATTGGTCTTCAACTGCTGGCTTAATTACAACGGCTTCACGATGATTTCGTGTAAACGAAGGATTTCTTGAGTCCAAGGTCTCTGTGTAATACACAGTTCCCTCAGGCTTTTTTTCTATTTCGAAGGCCTGCGTTGTAAAGTAATACATCAATGCAGAGCCTAAAGCTATCTCTAACATAAGTCTCTTTTCTTAACAGCGGCATACTTGCCTTATTCATTTTATTCTCAGTGCTCTAGACACCTCTTCCCTGTTTGTTGAAGATACATTCTTTTATAAAAAAAAACAGCATTTTTTTAGTTTTTTTTGACGAAATGTAGCAAAACTATGTTTTAGGTAAATTTATATAATAAATAAGTGACATCCATTACATATTTTTCAAAAGATAGTGTATTAATAATCTTTTGAAAAATAAAAAAAGCGCACAATGTGCGCTTTTTTTTAACAACAACTTAGTGACCAGAAATAGTAATTACTGCACCAGCTGTAGGAGTTAAACCATGGTAAGCTTGCATACCTTGAACTTCAACATCACCAATTGACGCTGCAGTTGAGCTACCTAAACGTACACCAGAGATGTAAACATCTGTTGGAGTTCCACCAGCAGTGATTTTAAGGTAACCATCATTTGCACCAGCTACACTTTCACCAACAACACCAACTTGCGCATTAACAGTTAAATTCGCACCTGAAGCATCAGCAACTTTGATACTGTCTAAGTGAATTTCACCAGCTAAAGTACTAGTAGCGCCACTTAAAGTAGTCTGACCGATAGTTGAACTATCAAGAATACCTAGATCTGTAATCTCCAAACCACCAGTCATTGTTGTATTTAAAACAATCATAGCACCTTGAGGAGCTGCACCCAACTGAATATTTGCACTAGTTACGCCTGTTTTAAGCGTTAAACCAGATAAAATTGCGTTATAGTTAGAAGCATCATTACCACGACGAATACCAGGACCAGTACCTGTAGCATTAGAAGCAGAAACACCAATTTCGCCAATTGCGATATCTAAACCAGATACTTGTGCTGCAATGTTAAGAAATGCTGTGTTACCACCGCCTGCACCAGCATCAGTATCGATCGCAAGATCCATTAAGTTATGGCTAGGTAAAAGAGCTGCGGTGTTAGCACCAATCACAATACCCTTAGTTGCTGTAGCACCAGTACCATTTGCTTGAATAACGATCGCACCTGCTGTATCTGTACCACCAACAGCAGTACCAGTACTAGACAAACCATCATTATCATGAATTAAAACTTTTTCAATATCTAAACGAGAAACACCGATACCGATATTGATCCCATCTTGACCTGTTGCAGCGCTGAGTGCAGCATCATCCATTGCCTGCATAGCCATTGCATTTGCGCTAATCGCCATTGAAGAAACTAAAGCTAGTTTAGTAAACATTTTCATTGAGCACTCTCCCAAGAGCATTTATTTTTTGACTTACACTACTCTAAACTGTCCACTGTTGTTTTATTCTTAAATGACAACTTGAACTTCCAATCCTTGAGTAGTTCGCTTAGCAAGTACTAAATTACCTGTTTGTTATTTTATGTTCAACTCCTGTTAACTCCTTTTTATAGACAACCCGACAAACGGCATAAAAATTAAACGTACTATTTGCATCTATAGTTAAAAAACAACTAATTGAACTTATTTGATATTTTCCCGACCAAATTTTCAAAAATATGTTTATTTTTCTCTTTACTTTCCATTTATCTGAACAGTGCGACTTAGTCTTAATTGTTAACAAAAACACTTAATTTATTTTTTCTGCTAATAAGTGTTCAAACCATCTTTTTTAAGGGCTACAAATCTCTTATTTGTGAGATCGACTTATGTTAAACATAACTAGATTTTTCGAAGCTGTAGTACAATTTGTACTTCTATGAATAGTTCTCCCTCTTTCAATTTATGTCTCATTTTCAGCAAAAACTTGAAACTCAGCATATTTCAGCATTCGACCTTATCACTCGACTTAAAGAATTGACTGGTTTAGTTTATTTGCATGATAACAACCATCCTATTATTGCATTTTTACCAAATAGATTTTTAGTTGGTAAAAGCTCCAATATTCAAGAATTTTATCGTGAAAATTTTAATCACTATTCACAAGAAATAAACCCAACATCAATTTTAGAATTTTCCACTTTTGATAATAACCTCGTTCTCAGAAATCATACCAATCAAGGATTTCAAGGTGGATATATTGGTTTTTTTGGTTATGACTATAGTGCAAATTTGTCTGTAAATATTAAATCCCATCCTCAACCGAGCTTTTTTTTAGGTCAATATTCAACTTTTTTAAAATTCCACGAGCACGCTTGGTATTTTTATAGTCATGATGAAAATGCAGAAGAAATTTACCAAGATATATCTCATTTGATTCATCAAGAGACCAATATTGACGTACTCTCGTTAAGTGAGAAATGCCATCCACGTTGGTCTAAAGATCAATATTTAAATGCTTTCAATCAAGTCCAAGAGTACATTAAGGCTGGAGATTGTTACCAGATTAACCTTACGCAAGAATTTATCGCTCAAGCGAGTGGTTCTTTATTGAGTCAAGCTGAAAAACTTTGGAAGCTAACACATGCCCCCTACTCAGGTTATTTGAAAGTTGATGAATTTGAACTACTAAGCTGTTCTCCAGAATTATTCATAGAATTTCAACATGACAGACAGGTAAAAACCCGTCCAATTAAAGGAACTATGCCGCGTTTTGACGATCCAGCAGCGGATCAACTTTCTAAAGAGAAACTAAGTCAGTCACAGAAAGATCAAGCTGAAAATGTCATGATTGTTGATTTACTCAGAAATGATTTGAGTCTGTACGCCGAAACTGGTTCTGTTCAAACCACTAAATTATTTGAAATTGAGAGCTTCAACCAAGTTCATCACATGGTAAGCGAAATTACAGCAACATTAAAACCAGACATTCATCCTATGGAAATGCTTTTATCGGCACTTCCTGGTGGTTCAATTACAGGTGCACCAAAAATTCGAGCGATGCAAATCATTGAAGAACTTGAAGGAGCGCCACGCGGTGCTTACTGTGGAAGTCTTGGTTATTTCAATTTTGATGGAACAGGTTGTTGGAACATCTTGATTCGTAGTATTCAGAAATATCAAGATCAACTTTCAATGTGGGCTGGTGGAGGAATTACCATTGCATCTGATGCTGAAGCAGAATATCAAGAATGCTTTGATAAGATTTCTGCCATGCTTGATTTAATCAATACACAGCAGAAGCCTAAAAACTAAAGTGCGACTTATAAAGTTTGCGTTTTAAGTGTCTCGACTAAACGCTGATTTTGTTCATCTGTACCAATTGTGATACGTAGGAATTGATTAATTCTCGGCTTATTGAAATAACGAACAATAATTCCCTGCTCACGCAACTGTTGAGCAAGCTGCCCTGCATCATGCTGAGGATGCGTCGCAAATATAAAATTGGCTTTGGATGGCAAGATATTAAAGCCAAGCGCAGTCAAATCATTCACAAGAAGTTCACGACTTTCGATCACTTTTTGACATTGCTGCACAAAATAAGCTTGATCTTCAAATGATGCAACCGCTGCTGCTATCGCAAAACGATCAATTGGATAAGAGTTAAAACTATTTTTCACAGCTTCAAGTGCTGCAATTAAATGTGGCTGTGCAATCGCAAAACCGACACGTAAGCCAGCCAGTGAGCGTGATTTTGAAGTTGTTTGACATACCACTAAATTGTCATATCGATGAACAAGCTGAACAGCTGATTCCGCTCCAAAATCAACATAAGCCTCATCAATCACAACCACTTGATCTGGATTCGCTTGTAACACTTGCTCGATCTCAGCTAACCCCAAAGCTATACTGGTCGGTGCATTTGGGTTCGTAATAATAATGCCGCCATTTTCTTGCTGATAATCTGCAACATTGATTTCAAATTTATCATTTAATGGAATTTGTTTAGTTTCAATTCCAAAAAACTGGCTATAAACAGGATAAAAGCTGTAGGTAATATCTGGATATAGGATAGGTTGTTTTTGAATAAAGAATGCTTTGAAAATATGAGCTAAAACCTCGTCTGAGCCGTTACCTACAAAAACTTGAGCAATATCGACGTGTTGCTGATTAGCAATTGCTTGTTTTAAAGCAGTCGCATCAGGATCAGGGTATAAACGTAAGGCATCAGCTTGATTAGCCAAAACAGCCTGAACGGCTTCCACAACTTTTGGTGATGGTGGATATGGATTTTCGTTGGTATTGAGTTTGAGTAAATTCTGAATTTTAGGTTGCTCGCCCGGCACATAAGGCTCTAACTCACGAACTTCTGGACTCCAAAAACGCATTTGCTCTGTTGTAAACGTCATTTTTCTACTCTCTTTGTGTCTCAAAAAAGGGGCTTATCAGCCCCTATCTATTTCTCGAATCGGTTATTGATAACGGTAACGTGCTGAGCGAGCATGGGCATCCAAATTTTCTTGCACTGCAAGAACATCGGCGGTCTTCGCTAAAGTTTTAACACCTTCCTGTGAGCACATAATCAAACTTGAGCGTTTTTGGAAATCATAAACACCGAGTGGCGATGAAAACCGTGCTGTACCTGAAGTCGGTAACACATGGTTTGGACCAGCACAATAATCGCCAATTGCTTCAGGGGTATAACGCCCCATAAAGATTGCACCTGCATGACGTATTTCTTGGCTCATCAACTCAGCATCGTCTAGGCACAGTTCTAAATGCTCAGGCGCAACTTGATTAATGAGATCGATCGCTTCTGCACGATCCTTTACCAGTACTAATGCACCACGATTTTGAATCGATGTTTTCGCAATTTCAGCTTTTGGTAATTCACTTAAATGCTTTTCGATAGCCGCTTCAACTGCATTTAAGAGCACTTCATCAGGTGTAATAAAAATAGCCTGCGCCACAGTGTCATGCTCAGCTTGAGACAATACGTCCATTGCCAACCATTCAGCATTATTTTCCCCTTCAGCATAAACCAAAATTTCTGAAGGGCCTGCAATCATATCAATACCGACCTGACCGAATACCGCGCGCTTTGCAGCTGCGACAAAACGATTGCCAGGTCCTGTAATTTTATCTACAGCTGGAACTGTTTGAGTTCCATAGGCTAATGCTGCAACCGCTTGTGCACCACCAATAGTAAACACACGACTCACACCAGCTAAATAGGCAGCTGCCAATACAAGTGGATTCAATTCACCATTTGGTGCTGGTACGACCATAATAATTTCTGGCACGCCAGCCACATGTGCTGGTAAAGCATTCATCAAAACTGATGATGGATATGAGGCTAATCCACCTGGCACATAAATCCCAACGCGATCAAGCGGTGTAACCTTTTGGCCTAGCGTATTGCCTAACTCATCGACATAAGTCCAGCCTTCTTGTTTTTGTGCCTCATGGAATGAACGGATACGTTTCGCAGCAAGTTCAAGTGCTTCGCGTATTTCAGTACTTAAGCCATCAAATGCAGATTTGAGTTGTATTTGAGTTAACTCTAAATCAGAGAATTGATGCGCTGGATGTCGATCGAACTGCTGTGTTAATTTAAGTACATGATCATCACCATGCTGACGAACATCAGCAATAATTTGATCTACGGTTTGTACTAATTGAGGATCATTCACAGTTTCAAATGCTAAAAGTTCAGCAAAAGCCTGTTTAAAGTTCTGATCCTGAGTCGATAAACGTCGCATCAATTTACCCACAAGGCGAATAATAGAGCGCTAAGTTTACTCTTTTTCATTAGGCTTGTGGGTGCAATCTCCGCCTAAAAAATCAATCGTGTAGAAAGATAAGCTCGATGAATGATTAATTTTCAATGAAAAATAATAAATACCATAAAGAAACTAAAAATTTTTATAACGAATACAATTATTTATAATTAAATGTATTTTTAACTGTCACAGTTTATATTCCTGAATCGTCAGTTTATTAGCAAATCCGCTGTAATTAGGAAATAAAAATGACGAGTCATAATATCCACCCGCAAAAACATCTACCAGATGCAATTCACTATCTACAACAAGTTCATCAATATATTGAGCAATCAACACTCATTGAGCGTTCACTGTATCATCTTGTCTTACTCAGAGCCTCCCAAATCAATCAATGCGCATTTTGCGTCAAAATGCACATTGCAGAAGCACTCGCAGATGGTGAAACACAAACAAGATTGGATCGATTAATTGTTTGGCAACACTGCTCAGATTTCAGTGTACAAGAAAAAGCTGCTTTCGCTTGGGTAGAGGCTTTAACAACACTACAAGTTCAAACAGACTATGAACCTCTTCGTGTTGAGTTACTCCAATATTTCAGTGAAGCGCAAATATCTGCTTTAACTTTACTCATTGGTATGATTAATTTATGGAATCGTATTGGTATCGCTCAACACTAAAATCAAATGAATACGACAACAAATTTCAGTAATGAAGATTTAAAGCTATTTCAGGTAAGCCGAACATTTTTGTTTGGCCTTGCCTATCGACTTTTAGGGTCAGTACATGAAACTGAAGATGTTTTACAAGAAATTTTTATCAAATGGCAGCAACAACCTAAACAAGATATTATCAATCCACAAGCTTGGCTAACGGCTGTATGCACTCGCCACTGTATTGATCTTCTACGTTCGCATCATAAATCTCGAACTGAATATATTGGAACTTGGCTACCCGATCCATATGATCAGTCAGAAGATTTATCCATTGAATCCGATTACACGCTTTCTACCGCTTTTCTTTTAGTATTAGAAAAACTTTCCGCCAAAGAACGAGCAGCCTATTTACTGCATGATATTTTCAATTTTGATTACATCGAAATTTCAGAGTTTCTACAGGAGACACAAAGCTATTGTCGACAATTAGTGACTCGTGGGCGGAAACATATTAAAGCAGAACCCAAAATACTTTCAACGCTTCCTACCTCACGACAACTTGTTCTGCTTGATGCTTTTAAACATGCTGTTCATTCTCAGAATATTGGACGACTCAAAGAGTTATTGAGTGAGGATATCCTGTTTGCAGCAGATGGTGGCGGCAAGGTCTCTGCAATTCGTCACCCATTTATAGGTCAATCTAATGTATTACGCTTCTTTGAACGTTTGCTCTTTATTGCGTGGAATGAGTTATCTTGGAAAATATGTCTCTTGAATGGCAATCTTGGTTTCAAACTGTACGACCACAACCAGACCTATGTAACTGCAATCACTTTTAGTTTTAATCAATCGCAAATATCTGATATCTACGTATTACGAAATCCAGAAAAACTTAAATAAAAAGGCCAACCTTAGTTGACCCTTTTTAATTTAAAAATACGATTAGCGATTTTTGATCGCCTCTTCAAGCTGAGTCAAAATTGGATTCAAGATCGCTTGTTTACGTTTAAAACTCGCCTTATTCACAATTAAGCGTGAAGACACTTTGCAAATTTCTTCTAATGGTTCTAAACCATTGGCACGTAAGGTATTTCCCGTATCAACAACATCGACAATATAATCCCCCAAACCAACCAATGGCGCTAATTCCATTGATCCATATAGTTTGATGACATCAACTTGCTCACCTAAGCTTGCATAATATTGACGAGTTAAATTGACATATTTGGTCGCGATTTTTAAACGACCTTTTGGTCGCTCCATTCCCACTTTACCAGCAGTCATCAACTTACAATTGGCAATCTTTAGATCAAGTAACTCATAAACATGTTGCGCACCATGTTCCATCAATACATCTTTACCCGCCACACCAAAATCCGCCGCACCATTTTCAACATAAGTAGGCACATCAGAAGCACGCAAAATTAAAATGCGCACTTTTTTGTGTGTCGTTGGGAAAATCAATTTACGTGACTTATCTGGATCTTCAAGTAAATTGATGCCTGCATTTTCAAGTAACGGCAATGTTTCTTTTAAAATACGACCTTTACTGAGTGCTAAAGTTAAACCATGATCAAAATTACCCATTACATCAAAATTTGGATCATCGTTTCTTAAGTCATTCATCCTTTTACTCGCTTAATTTGAGCGCCTAAACTTTGTAATTTATCTTCAACATGTTCGTAACCACGATCAATATGGTAGATACGGTCAACCAGTGTTTCACCTTCTGCAACTAGCGCAGCTAGCACCAATGAGAATGAAGCACGTAAATCTGTTGCCATAACTGGTGCTGCTTGGAGCTTATCAACACCAGTTATAACTGCATCATGGCCTTCAACTTGAATATTCGCACCCATACGTGAAAGTTCAGGGACATGCATAAAACGATTTTCAAAAATTGTTTCTGAAATTGTTGCAAATCCACGGCCAATTGCATTCACGGCCATGATCTGTGCTTGCATATCAGTTGGAAACTCTGGATGCGGCAACGTTCTAAAGCTCACTGCTTTTGGACGCTTACCTTGCATATCAAGCTCAATCCAGTTATCACCACGAGTGACTTCAGCACCCATTTCTTCAAACTTATCCAAAACTGCTTCTAATAAAGCTGGATCAGTATGCGTGGTTTTCACTCGGCCACCCGTAATAGCAGCAGCAGCTAAATATGAACCCGTTTCAATACGGTCAGCAACCACAGCATATTCACAGCCATGTAAGCTTTCAACACCGGTCACCACTAAAGTATCTGTATCAAGCCCTTCAATTTTTGCACCCATCTTGATGAGCATTTGAGCAAGATCGGTAATCTCAGGTTCACGAGCTGCATTACGAATCGTGGTCACACCATCAGCGAGTGCAGCAGCCATCAAGATATTTTCAGTACCGCCAACAGTGACCATATCGAATACAACTTCACCGCCTTTTAAGCGACCATCAACTGAAGCATGGACATAACCATTTTCTACTTCAATCTGCGCACCTAAGGCTTCTAAAGCTTTTAAATGCTGATCAACAGGGCGAGAGCCAATTGCACAACCGCCAGGTAATGAAACTTTTGCATTACCATAACGTGCTAACAATGGACCGAGCACTAAAATTGAAGCTCGCATGGTTTTAACAAGCTCATAAGGCGCAAATTGATTATCTAATGTTGATGTATCAGCACGAACGGTTTCCCCTTCATAGCTCATCGTCACGCCTAAACCAGCAATTAATTTAACAAGCGTATTTACATCTTTTAAATTTGGTACATTAGTTAACGTAATCGGAGAGTCAGCAAGAATCATTGCAGCAAGTAAAGGCAAAGCGGCATTTTTAGCACCAGAAATGCGTACTTCACCTTCGAGCTTAACACCGCCCGTAATTAAAAATTTATCCATTAATATTTAAGCTCCGAAAAGGCTTGCTTTGCGCCATTCGTCTTTTGTCATTGCACGAATTGTTACTGCGTGAACTTCACCACTCGCGATATAAGAATTTAGAGGTGCATAAACCGCTTGCTGACGTGTTACCGTTCTTTTACCTTCAAACTGATCATCAACAATGCGAAGGTCAAATTTTCCAGCTTGTCCACTCACTGCTACTTCTGCTTCAGGGAAGGCTTCTTTTAAAATTTGCGTGAGCTGCTCACTATTCATTTCAAGACCTCTTATACAACCATTGGTGTAAAACGAGTTATTTTACTATAACTTTTTCACATAATTCAGTACGCAGTTTCTTTTTTTATCAATAAAAAAAGAGGCTCATAAAAAGCCTCTTTTATAAATACAAAAAATTAACTCAAAAGTGCTAGTTCATGTTGATATGAACACTGCATTTTTCTATGTTTTGCAAGTTGTCTTTTTAATTTTTCTGTTAACTTTTTAATCGAAGTATACATATCATCAGCAGTTGCTTGAGCAAATAGCTCAATCCCCGGTAAACGTATAATTGCTTCAGCAATATGGTTTGCACTGCCTTTATGCGAACGTTTATCAATTTGATGATCTTTAGCCAATTTGATTTGCATACTATTCACTTGATCTAGATGCTTAGTCATCTGACTAAATTTTTCTTTTATATTTTTTTCAATTGCTGGCGTAATTGTTAAATGGTGTCCACGAATCGTTATTTGCATAATTCTATCCCTCACCTTTTTCTCAGGAATCAAGAAAATCGCTCAAGTAAATTTAATGCATATCAATTATCTAACATCCATTAAACCATTGCAGCGATTCCTCTAGTGATTATTAAAGATTCATTATTTCGTAATAATGAACACCTAGAATAGTCACACCTTGAATTTTAGATCAAGACTTTTCTTTCAGAAGATGATGGAATATGTAACGATTCACGATATTTCGCTACAGTCCTTCGAGCAACTTCAATACCTTCATTTTTCAACATCTCAGCAATTGTATTATCAGACAAAGGCTTGCGAGGATTCTCATTGGAAACTAGCTTTTTGATCATTGCGCGAATCGCAGTTGATGAAGCTTCGCCTCCTGTTGTCGTTCCAACATGACTTGAAAAAAAGTATTTCAATTCAAATAAACCACGTGGCGTCAGCATATATTTATTAGTCGTCACACGCGATACAGTCGATTCATGTAATTCGACCTCTTCAGCTACATCACGTAAAACCAATGGCTTCATTGCCTCTGCACCTTGCTCAAGAAAAGCACGTTGGTGCTCGACTATACAAGTTGCAACTTTTAAAAGTGTTTTATGTCTTTCATCAATACTTTTTATAAAATTTTTAGCTTCAAGCATTTGATTTCGCAAATAAACATTATCATCACTTTGATCTGCTCGGCGAATCATATTTGAATAAAATGAATTAATGCGTAGTTTTGGCATCACATCTGGATTGAGTTGCACTTGCCAATGTTGATCTTTTTTTGCCACAACAACATCTGGAACCTGATATTCAGATTCTTGTTGATCAAACTCTAAACCAGGATAAGGCTTTAATGTTTTTAATAAATCAACAGCACTTTTTAGCTGTTCTTTAGATAAACCTGTTTGCTTTAATAATTTATTTAAATCATTAGAGATCAATAATTCATAATATTTTAGTAAACTCTTTGCTTCTGAAATATAAGGAACTTTGTCATGTAAGCCTTCTAACTGAATTTTCAAACACTCAGCCAAATTTCGAGAACCCACACCAATTGGATCTAAATGTTGAATATGTTTTAAAACAACGATAACTTCATCTTCTTCAACCTCTTCATCATTTTCCATTTCTTGTAATAACCGATTGACGGCTAATAAAATATCGTCCAACTCTGCATCTAGAAACCCTTTATCATCTAAAGAATCAACAATGCAGTAGGCAATTAATTTATCAATTAAAGAAAAATGTAACAGATTAACCTGCTCTAAAATATGTTCTTTTAAACCTAAATGGACTTGACGATTATCTTCTCGCTCTTCATATTCCGGGGTCGCTAAGGCTGTTGATTGATGGGTATAAATATCATCCCACTCTGTATCTACAGGTAAATCATTAGGTAAATGATCCGCATTAAGCTCAGTTGTTAAATCGCCTGTTTCTTGCGACTCAAGTGTAGATAAACTTTCTGTAGAACTATTTTCTTCAACTTTCTCAAGTAATGGATTACTATCTAATTGAATTTGTATTTCTTGTTCTAATTCTAGACTCGATAATTGTAAAAGACGAATAGCCTGTTGCAATTGAGGAGTTAACGAGAGATTGTTCGCAACTTTCAACCCAACAGATAATTTCATGGTATTCCCCTTTTATATTAAGCAAAAAACATGCCTATTAAAATATTTATAACATAAAGCAATGTTTCCGCCTATAAGCAAAGCTATTTTCCACTGACTAATCTGTTCAAAAAACTGACAAAGATACGAATATTTATTGTAATGAATAATGTTTCTCTCTTATTGAATAAACATACAAACAACATAGAATTATTTTGGATTTTGCTGCTTTAGGCATTAAATCATTTCATCCTATACCTTCTGCCCCATCGTTGTTCGCACAACTTCATTTAAATCCCCTGCTAAAAAGCCAGAACAAGTCGTACTCATTGAACCAGAAGAATGCGCATAACGTCCACAAGCAGACCAAACCTTAGATAAAAGTTCATAGAGAATCATATCAGTCCTAATAGCATTTCTTATTTAGCATCTAATTAGAATAAAAATAGCACGACTCTTTCAATATTGACTCGTATTTTAATTATGCACGGCTTTGTTGCACAAAGGCTTGAAATGCACAGCTGCCCCTAAGTGATCCAAATTTAATTGGCAACTTGGGTATGAGATTGACCTAATTCTGTAAATTTATTTAAGACTGCCACACGTGCATGAATCTCGTTGACTTGATTGTTAAAATTTTTAGCGCTGAGTTTATCCCCTAATAATTTGATGCAATGCATCTTGGTTTCCACCAAACTTCGCCGATGATAGCCTGACCATTTTTTCCATAGTGTTCTGCCTAAACGTTTAACTGTTCGAAGTAATTCATTTCGCTCCTGAGAATGTGATTTTGTATCTTTCCAAGGTCTTGCATTTTTTCTAGGAGGAATCACTGCATGCGCTTGTCGATCTGCAATGACTTGACGGCATCTTTTTGTGTCATAAGCTCCATCGGTATAAACAGAGTCTATTTGCTCATCCAATGGAATCTGATCAAGTAAATCACTAAGTACCTGTGAATCGCTGACATTATTTGTGGTGAGTTGTACTGCACGTATTTGAAGGGTTTCAGCATCTATAGCAATATGAAGCTTATGCCATTGGCGACGATATTCAGATCCATGTTTCTTGCGTTTCCATTCACCTTCACCTAGAAACTTTAAACCAGTAGAGTCCACGAGCAGATGTAGTTCATCGCTGCTTTTTTGATAGCTAATCACAATATCAATATGCTTTTGTCTTCTGCATATGGTCGAATAATCTGGTGCTGTCCAATCTAATCCGCAAAGTTTAATCAGGCTCTGAACAAAACCTGTAACCATGCGTAAAGAGAGTCTAAATAGAGATTTGATCATTAAACAGCATTGAATAGCTGTGTCTGAGTAAGTTTGATTTCGACCTTGCTTGCCTTGTGGTTGTGCATACCACTGAGTCTTTGGATCAAACCAAATGGAAATATTACCTCGGTTAATGAGGGCTCGATTATAGGAAGGCCAATTGGTTGTGCGATAGGTTCTAGGGGGCAGGTTTATTCATTTTGAAATTATATGGCTGAATAAATCTTCGTGGCTAGGTTTATGCAACAAAGCCATTATGCACAATAAAAAACACCCCCTCTGCATTAGCGGAGGGGGTGTTTAAATTTAAAAGCTGGCGATGACTTACTCTCACATGGCAAGTGCCACACTACCATCAGCGCTAAGAGGTTTCACTTCTGAGTTCGGGAAGGGATCAGGTGGTTCACTCTTGCTATTGTCGCCAGCAAACTGTTTTGGCTTTCGGTGGTCTTACGTTTTGCCACTTAGTACCGAAAGAGTTATTAACGGATTAGTTAAATTGGTCTGTATTGTAACTAGTTTCTTCACTAAATCAAGTTATGTATTGAATTTATCTTGAATACAACAACTGTTTGGGTGTTGTATAGTCAAGCCTCACGAGCAATTAGTATTGGTCAGCTTCATACGTCACCGTACTTCCACACCCAACCTATCAACGTCCTAGTCTCGAACGGCTCTTTAGAGGAATAAATTCCTAGGGAAATCTTATCTTGAGGTAGGCTTCCCGCTTAGATGCTTTCAGCGGTTATCCCTTCCGAACATAGCTACCCGGCGATGCGACTGGCGTCACAACCGGTACACCAGAGGTTCGTCCACTCTGGTCCTCTCGTACTAGGAGCAGATCCTCTCAAATTTCCAGCGCCCACGGTAGATAGGGACCGAACTGTCTCACGACGTTCTAAACCCAGCTCGCGTACCTCTTTAAATGGCGAACAGCCATACCCTTGGGACCTGCTTCAGCCCCAGGATGAGATGAGCCGACATCGAGGTGCCAAACACCGCCGTCGATATGAACTCTTGGGCGGTATCAGCCTGTTATCCCCAGAGTACCTTTTATCCGTTGAGCGATGGCCCTTCCATACAGAACCACCGGATCACTAAGACCTACTTTCGTACCTGCTCGACTTGTGGGTCTCGCAGTTAAGCGCGCTTTTGCCTTTATACTCTACGCGTGATTTCCGACCACGCTGAGCGCACCTTCGTACTCCTCCGTTACTCTTTAGGAGGAGACCGCCCCAGTCAAACTACCCACCAGACATGGTCCTCGCCCCGGATTACGGGGCAGAGTTAGAACCTCAACATTACCAGGGTGGTATTTCAAGGACGGCTCCATTGGAACTAGCGTTCCAACTTCAAAGCCTCCCACCTATCCTACACAAGTAAGGTCAAAGTTCAATGTCAAGCTGCAGTAAAGGTTCACGGGGTCTTTCCGTCTAGCCGCGGGTACACTGCATCTTCACAGCGATTTCGATTTCACTGAGCCTCTGCTGGAGACAGCGCCGCCATCATTATGCCATTCGTGCAGGTCGGAACTTACCCGACAAGGAATTTCGCTACCTTAGGACCGTTATAGTTACGGCCGCCGTTTACTGGGGCTTCGATCAAGAGCTTCGCTTACGCTAACCCCATCAATTAACCTTCCAGCACCGGGCAGGCATCACACCCTATACGTCCACTTTCGTGTTTGCAGAGTGCTATGTTTTTAATAAACAGTTGCAGCGGCCTGGTTTCTGCGGCTGCCAACCGCTCAGGGAGCAAGTCCCATCACCGTCAGCAGCGTACCTTCTCCCGAAGTTACGGTACCATTTTGCCTAGTTCCTTCAGCAGAGTTCTCTCAAGCGCTTTGGTCTACTCGACCTGACCACCTGTGTCGGTTTCGGGTACGATTCCTGTGTAACTGAAGCTTAGAGACTTTTCCTGGAAGCATGGTATCAGCCACTTCACTGTACAAGTACAGCTTGCTATCGACTCTCAGCATAGAGCACCCCGGATTTGCCTAAGATGCATGCCTACTGTCTTCCACCTGGACAACCAACGCCAGGCTGACTTAACCTTCTCCGTCCTCTCATCGCATTACACAGAAGTATTGGAATATTAACCAATTTCCCATCGACTACGCCTCTCGGCCTCGCCTTAGGGGTCGACTCACCCAGCCCCGATTAACGTTGGACTGGAACCCTTGGTCTTTCAGCGAACGGGTTTTTCACCCGTTTTGTCGTTACTCACGTCAGCATTCGCACTTCTGATACCTCCAGCATACTTCTCAATACACCTTCATCGGCTTACAGAACGCTCCCCTACCACGTATACTAAGTATACATCCGCAGCTTCGGCACATAGTTTTAGCCCCGTTACATCTTCCGCGCAGGCCGACTCGACTAGTGAGCTATTACGCTTTCTTTAAAGGGTGGCTGCTTCTAAGCCAACCTCCTAGCTGTCTATGCCTTCCCACATCGTTTCCCACTTAACTATGATTTTGGGGCCTTAGCTGGCGGTCTGGATTGTTTTCCTCTTGACTACGGACGTTAGCACCCGCAGTCTGTCTCCCGGATAGTACTCATTGGTATTCGGAGTTTGCATCGGTTTGGTAAGTCGGGATGACCCCCTAGCCGAAACAGTGCTCTACCCCCAATGGTATTCGTCCGAGGCGCTACC
The DNA here is from genome assembly GCF_000368585.1 of Acinetobacter venetianus RAG-1 = CIP 110063. Lineage (GTDB taxonomy): Bacteria > Pseudomonadota > Gammaproteobacteria > Pseudomonadales > Moraxellaceae > Acinetobacter > Acinetobacter venetianus. The sequence continues at coordinate 1,936,781 of NZ_KB849558.1, forward strand.
TAAATAGCTTTCGGGGAGAACCAGCTATCACCAGGCTTGATTAGCCTTTCACCCCTATCCACAAGTCATCCCCTGGCTTTTCAACGACAGTGGGTTCGGTCCTCCAGTTAGTGTTACCCAACCTTCAACCTGCTCATGGATAGATCGCCTGGTTTCGGGTCTACACCCAGCAACTAAACGCCCTATTAAGACTCGATTTCTCTACGGCTCCCCTATACGGTTAACCTTGCTACTGAATGTAAGTCGCTGACCCATTATACAAAAGGTACGCAGTCACACCACGAAGGTGCTCCCACTGCTTGTATGCATGCGGTTTCAGGATCTATTTCACTCCCCTCACAGGGGTTCTTTTCGCCTTTCCCTCACGGTACTGGTTCACTATCGGTCAGTCAGGAGTATTTAGCCTTGGAGGATGGTCCCCCCATATTCAGACAAGGTTTCACGTGCCTCGCCCTACTCGTCATCATTGTGTGTGCCCTTTCGTGTACGGGAATATCACCCTCTACGTTCGCACTTCCCAGAGCGTTCCACTAGAACACACACAACTTAATGGGCTGCTCCCCGTTCGCTCGCCGCTACTAAGGGAATCTCAATTGATTTCTTTTCCTAAGGGTACTGAGATGTTTCACTTCCCCTCGTTCGCTTCAATAACCTATGTATTCAGTTATTGATACCCGCCTTATAGCGGGTGGGTTCCCCCATTCAGAAATCTCCGGATCAAAGGATATTTGCCGCCTCCCCGGAGCTTTTCGCAGGCTATCACGTCTTTCATCGCCTCTGACTGCCAAGGCATCCACCACATGCACTTAATTACTTGACTATACAACCCCAAACAGTCGTTAACACATACAAGTGAGTGTTACCGTTGCAAACTTAATTGCTACTATTCGTTGTCTGTGAACTTAATCACCATACAGCTTCAATCTAAATTCATATACCAAAACGCTTGATTCAGTGTTTTTGCTAGTTCTCAATTTCATTCTTTCGAATGAATTGAGTGAACAATTTATTTCAGACTCAATTCTACTAATCTGTTAATGATTAACTACCACCTCGTCGGTGCGTAGTAAACTGTGATAAATCACAGAAGTTAATAAGCTTTCAACTTACTAAGTTCTGTAATCTTTAGCCCGTACTCCGTAAAGTACGTGGTGGAGACTAGGAGAGTCGAACTCCTGACCTCCTGCGTGCAAAGCAGGCGCTCTACCAACTAAGCTAAGTCCCCAGCTTACAATCATAATGAACGACATATCTTCTCATCTAGCAGCTTGTGATTATTTATCACTTCGTCAGTAGTGGTGGGTCTGACAAGACTTGAACTTGTGACCCCACGCTTATCAAGCGTGTGCTCTAACCAACTGAGCTACAGACCCTCAGATACATCTTCGAAGAACAACTTGTTGTGGATTCTTACCAGTCACCAATCTTTCGTTAAGGAGGTGATCCAGCCGCAGGTTCCCCTACGGCTACCTTGTTACGACTTCACCCCAGTCATCGGCCACACCGTGGTAAGCGTCCTCCTTGCGGTTAGACTACCTACTTCTGGTGCAACAAACTCCCATGGTGTGACGGGCGGTGTGTACAAGGCCCGGGAACGTATTCACCGCGGCATTCTGATCCGCGATTACTAGCGATTCCGACTTCATGGAGTCGAGTTGCAGACTCCAATCCGGACTACGATCGGCTTTTTGAGATTAGCATCCTATCGCTAGGTAGCAACCCTTTGTACCGACCATTGTAGCACGTGTGTAGCCCTGGCCGTAAGGGCCATGATGACTTGACGTCGTCCCCGCCTTCCTCCAGTTTGTCACTGGCAGTATCCTTAAAGTTCCCATCCGAAATGCTGGCAAGTAAGGAAAAGGGTTGCGCTCGTTGCGGGACTTAACCCAACATCTCACGACACGAGCTGACGACAGCCATGCAGCACCTGTATCTAGATTCCCGAAGGCACCAATCCATCTCTGGAAAGTTTCTAGTATGTCAAGGCCAGGTAAGGTTCTTCGCGTTGCATCGAATTAAACCACATGCTCCACCGCTTGTGCGGGCCCCCGTCAATTCATTTGAGTTTTAGTCTTGCGACCGTACTCCCCAGGCGGTCTACTTATCGCGTTAGCTGCGCCACTAAAGCCTCAAAGGCCCCAACGGCTAGTAGACATCGTTTACGGCATGGACTACCAGGGTATCTAATCCTGTTTGCTCCCCATGCTTTCGTACCTCAGCGTCAGTATTAGGCCAGATGGCTGCCTTCGCCATCGGTATTCCTCCAGATCTCTACGCATTTCACCGCTACACCTGGAATTCTACCATCCTCTCCCATACTCTAGCCATCCAGTATCGAATGCAATTCCCAAGTTAAGCTCGGGGATTTCACATTTGACTTAAATGGCCGCCTACGCACGCTTTACGCCCAGTAAATCCGATTAACGCTCGCACCCTCTGTATTACCGCGGCTGCTGGCACAGAGTTAGCCGGTGCTTATTCTGCGAGTAACGTCCACTATCCAGTAGTATTAATACTAGTAGCCTCCTCCTCGCTTAAAGTGCTTTACAACCATAAGGCCTTCTTCACACACGCGGCATGGCTGGATCAGGGTTCCCCCCATTGTCCAATATTCCCCACTGCTGCCTCCCGTAGGAGTCTGGGCCGTGTCTCAGTCCCAGTGTGGCGGATCATCCTCTCAGACCCGCTACAGATCGTCGCCTTGGTAGGCCTTTACCCCACCAACTAGCTAATCCGACTTAGGCTCATCTATTAGCGCAAGGCCCGAAGGTCCCCTGCTTTCTCCCGTAGGACGTATGCGGTATTAGCATTCCTTTCGGAATGTTGTCCCCCACTAATAGGCAGATTCCTAAGCATTACTCACCCGTCCGCCGCTAGGTCCAGTAGCAAGCTACCTTTCCCCGCTCGACTTGCATGTGTTAAGCCTGCCGCCAGCGTTCAATCTGAGCCATGATCAAACTCTTCAGTTAAAATCATTTTGCACCTTAGTTAAGACAAGGTGCTAATTCTGGCTCATCAATTACTGACAAAAAATTTGCTCAAATAAACTTCGAGAAATTTCTACCAATTATCAATGATAATATATATCGATTGATCAACTAGTAAAAATCCACACAAGTTGTTCTTCTATTCTCTTAATGATCT
>NZ_KB849559.1 GCF_000368585.1 Acinetobacter venetianus RAG-1 = CIP 110063
AGATCATTAAGAGAATAGAAGAACAACTTGTGTGGATTTTTACTAGTTGATCAATCGATATATATTATCATTGATAATTGGTAGAAATTTCTCGAAGTTTATTTGAGCAAATTTTTTGTCAGTAATTGATGAGCCAGAATTAGCACCTTGTCTTAACTAAGGTGCAAAATGATTTTAACTGAAGAGTTTGATCATGGCTCAGATTGAACGCTGGCGGCAGGCTTAACACATGCAAGTCGAGCGGGGAAAGGTAGCTTGCTACTGGACCTAGCGGCGGACGGGGGAGTAATGCTTAGGAATCTGCCTATTAGTGGGGGACAACATTCCGAAAGGAATGCTAATACCGCATACGTCCTACGGGAGAAAGCAGGGGACCTTCGGGCCTTGCGCTAATAGATGAGCCTAAGTCGGATTAGCTAGTTGGTGGGGTAAAGGCCTACCAAGGCGACGATCTGTAGCGGGTCTGAGAGGATGATCCGCCACACTGGGACTGAGACACGGCCCAGACTCCTACGGGAGGCAGCAGTGGGGAATATTGGACAATGGGGGGAACCCTGATCCAGCCATGCCGCGTGTGTGAAGAAGGCCTTATGGTTGTAAAGCACTTTAAGCGAGGAGGAGGCTACTAGTATTAATACTACTGGATAGTGGACGTTACTCGCAGAATAAGCACCGGCTAACTCTGTGCCAGCAGCCGCGGTAATACAGAGGGTGCGAGCGTTAATCGGATTTACTGGGCGTAAAGCGTGCGTAGGCGGCCATTTAAGTCAAATGTGAAATCCCCGAGCTTAACTTGGGAATTGCATTCGATACTGGATGGCTAGAGTATGGGAGAGGATGGTAGAATTCCAGGTGTAGCGGTGAAATGCGTAGAGATCTGGAGGAATACCGATGGCGAAGGCAGCCATCTGGCCTAATACTGACGCTGAGGTACGAAAGCATGGGGAGCAAACAGGATTAGATACCCTGGTAGTCCATGCCGTAAACGATGTCTACTAGCCGTTGGGGCCTTTGAGGCTTTAGTGGCGCAGCTAACGCGATAAGTAGACCGCCTGGGGAGTACGGTCGCAAGACTAAAACTCAAATGAATTGACGGGGGCCCGCACAAGCGGTGGAGCATGTGGTTTAATTCGATGCAACGCGAAGAACCTTACCTGGCCTTGACATACTAGAAACTTTCCAGAGATGGATTGGTGCCTTCGGGAATCTAGATACAGGTGCTGCATGGCTGTCGTCAGCTCGTGTCGTGAGATGTTGGGTTAAGTCCCGCAACGAGCGCAACCCTTTTCCTTACTTGCCAGCATTTCGGATGGGAACTTTAAGGATACTGCCAGTGACAAACTGGAGGAAGGCGGGGACGACGTCAAGTCATCATGGCCCTTACGGCCAGGGCTACACACGTGCTACAATGGTCGGTACAAAGGGTTGCTACCTAGCGATAGGATGCTAATCTCAAAAAGCCGATCGTAGTCCGGATTGGAGTCTGCAACTCGACTCCATGAAGTCGGAATCGCTAGTAATCGCGGATCAGAATGCCGCGGTGAATACGTTCCCGGGCCTTGTACACACCGCCCGTCACACCATGGGAGTTTGTTGCACCAGAAGTAGGTAGTCTAACCGCAAGGAGGACGCTTACCACGGTGTGGCCGATGACTGGGGTGAAGTCGTAACAAGGTAGCCGTAGGGGAACCTGCGGCTGGATCACCTCCTTAACGAAAGATTGGTGACTGGTAAGAATCCACAACAAGTTGTTCTTCGAAGATGTATCTGAGGGTCTGTAGCTCAGTTGGTTAGAGCACACGCTTGATAAGCGTGGGGTCACAAGTTCAAGTCTTGTCAGACCCACCACTACTGACGAAGTGATAAATAATCACAAGCTGCTAGATGAGAAGATATGTCGTTCATTATGATTGTAAGCTGGGGACTTAGCTTAGTTGGTAGAGCGCCTGCTTTGCACGCAGGAGGTCAGGAGTTCGACTCTCCTAGTCTCCACCACGTACTTTACGGAGTACGGGCTAAAGATTACAGAACTTAGTAAGTTGAAAGCTTATTAACTTCTGTGATTTATCACAGTTTACTACGCACCGACGAGGTGGTAGTTAATCATTAACAGATTAGTAGAATTGAGTCTGAAATAAATTGTTCACTCAATTCATTCGAAAGAATGAAATTGAGAACTAGCAAAAACACTGAATCAAGCGTTTTGGTATATGAATTTAGATTGAAGCTGTATGGTGATTAAGTTCACAGACAACGAATAGTAGCAATTAAGTTTGCAACGGTAACACTCACTTGTATGTGTTAACGACTGTTTGGGGTTGTATAGTCAAGTAATTAAGTGCATGTGGTGGATGCCTTGGCAGTCAGAGGCGATGAAAGACGTGATAGCCTGCGAAAAGCTCCGGGGAGGCGGCAAATATCCTTTGATCCGGAGATTTCTGAATGGGGGAACCCACCCGCTATAAGGCGGGTATCAATAACTGAATACATAGGTTATTGAAGCGAACGAGGGGAAGTGAAACATCTCAGTACCCTTAGGAAAAGAAATCAATTGAGATTCCCTTAGTAGCGGCGAGCGAACGGGGAGCAGCCCATTAAGTTGTGTGTGTTCTAGTGGAACGCTCTGGGAAGTGCGAACGTAGAGGGTGATATTCCCGTACACGAAAGGGCACACACAATGATGACGAGTAGGGCGAGGCACGTGAAACCTTGTCTGAATATGGGGGGACCATCCTCCAAGGCTAAATACTCCTGACTGACCGATAGTGAACCAGTACCGTGAGGGAAAGGCGAAAAGAACCCCTGTGAGGGGAGTGAAATAGATCCTGAAACCGCATGCATACAAGCAGTGGGAGCACCTTCGTGGTGTGACTGCGTACCTTTTGTATAATGGGTCAGCGACTTACATTCAGTAGCGAGGTTAACCGAATAGGGGAGCCGTAGAGAAATCGAGTCTTAATAGGGCGTTTAGTTGCTGGGTGTAGACCCGAAACCAGGCGATCTATCCATGAGCAGGTTGAAGGTTGGGTAACACTAACTGGAGGACCGAACCCACTGTCGTTGAAAAGCCAGGGGATGACTTGTGGATAGGGGTGAAAGGCTAATCAAGCCTGGTGATAGCTGGTTCTCCCCGAAAGCTATTTAGGTAGCGCCTCGGACGAATACCATTGGGGGTAGAGCACTGTTTCGGCTAGGGGGTCATCCCGACTTACCAAACCGATGCAAACTCCGAATACCAATGAGTACTATCCGGGAGACAGACTGCGGGTGCTAACGTCCGTAGTCAAGAGGAAAACAATCCAGACCGCCAGCTAAGGCCCCAAAATCATAGTTAAGTGGGAAACGATGTGGGAAGGCATAGACAGCTAGGAGGTTGGCTTAGAAGCAGCCACCCTTTAAAGAAAGCGTAATAGCTCACTAGTCGAGTCGGCCTGCGCGGAAGATGTAACGGGGCTAAAACTATGTGCCGAAGCTGCGGATGTATACTTAGTATACGTGGTAGGGGAGCGTTCTGTAAGCCGATGAAGGTGTATTGAGAAGTATGCTGGAGGTATCAGAAGTGCGAATGCTGACGTGAGTAACGACAAAACGGGTGAAAAACCCGTTCGCTGAAAGACCAAGGGTTCCAGTCCAACGTTAATCGGGGCTGGGTGAGTCGACCCCTAAGGCGAGGCCGAGAGGCGTAGTCGATGGGAAATTGGTTAATATTCCAATACTTCTGTGTAATGCGATGAGAGGACGGAGAAGGTTAAGTCAGCCTGGCGTTGGTTGTCCAGGTGGAAGACAGTAGGCATGCATCTTAGGCAAATCCGGGGTGCTCTATGCTGAGAGTCGATAGCAAGCTGTACTTGTACAGTGAAGTGGCTGATACCATGCTTCCAGGAAAAGTCTCTAAGCTTCAGTTACACAGGAATCGTACCCGAAACCGACACAGGTGGTCAGGTCGAGTAGACCAAAGCGCTTGAGAGAACTCTGCTGAAGGAACTAGGCAAAATGGTACCGTAACTTCGGGAGAAGGTACGCTGCTGACGGTGATGGGACTTGCTCCCTGAGCGGTTGGCAGCCGCAGAAACCAGGCCGCTGCAACTGTTTATTAAAAACATAGCACTCTGCAAACACGAAAGTGGACGTATAGGGTGTGATGCCTGCCCGGTGCTGGAAGGTTAATTGATGGGGTTAGCGTAAGCGAAGCTCTTGATCGAAGCCCCAGTAAACGGCGGCCGTAACTATAACGGTCCTAAGGTAGCGAAATTCCTTGTCGGGTAAGTTCCGACCTGCACGAATGGCATAATGATGGCGGCGCTGTCTCCAGCAGAGGCTCAGTGAAATCGAAATCGCTGTGAAGATGCAGTGTACCCGCGGCTAGACGGAAAGACCCCGTGAACCTTTACTGCAGCTTGACATTGAACTTTGACCTTACTTGTGTAGGATAGGTGGGAGGCTTTGAAGTTGGAACGCTAGTTCCAATGGAGCCGTCCTTGAAATACCACCCTGGTAATGTTGAGGTTCTAACTCTGCCCCGTAATCCGGGGCGAGGACCATGTCTGGTGGGTAGTTTGACTGGGGCGGTCTCCTCCTAAAGAGTAACGGAGGAGTACGAAGGTGCGCTCAGCGTGGTCGGAAATCACGCGTAGAGTATAAAGGCAAAAGCGCGCTTAACTGCGAGACCCACAAGTCGAGCAGGTACGAAAGTAGGTCTTAGTGATCCGGTGGTTCTGTATGGAAGGGCCATCGCTCAACGGATAAAAGGTACTCTGGGGATAACAGGCTGATACCGCCCAAGAGTTCATATCGACGGCGGTGTTTGGCACCTCGATGTCGGCTCATCTCATCCTGGGGCTGAAGCAGGTCCCAAGGGTATGGCTGTTCGCCATTTAAAGAGGTACGCGAGCTGGGTTTAGAACGTCGTGAGACAGTTCGGTCCCTATCTACCGTGGGCGCTGGAAATTTGAGAGGATCTGCTCCTAGTACGAGAGGACCAGAGTGGACGAACCTCTGGTGTACCGGTTGTGACGCCAGTCGCATCGCCGGGTAGCTATGTTCGGAAGGGATAACCGCTGAAAGCATCTAAGCGGGAAGCCTACCTCAAGATAAGATTTCCCTAGGAATTTATTCCTCTAAAGAGCCGTTCGAGACTAGGACGTTGATAGGTTGGGTGTGGAAGTACGGTGACGTATGAAGCTGACCAATACTAATTGCTCGTGAGGCTTGACTATACAACACCCAAACAGTTGTTGTATTCAAGATAAATTCAATACATAACTTGATTTAGTGAAGAAACTAGTTACAATACAGACCCAATTAACTAATCCGTTAATAACTCTTTCGGTACTAAGTGGCAAAACGTAAGACCACCGAAAGCCAAAACAGTTTGCTGGCGACAATAGCAAGAGTGAACCACCTGATCCCTTCCCGAACTCAGAAGTGAAACCTCTTAGCGCTGATGGTAGTGTGGCACTTGCCATGTGAGAGTAAGTCATCGCCAGCTTTTAAATCTAAAACACCCCCTCCGCTAATGCAGAGGGGGTGTTTTTTATTGCTATATTTATTTTAATTATATGATTGCATATTACCAATTAATTTTTATTTCCAATTTGTGGTAAATAATTTACTTACTCAAAAAGTAATAGTTAAAAACTTTATTTAGTACTTGCTAGTTTTGACTATCTTTTTATTTTTCAATATCTATTAATGTTTATTAAAGAAAGAAGAAACCTATTAATATAAATATATTTCTACTTTTGATGAATGGAATGTTTTGTATAACGAGTGCCATTGAAAAGAAATACTTTTTTGCATTGAGCAGGGATTTCTTACTCAATTTGATATAAGCAGTATTAATTAACCGTACAAAATATGGGTAAATTTAACTGTATTTGAGCCAGTTAAATCCAAGGCAAAAAAAGCAAATGACCTATCTAAATTTACTTCTGTAACTTGTGAACGGGAATAGTATCTATTTTTAGTTTTGTATAAGGGAGTTACCATACTTGTTAAAATACCTAACTTCTTAAGACCTTTATTTAAATTTTATCAAATTCTCATTTTTTGATAGAAAAATGATTTGATTCACTTTAGCGCTAATTTTATTAAGATAAAAAATGTTTACATAAAATTAATAGTATGGTTACATAAAAGCCATTTTTATAATGAAAAAAATTAATTTCATAATGGTATTAGATGGGGATATAAAGGAGTGGTCATGAATAAAAAACAACTTATATTAAAGTTGTCTGCAATTGCTGTATCTGTTTTATTGGCAAGCTGTGGAGGGGATGGATATTATGGGAAGGAAAATGGAAATAATGGTACAGTTGTAGCACAAATAGCAACAGTTACTATTACTATACGAGATGTCACGGGTTTTGCGATTCCAGCTGCCATTGTTAAAATTGGTGAGTCAGAGATGATAGCAAATGAACAAGGTATTGTTACATTTAGATTAGAAAGTGGTAAAACGCATTCTGCTACTGTAACCGCAAATGGCTATCAAGTGACTAATGCTGATGTTGTTGTAGGGGCAGGACAAACAACTGCTACACAGACTATTAGGATAACTCCTCTATCCGCTGAAAATAGTACCGTAATAGCGCGAGTTTTTAATGGTGAGACTGGTTCAGTCTTAGCTAATACCCAAATTCAAGTTGGTACAGAAACAAAGACTACAGGCGCTAATGGTGATGTAACTCTAAGTAATATTACAAATAGTGAAAAAGTCCTTTTCAACATAAATAGTCAAGGATTTGCACAACAGTCAATAGTCGTTAATACGATTACTGGACAGCCAAGTAACATTAATATTCAATTACTTCCATTAAAGTTAGCTGGTAGCTTTAGCCCTTCGACAAATGCCAGTGTAAGCTTGAGTAATTCCATCGCCAAAGTTGATGTTTTTGCTAATAGCTTAGCCCGTACCGATAGTCAATCTATTAATGGGAATGTTTCAATAAAAATTGCTCCAATTAACTCTATACTAGATATACATCAACTACCTGGTGAGTTGACAACAGTTGATAGTAGTGGACAGAGACAATTAATCGAAAGTTTTGGAGCTATGATCATTAATGCCGTAGATAGCGCAGATAATGAGGTAACTTTAAAAACTGGTAATGTAGCTACTGTTAGTATTCCAGTTGTTACGAGAAGCACAACATTGCCTGCTACAACACCGCTATATATATATGATGTTGAAGAAGGCTATTGGGTAAAAGATGGTTCAAATATTTTGACCTTATCTACAGATGGAAAATATTACACTGGCAGTACTAGTCAATTTGGTGCAGTCAGTGCCGCTACTGTATATCAAACTGTAGAGGTAACGGGCTGTCTGGCTGATGGAAATGGTTATCGTTTGCAAAATGTGCCTATCTCATTAGAAGGTGTAGATTATTCTGGCTATTCAACTGCGATAACGAATAGTAATGGTGAGTTCACAATCTCTGCACGAGCTAACTCGACAGCTGTAGTTGCTGGACAATTAGGAAGGTCGATTAGTAATTCTAATAAGATAACAACAGCTGCTAATAGTTACGCTATGTCACCATGTTTGGAAATGACTAATTTATCAAACAATGTAACGGTGAAGTTAACTTGGGGTTCATTACCAAATGATATTGACTCACATCTTTTAGCTCCTAATGGTTCATTAGTTTACTATGGTAGTAAAGGTAGTTTATCATCAGCACCATATGCTTATTTAGATGTGGATGATACAAGTAGCTTTGGCCCTGAGATTGTAACTATACGACGTTTGATGGTTGGTGATTATTATTATGTAGTTCATAACTATTCAGGTACTTATGATCCAGGAATAACAGATTCACCGACTCGAGTTGAATTAAATACTCCTACTGGTTCGGAACTATTTGTCCCTAATAGTGGCGAATCAGTGAATATGATTAATAAAAATTATTGGCATGTATTTACTTTAAGAGTTGATTCGAATTGTAATATTAGTGTGATTCCTGTTAGACAATGGCTTGATAGTGAAATCTCTTTGAAAAGACCTCAACAGACTCCTTCATATTGTGTTCCAAGTGAAGTAGTAAACTGATTTTACTAGTAATAAAAAACGGCTTTCGAGCCGTTTTTTTATTTTAGATCATAATCTTATTAATCATCCAGTAAATCCATCTGTTTGGCTAACTGATATAAATTATTCGAACGGTTGCCAGTACGACAGAACATAAGGATTGGTTTTGGCAATTCATTATAGTGGTTTGCAAATGTGCGGACATCGAGTTCAGTAATTTGTCCAGCAACAACCGGCTGATAAACATAATCTAGACCAGCCCCACGAGCAGATTCTTCAATTTGAGCACTTGTTGGTTGTTCTGAACCACCTTCCATGTCTGGACGGTTATTGATAATAGATTTAAAGCCTTTTTCTACAACTTGTTCTACATGTTCTGGACCAATTTGACCTGCAAAACCAACATTCTCTGACATCTTGTCACTCCAAAAATAAACAAAACATTTTATGCTCTATCATAGCATTAAGCTTAATCTTGAGTTTAAATGTCTATAGTAAATAAACGATGATAAGCAAAAAGATAACGCAACGGAGCGCGCATGCAAACCTATACAGTCGAGCCTTTGTATGTTCCTAGTGGTGATGAAACGATTGCTGCTGACTTTTACCTTCCGAAAACGACTATAAAGCCAGCTGTAATAGTTATGGCTCATGGGTTTGCTGGATTACGTCAGTTTAAGCTCATTCAATATGCACAAAGGTTTGCTCATGCGGGTTATGCTGTGATCTTATTTGATTATCGTTATTGGGGGGGGAGCACTGGTAAACCACGTGAATTAGTGTCTTTAAGCTCTCAATTAGATGATTGGAAAACAATTGTCCAGTATGCATCAAATTGTAAATTAATTGATAGTCGACGTATTATTCTTTGGGGAACCTCATTGAGTGGTGGCTATGCATTGAGCTTAGCTACCGACTTAAAGAATATTCAGGCGGTCATGGTTCAAGTGCCATATGTAGATGGTGCTGAAACTGCAAAGTTATACCCCTTACAACGTTATCCTGAAGCTTTGAAACGTTCAAGTCAGGATTATATGGGGTCCAAAATGGGCTTAGCGCCTAAAACACTCCCAGTCGTCGATCAGTATAAACTCTGTTTTTTACCTACATCTGATAGCTATTATGGTTATCACTCTATTGTAAATCCTGATTATTATTGGAGTGGGGAAGTCCCTGCACGTGTTTTCTTTAATTTAATGCGTTATCGTCCGATTCAATTTGTTAGAAAAATTAATATTCCTGTCTTATTTATTGCTGCAAAACAAGATTCTTTGATCCCAATTGCTTCAAGTCGAGAGGCAGCTACAAATATTGCTCCTTTTGTGAGCTATCATGAGTGGGATATGAAGCATTTCGATATTTATCATGGGAGTTGGTTTGAAAAAGCAGTCACAACCCAATTAGAATTTTTACATCAACATATAGGAGTGATGTAAATGATTATTGTCTGTACATCATGTGGTGCAAAAAATCGTGTGCCAGAAGAAAAACTTGCCGTAAATCCTAATTGTGGACAATGTCATCAACCGCTATTGCCACATGAACCGATTGAATTAAACGAGCAAAATTTTAGTCATTTTATTAGCAATACTGATCTACCTGTTTTAATTGATTTATGGGCTGAATGGTGTGGTCCTTGTAAAATGATGGCTCCACATTTCCATCAAGTTGCAAAACAAAACCCATATGTGATTTTTGCAAAAATTGATACAGAGGCGAATCCTCGATTGAGTGCTGCATTTAATGTTCGCAGTATTCCGACTCTGGTATTAATGAATAAAACCAATGAATTGGCTCGAGTAAGTGGTGCATTACGTACACCTGAATTACAGCAATGGTTAGATCAGCAGCTGCAACAGCACAAAGGAAATTAAAATGACGGAACGTGTGAACCATCCAGAAGGGACGTTATCTCTTCAAAATATTGCGATGCCAGCTGATACAAATTGGAGTGGTGATGTATTTGGTGGTTGGATTGTATCGCAGATGGATTTGGCGGGTGCGATTCACGTTGAACGTTTAACGAAAGGTCGCTGTGCAACAATTGCTATTAATCAGATGAGCTTTTTGGTTCCTGTAAAAGTGGGCAATGTCATTAGTTCTTATACTAAAATTTTAAAAGTAGGGAATACTTCTGTTCAGGTTCAAATTGAAGTTTGGATCAGTCATGATAACTCTCGAGAACCAGTTCGTATCACAGAAGGTGTTTTTACCTTTGTTGCAGTTGATGTAAAAGGGAATAAGCGCGTAATCAGTGAAGAAATTAGACAGGCCTTTTTAGCCACTCAGTCAAGTTAGATCATAATCAAGACGTGAGTTCTTAGTTGAATTTACGTTGATATTTCCATCATATTTTAGAGAAGACGGTTCAATGGCTGAAGAATTGATTTTGCAACAAGGTCAAAAAGCTGAGCAATATCAAAGTATCATTCCTCAGATTCAGGCAATTATTGAAGATGAAACTGATGTAATCGCAAATTTAGCCAATATTTGTGCTGCTTTAAAACAGCAATTTGATTGGTTTTGGATCGGTTTTTATCTTGTTAAAGACAATGAGTTGGTCTTAGGCCCATTTCAAGGGCCGATTGCTTGTACCCGTATAGCAATCGGGCGTGGTGTTTGTGGTAGTGCATGGCAGCAACAGCAAGTGATTATTGTGCCTGATGTAGATCAGTTTCCTGGGCATATCGCATGTAGTTCCGCATCACGTTCAGAGATTGTGTTGCCGATCATGAAAAATGGTGAATGCTTGGGTGTACTTGATATTGATAGTAGTGAATTAAATCAGTTTGATGAAGTGGATGCCAAATACCTCAAACAATTGATTGCTATGATTGAAAACTTTATTTGACTAACATTCTCATAAAAGCCCAATTCAGTTTGAGCTTTTAAAATTCTACTTATTAGAACATCGTATTGGCGTTTTGGCTCTTTTCTGGAATCGTTTGGATAACATCCCAATGTTCCACAATTTTTCCATTTTCTACTCTGAAAATGTCAATAATTGCTCTACCTCGATCTTGTTCGTTTTCTGTTGAATGAACATGTAGCGCCACTAAATTTCCCTCAGCAATTGCTCGTTTGATCGTGTTTTTTGCTTGAGGGTTATTTTGAAACTTTTGAGTAAAAAAATTCACAAAAGGCGCTTTACCATCAGGTACATTGGGATTGTGTTGAATATATTGATCACCGATATATTGATCGGCATATATTTTAACTTGATGTTTTAAGAAAACACCTTCGTAAAAATCAATCACAATTTTTTTATTCTGTTCTGCAAGATTGCTATTGGATCGCGTGGAAGAGCTTTGTTGATTTGAATTATGTGATAAAGGCATGTTAGTACAAGCCGTTAGCGTAAGAATGCTTAGAATTGTTGGAACAGCAAGTATTTTTTTCATGGTATCAACTCAAGATACAAAATGATTCTGTATCTTGAGCATAATAACGACCTAACTGTAGTTTAGATCAGTTATGATTTTTTTCGTTTAGGTAACCAAGCCCAAAGCATTTGACAGTGAATTGGTTCATTCGCTGAATCATCAATCACAGTGACTGGGATCAATAACTCGCCTTTTTCATTATCAGCAATAAACTTTTGTTGATCTGCTGATAATGTTGCTGTAGCCGTCAAACCGCCTTGTGCAACTTTTAAGTAGTCTACATGTAATGATTTAATCAATAAGATACGATCATCAGGAATATGTAGACCTGTTAAAAAACCTGTTGCTGTCTCAGCTAATAAAGCCATTGCCGCTGCATGAACACCTTTAATATGGTTTTGCATATTGCGTTGGTTTTCAATACGAACAGTGACATGATCTTTATCCACTTCTAAGTAGCGAATATTTGCAGTGCCAACCATTGGAACAACACGTCCAAAAGCTTTGCTCCAAAGTGTGCTACGAATGCCTTTTGGAAATTTAGAAGTGGTTTTAACCAACGTGTAAAGACGGTTATCTTTTGCCATAGCGAACCTAAATCTTAGTCTTTGAAATTATTGAATTGGAGTGGTAGACCAAATTGTTGTTCACGTAAAAAGTTCATGACTTGCTGTAAAGTATCGCGCTTTTTATCTGTGACACGGATTTTGTCTCCTTGAATAGAAGATTGCGCTTTGATGCCACTTTCTTTAATGGCTTTATTAATTTTTTTTGCAGTATCTGAGTCAAGACCGTCTTTAAGTTTGATGACTTGAACAACATTTTTGCCTGAAGCTGACGCTTTTTGTGGATCAAGTGCTTGCACATCAATTTTACGCTTATAAAAATGATTTTCGAGCATGGTATAGACTTGTTCACATTGGAAGTCACTTTCAGTTGAGATTTTGATTTCTTTATTTTTTTCATTTAACTCGATCGAAACGTCTTGTCCACGGAAGTCAAAGCGTGTGCCAATCTCTTTTTGCGTGTTTTGTACCGCATGATTGACTTCAAATAACTCTAATTCAGAAACAATATCAAAAGAAGGCATGGTTAGACCTTTACAAAGGGAAAGAATATTTGAGATGCTAAGGGGGTTTTCTTCATTTGCCAAGTGTTGTTTACATCAAAGGAGTGCGCAATGATCCGTAAACAAGAAATTACAACATTTGAGTTCCCAGAAGGCGCAGTCATTTGGGATGTCCGCGATACTAAAGCCTACACTGAGGCTCATGTCAAAGGGGCGGTGAATCGCCCAATTGCCGAGATTACGTCGGATAGTTTGACTCAAGTTGCAGCGGATCAGCCGATTTATATTCTGTGTGGCGGTGGTAGTAAAGCACCACGTGCTGCGGAATTGTTAGATAGTTTTGATGCTTCTCGTGAATACGTTGTATTGATGGGAGGCACACGCGCTGCGCGTGATGCTGGCTTGCCATTAGAGCAAGGCGCTTAAGCATTAGAATTTGCCAAAATACATCTGTATTTTGGCAAATCAAGAAGTATGAAAATAGTAAAAAATGAAAATAACAATTTAGCCTGAATAATACGGTTTCTTCGCTTTCACTTTCTTTTGAAATCTCTCTGGACTTAACTTGTTTAGCAATGTTTGTGGTATTGGGCAAAGCTCACCAAGCACTAATGCTGCTAATACTTCACTGCATAATGGTGCGAATAAAAAACCCTTTGATCCCAAGCCTGCAAAAGTATAAGTCTGTTTATGATTTTTCATTTTTCCTACGAGTGGAAAATAGTCCAGACTCTGAGCACGAACAGAAGCTCGTCCTTGCCATTTTTCTACGGATGGAAGTTTTTCTGCATAATCAGGAAAGACACTGTGGATAAGTTCGTAGTTGTGCACATGATCTTCAGCGAGTACTTCAGCATCATCTCGATTGGGATAAAATGATGCGCCTAAAATTAATTGAGACGGATTGAGCTGCATACAGTAACCGCCATAACTATAGGCTTCATCTAACGCTAAAGGCTGTTCCACATTTTCAACCCAACTGACTTGTCCTCGAATGGGTTTTAATACTGGATAATCTTCGAAAAGCTCAGCACTTTGCTTGGCACAACACACAATCACATCATCGGCTGTTGCAATGAGCTGTTGATCTTGCCAAAGCTCAGTGTGTGAGTTCATTTCTTTCACAGCTGAAATTTGAGCAATCACCAACTGAATATTCGGATGTTTTAAAATTTCATCTCGGAGCTGGTGTGGAGAAACAGCGCCCGCATGGTGTAAGTTTAAACTTGGAAACTCAGATTGCAGCGTGATTTCATCTGTTGCATGTATTGATAATACATCTTCTGGATATTGCTCCGCTAAACCAAGCAATTCATCAGCATTTTTTAAAGCGAGTTGATGAACTTGAATCGAGCGAAACGCTTTAAAACTTGAATAAAATTTCAAAGCTTGTTGCCAACTCAGTGTCATAAGATGTTCATGCGCTTGTTCAATAGGACATAGTTTGGGATTGAGCAGCGCAAGCGGATTACCTGATGCACCTGAAAGTGGTTCATTTTGCTCGTAGATAGTCACTTGATGTCCACGCTGAGCAAATGCCAATCCAGTCGTTAAACCTGCGATTCCTGCGCCTATAATGGCGATCTTACGTTGGGTTTTGTTTGGTATTTCCTCTAACGAAATTTGATCACTACCAATTGCATTTGAATCGGTGGTTTCAGTTTCGGTTGGTGCTAACCAAATAGCTTTCAGCATTTCTCGTTTATGCCCGAAACCACGCGGACGACTGATTTGAATCCCATGTTGTTTCAGTCCACGCTTGAGCACACCTGCAACACTAAAAGAGGCAAAAGTAGTGCCGTAGTCAGATAAGCGGACAATATGATTGAGTACATTTTCTTGCCACATATCTGGATTGCAAGAAGGGGCGAAACCATCGAGAAACCATGCATTTACAGATTGTGTTTTGGGAATACTTGGGAAAATATCTTGTGCATCACCAAGCCATAAATCAATGCTAAACCGCTCTTCAGGAAAGCTCAGACGATGACAACCCGCAATCGGCAAAGGATATTGTTGTATGAGTTTGTCAGCCAAAGGTTTAAGTTCTGGCCAAACATTCAGTGCTCGGATAAGGTCTGCTTTACTCAGCGGAAACTTTTCAACGCTGATCGCATGCAAATGGCTGTGATTGTCCGGGCGAATTTGTTGCCAAAGCTGCCATAAGGTCAGAATATTTAAGCCTGTCCCAAAGCCTGTTTCACCTACACAGAAGTATTCAAAATCTTTGAGTTGGGAAAGACGTTCGCTGAGATCATTGCCATTTAGAAAGACATGGCGTGTTTCAAGTAAACCGTTATCTTTGGAAAAATAAACATCGCCAAATTGTTTTGAAATGGGAACTTCAATACCATCGACGAGTTCCCAATCGAGTTCAGCTGTTTGTAGTTTTGATGAATGTGACATAGATGAAAATATTGAGTTTTACCACTGGCGACGGCGTTTGGTATAAACATAGCTTGCGATAAAGAAACCAAGAATGACACCAACTGCAATCGTCATCGCGCCATATAAGAACATTTGCGCACTGCGTTCACTTTGTAGAACTTGAACTTGAACCGTTAAATTATCATTTTTCAACTGTAATTCTTGATTCTGAGCCAGAGCTTCAAGATTGGCATGTTCCAATTGCTTTAAACGATTATTTTGATCTTGAATCAATGCTTTAACTTTGGTTTCTTGCTGTTGTTTCGCTTTAGCAATTTGCTCCGCAGTTAACGGTTTAGCAACGGTGTTGCTTATAATCGGAGCTGTCGTCGAACTTGGTTTGGGTTGCGTCGTATTAACTGATGCAACTGGTGTTGTGGTGGGTGCTGTTGGTTCGACAGCCCATGTTGCAGAACTGAGTAAACATAAAGCAAATAAGCTTTTAACTGCGATTTGCATAGATCAACCTTTTGGAAAAGCTTTGTTAAAAGGTTTTACTTCAATATGTGAGTAAATTCCTTCTTTTAAAAATGGCTCTTCCTCAATCCAAGCATCGAGAGCTGTACGATCATCGAATTCGACAATAATTGTACTACCGAGAAAGCCAGCCTGAGGGTCATTTGGGTCTTTAGGATGTGCACCAGCAGCAATTAAACGACCTTCATCATCTAATTTTTGCAGACGGTCTACATGTTGAGGACGGGTCGCTAAACGTTTCTCTAAAGTACCTTCATGATCAGTACAAGTCAGCACAAAATATGGCATAGCAGTAGCTCAATGATTCAAGATCTAGTCAGTGGTTTTAAAATACTTTCTTAAGCAAAATAGTATAACAGCTAGGTAACTGATAGAAACGATAATATCGCCGAAAGCTGTGAATTCACCCCAATATTTACCCTGCATAAATACGAAACCAAAGAAGAAGTGTAAAGCAGCTAACAAAAAGAACTGTCCACACCAGGCCCAGTTTAAACGCATCCAACCTTGTGGGCTGAGTTCCAGCAATGAACCTAATAACTTTTGGATGATTGGCATTCGCTCTTTATTAAATAAAGGAGTAACTAAGAAACCTATTCCGATACCGACATTGATAATGACTGCTTTCATTTTGATATAGGTAACATCACTGAAAACTAAGGTAATTCCACCAAAAACGACCGACATTACGACAATAAACCACTGCATTTTTTCCAATTTAAACTTTTGGAAAAAGAATAGGCAGCCATAAACCACCAAAGTTGAGATCAACAATGCACAGGTTGCAACTAGAATGTGGTTTTGATCCGTATTTCCCGCACTACCGACAAGTTCTAATAGTGGATGATGACTATCTTTAGGGTCAGTGGTTTTATAAAAATAAAAGAAGATAATCAGCGGAAGGTAGTCGAGCAACGCTTTCATGTTACAGTACGGAGATGAAATAGGTCAGATAGCATAATACAAACCATGTTCGGTGTCGATTTACATACACATACCCTCATTTCTGATGGGACGTTTTCACCAGAACAATTGGTGCAGGCAGCTGTTGATCTAAAAATTGATCTTTTGGCGATTACTGATCACGATACTATGGATGGCTTAGAACGCGCTCAGCGTTATGTGCTTGAACAGGTTCAAACACCTGATATCAAAATCGTTTCGGGTGTAGAAATATCAAGTCAGTGGTCACGCCCAAATACTAAAAAAAGTTATGGTGTGCATATTGTTGCACTTAATATGCAAGATGAGACACCGATCAAAGCGATGTTAGAAAATCAAAAAAAGATTCGTGCAGAACGTGCAAAAGTGATTTGTGGACTATTAGAAAAATGTATAGGTTTTGATATTTATCCAGATGTGGTGGCTAAAGTAGATGGACATGCTGATCGAGTAACGCGGACTCACATTGCAAAAACACTGGTGGAAAAAAATATTGTCAGTCGTCCTCAACAGGCATTTGATCGTTTCTTGAAAGAAGGCAAAAAGGCGTTTGTAAAGTTTGAGGGTATTGGGCTTAAAGAAACCATTGAGGTGATCCATGCAAGTCAAGGGCTTGCGGTGTTAGCGCATCCAACACGTTATGATTTATCTGCGACCAACATTCGTTATTTGATTGAGTTATTTGCATCATTAGGTGGGGATGCCGTGGAGTTACCTCCAAGTATAGAGCCTGCGTCAACACGACAAATGGTAGACCGTATGATAGAGCAATTTGATCTCGCCGTTTCGATTGGTAGTGATTTTCATGGTGACAATATGCCTTGGATTAAATTGGGTCAAACACCAAGAGTGAAAGAAGGGCAAAAAGGGATTTGGGAATGTTTTAGATAAGCAAATTAATGAAAAAATGAGAACTTTACTTAATAGTGGTTTTATTCTTGATTGTTTTATGGGGCATTCAATGGATGTTTCATGGTTTTTCCTAATATTCTTCATCTTTTAGGATTTTTAAGTGGTATGGGGACTTAACCAATGGAGTGAGTAGTGCTGCGATAAAGAGAAAAATAGCAAGAATCATACAAATGGCAGAAAAAATATTGAAAAAAAATAAAAGCAACAATAGGCCTGACAAGGTAAAGAGTACTAAACGCATATAACGAAGTTGTGCTGGAAGATCATATAAAACAACTACTTTTGAAGATAATGAAAGACGTTGTTGAATTTGCGTCAAGTTTGGAAGTCGATAACGTTGCTGTAAGATTAGATAAAATAAATCAAAGTGAGGTTTATTACTGCAAATCGTTATATTGCCTTGATGTATTGTTTTAATATTAAGCTGGAATATTCTCTGAGATATTTGTACTGGTTTAGCTTTAATTTGCTGACAACTTAATAGTGCATATTGTTGTTTTGATGGAATGTGATCAAGTTTTTCTGACGTTAAAGGTTGTATTAAACGCTTTAGTATTCTGCTATAAGCTAAGTCTTGTTGGAGACTTCGTTGTGCAAAGAGTTGGATAATTATTTTAGATTGAGGTAAATAACAAATTTCTAATTTTTGCCCTATGCAATGTTCAGTTAATTTTAAATCCAGATACAAATGTGGTGTTGCCCAAAGTAGCCCTGTATAAACTGTAAACCATGCTTCCATTTGCTGTTGTTCTAAACGTAAATAAAGCTGTTGATGTGTAGGAACTAAACGAGTCGCTGCAATATTTTCAATTTTTAAAAGCTGGGCTGTATCTGTTACATAATGGGATTGGGCTAAATCTTGTGAAAGCTCAGAATTTATTCCCCATTTTGCAATGAAAAAAGGTAGAACAGACTCTAAAAGTCGAGGTTGTAGTAAAAATAGAGCGCTATATATCACAAGAAAAGTGAAAATTTGAAAATACATATTGTGATCTGACCAAAGCGATGGCAGTGATTTTTGTTGTATCAGATAATCAAATACTCGAATCAGAATTGGAAAAATCACAATAAAACAGGAGAAGAATAGCCAGGAAAATAAATAATATTTTTTATTCCCTTGTATATAACTCAAACGTGAAAGAATTTCTTTTCTTTTAATAAGGTATTTTTTCATAAACTTACCCTCTATAGAAAGGAAATATCAGATGAATATAGGAATTGGCGAAGTCTCTTAAACTGTATTTTGTCACATATAAATGTAAATTCAGTCTTATGGAAAATGAGTTTTATGATATGACTTCTATCTTTAAAATTAATATGATGTTTCACCTGGTCAATTCTTTTATATTTTAAAGTTTGCTTTTTACCTTGTTGATTAAAGTATTCAAGATGATAAAAGAAGAAAGTAACTTCACGAGCTAATTGATCTGTCAGTGTGATACCTAGATCAAAAATAAATGCACTATGCTGAAAAGAGCGAAAGATAACAGGCTGTTCTATAAAATCATCTAATGAAAATTTTTGTACCTGACGTTGATGAGTACGTAGTCGTTGATATAAATGTTTTTTTGTTTCATTCGGTGTAAGTATTAAAAAATTGTCTGATAAATCTTGATGAATTTTTTCTTGGCTAACGATTTGTATTTCCGCCGTGTAATTGTATTGTTCAGAAAGAAAGCATTGAATAATTTCACCACGAAATTCAATAAAATTTCTAAAAAATAAATCTTTGGCTATCATCTTGCGCGGCGCATAAATTAAGATGAATTGTTGAATAATCAGTGTAAAGATAATTATTGGAGTTTTTTTACCGAAGATGATTACATAAAAGAAAGATATAATACAAATAATAAGCAGGAGATTGATTATAAAGGAGGGTTTGTTGATCTCAGGA
Organism: Acinetobacter venetianus RAG-1 = CIP 110063; assembly: GCF_000368585.1. Taxonomy (GTDB): domain Bacteria; phylum Pseudomonadota; class Gammaproteobacteria; order Pseudomonadales; family Moraxellaceae; genus Acinetobacter; species Acinetobacter venetianus. The sequence continues at coordinate 19,137 of NZ_KB849559.1, forward strand.
ATAAAAGGAAGACGAGTAAATTTAGATAATATTTTCATTTAAATAGACAGATTATTCTAATTTTTCGTCAATATAAGTGAAAAAATTATAATTTACAACAAATTATGATCTTGTGCTTGAATTGGTGGTGGTGTCGGGCGACCTAATGTACCCAATAATTCAATTTCAATTGAACGAACCATTGCGTCTAAAGGTAAGTCATTACTCTGCGTCCCAAAAGGTTCTTCAATTTCAGTGCTGAGTGCATCTAAGCCTAAGAATGTATAAGCTAAAATACCAACTAAGAGAGGTGTCACTAAACCGAGTAGAGAACCTAAACTGAATGGTAACATCACACAAAAGAAGTAAACGGTGCGATTCAGCAAAACTGAATATGCAAAAGGAATAGGTGTATTGGCAATACGGTCACAGCCTGTTTGCATCTCACTTAATGCCGCAACGTGCTGGTTCATTTGCGTATAAATGATATCTGTGATTTCACCTTCTTTAAGTGCTTGCAGCAACTCCCATTGAATCAAGCTCAGCGTATATTGAGGCGCATTATGTTGCTGATAAAGCTGAGTCAGTGCTTGTTGGCTTAAGCCACTGGTTTCAGTGAGTTCGGTTGGATTCACAGTTTGATGGCGTAAACGATCTCGCAACACATTTGCAAAAACAATGACATGTTGAATAATACGCTCACGTCGACCTTGCGAGAGAATACGGCAATCTCGGTCAAAATGACGTGCTGTCGCGATCAAAATTCCCCACAATTTTCGTGCTTCCCACCAGCGTTCATAGCAGGCTGTATTTTTAAAGCCGAGAAAAATTGAAAGAACGACACCAATTAAAGTAAATCCAACCAATGGTATTTCTGGAAAGCGAAATAGATTGATATATTCAACGCCACCAATGATGGCAGAGATCAACATGACAAAGCCTAAAGACGGCAAAATTTTGGGTAAAATCGTCCCGCGCCATGAAAATAGAACTTTAAAAATACTTGGCTGGTCGCGGACAATCATGTTTTTTGAATCATTAATTTTATGTGTTGATGTTCAGGTCAGATTTGAGCTTTGTCAAGACCAGATTGCTTGATTTTCATAGGTGTGAGCAGTTGTTGTTCAGAAAAGGAAAAATGCGAATCGGGTGAAATTATAAAGTGATCAATCAGGTGTATTTCGAGCAACTTGCAGGCTTGTTTAAGCTGTTGGGTCTGATAAATATCTTCAGGTGATGGTTGTGCAATTCCATAGGGGTGATTGTGAGCAATCACAATTTGACTTGCTTGTTGTTGCAATACATAACGCAGGGTTTGATTAATTGAAACACTACAACTGTGCTGCGATCCAAAAAATAGTTTTTTAAAATGTAGTTTTCGGAGTTCTGCATCGAGACACAAGACTGCGAAGACCTCTTGCTTTTCACCTTGCAGCTCATAACGTAAATAGTCTAATACTAATGTTGATGTATTCAGGCATAAGCGTTGTTGATGAAAATAATTGTTGAGATATCGCCGTCCAAGTTCTTTGACGGCCATGAGTTGAGAATACTTGGTTGAAGCAATACCATTAAATTGTGATAACTCTTCAAGTGATGCATCAAAGATGGGGTTGAGACCACCAAAATGTTGAATAAGGATTCGCGCTAGTTCGACAGCGGAGTGTTGCTTGGAGCCTGAGCGAAGAAAGATCGCAAGTAATTCTGCATCCGACAAACTCTGTGCCCCTTGAAGCAGTAAACGTTCTCTTGGTCGTTCTTGTTCTGGCCATGCTTTGATGGATTGTTTTATCTGTTGATTCATTTTTATTCACATAATTTTTTTATGGTGATGATTTTTCCAAGCACACTGCTTGGGTATGCGGGTATTTAATGATATTGTGAGCGCCACTGCAACAGAAAGGTAAACTGTTTGTGAGCTTTGATCTAAGTGTTATTCCCCATAAAAACATTATATTAGCGGTTACAGGTGGTATTGCTGCCTATAAAAGTGCCATTTTAGTTCGTCGTCTAAAAGATTATGGTTTTGATGTCCGCGTGGTCATGACACATGGCGCACAAGCTTTTATTACGCCTTTAACTTTCCAAGCACTTTCTGGAAATCCTGTACATACAGAATTGCTAGATCCTGAAGCTGAAGCGGGAATGGGGCATATTGAATTGGCGCGTTGGGCTGATTTGATTTTAGTTGCGCCTGCAAGCTGTGACACGATTGCAAAATTTGCCAATGGTTTGGCGGATGATTTATTAAGCACCTTGTATCTTGCGACCAAAGCGCCTGTGTGGGTTGCACCTGCCATGAATCAGCAAATGTGGGCAGCTAAAGCAACACAACGTAATTTACAAACACTTGTTGAGGATGGTGTGCATGTCATCATGCCTGATGCAGGTGAGCAAGCCTGTGGTGATGTGGGTTTAGGCCGTATGCCTGAACCTGAAGATATTGCGCGTCAAGTGGCTGCTTATTTCCACAAAGCACAACGTGCGATTGCAGAGAAATTTGGTTTGTTAGCGGGTAAACGTGTGACCATTACGGCTGGTCCAACGCGTGAAGCAATTGACCCTGTTCGATATATTTCTAATCACAGTACAGGGAAAATGGGTTTTTCTTTGGCAGCAGCATGTTATGCCGCGGGTGCAAAAGTCACTTTAGTTGCTGGGCCTGTGAGTTTGGATACTCCAAATGGTGTAGAACGAATCAATGTGAAGTCTGCAATGCAAATGCTTGATGTGAGTATGGATCAACTCAAACAAGGTTGTGACATCTTCATTGCGACAGCTGCTGTAGCAGATTATCGTGTTGCCGAAGTAGCTGAGCATAAAATCAAAAAAGCAGGTGATGAGCTTGCAGTTTCATTGGTGAAGAATCCAGATATTGTCGCAACGATTGCGCAACAGCAAGAACGTCCATTCATGGTGGGTTTTGCTGCTGAAACACAAAATGTTGAGCAATATGCTGCTGGAAAACTGGTTGCCAAGAAACTCGATATGATTGCTTGCAATGACGTGTCTCGCCCAGATATCGGTTTTGCATCTGATGAAAATGCGATGACTGTATTTTTTGCGCAGTCTTACCATATGGAAAAGCGTGAGTTAGAAAAAGCATCGAAACAAGAGATTTCACAACAACTGGTTGAAGCAATTCATGATGCTTTGCTGCAAAAATAATTAAATCGTTCTTTTATCAAAATGCAACGAAATCGTTGCATTTTTTATGTATGCTCAACGCATAGAGCATTTAAAATTTGAACGTCCATTTGAGTTCAAATCATGATGTTCAATCAATCATAGCCACAGTTTTGATAGGGATATCCTAATGATTAAAAAAACTTTAGCCACCGCCGTTATGTTGTCATGTTTTGCATTTAGTAGCACCGTTATGGCTGCTGGGTTAGAAGATGATATGAAAACTTTAGGTAAAAATTATAAGGCCTTTAATCAGGCAACTAATCCACAAGCTGCGACAGCTGCATTAAATAATATGCGTAGCGCAGCGGCTCATTCAAAACAATATAAGTTGGCTCCAAATACCACAGATAAAGTCACTAGCTCACCTGCTTTGTTTGAACAAATTATTGTTGAGATTGATAAAGCGAAAGTACTTGTTCAAGCTGGCAAGTTAGATGAGGCGAAAAAACAAGCCAAAAAAATTGCTGAACTACGTGATCAAGGACATAAACATTACATGCATTAATTGATGGAGAGTCGATGCTCTCAATCATGAAGCTGTACTCAAAAGAGTGCAGCTTTTTTTATTGGTTTAATACCGCGAAAATCAAAATGTAGACTCAGCATGATTCGGATTTTCACTGAATTCTAAAGTTGATACAGTAAAATAAGAAATAATGAGAGGTGGTGAAATGTCCTCGCAACAACACTACGAGCGTATTGCTCAAGCAATTGACTATATTCAACAGAATTTTCAACAGCAACCGCAGTTAGACGATGTGGCAGCTTATGTGCATCTGAGTCCAGCACATTTTCAAAGGCTATTTACTGAATGGGTCGGCACGAGTCCGAAAAAGTTTTTGCAATATATCAGTATTGAATATGCCAAGAAGATTCTAAAACAGGATACAACTAGTATCTTGGATGCAACATTTGAGACAGGGCTTTCAAGCACCAGTCGATTACATGATTTATTTATTCAAATTGAAGGCATGACGCCTGCTGAATATAAAAATGGCGGGCAAAACTTAACTATTCATTATCATTTTGCAGAAACCTTGTTTGGGCAAGTTCTGATTGCCTCTACGGATAAAGGGATTTGTGCACTGACATTTGTAGATCGAGCAAGTGAAGCATTAGCACAGTTAAAAGCTCAATTTCCTCAAGCGGCTTTTAATGAGCAAACTGATTATTTTCAGCAAAATGCGCTTGCGCTGTTTCAAAAAGATCAAGATCAATTTGCTGAAATTAAACTGCATTTAAAAGGTACGCCGTTTCAACTCAAGGTCTGGCAGAGCTTACTCAAAATTCCTATGGGGCAACTTTCGACCTATGGTGAGTTAGCACATGCAATTGATCATCCAAAAGCAGCGCGTGCAGTAGGCACGGCAATTGGACGTAATCCTGTGGCATTTTTGATTCCCTGTCATCGTGTGATTCAGTCTACGGGTGTATTTGGAGGATATGAATGGGGAACAACACGTAAGACCGCATTAATCGGTTGGGAAGGGGTTCAGGCACATGCCACAATTTGAATCTGCTCAGATCGAAAGTGTGATTGAAAAAATTAGGACTGCTGATTGGAGTCAGATCAGTGATCAACTACATCAGCACGGTTTTGCAACGATTCAAAATGTACTTTCAGCACAACAATGCCAAACACTTCGAAATGCGTATGTAGATGAATCGTTATATCGTAAAACTGTCAATATGCAGCGTTATCGATTTGGCTTAGGTGAGTACAAATATTTTAATTATCCTTTGCCAGATTTAATCCAACAGATCCGAAGTGAAATTTATTCTTTTTTAGTTCCTGTCGCAAATGCGTGGTTTGATGTCCTCGGTTTAGGTGATCCATTTCCAAAAGCACATGAAGAGTTGTTGAAACAATGTCAGCAACATCAACAAACCAAAGCAACGGCACTGATATTGAAATATCAGCAAGAGGGTTTTAATACCTTACATCAAGATATTTATGGTGATGTGTATTTCCCACTGCAATTGGTGATTGTTTTAAATCAGCAAAATGAGGATTTCATTGGTGGTGAGTTTGTAATAACGCAGCAAAATCCTCGTGCTCAGTCTAAAGCAATGGTGTTACAACCCAATCAAGGTGACATTCTGATTTTCACCACGCAGTTTAAACCTGAACAAGGAACTCGTGGTTATCATCGTGTGAATATGAAGCATGGTGTCAGCACTGTTTTGCAAGGCGAGCGTTATAGTTTGGGGATTATTTTTCATGATGCTGTGAGTTAGTGTGATGTGGCAGCATATTGATATAGAGCAGAGCGATTTACGACAGAAACTAAAACGCGGTGAAATTCGTTTTGCTGGAAATCGTCAATTGAAAATCTATGGCACTTTGACTTGTCATTCGGGTAAGCGCATGATGAAAACGAACCGTGTCTTTTTTACAGATGAAAGTGAAGCTTTAATGCAAGGTTATCGACCTTGCGGGCATTGTATGAAAACAGCATATAAGAAATGGAAAAATGCAATTATTTGATATTGAAGCAGACTCAAAGCAAAACCATTTACCTTATGACGGTACAGTAAATTACTACGGTAAAGTCGTCTCATCCCAGCAAGCTGATCATTACTTTGATGTATTGTTACGCAGTATTGAATGGGAAAATGATCAAGCAGTCATTTTTGGTCGTCAAATCATCACGAAAAGAAAGGTCGCATGGTACGGTGATCGTGGCTATGAATACACCTATTCGAATGTAAATAAATATGCTTTAGCTTGGACGGACGCATTAATAGAACTTAAAGCTTTAGTTGAACAATTGTCAGGTGAAACATTTAATTCATGTCTTCTCAATCTCTACCATACAGGTGAGGAGGGGATGGCTTGGCATAGTGATGGGGAAATTGATCTTAAGAAAAATGGCGCAATCGCTTCGCTAAGCTTTGGGGCAGAAAGAAAATTTGCATTTAAACATAAGCAAACCAAAGAAAAAGTTGAACTGTATTTGGAACACGGCAGCTTACTGGTGATGAAAGACACAACCCAAAGTTATTGGTTACATCGCTTGCCGCCTACCAAGAAAGTCAGCACTGCACGCATTAACTTAACGTTTAGAACCATTGTTGAATGACATAAAAAAAGGACTGATATTCAGTCCTTTTTTTGCTGCTATCGCAATAACGATTATGCTTGACCTTGCGCATCAGCATCCGCTTGTAAGCGTTGCATATTTGCTTCAAATTCAGCATCAAAGTTAATTGGTGTAAGCAATAATTGAGGGAAGCTACCCTTAGTCACTAAATCGTTCACCGCTTCACGTAAGAATGGGAACAAGATATTTGGGCAGTAAGCACCTAAGATGTACGGAAGACGGTCTTCTTCAACGCCATCAACCAAGAAGATACCTGATTGAGTTACATCAACGATGAACGCAGTTTCATTTTCGTTATTTGCTTGAACCACAACTTTTAAAGACACTTCATAGTGTGTTGGATCAATTTTTTCCGCCGCAGAAGATAAATTGATATTGAGTTCTGGTTGCCATTGTTTAGTAAATACTTGTGCACCTGGAACTTCAAAAGAAATGTCTTTAGTATAAATACGTTCTAACGCGAGTTGTGGTTGAACTTGTTCTTCGCTCATTGTTTTTCCTTAAATCTTGGAGTGTTGTTAAGCTAATAATTGGTCGAGTTTACCTTCACGCTCTAAAGCATAAAGTTGATCGAAACCACCGATAAATTGATCTTTAATAAAAATTTGAGGCACTGTACGGTGATTGGTACGTTGCATTAACTCAATACGAACTTCTGGTGCTTCATTTGAAAGGTTGATTTCTTTGAAAGCAACGCCTTTACGCTCAAGTAATTGTTTTGCACGTACACAGTATGGGCAAGACAGTGTTGAATAAATTGTGACGTTTGGAGTTGTCATCTTATTGCTCCTTAAGCTTTTGCTTTGCTTTTAACGAGGGGTAAGCCTTGTGCTTTCCAGTTGCTGATGCCGCCGTCTAAACGATAACTATCGCTATGACCGACTTTCTGCAATGCTGAACCAGCAACTTGCCCTAAGTTACAAATAAAGACCAATGGACGATCACTTGCTTTTAATTCATCAATATGACTTGTGATTTGGCTATATGGAATGTTGCGGCTGCCACTGATGTGACCATCGCGGAAATCTTTTCCATCACGTAGATCGATCAACATTGCATTTTTTGCTTTGACCAAAATACCTAGAGATTGCGGCGAGATTTTACGACCATTGCGTTGCCCTTCTAAAATAAAGAACAACACGATTAATACGGCAAGCGTACCAAATAAGAAGGGGTGATTCCCCATAAACTCTAACCAGCGTTCCACAAGTCACCTAAAGTTAAAATCAAAATTGATCCTGAGTATAACTTATCTCAATGGTGATCAAAAATGTTAGTTCAAGGGTGAAGCATCAAGAAAGTTAACTTTTTTGTTGAGCTTCTTGAATTTCATCAATAAGACGTAAATAACTGTCTAAACGACGCGGTAAAATTTCACCAGCATCAACCGCTTGTTTCAACGCACAATTTTTTTCATGAGTATGGGTGCAGTTACGGTACTGACATAGTCCAAGATGTGCTTCAATCTCAGGAAAACCTGTACGTACCTTTTCTAAACTAAGATGCCAGAGTCCAAATTCACGGATTCCGGGTGAATCGATCAATGCACCGTTTGTTCCAAATTTAATCAAACGTGTTGAAGTCGTGGTATGTTGCCCAAGTGCAGAGTTCTCTGAAATGACATTGGTTTTCTGTGCTGCATCAGGAACGATGGTATTGATCAGCGAGCTTTTGCCTACGCCTGACTGCCCAACGAAAGCAACGGTTTCATTATCCAAGCGTGCTGCGAGTGCAGACAAATCACCGCGTGAATGACAAACCAAAGTTTCATAACCCAATGCTTCATATTCACTGAGTAAGGTCAGAATCGGGTCATTTTCAGTGAGCAAGTCTGATTTATTCAACACCAGTAGGGCTGGAATATTTGCGTCAGCACATGCAACGAGATAGCGATCAATCAATGTCGGTGCAGGTTCTGGTAAGGGTGCAAATACAATCACGATCAGACTGATGTTTGCGGCAACTGGTTTAACTTTATGATAACGGTCTGGACGAGTCAGCAATGACTTTCGTGGATAGATTGCGGTAATGATACCCAGACCTGTATTCGGATCAGCTTGCCATTTTACTCGATCACCTGTGACCAATAATTCTAAGTTAGTGCGGGTGTGACAGCGCCAAACACTGTCTAATTCAATCGGTTTCCAGAACGGTTCTGGTTCACCATCAGCAACTTGTGGTTTTTCGGGGTGTTGTTCAGGCACAGATAAAGCTTGTACTTCGAGTTGACGACCATAATGTTGAACAACCAGTCCATCCAAATCCTGCGATGTATCAATGTCGTCTTGACGCGATTTATGCTGTTTTTCAATACGACGTTGCTGCTGTTCGGTTAAACGACGCTTACGAATTAAAGCCATTCATATCCCAAAAAATCCACACTTTGAAGACCGCAAAAATAGCACGAAGCCGCTATAGAATTACAGCCAAGATGTAATTAATTTGCTACTATTGATGTTTTTAAGCACTTTAGAATCGCTATTTATGAGCAGCACCCCAGATACACGATTAATTTGGATCGACCTAGAAATGACAGGTCTTGATACCGATAATGACAAAATTATTGAAATTGCAACAATTATTACAGATGACAATCTTAATATTTTAGCTGAAGGTCCTGTTCTTGCTGTTCATCAATCAGATTTGATTCTAAACGCAATGGATGAGTGGAATACCAAGCAACATGGTCAATCTGGTCTGATTGAGCGTGTACGTCGTAGTAAGTTATCTTCACAAGATGCAGAGCAGCAAACGCTTGAGTTCTTAAAAAAATGGGTCAATCCAAAATCATCACCAATGTGTGGTAACTCGATTTGCCAAGATCGCCGTTTCTTACATCGTTTAATGCCTGAGTTGGAACAATTTTTCCATTACCGTAATTTAGATGTGTCTTCTGTAAAAGAGTTAGCAAAACGCTGGAGACCAGAAATTATGAGTGGTCTGAAGAAAAATGCCTCGCATTTGGCGATGGATGATATTCGTGATTCGATTGCAGAGTTAAAATATTATCGTGAATATTTCTTTATTATGAATCACGACAAAAACTAATCGAGCAAGTTAATTGTTTGATAATTAAAGGAGCGGATGCTCCTTTTTTATTGAATGTAAAAAAATATTGGGCTTGGTTAAAAAATCGCTTAAACTCAGCGTTTTATTGCGAAATATAAAAAGAGAGCATACATGCAAAGTAATAATCCAATTTTAACTCGGGTAGAAACCTATAGTGATTTAGCTGAACCAATGACGATCCAAGGGGCGATTCAAAAATCCGTCCTTTTAACCGTGATTGCTGCGGGTCTAGGCATCGCATTATTTTTCTATTGTGCGATGACGGCAAATCTTTCGATTGCTTATGCCGCTGCAATCGTTGGCGCAATTGGTAGTTTTGTTCTGGCTTTAATTACCACTTTTAAATCAAATACTGCACCTGCTTTAGCGATTCCTTATGCTTTATTTGAAGGTGCATTTTTAGGTGGCATTTCCTTTATTTTCCAATTGAAGTTTCCTGGTGTGCCATTACAAGCATTACTGGCAACTTTTATTACGACATTGGTGTTATTTGGTTTATATAAATTCCAAGTGATTCGTGCGACAGAGAAATTTAAATCGATTGTGATCTCTGCGACATTGGCGATTGCTTTGGTGTTTGTGGTGCAAATTATTTTACGTTTAGCTTTTGGCTCAACTATTCCTTACATTTTTGAAAGTAACTGGTTGGGTATCGGCTTTGCTGCTTTTGTTGCGGTAATCGCTTCATTAAATCTGATCTTAGACTTTGATTTGATTGAAAGTGCTGCTGCACAACGTGCACCAAAATCATTTGAATGGTTATGTGGTATCGCATTACTCGCAACTTTAGTTTGGATGTATTACTCATTCATGCGCTTGTTGAGTCTGATCCAAGGTGATGACTAAGCTTTTGCTTAAAAATAAAATCGTCTTCATCTGAAGGCGATTTTTTTATGCAAGATTGTAAAAAAGATGGATTATGCAATTCCGAAATTGCTGGAATATTGGCATGATGTGGTGAAAATTTTTCGAGTGAGAATAAGATGTCACAAGGACTTTTAGCTGGTAAACGTTTTTTAATTGCTGGCATTGCAAGTAAATTATCAATTGCTTACGGTATTGCTGCTGCATTACACCGCGAAGGTGCGGAGCTTGCGTTTACTTATCCAAATGAAAAGTTGAAAAAACGTGTTGATGATTTTGCAGCACAGTTTGGTTCAACTTTGGTTTTCCCTTGTGATGTTGCTGTTGATGCAGAAATTGATGGTGCATTTGCTGAATTGTCGAAACATTGGGATGGTTTAGATGGTGTTGTGCATTCAATTGGTTTCGCACCAGCACATACATTAGATGGCGACTTCACAGATGTGACAGATCGTGACGGTTTTAAAATCGCACATGACATTAGCGCGTATAGCTTTGTTGCGATGGCGCGTGCTGCAAAACCTTTATTACAAGCACGTCAGGGTTGTTTGTTGACATTGACATATCAAGGTTCTGAGCGTGTGATGCCAAACTACAACGTAATGGGCATGGCTAAAGCATCTTTAGAAGCGGGTGTTCGTTATTTAGCTTCTAGCTTGGGTGTAGACGGTATTCGCGTAAATGCAATTTCTGCTGGTCCAATCCGTACTTTGGCAGCATCAGGCATCAAGTCTTTCCGTAAAATGTTAGATGCCAATGAAAAAATTGCGCCACTAAAACGTAATGTGACGATTGAAGAAGTGGGCAATGCAGCATTGTTCCTTTGCTCGCCGTGGGCTTCGGGCATTACAGGTGAAATCATGTATGTCGATGGTGGTTTTAATACTGTCGGTATGAGCCAAAGCATGATGGATGATGAATAACTAGATTAATCTAAATTATTTAATAAAGCCGCTTTTATAGCGGCTTTGTTTTTTGAAGATAAGGGGTTAACTCTAAAACTATAACGTCTGTTTCTATTGGGCCGAAGCTAGAGTGTTTTGTTAATGTACGAACGCAGGGAGAAACACAAAGCATCTAGGTTTTGATGTCATGCTAGAAGTGCTTGTTGAGTACGTCAAGATAATACCTTGTTTAAAGTTCTTGGTTCAGAGATGATTTTATTCTCTATCTTTCCATGGAAAGTGGCCATGCCGACCATTGTTTTTGCATCATTCTGAACCATAAAAACATACGTTCCAGTATCAAAGCCTAAACCCTTAGTATCCTCAAAGATCAAAGTTACCTGATTACCATTGATAAAACCGTGATAATGAAATTTTCTTTCAGATCCTTTCCCATCCCTAGTTTTTGTTCGGGTACTTGTACCCTTCACAATGCGGCCTTGCTGGGTTAGTTTAATTTTACCTACTTTAACATTCTTTCCATTACGTAATTCGGTTATCTCCCATGCACCGGCTACTCGAATTCCATCATACAAGCACTTATCTTTGAAATTTGGCCAAATCCATTTGACTATGATAGCTATAATTGCTGAAGCTACTATGCTAGCGAAAACACCTACTAAAAATTCACTCATATATCTTCTTTATTGCCCCTAACTAGGGGTAAATTCCCTAATCTCGTTAAACTTATCGCTCTCGTTAGAGAATAGACTTAATCTAATATCTCAAGCTTCTCTATTTTTACATTAGCTTATTGAAATCAATTTCATAACCAGCCGCCTTCATCTCTTTAGCTATATCAATTTGCCAGTCCTTATCATTGATATAGACTATACCACTGATATCGTTAGGGAGCTCAATAGCTCCCTCAACTAAAGGTGCAACATTCTCTCGCCCGAGTTTTCCAATCAGAAAACCATGCTCGAAGACAACGTTTTGACGAGCTCTATATTTTAGCTCCCCACTTTCAGCCTCACTCTTTACATTACCCATATCATCGGGTGTATATAAAACGATAGCGAAGCCAACATCATTAGAGTAAGTTTCGATTTTTTCGATGATAGTCATGCTTCGGTTTGCTTGCTCATGAATAATTATCGCTGTGAAACCAAGCTTTTCAACAAAACGCGCTGTCCGTTCTTTTGTATTGCCGTCATGACCATGAACAATAAAAACTTTATCTTTTCGTTTCACATTCTGATCCAAAACTATATTAGGCTTTTCTTCATCTCTAGTTCCTCTGAGATCATACTCATCGTTTTCTACGTCGATTATTAAAGAATCAATATAGGCAAGCATAGTTTCCCCATCTTCTCGCCAAAATTTTTGTGCAGCACTTTCGCCAAGATGTGCCAAAAATACATAATGCGTTAGTTTTGCATTTAACACTGATGTTTCGCCAGGTAAATTTTCATTTAAAAATTGAGAAAATTTGCGTCGCCAAGTATTGAAACGTTCTTCTCCGAATTCTTTCCCACGAGAGTCAAATGCTTCTAGAACCTCTCCAGTCAGTCTCTTCTTAAAAAGTTGAAGGGTTTCTATAACTTTCTGCTTATCCATTTTACTTCTCTTTATATTTAACTGTTATACAGTAAACTCACCGTATAACTAGAATGAAAATGCATTATAACCAATTGGATTTTTTATCTTATTTAGCTGCATTTTGATCAGCATATAAAATCACTATATTTAGGTCAACATAAAACTATGGGTAACATCATTTCATAAAAACTTTGATGTGATAATTAATTAAGTAATCATCTATCAATAGAAAATATATCAACAAGTATAATTAACCATTTGTCATCCTATCCCTTATATGCTAATTAATGCTGGTTTTCGTTTAATCAGAAATTCAAATAGAATTTCGATAAACATATTATTTTAAGCTTTCGGGGTAATTTAAAGCGTGAAGAAAATAGCTGTTGTTTTTGGCTTAGTGATTTTACTTTCACTGCAAGGTTGTGCCGCGGTCATGGCAAGTAAGCAACCAAGTAAAAAGAATTTGACGGTTTTAGAGATTGGAAAACATCGTAATTATGTGATTTCTGAATTGGGTGCGCCAGTCACATCAGAAACCGTAAATGGAGAACGTAAAGAGATTTATACTTTCCAACAGGGTTACTCAAAAGCAGCCAGAGTCAGCCGTACGCTATGGCATACGACTGCGGATATTGCCACGATTGGTCTATGGGAAATCATTGGTTCGCCGACTGAGGTTTACTTTAATGGAGAACAACTTTCTTATGAGGTTGTTTTTGATGATCAAGATCACATCAAAAGTTCTCAGCTCATTAAAAATGAGCCAAAAACTGTAAGTGAGTAAGCAATAACAACTCGTGTGTTATTGCTCAGGTAGTTCTTTCACAGGACTTCCACCTAGCGCTTGCATTAGGGTCACATAAGCATTGTACTGATTCTGCTTGGTTTCAACTAAGCTCAGTCGTGCATTGCGTGTGGTCTCTTGTGCATCAAGTAAATTCTTTAATGCAATCGCACCATTACGATAACGAACTTCAGTGAGTCGCTCAGTTTTATCTGCTAATTCAAGATTGCGTTGTTGAAGCTGAACTTGTTGATCTAGTTGAGTGCGATTCGATAACGCATTTTCTACATCAGCAAATGCTTGGTATAACGTTTGACGATATTGAGTAATGGCTTTCTCATATTCAAGATCACTAATCGCAATATCTTTCTTCATATCATTATATTGAAGAAAGGGTAGGCTTAAACTTGCGCCTAAGGTAAGTGCTGGATTTTGCAAAAGTTGAGTCAGAGATGTACTCGAAGACCCTAAATTTCCAGTCAGATTAATCGATGGATAATAACTGGCTTTGGTTGCATCTTTACTGGCTAACGTTTTACGAAGACGTAACTCTGAGGCTTGTAAATCAGGGCGGCGAGATAAAATATCTGCGGGTAAGCCGACAGCGATATTAGGTAATGCATTACGCGGTAATTTCGCTGGCTCTTGAATATTCAGCTGTTGTACAGGTTCATGTAGCAGTACAGCGAGAGCAGTACGTGTTTCTACACGTTGTTGTTCGATCTGACTCAAACTTGCTTTCTGACTTTGCACTGATTGTTCAGCTTGCGTGAGATCTAAGCCAGAAACTGCACCCGCTTTATATTGTGATTGAACTAAATTATAAATCTTTTGAGTCGATGCTAAGTTTTGTTGAACGGTTTGATAGCGTTCATTGAGGTAGCCCAATTGCCAATACAGTTTTGCAGTTGTTCCTACCAAACTTTGTGCCGTTGCTTGTAAGTCTTGGGCACTGGCGAGTGCTTCCCAACGACTGGCTTCTGTTTGATTGGCGAGTTTTCCAAACAAATCGAGTTCATAACTTACACCGACACTAGCAGACAAGCCACGATCTGAGCCATCGCCTGAACGTAGATCATAGTTATGACCTGTCGATACACTTGAGCTGGTGCGGATGCTTTGCTGATTTGCTGCCAAGCCAGCTTGTAAGCGGGCTTGTTTCAGTGTGATACCTGCAACACTTAGATCACTATTTGTCGCCAAGACTTGATCAATCAGCTGGTTGAGCTGAGTGTCATTAAATAATGTCCACCATTGGTCTGTCAGCGCCACGCTTTTATTGGTTTGCGCATCGTATTGGTATTGCTGCGGAACTTGTACAGTTGGTGCGTTGTAAGGTGTTTTGACAATAGCAGAGCAGCCAGCTAGAGAAGTGCTAAGGCATAGGGCAAGTACGATTTTATTTGGTTTGAATAACATTGCTTGTCATTCCTTTAATAATTTGAAAGAGCATGATTATCGAAACGGTGTCTTATCGAGTTCTCATCCATTTTCTGGTTCAGCCTTCGGCTCGACCTACTTTTCTTTCGGGAAAAGTAGGCAAAACCATTGTCATCCGCAAAACCTGTTATATTTTTCCAATTATCTTGATCTATCGCAGAAACAATATTTTTTGATACCACGCAGGTTGCGGATGACGTTCACGAGTATCATATTTCTAGGATAGATTTTTTCGCTATTATTCTCTTGCTAAAGCTGCAACTGGATCGAGTTGTGCTGCATTTCGTGCGGGTAAGAAACCAAAAACAATACCGATCAAACTTGAGCAGACAAAGGCCGCAACAATAGATGTGGTTGAATAACTCATTTCAATGATGCCCTTGGCAAAATGCCCGATAATTTGTCCAATACCTAAAGACAGCAGCACACCGAGTACACCACCCAGTAAGCAGACCAAAATTGCTTCGATCAAGAACTGCTGCAAAATATCACTTTGTCGAGCACCGACCGCCATACGGACACCAATTTCTTGGGTACGTTCTGTCACAGAGACCAACATAATATTCATTACACCGATGCCACCGACGACCAGTGAAATCACCGCAATCGCTGAAATCAGGAGTGTCATGGTTGCAGTGGTTTGTTGAATCGTTTCACGAATACTGTCTGAGTTTTGAGTGAAGACATCTTGTGCGCCGTGGCGTTGTTCGAGCAACGTCAAAATCGCATTTTCAGCCGCACTACTTGGATATTCATCTTTAATACGAACAATGATGCTACGCACATTAGACTGGCCTAACATGCGGCTCATGACTGTTGAATAGGGGAGATAGACATTTAAGCTATCTGAATTTCCCATAAAGCCTTTTTCAGCATCAATCACACCAATGACACGACTCGGTACACTTCCCAATAAGATCACTTGTCCGAGCGGATTAGTTCCATCTGCAAAGAACGTTTTTTCAGTATTGGTGTCAATGACCACGTCTTGCGCACGTTGAGTCACGCTGTCTTTATCAAAAGCTTGCCCAGATTTAAAGGTCATGCCTCGAACATAGAAGAAGTCAGAACTCACGCCATTGACGGTCGCCGATGCTTCCGTTTCTTTAAAGCGTAAAGTGACGCTTGTATTCACAGAAGGGCTGACACCATCGACATAGGGTTGCTCGGCTAACGCTTCTCCATCGGCAGGAACAAGCGTCTTGGTTTGTGATGCTCTTGAGTTATCACCAAAGCCACGACCTTGATATACTGTAATGGTGTTGGTTCCGAGACTGCTGATATTTTCCAAAATCTGTTTTTGTGAACCATTACCGAGCGCAACAACGGAAACCACAGAGGCGATCCCGATAATGATTCCAAGCATGGTCAAAAAGGTTCGCATTCGATGTGCATTCATGGCAAGCAGTGCCATACGGAATGCTTCACCCAAGCGATCTAGAAAAGATCGCCATGCAGAGGTTTTCTTTTGAGGTGTTCTTTGTAATGTTTGACGTTCTAAATCGGCATCATCATTTTCAGGTGTATTTGCGCGGTCTGAGATGATATTACCGTCACTAATCTCAATAATACGTGTCGCATTTTTTGCAACATTCATATCATGGGTGACTAAAATAATAGTATGACCTTTGGCATTGAGCTCACGCAAAATACGCATCACTTCAATACCGCTATTCTTATCCAATGCACCTGTGGGTTCATCGGCAAGAATCACATCGCCACCATTCATCAGTGCGCGTGCAATCGAAACACGTTGTTGCTGACCACCTGAAAGTTGGCTTGGACGATGATGTAGACGCTCTTCTAACCCAAGTTCAGAGAGCAATTCAGCTGAACGCTCCTGACGTAGATGGCTCTCTACACCCGCATAGATCGCTGGAACTTCAACGTTACCAGATGCAGTTAAATCACCAAGTAAATGATAGCGTTGGAAAATAAAGCCAAAATATTCACGACGTAATTGTGCAAGTTCGTCAGGTTCAAGCTGTCTCGTCTCACGGCCACTGACTAGATAGCTTCCGTCTGTTGGTTTATCCAGACAGCCCAAGATATTCATTAAGGTTGATTTACCTGATCCTGATTGCCCAACAATCGCAACCAATTCACCTGCATAAATCTTTAAATCAATGCCTTTGAGAATTTGGACTGTACCTTCACCCGCAGGGAATTCCCGAGTCAGTTTGCTGACCTCAAGTAGCGGCTGTGATGAATGTGTTTGATTTTGAGTCATATTACATTCTCATTGCACGTTGATTGCTACGTTTCGCTGATTCATTTGAACTATCAGTCGCATCAGCAATCACAACTTGATCACCTTGTTTAAGTCCTTTCAGGACTTGCGCTGTCACGCGGTTATTAAGACCAATCAGAACAGGTTGAGGCTTCGCCGAGCCATCAGCTTGCAAGACACGCACCATGCCTGTTGTCGCTTTACCTTGAGACACGAGTGCTTTTTCTTGATCGGTTAACTCTAAACGTTTTGGACGTTGTGCGTTTGCAGTTTCAGGTTTTTGTGTGGTATCAGTTGATGCGTTATTTTTACTGTTTTGTTTTTGATTTGAACGCTTGCTTTGAATCGCAGCCGCAGGAATGGTTAACGCATTTTTTGCTTCCGCTAATACAATATAAACTTGTGCAGTCATATCAATACGAAGCTTGCCATCATCATTCGGCACATCAAATAAAGCGTTATAGTAAATTGCAGATGTCGATGACGATGAACTGGTCGTCGTGCTTTCTGTATTGATTGAGTCGGGAGCTGGCTCTACTTGGCGCAAGGTTGCATAGTGTTTCTTCTCGCTATTTCCCAACGTTGTGAAATACACCGTTTGACCTTTTTCAACTTTCATGACGTCCGCTTCTGAAATTTGTGCTTTGACAGTCATAGTGTCTAAAGTCGCTAATTTCACAATGGTCGGTGCTGTTTGATTGGCGTTTACGGTTTGACCTTCCTCTGTCACGATCGCAACAATTGTTCCATTCATCGGTGCAACGATACGGGTATAACCCAAGTCTTCTTTTGCTGTCGCTAGTGTTAAGCGAGACTGCTCAATTTGTGCATTGATCGCTGCGATTTGCGCTTGAGCGGTTTTGTAATTTGCCAATGCAGTCTCAAGCTCAGCTCGGGAAGTTGCATCTTGGCTATACATCGCTTGTTGGCGTTTATATTCTGCTTCAACTTTTGCTAAATTCGCTTGTTGTACAGCGAGTTGAGCTTGTTGATTTTTAATGCTTGCTTCCGCTGTTTTTAAATCATTTTCTTGGCGAATCGAATCAATTTGCGCAATCAATTGACCTTGTTTTACTTGATCACCCAATTGCACATACATTTTCTTCACCTGACCAGACACCTGTGCACCAACGCTCACCATTTTGGTTGCTTCAAGTACACCAGTCGCTAATACTGAATCTTCAATATCGCCACGAGAGACCTCTGCGCTAATGTACTGTGGTTGCTGTGCTTTGGGTTTAAAGAACATCCATCCGAGTGCTGCAATGATGAGCACGCCGATAGCGATCATAATAATTTTGCGAGATGGTATTTTTTTAGACGTTGTTTTTGGCATGGCGACAGGTCAAAAGTGAGAACTGGGCTTAGTATAAAAGTGAAATAAGGATAAAACGTGAATATTTTTAATCTAGAATGAGAATTATTTTCTATTTTTCCACATACTTATTTTATAAATATCTGATAAATACTTTCGATCCCAGCCTCCGCGTTACTTGCAAGTGCAATGCCGCCGTGCGGTGGAAGTGTGTATTCACGCGGATTGATCCGAATCAAGTTGGGTGCAAAGCGCTCACTGAAATATCGTACAGTTGGAATTGCTGTACCTGCACCGATTTCAATCACGATCGGATTGCGATGTACTTTGATGAAGTGATCCAAACGCTGACCTTGTAGGTGATGTCGATGGCTTAACCAATCATAGTCATCAAACATTAAAATATTAGGGCGTGCTAAATGACCGCAGTGAGGGCAGCGCGGTAACTCACCTAACCATTGGCACTCTTGATGATCAATTTCAGGAGAAATATTATCTGCTGACCAAATCTCTTGCTGGCAAGATTTTAGACATTGTAAATGATGAATTGAGCCATGACATTCATAGATGTTGGCCGAGTCAAAGCCCGCTTTTTGAAATTGCCCATCGACATTTGAGGTAAAGATAAAATAGGGTAGTTGTAATGTTTCTGCCAATTGCTTGAGTAAAGTAAATCCTCGATGTGGTTTAGTTTGACGATAGAGTACGAGTCGATGTCCGTAGAATCCCCATGCTAAACGTGGGTGACGTCTAAAAGCGGCAGGATTGGCTATTTCAGTAAAGTCGATTCGTTGTTTTCCAAGCTCAGGGTAAGTTTGCCACATGCCATGATTGCCTCGAAAATCAGGTAAACCTGAGTCCACTCCCATACCCGCACCTGCTGAAATGATTAAGCTGTCAGCGCGTTGAAAGGCTACTTTAATTTTCTGAATTTGATCTGGGCTTAGACCGAACATCATTGCTTTCACCTTGTTATTATTATCTTGAATTTAGATCTTATTTTAAGCAGATTGGATAAATAAAGTTTTTCCACATAATTCGCTGACAGCTTGAAGCATTAAATGTTCAGCGCTTTCTTTCGACATACCTTTAATCGATGCATCGATACGTAATAATAGCTCTGGCCAAGTGAGAAATTGCCGAGGGTTTAGGCGGCGTAAAGCTTGCTGATATTGTGAAACTTTGGTTTTCCAAATCCCGAGTTGTAATGCATTGTGTGGTTGCTCAAAAAGTTGCATCAGTAAACGCATTTCTTTACTGAGTGTCCATAAGATCAAACTGTCAGGTTCACCCGCGGCAAGTAAGTATTGGTAGATCTTGACGGATTGAGCCAAATGACCTGCCAATAATGCATCGCTTAAATCATAGGTGGTGTAGCGCGATTGATCCTGTAAACATGCATAGAGCTGCTCTATTTGAATTTGTTTAATATCTGGAAAGGTATCCGCAACGCGCATCAAACTATTTTTTGCTGCGAGGAGGTTATGCTCATGATGTTGCATTAACCATTGCCATGCATCATTGTTGAGTGTGATCCCCAATTTTTCTGCTTCGATGGTAAGGATGCGTTGACGATCTTGTGGATAGTTTGCAGTAAGCGGCACAACAACACCATTCGCTTCAACGACTTGGAAAAATGCTGACTTTAGACTGCTGCTATCCTGTTTTGGTAACACAATTAACAGTAAGTTATGTTCATTATGTTGAATATAGTTTTTAAGTAGCTTTAATCCATTTGCATCGGGTTTGATATTGCCATGTACTTCAATCGCAAGTTGTTGAGAAAATAGCGACAAACTATTCAATGCATTAAAGACATTTTTCCAGTCATTTACACTGCTGATGTCATAGCGTTGACGCTCAACTTCTTGCTGTTGCCAGCTTTTACGAAAAGCATCTAGCAGATTTTGTTCAAGTAAAGGCTCTTGACCATGCATAATCCATACGCCACGAGCCTCATCTACACGTTTTAATGCTTGAACATAATCTAGTTTCATAAGTTGTAATTATGACTGTGCTTTAGGTAGACGGTTTGCTGCAATTTGACGTGTGATTTGTTGTGCCACATCATCAATGACAATCTTGTCTAAATAAGATTCTTGTTGGTTGTCGGTGTTCACTGTTGCAACATCGTATTGATAACTACGAGAAGCAGTCAATGTCCGTGGTTCTGTGATTTTATTGCCTTGACGATCTTCGATTTGGAATGTGACCGTTAGACGCAGTAATACTTCTGTCAATTTACCGTTCAGAAGTTGACGGCGAGGCGTGTAATCCAAAATACGAAGTACATAAGCATCGTTGGAGTTACTGAGTTGTACGCCTGTTGCACTTAAATAAATGCTAAGTCGATTTTCAAGTTCATCAGTATTGTCAGGTAATACCAATGTGAGCTTGTTATAAACTAACGGCGTCGCTGTTGGATTACTGCCTTTTAAATGGAAGCCACAACCGACTAAGCCTGCACTTAGGCCTAAAGTTAATACAACTGCTGCAACACGTTGAACTAAATGCATGCTTTGTCCTTATGATATTCCATCAAACATGGAAGATTTAAACTAAATAAATTGACCATATTTTAGAATCAAAGCCCGTTGAATGACAGCGGGCTTTGATGAGGTTTTGTTTATTGCTTTTAATCTGCCTTCTTTAAAGGGAGTCTTACAAGCTTTTAAACCACCAAGTTCACGAGTTTATTTGGCACAACAATTTCTTTTTTAGTCGGGCCAGTTAAGAATTGTTGCACTTCTGGTAATGCTTTTGCCAAAGCCAATAAATCATCTTTAGATATATCGACAGCCACATCTAACTTACCACGAAGTTTACCATTCACTTGTACAACAATCGTTTGCGTATTACGTGTCAATGCAGATTCATCAACTTGAGGGAACTCCGTTGTTGTTAAATCTTGTCCAAACTGAGCTAAAAGTGTTTGACTCAAGTGTGGTGCAAATGGAGCAAGTAAAGTGAGTAATGTTGTGATCGCTTCACGAGCAACAGCCACATCATTGTCATCTTTTGCTTCAAATTTGTTGCTAGCATTTAACAGTTCCATCAATGCTGCAATTGCAGTATTGAATGCGTGGCGACGTTCGATGTCATCACCGACTTTTTGGATCGTTTCATGGGTTTTACGACGAAGATCTTGTGCATCTTTCGACAAGTTCGCAGCGTCTATAGTCGTTGTTTGATTGCCATTTTCTAGGAAGCCAGCAGCCAAACGCCAAACGCGTTTCAAGAAGCGGTTTGCACCTTCAACACCTGCATCAGACCATTCTAATGATTGATCTGGTGGTGCAGCAAACATCATGAATACACGAGCTGTATCTGCGCCGTATTGATCAATAATGGCTTGTGGATCAATACCGTTGTTTTTCGACTTAGACATTTTTTCTTGTCCACCGATAACAACTTCTTGACCATCACCTGAATATTTAGCAGAAAGGATACGACCTTTCTCATCACGCTCTAATTCGATGTCAGCAGGGTTAAACCACGTTTTTTTGCCGCTTTCAGCTTCACGATAGAAGGTGTCTGCTAAAACCATGCCTTGTGTTAACAAGTTAGTAAATGGTTCGTTGCCTTGTACCACACCTTCATCACGCATCAACTTATGGAAGAAACGTGCATAAAGTAAGTGCAAGATGGCATGTTCAACACCACCGATGTATTGGTTCACTGGAAGCCAGTTTTGCGCTGCTTCAGGTTTTACCATACCGCCTGTAAAGTCAGGAGAAGCATAGCGTGCATAGTACCAAGAAGATTCAACAAATGTGTCTAAGGTATCTGTCTCACGACGTGCATCGCCACCACAGCTTGGACATTTAGTTTCGTAGAATTCAGGCATTTTATTCAGTGGGTTACCTGAACCATCTGGTACGACATCAGTTGGTAACACGACCGGCAATTGATCTTCTGGCACTGGTACTTGTCCACAAGTATTACAGTTGATCATTGGAATCGGGCAACCCCAATAACGCTGACGAGAGACACCCCAGTCACGTAAACGGAATTGAACCTTAGCATTTGCTAAATTCTGTGGTTCTAATTTTGCAATGAAGGCATCAAAAGCAGCTTGGAATTCAAGGCCGTCAAATTCGCCAGAATTTACGAGTTTACCTTCTTTAGAGCCGTACCATTCTTGCCATTCAGTTGCTGAGTATTCAGCATCGTCAGCGCCTTTGGCATCAATCACTTGCTTGATAGACAAGTTAAACTTATTGGCAAACTCAAAATCACGTTCGTCATGTGCAGGAACAGCCATTACTGCGCCAGAACCATAAGACATGAGTACGTAGTTTGCGATCCAAACAGGAAGTTCTTCACCCGTTACAGGGTGTTTAACAAATAAGCCTGTTGCCATGCCTTTCTTTTCAGCAGTGGCTAAATCAGCTTCAGCGACCGAGCCCATGCGGCATTCTTCAATAAATGCGGCCAGTTCAGGGTTATTCTCAGCTGCTTTCAAAGCCATTGGGTGCTCTGCTGCAACAGCAACATACGTCACACCCATTAAGGTATCAGCGCGCGTGGTATAAACCGTTAAGCCATCTGCATAGATTTCAGTATTGGCAGAAGGGAAAGTGATTTCCATGCCTGTTGAACGACCGATCCAGTTACGTTGCATGGTGAGGACTTGTTGTGGCCAACCATCTTTTAATGTGTCTAAATCGTCTAATAATTCTTGTGCATAGTCAGTGATGCGGAAGTAGTACATTGGAATATCGCGTTTTTCCACCAATGCACCTGAGCGCCAGCCACGACCATTTTCAACTTGCTCATTGGCTAAAACAGTCTGGTCTACAGGATCCCAGTTCACTGTTGAAAGCTTACGATAGATCAAGCCTTTTTTATAAAGCTGTACGAATAACCATTGTTCCCAGTGATAATACTCTGGTGTACAGGTTGCAAATTCACGATCCCAATCGACAGACAAGCCCAATTTTTTTAATTGGTCACGCATATAAGCGATATTTTCAAATGTCCATTTTGCAGGTGCCACTTGGTGTGCAATCGCTGCATTTTCAGCAGGAAGACCAAAAGCATCCCAACCCATTGGCTGTAAAACGGTTTCGCCTTTTAAACGATAAAAACGGCTGATCACGTCACCAATAGTGTAGTTACGCACATGCCCCATATGCAGCTTTCCACTTGGATAAGGGAACATCGACAGGATATAGCGATGTTTGCCCTCTACAGTGTCAGCAACTTTAAAAACTTTGCGATTGTCCCAGTCTTGTTGAACTTGAGGCTCAATGGCGCTTGCTTGGTATTCGGAGTCAATGTGAGAAGTCGTCATAGGGATATGCGATACAACAAAAAATAAAAATAAGATTGCCGCACAGCATAGCGCAAAATCGTATGAAATGTCAGTGATTAGATCGGGATTTTATCTTCAAGGCGGTAGAGAAGCCGCCACCTTGAAAATAAACAAAAGTGAATGGATATGGATTAGTAGTTAGAGTTTGCTGCAGGAGGGGCAGGCGGTGGTGGTGCATCACCTTTTGGAGCTGAACTAGATGCTGCTGGTGCTACAGTGGTTGTATTGACAGGTGGAGGGTTATTTACTTGTTTTGCATCACCTTGCTCTGGTTGAGTTTGTACAGGAGGGCGTTGGATATTGCTGCCATAAGTCGAAACTTTATCCAAGCGTTTAGCACCTTTGGGTGGTGGAGTAGCGGTGTAGTGCGTCGATCCATTTGCATCCACCCATTTGTAATACTGCTGTGCATAATTATGGCTAGAACCCAATAATAATGCTGTTGTCGTGGCTGTGTATAAGATTGTTTTTAAATAAGATGATTTCATATTTGATCTCCCCAAGAGAATTTTGTCTATATTCGATCAAAGTGCATAAATGTGCTGTCTACAATGCCGAGTTTTACTAAAAAAGAAAATAGTTTTTTGATAAAAGGGTGGATTGCTATGATTAGAACGGTTTGCTTAAAAAAACGACAGCTAAAAAATATTCGTTAAAATCTCTTTCTTTATCCTTGACATTGTTTATGAAAGCAACAAAAATGCTTGCTTTAGTTTTATATGCGTTTATTTGATCACCCTTCGAATAAATGTCATGGCTTGCAATGGACAT
Organism: Acinetobacter venetianus RAG-1 = CIP 110063; assembly: GCF_000368585.1. Taxonomy (GTDB): domain Bacteria; phylum Pseudomonadota; class Gammaproteobacteria; order Pseudomonadales; family Moraxellaceae; genus Acinetobacter; species Acinetobacter venetianus. The sequence continues at coordinate 43,685 of NZ_KB849559.1, forward strand.
TCTTTCTAGCCGAGAGAATGCTGTTTTGAAATATGTTTATCCCAGCATATTTCGATTCGAGATTTCATCAAGTTTATACGGCTGATGAGTCTCAGAAAATTTTTCCTATTGCAGCAAAAACGAGTAGAATACGCACACTTATAAGAAGTGCAAAAGTTAATGAATGAACACAATTTATGTCTCCCATAAATTGTGCAAACACTAGGGTGAATCACGTTGGAACTTTTATCTGGTGGTGAAATGCTCGTTCGTGCGCTTGCGGACGAAGGCGTAGAGCATGTTTTTGGGTATCCAGGCGGCGCTGTATTACATATTTATGATGCGCTATTTCAACAAGACAAAATCAACCATTACCTCGTTCGTCATGAGCAAGCTGCTGGTCACATGGCAGATGCATACTCACGCGTAACTGGCAAAACTGGTGTAGTTCTTGTAACTTCTGGTCCCGGTGCAACAAACACAGTGACTCCAATTGCAACTGCTTACATGGACTCAATCCCAATGGTGATTTTGTCTGGTCAGGTTGCGAGCCATTTAATTGGCGAAGATGCATTCCAAGAAACTGATATGGTGGGTATTTCTCGCCCAATCGTAAAACACAGTTTCCAAGTGCGTCATGCCAGCGAAATTCCTGCAATTATTAAGAAAGCATTCTATATCGCTTCATCTGGTCGTCCAGGTCCTGTTGTTGTTGATATTCCTAAAGATGCAACAAACCCTGCAGAAAAATTTGCCTACGAATATCCTGAAAAAGTGAAAATGCGCTCATATCAGCCACCTTCACGTGGACATTCAGGTCAAATCCGTAAAGCGATTGATGAGCTTATCACTGCGAAACGCCCAATTATTTATACGGGTGGTGGTGTTGTTCAAGGCAATGCTTCAGAGCTATTAACAGAACTTGCTCACCTTTTAGGTTATCCAGTAACAAATACGTTAATGGGCTTAGGTGGTTTTCCTGGTAATGATCCACAATTCGTGGGCATGTTAGGGATGCACGGGACGTATGAAGCGAACATGACGATGCATAATGCAGACGTTATTTTAGCGATTGGCGCGCGTTTCGATGACCGTGTGACCAACAACCCTGCAAAATTCTGTCTCAATGCAAAAGTCATTCATATTGATGTAGACCCTGCAACTATTTCTAAAACAATCATGGCGCACATCCCAATTGTGGGAGCTGTAGAGCCTGTTCTTCAGGAAATGTTGGCACAACTCAAACAAATGAATGTGTCTAAGCCAAATCCTGAAGCGATTGCTGAATGGTGGTCTCAAATCAATGAGTGGCGTAAAGTTCACGGTTTGAAATATCAAACACCTACTGATGGTTCAATGAAGCCGCAGCAAGTTGTTGAAGCATTATGCAAAGTGACCAATGGTGATGCGATTATCACGTCTGACGTGGGTCAACACCAAATGTTTGGTGCTTTGTACTATACCTACAAGCGTCCTCGTCAATGGATCAACTCAGGTGGTCTAGGGACTATGGGTGTTGGTTTACCGTACGCGATGGCAGCCAAACTTGCTTGCCCAGATCAACAAGTGGTTTGTATTACAGGTGAAGCATCGATTCAGATGTGTATCCAAGAGCTTTCGACATGTAAGCAATACGGCATGAATGTCAAAATTCTTTGCTTAAATAACCAAGCTTTAGGCATGGTAAAACAATGGCAAGACATGAACTATGAAGGACGTCATTCAAGTTCATATGTTGACTCATTACCTGACTTTGCAAAATTGATGGAAGCATATGGTCACGTCGGCATTCAGATTAACCATGCAGATGAGTTGGAATCTAAATTAGCTGAAGCAATGGCAATTAATGATAAATGTGTATTCATTAATGTCATGGTAGACCGTACTGAACACGTATATCCAATGTTGGTTGCGGGTCAGTCAATGAAGGATATGTGGTTAGGTAAAGGGGAGCGTACATAATGAGACATATTATTTCTGTACTCGTTGAGAACGAAGCAGGTGCGCTTTCTCGCTTAGTTGGTTTATTTAGTCAACGTGGCTATAACATTGAAACACTCAATGTTGCACCGACTGAAGATGAGACATTATCTCGTCTGACGCTAACGACCTATGGCGATGATCACAAAATCGAGCAAATTACCAAACAGTTGAACAAGCTTGTTGAAGTGGTAAAAGTAGTTGATTTATCTGAAGGTGCGCACATTGAGCGTGAGCTGATGTTAATCAAAGTGAAAGCTTTAGGTGCTGCCCGTGCGGAAATCAAGCGTACAGCTGATATTTTCCGTGCACAAATCGTAGATGTTACACCGACTACATATACGATTCAGATTGCAGGGACTACCGATAAGATCGATGGCTTTATTGATGCGCTTGCAGAGAACACAATTCTTGAAGTTGTACGTTCTGGTGTATCGGGTATCGCGCGCGGTGAAAAGGTTTTAACAATTTAATAGGCTGTCCCCAATTCTTCATAGTGAAATGCAAGAATTGGGAGTTTACAAAAGATCTGTCCTTGTACAACAAGGGAAATGACAAAAATTTTAGCGGAGAAAACAGATGCAAATTTTTTACGATAAAGACTGTGACTTATCTATCATCCAAGGTAAGAAAGTTGCGATCATTGGTTATGGTTCACAAGGTCATGCTCACGCACTTAACTTGAAAGACTCTGGCGTAGACGTAACTGTTGGTTTACGTGCTGGTTCAACGTCTTGGAAAAAAGCTGAAAACTCTGGTCTTAAAGTATCTGAAGTTCCAGCTGCTGTTGCTCAAGCTGACTTAGTGATGATCTTGACTCCAGATGAGTTCCAAGCTCAGCTTTATCGTGACGTAATTGAGCCAAACATCAAAGAAGGTGCAACGTTAGCATTTGCTCACGGTTTCTCTGTTCTTTATAACCAAGTTGTTCCACGTAAGGACTTAGACGTAATTATGGTTGCGCCTAAAGCACCAGGTCACACTGTACGTTCAGAATTCCAACGTGGTTCAGGTGTTCCTGACTTAATCGCAATTCACCAAGATGCTTCTGGTAATGCACGTAACGTTGCGCTTTCTTACGCATCAGGCGTAGGTGGTGGTCGTACTGGTATCATCGAAACTTCTTTCCGTGAAGAAACTGAAACTGACTTATTCGGTGAGCAAGCAGTTCTTTGTGGTGGTGCTGTTGAATTGGTTAAAATGGGCTTCGAAACTTTGGTTGAAGCTGGTTATGCACCAGAAATGGCTTACTTCGAATGTTTACATGAGCTTAAACTCATCGTTGACTTGATGTTCGAAGGTGGTATTGCTGACATGAACTATTCAGTATCTAACAATGCTGAATATGGTGAATACGTAACTGGTGTTGAAGTAATCAACGAACAGTCTCGTGAAGCTATGCGTAATGCATTGAAACGTATCCAATCTGGTGAATATGCGAAGATGTTCATTCAAGAAGGTGCGTTGAACTACCCATCTATGACTGCTCGCCGCCGTCAAAATGCTGCTCACGGTATCGAAGTTACAGGTAATAAATTACGTGCGATGATGCCTTGGATTCAAGCAAACAAAATCGTTGATAAAGAAAAGAACTAATTTCTCGAATCAATTGATTTGAATGCTAAGACCCACTCTATTTGAGTGGGTCTTTTGTATTTATTGTTACGTGCCTCAAAAAATGAAAGCAGTGCTTTCATTTTTTTCGTGCCTTGGATCCAAGCAAACAAAATCGTTGATAAAGAGAAAAACTAAGTTTTCATTTATCCCAAAAAGCCTCGTTGAATACGAGGCTTTTTTATTTTGATAACAGAGTTATAACAATTTTGATTAAAAAAAAGCCTAATATAGAAATGTTAAATGGCGAATCAAAGCGATTTAAACGTGACAAAAACAACAAGATTGCTGCATTCTTCGATATTGCAGTTCAATTTAAAATCAACAAGAAAATACGAAGTTTAATTTTAAAAATATCTAGCTAAAATAATTAAGTCTTTTGGTCAAAAAGTTGTAATAAAAAAACAATACTTTTCATTGGTTTGAAATGATTATATGTTTTTATTCTATTGATTTATAAAGTGAAAAAGACTTGACCTTATGCTAGATGATGTTATTGTTAAGGAAAGTTTATGAATACACAATTTGTATCTTTTTTGAGTGTGAAGGATCGTTCTGATTTTGAGCAATTCGCTCAACAAATAAAAAAAAGTACTGAATAATCATGGAAGTCCTTTATGGTACACGTTGATTACGATAGCACATTGGTCATCGTTTCCATTCTGGTTGCAGTAGCAACTTGTTATGCTGCAGTTTCAATGGAAGAACTCGTTTTCAAAGCAGCTTATAAAAAGTTTGAAAAAAGCATTTTGGTGACGAGCGGCTTAATCTTAGGATTAGCAATATGGGCAATGCACTTTGTGGGAATGCTGGCTAGCCACTTGCCAGAAGGTTATAATTTTGACGTTAGTTTAACCATACTTTCTTATCTCGTTGGTGCTATTGCTTCTATCTTTGCTGTTTGGTTAACAACCCGTCCAACATTACCGATGCCGCGTTTAATTCTTGGCGCAGTTTTTATGGGGCTGGGAATTTCGGGGATGCACTACACAGGGATGCTTGCGCTATCTGTTGAACATCACCAAATGCGTTATGATCCGTTACTGGTGATCTGTTCGATTTTGATCGCGATTTGTGGTTCTGGGCTTAGCTTTTTATTCGTTTTTAAATATAAGACAGCCGTAAAGTATCGAACTGGACTGAAAGCGATTGTTGCAGTGCTCATGGCATTGAGCATCGTTGGTATGCATTACACAGGAATGGCCGCAACCTCTTTTGATGAGAGTATCGCAAAAGTTCTTAGTGCAGCTCAGACAGAACAAAGTGTATTACTGTTCACCATTATTTTTATTACGAGTTTGGTTTTTGTTGCCGGATTTGCGGTGGCTGTGCTTGAAGCTCGCTTAGAACAACGTAATTTACAACTCACTAGAATCAATAGAGAGCTTGCAGCTCAATCTTTACATGATTCATTAACCAAATTACCGAACCGTTTATTTTTAACTGATTACGCAGAAGTCATCTTTAGCCATCATCGTTTAAGCGAGCAAAAAGCCGCTTTTTTATATATTGACTTAGATCGCTTTAAATCTGTGAATGATGCTTTCGGACATCATATTGGTGATCAGCTCCTGATCAAAATGGCAAATCGCTTACATGATAAGTTAACACCCTCTCAGAAGTTATTTCGCATTGGTGGTGATGAGTTTGTTCTGATTTCTGAAAACACAGATATGAATGAAGCGATGCAACTCGCCGAAGAAATTCTTCATTTCATTCAAGAAACCTATCTCATTGCAAATAAAGAAATCAATATTTCAGCTAGCCTTGGAATTGCGATGTATCCTGAACATGGAACCAATGTTCAAGATTTGTTGATCAATGCTGATGTTGCCATGCTTGCATCCAAAGAGCAGGGAAGAAATACGTATACAATTTTCCATTCGATGAGTGATCAGCAAGATGTTCGTAGTCAATCTAAATTGATTAATGATTTATATAAAGCCGTTGAGGAACAGCAATTTGTTCTTTTCTATCAACCTAAGTTCACTGCAAATTATGAAATTTGTGGCGTTGAAGCTTTAATTCGTTGGAAACATCCAAGTTTAGGGTTGCTTACTCCGCAAATGTTTATTGAGGGGGCGGAGAAAACGGGACTTATTATTCCAATGGGGTATTGGGCGCTAGAGCAAGCTTGCCAGCAAATTCAAAAATGGGAGCAGAGTAATAGTCCCTTTTATCCAATCGCGGTGAATTTATCAGCCTTACAGTTCGAAAATAAAAAACTATTTTGTGTACTCGAAAAATTATTAGAAAAATATCAAATTCAGCCTGAACATCTTATCCTTGAAATTACCGAATCTACAGCAATGCATCATATTGATTCGAGCATTCGAACCTTAGAACGATTACGTAAGTTAGGGATTAAGATCGCGATTGATGATTTCGGTACAGGCTATTCAAGCTTCTTGTATTTAAAAGATTTACCAATTGATGAACTTAAGATTGATCGTGGTTTTTTAACTGATTTACAGCCGAACTCTAAAGAAGAGGCAATCCTCGAAAGTATTATTCACCTTGCTGCAAAGTTGGGTCTCGTTGTGACGGCTGAGGGCGTAGAAACGCAACAGCAAGCAGATATATTGACAAGTTTGGGCTGTAATCAATTACAAGGCTATCTACTCGGTATTCCTGTCAATGTGGAAAGTTTAGTATTGAATCAACATCATCATTTTGCTTAATCAAGTAATTACCTCAAAATAAAAAGGTTGCTGAGATGATAAATCACCAGCAACCTTTTTTATTTATTTTAGCTTTTTGATTAGTCTGAGCGTTTAGCTAACCATTCCGACACGACAGGCCAAACAGTTTGCGGTGCTTGGCTACCTGAAACCAAGCCCATATGACCACCTGGAACGATTTTAAATTCTTTGTCTTCACTGCTGATCAAGCTTATTAATGGTCTAACGGCCTCAGTTGTGACAATGATGTCGGTATCGCCACCGATTGCGAGTACAGAGCAATCAATATCTTTGAAATAAGCGGTTTGCTCTCCGAACTTGACTACACCCGTTGAGAGTTCATTATCAATCCAGAATCTTAGAATGATGTCACGCATCACACCACCAGGGTAAGCCAGCATATTGTCTACAAATGAACTTGATGTCGCATGGTTAATGACAAATTGGCGATCGTTGAGGTTCTTCAATAAAACCCAATAGTTTTTAAAGTTACCAATTGGATCCGTAAGTTTAAAACCAAGAGTATTCTGCCATCCATGAATGTGGAAAAAACGGCTAGGAACTTGGCGAATCCTAAAATTGGTATTTGTCCGAACCCATTGTGCAGGCGTATTCAGGCGTTGATATAGCTTGCCGATATATCCTGATTTATGTGTATTGATCGGAGAGGCGAGGATCATTAAGTTTTTAATATTTTTATCTTTAAACAATGATGTATAGCATAGTGAAATTGCGCCACCCAAACTCCAGCCATATAAAGATAGTTGTTGCTGACCGCTATGTTCACGAATCTGCTGAAGAAAATCAGGCATGAAGATTTTGATGTAGGTCCCAAAGTTATATTTGGCTTGGCGTAGACTTGGTGTTCCCCAGTCAATCATATAAACATCAAAGCCCTGAGCGAGAAAGAAACGGATCAGACTGCGATCTGGAAATAAATCAAAGACTAAAGTATTTGCTGCAAGAGGCGGAATAATGACAAGTGGAACGCGATATTTGGAGCTGCTGTTTTCATTTTCTGTTTTGTAGTGACGCAAGCTAATAATTTCACGTTGGTAAATCACGTCATACGGTGTTTGCCCTGAAAGCGCCAGTTGGTGACCGCGCAAGACACGGTCAGTTGCATTTGAGAGAATATGGCGTGTTTGCTGACCAGCACGACTATTTAAGATTTTTTTAGCAGTAAGTGAGTTAAGCAAAGCTTGTTTAACTTTTGGCAATTGAGTCATCGAACAAAAACTCTGAGGTTGCTATGTTAGTAGCGGCATATTAGAAGAAAAAAGGCATAAGCTCAGTGACTCAGATGCTTAACTTCTTTTCCAAAATGATCAATTATCGCGATTTTGAGTTTTTCTTTCGGTTTTCAGAATACTTTGTTGAATGTGTGCATGGCATAAGAAACTTCTAAAAATAGAATATATGATATTGCATATATATGGATATTCGAATATAAGTATATAAAAATTTATCTAGTAAGACCATCATGTCAAATACAGAATCTATCAAAATTTACCATAACCCTGCCTGTGGTACATCACGTAATACGTTGGGGCTGATTCGTAATACAGGTGTAGAGCCGACAGTTATTGAGTATTTGCAAACGCCACCGTCTAAAGCAGAGCTTATTCAAATGATTCAAGATGCTGATTTGTCTGTGCGAGCTGCTATTCGCTGCAATGTTGATCCTTATCGTGATTTGAATTTAGAGCAAGAAGACTGGTCAGATGAGCAACTGATTGATTTTATGTTGCAGTATCCAATTTTGATCAATCGCCCATTTGTCGTGACTTCAGTTGGAACACGGTTATGCCGGCCATCTGAAATCGTATTGGATATTTTGCCGGTTGCTCAACAAGGGGTATTCACCAAAGAAGATGGTGAGCAAGTGGTTGATGAAAATGGGCAGCGTATTCAATAAAAAATGTATTAAAAAATAAGAGGCTTGATATGGATCAGGTGAGTTTTTTTAAATGTTTGGCTGATGAAACACGTCTCAGTATTGTCACCTTAGTGACTGAAAATAAAGAACTGTGCGTTTGTGATTTAACTGAAAAGCTGCAACTCAGCCAACCGAAGATTTCGCGTCATCTTGCGCTATTGCGTTCTTCTGGATTGTTGCAAGATCGTCGTCAAGGGCAGTGGGTTTACTACAGTCTTTCGACTCAATTACCTGCATGGTGTTACGAGATATTAAATGTCCTCGTACAGCATTCACCAAATCATTTAGCCACTTTGCCAGCATGTTCGACGCAAAGCTATTGTGAGTAAAACATTATGAAATTTCTGTTTTTGTGTACAGGCAACAGTTGCCGTAGCATTTTATCTGAAGTGTTATTCAATAGCCGAGCATCAGAAGGCTGGAAAGCATATAGCGCAGGCAGTAAACCTTCTGGGCAAGTCCATCCGTTAACGATTCAGACATTAGTAAGTTTAGGCCTTTCTACTGATGGCTTGTGGAGCAAAACGATAGACGATTGTGAGCAATATCAGCCTGATGTAGTGATTACTGTTTGTGATTCAGCAGCACAAGAAGCCTGTCCTTTATATCTAGGTGGAGCAATTAAAGCACATTGGGGATTGGCTGATCCTTCACATCTCGATGTTCCTAAAGATGAAAAGCTAAAAGCGTTCCGCGTGACGGTTGATCATATTAATCGTCGTTTAGATGCACTGTTTGACTTAAATACTGCTGCCATGACGCGAGCAGAATTGATCAATGCAATCAATCAAATTTCTCACATCGATTAAGCGGACACAGATATGGCTAAATCAGGTTTATCCTTTTTAGATCGAAACCTTACTCTGTGGATTTTTATCGCGATGGGTTTAGGTGTAGCAATTGGCGTATTTTTTCCTCAGGCATCTATTGCACTTGATCAGATGAGTTATGACTCGGTCAATCTTCCAATTGCGATTGGACTGATTTTAATGATGTATCCACCGCTGGCGAAAGTTGACTATGCGACTTTGCCAGAAGTTTTTAAAGATAAAAAAACACTAACTTTATCTTTGGTACAAAACTGGATTATTGCACCTGTATTGATGTTCGCCTTGGCTATCGTATTTCTACACAATTATCCAGAATATATGACAGGGTTAATTTTAATAGGGTTAGCGCGTTGTATTGCGATGGTATTGGTATGGAATGGCTTAGCATGTGGCGATAACCAATATGTCGCGGCTCTTGTTGCATTCAATAGTATTTTCCAGATTCTATTTTTTAGTACCTATGCTTGGTTATTCCTGACTTTTTTACCGCCATACTTTGGTATTGCTGGGCAAGTTATTCAAGTTGATTTCTGGACCATTACTCATGCGGTGTTGGTGTATTTAGGTATTCCATTTTTCCTTGGATTTATCACACGGTTTGTGTTGATAAGTGCAAAAGGAGCGGAATGGTATCAAACTCAATTCTTACCGAAAATTAGCCCATTAAGCTTAGCAGCATTACTTTTTACTATCGTTGCTATGTTTAGTCTTAAAGGTGCTGATGTAGTAAGCCTGCCGATGGATGTGCTGCGTATTGCGATTCCATTGACGATTTACTTTGTGGTGATGTTCTTTATTAGCTTTTTTATGAGTAAGTCGATGGGAAATAATTATCCACGAACAACGGCGATATCTTTTACGGCTGCTGGGAATAATTTTGAGTTGGCCCTTGCTGTTGCAATTGCAACATTTGGCTTGGCTTCGCCTGTGGCATTCACAACAGTCATAGGCCCTTTGGTTGAAGTACCTGTGCTGATTGCATTAGTTTCAGTTTCGCTTTGGTTAAAGAAGAAGTATTTTGCACATGAACACAATTGATTCTAATCTGCCAAATTTGGATGTAGAGCTTTTAGCAAAACCTGCATTTAAACAAATTCAGGCGGTAGAGCTTGATCATCCACCTCGTATTTTATTGCTTTATGGTTCTAATCGAGAGAGATCATACAGTCGTTTGGCTGTGTTGGAAGCTGGACGTATCTTGCAATATCTAGGTGCTGAAGTGAAAATCTTTCACCCGAAAGGATTGCCATTGCCTGAAGATGCAGATTTAGAACATCCAAAAGTTAAAGAGTTACATGAATTATTGTCGTGGTCTGAAGGCATGGTGTGGTGTTCGCCAGAACGTCATGGTTCGATGAGTTCAATTTTTAAGTCACAAATTGATTGGATTCCTCTGGCTGGCGGTGCAATTCGTGCAACGCAAGGAAAGACCTTGGCACTCATGCAGGTGAGTGGTGGTTCGCAGTCGTTTAATAGCGTGAATCAAATGCGTATTTTAGGACGTTGGATGCGGATGATTACCATCCCAAATCAGTCGTCAATTCCAAAAGCATTTTTAGAGTTTGAAGAGGATGGCCGAATGAAACCATCTTCTTATTACGATCGAATCGTTGATGTGATGGAAGAGCTGTATAAATTTACTTTGTTGACGCGTGGGCAAAGCCTATATTTTACAGATCGCTATTCGGAGCGCAAAGAATCCGCTGAGGAACTGTCCAAGCGTGTCAATCAGCGTAGTTTGTAAATATCACTGTGAATGGTTCAATAATGATTATTGAGCCATTTTTAAAAAAGCGGAAATCTTAAGTTAGGATTTCCGCTTTTATTTTGTATTTCTCAGCGTTAGAGCTTTTCTCTGACCCAGCCATAAGCTGCTGCAAATGGCAGTGCAGTTCTCGCCAAATACGGCACATGCCACAAGCCGCCGTGATTAGCATTTTCCATGATCAGTTCGAGTGGATGGTCGAGTGGTCTTTCTGGATTTGCGGCACTTTCAGGATTATTTAAATCATGTATCCACAATGCAGCCATGATTGCATTGGTTGTTTCAGGACTAAATGTTTCCACATTAAATAAATCAGCGCCTGAAAAAGCAGCCTTCAGAATAGGATTCTTTGTGACGGAATGGGTTGTAGTTGATGGTGCGATATTAATCACCGCCTTTTGACCACGGGCACGTGCAGTAATTGCAAACCATTGTTGTAATCTTTTCGCAAGGGCATAGTTCGGTCCTTGCTCGATCACCATACAATCTGATATTCCGTATTGTTGTCCATTATCAGAGGCGATTAATTGTTCTGAATTGGCTTTAAAGAAGTTGGTGAGAGAAATTTTGTGAATAGATTTGGTCAGGACTTTCTCAAGCAAAGGGCGTTGTTTAACTTTTTGCTCAATTGATTGCACCACCGATTTTGGAATCGCATAAATATCTGTTGGGGTCAGCATAAACATGATGCTGCTATCTGGTTTTTGCTGGCTTACCTGTTCCATGATACTAATCATGGCGATAGATACACGAACATGCTTTTCACCATCTAAATAGGCGATACCCGCGAGGTCTAGTGTTTCGCTAAATGTATTTAGCCAGTTGGCAACTTCTGGGGTTTGGGTGAGCAAATTTGCCCCTAGTGTTTGTCCGCCATCGACAGTTTGGGTTTGTGGTGCAATTAAGGTTGCATTGCCTTGCTTCACCACATTGGTGATTTTTTCCCAAATCGCAGTTTGCGGTAGATCAATTGCGATGATATTCGCACGCCATTTTGCTAGCCAACTTAAAGGACCTGCCTCTGAACCTGCACCAAACAGCACCATTGTCCGTTTAGATAAATCAAACCATTCAGGATGTTGTTGCAATAAACGTAAAGCCTGAGCATGGCTTGGTTCAATAACTTGTTGCTTTTCCCATAAATCAACTTGTTTTAATAGTTCAGCACCTTGTAATTTTTTCCCATGATAAGGAATGTACCAAGGTTCTACTTCGGGATTGCCAGTACCTTGTAAGATAAAGTTTTCAAAAGGCTGTTCTTTAATATTTTGCATTGCATGATTTAATGCATCGCTGTTGCCATCACGATGGAAGCTAAATAATGCTTTAGCTGTATCCAGTCCATGTTGTGCAATTCGAGTCGGATTCTGAACAGACTGAATTCCTGCTTCAACCAATTCCTGAAAATAGACAGGATAGTTTTTGCGCCAGTTTTTTTCTGCAATCAGTTTGGATACATACGGTGAATCTACACTTCGTAGTGCTGAGGTCAGAATTTGTTTAGCAGTGTGAGTTGTACTTGGTGTCTTCTTTCCTGATGGAATTGGAAACTGTATACCATGATGATCAGATTGTGTTTTCTTGCTCAATTCATTACTCCACTACATTTTCTATTCGTCATGTTCTACATCTTAGTAATTTGCAGGGAGAAAGGAGATGGCAAAAAGTTTATTAATCTCGCTAAACTGATATTTAATTGAAACTAGATATAAATTCCCTTTGTGTAAAAGCTAAATGCCTAATCAATCGTATTAGGCATTTAACAAATGGCATTGGATTCGGTTGCTGTATCTAAGCTTAAGCTTGATACTCATTAATTACTTCCAGCGCTGCTCGGAAGGCTTCTTGAGTTGCTGGTGCGCCACAATAAGGTAAGCTATGTAACAAAACTTCCTGAATTTCCTCAACACTTGCACCGTTGTTTAGTGCGCCACGAATATGACCTTTCAACTCAGTTGGGCTTTTCAATGCCGTTAAAAATGCAATGGTGATGAGAGAGCGATATTTACGTGGTAATACACCTTCACGTTGCCATGTCGAACCCCAAGCATGTTCATTGATCCAGTCTTGTAAGGGCTGGGTAAACGGAACAGTATTGTCTTGTGCTCGTTTTACGAATGTCTCGCCCATAACTTCGGTACGTACTTTCAATCCATTTTCATAATCTTGTTGTGACATCATTTTTCTCGTATAGGTTAAAGGGAAGTCGTTTATAAACTGTGCTTTATAGTATCAAATGATTGTATTCGCGAAAGAGGTGGATCTGACTGAGGTGTTTGATTCGAGATCATCTTCGTTTTAGACAGGTTTCAATCCAGGTTTAAGTGATCTAACGTCAATAGATTATCTAGCTCGAATGATATCGAGTATGGTCTGTCATTTAGATTAGAGTTAATAAATAAGGCATCATAGTTCAGTGTGCCTAATTTGCGCCGTAAGCGTTGTTTTGTTTCATTTGATGTCGTAAAAATCTCTAATACAATGATTAAGTTCTCGGGATCAATCGTAAATTTGATAGAAGCATTTCCACTTGTTGCTTGTTTTAAAACATCTTCTTCAATAAGCAAATTCAATTTATTTCTTAATTCGACTAAGTATTTGCTTTCTTCTACATTCGGTTCAAAAATTGCTGCTTTATTGATGAGCTCCTCATATTTTTGATCATTTATTTTGTCAGTTAAAATTTCAACTTTATACAAATGATTAATTTGATCGGTGTTTGGATCTTCATTTTCCAAAAGTCCCTCGAGTTGAGCAATTGAATGCTCATCAATGGGTCTTATATTTTTACGGTATTCATCAGCAATGATCTTTGCATCCTTGACTGCTTTTTCAGCTCGATATCGTGCTTCAGCGAGGGGATCATTGTCTAATTGTTTGGTTAATTCCTTCGTGTCAGAATCCATCAAGTCCGATGGATTTTCATTGAGTGTGTGATCAACTGTATTGTCTTTTGGTTCAGCGTTGGTTGGATTTATCTTGTCTGTACGACTAGCAGAAACGATATTTTCTTTATGACTTTGAGATGCTTGAGGGAGTGGGATTAAAACTACTTTCATTTCTTTGGGAGTGTCTATTTTTATATAAAGTGCTGATTTTAATATGAATGATAGTAATAGGGCATGAACCAGTATGCTAAAGAGAAACGAACGCTGTGAAATGTTGATTTGTTTTTGAATCCACATGATGTTCTCCTCCTTAGCATTTATTGCACCGATCAGAATAAATAGCGTAAGGTCATTCTGAGGTTTCTTCCCTCAGTGGGGTGAATATGCTTGTCATAAATACCCTCACGGTCGCTCGCATTTGGTGAGCATGCTGAATCACTGAGATCTTGGCGAGTACATGATGCATAGTAATATTCGATATCATTGGTTTTTTGGTCAAATACATTGAATAGTTCGAGTTGTGCTAGGAAGTTTTTATTAAACTGATAGCTGCCCTGCAAGTTGACCAAGGTTGATGAATTTGAACGAACTGAATTATCTTCAATCAGAGGGCGTGAGCCAAAGTAACGTAGGCGACCGCCAAAATTAAATTGATCATTTAGTTTATAAGTAAATCCAGCGGCTATCGTTTTTTCTATCGCACCAGGAATGTGATCTCCTTCAGCGCTTTTATTTTTAAACCTTGCTTTTGACCAAGCGACATCTAGATCGATTATCCAAGCATCTGTTGGTTGATAGAATTGTGAAATCTCAATACCTTGTCGTTTACTCGGTCGACTGGCTTCTGTTGTACCTGCATCGCCGATAAAAACCAGCTCTGAATCGGAATCAAGTTGCCATAAAGCGATGGTTGATGTGAGTTCGGGTATAGTTTTTGCTCTTAATCCTAACTCTGAGTTGATTGTTCTTACTAATGGTGAAACGGGAAGAGTAGGGCTTAAATAGTTACTATCTCGAGGGTCAATGTTTAGGCGAGTTGTTGTTCCTCTTGCATCATTGCTATGAAAGCCATAGGCATAATTAATGTAATACTCAATATTATCCCATGGCCCTAAGATGATACTCATTTTAGGACTGAAAATATGATCAGTTTTATGACCACTATTTTCTTTATTATCAGAATTTACATCGAAAGAGTAGAAGTCGCCACGAACGCCTAAAATCGTTTTTAACCAAGGTTGCCATGTCGTTTGATTTTGTCCCCATAAGCCAATAGACCATTGGCGAACATCATCATTTCTGATGGTATTGAAACGCTGCCGATTTTCTGTCTGGTAAAGACCTAGGTTATTAATATAATCATATCTTATAGATGCTCCAAACGAGTTCAAAAGTTCTTTATTTGATAACTCACTCAATAAGCCTTTTTGAAATTTAAGTCCAAGCATGGTTCGCTCTTCTGCCTGTTCAAACTGATCACCACGGATAGGATCATTTAGAAAATAACTAAAATCAGAAAACAGATTTAACTTGTTGTATATGGCATAAGAGGAAAGTGTAGAGTACTTGGTTTTTTCATAATTTTTAGCATTATACCAAAGCGCAGTACGAGAAGATTTACCCCCATCACTGTGATTTAAGCTATCAAAACGATTAAGTTCGCCATTTTGAATAAGCCGTTCTGGAATTTGATCAGTGGCATCCCATCGTGCTTGATAATGTTGGAAACCGATTGATTGATTTTTATTATGATCACCCGTGAAATATTTTAAGAATACATTTTGTTTTGACAGATTTTCAGGATTCACCCATGGTCCGTCACTATTGATATTTTCAACTGCACCAATTAATTCCCAATCATTAAGAACTAAGTTTCCAGCGGCTAAAAATCTAAGTAAATTGTGATTACCTATAGTCACTTGTGCATAGGGGTTATCTAGAGAATGGATACTCGAAATTTTTGCTGTACCTGCTGATGCAAAATCACCATCATCAATCGACACAGCTCCTTTGTGATATTGAATCGATTCAATCAGTTCTGGAATCAGGAAATTTAAGTCTGTGTAACCTTGACCATGTGCATGACTCACCATATTAATTGGTTGCTCATCAAACGATGTAGCAAAGTCAGTTCCATGATCTAAGTTAAATCCCCTTAAAAAGTATTGATTTGCCTTACCACTGCCACTGTGCTGAGTCACAATAACCCCGGGAATCGTCTCAAGAACCTCTGCTGGACGTGATAAAGGTCGAGTTTCAATTTGTTCTTTTGATATTGTTCCTTGAGATGAAGTAAATGCCACGCCAAAGGAACTATCAGCATTTGATGATGCTGTGATTTTAATAGTTGGAAGCGTTGATGTCAGTTCACCGCCAGCATGCGTTATTTGGCTCAAATAGAAATGACTACTACTGATCAACAAACAATACAAAATTCTTTTTTTCATTTTTATTCCATATATTTTATAAATTGTCTTTATTTCTAGAACATCAAAATACGATAAGTTTATGCTTTCAGTTATTTATCGAATTTAGATTCATAGTTGCTTTAACATCTGTTTTAATTTTTGAATATAGGTGGGATTTTGATAGCCTGTTGCATCGCTCCAATTTAATAATTTTTCAGTGCTTGCACGATTGTTGCTGGCGAGAGCAAGGGCCGCATAGACTTCAAAATCATCATTTTCTTTTTGCATATTCCAGTTTTTTGCCGCGATATCTAAGCCTTCATCATATTTTTTGGAGATCCATAGATATTGAGCTTGTTCTCTGAGATGAATGTGATCCTTATGGTCGAGCAAGCTTTGAACGCGTTGTGTCAGTTCATGGAGATCATTTTTTGCAAGCGGATCATTCAGTTTTTGTTTGCTTAGGATGATTCGATACAATGCACCATCGTGATAACGATAAGGCGTGAGAATTTTGATTGCGGTTGGATATTCTTGTTGAGCAATATACCAATTAGATTTGGCGAGTGTATTGGGTAAATTATCTACAGTAAGTAGTTGAAGCGATTGGCTAGCGAGAGTTTGATCATTAAACCGAGTGGCTACTTCAAGCATGATATTGCCTAACCACTGTTGGTCATTTTTATTCAGTCGTTGCGCTAACTGAAGAAGTTCATCGATTCTCGGTTGGATTTCAGTAATATTCTTTGTCATGGCGTCGACTTGTAGCTGACAACCAACTTGATAAAGTTTTACATCTTGTTGATTTAATTGATTACATAATTTTAGAGATTGATTAAATTGCCCTTGTAATCTGTAGATGTTTGCAAGCTGCAAAATAGCATCGTAATTTTTAGGGTCTTTTTCCAGAATTTTATTTAATATCGTTTCTGCACGACTAAACTCATGGTTTGCTTGTGCAAGCCGAGTTTGCAGTAATTGATTTTCAATGTCTGAAGGGTTGTGACTCGATTTCATAAGCTCTTCAGCTTGCTCTAGAAAAGCGCCATCACCTTTTGAATATGCTTTTTCTAGCAGCACATTAACAATCTGATTTCTAAGTTCATCGTTGTGATTATTTTTCAATAAGACAGAATAATTTGAATCTTCTGATGTGTCCGATGCGTGTTCATGATGATGCTTTGGATGAGCTAAAGCCGTGCTCAAGTAAAATACCGCAATCGTGGAAATGGTTAGCTGGCGAATTAACATTTATAACTCCCATAAAGACCCTTAGCAAAAAATTGCCAAGGGCCTTCATCTTAAAATTTCACTGAAATAGGCTCTGCTTTGTTATCTATAGGAGATTCTGAAATCTCGCCAAGACTTTTAGGTTCAGCCTGTTCAAAGTTTCTTTGAGGTTGATTGGTCAATGACAACGTCTCTTTTAGTACGGGGTCATTTTTAGATTGGTTGTTATTATTCGGCTTGGAATTATTATCATCACCGCCACATCCACTTAATCCGATACCAACCATGAACAACAAAATAAATTTTCTCATGGTGACTACTCCTCATTATTTACTAGCTGTATTGAATGGAGAGCCAGCGACTGGAGTATTTAAGTAGGGGAATGTTGTGCCAAACTGTTGAGGTGATTGTAATGCGCCATCCGTAAAGCCAATGCCTCCAGCTTTAGCATCAGTTGCTTTACAGCCAACCGCAGTATTTACTCCATCAATTGTGCAGAGTAACCCCATCGCAACTCTCAGTTCGATATCCACCACATCATCGCCAGGTCGACGACCATTTGGGAATCCAGCCGCATCGCCACCAATAACACCCAATCGATTTTGCTGATCTTTTGTTGCAGCACCAATCGCGGTATTCAGACGTAGCATCTCAGATGCTTTGACATTCTTCGGTTGGTTTAAGCCAGGAATGCCGAGCAGGAATGCATTAACTAAATCTGTTCTTGGGAAATTTGTTGGCGCAACAACAGCACCGCCTGTTGCATCTTTAAATAGAACTTCTATGAGGGTTGGTAGAGTAGGATTGGTTACATAGTCTGCAAATTGGCCATCATTTACAGGCTTACTCGCATTGAATTTATCTTTATCTTTAAGACCAATCACGACTTCATTGACCAAAGGCATACCTAAACGTGAAACTTGTGTCCAAGCGCCACCAACTTTGCTTGCACTGGTGAGATTGCTTTCAGGATTGGGGTTCAACAAGGTGGCTTGAGGCAGACTTGCCGTGGTCCAAGCTCCGATAACAGTGTCGTTAGATGCGACTAAACAAGATTGAGGGACTTCCAAAGCAATTGTTGTGACATTTTTATTAGCAATGGTATTTAATCCTTGATCTTCTGCATTTACTCCCGAAGGCGCGAGTTGAGTCGCAGGAATTTTAATATTTACCAGATCAAAGACTTCACCTAAGTTAACGGCAAAAGGGTCTTGGCGTTGACCGACAAAAACTTTACCCGTGCCACAACTTCCAAAGTTAATGTTTTGAACAAAGCTATTGGCATAGCTTTGATAGTTTGGAATTGATTTTGCACCAACGTTATCGAATGGTTTTTTGAAAGAGCCGAGAACGCTTCGATCTCCTTTGCGGCGATCACCTTTGATCATTGTAACGGTGTATGTTTCAGCGGTATTTTGTGCTGAACTACTATCATTGGTAATTTTTCCAATATTTGATAATGGAACCGAGATATTTTTACCACCAACAGGGACTTGTAAGTCTTTTAACTCCTGATCAAATTTGAATTGAAATGTGATGTCCTCTTGCGCATCACCATTATTATCGATATGTATTTCATACAAGGCTTTCGGATCTAATGAAAAGTAATTAGGTCCTCCGTAAGCATCCTGTAAAGGTTGATAGTTGGCGAGTATGGTCACGAAATTACTACGGTTAGGTTCGTAACTTTTGAACATATAGAAATCCGTTGCATCGACTTTTGGCATTTTAGTGATTGATGGTGCTTCACGATGACTGGAAGCAGACGCGGCTACACTAAAACTACTCAGCATAATTGCTAGAAGTAGACGAGAGTCCATTTTGTATCTCCTTGATATTTTTAAATCTTTGTAGTTTCATTTTTTGTTTTTAGCCTTATAGTTTTCTTGAGTTGCTTGATCAAAATAAGACTCTGATTATTTATACGGCTTAAAGAGTGAAGTTTTTGTGATCGACTTCAAAGAATTGATTTTGAGCGTGGTTATATTGAATTGCTTTAAAAGCTTAAAAATATTTATGTGCCCTAAAAGCGTTGCGGAACAATTACATCTGATTGAACGCTATTTTACCTTGGTTCATGTCTTACGTTGTGGATAAATCAAGACATATCAACAATCACAAACCTATCTCAGAAATCTGCTACAATTGCGCCAATTTCAAATTCTTTCGCATGCCATCTTTCTTTGTCTCGATTTACAAAGATACGTGGGTGCACAAAATTGTAGATTTTCTCATGAGTTTTAAAGACGAATTAGCGGCACAGGTTGCCCAACGACGCACTTTTGCCATCATTTCCCACCCCGATGCGGGTAAAACCACAATGACAGAAAAACTGTTGTTATGGGGTAAGGCGATTCAGGTTGCAGGTATGGTGAAAAGCCGTAAATCTGATCGTTCTGCGACATCCGACTGGATGGAAATGGAAAAAGAACGTGGTATCTCGATTACGACATCGGTGATGCAGTTCCCTTATAAAAAGCACACCATCAACTTACTCGATACTCCGGGACATGAAGACTTTTCGGAAGATACTTACCGTACTTTAACCGCTGTTGACTCTGCATTGATGGTAATCGATGGTGCAAAAGGTGTCGAAGAACGAACTATTAAACTGATGGAAGTGTGTCGTATGCGCGATACACCGATTATTTCATTCGTTAACAAAATGGACCGTGAGATTCGCGAGCCTTTAGAGTTGCTTGACGAAATTGAAAATGTCTTAAAAATTCGTTGTGTTCCGATCACATGGCCACTGGGCATGGGACGTGATTTTGCAGGGGTTTATAATATCCTTGAAAATAAACTTTACGTCTATAAAGCTGGTTTTGGCTCGACGATCACAGATATTGAAATCCGTGATGGCTATGACCATGCTGACATTCGTGAAAAAGTAGGTGAGTTGGCTTGGGCATCATTTGAAGAATCTCTTGAGCTAGTACAAATGGCAAATGAGCCATTAGATCGCGAGCTATTCTTACAAGGTAAGCAAACACCTGTATTGTTCGGTACTGCTTTGGGTAACTTCGCAGTTGATCATGTGCTTGATGCGTTTATTGATTGGGCGCCTGAGCCAAAAGCACATCCAACACAAGAACGTACTGTAGAAGCGACGGAAGAGAAATTCTCTGGTTTCGTTTTTAAGATTCAAGCCAATATGGATCCTAAGCATCGTGACCGTATTGCCTTTATGCGTATTTGTTCAGGAAAATATGAAAAAGGCCTGAAAATGAATCATGTACGTATCGGTAAAGATGTACGTATTTCGGATGCTTTAACATTCTTGGCAGGTGAGCGTGAACACCTAGAGGAAGCGTGGGCAGGTGATATCATTGGTTTGCACAACCACGGTACGATTCAAATTGGTGATACATTTACCAGTGGTGAAGACTTACATTTCACAGGTATTCCACATTTTGCGCCTGAAATGTTCCGTCGTGTACGCTTAAAAGATCCTTTGAAATCGAAGCAGTTGCAAAAAGGTCTGAAAGAGTTATCTGAAGAAGGTGCAACTCAGGTATTTATGCCTCAAATCAGTAATGATCTGATCGTTGGTGCAGTGGGTGTGTTACAGTTTGATGTGGTTGCCTACCGTCTAAAAGAAGAATATAAAGTAGATTGTATTTATGAGCCTGTAAGTGTACATACAGTACGCTGGATTCATTGTGATGATGAAAAAATCTTGAATGAATTCAAGAAAAAAGCTCATGATCAATTATCAGTAGATGGTGGTGGTCACTTAACCTATCTCGCGCCGAGCCGTGTAAATTTGCAATTAATGCAAGAACGTTGGCCTGATATTGAGTTCCGCAATACGCGAGAACACTAAGAATAATCCAAAACAGCTTCTAATTTAGAGGCTGTTTTTCATTGAGCAGTCTAAAAATAAAGGATGATGACATGAAGAATTTAAAACCATTGCTAAGTCTGAGCTTAATGGTTGCCATACTAGGTTTAACAGCATGTGATCATCAGAAGAAAAATGAGATGGATAGTTCATCAGCTGAACAGCAGGCTGAGCCAAGTGAGAAAGCAGAAGTTTTACCGTATTTAAATATTAAAGAAGCCAAAGCAGAGTATGCGCTGCCTTTTTGTGAAAAGAAAAACTGTATTGATATCGATATTCAGACCATTAAAACACAAGATAAATGGTTGGATAGTTGGATTGCGAAAAACCAATCCATGGTCATTCAACAGCAAATTGATCAGAATCTGAATCTAAGCCTACAGCAAGCAATTAATGCCTATGTGAAAAAGTCAGATGAATGGAAAGATAAATATTCTCAAAATAAGGCCTATGAATTGCATGTAAATACCCGTATGGCTTCACAGCGCAATCAATATGTGTTGCTCCAAATCGGTGTAAACTCTAAGCAAGAGGATATTGCAGTAAAAGATCGCTATTATTTCTTTGTTGCAGATCGTAAGCAGCAAAAGAGTATTAGTGTGTTGGATGTGATTCAGAAAAATAAGCAGTTGGCATTGAATGATATTGTTCAAGCACATTATCAAAAATGGGTGGAGAAACAGTCATTAGAGGTGAAAAAGCAAGTTCCCAAGAAATTATATTGGGGGCAAGCAGATTGGTTCTTTGATGGTGAAGGGATTGGATTGCATTATCGTGCCAATGAAATTAGCAAAGATGCGCCACAGCTTGATATTTATCTAACAACTGAACAAACTAAACAAATGCTGCAACCTGAAATTTATCAGCAAATGTTTTAATATTAGTTAGATACGTATAGAAATTGCATGTGCTTATGGTGGTTTTGAATTGAGTTCGATAGCATTTCAAAATCTTGTGGAATAACAACGGTAATGGGTTTCAGATGAAAACATTTTATAAATTTAGCGTTCTTGCGTGTGCAGTTCTGCTCGCTGCCTGCCAACCGAAATCTGATCCTAAAGAGACACAGGATAAACAGCAAGAGCCAGTTGTTGAACAACAGCAAGTTGAGCCGACTTTGCGTGGTGAAACTGTAAAAGTACAAGTCACTTTACCTGAGTGCAGTGGTAATGCGTGTCCTGATTTTACAGTTGAACGCTTAGAGAGTAATTTCTCGTTTATTGATCAATTGATTGATCAGCAAGTTTTAAATCAACTCAGTCATATGTTAGAAGTTGTTGATGCGGATAAAGCATCATCGACTGTACAAAGTACAGAGCAAAAGCCGAATCTTGATGCGCAAACACAGATGTATGCCAATGCATTTATTAAAATTGATGAAGAACTCAAAGCACTGAGCAGCAGTCATCAAATCAGTTTAATGATCAAGCCAAAAATTTTACAGTCAAAAGGATCATTGGCGACTGTCGTACTTAACAGCAGTAGCTATTTAGGTGGTGCGCATGGCGCAACAGCTCAACACTATTACAATTTTGATTTGAAGAATCAAAAACAGATTCAGCTAAACGATTTATTGTTGCCAAAACAGAAAGCGACTTTGGATAAATTGGCACATGACGCATTTAAAGTTTGGATTGTTGATTCTAAACTTGCCAATGATCCGAAAGAATATGAGGAAGCTTGGCCATTCCAAGTGACAGATAATTTCTTATTAGGCGAGCAGGGGCTTATTTTACAGTATGGCGAATATGAAATTGGCCCTTATGTGGTGGGTTTACCTCGTCTAGTCATTCCTTTTGATCAGTTAAAAGGGGTGTTAAAACCTGAATATTTACCTCAGGTTGAAGCGCCAGCCGTATCGACACCTGCTGCAAGTACAGCAACTTAAGCTTTTAAGTGTGATTTAGCGATCACAAGGGTGAAATGAGACGCAACAATGATGAAACTCTTTGATACCCATACCCATTTTGATGTTGCCGATTTTGATCATGATCGGCAGCAGTTGGCAGTACAAGCCAAACGTGCAGGTGTGGAGTCATTGGTTTTAATTGGTTTCTTGGCGTCTCGTTTTGATGATTTGATCCAAACACATCAACAGCTCCAAGCTTGGGATGCTGTTCCTCAATCTTATCTTGCACCAGGTTTACATCCATTTTATATCGAGCAACATCAGACTGAGCATTTGCAACGACTTGAGCAAGTCTTGCAGCGGTATGATTGTGTTGCTGTGGGTGAAATTGGCTTAGACACGTTCTTAAAGCAACATAAACAGTCTGATATATTTGCTAAACAGCAAGACTATTTTAATGCTCAACTTGAGTTAGCAACTCAGTATCAGAAACCTGTTTTATTGCATATTCGCAAAGCCCATGCTGAAACGCTTGCGATTTTGAAAGCTCAGAAATTTAAGTTGGGTGGCATTGCCCATGCCTTTAGTGGTGGTGTAGAAGAAGCCAAAGCACTGGTAAAACTAGGGTTTAAAATCGGCGTGACGGGACAAATCACCAATCCAAATGCCAAGAAATTACATCAAGTTGTTCAAGCGATTGGTCATGAAAACTTGGTCATTGAAACCGATTGTCCCGATATGACGCCGTTATGCTGTCAAACCTCAACAGAAGAAAGAACACGCAATACACCGGTTAATTTACCTTATGTATTGGAAGCACTCGCGCAAACACTCGATCATCCGATTGACGCGTTGGCTGAACAATTATGGCAAAATTCATTAAGCGCGTTGAAATTAGATTTTTAAGATAATAAGAAAATAATCGTGATAAAAATAAGATACTAAAAGGGAACACATGCTTTTCTAAACAAGGTTACATTAAATAAGACATTCATAATAAACAAACGCGCCAATACTGGGAGGGCAACCTTATGGCCAGATATAGCAAAATCAATAGTTTCAATGCATTAAAAACACTTACTGTCGGCTCAAAGTCTTATCAAATCTACAGTTTATCTCGAGCCGCTCAAAGCTTAGGTAATATCGATCAACTTCCTAAGTCATTAAAGGTTTTGCTAGAAAATTTACTCCGTTTTGAAGATCAAAAAAGTGTAAAAGTAGAGCATATAAAAGCACTGGTTGATTGGCAGAAACGGCGTACTTCAGACCAAGAAATTCAATATCGTCCCGCTCGTGTACTGATGCAGGATTTTACAGGTGTGCCAGCAGTTGTTGATCTTGCTGCGATGCGTGCAGCAATGGCACAAGCGGGTGGTGATCCGAATCTGATTAATCCATTATCACCTGTGGACTTGGTGATTGACCATTCAGTGATGGTGGATCACTTTGCCAATGAAAATGCATTTGCCGAAAATGTCGAGATTGAAATGCAACGTAATGGCGAGCGTTATCAATTCCTACGTTGGGGACAATCTGCATTTAATAATTTTAGTGTCGTTCCGCCGGGAACAGGGATTTGTCACCAAGTCAATTTAGAGTATTTGGCTCAAGCAGTGTGGCTTGGGGATGATGACGGTGAAAGCTTTGCCTTTCCAGATACCTTGGTAGGAACAGACTCACATACCACAATGATCAATGGTCTTGGGGTATTAGGTTGGGGTGTTGGTGGGATTGAAGCCGAAGCAGCGATGTTGGGGCAACCGGTCTCTATGCTGATTCCCGAAGTGATTGGTTTCAAATTAACAGGGAAATTAAAAGAAGGCATTACTGCGACAGATTTGGTTTTGACCATTACTCAAATGCTGCGCCAAAAAGGCGTGGTGGGTAAATTTGTTGAATTCTATGGTGATGGTCTGGCTGATCTACCGCTGGCTGACCGTGCAACGATTGCCAATATGGCACCTGAATATGGCGCAACGTGTGGCTTTTTCCCGATTGATGAAGTAACCCTTGGTTATCTTGCATTAACGGGTCGTGAACAAGAACGTATTGACTTAGTTGAGGCGTATAGTAAAGAGCAAGGCTTGTGGCGAAATCTTGGTGATGAACCGATTTTTACCGATACGTTGAGTCTAGATATGGGTACGGTACAAGCAAGTTTAGCGGGGCCAAAACGTCCTCAGGATCGTGTTTTACTTTCCGATGTTCCTAAAACCTTTAGTTCATTAATGGAGCTTGCACTTAAACCTGCTAAAGAACAAAAAGAGCAGTTGGAAAATGAGGGCGGTGGTGGAACAGCCGTTGCTGCTGAAAAAGCCAATCTGCCACATGAAAGCCCATCTTGTATGATTGATGGAAAATCTTATCCATTAAATCATGGCGATGTGGTGATTTCGGCGATTACCTCATGTACCAATACCTCAAATCCAAGTGTGATGTTAGCGGCAGGGTTACTGGCGAAAAAAGCGATTGAAAAAGGTTTACAACGGAAACCTTGGGTAAAAAGCTCACTTGCACCCGGTTCTAAGGTTGTCACAGATTATCTTGCAGCTGCGGGATTGACCCCATATTTAGATCAATTGGGATATAACCTTGTGGGTTATGGATGTACCACCTGTATTGGTAACTCAGGGCCTTTACCTGACCCAATTGAAGAAGCCATTCAATGTCATGATTTAAATGTCGCATCGGTACTGTCTGGAAATCGTAATTTTGAAGGTCGTGTTCATCCATTAGTGAAAACCAACTGGCTTGCTTCACCGCCTTTGGTGGTTGCTTATGGATTGGCTGGAAACATTCGAACGGATCTGACCTCTGAACCACTTGGACAAGGCAAAGATGGACAGAATATTTACCTGAAAGATATTTGGCCAACACAGGCTGAAATCGATCAAGTGTTACAACAAGTGAATACCTCAATGTTCCATAAGGAATATGCCGCGGTATTTGATGGCGATGCCACATGGCAAGCGATTCAAATCCCGAAAAGTCAGACTTATGCATGGCAAAGTGACTCAACTTACATTCGTCATCCACCATTCTTTGAGGAAATTAATCAACCACCAAAAGCGATTGCTAATATTGATCAGGCTCGTATCCTCGCGGTGTTGGGTGATTCCGTAACAACAGACCATATTTCTCCCGCAGGGAATATTAAAAAAGACAGTCCAGCTGGGCGCTATTTGCAAGATCAAGGCGTAACACCGAAAGACTTTAACTCATATGGTTCTCGCCGTGGAAATCATGAAGTAATGATGCGTGGTACTTTTGCCAACATTCGAATTAAAAATGAAATGTTGGGTGGTGAAGAAGGTGGCAATACCATTCACATTCCAAGTGGCGAAAAGCTTGCCATTTATGATGCATCTATGCGTTATCAGCAAGAAAATACACCTTTAGTGATTGTTGCGGGTAAAGAGTATGGTACGGGTTCATCTCGCGACTGGGCTGCAAAAGGTACCAATCTACTTGGGATCAAAGCGGTGATTGCTGAGAGTTTTGAACGAATCCATCGCTCTAACTTGGTTGGAATGGGCGTACTTCCACTACAGTTTATTGATGGTCAAACGCGTCAGTCTTTAAACTTAACGGGGCGTGAAACACTTTCTATACATGGTCTTTCTGATGATATTCAACCGCATCAAACTCTAAATGTCAGTGTCGTTCGGGAGGACGGTAGCCAAGCTGAGTTTAAAGTGCTTTGCCGAATCGATACTTTAAACGAAGTTGAATACTTCAAAGCAGGCGGTATTTTACATTATGTCTTGCGGAATTTAATTGCTGCTTAGATTGAAAAGCCCTATAAATTTATAGGGCTTTTCAAATAATAATCTAGCTAAAGTTGAATAACTTCTTGAAGCTAAAGGTTGGTTTCAACATCCAAACATCCAACTGATTAAAATATAGTGAGTCTTCATCGAAGAAGTCTCTCGATTCTTTTTTGTAAAGTTCTAATTTTTCTGCGCCTTCTTCCGCAGAAAAAGTTTGTTTCTCTATAAGTGTTGGGCTTTCTATAAGAAGATAGAGCAAAAACTGATTCAAAATAAATGATGCATGTTCTACTTTTAAATTTATACACCCATCAGCTTTACCGAATTGGTGCATACCACAAGAATAAATTAGCTTCTGATCTGAAACAATTGGAATAAATGCTTTATATATATCAATCGGATTATGTGCATCGAAGTTTAGCCAATCAGATCGAAGATGAGTAAGTCCAGAAGTTTCAATCTTAATGGCTAACCCTCCTGCTTTGAGTAGTGCCTGACCTAGTAATAAAGCTTGTTGTGCTAACGCTATTGATCCAGCTTTGCAAATAACATAAATGACCATATTATGTTGCTCGATTTCTTGTAATTCTCGTTCTGAAAAACGATTCATACTTTGCTGTCTAAATGTTTGGCTCACATTAGGATCATTTTTATACTCTTCAATTTCAGCATAATATTCACTTGTTAAGGATTTTACGATTAAGCCTGCATAAATATATCCTGTTTCATGAGTAAGTAGAGCATGTAATAAGGCTTGGTGATTTTGCCAGATACCAGGAATGCATAAAATAATGTTCTGCTGATTTAATTTGCTCATAATAATATTTTCAAATGAATTATTTTCTTATCATATATTATACTTTTTTTAAATTCAGTATTTATTTATGGGGGTAATTGATCAACATAAATTGATAGTTAGAGTAAATATGTCGAATTGGATTTTTCTGATTAAATTGATTACGGGTTAATATTCTATCTTAATGAATGTGCGAGGGTAGCTAGAATTTTAAAAAAGGTTTAAAAGATAAAAGTTAGACTTTCATCTTTTTTTATATCAATTGATTTATTTTCAGATTAATGTATTGATGCTTAATGAAATGGAATGATCATTTTGAATCATTTACCTAAATATGTGTATTTTTTACTCGTTGCTCAAGCATTTAACTTGATTGCAGCGGTACTTTCCGTGACTGTTTCAGCGATTGTTGGACTTAAACTTGCCCCGACACAAGCTTTGGCAACGATTCCTTATGGTTTACAGTTTTTAGCCATTTTATTAACAACCTTTATCTTTTCTTTTTTGATGAAAAAATTAGGTCGTCATTTAGTATTTCAGCTCGGTGTCTTGTGTTTATTTGGTGCGGGAGTCTTGGGTTATTTTGCGCTAACGAATGAACAATTTTATTTGCTTTGTCTAAGCCATTTTTGCTTAGGTTTATTTATTTCTACCGCTAACTTTTATCGTTTTGCTGCTTCAGATCGTTTGTCACCTGAATTAATTCCTAAGGCGACTGCAATGGTGATCTCAGGTGGGGTAGTCGCTGCATTGATTGCACCAGTTTTAGCGATTCAGTTTCAACAGGTAAGTGGCTTACCAGATTTTACCTTTATCTACTTAATTTTCAGTATATTGGCAGTGATATTATCGCCGATACTTTATTTTTGGAATAACAAACAGAAACAACCACAGGCCCAACAAAGCGTAATAGCATCTGTTCAACGAGCAAAACTACCATTCAATAGGATTGTGATCGCGATCATGAGTGGCGCATTTGCCTTCTACATTATGAATGTCATGATGATCATGTCGTCTTTACATTTAAAAGAACACCATTCTTTTCATTATGCTTCGATTTCGATTCAGTTGCATGTTTTAGCGATGTTTATCCCTTCTTTTTTTGTCTCTAAACTGATTCAACGTTTTGGGATCAATACGATAATTTATATTGGTTTTGGCTTATTGATGTTGTCATCTTTTATTCCAATGTTAGGGCAAGCTGGAGTCTATATTAATATTGCGTTAATCGTACTCGGTATTGGATGGAATTTTGCATATTCAGGGGCTTCAACTTTGCTCGCTGGTTTAGATGAGCAACAGAAACATCATGTACAAGGATTGAATGAGACAATAATTGCTTTATTTGCAACATTAGGCGCATTTTTACCTGCGCCGATTTTAACCCGTTTCGGCTGGAGCAATGCCAATTTACTCGCGTTATCACTTACATTTATTGTGTTAGTCGTTTTGATGGTATTGAGTAAAAAGCAACAGCACAGCCAAGCGAATGCATCATCGTTATAGCCCAAATGATGATAAACACGTTAAAATAGTGGTTTGACTCAAGCTATAGAATTTCCTGTGATGACTGATCTTCAAAATGATGAATATGACCGCCGTTTTGCGGGTGTAGCCAAGATTTATGGAGAAGACTCATTTGTGCATTATGAGAAAAGTCATGTCATGGTGATTGGAATTGGTGGTGTGGGCAGTTGGGCTGTTGAATCGCTTGCTCGGACAGGAATCGGGGAGTTGACCTTAGTTGATATGGATGTCGTTGCTGCATCGAATATTAATCGCCAATTACCTGCGATGAGCTCGACACTCGGACAAGAAAAAATTGAGGTGATGGCTGAGCGTTGTCGTCAGATTAACCCAAGAATTAAAGTCAATGTGATTGATGATTATCTAACACCAGACAACGTGAAGGACATACTGAATGTTGTACCTGATATCATTTTAGACTGTATTGACGATGTTAAAGCCAAGCTTGCATTGATGCTGCATTGTCGCTTTAACAAGATTCCATTGATCGTATCAGGTGGAGCTGGCGGTAAGCTTGATCCTTTGAAAATTCGTGTTGCGGATTTATCTAAAACTGAACAAGATCCAATGCTTGCGAAGCTGAGAGCACAACTTCGCTCGAAAGGTATTTGTAAAAAACCGAAAGAGAAATTTGGAATTACCTGTGTTTATTCCATTGATAATCCATTTTCAAGTGCAGATGTTTGCCCAAGTGCGGGACTACGTTGTGGCGGGTATGGGTCGGCTGTCGTGGTTACTTCTAGTTTTGCGATGGTCGCCGTAGCAGAAGTCCTTAAAAAGCTTGATACTAAAAAAACGCTTACTTCGGTTTAGTTTCTTCGCCTATAGAAAACTCATAAACATGCTCTCCGAGCATAAGTCGCTCTTGGGTCATGATATCTATTTCAGGCTGCACGTTTTGATAAAACTCAAGATTGATACAACCGCTATTATTAATCGCATATTTAATATAGTAACGATCTGGATTTAGAAATAAGGTCGTTTCTTCAAATGAATGTAGAGAAATAATTTTCTTTTTATCAAAGTAAATTAAGGATGGGCAGTCGATGATTCCATTCAAATATTTCTTTCTTTGAATGTGAATGGTCACCTGTGATTGGTCTGTTTTTTTAATGAAATAGTCAGGTTGATATATTCGTTTCGATGGAACTTGTTTAAATACTGAAGTGGTTTCTGTATAAGGCGTCGCAATTGTAGACGTTGTTATTGCTAAAGTAATAAAGCTTAAGATCATTTTTTTCATATTATTGATTTGCACATAAAGTTAGTTATTTTTCATGCAAAAAAAACGCCAGTGTGGACTGGCGCTATAAACCTATGCTCAATATATTTTTGGGTTTCTTAAATGGATTGATCTAAACGATAGTAGGTATAAGTGACATTTTTGTCTTTATATACGTCATAACTAGTTTGCATAAAGTCTGAAACCCACTGTGATCCAGTAAATCCTGCGATATGACCGTAACGATGTTTTTGAGTACGATTGATAATATAAATATCACCAACTTGAGGATTATCAAAAGCAGGTTTGATTTTTTGGTAGCCGATTTCTTGTAGCGTTTTACCCCAATCCGCTGCTGCGATTGGATGTTGTGTGATTTTTGCGCCAGCAGCTTGTAAAGCAATACGCACATACTTCGCACATTGAGATGAACTACGATACGATGCTCGATGTACCAGTTTTTTAGAAAACTTATTTACATTGATTGATGGTTGTTTCGGTGAGTCTTGGGCGGTCACAATCATGTGGGTTGGTGTGTGAACCATGCTGTGATCAACTGAGGGTACATCGTAAATCATCTACAATCTCTATCGCATCTTTAAAACCAAATGAGCACCATATCTATGGCGAAACAGATGGTAAGCGATAAATCTGAAAAAATCTTAAAGTTAATGTAATAATATAACGATATGCGGTTTGCACCGTTATAGAACACCTAGAATCAGATGAATAATATTCTAATAATTAGGAGGTTAAGTGCCAGCAACACAGCATTTAAAGATTTGTAAAATCATATTTCACGCTGTGATGAAGTTGGCACTTTAGATTTGATGGGGATTTAATCAGTTTGATGCTCTCGAAGATAGTCTTCTGTACGTTGCATTGCCGCCTGAATGTTACTCATTGCAGTTTCGATGTCCTGAATGGTTTTGGCATTTCCACCACTTAATGCCTGACGCCATTTACGTGCGCCTGGCAAGTTTTGAAATAAGCCTAGAATATGGCGTGTGATAATTGAAAGTGGTGCGCCTTCGGCCACACGTTGATGAATATACGGCATCATTTGTTGCATGATTTCAAAACGATTCGGTGCTTCCAAACTCCAAATTTGACCTAACTCAGCCAACAAATATGGATTGTGGTAGGCTTCACGTCCAATCATAACGCCATCAACATGTTGTAAATGCTGTTGAGTTTCGTCAAAGCTTTTGATCCCCCCATTGATTTCAATAGTCAAATGCGGACGCTCTTGTTTGAGTCGATACACGTCTTCATAACGTAGCGGGGGAACGTCTCTGTTTTCTTTTGGAGATAATCCCTGCAAGATCGCAATACGGGCATGTACGATGAAATGAGTACAACCTGTTGCTGCAACAGTATCTACGAAATGCAGCATCTCTTCATAAGACTGCATGTCATCGATACCGATACGATGTTTCACCGTTACTGGAATTGAAACTGCTTTTTGCATGCTGTAAATACAGTCCGCCACCAAATTGGGTTCAGCCATTAAACAAGCACCGATCTTGTTATTCTGAACACGGTCACTTGGGCAACCTACATTCAAATTGACTTCATCATAGCCCCAGTCTTGCGCCATTTTGGTACAAGTTGCTAACTCTTGTGGGTTAGAACCACCGAGTTGTAACACAATAGGATGTTCTTGTTTATTGAAATCTAAATGTCGATTTGCACCACCATAGATGATTGCACCTGTGGTGACCATTTCGGTATACAGCACGACATTTGGATTAAACAAGCGAGCAAAAAAACGATAATCTTTCGTTGTCCAATCCATCATCGGTGCAACGGATATTCTAGGATGTATTTCTTTGATTACATTATTTTGAATATCAGACATTTGAACACCAATAGAATCAATAAGAGAGGAGAGTCAGATCTGTATATTACCCATCAACTTTATGTGCTGAATATATGAGCTCTAAGAACATTTCTCATACATCAATTCAAGTGACTGCGATAAATCAGAAAATTCTGAAAACAGATTAAAAAGCAGGAGCTGAATTATACTGGAATGCTAGAATTTAGCAAAAATTTCAATACTGGCATGAATATTGAATAGATTAATATTTGCTCAAATTTGCATTTCAATCCATTACATAAAATTACACAAATTATATAACATTGATTTTTATGATTAAATTTAATTATTTTATACAATAATAATTTCAATTCAAACTATTTCATCTCAATCAATTTGAAGAAAAAATATTCGCTCCCTATAATGATTTTCACTCATGGGATCAGGAAGAAAAGTATTTGGCTTAGATATTCAGAGCGATAAATAGCGTGGTAATTTTCCATTAAAATACAGACAACATCATGTACAACGTACTAAAATAGTGTGTTTAGCTTTTTTTGTGCGTGATTGAGATGGATGATGCTGTACGTGTTTTGCAAAGTGTTCGGCGGATAGAACAATGTGTGGAGCTTTATTCCAAACGATTGTCTCAACTTCACCATATCACCACACCACAATTAGTTGCTCTGATGACGATTGCAAAAATTGGGCCTTGCAGTATGTCTGCGATAGGGAAAGCAATTTTTGTTAGTCCAAGTACGGTTGTTGGAATCGTTGATCGCCTAGAAGAAAAAGGGTTGGTATTGCGTATGAGGGATACACAAGACCGTCGACATGTACGTGTCAGCCTGACTTCAAAAGGTGAGCAATTACTCGATCAATCACCATCTGCATTACCAGAAGGTTTTTCACTGGCTTTGCAAGCTTTAACCAATGATGAACGTCAAAGTCTCGTTATTTCGTTAGAGCAATTTGCCCAGTTATTAGAGGCAAAAGTTCCAAATTAAAGCCAGTAAAAAGCAAGATAATACAGATAAAGATGTGATTAATTTCTAACAGCCCAAAAGCTTTTCTGATAGCACACTTAACTTGAGTATGCCGAGTATGGAAATACAAAAGGAGATAGCGTGGAAGCTTTATCAAGACAGTCGATACGTTCGACCAAACAATCAATTATTCATCAATTGAATCAATACAATGTGCGTAACTTTCAGCCACAAGATGTGCGTGAAGTTCATGCCTTGATTCAATCTTGCCCATCTTTGGATTTAAACTCACTCTACGCTTATGCATTACTTGCTGAGCATCATACGGACACTTGTTTTGTTGCTTATGATCATAAGGGACAAATTTGTGGTGCTGTCACGGGATATATTTGCCCTGAAGAGCCAGATACTTACTTCTTGTGGCAGATTGCGGTCTCGCCCACGGTACAAGGAAAAGGCATAGGCTCCTTACTCCTTGATAATGTTAGAGAACAATGCCTAGAACCCCGCCAATTAAAACGATTAAAAACAACAATTTCACCAAGCAACAAAGCCTCTCAAAATCTTTTCCGCAGTTTCGCTTCCCGTTTTGATGTTGATTGCAAAGTCAGTCCATTTTTATCAAAACAGGCGTTGCAACCCTTAGAACCAGAACCTTTTGAAACACAACATGAACCTGAAGATCTCTACACATTGGGGCGTTGGGATTGGAATTGATCAACCTTTAAAGCGTTGATCTTGTTGTTTTACATTCACTCGGAGTGATTCATGAATATTTTCAGCCGATTAGAGTCTGAAGTACGCGGCTATATCCATTCTTTTCCTACAGTATTTAAAACTGCAAAAAATGCAGTTTTAGTGGACGAGAAAAATAAGCACTACATCGACTTTTTGGCGGGTGCAGGCACATTAAACTATGGACATAATAATCCAGTCTTAAAGCAGGCTGCGATTGACTATCTGATGCAAGATGGGATTGTGCATGGTTTGGATATGGCAACGTCTGCAAAGAAAGCGTTTATTGAGACTTTTGAGCAATACATTTTAAAGCCAAGAGCTTTGGATTATAAGTTGCAATTTACTGGTCCAACAGGGACTAATGCTGTTGAAGCTGCGATCAAACTCGCACGTAACGTAACCAAGCGACACAATATTATTGCTTTCACCAATGGCTTTCATGGTGTCAGCTTAGGTGCACTTTCACTCACGGGTAATCAGAAGTTTCGTGAAGCTGCTGGTGTTGAGTTAGGCAATGTTCATCATGCTGCTTATGCAGGCTATTTTGGTGATGACGTTGATACCATTGCGATGCTTGATAAGTTGCTCACAGATCGAAGCAGTGGTGTGGATTTACCTGCTGCGATTATTGTGGAATGCGTGCAAGGTGAAGGGGGGCTAAATACAGCAAGTATGCAATGGCTTAAAAAACTTTCGACCTTGTGTAAGCAGCACAAAATATTATTGATTGTGGATGATATTCAAGCAGGATGTGGTCGTTCTGGAAGTTTCTTTAGTTTTGAAAAAGCTGAGATTTACCCTGATATTGTGACTTTATCTAAATCACTGTCAGGCTTTGGTTTGCCGATGTCTTTGGTGTTGTTTAAGCCATCTTTAGATATTTGGAAATCGGGGCAACATAACGGAACTTTCCGCGGTAATAATCTAGCATTTGTCACTGCAACAACAGCTATTCAAAAATTCTGGGCAGATCAAAAATTCCAAACAGAATTGGCGCAAAAGTCTGAGTTGGTGAGCAGCCGCCTAAGACACATCGTGCAAAAATTTCCTGAAGCTGAACTGACACATCGTGGTCGTGGGTTGATGCAAGGTGTTGCCTTTAGAAATCCTGATTTGGCTGATGAGGTGACAACACAAGCGTTCAATCTAGGCTTAGTGATTGAAACATCAGGTAGTCGTGGCGAAGTGGTGAAATTGCTTCCACCATTGACCATTGAGAATGAGACCTTAGAAAAAGGGATCGACCTGCTAACTCAGGCGATTGAGCAAGTTGTGCAAGATGATACTCACGCTAAAACTTTGAGTACTCAAAGCAAATCTATGAATAAATTACAAGGAGCTGTTTCATGATCGTACGTCAACTACAAGATATCTTAAATACTGAGCGTGATGTGCAAACAGAAACTTGGGCAAGCCGCCGCCTATTGCTACAAGAAGATGGTATGGGTTTTTCAATGCATGAAACAACGATTTTTGCGGGTACACAAACCCATATTTGGTACAAAAATCATTTGGAGGCGGTGTATTGCGTACAAGGTGAGGGTGAGGTCGAACTGATCCCTTCTGGTGAAGTCTATAAAATTACACCGGGAACATTGTATGCCTTGAACAAAAATGACAATCACTATTTACGTGCAAAAACCGATTTAGTGTTGGTGTGTACCTTTAATCCTGCATTGGTTGGAACAGAAGTTCACGACAAAGATGGTGTTTATGCAACACCTGAACAAATGATGAAACAAGTGGAGGAGGAGGCTTAATCATGCAAATGAGTAATCCTTATCTAACTCGACGAAATGATTCGGCTGCAATTGTAGCGCGTGTTGATCCTGTGGTTTATGAAGAAAGCATTACACAAGGTGTATCCGAGCAGCAAAAGCAAGACTATGCCAAAAATGGTTTCTTACAGATAGATCACTTGTTTAGTGCAGAAGAAGTGAAATATTTGCTCGATGAATTGCATCAAATGCGGCAAGATTTTGCGGTGCAGCAACGTCCAGAAGCTATTATCGAAAGAGAAAGCCAAGAAGTACGTTCAATCTTTAACGTACATCGTTTGAATGAAGTATTTAAAAACTTAGTTTCAGATGAACGTGTACTGAATGTTGCACGATCATTGCTTGGTAGCGAAGTTTATG
This sequence comes from Acinetobacter venetianus RAG-1 = CIP 110063, assembly GCF_000368585.1. Lineage (GTDB taxonomy): Bacteria > Pseudomonadota > Gammaproteobacteria > Pseudomonadales > Moraxellaceae > Acinetobacter > Acinetobacter venetianus. The sequence goes on from NZ_KB849559.1 coordinate 79,691, forward strand.
TGCATCAGTCTCGTATCAACTATAAGCCGGGTCTGCACGGCAAAGAGTTCTTTTGGCATTCTGACTTTGAAACTTGGCATAGTGAAGATGGTATGCCAAGAATGCGCGCGTTGAGTTGTTCGATTTTATTGACAGATAATAGCGAACATAATGGGCCGTTATTGGTGATCCCGGGATCGCACAAGCATTATATTTCTTGCCAAGGTGAAACACCTGATGAGCACTATAAAAAGTCTTTGAAGAAGCAAGAATATGGTGTGCCAGATGGCAGTTTATTAGAGTATCTGGCTGATATGGGGGGTATTCACTCTTGCACAGGATTAGCTGGAAGCGTTGTGTTCTTCGATTGCAACCTTATGCATGGTTCAAATAGCAATATTACGCCATTCTCTCGGAGCAATATTTTCTTTGTTTACAATAGTATTGACAATCAATTGCAACAACCTTTAGGCGGCATTAAGCCTCGACCTGAGTTTATTGCAGCCAGAGAGGATATAGACGCTATTCAACCCAATAACTTAGAACTTTAAGTCAAAAAAGCCAAGTCTCAGGACTTGGCTTTTTATTTACTCGGTGATGGCTTTCGGCACAATGAAATAACTATCTAAAAAGCTAAATAACATACAAGCAAACACGAGGCTAATCCCCGCTAGGCATGTCATGCTCCAACCGCCGTGATTCCAAGCAAAAATACCTAAAGCAGAACCGCATGCACCACCTGTGAAATACGCTGTCATATAAATGGCATTGATACGTGATTTGGCATCAGGACGTAAACGGAAAATAATACTTTGGTTGCTGGTATGAACCAGTGCTAATGCTAATTGAATCAGTGCAAAACCAAGAATATAACTGATAAGGAATGTTTGACCGTAGTAGAAAAAGATCCAACTCAAAATAAATAATGCGCAACCGATCCAAGTTAAATTTTTGGTATAACCTTGATCTGCATATTTACCAATATATTGAGTTGAAAGCGCACCAAAAATACCGACTAAAGTCACCATACCAATCAGCAAATCAGGTAGGTGATGTGCCGAACTCAGTAATAACGCAATCGTAGAATATAATATGCTGACTGCTGCAAAAGCGAATCCACCTGCAAGTGCGCGTAACACTAGGCGCTTTTCTTGTTTCAATAGCTGAGCCATAGAAACAAACACTTGACCATAGTTCAGCTTCATGCGCATTACATAAGGAAGGCGGCTTTTCAGTGCATAGGCCAAAATCAACATGAGTATTCCACTCACCACATAAATGACTTTCCAATGAAATAAATTTGAGAAAAGCCCTGCTAGACTTGTAGAAAGTAAAATACCGACCAGTAAGCCACTCATGAGAAAGCCAACCACTTCACCTGTTTTTTCAGGTTGCACGGTCATGGTTGCAAGCGGGATGAGCACCTGTGCTGCAACAGAAAATAATCCTGCCATGATTGTACCAACCCACAGCATTGGAAGATTCACAGAGAATGCACTAATGAATAGACCAACTGCACACAAAGCCATAAGCAATGGAATAAATTTGGTTTTATTCACCACATCACCCATCGGTACGATAAATAATAGTCCGAGTGCATAGGAGACTTGTGCAAAAGTCACGGTGAGAGCTGCTTGACCTTCGGTCACAGAAAAATACTGTTGGATTGAGTGAATCAAAGGTTGACTATAATAGTTGGCACCAGCACATAAACCACATGCTGCCGCCATAAACCAAAGCAAGGCTTTATTTTGACTAATATCTTCAGGAGCAGACATAAATTTTCTCTATAACTGATTTATGCGGTATATGCAGTTGCTTCGATTTCAATCAGCATACCGTCTAATGCTAAACGTGAGACAGGGATGAGCGTGCAAACAGGGAAGGCATGATGCTTCCACAAGCTTTGCATAATTTGAATCAAGGTCTGATGTTTTTCAAAATTATGATCAACAATTAAAATGCGTAAAACGGCAATATCGGTATGTTTTGCTTGAACTGAGCTAAGTGCATGTTGGATATTATAAAAGACTTGTTGTACCTGTTGGTCAAAATTTTCAGAAAGAACACCATTTTTATTTTCACCGCCTTGACCTGCAATATGAATGATACGCTGATTGGGGGGTACAACTGCAATATGGCTATAACCGTTGCTACGTGGATCATAGAGTTCACTTGGATTTGTGATTTTAAATGCTTGATTCATAGCTCTACATCATTTTGAAATCTGAGTTATGTTAGTATCAAAGCTCAAGTTAACTAGAGGTCAAGCATATTTTGAAAAAAGAACATCCTCAGGCTTGGCTGACGATTGGTGAACTTGCAAAACGTAGCGGCGTCAGTGTACCGACAATTCGTTTTTATGAAGAAAAACAATTGATTTGGGGAATACGAACAGCTGGCAATCAGCGCCGTTATCAACGAGCGATGCTGAGACGAATCGCAATCGTGAAAGCAGCACAACAGGTTGGTATTAGTCTACAACAGATAAAAACCACGTTTAGTTCCTTGCCTAAACAGCAGGTTGCGACGAAAAAAGACTGGCAGCAGATGTCACAGCAATGGCAGGGACAACTTGATCAACAGATTATGATGTTGTTACAACTTCGCCAGCAGCTCGATCAATGTATTGGATGTGGCTGTCTTTCTTTAGATCAATGTCCACTGAGAAATCCTGATGACTGTTTAGCAGAGGAGGCAATGGGAGCACATTTTCAAGAAATTTTATTTATGCTCAATCAAAAGAAAGAAGAAGTTGAATAGAGAATAAAAAATACGCACCAATATTGTGCATTTATCTTGGTTTTGTTGGACGAAATCATACAAATATCACTTGAAAAAATGCCATTTTAAGTTTTTACATTTCTTTTTTACTTTTTATTTGGATTCGACTGAAAGTATGGGCAAAGATAACTCTACCTTAAATAGTAGCTCGATTTATTAATAAGAAATGCTTAGCTCTATGTCGCCGAAAAGACCAATAAAAGTTCAAATAAGCCAATCCCTCCTAACAACTGCATGATTATGATGCGAAAACAGCCCTTGAATCTGTTGCGATGCAAACGACCAGCTAAAGACAAAATAGAAGGATTTAGTTTGAAAGTATCTTCAATACAGATGAAATAAAGGTTTATTTAATAAATGTCACTTGGATCTTTCTTGCTGGAAAGAAAAGAGTAGAACGATGCATGGATCGATATCGAGAATGATCAGAATTTCATATTAAGACAATATGAATGAATTGGTTTTGCTGATCAAAAGGCAAACCTGCGGATCATACAAGTTTGAATAAGAAAAGTGAATCATCAGTTCAAAATATAGGTATTTATTAAATAAATATTGGGTGGAATTTTAAAAAAGTTCCATTAGAATCCAAATTTCTACAAAGAATACTCCTGGGGGAAACATTGCGAGTCGCGATGTTTACTTAAGAACAACTAGCTTGAGGAACGCTCATGCAGATCGGAATCCCAACCGAAACTGTCGCAGGTGAAAGCCGCGTAGCTGCTACACCAGAGACAGTTAAAAAGTTGATTAACGCAGGTCATAGCGTTGTCATTGAACGTGGTGCTGGTGTTAAAGCTGCGTATATTGACAGTGCTTATGAACAAGTTGGCGCAACCATTACGGACGATGCATATACAGGTAGCCAAATTATTTTGAAAGTACGCGCTCCTAAAGGCGAAGAAATTCAAAAGCTTGCGGCGAATACTACTGTAGTAGCAATGTTTGACCCTTACCGCAATTCAGAATTAGACCAATTCGCTGCTCAGCAAGTGAATGCTTTTGCTTTGGAATTACTTCCTCGTACGCTTTCACGCGCGCAAAACATGGACGTACTTTCATCTCAAGCAAACTTGGCAGGTTATAAATCTGTATTGCTTGCTGCGGCTGAATATCAACGTATGTTCCCAATGTTAATGACGGCTGCGGGTACTGTAAAACCTGCACGTGTTGTGATCATGGGTGTTGGTGTTGCTGGTCTGCAAGCAATTGCAACAGCAAAACGCCTTGGTGCGGTTGTTGAAGCAACTGACTTACGTCCAACAGCAAAAGAGCAGGTTGAGTCTTTAGGTGGCAAATGGTTAGACGTGCCAATGTCCGATGAAGAGAAGCAACGTGCTGCCGAAGCTGCGAAAAGCGGATATGGTTGGCAGCCGGGTGAGCAATACATCAAGGATCAAGCTGCGATTGTAGATAAAGCGGTATCAAATGCAGATATCGTGATCACGACTGCATTGATTCCAGGTCGTAATGCGCCACGTTTAATCAAAGCTGAAACTGTTGCCAAGATGAAACCAGGTTCTGTCATTTTAGATATGGCAGTTGAAACTGGCGGTAACGTTGAAGGCTCTAAAGAAGGCGAGACCGTTACAACTGAAAATGGCGTGAAGATTTTGGGTATTCCAAACATTCCAGGCACAGTTGCAACTGAAGCATCTGCATTGTACGCACGTAACGTATTTAACTTTGTTGAGACATTATTCGACAAAGAAAAAGGTTTTGTACTCAATCAAGAAGATGAAATCCAAAAAGCGTTACTCGTGACTCATGGCGGTCAAGTACTGCTCAAGCGCGGTTAAGGAGAGTTCTCATGGTTGAAACGATTACAATTTTCGTCCTTGCCATCTTCGTAGGTTATTACGTTGTTTGGGGTGTAACACCTGCATTGCATACGCCATTAATGGCGGTTACGAATGCATTGTCTTCAATCATTATCGTTGGAGCAATGATTCAAACTGTAGGTATGCCTGCGATTGGTGTTGATGCAAACGTTGCTTTCCAAAGCGTAAACGTTGTAAGCATTTTGGGTGCAGTTGCTGTGTTTTTGGCAAGTATCAACATTTTTGGTGGCTTTGCTGTAACTGCTCGTATGCTTGAAATGTTCAAGCCGAAGCAAAAGAAAAAAGAGGGCTAATTGATGGAATTTATTCGAGACTATGCGGATTGGTTCTACCTTGTTGGTGCAGTCCTCTTTATCTTAACATTGCGTGGTTTGTCAGGTCCTAAGACTGCGATTCAAGGTAACCGTTACGGTATGATCGCAATGACTATTGCGGTAATCACGACATTCTTCGTTGCAGAACATCCTGTTGTTTGGATGATCGTTGGTGCGATGGTGTTGGGTGGTATTGTTGGTATCGCGCGTGCGAGAACGGTTCCAATGACGCAAATGCCTGAAACAGTTGCGTTGATGCACTCATTAGTTGGTTTGGCTGCGGTATTGATCGCGATTGCTGCAATTCTGCATAACAACCAATTAACAGTATTGTTTGAACAAAACGAAGCTGCTTTAAGTGCTGCTGGTGTTCAGCATGCTCACATGAGTGCGGTTCATTTATTTGAATTGTTTGTCGGCTGTTTCGTTGGTGCGATTACCTTTACAGCATCTGTATTTGCTTACGGTAAACTTGCTGCGAAAAAATGGGCAAAAACGATTTCTGGTGCATGGGTTAAACCTGTTCAAGCAACGATTTTCATCGCAATGCTTGCATGTGGTTTCTACTTCTTCACGACAGGTAACATGACTGCATTCTGGGCAATGACAGCGCTTGCACTTGTATTCGGTTGGGTTTGGATTGCACCAGTAGGTGGTGGTGATATGCCAGTTGTGGTATCGCTTCTTAACTCATTCTCTGGTTGGGCTGCGGCAGGTATTGGTTTCACACTTGAAAACAATATGTTGATCGTTGCGGGTTCACTAGTAGGTTCTTCGGGTGCAATTCTTTCTTACATTATGTGTAAGGCAATGAACCGTTCAATCATCAACGTATTGTTTGGTGGTGCGATGGGTGGTGCTGCAGTTGCAACAGCGGACAAGGGTGCTCAAGTTCAACGTAATCACCGTTCTGGTTCAGCAGATGACGCAGGCTTCTTGATGTCAAATGCAGACAGCGTTGTGATCGTACCAGGTTATGGTATGGCGCAAGGTCGTGCACAGAATGCGGTAAAAGAATTATGTGAAATCTTGAAAGAGCAAGGTGTAAAAGTACGCTTCGCGATTCACCCAGTTGCAGGTCGTATGCCTGGTCACATGAACGTATTACTTGCTGAAGCTGATGTTGCGTATGAAGACATCTTGGAAATGGATGAGATCAACTCTGATTTCCCTGCAACTGATGTAGTACTTGTAATCGGTGCGAATGACGTTGTTAATCCAGCGGCAAAAGATGATCCAAGCTCACCAATCTATGGTATGCCGATTCTTGAAGCCCATAAAGCTCGTACAATCATGGTGATCAAACGTTCTATGGCAACAGGTTATGCTGGCTTAGACAATGACTTGTTCTACAATGAAAAAACTATGATGATCTTCGGTGATGCGAAGAAAGTTGTGGAAGATATGACTAAAGCAATCAATGGTGGTGGTCACTAATCTGACTTCCTATCAGGATTGAAGAAGCCACCCTTGGGTGGCTTTTTTATTGCAGATAATTTAAAGATATTTTTCTACTAGGTTCATTGATTCCTCATAAAGATCTTGAGCGAGTTGTTGATTTTTAGCATGAGATGATTTCCAGTCAGGCATATGAGCGCTCGCATATTCACCATTTCGGTTTGCCCAAGAATCACCAATCGCCATTTCTGTAATGAGCTTTGCTGGAACAGAGGTTGGGACTAAACCTAATTTCATGATTTCATAAACAGGCTTTGGTAATTCACGATAAATATCTGACGCAACACCACCAGGATGCAGTGCATTATTGGTGATTGTGCTATTGGCTAAGCGTTCCGCAAGTGCATTGCTGAATAGTAGGTTAGCAAGTTTAGATTGACCATAATAAAACAGCGGATTGTAAAAACCTTCTGCGCGGAACTTATTAGGTTTAATTGAACCAGCCCAGTGAGCAATTGATGCTAGATGTACAATTCGAGCTTTTGGCGCTTGCTCTAAAGTAGGAATCAATTTGTGTGTAAGCAAAAAATGTCCAAGATAATTTACGCCGAACTGTTGTTCAAAGCCATCTTGGGTGAACTGTTTGGTCTTGGCGAAGAGTCCTGCATTATTAATCAAAACATCTAAGCTACCATAACGGTCGGCGATTTCATCTGCTGCTTGGGCTGTTGCATCGAGACTATTGAGGTCGAGTTGAACAGTATCAACTTTACCTTGTCCTAATGCAAGAAGGCGATTTTGTGCTGCTTTCGCTTTTTCTGTATTGCGACAAGCGAGGATGACATGCTGTCCTTGTTTCACTAATTGCTCAGCGGTGGCAAACCCAATACCCGTGTTTGCACCTGTAATTAGCACTTTCATTTTTTACTCCTGAGATACTTTTTATTCGTCGAGTTCCAAAACGGTTCTATAGTGCGTTAATTTTGACAATTTGTCATGTCAAAATTTATTGCAAGTGGATAGATGGTTAAATAAGTTAGATAAAATCCTTTAATAATCAACATGTGCTTTCAATGCTTTTTTTATGATGAATAAAAATAAATCAATGAATTTTTAGAAAGAAGTGATTTTGATTTTGGCATTCTCTTTGCATTGAATTGCTTGATCTTTCTAGGGGAATTCTATGAAAAGTATAATTTTAATTTTGCCATTTTTATTATTTCTCTCATCGCAGGTTTCAGCACAACCTGTGCAAAATATTCAGGAAATTCGCATTTCATTAGACAGTGTTTGGGTGGTTGTTGGGGGGATACTAGTCTTTTTTATGCAAGCTGGATTTGCTCTGATTGAAAGTGGGTCTGTACGTAGTAAAAACACCGTGAATGTGCTCATGAAAAACTATATGGACATGTGCATTGGTGGGTTGGTTTTTTGGCTGTTTGGTTTTGGTTTGATGTTTGGGCTTAATCAAACGGGTTGGGTCGGCTTAAGTCATTTTATGCCTGATGCCTTAGATGATTGGCATTGGAATCTTCTGTTTTTCCAAATGATGTTTGCGGCTACAGCGACAACGATTGCGAGTGGTGCGATGGCTGAACGCATTCATTTCATGGCTTATGTGGTAAGTGCAATTATTGTGAGTGGTGTGATTTATCCAATATTCGGTAGTTGGGCTTGGGGTGGCTTGTTTGGTGGTGATGGTTGGTTAAAAGCACTCGGTTTTATTGATTTTGCAGGTTCAACGGTTGTTCATTCTATCGGTGGTTGGGTGGCATTGGCTGGAATTATTATCTTAGGGCCACGCCTAGGAAGATTTGGACGTAAGGGACAAAGCCACTTTTTAGCGGGGCATAACTTACCTTTAGTTGCGCTTGGTGGATTTATTTTATGGTTTGCTTGGTTTGGTTTTAATGCAGCTTCGACTGTTTCTGCAAGTGTTAGTATTGGGCGAATTGCTTTGAATACACATCTGGCTGCCTGTGCTGCTGCTGCGACTTATATGATTCTTGCATTAATTCAATCTAAAGCCGTACTGATTCGTTACACCATTAATGCATCATTAGCTGGATTGGTTGCGATCACGGCTGGATGCGCAACCATGTCTCCATTGTATGCAGTGATTACAGGGGCTTTTGCGGGTTTATTGATTACGTTTGTTCCGCAACTTTTGGAAAAAATGCAGCTAGATGATGTGGTGGATGCAGTCGCCGTTCATGGTGTTTGTGGCGCATGGGGAACCATTGCTGCGGGGATTTTCTTGGAAAGTAATCCATTTAATTTGAATGTAATCGGTGTACAAGCACTGGGTGTTGGTGCGGCATTTATTTGGGGTTTTGGAGTTGCATTTATCATGTTCAAAGTACTGGATAAAGTTCTCGGTGGACTCCGAGTATCACAACAGCATGAACAACGCGGTTTAGACTATACCGAGCATGCGGAGCTGTCTTATCCAGAGTTCCAGCGCGATTTAACGTTTGAAACTGACAATATTACTCATCGTCACTAAGAGGCGTTTGTTATGGCTGAATTAACCATTGAACAAAAGAAATTAGCAGTAGAGAAAGGCTTGGCTCAGTTTATGCCTGATACCGTTTTACAACGTGTTTTGCAATATTGGGAAAGTGAATATGGCAATCAACCTTCTTTTGTTTTAAATCGTTTTCTGAGTGAGATTTGCACCAATGATGAGATGCGTCTACAGCGCAAAGATATGTTACGACAAGTATTACATGAAATATCTGTAGTAGAAAAACAGCAACGCTTAAAAGTTAAAAATGACAAAAGCGTTGCTGTTCCAAAGCAAGGGGAGGAGGTCGTTGACTCATTTCTGGCATTCTATGATTTTGTCATGGCGATTTTAAAATCTGTGGCTCGAAATGATTATCTAGAGTTTGTTGAAGAAATACAGCTCAAAATGAAGAAGCATCGATCGCTTGCGGAGTATTGGTATGTCGTTGGTTCTGAGAGAGAGTCTTTGCAACAGTTCTCACCACAAAATTATGCACCGATGATTACCGTACTTTATGCAATCTATTGTGACTTTTATGGTCCGATCAAAGCTGATCAGCTCTATGCGCTGATTAAAAATGATATCAAGCAACGCTATCCTGAGGTAGATGTAAAACAGTTTTTGTAGGCATAAAAAAGCGACCGATTCGGTCGCTTTTTTTGAGCTAATTTTTAAGCTACAGATTCTGGTGCACGCCATAAGCTTTCTAAGTCATAAAACTTACGCGCAGTAGGTAACATTACATGTACAACGACATAACCTAGATCGATTAAGATCCACTCTGCATCACGTTCACCTTCGACACCGAGTGGGCGGAAGCCTGCTTTACGTGCTTCATCAGCAACATTATCAGCAAGTGCTTTGACATGACGAGTTGAAGTACCGCTTGCGATTACAATCGCATCGGCAACATTGCTAATAGAACTTACATCAAGTTCTAAAATATCTTTGGCTTTTACATCAGTAAGGGCTTCATGTACAACTTTTAAGCAAGCATGTACATCTTTGTTGGATGTTTTGATTTTTAGGTCGTGAGAATTAGAAGCGCTGGGCGATGGTTCTAAATTCATAGAGGGTATATTTTCCTGACAATTGCTCATTGTCAAATATACCGTTTTTCTCTATGGAATTCAAATTTCAGCAGTAACAGTTTATGTATTCACATCATTTGAAAAATACTTATTTTTCCATGCAAAAGATTGATCTGATTGAGTTTTTGGTCTGTATTCGGCTGCGATTAGACCTTGGTAGTCACTTTGCAATAACCAGTCAAAGATCTGCTTGTATGGGATATTTCCAGTATCTGGCTCATTACGATTTGGGCAATCTGCAAATTGAATATGCCCAATTTGATGCAAATTTTCTTGCAAACCTGTCAGAACATCTTCACCCATCATTGCCATATGGTAGCAATCGTATTGCATTTTTAGTTTTGGATGATTAACCGCTTCAAGCATTTCTTGAGCTTGTGCAATATTTTGTACCAAAAAGCGGGGCATATCTGTGCCATTGATCATTTCAATAACAGGTTCAATGCCTTGTTCTGTGAGCATATGGCAAGCAAGTTTAAGGTTGTTTGAAAGCGTATTTAGGCAAGGCAGTAAATCAGCATCCAAGGGCTGTTTGCCTGCGAGGATGTTTACACGAGGTACATTGAGTGCATTTGCGTATTCGATTGCAAGCTCTAAAGCATGATGAAACTCGAGCTCTCTTCCGGGTACACCCGCTAGTCCATTTCCACCTTGCATGAGGTCACCTGCTGGTACGTTTATTAAACCAAGCGATAAATTATATTGTTCGAGTTGAGTGCGTATATCCGATATATCAAGTTCATAGGGGAACTGTATTTCTACGTGTTGGAATCCATGTGCGTGGGCTAAAGCAAAACGTTCAATTAACGGTACTTCAGTAAAAATCATGGATAAGTTGATGGCAAGTTGGCTCATTTTCAAACTCCCTGATTTCATAAATTATTGTTCTATATATTGAATGATAGTAGCTAAATCATTCTCAGCAAAGCCATTTTCTTGGTGGGCTTGTAACTGTTGTAGAGCTTTTTGTGCAACAGGAATGTTTAAGTTAAAGCCTTCTGCAAGTTGAACAGCATTATTTAAATCTTTAGAGAGGGTTTGTACTTTCCATTGCACGGGTTCAAAGATATGAGTTGCCATGCGTGGTGCAAGAATTTGAAAGGGTTTTGAGTCAGCGAAGCCGCCTGCAAGTGCTGGTGCAAGTAATGTGGTGTCGACACCAGCTTGATCGGCAAGTGCAACGGCTTCAGCAATTAAAGTACTATTTGCTGCTACGATTAACTGATTACAAATTTTGGTGGCTTGGCCAGTTCCAGATTCACCCATACGAGTGACACGTTGGGAAAGTACATCGTAAATTGGATTGAGACGTTGAATTGCCTCAGCATTTCCACCCGCAAAGATCACCAAAGTGCCTTGTTCTGCACCGAGTGTTCCACCTGAAACAGGGGAGTCAATCCATGTGACTTCTTGCTCTTGACTTGCTTGAGCAAGTTCGAGCGTCGCCGCTACGGAGAGACTGGAAAAATCTACAATGATTTGATTGGGTTGTAAGTAAGATTCAATTTGGGCAAAAACACTTTGTACAGCTTTATCATCGGCAAGACAGGTCAAGATCACGGGATATTTTGCGATTTCATCAAGTTCGAGTGCGAGTGCACCTTCTTGAATGAGCGGGTCGCAAGCATGTTGGCTACGATTCCATACAGCAACAGTATAGCCAGCTTTTAAAAGACGACTGGTCATCCTTGTGCCCATTAAGCCCATTCCTAAGAAGGCGATAGGGGTTTGTTGGTCGATTTTCATGCTGTTTGCCTATGCTTTGTTCTTGTCCTAAAGAAGTCTCGCAGAGTTGATGCGCTATTGCTAGTCAACCTTTACTGAATTAAGGGTTAGCTTGGAAAAGTGAGCTGTTGAATATTAGGTAATCCATTCCTATTTTTATAGGAATGGATTTTTTGTTTATTTGTATTGGCGTGGGAGAAATTGCACTTCAGGGTTTTTATCCTTTTTGCGTGCAAGTCCGCTATTTTTACCTAACAGCAGTTTAAGTTGCCACAGCTTTTCTAAGCGTAAAGCTTTCTCTGGTTGGTGTTCCATTGCATCCAGTACACGTTTCGCTGCCATAATTGCATCTGGAGAGCGTTGAAGCATTTCTTGAGCAATCGTATTTGCTTTTGCTAATGGATCATTATCCAAATGCGTCACCAGACCAATTTCTTTAGCGTATTCAGCATCAAAGATACGTGCAGTGAGCGTAAGTTCTTTGGCTAAGTCAACACCAATAAGGCCCTTCAATGAACGAGTTAAGCCCATATCTGGCACTAAGCCCCAACGGCTTTCCATAATCGACATTTGGGTGCTCGGTGTTGCAATCCGAATATCAGCAGCAAGCGCGAGTTGCATACCCGCACCAAAGCAATAGCCTTCGATTGCCGCAATCACTGGAATCGGCAGGTTCTGCCAAATCAAGAATGCTTTTTGGAATAAGCTTTGTCCTGGTTTGATCAGTTCCCATGCAGCAAATGCTGTATTTTTTGGATTGTTTAAATCAGAAAGGTCAATGCCAGCACTAAAGACATTTGCTTCACCCGTTAAAATGACACAACGAATAGAACGATCTTTTTCAATTTTCTTTGCAGTCGCAACCAGTTCTTTCAGTAAAGCAAAGCTCATTGCATTACGTTTATCTGGACGATTTAAAGAGACTGTTGCGATTCCATTGTTCTTTTCAACGCGTAAAAGTGCCATCTGCCTTACTCTTATTGTGTTTGATGAGGCAGCATAGCATGAGTCCTAATAGCGAAACATGACACATCAGTCACATTAATTTTCATTAGCATATAGAACGAGATTTGCTGCCTGTCTGACTTGTTCAATTGCAAAATTCAACTCATTAAAACGATGATTGGTTTCATTAATGAATATCTCATCTGCTTTACGGCGTTCTTTGCGTAAGGTTGAAACAAATTGCTCAAATTCACCCGCAACACGTTGCAAAGTTGGTGTTCCGACATAACGAGTAGCACCATATAAGCGATGTAGTACATGCTCTAATTGAGGGAAGTCTTCAAGTTCGATCAGTTGTTGCATTTCAGTAAGTTCACCCTCAAAGCTGTCAACTAACATTCGTAATAAATCTTGAGCAAGGTCTTCTTTATTTGCTGCAAGCTGGACACTTTGCTGCCAATTTAGAATTTGTGGATCAATTGATTCGATTGGGTGTTTTTGCTCTGTGGCGATGGGTTGAGCGATAAAATTATTCTTAGTCCAATGGGTAAGAATTTGAATGATCTGCTCCATTTGGATTGGTTTTGTTACATAATCATTCATGCCTACTTTTAATAGTTTTTGCTTCTCATCTGCAAGTGCATGGGCTGTAAGCGCAATAATTGGCAGTTGCATGCCTGTATCTAAAGTCGACTCTAATGAACGTATTGCACGGGTGGTATCAATCCCAGACATAACTGGCATTTGAATATCCATAAAGACTAAGTCAAATGGCGGAAGATTTTGTTCGATACGTTCTTGAATAATATCAATCGCTTTTTGACCGCTCAGCGCTTTGGTAGTCGCGACATTCAATTCACCTAATAACGCTTCGAGTACGATCAGGTTTGGCAGATGATCATCTACTGCAAGGATGTGTAACCCTTGACCATTAAAGTCTTCTGGCTCTTGTTCGAAGATGGGTTGATTGCCCAACAACTGTACCAATTCACGACGGCTTAATGGTTGATACAGTGGGCGGGCACGGTATTCATTCAGCATGTTTGGCTCAAGACTCATTTGATAGCCATAAACTGCTAAATTGCCACTATAACGTTGGCGGATTTCTTTGAGTAACGCTTCAGTATCACCACTATGGTCGACGATTAGCCAAGTGCTTTCTTGTTGATTTAGATGATTTAATCGACTAAATAAATCTAATATCGACTGCGTTTCGATATGTGAGACATGATAATTTTCTAAATACGAACGTAGTACGCTCGCAGTTGCAGGGTGAGCCAAATAAGACACCACTTGCAAATGATCAAAATGTGGATGCTCTACAAAGTCATGCTCTTCTTCAACTTTAAATAGGGCTGTGAACCAGAAAGTTGAACCTTTATCCGTTGGCGCACGATCTTGGTTATCCTCGAAGCCAATTTGACCATGCATTAAGTGTACAAGTTGCTTAGAAATAGCTAAGCCGAGTCCTGTTCCACCGAATTGACGAGTGACGGAAGCATCACCTTGAGAGAAAGATTCAAATAAACGTTTGCGGTCTGTGCCACTTAGACCGATACCACTATCCTGTACGCTGAAATGTAGTAAACATTGGCCAATGTCATCATCTTCCATACGGACACGAACAATGATTTCGCCGTCTGGTGTAAATTTGATGGCATTAGAAATAAGGTTGGTGAGAATTTGCTTAAAACGTAACGCATCGCCAATCACATGCTGAGGGATGTTTTCAGCATAGTAGAATGCCATGTTGATATGTTTCTGCGCTGCTAGAGGAGAGAGCATATCCATCACATCAAAGATGGCTTCCTCAAGATCAAAAGGTGCGGTTTCGAGTTCTAATTTTCCTGCATCAATTTTAGAAAAATCTAATACATCATTGATCAATGCCAATAGGTGAGCAGAGGATTTACGAATCGTTTGTAGATAGAGATTTTGCTCATTACTTAAATTTTGTTGACGCAATAATAAGTGAATAAAGCCATCAATACTGTTCAGTGGTGTTCTTAGTTCATGGCTGATATTGGCCAAAAATACTGATTTTGATTGGTTTGATGAAATCGCTTGGTCGCGTGCTTGACGATAAGTAATGTTCTGAACTTCTAAGGTATCTAAAGTACGGCGTAAATCTTCTTCCGTTTGTTCTGTATGTTCTTTTAATTCTAAAAAGCTAAAGTGCAGACGCTTCACGACATTGGCAATATCTCTTTGCAGTAGGCGTAACTCACCTGTGCTATTGACGACAATGTGTTGATCTAAAGTATCTGCATTAAGGCGCTGCATTTGCATACGAATTTCATAGAGCGGTGCTAACCAGCGACGTGAGAATACATTTAAACAAAATAATAAAATAAGAAGTGTGATTAAGCCTGTCACAACTAAAGAAAGTAAAATTTTATAGCGTGCCAACTCAAGCGGTTGGTTATCTAACTCGATCATGAGCCAGACAGAGTTTGGATTGCCAATATCTAGTTTTGAACCGTAGATACTGTTGTGATTGTGTTTGATTGGCCCAAAGAAATTACTGTTGTTTGGAAAGCTTGGCCAGAAGCGGTTATTTTGATAACCAACACTGAGATAAGTTTGACCTTTGTTGTCGATTAAAACCGCACGTTGCAGATTCTTCTCATCAAACATTTTTTGCAGAATGTTTTGCGCACGATCATATTGATCCGGGCGTTCTTGCACGAGTCGGAGTAAATCAATTGCCGTTTGGTGATAGCGCGCTAAAATTGCTGAAGCATCAGAACGTTGCTGTTGTTTTGCTGCATTTGTTGTTTCAGATAAAACCCAAAGTGTCCCCACGCTGGTCAAAATAGCAATCGGCACTAAAATAAGTGCAATCAGTTGTCCGTAAGCATGATTGAGCCGTAATCGTTTCGATAAAGTTTTATTGAAATTGGACATAGTGCGGTCAGATTTATCATTCTGCAAAACATCTTAGCACGCTTTAATAACAGCGAGGCATTAGCAGCCAATAAAAAGCATATTGAAAAGGTGCAGTATTTCCGTTTTTTTCATACAATAGACGCCACCTTAATATCGGTGTCGATCATGACGAATACGCAAACTGATTTTCTAGCAGACGAATTTTTACTCGACTATTATGTTGGTAAAAGCCCACTGGTGCGTTTACAGCGTTTAGCAAGTCATACAAGCGCAACGGTATTAGCAAAATTAGAAGGCAATAACCCTGCTGGTTCCGTGAAAGATCGTCCAGCGTATAACATGATTATTCAAGCCGAAAAGCGTGGTCAAATTCAGCCCGGTGATACCTTGATTGAAGCAACCAGTGGTAATACAGGGATTGCACTCGCTATGGTCGCAGCGATGCGTGGCTATAAAATGAAATTGATTATGCCAAATAATATGAGTCAAGAGCGTAAAGACGCAATGTTGGCTTATGGCGCAGAATTAATAGAAGTGACGCAGCAACAAGGTATGGAAGGTGCGCGTGACCTTGCCATGCAAATGCAAGCAGAAGGCAAAGGATATGTGCTCAATCAGTTTGGTAATCCAGACAATGTAGAAGCTCATTATCTGACTACAGGTCCTGAAATTTGGAAACAAACAGGCGGAAAGATTACCCATTTTGTGAGTTCAATGGGAACTACGGGCACAATCATGGGTGTTTCCAAATACTTAAAAGAACAAAATCCAGAGATTCAGATTGTTGGTTTGCAACCTTCAGATGGTTCAAGTATTGCTGGTATTCGCCGTTGGCCTGAAGAATATTTACCAACGATTTTTGATCGCAGCCGTGTCGATCGTATTATTGATATTCCGCAAATTGAAGCTGAACGTACTATGCGTCAACTGGCGCGTAAAGAAGGCATTAGCGCAGGTACTTCTTCTGGTGGCGCGGTTTGGGCTTCATTGCGTATTGCGGAAGAAAATCCTGATGCGGTCATTGTTTGTATCATTTGTGATCGTGGTGATCGTTATCTATCAACGGGATTATTCTCCGTACAAGATTAGAATCTCCCTTGTGGAGCTATATCTCTCCTCATCTCGTTAATAAAGAGAAAAAGAGGGAGCTGCTTCCTTTTGTAAGGGGGCTTGGGTAGCAATGCTACTCAGAAGTGATTTAATGAGATTTTAATATGAGCTTACGGTTTCCAATTTTAGTTTTTGATATTGAAACGCTAACTGATTTAAAAGCTGGCGCTCATTTATATCATCTTGATTTACCTGAAGCTGATGTTGAACAAGCGCTGACTAAAATTCGTCGCCAAGAATCTGGGATGGATTTTCAGCGTCTTCCATTACATGAGATCGTTTGTATCTCAGGTTTATGGATCGATGAAAAAGGATTTAGATTATTCTCTTTTAGCCAAGAGCAAAATTCTGAAGCTGAAATGCTGGCAAAGTTCTTGTCTATTTTTGATAAGAAGCAGCCAACGCTCGTCAGTTGGAACGGTTCACAATTTGATTTGCCTGTGATTCTATTTAGAGCGATGTATCACGGTCTGTCAGCACCGAGTCTTTTTGACCAAGGTGAAATTGATAACCAGAAGCGCTTCAATAACTATCAAAATCGTTATCATCATCGTCATGTTGACTTGATGGATGTGATGGCAATGTTTAATGGCCGTAATTTCCAAAAATTAGATGATATTGCTTGTCTTCTGGGCTTTCCGGGTAAGCGTGGTGAATCGGGTTATCATGTGCCTGAATATGTACGAACTGAACAATGGTTAAAATTAACGAGCTATTGTGAGGGTGATGTGCTTAATACATGGTTGGTTTACTTACGTTGGTTATTACTGAAAGGTCAACTGAATCAACAAGATCATCAACAGCTTATGCAAGCAACGATTGATTATTTACAAACTCAAACGCAACAATCAGATTTTTTACAGGTATGGCAACAAACATCGCAATATACTGTATTCACCGCTCAAACTTTTGCGCCCCAAATTTAGGTTCATCTTTTGAAACATAAAGCGAAACATCGACCAGTCCAAAATCCTATTTATACCTTTCAGATTGAAGCCTTTTCGCATGAGGGGCGAGGGATTGCGCATTATGGTACGCATCCTGATCATCCTAAAGAAAAGCATGGTAAGAAAGTTTTCATTCGCTATGCTTTAGTCGGTGAGACGGTTCAGGCGAAAGTAACACATCAGACCAGTCGACTTGAAGAAGCTGAGATGGTGAAATTAGAAAGTGAACCAGCTGTCTCACGGATTGACCCAATTTGTCAGCATTTTGGGACTTGTGGTGGTTGTAGTTTGCAACATATAGATCCAACTGAGCAGATTCGTTTAAAGCAAAATGTTTTGCAGTCGCATTTGCAGCATTTTGCAGGTTTGCAACCTGAACACTGGTTAGAGCCTATTCGCGCAACTAAAACAGACTATCGTCGTCGTGCAAGAATTGGTGTTCGTTATATCGCGAAACAGAATCGATTGGTGATGGGTTTTCGTGAACATCACAGTAATCATTTAACTGCAATTCAACAGTGTAAAGTACTTGATCAAACTTTGTCTGATGCGTTGCCAGAGTTGCGAAAATTACTCGAAAGTCTAACAGGCAAAGCGCATATTGGTCATATAGAATTAGCCATGGGCGATCATGAGGTTGCGTTATTAATTCGTCACTTAGATGAATTAAATGTGTCGGATGTCAACCAATTGCGTCAATTTTCGTTACTCAGAGGGTGGCAGTTATACTTTCAACCGAAAGGTATAGAGAGTTTACATCGCGTTGATGATTCTCAGGCTGAGATGCGTTTGCACTACAGTTTGGACGATTTTGCAGTCAAATTTGCGTTCTCTCCACTCGATTTTACTCAGGTAAATAGTGAAGTAAATGCAAGAATGGTTCATTTGGCATGTGAATTGCTTAATTTACAAGAAGGTGAAAGGGTTCTTGATCTATTTTGTGGATTAGGTAATTTTTCTTTACCTTTAGCACGTTGTGTTGGTGAGACTGGTCAAGTCGTTGGTGTTGAGGCGAGTGATGAGATGGTACATAGAGCAACTGAGAATGCGAAAGCAAACCAGTACACTCAAGCCGTGTTCTTTTCACAAGATTTAACAAAAGACTTTTCGCATCATTCTTGGGCGAAGCAAGGATTTGATGCATTATTAATTGATCCTCCACGATCAGGTGCTTTTGAGGTTATGCAATATGTACCGAATTTTGGAGCGAAAAGAATCGTTTATGTTTCATGTAACCCATCTACACTGGCAAGGGATGCAGGTGTACTGGCACAATATGGCTATCAGCTCAAAAAAGCCGCAGTGATGGACATGTTTACGCATACTGAACATGTTGAATCAATTGCCTTATTTGAAAAAAATGAGCAGCTTGAAAAGATCGAAGAGATAAACGATTAGAAAATGAGTTACATATCCAGAGGAGAATGGTATGGTCACAGTACGTGAGCAGTTACCTGGACCGCTCCATGAGTTGTCCGAGGAAACGACTGTAGAACATGCCGCTGAAGCGCAAAGTGGTCTAGTGTCTTGGCTAGATCGAGTGCGTGATATCTTGGAAGGGGCAGAGCTAAAACAGCTTGAAAAAGTTGCACAGCTCACCTTGGAAAGAGAGTTGGAGTCCACGGTTAATCATCGTACCAATACCTTTAGTACAGGGATTGGTATGGCAGATATTTTGGCGCATTTACACGTCGATGAAGACACATTGTCAGCGGCAGTGTTATATCGTAGTGTGCGTGAAGGGTTCATTACTTTAGAGGATATTCAAGCGCATTTTGGCGAGCAAGTTTTAAGCCTTGTAAAAGGTACGCTTGCGATGGGTAAACTGTCTGAGTTAATTGAAAAGAACAAACGATTAGAAGATCATTTCAATAATAATCAACGAGAGCATTTAAGCGGCATTTATAAAATGCTGATTTCGGTCACAGAAGATGTACGCGTTGTTTTAATCAAATTGGCAGAACGAACCTATGCACTGCGTGAACTTGCAACAGCAAGTAAAGAACGTCAAGAGCGTGTTGCGCGTGAAATTCTGACCATCTACTCGCCACTGGCGCATCGATTAGGCATTGCACAACTTAAGTGGGAGCTTGAAGATCTTGCATTCCGCTATTTAGCGCCTGAACGTTATAAAGAAATTGCATCATTACTTAATGAAAAGCGTTTAGAGCGTGAGCAATATATCCAGTTTGTGATTGATAAGCTTAAAAATGAATTAAGTGAAAATGACATCCAATCTGAAATAACAGGACGAGTGAAGCACATTTATTCGATTTATCGAAAAATGAAAAGCAAGAATCTGAGCTTTGATCAGCTCTATGATATTCGTGCGGTTCGCGTGCTCGTAAAAAACGTACCTGATTGTTATCATGCTTTGGGCATCGTGCACCAAATCTGGCGTCATATTCCGAACCAGTTTGATGATTATGTCACCAATCCAAAAGCCAATGGCTATCGTTCATTGCATACGGCTGTAATTGCTGAAAATAAATCTTTGGAAGTACAAATCCGTACTTTTGAGATGCACGATGAGGCTGAGCTTGGCGTTTGCTCTCACTTTAATTATAAAGAAGGTGAGAAAAATACAGACCATTCATTTAACCATCGTTTGCATTCTTTACGTGCAGTTCTTGAACATTATCAAGAACGCACAGAGACGACGCCACATGCTGAAGATGAAGAGTCAAATGGTATAGATCAGATTCAAGATTTTGAAAATTTTGAAAAGATTTATGTGTTCAGCCGTGATGGTGACATCAAAGAATTACCACGCGGTTCGACAGTTCTTGATTTTGCCTATCATGTGCATACAGAAGTGGGTAATAAGTGTTACGCTGCGCGTGTCAACCAACGTTATGTACCATTAACCTATACGCTTAAAACAGGTGAGCAGGTTGAGATTTTAACCAAGAAAGATCGCGAGCCAAATCGTGATTGGTTGGTAAATTCTTTAGGTTATATTAAAACAGCCCGTGCACGTGACAAGCTACGTCATTGGTTCAGACAACAAGATCGCAGTAAGAATATAGAAGTTGGGCGTGAGCTGTTAAACAAAGAACTTGCTCGTTTAGCGATTCACCCAAAAAGTATTGATCTAAAAGATTATTGCTCACATTTTAATTTTAAATCTGGCGATGATATTTTAGTTGCGTTGGTCAGTGGTGATATCAGTCTGCATGCGTTGATTAATCAAGTTAATCGTCAGATGCATTTGGATCAAGATGAGCCAGAACTTGTTTTAAAACCTGCGTTAAATCCTCGTGCTAGTCATACGTTATCTGCGCATGGCATCTTAATTGATGGTTTGGATAACGTTGAACTGCATATTGCTCAGTGTTGTCAGCCAGTACATGGTGAGTCGATTGGTGGTTATATTACGTTGAATCGTGGTGTAAGCATTCATAAAGTTGCTTGTCCTGATTATATTCGTATGACGACACAAGAACCTGAGCGAGCTGTTGAAGCGGATTGGGAAATGCAGCCAACGCGTGGTCAGAGTGTACAAATCGTGGTTGAAGCATATGATCGTCGCGGCTTACTCAAAGACTTAACGCAAGTGATCTTCTCCGATCAAATTAATATCCGTCAGGTCAATACCATTTCTGAAGCAGATGGGATTGCCAATATGAAATTGTTGATCGAAGTGAAAGGCTTGGCTCAATTATCTCGCTTGCTTGCTCGTTTAGAACAGCAACCCGGAATTATTAGCGCAAGACGCTTGGTTCAGGGAAGTTAACAAAAAAGCTGCATGTAAATGCAGCTTTTTTTTATTAAGAACGTTTCGATAAGAAAATATTGGTGAGTCGATTTAAGAACTGTGGACTAATACTCGACAATTGATACATCAGCTTAGTTTTGATACCTACAGGGGTATGTGTAGGAATCAGGGCATGATCTTTTTGTTGTGCCAAATGCAGCACCTGCTTCGCCACATCGGCAGGGGTTAAATCCACACCAATATTTTGAATGCTCCCTGCATCCATATTTTTCACCATATTGGTTTGCACAAATAAAGGCATAACATCGAGTACACGAATATGATGTTTTTGCCATTCCACATCAAGGGCTTCGGTTAAACCACGCACTGCAAACTTGCTTGCGGAATAAGAAGCCAAATCTGCTTGGCCATAAATAGCAGAAGCTGAGGAGAGGTTGATTACTCGTGCAAAACTAGCTTCTTTCAGATGAGCTAAAGCTGTATGACAACCATTTAAAACACCTTTGATATTAATATCTACTGTGCGGTGATGAGATTGGATCGTCGTATTTTCAAATGGCCCTGAATATAAAATTCCTGCATTATTCACTAAAATATTGAGTTCACCAGCCCAGTTTTTAAACTCCTGAAGTGCAATCTGCCACTGGCGATAATTACTGACATCAAGATAACCTGCCTTTGCATCTGTACCGAGTTCTGCTGCTAAGGCTTGGGCTTGTTCCTCATTAATGTCATAGATTCCTACTTTATAGCCATTTTTGTGAAATAAACGCGCGATTTCAGCACCAATTCCTTGTGCAGCCCCACTAATAAAAACACTATGTTGCATTACTTTCCCTTACTTTATATTGATACTTCTTGAGTACGTGTATATTACGCATATGCGGCTTTAAGCTGCAACAATTTGCTTTAGTTTGGAGTCGATCATGGAAAAATTGTTAAATATCATGCAAGAGTTAAGACAGAAATGTCCATGGGATCAACAACAAACACCAAGTAGTTTGACGCGTTATGCGATAGAGGAAGCTTATGAGGTAGAGGCTGCGATTCGAGTCGGTGATCTCGATGAAATCCGTAATGAATTGGGCGATTTACTTTTACAGGTTGTATTCCAATCTCAGATGTATAGTGAGCAGGGCGCTTTTAATTTTCAAGATGTCGTTGAGGCGATTAGTGAAAAGTTGATTCGCCGCCATCCTCACGTTTTCCAAGCAGAACAATATCAAAATTTAAATCCCGAACAAGTCAGTGAATTATGGAAGCAAATCAAGCAACAAGAAAAACAAGGTAAAGCACAATCTCGATTAGATGAAGTCAAACATGCGCCAGCCTTAGTACAAGCTCAGGAAATACAAAAGAAAGCTGCGCAACTGGGTTTTGATTTTGAAACAGTAGAAGATGCTTATGGAAAGTTAGATGAAGAGTTGGGTGAGTTGCAGCACGCGATAAAAACACAAAAAGCCGATGAAATCGAAGAAGAATTTGGTGATTGCCTATTTTCTTTGATTAATGTTGGACGTAAACTTGGCCTGTCGAGTGAGACCGCATTGTTAGCAACGATTCATAAATTTAGAAGCCGTTTCGCTTTTATAGAACAACAAGCACAACGACAACATAAAGACTTGCAAGAAATGAGTTTGGCAGAGATGGATGAACTTTGGGAGCAAGCAAAAGTACAATTAAAACATCAGGGGACATCGAATGAATTTGCCGCAGCTACGCAGCAAACCTAATTTTTTATTTATCATTGTTTTATGGTTGGGATGTTTTTCTCAAGTGTATGCACAACAGTTTGATCAATCCTATGAAAAGTGGAAAGCACAGCAGCAAGCACGAGATCAGCAATTGGCAAAACAACCCAACAATAATTATTATTTATCTAGACCAAGCCAACAGCAAACAAATAAACAACTTTCATCTTCTGTAAATATTTCAGGCGATAAAATTAGTTTAAATCAAGCGAACTTAGCACAATTGCAAAGTCTAAGTGGGGTTGGGGCAAAAAAGGCACAAGCCATTATGGAATATCGCCAAAAGAATGGTGGTTTTAAAACGATTGATGAGCTGGTAAATGTCAAAGGAATTGGGCCGAAATTGCTTGAAAAGAATAAAGCTCGACTCATTTTATAAGAGAAAAAATGAAATGCCGTTGCTAATCATCGCTGCTGATCTGTTGAAACTTCAACAGAATAAATTGCCCTTTGTGAGCGTTAGAGCTATGATTAGCGACAAATTGTTATTTACGTCCTGACGTAGGAGACAGTGTCTTTTGCAAACTTTGCGCGCGTCAAAATGTGGTTTGTCCACAACTCAACTTCCATCCTCTATTCTAGATGTAATTGATAGCCTGACTAAAGCCGGCTATGAGGCATATATTGTGGGCGGTGGTGTTCGCGATATGATGTTAGGTTTAAATCCTAAGGACTTTGATGCTGTAACTAATGCAACTCCAGCTCAAGTCAAAGAGGTTTTTGGTCGACGTTGCCGTATCATCGGACGACGTTTCGAGTTAGCCCATGTTTACTCTGGTCGAGAGTTAATTGAAGTTGCAACTTTCCGTGCTCCCCCTAAAAAAGCAGTCACTAGCGCATCTGGTATGATTCTGCGTGATAATAACTGGGGAACGATAGAGCAGGATTTTGCTCGTCGAGATTTTTCAATCAATACTTTGTATTACCAACCTCGTAAAGGTGTGGTGCTTGATTTCTGTCATGCGGTTGATGATATTAAAACACGCACATTACGTTTTCTAGGTGAGCCAGCACAGCGTTTTGAAGAAGATCCTGTGCGAATGTTACGTGCTTTACGTTTTGCTGCGAAACTCAACTTCGATATTGATCCATCTATTCTCGATGTTTTTGATATTGAAATGACGCAGTTATTGCGTGATGTCTCTCCTCATCGTTTATATGATGAATCTCAAAAGCTATTCACGATGGGGCATCTCAGTCGTGTGCTACCAATGTTGATTGAGTTTGGTGTTTGGAAGCAATTATTTGCAGAAATTCGTCCTGAGATCACAGCATTTATCGATCGAGCTGCAAGAAATACAGATCAACGTATTCAAGTCGGTAAAACCATTAACCCTGCATTCTTTTATGCAGTGTTATTGTGGAAGCCTTTCTTAGAGCGTTGTGATTTTTATCTCAACAAAGGTGTTGTGCCCGCTGAAGCGCGTGCGCAAGCTGGACTGGATGTATTAAAGCGTCAAGCAACGCGGACCATCATTCCACGGTTCGCTGAAACTTTTATTCGTGAAGTTTGGGAAATGCAAACTCGCTTACTCAATCCAAAACCTCAGCAAATTGAAGCACTCGCTGGGCATGCACGTTTCCGTGCAGGATTTGACTTTCTGCTATTGCGTGAGAAATCTGGCGATAATAGCACTGACGGAATGGGCATTTGGTGGGAAAACTACCAAGAAATGACCATGGATCAAAAAGAAGCTGCAATTCGTCAATATAATCGTCAGCGTAGTAAGAGTCGTCGCAAAGCTGTCGAAGCTGATGAACCCAAAACGACTGAAATCGAACCTTTGGTCAATGTACCAGAGCCAAGAAGTCGTCGCGCGAAAAAAGAACGTGTGCGTGTAGATGAATCAGCAAACCGTTTTATTGAAAAAGCAACAGCAGATTCAGGGCAAATAAATGCTGATCATCCAATATTGAAGCGTAAACGTGTACAACGTGATTTAAGCCAAGTTATTTTTGGGCCAACACAATGACGGTTCGTAGTTATATCGGTCTTGGTAGTAACTTGGGTTATTCTGAGCAAATTCTCCGAGAAGCAGTTGAGAAATTGGCAACATTGGGTTCTGTTCAGGTGTCTAGACTGTATCAAAGCCCTCCTATGGGGCCACAAGATCAACCACATTACTTAAATGCAGTTGTGCGATTAGATACGATGCTTGAGCCTTTAGCATTGTTAGATCAGTTACAGCAGTTTGAGCAAGACGCTGGACGTGTTCGTTTACGACGTTGGGGCGAAAGAACCTTAGATCTTGATTTATTGATCTATGGTCAAGAGCAGATCCAAAATGAACGTCTTACCGTGCCGCATATTGGTATTTTAGATCGTGACTTTGTCATTATTCCCTTATTAGATTTAGATGCTCATTTACAGTTAAATGGTCATTCTTTAAAAGATTTAGAACTGGTACAGCAAGCAAACTTGACTGTAATAGCAGACCAGTCTTGGGCAACCGCTTAAGACTGTTTCGTTCTGGAAACGCCTGTAGAGGACATCATCATGATTAGTCTAAGTGACTTAAGAAAGTTTAAAGCCGAAGGACGCAAGTTCTCATGCCTCACTTGTTACGATGCAAGTATGGCTAAAGCTATGGAATTGGCTGAAATTGATACGATTTTAATCGGTGACTCTCTAGGAATGGCGATCCAAGGAAGAGATTCGACGCTTCCTGTAACGGTAGAAGATATGGCTTACCATACTGCGGCGGTTCGCCGTGGTAATGCACATGCATTAATCATGACCGATTTACCTTTCATGAGTTATGCAACTGTTGAAGATGGCTTAAAAAGTGCTAAAGCCGTCATGCAAGTCGGCGCACAAATGGTAAAAATTGAAGGTGGTGCTTGGTTAAGTGATCTTATTCAAGTCCTTACTCGCAATGGTATTCCTGTATGTGTGCATTTAGGTTTAACACCACAATCTGTACATGTTTTTGGCGGTTATAAACTTCAAGCGAGAACTCGCGAAGCAGCAAATCAATTGATTGCTGATTGCCAAGCGGTTGTCGATGCGGGTGCAGCAGTACTTTTGCTTGAATGTGTTCCAGCACAATTAGGTAAAGAAATTGCAGAGTTATTCCCGAATACACCTGTGATTGGAATTGGTGCGGGTCATGAAACAGATGGCCAAGTTCTCGTTGTCCAAGACATGTTAGGTCTTACCTTTGGTAAAGTTGCACGTTTTGTTCGTAATTTCATGAAAGAGCAAGCGGGTGAAACGGCAATTGTAGATGCAATTAAAGCGTATCATGCTGCGGTGCAAGATCAGTCTTTTCCAGCAAAAGAACATACTTTCCAAGTTGAGCTTTAATTCATGAAAACAGAAACAACGATACAAGGCTTAACTGCTTCGCTTGCACCTGCACGTAATACCAAAAAAATGATCGGTTTTGTACCGACAATGGGTAACTTGCATGAAGGTCATTTAACCTTAGTGCGTGCAGCGAAAAAGATCTGCGACATCGTCGTGGTGAGTATTTTTGTGAATCCAATTCAGTTTGGTGCTGGTGAAGACTTTGATAGCTATCCACGAACGTTAGAGCAAGATAGCCGTTTATTGGCTGATGTAGGTTGCGATATTATCTTTGCACCTTCAGTTGAGCAAATGTACGGTTCACAGCCACGTTTGACCAATATCAGTGTGGGTCAAATCACTGATGATTTATGCGGTAAGTCTCGTCCAGGGCATTTTGATGGTGTTGCTGTGGTGGTGACGAAATTATTTAATATTGTACAGCCTGACTATGCCTTCTTTGGACAGAAAGATTATCAGCAACTTGCTGTTATTCGTCAGTTCGTACAAGATTTAAATATTCCGCTTGAAGTCATTGGTGTCCCAATTGTACGCGCTGAAGATGGTTTAGCACTTAGTTCACGCAATGGATATTTGTCTGCTGAACAACGAGAGATTGCACCAACGATTTACCGTTTGTTAAAGCAAGCAGAGCAATCATTGCAAGAGGGGAAAGCCCTTTCTGAAGTGTTAGCAAATATCTCTGCTCAATTGACACAAGCTGGTTTTGTTGTGGATTATGTGGAGGCGCGTCAGCCTAACTTGCAGTCTGTAGAACAATTTGATCGAAATTTGGTTTTATTTGTTGCAGCAAAATTAGGTTCAACGCGTTTAATTGATAATTTAGAAGTTGACTTTAAAACATAAAAAACAAAGGGCAAAACGCCATGAAGCGTATTCTTATCGTGACAGGACAATCTGGCTCTGGTAAATCCTCTGCGTTACAAGTGCTTGAAGATTTGGGCTATTATTGTATAGATAACTTACCTTTGGCGTTGCTGCCTGAAATTGTGGCAAAGCTGGATCATGAAAATAATCTTGAGCAACTTGCACTTGGGGTCGATATTCGAAGTACCCGTGCAGATATGCAAGAGTTTGATCTAGTTTTTGAGCAATTAAAAAAACATGGTTCAGTCGATATTATCTATTTGACTACTCAGGATCAGGATTTGATTGCACGTTTTAGTGCATCACGAAGACCTCATCCATTAGCAAGTCGTTTCAATAGCTTGTTGCAATGTATACAGGAAGAAAAACAGCTTTTAATTCCGATACAATTTCGCTCCACAGTGCATATTGATACAACAGATAAAAGTGTCCATGATTTAAAACATATCTTGCTGTCTAAACTTGGGCAGTCTGATAATTTGATTGTCATTTTACAATCATTCGGCTATAAGCATGGCATTCCGTTAGATGCGGACTATGTTTTTGATGTACGCCATTTACCAAATCCACATTGGGATTTAGAATTACGCCGCTTTTCGGGTTTAGATGAGCCTGTACGCCAGTTTTTAGAAAGCAGTCAACAAACCAATGAGATGTTTGAGGATATTTATGTTTTCTTGGAAAAATGGTTACCTGCTTTTGCAGAAGGGCATCGGCATTACATGACTATTTCTGTCGGTTGCACAGGTGGTCAGCATCGTTCGGTTTATATTGTGGATAGACTCAAACAGGCCCTTGAGGCAAAATGGTCTGTCCAAATCTTACATAGAGAAATGAAGCACTGGTCATGATAGACACAACAATTGATGTAATTAACAAACTCGGCTTACATGCTCGTGCGTCTGGTAAACTCATCGAGGTGACAAGCAAATTTCGTTCTTCTATTCAAATTGGTAAGGGCGATAAATTAGTTGATGCAAAAAATATTATGTCTTTGTTGATGTTAGGTGCTGGTAAGGGCACAACGCTTCGTTTAGTCATTGACGGTGCAGATGAAGATAAAGCATTGGAAGAAATTCAAACGCTGTTCGCAGCAAAATTTTATGAGGCAGAGTAAATAGTGGCACGTGGCACACAACGTTATACCGATGAAGATTTTGAATCGTTAGAAGGACGTGCGAGCAGAACTGAGCAAAAAAAAGCAGTACAGCGCATGGCAGCTTTGGGTGAGCAATTGGCTCAACTTAATCCAAAGCAAATTCAAAAGCTTCCTGTCGATGAGCGTTTAATTGATGCACTATTAGAAGTGCAGAGAATCAGTTCATTTGAAGCACGTCGTCGTCAGTTTCAACGTGTTGGCAAGCTATTGCGTAATGAAGATGAAAGCACGATTTTATCTTATCTAACGCCGCAACAAGGCGCAAAAAAGCAAATGCAATTGATGCGTTGGGTTGATCGCATGATCGAACAAGGCGATCCTGTAATTAATGAGTTTAGTAAAGTATTTAATGCTTCTGAACGCCATACTTTACGCCAGCATGTATTGCGTATTCATCGAGATATGAAAAAAGAAGTGAGTGAGGAAGAACTTGCAGCTTCGAAGCTCAAATTTGTGAACTATGTACAGCAAGTGGCATTACTTTCTGATCAAGGTTAAATAAAAAGAAGTTTCCGAGGAAACTTCTTTTTTTGTCTATCAATGACCAAACTCGCCTGTCGCTCTTTGTTTTGCCCATTCTCTTAAAATAAATTTTTGCAATTTTCCTGTCGATGTTTTTGGAATCTCTGTAATCACAACATCTTTTGGGACTTTAAATCGTGCAAGCTCTTTTTGGCAGTGTGCAATAATTTCCTCAGATGATGCAGAAGCACCTTGTTTTAACTCAATAAATGCACATGGCACTTCTTGCCAGCGTTCATCAGGTTTTGCAACAACCGCTGCTGTAAGAACTGCTGGATGGCGATACAGTACATCTTCAACTTCTAATGATGAAATGTTTTCGCCACCTGAGATAATAATATCTTTAGAGCGATCTGTGATTTTGGCATAACCATCAGGGTGGCAAACGGCTAAATCACCTGTGTGGAACCAACCACCTTTAAAAGCATCTTCTGTTGCTTGAGGGTTTTTTAAATAACCTTTCATCACGATATTGCCGCGGAACATAATTTCACCCATGGTTTCACCATCATTTGGAACTGGCTGCATAGTCTCTGGATCAAGAACGCGCATACTGTCTTGTAATGGATAAGGGACACCTTGACGAGAATGCAGTTGCGCTTGTTCTTGAATAGATAAATCACTCCATCCAGCTTGTGATGCGCAAAGTGCAGAAGGGCCATAGGTTTCAGTTAACCCATAAACATGGTTGACGTTAATACCAATATTTCGCATACCTTCAATGATTGCTACGGGTGGGGCAGCTCCAGCGACCATGACTTCAACATGATGTTCAAAAGCAATTTTTTGTTCTTGCGGAGCATTGATTAGCATGGATAACACAATCGGTGCACCACAGAAATAATCGACTTTATGTTCAGCGATATATTTGAAAATGAGTGCTGGATCTACACGGCGCAAACAAATGTTGGTTCCACCACTGGCTGCAATTGACCATGCAAAGCACCAACCATTGCAATGAAATAATGGTAATGTCCAAAGGTAAACTGCACGAGGTTTCATGCCACAGGCCAAGATATTACTTGCTGCATTTAGATAAGCGCCACGATGATGATAAACCACGCCTTTAGGGTTGCCCGTAGTACCTGAGGTATAGTTGAGACTAATCGCATCCCATTCATCTTGAGGTAATAACCAATCAAACTCTGGATTGCCTTCTGCTAACCATGATTCATACTCATATTGTCCAAGTGCAATCTGTTCGCCTTCATACTCTTGATCAAATACATCAATCACAATAATTTGTCGCGTGACAAGTGTCAGTGCTTCTTCTGCGATTGCTCTGAACTCAGGGTCGACTAGCAGGACTTTGGTTTCTGCATGTTGCAGCATGAAGGCAATCGTTTTCGCTTCTAGGCGAGTATTGAGTGTATTTAAAACAGCACCACTCATCGGCACAGCAAAGTGTGCTTCAATCATTGCAGGCACATTTGGAAGTAATACGGAAACCGTATCGTTCTTTTTTATGCCAAGATTAGAGAGTTGATGTGCAAATTGACGGCAGCGCTGATAGGTTTGTTGCCATGTAAGATGTCGTTGACCATGAATGATCGCTGCTTGATTAGGGTAAATATAAGCAGCACGTTCTAAATAACGTAATGGGGATAAGGCAACAAAATTCGCGGGTGTCCGCGGTAACTCATCATATGCACTAACCATGTGTTAACTCCATTTGTGTTCTTGTCTTTTATATCTATATAAACATAGTGTGTCGTTTAGTCTAAATCATTTAGGCTTTAGTCTTGTATATGGGTTTTTCTGATTCAGAGGTTTCATCCTCAGCTAAACCTGTGTAAAATCTTGGATACTTTTTTATCCGCCGTTTTTTATCTTTTGAGGTTCTCCTCAATACATAATCTCGCGGTGATATGCTCCATTGTGCGGGGCATCACTCCTTAAGGATTTTATTATGCCAATCATTACTTTACCAAATGGTGATCAAAAACAGTTTGATCAACCGATTTCCGTGATGGAACTTGCTCAAAGCATTGGTCCGGGTCTTGCAAAAAATACCGTTGCAGGTCGTATCAATGATCGCTTGGTGGATGCTTGTGATTTAATCACAGAAGACGCAACAGTTCAGATTATTACCCCTAAAGATGAAGAAGGTTTAGAAATCATTCGTCACTCTTGTGCGCACTTGGTAGGACATGCAGTTAAGCAATTGTTCCCAGAAGCGAAAATGGTGATCGGTCCTGTGATCGAAGAAGGTTTCTATTACGACATCTGGATGCCTCGTCCATTTACTTTGGATGATATGGCAGCGATTGAAGAGCGTATGAAAAAGCTCATCGATCAAGATTATGATGTCATTAAAATGATGACACCTCGCGATGAAGTGGTTGCTGAATTTACTGCGCGCGGAGAAGAATACAAACTACGCTTGATTGCAGACATGCCAGAGGAAACTCAAATGGGCTTGTACTACCATCAAGATTATTTGGATATGTGCCGTGGTCCGCACGTACCCAATACTAAATTCTTAAAGTCATTCAAGCTCACAAAAATCTCTGGCGCTTACTGGCGTGGTGATGCAAAGAATGAACAGTTACAACGTATTTATGGTACTGCTTGGGCTGATAAGAAACAGCTTGCAGCATATATCAAACGTATCGAAGAAGCTGAAAAGCGTGACCACCGTAAAATTGGTAAAGCATTAGACTTATTCCATATGCAAGAAGAAGCACCGGGTATGGTGTTCTGGCATGCGAATGGTTGGACGATTTACCAAGTACTTGAACAATACATGCGTAAAGTTCAACAAGATAATGGTTATCAAGAAATTAAGACACCACAAATTGTTGATTTTACTTTGTGGGAAAAATCAGGACATGCGGCAAACTATGCTGAGAATATGTTTACGACACATTCAGAAAGTCGTAACTATGCAGTGAAGCCAATGAACTGTCCTTGTCACGTGCAAGTCTTTAACCAAGGTTTGAAATCATACCGTGATTTACCAATTCGCTTAGCGGAGTTTGGTTCATGTCACCGTAACGAACCATCAGGTTCTTTACACGGTATTATGCGTGTTCGTGGCTTTACACAAGATGATGCGCATATTTTCTGTACTAAAGAACAAATTGGTAAAGAAGTTGCTGACTTCATTAAATTGACTTTAGATGTTTATAAAGATTTCGGTTTTGAAGAAGTGCAAATGAAACTTTCTACACGTCCAGAAAAACGTGTAGGTGACGATGCACTTTGGGACTTGGCTGAAAAATCTTTGGCAGATGCTTTAGACGATGCTGGCTTAGCTTGGGACTTACAACCAGGTGAAGGTGCATTCTATGGACCGAAGATTGAATTCTCATTGAAAGACTGCTTAGGCCGTGTATGGCAGTGTGGTACGATCCAATGTGACTTCAACTTGCCAATCCGTTTAGATGCTTCTTATGTCACTGAAGACAATGATCGTGATCAACCAGTCATGTTGCATCGTGCAATTCTTGGCAGTTTTGAGCGTTTTATTGGTATACTAATTGAACACTATGCGGGCTTCATGCCACCTTGGCTTGCACCAATCCAAGCTTGTGTAATGAACATTACCGATTCACAAGCTGAAGCAAGCGAGCAAGTGGTCGCAAAACTCAAAGAAAATGGTCTACGTGCTATTTCTGACTTGAGAAATGAAAAAATCGGATTTAAGATTCGTGAGCGTACTCTAGAGCGTATTCCATACCTTCTAGTTCTTGGTGACCGAGAAGTTGAAGAAGGTACAGTCAATGTGCGTACTCGCTCAGGAAAAAATTTAGGTACTATGTCAGTAGATGCATTTATTGACCTAGTGAAATCTGCCGTTGCCGAACGCGGCCGGTACATTGTGGAGTAATAAAGATTAAACAGCCTGACCGTAACCAACAACAAGGTGCTAAAAGTAACCGTCCTGCAATTAACGACGAGATCCGTGCAAAAGAAGTACGCCTCGTTGCTGCAGATGGAGAACAAAAAGGTGTCGTTTCATTAAATGAAGCATTACGTGCTGCTGAAGAGGCAAATCTTGACCTTGTTGAGATTGTTGCTAATGCAGAACCGCCTGTTTGTAAAATCATGGACTACAACAAGCACTTATTTGACTTGAAACAAAAGCAAAAAGATGCGAAGAAAAAACAGCATCAAGTGCAAGTGAAAGAAATCAAATTACGTCCTGCAACGGATGTAGGTGATTACCAAGTAAAATTGCGTGCAATTTTACGTTTCCTTGAAGAAGGAAATAAGGTGAAAATTACCTTGCGTTTCCGTGGTCGTGAAATGGCGCATCAGCAGCTTGGTTTGGCTCAATTACAGAAAATTGAGGCTGACGTTGCTGAGTTTGGTGTTGTTGAACAAGCACCAAAGATGGAAGGTCGTCAAATGGGCATGTTACTTGGTCCGAAAAAGAAAAAATAATTTTTTCTTAATAAAAAAGCACCGCTATTGCGGTGCTTTTTTATGTTCGCAAGTCTTGTGAGTAAAGAAAATAAAGCAAATCTAAATATGATAATATTAGTTGATAATTACACTATTTTAGAAAGGAGAAATAAATGACAGTAATAACAGGGTCAACTGAACTCTCCGAAATTAATCAAAAAGTTGTTCAAGATGGTGAGATTTTACCTCAAGTAAAACTTAAAGATGGTAGTCGTGTGCAAACGGGTACAGTCGCAACAATGTTGCACAATATCAATTTGTATAACACTGGTGTTCGTGGTGAAGTTGAGGATGAACTCATACTCGCAATCCCAACGCTATTCAAAGTTGGGATGTTTGAATTGTTTTCTGTTGATGAATGGATTCAAGGCGATAATCTCGGGCGTAGGTTTGTTGGAGAAAAAGCAAAAGCATTTTTGGAAAGCCAAGCGTAATTTGCATAACATGCTATTTAAGAACATTTTTATTGTTTCTTTTCGTGCTTGTTTACTGATCGTGATAAGTGAAGTGTGCTATAACGCAACAACAGTCAAAATAAAGATGAATAGGGCAACATAAATGATTGACTTATATTATTGGGGCACTCCCAATGGGCATAAAATAACAATTGCTTTAGAAGAAATGGGACTCGAATATAAAATTTTCCCCATCAATATTTTAGAAAATGATCAGTTCCAACCTGATTTTCTAAAAATCTCTCCAAACAATAAAATTCCAGCGATTGTGGATCAAAATGGCCCTCGTGGAGAGCCAATCTCCGTCTTTGAATCGGGTGCGATCCTACAATATTTAGGTCGAAAAACTGGTTTATTTTATCCAACTGATGAACAAGAGCGTGTTGAAGTTGAACAGTGGTTGATGTGGCAGATGGGGGGCTTTGGTCCAATGCTAGGGCAGAATCATCACTTTAATAAGTTTGCTAAAGAACATATTCCTTATGCAATAGAGCGCTATGTGAATGAGACTAAGCGCTTGTATGCTGTGTTAAATAAACAGTTAATTGGTCAGAAGTTTGTTGCTGGTGAATATTCAATTGCAGATATGGCAATCCTACCTTGGGCACTGCGTTACGAATGGCAGGGGATTCAGCTTGAAGATTATCCTTACGTCCAAGACTATATCGAGCGTTTAACAGCACGTCCTGCAATTCAAAAAGCTTTGTCGATTCAAGTCTAATTTTCTACTATGTCTGTGTAAGCCTCATGAGTTATTGGTTGTTATTTATATCGGCTTTTGGGGCTGCAACTTTATTACCATTACAGTCAGAAGCAGTTTTAATGGCTCTGCTTGTAAAAGGTTTGGCAAATCCTATTTATCTGCTTATCGTCGCTACTTTAGGTAATGTGCTTGGTTCATGTGTGAACTGGTGGCTAGGTCTGAAAATCGAACATTTTAAAGATAAAAAATGGTTTCCTGTTTCTGAACAGCGTTTAGTACAAGCACAACAGATTTATCATAAATATGGCTTTTACTCATTGCTATTAAGTTGGACACCTTTAATCGGAGATCCGATTACTTTAATCGCAGGCTTAATGAAAGAAAATTTTTGGCGATTCTTATTGATCATCACGATTGCCAAAGGTGGGCGATATTTAACTTTGTATGTGCTGTATTTAGGTATTTTTTAAAATAAAGGGAAGTGTTTAATCTTCCCTTTATTATTTATCTAATGATCAGACCCTTTGGTGATATCTACTTTAAATAGGTCACTGGTTTTAAACCAACAATAGGTTACAACAGCTAGGGTCATGCATCCGCCAAAAATGGTTGCAGTTATGGTTCCCATATATTTAGCTGCTAAACCAGACTCAAAAGCACCGAGTTCATTGCTTGAGGAAACGAACATGCCATTGACTGCAGCGACACGACCTCGCATATTCTCCGGAGGGAAAATTTGTAAAACAGTTTGACGAACTACAACAGAAACACTATCACACGCACCAGTCATAGCAAGTGCAAAAAGTGATAGCCACATGTTATTTGAGAATGCAAATAAGATCGTAAAAATACCAAAACCAGCAACGGCTAAAAGCATATTACGCCATGCGTGATGCATCGGTGGAAATTTGGTAAGCACGATCATGGTAATCAGTGCACCAATTGATGGTGCAGCTCTGAGATAGCCTAAACCTTCAGGACCAACTTTTAAAATTTCTTCAGCAAAAATAGGTAGCAGGGCAATCACTCCACCAAATAGAACTGAAATCAGATCTAAAGAAATGGCCCATAAAACAATTTTAGTTTTCCAAATAAAACGGAATCCATCAGTCAGACTTTGTAAGACATTTTCAGTTTCCATTTTTGGAAAACTGCGTTTTTGTAATCGCGTAATTAAGACAAAGCAAGTTGCGAGTAACGCAGTAACAGCAAACAAGCTTGTTTCTCTTCCCATGAATGCTAACATGAAACCACCGAGCATGGGGCCGATGATCACACCACTCTGCCAACCAATCGTGGTCCATGTTGCACCATTGGCATAGAGTTCACGGGGAATTAAAAATGGTTTTAAAGACGTTGCTGAAGGATTGTAGAACCCTCGAATTGTTCCGAGTGCAAAAATAACAGCGTAAATTCCCCAAGACAGCGCGGTTATGCCTATTTTCTCTAAACCATGTAAATGGAATAAACTCCAGAGAATCAAGGGGAGTGGAATCGCAAAGAACAAACAGATTTTCATAATTGTTTGTTTATTTAGCTTATCTGCGAAATAACCGCCCCATAATGAAAGTGCGATAAAAGGAATAGCTTCAGCCAGACCAATAAAACCGAGCGTTAACGGGTCTCGCGTAATCTGATAGAGAGAGTATGCAACGATAATTTCTTGAATCAAAATAGCCAGTGTGAGGCAAAATTGATTGAGGGTAACAATCGAAAAATCGCGATAACGTAATGCTGCGAATGCATCATTCTGTATAGACATATTTGTGAGGATTCAATATTTTTCACATATTATAGGGAGTAATTTTCTATAGTTTTCTCATATTTTGAGAATTAGTTATGGGAAATAACGTTTGGCAAAAATAAATGCTTTGTTGTCAAAAAATGAGCATTTTACTTTTGTTTTATTCATAGATGCTATATGATACTGCCTTCCTTACCTGCAGGTCGATTTGTAATAGTGCAAACGTGCCGAACAGGTGCTCAAAAGAGGTTACTATGGCTAAGTTAAAAACTCGCCGTGGTGCAGCTAAACGCTTTAAAGCGACTGCAAACGGTTTCAAGCGCAAACAAGCATTCAAGCGCCACATTTTGACCAAAAAATCTGCTAAGCGTATCCGTCAATTGCGCGGTTGTGTAATGGTTCACGTAAGTGACGTTGCATCAGTTCGTGCTATGTGCCCATACATCTAAGGAGATTATAAATGGCTCGTGTAAAACGTGGTGTACAGGCTCATCGCCGTCACAAAAAAATTCTTGCTCGCGCTAAAGGTTACTATGGTGCTCGTTCACGCGTTTACCGCGTAGCGTTCCAAGCGGTAATCAAAGCTGGTCAATATGCTTACCGTGACCGCCGTCAAAAGAAACGTCAATTCCGTGCTTTATGGATTGCGCGTATCAATGCTGGTGCTCGTCAAAACGGTTTGTCATACAGCCGTATGATCGATGGCTTGAAAAAAGCTCAAGTGATCATCGACCGTCGCGTATTAGCTGACATCGCTATGCATGATGCAGTAGCATTTGCCGCTTTAGCTGAAAAAGCTAAAGGCGCATTAGCTGCATAAGCTTAGAGATTCAAAAGAAGGCCGCTTTTAGCGGTCTTTTTTATTTTAAAGTATTTAATTTTTAATAATAGATAATAATTTGAGATCAACAATGAAAGATGACCGTTTCTTAAATGATTTAATTCATTACATCCAACAAGGACAAAAGTTTAAATATTTATATTTTTGGGGACATACACCCAAACAAGCTGATCTTGTTGATAAAAGTTGTTTGAGCCAGTGGTATCCATCAACATTTAAATTGGATGGCATTCAATATCTCACGGCTGAGCATTATATGATGGCGCAAAAAGCAAAATTATTTAATGATGAACTGGTTTTTGCACAAATTTTGCAAGTTAAACATCCAAATGAGGCTAAACAACTGGGACGAAAAGTGCAGTATTATGATGATCAGATCTGGAAAGAAAAGCGTTTTGATATTGTTGTACAAGCAAACCTTGCTAAATTTTCTCAAAATTCAGCGCTAAGGGATTTTTTGGTAAATACACAGGATCGCGTTTTAGTTGAAGCATCGCCAGTTGATAAGATTTGGGGTGTAGGAATGGCTCAGGAACATGAACATATTCAGGATCCGTCTCAATGGTTAGGTTTAAATCTATTAGGTTTCGCCTTAATGCATGTTCGAGAACAACTCATAGATTAGAAACTTCAAAAGAGTATTGTGGACTGACTCAATCGGTTCAAAAGTATTGATATCGAGGAAATCGTATTGCTGCAGTTGAATAATGGTGAAATACGCTTAGCCACTTTAAATGATTTGCCTCAAATTGCCGAAGTGCATGTTGCATGCTGGAAGGAGACATATACAAATATCATTAAACAGGAGATATTGGATCAACTTGATGTTCAAGAAAAACTCTTGTTATGGCGAGAAATTTATATAAGTGTCGAGCATCAATTGTTGGTTTATGTGGAAAATGATCAAGTACTTGGCTTTTTGGATGGTTATTTAAATCCTAATAATGATGTTGCTGAAATTCGAGCTTTCTATTTGTTTGCAAGAACTCAAAATCAGGGTATTGGTCGTCAAATGTTTAAACAGTTTTATAGCCACGCGCTCAGTCAAAGTTATGCCTTCATTCGACTAGAAGTGTTTAATAAAAATCCAAGTCGCTTCTTCTATGAAAAAATGGGCGCTAAGTTAATAGGTGAAGCCGAACTGCCAGAGTTCGGCGAGGGCATAACAGAGTTACTTTATCAGTGGGAACTTTAATACTGTATAAAAATGATGGATTTTATAGTCCAAAATAATAAGCTGCGATACATATAATAACTGTGATAACAATGAGTTTAATCACACTAGACGTGCTGACTTTATGATGTTGCGCTTGATTGAAATGTTGTGATGTTTCCATCGTTCTATCAATGATTTCTGGCTCAGTGGTCAGCTCGGCAGTTTGATAATGGTTCGCTATTTTTACAATCAGTTTAGAAAATAAATCATCCGTCTTTTGGGAAAAATTACGTAAATTAATTTGCTCTTCAGGGCTAATCAGTTCACCAGCTTCATTATAAGGATGCTGTCTTTGTTGTTCTAAATACTCGGTCAATGCTTCGCAACGATGTAGCAAACGATGGGCGCAATCAGCTGGATAATCTGTTGGAATAATTGCAAGTTGATGACTTGAAATACTGCTATGGTCAACTTCATAACCATAAAATGGGAAGTCTTGTTGTGCTGGTTCTGAGAAGTATTGAGCGTATTTGCTGTCAAAGAGTTCTCGCTCCAAGTACTTTGTTACATCATTCCAATTTAGCTTTTGTAGATCAATATCAACTTTTTTTGCAAGTTTATCATTTAGGGTATAGCCCCAAAAAATCTCTTGTCTTAAAGGGTTTCTTTGAGAAGTTGGCGCTTCAAAATCATTATCACTGTTATACCATTCTGCGAGTTCATGCCCACAGATCCAAGCTGTCTTTTTATTGGCTTGGTGGCTTACGATAAAGTGAGCAAAAGGGAGTAGTTCAACATTGGCATTTGGGTTTTGTTCATCATTTAGCAAGTTCGATAAATGTAGGCTTAACTTCTTTACACCTTGTTTTTTTAGGCCTTCAAGCCAAATTTGGAAATGTTGTGCCAGTAAATGTTGCGATATCAAGTCACGAAAGTTGAAACTGTGTTGCTCGAAGATTGGATGTTCAATCCAACGGCTGAAATTGAGATCTCCAGATAGAAACTCATTACCGTATGTGACAAGTGTGAGCTGTTGCTTCCAAATTTGATCAAGTGCCATCTTGGTCATTTCTCATTGACGATATCGTTATCTTATACATTTTATTAAATTATTGGCTAGCGTTAACGACAAATAACTGTATCTATTTCATATTATTATTGTTTCATCCATAAAGTAAAACCTATTAAGACTCCAATTTTAACCACGGTTTAGCTTCATAAAACAGGTAAAAAGCTGATAAACTATAGCGTTTTATTATATTTTTAAATTTTGTTGCTTTGAGAGTTACTATGTCACTGGAAGCCCTGACCACTGAAGCGCTTGCTGCCATTGCAGCGGCTCAAGACCTTGCTGCACTCGATCAAACCCGTGTGCAATTTACAGGGAAAAAAAGCCAGCTTGCAGAGCAGTCGAAAGCACTTGGAAAAATGGATCCTGAAGAGCGTAAAGTACAAGGTGCTGCGATTCACGCTGTTCGTGAAGCAATTAATGCAGCATTGACTGAGCGTCAACAGACATTACAACAAGCCGAGCTTGCAAAAAAATTAGCAAGTGAAACGATTGATATTACTTTGCCTGGTCGCGGTCAGCGTATGGGAAGTATTCATCCTGTGACGCAAGTACAAGGACGTATTTGCCAATTCTTTACTAAAGCTGGTTTCCAAGTTGCACATGGTCCAGAAGTAGAAGATGACTACCATAATTTCGAAGCCTTAAATATTCCAGGGCATCATCCAGCACGTGCAATGCACGATACTTTCTATTTTGATGCCAAACATTTGCTTCGTACACATACATCAGGCGTACAAATTCGGACCATGGAAACGAGTCAGCCACCAATTCGTATTGTGTGTCCGGGTCGTGTGTATCGTTGTGACTCTGACCAAACCCATTCGCCAATGTTCCATCAGATCGAAGGGTTGTATGTTGCTGAAAATACCAGTTTTGCTGAGTTGAAAGGCTTATTGATTAACCTACTCAATGAATTCTTTGAAAAAGATTTAAAAGTACGTTTCCGCCCATCTTATTTCCCATTCACAGAACCAAGTGCAGAAGTGGATATTATGGATGAGCGCGGTCGTTGGTTAGAAGTTTTAGGTTGTGGCATGGTGCATCCAAATGTACTTCGTGCTGCAGGGATTGATCCTGATAAATACAAAGGCTTTGCTTTTGGTTTAGGGGTAGAGCGTTTTGCGATGTTGCGTTATGGCATCAATGATTTACGTATGTTCTATCAAAACGATGTGCGTTTCTTACGCCAGTTTGCCTAATAGTTTTTCAGGATTAAATAAGGTTTATACAGATGAAAATTAGTGAAAATTGGTTACGCACTTGGGTAAATCCAGCGATTGATAGTGAAGCACTTTCTGATCAGTTGACTATGCTTGGTTTAGAGGTGGATGAACTCGCACCAGTTGCGAAGCCATTCACAGGTGTGGTGATTGGTGAAGTTCTCACGGTTGAACAGCATCCAGATGCTGATCGCTTACGTGTAACGACAGTAAATATTGGTTCAGGTGAGCCTTTACAAATTGTATGTGGTGCTCCAAATGTTCATGTTGGAATGAAAGCGCCTGTTGCAACAATAGGTGCGGTGTTACCGGGTGATTTTAAAATTAAAAAAGGAAAATTGCGTGGTGTAGAATCACAAGGGATGCTGTGTGGTGCTTCTGAGATTGATTTAGAAGACAAAATTGATGGTTTGTTGGAATTACCTGCTGATGCACCAGTGGGCGTGAATATTCGTGAATATTTGAAACTTGATGACAATGTGATTGATATCAGTATCACGCCAAACCGTGGTGACTGTTTTAGTATTCGTGGTATTGCGCGTGAAATTGCTGTCATTAACCAATTACAAGTCAATGAACCTCAAATTCAATCAATTGCAGCAACCATTAGCGATGAGAAAACCGTAACGATTAGCACAGAAGGCACACCTCGTTATTTAGGTCGTATCATTAAAAAAGTAAATGTTAAAGCAGCTACTCCTGAGTGGATGGAACAAGCGTTAACGCGTTCAGGGATCCGTAGCCATAGTATTTTGGTTGATATCACTAACTATGTCTTACTTGAACTAGGTCAACCGATGCATGCCTTTGACTTAGCTAAAATTGAAGGTCCAATTCAAGTCCGTCAAGCGCAACCACAAGAAAAATTAACATTGTTGAATGATCAAGACGTTGAATTGCAAGATGACATCATGGTCATTGCTGATGATCAGAAAGCTTTGGCAATCGCAGGGATTATGGGGGGATTAGCTTCGTCGGTCACTGATGATACGCAAGATATTTTTCTTGAAAGTGCTTTTTTTGCGCCATTAGCAATTGCTGGTCGTGCACGTCGTTTTGGCTTGCATACTGACTCATCACAGCGTTATGAACGTGGTGTTGATTTTGAATTACCTATGATCGCGATGCATCGTGCATCTGAACTTATTCAAGCTTTCGCTGGTGGTGAATTTGCACCAATTACAGTGGCGGAACAAACAGATTTATTGCCAAAACGTGAAGCGATTAAGCTGCAACAAGCACAAGTTGATCAATTGCTTGGCTATCAAGTTGCGGGTGATTTTATTGCTGATGCACTGACTCGTTTGGGTTGTGTGGTTGAAACGATTGCGCAAGGTGAGTGGAGTGTTGTACCACCATCACATCGTTATGATATGGCAATCTATCAAGACCTCATCGAAGAAGTTGCTCGTATTGATGGTTACGATAATATTCAGATCAGTTTGCCAAAAATTGACGTGAAATTAGAGACGTACCAAGATCGTTTTGAAACGGCTCAGCTACGTCAAACTGTTGCAACATTGGGTTATCAAGAAGCAATTAGTTTTAGTTTTGCTGATGCTAAACTTGAAAAACAACTTAATCCAAATGTACAGCCTTTGATGCTTGCTAATCCAATTTCAAGTGATTTGGCGGCAATGCGTAGTACTTTATTATCAAGCTTAATTCCTTGTGTGCAATACAACTTAAACCGTCAACAGCAGCGTGTGCGTTTCTTCGAGTTAGGTTTACGTTTTGATTACCAAGATGCAAAAGATATTCATGATCTTAAGCAAATCCAAACTTTAGCACTAATCGCTGTTGGCTCTTTAGTACCTGAGTCATGGCATACAAAGCCACAAGCAATGGATTTCTTCGATTTTAAAGGAGAAATTGAGGAAGTTTTGGCAGCAGGTCGTATCAACGTTGAGTACGCACGTAGTGAGCGAGCTTGGTTACATCCAGGACAATCTGCTGAAATTTTGCTTGATGGAAAGTCAATTGGCTATTTAGGGCGATTACACCCATCTTTAGAAAATGCACTCGATTTGGGCATTACTTGGGTTGCAGAGCTTGACCAACAGGCTGTTTTGCAATCTTATGTATCTAATTTTACAGAATTATCACGTTTTCCATCGGTTAGACGTGATATTGCGCTTTTAATCTCTGATAAGATTGAGGTAAGAGATATTCAGCGGTTAATTAAGCAAACTGGTGGAGAGTTATTAGACTCAACATGGTTGTTTGATGTGTATACGGGGCAAGGGGTTGAACAAGGTAAGCGCTCTTTGGCATTTGCATTGTTATGGCAACATCCAACTCGTACGCTTGAAGATGCTGAAATTAAATCTGGTATGGATAACATTATTCAAGTGTTGGAAAACACTTACCAAGCGACATTGAGGGCCTCATGACAGCATTAACAAAAGCAGAGATGGCGGACCATTTGAGTGAGCTTACTAGCTTAAATCGCCGTGAAGCAAAACAAATGGTCGAGTTATTTTTTGATGAGATCAGCCAAGCATTAATCGCTGGCGAACAAGTCAAACTATCAGGGTTTGGCAATTTTGAATTACGTGATAAACGCGAACGTCCTGGACGTAATCCTAAGACTGGTGAGGAGATTCCAATCTCAGCCCGTCGTGTGGTGACATTCAGAGCGGGTCAAAAATTTAGACAGCGCGTTGGAAATGAGCAGATCGATTGATCTGCTTTTTTTATTTCTGTTTAAATAATACAAATTCTGAGCATAAAAAAAGAGAACCGAAAGGTTCTCTTTTTTATAATCTATAAATAGATTATTGAGCAGCAGACGCTGGAGCAGCTTCAGAAGCAGCAACGTCAGAAGCAGCTTCAGCAACGTCAGAAGCAGCAGCAGCAACGTCAGAAGCAGCAGCTTCAACAGCATCAGTAGCTTCAGAAGCAGCAGCTACAGCTT
The DNA here is from genome assembly GCF_000368585.1 of Acinetobacter venetianus RAG-1 = CIP 110063. Classification (GTDB taxonomy): domain Bacteria; phylum Pseudomonadota; class Gammaproteobacteria; order Pseudomonadales; family Moraxellaceae; genus Acinetobacter; species Acinetobacter venetianus. The sequence continues at coordinate 123,068 of NZ_KB849559.1, forward strand.
CAGAAGCAGCAGCGTTAGCGTCAGCAGCTGGAGCTTCTTCTTTCTTAGAGCAACCAACGAAAGCTAAAGTAGTAGCAATAGCAGCAACAACAGCAAATTTTTTGAATAACATGGCATCACTCTCATAAAATTGTGAGATTAAAAAAAACCTGAGCTAGTCTGTTTGTGCTTTTATTATTCCTAAACGCTTTAGGTAACAACGCAGGGAGCAGCCTAACTGGTCTGGAGCTATCGTATCAAAGCAAATCATGAATTACTACTGTTCTGTCCAACAAAACGACAAAAATGGACAGAATTTGGCTTTTTTTTGATAGAAAATAACTATAATTATTTTATTTAATATCGGTTTTAGGCTGTATCTTTCTGATTTTTCTTAAAAAATAATATATAAAACAAAGGATTGATGTTTTTGTGAGAATTTAAATCAAAATGTAAATATTATGTAATCCTGTCAACCAAATAAAAAAAGCTACCATTAAGGTAGCTTTTTAAATAATGATTTAGGTTGATGCTTTTCGTTTCATTTGATCAAAGAAATCATCATTGGTTTTGGTTTCTTTCATGCGATCTAATAAGAATTCCATCGCTGCAAGCTCATCCATTGGATGTAGTAACTTACGTAAAATCCAAACCTTACGTAGATTTTCTTCGCCCATAAGGCGTTCTTCACGGCGAGTACCAGATTTCTTGATATTCATTGCTGGGAATACACGTTTTTCAGCAATACGACGATCAAGTGTAATCTCTTGGTTACCTGTACCTTTGAATTCTTCGTAGATCACGTCATCCATCTTACTGCCCGTTTCAATAAGAGCAGTAGAAATAATTGTGAGTGAACCACCTTCTTCAATATTACGTGCAGCACCGAAGAAACGTTTTGGACGTTCCAAAGCATGAGCATCCACACCACCTGTAAGCACCTTGCCTGATGATGGGATCACAGTATTGTATGCACGTGCTAAACGGGTAATTGAGTCGAGTAGAATCACAACATCTTTTTTATGTTCAACTAGGCGTTTCGCTTTTTCGATGACCATTTCGGCAACTTGAACATGACGAGCAGGTGCTTCATCAAATGTTGATGCAACCACTTCGCCGCGAACGGTACGCTCCATTTCAGTCACTTCTTCAGGACGTTCGTCAATTAAAAGTACAATTAAGAAGACTTCTGGGTTATTACGCACAATTGATTGAGCAATTGTTTGCAGCAACATTGTTTTACCCGCTTTCGGTGGTGCAACAATAATAGAACGTTGACCTTTACCGATTGGTGCGATCAAGTCGACGACACGGGAGGTTAAATCTTCTGTTGTACCGTTACCGAGTTCCATAACCAATTGTTCGGTTGGGAATAATGGCGTAAGGTTTTCAAATAGAATTTTATTACGTGAGTTTTCAGGTGTATCGTAGTTAATTTGGTTTACTTTTAATAAAGCAAAATAACGTTCGCCTTCTTTTGGTGGGCGAATAGTACCTGTAATGGTATCACCAGTACGTAAATTAAAGCGGCGAATTTGTGATGGGCTGACATAAATGTCATCAGGGCCTGCTAAATATGAACCAGCCGCAGAGCGTAAGAAACCAAAACCATCAGAAAGGATTTCTAGAACGCCATCACCAAAAATTTCTTCGCCATTCATTGCATGGCGTTTTAAAATAGCAAAAATAATATCTTGTTTACGGTTACGCGCCATGCCTTCAAGGCCCATAAACTCCGCAATTTTAATGAGTTCGCCAATGGGTTTTTTCTTGAGTTCAGTTAAGTTCATAAGTGGTCAGACAGAATGGAATAAGTGGAGGACTATGTTAGGGAAAGAGTAAAAATCGACCGCATACATACATGCTGATGTAATTGTATTTACACAACCACAATTCAGTAGTCTGGTTCATTGTTTCAGAGAGAAATGTGAAAACAATTGTTATTGCCGAGCGGCGATCTTATGTTTTGTGTCTTGTAAGAAGTGCAATGAAGTAGATTCCATTCAAAGCTTCTTGATCCGGTAATATAGGTTAAATAAAGAAATTTGTCAATGTAAACTCAGAAATACGCCATCAATTGCATAGCGTATTTCTGAGGGATCGATAACCTAAATTAAATTAGATATTTTGATCAATAAATGCAGCAAGTTTTGAACGTGGTGCAGCACCGACTTGCTGAGCGACAACTTCACCGCCTTTGAACATTAATAGTGCTGGAATATTACGGATATTGTATTTCACAGCTGTATCTTCACATGCAGTCACATCGACTTTAACGATTTTTACTTTACCTGCATATTCGTTAGATAAGTCTTCAAGTACAGGTGCGATTGCTTTACATGGCGCACACCAGCCTGCCCAAAAGTCAACAAGTACAGGAGTTTCAGCATCTAAAACATCTGCTTGGAAGTTTTCATCAGTTGTATTAACAATAGTCGCAGACATGAGGTTGCTCCAAAAATAAGAAATAAAGTGCGAATTCAATCATCATCAAGATGAATATTACATTGCTACTTTACTCAATGTAAGGGTTTGTTCTGATTATTCAAGTTTAGTAGATAAAAGTCCAATGGATGCTGACGATGTTGAGCATCGACATAAACAATCATTTCAGCAATAAAAAAATTAAATACGGTACTTTTATTGCTTAAAATGACTTTAAAATTGTAAGCATGTGAATTACTCTAATGCGTGAATTGAACATGGGTTTATATAAATAATGTCTGATTTTCTGATTGATGAAGAATTGCTTGCTGCGATTGATATGGGATCGAATAGTTTCCATCTCGCAATTGCTCGTGTTGATCACGGTGAAGTTAAGAAAGTTGCTTCAATGTCAGAAAAAGTACAGTTAGCTGCTGGACTAGATGAAAATAAGAATTTAACAGAGGCTGCCCAGCAACGTGGGCTTGCATGTTTAGCTCGTTTTGTTGGGCGATTAAGTTCAGTGCAACCGAATCGTTTAAGGATTGTTGCGACAAATGCATTAAGACAAGCGAAAAACGGCCACGAATTTATTCAAAAAGCAGCAGAAATTTTACCCAAACCGATTGAAATTATTGCTGGTCGTGAAGAGGCTCGCCTCATTTATCTGGGCGTTTCACATACCATGGCCAATGGTGGTCGACGTTTAGTGGTTGATATTGGTGGTGGTTCAACGGAATTTATTATCGGTGAAGAGTTTGAGCCATTACATACTGAATCATTACAAATGGGTTGTGTAGCATATAGCAAAGCTTATTTTGCTGATGGCGAAATCACCAGTAAAGCATTTGATAAAGCAGTGGTTGCTGCCCGTAAAGAACTCTCTGCAATTGCGAATACTTACAAATCAGAAGGTTGGGATACTGTTGTTGGCTCAAGTGGAACAATTAAAGCTTGTCGTCAAATCTCAGTAAATTTAGGTTTAAGTGACGAACAAGAAAATTTAACGCGTGAAGGCTTATATAAGTTAAAAGATCGTTTGCTGAAATTTAAGAATGTTTCAGAAATTGATTTTGAAGGGCTGCGTGAAGATCGTCGAGCAGTTTTGCCAGCTGGTCTTGCGATTTTATATGCCATTTATGAAGTATTAGATATCGATAAGTTGGCATATTCTGACGGTGCATTACGTGAAGGTGTCATGTATGACTTGTTAGGCCGTTTCAAGCATGAAGATATTCGTGATCGTAGTGTGCAAGCATTAATGGGGCGATATAACGCAGACCCAAAACAAGCAGAACGAGTGGTAAATACAGCACAGCAACTTTTCGATGGGGTTGCGCAATCTTTGCATTTAACTACTGAAGACAGTGACTTACTGCGACGGGCTGCATATTTACATGAAATCGGTTTGGCAATTAGTCATGGTGGTTATCACCGTCATGGAGCTTATTTGCTACAACATTCTGACATTCCAGGTTTTTCGCAAATTGACCAAAATCATCTCTCACATCTGGTTTCGCATCATCGTCGTAAGTTACGAGCAGATGCAAAAAATGACGTGATGAAGGTGGGCGGTAGCCATTTACTTTATCTTTGTTTATTGCTCCGTCTCGCAGTTTTGCTGAACCATAGTCGTAGTGATCAGATGCTTCCTGCCATTGAACTGAGTGTTGTAAATGATCAACAATGGCAGCTAAGCGTTTCTGGCGATGCTAAACAATGGCCTTTATTGGTTGCTGATCTGCATGATGAGCAGGTGCAGTTTAAGCATTGGGACATTGAGTTAAATATTCAGTCAGACAATTTTGTTGATTAACAATACATCCTTGTTAGGGATTATCTACGACTTATGAAAAATAAAGCGACTCAGTCCAAGGCTTGGGCTACGGTTCAAATTGCACGACATCCTGAACGTCCGCAATTTCTAGATTATGTCAGTGAAATCTTTACTGAATTTGATGCACTTCATGGTGACCGTTTATATGGTGATGACGGTGCGATGATTGGTGGACTTGCACGTTTTGATGGTCAACCAGTGATGGTCGTGGGTCAACATCGTGGGCGTAGTACCCGTGAGAAGTTGCAGCATAACTTCGGTATGTGTAACCCAGAAGGCTATCGTAAGTCACAGCGTTTACTCGATATGGCGGAACGTTTTAACTTACCTGTGTTTACTTTCGTTGATACCATGGGTGCATATCCAGGTGTTGGTGCGGAAGAACGTGGTCAAGCCGAAGCAATTGCAACGAGTTTGGCGCAACTTTCAAACTTAAAAGTGCCAGTAATCGCAACGGTTTTAGGTGAAGGTGGTTCGGGTGGTGCACTCGGGATTGGAGTGGCGGATCGCGTGATCATGTTGTCACATAGTATTTATTCTGTTATTTCTCCAGAAGGCTGTGCGTCTATTTTATGGAAAACAGCAGATAAAGCGGCTCAAGCGAGTGAAGCACTTGCGTTAACAGCAGATAAGTTAAAAACTTTAGGTGTTGTTGAATATGTTGTGGATGAAGGTGAGGGGGCGCATTTAAACCCTGAGCAAGTCATGCATGATTTAAAAGCTGTATTAAAGCAAGCCTTAGATGAATTGCAACCAATGGGTGCTCAAGAACGATGCGAAGCACGTTATCAACGTTTAATGAAGTTTGGAAGCAGCAATTTAGGCATCGCGTCTTAACAGAGACACAGCATTTCTCAGAACAAACTCAATTTTTGATTGGGTGTAGCGGCGGCATGGATTCCATGCTGTTGCTGTATCTGATGGCTGAACTTTTCCCAACACGTACTCGTGCCATCTATGTTGATCATCAATTGCAACAGGCGAGCCGAGCTTGGGGGGCATTAGTTCAACAGCATTCAGATCAACTCAATATTCCCTGCATTATTCAAAAAGTTTCGGTTCAAACAGGGAATCTAGAACAACAAGCACGCCAAGCACGTTATCAAGCTTATCAGCAGCATTTACAAGCCAATGAAATTCTCGTATTGGCCCATCATCAGCAAGATCAGGCTGAGACAGTATTATTGCGCTTGCTTTCGGGTGCTGGTGTAAATGGTTTGTCTGCAATGCAACGGATAGATATTCGTCGTGAGATGACCATTTGGCGACCCTTTCTCGAGTTAAGTCGCGATCGTATTGAACAGTGGACACAGCAACTCAGTCTTGATTATGTGACTGATCCAACCAATCATGATACGCATTATGATCGTGCATGGTGTCGAGAAATGCTTTGGCCTGTTTTACAACAACGTTTTCCCAAAATGCAGGATGCAATATCGCGTAGCAGCTATTTAATGCAAGACACTGTTGAAATCTTAAATGATGTTTTACAAAACGATATACAGCAATGTGTGACTGAAAATGTCTTAGATTTGGATGCGCTTTTGCAGCGAACTGAAGCACGACAACGTCAATTACTCTCAGCATGGATCAAAGGAGCAGACCAATATCGACCTAGCTTTGACATGGTGCAACGCCTACAGCAGGAAGTGATTTTAGCAAAGCCTGATGCTCAAGCTACTTTGCATATCAATCAGTATTATTATGTGCGTTATCAAAAGAAATTGTATCGACTTCGCTATGATGAGTTGTATGCAGAAAAAGTTTCTCCGTTCCCCAATTGCATAGAGCAGCATTATCAAATTGGTGATTTTATTCAGGTGGCTTCAGGAGGATATAGAATTGATATGCAAAAAATTGGGCTTTCAACAAAATTATTAGGACAAAATTTAAAGCTGATTAAGCGTCAAGGTGGTGAGAAAATTCATCTCTATGGGCGAGTTGGACATTGGCCACTGAAAAAAGCAATTCAAGAAGCACAGATTTTGCCTTGGTTACGTCATACAATTCAAATATTAGTCTTGGATAATGTTATGCTTGGGGTCTTTAGCCCAAAAGGTTTTTGGTTGGCGCAATCTGATTATCTAGAGCAGGGCGGTTGGCAACCAAGTTTAATTACTGACTGTAATAATTTTTCTTTTCAGTCTTTTTTACATGACGAGTAGAACATGGCGACATCATTGAATCAAAATATCTGTTTTATTGGCGGTGGTAATATGGCGCAAGCCTTGATTGGGGGATTGCTTTCGCGTGGATTGCCAACAACCCGTATCACGGTTTCTGATCCTGTTGAGCAAATTCGCCAAATTTTGGAAGAAAAAGGCATCCAAACCACAACAGATAATCTTGAAGCAATTAAAAATGCAGATGTCGTTGTATTGGCGGTAAAACCTCAAGTTTTAGCAACGGTATTACAACCATTAAAAGATTTGTTATCAGATAAACTCGTCATTTCGATTATTGCTGGTGCTGAAATTCAAACAATTTCAGACCTGATTGGTGGTAGTCAGCGTATTGTGCGTGTGATGCCAAATACACCTGCACTTGTTCAAACGGGTGCGCATGGTATTTATGCATCTGAAGCCGTAAATGCTCAGGATCGTGAATTAACCAGTCAGATTCTTGCTGCGACAGGTTTGGCGATTTGGGTAGATACTGAGGCACAAATTGATGCAGTGACAGCTGTATCTGGTTCTGGACCTGCATATTTTTTCTATTTAATGGAAAGTATGATTCGTGCAGGTAAAAACTTAGGCTTGGATGAGAAAGTAGCAACAGCTTTGACCTTACAAACTGCATTAGGTGCAGCGCAAATGGCAATCACGAGCTCAAACTCTCCAGCGGAATTACGTAAAAATGTGACGTCTCCAAATGGTACAACTCAAGCGGCTTTAGAAGTGTTTGATCGTGCTCAGATTTCACAGAACATTCAAGCAGCGCTTGCAGCAGCTCAAAAGCGTAGCCAAGAGCTTGCACAAGAGTTGAGCGACAAGACTAAATCGGTTTAAGTAGGATAAGACAATTATGGGTGCAAGTTCTGCGCTAATTTTTGGTGTTTTGATCAATGTTGCAATTTTATTGGTCTTTTTCCGTTTTTTAATGCAATTGGCGGCAGTAAGTCCTTACAACCCTGTGGTGCTTTCGACAGTGAAAGCCACCAAGGTTGTAGACGTTTTTAGTCGTATTTTTCCAACAGTAGGCAAGGGCCGTGTCAATTTGGCTGCTGTAGCACTGTTGGTTGTTCTTTACTTACTGAAAATATTTGGTTTGATGTATTTGTCAGGGCAAATGCCACATAGTGCAGTTTATCTGGTGATCACAACCTTTGTGACCATGATTCAAGATTTGATTCGTTTCTGTCGTTATTTGATTTTTGCAACCATTATTTTAAGTTGGGTAGTGATGTTTACACAAACTCGCTCTCCTTATATTGAAGTGATTCAAGAGCTTGCAGAACCATTACTTGCGCCTTTCCGTCGTTTACTACCAAACATGGGCATGATCGATTTGTCTCCAATTTTGGCATTCTTGGCATTATATGTTGCTGAAATTTTAATGAATGAAGCCGCTAAGGTGTTATTAACAGGTCTTTAATTGGTTTGAAAATAAAAAAAGGGACTGTGTTCAACACAGTCCCTTTTTTTAGCTTATATGTTAGTGGGCCGCGTCCCAGTTTAGACCTTGTCCGACTTCAACGACAAACGGCACTGAAATTTCTAATACAGATTGCATAACTTCAGCAACTTGCTTAGAAAGTTCATCTGCAATCGCTGCATCTGCTTCAAAGACCAATTCATCATGTACTTGTAATAACAGCTTGGCTTGATCTTTCGGTAGCATTTTATCGACTGCGATCATCGCTAGTTTAATGATATCCGCTGCACTGCCTTGGAGTGGTGCATTAATTGCTGCACGTTCAGCCGCTTGTTTAATCATTTTATTGCTTGCCAAAATATCAGGTGTATACAGACGACGACCTAAAATCGTTTCGACAAAACCTTGTTCACGCGCAATCTGACGTGTACGTTCCATATAGTCCAAAACACCTGGATAGCGTTGGAAGTAACGCGCAATATAGCTACGTGATTCTTCGCGAGTAAAACCAAGTTGGCGAGTTAAGCCAAACTCAGACATGCCATAAAGTAGACCAAAGTTGACGGCTTTGGCTTGACGACGTTGATCATTGGTCACATCTTCAATGGCGATACCTAGAACTTCAGATGCTGTACGGCGATGCACATCTTGACCTTGTTGGAAAGCATGGACTAAAGCATCGTCTTGAGAAAAATGTGCCATTAAACGCAATTCGATTTGTGAATAATCGGCTGCTAATAATACGCGTCCTTCAGGTGCAATAAAGGCTCTACGAATCTGACGGCCAATGGGTGTGCGGATTGGAATATTTTGTAAGTTTGGATCAGTTGAAGACAAACGACCTGTCGCTGTGAGTGCTTGATGGTAGCTAGTATGCACACGATGTGTTGAATCATGTGATTGCTCAACTAAGCGATCTGTATAGGTGTTTTTAAGTTTCGCCAACCCACGATGTTCTAAAATAACTTCCGCTAGTGGGTGCTCTATTTTCTCTAAGATACTTTCACTGGTGCTGTATTGACCAGTGGCAGTTTTTTTGCCACCTTTGAGGCCGAGACGATCAAACAGAACTTCACCCACTTGTTTAGGTGAAGCGATATTAAAAGCTTCACCTGCAAGTTCAGTCGCTTGATTCTCAAGTGTTTGCATCGTTTCAGAAAACTCGACACTGAGTTGATCAAGAAATTGATGATCTAATTTAATCCCATCTTCTTCCATTCCTGTCAAAACGCGAGCCACAGGCATTTCAATGTTATGGAGGATATTGACCAGTTCAGGATGACTTTTAAGTTTTGCTGAGAGTACTTCATATAAACGATAGGTCACATGGGCATCTTCGGCTGCGTAATGTGCTGCAATTTCGAGTTCAATCTGATTAAAGGTTTTTTGCTTTGCACCTTTACCAGCGATTTGCTCAAAAGTTGTCGTGAGATGACTGAGATAAACTCGTGCCACATCATCCATACCATGTCGAGTTGCAGCCGCATTGAATACATATGAAGCGAGCATGGTATCGAAATACCAACCTTGAATATGAATGCCATGGTTAGCAAAGATATGTGCATCATATTTTAAATGATGACCAATTTTTCTGACGTTGTCATTTTCAAGAATGGCTTTAATTTGAGCGAGAACTTGCTCACGATTAAGCTGTTCAGGTGCGCCTTCATAGTCATGTGCCACAGGTACGTAATAGGCATCATTCGCATCAAAGGCGATAGAAAAACCAACCAATTCCGCAAAGCGATAATCGAGATTGGTGGTTTCTGTATCAATTGCAAAGTGATCAGCTTGCTGCATTCGGTCGAACAATACATTCCAATCTTGCTGGGTGAGCACCGTATGATAGGTGGCTGTACCGAGTTGATCATCTTGACTAGAAAGATTGGCATGATCTTCGGTGACAACTTGCTCAGTTTTTTGTTCTGCTTTGACGATACTTTTTGAAGTTTGTTGATATGCAGAACTGTTTGGATTATTCGGATGATCCAAAGACTGTAATTGATTACGGAATTCTAGTTCAGTGTAAAGATCACGGAGTTGATCGACGTTTGGATTGGCAAGTTTAAGATCATGCCAATCTAAAGCTAAATCAAGATCGCAGACAATGCTGGCCAACTGATGATCAATTTTGATGTTGTCTAAATTATCTTTAATATTTTGGCTAATTTTGCCTTTAAGCTGATCAACATTGGCGATGATATTGTTTAATGAGCCATATTCAGTCAGGAGTTTTGCTGCTGTTTTTGCACCAACACCTGGTACTCCCATGATGCCATCAGAGGCATCACCCATGAGGGTGAGATAATCGATAATTTGATGTGGATGCACCCCAAATTTTTCTAAAACACCTGCTTCATCGAGTACACGTTCTTTAAAACTATCTTCAAGTTTCACATGCTCATTGACTAACTGCGCCATATCTTTGTCACCTGTTGAGATGAGCACATGATGACCTTCCGAGAGTGCACGTTTGGTAAGTGTTCCAATAATATCATCTGCTTCAGCACCCGGCAGACTGTATAAAGGAATGCCTAGAGCTTTAATTAATGCATGTAAATATGGGATTTGTTGAGACAATTCCTCAGGCATGCTTGGGCGATCGCCTTTATAAATCGGCGATAATTTATGACGAAATGTTGGCTCAGGTGTATCGAAAATAACTGCCATGTGCGTCGGTTGAGTACGGCGCATCAATTTTTGGATTGCAGAAATTGCACCACGAATTGCGTTGGTGTGTAAGCCAGTAGATGTTGTTAATGGCGGCAGAGCGTGAAAAGCACGAAATAAAAAATATGACCCGTCAACCAAGACAAAAGGTGGCATTGTGCAAATCCTTATTATGAACTGATGCGTATTTTACGTGAAAAAGTCATGCCTGTCTTATTTCGAGGTGGATCAATACGACTTGCCATGTCGTCTAAAAATTGCAGAATTTTGTATGTAAAGTGGGTTGCTTATGGACTGATCAAGTAATATAGCTGCAATGAAGTTATATGAACTGATATAAGTCCATGTATAAAAAAGATAAACAGGGAATTGTCATTGTCTTGGTTGCTTTGACTGTGTTGTTGGGTTGCGCAATTGCATTTAGATGGCAAGGTATTGTCGTTGCTTCAGCAATTGGACTAACCGTTGCAATTGTGCACATACTCTCGGAAATTCATCAGCGTTTGCAGCAGCTTGAACGCACTGCACCGAGCTATTTTGCCCAATCAACGAGCATTACTTCGCAAAAGTTGGTGATCTATGCATCTGCATTAGTTACTTTATTTGCTTATGCCAATACATGGATGTGGTTGGCGGGTGGGGCTTTATTGGTTCTGATGTTGTGCTTGATTCAAACCATCAGTTCATTTCAGACACGTTTATTGCATTTAGAACAATACGTGACACATTCTGCTGAAACTAAGATGCCAACGCCTCAGGCTTCTATTGATGATCAAAATCTTGAATTAGCACCAACCTATACCTCAAATGAGCTTACAAATGATCAACATCCGATGTGGATGCAAGCTGATCAAGCGATTCCACAAAAACAAACCAATGAAAGTCTAATTTCTGAAGACTCTGAAACGAAATTAAAACAACCTGCTTGGTGGCAACCTGCAATCGACTGGATGATTCATGGTAATCCGATTTTAAGAGTCGCCGTCGCTGTGTTGATGGTGGGAGTCGTTTTATTATTACGTTTTGCCAGTGAGCATTGGCAGCTTAGTTTGGGCGTGAAGCTGGGGTTTATTGCCAGTGCAGGGATTGTGACGACTATTGCTGGTTATTGGTTGCAAAAAAAGAATCAACTATTTGCGGTCGCATTGCAGGGGCTTGGTTTAGCTGTTGTGTTTCTGACACTTATTTTTTCACATCATTTCGCTGTAATTTCCAATCTAAGTACAGCCAGTACTTTATTTGTCATTTTATTATTGGCAACAGTTTACCTAAGCTTAAGGCAACAAGCATTGTATTTGGCAATGTTGGCGTTAACTATGGCTTATCTTGCGCCATTGCTTATTCCACAAAATCATCCTGATGTGATTTTCTTGTTTGGCTATTACTTCTTGATCAATTTAGCCGTGGCTGCGGTTAATTTTATTCAACCTTGGAAAATCCTGCACCAAATTGCATTTTTTGCCACGATGTTTATTGGCGGCACAACGATTGGGATTTATGCAGAGACGCATCAATTCGATACTTTAGACTGGATTTTATGGTTGCATATCGGATTATTTATTTGGTTGAGTATTCGATATAGCCAATTGATGCTACGTGCTCAAAACCAAATTAAAGAGGTAGAACCTAAAGCCCAACGTTTGCAGCCTATCTTAGACGTTGGATTGATTTTCAGTGTGCCTGTATTGGGTTTTTCACTACACGCCTATCTGATGCATAACTCAACACAGGCACTTACGATTGGAGCTGCTGTTCTAAGTTTAACTTATACTTTGTTGCATGTTTGGATTAAACGTCAGCATCCACAACTTTCGATCTTGGCAAAAAGCTTTTTTATTCTTGCCATGGTGTTTACTGCACTGATTTTCCCACTCGCGAAAGGGGCACATTGGACATCTGTGGGTTGGGTGATTCAGGGCACGGCACTGATTGTTTGGGGAGTGACCGAACGTTATCGTTTAAGTCGTTATCTTGGTGTAGCTTTGGTGTTACTCAGCTCAGTCGCATTGTTATTCCAAGCTTGGTCAAATGATCATTTCCCGATTTTAAGTACTGTTATTTATGCTTCGGCTCAATTTATTTCGGCTTTCTACTTATTGCATTATCAAGAAGTTGAAAAATATTTCAGTGCACGCATGTTGAGTGGTGTTTTCCTCGCTTTAGGTATGTATGCAGGCGCGGTTGCAGGTGTTGAGTATCTGCATTGGCAACATTATGGCTTAAGTCCTTACTTGATGATCTCAACTCTCTGTTTGGCCTTATTTAGTTTGGTTGTTCAGTTCAAATCAAGGATGCAATGGCATAACGTACAGCTGATTCTGTTGAGTGGATTGTTATTTTTATTGTACGGAGAGAGCTTTGCTGCAAATGTCTATGTAATTTGGCATTGGCCGAGTGCTTTAACGCAAATAACGTTTGCCGTAACGGCGATTGTTCTTGCAGGTACATTGATCAGTTTGCAATCGACGTCATCAAAAACATTACTCATGATCGGTGCGACTCTGCTATGGCTAAGTTTAGCAATCATTGGTTTAGCGATTTTCCCAATCATTCCTATTGTTGCCTTGGCGATAGTCCCTGCTGTGTACGGACTGTGGTTATTTTATTCCAATAGAATCCAACAACTTCAGCAGCTCCCGATTTGGTGTCTCACTTTATTTTGGCTGGTGATTGTGAATATTGATCCATATTCAGCAACACAATTCTATTTCTTACCAGTGCTGAACCTAACAGACTTATTGAGCTTGTTGATGTTCATCGGTGTGCTCTGGGTAATTTACCATCATGATTTCAGTGCTGACCCATCAATTGAGTGGGGTTTTAAAGTAGCGACGATTTTGACAGGTTTATTTGTACTGAGCAGTGTTGTTGTGCGTGCAATGCATCATTATCTTGGAACACCATTATGGGGTGGTGCAATTTGGTCAAATGGTGATGTTCAGCTGAGTTTGACGTTACTCTGGGTAATTTTGGCATTCATCCTAATGACTTTTTCCAGTCGTCGTCATATTCGCCAAATTTGGTTTGTCGGTGCGGCGCTATTGGGAATTGTGGTGTTAAAACTATTGTTATTAGACTTATCGCAAAGCGGAACTTTAACTCGAGTGATTTCATTTATTGGATCGGGTATCGTCATGCTGGTGATTGCATATTTAGCGCCTTTACCTCCGACCTTGAGTGAAAATAAAAAGAGAGCTGATTAGCTCTCTTTACCTTCAAGTTTCAATGCTTTCTGATTCGCATATTGGTCTATTTCATCATTTGCCAAAGGTTGAGGTCGGTCAATTAGCCCCATCTTCGGTACTGGAATCTCAATTTCATTATCAAGGAAACCGTTACGGATGCGTTCCTGCATTTCATCCCGCACTTGAATATAGTTTTCTTGACGACACCAGACCGCAAAAAGGATCTCAATCGATGACTCTTTAAATGCTGTAACAGTCACTGCAGGTTTAGGATCATCCATTACATATGGGTATCTATTTGCAACATCTAACAGTACTTGTCTAACTTTGATGATGTCTTCATGGAAATTGATGGCAAGCGTAATTGGAATACGTCGAATTGGATATTTGGATAAATTCATGACTGGGGTTCGAATGAGTTGTTCGTTTGGTAGTCGAATATAAACATTATCGAGGGTGAGTAATTTTACGGATAATAGATCAATTGAGATGACTTCACCTTCAATTGTTTGTCCGCGAATCAAGGTAATCTGAATGGTATCTCCAACCTCAAAAGAACCCTCACCAATCAAGAATAATCCACTAATTAAGTTAGAGGCAGAAGTTTGAGAAGCGAAACCCAAAGCCACAGTTAAGATACCCGCTGCACCCAAGAAGACACTGATTTTAAATCCTGCTTCTCTCAAGCTGGTCATGATGAAGAGTAGGAAAATAAAGTAGAAAATACCTCTACGCCATAATAAGCGTTGATGTGCATTAAAGCGGCTACCAATCGTTCGAATAAATGCATTCGATATCAAACGTGCGATGACAAAGCCGATAAAGCACAGAATCACGGCAACAGTGATTTCACTGAGTCGTTCTAAATTAATATTGGTAAAGATGCCAGTAAAGCTAGATGCGACATCCTTAGGAATATTGGTTTGCGCCATATCAACCTCTTAAAAGAATGAATCAAACATATTGAATAAGTTACCACCTGGTGCACGTGGTGGATGGACATAGGTCACAGCCCCAGCTTGGGTTGGTGTTTTATTCTCAATACGAATGCGCGCGGGTTGATCTGCCCCTTCATAATACACTTTGATTTGAGAAGTCCAGAGTCTGCCTGTTTCTTCACTATAAAATAACGGTAGTGCAGGGACGGGAACATTCATACGATCAAACCGTAATTGATGTTGACTAATGTTGTGGAATTCAATCGGAGTAACTGCTCTAAAAGCACGTGGCTTTAACAGATTTAAATCAGTGCGACCATCGACAGACGTTGCATAGCAGATTTCACCATGTTGAGCATCTTTACCAAACCAAGTGTCTTTCGGTTGGATCACTGGAACTTCAAAAAGAGGCTCTGAAATACCATCAACTAAACCTGCGATCCAAAGAGGCGTGCTGATATACAGTGTTCCTCGCTGCCCAGCAGGAATATAGATCGGATCAACGGGTTTAATCACCACGGAACGATCAGCCAAACGCGGCATTAATAGGAATGAATCATTCGTTTTTTGAAACATGTATCGTTCAATGCTGGCGGGTTTTGGCATCGCAAATTCAGTATCGTTTAATACTTGCCAATGTTGCTCGTAATCATGTTGGGTAAAAGGGCGATGATATTCCAAGCGCCATTCTTTAATGCCGCGAGTGAGGCGAAATAGCAGCGAACCGAATTGCCAAGCTTTGGCTTGTTGTATTTCAAACTGTTGTTCACCCCACCACTTTAGAGAGTCGGAATGGGGCATTTCATATTGATTATTTTGAGACAAGATGCAAAATTCCTTTGTGAGTATGCTAAACAGACTTCACGCTGTAATCTGCTTAGAGTACACTCAACTATCCCTTTCATCATTATAATTTGTGATGCAAATACTTAAACAAATACAAATTCCTTATAGTTTTGCGAAAAGACATGGCGTTTTACTACGTTATGAAGGTGATCAAGTTTTTATCGTGCGACGGAAGGACACCGCACGTATTGCTTTGCAGGAAGCTCGTCGAATTTTGGGGAAAGCTGCTCATGATCAACTTTGTACAGATCAAGAGTTCCATGCCTTATTAAGTTCTAGCTATGCTGGCGATACTGGCGAATCTCAACAGGTTGCAGCAGGTTTGGAGGATCATCCTGATCTATTGAGTTTGGCAGATCAAGTTCCTGAAGCTGAAGACTTAATGGATCAAGAAGATGATGCGCCGATTGTTCGTTTGATTAATGCGTTATTGTCGGAGGCAATTCGTGTTAGTGCATCGGATATCCATATTGAAGCCTTTGAAAAGAAGCTTTCTGTACGGTTACGTGTCGATGGTCAATTACGAGAGATCGTGCAACCGCGCCGTGAACTTGCACCTTTGCTTGTGTCTCGTATCAAAGTGATGGCTAAACTGGATATCGCTGAAAAGCGTGTTCCTCAAGATGGTCGTATTTCTTTACGTTTGGCTGGTCGTGAAGTCGATGTGCGTGTATCAACGTTACCATCTTCTCATGGTGAACGTGTGGTGATGCGTTTGCTGGATAAGCAAGCGGGCCGTTTAAATATGACGCATTTGGGATTAATGCAGAATGACTATGAACGACTGACGCAGTTGGTACATCGTCCACATGGCATCATCTTGGTTACAGGGCCTACGGGTTCGGGTAAAACGACGACTTTATACGCAGCATTATCTGATCTAAATGATAATACACGTAATATTTTGACAGCCGAAGATCCTATCGAATATCAATTGGAGGGGATTGGTCAGACACAAGTCAATACCAAGGTTGATATGACCTTTGCGCGTGCGTTAAAAGCAATGTTGCGTCAAGATCCAGATGTGGTGATGGTTGGTGAGATTCGTGATCTTGAAACTGCTGAAATTGCGGTGCAAGCATCTCTAACAGGTCACTTGGTCTTATCTACACTGCACACCAATACTGCGATTGGTGCGGTGACGCGTTTGAAAGATATGGGCATTGAACCATTCTTGCTTGCAAGTTCATTAATCGGTGTTATTGCACAACGTCTCGTTCGAACACTTTGTCCTCATTGTGTGACATGGCGCAAGGCAGATGATTTTGAACGTCAAGTTTTCCAACACTTGAAAGTAGATGAGCATCTAGAGCTACCAGAACCTCATGGTTGCGACAAATGCTCTCATGTTGGTTTTAGTGGACGAACAGCGATTTATGAAATTGTGCCTGTTGATGAATCTATGCGTCGTTTAATTCATGGTAATGCAGCTGAATATGAGTTAGAAAATCATGCTCGACGTCAGGCAGCATCCATTCGTGATGATGGTTTGCTAAAAGTTATGGCAGGTAAAACGACTTTAGAGGAAGTTTTACGTGTCACTAACGAAGCTGCGGAAGAATAAGCCAGTTCAAGATTTAAAAAAGCATGGTTAACCATGCTTTTTTTATCTGAAAAATTAAGCTGTTGTCACAATATTAAAATTCACATCAATATTATTGCGTGTTGCATTTGAATATGGGCAAACAATATGAGCAGCTGCGACAAGTTGTTCCGCTTCGGCCTGTTCCATACCAATCAAATAGACATTTAAAGTCACTTCGATGCCGAAACCATTTGGAATAGGGCCAATGCCAACTTCGCCTTCAACGTATGCATCTTTACTAATTTTAAATTTATCGCGGTTCGCAACAAACTTCATAGCACCTAAGAAACATGCTGAATAGCCCGCAGCAAACAGTTGTTCTGGATTGGTGACTTCACCACCAGCACCACCCATTTCTTTAGGTACACCTAATTTAACATCTAGTACACCATCTGATGATGTTGCACGGCCATCACGACCACCAGTTGCTTTAGCTTTCGCACGATAAACGACTTGTTCTAGAGACATTTGTTCTTACCTTTAAATAAATATTGTTTGCAATTAAATCGTACACGATATAAATTAAAAAACAAGTTATTGGTTTGTAAATTTGTATATTATTTTGTCAGATTAAGACGCAGTTCTGAGAGCTGCTGTTTTAGTTCAGATAGCGTTGCAGGGGTGCATGAGGCTGCTTGAGCAATTTGATTCGGTATATCAATTGCTTGTTCTTGTAGTTTTTCACCCTGACCAGTTAGGGTAATAATCACTTGTCTTTCATCTTTTGTAGAACGTTGGCGAGTAATTAATTTTAATGTTTCTAGTTTTTTCAGTAGAGGTGTTAGGGTAGAGGATTCAAGAAATAATCTTTCACCGATTTCGGACACAGTAAGCTGATCTTTTTCCCAAAGCACGAGCATGACAAGATATTGAGGATAAGTTAGACCAAGTGGTGCGAGCAATTGACGATATACATGATGCAGGGCAAGATTGGTCGAATAAATTAGAAAACATAACTGATTATCGAGTAACAGTTGATTATGTTCTTCGCCCATGTACATCTCTAAATGATTTCAATTCAATTAAGTATATCTTGATCTGCGAATAGCTAAAGTGTTTGCAGGTGATTAAAATAAAAAATAACGAAGCGTTTGAATGCTGATCGTACTTATAAAGATATTTAAACTACCAAAATTCAGCGATTCTTTTCATCAAACGTGCTCGATAACGTGCGGTGGGATTATCCAAACTATTCTGTGCTTCTTGTTCATAATACTCTTGCCATGCTTTGATCATTTCTAAAGTTGTACCTTTTTGCTTAATGATCTCAACATCTTCACGTTGAATGCTACTCAAACGTTGTCTTGCACCCTCAGCACCTGTTCCCCATCCAATAATCCATTGACCAAAAAAGTTCAGTGATAAATTTTGTGGAGTAGGTAAAGAAGAACTAACCACATCAACCTCTGTATTTGCTGATGCAGAATGGATTTGTGCGGCTGCCCCTATAAAAAATAAAATAGGAATAAATTTAAACATGAATACAACTTAATTGCTGTGAGTGGCGAAGGGTACATCAACTTACAAGCAGAACGTATTTATTTTGTTCTACGATGATGAATAATGCCTATTAAATCATGATCATAGTTTTTATAGCTAGATAAAAATTGACTGCTAGAGTCAAAAAGTGAAAGTTTTATAAATGATTTAGAAGAATTTAGTAGTTGATGATTCGACGATGTTGCATTAGAGGCATTGATGAACGCACACTTTCTTGTTCTTCAAGTTCAAAAGTGCTGGTAATTAACTCAGTACCTTCATGATTGACCATTTGCAATAACTGACCACGACTATCAGTAATTCCTGAATGACCCCATGTTTGACGCTTTTCGCCGTGCCAACCTTGCTGCGCTGCGCCTAAAACATAACATTGGCTATCCATCGCACGCGCTTGTAGCAACAATTGCCAATGTAACTGTCCTGTTGTATAGGTAAAGGCTGCTGGTGCGGTTAATATGTTGGCACCGTGTTGGCGTAGTGTTAAGGCAAGTTCTGGAAAACGTAAGTCATAGCAAACCATTAAACCAATATGACCAAAAGGTGTTTTTGCAACAATAACGTCTTCGCCAGGTTCAAAGAATTTAGACTCTTGATATCCTCCGACAGCATCACTGACTTGCACATCAAATAAGTGAATTTTGTCGTAACGAGCCTCTGTTCTTTCTGGGCTAATACATAGACTAACTGTGCGTACTCGACCATCGGTAATTACTGAACCATTTGGGCGAAAAGGACAGGGCAGAGTACCTGCAACGATCCAAATTTCATAACGATGTGCAAGTTGCTCTAAACGAGCTTGGATGCTTTCAAATTGTTCGGCTGTATCGCGTTGTTTGCCTGCTGCAAAGCAGACGAAATTTTCAGGAAATACGATGAGTTCTGCACCTTGAACCTTACTTTGCTGGATCAATGATTCAATGACAACGAAGTTCGCTTCAATGTCATTTTGAGAGTTCATTTGGGAAACAGCAAGTAAGGTCATATAGGTGCCTCGATTGTTATTTCAACGATCAAGCATTTTGTTTTTGTACATCGTGATTTAAACAATCTTGTTCTTTTTGCAACTGTTTAACTAAAGGTTCAAACATATTTTGATTATTTTCGTTTAAGCGCATAAGCGTTTTATGTGCATCAAGAACCGTGTTCAACATTGCACTGTGGGTGACATGTTGCTCTTCAGTCAACTCTAAAGTACAAACACTTGGGTCGCCACAGTAATTTAAAATCACAAAAACCTGCCCTAGCCCCATGCTGTTGGCCAAGGTTGTAATATCTGGATTCGTTGATAGCATAACTGCTTGGATATGATGAACTTGTTTAAGCTTTAAACCTAATTTTGCAAGTACACCTAAAACAGTGCTGTCAATAAACGTCGTTTGGGTTAAATCAACGATTGCGCCAACAACATTTTGCTGTTGTTCAATCTTGTTGAGTAGTTTGTCTAAACTTATACAAGAATGAGCACGGACTTCGCCAATAAGCTTGAAAATATGCGTTCCGTTCAAACTTGCATATTCAACATGACCTGTTGACATATAAATGCCATTTTCAGAGAAAGGATATAAAATTATCCCATAGTGATATTCTAGACACAAGTGGTTAGATGCTTTTAAAAAAATAACTTTTTGATTTTTATATTAATTCATTCGGCATATGCTGAGAATTGCAATGTCATCTGCTACATGATCAGGTGCTTGAAATGAGTCATTTTGTAGATGTTCGACCAATTGGTTGAACTGATCATTGAGTCCACCATCAAAAGGTTCTAGAGCACCATCTGAACACAAAATAAACCGAGAGTGATGGCTTAATACACAATGATGTTCTTCAACCTCTAAGTCTTCAGTTAAACCTAGAGGAAAGCTACTTGTTGTTAAAATTTTTGGTGGTTGGTTCTGTTCTAAAATAATTGGAGGAGGGTAGTGACCTGCACTAGACCAACAAACGGTATTGGTTTTAAGGTTTAATGTACCTGCAACCATGGTGATATGTTTTTCAATATTTTCTTGAACTAACATTGCATTCAGTTTTTGAATGAGTTGACGAGGTGTTTTTGAACGGCCATGAAAAGCAGCCATCCATGAGGTCAGTAAACTACTTGTGACGCCATGACCAGATACATCCGCTAAATAAAAAAGCACTTCATGATCATTTAACTTCCAATAGTCATACCAATCACCAGATAAATAGGCTGATGGTTGGAAAAAAGATTCAAATTGATAATTTGGTAGCTCAATTGGATTTGGCAAAAGACGTTTTTGTAATTCTGCAGCAGAGGGTAAATCCCTACTATCCTGATTACGCTTATATTGTGCATCTATCTTAAATAAAGAGTGAACAGGATTTTTAGGCAAATTATCCCAAACCCAACCCGCTAAAGCACCTTGCTCCCAAGCCTGTGCCAATGCTGCACCTTCATGTTCAAATGCAAGAACAATTGTTGGTAATTTCCATTGATATTTTAAAAAATCTTGTACATCAGCAATAGCAATAATTGTTTGATCATATAAATCCAAGTCATCAATTTGAATGATTTGCAAACTTGGTAACTCTGTTAAAGCTTGATCTAAACAAGGTATGGAACGCGTGGGTTGAATGAAATACATAGATGAATAGCCAATCCTTTGTATGATCATTATAAATTCATCATAGATGAAAGATGACTTAAATCAAAGCATTGCCAGCAGTTAAACGTGCTGACAATACAGAAGTTTGTAAATATTGATTGCGATACATTATTGTTCTTCAGATGAACCATCATCTAAATCATCGCTATCCCCAACGAAAGAGATATCATTCGAATCACCACGTTTCTCTGCGATTTGGAATGCTTTGCGTTGTAAATAAAAATCACGAATCATTGAATATTTATCACCTTGCAGACTTTCTTCAATATCCAAGATTTGAGAGCGTGCATCGATAGCTTGTAATACATTGGTTGACCAGTAAATTCCTTCTTGATCATCCAGTAAATATTTTTGCGGGCGGCCATAGCTATCAGCTGCTAAACCAAATCCATCACGGAAAGTACTTGGACCAAAGAACGGCAACATCACATATGGGCCAGATGGAACACCATAATAACCTAAAGTCACACCAAAGCTTTCTTCTTCGGTTGGTAAGCCTAATCGACGAGCAGGATCTGCGAAACCTAAAGTCGTTAATGTATTTACGGTAAAACGACCTAAAGTTTTAGCCGCACGAGCTGGGCGGCCTTGAATTAATTGGTTTACTGCATTCCAAGGCTCACCTAGGTTTTTCCGGAACTGGCGATAAGGACTACGAACTTGTTCAGGAACTTTTGCGACATATTGAATTGCAATAGGCTTTAATACATTACGGTCTAACATGTCATTGAAAGCATAAAACTGACGGTTCAACGGTTGTAATGGGTCTTTAACTGAATCTGGTTGAGCGGCATTTGCATTCACTTTTAAATCATTTCTAGTGAGATGCTTTAAATCTTTGATAGCCTGAATAGTAGAAGGCTTCTGCTCTGTAACAACTTGAGTGCTTACAGCATTAGTTTGATCTGCTGTTTCATTGGATGTCTCTTGTGCGAATGCGGATGAACATGCTCCAGCAGTTAGCAATCCAAGCAAGATAAAATTCGAGTAATGCATATAAGTCCTTAATCGCTGTTAGAGCGAAATACAGTCATTAAAATGATTGCGTCACTTAACGCAAAACATATATATGAGGAATACAATTTAGTTGTTCTCATAGTATTAAAACAAATTCGCTCGAAAAATATAAGAAGAAATGTAAATTTGGCTTAAAAATGTTCACTCGGTAATAAAAAATAAAAAAGGGGGTTGCGTCTGATCTGAAATGCTGTAGAATGCACATCCATCGGCGGTGATGCAGATAAAAACTTGTTGGGAAACAAGGATTTGGCTAGATTGGTTGGGTTCTTGGGTTGTTTGATAAGTTTATAAAATATCGAAATTACCTGTTGACTTTAAAGAAATTTAGAGTAATATAGCCGACCTAGCTTGATGGTGACGAACCATTAAGAAGATCATTAAGAGAATAGAAGAACAACTTGTGTGGATTTTTACTGGTTGATCAATCGAATATATTTTCATTGATAATTGGTAGAAATTTCTCGAAGTTTATTTGAGCAAATTTTTTGTCAGTAATTGATGAGCCAGAATTAGCACCTTGTCTTAACTAAGGTGCAAAATGATTTTAACTGAAGAGTTTGATCATGGCTCAGATTGAACGCTGGCGGCAGGCTTAACACATGCAAGTCGAGCGGGGAAAGGTAGCTTGCTACTGGACCTAGCGGCGGACGGGTGAGTAATGCTTAGGAATCTGCCTATTAGTGGGGGACAACATTCCGAAAGGAATGCTAATACCGCATACGTCCTACGGGAGAAAGCAGGGGACCTTCGGGCCTTGCGCTAATAGATGAGCCTAAGTCGGATTAGCTAGTTGGTGGGGTAAAGGCCTACCAAGGCGACGATCTGTAGCGGGTCTGAGAGGATGATCCGCCACACTGGGACTGAGACACGGCCCAGACTCCTACGGGAGGCAGCAGTGGGGAATATTGGACAATGGGGGGAACCCTGATCCAGCCATGCCGCGTGTGTGAAGAAGGCCTTATGGTTGTAAAGCACTTTAAGCGAGGAGGAGGCTACTAGTATTAATACTACTGGATAGTGGACGTTACTCGCAGAATAAGCACCGGCTAACTCTGTGCCAGCAGCCGCGGTAATACAGAGGGTGCGAGCGTTAATCGGATTTACTGGGCGTAAAGCGTGCGTAGGCGGCCATTTAAGTCAAATGTGAAATCCCCGAGCTTAACTTGGGAATTGCATTCGATACTGGATGGCTAGAGTATGGGAGAGGATGGTAGAATTCCAGGTGTAGCGGTGAAATGCGTAGAGATCTGGAGGAATACCGATGGCGAAGGCAGCCATCTGGCCTAATACTGACGCTGAGGTACGAAAGCATGGGGAGCAAACAGGATTAGATACCCTGGTAGTCCATGCCGTAAACGATGTCTACTAGCCGTTGGGGCCTTTGAGGCTTTAGTGGCGCAGCTAACGCGATAAGTAGACCGCCTGGGGAGTACGGTCGCAAGACTAAAACTCAAATGAATTGACGGGGGCCCGCACAAGCGGTGGAGCATGTGGTTTAATTCGATGCAACGCGAAGAACCTTACCTGGCCTTGACATACTAGAAACTTTCCAGAGATGGATTGGTGCCTTCGGGAATCTAGATACAGGTGCTGCATGGCTGTCGTCAG
>NZ_KB849560.1 GCF_000368585.1 Acinetobacter venetianus RAG-1 = CIP 110063
GGTCTGTATTGTAACTAGTTTCTTCACTAAATCAAGTTATGTATTGAATTTATCTTGAATACAACAACTGTTTGGGTGTTGTATAGTCAAGCCTCACGAGCAATTAGTATTGGTCAGCTTCATACGTCACCGTACTTCCACACCCAACCTATCAACGTCCTAGTCTCGAACGGCTCTTTAGAGGAATAAATTCCTAGGGAAATCTTATCTTGAGGTAGGCTTCCCGCTTAGATGCTTTCAGCGGTTATCCCTTCCGAACATAGCTACCCGGCGATGCGACTGGCGTCACAACCGGTACACCAGAGGTTCGTCCACTCTGGTCCTCTCGTACTAGGAGCAGATCCTCTCAAATTTCCAGCGCCCACGGTAGATAGGGACCGAACTGTCTCACGACGTTCTAAACCCAGCTCGCGTACCTCTTTAAATGGCGAACAGCCATACCCTTGGGACCTGCTTCAGCCCCAGGATGAGATGAGCCGACATCGAGGTGCCAAACACCGCCGTCGATATGAACTCTTGGGCGGTATCAGCCTGTTATCCCCAGAGTACCTTTTATCCGTTGAGCGATGGCCCTTCCATACAGAACCACCGGATCACTAAGACCTACTTTCGTACCTGCTCGACTTGTGGGTCTCGCAGTTAAGCGCGCTTTTGCCTTTATACTCTACGCGTGATTTCCGACCACGCTGAGCGCACCTTCGTACTCCTCCGTTACTCTTTAGGAGGAGACCGCCCCAGTCAAACTACCCACCAGACATGGTCCTCGCCCCGGATTACGGGGCAGAGTTAGAACCTCAACATTACCAGGGTGGTATTTCAAGGACGGCTCCATTGGAACTAGCGTTCCAACTTCAAAGCCTCCCACCTATCCTACACAAGTAAGGTCAAAGTTCAATGTCAAGCTGCAGTAAAGGTTCACGGGGTCTTTCCGTCTAGCCGCGGGTACACTGCATCTTCACAGCGATTTCGATTTCACTGAGCCTCTGCTGGAGACAGCGCCGCCATCATTATGCCATTCGTGCAGGTCGGAACTTACCCGACAAGGAATTTCGCTACCTTAGGACCGTTATAGTTACGGCCGCCGTTTACTGGGGCTTCGATCAAGAGCTTCGCTTACGCTAACCCCATCAATTAACCTTCCAGCACCGGGCAGGCATCACACCCTATACGTCCACTTTCGTGTTTGCAGAGTGCTATGTTTTTAATAAACAGTTGCAGCGGCCTGGTTTCTGCGGCTGCCAACCGCTCAGGGAGCAAGTCCCATCACCGTCAGCAGCGTACCTTCTCCCGAAGTTACGGTACCATTTTGCCTAGTTCCTTCAGCAGAGTTCTCTCAAGCGCTTTGGTCTACTCGACCTGACCACCTGTGTCGGTTTCGGGTACGATTCCTGTGTAACTGAAGCTTAGAGACTTTTCCTGGAAGCATGGTATCAGCCACTTCACTGTACAAGTACAGCTTGCTATCGACTCTCAGCATAGAGCACCCCGGATTTGCCTAAGATGCATGCCTACTGTCTTCCACCTGGACAACCAACGCCAGGCTGACTTAACCTTCTCCGTCCTCTCATCGCATTACACAGAAGTATTGGAATATTAACCAATTTCCCATCGACTACGCCTCTCGGCCTCGCCTTAGGGGTCGACTCCCCCAGCCCCGATTAACGTTGGACTGGAACCCTTGGTCTTTCAGCGAACGGGTTTTTCACCCGTTTTGTCGTTACTCACGTCAGCATTCGCACTTCTGATACCTCCAGCATACTTCTCAATACACCTTCATCGGCTTACAGAACGCTCCCCTACCACGTATACTAAGTATACATCCGCAGCTTCGGCACATAGTTTTAGCCCCGTTACATCTTCCGCGCAGGCCGACTCGACTAGTGAGCTATTACGCTTTCTTTAAAGGGTGGCTGCTTCTAAGCCAACCTCCTAGCTGTCTATGCCTTCCCACATCGTTTCCCACTTAACTATGATTTTGGGGCCTTAGCTGGCGGTCTGGATTGTTTTCCTCTTGACTACGGACGTTAGCACCCGCAGTCTGTCTCCCGGATAGTACTCATTGGTATTCGGAGTTTGCATCGGTTTGGTAAGTCGGGATGACCCCCTAGCCGAAACAGTGCTCTACCCCCAATGGTATTCGTCCGAGGCGCTACCTAAATAGCTTTCGGGGAGAACCAGCTATCACCAGGCTTGATTAGCCTTTCACCCCTATCCACAAGTCATCCCCTGGCTTTTCAACGACAGTGGGTTCGGTCCTCCAGTTAGTGTTACCCAACCTTCAACCTGCTCATGGATAGATCGCCTGGTTTCGGGTCTACACCCAGCAACTAAACGCCCTATTAAGACTCGATTTCTCTACGGCTCCCCTATTCGGTTAACCTTGCTACTGAATGTAAGTCGCTGACCCATTATACAAAAGGTACGCAGTCACACCACGAAGGTGCTCCCACTGCTTGTATGCATGCGGTTTCAGGATCTATTTCACTCCCCTCACAGGGGTTCTTTTCGCCTTTCCCTCACGGTACTGGTTCACTATCGGTCAGTCAGGAGTATTTAGCCTTGGAGGATGGTCCCCCCATATTCAGACAAGGTTTCACGTGCCTCGCCCTACTCGTCATCATTGTGTGTGCCCTTTCGTGTACGGGAATATCACCCTCTACGTTCGCACTTCCCAGAGCGTTCCACTAGAACACACACAACTTAATGGGCTGCTCCCCGTTCGCTCGCCGCTACTAAGGGAATCTCAATTGATTTCTTTTCCTAAGGGTACTGAGATGTTTCACTTCCCCTCGTTCGCTTCAATAACCTATGTATTCAGTTATTGATACCCGCCTTATAGCGGGTGGGTTCCCCCATTCAGAAATCTCCGGATCAAAGGATATTTGCCGCCTCCCCGGAGCTTTTCGCAGGCTATCACGTCTTTCATCGCCTCTGACTGCCAAGGCATCCACCACATGCACTTAATTACTTGACTATACAACCCCAAACAGTCGTTAACACATACAAGTGAGTGTTACCGTTGCAAACTTAATTGCTACTATTCGTTGTCTGTGAACTTAATCACCATACAGCTTCAATCTAAATTCATATACCAAAACGCTTGATTCAGTGTTTTTGCTAGTTCTCAATTTCATTCTTTCGAATGAATTGAGTGAACAATTTATTTCAGACTCAATTCTACTAATCTGTTAATGATTAACTACCACCTCGTCGGTGCGTAGTAAACTGTGATAAATCACAGAAGTTAATAAGCTTTCAACTTACTAAGTTCTGTAATCTTTAGCCCGTACTCCGTAAAGTACGTGGTGGAGACTAGGAGAGTCGAACTCCTGACCTCCTGCGTGCAAAGCAGGCGCTCTACCAACTAAGCTAAGTCCCCAGCTTACAATCATAATGAACGACATATCTTCTCATCTAGCAGCTTGTGATTATTTATCACTTCGTCAGTAGTGGTGGGTCTGACAAGACTTGAACTTGTGACCCCACGCTTATCAAGCGTGTGCTCTAACCAACTGAGCTACAGACCCTCAGATACATCTTCGAAGAACAACTTGTTGTGGATTCTTACCAGTCACCAATCTTTCGTTAAGGAGGTGATCCAGCCGCAGGTTCCCCTACGGCTACCTTGTTACGACTTCACCCCAGTCATCGGCCACACCGTGGTAAGCGTCCTCCTTGCGGTTAGACTACCTACTTCTGGTGCAACAAACTCCCATGGTGTGACGGGCGGTGTGTACAAGGCCCGGGAACGTATTCACCGCGGCATTCTGATCCGCGATTACTAGCGATTCCGACTTCATGGAGTCGAGTTGCAGACTCCAATCCGGACTACGATCGGCTTTTTGAGATTAGCATCCTATCGCTAGGTAGCAACCCTTTGTACCGACCATTGTAGCACGTGTGTAGCCCTGGCCGTAAGGGCCATGATGACTTGACGTCGTCCCCGCCTTCCTCCAGTTTGTCACTGGCAGTATCCTTAAAGTTCCCATCCGAAATGCTGGCAAGTAAGGAAAAGGGTTGCGCTCGTTGCGGGACTTAACCCAACATCTCACGACACGATCTGACGACAGCCATGCAGCACCTGTATCTAGATTCCCGAAGGCACCAATCCATCTCTGGAAAGTTTCTAGTATGTCAAGGCCAGGTAAGGTTCTTCGCGTTGCATCGAATTAAACCACATGCTCCACCGCTTGTGCGGGCCCCCGTCAATTCATTTGAGTTTTAGTCTTGCGACCGTACTCCCCAGGCGGTCTACTTATCGCGTTAGCTGCGCCACTAAAGCCTCAAAGGCCCCAACGGCTAGTAGACATCGTTTACGGCATGGACTACCAGGGTATCTAATCCTGTTTGCTCCCCATGCTTTCGTACCTCAGCGTCAGTATTAGGCCAGATGGCTGCCTTCGCCATCGGTATTCCTCCAGATCTCTACGCATTTCACCGCTACACCTGGAATTCTACCATCCTCTCCCATACTCTAGCCATCCAGTATCGAATGCAATTCCCAAGTTAAGCTCGGGGATTTCACATTTGACTTAAATGGCCGCCTACGCACGCTTTACGCCCAGTAAATCCGATTAACGCTCGCACCCTCTGTATTACCGCGGCTGCTGGCACAGAGTTAGCCGGTGCTTATTCTGCGAGTAACGTCCACTATCCAGTAGTATTAATACTAGTAGCCTCCTCCTCGCTTAAAGTGCTTTACAACCATAAGGCCTTCTTCACACACGCGGCATGGCTGGATCAGGGTTCCCCCCATTGTCCAATATTCCCCACTGCTGCCTCCCGTAGGAGTCTGGGCCGTGTCTCAGTCCCAGTGTGGCGGATCATCCTCTCAGACCCGCTACAGATCGTCGCCTTGGTAGGCCTTTACCCCACCAACTAGCTAATCCGACTTAGGCTCATCTATTAGCGCAAGGCCCGAAGGTCCCCTGCTTTCTCCCGTAGGACGTATGCGGTATTAGCATTCCTTTCGGAATGTTGTCCCCCACTAATAGGCAGATTCCTAAGCATTACTCACCCGTCCGCCGCTAGGTCCAGTAGCAAGCTACCTTTCCCCGCTCGACTTGCATGTGTTAAGCCTGCCGCCAGCGTTCAATCTGAGCCATGATCAAACTCTTCAGTTAAAATCATTTTGCACCTTAGTTAAGACAAGGTGCTAATTCTGGCTCATCAATTACTGACAAAAAATTTGCTCAAATAAACTTCGAGAAATTTCTACCAATTATCAATGATAATATATATCGATTGATCAACTAGTAAAAATCCACACAAGTTGTTCTTCTATTCTCTTAATGATCTTCTCAATGGTTCGCCACCATCAAGCTAGGTCGGCTATATTACTCTAAATTTCTTCAAAGTCAACAGGTAATTTAGATATTTTATAAACTTATCAACCAACCCAAGAATCTAACCAATCTAGCCAAATCCTTGTTTATCAACAAGTTTTTATCTGCATCACCGCCGATGGATGTGCATTCTACAGTATTTGACTGCCGTTGCAAGCACTTTTGAAATTTAAATTATTTGGTTGTTTTATTTTTAAACTCAAGTAACTCTAATCCACTGATTTATATGGTTTAAAATTTATCAACCATCTTAAAAGCAGCATAAAATCATATAAGCAATTGTAATTATTCAATTTTATTTAAAATATGTTTTTATTATAAGCAATAAAACTGCTTTATCTTTATTTCTAGTTCTTATTTTAAACAAACCATTGGGCTAAAAAATATTTCAGGCATTCTCCACATGTTAAAAAGCTAATCTCCTAAATAAAAACAACGGTTTTGAGAAACCCAAAACCGTTGTTTTCAATATTTCAATTAGAGTCTTCTGTTAAGAAGCCGTGCCTCTTACAATATTTAAGAAGTAAAGATGACGTTCATACTGATCAATAATGTCTTGAATCAAATCTTCTTGTGTCCAATCCATCACATCATAGTTTTGTCCACCTTCTCTTAAGAAAACTTCTGCTTGATAATATTGAGCCTCATCCGCATCGCCTTGTCCTAACATAAAACTTGGTGGCACTGTTTCATGTGCATATACCGTATAGATAAAGTTAATCTCATGGTGATGGTCAACACGTAACTGCAAACCTTGTTCAGTATTTTGAATATCCACTTCAAGATGACGGCGCTTGAACTCCCGTTGGATACTTTCAAAAGCCTTTCTGACTTGAGTATCAATATAAACCTTCACTTCCTCTTCAGTGTGAGGATAGTGCATGATCAATCCTAAACGTTGTTGCCAACTTCTTGGATTATTGATCGCTCTAGGCGTAGTGCGGGCCTCATTCAACATTCTGGCTTTAGTTGCATCCAGATTTAAGGCTTTTAATAGTCCCCACCCCATCAACATCATAATTAAGGCAAAAGGCAGAGCACTAACCAACATAGACGCTTGTAAAGTTGCCAAACCACCGACTAATAATAAGCACACTGTCAATGCAGCAATTAAAACTACCCAAAATACACGTTGCCATGCAGGCGTATCTTCAGTGTTAGCAGTTAAATAATTAACAACCAAAGCACCAGAGTCAGCAGAAGTCACAAAGAATAAAAGCACTAGAATGGCAGCCACCATACTCATGAGACCTGAGAATGGTAAATGATTTAAAAACTCAAAAAGTGCTACTGACGAATCCTTCTGCACCATTTCCATTAAAGCAATATTATTTTCTTGCATAATGCTAAATAGTGCAGCATTTCCCCAGAATCCCATCCATACAATCGTGAAGCCTGTTGGAATCAAAATGACACCGAGAATGAATTCTCGAACTGTTCGACCACGAGAAACTCTAGCAATGAACATCCCAACAAATGGAGACCATGCAATCCACCACGACCAGTAGAATACTGTCCAACCACCAATCCAACCTGTTGAATCGTAGGCTTGCAAATTGAACGTCATCACAAAAAGATTAGATAAATATTGCCCTGTATTCTCTACTGTTGTGCGTAATAGATGAATCGTTGGACCTGCCAAGAAAACAAAAACGACTAAAAGTACAGCAAGAATTAGATTCAGTTCTGATAAACGTTTTACGCCCTTATCAAGACCTGCGAAAACAGAGAGTCCAGCCAAAATACTGACAAAAATAATCAATCCAATTTGAGTGGGAACACTTTGTTCAATACCGAATAAGTAATTTAATCCAGCATTGACTTGCAGAACACCGAAGCCGAGTGAGGTCGCAACACCAAATATGGTACCTACGGTCGCAAAGGTATCAATTGCATCACCCCATCGACCATAAATACGTTTACCAATAATTGGATATAACGCAGAACGCGTTTTCAAAGGTAAGTTATGACGATAGGCAAAATAAGCAAGTGATAAACCAACCAACGCATATACAGCCCAAGCATGTACGCCCCAGTGGAAGAGCGTAATACGTAAAGCTTCTTTGGCTGCGGCTACGGTTTCAGGGTCACTATTCGGTGGGGTTACATAATGCATGACAGGCTCTGCCACACCAAAGAACATCAGACCGACGCCCATACCCGCTGTAAATAACATCGCGAACCACGAACCATTCCCGTACTCAGGCTGACTATGATCAGGGCCTAACTTAATATTTCCGCTGGAAGAACAGGCGATGTAGACGAGAAGCACAAGGAAAATAGCAACACAGAGAATATAGAACCAACTAAAAGAATCCGTAATCCACTGTTTAGCTTGAGAGGTTAATGTTTCAAATAGATGAGGTGCGACAATTGCAAAGACCAAGAACATTGCAATAATCAGTACTGTACTAAAGAATACGTTCCTGTTGACATTCGACAACGAGGATATTGTTTTGGAAGGCATGATTCCCCCATGTTTTTGTAATGATAATCGACAGACTTTAACGTCAAATAAGGCATTCACAATGTGAATAAAAGCGAGTTCAGAACACGCAAAACTCGTTCAATAGTATAAAAAATGTGAAAAATAAAGCAGTTGTAATGCTGTAACAAAAGCTAATTTTTCTCTTTTGTCGACCTATTCAAAACATGCGGAATGTATTGCAAGGCAATTAATCTTGAAACAATAACTGCGAAATACATTACCCCACCAAACATTTGCAGCATGGTAATTCCGCGAGCCGCAGGACTAATTGGCATGACATCAGAAAGTCCTGTCGCTGACTGCAAACTAAAGCTGAGAAATAATAAATCTAACCATCGCTGTAGTTCTTGTGGCTGATTTGGATTTTGGAAACTATTAGGAATGACAATCTGACAAATACTATAAAGAAAGGCAAATGCCCATGCGATCAAAGTAAAGACCGCACCAGCAGCAAACAACTCATCCTTTGTCAGATAACGATCTGCAAACATATAACGAATCAACCCATAAGCCGCATAGAAATAAGCGAGTGCTTCAAAACTATGTGCTGTAATTTGAACAATTTGACTATCAAAACCAATAAAAATAAGAATCGAAAATACAAATGCCCCACTCACAAAAAACAGTCCCCAAAAAGTAAAAACTGGCGACTGGCGAATAACTTTTGCAATAATTAACAAGGCTAAAACACCCAGTGACCATGTCAACGCTTTATATTGATTATCGTCATACGTCACGGTGCTAAAAATGAGTAAGGCTAATTGGACCATGAGCAGCCAAGCAGATGGTAGCAAACGAAAAGCATTCCAAAATTGTCGTAAAGTTTGCATGTTATTGTCCTTTATTTATCACGGCGCATCACATCTGTTTCTGATCTACTCAATTATGTTGCATCTAAAAATGTCACAATCATCGTGGAAAGTTCTTGTTGTAATCGTTGCTCTTCGATCAAAAAAGTATTTTTACTGGCATAACGCATCATGGTAAATAAAGTACTATTAATGATCACAAAAGATTTATGTTTTAGTGTTTCAAAGTCCCATTGCGGATAATAACGACCAAATAAATACATGCCTATTTCTAAAAAATGTCTTTCTAAAACTTGGGCCGCCTCAGAATCACTATAAGCATGCCAATTCTTCAAGATTTCGATAAAGAAACCATGATCTGACTTTAACGATTCAAAGCCAAATGCAATACTCAATGTGATAATGTCTTGAATAGTTGCATGTTGTTGTAGCATGACCAACTGTTTAAGTGCCTGCCCCAAATCTTCACTTTTTCTTAGTAATAGTTCAGCAACAATTTGCTCTTTATTTTCGAAATATTGGTAAATAGAACCCACACTAACACCTGATTTTTCAGATATTTTTGGTGTAGTCAGTTGTAATACCCCATTTTCAGAAATACATTTTTGTGTTCCCTCTAAAATACTTTCTACAATCATTTTTGCACGCTGTTGTTGCGGTCTTTTTCTCATTTCCAACCTCAAAATAAATGCGAATTGAATGCGAATAATTATTCATATTAAGCTTTGATTAAATAACAAGCAAAGGTGTTATGCAATGCAAAGCATCAACAAACCGACACGTTTAGCTTCATTTGAAGAAATGATTCAATCCAATCTCAAAACCAAGATCTTGCGCTATATGATTGATCAAGATGTGCAGCCCAGCTATGACGAATATTTAGCATTGAATAATGCTTTACAAAGTGGTGATAAACCCATGGATCAAGTCATGCAATGGGTCATGCAGAATCCTCGAGAGCATCGTAAATATTTTGAAATAGCTCTTTATGAAGGTATTGATCAACTTCCACATGAGATCCCAGAACTTGCTCGGTTTTTCAGGATGATTGAAGCAAAACCACACTGGTATGAGCAAAGCAAAATCGATGAGGCCATTAAATTTACTTATCGCTTAGGCGCAAATAATGGTTTTATCCTTCGAGACTTATCACTCATGACGGGCTACATGTATCCAGGTTTTAATCAACCTTTGGTATTGACAGGCGCCTTAAAAAAGCAAGCTGGAACACGTCTCGCCGAAACAACCAAATGGTGGGTTGATATTACTGAACCAGATGGCTTCGAACGTTTTAGTAAAGGTTTTACCTCAACTATTTTTGTTCGCTTTATTCATTCTCTAGTCCGCCATCAGCTTAAAAAATCTGAGAAATGGGATGCTGAGACTTGGGGTTTGCCGATCAATCAATATGATCAAGCCATGACCAATATTGCATTTAGTGGAGTCGTGTTACTTGGCATTCGTGCACTAGGTATTTTTCCGACACAACAAGAAGTCGAAAGTTTCCTACACTTTTGGAAATATGCAGGTTGGCTGATGGGCGTTGAAGAAAAATGGCTCGTCGATAAAGAGTCTGAAGGCTGGAAGCTGATTTATTGGATGCAGTTTGCCCATCCTAAATCGGATGAAAGCAGTATTTCATTGGGTTCTAGCTTATCGAAAGAGCCTTTTGAACGTAAATATCGTTATTTAAGAGGCTTTCAGCAGCAATTGGCTTATCGACAGCATTTAGAAATTACCCAGTTTTTTATAGGTCGTAAGAAAATGAAAAACTTAGGCTTGGCACCACAATCAGCGTCATGGTTTGCCTATTATCTGATTTGTCGGAATTTAACTTTATATAGCGGTGCAAAATATCTTCCGAAATTAAATCATTTCCTTGAAGAGAAAGGTCGAAATTTACAGAAAATGGGATTGTCTTTGTATCGCAATCAAGGTCAAAAACTTGCCAGTATGCATCAATAAAACATAAAAAAGCCCTCAGTTCATGAGGGCTTTTTTGAATCGTTGAGCTTAGTGGTCAGATGCACCAGAAGCGCCGATACCTGTCATTGAACGCACGAACTGAGCGTCAAATGCTTTACGTTCTTTTTCTGCACGTGCTGATTTATCAGTTACAGAGAAGAACCAACAGCAGAAGAATGATAATGGCATTGCAAATAATGCTGGGCCATTGAATGGGTTAGGTGCAGATTCAGAAATCGCTAATGTATCTACCCAAACTGCTTTAGAAAGGATAATTAAGATCACTGCACCAAGTAAACCAACCACACCACCAATCACTGCACCGCGAGTCGTCAAACCTTTCCAGAACATTGATAACACAAGAACTGGGAAGTTTGCACAACAAGCCACTGAGAATGCTAAACCAACCATGAACGCAACGTTTTGCTTTTCAAACAGGATCCCGAGGATCATTGCAAAAATC
This sequence comes from Acinetobacter venetianus RAG-1 = CIP 110063, assembly GCF_000368585.1. Classification (GTDB taxonomy): domain Bacteria; phylum Pseudomonadota; class Gammaproteobacteria; order Pseudomonadales; family Moraxellaceae; genus Acinetobacter; species Acinetobacter venetianus. Next base: position 11,071 of record NZ_KB849560.1, read on the forward strand.
GCCAAACCTAAAGTTGCAATTTTAGACATACGTAATTCAGATTCAGGTGTCGTTTTCCCTTTCTTGAATACGTTTGCATAAAGGTCATGTGAAATCGCAGAAGCGCCTGAAAGTGTTAAACCAGCAACAACGGCAAGGATCGTCGCGAAAGCAACTGCTGAAATGAAGCCCATGAACAGGTCGCCACCAACAGCATCACTTAAGTGAACCGCAGCCATGTTGTTACCACCAACTAACTCTAACTTACCTGTCATAGCCGCTTTCGCTACATCAAGGAATTGAGGGTTGTTTGCAACAAATAAGATCGCACCAAAACCGATAATGAACGTTAAAAGATAGAAGTAACCAATGAAACCTGTTGCTACAACAACGGATTTACGTGCTTCTTTTGCATCTTTAACAGTAAAGAAACGCATTAAGATATGTGGTAAACCTGCTGTACCGAACATCAATGCAAGACCAAGCGATAATGCATCAATTGGATTGGCTGCCAATTTACCCGGCCCCATGATATGAGCCGCCTCTTCCCAGCTTAAGCTATGCGCTTGACCATAAGCACCAATGGCTTGGTTGAACATATTGGTAAAGCTAAAGCCAACTGCTTTCATCACCATGAATGCCATGAAAGTTGCACCACTGAGTAATAGCACAGCTTTAATAATTTGCACCCAAGTTGTCGCTAACATACCACCGAACATCACGTAAGCCATCATGAGTAAACCCACGATTACGACAGCGATGTTATAGTTCAAACCAAACAATAGTTTGATTAGCTGACCTGCACCTACCATTTGAGCGATCAAATAGAATGCAACAACCACTAATGAACTTAATGCAGCAAGTGTACGAACAGGTTTTTCCTCTAAGCGGAAAGACACAACATCTGAAAGGTTGTATTTCCCTAGGTTACGTAAACGTTCTGCAACTAAGAATAGAACGATCGGCCAACCCACCATGAAACCAAGTGAATAGAGCAAGCCATCAAAGCCTGAGCTAAACACCAAAGCAGAAATACCGAGGAAGGATGCTGCTGACATATAGTCACCCGCAATCGCCAAACCATTTTGGAAACCACTGATACCACCACCAGCAGTATAGAAATCTTGAGTCGATTGCGTTTGTTTCGCTGCCCATTTAGTAATGAACAATGTGAAACCGACAAAGATCGTAAACATGATAATCGCATGCCAGTTGGTTGCTTGCTGTTCTGCTGCACCTAAATCTGGGCCAGCAAAAGCAAGACTGGAACTGAGTAGGCCTACGAGCGCGAGTAATGTCGCTTTAAATGATGTCCCTTTCATCTCAGTGCATCCCTTTTTCATGTGTGATCGCCTCAACTTCCTTGAGGGCATCTTCATTTAACTGATCGAGTTTATTGTTAGCGATATATGAATACACACCACACAACACGAAAGACAACACGATAATACCTAAACCAAGAGGCATACCCCATGTCGTCACACCACCGCTAAATGAGCTTGCTAAAAACTCTTTGTTATAGCCAACCAAAAGCATGAAGCCGACGTAGATAACCAACATAATTGCTGTTAATGTCCAACTTAATGTACGCTTCTTGCTAACCATCTCTTGAAACTTTGGATTATGTAGAATTCGATCTACCTGTGAATCATCCATAACCAACTCCTTATTTTTGTGTCCAACCATGGACCCCTTTTTCAAATGGGATTTTTCATTATCCAAATTAACAAGAATTAGCTTGACTCGTAACTTAGACTTTGGTCTCTAAATGCAAATCTCTACTCATCTCAGTACCTGTGTATCGGGTATGATAAAAAATGGAATTTGATCACGTGGGCAATATGAATAGCTGGCTTATTATTGGGGTTCTTGCCATATATATCGTGGTGCTATTCGGCTGTGCATTTTTTGGAGAAAAACATGCAAGTCGATTGAGTATGCGCGGTCGAATGCTGCTGTTCAGTTTAACTTTAGGCGTATATTGCTCATCATGGACTTTTTACGGCGCAACAGGCGCAGCAGTTCGTGAAGGCGTGATTTTTCTGCCAATTTATCTCGGCCCATTACTTTTTATTTGGTTTGGTTACGATATTTGGAAACGTCTCGGGCGTATTCGGCAATATCATGCAATTTCCTCAATTGCAGATTTTGTCGCTGCCCGTTACGGCAAAAGTGGTAGCCTCGCCGCACTGGTCACAATTTTGGCCGTCATCGCCATTATTCCTTATCTTGCTTTGCAGTTGCGTGCGATTGCGCTCAGTGCATCCGTCATTCTCGAACAAAATGCGCATGTGACGACAACCACAAATAGCGTATTACTGCTCACTGCTCTGCTCGCGATTTTGGCAATGATATTCGGAACACGTCATATTGCCCACACCGAACAACATGGCGGCTTAATGCTTGCTGTGGCATTTGAATCCTTTGTTAAGTTATTTGCTTTGCTCTGTGTTGCTGGTTTTTTCTTATTACAATCACCTGAAAATATTAAACAAGTCAGCACCGATGTCAGTCAGCATTTTCATGATTTACAGGAGCTTGGCGTACCTGAAACTTTCTGGATTCAAACGCTTTTAGCCGCATTAGCCATGATTTGTTTACCACGCCAGTTCCATGTAGCTGTGGTGGAATTAAGAGATGAAAAACATATTCGTGGTGCACGTCGCTGGTTTGCGGTTTATTTGATTTTAACCATTATTGCCATTATCCCAATCGCAAGTTGGGCACTGCATTCTTTACCTGAATCCCTTGGTACACCAGACATTGCAGTACTTGCTCTACCGCTGAGCTATGAACAAGAATGGTTAGCTTTATTGGCATTTTTAGGTGGTTTTTCAGCATCTACAGGAATGCTATTGGTGGCCTCGGTTGCCTTATCAATCATGCTCAGTAATGACTTGATCATGCCTGCACTTTGGCGCTTTAAAATCATTTCACGCCAAGATCAACATTTACCAAGAGTACTAAAGCTAACTCGACGCATCAGCATTGTCAGCGTGATGCTGTTAGGATTCTTATTTTTCCATTTCTTCAATGATATCAACCAACTTTCTGTATTTGGTTTATTGGCCTTTAGTGCTGTTGCACAATTTTCACCTGCGTTAATCGGTGGTTTATATTGGCGTGGGGCAAGTCGTCAGGGAGTTTATGCGGGTTTAATCATTGGCTTTTTGATGTGGAGCTATACACTCTTATTCCCAACTGTATTGCGCAGCCTACCTGATCATTACCAAGACTTTGCTCAGCATATTTTGTTATTTGGCCCATTTGATATTAATAGTCTACGCCCTGAAGCCATACTTGGCTTTGAGTCTTTTGCACCACTAACTCATGGAGTTTTATGGTCACTTGGATTAAATATCGCATCCTATATTTGGGTTTCTCGCCTTTATCGCCCAAGTGTGGCAGAGCAGATACAGGCTGAAAGCTTTTTCTATTATGAAAGCAAACCCCTTCCTTCTGCCAAAACCTCTACAGATTTGACCGATTTACACCACAACGCAGCGCGTCTCAAAGTAGGTGATCTATTGGCATTGGCGAAGCGAATCACAGGTGACCGACCAACCACCCAAGCATTCCAGCAATTTTGTGAACAAAATCATGTCGTACTCAATGAAAATCATGTGGCGAATGGGATGTGGTGGCGTTTTACCGAACAATATCTCGCGGGGATTATCGGTGCAGCTTCAGCACGTACCTTACTGACCACAGCCTTGATCAATAATGGACTTGCTTTAGGACAAGTCGCCAACATTCTAGACCAAGCATCTCAATGGCAGCGCTTTAATCAAAATTTATTGATGACCATGATTGACCACATGACCCAAGGGGTGAGTGTGGTCGATAAAAATATGTGTTTGGTCGCGTGGAATAATCAATACCTTAAACTTTTTGATTATCCAAAGGATTTGGTTTATGTCGGCTGTCCAATTGCTGATTTGATTCGCTATAACGCGGAACGTGGAGAATGTGGCCCCGGCCCTGTTGAAGAACATGTGCGTAAACGTATCCATTGGATGAAAGTAGGAAGTGCCCATGAATTCGAACGTATTCGTAAAGATGGCCTAGTGATTCAAATGCGCGGAAATCCCATTGAAGGCGGTGGCTTTGTCACTACATTTGCTGATATTACGGCTTTCCGTGAAAATGAAGCCATTCTCGAAGAAAGAGTGAGTGATCGTACACGCCAGTTAGCCGATGCATTGACTGAACAGCAGCTTGCCTTGGAACAAGCAGACAAAGCCAATCAATCAAAAAGTCGCTTTTTGGCCGCAGCCAGCCACGATCTACTTCAACCTATGCATGCTGCTCGCTTGTTTAGTACGGCATTGGAACAAAGTGTTGAAAGTCCCGAAGATCAACAAACTTTACAGCAATTAGATCGTGCCTTATATGGTGCAGAAAGCATGCTCTCTGCCCTGCTCGATATTGCACGCTTAGAAGGTGGTACGATTCAACCGAAGCGTCAGCCTTATTCACTACATGATCTACTCAGTGATCTGGAACTTCAATTCAAATCTATTGCAGCTCAACGCGATATACAACTTAAAGTCCATGACACTCAATTTTGGGTAGATACCGATCCTCAATGGATGCGACGGATTATCCAGAACTTTGTTAGCAATGCATTGCGTTATACCGCTCAGGGACGTGTCGTCGTTGGGGTGCTTCGCTCAGCACAACGTCCAAATCATATTCGAATCGGTGTCTGGGATACAGGGCCAGGAATCAATGAACAACAACGCGTCAAACTCTTCCAAGAATTTGAACGTTGTGGACATACATCACCTTGGGGCGAGCAAGGGCTTGGTTTGGGTCTTGCCATCGTGCAGCGTATGACCAGTCTGCTTGATTTTCCTGTGCATGTTTATTCTGAACTTGGCAAAGGCTCATGCTTCATGATTGAAGTGCCTCTCACAGCAGCACCTCAAATTGAAACTATTACGCCAACCATGACCGCACTGCAACATACAGCATATAAAGTGTTGTGTTTGGATAATGACGAAACGATTTTGGAAGGTATGCGGACGCTACTGAGTAAATGGGGCTACCAAATTTTCACGGCAACAGAGCCAGATGAAGCCCTCAAATTGATTCAAGAAAATGATATTCAAGTCTGGCTCATTGACCAGCACTTGAATAATGAACAACGTGGGCTCGATTTTATTGAACAATATCGAACTGCCAATATTCCTGTGGCTTTAATTACAGCTGATTCTGATCCTGAGTTGCCGCAACGTTTGAAGCAACAGAATATCGTTTTACTGAAAAAACCACTGAAACCCGCTGGCTTGCGTGCATGGTTGTCAGGCTTAAAAATCATGCCAATGTCTTAAGTAGCAAATTATTTTGTTAAATAGGCAAAACTGTTCAGAAAAAGGCACTTTATTTGATATAAAATTGACCAAAGTGCTCAAATGACCTTTGCCTATGGCAAAAATTATCACTTACATTAGTGAACGTTTGTACACTTACTTACAATTATACAAGATATTGTTTTTAAACTATTTATTATTATAAAAACGGCTATCTACAACTTTAGTCGTATTCTACTTGCATTCGGAATCCCTCATAAATTGATCAAACTGATAGAAACCTAGGCTTTTCCTTTTCGGGTTTCTAACAAGACCGTCATAAAGGACAATGATCATGAATAGCAATTCAGCCATTTCAGAACAGAATGCTCTACAATTTTATCGTCAATACAGTGCTAACGCATTATTACCTGAGTTAGACTGGCAAAAAGTTTTTGGACAAAGTGAACTTAATGATGTTCACCTTCGCGCACTCAACACACTGTATCAAGCAGCTGTTCCATTGGCGTTAAAAGTTTTCCACGAATTAAATTTTGATGTTTTTGCACCTGCGGCTTACCATCCTCAAGGACTGGGCTTATTTGATAAGTTAGCGCAGCAAGAAGAACAGTTTCTTCAAGTCTTAGAAAATGAATCAGCACATCTCGACCATGGAACACGTCATCAAATGTGGAGTATGTTGTTACGTGGCGGTGCTGTATTGGTCTTTAAAGCATGGCTAGGGCATGTCAAATCAGGTAACAGCGAATTAGATAAAACTCAATTTGATGAACTTTCTGATCTGTTATTTATTAAAACGCGTCCAGAACAATTGGCCCAACGTTTGAAAGTAAATTCTCAAGCTGCACTGACACATATATTCTTGATGCATGAAAATGATGTATTTCTCGATCATTTTAATAGTTTAGAAACCGCTGCAATGTTCGTAGATTTAGGTGTTTATGATGCTGCGTTCTTGAGCTTAAGAGATGACCGTGTTGCTGAATATCTCAAAGCAAAAGGTTATGTGACTCAAGAACAAATCGATGATTTGCAATGTGCTCTTAATCCCTTGTATTGCGATAGTTTGATGCCAAAACAAGATTGCTTGGCTTAAAAGCACAAATAAAACAAGGTGGAATCATCCACCTTGTTTTTTCATCACTTAGAACTTCATGCTCATACGCATCCAGTAATTACGTCCAATATTATTGAACTGCTCAGTAGCTGCGTAACCAAACATCGACGCACCTGCTTTATTTAAATGCTCGGTGTAAGCTTTGTCCAAAACGTTATCAATCCCTACCGAAACATCTACAGCATCAGTCAGTTTATAAGTTCCATTCACTGCCAATGTATTGAATGCTTTGCTTTCATTCATATCATAGCCAACGACATTACCTTCATTCAAACTCACACGACTTTGCTTAGCAACCGCACGCCATAATAGACCTAAACTATATTTTTCATCGACATAACGAAGATTGAGTCGCCCTTCCAAAGGTGCAATTTGTGGTAAAGCTCGATCATCGGATGTATTTTCACCCCAAGCATACATGGTTGAAACATCGGCTTGGAGACGATCCGTAAATTGATAGCCAACACCGGCTTCTGCGCCTGCAATTGTGGCATCAACATTACGAGCCAATGGCTGTCTCTTACTTGGCGTATATTCCATTAAGATGAAGTCTTTAATCAAACCAGCATAAGCTGATGCCCATGCATTCCAAGCACCATGTTCAGCTTGGAAGCCAAGGTCAAGTTGTGCCGTACGTTCAGTCTTGAGATTGTCTAAATTATCCAGCATACGATAAGTTGTCACACCCATCATATCTGTTGTGCCAACACCTCGATCTGTTGACGTGCTATACAATTCCCAAAAATCTGGTGTACGTTCCACATAGCCCAAACCTGCGTAAGTTTTTAATCCATGCTCAGGTAGATTCTTCTCAATACGGATAAAACCGCTTGGCAAAGTATCTTTACGGTCTTTACCATTTTCCAGATTATCAATCTTGACCTGATCAACACGTGCGCCAGCAACTAATTTTTGATCTGGATCAAAGGCATATGTCCATTCACTAAAAGCCCCATAAGATTGGAATTTTAAGTCTTCAGCATACGGCGAGTTCATGGATGGCATGGCATACATAATCATGTCACCACCATGTTTATTCTGCTGTGTATCCACACCAGAAACGACGCTAAATTTATCCCAATCAGTTGTTACTGCGAGACGTGTATTTAAAGTACGGCGATCAACGCGCATCGACATCTTATTCGGTACAGTCATCTCCATACCGTGCATCTTCATCGTCGTCATCGGCGGCGTGCGTAAACTATAATTATCCATCACATGATCGTTATAACTGTAGTCCACTTGGGCTTCAATTTTCTTAATCACCTCTGTGATATTTTTCTGTTCAGCGTGTAATCCTAAACTTTCACGCTTAAACTGCGAGCCATCCATAGTGCGTCCTGCATAAGCAGCTTCACCATCACCCTTGCCTGCACGTAGTTCCAACCACGAATCCTCAGTTGGTTTCCAACCCAAGGCAAGATCAGCATTCCAACGCTCCCAATTTGAGTGAATGCTTTGATCATCCCCATCTTTATAGTCATCTGCGACAGAACGATTCACATTTAAACGTGCATATTTAGTTTCATCGCCAATTGCAGCTTCTACATTATGATCTAATCGACCATACGTACCGATTAAAACACTGGCTTGCCCACGATAAGGCTGATCTTTACTCAGGTTTTCAGGCTGACGCTCAAATATTACCGTTGCAGCAGAGCCAGGCGTTGCATATTGCACCGTTTGTGGCCCTTTAATCACAGTAATTTTATCGAAACTTTCTGGCTGAATATAAGAAGTCGGCGCGTCCATACGATTCGGACATGCACCCAAATTTTCACTACCATCAACAAGCATCTTAATCCGTGAACCAAACATGCCACGGAAAGTCACATCACCATTGGTTCCACCATTCTTAATGGCATTAAAACCCATGATACTTTGTAAATAATCCGCCCCATCCGTTGCAGGAACGGGTTGAATCGGTTGTTTAGGATCAGCATGGATAATCAATCCATTTGCATCATTCGGCTGTACCGCTGTAACAACAATTGGCGCTAAAACAACAGGGGCTGGTTGTTCTGACTGTACATCGGTATTTGCCCATAAAACTGTTGTATTTGAGGCAGCAAGAATCGCAACCGTCAGTGGTTGTAATAAAAATTTAGGTTGAGCCATGATCGGTCTCTCTTAAAACATAAGTAAAACTAGGCTAGGGTTTTGAAAACCCTAATGAAATTGACGTTTTAATTTATGCAAAGAGTGGCGGCGCTCGCCCTTGGGGAAGTAAAAACAGGCGTTGCAGTAAGAAGAAAACGTGGCGAAACGCTTGCTGATACGCAACTAAACGAACTTGGATCCGAACCAGAACTTCTTTTACACCCAACTCAGGCGGCAATATCAGATTGGCATAGACCGTACAATACTGGCACTGATGGCTTGGATCATGATGATCATGCGCCGATGTAGATGCGGATGTTTGTTCAAGTTGATGTGAATGATGATGAGCATGGTGCTGTGATTGACTCTGCTCAGCTTGTACTTTGGGTAACAATAAAGCTTTGGTAATCGTTTCACAGACTGGTGCAATTTGATACTGCTTCGGAAGTAGCGGCTGCAAAAATACCGCAATCTGTAAACAGACCGCGGCAAATGCAAGCAACAAACCACAACGAAACAAAGAAAACATCTCAATTAAAGACAGTACAACTTAACGTTTAACTGTAACTTTCTCTTTTTCACGTTGGCGAACTACTTTTTCGACTTTTTCACGTGCACGTTGACGTTTTAACGGCGATAAATAATCAACAAAAAGTTTGCCATTTAAGTGATCCATTTCATGTTGGATACAAACAGCGAGAAGTTCGTCAGCTTCTAACTCAAATGCTTGACCTTCAAGGTTAATTGCCTCGATTTTTACGCGTGACGGACGCTCAACTTTGTCGTATATTTGAGGCACAGAGAGACAGCCTTCTTCATAAGGCTGCGTTTCTTGAGTCAGTGGAGTGACTTTGGGGTTGATGAACACCATCGGTTGATTTTTCTCTTCAGAAAGGTCCATGACAATAAGCTGAATATGATGATCAACCTGAGTTGCCGCTAAACCTATACCCGGTGCCTCGTACATGGTTTCTAACATATCTGCTGCAAGCTGACGAATATCATCAGTGACTTCTTCGACTGGCTTAGCAATGGTACGAAGACGGGAATCAGGAAAACTTAAAATAGGTAATAAGGCCATACTGTTCCTCATTTATGCCATTGATCAGAAAACCAACTGAAGGGAATGCTTGATCAAAAAATTGTGTGTAAAGTCGTTATTATAGCGCAACTACACACATAATTTTTAGGAATTATGATAATGAAAAAGGTTTTAAACGGCATACAATCATTTCATGCCTTGGGGTTAAAAAAACAACTGATTGCGGTTGCGATTTGTGCGGGATTAGGTATGAGCGTAAATCTGGCTCATGCAGCAAGTCCAAATGTCAGCCCTCCTTCTGTTAAAGCGGGTGCACCAAACGTTTATGTGGTGAAAAAAGGCGATACGCTTTGGGATATTTCTGGAAAATTCTTAAGCAAGCCATGGCGTTGGCCTGAAATCTGGGCAAGCAACAAACATGTGAAAAATCCTCACTGGATTTATCCAGGTGACAAACTGCTTCTTTGTAGCCTGAACGGTAAACCTTTAATTGGTAAAGATGAAGGCGATGGCTGTGATGGTATCATCCGTCGTTATTCTGGGAATACATCTAACTTACGCCCACAGGTACGTATTGAAGCGTTAAATAATAGTGTTCCTGTTATTCCACTGGCGCATATTCAACAATGGTTAGAACGGACATCGGTACTTCCTGCTGAGGCAATTGCAAATACGCCTTATATTCTGGGTACAGCAGATAACCGTGTCTTGGCTGGTAAAGGTCAAAGCGTCTATGTTCGTGGTCAAGGTCTCGAAAATGGTCAGCGTTATGGCGTATTCCGTGAAGGTCAACCTTATATCGTGTTAGACCAAAATGGTAAAAAGCAAAACTTAGGTGTTGAACTCACACAAGTGGCATCTGGCGTTGCAATTACCAGTGAAAATGACATTACTACAGTTGAACTCACAGATAGTTATAACGGCGAAGTTCGTCGTGGTGACCGCGTGATGCTTGAACAAGACGCGATGTTACCCACCTTATTCTACCCGACTGATGCAAACCAAGTCCGTGACGGCGGTAAAGTCATCCGTGTGATGGGATCAATCGGTACTGCCGCGAAAAATGGCGTTGTTACGGTAGACCGTGGTACAGCTGATGGTGTTGAAATCGGTCAAGTGTTCAGCACATACCAAGAGGGTGAAACGGTACGTGATCCAAAAACCAAAGAGAAAGTAAAATTACCGGGTCAATATGTGGGTAGTGTTATGATCTTTAAGAGTTTTGATCGTATTAGCTATGCCTACGTATTGGAAAGTGAACTCCCAATCAAAGTGGGTTCAGACATCAAACCACCTCGTCTTGATGACTAAGTTCTAAACGATGTTGAATCAACTATCACCCCATCACTACCAAACTGTGTTGGTGTGGTATTTGGTTCAACATTCTCTCTCAAGTTTCCAAAAAATTATTCAACATTTTGGAAGCTGTGAACAGGCAACACAATCACATCGTTTCCCAGAATGGAAACAGCTTGGTTTACATGCCAATCATTTAAAACGTTTGGACGAGTTTCTCAGCCCTGAGGGCCAACAGAAATTCGAACAGATTGTACAGCTGATTCTGAAACACACAGACTTCATTCTCACGCCAAAAGATATTGACTACCCGACCCAACTCCTACCCTATTCAGATCATCCACCGATTCTCTTCGGTCAGGGACAAGCACAAGCTTTATTACAACCGCAAATTGCGATGGTTGGGAGTCGGAAACCGAGTCCACATGGTCGTCAAGTTGCGTATGATTTTGCTTATTATTTAAGTGAAAAAGGTTTTTATATTAGCAGTGGTTTAGCTCATGGAATTGATGAAGCAGCACATCGTGGTGGCTTAAGCCATCATCGAACCATTGCCGTTGTGGGAACAGGCTTAGATACGGTTTATCCTTCTCAAAATAAGACGCTTGCACAACAGATTGTTCAATCAGGTGCTATCGTGACTGAGTTTCTTCCAACCACAATGCCTTTACAGCAACATTTTCCGCGAAGAAATCGGATTGTGAGTGGTCTGAGTCTCGGTGTTGTTGTGATTGAAGCCGCTCTACAAAGTGGGTCACTTATTACTGCGAATAAAGCGGCTGAACAAGGCAAGCTAGTGTTTGCGATACCTGGGCATATCTACAGTGAATTCCACCAAGGCTGCCATCAACTGATTCGTGAGGGTGCTATTCTCATCGATCATCCTGAACAAATTATTGAAGATTTGGCACTTCCAACCCAGTGGCAAACACAGCAACAACCAAGCAAAGAAAAAGAAATAGTCGAAGCGCCTGCACACATTCCAACGAATTTACTCCCTCTGTATCAGCAGCTTGATTGGGTAGGACAAGATCTCGATCAACTCGCACAAAGCTCCCCGACTTCTGCCGCAGAACTCACTGCCCAGTTAATGGAACTTGAGTTATTGGGATTATGTATGCAACAAGGTGGTCGCTATTTACGTTGTCGACCAATGCTTTAAACTAGTAAGTCCCTATCTTTTACTTATCCTCATCCTATGATCACATCCTCAACATCTGAAGCAGCACAACTTTTAAAACAGGGTCAGGTGCTCGCCTATCCAACTGAAGCAGTTTGGGGCTTGGGTTGTGATCCATTCAACGAACAAGCGTTTCAAAATATTCTCGAACTGAAGCATCGCCCAATAGAGAAAGGCGTTATTCTATTAGCGGGTCATTTAAATCAAGTAGAGCACTTACTACATCGTCTAAGCGCTGAAATCCGTCAGCAAGTCATTGCAAGTTGGTCAAATCGTCAACCAACCGAGCGTGCAACCACATGGTTATTACCAGCGGATGAACAGATTCCAACATGGATTAAAGGACAACATCCTTTAGTGGCTGTACGTGTAACGACTCATCCTTTATGCGTTGAACTATGCAATCATTTTGGTGGTTTTATTGTCTCGACGAGTGCCAATCCTGCGGGTCTTAATCCAGCCCAAAGTCTGCACGAAACAGAAAATTATTTTGGTAATTCGCTCAATTATTTAGAGGGTGAATTAGGGCTTAGCCAACAACCAAGCCGCATCCTCAATGCACTTACTGGTGAAGTCATTCGGGCATAATCAGTGAATTTCACAAAAAAAAAGCTCAGTTATATAGGGATAACTGAGCATAAAAAGGATGTGTAAATCACATCCAGAGGGTTCATCAATTTGGTTAGCAACGTCTTCATTCTAAAAACGAATCAGCTCGCTATGGAAAGTATTATGGATCAATCGTTCAACTTATACAAATATATTATTTATCTAACAAAAAATGTGAAAAGCGCACCATTTTTGTCAGTTTTAAAATTTCAATAAAATTATATTTATATTTTTATTCAGCTTTTTTTTGATCGTAAATTTCGACATTATTGAAAATATATTTGTAAATCATATAGAAAGAATGAACGCCTAATAAATAATTTAGTGCGTTTGTTGCTATTTTAAACAAATACACCTCATCATTTCATATTTAAGAAGCCGTTTCAACTAACTGTGAAGGTACTTTCATGGTTTTCTTCTGTGCCATTATGATGCCGACTAGGATCATCATCCCACCAATCGTATGGTAGATTGTCCAATGCTCAGATAACCAAAGACTGGCAATAATTGCGGTAAATACTGGCATAAGATTCATAAAAATACTGGTACGGTTAGGGCCAATTGCTTGAACAGCCACCATCCACAATAAAGGCGCAATCAATGATGGAAAAACACCTGCATATAGCACGCTTGCAGCATTGTCAGCATTAATCCCATCTAAGCCAAACCAAAGTAAAAATGGTACGTGATACAATAACGCAAAGCCAATTTGTACATAAAGGCTGGTCAATAGCGGCAGCTTTAATTGCCATTTTTTGAGGAATACACCATAGAATGCGTAGAAACCAACCGCAACCACCATAACAGCATCGCCCCAGTGTCCACCCTGCTCAAATAAGCTGGAGATATGCCCCTGACTCATCACATAGATCAGACCTGCAAATGACAGTAAGCTGCCAAAGATTGCAAAGCGATTTGGCACATCTTTTAAGATCAGATAGGAAATAAAAATGGTAAAGACTGGAACAAAGGCATTCACAATTCCCATGTTGGTCGCCGTCGTATAGTGGGCAGCGGTATAAGACAGCCCTTGATATAACACCATCCCAAACGCACTCAACACGGCCAGTTTACCTAAATCTTTTCCAATCACCGCGCGTTGCTTCCACACTTTTGGTAGCATGAAAGGCGTTAAAATCAGAAAAGCGACAAACCAACGATAGAAACTGATACTCACAGGTGAAATATAATCAGCAACATAACGCGTTACAGCGATATTAAGCGACCAAATTAACACTGCAATCAGTGGCAAAACAAATGCCCACTTTTGATATTTACTCAACTGAACCATCATCAATCTCAGCACATTTACCTGATGTGTGTATTGTGAAAGATGTCTAATTTAATTGAAATATCGTATTTCAGACATTTATATCGCAGTTACGACATACGAATTTTAGAACAGATCCCATGTTCGCATCGCGTGCTCAACCACTTTATGCAGTTGCTCTACATTTGCGCCATCTCTTGCTTGTATGGTGAGTCCCTGTAAAACAGTGGCATAGAAATCCGCTATTTCTTGTAATGGTGCGGTTTCTACAACATCCCCCTCTGCGACGGCTTGTTGTAAACGCTCAAGTAATTTTTGTTTGGTCTTGAGCCTTTTTTCTAAAATATTGTGTTGCACCTCTTGAGCATGATCAGAACAGTTCATCGTCGCCACAACTAACATACAGCCCGAAGGTTTATCTGGCTGTGCCAAACGTTGCACGTTATCGTAAAGAAACAACTCAAAAGCAACTTTGGCAGTTTTAGCTTCTAAAAAAATGGCTTCAATTGGACAGGCTTCGTGTGCAAGATAATAATCGATACATTTATAAAACAGCGTCGTCTTATCTCCAAAACTACTATATAAACTCGGCGCAGTCAGTGCCAAAGCTTGTGTGAGATCACTAATCGACGTTGCTTCATAGCCATGCTCCCAAAATAACAACATCGCTTTTTCTAAGGCCTGTTGCTCATCAAAGCACTTTGGACGTCCACGCTTCTTTTTTGCTGGATGATCACAAGGTTCTTGTTCAGATACATTGTTATTTGTCATAAGGGTTACACATTATTTTATAACGATCATTATTAAATTAATTGACGCATCAATTTTTATCAACTATTTTATTTTATAACAATTGTTATAAAAATATCCCTATCGCCTAATTTTATTATCAAAATACTGATAATAAAGGAAAATTTTATGGAACACACTCCCTCTCCCGAAGCTCACCCCACAACGGTAACTCAAACTCAAGGTAGTTGGTTCGCGATCTTGGCTGTCGCAATCGCAGCTTTTGCTCTTGTAACCAGTGAGTTTCTGCCCGTTGGTGTGTTAAACAGCGTTGCAACTGATCTCAATATTTCAGTCGGTACGGCAGGTTTGATTATTACCTTACCTGGGGTTATGGCAGCGCTTGCAGCACCATTACTCCCGATCGCCGTCAAACAACTTGATCGTCGTTATGTACTCATTTTACTCACGGCGATCATGGTCATTGCCAACACCATTACTGCATTTGCAGATAGCTTCCACGTCTTACTCTTGAGTCGACTGGTTCTTGGTATTTCAATTGGTGGCTTTTGGGCAACAGCGATTGCTTTAAGTGGAAAACTAGCTCCTGCACATTTACCGATTGCCAAAGCAACAGCGATCGTGATGGCTGGTGTAACCTTCGCTACGGTACTTGGCGTACCGATTGGGACATGGTTAAGTGAATTTTATGGTTGGCGAAGTGCATTTGGTATCACGGCGGCGATTGGCTTAGTGGTCCTAGTGTTACAACTGATTTTCTTACCAAAACTTAAACCAGATTCAGCCATTCATCTCCGTGATTTACCTGCATTGCTCCGCGAACCTAAAGCACGTAGCGGGATGCTGATCGTGCTGCTAATTGGTTTAGCGCATTTCTGCGCTTATAGTTACCTTGCACCCTTCTTTAAAAATATTGCAGGATTTGATGGTACAACGATCAGTTCCCTGTTATTGCTGTACGGGATTGCAGGTATTTTTGGTAATGCTTTTGCAGGTTATAGTGGTAATTTAAATGTGCGCTATACCCTCGCCTTTGTCGGCATTTGTTTTACCATCGTATTCTTTGGTTTCCCAGTTTTTGCAATACATGAGTTTGGTGCTATTGTTTTAACAGCATTATGGGGCTTTGCATTCGGTGCATTCCCAACTTCAGCGAATATTTGGATGTTTGTACATGCACCAAATGCCGTAGAAAAAGGTATGCCTTTATTTGTGGGATTGTTCCAAGTCATGATCGCAATAGGTTCACTTCTAGGTGGTTATGTCGTTGATCATTTCAATGAAAATATCTTAATTTATGGTGTGATTAGCTTTGTCGCATTAGCATTACTCAGTATTTTCACCTTAGCCAAAGGTTTAAATAACCCGAAAATTACCTGTGAAAATTAAACGTTGAGACCTCAAATGAAGCGTGCTGAGACTGAACAATTTCCCTTTCTAAATGGTATAGAAGTGCATGAATTTCTCTACCAAAAGGATGATGTTGTCAGTCCACATTCTTCACTTTGGGGTGACTTCAATTTTAGTTTAAATGGCACTTTAGAATTTGATATCGAAGGACAATACTACCTATCCCCACCGAGCTATGGACTTTGGTTACCACCTCGTACAGAGCATCAGTCACTGCCTGTAGAACATGAAATTCACTATATCTGTATTCGGCTACATCCTAGATATGGTCAAGCGTTGGGGTTGAGTTGCCGCTGTTTTAGCATTGAGCCTTTTTTTCGCGCTTTAGTGGTACAAATTTTGGAACAACAAAAACAACAGGCTCAACCTGAATATCTCGAACATCTATTACAAGTTTTATTTGATCAGTTGAAACAAGCGCCAGCCTATTCACATTATTTACCGCAAAGTACACATCCCATTCTCGCGCCAATTTTAGAAAAATTATCTGCACCAGACTCCTTTCATCAAAGTCTCCAACAAGTGTTGCAGCAATTTTCAGTCAGTGAACGGCATATCCTTCGTCTGAGTCAGCAAGAATTACAACTTTCTCTCTCGGAGTGGCGTAATCGAGCGAAAATCATCTTTGCGATCAATCAAATCCGTGAAGGTATGACTATTAAACAACTCGCATTTGCTTTGGGTTATCACCATAGTTCTAGTTTTATCGAGTTCTTTAAACGCTATACAGGGCAAACGCCAATTCAACTAAAAAATGCATCCATTTAAATCACCTTCAATTTGAAATCAAAAACACAGTATTCATTATTTGTATACATTCCGAATATGGGCATTGCACTTAGCTTGAATAGCAGTTAAAACAATGATGTTTTGCTACAACAACAAATTAGGACATATCTCATGAGCCAATCGGTTTATCACATTCCAGTTAAGGACATCAAAGGTCAAGATGTTGATCTAGATCAATACCAAGGCAAAGTTCTATTGATCGTGAACGTTGCATCAAAGTGTGGTTTAACGCCTCAATACGAAGGTTTAGAGAAGCTATATCAAGCGAAGAAAGATCAAGGTTTAGAGATTCTCGGTTTTCCAGCAAATAACTTCTTAGAACAAGAACCTGGTACGAATGATGAAATTCAGCAATTCTGCTCGCTGAACTATGATGTGCATTTCCCGCTTTTCGCAAAAATATCAGTTGCTGGCGATGACAAGCACCCTCTTTACCAAACCTTAACGCAAGCAATTCCTGAGCGTACTGGTGAAGGCCCTTGGTGGAAAGATCTTGTTGATTATGGCTTAACACCAAACAATCCACCTGAAGTATTGTGGAACTTTGAAAAATTCCTCGTGAATAAAAATGGTGAGATTATTGCGCGTTTTGCACCAGATATTACTGCGGAGGACGAACGTATTGTGAGTGCAATCGAGGCTGAATTAGCAAAATAAATCAAATATTTATCAATATATATTTAAAAAAGCATGTTTAACATGCTTTTTTATATCCATCATTTATGCATAGTTTTATCATTTTCAAACATCACATCCACATTATTTTAGCAACTTTAGGTTTAAATCATTTCATCGGCACTTCCTTCACATATAGGTGAACCATGAAAAATATTGCTAAAATTCTAATCTTATCGTTATCTACAGCAATCGCGGTTCCTGCTTTTGCGGCACCACATGACCATTCACCACAAAAAGTCGTTAAACACTCTCAAGCACCTCAACATTCAAATGTGCAAAAGAATAAAATTCATCCGTCTAAAGATTGGAAAGTAGGACAGAAAGTTCCGAGTGCATACCGCGGACAAGGTTACAAAATTAACTACGCCCAATACAAACACCTGCATAAACCTGCCAAAAACCAGCAATGGATCAAGGTGAATGGTGACTATATTTTAATTAATGTCTTAAACCATTCGATTATCAAAATTTTAAATGGTTAATGGTCTAAGGTAGTAAATAAGGGACAGTTCATCGTGACTGTCCCTTATTTAAAAATTGTTTGCTCTTTGCAACAACCCATTCCCTCTCCACACTTTTTGATTATAGTGAGCGTCCTTTTTTATGATCTGGTGTGTGTTTAGCCATGATGGATAAATTCTCTATCAAAGCCTTTCTTTCAAGCATGACACTGCTTTCAGCATTCGCCTTGACTGGTTGTGATCAAGCACCGCAAGAAGATCGTACGAATATCCAATCAGAACAGGCTATTGAACAAAATATGAGTGATGAAATTATTCAATCGAGTTCTGTTCAAGACACGCAAAATCTAAGCAAAGGCAATATGTTGAATATTGCTCGTGATATTGCAAAATTACAGCTCGAAACTGATGACTATATTGCTTTGCTAAAACAATCTCAAAATAGCTTAGAACAAGCAATTCAAAATAAAAATGTGCAACAACTGAAAGCAACGTCAGGCGATCTAAATCAAGAATTGCATGGTCTACACGATACGTTGCTTTCACTTAATTTAAAAAGTAATGAAATTGATCAAATTCGCCAAAATCTTCTCGTTGCCAATCAACAGTTACTCAACATGCCGTTGCTTCATGGTCAATTTGATCTTGCTAAAATCAACTTTGAGCAGATTGAGAAACAATTGAATACTATCCAAATGGATATGGTGAAGTTAGCAAGCCTCGTTTTGAAGAGTACCAATAACACTCAAAACTCAGCAGCATAAACTTTCATTTTCAAACTAATAAGAATACTAAGATTGCGATGGAACTTTAAATCGCCTATCCATCGCGGTCATTTGTTGATGTGATCTTCTATGAGCATCCGATTGCTCTAAAGACGAGAGTGTCAGACCATACTGAGTCATTTTTTTATATTTTTCCAACTCAAGATTAAGTTCTTGAACACGTTGTTTTAGTTCGATCGATATAAATTGACTGGATTGTGCCAAAGCCACCCAACCCGCTTGAATCTTATATTTTGGATTGTCGTGTGCCAGTTGTTTTTCAATCCATTGATACAATTTTTCAGCACGCTGATGTGCTTCAAATTTATAAGCAAATAACGTCGTAGAAAGTACAAGTTCAGGGATTTTACCCATTAACTTCATTTCAACTTGTCTTAGTTGATAAGCATATAAATCAACACGGTATTTCAATAAATTGTGATTGAACCACTCTGCAAAATCGACGAGCAAGTACATCAAATGATCACGTTGCATTAGCAACTGCTGCTTTTCTTGTAAGGGCTTACGCTGCTCTATTTTTTGAATCCGCCATGTTCGATAAACTGCAAAACTACCTACCACAAAAGCGCCAATCGAACCTGAAACAATACCACCTATTGCAGCGCCAATCGCCAAACTATTTTTTACCAAAGATTGATTCGGCTTATACTGCCAATCAGGGCGGATCGATAGTTGATGTCGAGTTGTATGAAAATTACGATAAACTGCAAAGCCAGTGTTCATCAAAGGAACAGGCAGATAGTCATCTACATGTCCTGAACCTTGCAGACTATTTTGTGCCGCGCGTTGTACAGACTCATAACTCAGCGCTAAATCAGCAAAGACGGATGGATAATGTTCCTGTAAATCGGCCAACTCAATATTCACAATGATCGCAATATGTGGATGACTTTTTGCAAAGTCCTCAATGCTCTCCCGCTCCAAACTACATTTCACCTGCATTGGCGTTCCATCAACAATCAGATCAAAACCAGCTAAATGAGCATGTTCTACAAACTCAATGCTATGCCCTTGTTGCGTTAAGTTATACGCCACTTGCTGTTTTGCGAGATAGGATGAAAGCTGTAACAGAGCAGCTTGATGATCGAAATTTGGCGCTGGAATTTGTTTTAAATTATAAAATGCTTCTGGCTCACCATTTGATGCTGTCACTAGAGCATCTAAAACTAATGGGTTAATCTGTAAATAATTCCAAATAAACCCAAGACTATGACTCGAAGCATTGACACCACTCACTAATTTCAAATCACGATCTGAAAATATAGTCTGCAACGCATGATTTGCAACTTTGTGGCGATCTAAATGCATCACAATCTCTTGATTGTTAAGCAACTTAGGTGCTGTTTCTACAATGTTTTTATAATAAGGAATGCGATATTCATCTGCTGATAGCCAATGATTGAGTGAATAACCAATCTCTTTTAGCTTTTGTTGAATATCAGAAAAAGGATTTTCCCTATTAATTGCTTCTGCTTGCAAAGTTTCAGGCAATATCAATGACACTGCCCAATGAGTAAGCTGCTGATAGCGTGCTTGTTGTCGAATTTGATCTAAGTTTCCTAGATGTTCTAAAGCCTCAACCACATCACTGTGCCCTTGCTCATTCACATAATGATTTCGACTTAAAAGACAATGAATAAAGTTGTAATAAACC
Organism: Acinetobacter venetianus RAG-1 = CIP 110063; assembly: GCF_000368585.1. GTDB lineage: Bacteria > Pseudomonadota > Gammaproteobacteria > Pseudomonadales > Moraxellaceae > Acinetobacter > Acinetobacter venetianus. Next base: position 31,506 of record NZ_KB849560.1, read on the forward strand.
TGTTCAGGCTGCGCAGGTTGCTGTTGTAACAATTCATGATAGTTTTCTATTGCCGTTGGCCAATCTGCCAAACGATAGGACAACTCAGCCAAAGCAAGCGTCAGTTGAATATCATCATATTCATCCTTGAGCTGTTTTAAGATACTCAACTTTAATGCGCTATCTTTACATTGATCTAAATGTGCAATGATCTCAGCTCTCTCACTGGGGCTCAATGCTTGCTTGGCATATTGCAATCTAAACATTAATCCTTGCTCAAACCATTCATAACGATACGCATGTTTTGAATAATGACGAATGAAGACTTGATCAATAAGATGGATGAGTCTTAACGAACATTGAATATCTTCGGCTGTATGATGTTGAAAAAACCAATGCTTCGGTAATATCTGATGAAAAATTTGAGTGTAAAAACTTGCTGTTAATTCAGGTTGAGCCAATGTCACGAGCTTCAATTGATCTTTTACCGATAAATGATGCCCTTGTTGTTCAATGCGATCTAAACGCAACTTTAAGACATTGCTTGCTAACATACACTTCCTAATCGAATTTTTATAAGCGCTATTTATTAAATAAAAACTGAGATCGACAACTTAATAATTTCTCTAAAGCACCATCTTATTATGTTTTTGGCGAATAAAAAAGCCACCTTACGGTGGCTTTCTCAATCTTAAATCGACACTGATTAAAGTGCACGATTCTTGATTTTACGAATCGTTTCGAGCTGAGCTGCAGTTTCTGCAAGCGAAGCAAGTGCAGCAGCAGAATCCAAATCACTCTTTTGATTTGCAAGCAATTGTTCAGCTTGTTTACGAGCTTCTAAAATTGCTGCTTCATCTAAGTTGTCAGCACGGATTGCAGTATCTGCAAGCACCGTAACAACATGAGGTTGAACTTCTAACACACCGCCTGATACATAAACGATTTCTTCTGTACCATTTTCCAACTGAACACGAATCGGGCCCGGTTGGAGTAAAGTTACGAGTGGCGCATGCCCAGGTAAAATACCTAATTCACCGCCCGCACCTTTTGCGATTAACATCGTAACTTGTCCAGAGTAAATCGACTCTTTAACACTTACGACATCACATTGCATAGTCGCCATGAGATGATCTCCTTAAATTAGAGTTTCTCAGCTTTAGCAATCACTTCGTCAATACCACCAACCATATAGAACGCTTGTTCTGGGATGTGATCGTATTCACCAGCTAATAGACCTTTAAAGCCACGAATCGTTTCTTTAAGCGGTACTAATTTACCAGGAGCACCAGTAAATACTTCAGCTACGTGGAATGGTTGAGAGAAGAAACGTTGGATTTTACGCGCACGGTAAACAACCAATTTATCTTCTTCAGCTAACTCATCCATACCCAAGATTGCGATGATGTCTTTAAGCTCTTTATAACGTTGCAATACGTTCTGTACAGAACGTGCAATTTCATAGTGCTCTTGACCAACAACTAATGGGTCTAACTGACGTGAAGTAGAGTCTAGTGGATCGATCGCTGGGTAAATACCAGAAGATGCGATGTCACGGCTCAATACTACTGTTGCATCTAAGTGAGCAAACGTTGTTGCAGGTGATGGGTCAGTTAAGTCATCGGCAGGTACGTATACTGCTTGGATCGATGTGATCGAACCAGATTTAGTAGACGTAATACGCTCTTGAAGAACACCCATTTCTTCTGCAAGTGTCGGTTGGTAACCTACCGCAGATGGCATACGACCTAACAATGCTGATACTTCAGTACCTGCAAGTGTATAACGGTAGATGTTGTCGACAAATAATAATACGTCACGACCTTTACCATTTTCGTCTTTTTCATCACGGAAGTATTCAGCCATAGTCAAACCAGTTAACGCTACGCGTAAACGGTTACCTGGTGGCTCGTTCATCTGACCGTAGACCATTGCTACTTTGTCAAGAACGTTAGAATCTTTCATTTCGTGATAGAAGTCGTTACCTTCACGAGTACGCTCACCAACACCAGCGAATACAGATAAACCTGAGTGCGCTTTAGCGATGTTGTTGATCAACTCCATCATGTTAACGGTTTTACCAACACCCGCACCACCGAATAAACCAACTTTACCACCTTTCGCGAACGGGCAAAGTAAGTCGATGACTTTAATACCAGTTTCTAAAAGATCAGTAGAAGCTGCTTGTTCAGCATAAGAAGGTGCTTGACGGTGAATCGGTAAACGCGCTTCAGTCGCTACAGGACCTGCTTCATCGATTGGGCGACCTAATACGTCCATGATACGACCAAGCGTAGCAGGACCTACAGGAACAGAAATCGGTGCATTTGTGCTAGTTACATTAAGGCCACGTTTAAGACCTTCTGTAGAACCCATTGCGATGGTACGAACAACACCATCGCCAAGCTGTTGCTGAACTTCTAAAGTAGTTTCAGTACCGTCAACTTGGAGAGCGTCATAGATCTTAGGAACGCTATTGCGCTCAAACTCGACGTCGATAACCGCGCCGATGATCTGAATGATACGACCGCTACTCATTGCTGTCTCCTCAATTCAAACTTAATAATGTTAAACGGCAGCGGCACCGCCAACGATCTCGGAAATTTCCTGAGTAATCGCGGCTTGACGCAGCTTGTTGTAAATGAGTTGTAGGTCTTTAATCAATTGTCCTGCGTTGTCTGTCGCTGCTTTCATCGCGACCATACGAGCTGACTGCTCACATGCAACGTTTTCAATCACACCTTGATAAACCATAGACTCGATATAGCGAACCAACAAACCATTTAACAATTCTTCTGCTTCTGGTTCGTAGATATAGTCCCAACCATAAGTACGGTTGAGATCATCGCCTTCTTCTGCTGGTGCTAAAGGAACAAGTTGTTCTACTTTAGGCTGCTGAGTCATTGCATTAACGAAGCCATTTGATACGAGGTAGATACGATCTAATTCGCCCTTATCAAATGCATCAAGCATGACTTGTACTGAGCCAGTTAACTGTTCCAAGCTTGGCGCATCGCCAAGTTGGGTAGTTGCACCAAGCACTTTACCGCCGTAGCTTTTAAAAAACGAAACCGCTTTTTGACCAATCAAAGTAAATTCAACTTCAATTGACTGCTCTTGTTGTGCTTTGACATGCTGCACAACTTTCTTGAACAAGTTAATGTTCAAGCCACCTGCCAAACCACGATCTGAAGACACAACGATATAGCCAACACGCTTAACAGGGCGGTCAACCATATAACGGTGTTTATATTCAGGGTTTGCTTGTACCAAGTGAGCAATTACACGGCGCATATTATCGGCATACGGACGGCCCTGAGCCATGCGCTCTTGCGCACGACGCATTTTCGAAGCAGCTACCATTTGCATCGCGCGAGTAATCTTTTGCGTGCTCTTGATACTAGCTACTTTGGCGCGAATTTCTTTTAAATTTGCCATACGCTTAACCTAGTATTCGAAAGCTCTTTCGAGCCTTCGAAGGTTGATCCGTGAACCAAACTTAACTAAAGATAAACTTAGTAAGTTTGAGTCGCTTTGAAGCTCTCAATACCTGATTTGATCGCTGCTTCGATGTCTTTGTTGTAATCACCAGTTTCATCGATCTGTTGCATTAACGCAGCATGTTCAGAACGGAAGTAAGAGATTAACGCAGTATCAAAGTCTACGATTTTCTTCACTTCAACGTCAGCCATGTAGCCTTCGTTAGATGCATATACAGAAACAGCTTGGTCAGCGATAGAGTAAGGAGCATATTGTTTTTGCTTCATTAACTCAGTTACGCGTTGACCATGTTCAAGTTGCTTACGAGTTGCTTCGTCAAGATCAGAAGCAAACTGAGCAAACGCAGCCAATTCACGGTATTGCGCTAAAGCGGTACGGATACCACCAGACAATTTTTTGATGATCTTAGTTTGAGCAGAACCACCAACACGAGATACAGAGATACCCGCGTTCACAGCAGGACGGATACCTGCGTTGAATAATGATGTTTCTAAGAAGATCTGACCGTCAGTAATCGAAATTACGTTTGTAGGTACGAATGCAGATACGTCACCAGCTTGAGTTTCAATAATCGGTAATGCAGTTAAAGAACCAGTTTGACCTTTAACTTCGCCGTTAGTGAATTTCTCAACATAGTCAGCAGAAACGCGAGAAGCACGTTCAAGAAGACGAGAGTGAAGATAGAATACGTCACCTGGATACGCTTCACGACCTGGTGGACGACGTAACAATAATGAAATTTGACGGTAAGCAACAGCTTGCTTAGACAAATCATCATAAATGATTAACGCATCTTCACCACGATCACGGAAGTATTCACCCATTGTACAACCAGAGTACGGAGCTAAATACTGCATTGCTGCAGGATCAGCTGCCGCAGCTGCGACAACAGTTGTATACGCCATAGCGCCAGTTTCTTCTAGCTTACGTACAACGTTTGCAATTGTTGATTGTTTTTGACCAATCGCAACGTATACACATTTAATGCCAGAGTTTTTCTGAGCGATGATCGCATCGATCGCCATTGCTGTTTTACCAGTTTGACGGTCACCAATAATCAACTCACGCTGACCACGACCTACAGGGATCATGGTATCAACTGATTTATAACCAGTTTGAACAGGTTCGTCGACAGACTGACGCCAAATTACACCTGGTGCTACTTTTTCAACAGCATCAGTAAGTTTTGCATCAATAGGGCCTTTACCATCAATTGGATTACCCAAAGCGTCTACGACACGGCCAAGAAGTTCAGGACCAACTGGAACTTCTAATACACGACCTGTACAACGAGCTTTTTGACCTTCTTGCAGGCTTAGGTAGTTACCTAAAACAACGGCACCCACTGAATCCTGTTCTAGGTTCAGTGCCATACCAAATAAGCCGCCGTCGAATTCGATCATTTCACCGTACATTGCATCCGCAAGACCGTGAATACGCACGATACCGTCAGATACCATGACGATGGTACCTTCATTCTTAGCGGTCGCGCTGGTGTCCAGATCGCCGATACGCTGTTTAATGAGCGCACTGATCTCGGATGGATTCAGTTGTTGCATTGCGCTATTCCTCAATCTTTTTTAAGTTCAGTCTTTTTGCAATTACGCAAGAAGACGAGTCCGCATTTTTTCAAGCTTGTTAAGCGCAGAGTCATCTATCACTTGGTCGCCTGCACGAATCACAACACCTGCGATTAACGCTGGATTAACGCTAACAGTAACATGAACTGTTCTGTTGAAACGTTTTTCAAGCGCATGAGCTAAAATGTGCTCTTGTGTCGCATCAATTGGGAAAGCAGATTCAACTTCTACTTCCAATGTGTTGTTGTTCTGCGATTTAAGTAATTCGTATTCTGCTTCGATTTCAGGCAATAAAGTTAAACGATCATTGTCTGCAAGAAGTGTCAAAAAGTTCGACACTGATTGAGATTGATCTTCACCTAAAACCTTAGCAAAAAGACCTACTTGTTCCGCAGGAGTCAGCTCAGGGCGATTTAAATAAGCGGAAAATGCTTCATCTTGCACCGCAGCACTGAGCAGTTGTAACGCATTTGACCAAGCGTCAGTTGCATTCTGCTCAGATGCATAAGCAAATGCTGCTTTGGCGTAAGGGCGTGCTAACGTCAAGAGTTCAGCCATATTCGCCTCGCTTAAAGTTTAGCAGCCAGCTGAGTCAGCATGGCATTATGAGCTTCTGCGTCAACTTGTTGGTTCAGAATTTTTTCTGCGCCAGCAACTGCCAAAGCAGCAACTTGTTGACGTAATTCTTCGCGAGCAGCATTGATATCTTGATCAACAGTTTCTTTCGCCTGTTGACGAATACGCTCACCTTCAGCTGATGCTTGGGTACGAGCTTCTTCTACCAATTGTGCTGCACGACGGTTCGCTTGTTCGATCAATTGAGCCGCTTGTGCTTTTGCTGCGTCTAATTCTGCCTTAACTTGTGCTTGCGCATCAGCAAGGTCAGCTTTTGCTTTTTCAGCAGCATTTAAGCCATCAGCAATTTTACGCTGACGCTCACTAATCGCATTGATTAGTGGTGGCCAAACAAACTTCATGCAGAATGCGACGAACATCGCAAATGCAATTGCTTGACCAATCAATGTGAGGTTGATATTCATTTCGCTATTCCTCAATATGTGGATTTAGGAATTAAGCTATTAACCTACAAATGGATTAGCGAAGATGAAGAACAAGCCAATACCAACACCGATCATAGGCACAGCATCAAGAAGACCCGCGATTAAGAACATACGAGTTTGAAGTTGTGGAGCCAATTCTGGTTGACGAGCAACAGCTTCTAAGAAGCGACCACCTAAAAGACCGAAACCAATCGCAGTACCTAAAGCACCGAAAGCGATCAAGATAGCAGATGCAATTGCAACTAGACCTAAAGTGAGTTCCATGAAAAATTCCTCAGAGGTTAGGTTATTACCAAATTAAACTAAAATTTAAGCCCAACCATCAGGTGATAGTTAGGCAATACCATTAATGCTTTTCGCTTGCCATGCTCAAGTAAACGATGGTCAGCATCATAAAAATAAATGCTTGCAGCGTGATTACAAGAATGTGGAAGATAGCCCAAGGCACAGATAACGCCCACTGGATCCAGAACGGCAATAATGCGATCAAGATGAAGATCAACTCACCCGCATACATGTTACCGAACAGTCGTAGAGCCAACGAAACTGGACGAGCAAGGAAAGTTACTAATTCCAAAATTAAGTTCACTGGAATCAATAACGCTTTTGCAACTGGGTTACTTGGGTTAAATGGGTTAAGTGCCAATTCACCGACGAAACCGCCGATCCCTTTTTCACGAATACTATAGAACAAAATTAACGCAAATACTGACAACGACATACCTAAAGTAATGTTAGGGTCAGTAGATGGAACAACCTTGAAGTAAACGTGGTGAGGGTCCATACCAAATACGCTTGCACCAATTTGTTGAGCTAGATAAGGAATCCAGTCAACAGGAATCAAGTCCATTGCGTTCATGAGGAAAATCCACACGAAAATGGTCAATGATAAAGGAGCAATTAAGCGTGATTTGCCGTGGAAAGTATCACGTACACTTGAGTCTACAAACTCGATAATCATTTCAATTGCAGACTGGAATTTAGTTGGAACGCCCGCATTTGCAGCTTTCGCAACTGTCCAGAATAACAAACAGAAAATCACACCAAGTCCGATAGACCAACCCATTGAATCCAAGTGAATTGCAGTGAACCCCATCGATTGAGCTTCTTCAGCAGTCTCAGCTAACTTCCATGTACCATCAGGCATTTTGCCATAGGTCATATTGGTCAAGTGATGCTTGATATACTCGGTCGAAGTCAGGGCATGTTCTTCAGCAGCCATAAATCACACCTGGTCAATGTCAATCATTAAAAAGGAGAGAAACGAATCTTGCGGACTGCAATGACCCCGCTTCTACTCCCAAAAATCTCAAATGTGTTTTACCCTCGTTTTTGTAGTCGCGACACCCAAAATGGCGCGACCCACGACATCGCTTGTACGAGAATAAATCCACTAAACAATGCAACCGGTGACAGCGGTTTAACATTGCTCAAAATTAATATAAAACCCACGATCACAATCGCAAACTTACCAAGCATCCCTCGATACATGTTCAGCATGACTTGTTTTGATGCTCTAGCGCCTGCCGTTCTAAACGACTGCCAAGCAAAATAACAATGTGCCAACCAACATACCAAAGCTCCAAGCGCAGCACTTAACGCGGCAGTTGTATCTTTAATCGCCCATGCAAGTAATGCTGCAACAGGAATCATACATGCTTGTAAGAAGACCAAAGCTTTTGCTAATCGTCGGTCAATCATGCGACTAGTTCGGCTCATTTTTTACCCACTTACAGCGTAACTGCTTGACAAGTTTTGTTGATGATCGTTTCGAATCGCAGGCATTATAGAGTTACACCCCTGAACATGCAATCTTTTCTCGACTTAAGTCTGCTTTTTTCGTTACCATATTTTCTGACGATAGAGTCAACTCATTTTTATTTTTTTCATCATTTTTGCGCACTTAATACGCACTTATCGGTTTTTGAAGCCAATTTTTTCCAAGCAGTCACGAAATTGTCATCTCCACGCATACTTTCATCGACTGACTCGAAAACTAATGGGTTCAGTTTCTGATATTGACTTGGCGTTGCTGAAATTTCAGCCAACAAACACATTTGTGTCTTCGGACGGTTATCTTTTAAGTATTTTATTTGAGCAGCTGTTGGCGCAATATGAGGGTCATCCGTAAGCGCACCTGAAAATTTTAGATTTAAGGCTCTTTCAAGATATTGATAGGCATCGTGATAAGACCAATATGGCTTGGCTTTATTCGAACTATCGAATTGTTGTGATGCTTGTAACATCTGCTGAGCAAAGTCTTTAGCATTGGCAAGATATTTTGCCTTATTTTCTGGATACTGTTGCCCACGTAAAGTCGCGATGAAGAACGCAATACGAACGGCATTATTTGGCTCTAGCCACACATGACTATCAATCGTATTCGGTAAAGCATTACCACGCAAACTACGTAGCGGTAAAATTGTTAAAATGCCTGAGTCTAAAAGTGCAATCGCCTTTTTGTTCTGCCCGAGTAGTTTTTCTAAGGGTGCTTCATGAACTTTGCCCAACCAAATCACCAAAGAAGCATCTTGAATTGCCTTACGATGTGCTGGTGTAAGTTGTACATCATGACCACTTTGATCACCCAATAGCAACACAGGCTCTTCTACATCTTTGGTCACTTCTTTCGCAATCAAGTAAATTGGATGTGTTGACACAACTAAACTTTGCGTCCACCCCCATGTACTGAACATCGAAACGAAAACAAAAATGAGAAGGCGGAACATCACAGTATTACTCAAAAAGCGAAGCATGTTATAATATAACAAAAGTGGATGATTGCCTACGTCTATTTTTGCTATACCCTGCTACCTATCGTGATGTCTACTATATATAGATAGTTATAAATGATTTGCATGGTATGATAGCTGCAAAACAATGAGGACAACTTATGAGTTCTTGTTCACATGAACATGATAATGCTTTACACGGTGTTCACGGCCATCATGATATCAAAGCTCGACTTGCTGAAGCAGAGATTCTTTGTACTGCGGTTGGCGCACGCCTCACACCTTTACGTAAAGAAGTGCTTGAACTCATTTTAAATGCCTCTGCACCAATGGGTGCTTATGACTTATTGGCAAAAATAAAAGGTCAAGCAGATCGCCCTGCTGCCCCACCTACAGTTTATCGAACATTGGATTTCTTATTAGAAAAAGGCTTAATTCATCGCCTGACTTCTATTAATGCCTATATTCCATGTTGTCATCCGCGCGAAGGACATCAGGCGGCATTTTTAATTTGTACTGAATGTCATTCTGTAAAAGAAGCTTCAGCTCAAGGCTTAATTCAACAACTTGATCAACTTGCTGCCTCAGACCAATTTTCTGCTCAACACAGCATTATTGAGATTTCAGGAAAATGTCATCAGTGCAGCACACACCAGTAACACCACCCGTTATTCGATTAGAGAATATTTCTGTTCGTCGAGATGAACGGGATATTTTGCGTAATGTCGATTTCGCTTTGCAGGCAAAAGAGATTGTGACGCTCATCGGCCCGAATGGTGCTGGCAAATCAACATTAATTAAAATCTTGCTTGGCATTATGTCGCCAAATAAAGGAAAGGTTCATTTTTCTAAAAAATTAAAAATGGCTTATGTACCGCAGAAGTTCAACCCTTCTGCTAGCCTTCCTTTACGTGTGCAAGATCTACTGGATTTAGAAATTTGCGAAAGTAATCTTCGTCAAGAAATTGTTCGCGATACAGGTATTCAAAAACTACAGCAATCCAAGGTACAGCAACTTTCAGGTGGTGAACGTCAACGCGTTCTTTTAGCCCGTGCTTTACTCCGCCAACCTGACATTTTAGTACTTGATGAACCAATGCAAGGTTTAGACATTCAGTCCGAAGCTGAACTTTATGAATATGTTCGTAGCCTACCTGAACGTTATGGTTGCGCTGTGCTGATGGTTTCCCATGATCTACAATGGGTGATGCAAGGTACTCATCGTGTTGTATGTCTAAACAAACATATTTGTTGTAGCGGTTTACCTGAGAGCATCCAGCAGCATCCAGAGTATCAAGCGATTTTTGGTACACAACGAATGTTCTATCAGCATCACCATAATCATTGTGGACATAGTGACCATGCTGAACCTTGTTCACATGACCCTCGCCCACATATTCACCCAGAACCAAAGGTCTAAGCCATGATGGAATGGTTACAACTGCTCTTACCTGCTTGGATCATGGGGAGTTTGTTAGTTTTTCTCACCGCCCCTCTCGGCTGTCTGATGCTATGGCGAAGAATGTCTTTCTTTGCCGACACGATGGCACACGGTACTTTACTCGGTGTGGCAATCGCAGGAATTCTACATTTACCCTTTTGGCTAGGGGTTGGCTGTTTAGCTGCACTGTTAGTGGCAATTTTATGGATTTTGCATGATTCACGCTTACCCAATGATGCACTGCTTGCTCTCTGTTCAGCCACACTCCTGTGTTCAGGTTTACTACTAATTCAGCAAGTACCGAGCTTACGTCCTGAATTACTCAGCTATTTATTTGGTGATCTATTAAGTATCGAATGGGCTGATTTACCCATGTTTGCAATCGTGATCAGTGCTGCACTTGTCGTACTCTACCGCGCTTGGTCTGCACAAATTCAAATTGCGATTGATCCAGATATTGCCATGAGTGAAGGGGTCAATGCTAACTGGCAACGCCTGATCTTTATGTTGCTACTCGCATTATTTACCGTCCTCGCTTTACGTGCCGTTGGCTCATTGCTTATGGGCGCACTACTGGTTATTCCTGCATTAAGTGCCCGTTTACTCGCGCATTCCCCCAAACAAATGGTGATTTGGGCTTTTGTTTTAGCACAATTTGGCGTAACTGTCGGTTTATGGTCGAGTGCTGCCTTAAATATCGCAACAGGTTTAAGCATTGTGTTATGTATGGCACTTACTTTCGCAGCAATTTTTGCAGCGCAAAAATTTAAATCAATCGCACCTTCGTCAGTAAGTGATTAACTCGCTTGCTGAATGGCACTCAGCAATGCCGCCGCACAGCTAAACATTACAGCAAAACTACGATTTAAATATTTTTGTTGTTTCGGTGAGCGAAGTAACCTCAATATTTTTGATGCGAGTCCTGTATAAGCTGCCATCACGATTAAATCAATCATCACCATCGTGATTGCCATGATCAGATATTGCAGCCATTGTGGTCGACTTAAATCTAAAAACTGCGGCAGTACCGCCAATAAAAAGACGATCGCTTTAGGATTGCTCATGTTGACGATAAAGCCTTTGAAGACCAACAACGAAGCTGATGTATTTTTCTGTTCAGTTTGTATATCAATCGTTTGAACAGGTGCAGTCCACTGCGCATAAGCCAAATACAACAAATAAATCACACCAAACCATTTCACGACTTGGAATGCCCAAGGCGTTGTGGCAAAAAGTACCCCCACCCCTGCCGCGACAATCAAAATTTGAATGATTAAAGCCAGTTGAAGACCAATCGCATTCCAATAACCATGCCTAAAGCCATAGTTCAAACCACTCGACATCGATGCGATAGCACCTGCTCCCGGAGAGAGACTAATCACCCAACACGCCAACATGAAGGCAAACCACACTTGAAAGGCCATAATTAAACAGACAAATAAAAGTGGAATTATACCGTTTTATTACCGCAATTTGCTGCTATTTCATACAGTAAAAAAGAATAAATAAACTATTAAGCAGCAACAACATCAGGCACAATATTTCTTTTTGTCGTCTTTCTAAAAATAACTGAGGAGATATTAATGACTGCTCAATCTGTCATTCTTCCATTACCTTCTGATCATGCACGTTTTATTGTTTTACGTTTAAAAGATTTAACTGTTTCTGAATTAAAACAACAAATTGAAGCATTACTATCGACTCGTGACCGTTTAATTACCCAGCATCCAAATGATCAGATCAAAACAGCCATCGCTTTTGGTCCTGAGCTTTGGGCAAAACTTTATTCAGAAACGCCTGAGGGCTTTAAGCAACTTGATCCTCAGCAAGGTGCTTTTAATATGCCTGTCGTTCCTGCGGATGTATTTATTCATATTGCCAGTGCAAGAGCAGATATTTGTTTTGCAATTAGCCAAGCTTTCTTTCACGGCATTCAGGATAAAGTTGAAGTTCTAGATGAGCGTGCCTGCTTCCGCTTCTTTGATGGTCGTGATATGACAGGCTTTATTGATGGTACTGAAAACCCTCAGTTCCCAGATGATCGTGCTGAAACGGCGCTGCTTCCTGAACAAGCCAATACTTTTGCAGATGGCAGCTTTATCTTTGCTCAACGCTATATTCATGATTTAGCGAAATGGCAAAAACTCAAAGTCGATGCACAAGAGCATGTTTTTGGTCGCACCAAACTTGAATCAATCGAGTTAGATGATGACGTAAAACCTGAAAATGCACATGTTGCTCGAACCGTGGTTGAAGATGAACAAGGTGAAGAAATGGAAATCTTACGCCACAGCCTGCCTTATGGCGATGGTAATGGTGAGCAAGGTTTATTTTTCGTGGCTTATACCAATGACTTAACCATTATCGATGCCATGTTACAGCGCATGTTTGGCACATCCGGTGACGGTATCCATGATCGCCTATTGCATTTCACTACGGCAATCGATGGCGCGTATTATTTTGCACCTAGTGATGAGCTACTTGAAGAAATTTTAGAGGCGTAAAAGAGGCATAAAAAAGGAGCATAAGCTCCTTTTTTCGTTCTATTAGAATGGAATTCGCTTATAGCGACGATATTCTGGATGCCAGAAAGACTCTTCGATTTTTTGTTTCAGCAACTCATCATTGATCATTACAGCAACGCCATCCTGAATCGCAGCTTTTGCAACATCAAACGCAATCACTTTTGAAACACTTTGAATCTCACCTAATGATGGTAATAAATCAGCCTGCGGATCTTGAAGCAATGGTGAGCAATCTGCCAATGCACGACTCGATGCCATCAACATATTCTCAGTGATTCGAGTCGCACCACTCGCTACAACACCCAAACCGATACCCGGGAAAATATAAGAGTTATTGCATTGTGCAATGTGATACAACTTACCTTGATAGTTCACTGGAGCAAATGGACTACCTGTTGCAATTAAGGCTCGCCCTTCCGTCCATTGCACGAGATCTGCTGGAACAGCTTCAACACGAGAGGTTGGGTTAGACAAAGGCATCACGATAGGACGTTCACAGTGCTGTGCCATTGTCTTAATAATTTGTTCAGTGAAGAGTCCCGGTTGCCCAGAAACACCAATTAATACCGTCGGCTTGGCATTCTGTACAACATCCATCAATGAAATCACTTCATCGATATTTGCCCATTGCTCTACAACTTCGGCCTTTTGCGCTAACTTACGTTGAAAATCGAGTAAGTTTGGCTGATTTTCAGTAATCAATCCAAAACGATCCACCATAAACACACGCGCACGCGCTTCAGCGTCTGTCAGACCTTCTGCCACCATTTGTAGGATAATTTGCTCTGCGATACCACAGCCTGCTGAGCCAGCACCTAAGAACGTTACAACCTGATCTTTTAACTGCTTGCCAGCAGCTTTACTCGCTGCCAATAAACTACCGACTGAAACCGCAGCCGTGCCTTGAATATCATCATTAAAGCAGCAGATTTTGTCACGATACTTTTCTAAAAGCGGCATCGCATTTTTTTGCGCAAAATCTTCAAACTGAATTAGGGCTTTAGGCCAGCGACGCTTAATTGCAGTAATGACTTTATCGACAAAATCATAATATTCATCACCGCTAATACGTGGCTGTCGCCATCCCATATAAATCGGGTCATTTAGCAGCTGTTGATTATTGGTTCCAACATCAATGGTAATCGGTAGCGTATAAGCTGGGCTAATCCCACCACAAGCGGTATAAAGTGACAACTTACCGATTGGGATACCCATACCACCAATCCCTTGGTCACCCAAACCTAAGATCCGCTCACCATCCGTAATCACAATGACTTTTACATTGTTTTTATTCACATTTTGCAAAATATCTTCAATAAAATCGCGATCTGGATATGAAATGAAAATACCACGATGGCGGCGATAGATATCCGAGAAACGCTGACATGCTTCACCCACCGTCGGCGTATAAATCACTGGCATCATTTCTTCTAAATGATTTTCGATCAGATGATAGAACAACGTTTCGTTAGTATCTTGAATATTGCGCAAATAGATGTGTTTATTTATATCGTCATTAAATGCACAGAACTGTTGATACGAGCGCTGGCTTTGTTCTTCTATGGTCTCAATAATATGAGGCAGTAAACCGTGTAAATTAAAATTGCTACGTTCTTCTTGGGTAAAAGCAGAACCCTTGTTGAGTAGTGGTAACTCTAAAAGTGTATAACCTGCATAAGGGATGTAAAGAGAGTGTTTATTTGGGTTTCCTGATGTCATTGCCTATCTCATTTGCCTGCTTAGCATCTGAAAAGTATGTCTTTCATACTTTGCAAAATGCTTTGTACCTATAAGCTTAAGGCCATTTCTCATAAAAATGGTATTTTAAAAAGTGATACTCATTTTGCTGAGTATTCAATAAAAACATACTATAAAAACAATCCAAGCAAATACTTTTATTTCAAACATTTACAGAAATACGCTATAAGCACCTTATCCTTCCATCACTTTTCTTTAATCTTTAATTTGTATTTAAATCATTTTATTTAAAAATACCAAAATCTATTTTCAAAATATTCATTTTATATTTCACGTATTTCCAATTCTTTCCTTTCCTCATCCTTTATCAATTGAGAATGAGCAGAATCTAATCATCAAATCTTCGATTATCACCATACAAAAACTTTCAAAGCACACTCCACTCTATAGGGTATGAATTACCAAATTTATGCATTTACAGCGGAAATGTCTCCCCTAAATGGGGCGAAATTTGCTATATTTAGCGTTTTTCCGCGACATTTATTTCGGTAACTATGAATACGGCAATACAAGCAGCTCTTGATCATGCGGTGCAATCCCTTCAACAACAAGGGGTACTTCCTTCAGATTGGACAAACACGAGCCATTTAACCCGTACCAAAGACCGAAGTCACGGTGACTTTGCTTCAAATATTGCAATGATCGGCTCAAAAGCAGCAGGTATGAAACCTCGCGATCTTGCTGAAAAAATCTTAGCGGCATTACCTGAAGTGGCTGATATCACCAAAGCTGAAATTGCTGGTCCTGGTTTTATCAACTTCTTTTTAAATGCAGACCAACGTTTTGCTGTACTTGATCAAATTCAAGCACAAAAAGATCAATATGGTCGCAGTCAAGCTAATGCAGCCAAGAAAATCCAAGTTGAATTTGTCTCTGCAAATCCGACCTCTAGCCTACACGTGGGTCATGGTCGTGGCGCAGCATACGGTATGACCGTTGCAAACTTATTAGAAGCAACTGGCGCTAAAGTTGATCGCGAATACTATGTCAATGATGCTGGTCGCCAAATGGATATTTTGGCAACATCGACCTATTTACGTTATTTAGAGCTTACAGGTCAAACACTGGTCTTCCCTAAAAATGCATACCAAGGCGACTATGTAAAAGAGATCGCTCAAAGCATTATTGATGAAGATGGCGATGCGCATGTACGCCCTGTTGCCGATATCTATAAAGATGTTCCTGAAGATGTTCAATACGCCGAAGAACTTGATGCGGAAGGCAATAAAGTTGTCCTTTCAGGCGACAAAGAGAAACATATCGATGGTTTAATCGCAAACTCGCAACAACAGTTAGGCGTAGGCTATCGTGTTTTCCATCAAGCAGCTTTACACGCGATCTTAGATGACATCAAAGATGATCTTGCTGACTTTGGTGTGACCTTTGATAAATGGTTTAGCGAAGCATCATTGACAGAAAAGATTGATGAAGCATTAGCAACACTTGATCAGCGTGGTTTCCTCTACGAAAAAGATGGCAACATCTGGTTCAAATCGACAGAATTTGGCGATGAGAAAGACCGTGTTGTTAAACGTCGTAATGGTCAAACTACTTATTTTGCATCTGATATTGCTTACCACCTAAATAAACTACAACGTGGCTATACAGACCTCATTGATATTTGGGGCTCTGACCACCACGGTTATATTTCACGTGTGAAAGCTGCAATCGACGCAATGGGTTATGACTCAAAGAAACTAACTGTACTTTTAGTTCAATTCGTCAGTTTATGGCGTGGCGGTGAGATGGTACAAATGTCATCTCGTTCAGGTCAGTTCGTGACTTTACGTGATTTGCGTAAAGAAGTCGGCAACGATGCGGCGCGTTTCTACTACGTGATGCGTAAATCTGAACAACACATCGACTTTGATTTAGACCTTGCAGTTTCACAAAGTAAAGACAATGCTGTGTATTACATCCAATACGCACATGCGCGTGTCAACAGTATCCTTAACCGTGCTAAAGAAAAAGAAATTGCATTTGATGTCGCATCTGCACGCCAAGTTGCTGATCTTTTAACTTTAGACACAGAAACAGAAATTCTAGCGAAATTAGCAGCTTATCCTGAGATTGTTATTCGTGCAGCAAACGTGTGTGAACCACACCAAATCGGCAATTATTTGAAAGATTTAGCAGCACTATTTCATGGTTGGTATGCTCAAGATGGCGTAAAATTTGTTGATGAAACAAATATTCCGTTGTCTCAAGCACGTTTACTACTTTCAGTTAACGTACAGCAAGTATTACGCAACGGTTTAGAGCTTTTAGGGGTGTCTGCACCTGAAGCCATGTAATAAAGTGAAGCGAGAGCTTTACACATGGCTGCAAGACAAGAGCTATGCTCGCGTAGTGATGTAATCAGCAAAGTAATGCTTTGTACATCGTCGCAAGACAATGGCTATGCCCGCGTAGCGATGTAATTAGCAAAAGCTATGCTCAAAACAATGTTGCTCGCCAGCATTTTGATATCGTCATTCGTTTGCTATTGCTTTCTCAACCGCTTCACTAGACGATATATTGATAAAAATACGACAAACAAAGCATTATTTTTTACAGATAGTGCTTTGTTTCTCAGAAGATTCAAGTTACAAATAACATAATAGGATCAAGAGGAATTTCAGGTGTTTGGAAAAACGCAACGTGGTGTATCTGAACGACCAAATAAGCCCAAGAAACCACTTATTCCCAAGTGGCTAGGAATGCTTGTGGCAATTCTAGCGATCCTATGTGTTGCCGTTATGCTGATGCTTTGGCAACCTTGGCAACCCGTCCCGACAAAAACACAAGTGACCTCTGAACATTATCAAGAAGAAGATACCAACAAGGATTATCGCTTCT
Source organism: Acinetobacter venetianus RAG-1 = CIP 110063 (assembly GCF_000368585.1). Taxonomy (GTDB): domain Bacteria; phylum Pseudomonadota; class Gammaproteobacteria; order Pseudomonadales; family Moraxellaceae; genus Acinetobacter; species Acinetobacter venetianus. The sequence goes on from NZ_KB849560.1 coordinate 48,921, forward strand.
ATGATTTACTACCGCAGCAACAAGTTACGCCTATTCCTGAACAAGCTGTTCCTGAAACCAAGCAAGAAGGCAACGTGGTCATTATTGAATCACCTAAGCCTGAAACTACGACAACCGAAGATTCAGCAACACTAACACCAACTGAGCCGACTACACCCGTCGCAGCAACTTATATTTTACAAGTTCGTAGTTATCCTGATCCTGATAGTGCTGATGCACGACGCGCGGAGATTATTTTGAATGGCTTGTCTGCGGATGTGGTAAAAACTGTCGAAAATGGTCAAACATGGTATCGTGTTTTTTCAGGGCCTTATGATAGCCAAGATGCTGCTTTAGCCGCACAACAAACACTACAACATAGCGGAATTGATTCAATCGTGATTAAACGTTAATCAAAAGATAGAACATAAAAAAGGAACGATAAATCGTTCCTTTTTTGTTTTGATCACCACATTATGAGCATTCGGAATCAAGGCTTTTTTGTTCAGCTTTTTGAAAGGCTGAACGCTGTTGAATACGCTGTACAAATGCTTGAATATTAGGATATTTTCCATGTAAACGCTTTTGTAATGCAATCAATGGAAATGCCATCTGAATATCGGCAAATGAAAATTCACCTGCAAAGTAATCATGCTTTGATAAATATTGCTCAAGATACAAAATATGTTCTTTGACACGAGGACGGACAAATCCAGCCTTTACCCCATCAGTAATCTTTTCTGCAACTGGTCGAACTATCCAAGGCACATGCTTGCTGACATTATTCATCACCAAGGTCATAACCAATAAAGGCATGAGAGAGCCTTCTGCATAATGCATCCAATAATAATATTGGCGCTGATCTTTCACATCTTGCGGTCTAAATTGTTGTTGCTGATCATAGCGTTGCTGCAAATAATCCAAGATCACAGCAGATTCAACAATCACATCACCATCATCAACTAAAATTGGCGCTTTCCCAAGCGGATGAATTTGCTTGAGATCTTCTGGAGCTGCGTAACTTGAGGTCCTTTGATAAAGCTCAACTTGATAATCATCGATACCAAGTTCCTCTAACGCCCACAATATTCGGAATGAACGAGAACATTGTAGATAATGTAAGGTAATCATTTTTGTGCCTGCTTTGTGCTACGCAACTGCCGTTTTTAGTCCCTCTAACAGTTGCGTTTAGAATTATGTTTTGCCAAAGCACAATAGCACTATCAACTTAAAGAATCATGGTCTGAATGTCTAAACTACGTAACAAAGTTTTAGTAACAGGGGTTTTGCTACAGACATTGAGAAGTTTTTCTTTTAAGTCTTGTGAAATAGGTTGTTCAAATATTACTCGACGCTCAATATGCTCTTGCTGCTCACGATTGGTATAGAAATCGACCTCCACTGCAAACTCCCCCAACTCGATTTCCTTATGTTGTGCATACATCCGCATAGTGATCATGGTACATGATGCTAAACTTGCTGTTAGAAAATCATAAGGTGCTGGCCCAGTATCATGACCACCAAAAGATTCGGGTTTATCTGTCAAATAATGATGTTTGCCACTTGTGACTTCACCTTTCCAAGGTTCAGCAAATGTTTGGACTTTTGAACTTGCGATAATACTCATTTTGAAGCCCTCATTTGCTCAGGCAATACAGGTGCTTCTAAACGCTTACCTTGATAATCAGCAATCTCGCCAAAACGTGCATCATGTTTAATCCAATCTTCACGAGCTTGTTGCAAATCCTCCATGGTGCGCCCAACGAAGTTCCACCACAGTAAGATCGGTGATTCAAATGGCTCACCACCAATCAATAGCACACGATGTCCTTGCGTCAGTTCAACTTCTATTTCCGTTAAACCTGTTTCCAACACCACCATATTATCAGCATCCAATTCATGCCCATTTACGCGTGCTGTCCCCTCTAATGCCATGAAGGCATATTCAAATTTTGGATTGAGTGGAATACGAGTTTTGGTGTTAGCTTGTGCCGTGAGATCTACACCAACCAATGGGCTATGAACTTGCACTGGTGAAACTGTCTCTAAGAAATCACCAACCAACACAGTAAATTCAACTTGATCTTTACTTACCACAGGCAATTCTGGATAGTGTTCAAACTTCGGATTCATATTGCGTTTATCATCAGGCAAAGCAATCCAAAGCTGCGCTGCATGCATCTTGGTTTCTGTATCTGGTGCAACTTCAGTATGTGAAATCCCATGCCCCGCAGTCATGAGATTGACCTGTTTTGGACGAATCAGTTGTTTAGAACCAAGGCTATCGGTATGCATCATGGTGCCTTCAATCATCCATGTAAATGTTTGCAAACCAATATGGGGGTGTGGCCCGACATCCAAACCATCTCCTGCAGGGAAACTCACAGGCCCAGCATGATCAAGGAAACACCATGCCCCAACTAAACGCTTATTGCGGCTAGGTAAAGCCCGCTTAATCACTGTCCCCTTGCCAATTTCTGCGGAACGAATTTTAAAGTCTTGAATAAATTGATTGATGTAGGTTTCGCAGTCTTTTGAATCTGAAATATCGTAATCATTATTATTGCTCATGATCTCGCTCTCTTTTACCTATGCTATTGCAATGAGTTGTTTTATTGATCTTAACAACACAATCTAGCTTCTATATAGTCTTTTGGTAATACGCTGAGTGCCATCCATGAGACAATCCAAATTTCACTAATTCATTTCATTCCTAATACATTTAACCTTAAATACATTGATCTATATGACACTAGCTTATTGCGGTGTCATATCCACAATTAGGCTGGTTAAACGTCTTACTAATGGCAAGAAAATCAAGACCACGGGATAAGCAATCAACCATGAGAATAGCCAAGTTGAAAGCCATTTTATCGTAAAACCATCGATCAACCCGATATTCATCAATAAGTTAATGCATGATAATGTTGCACTCATCAGCCCTGACAATATCAATGGAATAATCCAAGCGGCGTATTTTGCAGGTAATTTAGAAAACAATGGCTTCTTTGTTTGTTGCACGCTATTTGCATCCATATTGATTAAGCCTATTTCTTTACATGTTGTTTTAGATTTTTCATGAATTGACCAAACTGCGGTAAGAACTCCTCGAATAATGGATGATCTTTATGTTCCAACATGACTTCACTAAAAAGCTTTAAGCCCACAGCAAAAGATTTAGTGGTTTGATCATCAAAAAATTTAGCACTTTTTAAGCGTTCAACAATTTGGAAAATATCATCATGATTGCCTGTGTAAAACTCTAAGCGCTCGGTGTACGTTGAAGCCTGCCCTTTGGCATCTTTTAAATGTTGCACGGTGACATGGTATTGATGTTGTTTCATGAGTTTTCTCTAAATTGATATTGGATAAAGTATTTATAAACGGCCAATTGCTATTGCTGCTTGGTCGATCTTTTCAGCAATTTGGTAAATCTGTTCTTGCTGTAAATCAGCAATATTGAGTTTTAGACGCAGTGCTGTTTTAAGGTTTTCCATTGCTCGATGAATCTCAATGAGCTGATCGTTATTATGAATTTCATGTCTAAGTCTTAGTTTTTCTAGCAATGCTAGAAGCTTATCTTGTTGCTCTTGTAAATAAGCCTCACCAAGCTGAGTGACTTGGTATTGCTTACGCTCTGCATCTAGCAATGAGATAAAATTCATTTCTTCCAAATTGGTTAATGTTGGATAAATCGTTCCCGCACTGGGCGTATATCCATCACCCACTAGATCACTAATTTCTTTAATAATTTCATAACCATGTTTTGGGCTTTGCTGAATGAGATGCAGCACTAACAGTTTCATGCGACCTGATTCAAACAAGCGTCCACGACGACCTGTTCGGTTATGCTCTCGATAATGTGAATCATGTTCGCCTTCATGATGATCTGATTGATGTTTCATCTTTATTTTTCTCATATTGCACAATTTATGAATATTAAGATATATCTTAAATAATCTTATGGCAAGTTAAGATATATCTTTTAAATTTTAAGATTTTGATATTTAATGAGTTATTTATTTTTAAGTAAGAGATTTAAAAGAATTAAGTAATAAAAATGAGCGACTAGGCGCTCTTTTTACTGGCAATAAGTATCAAAATTTTTTGTAAAGTAAATAAGTTATTCCAAACACAACCTTTCTACATTTTATAAAGTTCAAATTAATTTTATAAAGATTTGAAAAATTTAATTTATTTTAATATAACGCCCATTATGTGAAATGGATATGATAAGAGAGATTTACTAGTATTAGATAAGTTAAGTTTTTCGTAGCTTTAGAAATGAAATCAGTACGTATTTTTTGTTTATTATATTTCATTACCTTGAATATAACTTATGCAAAAACAGAGCAGGAATATATGAACCCAAATATTGAACAAATTACGGATTTTGCAACTCAAGGGGATGATGATTCTCAAGTAAAATTAGGACTTTTATATCTTCATGGAGTTGGCGTTGAGCATAATTATGAGCTAGCAAAAAAATGGTTTGACGAGGCTGCCAAAAAATCTAATAGAGATGCTGAATATAATTTAGGTGTGATGTATGAATATGGCGATGGCGTATCTCAAGATTATAAATTAGCAGCAGAATGGTATCAAAAATCCGCGGCTCAAGGGCGTGCTAATGCTCAATATAATCTAGGAAATTTTTACGCTAATGGGACGGGTGTTCCTCAAGATTATAATTTAGCTAGAAGTCTATTTGAACAGGCAGCAGCTCAGGGGCATGCTGATAGTGAATATAATTTAGGTGTGATGTATGAATATGGCGATGGTGTATCTCAAGATTATAAATTAGCAGCAGAATGGTATCAAAAATCTGCAGCACAAGGACATGCTAGTGCTCAATTTAATTTAGGCATTTTATATGTAAAAGGTCTAGGTATTCCTCAAGATTATAACTTAGCTAAAAGTTTCTTTGAACAGGCAGCAGCCCAAGGACATGAAAATGCCGAAATCATCATATCTCAATTAGCACCTTAGGATCATTTACAAAATTTTAAGATTTCTTAGATTTATATAGTACACCTTATACGAAATTAAGTTAGATTATTTAATAAATATCAAACACTTAATTCATTATAGAAAGCAAAAAGCCGACTTTTGTAAGTCGGCTTTTTTTAATCTATTTTAGAAAGCCCAAATTTACTCCCATTCAATCGTTGCTGGTGGTTTAGATGACACGTCATATACAACACGTGAAACATCTTTAATTTCGTTCATGATACGGGTTGAGATTTTATCAACCAATTCGTATGGCAAGTGAGCAAAACGCGCTGTCATAAAGTCAACGGTTTCAACCGCACGTAGTGCAATCACCCAGGCATAACGACGACCATCACCTACAACACCTACAGATTTCACAGGTTGGAATACTGCAAACGCTTGAGCAGTTTTGTCATACCAACCACTTGCACGAAGCTCTTGCATAAAGATGTCATCAGCAAGACGCAGAATATCTGCATATTCTTTTTTCACTTCACCCAAGATACGCACACCCAAACCTGGACCTGGGAATGGATGACGATAAATCATGCTATGAGGTAAACCTAAAGTTGTACCTAATTTACGAACTTCATCTTTAAACAAGTCACGTAATGGCTCAACAAGGTCAAACGCTAAATCTTCTGGTAAACCACCCACGTTGTGGTGTGATTTAATCACGTGTGCTTTACCTTGTTTGCTTGCAGCAGATTCGATCACGTCAGGGTAAATCGTACCCTGCGCCAAGAATTTCACGCCATCAAGTTTACGTGCTTCTTCAGCAAATACTTCGATGAATTCACGACCAATGATCTTACGTTTTTTCTCAGGATCAACTTCACCTGCCAACGCAGTTAGGAAACGCTCTTCGGCATCAGCACGAATCACACGGATACCCATGTTATCAGCGAACATTTGCATAACCTGATCACCTTCGTTTAAACGAAGTAATCCATTGTCTACAAATACACATGTAAGCTGATCGCCAATTGCCTTATGCAACAACGCAGCAACAACAGATGAATCTACACCACCAGACAAACCTAGAAGAACTTTTTCATCACCGATTTGTGCACGTAATTGTTCTACACGAAGGTCGATAATGTGTTCAGGTGTCCAAAGACCGCGACAACCACAAATCTTATGCACAAAGTTAGAAAGTAATTCAGCACCTTTCGCTGTGTGGGTTACTTCAGGGTGGAATTGCACACCATAGAAACGACGAGTTTCATCGCTTACCGCAGCAAATGGGCAGCTTGGTGTACTTGCAGTCACTTGGAAACCTTCAGGAATCGCGCTGACTTTGTCGCCATGGCTCATCCAAACATGCAATTGGTTTTCACGATCTTGTAAGTTACCAATCAATTGATCACGAACAACGATGTCAACTTCTGCATAACCAAACTCATGTACTGTACCCGGCTCTACTTTACCGCCAAGCTGTTCAGACATGGTTTGTAAACCATAGCAAATACCCAAAACTGGTACACCAAGTTCAAATACAACTTGAGGTGCGCGTGGGCTACCCTCTTCATGTACACTCTCAGGACCACCTGACAAAATAATCCCGTTCGGATTAAATGCACGAATGTCTTCTTCAGACATATCAAATGCAAACATTTCAGAGTAGACACCTGCTTCACGTACACGACGTGCAATGAGCTGGCTATATTGAGAGCCGAAATCCAAAATAAGGATACGATCTTCAGTAATTTGAGTATTGGTCGTCATGGCGAATCATAAAAGACAAATGAATTAAGCGCCATATTCTAACATTTTTCATGCATTGGCGCACCGCAATTCATCATCTATCTTACTTTTTAGATTTTGTTGTCAATTAGCACTGATATTTAAACTAAAATTTCACAGTAAAGAGTCTATTTAAGCGAGTTAAATCAACATTTCTTGTCAATTATGCTCAACACAAAACAAAAATTGGTGCTAAGATGATGAATCGAAAAATATGCATTACCATGGAAAGGTATTCAATCGAACTCATCGTTTCCTTTCATGTGATTGCGATGTCCTTGATACAAGGAAAACTAAAAATTCTAAAGATATTGGTGAACTGGCCAATGTCCTAAAATATTTCACTATCCTCTATCGCTTGCCCGACCACGAGCAACAATTAGGACTTGAAGGACCAATACAATAATGTTTCAAGAAATGATTGCGGATTTTCATCAGAATTTCTGGTTATATATTTCGATCCCATTTATTAGTGGCTTTATTGGTTATATAACCAAAGTGATTGCGATCCAAATGATGTTCGCACCACTTGAATTTAAAGGGTTTAGATTATTTGGTCTTCCAATTGGATGGCAGGGAATCGTTCCTCGTAAAGCAGAAAAAATGGCAACCACTGCGGTTGAACTGATGACCTCCAAGCTCATCAAACCTGAAGAAATTTTTGCACGATTAGATCCAAAGCGTATCGCACAAGAAATCGAAAAACCTCTCATGGCAGCTGCCGAAGATATTACCCGTGAAGTTGCGCAACAATATCAACCCGGTTTATGGGAAGGCATGCCAGAGTTTGCACGTCAAAAACTGATCAAACGTGTGCAAGCCAAAGCGCCTGAAATCGTTGAACATATCATGGGTGAAGTACAAAAAGATGTTGCTAAATACTTCGATATCAAACACATGGTCGTCAACAATCTGCTCAAAGATAAACGCCTCCTCAACGAAATCTTTAAAAAAGTCGGCAAACAAGAATTCAAATTTTTTAGTAATGTCGGCTTTGTTTTTGGTTTCGCAATTGGTGTTGTTCAAATGCTATGCTGGATCGTGACGCAAGGTAAATACCCATGGATGTTGCCAATGTTTGGTGGCTTTGTCGGTTTCTTCAGTGACTGGATGGCGCTACAAATGATGTTCCGCCCGTTATATCCAAAGAAAGTGCTGGGCTACACATGGCAAGGTTTATTCATTAAACGTCAAAACGAGGTTGCCGCAGATTATGCTGCTTTGATCTCAAAACAATTACTAACATCACGCAACATGATGGAAGAACTTTTCTCTGGGACGCACTCAGACAAAGTGATTGAATTAGTCAGCCGTCACGTCAAACAAGAAATTGATTTACAAGCAGGTATTGTGCGTCCATTGGTGGTTTATGCGATTGGTGGTGAGAAATACCAAAACCTTAAATCAGAAGTTGCTGAGCGTATTTTAAAACAGCTTCCAGATACTATGCGCTATGTTGAATCTTATGCTGAAGATGCAATGAATGTTCGTAATACACTGGTTGAACGGATGCAGAAACTTAGTCCTGAAGAGTTTGAAGGTATGCTCCGCCCTGCATTTAAAGAAGATGAATGGTCTTTGATTATTGTGGGTGCTGTGTTGGGTTTCCTTGTTGGGGAAATGCAAATTCACTTCATGTTATAAAAATTGCGATCATAAAAAAGGAAGCTGCTGCTTCCTTTTTTCTTGCTTAATGTGCAAGCTTTTCAACAGTGATCGCTTCAACATCTGTCGGTTTATAGCGATGTGTATCCACTTCGCCAACCACACGGACATGGTCTCCAACTTTTAAGCCAGCACGCTGCCAAATATCATCATCAATCTCGACACCAATCGTGCCACTTTTATCTTTTAATTCGTAATGATCACTCTTCACATGCTTGGTGATTTGCCCTGTCAGCGTCACACCTGTTTCATCAGCTAATTTAGCTATTTGACTCACGGTCACAACATTATTTAAAGCTTCTTTTAAAATAACATGATCATCTTTACCTGCCCATGATGGCGCAGATAAACCGAATAAAACTACAAAACCTAATCCTAGCAAGCTTCTTTTCATAACACTCTCTATTCTTTTAACACACTATTATCTAAACAGATTTATACTCGAATGTCGGCTTCGGTTTGTAATCAACCGTAATGTATAGATATGATAAACCCCACTGATGGAGTGGGGTCTCATACAACAATCAAGTGAATCTGTTATTTTTCAATCGCATGATCAAGACTAAAACGACCTGCGCCATGTAGCATCAAATAGAACAAACCACCTGACATTGCTAAGTTTTTCATAAAGTTGATTTGTTGCATTTGATCATCACCGCTATGGAAGATGAACGCAGTAATAATGCTAAACACGGCTAAGCCAAATGCTGCCAAGCGCGCTTGGAAACCAAAAAGTAACGCGAGACCACCACCAAACTCAACGAGAATCGTTAGAGGTAATAGCGCTCCCGGCACCCCCATTGATTCCATATAACCTGCTGTAGCACCATAAGCTGTTAATTTGCCCCAGCCAGCGATAATAAAGATATAAGCCATAAGAATACGGGCAACCAGCGTAACCACATTATCTACGCCTGATTGATTAACAATATTTTTTACAACAACATTCGGATTAAACATAATAAATTCCACACTGTTTGTTTTTTAACATGAGAACAGTTTATGTATCTTATAATTTGCAATAAACACCATATTTGTTAATGCATCATTCTATATTTAGAACAATATAGCTCAATTTATCAGCAAAATTCTTTATTTGTATCATCAACTAAAGTTACCAATTAATTTGCTTTTTATACTGACATTCTATAGATGCACTGCTAGGATTTAGTTCAAATTTATACTGCTCACACCTTCATGGAACTCATTGATTTTATTCTGCACGTTGACGAACATCTTTTAGAATTTATTACCAATTATGGCATCTGGATTTATGCCATTCTTTTTTTGATTATCTTTGTCGAAACTGGTTTAGTGGTTATGCCATTCTTACCGGGTGACAGCTTACTGTTTGCCGCTGGTGCGCTTGCTGCCTCTACAGGTGCAATGGATCCATGGTTACTTGGTGTTTTATTATTTATCGCTGCGGTATTGGGTGACACACTCAACTACCATATCGGTAAATATGTTGGCCCGCGCGTGTTTGAAACGAACTCTCGCTTAATCAATAAGCAACATTTGTTAAAAACACAAGAATTCTTTCAACGTCATGGCGGTAAAACCATTATTTTTGCTCGTTTTGTGCCGTTTGCACGAACCTTTGCGCCATTTGTTGCGGGCGCAGGCAGCATGAATTATAAGTTTTTCCTGACTTATAACGTGATCGGTGCATTCTGCTGGATTGCTTCTTTTATTACGCTTGGTTATTTATTCGGTAATATGCCAATCGTGAAAGATAATTTCACTCATTTAATTTTCGGTATCATCATTATCAGCGTATTACCGGGTGTGATTGGTTTTATCCGCCAAAAACTCAATAGCCGTAAAAGCCACAAAGCTTAATTTAGAAAAAACGAAACACCATTGGTAGCATACAAACGATTAATAACATTGCCGATCCTTTATATAAATGGTCGGCTTTGATTCCAATCAAACTTCCTGTCAATAATGCCCGTCCGAACATCATCCAAAATAAAGAAACTGGAATTAATACAAGGGTAAAGACACCTAATACCCATGCTGTATTTTCAACAGAGTTCCATGTTTCATCTGGAAATATCCCTGCTGCCAATAACAATGTCTTTGGGTTCTTGAGGGTTGATAAGAATAGTTGATACGTTTTGATTTGCTGATGATTTTGATAATGCTTCTGTAGATGTGAACTTTTCCATAAATGGAAAGCAAGCCACAATACATAGATCACACTACATACATGCAAAATGAGGTGTAAAGCAGGCCAAATCGGATCAAATAAATGAATGAAGAGTGCCCATAAACCAATACCATAAGTATAACCTAACCATTCCACTGGAATGAAAGACATGGTTTTAACAAAGCCGTGTTGATGTGTTGAACTGGCCAATAACGCATTCGTAGGTCCGGGAATGAGTAATACCGCTATCATCGCCAAAACAAAAAACCAACTCTCAATCATACAGATACCAAATGACCACACATGGTCGCAACCTTATACGAATTTGGTTCAAACAAACAAGTTTTAGCGGAAAAATGAACGATAAAAAGCAGAAAAATTAGAGGTTAAAAATCAATAAATTATTGTTATTATTACATTTAACTTGAAACATTTTGCTAAAATTTTGTTATTTATCACTCGTAAGATCACGAGTGATAAACCTGTTTTTGTTATGATTTTGGATGCGGCTTGACGATAATTGGACAACCTTTGAACTGCGCAGCCTGCACAATGGCATCTTGTTGACCTAAAACTTTCGAGAGTTCAGTGTTTTTGGTATTCATTGATTGACCCATATTCACCGAAATAGATGGCCCAAAGCCCCAACCACTACGACTACCCCAGCCACCGCCAAGTCCGACTCCCACACCGACACCTGTGCGTTTTGGTGTTTGTACACCATTGTCGATGTAAAGCTGAATACGGTTGTACTCAGCTTGTAACTGTTGGCAATTCAGCGCTTGATACTGTGTTGGAGAGACATAAGTCGGTTTAACCGTTGATGCACATGCACCTAATAACATCGTAGCTGCCAACACAGGCATCCAATATAAGCGTTTCATAAGATTCTCTTATTTCTTTGATTCAATCTCATTGAACAAAGTGACATAAGCAAGGGTCAACTTATGTTCAGATGCTAAGTGAATCAAGGGTAAATTCTTTTGATGTGATTCTTTCATTAATACAGACGGCGGTAACATTCCCTCTAATACAGGTAAGCCATCATCTTTCAACTGTTGAACCACTTCACGAGGTAATTTTGCTTGAGACTGGTACTGATTAACGACAATACCCTCAATCTCTAAGCGATCATTATGATCATCTTGGGTTTCGATAACATTTTCAATCAAAGTTTGTAACGCACGTTTCGAGAACACGTCACAATCAAATGGAATCAAGACACGGTCGGCCGCAATCAAGGCCGATAAAGTGAAGAAATTAAAGGCTGGCGGTGTATCGATATAGATACGATCATAGCGAGCACTGAGCGATTGAATCGAATCACGTAATTTATAAATCTTATGCTTACTTTCTAAAGCGTGCTCGAGCGCGCCTAAGCTTGGGCTTGCTGGAATCACATCCAAGTTTTCAAAAGAGGTGCGGTGCACATAGCTATCTAAGCCTTTACCGCGCGGTGCTTTTAAAATCGAGCCAATCGCATTGCCAATCAAGCCCTTTTGTTGCGTTGCACCTAGCACATCTTCAAAGAAATTTTCAATATTTGGCTCTAATGCCGCTTTATCCGCAGAGTATGTCGCATCTTCACCCAAAAGGTATTGGCTAGAGTTTGCTTGTGGATCAAGATCGATCACTAAGGTTCTAAAACCTTGTTTAGCACTAATAGCTGCTAAATTAATCGTAATACTTGATTTCCCTACACCACCTTTTTGGTTAAATACCACACGCGTTAACATGACTTCCCTCTACAAGATTTTTTTGTAAACTGCACGCAGTTTAACCTAGTGCCAAAACAATTACTAAAACAATGTCAAACAATTACGCAAAAACAGGTTTAATCATCACCAAGCCAAGGATACCTATCAAAGCCACTGTGCTGATCAATAATCCAGCACGGCGTTGTACCAACAAAACATTGCTATCTTGCTTGTAGGTTTTGCTCATGGATGACCATAGGACAAAAAATAAAATGACTTTGGCGTAGAACCATGGTTCAACTACAAAGTTCTTCATAAACAGTAAAACCGCGCCCGTAACAATGATCAGAGTCAGAGACAAATGTTGTAAACCGACTAAGCTTTTACGCGAGTTAATATTGGGTTGTTGACCCTGTACGCCAATAAACAATGTCGCTGCTCGAGCAACAAACACGAGAATCAATAAACTCACCGCAGACATATGCACAATCTTGGTAATTAAATGAGCATCCATAATCAATCCTTATGCCTTAGGTGCGTGTGCGCATTCAGGACTTGCAGGTGCTTGACCTTGCCACTCGCTTGGAACATAAGCGTGAATCGCTAATGCATGGATACGACCTGGACTCATGAGTTCGGCAGCAACCGCATAAATTTTTTGATGGCGTTGTACTAAGCGCAGACCTTGAAACTCTTCACTTACTACAATCACTTTAAAATGTGATTCTTTCCCCGGGAAATATCCACCATGCCCAGCAGACTCATTGATTACTTCAAGATGGCTAGGTGCTAATGTTTGTAAGCGTTCAATTAACTGTTGTTCTAAGTTCATCAGTCACTCTGTAAGGTCAGATTGAGATAGGCAATCATTATACATGACAGAAACAGCTCGGTCTGTTGGCATTTCACATGGCTTCAGCAGTGGCTAAATGACCATGAGCATTCAATTTTTTTCGGAAAATTCTCGACTTTTTCAGCTTTATTATGAAGAAGTGCTTTTATTTTATGCAATTAAACATTTTCTTTGCATAAAGTTGTTGACCCTTGTTTTGCTTAATGTATTATAGCTGGCACGCGGGAATAGCTCAGTTGGTAGAGCATAACCTTGCCAAGGTTGGGGTCGCGAGTTCGAGTCTCGTTTCCCGCTCCAGATTGGTTTTTTAAGTGTAAGTTTTAGTAAAAACTGCTCAATATGCGGGAATAGCTCAGTTGGTAGAGCATAACCTTGCCAAGGTTGGGGTCGCGAGTTCGAGTCTCGTTTCCCGCTCCAGATTGGTTTTTTAAGTGTAAGTTTTAGTAAAAACTGCTCAATATGCGGGAATAGCTCAGTTGGTAGAGCATAACCTTGCCAAGGTTGGGGTCGCGAGTTCGAGTCTCGTTTCCCGCTCCAAATTCAAAGGCCCTAATCGACATATTAGGGCCTTTTTCTATATGATACATTCACTTAGGAATGTTCAGTCATCTTTGCATCCATATCCAATCTTTTTTCGGAAGAATGAGCATGTTGGCTAGAATAATGCTTATCCCTCGGCATAAAACTTGTCGCAATAATCGCAACAATAGCCATTGATCCGATATACAGCATAATGAGATAAGGATTTCCTCCACCTATGCTCAATAATTTTGTAGCGATCAATGGTGCAATCCCACCGCCAAGAACTCCCGCCAACTGTACCGAAATCGAGATTCCGCTATAGCGGATTTCCGCAGGGAACTGACGTGCGAATAACTGTGCTTGGGGTGCATACATAATCGGAAAAACCACACCGATTGCCAAGACAATTGCCGTCCAAACCAAGACAGGGTCTTTGGTATTGAGCATACTAAAGAATGGATAGCTATAGAGCGCCAACACACATAGCCCAAACATGAACATATTGCGTTGACCGACTTTATCTGACAAATGTCCGCATAACGGCGTCATAAATAAAATCACCACAGCACCGCACATCGTTGCGAATAAAATGTCTTGTCGTGGAACACCAAGCTGAGTCGTGGTGTACGCCAAGGTAAAGGTTGAAGCAAGATAAAACCAAGCATTTTCAGCAGCACGCGCTAGAATAATAGAAATCAATTGCTTCGGATGTTGTTTAAATACTTGTAAAGCAGGAATTTTAACCTCTTCCGCCTGCTGTTTTACTTTTTCAAAATCAGGTGACTCTGGCACTTTAACACGGATATACCAACCCACTGCCAGCAAGACAATACTTGCAAGGAAAGGAATACGCCAACCCCAACTGAATAATGCTTGTTCGGGTAATAATGAGACTAATCCAAGTGCAACTGATGCGAGTAATAAGCCGCCACCTGTACTGGCTTGAGGTAAACTGCCCCAGAAACCTTTACCACCTTCGGGTGCATGTTCAACGGCCATGAGTACCGCACCGCCCCATTCACCACCCATCGCCATACCTTGAATAAATCGTAAGACGACTAAGCAAATTGCAGCCCAATATCCAATAGACTCATAAGTCGGTAACAGTCCAATCAGTACCGTCGGAATCCCCATCAACATTAATGTTAATAACAACATGGATTTACGACCGATTTTGTCACCAAAATGACCAAATACCAAACCACCAAGAGGCCGTCCAATAAAACCCACAGCATAGGTGCCAAATGCGGCAAGAACGCCTGTCAGAGGATCAAGATTTGGGAAGAATAATTTATTAAAAATCAGCGCTGCTGCCGCACCATAGATAAAAAAGTCATACCACTCAATCGTAGTTCCGACCATACTGGAGATACCCGCCAATCGATGGGATGACTTTTTAGAATTTGAACCGTTTCCATGTAATGTTTGCATCTTCATTTTCCTTTCTTGGAAATTTTTATTCTGAATTTTTATCCTTATGGTCCTATTGAACCATAAGCGAATTGCATGTCTGTTACTCTCCTTTAAGATCAATTCAATGGGTGAGTGATTAGCTCAATTTTTCTAAAATTTGCTCAAGTTCAAGATTCTGTTTTTTCCATTGTGGTTGTTTGTCCTTATCAACAATCAACGCACGTACACCCTCAATGAAATCGCCATGTTCGAACCAAATATCCTGCAAATCACGCTCAAGTTGCATGCATTGCTGCAATGACAATCCGCGTCCGAGATGTTGTAGCTTTAAACTGGTCTGTTTAGCGATAAATGAGCGTTGTTGTAGGAGATTAAGCATTTTGCTTGCCCACAGCTGCAATTTCTCATCTTGTTCATTCGCCAGACTTTGCTCAATTTCATCCAAATGCTGGAAACCAAAATGTTGACGAATGGCATCCGACAACTGTTTTAGCTCACTCTCCGCAGGGCGTGTAATAAAGCAACTGACAATGTGTTCGATATTTTGTTGATTAAGACTGCCTTCAGCGATCAGTGCATCTTGTAAGGCTTGAAGTTTTTCACTAGGTACATGGTAATCGATCAGGTCTAAATAGAGCGCATCGCTACTACTGATTTGCTCGCCTGTGATCGCCATATAAACGCCAATATCATCTAATCGAGATAGAAAATGGGTCGCTCCCACATCGGGGAAAAAACCAATTGCTGTTTCAGGCATCGCAAAACGGGACTTTTCGCTACTCACAATAATGTGGCAGGCTTGTGCTAAACCAAATCCGCCACCCAAGACATAACCATCCAGCAAAACCACCACTGGCTTTTCATATTCGCGGATTGTGGTCAGCATTTGATATTCGGCACTAAAATAAACTTGGTGATCTGCCGTGCCTTTTTGATAGCTATCATAGAGATAACGAATATCTCCACCTGCACAGAAAGCTTTTGGACTATTCGACTTGATCAAAACTGCTTGAATAGCTGCATCATTTCGCCAAAGTTCGAGTTGTGTACGAATCCCTTCGATCATTTCTAAAGATAACGCATTCAAATGTGTTACCCGATCTAAGCTGATGATGCCAAGAGCACCTTGCTGCTCAATGATGAGATGTTCTGTATTCATTTTTATCGTTCTCTTTATTGATTTTTAAAGTTTGCCTGCCGCTTTTCAACAAACGCTTGCATGCCTTCTTTTTGATCCGCAGTCGCAAAAATCGAATGGAACATACGTCGTTCAAAGCGTAAGCCCTCAGTCAGATTGACTTCAAATGCACGATTAATGGTTTCTTTCAACATCATGTTGGCAGTGAGTGAGCGTGTCGCAATTTGTTCAGCAGCTTTTAGCGTTTGTTCGAGTAAATCTTCTTTATTGAATACTCGCGCAACCAGACCACTTAACTCTGCTTCCACAGCACCCATTTGACGTGCTGTCAAACACATTTCCATGGCTTTGGCTTTACCAATCGCATGAGTTAAACGTTGCGTACCACCGATCCCAGGAATCACACCCAAAGTGACTTCAGGCAACCCAAATTTGGCATTCTCAGCACAATAGATAAAGTCACACATCAATGCCAATTCGCAGCCACCGCCCAAAGCATAACCACTTACTGCGGCAATCAGAGGTTTACGACGTTGAGCAATTCGATCTGCAAGATGAAAAAAATCATCAAAATAAATATCAGGAAAATTCAGCTGTGCCATTTCCTTAATATCCGCCCCCGCTGCGAATGCTTTTTCAGAACCAGCCAACACCATACAACCAATCTCACGATCCTTTTCCAGTTGGTCGAGGGCTTGATTCACTTCACTGATCAATTCACTGTTTAGCGCATTTAAGGCTTTAGGACGATTGAGGGTAATTAACCCAACACCATTACGCTTTTCCAAGAAAATAGTTTGCCACTGCATCATTCAATCCTTGTTTGAGTTTTATAGACTACGTGCGATCACTAAACGTTGAATATCGCTAGTACCTTCATAAATCTGACAAATTCGTGCATCACGATAAATTCGCTCGATTGGAAAATCTTTCAGATAGCCATAACCACCAAAAACCTGTAAGGCACTTGAACAGACACGCTCTGACATTTCAGAAGCAAATAATTTGGCCATTGATGCTTCATTCAAACAAGGCTGACCCGCTTCTTTGAGACGTGCAGCATAATGAACCAGTTGTCTTGCAGCTTCGATCTCTGTTGCCATACTGGCAAGACGGAAGGCAATCGCTTGATGCTCGAAAATTGGTTTACCAAATGTCAGACGTTCTTTGGCATAGTGTGTTGCTTCTTCTAAAGCTGCACGCGCCAAACCCACTGCTTGTGCTGCAATTCCGATACGACCGCCTTCTAAATTGGCAAGTGCAATTTTCAGACCCTCGCCTTCTTTACCCAACATCAAACTTTTATGCACACGTACATCGGTCAAAGCAATCTGACAGGTATCCGAAGCATGTAAACCTAATTTCTCTTCGACACGAATGACCTCATACCCGGGTGTATCACGTGGCACGAGAAAGGCGCTAATACCCTTTTTACCTGCGCTCGGATCAGTCACGGCAAAGACGATAATCACCCCTGCATTATGACCCGAGGTAATAAACTGCTTTGCGCCATTCAGAATATAATCATCACCATCTTTAACTGCGCGAGTTTTGATGGCTGCAGCATCCGAACCTGTGTGTGGTTCGGTTAAAGCAAATGCTCCGATCATTTCTCCTTGGGCTAAGGGCTTTAAAAAGCGTTCTTTTTGCTCGTCATTACCAAACTTTAAAATCGGTACACAGCCCACCGAATTATGTACGCTCATAATGGTCGACGTTGCACCATCAGCCGCAGCCACTTCTTCCAGTGCCAACACATAGGCCAAATTGCCCGTATCTGACCCACCCCATTGCTCTGTAACAAGCATCCCCATAAAACCAAGCTGCCCCATTTGCGCTAGTGCTGCTTTGGGAAAAGTGCCATCACGATCCCAATCGCTGGCATTTGGTTTAATTTGTTCTTGAGCGAAGCTTTTCGCCATATCACGAATTAACAATTGTTCTTCAGTAAATTGCATCGTTACTTCCTTTATCCTGCTTTTGCTTGTTGCTTAGCAATTTCCTGATTACGCAATAAAAAACGTTGAATCTTGCCACTTGGTGTTTTGGGTAATTCCGTTACGAACTCAACCAGACGCGGATATGCATGTGCAGAAAGACGTTTTTTCACAAACTGACTGAGTTCCTCAGCAAGTGTAGCGGTAGACTGCACCCCTGTAGCCAAAATCACAAAGGCTTTCACCAACTCGGTACGATCTGGATCAGGCACGCCGATTACAGCAGCCTCGATAACGGCATCGTGTTCCAACAACGCACTCTCAACATCGAATGGGCCAATTCGATAACCTGATGTAGTAATCACATCATCACTACGCCCAACGAAACTCATGCTGCCATCACTGTGCAGTTCAGCGGTATCACCTGTTAAGTAATAATGACCAACAAAAGGTGATTTGCGACTTTCTTTATAGCCACCAAACCACATCATCGGCGATTGGCTAATATCCACTGCTAGAATCCCAGCAGTATCAGGCGGGAGTTCCTCACCCTGTTCATTGACAACTGCAATTCGATAGCCCGGACTAGGGAATCCTGCCGCACCCTCACGGATTTCATGATCTAAACCATGATGGTTACACACCACCATGCCCACCTCAGTTTGTCCGTAATGGTCATAAATCGGTGCATCAAGTACCTGTCTAAACCAACGGATCACTTCAGGATTGAGCGGTTCTCCTGCACTACTGACGACACGAAATTGTCCTTTTAACGCTGCCATTTGTGCGGGATCGGCAGCCATCATCATGCGATAAGCCGTTGGTGCTCCTGCCAAATTAGTAATCTGATAGTCCTTCACGATTTGACACAGACTATCGGTGCTAAAGCCACCTTCGTAGAACAAAGTTGCATGCCCTAAGAATAACGGCCCAGTAATAGCGTAATACAAACCATAAGCCCAACCCGGATCAGCAATATTCCAAAACGCATCATCTTCAGTTAAGCCAATCGCATCTTGCATATATCGACCAAAAGCAAGTAAGGCTTTCAAAGGCACTTCAAGTGGTTTGGCTGGCCCAGTTGTCCCAGAGGTAAACATCAATAAAAAGGGATCTTGAATATTAC
The DNA here is from genome assembly GCF_000368585.1 of Acinetobacter venetianus RAG-1 = CIP 110063. GTDB lineage: Bacteria > Pseudomonadota > Gammaproteobacteria > Pseudomonadales > Moraxellaceae > Acinetobacter > Acinetobacter venetianus. The sequence continues at coordinate 68,141 of NZ_KB849560.1, forward strand.
GCATGACCAATTCACATTGATTAGACTGCTGATTTAAAACTTGCCAAAAGTTAAAATCACTTGGATTAAGCACTGAACCTTCAGCATCAGCAACCGTCACAATCGCTGGGCAATGTTCAACCTCATCAAGCTTGCTGCGATTGACCACATCCGTCACCACCAACTTACTTTGTGCAAGCTGAATACGATGTTCGATCGCTTTCGGGCCAAATGCCGTAAACAGCGGTTGATATACGGCACCAATTCGCCACGCAGCAAAGATCGTGACCAATAATTCAGGGGTTCTTGGCAATAATCCCGAAATACGATCGCCTGCCTGCACGCCTTGAGATTTTAAAAAGTTAGCAAATTGGCTCGACCATTGTTGCAATTGACGAAAGGTATACTGCACCTTACGCCCATCTTTGCCTTGCCAATACAACGCCACTTTTTCACCATCTACATGTCGGTCGCAACACTCAAAACACGCATTGAGTGCATCTAACGAACCTGACAGCATTTTTTGAGCCGTACTTTCAAAATCAAAAGTTTGTGCCACATCTTTATAATTGAGCATCTCTATTCCCTCAGTCTGGATTTGTTGTTATTTACGACAGAGTTTCATTTATTGATTGAAAAGCCATCCTATGGCTTTGTATTGTTTAAGCTTCTTCAGGCAAATATTGGTGAATAATGCTCGAAAAATCTAAATGTGCATTTCCACGCATACACATTTGTTGATAGAGCTGCTGCACCATACCGCCTAATAGAATGGGCTGTTTGACCTGACCTGCGGCTTCAACAGCAAGACCTAAATCTTTCAACATCAGTTGTGTCGCGAAACCGTCTTGATAGCCACGAGAAGCTGGAGCATTTTCGCTAATATGCGGCCACGGATTACACACATCCGAACTCCAACAGCGCCCACTTGATGTATTGATTACGCCAGCCAACGCTTTTGGATCAATGCCAAGCTTCACACCGAGTGCCATGCCCTCAGCCACAGCAGTCATGGAAATACCGAGAATGAGGTTATTGCAGATTTTGGCAATTTGCCCAGCACCAACATCGCCACAGTGGATGACATTTTTCCCCATATGACCAAGCACTGCTTTAGCCGCTTGATAGGTGGACTCATCTGCGCCCACCATGAACGTTAACGTACCTGCCTGAGCACCAATGGTTCCGCCAGAAACAGGAGCATCACAAATCTTGATATTTTTACTGTGTGCAATCTCAGCAATATCTTGAATGGTTTTAGGGTCGATCGTGCTGCTGTCAATACATAAAGCACCTGCTTTCAATGTTTCCAGCACACCATGTTCTCCGAGATAAACCTCTTTGACATGCTTTGCAGCAGGTAACATGGTAATCACTACATCCGCTTGTTTGGCAGCTGCTTGTGGACTGTCGCACACCACACCACCTGCTTCGGCAAAGTGCTGATTGGCTACTTCACTCAGGTCATAACCATAAACTGTAAGCCCTGCTTTGAGCAGGTTGTGGGCCATTCTGCCGCCCATATTTCCTAAACCGATAAAGGCAATATTCATCCCTGATTCCCCTTAACGTAAACTAATGGTGGTATTTACACCGCCCACTTCGTGGCTGTCTTCAAACCAACGACTGGTAATGGTTTTGGTTTGCGTATAGAACTGCACTGCTTGCTTGCCATACGGACCTAAATCACCCAGTTTTGAGCCTCTTGAACCCGTAAAACTAAAGAATGGAACAGGCACAGGAATTGGAATATTGATGCCCACTTGACCAATATCGATTAAGTTTTGGAAAGTACGTGCCGTCGCGCCACTTTGGGTAAATAAACCCACACCATTACCAAATGGATTGGCATTGATTAAAGCAATCGCCTCGTCCAAACTATCGACCGAAATAATCGCTAGCACAGGCCCAAAGATTTCTTCTTTATAAATGCGCATGTCAGTTGTCACGCCATTAAAAATCGTTGCGCCAACAAAATTACCCGACTCATAACCAAGCACTTGAACATCACGACCATCTAACAAAAGTTCAGCACCTTGCTCAACACCACTGTTGATCAGATCCATTACACGGGCTTTGGCACGTTTAGAAATCACAGGGCCAATATCTGTATTTGGCTCATGCCCTGCATTTACTTTTAAGGTTTTGGCCTTTTCAACCAACTCTTGTACCCATTGCTGACTTTCGCCCACCATGACGGCAACTGAAAGCGCCATACAACGTTGCCCTGCTGCACCAAATGCAGCACCGACTAAGGCATTTAGCGTTTGTTCTTTGTTGGCATCAGGCATGACCACCACATGGTTTTTTGCACCCATCATCGACTGCACACGTTTGCCATGCTGCCCTGCGAGGTTATACACATGGGTTCCAACTGCGGTTGAGCCAACAAAAGAAATTGCTTTAATCAGCGGATTGATACATAAGCGATCTACGACCTCCTTACCACCATGTACTACATTGAGTACACCTGCTGGAACGCCTGCTTGAATCGCCAGTTCGACCAACATCATGGTCGAAAGTGGATCTTGCTCAGATGGTTTGAGGACAAAGGTATTGCCACAAACGATTGCCATTGGGAACATCCACAATGGAATCATGGCAGGAAAATTAAATGGGGTAATCCCAGCACAAACACCCAAAGGTTGCTGCAAGGTATAGGTATCGACACCACGAGCAACACCTTCGGTATATTCGCCCATCTGTAATGTACCGACTGAGCAAGCATGCTCAACCACTTCTAGGCCACGTTGAATATCGCCTTCTGCATCCGCCAAAGTTTTACCTTGTTCAGCGGTCAGCACGCGTGCAATTTCTTTCATGTTGGTGCGGATCAAGTCTTGTAACTTCAACATGATACGCATACGTGCCTGAATCGGCGTTTGACGCCAAGACGCAAATGCATCTTGTGCAGCTTGAATGGCAGCATCAACTTCCTGAACCGTAGCAAATGGCACACGACCAATCACTTCTTGAGTTGCAGGATTGACAATATCTTGCCATTGCTGTGTTTCAGACTCGATAAATTGTCCATTAATGAGTAGCTTTGCTGTTTCCAGCTCGATTTTCTGGATTGTATTCATAACCTCTCCATAGGCCTATTTTTATTGTGTTCACATTGTCGAAAATAGCGATTCGTCGTATTTTCTTTTTTTAACGTTTGTTCGAGACTAGCAAAGAATGCTTTGACCACCAACGCAAATTCATGCACGATTGATGTGCAAATATGCACAGGGAATACAATAAAAATGAAAGTGGATTGGGATCATCTACAATTTTTTTTGGTCTTGGCGAGAACCAAGACTTTGACCAATGCAGCACGGGTAATCGGTGTTGAACACAGCACTGTAGCGCGACGGATTCAGGCTTTGGAGCTGACTTTAGGCACGACGTTGTTTAAGCGAGAAGCTTCTGGCTATGAACTAACGATGGAAGGATTAGCCCTTGTTCCACGAGTTGAGCAGATGGAACAGGCCTTTCTACAAATCGAAAAACCACATCAACCTTTGCAAGGCCGTGTGCGAATTGGCACACCTGAAGGTTTTGGTACGGCATTTCTTGCACGTCTACTTGCCGAGTTTTCGATTCATTATCCTTTGCTCACTATCGATCTTATCCCTGTACCCAAGATGATTAAGCTGTCGCATCGTGAAGCCGATATTGTAGTGTCAATTGACCGTCCTACATCTGGGCCATATATCATTACGCGGTTGTCAGACTATTCTCTAAAGATATATGGCAGTAAAAATTATTTAGCACAAAATCCACCGATTCGACGTTTAGAAGATTTAACTCAACATCGCTTCGTCAACTATATTGATGATCTGGTCTATAGTCCTGAACTGTATTGCTTAGAGCGCCTTCCTCTCAAACTGACAGCAAATTTCCGAAGCAGCAGTATTTTGGCTCAACAAATTGCGGTCAGCGCAGGTGCTGGATTGGCCATTTTGCCCAAGTTTTTAGCGCACGATAAAACCGAACTAAATGATGTACTCGCTGAACAAGTCCGTTTTAATCATACCTTTTGGATGCTAACTTTCGTGGATTTACAGCATGAGCCACGGATCAAACTGGTTTGGGATTACTTACGTAAACAAGCTGATAAATATCAACATTTACTAGTCGATTAAGATACTAAATGGCAAATAGAAAAAGAGCTGATCTTTCGTAGTCAGCTCTTTTTATGGGAGATATGCAATAGCTAGTTAAGCTAGTTCACCACGGAGTTTGCGCATACGTGGCTTATATAACAATTGATAGGTCACCGCTAAAATGACCACCCACAATGGACTGACATACAATGCTTTTAAGGTGTCAGGCTCAAGTGCCAAAATCACCAAAGCAAATAGCAAGAATGCAATCACCACATAAGACATAAACACGCCGCCTGGCATCTTGAAATTTGATTGTGCATGTAATTCTGGGCGTAACTTACGATAGCGGATATAGCAGACCATAATTAGACTCCACACACTGATAAATAGAATCACGCATAAAGAACTAGCTAAGGTAAATGCTTCCATCGTATTTGGGACAAAGTACTGAAGTACTGCGCCACCCATGATGAATACACACGAGAAAATCAAACCGTTGGCAGGAACCGCACTTTTGGACAAACGACCAAACGCATTTGGTGCCTGTCCATCTTTAGATAAACCAAATAACATACGACTGGTAGAGAATACACCACTGTTCATCGATGACATTACTGATGAAAGCACCACCAAGTTCATGATGATTGCTGATGTCACAATACCTGCATTCATGAACAACTCTACAAATGGGCTTTTATCTGGGCTAATACTATTCCACGGTGTAACCGCCATCACCACAAGCAATGCCAGCACATAGAATAAAATGATACGAATCGGAATAGCATTGATCGCTTTTGGAAGGTTCTTGTGCGGGTCTTTGGTTTCCGCCGCTGTTGTTCCAATTAACTCGACCCCGACAAAGGCAAATACGGCGATCTGAAAACCTGCCAAGAAGCCTTCAGCACCTTTCGGGAACATCCCGCCATGCGACCAAATATTGCTGAGTGATGCCACTGTGCCATGAGGTGCGGTAAAGTGACTGAAAATCATGTAACCACCAATCGCAATCAAACCAATAATCGCGAGGATTTTAATCAGTGCAAACCAAAATTCGACTTCACCAAACAATTTGACTGTAAGTAAATTGAGGGCCAATACAAACAATACGCAGCCCGCGCTAATCGCCGCCTGCCCTATCGGGGTAAAGGTTGTGCCGTCAGGTAACCAAAAACCAAGATAGTTAATCACTGCGGCCAAGTCAGCAATACCAACCAGCACCCAACCGAGCCAATACGTCCAACCTAAATAATAGCCAGCCCAAGGCCCGATTAAATCATGCGCCATATCTACGAAAGATTTGTACTGTAAATTTGCCAGTAACAATTCACCGAGAGCACGCATTAAAAAGAAAAACATGCCGCCAATAATCATGTAAATAAACAAGATGGATGGCCCTGCGAGGGAGATGGTTTTGCCAGATCCCATAAAGAGACCTGTACCAATCGCGCCACCGATCGCAATCAATTGCAAATGGCGATTGGATAATTTCCGTTGTAAGTCTTGAGGTGCTTGTTCACCTTCTGACTGATTATGAATAACCGTCATAACAAAAGTTCCTTTTACTACTTCCTAAATGGATTGGCTGCTTATTTATGCGCTATTCCCAGCTGTCTTTTAAAATAACCAATCCATTCTGTTTGCAAGAAAATACGTATCTGACTTAGTTTTAGCTATAGCAAATACGTTACTTTTCTTCTTTTTTAATATTCTTTAAGCAAAAATAAGGCTGATTGCCTTATTTTTGTGCTGCAACAACTGCAATTTCGATTAACCATTTCGGATTGACTAAATCCGCTTGAATGGTCGCGCGCGAGGGAGCGACACAACCTTTTAACCAATCAACCCATATCGTATTCACCGTTTGGAAATCCGATAAATCTTTGATAAAGAGTTGTGCTGACAATAAACGAGATTTATCTGTATTTGCCGATGCCAATAACGTATCAATGGTCGCAAGCACTTCGCGCGTTTGAGCTTCGATATCAAGATCTGCATTTTTGGGTACTTGCCCAGATAAATACACCACCTTATTAAATACCGTTACGGCACTCATCACTTCATTGGTATTTATCTTTTGGATATCTGAATGAGACACTGTTCTTTCCTTATTGCTGATTTATAAATGAAACACGCGCAGTGACTCCACACATCAGTTCATAACCGACTGTGCCTGAAGCCGCTGCTACATCATCAATGGATAAAATTGTTCCTGTGTGGGATTTACCCCAAAGCACCACTTCACTGCCGACTTCAGCATCCTCAACTGGCGTCAAATCGACTGCCAACATATCCATGCTGACACGACCAATGGTTCGCGTCCGAATCCCATTGACCAACACAGGTGTTCCAGTCGGTGAAATACGCTGATAACCATCGGCATAACCACATGCCACAATGCCAATCTTCATTGCTCGTTCAGCGACGAAGCTTGAGCCATAACCCACACTTTCTTTCGGATTGAGATGCTGCACCGCAATTAACTCACTGCGTAAGCTCATGGTCGGCACAAGCCCCCAATCTTGAATGCTATGTTTGGGAAAGTCAGGAGAGCTGCCGTACAGCATGATGCCTGCACGTACATAATCGGACTGAAGTTGATCTTGGTATCGTAGGATCGCAGCACTATTACTGACGGATCTTTCACCCGGAAGATATTGAATTGCAGCTTCAAATTCTTTGATTTGATAATCTATGCCGACATGCCCAAACCGCTCACCGTCTGCATCAGAGAAATGCATCATATGGGTGATTTTGCCCACATTTGGGAGGCTATTTAGGTGTTGCCAGACTTTACGATACTGCTGTGGTTTAAAGCCTAAACGGTTCATTCCACTGTTCATTTTGAGAAAAATATCAAACTGGGCAGGATAAATGTGCTGCTGCAACCATTCGATTTGTTGCTCATTGTGAATGGTAAAACTAAGCTGATATTGAGCACAATCAAACAAGTCTTGAGGAGAAAAAATACCCTCAAGCAGTAAAATTGGGCCTGTCCATCCTAAAGCGCGTAACCGTATGCCCTCTTCAATATCGAGTAAAGCAAAACCATCGGCGCTTTTAAATGACGAATAAACACGCTCAATTCCATGCCCATAGGCATTGGCTTTGACCACAGCAAAAACCTTGCTATTCGGCACAGACTGCCGAACAACAGCTAGATTCTGAGTTAACGCTTGCTGATGAATAACTGCGGTAATTGGACGAGGCATAATGAACTTCCTTGTAATTCGTTACTATGCCGCGTGTGAATAACGCTGAATCGATAAACCATCTGTACTGATGTCGGTACGATGATTTAACACAAGGTCACTGATCAGTTTTCCAGATCCGCATGCCATCGTCCAACCCAAAGTTCCATGTCCTGTGTTGAGGAATAGATTCTTATACTGTGTTGCTCCGATGATTGGTGTGCTGTCAGGGGTCATTGGACGAAGACCTGTCCAGAAAGATGCTTGTTTCAAGTCACCGCCTGGGAATAAATCTTGCGTCACCATTTCCAATGTTGCACGGCGATCTTGATTGAGACCTAAATTAAAACCACTTAATTCAGCCATACCACCCACACGAATCCGCTGATCAAAACGAGTAATCGCAACCTTATAAGTTTCATCGAGTACCGTAGATTGTGGTGCAAATTTCGGCTCAACAATTGGAATCGTGAGTGAATAACCTTTGACTGGATAAACTGGCAGATTTAACTCTAACGGTTTTAAGAAATCACGCGAGTAACTACCAAATGCCAAGACAAAACGATCAGCTGTTAAAACTGCTCCATCGACCATAACGCCTTTGATCTCATCACCTTCAACGATCAGTTTTTCAACGTTTTGATCAAACTTGAACTCAACACCTAGGTCTTGCGCTAGTTTTGCCAACGCATTGGTAAACAGAAAGCAGTCGCCTGTTTCGTCATTAGGTAAGTGTAAGCCACCCACCAAATGATCGTTATGTGCCAATGCAGGCTCGACTGACCCGAGTTGTTGTGCATTTAATAAATCAAAATCAACGCCACACTCTTTGAGTACCTGAATGTCTCGCTGTACAGCTTCAAGTTGGGCTTCATTACGGAAAATCTGTAGCGTTCCTTTAGCACGATTTTCGTAGTTAATACCTGTTTGTTCTCTTAAATCACGTAAACAATCACGACTGTATTCCGCCACACGCATCATGCGCTCTTTATTCACCGCATAACTTTGTGGGTTACAGTTTTTCAGCATCTGTGCCATCCACTGAAGCTGCCACATACTGCCATCAATATTAATTGCCAACGGTGCGTGATGTTGGAACATCCATTTAACAGCTTTAAATGGAATGCCGGGAGCAGCCCACGGCGTTGAATATCCTGGGGAGATTTGTCCTGCATTACCAAAGCTAGTTTCTTTGGCAGGGCCAGATTGACGGTCAAGTACAGTCACTTGAGCACCTTGTTGCGCTAGGTAGTAAGCACTTGCTACACCAATGACACCACTTCCTAAAACGATTACGCGCATAACAGATCCCTCACGCACACACTAGTTTATTTAACTAGTATATTTTTGGATCAATAGTTTATTTGACTGTTTTTATGCTTATAATCTAGGTAATTCATATTTTTTGTCATGCAAAAATTAAAATAAAAGGGAATAATCTATGCGTAAATTAGACCGTATTGATCGCCTAATTTTAGATATTCTGCAACGCGAAGGACGGATCGCGATTAGTGAACTGGCTTCTCGTGTCAACTTATCGACCACACCTTGTTCAGAACGTGTTAAACGCTTAGAACGGGAAGGGATCATCATCGGCTATTATGCTCGTCTGAACCCAGAACTGGTCGATCGTAATCTACTAGTGTTTCTTGAGATCAAACTTTCCGCAAAATCTGGTGATGTATTTGACCAAGTGGCTCGAGATTTGGTCGATATTCCAGAAGTATTGGAATGCCATTTGATTTCTGGTGAGTTTGACTATCTTGTTAAAGCAAGACTCAAAGAAATGAGCGCCTATCGCCGACTATTAGGTGATTTATTAAAGAAACTACCTGCTTCGGCCTCATCACATAGTTATGTGGTGATGGAAGAAGTGAAAGAAAGCTTATATCTCGATATGGGTGTATAAGTGATTTAAAGTGCTTGAGGGCGAATGATCCTGTTATTGAAATAAAAGCTTAGAGGAGATTCTTAAATTAAGAATCTCCAAATGATGACGAGCGAACTGATATTTTTAATCATTCAGGCTGCTGCTATTCATCTTCTTCATCATAGATATAGCTCATACAACCCCAGCCATCGTATTCACCGCCAAACTCTTGAGCGATACGGGTCATCCATTCTTCTAGATCTTCAATATCTTCATATTCTAGGATCATGTTGACATGGATATTCAGCACCCATAAATCAGAACCATCTGAATGAAGCTCCTCTTGATACAAGGAGATTTTTTGCTCTTGGTGTAATAGGTGCAATGCACACTTTTCCGCTTGTTCTTGTTTTGCAAAGACAACCGAAAACTCAACTTCATGCGGTTCGCTCAGGTCATTGCCATCTTCAACCATTTGCCAGAGTACATTGCCATTATCGTTATCAGGGAATTGATCATAGTCGCGTGTCATATGAGTATCCTTTGTTATGTTTTGGATTTGATTGTTTGGCTATAGATTAACCTATTTTTATGTCAGTTTTTAGACCTGTCGATATCATTATTGTAGTTAAAAAATAATCAAAATTGCCTTATAGAATCACTTAGCTTGACTGAGTTGGATCATCAGTACTACTTGATCTAAACAACGAATACCATGTTCATAGATTGCCTCTGGGTAATCTTTAAAAACATCGACCTCAATGTGCGACATTCGGAAACCACATTTTTGATAGAGTGCCAACTGATCTAAGCTAGAATTGCCTGTTTTAACGATAATCGATGCTGTTGATCGTTGCTTGGCATATACAATCGCATGTCGAATGAGCGCCTTAGCAATTCCTTGTCCCTGAAAAGCACCCGCTACTGTTAAGTTTTTAATCTCAGCTTGATCATGATTTTCGAGCAAACATAGCTGCGCAATACATTCATTTTCGGCATTACACACGACAAAAATCTTCGCATCAAAAAGATATGTTGAGATGTGCTCCCAACTGGGATCAGCTTCTAATAAAAGTGCTTTCAATTGAGCTTGTTGTTCAGCAGTTAAATTTGTCCAATGCGTTTGCTGAATTGCCTGCATAGTATTTTCCATTTCTTCTCAATACTAAAATGGCACATCAGAGCGGATTTCTATCGCCTGCATGTTCAAGGGATGTTGAAATGCGAGATAAGCCGCATGTAATGCCATCCGTTTTAAATGAAATTTGGTAGGTTCGGGATGATAAAGTTTATCGCCCATAATCGAATGACCAATATGCATCATATGCACGCGGAGCTGATGCGAGCGACCAGTCACAGGCTCTAAACGCACCCGACTTTGATCCGTTACAGCATCATAATCCATCAACTGAAATAAGGTTTTGGCAGATTTCCCTAACTCAAAATGCACCATCTGACGTGGACGATTTTCCCAATCCGTGATCAATGGGACTTCTACACTCCCTTCTGCCTGAATTTGTCCTTGAACCAGTGCAACATAGTATTTTTTGACTGTCCGCGCTTGGAACATTTTACTGACCGCGACTTCGGCTTCTCGATGCTTGGCGAACATCAACAAACCAGAGGTCGCCATATCTAAACGGTGCGTCACTTTGGCAGTTGGATATTTTTCCAAAACGCGTAAATAAGCACTGTCCTGATGCTCTGGCAATCGCCCCATCACCGACAATAAACCTGCAGGCTTATTAACCACCACTAAATCATCATCTTCATACAAGATCTCTAAAGGTTCTTGCGGTGGCATATAGATAAAATTGTCATTTAACGGCATGGGACATAAAACAGATTCAAAAAAGCCAAATGATTATAGCGGCTTATCTTGGGAATTTAACCATCCCGCTCGATAGAACAACCAAACCATTCGGCTACAATGATTTTTTATTTTTAGCAGGTGTGATGAATAAAGAATCTTTGATCTCATTTATTCATCTGGTTTCATGATTTGTTATTGATTCATTAAGAAGCCGACTTCATTGGCTTGCTTAAATTTTCACGATATAGCGTTTCTAGTTCCGCTATTTCACCATGCATAAATGCAAGTAGATATTCTTTGGCACGACTTTGCGTTAAATGTTTAAATGAAATACTGTCTTTTGTTTTTCGTGTCAGCAGCCCAAAAACATCCTTTTTTGCAATTAAAACAGGAATATTACTTTCCAGTTTAAATTCTAAATGCTGCGTTTTAGCAAAAGCATCCAAGATAATTCGAATGGTTTGCCCTGAACGTTCATCTGTAACGATAAAACTGGTACTCGCACCATCTAATTGCAACTGACGGACTAACTGCTGTCGCCAAGCAATTGCATCAAACCTTTTCAGAATTGTTTCACTGTCAAATGCACCTAAATGATCAGCATCATTACGACCTGTTTGGTGCGGATAACGTATTTTTAGATCGAATTCATTCATTATTTTTCTGACCTATTCCAGTATGATCATCTTTTGATTTTAACTTTAGGCAAATTATATCATTTTGTTTTTTAATATAAAAACAGCGACTTATATTCAAAATTAGAAGATTTAACGATTTATTTCACATTCGATTTTAGTTTTCTTGATCTAGTTTTTATTATTTATATCTGATTGGTCATATTCTGTTGAGATTAAATTTTTTAGGGTATCAAGGGAAAACAGAGGTTGTTTACTTCAACACCTATGACTTTGTAAGCCATAACCTTTGCCTATAAACTTTTGATCTATAGCGTCCTAAGCCGAATCGAGACCTTTTGGGTAAGTACACACTTGCTTTGTAAGCGTCGGTGCATGCTACTCTTTTCGATCCCTTTCACACCCTTGCGATATAGTTTAGGGGGAAGCTGATGGGATTGTTTTCCTAAAAAATGGTATTTTTAGCCAATAATAAAATAATTTTGCATATCTATATTTATAATCCGAATTTTTTCCCATACTTCACAAATTAATCATATAAAAATTCTAACCAAAGCATATTTAATCGAAATTTTAATCATGAATCAGCTGAGGAAAAGCCACATTTTCGAGATAAACTGAAAAATCATGCTCAAATTCGTATTGCCCTGAATACGCTAAAGCAATCTTTCCTGTCCAATCAATATTTTCAACTCTTGTTTCCGCATCACTCGACTATGCCCAAATCACCATAACCGCAGCCACAATCACCAACCACAAACCCAAATGATCTGTTTTCGCCAATTTTTCTTTAAAGAAAAAGGCTGAAATTAACAGGCTAAATAAAATTTCGACCTGACCAAGCGTTTTCACAATCGCAACTGTCTGCATACTCATCGCACTGAACCATCCCACCGACGCGAGAAAGCTACATACGCTGACTTTAAAGACCAAGCCGAGGCGTTGCCACATTCGATAAAGCGTTTCACGGCTGAAAATTCCCAAATACAGCAACATGATGATGCATTGAAAACTGATCAAACAGCATAATACCCACGCTGCACGATGCAGAAATGGCAACATGGTCAGCTCTAAGCTGGCTTCACGTACCAATAATGAAGTGATCGCAAAACATAGACCACTACCCAAACCGATGATTAAGGTTTTCATTGAAAGTTCAGTATGCTGACGACCTTTACTCAATAGAAAGACTGCAACCGCACCGATCAGAACCCCTACCCAGCCCCATGTCGTGAGATGTTCCTGTAAAAAAATTACTCCAACAATTGCTGCTAAAATTGCTTCACTTTTGGCAAGTCCAACACCAATAGCATAGTTTTTTTGTTGAAATAGCATCACCATCAAAGCAGTCGCAAAGATCTGACTCACACCAGCAATGACAATGTAAAACCAAAACTTATCTGAGAAATGAACCGCTGCCGTGACAGGTTTTTGCACATATAGAAAGGCTAGATAACTAAAAGCAAAAAGCGGTGAAAATAGAAAGCGCGCCAGCGTTGTGCCGTAAGCATCCACTGAAGTGCTGAGTTGTTTTTGAAATGCGTTACGCCAAGCCTGCATAAATGCAGCCATGATAGTGAATAGAATCCAAGTAAAAGCCATAAACGCTAACGCACGATCAAAATGTGAATGTAATTTACTCGCTTGAAGATGATTTTTCGAGCTTTGATTGAGAAAAATACTGTCTTTGCAACTCAGAAGCGATGGTTAAGATCACCATGCCCTCGCTGTTTGTTGAATGAGAAGCTAGCTTTGGTTTACTTCAACTGTTTTTGCCAAGGAAACTTTTTCAGGCGATGTCTCACACGATACATCAGTCCGCCATGAAGATTGCCGACATGCCATGCTAATTTTGAAGTCAGCGTCATGTCAGGAATCCAATAACTAGATGCTAAAGGCTCGACAGGTTTAGGTTCAGCCAATTCAATTTCTGCGGCGATATAGCCCTCACCATCGGCTAAACTCATACGTGCCAATACATTTCCAGCAGCATCACAAATTTGCGTTTCACCTACCATTTCAGTTAACCATTTGACATAAGGTAACATCGGCATATCACTCAAGATTTCGCCGACATGAGCGGCATGCACTACGGGAATACCTGTTAAGCGAGCCATTTGCGCTGGTAGCGCTTCACTTTGTTGTTTGTAAATTTCATGTTCACGACGCATCCAAGTACCCAACACTCCATACCAATTGATCGGCATCGAATACCAACACATTCCGCCTAAAATCAACTGTGCATGTTGTTCTCGAACACGTTTGGCTGTACGGAACCTTGCCCACTCCCAACCTGAGAGCAATGCAACCTTACAGTTCAAGCTACTTGAATCCACAATTCCATCATCCGAACCACCGCGATAAAAATTTTGCTCCCATGCGGTTGGAATATCTTTGTCATGCAGATGATAATCGCCATTCCGCTCCACCATGACATAAGTACCATAGGTATGCCCGTCACGAATTGCTACGAAGCCACCTGTGATCACCACATTCAATTGCTTGGCTAAGCGAATTAAAAGCTGTAAGGGCTGACCCTGTAATGGTTGTGGTGTCAGCAAAGCTTGTGGTGAATAGACATTTGGAGAAGTCATCGACTCAGGAAGTACGATCACATCAGGCGTATGCTCTTGATATGCCGCTAAAATCAATTGTTCGAGTTTTTTTAAATTTGCTTCAACCTGTCCTAACTGCAATGCAGGTTGAATGGCGACAATTTTCATATCTGTAGTTCTTCTGAGTGCTCATGAAAATCTTAGCATCGAATCTTAGAAATACTTTGACCTTACTTCTTCAATGTTTTGTTTATTTTTCTGTAGCGTCATCGCTGATAAAAATCGTATTGGCTTTCAACATCGACGGTGCAAAATCCACCATACGGCGTAATGTTCGGGTGAAATGAGCTTGATCTGAAAAGCCTGATTCAACTGCTATCTCAATCAAAGTTTTGCCCTGCATCCACAGCTTGATGGCATAGCGGATACGCAACCACAAGATATATTGCCGCATGGAAAGTCCGAGTTGCTGACTAAACAGATGCATCAAACGTGACTCTGATAGCCCAACCTGTAACGCAACATCTGCGATGGTTGGAATTTGATGGGGCACACAGCATTTAATGTATTCACAAGCGAGTTGAATTCGTTGATCCCACGGTAAAGCCTCCAATGGCTGAGGATTGAGTGCCAATAACACACCCATCAGCAATTGCTTTACTTGTTCTAAGCAGAGTTGAGCAGTCATCAATTGCTGAAACTGTTTTTGAAAAGATTGAAGTCGATCAACAGCTAAGGAACAAAATGCTTGTCCATGCAATAAAGGATGTAGATAAGTATAAAGCACATGATCAGGATCAATCAAAATCGCAATATAAGGCTGATTTTCTGAATCGGTACTGTGCGGCAGATTAGATGCCATCACCACAACCTCATGGTAACTGCGGGGCTGCTCATCCACTGTGATCGCAAATGGTGTACCACAGCTGATTTGTAGCAATGCTGGAAAATGTGCGTGTGCTTTATTCAAATGTTCTTGAGTCACATAAATAATCACACCATCCCAAGCATAGACCAAATTTTTGCTCTGCTTCGCTGAATCAGATTCCTTTTGTTGAGATAGCATATTCGTTCAAGACCATTTTGGGTGGAGTGTTCAAAATGAAGACGACTTTAAACGAAAGGAATAGTCGTATGTCTCACAATACTCAAGAACTGATGAAAAACAATACTGTACAGATGGAAGCCAGTGATGTTCGTTATAAAACCCTTGCTGAATTTTATCCTTTTTATCTTTCGCAACATGAAAATGCGACTTGTCGTCGTCTGCATTTCGTGGGAACAAGCTGCGTAATTGGTATTGCTGCTGCATCTATCGCAACTGGAAATGCCAAATTACTTTGGGCTTTACCTGTGGTCGGATATGGCTTTGCGTGGGTCGGTCATTTCTTTTATGAGCATAATAAACCTGCGACCTTTAAGCAGCCGTTTTTTAGCCTTGCTTGCGATTTTATTATGTATAAAGACATTTTATTAAAACGTGTGAAGTGGTGATTCTATCCAAACAAGAAGCATAGTTTAATCACTGTGCTTCAAGCATACAAATCAAAGGTCTCATTATAACAAATTGATTATAAAGGATAAAACAAAATACACTAAACCTTTTATATTGGTTTATTCAAGATGTATCGTTGAATCACTTGATCTTGAGTAATTTCAGAATGAAGCTGTCCATTATTTGCTTGAATCACCTTTGCAGAAGCTAAATTCGATTTATAGCAATGTATATGAAGCTCCTCTAATCCTAGTTTCCACGCCTCTTGGATCGTTAATTCTAACAACTTAGAACCATAGTTTTGTCTACGCTTTGAAGGGCGAACGCCTAAACCAATATGCCCACCACAATATAAAATTTGTGCGTTTAAATGGGGTCTTAAATTTGATACACCAATTATTTCATCACCTTCAACTAACCAATAGGTAATACATGCAACGTGACCTAATGCTAAGGCGCTCCCATTTTCATACAAACTGAGTTTCGATAAGAAGTGATCAAAATCTGCATGCTCAAAGTCCATCGTTAATGGATAACGCTCTTCATCAGCTAACTCACAAATATAGTTGTTGTAGCTTTCTTTAAATCTTGCATGTGGTTTTATTAAATGAAGTGACACGGATTTACCTCCAAATGAATGGAATTATTCTCTGAGAATTCACAAAATATATGCACTTAACACGCCAACGAATTTATGTCTTGCTCAATAGTTACTAAAGCGAATGGCCCATTTGTTCCTGCTTTTTAGCACGTACCCAACGTACCACCACAATCACAAGAATAATCACCAAAACCGTAATCACCACAGGCATCACAAATGCCAAGATTGATAAGACAATTGACCCAATCAACTCACCTGTTGCCACCACAAAATTGCCCAATCCACCAGTGGTTGCAGTTGAAACACCTCGTGCAGCGACCGTACTCATTTGCACCACGCCTGCTGTTCCACCACCCACGATCAATGCAGCTGCCCAAGTGGCAAACTGTGACATTTCCCCGCTACTCACTGCCATTGTAGTCAATGTTCCCGCGATGACTGCGGCAGGTGTTGCAATGGTATCTAACAGGTTATCCACCCACGGCACATAGTAAGCGGCAATTTCACAGATCGTCGCAAAACCTAAAGCCATACATACTGAAGGCAATGCTAACCATTCAAAACCTTGTGCGGGTTCGTACCATCCCATCAGTGTTGCAATACTCATCGCCAATAATGGAACAAACACACGAAAACCACAGGCTGCACTTAATCCTACGCCGATACAGAGTCCTAATATTGTTTCCATATGGTTTTCCTTATTTAAAGGTTTACGGTCTTTATTGTTATTTCATATTTTAAAGTAACAAAAAAGCCCTATCGAGTGACAGGGCTTTCATCAAAACAGTGGGTAACTGTTTGGTGTTTGCGGCTTAGGCATTCTTACTGTTGAATTGATTGCCAAGGCATTTGGTACACGGAGGTAGACGATCAGTACCAATTTCTAAATAGGTGCGGTGTCCGCATTGAACACAAAAATAGAAGCCAGTTCCAGGTTTTTCGCCAGCAGTTACCATCTTTGTTCTCCATAGATTTTAGAAATGGTATATATACTATAGCGTGATAGTTTTGATTATTTATTGACCTTCCTGACAAATGGTGGTGGCGGAAAGGTTAAAATAATTATTACCTAAATTATTTCAGGTACATCAATCGAGTTAACAGTAAATAAATTTAAAATATCTTCTCTATCCATAAAAATGATTTGGCTTCTCTTATGAGCATCTAATTTGCCTCCCAGCCAATTTCTAGCGGCTTTTGTTATCTCACCACCAGCAATAATATAAGCATGATCAACTAAAACTCTTTTATTTGTTTCAGGATCAAAAATTTCATGACCTAACATCATAGTCGTCTGATTGTAGATTTCAGCAATATTATGATTGCCTGTTTTTGTCACTCCTGAAGAATCAAGCTTTCCTTTCTTAACTTGTATACCAAAATAAATTATGTGCTGTGTTGGCAATATAAATTTCATCCAAATATCTTTTCCATATTCGAGTGCTTTATCTTTGTGCCCAGCCACAGTAATTCGCTGAAAGCCCAAAATTCGAAATAATGGCAATAATACATTTTCTATAAGTTGATCCTCAGAGCACATGTCCAAATAACTTATTAATCGCTCTCTTTTTTTAATCTCAATTTCAGAAAATATTCTATGTGGATTTTCAACAGGTTTTATAGTCTGATTATTATGTAAATTTTTAATATATAAATTATTGTCTGTACCGTAAAAAGCCTCATACCCTTCTCTACTTAAAGGCTTATTTAATTCAATTAAGGCATTTATACGTTCAGGATCATCTTCTGTCGCATCAGATTTATGCATTAAAGCTCTTAATACATGTACAAACGTTGGTGGCAATGCATTTGGAGGACAAGACTCTTCCAACAGTTCTGCCAATCTGTCTGATGTCCAAGCCCAACGTGTTGAACCATCATGCGTAAAGGGTAAGCCACAATCTTCAAAAAACTCTGAAATATATCGACTACTTTTATAATCAAAGTAATTTTTATCACCAATAATACATTCAGCAATTTCTCTTAAATTTTTACTTTTGAATTTCATAATTTTTTATTTTTTCGTAAAGGTTATTTGCATTTAACTTAATATAAGAGTTTAAACCATCGCCATGTCTAGCTAATCTTTTCATCTCTTCGACATGATTAACTCCAGCACTTTGATAACTATAAGTATAAATTTTAAATGTTCTATCAAACTTTACCCTTATATAAGTTTCACCAATTTCATATGCAAAGATTCCAGAATCACCATCTAAATCTAAATATCTTTCCATTATTATTCTCTATAAAAAAACCCCATCATCAAGATAGGGTCTTTTTTAAACAATATCAATTACTTTTAGCTAAAGTATTAAGCCACTTGACCTTCTAAAAAGTCTTGTGCAAAACGCTGTAATACCCCACCCGCTTCATATACAGACACTTCTTCTTCTGTATCTAGACGGCAAGTAACAGGCACTTCCAGAATCTCTTCCTTACCATCCGCTGTGGCACGCTCAATCACTAAAGTCAAAGTCGAACGAGGTGCAATATTACCAATCACGCTATACAGCTCAGTACCATCCAAACCTAATGTTTTACGATTCACACCAGCTTTAAACTCAAGTGGTAATACACCCATACCTACAAGGTTAGTACGGTGAATACGCTCAAAACCTTCAGCCACAATTGCTTCAACACCAGCAAGACGAACACCTTTCGCAGCCCAATCACGGCTTGAACCTTGACCATAATCCGCACCCGCAACAATGATCAACGGCTGCTTACGGTTCATGTAAGTTTCAATCGCTTCCCACATACGCATCACTTCGCCTTCAGGCTCTACACGCGCTTTTGAACCTTGCTTAATCGTGCCGTCTGAACGAACCACCATTTCATTAAACAATTTCGGGTTGGCAAATGTTGCACGTTGTGCAGTCAAATGGTCACCACGATGTGTCGCGTATGAATTGAAGTCTTCTTCAGGTACGCCCATTTTATGTAGGTATTCACCTGCCGCCGAATCCATCAAGATTGCATTCGATGGAGACAAGTGATCTGTGGTGATGTTGTCACCCAAAATCGCTAGCGGACGCATATTTGACAAAGTACGTGGTGCAGCCAACGCCCCTTCCCAATACGGCGGACGACGGATATAGGTACTTTGCGGACGCCAGTCGTATAACGGACTTTCAGCTTGTTCAAATTCGCCCAAGTCAAACATTGGAATGTAGACTTTACGGAATTGTTCAGGCTTCACAGCTTCTTTTACAAGCGCATCAATTTCAGCATCAGATGGCCAGATGTCTTTCAGGTAAATTGGATTACCATCTTTGTCATTTCCAAGAGAATCAGTTTCGATGTCAAAACGAATCGTACCTGCAATCGCATACGCTACGACAAGTGGAGGCGATGCCAAGAACGCTTGTTTTGCATATGGATGGATACGACCATCGAAGTTACGGTTGCCCGAAAGTACCGCTGTCGCATACAAATCACGGTCAATGATTTCTTGTTGAATCACTGGATCAAGTGCACCTGACATACCGTTACAGGTTGTACATGCATACGCCACGATACCAAAACCAAGTTTTTCTAGGTCTTTCAGTACGCCAGCTTCTTCAAGATATAGTGCAGCCGCTTTAGAACCTGGTGCAAATGAAGATTTCACCCAAGGTTTACGCACTAAACCAAGTTCATTGGCTTTACGTGCCAATAGACCCGCTGCCACTGTGTTACGTGGGTTTGAGGTATTGGTACAAGACGTGATCGCCGCAATGATGATGGCACCATCTGGCATTAAACCATCTGTACGGTTTTCAACTACACCAGCAATACCTTTTTCTTTCAAGTCAGCCGTAGAGACACGTGCATGCGGATTTGATGGGCCGGCAATGTTACGGGTCACTGTTGAAAGGTCAAAACGAAGTACACGTGGGTACTGCGCTTTGGTCATATCCGATGCCCAAAGACCGATTTCTTTCGCATACTGTTCAACCAATGCCACTTGTGCATCTTCACGACCGGTCAGGCGTAAATAATCAATGGTGTTTTGATCGATGTAGAACATTGCCGCAGTTGCGCCATATTCAGGGGTCATGTTCGAAATCGTGGCACGGTCGCCCACAGACATGCTGTCAGCACCTTCACCAAAGAACTCGAGATAGCCACCCACCACACGCTCTTTACGCAAGAACTCAGTCAATGCAAGAACAATATCGGTTGCGGTAATGCCAGCTTGACGCTGACCTACAAACTCAACCCCGATAATGTCAGGAAGACGCATCCATGATGCACGACCCAACATCACATTTTCAGCTTCCAAACCACCGACACCGACTGAAATCACACCAAGTGCATCAGTATGTGGTGTATGTGAGTCTGTACCTACGCATGTGTCTGGGAATGCTAAGCCATCACGGTTTTGAATCACTGGAGACATTTTCTCCAAGTTGATCTGATGCATGATGCCGTTACCCGCTGGGATCACATCGACATTTTTAAATGCAGTTTTCGTCCACTCAATAAAGTGGAAACGGTCTTCATTACGACGATCTTCGACTGCACGGTTTTTCTCAAATGCATCAGGATCAAAGCCGCCATATTCCACTGCCAATGAGTGATCGACGATCAATTGCGTTGGAACAACAGGGTTTACTTTAGACGGATCACCACCTTTATCAGCAATCGCATCACGCAGACCTGCAAGGTCAACGAGTGCTGTTTGACCTAAGATGTCATGGCACACAACACGCGCAGGATACCAAGGAAAATCCATATCCTGACGACGTTCAATCAATTGTTTTAAATAATCAGTTAAGTTTTCTGCATCAGCTTTACGCACCAGCTGTTCTGCCAACACTTTAGAGGTGTATGGCAAGGTCTCATATGCGCCTGGCTGAATATCTTCAACGGCCTGACGCACGTCATAGTATTCGAGCTGGGTACCTGCCAGCGGTTTACGATATTGATTTGACATTAACCACGCTCCGCCAAGGGTTTGAATTCTAAGTTTTCAGGGCCAGTATAGTTCGCGCTTGGACGAATGATCTTGCCGTCTTGACGTTGTTCAATCACGTGTGCAGACCAACCTGCTGTACGAGCAATTACGAATAATGGTGTGAACATAGCTGTTGGAACACCCATCAAGTGATAGCTCACCGCGCTGAACCAGTCGAGGTTCGGGAACATGTTCTTCACTTCTTTCATCACTGCTTCTAAACGCTCAGCGATTAAATACATCTTGGTATTTTCTTGTGCTTCAGCAAGTTCACGCGCCACTTTCTTGATCACTTCGTTACGTGGATCAGAAACGGTATAAACAGGGTGACCAAAACCAATCACAACTTCTTTTTTCTCTACACGGCTACGGATATCTGCTTCTGCTTCATCAGCATTGTCATAACGTTGTTGAATCACAAATGCAACTTCGTTCGCACCACCGTGTTTTGGTCCACGTAGCGCACCAATACCGCCTGTGATTGCTGAGTACATATCAGAACCTGTACCAGCAACAACACGTGAGGTAAATGTAGATGCGTTGAACTCATGCTCTGCATACAGAATCAAAGAGGTATGCATCGCTTGAATCCATTCTTCAGATGGCGCTTCGCCATGAAGTAAATGCAAGAAATGCGCAGCGATTGAGTCATCATTGGTTTCAACTTCAATACGGCGACCATTGTTGCTGAAATGATACCAATACAACAACATTGAGCCCAAGCTTGCCATCAATTTGTCAGCGATGTCTTTCGCACCCGCTTCATTGTGGTCTTCATGTTCAGGTGTTAAACAACCGAGCACAGATACACCTGTACGCATTACGTCCATTGGATGTGCAGATGGTGGCAACTGCTCAAGTGCAGTTTTCAATGCTGCTGGTAAGCCACGAAGTGCTTTAAGTTTTGCTTTATACGCTTTCAACTCAGCTTTGTTTGGCAGTTTGCCATGTACCAGTAAGTGTGCAACTTCTTCAAATTGGCTTCCAACTGCAAGGTCAAGAATGTCATAACCACGGTAGTGCAAGTCATTACCACTACGACCTACGGTACAAAGTGCTGTGTTACCTGCAACTTGACCACTTAACGCAACTGATTTTTTTGGCTTGAAGCCTGTTGGAGTTTCATTACTGCTCATAAGATTGTCCTTTTCTGTTCTTTCTATGTGAATTATGAGTTCTAAAATCCCACTTGCGGAGCTACAACCGCTCCTCACCTTCCTTTTGAAAGGGAGGAAAGTCCCCCTTTGAAAAAAAGGGGACTTAGGGGGATTCCTTATTTTGCTTTTTCAAATGATGCATCAAGATACTGTTCAAACGCGTGATAGTTAATGCGTTCATACAATTCTTGACGGGTTTGCATAGTGTCGACTACGTTCTTCTGTGTGCCTTCTTTACGCAACGTCTCATAGACATTTTCTGCGGCTTTGTTCATCGCACGGAATGCAGAAAGTGGATATAACGCAATGCTGACATCGGCAGAAGCCAATTCTTCAGTCGTAAACAATGGTGTAGAACCAAATTCTGTGATATTCGCTAATACTGGAACTTTGGTCAGATCAGCAAACTGCTTGTACATCGCTAATTCAGTGATTGCTTCAGGGAACAACATATCCGCACCTGCTTCAATATATGCCCCTGCACGATCAATTGCTGCTTGTAAGCCTTCAACTGCAAGCGCATCGGTACGCGCCATGATCACAAAGTTTTCATCAGTACGTGCATCGACTGCCGCTTTGATACGATCCACCATTTCTTGTTGCGTGACGATGGCTTTATTCGGGCGATGACCACAACGTTTTGCACCGACTTGGTCTTCGATGTGCATTGCTGCTGCACCGAACTTAATCATTGATTTAGTGGTACGTGCGATATTGAATGCTGAAGCACCAAAACCTGTATCCACATCAACCAATAATGGTAGATCACATACATCCGTAATACGGCGTACATCCGTCAATACATCATCAAGGTTGCTAATACCCAAATCAGGTAAGCCCAACGAACCAGCAGCCACACCACCACCAGACAAATAAATTGCTTTATAGCCTGCACGTTTTGCTAACAATGCATGATTGGCGTTAATCGCACCGACCACTTGTAATGGTTTTTCATTTGCGACCGCGTCGCGGAATAGCTGACCAGCAGATTTAGCCATGTTGATGTTCTCCTTGAGTTTGCAGCAATGTTTGCTCAACAATTTTGTAGGATGCATTGATGTGACGGTGCATCAGCATTTCAGCCAATTCACCATCACCCTCAGCAATCGCATCTAATATGCGGATATGTTCGTCCCAAGCTTTACTTGGTCGATCTGGGGTATTTGAAAATTGAATTCGATACATACGGATGAGGTGATAAAGCTCATCACATAACATTTTTTCTAAGGTTTTATTGCCACTGCTTTTGATAATGCAGTAATGGAAATCGTCTTGACCTTCTTGCAAGTAATAACCCTTACCTGCTTTAAAGTTTTCATCTTCGGCATGCATACGCAATACATCACGTAAGGCTAGAATTTGTTTTTTATCAATATGCTGTGCAGCGAGTTTACAAGCTAGACCTTCCAAGGATGCACGCACTTGGTACAGTTCTTTAAATTGTTGTAGTGACAATGAGACAACACGTGCACCGATATGGGCGGTACGCTCAACCAATTTCTGTCCCTCGAGACGATGAATCGCCTCACGTAAAGGACCACGGCTAATGCCATAAATACGTGCTAACTCAGGCTCAGAAATCTTACTACCCGCAGGAATTTGTCCTAATACAATCGCCGATTGAATTTGCTTAAATACATGTTCCGTCAGGGTCATTCCCTGACTTGTGCTGATGGCTTGAGGAACAAGGGTATCTTGCATATTGTCGACAATCTCTACAGTTTTGATGATTTTATAACGAGATACAATAAAAAATGCAATAGGATTGTCGACAATAAAATAGACTTGCTCAGTCAACCCTATAATCTAGATACAACGTTTACAACACACGACAAACAGAGGAAATTATGAATAATTTCATTACATAACAATAGGTTAATAGAATTTATTTTTTATTCTTTGATTTAGATTATTCCGTTTTTTGACTCTGACTAGGCTTTATCCTAAGACCATGGTATGACAGCTTGATTGTAGACAATCTCTATAATTGATCCATTTACTATGAAATTTGTAAGTAAATACTGCACTAGAATGTAAATAACAGCGTGCTTCATCATCGCTTTATTGGTACATTATTGGGCATCTGGAGCAGTGCTCCTCAAGACACATCCATGCACCTTGTTGAATAAAAGGACATTGTTAATGTTTCAACATATCCCACCTTATGCAGGCGATCCAATCCTCTCTTTAATGGAACAGTTTAATGCTGATTCTCGCGCTGAAAAGGTTAACCTGAGTATTGGTTTGTACTATAACGAAGACAGTATCGTTCCTCAGCTTGATACCATTATCGAAGCTCAAAAACGTATTGCACCTAAGAATGATAAAACCAAACTTTATCTCCCAATGGAAGGCTTCAAACCTTACCGTGATGCGATTCAAGCATTATTGTTTGGTACAAACAGCCCAGCAATTCAACAAGGTCGTGTTGCTACCATTCAAACTTTGGGTGGTTCAGGTGCATTAAAAGTCGGTGCAGATTTCTTAAAAACTTATTTCCCAAATTCAGAAGTTTGGGTGAGCCAACCAACGTGGGATAACCATGTTGCGATCTTCAACGGTGCAGGCATCAAGAGCAACTTCTATCCATATTTTGATGCTGAAACACGTGGTGTTGATTTTGATGGCATGTTATCGACATTAAATACGCTACCTGAACAAAGCATCGTGTTATTACACCCATGCTGCCACAACCCAACAGGTGCGGATTTAAATCCAGCACAATGGGATCAAGTGATAGCAGTGTTAAAAGAGCGTAATCTGATTCCATTCCTCGACATTGCTTATCAAGGCTTTGGCGATGGTATGGAACAAGATGCTTATGCAATCCGTGCTCTAGACCAAGCGGGCTTGAACTTTATTGTCAGCAACTCTTTCTCTAAAATCTTCTCACTGTATGGTGAGCGCGTTGGCGGTTTAACTTTCGTTTGTGATGATGCTGAAGCCGCACAATGTACATTCGGCCAGTTAAAAGCAACGGTACGTCGTATCTACTCTAGCCCACCAACAACAGGTGCATGGTTGGTAGATCAAGTGTTAAATGACGCTGATCTCAACCAACAATGGCAAGGTGAAGTGAAAGAGATGCGTGAACGTATTATCAAAATGCGTAGCATCTTAAGAGATGAGTTGACTAAAGCCTTACCTGATCGTGACTTTAGCTACCTTGTGAATCAAAAAGGGATGTTTAGCTATACAGGTTTAACGGCTGAACAAGTCGATACATTGCGTGAAGAATATGCGATCTACTTAGTTCGCAGTGGTCGTATCTGTGTTGCAGGTTTAAACATGAATAATGTTTATAAAGTTGCCAAAGCAATGGCTGAAGTTCTAGCAAAATCAGCTTAAAATCCCTCTAAATCTCCCTTTTAAAAGGGAGACTTTATGGATCAAAAAAGGTTGTTTCACGTGAAACAACCTTTTTTATTTTCACTGACTTATTAAACCCAAGCTCTGATCCTTAATTTAAATCCAGACCTTGCTTGCTACCGTGGTAGTCGGTATGAATGCCGACTGGTTGGACTGCCTTGCGCTGCTCTCAAAGCAGTGCTTTAAAATTGTTCAGGATCTGCCGTCAGTCTATGAGGCTGTGCCTGTTTATTCTTAAACAAGTGAACATGAACATATCTATCAAATTTGATCTTCATTAGACGTATATATGTGAGTGTTCAATTCCCCCATCTCTTTGTATACTGCAAAGCATTCACAGACAACAGCACTTTTGACTATGACTCAACTGACTTGCTTCAAAGCTTATGACATTCGCGGTAAATTGGGCACAGAACTCAATGAAGACATCGCCTATAACATTGGTCGTGCCTATGGGCAAATC
This sequence comes from Acinetobacter venetianus RAG-1 = CIP 110063, assembly GCF_000368585.1. Classification (GTDB taxonomy): domain Bacteria; phylum Pseudomonadota; class Gammaproteobacteria; order Pseudomonadales; family Moraxellaceae; genus Acinetobacter; species Acinetobacter venetianus. The sequence goes on from NZ_KB849560.1 coordinate 94,302, forward strand.
TACCAACCTAAAAAAATCGTCATTGGCTGCGACATTCGTTTAAGCAGCGAAGGATTAAAACAAGCGACCATTCGCGGTTTAAATGATGCGGGTGTGAATGTCCTTGATTTAGGTATGACAGGTACTGAAGAAGTTTATTTCGGCGCTTTCCATCTTGATGTACAAGGTGGCATTGAAGTGACGGCTAGCCATAATCCAATGGACTACAATGGCATGAAATTGGTTCGTGAAAATGCACGCCCAATCAGTGCAGAAACAGGTTTAAAAGACATCCAAGCCCTTGCAGAATCAGGCAGTTTTACAGCCGTTGAGCATAAAGGTTCGACTGAAAACTATAATATCTTGCCTGAATTCGTTGATCATTTACTGACTTATATTGATCCACAAAAGATTAAACCACTCAAGCTGGTGGTGAATGCGGGCAATGGGGCAGCAGGGCATGTGATTGATGCAATTGAACAGAAGTTCCAACAGCTCAATATTCCTGTTGAATTTATCAAAATTCATCATGAAGCAGATGGAACTTTCCCAAATGGGATTCCGAATCCAATTTTGATTGAAAATCGTGATAGTACCCATGATGCTGTGCTTGCATATCAAGCAGATATTGGCATTGCATGGGATGGCGATTTTGATCGCTGCTTCTTATTTGATGAGAAAGGTCAATTCATCGAAGGCTATTACATTGTTGGCTTACTGGCACAAGCATTCTTGATCAAACAATCTGGCGAAAAAATTGTGCATGACCCTCGCTTAGTCTGGAATACCTTTGATATTATAGAGCAATATCAAGGCATTGCTGTTCAATCCAAATCAGGACATGCTTTTATTAAAGATGTGATGCGCGAACACAATGCAGTATACGGTGGAGAAATGAGTGCACATCACTATTTCCGTGATTTTGCTTATTGTGATAGTGGCATGATTCCTTGGTTACTCACCATTGCCCTTCTCTCAGAAACAGGACAATCGCTTTCATCATTAGTCGAAAATATGATTGCGAAGTTCCCATGTAGTGGTGAAATCAACTTTAAAGTTGTCGATACACAAGCAACAGTACAAAAGATTTTTGATCATTATGCAGACCAAAATCCACAAGTAGACCGTACAGATGGTGTCAGTCTCGATTTTGGCGCATGGCGTCTAAATGTACGTGCCTCTAATACTGAACCATTGCTTCGACTGAATATCGAAAGTCGCGCGGACAAAAATCCAAAACCAATGCAACATTATGTCGATGAATTAACAACATTGATTCAAGGCTAATGCCCATCAATAAAAAAGGAGCAGTTTGCTCCTTTTTTTGAAATGATTCAGTTATAACCATTTGGATTCTGTTTTTGCCAATTCCAACTATCAGTCAACATATCTTCCAGTGAATATTGCGGTTTCCAACCTAGTTCTAATTGTGCACGAGTGTTGTCAGCAAATGAAGTTGCAACATCGCCTGCACGGCGCGACACAAATTCAAAAGCAATCGAGACGCCATTCACCTGTTCAAAAGTATTTTTTACCTGTAGCACTGATGAACCATTTCCAGTACCAATATTCCAAACTCGGCAACCTTGTGCTGACAAGCGATTGCTTAATGCACATAAATGGGCATTAGCCAAGTCTACGACATGGATATAATCACGAACGCCTGTTCCATCAACAGTGTCATAGTCATTGCCATAAATGGATAACTTTTCTCTTCGTCCAACAGCGACTTGGGTTACATAAGGCATTAAATTATTTGGAATCCCTTGAGGATCTTCTCCAATTTGACCACTCTTATGTGCACCAACAGGATTAAAATAACGCAATAATGCGATTGACCAACGTCGGTCAGCGTGTGCAAGTTTTTGTAATAATTGTTCCACAATTAGCTTTGTATAACCATAATTATTATTTGGTATGCCTGTTGACATATCCTCATTTAGTGGCGAAGTATTCACTTCATCATAAACCGTTGCAGATGAACTAAAAACTAATTTAAACACACCTGCTTTTTCCATTGACTTAGTTAACTGAATACTACCCGCAATATTGTTATCAAAATAAGTTAATGGAATCTGCTGACTTTCTCCAACCGCTTTTAAACCCGCAAAATGAATGACAGCATCAATTTGATGATCTTGAAAGACCAAATCTAACTCAGATTGATTTCGGATATCTCCCTGTATAAAAACCAAACTCTTATTGGTGAGTTTCTGCACTCTACGCAAGGCTTCTTCCGAGCTATTTGAAAGGTTATCAAATACAATCACCTCATGCCCTGCATTTAATAGCTCTATGCACGTATGCGAGCCAATATAGCCCGCACCACCCGTGACCAAAATTTTAGCCATTATTTTTCCCTAATAAGATTTTAAGTAAGCCTTGAGTCGATGCATCAAATGTAGATAAATCATCTTGCTCACGATTGAGAATAGGTAATAATTGATTGGCAATTTCTTTACCCTTTTCAACGCCCCATTGATCAAAAGGATTTATATTCCATAACACCGACTGTACAAATACTTTATGTTCATAAGTCGCAATGAGCATTCCCAAACTATATGGATTGAGCTCTTTTAATAAAATCGTTGAACTTGGCTGATTGCCTTCATATTGTTTGTAAGTAGGTAAATCTTCAATTTCATCAGCCGTTAATGCTTGATTACCGAACGCCAATAAACGTGACTGTGCTAGGCAATTTGATAATGCCAAATGATGTTGCTCAATCAAAGCTTCTGCATTTTCAGCATAAGTAAAATGATTAGCATTGTATCGCTTAACTGGTGCGATAAAATCACAACTGACTTTATGAGTGCCTTGATGAAGGAGTTGATAAAAAGCATGTTGTGCATTCGGCCCGACCTCTCCCCAAACAATTGGACAAGTCGCAGAGTCAACTTTTTCACCACTTCTTTGCGTTGACTTACCATTCGACTCCATTTCCAGCTGCTGCAAATAAGCAGCAAAATATTTGAGCCGCCCATCATAAGGTAATACTGCATGTGTTTGAATATCTAGAAAATTATTATTCCAAACACCTAACAACCCAATTAAAACAGGAATATTTTGAGCAAACGGTGCCGTTTGAAAATGCTGATCAATGGCATATGCACCTGACAACAATTGTTTGAAACCATCGACACCCACAGTTAATGCGATCGGTAAACCAATGCATGACCAAAGTGAATATCGACCGCCGACCCAATCCCAAAGTAGTAACTGATTTTCTGGTGCAATACCCCACTCAGACATCTTATCCGGTTTGGTTGATACACCAATAAAGTGATGCTTCAGCACATGACTATTTTTACCTAAAGCTTTTTCTAACCATTGACGTACAGTTTGTGCATTCGACAGCGTATCAATCGTACCAAAGGACTTAGACGAAATAATAAATAACGTTGTTTCTGGTCGAAGTTGATGCAGCAAATCAGAAAGCTGACTGCCATCCATCGTCGATACAAAATGAACATCCAAAGGCTTTGCTGTTACGACTTTAAAATCCGAAAGCGCATGTGTGACCATTAATGGGCCGAGATCAGAGCCACCGACCCCAATATTCACCACATCCTGAATCACTTCACCTGTTGCACCACGATATTGGCCTGCATGAATTTTCTCAACTAAGCTATACATCCGCTCTAATTGAGTATGAACTTGTGCCGTAATTTCAGGAAGTACTTGCTGATTTTGCTCAGGCACACGTAAAGCCCAATGCATTGCAGCACGTTGTTCAGTATAGTTAATCTCTTCAAGAGAAAATAATCTTTGAATCCATTGTGTTAGGTCTTGAGCATGAGCTAAATCGACAAGTCCATTTAAAACATTTTGATCAATACGATGCTTACTGAAATCTAAGACCAGCTGTTCTTGTTCGACTGAAAAGCGCTCGAAGCGCCCTGAATCATCTGAGAAAAATTGATTCAAGTGCGTGTCTTGGGTTTGCATTTTAAGGTTGCGCAACGCTGAAAGTGCTTGTTGCTGGCTTTTAACTATCAAAGGCTGCTTATAATTCATTATCAACGCCCCACCCCCATATAAGCAAACTGTTGTGCTTTGACATATTGGGGATCATAAATATTACGGCCATCTAAAACCAAAGGATGAGCCATACGTTGCATCATTTGTTTAAAATCAGGACTCCAATATTGTTTCCATGCAGTAAGCACACACAACCCATGTGCATTTTCAAGCGCTTCATACTGCTGCTGACAAAGTATCAAGTCATCACGCTGACCATAGATCATCTGAATCTCTTCTAGCGCTTGAGGATCATGTAATTGCACTTTAACGCCCTGCGCCCATAAAGCTTTTAACATCAAATGAATCGGTGAATGTTGTATGCTTGAGGTATTTTCCTTAAACGAAGCGCCCCAAATTGCAATCGTCTTACCATGCAAGTCGCCATGATAATAATTCCATAATTTGCGGAATAAAATTTCTTTTTGTTGCTCATTGATTTCCCAAACTTGAGCAAGCAACTGGCTCTTTACTCCAGTATTGGCCACGGTATTCGCAAGCGTCAAAACATCATGGGAAAAGTTTTCTCCACCAAAACCCGCACCAGGTGATAGATATGCAGTACCAATACGGTTGTCTGCTGCCATCCCTTGGCGAACCGAAGTAATATCAATACCCAACTTTTCAGCGACTACAGCCAAGTCATTAATATAACTAATGCGTGTCGCCAACATGCCTGAAATACTAAGCTTGGTAAACTCAGCATCTAATACAGGCATAAATAAAAATTGTTGCTCAAAAGGAAAAAATGGGCGTAACAACTCTTTGACTTTCTGCTGTGCCGATGGCTCTGTAAACCCAACAATGAGTTGTTTTGCTTGAGTGAAACTCTGTAAAGCATTTCCTTCTTGGATAATATCTGGCAGATAAACCCATTCATCTTCAGGTAAAATTTGCTTAAATTTTTCTGTACTGTGCAAACCAAATGTTGATGCATTCACCATCAGCTTAGGATGAATAATCGGACGTTGCTGCAATTCAGTTAATAACGCTAAAACTTGCTGCTCTTGTGTCTGATTAAAACTGAATAAATAGACATCAATATCAAGTGGAATATGCTTGAAATTTGCATAATATAAAAAACCACTGTTGAGCTGCTTATCAAGCAAACGGCTTACATTTTCATCATGAAATGAATATTGCACAGTGTTTTCTTTATCATCGGTGTTTGAACACCAATAAACACTGTGCCCAGACTCTGATAGTAATGCAGACATGACCCCTGCATATAGGGTATTGCCAAAAACTGCAATTTTCATAACCGTTAACCCTAAACTATAGGGCTAACTCACGAATTAAGCCCTTAAACTCTTCACCCAATTTTGGATGTTCAATACCATAGTGTAGTACAGCTTTAAGATACCCAATCTTGCTACCACAATCAAAAGTTTGCCCTTTCATACGATAGGCTTCAACAGTTTCTGATTGTTGCAATGCTGCGATCGCATCCGTCAATTGAATTTCATTTCCTGCACCACGCGGTGTATTCTCTAACAGTGCCATGATTTGCGCAGGTAAAATATAACGGCCAACGACTGACAAATTGGATGGCGCAGTTCCAACACTTGGTTTCTCTACAATGCCTTGCATTACAATACTTTCACCTTCATTTGGCGAATTTTCGACATCAACAATGCCATATTGATCAACAAGATGATCAGGAACAGCTTCAACCATGATTTGTGCAGCATTCGACTGCTCAAAACGGCGAATCATTCGCGATAAATCATTGTCTGCCTCAGCATCTTTGACCAGTACATCGGGTAGCAACACTGCAAAAGCTTCATTCCCGATTACATCTTTGGCGCATAAAACCGCATGTCCCAAACCTAATGGTTGCGGTTGGCGTACACTAATCACGCTAACATGCTTCGGTAAAATATCTGTGATTTCTTTCAGTAGGTCGAACTTCTTCTTTTGTTCTAATATCGTTTCAAGTTCAAAATTACGATCAAAATAGTTCTCAATCGATGCTTTTGATGAGTGAGTCACCAAAATGATCTGCTCAATGCCTGCTTCAACTGCTTCACGCACCACATATTCAATTGCTGGGCGATCAACCACAGTCACCATTTCTTTTGGAATTGATTTGCTCGCTGGTAAAAAACGAGTTCCAAGACCAGCGACAGGCAAAATTGCTTTCTTAATCATTTAATTTCTCAGTTTAGTTCACTCTAACTTCATCACTACGCTTGTAGCCATCAACATAATATTCAAGCTGGGTTAATGCCCAATCAACGTCATGTTCGACCGCAGTCATTTGATTAATTCTATCAAAAATCAATTGAATTTCAGCTAATGGATAATGTTTCTCAAAAGACCGTAAAATACGAGTATGTTCTGTGTATTCTGTATTTTCTTGATCAATCAATAATTCCTCATACAGCTTTTCGCCTGGACGCAATCCGCTATATGCAATTTCAATATCACCGTCTAATGATCCAGCTTCACGTACAGTTAAGCCGCTTAACTTGATCATTTGTCGAGCCAAATCTTGAATACGTACAGGCTCACCCATATCAAGCAGAAATACATCTCCTCCTGTCCCGAGTGCGCCTGCCTGAATCACCAACTGTGATGCTTCAGGAATCGTCATAAAATAACGTGTAACGTCTGGATGGGTTACGGTAATCGGCCCACCACGTGCAATTTGCTGCTTAAATAATGGTACAACAGAACCCGAAGACCCAAGCACATTACCAAAACGAACAATACTAATTTGGGTATTGGGTTGTGTATCAGCAACCGCTTGGCAGTAAAGTTCAGCCATTCGTTTTGAAGCCCCCATCACATTGGTTGGACGTACAGCTTTGTCAGTAGAAATTAAAACAAAAGTCTCAACACCATTTTTAATAGCGGCATTCAGGCTATTTGCTGTACCAATCGAGTTGTTTTTCAATCCCGCGATTGGATTACACTCAACAAGTGGTACATGTTTATAAGCAGCTGCATGATAAACCGTCTGAATGTGGTACTGTTCAATAATGCGTTCTAGTTTTTGTTGGTCTTGTACTGTTCCTAAAATTGGAATAATTTCGCAATTCGCTGTCTGTCTCAACTCTTTTTCAATGTCATACAAAGCGAATTCTGTTAATTCATATAACACCAACATTTTAGGATTATTTTTGATGATCTGACGACATAATTCAGAACCAATAGAACCACCCGCACCTGTCACCATCACAATCTTATTTTGAATATTTTTTGCGAGTAGATGTGAAATAGGAGGAACTGGATCACGTCCCAACAAGTCAATAATATCAACTTCTTGGATGTCTGAAATTTGTATTTCCCCATCAACCAGTTGCGTCAGTCCAGGTAATTCAGTAATTTTTAAATGCGCATTTTCAAACTGTTGAATAATTTCTGTCTTTCTGACGCGACCAACCGAAGGAAGTGCCAGTAAAATTTCCTCGATCCGATCTTTCTCAAACCGCTGTAATGCTTTTTCAACAGAATATACTTTTAAACCACCAACGATTTGGCCTTGTAATGATGCATAATCATCTATAAAGAAAACTGGTAAATGATCATCTGAACGATGCAAGGCAGCGGCCATTTGTTGTCCAGCATCACCTGCACCATATATCGCAATACGTTTCCGTCCAATTTCTGAATAAAATGAAGCCTTAATAATAAAACGGATAGAAGCTCGGCTAATCCAAACCCAAGCAAACATCATAAATCCAAACATAAATGGGATGGACATTGGGATATAAGCTTGTGTACATGTACTTAGGGTGTAGAGCGCGATCATGCTTAAGCTAACAGCGATCGCTAACTTAACAATAAATACTTCATTAAAGGTTCGAACAATAAAGCGATAAACACCCGTGATTGCCAAACTCAAAATTGCAATTAAGGTGACAAGCAAAATGCCATGATCAATGCCTGGGATAATTTTGGCACCCAAATCAAATAGGCGGATGACATAGCACAACCATAAGATCACTGGAAAAGCTAAAGCATCCAAGATAACAAGGAATATTTGCTTAAATAATCTTGGCGCAGAGGCAAATTGATGAATAATCTTTTTCACAATGATCTTCTAAACAACTCTTTAACAGTTTTATCTTTATAGACACCTCACTTTAAAAAGTCGAAATGCCTCTTACATTTTTAATTTCATAATCAGGGATTAATTATAAACTCTGATTCTGGATATTACTCAACAATTTAATCATCAATTGCTTGGATCACGTTCTGAATAGCCACTACTGTTTTTGTAATGCTATCTTCACTTAATGTCGGATGTACCAAAAACATTAAACTTGTCTCACCAAGTTGTTGCGCATTTTCCAACCGCTGTTCAGGGCGCCACGGCGTATTATCAAAAGCGTGTTCCAAATACACCTCAGAACAAGAACCACTAAAGCAAGGCACATTTTGCGAATTAATCTCTTGCATGATTCTGTCCCGTGACCAACCTTCAGGTAATGCAGCCAAATTGACTTGTACATAGCATTTATAATGCGCATGCACATAATCATTCGAAGGTAAGTGAACTGTAAAATATGGAGAATCGGCAAAAGCTTTTAGAATTTTTTCTGCATTCTCAGTTCGTTTTTGTGTCCACTCTGCCATACGTGTCAGTTGAATACGACCAATCACTGCCTGCATTTCCATCATACGCCAATTGGTTCCAAATGAGTCATGTAACCAACGAAAACCGGGGGGATGTTGTTTATTATAAATACTATCAAAATTCTTACCATGATCTTTATAAGACCACATTTTCTTCCAAAGGCTTTCATCATTGGTCGTGACCATGCCACCTTCGCCACCTGTGGTCATAATTTTATCTTGGCAAAAAGACCAAGCTGAAATATGCCCAATTGAACCCGCTGGTTTACCTTTATACTGTGCACCATGCGCTTGCGCGCAATCTTCAATAACATACAGCCCCTTTTCTTCAGCCAGCTGCATGATCGGATTCATATCACACATCCAGCCCGCCAAGTGCACACAAATAATCGCTTTGGTTCTCGGAGTCAGTACCGCTTCAATGGTAGCTCGTGAAATATTTTGAGAGTCCAGCTCAACATCAGCAAAGATAGGATTAGCACCAGCGGTAACAATTGAACTGGCTGAGGCAAGGAAAGTTCGTGAAGTAACAATTACATCATCACCAGCTCCAATTCCCAGAGCTTTTAAAGCCACATCTAGAGCAACTGTACCATTGGTTAAAGCCACCGCATATTGAGTGCCAGCAAATGTTGCGAACTCCTTTTCAAACTCTCGGCATTCTTGCCCTGTCCAGTAATTTACTTTATTTGAAAGTAATACATCTTTAACTGCGTCTGCTTCTTCTTGCGTAAAACTTGGCCATGGTTCGAATGCCGTGTTCAACATTGTAATTTCCTGATCTATAAAATAATATGGCTTACTTTTTTTCTAAAATTCTTGCTGGGTTACCAATCACAGTTACGCCTGCTGGCACACTCTTAGTTACCACTGCACCCATCCCAACTACAGCACCTTTACCAATCACCAAGGGCTTGTCTGGTGTTCCTTGTTTGATCACTGCACCTGTACCAATATAGGCATGGTCCTCAATATGAATATTTCCATTACATTTTACTCCTGGTGCAAAGGTAACGTAATCACCAATCACACAATCATGAGCGACGTAACTATAGATATTAGCGTGGAAAAACTTGCCAATTTTAATATTTGAGGTCAAACAAGTGAATGGGCAAAGCAGACTCCCTTCACCGATCTCTACCTCATCCAAAACCATTGTATTGTCTGCTTGTATCGCTAAATGTTGAACTCCATCCTCATTTAGACGCACGACTAGTTTTTCACGAACAATACTGTTCGCGATCGCAATCGTTACAGCCTTATGTGTAGCTGTGTTATTAATAAAATCTGTGTAGGTTAAAACCGAATAACCATTCAGTCTACCACCTGCTTGGCCATCATCAATAAAAACAAATTGTTCTTTTTGCAAAGTTGGGAATTTTTGGCGGACTAATGGCATCACTTCTTTACCAAAACCACTCGCACCATATACACCAATAAATTCTGTCATTTATCTGACTCCTTATTATTTGTTCCTGTAAATTTACTCATTGTTGCTTCTCCAGCTTCACTGATATCATCTTTAGCGATGACCTTCTTCACTGTCTGCAACATAATTTTAAAGTCTAGCCAAAGTGATCTGTTTTCCACATACCATGTGTCTAGTTTAAATTTTTGTTCCCAACTAATTGCATTACGCCCATTGACCTGTGCATGTCCTGTCATTCCTGGACGTACATCATGACGTTTGGCCTGTTCTTTATTATATAAAGGTAAATATTCCATCAATAATGGACGTGGTCCCACGATACTCATATCGCCTTTAATCACATTCCAAAGCTCAGGCATTTCATCCAAGCTTGTTGAACGTAACATCTTGCCAAAAGGGGTTAAACGCTCATTATCTGGTAATGGATTACCTTGTTCATCAAGTGCATCCTTCATGGTGCGGAACTTAATCATTTCAAAGGGTTTGCCATGTAAACCAGGACGAACCTGACGAAACAAAACTGGTGAACCTAGGTTCTTTTTTACCTTATGTGCTACATAAAAATATAAAGGTGAAAGCAACACCAGCGCAGTGGAAGCAATAACAATATCCAGTAAACGCTTAATCATATTACGCTCCTGTGACCCAATCAGAAAATTTCTGCGAAAGAATAGAACGGTTAAATTGCTCTCTGGCAACCTGCTGACCATTTCTGCCCATTTCAATCAATTTTTCGCGCTGATTCGCTGCCTGTTCCAAAGCATCAGCAAATGCTTGAGGATTCTCTGGGGGTACAGCAAAACCACATTGCTGTTTAGTAATTAACTCCGCTAACCATCCCGGATAATTATTTAAAACGGGCAGGCCAGCTGAAATATAATCAAAAAATTTATTCGGCGAGGTTCCATAATAAAAGGCTGGAACATTGGCTAAAATTTGTAACCCAATATCTGCACTGGCCATAAGACCTGCTAACTTTGCTTTATTAACAGGATCATGAAAAATCACATTATCCAATTGAAGCTCGGCCGCTCGTTCAAGCAATGCTTTTTTCTGCATGCCATCCCCAACCAAAACCAATTTAATGTCCGTTCTTTGACGTTTTTTCAATTCAACTGCTGCGTCTAACACGGCATTAAGACCATTGGCCAAGCCATGTGTCCCAGTAAAAATTGCCATAAGGTCTGTTGGTTGAACACCCTCTGGTCGCCATGCTTGATGTTCAGATGCAAAAATATCTAAATCACAACCATTTGGAATAGAAGCTACTTTTTCAGGGGCAATCCCTCGTTTAATAATGCCGTCCACAATACCTGGAGACAATCCCACTAAACGATCAGCTGAATGATAAGAGGTCCACTCAAGCACAGACATCATCCATAAAACAATTGGGTTTTTGATCACCCCCATCGCTTTAGGCAGCTCTGGCCATAGATCCCGGACTTCGAAAACAAATGGTTTACGTCGAAACCACTTGGCAAAAATACCCGGAATACCCGCCGTTAATGGTGTTGTTGTCGCAAATACAACATCGTATTGTTCAGTCAAAGCAACTTTGATCGATTTAAAGGCAAAACTTAAAAAAATTAAAATACGCTTGAGAAAAGAAAGCGCATTTGAATAAGGCAGTTCAAATTCTATGATATCAATGCCATCGACCATACCACGGCGCATTCCTTTATTAAAAGGCTGGGTTAAACCCGTTTGACCTGCACCAAAAGAACCACAAACCATCGTCACCTGATGGCCATTACGAATGAGCGATTGAGCCATAGCATAGGAACGGATTCCTGCTGACCCTTTAGGTGTCGAGAAATGCTGATGGAAATATAAAATTTTCATGTTAAATCTTTAATTACAGTAAAAATTGTAGTCGCTTGTGTAGCAATCACTTCTAGAACAGGCACTTTGCTCTTTTGATAGTAGTACCTAGACTCCTCTCCCTCACTCCAACGAAGAGTGATCGGATGCTCAGCCTCTAAAATAATCTCCACTTTACCATTGCTTAGAACATTGTTCTCAAGAGTCCAATGATCTGGCTGTAAACGCCAACGTAAGACCGCTTGTTGCTGAAAACCAGAGATATTATCTGCTATTTTAATTGCATTATCTGTTAATGAAATTTTACGGTGGTGTGTACAACCCCAATGATCTTGATAACCACAACCAAATTCATTAGCGCTATACGTTAATTCTTTTGGTGTCAGCCATGCACCAAATAAAAAGCGACTTAAACGCGGCATTTGTTGATGTTGATCAAACTCAACGGTATTGTGACTAGCAACGCCAGAAAAGTAGTTTAAATCTTCTACGGTGGAATTATAACTATAAGTTCCACCATCGCGTAAAAGGTTTCGTCCTTTAAACCAAACATCCAGATGCAAAGCATCACATTGACTTGGACGAAATTTGAATTTCGGCAATTTGAATGCAATAAAGAAATTATTATTTTGAGAACTCATCAAACCGCTTTCATTAAAAAATTGATTTCGCGAAGGCAGCTCAAAGTTATCTTGCTTCAATTTTTGTATTTGAAAGAACGTTAGACTTTCATCATATGAATCTGGTTCTGGATAATAACTATGTTGATGGAATAAGGTACTTGCCAACTGAACTGTTGGTCTAAAATCACGATAATCCGTTTGGCTTACAGGAATCAGTCGCGCACCATCATTGGCACCTAAATTAGGGACATCCCCATCAGCTTGGGTTAATACATATAACCAGTCTGTCGCTTTCTGCAATTGACGGTATAGTTGTCCTGAAAAAGGCTTCAATTCAAATTTTTGGCGGACGATTTCAGCTAAGCAATAAGAGTCCAGCATCACTCGATGGTAATTAATCGAATATTGACTAAAACCACCATCTTGCATAATGAGCTTAGTTGCTCGGTTCAGCAACCATTTCTCACCCAATGCCTGCCATTTCTGATATTGAGACTTAGGTTTCCAAAGATTTAGAACAGCTCCACCGATATACAATGCAGCTGCCTCAGATGTCCCATGATTATTATCCTGAGCAATGGCATAATCAATTGTAGGTTCAATACGCTTTAAATGTGCCTCGATAAATGCACAGACATTGTCATGCGGATGCTGCTCTTGCTCTAAACCGATGAGTGCAGTAATGATATGCATGACACGGATGGATGCTTCCTGCCCACATTTCCAATTCGGCCCAAAATAAGCAGGGTTCTTCTCACACCAATCATTCAACCATAAATCAAGCTGAACCAATGCTTGCCCATCTCTCACTTGACGCTCGTGTAAAACAAGGTCTATTAGCCAATCAAAACGAGAAGCCTCCCATATTCCTTTAATATCACCAACATTTCCATCAAAATCTGGAATTTGATACCAAGCTTTTTCTGTATTTTGAAAAATATGTTGGGTTAAAGGACTATAGAACCAATTCGGCAGCTGTCCAGCCACTGGATACTTGAGGTATCCAAAGGCTGTTAAAGTTGAGTTTACGGGCACATTCATAGTGCCAGTGGGTGCACTCTGACTAAAGAAGCAACCCATTGGCAATTGAGCAGACAACTTTTGTACAGGGTTTAGACCTGTTTTTACGCCTACACGATATTTAAACACTCTGAACAAATTAAACAGCCCTAATGCAAGCGCTGTTTGACCTTTCATGACTAAACTCATGTTTGTGCTCTTAAAATTTCGGCAACCTGAATGGTCACTCTAGCAACTTCAAAAATTTCATCGGCAGGAATTGGTGCTTCTTTTCCATCTCGAATACTGTCTACAAAGACCGCAGCACAAGTATCTTGACCTTTATCTTGACGCCATAGATTCATCTTGTTAAATCCAGGCCAACCAAATGCTTTTAGCTTTCTGAAATTATCTAATTGTAGTACTCGACCTGCTGTAAAGACTTCTACACGCTCTTTAGGGAAGCTTGAAGCGCCATTTGCTAAGTAGAAAATTGTGCCAAATGACCCATCTTCAAAGCCAAGCGTAATTGAAGCCTTATCTTCTAGAACCTGTACGGCATCAGTTTCGCCCATACGTCGAGCCTGAACAGATACAATTTTTGAACCAGCTAGGAAGCGCATCAAGTCGATAAAGTGACATGCTTCACCGATAATACGCCCTCCACCAACAGCATTATCTTGTGTCCAATGATCCGCGGGTATCGCACCTGCATTCATGGTCATGATAAAACTCTTCGGCTCTTTCACTGTATCCAGCAAAGTTTTCATTTTTTGCACTTGTGGGGAGAAACGACGATTGAAGCCCACCATGACTCGTGCATATTGATTATTCTGGATATTTTGATTGTAAACAGTTTCAATTTTTTCAATTTCTTCGACAGTCAGAGCCAATGGCTTTTCAACAAAAACATTCTTACCTGCCGATAAAACTCTTTCTACAAAGTATGCATGGCTATTATGGCGGGTCGCAATCGCAACGGTATTGATATCTTTATTATTTAATAAACCATCCAGATCTGTCGAAGCTTCGGCAAATCCTGTTTTTTCTCCATGAATAACCCCATTAATGCCGCCAGAAGTTACGATGGTATGTAATTGAGAAGATGCTTTTTTGAAAGCCGGTATCAACACACGTGAAGCATAGTTGCCTGCCCCAATAAAACCAACCACAGCATTTTTGGCTTCAATAGAAATTGGACGTAATACCACTCGCTTTTCTAAACGGGTTTCGACTGGAGAGTTATATTTAAGCAATAAACCCAAACCAGATTTGTCTTCCGTCAATGCATCATATGCTTTCGGTGCATCTTCAAATTCAAATCGCTGCGTAATTAATGGTTCTACATTTAAGGTTCCCGCAGACATCATATCCAAAACGGCAACAAAGTTACGTTGCTCAGTCCAGCGAACAAAGCCAAGTGGATAGTCATTACCCTTGTCTTCATATCCAGTATCATAACGACCTGGACCATATGAACAAGAAACTTGGAAACTGAGTTCCTTTTCATAAAAATCTGCGCGGTTTAACTCTAAGCCTGTTACACCAACTAGAATAATACGACCACGTTTTCGGCTCATTCGTGCTGCTTGAATAACAGGATCACTTACCTTGGTAGAAGCAGTAATAATGACACCATCTACACCCACACCGCGACTAAATGCCAGACCCACAGCAACTGGATCTTCACCTTTACCAGGATTACAGATCTCTGCACCGAATTGTTTTGCCAAATCTAATTTACTTTGATCAAAGTCAATGGCGAGAACACGACAGCCATTTGCTCTTAGCATCTGGATGGTGAGCAGACCAATAAGACCCGCACCTGTGACGACAAAGCTTTCACCCAAAGTCGGTTGAGCAAGACGGATACCTTGCAAGCCAATACTTGCGACGACAGCAAAAGAAGCAGCTTCATCACTGACATTATCTGGAATTTTTGCACAAAGGTTTTTAGGTACTTTCACCATATCAGCATGTGGACCATTTGACACAACACGATCACCAACTTGGAAATCATCTACATTAGCGCCTACTTCATGCACAATACCCACATTGCAATAACCTAATGCAAGTGGTTGAGCTAGCTTTGACTTTACAGCATCGTAAGTTGTTAACAGGCCATCTGTTTGTACTTTTTCCAGTACCATTTTCACTTTTTCAGGTTGCTGGCGTGCTTTATCAATTAGAGATGCTTTACCAAACCCAACCAGCATTCGTTCTGTTCCAGCAGAAATAAGCGAAGTCGTTGTGGAAATCAGTAAATGACCTTTTGAACATTGTGGTACTGGAGCTTCGGTCACAGTCGTACCACCATTTGCCATATCTTGAAGAATTTGTTTCATTAATAACTTCCTAAATATTCATCAACTTTTTGACTAAGATCATCTTTTTCTAAATTAAACAACATAACCCCATGTGGTCTAGGTACTACATCTGATGCTAAAACTGGTGCACCAAAATATAATGCCTCTCTCAAACTAACAGAATCACCATCAGTAGTTGTTGCTCGGATAAATAATTTCGTCACCGTTAAAAGTGGCCAGATTTTCTTATCATTCTCTAGAAATATAAGATTGTCATATTTATCAGTAAGTAATCGTACCTTTTCTTTTATTTCTTGACTAAAACTAGTTTCTGGATAATTTGCAATAGCTACAAGGAAGTAATCATCTTTATACTTTAAGGCTAATTCGCAAAAGATATCTATTAAACAACTTAAAGTATAAATATCAGCCCCTTTACTATCTAAATTTGGCTGAAATGCACTAGTTAATATGATTTTTCTTTGTTGATTTTTTAAGGCAGTTTCATACAAATCTAACAACCTCTGATCATAAGTAGATAAGATATCTGCTAATTCAGCTTTTGCAGGAGGCAAAAAAGCTGAAATAGTTATAAACTTATTATTAATTTCGTCAAACTCATCAAATACTCTATAATTTTCCTTAAGATGTTCATTTACTAACATAATATTTTTACACTTAAGGAAAAACTTTAAATAAACTTTCTTTTTCCATCCTACTAACGAAAGAAAGTGCCTACTAGAATTATGATCATAAAATATTACAGTTCCATACTGTGCAAAAAAACATGCTAATAAAATCAATATAAAATTAGACGCACTTAAATGTTTAATTTCTTTAGATCTTAAAGCCACAACTATTTTTAAAATGTTTTTCTTACATGGTTCAAGTAAAACAATTTTAGCATTATTACTTAGCTGCTCTAGTTTGCGTTGGTTAAAAACCGTAACACCACCTATGGGCGATGGAAGTTTACCAATAAAAAATATTTTATCCACTTAATCCCCCCCTGACCTAGACTTCCCAACTCGACAAAAAATTAAAATACACATTGAAACAACAACACTAAGAATAAAAAAAGTCCTAAGATTACTAATCATATCGTTTCTGAGAGTAAAGGAAAAACAGAATATGTATATTGCTCCTAACAAAACCCCAAAATGAGACTTATTATAAAACTTAGAAAAGAACACGATTAAAAAAGCAAAAACGATAGGACCAAAAATATTAAAATTCATCATAGACTCAAGAATGGCATTAAAAGCCAGGCCACCGCCCGAATTATAAATATCTGGATAAAACTCTTTCACGAAGTTAACTGATGGTGAAATAGGCCTACTAGGAAAAATAAATGTAGGAATGATCTGTGCAAATGTTTCCAGATAAGTAGGCTGCATTTGGACTGAAGAGTATCTAGAGAAATAGTCATTCCAAACAATACTAAAAGCACCAAATTCAGATTTATCAGGACTAAAGGCTGTTCCATAATCGAGTTCACTTAAAATAGCACCCCACTCAGAAAAGCTCGTATTCCTCAAATACCCATAAACCCACATTAATAAGCCGAATACAAACCCATATCCAATATAAATTGGATTAATACGCTTATGCACATTAACGGCAAATGCACAAATAACGAATAAAATTATTGCTAATTTCCTGTCACCTAGGATTAAAATGTCCGTAGCAGAAAACAGAATTAATGGTAATAACCAAAAAACTAAAGCCCTCCCACTTTTCTGCTCAACGCTAACAACAAACCAAATATAAAAGACAGAAAAAGAATAAACAAAAAGTTTATAAACATCAAAAAGAGTGGATTTAGATTTATAAATATCTGCACGAGACACAGCACCAATATCCAGTGAAAAAAGCATTGCAACCATGCTTATATATATAAAAACAATAATACTATAAAATAAAAAGACTGTATTTAAACTCAGTTTTTTTCTAAAATTTAAATTTGGTATTTTCACCCTACTAAAATATGAATCAAAAAAAATAAAAGATCCAAAAAAGATAAATGTATAAAAAATTAAGCTTGCATTTGTTCTTTCAAGGAAATAGCTATAATCTCTATAAATATATGAGTTAAAGATTGCGGTCAAAAAGTATGGTAATGCAGTAACAAAAACAATTGTACTAGGTGAAAGAATTCCACTTTTCTTAATCTGAAATAGAGATAATAAAACAATAGAAACAATAGAAACATTTATAAAAAGATCTAAACTCTCTAAACTTATGAGTAGCCATAGTAGACATATCATAACAAGTGAAATGACCCCCCCAATAAATGCTAATCTATTCATTTCAACCTCTTTACATACATCAGAATGCTATAAAAATTTACAACATAAATGAGCAGCATAATTATCAAAAATAAAATCACAAAACTTGAAAAAGATAACTTTGCAAAAAAAACTACTAAAGGCAAAACTATAGCAACAGAAGCAAATCTAACTAATTCAAAACCTAGAGCTTTATTAACCTTGCCCCATAATGGATATAATGTAGTTAAAGGTTGAAGCAAAGCATCAAAAAAGTAGTATATAAACAACAGGGACAGCAACCATGAGAATTCCAACCATTCACGGCCAAAAAATATCATTATTATATAACTTGAGCAAAACACTAAAAAAACTAAAAAGCATGCAAAAGACATTAAGACAATAATAAAATTTCTTGTCGTCAATATACTTTCAAAAAGCTCTTTAATTTTTTTCGCATCACTGTATTCACCATTAAAAAGTATCAATACATTTCTTCTTATCAATGAAAATGGAACAGCCATTGTTTGAGAAAATAAAAAATATGCACCAATTTGACTCTTGTCAAAAACATATCCACCAAACAAAACTGGTATCACAGGAGTTGAATATTGTATAAAAGTGAGAAAGGAGTTCTTAAAACCTTCCCTATAGTTTTTATAAAAAAAAGGGATGAAATTATTCAACTTAAATAACAAGGATTTCCGAATAAACAAAAAGAATAGAATAGAAATTATTAACTGAGGCAAAATATTGGCTAACAACAGCCCATTTTCATGAAAAACATAATAAAAACCTACAATCATTACAATTTGAAGAAGCAATTGATTTGTTTTATAAAAAATAAATTTATTATAATCCTTTATTAATATAAGATATTGACTCAATAAATTAAAAAAACTTAGGCTCAGGCAGAATAACAACAAATAAATAATATTATATTTAAAATGAAAGACATTGTTAGCAATGACAACGCCTATACACAATAAAAAGAAAGTTATAATACTTACAACTATAGCATTAGAGAAAAATTCATTTTTTTCTTCTGCACAAACTCTATCGCTGAGCACAATATAATCAAAGCGCATCGCAGCTACAATTGCAAATACTGATGCAAAACTTAGATACCAACCTAACTCACCAAATACTTCTGGTTTATAAAGTCGTGATGAAATCATAACAGATACTGCAACCAGTATCTGTACAATTACCCCACCGGCTATAAGCTTGGATAGAATCTTCATAAACTTTATCTATTTTTTATAAACTTTAGTGGATTACCTGCATGTATTTCCATAGAAGATATTTCTATACTTTTAACAATAGATTCAGCACCAATAATTGAACCCTTACGAATCGTAGTATTTAAAAAAATACTGCTCCCTCGTCCTATCCAAACATCTTCTTCTATCAGAATTTCACCTTTCTTCATTCCTTGTTTGTTTATTGGTTCATTCTTATCAAATAGATGTTGGGCGTCTCTAATAGATACCCACTCTGCAATTAAAGTATTACTTTGTATCTCAACTTTATTAATTACAGAAACAACAACGCCTTGTGTCATTTTCACACAATCACCAACTATTAGTTGGCCAAATGGCGGTATATCAAAATGACTAAATGCCCCAATATCACATTTTTTACCAAACTTAATACCTTTATGCGGTGGGTATTTGAAAATGACATTTTTCCCAACTTTAGGAATTCCTTTACAGATCCCACCACATAAATTAATTAACAAAAATAATTTTAGACCACGATAGTAATCACCTAGTCTAAAAAAAAATTTGAATAGGCTATACATTTATAAAATGCCTTTTGTATCGACTACATAAGAAAAAGAGAAGTTCATATTTTTAAATTGTCTATGATCAACCAAAATCAAATGGATATCTGCTTGTTGATGTTCCTTAAGAGCAATCAATTTAATATTTGAAGGCAGTTTGGCAGGAAGTTCATGAATATTCGGTTCTATTGCAAGAATATTAAAACCTTGTTCAGCTAACTTTTTCGTGATTTCAAGTGCTGGGCTCTCACGTAGATCATCAATATCAGGTTTAAAAGCCAAACCATAGCAAGCGATCGTGACATCTTGAATCGTTTTTGTTGGATTAGCTTGTAAGAAATCCGCAATTTTAATTTTAACCTGATCAATGACCCATTCAGGTTTGGCATCATTCACTTCACGTGCAGTACGAATCAAACGAGCTTGTTCTGGTGTCTTTGCCACAATAAACCAAGGATCAACCGCAATACAGTGACCACCGACCCCAGGTCCTGGCTGTAAAATATTGACGCGCGGGTGACGATTCGCCAGTGAAATCAACTCCCAAACATTGATATCTAACTTGTCACAAATAACTGAAAGCTCATTTGCGAAAGCAATATTGACGTCACGGAATGAGTTCTCTGTCAATTTACACATTTCCGCGGTACGGGCATTGGTTTCAATACATGCACCTTTTACAAAGATTTTGTATAAATCACATGCCGCTTTTGAACAACGTGGTGTCATTCCACCAATAATACGGTCATTACTAATCAACTCTTGTAAAACTTTACCTGGCAACACACGTTCTGGGCAGTGCGCGACTAAAATATCGGCCTCTTCGCCCTTTTGCTGCGGAAAGCTTAAATCTGGACGTGCTTCACTTAACCAAGCCGACATTTGTTCAGTGGCTTCTACAGGTGAGGTCGACTCTAAAATAACTAAATTACCTGATTTTAAAAAAGGCGCTAAAGCTTTCGAGGCAGCTTCGATATATTTTAGATCTGGCTGATAATCATCTTTAAAAGGTGTTGGAACTGCAACAATATAAGCATCTGCTTCAGTCGGTGCCAATTGAGCAGACAATTTACCCTGAGCAACGACATCACGGACCAAAGCATCTAAATCAGGTTCAACAATATGCACTTTACCTTGATTGATCATATCTACCGCATGTTGGTTTACATCAACACCAGTAACTTTTACTCCATGAGCGGCAAATGTTGCCGCAGTTGGCAAACCAATATAACCTAACCCTATAACACAGATATGCTTAAATGAACTACTCATACTAAATACTTTTAAAATCAAATGGTTAAAAACTAAATAAAATTTACTTTTAGGAAATCAATAATTCGCTGGCAAGCAGTCCCATCTCCATAAGGATTGTGCGCTTCTGCCATACTGGCGTAAATTGTTGTATTTTCTAACAACTCACTTACAGCAGATTGAATCGCATTCACATCCGTACCCACTAATCGTACTGTTCCCGCATCTACCGCTTCAGGACGTTCAGTAGTATCTCGCATCACCAACACAGGCTTGCCTAGAGAAGGGGCTTCTTCTTGTATACCCCCTGAATCAGTCAAGATTAAATAGCTACGATTCATTAAGTAAACAAATGGTAGATAGTCCTGAGGGGCAATCAGAAAAACATTATCAATATTTGCCAACAACTCATTCACAGGTTGTTGTACATTTGGATTTAGATGGACTGGATAAACGATTTGAATATCAGGATATTTTTTAGCGATATTGGCCAAGGCAGTACAAATATTGAGGAAACCTTGACCGAAGTTTTCGCGACGATGTCCCGTAACTAAAATTAATTTTTTGCTTTTATCTATAAAACTAAATTCTTGTTCAAATTTTTGAATAAGTTGTTGTTCTTGCTCCACTTTAGTTTTAACTTGTAGTAAAGCATCAATCACTGTATTACCCGTAATCACGACTGTTTCAGGGTTAACATTTTCCTTAATTAAATTATTATAAGATGACCGAGTGGGCGCAAAATGAAAGTTTGCAAGAACACCCGTGAGTTGACGATTCGCTTCTTCAGGCCACGGCGAGTAAAGATCTCCTGTGCGTAAACCTGCTTCGACATGACCAATTTTAATTTTGTGATAATAACCTGCTAGAGAAGCTGCGAAAGTTGTAGCCGTATCGCCATGGACCAAAATAAGATCAGGCATCCACTCTGCAAATACCTGTTCTAACCCTTTTAAAACACCCGAGGTTACATCAGATAAAGTTTGTCCTGGTTTCATCAAATTCAAATCAAAGTCTGGTGTTAATTCAAATAAACTCAGCACCTGATCCAACATTTGACGGTGTTGACCTGTCACACAGACTTTAGTTTCAAAATCTTCATTAAACTGTTGTAACTTCAAGGCCAAAGGGGCCATTTTTATCGCTTCTGGTCGAGTACCAAATACTAATAAAACTTTTTTCACCCAATCCACCTTTTTTATATATGACTTTTAACTATGGTTTAAACTCGATTAATCCATAAAGTGCAGCATTTTCACTCATCAAACTTATAGCATATAATTGCTCAAGAACTACAATTCTAAAACAAGTTTAAATAAACAAAAATCAGATAAAAACAAATTATATCAACATCTTAAATAAACATATCTAATGTTGTTTTTACCAAAGTTCTATCACATTAATGTATTACAATAAGATTCTTTAACTTTTCTAATACATTGATGTGAGTTAAATTTAACTCATTATGTCACGGATATCCTATCTTCCAATTACTTTAATTGCTTTAATCAAAAGTTTGCATCTCTGTAATTACCAAGAAACGGGCGTACTATAGCAGATTTTTAATACGTCCCCTATCTGAATTGTATGATTGTGTTTAACAATATATTTTCCTTTGTTCTCAAATCGCAATAGATTAGTTTTGCAAAACTTATTATTAAATTTTTTAGATAAACTAAACATACAAACCGAAATGATTCTCCGATGATTTTTTACTATTTTTCAGCTAGAATTAGCGCAATTCTAAGTCCAAAGATATGTTGTTATGTAACAACAGATATAACTATTTAAGGGTCAAGTGTGAAGCATTATCAACTTTTTTCCATTCTTGCGATTAGTATTAGTGCTACAGGCTGTGCTGTTACTTCTGGCTTACAAACATATGATATTCCGAGTGAAGGCATTTACACTACTGATCAGGGAACGGACGTCAATGTTATAAAAATTACGCAGGATAATTTACCTGCAATTCAACCTGCCCAAATCGACTATCAAAGCAATTACTCAACACTATTTAAACAACAACAACAAGCCTACCGTCTAAGTTCTGGTGATGTGCTTTCTATTCAACTGTGGGCATATCCTGAAATTACTCCACCAGTGAACAATTTGACCAATGATCAATCAATTCAAGCCAATGGCTACCCAATTGACTACAATGGTTTTGTGCAAATTCCTTTAGTAGGCCGTTATAAAGCCTCAGGAAAAACATTAACGCAACTTAATACGGACTTACGTAACCAGTTTGCTCGCTATTTAAAAAACCCCGATGTGATTGTAAGAGTACTGTCTTATCAAGGGCAGCGATATTCAGTCCAAGGGAGTGTACTTAAAGGTGGTCAATTCTTTTTAAATGACCAACCTATTAGTATTTATAGTGCTTTAGGTATGGCTGGTGGTGTCACAGAGAAAGGCGATAATACATTTATCCAGCTCATTCGTAATGGCATCACTTATGATCTTAATACCATCGCTTTAGAGAAAGCTGGCTATTCGCTCAATAAATTATTGGTACAACCTAACGACACGATTTATGTAAGTACCAAAGAAAACCAAAAAATTTATGTAATGGGTGAGTCTGGTAAGAATCAGGCCTTACCAATGCGAGATCAAGGCATGACACTAAGCGATGCGTTGGGTGAAAGTTTAGGACTCAATCCTCTCTCAGCTAGTGCGAGCCGAATTTACGTTCTCCGCACAAATCCAAATGATCGCCATACTGAACTCTATCATCTAAATTTAATGAGTTTAGGGGATTTCGGTCTTGCTAATCAATTTAGATTGCGAAGTAATGATATTGTTTATGTCGATGCAACTGGGTTGACTCGCTGGCAGCGTGTTATCAACCAAATCATTCCGTTCTCTAGTGCTCTATATAATATTGATCGCTTAGGGCAATAATATAAATGAATATTAAAAACGTTTTAGTTGTTTGTGTGGGTAATATTTGCCGTAGTCCAATGGCCGAATATCTACTTAAACAACAACATCCTAACCTGAGAATTGAATCTGCTGGCATATCTGGCATGATAGGACATGCTGCTGACGATAAAGCTCAGCTTTGTATGCGGCGATTAGATATTGATATGAGTACTCATATTGCTAAAAAACTGAATTCAGAGCACCTTAAACAGGCCGATTTAATTTTAGTGATGAGTAACAATCAGCAAAAGCATATTGAGCAAACTTGGCCATTTGCAAAAGGGAAAGTTTTCCGTCTAGGGCATTGGCAAAACAAAAACGTGCCTGACCCATACCAACACGATCAAGCTTTTTTTGATCAGACCTGTCTGCTAATCCAACAATGTGTTACAGATTGGAAAAACTATATTTAACTTTTTTAGATTTAAGATTATGAGCCAAAATACCAATACTGAAGATACAATTGACCTGAAAGAGCTTTTCTTTGCTTTAATCGCACAATGGAAGCTTATTGCACTGTGTATTATTCTGAGTTTGGTCTTTGCTTTGTTATACCTACGTGCAACTCCTGATACTTATTCAGTAGATGCCTTGGTTCAAGTGGAAGACAGTAAAGGAGCCTCTGCTGCTCTGCTTGGGGATCTTTCACAGATGATTGAGCAAAAATCGCCCGCTCAATCTGAAATTGAAATTTTAAAATCTCGTTTAGTTCTTGGTTCAGTGATTCAAGCCCTCCATCTCGATCTAGAGATTGCAAGCGAAAATAATACTTTTTCTCATCGATTACTCAATAAAACTGATTACGAGACGGAATATTCTCCTAAAACCGTTACTTTTAATGATGGAGAAAAGTTTTTTAATATCAATCAATTTGATGTTCCCAATTCCTATTTAGATAAAAAACTTAGTTTAAGTTTTAAAAATAATAATTTTCGTTTGGTCGATCCAAAGACAGATGAGATCGTTCTAACAGCTCCTTTAAACAAATTAAATCAACTAAAAAATCAATTTGGTACTTGGAAAGTTGCAATTTTTACAAATGATACGTTTGATGCTAATTATTTCGTACAAAAGAATTCACTGCCTGCCGCAGTCCAAGCCATTCTTTCAAACTATTCCGTCGCTGAAAGAGGAAAACTAACTGGAATTCTGGGATTAAATTATCAAGGTCAAGATAAAGAACATATTACTAAAGTTTTAAATGCGATTTTGGCTGCCTATAGCGCGCAAAATGTAGAGCGTCGTTCTGCGGAAACAGCACAAACTTTAAAATTCTTAGATGAACAACTCCCAGACTTGAAAAAACAGTTAGATGATGCCGAACGTGTCTTCAATAAATTCCGACAACAATATAATACGGTTGATGTGACTAAAGAATCTGAATTGTATTTAACTCAGAGTATCACTTTAGAAACTAAGAAAATTGAATTACAGCAACAGCAAGCTGATCTAGCAGCAAAGTACACTGCTGAACACCCTGCAATACGCGAAATCAATGCTCAAATTACCGCACTTGACAAGCAAATTACCCAATTAAATAGCACCTTAAAACAGTTACCAGATATTCAGCGTCAATACCTCCAACTTTTTCGTGAGGTTGAGGTCAAAACTCAATTATATACTGCACTGCTCAACTCTTATCAGCAATTACGTATTGCAAAAGCAGGTGAAATTGGTAATGTTCGGATTGTGGATACTGCTGTAGAACCTGTAGAACCAATCAAACCTAAGAAATTACAAATTTTAATTCTTTCTATTTTCCTTGGTGGCTTCTTAGGGACTCTGCTTGCATTATTACGAAATATGCTACGTACTGGTGTCAAAGACTCGACACAAATCGAGAGAGAATTTGATCTTCCTGTTTATGCTACTGTTCCAAGATCTCCTGTACAAGAAACTCGTATGAGTATCTTGAAAAAGAAAAAATCGATCCCGATCTTAGCTGTAAAACATAGTGATGATATTGCAATTGAGAGCTTACGCAGTATCCGTACGGCGATCCATTTCTCTCTTGCGAGTGCAAAAAATAATATCATTATGATCGCTGGTCCAGCTCCAGAGGTCGGAAAATCATTTATTTCGACAAATTTGTCAACTATTTTTGCTCAAAGCGATAAAAAGGTTCTTCTGATCGATGCAGATATGCGTCGTGGCTATATGCATAAATACTTTGATGTTGATATAAAGCCAGGCTTATCTGAATTTTTGAGCAATCAAGCTGAGTTAAGCCAAGTAATTCATCAGACTGAGGTGAATGGACTGAATGTCATCACACGTGGTAAAAGTCCAACAAATCCATCTGAAATGTTAGGTTCTCAAAAATTTAAAGCATTGCTTGATGAACTTAGCCAACAATATGATCATATCATCATTGATACGCCGCCGATCTTGGCCGTAACGGATGGGATTATTATTTCTCAATATGCAGGCGTGAACTTATTAATTGCTCGTTATTCTAAGTCGCAAATGAAAGAGCTTGAGCTTAGCTTAAATCGTTTTGAGCAAGCAGGCGTCAAAGTGAATGGCTTCATCTTAAACGATATCCAACGTACTGCTGGCGCTGGTTATAGCTATAACTATGCTTATGCCTATAAAGCCAATAAAGAAGACTAACTTAACTTGCTTTAAAGTGAGTAAAAAGCCAAATCAATTGATTTGGCTTTTTTGTTAAAAACAAAAACCTAATAAAAAATACACGTATTATTCAAATGGGTTATTCAATGGATCAGCATAGACATGCTAAGATCAATGCCATATTTTTTTACTAAGAACTCATATCGGGACATCTCATGAGTAAAGCTTTACCTTTTGTTGTTGCAGCCGTTTTAGGCGGTGCAGCGCTTGTTCCTGTTTATTACGCTACACAACATCCAACAACTGAACTTGGGGCTAAAGCTGATAAAAATGCAGCACCTGTAGCAAAAATCAGTTATGCCTTGGGTTATGAAGTTGCAAAGCAAACTCCTCCTGAATTAGATACAAATTCATTTATTACTGGTTTCCGCGATGCACATGCGCAAAAACCAGCAGCATATACAGAAGAAGAGCTACAAGCAGCTTATGTTGATTTTCAAAAAGAAATTCAACAAAAACAGTTAAATGAAACGAAAAAAGCAGAAGCAACAAGCAATAGCTTTTTAGCTGAAAATGCCAAAAAAGAAGGTGTTAAAACAACTGCTTCAGGTCTACAGTACAAAATTATCAAAGAAGGTACTGGTAAACAGCCATCTGCCACCTCTGTCGTTAAAGTTCACTACAAAGGTCAGCTCACTGATGGTAAGGTCTTTGACAGCTCTTACGATCGTGGCGAGCCAATTGAATTCCCGCTCAATCAAGTGATTCCTGGTTGGACGGAAGGTCTACAACTGATGAAAGAAGGCGGTAAAGCAACGTTATACATCCCTGCAAATCTGGGATATGGCGAGCAAGGCGTACCAGGTTCTATTCCACCGAACAGTACATTAATTTTTGATGTTGAATTAATCTCTGTAAAATAATTGATATAAGGAGAGCATGTGCTCTCCTTTATTTTGGAAGAAATAATGAAAAAACTAAGTCTAATTTTAATTGCATCAGCTATTGGTACGGTTCAAGCAGCACCGACAACATTAAAAAGCCCCCAAAAGGAACAGTTGGGCTATAGTTATGGATACTTGATGGGTAAAGGAAATGCAGAAACCCTGAAAGATTTAAATATTGAAACCTTTGTGCAGGGCTTAAAGGATGCGACCCAAGGTAAAACAGCATCATTAAGCGATGAAGAAATGGCGAATGTTTTAAATCAATATAAAAAACGCCTTGAAGCAAAACAGTTGATTGAATTTCAAGAATTAGCGCAACAAAACGAGCAAGCTGGTCAAGCTTTTTTAGCTGAAAATGCCAAAAAAGCAGACATCATCACAACAAAATCAGGTTTACAGTATCAAGTCTTACAAGAAGGTAAAGGTAAATCACCTAAAGCCACCTCTATGGTAAAAGTGAATTATGAAGGCCGTTTGCTTGATGGCACTGTTTTTGATAGTTCTATTGCACGCAATCATCCTGCTGAGTTTAAACTCAATCAAGTCATTTCTGGCTGGACCGAAGGTGTTCAAACCATGAAAGAAGGCGGTAAAAGCCGTTTCTTCATCCCTTCTGATTTAGCATATGGTGACATTGGTGCTGGTGATGGAATTGGCCCGAACAGCACACTGATTTTTGATATCGAACTGATCGAAGTGAAATAACAAAAAACCCTCCATCTCGGAGGGTTTAATTTTAGAATAATTGAGTATTAATGTTTTAAATGTCTTGGTCTAAAACCCATTGCCACTAAACCAATTAAATAGGCCAAAACGCCAACCACACATAGACCAATCACTTCTGCAATACGGAACCATTGTGAAACATCGCCTTGATACCATGTTAAGGCATACCACAAAGCTGCAATCATGGTCATATTCGCTACCGCAAATTGGAAAAATAATTTCTTCCAATGCGCGCCAAAACGGTAGATATGACGCTTATGTAAATAGAAATAGAGCATTCCTGCATTCACCAAAGCAGAACCTGATGAAGCGAGGGCCAGTGCCATATGCTCTGCATGCCAATCAATTAATTTAAAGAAACCAATAAATACCACGTTTAAAATAGCATTTGCTGCAACCGCCATTAACCCCACACGCACTGGCGTTTTAGTATCTTGCTGTGCATAAAATCCTGGTGCAAATACTTTGATCAACATAAATGAAATCACCCCAGCACTCATACATTGCAATGCTAAAGCCGTCATTTGAGTATCTTCTAATGTAAACTCACCACGCTGAAACAATGCTTGAATAATCGGTGTCGATAACATGAATAAAGCAATACTGGCAGGGATACCGACTAACATAATAATTTTAGCGGCCCAATCGATCATGCTCTTAAATTTGGCTTGATCTTGCTCGGCATGACGTGCTGATAATGAAGGCAAAATCACCGTGCCAATTGCCACACCAATCAACCCCAATGGAAGCTCCGTCATTCGCTCAGCACTATAAAGCCAAGACACCGAACCATCTTGCATGAATGATGCCCAGATTGTATTGAGCAATAAATTAATTTGCGTTACTGAGACACCAAATAAAGCTGGCAACATCAGCTTTAAAATACGATCTACACCTTCATGTTTAAAATCAACTTTTGGTGGAATAAGTAAGTTTTTCTTCCATAACTCAGGAATTTGAATCGCAAGCTGTAATACACCTGCCACAATGACTGCCCAACCAAGTGCCATAATTGGCTCAGCCATGAACGGCGTTAACCACCATGCCCCTGCGATCATTGCAACATTTAATAAAACAGGTGCAAATGCAGGTGAGGCAAAAGAGCCATAACTGTTTAGAATACTACTTGCAAATGCCGTTAATGACATAAACATCAAATATGGAATCGTTAAACGAAACATATCAACGGCTAATGCAAATTTATCAGGATCGTTATGGAAACCAGGTGCATACAAATAAATAATGGCAGGTGCAGCAACCATTGCCACAAACGTTAATAGGGTCATGGCTGTCAATAAGCAGCCAAATACCCGACTAATTAAAATCTGAACTTCGGCATGCGCACGACTGGTCTTATATTCTGTTAAAACAGGAATAAAGGCTTGTGAAAATGCACCCTCAGCAAATAAACGCCGAAAAAAATTAGGAATACGAAATGCAACAACGAATGTATCGAAGTCCTTCCCTGCACCAAATACGTTGAGTAGTACTACATCTCGTACCAATCCCAACACTCGGGATAACATTGTCATTGCACTGACAATGACAGTCGATCGCCACAATGCCATCGCATTCACCTACGGCTTATCTTTTAAAAAGCGTTATTGTAATGAAAGTCCAAATAGATTTCGTTGTGAAATCATAAATCGAACGATGTTTTTTTGGATAATTTTGCTGCTGATAATTGGAAACGGAACAACGGCCAGTCAAAAAATGGTCCGGGATCAGTCTTACGTTTCGGTGCAATATCAGAATGTCCTGCAATATGATTTTGAATTTTTGGATAAGCTTGCTGAAGCGTTTGTACAACCTCTACCAGTGATTGATATTGTTCTTTTTCAAATGGTAAATCATCACTTCCTTCCAGCTCAATTCCAATCGAATAGTCGTTACATTCTTTTTGAGCCAAATAACTAGAACGTCCCGCGTGCCAAGAACGGTCATTAAAATTCACAAATTGGATGACCTCACCTGTTCTCAAGATCAATAAGTGTGCAGAAACTTGCATTCCCTCAATGGTCTGGAAATAAGGATGCAATGACCAATCTAATTTATTCTGAAAAAACTGCTGAATATAGCCCCCACCAAATTGTGAAGGAGGCAAACTAATATTATGAATTACAATCAGTTGGATATCAGTGCCATCTGGACGTACATTAAAATTTGGAGATGCTATTTGAGTTGCCCCAATTAATACACCATCCTCAACTTGAGCAAATTTAGAGTGTTGCATTGTCATTCGAATCAGCAATTTAATATTTCTATGCTGCATTCTGACATGCTTTATCACGAATAATCGAGACGAAATACTTATTTTTTATGTTGAGAATGCTAATATAACGCACAAGTTTTTTGGCCAAAAATATACTGGAAATGGTATGAGTATTCCTCAATCTTTGCTTGAACAATCTATTCAAATCAATATTCAACAAGCATTACAAGAAGATATTGGGGATGGTGATATTACTGCCATGTTAACACCTGTAGATGAACAAGCGACTGCCACGATCATTACTCGTGAAGAAATGATTCTAGCGGGACAACCTTGGGTTGATGCGTTAATAAAGGCATATGACGAAACTGTACAAATTACATGGTTAAAGCAAGAAGGTGATGTTGTTGCAGCAAATGAAGCTTTTCTAAAGCTTGCTGGTTCAGCACGTAGCCTTCTTACCGTTGAGCGTCCAGCGTTAAACTTTGTACAAACGCTTTCAGCCGTTGCGACCAAAACAGCAAACTACGTTAAACAGCTTGATGGATTAAATACAAAATTATTGGATACACGTAAAACCTTACCCGGATTACGCATCGCACAAAAATATGCTGTGGCTGTTGGCGGTGGACAAAACCATCGTTTAGGTCTATTTGATGCATTTTTAATTAAAGAAAATCACATCATGGCAGCTGGTGGTATTGCCCAAGCGATTGTCAAAGCACATGACATTGCACCGGGTAAACCTGTTGAAGTTGAAGTTGAAACTTGGGACGAGCTGAATCAGGCGCTTGAAGCTGGGGCTGATATTGTGATGTTGGATAACTTTAGCCAACAACAAATGATTGATGCGGTGAATCATGTCGCTGGACGCTGTAAATTAGAAGCATCAGGTAATATCACCATTGAAAATCTACGTGAAGTCGCAACGACAGGTGTGGATTACATTTCAATGGGCGTGCTCACCAAAGATGTAACCGCTGTAGATTTATCGATGCGTTTTAACGCTTAACCTTGTTCGGATTTATTCTCTTGCTCTGAACGTTTTGGCTGAACCGAAACCTCAGGCATCTCTATTTTTCTTTCTTCAGCTCGCTCAGTCCATGCTGATTTGGCTTCGGTTGAATCAGTAGGTCTTGGGTCAGCAGCCATCAAGACAAAAGTAACTGCGGTCAAAAATACGAGAAATACTTGTAACATTCTCATCCCTATTTTGTTTTCTTTCAATTTTATAAATTTAACAAAGCAAAATGAGTCAAATTTGCGTGCTCTGTTACATTATGAAATGCGTCAGTTAAGGTATGTAGAAAATGATAACATCATGTTTTTACATCTCTAACCAGAATAAAGTAAAAACAGCCTAAACTGTGTTTAGACTGTTTTTTTGCAATCGCAAAATTAAAACATCATGAACCAACAAAGCCCATGTATGGATCAGAAATTGAATCTTCATTTGTTTCAATACGACCAGCAAAACGACGGCTATAACTTGGCTCGTTGACCATAGTCACCGTGAAATCATACCAGCCACCAAACTCGCTCATATCCCAGCTTAACTCTTTCTCTGCTGCAGCTGTTTCGATTTGCCATGTTTGACTTGGTAAATACGCATTGGCTTTTACGATGAATTTTGCAGTTTGAGCTGCATCATTACGCACTTTTAAGAAAAGTTTCGGATCACACTCTTCCATACACACGCGTATCTCAGGTAAGGCAGCAGATTGCTCTGCTTGAGATAAATCACCAGTAAAACTTCGATGGAAACCATTTGGCCCAAGTACCCATAAGTCATAACGACTTTCTTTGGTTTGCCAAATGTCATCCAATTGTTTGCCTGCTTCAACCATATAGCGGCGAGGCACAGCATCCAGATTCAATTTGTCATAGACATGGAAAACTGCAGCATGTGTACCTGTATTGGAGAACATCAACTTTACAGTTTTCGCAGCAACATCAACTTTGGCACTGGTATGAAGGATATATGGCAATGCACGTGATGGACGAATGCCTGTTTCTTGTATTGGATAAGCTTGATTCAGCGGGCGGCTCACCTGAGCTAAACCTTCTTGCGCTTTACGAATTGCATCAGCTTCAGCTTTGGTTTTCTTCCCTGATAGATCTGGCAATGGAACAATATTCGGTGTTTCAAAATCAAAAGCTGTCGTTAAATCACCACATACTGCACGACGATAAGGGCTGATATTCGGTTCTTCTACATCAAAGCACTGTTCCAAGAAACGAATCACCGAAGAATGATCAAATACTTGTGAATTGACCCAACCGCCACGACTCCAAGGGGAAATGATATACATTGGAACACGAATCCCTGGTCCATATACCCCAACCCCATTACTCACTTTTGGATCTGTAAAGTTTGGCTGTCCCGATGATGCCTTGTCATGTGTTGCATATTCATACGACATCTGCGCTTCAGTTAATGTCGACTTACCACAGACCTCACCAGACACATCAATTGATGGTGCACTTGGTGATGGCACATGGTCGAAGAAACCATCATTCTCATCAAAATTAATTAAAAAGACAGTCTGACTCCAAATTTCTGGACGCTCCGTTAAAGCATTCAAAACCTCTTGAATATACCAAGCGCCCTGAACTGGGCTTGAAGGTCCAGGATGTTCACTATAGGTCGCTGGAGCGACCAACCAGCTCACTTGAGGTAATTGACCTTGGGCAATATCCTCTTTAAATGTCCCAAGAAATCCGCCATCAGGCATGGTGTTGGCAATCCCTTTATATAATGGTTGATTTGCATCAATCGCAGGATCATAGGCTGGACAAATGGTACTGTTATTGACAGGTTTACCAGACAACTCATTGGCACGACGATACTGTTTAAAACCTGCTAAAGGATTATCTGTAAAGTTATCTGGCATGTTTTGGTAAACTTTCCAGCTTACGCCTGCTTGTTGCAAACGTTCTGGATAAGTTGTCCAATCATAACCTGTCGTTGATGGACCTATCGCATCTAAATCATTGACTACACTGGCCACATTTCCTGTAGTTGGGCCATTCGTTCCCGTCCAAATAAACATACGATTGGAATTAGTTCCTGTATGCATCGCACAGTGATATGCATCACATAAAGTAAAGGCATTGGCTAAAGCAAACTGAAACTCAACTTCTTGCTGTTTGTAATATCCCATAGACTGAGGTTGTTTATATTGCACCCAACTACCCATACGACCATGATCCCACGCGTACTGCCCATCGGTCCATGAATGCGGTGTTCCACTGACACGCTGTGCGTTACCGCGCGTACTGTCTAAATGGTAGGGATAAACTTTGTTTTTGTTCGCATCATATTGCTCCCAAACTTTACGTCCCTGAGTTAAAGGGATGGTAAAACGGTCACCAAAACCACGTACGCCTTTCAAGGTACCAAAATAATTATCAAACGAACGGTTTTCTTGGGTCAGAATCACCACATGTTTAACGTCTTTAATTGTTCCTGTTTCTACTTTGGCATCAATCGCTAATGCTTTTTGAATACTCATTGGAAAGCTCGTTAAAGCGGCTGTTCCAAAAAGTGCTTTGGTTGAATTTAATAAAAAATCACGACGGTTCATTTGTTATTTCCTTATTCTTATTATGGGGCGCAATGGATTTTACAGTTCGAGGTTGGCGGCTCTGGTGTTGGCGTAGGTTTATTGTTATCGCCACTATCATTGTCATTACACGCACTTAATAAGAAGACACTACTACTCAGCAGCACTAAAAGGAAATTTCGCATTTTACTATCCGTTAAAATATTCGTGCAGATAGTCAATACAATATAAATGACAGTTGAATGATTGTTTTATAGCAATTCAATGACATTGAAGATAAAAAAAAGGCGGTCTAAAAAAACCAGACCGCCCGCACTATCAACTGGAACTTACCAACCGAGTGCTTGCTGTTGCTTCTGAATCAATTCCAAGATTCCTTTCTCTGCAAGCTCTAACATGGCATTGCACTGCTGGCGCGTGAACGGTTTTTCTTCAGCCGTTCCTTGAATTTCAATAAACTCACCAGCTTGTGTCATCACCACGTTTAAATCCGTTTGGCAATTTGAATCTTCTTCGTAGCAAAGATCGAGTAGGACTTCGTCTTGATACATCCCGACCGAAATTGCTGCAACCAAACCCTTTAATGGGTCTTGTTTAATTTTTTTGTTGCTCAGTAACACATTCATCGCATCAACCAAGGCAACCGCTGCACCTGTGATTGCTGCAGTACGTGTACCACCGTCAGCTTGGATAACATCACAGTCAATCGTAATCGTGTTTTCACCCAACTTTTTCAAATCAACCATGGCGCGAAGGCTACGACCAATTAAACGTTGAATTTCCTGAGTACGACCTGTCTGCTTACCACGTGCTGCCTCACGGTCACTACGGGTATGTGTTGAACGCGGTAACATACCGTATTCAGCAGTGACCCAACCTTGACCCTGACCTTTCAGAAATCGCGGTACTGAATTATCAATACTCGCCGTACACAACACTTTGGTATGACCAAACTCAACCAAAACTGAACCTTCCGCGTAACGGGTATAATTACGCGTAATTTTTACTTCACGTAATTGGTCTAATGCTCTTTGGTCAATACGCATAACGATTCCTTAAAACTATGGCTCAAATATCATTGCGCCATAGTATAGCTCAATTACACGTACTTTCAGTTTTACTTATTCGTTACAATTCACCAGTTTAAGCAAGCTTCAATTTTGCTTTCAGTTTGCTGAATGCTTGAGTTAGGTTTGCACCCATATCATTTGGCAATGAGCACTTCGCTAAACGTACCCAAACGGTCCAGAACTGTTTCATAAAGTTTGCTTCGTTATAGTTCACGCCATATTCAGCACATAAAGCTCTGATTTTTGGTGCAACTTCTTCATAACGATTGGCTGGCATATCTGGGAATAAATGATGCTCAATTTGATGGCTCAAGTTACCACTCATAAAGTGCATCCACTTACCGCCTGTAAAGTTACTCGAACCACGGATCTGACGTAAGTACCACTCTGCTTTGCTTTCATTTTCAGTGTTATCCGCTTCAAATGTTTCAGCATCTTCAGTAAAGTGACCATTAAAAATCACGGCTGATGACCAAAGATTACGGATAATATTTGCCACAGCATTCCCTGCTAATACAGGAATAAAGTTAATAGTCGCAATCGCTGGAAAGAACACATAATCTTTTAAGACTTGACGTTTAGCTTTCTTACGGAACTCAGCTGCATCTGCCCAAACTTGTTTCCACGTTTTGGTTTTATATACCAAAGCATCTTCAAGATGTAAATTTTGCACGCCCACATACCATTGGAAGAAGAACATCAATTGTAATGCCAATGGGATATTGAACAGATGACGCACTTCCCACTTCTGATCTTCTGTTACACGTAAGATGCCATATCCCACATCATGGTCTTTACCGACAATGTTGGTATAAGTATGGTGCATATAGTTATGGGTATAACGCCAGTCATTACCTGAACAAGTGTTGTCCCAGTCATAATCTTCGCCACGTAAACTTGGATCATTCAACCAGTCAAACTGACCATGCATCACGTTATGACCAAGTTCCATATTCTCTACGATCTTAGACACACCAAGCATGGCTGTCCCCAACAACCATACTGGTGGGATCCAACCACCGAACATCAACATTCCACGAGATGCGATTTCGGTATAACGCACGAAATTACGTACTTTATAAATATATTTTGAATCTTGTTCGCCTAGATTCTGCATCACATCTAAACGAATCTGTTCTACACGACGACCAAACTCTTCTATTTGCTCTGGTGTTAGATGAGCTGATTTTGATGCTGCTTTAAATTCTAATGCCATATTCATTGCGATAATCCTCAAATGTCTTTGTTTTTATAGGTCAATCGTGACTGGGCTAAGGGCTTGGCTCACACATAATTTGATCGCACGGTTTGGCTGATCATCAATTTCACCTGTGAGCACGTTTTGCGTTACACCACTGACTTTGGTACAGCTACAACGATTACATACCCCCATTCGACAACCATGTTGTGGACGTAATCCTGCTTGTTCTGCACTACTTAAAAGATTTGTCGTTGCAATAAAGTTTTGTTGCGAACGACGGAATGTAATGTTCTGAGCTTCATTCGACTGTTCAAGTTGAACAGGTTGGAAAAACTCTTGATGAAAATTTTCGACTACACCATGTTGCGTATAAATTTCTTGTGCTTGGCGCATCATGCTGTGATGACCACAAGCATAGGCTTGCAATTCAGCAAAATTCGGAACCAATTGCTTTAATAACGCATCATCTAAATGCTGCTTTTGTTCAGCCGTATTAAAAAAGTGATATTTCACTTGTGGATATTGCTGCGCCAAATCCAAGATTTCTTGGTGGAAGACTTCAGCACGGTTGAAGTACACCACATGTATTTCTTTTAACTGTTGTGCAATTGCTTGTTTCACTAATGAATAAATTGCAGTAATCCCAGAACCTGATGCGATGAATACCGCAGGTTGCTGTCCTTGATGAAGTACAAAATCACCTTGTGCTTGAGAAATCTCAACACTTTCGCCGACATGTAAAAGTTGTGCTGCACTTGATACAAGACCTTGTACTTTAATGCCTAAACGGATTTCACCTTGTGCAGTGATATCTATAATAGAGTAGCTACGTTGGTGATATACGCCTTGGATCATCAAGGTAATCAAAACACTTTGCCCTGCACATACACGAGAAAGGTCAAAGTTATGATTTGGTTTTAAGGTCAATAAAACCATATCTGTACTTAATGGACGCACAGCTGTCACTTCAGCAAGAATGCGTTTCCAAGCAAATGTTGGTTTTATTTTTTGCAAAATAAAATCAACGAAATCTTCTCTTACCCAATGTGGCTGATAACCTAACTTTGCATTCATACGTTCCTCGTTTTGTATCTGGCTATTTATATTGAGTGAACAAATGTTCATGTAGTGAACATATGTACACTATATTTATTTGTGTTCACTGAGTCAACACTTGTTCACTAATTTTTTGAATATTTTTTATACTTTTTAATAAGTTTTTAAAAAGATTAAGAAAATAGTTTTTGATCACATTGTATTCAGTCCTGCACCAATACATCTATGCATCTTGATTGAACATCATCCGCTCCCGTTCAAATAACTAATCAGCTTTTTGATAAGCTGATAAAGACTTCTCAGCGCTCAGATTGTTTTCTTCTTACGAGGCTTCAGAGGGCTTTTCAAGACACAGTAGCTTTATTTAACCCCATATTCACGGCACAACTGTTCATCTTCTTGCGAAGTTTTAAACGCTTCTCAGGACAAAAGTTGCTTTGTTTAATCCTTATATTCACAGCACAGCTGTTCATCTTCTTGCGAAGCTTTAGACGCTTCTCAGGACAAAAGTTGCTTTGTTTAATCCTCGCTCAGGGCTAAAAAAATCCTGTTTTTTTTGCTAGACTCTGCTGTACGGTTTCAATGAGTCTTATTCATGTCGATTAGAGATGAACGAAAACAACAAAGTCGGCAGGCTCTACTAGATGCAGCACTCCACCTGAGTACTTCAGGGCGCTCATTTAGTAGTATTAGTTTGCGTGAAGTTGCACGTGAAGTTGGTTTAGTACCAACTGCGTTTTATCGTCATTTCCAAGATATGGAAGCTTTGGGGCAAGAGCTTGTTGACCAAGTTTCGCTGCACTTAAAAAGTTTGATTCATCAACTTGGACAAAGTTATTTACAGCATAGTGGCGGTGCGAAAACACGTACTAGTATTGAGCTATTTGTACAGGCAGTTAACCACAGCCCACAACAATGGCAGTTTATGATTGCGGAGCGTTGGGGTGGTTCAGAATCCGTTCGGATCGCAATCGCACGCGAAATTGAGTTTTTAATTGAAGACCTTGCTATCGACTTATGCAAGCTTGAGACCTTTAAGCACATCAAAGAAGCCAAAGATCTGCAAGTCCTATCCACCATATTAATTAATATGTCATTTACATGGGCAATGACATGGATCAATTTACCAAAACAATTTACGATTGATCATCTACTGGAACAGCAAAACCTCTTTATTGATAATGCAGCGACGCAAGTACGCTTATTATTCCGCGGTATCTCAAATTGGGAACCACAAAACGCTTGATCATATCAAAGCTAAAGTTTGATATATAAAAGCATTGCTTAGCATTATGATTGTGTTCAACAATTATGCGATGCCGTTTAGAACACTATGAGGAGCTTATAAGCATCATGAATCCTGATCGTCATACCCAGTTCTTAATTCGTAAAGAAAAAATTTTGCAGGTTGCGGAAAAATTATTATTAGAAAACAACCAAGAAATGACCTTAGATGAACTGGTTGCCGAACTAGATATTGCTAAGGGCACTTTATACAAGCACTTTCGTAGCAAAAATGAATTGCTACTTGAATTAATCATTCAAAATGAAAAAGAAATTCTAAAGATTTCAGACCAGTACAACACTGACTTCAAAGAATACGCACCTCGCTATATGTTGCATCACCTGATGGCACCTAGTCGTACGATTTTGCTGCATCAGCTCGAAGAGCATTTAACGATGACCGAATCAAAGTTAAAGCATCTATTTGATGAGCTTTATGAAGTTCGCCAGCAACGGATTGTTTCTTTGAAAGATATGACTGAGAAATATTTAAAATCTCAGAACTATGATATGTCGATTCGTGACTATTTATCTTATATCTGGTCACTGACTTATGGCGCTGCATTGCTTTTAAACTCAAGTTATTATCAACGTTCAATTGGTTCACGTCAGAAATTAATCAACCTCTATGTCAGTCAAGCGCTCTCTTTGCCAACGCAAACCGTGCAAATTGATTTAAAAGAATTTCATCTCGACGAAAAGAATTAAAAGAAAAAGGACTGTATTAACAGTCCTTTTTTAATCTTTGCGAAACACAAATTATTTTACTTTACGCTCTTTTTCCAATAAGTAATCAATAACTTGAGTCACTTTACCGTCTTCGCCCTGTACAACGTATTTACCGTTTACAACAACTGCTGGTACACCCGTCAACTGATATTGTTGAGCCAATTTATTTGACTCAGCAATTTTTGCTGTAATCGGGAAAGAATTAAACATGCTATTAAATTTCGCTTCAGGGACACCATAACGCGCAAAGAATTTCGCTTGTGATGCTTGGTCAAAAATCTGCTGACCACCTTCATGAATTGCATGGAACAAAGGAATATGTGTTTTCTTACGCACGCCAAGCGCTTCAGACACGTAGTAACCACGCGCACCTTGTTCCCATACTTTGTTCATTGCCGCTGGTGTACGAAGGAAATAAACATCTTTTGGAATTTTCTTCAACCACGTTTGCATATGTGGCTCAAGCTTGAAGCAGTGCGGGCAACCGTACCAGAAAAATTCTCGAACTTCGAGCTGTCCTGCAGGTGCAGCTGTCTTACCTGGATTTGCAACCACGATATAATCTTTACCAGCAACAAAATCCGCAGCCATTGCATTCATTGAAAATGCCATTACAGCCGCACTTAAACCACCTAATACTAACTTTTTCATTGAGTTTGCTTTTCCTCTAAGCATTTTTCGTAAGTTTATATGCTAAATATAAAACAAACACGACCAATTCGTTTTGCTTCTGTGAAGTTTTTTATTGGATTTATCGCTTTTTTTTCCAGAATCGCTACACTACCAACAGATTAAACCGAAATAATCATCCTAAAATATAGAGGTGACACCATGTCGCAATTGAATGTTGACCCACAAGAAATCGCAAAATTTGAAGCACTGGCTGCCAAATGGTGGGATCAACATTCTGAGTTCCGCCCTCTACACCAAATTAATCCATTACGCTTAAATTGGATTGATGAACGTGTTGGCGGGTTAGCGGGCAAAAAAGTGATCGATGTCGGCTGCGGTGGCGGAATTTTGGCAGAAAGTATGGCTCGCCGCGGTGCAAATGTCCTCGGTATCGACATGGGCGAAGCACCACTTGCTGTTGGTCGCTTACATGCACAACAAGACAATGTACAAAATATTGAATATCGCCAGATTCCTGTTGAACAACTAGCGCAAGAACAAGCAGGTCAATATGATGTAGTGACTTGCATGGAAATGATGGAACACGTTCCTGATCCAGCATCCATCGTAAAAGCTTGCCAAAGCTTAGTCAAACCTGGTGGTCATGTGTTCTTTTCAACCATTAACCGCAACCCTAAATCTTATTTATTTGCCATTATTGGTGCCGAATACGTGCTGCGTTTACTACCAAAAGGTACGCATGATTATCATAAATTTATTCGCCCTTCTGAAATGGCACATGATATTCGTAATGCAGGATTGACCTTAAAGGAAATGACTGGACTTCATTACAATCCAATCACCAAACACTATTGGTTAGCACCAAATGTTGATGTGAATTATATGGTTCATACTACGAATACAGGTGCTTAATGAAAGCTGTTTTATTTGATCTTGATGGTACCTTAATCGATACTGCTGCGGATTTCATCCGCATCATCCAGCAGATGTGTCGTGATGAACAACGTCCTGTTGTTGATGCTGAGACCATTCGCACCCAAGTGTCTGAAGGCGCGCGTGCCATGGTCAAACTGGTCTATCCAGAATTAGATGTCACCGACCCTGTATTTTTAGCACATCGCCAACGTTTTTTAGATGTGTATGGTGACAATATTGTGGTCGATACCGATCTCTTTTTAGGGATGTATCCTTTGCTTGAGGAGCTTGAAGCACATCAAATTCCTTGGGGAATTGTCACCAATAAACCACGCGGTTTAAGTGAGTCACTATTGGCAAAATTGAATCTCACTGAACGTTGTGCAGTGCTGGTTTGCCCTGAGGATGTCAGCAAGACCAAACCTGATCCTGAACCCATGTATCTTGCAGCAAAACAGCTCGATATTGATGTGCAAGAGATTATTTATGTAGGCGATCATCCGCGTGACATTGATGCAGGTCGTAATGCGGACATGTACACCATCTTAGCGGCTTATGGTTATTTACCTGTTGAATCACGTGACGATCTCGCAGCATGGCAAGCTGATGCCATTATTTACACCATCCCTGAACTCCATCAACTGCTTAAACAGAAAATCACTGTTTTGTCAGAAAATCAGGGTATGATGGGTTAAACATTATATTGAAGATCATAACAGGAGGCATAACAATGAAATATTCAGAATATCAACCTCGTCCTGATCTATTAAAAGATCGTATTATCCTGATCACTGGTGCAGGTGATGGGATCGGACGTGCTGCTGCTATGAGTTATGCCCTTCACGGCGCAACAGTTGTTTTGCATGGCCGTACCCTCAATAAGCTTGAAGTGATTTATGATGAAATCGAAGGCTTAGGAGCACCCCAACCTGCGATTTTACCCTTACAACTTTCAACGGCATCAAGCCACGACTATGAACTTTTAGTCGATACGCTTGAACAACAATTTGGTCGCCTTGATGGCATTTTGCATAATGCAGGTATGCTCGGCGATCGAGTTGAACTTGCGCATTATCCTGTTGATGTTTGGGATGATGTAATGGCGGTCAACTTACGTGCGCCTTTTGCATTGACCCAAGCGTTGCTGCCATTACTTGAAAAATCGGAACACGCTTCTGTGGTATTCACTAGCTCAAGTGTGGGCCGTGAAGCACG
This sequence comes from Acinetobacter venetianus RAG-1 = CIP 110063, assembly GCF_000368585.1. GTDB lineage: Bacteria > Pseudomonadota > Gammaproteobacteria > Pseudomonadales > Moraxellaceae > Acinetobacter > Acinetobacter venetianus. The sequence goes on from NZ_KB849560.1 coordinate 136,417, forward strand.
TGCACTTTGGGGAGCATATTCTGTTTCTAAAGTTGCAACTGAAGCCATGAGCAAAATCTTTGCTGCAGAAAATACGTATCCAAACATTCGTTTTAACTGTATCAACCCAGGTGGCACACGTACTGCAATGCGTGCAAAAGCCTATCCTGAAGAAGATCCAAAAGTGCTTCCAACGCCTGATAGCATCATGCCAGCCTATCTCTACCTTATGGGTGATGATAGTTTAGAGATGAACGGGCAAAGTATTGATGCACAAGGTTAATTAATTTTATAGAATAATTCTAAATAACATTGAACACTGTCGTTAAAGATGTTGTTTTCAGCGAAAGGACTAAAGTCTCTTCATTATTTTAATCGAATAATGAATTGATCTTCACAGTTTCTCTGCATTTTTAACGTACAGTAGTTCACATGAGAGACATCCGAAATACATAAGGTGCATCATGAAAAAATTTTTCATTATCTTGATTTTAGGTTCAACGACCATCTTTAGCAGTATGGCTAGTTTTGCAGGTCCGCATTTTGATCGTGATGAAGCTCAGCGTGGTGGTGGCTGGCAAAATGGTCGTGGCTTTGATCGTCCAGATGGTGAAAATCGTCAACGTGAACGTCGTATGCGTGAAGAACGTGGTGTCGAGCGTTTAAAACAACATCGTTGGCAAGCAGGCTATGTGATGCCTCAACACTACCGTGGAAATGGTTATAAGGTTGATTATAAAGATAATAATCTACCAAAACCAGGCCGTAACCAACAATGGTATAAAATCAATAATGACTTTATTTTAGTCAATGCTGACGATAATAGTATTATCCGCATCATGGGCTTTTAAGCTTTTTTGATCATCCAATTCAATTAAAGTTGCCTCGTGAGTTTGAGAATAGATTTATCTTTTCATTTTTTTGGTTAGAATCAGATAAATTGATGTATCTCTGAGATGAACATGGCGAACCAAATGACTGAAACTTCAAATAGTACAACGCAAGATTATGTACATTGGTTTCGCCACTCTGCACCGTATATTAACGCGCATCGTGATAAAACTTTTGTGTTAATGTTTAGTGGTGAAGCCGTTCAACACCATAACTTTCAACATATTATTCACGATATTGCGCTGCTACATTCTTTAGGTATTCGCTTGATTCTCGTGCATGGAGCACGTCCACAGATTAACCAAAATCTACTCGAACGTCATATCGAAACACCTTTTCATCAAAACCGTCGTGTCACGACTCGCGAATCTCTACGTGGTGTCATGAATGCTGTCGGCTCAATTCGCCTCGAAATTGAAGCATTGCTGTCGATGGGACTTGCCAACTCACCGATGTATGGTGCTCGCATTGATGTCGTATCAGGCAATTTTGTCACAGCCAAACCGTATGGCATTCGTGAAGGTATTGATTTCCAGCTGACGGGAGAAGTTCGCTCCGTAGATACAGATGCCATTCAACGTCATTTAGACAATCACAATATTGTTCTGCTTGGTCCAACAGGCTATTCAGCCACAGGTGAAGTCTTCAACTTACTCGCTGAAGAAGTTGCGACCAAAACTGCGATTGCCTTGAAAGCAGATAAGTTGATTTTCCTTGGGGAAAAACAAGGGCTAATGAATGAGCAAAAACAGTTACTTCGTGAACTAAGTTCTCGGCAGCTTGAACCCTATATTCAACAAAATCAGCAACAATATCCAGAATTTGCTTTACACCTAAAGCAAGCACAACAAGCCTCTTTATCTGGTGTTCATCGCGTACATTTAATTTCTTATGCATATGATGGTGCTTTGATTGAAGAGCTATTTACCCGTGATGGTATTGGTACGCTGATTACAGATGCACACTATGAAGAGGTGCGAATTGCCAATATTCAAGATGTGGGTGGTCTAATTAACTTACTTCGCCCTTTGGAACAAGAAGGTATTCTGGTTTATCGCTCACGCGAACGCCTTGAAAGTGAAATTGAACAGTTTGCGGTGATTGAACGAGACGGCATGATCTTGGCCTGCGCTGCACTATATCCGATTCCTGCTGGATCAAATGAAATTCGTTCAGCGGAAATTGCCTGTGTTGCTGTCGATTCAAGCTATCGGAAATCCAATCGTGGTAGCCAGATTTTGCAATTTTTAGAAATTAAAGCCAAGCAACAAGGTATTCAGCAACTCTTTGTTCTGACCACTCGGACAGCGCATTGGTTCTTGGAACAAGGCTTTATTCCTGCCAGCGTAGATGATTTACCGAATGCACGCCAAGCACTCTATAATTATCAGCGGAATTCTTTGGTGTTTAAAAAAACGCTAATATGAAGACTAAATATGGTGAAGAGATATGTTTATTTCTGATAAATAGCTCTCTTCATCATCATGATCTCTGCTTAATTAGTAGATCAGAAATAAATAACACCTAAACTAAAAATTAAAATTTAACATAAAAAACAATATTTTATCCAAATAAACTATTGTTTTTCTTATTCTAACTATCGATAAAGTTATGCAATCTTCTATTTTGCTTTTTTCATCATAAGCAAAGCCTAATTAGTTATTTTTTATGCAATAAAAAAAGTTTTAGCTTAGTTGCTCATCTTATTTAAATCTTTTGATTTGTCGGGGAGCGCAACTCACATGGCTATTTCTATTCATCGTTCATGGGCAACATCTACAATCATTGCAGCAAGTCTTGCCAGTGTAATGGGTGTTGCAGGTTGTGCAAAAAAACCAGAGCAGCAGGAGACAACAAAACAAGAAACCACAACATTAAATATCGGCTTTCAAAAGTATGGCATCTTGCCGATTGTTAAAGCAAAAGGTGAATTAGAAAAAAATCTTGCTGCTCAAGGTGTAAATGTTAAATGGGTTGAATTTCCAGCTGGCCCACAACTTTTGGAAGGATTAAATGTAGGTAGCGTGGTATTTGGCGAAGCAGGTGAAGCACCGCCAATCTTTGCTCAAGCCGCCAATCCCAATCTGGTCTATGTCGCGAACCAACCTGCAGCACCACAAGCCGAAGCCTTGATTGTACAAAAAAATTCTCCTATTCAATCCATCCAAGATCTGAAAGGTAAACGTGTGGCGCTAAATAAAGGCTCCAATGTTCACTATCTTCTACTCAAACTCTTAGAAGCAAACAATCTCAGTTTAAAAGATATTCAAGCCGTTTATCTTCCGCCAGCGGATGCCCGCGCGGCATTTGAAAAAGGTGCTGTAGATGCTTGGGTGATTTGGGATCCATTTTTCGCCGCAGCTGAACATCAAATTCATGCGCGTGTCATTGCAACAGGGGAACATTTAGTCAGCAATCACCAATTTTATTTGGCTGATCGTCAATTTGCTGAGCGTCATCCACAGGTTTTAAATACGGTGGTGACAACACTCAATCAAACGACAGATTGGGTCAAAACCCATCCTGACGATGCAGCAAAATTACTGGAAAAACCAACAGGGCTTGAGTTTGATGTTTTGAAAAGCTCAATTTCACGTATGGGTTTCGGAGTTCAACCCATCTCTAATAAAGTCGCAATAGAACAGCAATATGTTGCCGATGCTTTCTTCGCACAAAAACTGATTCCCAAGCAGCTTGTGATTCAAGATGCCGTATTAAAGAACAACGTTCAATAATAGGAGAGCATCATGACGTTGTTAGCGAAGATTTCTGTTATTAGTTTACTGATCTCTGCATTTTCACTCAGCGGCTGCCAAAAAACTGAGCCGCAAAGTACGGAGAAAGTAACTTCAGCCGAAGAAAATACAGTGGTCAAAACCCTGTCTATTGGCTTTCAGAAATCATCACTGAATTTATTGGTAGCTAGACAGCAACAACTGTTTGAGCAAGTATTTCCGAACGCCAAAATTGAATGGCGTGAATTCCCAGCTGGGCCGCAAATGTTAGAAGCACTTGCCGTCGGTGCTATCGATTTTGGCTATGTTGGCAATACCCCACCGATCTTTGCTCAAGCCGCAGCAAAACCGTTGAGCTACGTGGCTTATGAGGTGGTTGCACCCAAAGGCCAAGCTGTATTGGTTCATGCCAACGATAAAATAAATACCCTGCAAGATTTAAAAGGCAAGCGAGTTGCGGTACAGAAAGGTTCCAGTGCACACGAACTACTCGCCAAAACCCTGCAAAAAGCGGGGCTATCTTGGCAAGATATTCAACCGATTTGGTTACCTCCTGCCGATGCACGAGCAGCATTTGATAAGCAGGCCGTAGATGCGTGGGCAATTTGGGAACCCTACTTAGGAACTGCAGAGTTACAAGGCCCTACAAAAACTTTGGTCGATGGCTCTGCTTTTCCAACCACTTATTCTTTTTATATCGGCAATCCTGACTTCATTCAAAAGCATCCAAATTCAGCGCAGAAACTCATTAACAGTGTAAATAACGCAGATCAATGGATTGTAAAGCATCAAGATCAAGCCTTACAGATTTATGCACAAAGTACAGGTCTGAGCACCCCTGTCGCCCAACAAGTTCTCAATAAACGTCCAAAACCTTCACCTGTATATGCACTCAACAGTGAAGTGATCAAAAGTCAGCAGCAAATCGCCGATTTATTTAAACAAGAGCAACTCATTCCTGTGCACATCAATATTCAGCACAGTGTCTGGTCTGCCCAATAGTCATAATTTTCACAAGGAACATCGACATGAATATTTTCTGGTTTATCCCCACTCATGGTGACAGTCGTTATTTAGGCACCAGTAAGGGTGCTCGTCAGGTCGATCATGCTTATATGAAACAGATTGCCGTTGCCGTGGATAATCTCGGTTATACAGGGGTATTGATTCCGACTGGCCGTTCTTGTGAAGATCCATGGATCACTGCAGCAAGTCTGATTGATGCGACTAAGCAACTTAAGTTTTTGGTAGCACTACGCCCGGGTATTACCACCCCTGCACTTGCGGCACGTATGGCAGCCACTTTTGACCGCCTCTCCAATGGGCGTATTTTGCTGAATCTGGTGACTGGCGGTGACGAACAAGAACTGAAAGGTGATGGTCTATATGAAGATCATAGTACCCGTTATCAGACCGCATCCGAATATGTGAAAATCTGGCGTGAAATCCTGACTCGCTCACATACGGGTGAATCATTTACATTCCACGGCGAACGCCTCAGTGTCGATGACGCCAAACTGCTCTATCCACCTGTACAACAGCCATACCCCCCCCTCTGGTTTGGTGGTTCTTCAGAAGCTGCAACAGAGTTGGCAGCTGAACAAGTTGATACCTATCTGACTTGGGGTGAACCTCCTGCTGCAGTAAAGGAGAAAATTGAATATCTACGTGCTAAAGCAGCTGCCAAAGGTCGCACACTTACTTATGGCATCCGTTTGCATGTGATTGTACGCGAAACCAATGAACAAGCATGGGCCGCCGCCGATGAACTAATTCAATATCTGGATGATGCCACAATTGCGGCGGCACAGAAAAAATTTGCACAGATGGACTCAGTCGGTCAGCAACGTATGGCTGCACTACACGGCGGACGTAAAGATCAATTGGAAGTATCTCCGAATTTATGGGCAGGCATTGGCTTAGTTCGTGGTGGTGCTGGGACTGCTTTAGTTGGTGACCCTGAAACAGTTGCCGCTCGTATTCAAGAATATGCGGACTTAGGCATTGATACCTTTATTTTCTCTGGCTATCCACATTTGGAAGAATCAATCCGTTTTGCAGAGTTAGTGTTCCCATTCCTCCCACTTAAAACTCGTGAAAAATTGGCACAACCTCATCTCACAGGTCCATTCGGAGAAATCATTGCCAATAACTATGTGCCCGAAGAGGAAGTGCCAAAAACCTTGGTCAAGGAGGACGCATGAGTGCAAAACCTTTTTTGAATGATGTTTCACGTGGAACACAAAGAATAGGTAAAGGTCTACTGCCGTGGTTATTCCCAATTCTGCTGTTTCTGATTTGGCAAACAGCATCTAGCTCTGGGTTGCTACAAAATCGAATATTACCTGCCCCAACTGCTGTTGTGAGTGCTTTCTGGCATTTGCTAGTCAGTGGCGAACTTTGGCAGCATGTCAAAGTCAGTGCAGGTCGGGCGCTACTCGGTTTATTAATTGGTGGTGGGCTCGGTCTGATACTAGGACTACTCAATGGCTCATCGCGTGTAGCTTCAACCTTGCTGGATACTACCCTGCAAATGATCCGTAACATCCCTGCACTGGCACTGATTCCACTGGTAATTTTATGGTTTGGTATTGATGAAACAGCCAAGTTATTTTTGGTTGCGATCGGCGTATTTTTTCCGATCTATATCAATACCTATCATGGTATTCGCTCTGTCGACCCACAGCTCATCGAAATGGGTAAAAGCTACGGTCTGAATCGTTGGCAGCTTTATCGAGACATTATCTTACCGGGTGCGATGCCCTCGATTTTAGTTGGACTGCGCTTTTCTCTAGGTTTGGTTTGGGTACTCTTAATCGTTGCAGAAACGATTTCAGCACAGTCGGGAATTGGTTATATGACCATGAATGCACGCGAATTTTTACAGACCGATATTGTCTTAGTCGGTATTTTACTCTACGCCCTACTGGGTAAATTAGCAGATGTATTGGCACAAGCGCTAGAACGCTATCTATTGCGTTGGCACGCAGGCTATCAAAAATAAAAGGCACAGAAATATGAGTAACTTAAATTTAAACTTTTACGATAGCAGTCTCATTCAACCAATAACAGAACCAGAAACTTCTACAGTACCCGCCAATGGCGCTGATATTTTGATTGAGCAACTGTATAAATTTTATGGTGATGTCAAAGTTCTTGAGGATTTAGACCTCAACATTCAAGCGGGTGAATTTGTTGCTATTGTTGGACGCAGTGGTTGCGGCAAAAGTACGCTACTGCGTTTGATTGCTCAGTTAGAAAATGTCAGTTATGGAGAAATTAAATTTCAATCTGCTCGCAATTTCCGTGAGGGCATTACGAGCGCTGATATTCGCGTGATGTTCCAAGATCCTCGATTATTACCGTGGAAAAGTGTTCTGCACAATGCTCAACTGGGTTTAGCTAAAGAACAATATGCGCTTGCAGCAACATTATTAGAAAAAGTAGGCTTAAAAGACAAAGCCAATCAATGGCCAGCACAGCTTTCTGGTGGACAGCGCCAACGTGCTGCTCTTGCACGCGCACTTGCACATACACCACGTATTTTATTGCTGGATGAGCCATTAGGCGCATTAGATGCTTTGACGCGTTTAGAAATGCAAAATTTGATCGAATGTCTATGGAAAGAACAAGGTTTTACTGCAATTTTAGTCACACATGATGTCAGTGAAGCAGTGCAATTGGCAGATCGAATCATTTTGCTGGATCAAGGTCATATCGCACGGAATTTCCAAGTAGACCTCCCCCGTCCCCGTAAAAAAAGCATTGCTTTCACTCAGCTTGAACAACAAGTACTTGATGCAGTTTTAGCAACCTAAAACTGCTTTTTATATTTAAAGGCATGCCAAATAATAGAATTTCAGTGTTCTTGCAAGACCAACACAGATTAATTTTTTACAAAATATGTATTCATATATTGAGATTTCAAGAATTATCAATTACGTAGGGAATTTTCATTTCATCGTAAAGTTTTTTTCGACAAAAAAAATGCGTTATTGTGCACAAATCCGACAAATTATCTTACAATGTCAATGACATTTTTTGAATCAAGCTCTCAGATGGAACAGAAAAAAAGTACACAAAAGCGCAATCAATTGCTGAATGCTGCCCTAGATGTTTTTTCCGTCTATGGGTTCAGTGGTGCAAGTTTGGATGAGATTGCACAGCTTGCAAATATGCATAAATCGAATATTTTCTATTATTATGAAAATAAAGAGTCTCTTTACGTTGAAGTTCTTACAACAGTTTTACAGAAGTGGCTTGCTCCTTTGCAAAACCTTGAGTCAGAACTTGAGCCCACTGAAGCATTAACACACTATCTAATTCAAAAATTAGAAAGTTCAAGGGATCAGCCAAAAGCTTCTCGTTTATTTGCATTAGAAATTATTCAGGGTGCTCCGCATATTCTCCCTATTTTAAAAGGTCCTTTGAAAAAGCTATTTAAACGTAAAACCAAAGTGATCCAAACTTGGCAAGAACAAGGCAAAATTGCAGCAGAAATCGATCCTGAATTGCTCATTATTAATATATGGGCGATCACTCAAAATTACGCAGATTTTTCTACACAAATGGAAATGGTCACTGGGAAAACCTTACGCAATCGCAGTATGTTTCAACGCACCATCGAACACACCGTACATATGATGTTGTACGGTGTATTACCACGTTAAATTTTTGCTGTGAAATCACCTTAATTCTAATGGTTGAGATGCAATAAAAAAGCGACTTCGATAGTCGCTTTTTTTTATTCAATACATGAGGATGTTATTAAGTTGATCTAAACAAAATAATGGAACAATGATAAATAGACCTATATCATGTAAAATCAGTTTCCGTGAGCAGAACACAGAAATGATATTTACTAAGATATTGATACTAAATATAAAATATTAAAGGTTTCGTATAAGCTGTGTTATGTTAATTTTAAAAAAACTTACAAATTAGCCAACTAATATCTATACAAAATAGGATGGATTATGTTGAATAAATATCAATCATCTTCAGTTTAAAACAATGATTTCCCTGCGGGAACAACAGCATTCTTTGGTCAGCTTTCAATAGCAACCTGTTTACCTATCTATGAGGCAAAAATTATATAAAGGAAAAATCCGTGATGGATTAGAAAGTCCTTGTTCTATCAGCACAGGCAATAAGGAGTATTGCCGAAACTCTCTCAACCGCTTAGCAAAGTCAAAGCACGAAGTGCGACGCTTTGGGACACGAATTGAGAAGTTGAGTACATTTTTTTAGATATTTTATGTGTTGTATTCGAATATTTTATTCATTTGCTCAGACTATTGAGGTTCTATAGATAACCAAGTTATTGTTTTTTTAGATATTGCAGAGTATTTAATAGCATTAATTACCTTATAGTTATTACTGTCATATTGAATTCTGTTTCTCTGTTTAAAAATAATTGTGATTTTTTATGCTTAGAATAAAAAAGAAATTCATGATCTATAGTAAGCTATGTTATAGCTAATCATTTTACAAATGAAGTTTAACAATGAAAAAAAACATCCTGGCAATATTTATACCCGTTTTAATGACAGCCTGTGAGGAAAATAATTCTACTAATGGCAATGAAAATCAAATTAAAAGAGAAAACTCTGTAAACTCGCTTTTACAAATAAGTGATGAAAATTCACAATTGAAATCACTCAAAAGAAAAATAACGAGCATAGATGATACTCAACCAGTATATCTTTATTCTCAAAATTTTGATTTTGAACAGGAAAGTTACAAGAAAAGTTATGAGCTGATTTATCAGTTTAAAGTTGAAAGTAATTACTCTCTTAGTATTTCTTTTGAAGAATCAAAAAATCAACCTTCAAAAATGCAATTATGGATAGATAATAATAATCCCGACTTGGCTTTAGTATTTTCTTGTGGTGATCAACAAGTGCCTATTTGTGATAATATTTCTATGAAAATAGATCATAAAACAGGCAGTAGTAAAATTATTTTTAACCAATCTAAAATTTATGATTACGATAAAAAATATTTAACATTATCAGGTTCAATTTCAGGTCACCTCCAGCAGAATCCGACAGTTGTTAATATACCAACATCAGGTTCATACAATATGATATATAGAATTTCCGATAATAATCAAGATATACCGATGACACAACCTAACTTTAGGTTCTATTCTTTTACTAATCATAATATTAATCGTTTTATAACATCAAAGTCTATTTTTGAAAATTTTCTATATATTAAAACTATCAATAGCATTGTGAATGAAGTTTGGTACGCTATCCCAATAGGTCTAGGTCTTCCTTTATCTATATGGGAGCGTAAAAGTAATACTAATATTGGAAATATTTCATTTAATCCAATCAATTTAACAGTAAATTTTAACCAATTTAAAATGTCTAATGATGGTTATCCAGACATTTATCTTGAAGGCACTGTTGGACCTTAAACGGCTTTGTTGCACAAACCTATCACAAAGCCAATTGGTTTGACCAAAGGGAGAAACCATAGCACCGTATGAAAATCGCTAAATACAGGCTTACAAGAGAATACAGCGGAGCTTTCAAGATGGTTTCACCACTTTTTTGCAATCGCTTCCTGAATGATCTCTGCCTTTAATCGTTCCCAAAAAAGCCCAAGATGAACACCTTTTAAAAATGTGCCTGATACAACGCCAATAATTTTTGTGCGCCAAGCAACAAGTTCTCTTCCCAATCCAAATGAGCAGTATCATTTGCACCATCAGTAATGTATTTGACTGAGATCAATCGTACACCGAGCTTTTTACACACTTTAGCCAAGGCATAGGCTTCCATGTCCACAAGATTACAACTGACCTTTGGTACTCCTGTTTCAAACGAATCACCCGTACCACAAATTCCCTTTGGTAAGGATTCAAAGTGGGGTTGTGCATGAATCTCTGCTGGAAAATGCTCATCCATCGGTGTCACCCCAACAGCAAAACCTAAAGGTGAAACATCCATATCACGTTGCACAAAAGTCGTAACCTCGACCAAGCTATGCGCATCAAAGTGCGAACTGCCTGCACTACCTAAATTGATCAGCGTTTTACAGCCTGTTTTTTGAATCACGTCAAAGGCTTTGAATGCTGCATTAATTTTGCCGATTCCACTGTAATGAACGTCAATGCCTGATTGCTCAAATAAACCTTTCGACTCATTTGGCAACGCCATAATCAGGGCAATATCAGCATTCATAAAAAAACTCGTTCAAATCAAAATAGAGACACAAAAAAGGTGTGCTTCGGCACACCTCGATATTATTGCATCTTCTGCTGTAAGGCGACCAAACAAGGAGAGAAAAATAATTGACCGCTATACGCCCCCGCTATGGTTTTCTTCACCACCAACGCCCACAAGCCAACTAACAATACACTTAATATCACCGCCACATACTGTAAGAAGTCGATATGTAACTGATGTGCTAAGTTAAAGATCGCTAAAACAAACACGCCGAATGGGAACGTTAAACCCCACCAACCGAGATTAAATGGAATACCTGTGCGTGTATGACGTAAAGTTGTAAGAATTGCAATTCCAAACCACCACAAACCAAAACCAAATAATACTAAACTTGCCACAATACCCAGGGCTGGAAGTAATACTGCTAATCCATCAAAACCCATCACTTGCATAATTCGTGGCGCTTGCTCACCAAGCAATAATAAAGCTAATGCTCCCGTTCCAATCGGTCCTAAACATAACCAACTAGAAATCGCGACTTCTTTCTCTGGCAATTGGTGCAAAGCCAAACGCAACATTAAAATGGTTAAGATCGCAAAAGCAGGTAGTACTGAAATCCCCCACAACACATAGCCTGTTATCAAGATCATTAACGCATGTTGGTTAGCTGCTAAATGTTGCAATAAAAGACCAGCAGAACTGGCTGCAACTTCACACGCTACGATCGGGAGTAACCATACTGCCGTCATACGATGTAGCTGATGATCTTGGCAGCTAAACATACAAAACGGCACAATCCATGCGATCATCACTGCGAGCAAAACATCGAGATACCAAAGGTATTCAGCAATATATATTGCAATATCCCCGTAGAGATGAATACCAAAACTGAGGAAACCATTGGCAATAGTGGCTAAACCCATGGGAATAGCGCCTAAAAACAAGCTCATATTGGCATGATTAAAAATCTGTTTTGCTTCATTTGGAAATAAAATCCAACGTAAAGCATAAAGCATGCTAAAAGTGCTAAATAACAAAATATTAAACTGCCATAATTTAGTTGCAAGCATAAACAAAACAGATGAAGCAAAAGGCAGCTGTGCTAAAATCATTGCGACAACGCCTGTTCCCATGGTTGCAGTAAACCAGTTTGGGGTAAAATGGCGAATCACATCCCTGCTCTGTTCTAGCTGATAAAATGGCTTTTTCATCTCTATCTCGATATAAAGCGACGATAGCGTTATATTAAAAGAGATTTTAAATAAGAAAAATTGATTTATTTTTATTTAATGAATAAATTAAATTGATATAAAAGTTTTAAATATTGAAATTTTTCTGTGTAAAAACACAACAACAAGACGAAACGCCGAGATTATGGCAATATATAGCCTTTGCAAAATTCACTGTATTTAACGCCCATGAAGTTGCTTCGTCTCAACGCATTATCGCCAGATTTTCAGTTACCTCCGACTGCGGTAACGATTGGCAATTTTGATGGTGTCCATCTCGGTCATCAGGCGATGATTGCTCAATTGCAAATGTTAGCCAAAGCACAAGGCTTAAAAACATTAGTCATGATTTTCGAGCCGCAACCACTTGAATTTTTTAAAGGTTATGACGCACCTCCGCGCATTAGCTCATTACGTGAAAAAGTCGAATATTTAACTGAACTGGGTGTCGATTACATCGCAGTCGCAAAATTTGATCAATATTTTAGAAGTCTCAGTGCAACACAATTTGCTGACTTGCTCAAATTAAAGCTTAATGCACGAAGTCTAGTGCTGGGCGATGATTTTCATTTTGGTAAAGATCGTCAGGGCAATAGCGAATTTTTACGTGATTATGGTTTTGATGTCACAAATTTAAATACCGTTGCCTTAAAAGGTGAACGCGTCAGTTCTACTCGTATTCGCCAAGTACTACAAGAAGGCGATCTTGCTTTAGCCGCACAACTACTAGGTCGTCCTTATAGCATTACAGGTCGAGTTCAATACGGGGATCAGATTGGTCGTACTCTTGATTTTCCAACCATTAACGTGCGTCTAAATCGCCATAAACCCTGTTTAAATGGCATCTATGCAGTGGATGTGGTCTGTGAAAACGCGTCATTGAGTGAAAAAATTAAACATTCAGATCCTGCGCTCAACGGTATTGCAGGCTATCAAAATGATAGTTTATTTGGTGCAGGTCATGTGGGGACACGTCCTGCCATCCAACAAGCACAGCCAGAATGGCGATTAGAAGTACATTTCCCTGATGTTTCTGCTAATCTGTATGGCTTATTGATGCGGGTGACTTTTCTTCACTATTTACATGGTGAATTGAATTACCCTTCGCTTGAAGCACTCAAAGTCGGAATTGATGATGATGTACAAAAATTACGTGATTATCGTAATCGTACTTCAGAATTTCCTTTTTAAATTTAATTTTCATTTGTAATACATGTCAGTTTACAAACTGATCAAACTGGAAGAAAACTTGCATGAGCGATAAGCAAACTCCTGAAAATGCAGTGGATTATAAAGCCACACTCAATTTACCTCATACTGAATTTGCGATGAAAGCAAACTTAGCTGTGCGTGAAGCTAAATGGTTAGAAGAGTGGTATGCCGACAACATTTATCAGCAGATTCGTGAATCGCGTATTGGCAAGAAAAAATATGTACTTCATGACGGCCCTCCATATGCCAATGGTCAAATCCATTTAGGTCATGCAGTCAATAAAGTTTTAAAAGACATCATCATTAAAAGCCGCGTTTTAGATGGTTTCGATGCACCCTATGTACCGGGTTGGGACTGTCACGGTCTACCAATCGAACTGAAAGTCGAAGAAAAAGTCGGCAAAGTCGGTGTTAAAGTTGATGCTTCAACTTTCCGTAAAGCATGTCGTGAATATGCCTATTCACAAGTTGAGCTACAAAAGAAAGACTTCGTGCGTATGGGGGTATTTGGTGACTGGGACAATCCTTATCTCACCATGAACTTCAAACAAGAAGCGGACATCGTACGATCACTAGGTGCAATTGCCAAAGCTGGTCATATTGAACCGGGTCTAAAACCAGTCAACTGGTGTATGGACTGTGGCTCTGCACTCGCAGAGGCGGAAGTTGAATACGAAGATAAAAAATCGGATGCAATTGATGTTGGCTTCAGCGTTGTTGATCTCAAAGATTTAAGCACACGTTTGGCTGTTGATGTGCAAGATGCAACTGATATCGTGATTTGGACCACTACACCGTGGACTTTGCCTGCTAACCAAGCTGTAGCACTACACGCTGAAATCGACTATCAATTGGTTCAAGTGACCACTGAACGCGGCACGCAAAACTTTATTCTAGCTAAAGATTTGGTTGAATCTGCGATCGAACGCTACAAACTAGAAAATCCAGTGGTATTGGCTGATTTTAAAGGCGCGGCAATCGAAAATCTGTTATTGCAACACCCACTGTTAACAGATCGTCAAGTACCTGTGATTTTAGGTGAGCATGTCATCGCAACAAGTGGCACAGGTGCTGTTCATACCGCACCCGGCCATGGTGTAGACGACTATAAAGTCGGTTTACAGTACAATCTAAAAGTAGATAATCCAGTGGGCGGCAATGGTGTCTATTTGCCAACAGCTCCGATCTTTGCTGGCGAGCACATCTATAAAGCAAATCCTCAAATCATTGAGGCATTGGGCGCAGTGGGTCGTTTATGGGCACATCAACCAATTAAACACAGCTATCCGCACTGCTGGCGTCATAAAACACCAATTATCTTCCGTGCAACACCGCAGTGGTTTATCAGTATGGATGCAAATGGTCTACGCCAAAATGCCTTGAAGGCGATTAAAAATGATATCGAATTTGTGCCTGATTGGGGACAAAGCCGTATTCAGTCGATGATCGAAGGTCGTCCTGACTGGTGTATCTCACGTCAACGTACTTGGGGCGTGCCAATCCCATTCTTTGTACACAAAGATACCAATGCATTGCACCCACGCACGCCTGAGTTGATCGAAGAAGTGGCTAAACTAATCGAACAAGAAGGTATCGATGGTTGGTATAACCGTGAAGCGAGTGAGTTCATCGGTGCTGATGCAGAACAATATAATGCGGTACGCGATACCCTAGACGTTTGGTTTGACTCTGGAACAACACACTACGCTGTGCTGCGTGAACGTGATGATCTTCAAGATCCAGCAGACTTATATCTTGAAGGTTCAGACCAACACCGTGGCTGGTTCCAATCTTCATTGCTGACTTCAATTGCAATCAATGAACGTGCACCATATAAAGGCCTACTCACCCATGGTTTCGTGGTTGATGAGAAAGGCCGTAAGATGTCTAAATCATTGGGCAACATCATTACCCCACAAGACATTATTAAAGATATGGGTGCGGATGGTTTACGCTTCTGGATTGCTTCAGCTGACTACCGCTATGAAATGACGGCAGGTAAAGAAATCTTTAGCCGCGCCTCTGATGGTTATCGTCGTATTCGTAATACTTTACGTTTCTTATTGGCAAACTTAAATGGTTTCAAACCATCTACAGATGCACTGCCAGTAGATCAGTTAATTGCATTGGATCAATACATCTTACAACGCGCTGCTGAGGTTCAAAAAACCATTCAGCAAGCTTATGAAGAGATGAATTTCCATATTGTGACCAATGCACTGACTAACTTCTGTATCAATGACTTGGGTGGTTTCTACCTCGACATCATCAAAGATCGTCAATACACCACCAAAGCAGATTCTCAAGCACGTCATTCTGCTCAAACCGCGCTCTATCATATTGTTCAAGCCTTTGTTCGCTGGATATCACCAATCCTAAGCTTTACTGCACAAGAGGCTTGGCCGTTGATTCCTGAACAAACAGGAAAATATGTATTTACCGCTGAATGGTATGATATCCCAACTGCATCAACTGCAAACCTGCTTTCAGAAGCAGATTGGCAAACATTGATTAGCGTAAAATCAGCAGTAAATAAACAGATTGAAGCCGCACGTAACGCTAAACTCATCGGCAGTAACTTATCTGCCAAAGTCGAACTTTGGGCAGATGAAGCATTACAGACATTATTAAATCAATTGGCCGATGAATTACGTTTTGTCTTGATCACATCTCAAGTCATCGTTCACCCTTATGCTGAACAAGGTGAAAGCACAGATCTTGCTGGTCTGCGCGTTCAAGTTTCAGCAGCAGATGGTGAGAAATGTGTACGTTGCTGGCATGTATTGCCTGATGTAAATACGCATGTTGGTCATGCAGGTTTATGCGCTCGTTGTATCATCAACGTCACTGGTGGTGGCGAAGTGAGAAAGTATGCCTAATTCACAAGCAAAAAAAGGCTTGTTTCAGTTTTATCCGCACAATTTACTTTGGCTCGGGCTTTCAGTCCTTGCCATTGTGTTGGATCAATGGACGAAATGGATTGCTAGTACACATTTAAATTACGCCGATCCGATCCCAGTTTTACCATTTTTAAACTGGACTTTACTGCATAACTATGGAGCTGCTTTCAGCTTTTTATCAGATGCGGGTGGTTGGCAGCGTTATTTCTTTACCTCTTTAGCGGGTATCGTATCGATCATTTTTGTGTTTTGGTTAATGCGTATGCCGAAGAAAATGGTGATTTTACCGATGGCGATTGCCTTGATTCTGGGCGGTGCGATTGGTAATTTGATTGACCGCGTCAGTCTGGGTTATGTGGTCGATTTTATCCATGTCTATTACCAGAACAGCCATTTCCCAGCATTTAACCTTGCAGATAGTGCCATTACTTTGGGAACGATCTTGCTGCTGATCGATACTTTCTTCTTAGAGAAGAAACGCAACCAAAATACGGATGCATAACATGAACGAAATTATCCAACCAAACGAAGAAATCCGTATTCAAGATGGCTCAAAAGTTGACTTACATTTTTCTGTATCCATTGAAAATGGTGTTGAAATCGACAACACGCGTGGACGCGAAGAACCTGTAAATCTTGTGATTGGTGATGGTAACTTACTGCCAGGATTTGAAAAGGCATTATTTGGTTTACGTGCAGGCGATCGTCGTACTGTACATTTACCGCCAGAAGATGCATTCGGTCCTTGGAATCCTGAAAATATTCAAACCTTCGATACCGTCAAATTTGAACAACGTCCAATTGTCGGTCACATGATTGAATTTGAAGATAAAGCCAAAGCAACCTTGTTTGGAATCGTAAAATCGGTCAATGATGACATTACAGAAATCGATTTTAACCACCCATTGGCAGGCAAAAATATTACCTTTGAAGTGGAAATCTTCAAAGTTACCCCTGCAGGCCAGCAAGGCATCAAATTGATGTAACAAAAAAGCTCTCAAATGAGAGCTTTTTTTTACGCTGAAGAAAAGTATAAGATCATTTAAAAGCATTCATTTTTTAAGATCAAAGCAATAACACAGGAATTTAAGTATGCTGATTTATATTATTGTTGGTAGTGTTCGGGAAGGTCGCACAGCGATTAAAGTCGCCAATTGGGTGCAGCAAGCAACCACTGAACTCGCATTAAAAGATATTCAAACAGAAATCGTCGATCTTAAGGAATGGGACTTACCCCTATTTGCAGGTTCTCATCCACCAGCAACAGGCATCTATGACCAACCCAAACAACAGCAATGGGCAGATAAAATTGCACAGGCACAGGCGTTTATCTTCATTAGCCCTGAATATAACCATGGCTATAGTCCAGCACTCAAGAATGCCTTGGATTATGTCGGTAAAGAATGGCAAGGTAAACCTGCAGCCTTTATCGGCTATGGTTCAACCAATGGCTCACGTTCAATCAGTCAAATTCGCCAAGTAACTTCAAGCTTAGGTCTAGTTGATCCAAATGCTGTGATTGAAATTCGCGATATCTTTAAACGTAATAAAGACGAGAACTTTGAAGCTAATGAGTTTGAAGTAAAAGGATTAGCAGCGTTGATCAGAAAACTACAGAAATATAATCTCGCTTAATTATGCGCCTAAGCGTACATTGATCAGTGGGATTGACGTCTATCCCACTGCCGACTTGATCGCTAATATATGAGAAGTATAAAGAGACAGGAAGTCTCATTGAAAGCACATTGGATGTGATGTCGTTGATAGGATATCGGCGACAATAAAAAAAATATAAAGCAGCCCCGTCAGGATGATGTGGCTGCTTTTTGTCTATTATTTTAAAGGTGATTTAAAAACATTTAGGATACGCAACCACATCTTGATCTCCTGCCATTACTGCAAGCTGTAATACGGTAATTCTTTTTAAGAATCTGCATAAACTACGATGACCTAATCATCATTCTCAGTGGTTGTTTACAGCGTTATAACCTTCATGATCAGTTAATAGGAACTTCTTTACATTATCGCATGATATCTTATTGCTTATTCATCATTACAACTTAGCCACATGCCAATTGTATTCTTATCAATGACACATAAAAAATAATCCTGAGTATGATTCGTCACAGGTCTCCATCCATTATCTATAAAATTACTATAATACCTAGGATTAGCAAACTCCTTAAGAAACGCATCAAGAATATGTTGTAATTCAAATTTTTCTAATTTTTTATCAGAACCATAGCAAATAGCTTCATTTGCCATTTGCATAAAAAGTTCATTAAACCCCTTAATACATACCTCATGCAATCCCATTTTTGGTAAGGTTATATTTTCAGTGTGACTTAACCAAGGATAAAAATCATATTCTCTTACCTCATGAATAACTAATCCAATAGCTTGATAATCAACTTTATTAGAAATATTAGGGGTATATACATATCCCAAATAACAATCTTCCCATATCTCTCTATATTGCTCAAAAATTTCTTTAATTACTTTTCTTCCTTCTTGTAAAATTATTCATTCTTCACGTAAAAAACACCCCCTCTGCGCTAGCGGAGGGGGTGTTTAGTATTTAAAAGCTGGCGATGACTTACTCTCACATGGCAAGTGCCACACTACCATCAGCGCTAAGAGGTTTCACTTCTGAGTTCGGGAAGGGATCAGGTGGTTCACTCTTGCTATTGTCGCCAGCAAACTGTTTTGGCTTTCGGTGGTCTTACGTTTTGCCACTTAGTACCGAAAGAGTTATTAACGGATTAGTTAAATTGGTCTGTATTGTAACTAGTTTCTTCACTAAATCAAGTTATGTATTGAATTTATCTTGAATACAACAACTGTTTGGGTGTTGTATAGTCAAGCCTCACGAGCAATTAGTATTGGTCAGCTTCATACGTCACCGTACTTCCACACCCAACCTATCAACGTCCTAGTCTCGAACGGCTCTTTAGAGGAATAAATTCCTAGGGAAATCTTATCTTGAGGTAGGCTTCCCGCTTAGATGCTTTCAGCGGTTATCCCTTCCGAACATAGCTACCCGGCGATGCGACTGGCGTCACAACCGGTACACCAGAGGTTCGTCCACTCTGGTCCTCTCGTACTAGGAGCAGATCCTCTCAAATTTCCAGCGCCCACGGTAGATAGGGACCGAACTGTCTCACGACGTTCTAAACCCAGCTCGCGTACCTCTTTAAATGGCGAACAGCCATACCCTTGGGACCTGCTTCAGCCCCAGGATGAGATGAGCCGACATCGAGGTGCCAAACACCGCCGTCGATATGAACTCTTGGGCGGTATCAGCCTGTTATCCCCAGAGTACCTTTTATCCGTTGAGCGATGGCCCTTCCATACAGAACCACCGGATCACTAAGACCTACTTTCGTACCTGCTCGACTTGTGGGTCTCGCAGTTAAGCGCGCTTTTGCCTTTATACTCTACGCGTGATTTCCGACCACGCTGAGCGCACCTTCGTACTCCTCCGTTACTCTTTAGGAGGAGACCGCCCCAGTCAAACTACCCACCAGACATGGTCCTCGCCCCGGATTACGGGGCAGAGTTAGAACCTCAACATTACCAGGGTGGTATTTCAAGGACGGCTCCATTGGAACTAGCGTTCCAACTTCAAAGCCTCCCACCTATCCTACACAAGTAAGGTCAAAGTTCAATGTCAAGCTGCAGTAAAGGTTCACGGGGTCTTTCCGTCTAGCCGCGGGTACACTGCATCTTCACAGCGATTTCGATTTCACTGAGCCTCTGCTGGAGACAGCGCCGCCATCATTATGCCATTCGTGCAGGTCGGAACTTACCCGACAAGGAATTTCGCTACCTTAGGACCGTTATAGTTACGGCCGCCGTTTACTGGGGCTTCGATCAAGAGCTTCGCTTACGCTAACCCCATCAATTAACCTTCCAGCACCGGGCAGGCATCACACCCTATACGTCCACTTTCGTGTTTGCAGAGTGCTATGTTTTTAATAAACAGTTGCAGCGGCCTGGTTTCTGCGGCTGCCAACCGCTCAGGGAGCAAGTCCCATCACCGTCAGCAGCGTACCTTCTCCCGAAGTTACGGTACCATTTTGCCTAGTTCCTTCAGCAGAGTTCTCTCAAGCGCTTTGGTCTACTCGACCTGACCACCTGTGTCGGTTTCGGGTACGATTCCTGTGTAACTGAAGCTTAGAGACTTTTCCTGGAAGCATGGTATCAGCCACTTCACTGTACAAGTACAGCTTGCTATCGACTCTCAGCATAGAGCACCCCGGATTTGCCTAAGATGCATGCCTACTGTCTTCCACCTGGACAACCAACGCCAGGCTGACTTAACCTTCTCCGTCCTCTCATCGCATTACACAGAAGTATTGGAATATTAACCAATTTCCCATCGACTACGCCTCTCGGCCTCGCCTTAGGGGTCGACTCACCCAGCCCCGATTAACGTTGGACTGGAACCCTTGGTCTTTCAGCGAACGGGTTTTTCACCCGTTTTGTCGTTACTCACGTCAGCATTCGCACTTCTGATACCTCCAGCATACTTCTCAATACACCTTCATCGGCTTACAGAACGCTCCCCTACCACGTATACTAAGTATACATCCGCAGCTTCGGCACATAGTTTTAGCCCCGTTACATCTTCCGCGCAGGCCGACTCGACTAGTGAGCTATTACGCTTTCTTTAAAGGGTGGCTGCTTCTAAGCCAACCTCCTAGCTGTCTATGCCTTCCCACATCGTTTCCCACTTAACTATGATTTTGGGGCCTTAGCTGGCGGTCTGGATTGTTTTCCTCTTGACTACGGACGTTAGCACCCGCAGTCTGTCTCCCGGATAGTACTCATTGGTATTCGGAGTTTGCATCGGTTTGGTAAGTCGGGATGACCCCCTAGCCGAAACAGTGCTCTACCCCCAATGGTATTCGTCCGAGGCGCTACCTAAATAGCTTTCGGGGAGAACCAGCTATCACCAGGCTTGATTAGCCTTTCACCCCTATCCACAAGTCATCCCCTGGCTTTTCAACGACAGTGGGTTCGGTCCTCCAGTTAGTGTTACCCAACCTTCAACCTGCTCATGGATAGATCGCCTGGTTTCGGGTCTACACCCAGCAACTAAACGCCCTATTAAGACTCGATTTCTCTACGGCTCCCCTATTCGGTTAACCTTGCTACTGAATGTAAGTCGCTGACCCATTATACAAAAGGTACGCAGTCACACCACGAAGGTGCTCCCACTGCTTGTATGCATGCGGTTTCAGGATCTATTTCACTCCCCTCACAGGGGTTCTTTTCGCCTTTCCCTCACGGTACTGGTTCACTATCGGTCAGTCAGGAGTATTTAGCCTTGGAGGATGGTCCCCCCATATTCAGACAAGGTTTCACGTGCCTCGCCCTACTCGTCATCATTGTGTGTGCCCTTTCGTGTACGGGAATATCACCCTCTACGTTCGCACTTCCCAGAGCGTTCCACTAGAACACACACAACTTAATGGGCTGCTCCCCGTTCGCTCGCCGCTACTAAGGGAATCTCAATTGATTTCTTTTCCTAAGGGTACTGAGATGTTTCACTTCCCCTCGTTCGCTTCAATAACCTATGTATTCAGTTATTGATACCCGCCTTATAGCGGGTGGGTTCCCCCATTCAGAAATCTCCGGATCAAAGGATATTTGCCGCCTCCCCGGAGCTTTTCGCAGGCTATCACGTCTTTCATCGCCTCTGACTGCCAAGGCATCCACCACATGCACTTAATTACTTGACTATACAACCCCAAACAGTCGTTAACACATACAAGTGAGTGTTACCGTTGCAAACTTAATTGCTACTATTCGTTGTCTGTGAACTTAATCACCATACAGCTTCAATCTAAATTCATATACCAAAACGCTTGATTCAGTGTTTTTGCTAGTTCTCAATTTCATTCTTTCGAATGAATTGAGTGAACAATTTATTTCAGACTCAATTCTACTAATCTGTTAATGATTAACTACCACCTCGTCGGTGCGTAGTAAACTGTGATAAATCACAGAAGTTAATAAGCTTTCAACTTACTAAGTTCTGTAATCTTTAGCCCGTACTCCGTAAAGTACGTGGTGGAGACTAGGAGAGTCGAACTCCTGACCTCCTGCGTGCAAAGCAGGCGCTCTACCAACTAAGCTAAGTCCCCAGCTTACAATCATAATGAACGACATATCTTCTCATCTAGCAGCTTGTGATTATTTATCACTTCGTCAGTAGTGGTGGGTCTGACAAGACTTGAACTTGTGACCCCACGCTTATCAAGCGTGTGCTCTAACCAACTGAGCTACAGACCCTCAGATACATCTTCGAAGAACAACTTGTTGTGGATTCTTACCAGTCACCAATCTTTCGTTAAGGAGGTGATCCAGCCGCAGGTTCCCCTACGGCTACCTTGTTACGACTTCACCCCAGTCATCGGCCACACCGTGGTAAGCGTCCTCCTTGCGGTTAGACTACCTACTTCTGGTGCAACAAACTCCCATGGTGTGACGGGCGGTGTGTACAAGGCCCGGGAACGTATTCACCGCGGCATTCTGATCCGCGATTACTAGCGATTCCGACTTCATGGAGTCGAGTTGCAGACTCCAATCCGGACTACGATCGGCTTTTTGAGATTAGCATCCTATCGCTAGGTAGCAACCCTTTGTACCGACCATTGTAGCACGTGTGTAGCCCTGGCCGTAAGGGCCATGATGACTTGACGTCGTCCCCGCCTTCCTCCAGTTTGTCACTGGCAGTATCCTTAAAGTTCCCATCCGAAATGCTGGCAAGTAAGGAAAAGGGTTGCGCTCGTTGCGGGACTTAACCCAACATCTCACGACACGAGCTGACGACAGCCATGCAGCACCTGTATCTAGATTCCCGAAGGCACCAATCCATCTCTGGAAAGTTTCTAGTATGTCAAGGCCAGGTAAGGTTCTTCGCGTTGCATCGAATTAAACCACATGCTCCACCGCTTGTGCGGGCCCCCGTCAATTCATTTGAGTTTTAGTCTTGCGACCGTACTCCCCAGGCGGTCTACTTATCGCGTTAGCTGCGCCACTAAAGCCTCAAAGGCCCCAACGGCTAGTAGACATCGTTTACGGCATGGACTACCAGGGTATCTAATCCTGTTTGCTCCCCATGCTTTCGTACCTCAGCGTCAGTATTAGGCCAGATGGCTGCCTTCGCCATCGGTATTCCTCCAGATCTCTACGCATTTCACCGCTACACCTGGAATTCTACCATCCTCTCCCATACTCTAGCCATCCAGTATCGAATGCAATTCCCAAGTTAAGCTCGGGGATTTCACATTTGACTTAAATGGCCGCCTACGCACGCTTTACGCCCAGTAAATCCGATTAACGCTCGCACCCTCTGTATTACCGCGGCTGCTGGCACAGAGTTAGCCGGTGCTTATTCTGCGAGTAACGTCCACTATCCAGTAGTATTAATACTAGTAGCCTCCTCCTCGCTTAAAGTGCTTTACAACCATAAGGCCTTCTTCACACACGCGGCATGGCTGGATCAGGGTTCCCCCCATTGTCCAATATTCCCCACTGCTGCCTCCCGTAGGAGTCTGGGCCGTGTCTCAGTCCCAGTGTGGCGGATCATCCTCTCAGACCCGCTACAGATCGTCGCCTTGGTAGGCCTTTACCCCACCAACTAGCTAATCCGACTTAGGCTCATCTATTAGCGCAAGGCCCGAAGGTCCCCTGCTTTCTCCCGTAGGACGTATGCGGTATTAGCATTCCTTTCGGAATGTTGTCCCCCACTAATAGGCAGATTCCTAAGCATTACTCACCCGTCCGCCGCTAGGTCCAGTAGCAAGCTACCTTTCCCCGCTCGACTTGCATGTGTTAAGCCTGCCGCCAGCGTTCAATCTGAGCCATGATCAAACTCTTCAGTTAAAATCATTTTGCACCTTAGTTAAGACAAGGTGCTAATTCTGGCTCATCAATTACTGACAAAAAATTTGCTCAAATAAACTTCGAGAAATTTCTACCAATTATCAATGATAATATATATCGATTGATCAACTAGTAAAAATCCACACAAGTTGTTCTTCTATTCTCTTAATGATCTCTTTATCGCCTCGTCAGCGATAAATAAAACGCAATAAATATTTAACAACTTAACCGTAAAGCTAAGTTATTTTTGCTTCATTGCGTCGGGATGTGTGCATTATAGGAGATTTTTTTTGGTGCGCAAGCTTTTTTAACTCTTTGTTTTATCAAGTGTTCTTTTTTTACACACAAATAGCTTTAAAAACACCAAAATAAAGCAGCAAATAATTGAAATAAAAGCAGAAATATATTTTTAATATTTCTGCTTTTATATTTTATTTCTTATTCTTTATCTGTACGCTGATAATTTTAATTGGTTGTTTAGGTACATCTTGATGCATTCCATAGTTTCCTGTTGGTGCATTAACGATTTTATCAACGATCTCCATCCCTTTCGTTACCTTACCAAATACAGCATAGCCAGCATCCATATTCGAACGATTTAGAAAGTTGTTATCAGCCACATTAATGAAAAATTGGCTTGTAGCAGAATTTGGGTTACTGGTACGCGCCATTGCCAAAGTACCACGATTATTTTTCAGTCCATTATTTGCTTCATTGACGATTGGAGCTTTTGTTGCCTTCTCAATCATATTGGCATCTAAACCGCCACCTTGAACCATAAATCCAGGAATAACTCGATGGAAGATTGTTCCTGAATAAAAATTGCTTTTTACATAGTTCTCAAAATTCTTTGCAGATACTGGGGCTTTATCATCAAATAATTCGATTTCAATATTACCCATGCTGGTTTTCATATCCACCATCGTATTTGCAAATAAATGACTACTCGCCAAAATTAGAGCTGTTGTAATGAACAGTTTTTTCATGATTGCTTTTCTCTGTACAGAAATAGATTTGTTGTAGCGAGTCATCTTAGTTTTATCAATCTATTTTTGCTATTTCTATTTGTTATCTTCTAAAAACACAAAACCGATGTTTCACGTGAAACATCGGTTTGAAAGTATTAGTGATGCTTATCCCAAAACTTTCTGAAGTTCTTAGCTATCTCGATCGTATTTCGTTTAGCCTTGCTCGAAATTGGAGTTAAATTAATAAAACCGTGAGTTTGTTCAGGGTAATCGATGTATTGCACTTTAACACCGCTTTGTCTGAGCTTATGGCTATATATTTCACCTTCATCATGCAGTAAGTCATGTCCAGCAGTAATCACATATGCTGGCGCAAGCTTTTTAAGACTGCCATAAGTTGGAGAAATAAGTGCGTCATCCAAAGTAACATTGTGCTGCGTTGCATAATAATCCGTAACGTAGTCTACATCTTTACTTGTTAACACCAGCCCTTCTCCATATGCATAAAATGAAGGATGTCGACTTTTGAAATCGACAACTGGATAAATAAGTAATTGTGCTTGCGGTGCGTATGACTTACCTGCGGCGTGCTGTGCAACAACAGTACTGATGTTTCCACCTGCACTATCGCCAGCAACAGCAATACGGTTTTTATAAATTTTCAACTGACGGCGGTTTTGATAAACCCATGCTAATGCATCTTCACATGATTTGATTAGGAGTTGCGGCGACACTTCTGGCGCAAGTGGATAGTCAATAC
Organism: Acinetobacter venetianus RAG-1 = CIP 110063; assembly: GCF_000368585.1. Classification (GTDB taxonomy): domain Bacteria; phylum Pseudomonadota; class Gammaproteobacteria; order Pseudomonadales; family Moraxellaceae; genus Acinetobacter; species Acinetobacter venetianus. Next base: position 162,168 of record NZ_KB849560.1, read on the forward strand.
TTAAGACTTGTACTTTTGCATATTTGGCAATAAGTCGACAGACTTCATCATGAGTATCTAAACCACCTACCACAAAACCTCCTCCATGATAAAACACAATCATTGGAAGTTTTTTATTTGGTGCAGGATGATAATGTCTTGCGAAAACAGTTCCACTTTGTAGTGGTAAGCGGATATCCTCAACTGAATCAATCGATGTTGATTTATTTAAAATCGCCAACATTTGCGCATCAAATTGTCGGCGTGATTCGATTGGATCATCTCCAATAAAGCCAATGCGTCCTTGTTTAATCTGAACAGCCATAAGGCATTTGGTAAATGCATCCAAATCTGGATATTGATACGGATAGCCTAAAAGTTTAGCGAGGGATTCTTGTACGATCTTGGGCAGCTTATCAAGTGCTCGTGCAGCAGGACCTTGTCCTTTATCTAAAATTGTTTGAATTTTTTGAGGTAATGCTGTCACTGTCGTCCCCTTCTCTCACTCTGTCCATAATTCTTGTTCTCGTTGACTATATGCTTTTATAAAGTCATAGATCAAGAATAAGATTTCAAAATATGTCGTACGCTAAAGGGCTATTCTTTAAAAGTCATTAACCATTGTGCTTATTCGATTTCGTTTTTTCTGCCAATTAACAACAGATTTTAATGCTTTGTTTAGAAATTATAAAACCAGAACTGAATGACTCAACTCTGGTTTTATAGCACTTAAAAAGTGTCATTTTTATGAATAAAGTCGCTATGCATGATGTATAGCAGTACATCTATAAATTGATTTTTGGCATCTAACATTCAATCTATTGCAAGCCGACTTAGCATAAAAAATTATTGGCCTGCTGCATCAGCACCAGCTGAGCCAGATACTGAACCTGAAATATCTGCTGAAGCACCGCCTGGTTGAACATCTACAGACGTACCAGCTTGTACACCAACACCACCTTGTACGCCTGTTGGGCCTGCACTAGTTTGAGCTGAACCAGAAGCATCTAAACCACCTTGAGTCGAACAACCCACAGCTGTGAATGCAACACCAGTTACAACCATAGAGATCAATGCTAACTTTTTCATTGTGTATTTCCTTTCATTATGACAAATAGCAAAGTTATCTTTGCGTTGCCTATCATTCACAATTTTTTCTGCTGGCGTGATGCGGATTAGTAGCGGTTTGTTATTTATACAGCGTGCTTTTGCAACTTTTATTTAATCAATTAAAAGCAGATTTCACATATTTTCCTGATCATAAAAATTGGCTAAGCACTTATCTATTCATAACTTTTGTTGATATAAACTGAATTTATTAAAGAAAAATTCGAACATCTTCATTTTTTATAATTTATATAAACCTCGTAGAACATACCCAAAAGCTTACAATTACAAAGAATAGGTTAATAGTTACTTTAATCTAAATAAAAGCCGCAATCAGAAGATTACGGCTTTATGATTAATTTAGGCTTAAGGCCACTGCATCTCACCTTTAACAACTTTAGCACCTAACTCAAGACTACTTGTTTCAGTCAGCGTCGGATATTTCTGTTGCATGGTTTTAATCAACACTTCTGAGTTTTTGCTAGATTTAACGGCTTGTTCGTATTGCTTTAAATAATCAATTGAAAAGTTCACCGCATTTAAACCTTCAGCAGCACCAGCCTTCATATGTGCAGGAACAACAGTTTGCGGTTTAAGTGCTTTGATCGATTCCAATGTTTTGATCACTTCAGCACGATCTTTCGTAGTTGGGGTATCTGCTGTCCAAAGGTGAATACCTGAAGATACTGAAATGCCGCCAACCACTGCTTTTACACTTGGAATCCATAAATAAGTCAGTTCTTTTTGACCCTTGATTTCGATGGTTTCATTCTCAAGTTTCAATGTTTTGGCTGTGTATGCTTGTGGAACAATAATTTTGCTTGGAGCATTGGCACCCATTTTTGGACCCCAGTAATCCACTTTAAGCGCTTGCGTATCCTGAATATGTTTAACCGTTTCAGGCGTAGCAATGATTTGTACATTCGGGAAATATTGTTTAAATACATCTAAACCAAAATAGAAATCTGGATCACCATAACTCACAAAAATTGTTTTCAGCGTTTTTCCACTGTCCAGAATATCCGCTGCAATACGAAGCGCTTCTGATTTTGAAAATTGAGCATTGACCAACAGGACTTCTTTATCCCCTTCAATCAAGGTAGAAGTGACACCAAAATGCTCAGGCTTCGCTAAAAAGTTTTGAAGGGTTAAGTCTTGGGCAAATGTCGTTGATGCTGCTGTTAATGTTGCAATCGTTGCGAATGCAATTGCATAAGGATTCGTTTTCATATGTTGTCTCCGATCTGATAGGAAACACTTTAAATTGCAATTATTGCTGAATAAACCCACTAAATTAAGATAAAATGTTGCATATCTTGCAACAATCAAAATAAATATGGATACCTTAAAAGCCATTCAAGTCTTTGTCTGTATTGCACAACAAGGCAATCTCAGCAAAGCTGCAGAACATTTAGACTACTCTAAAGCAATGGTGTCGCGTTATTTGGAACACCTTGAACAAACATTTTCCACTCGACTGTTTCAACGTAATACTCGCAAAGTTTCACTGACACCTGCAGGTGAAAAAGCACTGGTCTATTGTGAAAATATTTTACAACAACAACAACTCTTGGAAAGTTTAGCAGCGCCAGAACAACATAGCGGTACTATTCGTTTTACATGTGGCTTGTTCTTATTTCAATTGGGTGTCAATGAATGCATCAAGCAATTTAAAAAACGTTATCCGCACATTCATTTTGATGTGTATTTAACTGAAAATACCGTTGATCTAATGGATGCCCAAGTTGATCTCGCACTTAGGATTACGCAAAAAGTTGCTGATGGACTAATAGCCCGCCCTGTCTGTCAAATTGAATCTGTGTTCTGCGCACATCCACATTATTTAAAAGATCACCCTCCTCTCTCTCATCCCAGCCAATTGATTCAGCATGAATGTATTGCTCATCATACCCACAATCAATATTGGACGCTTTTTGATACAGATCAGCAACCACAGAACTATCCGTTAAATGTTACGTTTAAGAGCAATGATGTGATCGCGCTCTATCAGATGTGTCTCAAAGCGCAAGGTGTTTCCATGCTACCGACTTTGTTAGTACGTCAAGATTTTGCCGAGCAGCGCTTAGAACGAGTGTTTGCAGATTTTTCTGCGCCCGATCTCACCTTGTCTTTGGTGTATGCATCAAGACAACATTTACCAAAAATAACCCAAGAATTTATTGCTTTCGTCATCGAAAACTTAAGTTTTTACTTAAATAAGCAAAATTAAAAGATTTAAATCGACCTGAACGCTTGAATTTTGTCGCGTTGCCCATACTTCATCCGTATCTATGAATGACCTATACGTGGCAGTTCGGGTTTGACCCTATGAGCATCAATGCCAAAAGGACTGTACATGTTTGAGAACTTTTTTAAACGGAGATCATCAATGGCTAATGAGCACAATGAGCAAGCTCAAGACATTCAAAATGAGCAACAGACTGAACAAACTCAAGCTGAAGGTGTAGAGCAAGCAAACGAGCTTAGCGTTGAAGATTTACAAGCGCAAATCACTAAACTCGAAGAAAGCCTAAAACTCGAAAAAGCACGTACTGCCAATGCCGTTTACGAAGCACAGAAAAGTGTTGAACGTATTCAACGTGAATCAGAAAAGCATAAAGACACTGTGCTTGAGAAATTTGCGAAAGAGCTATTGGATTCTGTCGACAACCTTGAACGTGCGATTCAAGCAGCTGGTACAGAAGAAACACCTGTATTAGAAGGTGTAAAACTGACTTTAAAATCGTTGCTTACAACGCTAGAAAAATTTGGTGTGGTGGAAGCAGACACAAAAAATGGTTTTAATGCAGACCTTCATCAAGCGGTTGGTATCGATCCAAATGCTAAAGCCAATGAAATTGGTACGGTTTTACAGAAGGGCTATACCTTAAATGGTCGCCTACTCCGCCCTGCAATGGTCATGGTCGGACAATAAATCCAGTATTTTGAGAGTTTTTCAGTTTTTTTTCATAAAAATGCTTGAAAAAAAACGATTGACTCTCATATCGAATAACAAGCAAATCCCCTTTACCGAAAAGCATATGAGGGGGATTCACAAAATTTTAGAGGAACACATCAAATGGCGAAAATTATTGGTATTGACTTAGGTACTACCAACTCATGTGTTGCTGTACTTGAAGGCGACAAAGTAAAAGTAATTGAAAACGCAGAAGGCGCACGTACAACTCCATCGATTATTGCATATAAAGATGGCGAAATCTTAGTTGGTCAAAGCGCTAAGCGTCAGGCTGTAACAAACCCGAAAAATACATTATTCGCAATCAAGCGTTTAATCGGTCGTCGTTACGAAGATCAAGCAGTACAAAAAGACATCGGTCTTGTACCATACAAAATCATCAAAGCTGACAATGGTGATGCTTGGGTTGAAGTAAACGATAAGAAACTTGCACCTCAACAAATCTCTGCTGAAATCTTGAAAAAGATGAAAAAAACTGCAGAAGACTATTTAGGTGAAACAGTAACTGAAGCAGTCATCACTGTTCCTGCTTACTTCAACGATGCACAACGTCAAGCAACTAAAGATGCAGGTAAAATTGCAGGTCTTGATGTTAAACGTATCATCAACGAACCAACTGCTGCGGCACTTGCGTTCGGTATGGACAAAAAAGAAGGCGATCGTAAAGTTGCTGTTTACGACTTAGGTGGTGGTACTTTTGACGTATCGATCATTGAAATCGCAGACTTAGATGGCGACCAACAAATCGAAGTATTGTCGACTAACGGTGATACATTCCTTGGTGGTGAAGACTTTGACAACGCATTGATCGAATTCTTGGTTGAAGAGTTCAAAAAAGAGCAAAGCGTAAACTTGAAGAATGATCCACTTGCGTTGCAACGTTTGAAAGAAGCTGCTGAAAAAGCAAAAATTGAGCTTTCTTCTTCTAACGCAACTGAAATCAACCTTCCATACATCACTGCTGATGCGACTGGTCCTAAACACTTAGTGATCAACGTAACTCGTGCAAAACTTGAAGGTTTAGTTGCTGACTTAGTTGCTCGTACGATTGAGCCTTGCCGTATCGCGCTTAAAGATGCTGGTCTTTCGACTTCTGAAATCTCTGACGTAATCTTGGTCGGCGGTCAGTCTCGTATGCCAATGGTTCAACAGAAAGTTCAAGAATTCTTCGGTAAAGAGCCACGTAAAGACGTGAACCCTGACGAAGCTGTAGCGATTGGTGCTGCGATTCAAGGTGCGGTATTGTCTGGTGACAAAAATGACGTTCTTTTATTAGACGTAACACCTTTAACTTTAGGTATCGAAACAATGGGCGGCGTATTAACTCCGATCATTGAGAAAAACACCACGATTCCTGCGAAGAAATCTCAAGTGTTCTCTACTGCTGCTGATAACCAGCCTGCCGTAGACATTTCGGTTTACCAAGGTGAACGTAAAATGGCTCAACAAAACAAATTGTTGGGTAACTTCCAATTAGGCGATATCCCACCTGCTCCACGTGGCGTACCGCAAATTGAAGTATCATTCGACATTAACGCTGACGGTATCTTAAAAGTATCTGCAAAAGATAAGAGCACTGGTAAAGAGCAATCAATCCAGATCAAAGCAAACTCAGGTTTGTCTGATGCTGAAATCGAAGCAATGATCAAAGATGCTGAAGCAAATGCTGAAGAAGATCGTAAGTTTGAAGAACTTGCTAAAGCACGTAACGAAGCTGATGCATTAATTTCAAGCTCACAAAAAGCGGTTAAAGATCTTGGTGAACAAGTAACTGCTGAAGAAAAAACGGCGGTTGAAACGGCGGTTTCTGAACTTGAAGCAGCAACAAAAGAAAATGATGTTGATGCAATCAAAGCGAAAACTGAAGCGTTACAAAACATCTTGATGCCTATTACACAACGTGCTTATGAGCAAGCTCAACAAGCAGGTGGTGGCGCTGAAGGTTTTGATCCAAATGCATTCCAAGGTGGTGATGCGGGTCAACAACAAAAAGCGGACGATGGCGTTGTAGATGCTGAGTTCACAGAAGTAAAAGATGACAAAAAATAATTTGTCTCTTTAAAAAAGACCGCGCGAAAGCGCGGTTTTTTATGCTTTAAGATTGATCACTTTGATCAAAATACAGCTCACCCAAAATCGGCATAAACAAAGGGATTACACCACAGGCTTTAATTTCTTCAATAAACTCAGGAATATTCACCCCGGGCAATAACTGAGGTGGTGCATCAATCGGCGTGACCATCGTATCCCAATGACATGGAATGATATATTTCGGCTTCAATAGCCTCACAACGTCTTTGACATAATTAGGGCGATATTTCCGTCCAATCGCGCATAAACACACAATATCAGCTTGCTTCGTTTGTAATTCCTGCTCAATAAAATCCGCCGAATCAATATGTACAATGCTTAAATGTCCTGTATCAATCCACCAATTAAATACCTGTCCATGCTTCAAATGGTGAAACTTAGGTGGATAAGGCGGAGGTATGGTCATATCTCCCGGTAATGGAACACGACCAAACAAGGCCTTACCATGGATTGATGGCAAGCCAACAACTTGCCATTTGCCACAATTAATAATTTCTCTCCCTTTTGTTTGAAGCATTTGCTGTTCAGATAACCCTGCTGAGCGTGCATACATCATGGTGGCCTGAGAACCAATTAAGCGTGCTCCTGTTTGTTTACAAACCTCAGGTGCATCAAGAATATGATCATAATGTGCATGACCAATTAGCACATCATCGGCATGGGGGATATATTTGCGGACTAAAGAAGGATCACTCAATAAAGGCTGCGTAAAGGTCTGTCTTAAATTCGGACGACAGATAAATGGATCTAAAACCAAAGTACGATACTGATCTGAAAGGATAAATCCAGCAGTTCCCAAATATTTGATTTTTAAATTTTTAATGTTTTCCTCAGCAGGAGAATCTGCTGTCCATTCAGTATCAGGCGCTTTCAGTAAATATTTCAGCATCTCTATTCCTTGAATTTCTTTTATATCCTTCGTTATTGCTTTTTAATATCCAAAATGCATCTGTATTTTTCAGTATCGTCCTATTTTGCTATATTGATTTAGATTGCTTATATTTGAACATATCTTCACCTTTAGAATAATCTTTATTCTATGTCGAGAAAAACAAAATAAAATGATTCGTTTTTTTACTATTCTTGGACTGGTATTTTTTCTGTTATGGTCAGGCTATCAGACGCATCAACATCCGCAACTCAAGTTCAATTCACTTTTAGATCGTATTACTCATCCTTTTGATACACGTTTGCGTTATAGAATCGTTGATGTTGATCCTCGTTTTAAACTCACAACAGAACAAGTGAAACAACTGAGCGTGCAAGCCACACAAATTTGGAAAGATGGAACTGGTCAAGATTACTTCGTCTATGATCCAAATGCACAATTAGCTATCCATTTTATATACGATGAGCGTCAAATTGAAAGTGAACAACGCCGAGAACATTTGAGCCAGCTCGAAACAGGTCAACAACAATGGCTGGATAAGAAGCAACGACTTGATCAAACTGAACAGGAAATTCTGAATAATAAACAGTTTCTCGATTTAAAACAGCAACAACTCAATCAACAAATTCAGCAATATAATCAAGAGCAACTGATCGCTCAACAACGCCCTGCATCCATAGTTGATCGGGACTATTTTCAACGAAGACAACAAGCCTTACAGGACAATATTCAACAAGTACAGCAAGAAATCACCCAATACAATCAGAAAATTAGCACTTTGAATCAGCAAGTTGATGAATTAAATCAATTAAACCAACAGCTTGATCAGTCTGTTCACCAATATAAACAACGCTTTCAACCACATTTATTTCATAAAGGGTTATTTAATGGTAGAGAAATTCTAATCTATGAATTTGAATCCGAAGATGATCTACGCTTAACGCTCGCGCACGAGTTAGGTCATGCTCTTGGGCTACAACATGCAAATGATCCAGCCGCGCTCATGTACCCATTAATGAAAGATCAAAATGCTGAAAATTTTCGCCTGACCCAAGCTGATCGTGAGCTTTTAATCAACCGATAGCATGGATAAAAGTGAAAGCTTTAACTAAAAAGTGAAGTATTTCTCACTCTTTATTTTGCTTACAAAAAAACAACAAAAGTGATTTTTATTGATTTCCTTCTGTTTTTCTACACTTTCAGCCAATCAATAAACTACAAGATTATGATTTGTATCATTTTATTTAGAATAAAAAGACATAATATATTCCATCTCAGTTTTATTTTGTTGTGTTATTCACAGCATTCATTTTTTTATTTTATGGAAAAAAGTCACACTTTTAAACCTTGTTTATTAAGTAGATAGCGTTTTGACGGCAAAATAATATTGCTCAAAAATAAACCTTATTTGGGGGAGTTTGGCTCATGCGCAAACAAGGTTTAGCCGTTATAGTTGCATGCTTATGCATGGGTCTACCCAATCTAAGCTATGCCCAAAATGCATCACATACAGCGGGTTCACATACACATGAATCTATGCAAATGCCATTGCATTACCGAATTGCCGACATTGACCCACGCTTTAATTTAGATAGCCAACAAGTTTTGGAGCTTACACAGCAAGCTGCGAAAATTTGGGAACAAGAAACAGGACAAAAAAACTTTGTTTATGATCCACAAGCTGAATTTACGATTAACTTTGTTTACGATGAACGCCAACAACATAGTAAAAATCGTGTAGAGAACTTAGATCAGCTCAATCAACAACAACAACAATGGGAAAATCAAAGGCTACAACTACAACAAGTGAAAGATGAGATCCAGAAAATGACGGCGCTCATAGCAAGTAAGCAAACCCAACTGACCTCTCAGTTTCAACAATATAACGCTGATGTACAACGCTTTAATCAACTTCGCTCTTCGTCTAAGCAAATGGCTGACCAGCTCGCACAACGCCAACAAGAACTACAACTTCAATCCAATTCTTTAAAGCAAGAAATAGCTCAACATAAACAAAAAACTCAACAGTTAAACCAAGCAATTCAAAGCCTAAATCAAAATAATAAACAATTAGTGTTATCAGCAAATCAATTTAACAAAAACTTTCAACCTCGTTTATTTCATAAAGGCCATTTCAACGGTAAACAAATCTATATTTATGAATTTACGTCTAAAGAAGATTTACGCTTAACACTGGCTCATGAACTCGGACATGCGCTCGGTTTAGAACACACTGATGATCCAACGTCTATCATGTATCCAGTCATTCAAAAACAGAACTTACAAAAGTTTGAACTCACCAAAGCCGATCAAGAACTGGTACGTGCGATGAATTAAATAATAAGTCATCGCACGACTGTTCGTTAAACGAAATTTTTCACCAAACGGTATATTTATTGAACAAATAAACATTTATTTTACGTGAAAAATAAAATATTAATAAATTTTCAAATTCACATAAAATACTAAAAAATTCGATGTGTATAATTCAAAATAAATGACTGTGTTTCATGTAAATTTCGTCTAATTCATAATCAATACTCGAATTTATGTTCAATATTTCTATAAATCCATTTATCTTTATTTTATGGAAATATTGTATAAATTGATGAATTACTCTCTTTTTTATAAGTTTGACTACTAAACATATCTGATTAAAATACGTCCTTTTTCAATTTTATCTCCCTGTATGTACCCCTTTATTTTTATGTTGGCTACATGTTTTTTCATGCTGCTCTCTCCTTCAGCTTTAGCTAAAGTTTCTTCTAGTTCAGCATCTCCTCAGATTCGCTACAGTACAGAGAATCCTTTACGCTATCGAATCGCAGAGCTAGACCCGCGCTTAAATCTCAACAAACAACAAGTAATCGAGCTAAGCCAACAAGCTGCCGCAATCTGGTCAAAAGACACAGGACAAAACTATTTTGTTTATGATCCTTCAGCAACATTTGTCATAAATTTAGTATTTGATCAACGTCAGATACGCAGTATAAAACGCGCTGAGAATTTACATCAATTAGAAAAACAGCAACAAATTTGGCTCGATCAGAACCAACAATTACAGATACTTAAACAGCAACTGCGCTATGCTGATACACAATTAGAATTACAAAAAACCGAATACCAAGCACAAGCGAAATCCTATCAAACCGCTATAGAACAACTGAATGCTGCTCACTCTAAAAAGACATTGGCAAAAAAATTGCAAAAGCAACAACACGCACTTGAAAGTCAAAGCCAGCTTTTACAAGCACGTATCTATGATTACAATCTAAAAGTGCAACAACTTCAAAAACAATCCGAAAAATCTAATCAATTACGTCAGCAACTCGTTCAGTCAGTCGATGAATTTAACCAGACATTTAAGCCACAAGTACTCCATAAAGGACAGTTTGATGGTAAGCAGATTTTTATTTATGAGTTTTCATCACTGGATGATCTACGCCTCACTTTAGCTCACGAGTTTGGTCATGCTTTAGGTCTGAAACATACTCAAGACCCAAAATCTTTAATGTATCCAAGAATTAAAGAACAGGATGCTAAAGACTTTCAGCTGACCAATACCGATTTAAAACTGTTAGGCTTAGCTGACTAAATTTAGTAGATAAATCAACTAAATTATAGAGATGATGTTTTTAAACTTAGGTAACAAGAATGGGTCGCTTATTTTGTTTTTTTCATGCTATTGTGTTGATAAAACATCATCTTAGTCTTAATGGAGAACAACATGAGTTACTATCATATTCTCATCGAAGTGAGCGACCATATCAGTACGATTGAGCAAACTCGTGATGTTGAAATCATGGACATCCAAGACATTAGTCCATATCTCCATTCTATTTTAATTCCTTATTTTAATGAGCAAGAGGTTGAGCTCGAGGATGAAAATGTTGGTTATGATGAAATTCTACATTTAGAAGTAAAACAAACTTTATTACCGATTGAACATTTAATTGAAGAAGAACAAAAACAACTCCCAAGCGATACTGATGTCACCATTTCAGCTTATGAAATCTTTAATGATCGCGATCTAAGTCAAGATGTGACTGCCGTCATTTTTGATATTTTAGAAGCAGTTAAACTCGACGCTGCACCTTAAAATAAAAAGGTCTGCTTATGCAGACCTTTTTATCATCTCTTAGATTTATTGCATCATTTCTTTTGCCTGTTCTTGGCGGAAAGCTTGCAAGATTTGTTGTCCTGCACGGCCTGTTGGATTTAAGCCTAAACGAGTTTGTTCTTGGCGAATCGCTTGACGACTTTTATCACCAATCAATCCATCTACAGCACCAATATCGTAGCCACGTTTAATTAAAAACTGTTGAATTTCACGACGTTCCGCACGAGAAGTCCCTGCATCATCGGTTGGCCAAGCCGTTAAAAATGGTGTCCCACCTTTCAAACGATCTGATAAATGTGCAATCGCTAAACCATAACTTTCTGCTGCATTATAGCTGTAAATCGCGTCAAAATTTTTAAATACCAAAAAGACTGGCCCACTTGCTCCTGCTGGCGCAATCAATCCCGCTGGTGTACTGCCAGATAAATTTCCTTGAATTAAAGCGGTGCCATCTGCACGCGTTACACCTTGTGCAATCCAATGATTTAATGATTTTTTATTACGACGACTTTCACCTGAAATCGACATCCCTTGTGGAATTTTAACCTCGAAGCCCCATGGCATTCCCGTTTGCCACCCTGCTCTTTTTAAAAAATTCGCTGTCGATGCCAATGCATCTGTGGTACTTGAAACCAGATCACGGCGACCGTCACCATCAAAATCAACCGCTAAACGCTCATAAGTTGATGGCATAAATTGGGTGTGCCCAAATGCACCCGCCCACGAACCATATAATTGATCTTGTGTTAAATCACCGCGTTGTAAAATACGCATCGTCGCAAAAAATTCACCACGGAAATAACTTTGACGGCGGCCTTCACAACTCAAAGTACCTAGTGCTTGTAATAAAGGATATTTACCAGAAATATCACCATAGTTACTTTCCACACCCCAAACGGCCACAACCGTTTCAGCAGGTACACCATAGGTCTGCTCTATCCGTCGAAGCACATCGCGATGTTGTGCAAGTTTTTGCTGTCCAGCTTGAACACGCTCGTTATCAACCAGACCCGATAAATAGTCCCAGATCGCCGTAGAAAACTCAGGCTGATAATTTAATTTATCAATGACGGAATAATCAGGCGTTAAATTTTGCGTGTAACGATCATAAGTCGCACCCGATACGCCAGATGAAATGGCTTGGGAACGCAAATTGGCAATACATGCTTGGAAATTTGAGTTTGGTGAATAAGTACTGTTAGATAGTGCTGTTGTTGTCGGCGCTGACACCGTTGCACCATTAATAACAAGCTCTGCATGAGCTTGGTTGAAAAAAGCAAATAAGGCAGTGCCTATAAAAAAAGAAAAATGTTGTTTCATGTCTAAAACCAGAATTTTTAAATTTAAATTTCTCCCTCACCATAACATGCCACTCCCAGATGTATAGTTTGGAAACGTAAATTTGAATTCATTTCTTGTCTTTTGAATTTAAAACACAACTTTTAAATTCATAATTCGATCTAATTTTTAAATTCAAAATAAAACACCCTCTATTTTTGAATTTAAAAACGCAAACTCGTAGCCCAACTCATTTGAATTCAAATTCAGGATCATACTTTAAATTCAAAATTGTAAATAAAAGTTATCCACAAGCTCAATTCTCCATACTTTTTAAATTTAAAAATACACAGCCACAGTCAGGCTAGTTTTAAATTCAAAATAATCACACATAAAAAAAGCTTAATGAAGTTAACCCCACTAAGCTTTTATTCAACGCTAGCTATAGCTAATCAATCAAACTCAATACAGGACATTTAAAAGGAGCCTTACTCCCTTTACCCTGTACTGCTCTATAAGTCAGTGCTTTTAAATTATGGCGATGCGGTAAATTTTCAGGCAATACAATATCCCAAACCAAGCCCAAATTGTTTAAAGCATTTAAAGCCCACCAGCCAGGATCAGGTTGATTCTCATAGATCCCCAAAATTGCTGATTCAGGATAAGCATGATGGTTGTTATGCCATGATTCACCCATGGTAATATAAGAAGCCCATTTCACATTATGTCCTTGAACCGCAGCACCCACCACCTCATTGTCCATTTCTCCATGATTATGAGCAAAATAACCAATCAACCAATGCCCCGTCACAGAAACAACAATACGCGCAGAAATCCCCCAAATGACCCATGCAAAACCACCACAAATAAATAAAAGAATTGCCAATGGAAGCTGTTGCATCATCCACGTTCTTTCCATAAATTGATAAATCCAATTATCTTTCAAATGAGATTCAGGCCTAAACACAGGTGGATGCTTTAACTTAAGGTCACAATGTAATTGCCACCAACCATCCTTGATAATACGTTCACCATGGCGTAAATAAGAATGGCATTGCTTTTGTCTTTGTGCCCAGTCTCTTAAGTCATGGGTATGCACCATCCCAAATGGTCCAGCCAAGCCAACCAATACACCTAGATGAACTAAAAAATATTCTAGCCATTTTGGGCACTTATAGCTGTCATGAATCAATTTACGATGCATTCCCAAAGAATGCCCAAAACACAAAGTAAAAGCAGTCGTTAATATAAATACCAATAGTGCATCCAAAGAAAAAGTTAACGCACCACCAATCAATGCAATCACCAAATGACTAAATACCCATAACGATTTTAAAGGTGACCACCGTACCTCACCATCCATCGCACTGGTTAAAGGGCTCTGCATTTTTATTCGAGCAATTTCAATTTTTTCAGACATCAAACCCTCCCACAGGCTTAGCCAACTTTTTTATTTAGAATCTTTTTTATCTATTTGTTATAGCGATTATCCCAAAGTAAGTAAATCACTGTTTTCTTTTATACAATTCCAAATAAGACAACTCAACATCAACCACACACAGAATAACAACTCAGGTCGGTTTTAAATTCAAATCAGACCTTTTATTTTAAATTCAAAATCCACAATCAAGTTATCCACAACCCTTATTTCTCAGATTTTTAAATTTAAAAATCAATCTGCAATAAAAAAACGATCCGAAGATCGCTTTTTTTACGGCATTGTGGATAAGTTTAGAGACTCATATCAGCCGTCAATGCTAAAGGTACAGGTAAAATCTGTGCTAATTGACGGCATAGACCTGTTAAATCATCAGAATTATTTGGCATCAAGGTAATATGGCCTAACTTGCGCCCAGTACGCTCTGACTTATTATAGAGATGTAAATGTGCACCTTGTAGCGCCAATACATCTTCAGATTTTGGATGTTGACCAATAATATTGATCATCACTGTTGGGCGAACTACATCGGTTGAACCTAAAGGTAAACCCGCCACAGCGCGGATATGATTTTCAAATTGCGAACAAATTGCACCTTCGATCGACCAATGACCTGAGTTGTGTACACGACATGCCATTTCATTGGCATATAAACCTTGCTCAGTCACAAATAACTCGAGTGTAAGAACACCGACATAATTTAAGTGGTTCAACAAACGGGTAATATAATCTTGCGCAACAGGTTGCAGATCTGTGCTATTTGGCGCAGGTACAATCGAGTGTGACAAGATCCCATTATGGTGGTGGTTTTCAGCGAGTGCCCAAGTTTTGACATCACCATCTTGACCACGAACCGCAATAATCGAAACTTCACGACTGAATTTTACAAAACTTTCAGCGATCAAGCTTTTCGCTGGACCAAGTTCAGCCCACGCTGTATCAATCTGATCTTCTGAACGAAGCACAAATTGACCCTTGCCATCGTAGCCACCTGTCACCGTTTTCAGCACGATTGGTAAACCTAGATCAGCCACCGCTTGTTTTAAGCTATCTAAGCTATCCACAGCACGATACGGCGCAACAGGAATATTCAATTCATCAAATAAAGATTTCTCAGCCAAACGATTCTGAGCAGTTGCCAAAGCAAGGCGAGGAGGGTGCAGCGTCTTGGTTTGTGTCAAAACATCTACATCAGCCACAGGGGTATTTTCAAACTCAAGGCTGAAAACATCCGCACTGGCAATAAAATCCTGTAAACCTTGCTCAGTTTTGCTTGAAAAAACTGGACCTAGAATCGCAGCTGGGCATTCAGTTTCCGCTTCAAAAAAGCTGCATTGAATATTAAGAGGCAATGCTGCTTGCGCCATCATGCGTCCAAGTTGACCGCCACCAAAAATGCCAATGGTTTTATTCATGATCAGCTCCGTTAAACTTGACCAGGAATGTTATTGCCTGACACTTTTTCGGTTTGAGCAGTACGGAAGTCAGCAACATTTTTAGCAATTTCAGGACGCGTTAAACCTAAGATTTGCGCTGCCATAATCGCAGCATTGGTCGCACCTGCTTGACCAATCGCTAATGTTCCTACTGCAATACCAGCAGGCATCTGTACGATTGAAAGCAATGAATCAACGCCATTTAAAATTGAAGATTTAACAGGAACACCAAGTACAGGTAAATCAGTTTTAGCTGCACACATACCCGGTAAATGCGCTGCACCGCCAGCACCCGCAATAATCACTTGAATACCACGATCACGTGCTGTTTCAGCATATTCAAACAAACGATCTGGTGTACGGTGCGCAGAAACCACTTCAGCTTCGAAAGGTACACCCAATTGTTTGAGCATATTTGCAGTATGTTCGAGTGTTGCCCAATCCGATTGAGAACCCATGATAATCCCGACTAAAGGTTGGCTATCTGTTGCGACCGCATTCATTGGCTTTTCCAAAACATGATAAAAATAGAGAAGTATCTCGACTTGCGCCAAGCACGAAGGAAGAAATTGGCAAATATTATAGCGTTTTTTTCAATCATCCCCAACAAAAGAACGCTGCGAATGATGTTGAATCAAATTAGCTTTGATTGCGGAAAACAAAGTAGACACAGCCCAATAGACAGAACATCGCCCAGACGTAATCTAGCTTGAATGGTTGTTTGAATAGAAAAATCATAAAGGGGACGAAGACGATCAGCGTTACCACTTCTTGGGTGATTTTCATCTCACCCAAACTCCAGCCATTTGCATTGAGCAGTTTGGTTGCTGGAATCATAAAACTATATTCAAGTAGGGCAATACTCCATCCAAATAAAATGGCTTGCCAAAGAGGTGCATGATGCAAAAATTTTAAATGCCCGTACCATGCTAAAGTCATAAAACAATTGGAAATGATAAGAAAGCATAGAGCTATAAGAGTCGGACTCAATTGTATTTACTCTAAAAATTTTGTAATAATTTTATAGTAAAATCCATTTTTGAATAAGATTTGAGAAGCACAAGAATTATGAAAAAGTTATTTCTATTAACTATTCTACTGTTTTCGATGAGCAAAAACCACGCGATAGAATTAGATTTAGATAACCAAAATGAAGCTCTATCTGATTTAGCAAAAATGTTCTATAGTGAAAAAAATGACCCTGTATATCATTTTGAATCCTTAGATCCTCAAAAACTAGATTATTCTTTAGAAAGTTTAAAATTTATCGATAAATATTTGTCAGATTTAAAGAAAAATAATTTAGATCAAATCTCTGATGACCAAAGATTTAAAACTATTCTACGTACAGGTGCATATGTAGGAGAAACGATCAGAAAAAATGATAAAAATAGAAATTGGTATTGGATTGATTATGAGACAGCGAAGGAGTTAAATCCTGAACTTTTTAATAATTTAGATCACTCAATTGAACTTGCAGCAATACTAACAGATGGTGAACGTTTCATCTTTCCACTAAATAAAGTTGTTAAATTTCTAAAAAATGGTGAAGAGGATAGCTTATATTTTTTTGCGACTACAACGATGAAATTTTAACACTTCTCGCTTAAACTTTAAGTGAAAAAACAACAACGAATTTTGACTATCTTTTCACTGCAAGCCTTGCTATCGTTGCGATTGATTTTTATTGATAATGACAAATACAGACACCAAGTTGTGCTGTATCAAAAGCAGTGGAGTAGGCGAGTTATGCATCTGCATATTTTGGGTATTTGTGGCACATTTATGGGGTCTCTGGCTCTATTAGCACGAGATTTAGGACATAAAGTCACAGGTTCAGATGCCAATGTTTATCCGCCAATGTCTACCCAACTCGAAAATGCAGGTATTGAACTAATGCAGGGCTACGATCGTAGCCATTTACAACCCCATCCTGATCTCGTGATTGTCGGTAATGCCATGAAACGTGGTATTGATGCCGTTGAATACATGCTTAATGAAGGTCTACCTTATATTTCAGGCCCGCAGTTCTTGGCTGACCATGTTTTACAAGGCAAACATGTACTCGGTGTTGCTGGTACTCATGGTAAAACCACAACGACCACGATGTTAGCTTGGGTACTCGATCAAGCAGGTTTAAATCCTGGATTTTTGATTGGTGGCGTACCGCTTGGTTTTAGCGAAAGCGCACGTTTAGGTGGTGGCAAATACTTCTGTGTAGAAGCAGATGAATATGATTCTGCGTTCTTTGATAAACGCTCTAAATTCGTTCACTATCATCCTAAAACTGCGATTTTAAATAACCTTGAATTTGACCACGCTGACATTTTTGATGATCTTGCTGCAATTCAAAAACAATTCCATCACCTCGTGCGTACTATTCCAAGTGAAGGCCGTATTATTGCGCCAATCACTGAAACTAATATTGATGAAGTACTGCAGCAGGGCTGTTGGACGCCTGTAGTTCGTACTAGCCTTGAGCCAAATGATCAAGCGGCTTTATCTGCTGAACTGATCAGTGCCGATGGTAGCCACTTTAAAGTATTAGAACAGGGCAACGTGGTTGGCGAAGTACAATGGAATATGACAGGACAGCATAGCGTTGCTAATGCATTAGCCACTATAGCAGCGGCTCAGCATGTCGGTGTTAGCCTTGAGCAAGCTTGCGAAGCCTTATCTAACTTTGGTGGTGTGAAGCGTCGCATGGAGCTTTTGGGAACGGTTCGTGGTATCGAAGTCTATGATGATTTTGCTCATCACCCAACTGCCATTGAAACGACTTTAGACGGTGCACGTAAACGCTTAGGTGAACGTAAGCTGTGGGCGATTATCGAGCCTCGTTCAAACACCATGCGTATGGGCAGCCATAAAGATGGTTTGGCACATTCGGCGCGTTTAGCCGATGAAGTGATTTGGTATCAACCAGAGGGCTTGGATTGGGATTTACAACCTATCATCTCTGCTTCATCAAACAAAGCCGAAGTCAGTCGCTCACTGGATGACATTATTGCTCGTGTAGTCAATGAAGCAGGTGAGGGTGATGCTGTAGTGATTATGTCGAATGGTGGTTTTGGTGGATTGCACCAAAAGTTGATTACGGCTTTATCTTAATCGAGCTTTTCATAATTTTAGAACGGTATTCACTATCGTGACAGGCGGCATGGATGCCGCCCGTTGGACTGTGGTATAGGGATATACCATCAGTCCAACAAAAGATTTTTGTTACTTTTCATCTTTGAAAAGTAAGGAAATGCCTATATCCAAATATGTTAATGATTCAGCTTATATTATGAGGCTGTGAAATCTTGCCAATTAGAGATATATCTAATCCATTTTAATGGCAATCAACTCAATTTATTCACAAGTTTCAAAGGCAAAATCTTCATTGCAATGCCCATTGGCAGCCACGGCCACTGCGGTACATAGGCCTTCACAGGTTCTTTCTCAATCGCTTTCACCAACGCCTTAGACCCTGTTTTCTCATCCACCTCAAACGGTAACTTCTTCGCACCTTCATTTAGCTCAGTACGAATATAACCAGGGAAAATCGTCGAGACTTTGATTGGTGTATGCAACAACTCGGCACGAATGCCCTCTGCCAAATGCGCGACAGCTGCTTTACTCGCAGCATAAGTCGATAAATGCTTTGGCAAGCCACGCATCGCACTCATCGAAGAAATGACTACCAAGTGCCCTTTATTTTGTGCCCTAAAGATTTCAATCGCTGCTTCACACTGCGCCAACGCCGAAATAAAGTTGGTTTCCGCTGTAGCACGATTTACGTCAAAATGACCTTTACCAATACGGCGACCGTCACCTATACCAGCATTGACAATAATGCGATCAATACTGCCAAATTCTTGCTGGAAAGCTTTGAAAACCGTAAAGACATCATCGTAATGAGTCACATCAAGCGTCTTAATTTTGACCTGAATAGAAAACTGACTTTGCAGCTCTTGTTGTAATGCTTCTAAACGTTCCAAACGTCGTGCACACAACGCCAGATTGTAGCCTTTGGCAGCAAACTCTCTTGCCATACCTGCACCTAAACCTGAACTTGCACCTGTAATTAAAATTGTCTTTGCCATGCCTGCCACCTATTTTTATTTAAATCCATGTTAAAAGTTCAGCATCACGTGCTTTTAAATAATGATGCTCATTAAAGCTGAGTAATTGCAACCGACCATCTACCCAACGCAGTGTTGTGACGCTGGCGTTAGCAATCGACCAATTCAATGCAAAAATCTGTTTCGCATTCAACCCCAAGACTTTGCCCACAGCCACAGAAATGACTCCACCTGAGCTAAATACTACGGCTTGCTTGTATCCTGTTACATCAATGTTGGCACAAAGGTTTTGCAAAGCCGTTTCTACACGTGCCTGAAAGGCTAACCATGTTTCATGATATTCATGGTCATATTGCTCTCCAATCCAGCGGTCAATCGCGCCATCAAAAATTTTAGCCAGATAGGCACGTGGATTGGTAACTTGAGCGACATCTTGCTTCAATAATTCAGGTTGATTAAAACGCGGCTCGTACTGAGCAAACACATGCTGATGATCAAACTCATTCCAAGCAGACTCTGTTTGCACCACAATGTCTTGAAAACTCTGAGCCAGAGCCAACTGCGCGGTTTGCTGATGACGCTGCATTGATCCTGCAATCACGAGAGGAGTATGTTTTAGTGTTGATTGAAAGAAATCACCTACCACCTGTGCTTGCTGCTCACCTTTAGCAGATAGTAGATCATAGCTCGCAGCTCCAAACGAGGCTTGCCCATGTCGCACTAAATAAATCGTGCTCATCGTTTTAAAATATCCTGTAATTTTGCTGCATATTCAGGGATTAATTGCTGTGCTTCTACATTATTTTCTGCGATGAGTTTTAATGCTCGAATATGTAAAGCCTGAATCATAATCCAAAAATCTTTAAAAGCTGGATTATCGGTTTGTTGATGGTAATAACGATAATAAATTTGCTGAGCAATCACGGCTAAACGGAATAAACCAAACACTTCATAAAATGCCCAGTTCGTCGACTGTAAGCCTGTTTTTTCCAGATAGTAATCGACCACTTGCTGACGCGTCAGCATTCCTTTTAAGTTAGTCGGCTGACGACGGCTGGATTTCATCAGTGCGTCATCATCGTCTTGAATCCAATAGGCGAGGGCACTGCCCAAATCCATTAAGGGATCACCCAACGTTGCCATTTCCCAATCCAGTACACCAATCACTTTTGTTGGATGTTGCGGATCTAAAATGACATTATCAAAGCGCCAATCATTATGAATCACACAAGTTTTAGAGTCGGCAGGGATGTGCTCCTGTAGCCATTGGCGTACAAAAGCAAAATCAGGCACATTCGGCGTTAATGCTTTTTGATAACGTGTATCCCAGCCTTCAACCTGACGGCGGCAATAACCTTCACCTTTGCCAAGTTTTTCCAGTTCTGTACCTTGATAAGGCACTTGATGCAACTCAATCAATTTATCCAAAACATTGAGACAAAGCTGCTGCACTTGCGGTTCATCCAGTTGTAATTCTTTAGGCAAATTGGCACGCGGGATAATGCCTTCAATTCGCTTCATCACATAGAAATCACAACCAATGACATGTTCATCTTGGCACAATGCAAGCATTTCAGGCAGGACAGGGTAGAAAGGTGCAAGATACTTTTGCACATGGTATTCACGAGCCATGTCATGTGCTGATTTTGCCTTTGTACCTTTCGGTGGGCGGCGTAAAATCAAATCGATATTGTCATATTCAAGACGATAGGTCCAATTCGATGCGCCTCCTGAATATTGGGTTACCTGTGCTTGACCTTGCAAGATGATACCCTGATTTTTCAACCACCTTTCAACCGCCGAAATATCCAGTTCTTCACCGTGACGAACTTGCGCACCCACATCAATTACTGTCATTTGCTTATATCCTTATCCGCGACCATAACCACGTTTTTTTAACTCTAATTTAGCAATCATGCCTTTATGCACTTCATCAGGTCCATCGGCTAAACGTAAACTGCGCGCTTGATTAAAAAATGCAGTCAGTGGAGTGTCTCGTGACACACCCTCACCACCGTGAATTTGAATCGCCATATCAACGACATTTTGCAACACAGTTGGCGCAACCACTTTGATCGCTGAAATCTCAGTTAACGCTGCCATATTGCCTAGAGTATCCATTTTATAAGCTGCATACAGGGTCAATAACCGAGCTTGGTCGATTTGCACACGAGCATCCGCTACACGTTCCAAGTTACCCCCGAGTTTAAGAATTTCTTTCCCAAATGCTTTACGTGACATGCCTCGATCAATCATCAACTCTAGCGCTTTTTCTGCTGCGCCTATACAACGCATACAGTGATGAATCCGTCCAGGTCCTAAACGCCCTTGGGCAATCTCAAAGCCTTGTCCTGCACCACCGATAAAGTTACTGACAGGCACACGCACATTGTCAAAATTGACCTGCCCATGTCCATGTGGTGCATCATAATCACCAAATACAGTAAGCATTCGTTCAATGCTGACACCTTGAGTATCAATAGGCACCAGTACCATTGAGTGCTGATGATGACGATCTTTGCTTGGATCTGGCGTATAGGCCATGAAAATGATCACTTTCGCATTCGGATCACCTAAACCTGACGACCACCATTTACGCCCATTCAGGACGATTTCATTACCCTCAATCACAGCCGTTGCTTGCATATTGGTCGCATCGCTCGATGCAACCGCAGGTTCAGTCATACAGAACACTGAACGAATTTCAGCATTCAATAGAGGGTGCAACCATTGTTGTTTCTGCTGTTCGCTACCATAGCGCCATAACACTTCCATATTGCCGCTATCGGGTGCATTACAGTTAAAAACGGTCGGCGCAAGTAAACTACGTCCTGTGAGTTCGGCAATATGTGCGTATTCCTGCACAGATAAACCTACGCCGAGTTCTGCATCAGGCAAAAACATATTCCATAAGCCAGCTGCTTTGGCTTTCGCTTTGAGTTGTTCAAGTTGAGCTGGCCATTGCCATTTGGTCCAATCACTATCGACATTTAAACGATGTGTTTCATCCCAAAATGCTTTTTCTATTGGTTCTATTTCTTGTTGGATAAATGCCTGTGCGCGAGCAATAAAATCCTGTGCACGTTCAGATAATGCAAACATTATCATCTCCCTAAATGAAAAATTTGGCGAAAAACACTTCGCTGCTTTACATCACCATAAGCGAATATTTATTATGAATGAAATGATTTTATTTTATTCAAAACTATGAATCAGATTCATAATACAACCCCATTAGAAGTGGGAAATTTTCATCGTATTGATATTAATTTATACCCACTTTTCATCGCGATTTTTGAACAAAAAAGCATTTCCAAAGCGGCGCAATTACTCTGTATCAGCCAATCTGCGGTTAGCCATGCATTACAGCGATTACGTACACAACTACAAGATGAACTGTTTGTTCGCAGCGGACAAAAAATGCTGCCAACGCCGTATGCTGAGCAAATTTATCAACCAATTCAAAATGCACTGCTCACGATTCAGAATATTGCAATTCCACAGCAAGACTTTGTACCAAGCATGCTGCAAAGCATTAAAATTGCCATACATGATGAAATTGAACCAATTATTTTTCCGCAATTGGTTCATCATTTTGCTCAACTCAATCTTGATATTCAGTTTCTGAGTTCTAAGTTAGATCGTAAAAATATGCTGGCTGATTTATCAGCTCAACAAATTGATTTTGTGATTGATCTGGTGCAACCGTATCAAGCCAATTTACAGTTTGAAAACTTAATTGATGATCATTTTGTGGTGTGTACACAGCAAATGCAGATGGATTTATCACACTATCTCTCCGCACCACATATCGGTGTATCATCAAGGCGCACAGGCTTATTGCTTGAAGATATTTATCTCAATCGTCAGCAACTGTCGCGGCAAATTTTCTTGCGCTGTCAGCATTATTCCACGGCGCTACAAGTGCTTGCCCAATACCCCGATGCAATTCTAACCATTCCACAAAGTATCCTTAAACATCTGCATTATGCAGAAAATTTAAATATTCATCCGCTACCCATCGAATTACCTAAAATTAAGATGGGCATGTATTGGCATGACACAGTTCGGCACAATCCTCGTCATCAGTTTCTTCGAAACGAAATTTTGAAAGTTTTTGAGCCAACCAATTTAGCGCATTAAAACGCTAAACTTGGTTTTAGTTCGAATGAAGAAGAACTTTAATGCGTTGTAATGCTTAGCTCATCATCACAATTCATCAAATACACTTTAGAAATCATCAGCCGAAGAATATATATAACTGCCATTGCAAAAACGATATAGCCAATATCAGCAAATAAAAAAGGAATCGAAAACAGGATCAATACAGTAATTGGATAAACCCAACGCCTCCATCCTGATAAATAAAACGCCTCATAAAACAGCCAAATATAAGTGCTGTATACCGCCAAACTGGCCGCAATAATTAATCCCATCATTTGGCTTGAAATATGTGCATGTTGTATTGAAACATCAACCGCGGCAGCTAAAGCAGCACCTAATACAGCAATACTGATAAAGATAAAAAAGTGGCCATAGCCCCATAAAAACGGCTGCACACCACGGCGTTGATGGTGATGATGACTACGATCAAAATAGACCCACCACATCGCAAACATCATCAATAAACCGCCAATAATTAAAAATACTTCTTGGTAATTGATCACACGATTCGAAAAGGCTTCCTGTGTAGCGGCAAAACTGCCAATGATGGATTCGCCTAATACAATAATGGTCAGTAGCCCATAACGTTCGACAATATGATGTGGATGCCATGGCGTGGTTGCATGCTTTTCTGCATAAAAAGGAACGGCTAATTCAAAAAAGACCAGAATAAGAAATAACCACGTAGTCATGTGAATAGAGCTAAAATTACCAATCAGCCAGCCTAACTGAACCAACACGATACCGATTGCATAACGATAAGCAGTCACTTTGCGCTCGGGATCATGCTTTGCCACACGTATCCATTGAGTGACTAAAGCCAATCGCATAATCACATAACCAATGATAATCACATCGAAATTGTGTTGTTGAAAAACGGCTGGAATCCCAGCTGCCATCACTAATGACCCCGCGATTTGCACAAAAGTAAGACAACGATAAAGCGTGTCATCATTGTCATACGCCGAAGCAAACCACGTGAAATTCATCCATGCCCACCACAGAGCAAAAAACACCATACAATAGGTCGGCAGAGCATGCCATAAATGCCCCTCAACCATGGCATGATGTAGTTGCTGCCCAGCAGTCGCAATGGCAACAACAAAAATAAGGTCAAATAAAAGCTCTAACGGGGTAGCAGCACGATGTGCTTCTTCAGGGTCACGAGGGGCAAACAATTTCAGGGGTTTATTTAGTATTTTTTCAGCACTCATTTCTTATTTCTCAAAACAAAATAAAGCTCTTCACGTATAACTTAATCGATCTGGGCTGTTTTACCTATTGCTTCGATCATACAAAAATCATGTTTAAAATTTATGCGTTGAACATTTGCTTAAATAGATTATTTGTGTAATTCTACGCACATATTTGGATGTCACCATCCATACAAAATTTGTTGACAAGGGGAGTAGCCTCCTCCAAGCCTAAGAGCTCAAATACTTAGGTGTCAGAGCTTCGTCATTACACTTTGCAAAAAGTCGGACTCTGAGCATCACAATCATTTGTGATGTAGGCAAGACCTTGATCATGTTGAAACAGATGTATTAATTCATCTGGCAACTGGTCAAGGTTTTTTTATGTCCATTTGCCAGATAGGGAGTTGTGATGGAAACTATCGGCAATTTATGGCTGTATGTTGCGTTCTTTGGCATTGTCATCGTCATGCTATTGATCGACTTTTTAGGCTTTAAACAAAAGCAAAACCAAGATGTTCCAATTAAGCAGGCGGCGTATTGGAGTATTGCTTGGGTCACTGTTGCCATGCTCTTTGGCGGTGGTTTGTGGTTCTACCTTCAGCAAACGTTGGGTGCGACCATAGCGAACCAAAAAACCATGGAATACTTCGCAGGTTATCTACTCGAAAAATCACTTGCGATTGATAACGTCTTCGTGTGGCTGATGATTTTCGCTGCATTTGCGATTCCACCCGCGCTACAACGTAAAATTTTACTTTACGGCGTACTTGGGGCAATCGTTCTAAGAACTATCTTTATCTTTATCGGCGCTTGGTTTGTTCAAGAATTTTCTTGGGTACTGTATATCTTCGGCGCGTTCTTGGTCTATACAGGCTTTAAGTTCCTCAAAGGACAAGATGAAGAAACCAATATCGAAGATATTAAATTGCTGAAATGGCTACGCAAACATATGCGTATTACGCCAAAACTAGAAGGCAATAAATTCTTCATTCGCCAAAATGGTGTGCTTTGGGCAACGCCTTTATTCTTGGTGTTAATCCTTGTTGAAGCTTCAGATGTAATTTTTGCTGTTGACTCCATCCCTGCGATTTTTGCTGTTACCAGTGACCCGTTTATTGTTTTAACCGCAAACTTAATGGCAATCTTGGGTCTACGTGCAATGTTCTTCTTACTCGCAGGTGCAGCAACCAAGATGCATTATTTACCGTATGGCTTGGGGATTATCTTATTGTTCATCGGTGCGAAAATGTTATTGCTCGATGTGTTCCACATGCCGATTTGGATTTCACTCGGTTTTATTGTCCTCGTGCTCAGTATTACGGCTTATCTCTCTATACGTCATAACAAACGTCAAGCGCAATAATTATAAAGCATTTAAAAAGGGTCTTTATGGAAGGCCCTTTTTTGCTTATGTGTTGATAAATCATCTATTCCAATATTCAATCAAAATGAATTGATTCAAATAATGACTCACATTTATACACGTTTTAAGCACTTAAAATAGGCGAATAATCCAGTAACTTTGGCAAAATCAGGTACAATCAACCGAAAAAAGTAAAATTGTAGGTTGTTATGACTTTGGCTACTCCTATCACGGTGATTCGTGGTCGCTTCTTAGATATTCAAAACACTGTTTCTCAAGCCGCAGAAATTACCGATCAAGTTCGCTATCTCGAAGATGGCGTCATGATCACTGAACAAGGTAAGATTCGTTGGTTTGGCGCTTGGGAAGATGCTCAGTCTGAACTACCTACAAACGTTGAAATTCAGCATTATCCAGAACAACTTATCATTCCTGGCATGATTGATACGCATATCCATTTTCCGCAAACTGAAATGGTCGGCGCATACGGCGAACAGCTGCTCAGTTGGTTAAATACATATACCTTTCCAACAGAAATCCAATTTCAAGACAAAGCTTATGCGCAAGAAATCGCTAAATTCTTTGTGAATGAATTACTCAAAAATGGAACAACAACCGCACTGGTATTCTGTACGGTTCATCCAGAATCAGTCGATGCCCTGTTTGAAGCTGCACAACAGTACCAAATGCGTTTAATCGCAGGTAAAGTGATGATGGATCGTCATGCACCTGAAGCACTGTGTGACACCGCAGCAAGCGCTTACGACGACTCTAAAGCACTGATTGAGAAGTGGCATGGTCAAGGTCGTGCCTTGTATGCAATTACACCTCGTTTTGCACCTACCTCAACCCCTGAACAACTCGAAAAAGCAGGGCAGCTCAAAGCACAATTCCCAGATGTTTATGTACACACCCATTTAAGTGAAAATAAAGATGAAATCGCTTGGGTGAAAGATTTATTCCCAGAACAAAAAGGCTATCTCGATGTCTATCACCATTATGGCTTAACTGGACAACGTTCGGTCTTCGCACATTGCGTTCATTTGGAAGATGCTGAATGGAAGTGCATGCATGATACGGACTCAGCAATCGCATTCTGTCCGACCTCAAACTTATTCCTAGGCAGCGGTTTATTTCCATTGAAAAAGACTTGGGAGCAAAAAGTTAAAGTTGGTTTGGGTACAGATATTGGGGCAGGGACGTCTTTCAGTCTCCTACAAACGGTAAATGAGGCTTATAAAGTCCAGCAACTGCAAGGGGACAAACTCTCTGCTTTTGAATCCTTGTATCATGCCACTTTAGGAGGCGCGAAAGCCTTAGACTTAGATGATAAGTTAGGGAACTTTAATGTTGGTAAAGAAGCTGATTTTGTAGTGCTCAACCTCAAAGCAACAGATTTGCAACAACTGCGTCAGTCACGCTCAAAGTCGATTGATGATAGCTTATTTGCACTATTTACCATGGGTGATGACCGTAATATTGAGGCAACTTATATTTATGGACAAAAAGCATATAGTGCCAACTAAACAAACATCCAAACAAAGACTTGGGTGGGTGTTGTTGGTTTTAGGCTGTGCTGTTCTTTTGAAACGTGACAGCCGTCAGCCGAAAAATGATACATTTTCTGCACCATCAAAAGGTGCATGAAGTGTGATTTTGTTTTAGAATTCTCACATTAACTCAAGATTTCGAGGTGTTGCTGGTCAACACCTTTTTTATTTTTCCTGTTTTTAAATTTTAGGACTCTATCGATGACTGTTGCAATGCGCGTAATGATTTCCAGTGAAGAGATCCAAGCCAAAGTGAAAGAACTCGGCGATAAAATCAACGCACACTATGCTCAAAGTGATAAAGAACTGGTATTGATTGGCTTATTGCGTGGTTCAGTTATTTTCATGGCAGATTTGTGCCGTGCCATAGAAAAGCCACATGAACTCGATTTTATGACGGTTTCGAGTTATGGTGGCGGAACGACTTCAACACGTGATGTCAAAATTTTAAAAGACCTTGATGGCGAAATTCATGGTAAAGATGTTCTGGTTGTCGAAGACATTATCGACTCTGGAAATACATTAAGCAAAGTCGTTGAAATGCTGAAAACCCGTAATCCAAATTCAATTGAATTATGTACATTGGTCAGCAAGCCTTCACGCCGTGAAATTGATTTAGATGTAAAATTTCTTGGTTTTGAAGTTGAAGACCGCTTTATCGTTGGTTATGGCCTCGACTTTGATCAAAAATATCGTCATCTGCCATTTATAGGTGAGATCGGTCTTTAAGGGCTTTTGACATCTCTCGCAAATTGAATCTTTAAATAAATTTTTGGGGTTTATATTTTGCTAAGATGTCAGTTGTAATCAAGGTGCTGCAAAGCACCTTTTTTTGTTGGAAAATTTATTTAACTTGACTCAAGTTGCACAAAAATACGACATAAGTGGGCAATCCACTACAGACAAAAGTAAGCTCTATCAAGCAGGATAACAATAAATACCATTGTGAAAACAAGGAGAAAAGACAATGTGGTCTCTAATTGTGGCAATTGTAGTTGGTTTTTTTGCGGGCTTAATTGCACGTGCTTTGCACCCTGGAGATGATAAAGCAGGCTTCATCGTAACAACCTTATTAGGGATAGCTGGTTCATTACTTGCCACCTACGGTGGTCGATTACTTGGTTTATATGGAGAGAATTCGGCGGCAGGTTTTATCGCCTCAGTCATCGGTGCCGTTATTATTCTATTTATCTACAACCTTGTGACCAAGAAAAGTTAATCTCAGGTTAAAACTCCCAATTCATCGTTAATCAATGAATTGGGAGAGTTTTTATAATTCTAATTCTTTCCAAATCATTTGGATTTCTTCGGCACTACGACCACCGACCATTTTTAAGCCATTGCCAAAAATTAAGGTTGGTGTGCCCTGTACCCCCAATTTACGACCTAATTCTAAGTTACGATCTATTGGATTCGCACAAGTTTTGGCTTTGGGCTGAACATTTTTCTGCAATAGATTTTTCCATGCATATGCAGGATTTGCTTCACACCAAACTTGTTTAGACACGGCAATTGACTGTGTTTTTAATGGATAAATGAAAGTGTAAATGGTGACATCATTTAGCTTATCCAGCTCTGCCTCTAGTTTTTTACAATACGGACAATTAGGGTCAGAGAAAATTGCCAATTGTCTTTTGCCATTGCCTTTCACTGTTTTGATCGCATCTTTGAGAGGAAGTTGTTTCCAATCAATTGAATTCTGCTTTAATACTAAATCTTTAGTGAGATTCTTTTGATCTTTAAGACGAACCATTGATCCGATGAACATATGCTCGGCATTTTCATCTAAATAAATGATCTGATTATCGAGATTGGCACTATATAAACCAGACATTTCAGTAGGCTGAATATTGGTAACTTGAATATTGGGATATTGTTTACTCAAATTGCTTTTTAATGTTTCCACATTTGCAAAGCTGAAAGCAGAGACGCAGCCTAACAGTGAAAAAATCCCAATTTTCTTTAACATGACGCAAACTCAATTTTAAAATCAGCGGCTATTGTAATCACTCTGATTTATTGAGACTGCAAAGCTTACGGAGTCACAACCAAAATCAAACCAATCGCCCCATGTTTCACGTGGAACGTTCTATTCATTTCAATCAATTTGATGGAGTTCTCAAGTTAAAGCATATTTTAAGTAAAAAGCTGACAATTTTTATCACATCACATTGAAATTATTACTATAAATTTAAAACCAAGTAGATCGTAGAGTTGATCTTTGGAATAATCTCATCGAAATTAAATCATCTCTCTAAACCAAAGATTCATAGCAGCGTAATCACCAATTTTGTCATATTGCGCTGCTTAATTTTTAAGAAACAAGGATATGTTCTCTTAAATCTGTGTTTTTAGTTTCATCCAACTTAATTGCAATTCTAAATGCTTTAAAAAATCTGGGTATATCAATGTACAATGCTGAATTATTAGAAGAAGCCAAAACCTTTATGTTCCATATGCTCACTAAAGTTGTGGAATATGGTGGCTCTGATTTATTTATAACCGCTGATTTTCCGCCGAGTATTAAATTACAAGGTCTAATGCGACCTTTGGGACAGCAGGCTCTAACAGCTGATAAAACCAAATTATTTGCTTATAGTTTGATGAATGAAAAGCAAAGACAAGAATTTGAAAATGAATGGGAATGTAATTTCGCCATTAATGTTCCCAATGTTTCACGTTTCCGCGTCAATGTATTCAAACAACAACTTCAAATCGGGATGGTCATTCGTACCATTACCTCTGAAATTCCAACCTTTCAAAAACTAAAACTACCTGAGTCACTTAAAAATGTGATCATGGAAAAACGTGGTTTAGTGTTGGTCGTTGGTGGTACTGGCTCAGGTAAGTCAACCTCTTTAGCAGCCATGATTGATCATCGCAATGAGAATTCAGCAGGCCATATCATCACCGTTGAAGACCCTGTGGAATATGTACACAAACACAAAAAATCGATGATTACGCATCGTGAGGTTGGCGTTGATTGCCACTCATGGCATCACGCTTTGAAAAACACCTTACGCCAAGCGCCTGATGTCATTCTGATTGGAGAGATCCGCGATACTGAAACCATGGAACATGCGATTGCTTTTGCGGAAACAGGACATCTCTGTTTAGGGACTTTACACGCAAATAATGCTAACCAAGCCTTAGACCGTATAATTAACTTCTTCCCAGAAGAGCGCCGTAATCAATTGCTGATGGATTTATCATCCAATATGAAAGCCATTATTTCACAGCGCTTAGTTCGTACTGAGGATGGTAAAGGTCGTCGTGCAGCAATTGAGATTCTACTCAATACCCCATTGATTGCAGATAATATTCTAAAAGGACAATTCCATGTGCTTAAAGAAATTATGAGCAAATCACGTGAATTGGGTATGCAAACGTTTGATCAGGCCTTGTTTGATCTCTATAACGAAGGTGCGATTAGCTATGACGAGGCGTTGCGAAATGCAGATTCAGTCAATGAATTACGCTTACAAATCAAATTGAAAAGTAACCGCCAAGAGGGTGTACCTGTCGCTGCAACTGCACTCAACATGGTAAAGGAAGAAGAAAAAGCTGAAGAGCAAGAGGAAGCTTAAATATAAAAAAGCGTAGGTTTGAATAAAATCTACGCTTTTTTCATAATTATAAAAATTTATTTACCAATACAAAAAGAACCAAAAATCTTACCTAATAGATCATCAGCACTAAAATCACCCGTAATTTCGCCCAAGGCATTTTGTGCCAATCGCAATGATTCAGCAACTAACTCACCTGCGTTAAACACCACCAACTGCTCACGCGCCTCAGACAAATAGCGCTGAGTGCGCTTCATTGCATCTAAATGACGCGTTCTCGCAATAAAGGTGTCTTCCTCTGGCTGAAAGCCTGCATGCGCTGTAATCGCATCTATAAGCGCCTCAACACCCATATCCTGTTTAGCAGACACACTGATATGACGGAAGCCCTGATAATCACTTAAAGTCGCATCCTGACCCGTTAAATCGCATTTATTGCCAATTAACAGTAAACGCTTCGGCTCAAGATGATCGGCAAAATATTCACGTGCTAGCTGTAACGGTTCATCGCCTTGATTTAAATCATAAACCAGTAGTAATAAATCCGCCTGTTCAATTTCCTTAATGGCACGACGAATCCCTTCTTGTTCGACAATATCACCTGTTTCACGTAAACCAGCGGTATCAGTTAAAGTAATTGGTAAACCATTCAAACTGATTTTTTCATGCAACACATCTCGAGTCGTTCCCGCAATATCCGTCACAATCGCACGCTCATGCCCTGCAAGTGCATTTAACAGGCTCGATTTACCCGCATTTGGCTTACCCGCAATGACGACCTGTAAACCCTCACGTAACAGCTGTCCTTGACGTGCAGATTGCTGTACCGCTTTAACCGAGTCTTGTACATCATCCAATAGCGCTAAGATCTTACCATCCGCAAGGAAATCAATTTCTTCTTCTGGAAAATCAATCGCTGCTTCGACATGTAACCGTAAATGAATGAGTTTTTCTAAAACCGTATTAATTTTGGTTGAAAATACACCTTGTAATGAACGAACCGCAGAACGTGCAGCCGCCTGTGAGGTCGCATCAATCAAGTCAGCAATCGCTTCAGCCTGCACCAAATCCATCTTGCCATTTTCAAAAGCGCGCATGGAAAACTCACCCGCTTTTGCAGCAGTCGCACCCAAATCGAGTAAACGTGCCAACAAGGCATTCTGGATGACTGGACCACCGTGACCCTGCAACTCCACGACATCTTCACCCGTGAACGAATGAGGATTCGTAAAACATAGCACAATCCCTTCGTCCATGATGGAACCATCAGCATCATAGAACTGACGAAAACCAGCCATACGTGCAATAGGAAGACTTTTTTGCGTCAGTTGCGCTGCAATCGCATAAGCTTTTGGCCCAGACAGACGAATCACGCCCACACCACCACGACCTAAAGGGGTAGCAATCGCAGCAATTGTGGTTTGATGTTGCATGTTAAATTCACCTAGAAAAAGCAAGGATGATGTAATCAAGCACCCTTAATACAGACAAAGAAAAATCCGCCTAAGATTACCATCTTAAGCGGATTTATTCAGTAAAAGTTCGAGATTAAGACGCTGACTCAACCTTGTTGAGACGGTCTTTTTCGACACCTTTGTTAATAAACCATTGTTGCAAAATGGTAATACTGTTGTTGACGATCCAGTAAAGCACTAAACCAGCAGGGAAGAACAACATGAATACCGTAAACATGATTGGCATGATACGGAATACTTTTGCCTGCATTGGATCAGTCGGTTGCGGGTTTAACATTTGCTGCACAAACATGGTCACACCCATGATCAACGGCAAGATAAACCATGGATCCATCGCAGATAAATCCTGAATCCAACCTAACCAAGGTGCATGACGGAGTTCTACAGATTCCATCAATACCCAGTACAACGCTAAGAAGATTGGCATTTGTAATAATAACGGTAAGCATCCAGACAGTGGATTTACTTGCTCGCGCTTATATAACGCCATCATTTCTTGAGAGAAGCGCATGCGGTCCTCACCAAATTCTTCTTTCATGCGCTGCATTTCAGGTGCAATCACACGCATTTTTGCCATCGAACGATAACTTTTCGAAGAAAGTGGCCATAAAATCGCTTTCACCAAGATCGTCAAGAAGATAATTGACCAACCCCAGTTACCAATGATGTTATGGAAGAATTGCAAGCCCAAGAATAAGAGTTTTGCAATTGGCCATAACCAACCATAATCTACAGTTTGGTTTAAACCTGCGGCTAAATCTTTAAGCTCAGATTGAATTTTTGGACCAGAATAAAGTTTCGCATCCACTTCCATTGATGTACCCGCAGGTACATTAATCACTGGAGAAGTGAAGCCCATGATATTCATGCCATCAGCAGACTGACGTGACTCTAGTTTCGCAGTATAAGGCTGACCATTCGCTTGAGTAAGTTTTAAATCACCAGGAATCCACGCACTGACGAAATAGTGCTGAACCATAGCAACCCAGCCACCTTTGGCTTCAACATTCAACTTTTCATCGTTAAAATTCGCAAATTTCAACTTGTTATAATGTTCTTCAGGTGTACCCCATGCCCCACCTAGGTAAGTACCTAAAGTGAAAATACCTTGCGAAGACTTGCCAGGGTCATCCGAATTATCACGTTTCAACTGACCAAACATTTGACCTTGCCAGTTTTGCTGGCTACGGTTAATCACTTGATGTTT
This sequence comes from Acinetobacter venetianus RAG-1 = CIP 110063, assembly GCF_000368585.1. Lineage (GTDB taxonomy): Bacteria > Pseudomonadota > Gammaproteobacteria > Pseudomonadales > Moraxellaceae > Acinetobacter > Acinetobacter venetianus. The sequence continues at coordinate 196,071 of NZ_KB849560.1, forward strand.
TACCGTAATTGGATAATCACCTTGCGTGAACGTAAACGTCTTGATGACTTCAACGCCTTCAGGTGTTTTAAAAACCAATGGAACGGTTAAAACTTGACTGGTTTTCCCATCTTGAGCAGCAACACTTTTTGCATCAGCCAAGGTATAAGATGTTTTTTCCACATCATACATTGGACGACCATTACGGCTGCTATCTGGTCCATTTAAGCCAATTAAACCTGATTGAGCAACGTAAGTACGTTTCGCATCACTTTCAAGCATAACGAATGGTTTTTCGCTGTCTTTACTTTCGTCATGGCTTAACAATTCAATACGGACAATATCACCACCTTTCGGATTGATCCAAAGATGATAAAGATCGGTTTTTACCGAAATCAATTGCTGAGTCACAGAAGGTGTTTCTGTGGCTTGCGATGTAGTCACATTTGCTTGTGGCAAGTCTGAAGCCGCTGTTGCATTTTGTGTATTTGGCAAATCTGCAGATACATCATGTGCAGTCACAACTGCCGCAGGTTGTTGCGGTGTTGTTTGCGCATGACCATAATCTTTTTGCCAAGCCAAAATTAGCAAATATGCGGTAACAAACATGGCTCCAAGAATTGCAAATCTGGCCCATTGTTGCATATCTATTATCCCAAATGATTAAAGAGATTTTGCTTGAATAAACGATCACGAAAGGGTACAGCAACGTGATGCTTTTGAGAATCTATTTGATGAAACGAAATAAAACGAAGTGCTTTTGGTGGCACAGGATCATATCCAGAACCGCCCCAAGGATGACAACGACAGACGCGTTTCGTTGATAGCCATACACCTTTTACTGCACCATGTGTTTGCAATGCTTCAATTGCATATTGTGAGCAAGTGGGAATATAGCGACAACGAGGACCCAATAATGGACTAATTGCGATTTGGTAACATCTGATCAACCAATGCAGTAAACGTACCATTAGAGATTCTCTAATTTTGGAGGGGTGCCACAACGACTTTAGAATGCTTCTTTGCTAAACGTTGTAATTTTTGCCAAGCAAAATCTAATTGTTGAAGTAATTCTTTATTTGCGATTGCTTCTATACCAACTTTAGGCATCACTACAATATCGATATCAGCATTAAATTGCGCTTGATGTAAACGAAAGCTCTCTCGAGCAAGACGTTTTATTCGATTTCGCTCATGTGCACGACGCACCTTTTTTTTAGCAACGACAATACCCAAACGGCTTTTAGGCTGTTCGGTTAATTTTGCTAAAAATAGGAAATGGGGTTGATGCACTTTAAAAAGCGCACCATCAAATACGCTTTTATAATCTGCAGCACAACGAATACGAGATTCAGTGCCAAAACTGTAAAGTGTCATCACCCAAGTCTGGTCTACTTAACAGTAATTAAACAGTTAAGCTATGACGACCTTTCGCACGACGACGAGCTAAAACTTGACGACCAGCTTTAGTTGCCATACGAGCACGGAAACCATGAACGCGTTTACGCTTTAATTCAGATGGTTGGAAAGTACGTTTCATATCGAAACTCCCAAAATGATCTTTCTATAAAGGTCCGCGATTTTATTGTGCAATGTTTACGCTGTCAATGAAAAATCAAAAACTTTACATTTTGTTTGTGCTGTTTTGAACCAACTACAACTCTCTCATTTTCTATAATTTAAGTAGCAACAAAAAATATACACAAGCTATCTATTTAAATTATATCGCAATTCATTTATATTCACAGCCTATAAACATTGTTATCAACAACATACCTCTCAGTTTAAATTTATTTCTTGGATTTTGAATTTAAATTTCGATATGCTCAGTTATCCACAATTCGAATCATCCTTATAAGTAAATTCAAATTTTAAAATTTAAATTTATTCTTATTAGTGTGGATTTATTCTGTGGAAAGTTAATTTTTTTTAAAAACAAACATGCGTTTAGCTTGTGGATAATGGTGTTTTTATTGCCTTTATGGATTGTGGATAACTCGAAGTGCGAAACTATCCACAGCTTCTGCAAAAAGTTATGCACATGTGCTTTTAAATTTAAATTTATTAACGAATGTTTTATTTTTCAGCGAAAGTTCTATAAATTTGCCTGACAGATGTGGATAACTTGGTTAGAATGGCGACCCCTTTGAAAGATGAGGGTGCGTGGTTTTTATTTTTTGAATTTAAAAAATGGATAGATAGGGGATGCACATGCTTTGGACAGACTGCTTAACTCGCTTGCGACAAGAGCTCTCTGATAACGTCTTTGCAATGTGGATTCGTCCTTTGGTTGCTGAAGAGGTTGATGGTGTGATGCGTTTATATGCACCTAACCCTTATTGGACCCGCTATATTCAAGACAATCATTTAGAGTTAATTTCTATTCTTGCTGAACAACTTTCTGAAGGTCGCGTTCGTCAAGTCGAAATTTTGGTGGATTCTCGCCCAGGAACGATTTTGTCGTCTAATGAGCAACCTGCGACTACAACTGCCGCTCTAAGTTCAACACCGCCACCATCAATACAAACTAAAGCCAAAAAAGAACCTGATTTAGTCCAACCAAGTCAAAACGTCAGCAAAATTCCAAAGAAAAGACAGTTAAACCCATTGTTTACTTTTTCTTTGTTTGTCGAAGGTCGTTCCAACCAAATGGCTGCGGAAACTTGTCGCAAGGTGTTGACGCAACTGGGAGCATCTCAGCATAACCCTTTATTTTTATACGGTCCTACAGGTCTTGGTAAAACGCACTTAATGCAAGCCGTTGGTAATGCTTTATTACAGGCAAAACCAAATGCGCGTGTGATGTATATGACTTCAGAAAGTTTTGTTCAAGATTTTGTGAGTTCATTGCAAAAAGGCAAGGTTGAAGAATTTAAGAAAAATTGCCGTTCATTAGATTTATTATTGGTGGATGATATTCATTTACTCGCAGGAAAAGAAGCGAGTCTCGTTGAGTTTTTCTATACTTTCAATGCTTTACTTGATGAATCTAAGCAAATCATCTTAACCTCAGACCGTTATCCAAAAGAATTAACCGAACTTGATCCGCGTCTAGTTTCTCGATTCTCTTGGGGGTTATCAGTTGGTGTTGAGCCACCAGATATTGAAACTCGTATCGAAATTTTATTAAAGAAAGCAGAAAATAGTGGTGTAGATTTACCTCGAAATTGTGCATTATTTATTGCTCAACAAGTGGTTGCGAACGTTCGTGAACTTGAAGGTGCTTTAAATAAAGTGGTCGCGATTTCACGTTTTAAAGGTACTGCGATTGATCTAGATGTGGTGCGTGAATCTTTAAAAGATGTTCTGGCGATTCGTGCACGAACGATTAGTGTTGAAAATATCCAGCGTGTGGTCAGCGAATATTTCCGTATTCCGCTGAAAGAGTTAACAGGGCCTAAACGAACTCGTATTTATGCACGTCCACGTCAGTTGGCGATGGGTTTGGCTCGAGAATTAACAGGGGATAGTTTCCCTGAAATTGGTATGGCATTTGGTGGACGTGATCACAGTACGGTGATGCATGCCTGTGAAAAAGTAGTGAGCTTGCGGGAAGAAGATCCTATTTTTAATGAAGACTATAAAAATTTACTTCGCTTGTTACAAAGTTAATCTATTTTTCAGAGTTGCAAACTGCTTTTAAGTGCAGCATAGTACACTGCTAACATTCATATTCAGCTTCCGTTGTAAGAGGAAAAAATCGTGCGTTTGAAAATCGCTAAAGAAAGTTTACTCAATGTTTTATCACATGTGGTGGGGGCTGTAGAACGCCGTCATACTTTGAACATTCTTTCAAACGTAAAAATTCAAACTACGCAACAAGCTTTGACCATTACTGGTTCTGACTTGGAAGTTGAATTGGTTGCAAGTACGACCTTAGCAGAAGGTGCTTGCTTAGAAGCGGGTGAAACGACTGTACCTGCACGTAAGTTGGTTGAAATTTGTAAATCTCTGCCTACTGCGGCCTTGATCGATTTGCAAATCACAGAAGATCAGCGTTGTATTTTAAAGTCAGGGAATAGCCGTTTTGTTTTAGGTACATTGCCTGCAGAAGATTATCCATTACTCACCACTGAAAACAGTCAGGGTACACAAGTTCAAGTCACTCAGCGTGAATTAAAACGTTTATTTGAAAAAACAGCGTTTGCAATGGCGGTTCAGGATGTACGTTTTTATTTGACGGGTACATTGTTAGAAATTGATCAAAATCAACTGCGTACAGTGACGACAGATGGTCATCGTTTAGCGTTATGTGAAGTATTGGCTTCATCAACTGCATCAGCTCCGATTCAAGCGATTGTTCCCCGTAAAGCGGTGGGTGAATTACAACGTTTACTTAGTATTGAAGATGAACAACTCACTTTATTAATTGGTCGTGAGTTGTTGAATGTCACGATTAATACCCCGAGCCGTGATAAAGAGCAGGGTGATATTGTTGTTCGTTTCACGACGAAATTGATCGATGGTAAATTCCCAGATTATCGCCGTGTCATTCCTAAAGGTGGGGATAAGCATGTGTTTATAGCGCATGATGTATTTAAGCAATCATTGCAACGTGTTGCGATTCTAAGTAATGAAAAATTACGTGGTGTTTTCTTAAACTTTAATCAAGATTCATTGCAATTACGAGCGAATAACCCTGAACAAGACGAAGCGGTTGAAGATTTAGCGATCCAATATCAAGATGCGCCATTAGAAATGTCATTTAATGCACAGTATATCCTTGATGTTTTAAGCGTTTTAGATGGTGATGATGTGAAAATGAGCATGACTGAAGCCAATCAATCTGTGTTGGTTCAGGATCCTGCACATCCAGATCAAACTTATGTTGTGATGCCAATGCGAGTTTAATTTGTATTGATGATTCGAGTCTAAATCATGCAAATCACGCGTTTAAATATCGAACGTGTACGGAATCTAAAAGCGGTTGCACTCAATGAGTTGCAACCGTTTAATATTTTTTATGGTGCAAATGGTTCTGGAAAGACCTCTATTTTAGAGTCAATTCATTTATTGGCGACAGGTCGCTCGTTTCGCACCCATATTCCCAAACATTACATCCAATACGATGCCGCAGATGCCATTGTTTTTGCGCAATCAGCGAATGAACGAATCGGAATGCAGAAGCTTGCGTCTGGTGAGCAGCTCATCAAAGTCAATGGCGATACGATTGCGACACAAGGGCAGCTCGCAAAGTTACTGCCTCTTCAGCATATTGATCCGCAAAGTACCGATATTATCGATCATGGTGCGAAACCACGGCGGCAGTTATTAGACTGGTTGATGTTCCACGTGGAACCTGATTTTTATTTTGCATGGCAATATTATTCACGTGCATTAAAGCAACGAAATAGTTTACTCAAAACACGGCGTAATTTAACTCTGGCTGATTTAGAGCCGTGGAATAAAATGCTCAGTGACTATGGCGAAATTTTGCACTCACAGCGTGTTGGAATTGTGGAGCAATGGAATCAGTTTTTCCAAGAGGATTTACAACAGTTATTGCCAAATCTTGAAATTGAGTTGGAGTACAGTGCTGGATTTCACACTGAGCAAGGATTACTCCAAGACCTCATTCAACAGCATCAAAAAGATCTAGATCGACGTTATACCGAGTATGGTCCACATCGGGCAGATCTGCGTTTAAAAACTCCTTTTGGTAACGCTGATGATGTGTTATCTCGGGGGCAAAAAAAGTTGTTAATCATGGCATTAAAACTGTCACAAATTGCAATGCTGCATGCGAGTAATAAGGAAACTGTGGTATTATTAGATGATCTGACAGCAGAGTTAGATTTAGCTGCACAGCAACGTTTAATTGAGCGACTGAGTCAGTTAGGAAGTCAGGTTTTTATGACAACCTTAGACCATGCGTCGGTATTAAAACACTTACATGATTTGTCGATTTCTTTTCAATTGTTCCATGTTGTTCACGGTCAAGTCAGTCTTGCTGCGCCATAATTTTATTTCCTCATCTTTGGATAGATTAGATATTTACTAGGGAGTAACCATGAGTTCAGAGTCTCAATCAGTCTCTCAAACAGAACAAACAAATGAAAAGGCTTATGATTCCTCTAGTATTAAAGTATTACGTGGATTAGACGCGGTTCGTAAACGCCCTGGGATGTATATCGGTGACACCGATGACGGAACGGGTTTGCACCATATGGTGTTTGAGGTGGTAGATAATGCCATCGATGAAGCTTTAGCTGGACACTGTGATGAGATCCTTGTGACGATTCATGAAGATGAATCTGTCAGTGTGTCAGATAATGGCCGTGGGATTCCAACTGACATTCACCCTGAAGAGGGGGTATCTGCAGCAGAGGTGATTTTGACCATTCTGCATGCGGGTGGTAAGTTCGATGACAACAGCTATAAAGTATCGGGTGGTTTACACGGGGTAGGTGTTTCTGTTGTAAATGCGCTCTCTAAAAAATTGCATTTGACGATTCATCGTGCTGGGCAAATCCATGAGCAAGAATACGCGCATGGTGATCCACAATATCCTTTAAAAGTTGTGGGTGAAACTGATACATCGGGAACAACCGTTCGTTTCTGGCCGAGTGAATTGACCTTTAGCCAAACGATTTTCAGTGTTGATATCTTGGCTCGTCGTTTAAGAGAACTTTCTTTCTTGAATGCTGGTGTACGTATCGTACTGCGTGATGAACGCGTGAACCTCGAACATATCTATGATTATGAAGGTGGTTTATCTGAGTTCGTTAAATACATTAACGAAGGTAAAACCCATCTGAATGACATCTTCCACTTCACTACAGATGCAGACAACGGCATTGGTGTCGAAGTCGCATTACAGTGGAATGATAGCTATCAAGAGAATGTCCGTTGCTTTACCAATAACATTCCACAAAAAGATGGTGGTACACACCTTGCAGGTTTCCGTGCTGCATTGACCCGTGGCTTAAACAGCTACATGGAAAATGAAAGCTTACTGAAAAAAGAAAAAGTGGCAGTCACGGGTGATGATGCGCGTGAAGGTTTAACTGCAATTATTTCAGTCAAAGTGCCAGATCCAAAATTCTCTTCGCAAACCAAAGAAAAATTGGTGTCGAGTGAAGTGAAACCTGCTGTTGAACAGGCAATGAACAAAGAGTTTTCAGCTTATTTGCTTGAAAACCCACAGGCTGCTAAGTCGATTGCAGGCAAAATTATTGATGCAGCACGCGCTCGCGATGCTGCTCGTAAAGCGCGTGAAATGACTCGTCGTAAGAGTGCATTAGATATTGCCGGTTTACCAGGGAAATTGGCCGACTGTCAGGAAAAAGATCCAGCATTGTCTGAACTGTATCTGGTCGAGGGTGACTCTGCGGGCGGTAGTGCGAAACAAGGTCGTAACCGTAAAATGCAGGCCATTTTACCGTTGAAAGGTAAGATTTTGAACGTTGAACGTGCACGCTTTGACAAGATGATTTCCAGTCAGGAAGTGGGTACTTTAATTACTGCTTTGGGTTGTGGTATCGGACGTGAAGAATACAACCCAGACAAATTACGTTATCACAAAATCATTATCATGACCGATGCGGACGTGGATGGTTCACATATTCGTACCTTGCTATTGACCTTCTTCTTCCGTCAAATGCCTGAGCTGGTTGAACGTGGTTATATTTATATCGCGCAACCACCTTTGTACAAGTTGAAGAAAGGCAAGCATGAGCAGTACATCAAAGATAATGAGGCGTTGGAAACATTCCTGATTTCAAACGCGATTGATGAACTTTCATTGCATATTAGTGCTGATGCACCTGCGATTACAGGTGAAGCACTTGCGAGTGTGATTGCCGATTATCAGGTTTCGCAAAAGAGCTTACAGCGCTTAACTCAGCGTTATCCGGCAAGCTTGCTTGATGGCTTACTTGAGTTAGAGGCATTTAAAGCAGATCACAATGATGATCGTGAATATGTTGAAACTTGGGCTGAGCAATTACGTGCTGCGATTGAAAAATTACAACCAAGTTTGCGTCCTGAAATCACTTTAGAAGCATTTGAACGTGAAAATGCGCAAGGTGAGAAATCAGCGCATTACTGGCCACGCGTTACTGTGTATGTACATAACTTACCGCACTCGTATTTACTAGATGCTGGTCTATTAAATTCTGCTGAATATGCACGGTTGTTGAAAAACTCGAAGAGCTGGTTCAAGTTAATTGAGGAAGGTGCTTATTTACAGAAAGGTGAGCGCCGTATTCAAGTCGGTAACTTCCATCAAGTTTGGCAGCATATTTTGCAAGACTCACGTCGTGGCATGATGATCCAACGCTATAAAGGTTTGGGTGAGATGAACGCTGAGCAACTTTGGGAAACCACAATGGACCCAGAGAACCGTAATATGCTTCAAGTGACTATTGATGATGCGATTGAAGCAGATCGTATGTTCTCATGCTTAATGGGTGATGATGTAGAACCACGTCGTGCCTTCATTGAAGAAAATGCGCTCAATGCTGATATTGATGCTTAATCGATTTGTTTTAGTTTAAGGATGAATGCATGAATAAACGGATATTGATGTGTGCTTTGGTCTCAGGTTTTTTATTCCTAAGTCAAGCTGTTTCTGCGCATCAACTTGAAAAGGATATGCATGTTTTAGCCAAAACAATAACTGCCTTTGCTCAAACAGATGACTTGGCTGAGGCGAATAAGCAGCTTGCTTTAATGCGCAAAGCAGCAGTTTCTTCCAAAGCATCTTTACCGCATCAATTGGAAGGTTTAACGCCTGAAAATGATCAGGTTAAAAGCTATCAAGGTGGTTTAGATCAACTAATTGCTGAAATTGATGCAGTGACTGCACTGGTCGAAAAAGGGCAGTTAGAGGATGCTAAAGTTGAAGCTTTGAAGTTGGTCAAGCTTCGCAATGAATATCATCAACAGTTCAAGTAATTTGAGTATGCATTGAAGCAAAAAAACGTTGCTGAATTTGATCTATAAAAAAGAGCTTAAGATATCAATGATTTTAAGCTCTTTTTTTATCGAATGTAGATGTTTCACGTGGAACTTATGGATCAACAAAATCACTGACTTGAATCAGAGCATGTCCAAATAAATAACCTGCACCGACTAAAACGCTAATCCACAGAAAAGCACCTAAAATATTGTAAAGGACGAATCGGGTGTAATTCATATTGCTAGAACCTGCTGCCAATGGTGCAAAGGAACGGGCAAAAGGAATAAAGCGCGCAAGAAGGATTGTTTTACCGCCATGTGTTAAAAAGAATTTATTGGTTTTTTGAAGATACTTTTGTTTGATAAAACGTGAATCCATATTGAAGATGCGATCACCAAAATGACGACCAATATGATAGTTCACCATATAACCTAAAGCCGCGGCGACAAATAGCAGGCTAATCATATAACCAAGATGCATAATTTCTATTACAGCGCACAATGCGCCAACGGTGAGTAAAAGACTATCACCAGGTAAAAAGAACATAAATACAAAAGCTGTTTCAGAGAAAATAATCAGAAAAAGAATTGCATAGATCCATAAACCATATTCTTGAACCAAGACAGGGAGGATATGTTCAAAATTAAAAATAAAATCTAAAGAATTCATTCAGTTTGTATGATTCCAAAAATAGAGTACTCACCAAATTGAAGTACCAAAATATTAAATAAATTTAACCCTCAGGATTTGCTCGAAAGTTATAACTTTACAATAATGGGAGCTGAGTATATCGAGCCTGAAACCAAAGCTCAATTTTCCGAGAAAATTATCGTTTCTACCTTAACTGAGTTTGTCGCTAAATTCATGACAACTTTATAAGTATTCAATGTACTTTTTAGTATCTTAAACATCAGCTGTTTCATAGATGATGAAAAACCCCATCATGTTCGCATGACATGATGAGGTGAGATCATATTAACCTTCGAAAGAGCTTTCTAATTCTTCTAGTTCCATCATTAGCTCTAATAGTTGTTCTTCTTGCTGCTCTAATTTCGCTTTAAGCTCAGTTTGCTCATTCATGAGCTTAATGAGGTCATCTTTACGATTTGCTTCATAAAGTGCTGTATCGGCTAATGTGTGTTCAATATCCGCTAAACGAGGTTGTACTTTTTCTATTTGAGCTTCAACTTTTTCGATGTTTTTTCGAATAGGTCGCGTCATTTCTCTACGACGTGCAGCTTCTTTACGCTGAGCTTCTTTATCGATTTTGACAACTGGTGCTTGCGTAGTCGAAGCTTGTTGTTGCAAAGCGTTTTGAGCGTTGATCTGTTGCTGTCGCGCTTCACGTAACCACTTCGCATAGTCTTGAAGATCACCTTCAAACTCAGTACATTTTCCTGCATGGACTAACAGTAAATCGTCACAAACACTGGCGATTAACTGGCGTTCATGTGAAACAAGGACCACAGCACCTTCAAAATCTTGTAAGGCCATGCTGAGTGCGTGGCGCATATCTAAGTCTAAATGGTTGGTTGGTTCATCCAGAATCAGCACGTTTGGACGTTGCCATACGATCAGTGCTAATGCTAGACGAGCACGTTCGCCACCAGAGAAACTTTCACATGGCGTATCCATACGCTCGCCACTAAAACCAAAACCACCTAGAAAAGCGCGCAGTGATGCTTCACTGATCTGTTTGTCCGCAATGCGAGCAAGCTGTAACATTGGACTTGCATTAGCATCTAAGGCATCCATTTGATGCTGAGCAAAGTAACCAATATTGAGCAATTCAGATGCTTTTCGTTCACCTGATAGCAGTGGTAAATCACCAACCAAGGTTTTAATGAGTGTTGACTTACCTGCACCATTCATCCCAAGCAAACCAATACGTGAGTTAGGCGTAATTTGCAGGCGGATTTTCTCAGCAATTATTTTATCGCCGTAACCAATTGTTGCTCCATCAAGACTGAGCAATGGCGAACTCATTTTTGTTGGTTCACGGAAACTAAAGGTAAAGGGTGTATCAATATGTGCAGGTGCGAGTTGCTGCATACGTTCAAGTTGTTTGATACGACTTTGTGCTTGACGAGCTTTAGTTGCCTTTGCTTTAAAACGATCAATAAATTTTTGTAGATGAGCACGCGTCTCTTGCTGCTTTTCAAAAGCCTGTTGTTGTTGTGCTAAACGTTCGCTTCGTGTAGTTTCAAAAGTTGAATAATTGCCTGTGTACAGCGTCAATTCTTGATTTTCGATATGTAAGATATGATCGGTAATTGCATCTAAGAAATCACGGTCATGCGAAATTAAAACCAATGTGCCTTCATAGGCTTTTAACCAATCTTCTAACCACAAGATCGCATCCAAGTCCAAGTGGTTGGTCGGTTCATCGAGAAGTAATAAATCTGAACGACTCATCAACGTACGCGCCAAGTTCAAACGCATACGCCAACCACCAGAGAAACTCGCAACATTTAATCGTAATTGATGATCCAAAAAGCCTAAACCTGCCATTAGCTGTGCCGCTTTGGCTGGCGCAGCATACCCATGGATTTCATCAAAACGCCCATGTAATTTTGCTAAATCATCGTTACTCAACTGATCTGGATTGGCAAGTTTTTCTTGAATACTCCAGTATTCCTCGTCACCAGAAAGCACAAAGTCCAATGCAGGCATTTCTAACGCTTTAATTTCTTGTGCCATATGTGCCACCGTCCACACCGATGGGCGAGTGAGATTGCCTTCATCTGCAACAAGATCACCGAGTAAGGCTGCAAATAAAGTTGATTTACCTGCCCCATTTACACCTGTTAAACCAATTTTCCAGCCTGGATGAAGCTGCATAGATGCTTTTTGGAAAAGAACACGGCCGCCACGGCGTAATGAGACTTGGTCTAATTGGATCATGAGTGTGCAAAATAGCGAATAGATAGCCGCATTTTAAGATGATCAGCTGTGAATGCAACTTTTTATCGAGTGTGGCAATTCTAAAACAGAGTTTTATGAAAAGAATTAAAATAGAGTAAAAACTCTATTTTTGTCGTGTAAATCAGATTATTATTTAGTTTATATGAAAAAATAAGTAACAAGACTACAAGTAGAGCAACAGGGTTTAAGGATGAACAAGGGATTTTTTGCACTGGGGGCAGTGTTTTTTTTGGGAATGAGTACACAGACAAATGCTGCAAGGGTTTGTGTTTTTGATCTTTTGGGTAAATCAGGTGAAGCTTATCAAGTCATGGAAGAATGGGCGCTAATGGCTAAAACTTGGCGTACTGAAATTGATTTGGTGAGTTACCAGAACGAAGCACAAGCTGAAAAGGATTTTGAACAAGGCAAATGCGATGGCGTGTATATGACCTCAATGCGCGCGCGAAGTTACAATAAATTTGCAGGGTCTGTTGATGCGATTGGCGCTGTTCCTAGTTATGCGATTGCACAGAAAGCCATTAGTTTTGCTTTGGATAAACGAAATCGTCATCGCTTATCGAGCAAAATTGGCAATCAAAGCTTTGAAGTCGCAGGTATTTCACAAATTGGTTTAGCTTATATTTATGTAAAAGATAAAAAGTTAAACACCATCGAGCAAATTAAAGGTAAAAAGTTTGCGGTTTTAGGTTATGACGAAGCACAGAAGATCGTTGTAAAAAGCCTTGGTGGTCAAGCGGTACTATCTGATATTTCTGACATCGCCAAAAAATTTAACAATGGTCAGGCCGATATCATGGCAGCGCCAGCTTATGCCTATAAACCGTTAGAGCTTGATAAAGGTTTGGGTAATGACGGTGCTATCATTACCTTTCCCGCAGTGAATATGACGATGGATCTCATCATTCGTCCAGATAAGTTCTCCAGTAATTTTGGCGAAAACTCAAGAGCTTGGTTTTTGAGCCGTCTCAAAAGTAATTTCGCAGTGATTCAAAGAATAGAAGCAGACTTACCTGCCAAATACAAAATAAATCTCAGCAATGAAGATAAAACCCGTTATCAGCAAATTTTACGTGAAGCACGCATGGGGCTTACCAAACGTGGAATTTATGATGCAACGATGATGAGTGTATTAAAGCGAGCACGTTGTACTGTTGAGCGAACTAATTTTGAGTGCAGCCTTGGGGGCGAATAATTTTAATTTTTTTGTGCGTTTGATCATTTTATTTTTATAGGGTAACGAAATGAAAAAGGGGTTATTTGTTTTATCTGTTTTGGCATCAATGGGGTTGATGAATCAAGTACAGGCAAAGCAAACAGTATGTGTATTTGATTTACTTGGCAAAGCAGGAGATACCTTTAAGGTCACTGAGGAATGGGCTGTGATGGCTAAAAGCTGGCAAGCTGATATTCGTTTGATTCCATATCAAGATGAAGCCAAAGCGCAAAATGATTTTGATGCTGGGCGATGTGATGCAGTTTATATGACCTCTATGCGGGCACGTAAATATAATCGCTTTGCTGGTTCGATTGATGCAATTGGTGGCGTGACCAGTAATCATGTTGCGCAAAAAGCGATTAGTTTTGCGCTAGATAAACGAAATAAGCGCCGCTTATTAGCAACTGTAGATAATCAGAAATATGAAGTGGCTGGTATTTTGCAGTTTGGTTTGGCCTATGTGTTTGTACATGATAGAAATCTAAATACCATTGAAAAAGCCAAAGGGAAAAAATTCGCCTATTTGCATTATGACGTGGCGCAAAAGGTGATTGTAGATAGTCTCGAAATGGTTTCCGTTCCATCTGAAATTTCAGATTTTGTGAAAAAATTTAATAGTAACCAAGTCGATGTCATTGCTGCACCAGCTTATGCCTATAAACCTTTAGAAATTGAACGAGGGATTGCTTCAGGTGGCGCAATGTTTTCATTTCCTGTTGTGAATATTACGGGAGATTTGATTATTCGCCCTGAAAAATTCCCAACTAACTTTGGGATACGTTCAAGGGAGTGGTTTGTAACGCAACTTCCGAAAAGCTTTGCGATGGTGAAGCGCCTAGAAAATGAAATCCCTGCAAAATATAAACTGAAGCTTCCTAAAGAGGATGAGGTTCGTTATCAGCAAATACTAAGGGATGGTCGAATCAGCCTCACCAAACAAGGGGTCTACGATCCGATCATGATGAGTGTTTTGAAAAGAGCTCGTTGTACGGTCGAAAGAACCAGTTTTGAATGCTCATTAGGCGGAGAGTAAATCTCTTTTAAGAATACGTAATCATTTCCTTGAAATGATTACGTATAAAGTGAGCTCATTTCGTTATTTGTAAAAATGTGATGAGTATTATCAAAAATTAAAAAAACTCGACGTATGTAGAGAAAAATGCTGGGCTTTTAATCAAAACCTGACTATATTGATTTCTAGCTGATGGAAAAATATGCAAAAACAGCAAATAAGGGAAAACAAGATGAAAAAAGGACTTTGGGCATTGAGTGCTGCAACTCTATTTGTCGTGGCTACTCCTGTACAGGCAAAACAAGAAATTTGCGTATTCGATTTATTGGGTAAGGCTGGGGAGTCTTATAAACTGATTGAAGAATGGAAACTCTCTGCACAAACTTGGCAGGGTGATATCGAGTTAATTCCTTATCAAGATGAGGAAAAGGCAGAAAAAGATTTTGATGCGGGTAAATGTGATGGTGTCTATATGACCTCAATGCGTGCTCGTAAATATAATAAATTTGCAGGGTCTGTTGATGCTGTAGGTGCAGTGACCAGTAATGCGATTGCACAAAAAGCAATTAGCTATGTACTTGATAAGCGAAATAGACATCGTCTTACAGCAACTGTAAATGGTGATAAATTTGAGGTTGCAGGGATTATTCAGGTCGGTCTAGCGTATATCTTTGTGCGTGATAAAAACATTGATACGATCGAAAAAGCCAAAGGCAAAAAGTTTGCCTACTTACATTATGATCAGGCGCAAAAAGCGATTGTTGAAAGCATTGACTTAGTTGCGGTTCCTTCTGATATTTCTGACTTTGTGAAAAAGTTTAACAGCGGAAAAGTAGATGTGATTGCTGCGCCTGCATATGCATATAAACCTTTAGAGATCAGCAAAGGTTTAGCAAATGGTGCATTGTTTGATTTCCCTGTGGTGAATATCACAGGTGATCTGATTATTCGTCCAAGTAAATTTCCTGCTAATTTTGGTGCACAGTCACGACAGTGGTTTATTAAAAAATTACCAAGTAATTTCTCGATGGTACAGCGCCTTGAAGCAGGGATGAATGCCAAGAGGATTACACTGTCTAATGAAGATCGCGAGCGCTACCAAAAGATGTTGCGTGATGGTCGTATGAATTTAACCAAGCAAGGAGTATACGACGCTACGATGATGAACGTACTTAAACGTGCTCGTTGTACAGTCGAGCGAACTAACTTTGAATGTTCGCTAAGCGGAGAATAAAAGTAACCTTTTAGTTATGGCGTATAAGGTCATAACTAAAAGAAAAATTTTTATAACAAATATGTTTATAAAAAGAAGTTTAATTCATCAAGTGGGACAAAAATTAAACAAAGTTAAAAGAAAAATAGAGTACAAGCTCTATTTTTTTTCATAAAACATGATTAATATTTGCTTCGTACAAGGAGACAAACATAAAGTTTGTGAAAGGATGAAAAATATGAAAAAAATGGCACTTGCTATCGCAGCAACTTCAATCTTAGGTGTATCTGCTTCAACTCAAGCAGCTGTAGACGTGTGTGTATTCGACTTATTAGGGAAGTCAGGTGAATCATACAAAATGATGCAAGACTGGGCTTTAGCGGCAAAAGGCTGGGGCGCAGATGTTAACCTTGTTGCACTTACAGATGAACAGGTTGCGGACAATAACTTTAAAGCGGGTAAATGTGCTGCTGTAGCGATGACAGCAATGCGTGCTCGTCCATACAATAAATTTGCGGGTTCTATCGACTCTTTAGGTGGTGCACCAAGCAATGAAATCGCACAACGTGCAATCACATTTGTGCTAGATGCTCGTAATGCTGCAAAAATGACGACCAACCTTGGTGGTAACAAATACGAAGTTGCGGGTATCACACCATTAGGTGCTGCTTATATTTTTGTACGTGATAAAAACATCAACTCAATTGAAAAAGCAGCTGGTAAAAAATTCGCAGTATTGGGTTATGACGATGCACAAAAAATCATGGTGCAACGTGTAGGTGCTCAAGCTGTTCTTTCTGATATTTCAAACTTCGCTGCTAAATTCAACAATGGTCAAGTAGATATGGTTGGTGCTCCAGCTTATGCGTACAAACCATTAGAGTTAAGCAAAGGTTTGGGTACAAATGGTGCGATGTTCAACTTCCCTGTACTTCAGGTGACTGCGGATCTTGTCATTCGTCCAGAAAAATTCCCAGCAGGTTTTGGTCAAAAATCTCGTGACTACTTTGTGAAGCAACTTCCAAAAGCTTTCTCGATGATCAAACGTTATGAAGCTGAAATCCCAGCGAAATACAAAATGAAATTAACTGCTGAAGACACTTTAAAATACCAAAAATTATTACGTGATGGTCGTATGGATTTAACTAAGCGTGGTATTTATGATGCTGGTATGATGTCTGTATTGAAAAAAGCACGTTGTTCAGTAGATAAAGCGAACTTTGAATGTGCATTACCTGGTGAATAATCCAGAATTGCAAAAAAGCATACTTAAAGCCTAGATTTTTCTAGGCTTTTTGTTTTTGTTGTGTTGTCATTTAAGTCATTGTCTTTATTAATAAATATAGCAATCATAAAGACATAAAAAGCAAATGAAATCGTGAAGATTTAAAAATATGTTTTTAATCAGGAAGATTAAATACGATTGAATAGGAACATATATTCATTTGAGACCCATATCTAGGATTGAGTGGCATTCAGAATTTAAGAATATTCACAACAATCAGCATAGATGCAAAGGAAAAAATAAGATGCAATGGTTTAAAACTTTATTACTCGCAACAGGGATTGCTGCTGTGTCAGCAGGCACTCAAGCGAAACAAACAATCTGTGTATTTGATCTCGTAGGTAAGAGCGGTGACGTGTATGCCCTAATGAAAGACTATCAGCTTGCAGCAAAGAACTGGGGGGCTGATATTGATCTTCGTGTTGGCACAAATGAGGCTGTAATCGCTGAGGACTTCAAAGCGGGTAAATGTGATGGTGTCAGTATTACAGGGATGCGTGGTCGCCAATTTAACCAGTTCACAGGCTCTTTAGATGCGATTGGTGCGATTACAGATCTTAAGTTAGCTGTGAAAATCATGCAGGGTTTGGCGAGTCCGACTTTTGCCAAAGCCATGGTCAATGGTAAATATGAAGTTGTAGGTGTTATTCCAGTTGGCGATGCTTATCTTCTAGTGAATGATCGTAATATCAACACTGTTGCAAAAGCCGCAGGTAAAAAAATTGCGGTTCTAGACTATGATGAAGCACAAAAAATCATGGCAACACAAGTGGGTGCGCAGGCAGTAAGTTCTGATATTACAAATTTTGGTGCTAAGTTCAATAATGGTCAGGTTGATATTATTGGTGCACCCGCTGCAGCATTTAAGCCACTTGAACTTCACAAAGGTTTAGGCACGAAAGGGGCGATTGTAAATTATCCTATCCTACAAGTGACAGGAAATTTAATTATTCGTCATGACAAGTTTCCTGAAGGTTTTGGACAAAAATCAAGAGAGTGGGTGAAGTCACAATTGCCACGTGCATTTACAATCTTGGGTAAAATGAAAGCAGATATTCCGCAGAAATATTGGATGGAAATTCCTGATTCAGATAAACCTGGTTATCAAAAACTTATGCGTGAAGCGCGTATCAGCCTGACAGCAAAAGGAATTTATGATAAACGCATGATGAAACTGTTATGGCAGTTCCGTTGTAAAGAGAATCCGAAGAATTTTGAATGCGGTATGCAAGAAGAGAATTACAAATAATCTTGTAAAAAGTCTTTAATCGCACTTTAAAGTTCAAATACAGACCCGATAATGAGTATGTTATACTTATATCGGGTCTTTTCTTTTTAAAGACATACTGAATTCTGAGGACTCTCTATCATGAACGCTCAAGCTCTTGAATTGTCGGATAATGCGGCTAAAAAAGTTCGCCAATTGCGCGAAAGTGAAGGGAATAACGATCTCATGTTACGTGTATATGTAACAGGTGGTGGTTGTTCTGGGTTCTCTTATGGTTTTAATTTTGCTGAAAGCGTCAACGAAGATGATGCAGAATTTATCAATGGCGATGTGAAAATGCTAGTTGATTCACTAAGTTATCAATACTTAGTTGGATCTGTAGTTGATTATTTAGAAGGCTTGGAAGGTTCTCGTTTTGTGGTACAAAACCCAAATGCAACAACAACTTGTGGCTGTGGTTCATCTTTCTCGATCTAAAAAGATACTGAAATAAAAAAAAGCTTCTCAAAATGAGAAGCTTTTTTTATTTCTTTTATATCGCCGTAATCGTTCCAAGAATACGCCCACCAGCAGCGCCAGTCACGGCTGGTAAATTACCACTTAACTGATCTACAAAACGCATTGCCAACCACGCAAACGCTGTTGCTTCTACCCAAGTTGGCGCTAAACCGAGTACATCTGTGGTTTGTACTGACCAGTTATGTTTACGCAAACGCCAACGGAGTTGCTCAAGCAAATGCGAGTTATAAGCACCACCGCCACAGACATAAACCTCACCCGTTGGCATCAATTCTTTACTACGATAAATCGCTTTTTTAATCGCACGTGTGGTGAGTTTCATTAAAGTCGCTTGTACATTTTCGGGTGTATCTTCGATCTCGTCATAATCAAGATCATTGCGCCAGTCGATCATTTGATCATCAAGCCATTCAAGATTAAAGTCTTCCCGACCCGTACTTTTGGGTGGTTCGATTGCAAAGAACTCATGGGTTTGTAAACGATCTAGCAATGAACGAATTGGTTGACCATACGCAGCCCAGTCGCCATTTTCATCATAAGGATGACCTGTATGACGTTGGCACCACGCGTCCATCAAAATATTAGCTGGACCAGTATCAAAGCCGTAAACGGCTTCAGGATTATTAGCAGGCAGCATACTCACATTTGCAATTCCACCGAGATTGAGGATGACACGGTGGATACTGTCATGTTGGAACAAGGCTTGATGAAAAGCAGGCACCAATGGAGCACCTTGACCACCTGCCGCCATGTCACGACGACGAAAATCTGATACAACAGGAATCTGAGTAATCTCAGTAATAATATTAGGGTCGCCGATTTGTAGCGTGAAACCATGTTCAGGACGATGGCGAATGGTTTGCCCATGAGAACCAATGGCTTTAATTTGCTTTCGGTCGAGCTTGTTATTTTCAATAAGTTGGTTAATGCCATGACCAATCATTTGCGCTAAGGTCACATCAGCTTTGCCCATGCGATCAATTTCATTGTCATCAGGTAATGTTAACGCCATTAACTCATCACGTAACTCTGGCTCGAAAGGAAGCGTTAAAGTCGCATGAATGATCAGAGGCTCAAATGAAGCTGCAACAAAATCAACACCATCCATGCTCGTGCCTGTCATTACACCAATATAGATTGCGCTCATGTACAACTTCCCCTGCAAGATGCTGAAAAAATGTTAGTATATCGCACAAATTGAATAACTGATGTGTTTAGGTTTTGTGATGTCAAATTTCTTGCCCGCCGAAGAACAGCTTGCTCTCATTCAACGAGGCACGCATGAGATTATTTCTGAAGAAGATTTACTGAAGAAATTAAAAGAGAATCGCCCACTCCGTGTGAAAGCAGGTTTTGATCCAACGGCTCCAGATTTACACTTAGGACATACCGTACTTATCAATAAGTTAAAAACTTTCCAAGACCTTGGTCATGAAGTAACTTTCTTGATTGGTGACTACACTGCGATGATCGGTGACCCAACGGGCAAAAGTGCAACGCGTCCGCCGTTGTCACAAGAGCAGGTGATTGCCAACGCAAAAACGTACCAGGAACAAGTTTTTAAAATTTTAGATCCAAATAAAACCAAAGTACGTTTTAACTCAGAATGGTTTAATCAAAAATCTGCTGCTGATCTCATTCAATTGGCAAGCCAACAAACTGTTTCACGTATGTTAGAGCGTGATGACTTTACAAAGCGTTATAGCAACCATCAACCAATCGCAATTCACGAATTCCTTTATCCATTGGTTCAAGGTTATGACTCTATTGCGCTTGAAGCTGATGTTGAGTTAGGTGGAACAGACCAAACTTTTAATTTATTGATGGGACGTACCCTACAAGGTCGTTACGGTCAAGAATCACAAGTGTGCATTACTGTGCCGATTCTTGAAGGTTTAGATGGCGTGAATAAAATGTCTAAATCTTTGGGTAACTATATTGGTGTATTTGATACCCCAGGTGCGATGTACCAAAAAATTCTATCGATGCCAGATAGCTTGATTGAACGTTACTTTGATTTACTCAGCTTTAAGTCATTAGACGAAATCAAAGTTCTACTTGATGAAATGGCTGCTGGTCGTAATCCACAAGAGATCAAACGTATTTTGGCGCTTGAGTTGGTTGAACGTTTCCATGATGCAGAAGCAGCTGAAAATGCACATAAGAGTGCAGGCAACCGTGTGACAGAAGGTGAAGTTCCAGAAGATACTCCTGAAGTAACAATTTCTCGTGCTGAGTTTGGTGGTGAGATGTTTATTGCAACCATTCTTCGAGTTGCAGGTTTAAACCCGAATGCTGCCGCTGCAAAAGACGCTGTGGGTCGTGGCGCTGTTAAAGTCGACTGGAATGTGGTTGATATGAGCTACTCTGTAAAAGAAAACGTAACTTTAATCATTCAGTCAGGCAAAAAAGCGATTGCACGTGTGACTTTCACCGACTAAATCGAAATAAAAATAATAAAGAGCAGGCCTAGAGCCTGCTTTTTATACGTAAATAGATGATAAAAACAACGAAAACAATGAATTTGTAGAAAAAAGAAACATGCAAAAGAAAATAATGAAAAACAGGGTTGCAAGCGTTGAGGAATGCTGTAGAATGCACATCCATCGGCGGTGATGCAGATAAAAACTTGTTGATAAACAAGGATTTGGCTAGATTGGTTAGATTCTTGGGTTGGTTGATAAGTTTATAAAATATCTAAATTACCTGTTGACTTTGAAGAAATTTAGAGTAATATAGCCGACCTAGCTTGATGGTGATGAACCATTGAGAAGATCATTAAGAGAATAGAAGAACAACTTGTGTGGATTTTTACT